>NZ_QWFZ01000003.1 GCF_003576315.1 Henriciella mobilis | reverse complement strand
GGCCACCATCAGCTTGCCCAGGACCTGCGGACCAAGTCGATTCATCCGAATATCGTTCAACTCTTAAACGAACTCATTGATTCTCATGAGCACAAACCGATCATATTTTCATCCGAACAGTTTTCTAATCTGATCGGCCCGAAGTTCATCGGTTCTTTACATGGACTCATAGAAAGTGGAAAAGCTCGAACGAGCTTAGAGACACTCATATTCTTTAGACGGTTCGACAAGTTCCTTGACTCGATGTTTCTACAGAGCGCGCGATACGGGCGTGTCCGAGTCAACCCCGACGAATATGCGATCGAACGCCTCAGTAGCATTTACCAGCTTTTCAAGCATATAAAGCTGACAAATGAAAAATTTGACGGAGTCATCAAGTATACGCCGTACGCTCAGGGTGAAAATATACTCAACTTGTTCGAAAGCAGTGTTCCCTGCGCTGCCGGACTCTCTCAGATTAGCGGCCTGCCAAGGACGGAAAAGTTCAGCCTGAAACAGCAGATATTCATCTTCTACTCAGCTACTCTATTCGGCGAAAAAATGTCTGTTGATCAGGTCAACAAGATGGTGACCGGCATGCGCGAGGACGCCGTGAGGCTGGACAATGACCACACGCAATACAGCACTATTTCTCCTAAAGTCGCACAAATCTGTCAGCATATGGCTCTGGCAAGTGCTGAGAAGTTTGGCATGGATGATTACTTGTCCGCCTTCGACCGCGACACTGAGCTGAATTGGCAGCCATTCGAACTTGATGTCCTGTCCCAGCAAGACATCAAAACAATGTCGCACTACGCATTTGAGAGCGCGCAACCCTCAGTCCGGTAGTCGGCAATTCAAGTCGAGTTGCGCTCTTTTCCCGACTATTGTCTGGTTACCGAGACACTAATGACGCGAGCCTGAGAACCATCCCCGCCTCGTAGTGGATTACTCGTGAAGCGAAGCCCCCTGCCGGCGTCCGTGTACGGAATCACTGCGACCCCTTCATCTTCCGCGTTTGAGGAGCCGACCCGGAAGGTTTGCCAAATCTTGTGGAGCGCACCGACAGGCGGCGATCCCGCATGAAACGTGGCTTGATAGGCGCGCTCGTCGATCGGATCCCCCGCATCATTGAGCGTCCATGCGACAATATCCGCCATTGGCTCGCCGACGTATTCTTGCGGAATGTATTCCACCGTTACCTTGTAAGTCGCGCCCTCTTCAAATGGATAGATTTCACCCGGCCCAATGGACGGGTTGGGACCTCTGGCCGTAATGACAAATCCGTCGTCCTGAACCCTAACCAGATCTCCATCGCGAATGGGCACGCCCCTCGGCCCAGCCGCATACTTCGATGCGTCGAATGGTGCGGACGCCTCATCCGCCGAAGTCGCGCCGTCAGCAGGCGCATCAGTCCGAGGGTCTGCTGACTGCTCGCTTTCAGGGGCGTCCGCATTGTCCGGGTTTACCCACTTGCATCCCGAAACAATCACACCCATCGCCAGCAGGCCAATGGCCATACCGGTATTGCCAGAACGTGTTCGCATGTTTTGTCCTCAGTAATCGTTGCATCCCACAGCCCGCGCGGGGCCAGCGTCCCTGTCAGTCATAGCTCCAACCGAAAAAGCGTTTCAAGAGCTTTGGCGAACCCGCCAGGCCGACGCGGCCTTGCTGATCGGATATCTTATTCACATCATGGCAGGGGTTGGCGCAACTCTAGAAAAAGCTTTTGAAGCGGGCTTTTCACATGCCTCGAGACGCGGCGAGCCTCAATCCATCCGACCGTATGACGCCTCTGCACATACTTCCTCGCGTCAACGCACAAGGAAGGCCCCGCGGACATGGATCAGACGCACAATCTCTCATTACCGTACCTGCAGCCGAATCAGGTGCAGAAGCATGTCACGCTGAATGAGTCTCTCGCGCCTCGACTGGCTGGTACAGATAGTAGTGCAATCGCGGAGCGTGGCCGCCGAACCTGCAGCGCCGGAGGATGGTGCCGGAGACATCCTGCCGGCCGGTGCCAGCGGCGCAGCCTGGACCGCCGCGGTCGAGCACAGCCTCGCCTTCTTTCAGGACGGCACCTGGCGAATCATCATACCCGCTGCAGGCTGGCAGCTGGACGCAGCCCGGCCGGACGGCGCAGACCTGTTCGGCATCAATGCGTCCGCCACCTCGTCCCAACGCCTCGCCGTCAAATCCGACACGGTGCTCTTCAGCCATGACGATGTGACGCCGGGCAGCGGGCGTGCCTATCTCGCGCTGAACAAGCTCGGCGCTGCGAACACGTCGTCAATCGTATTCCAGACAGATTGTGAGGGCCGTGCGGAAGTTGGCCTGTCCGGCACAGACGACCTTGCCAGGAAAGTGAGCGCCGACGGCGAAGACTGAAAGACAGCCCTGACGGTGGACCATGAGACCGGCTTTGTCGGACTGAACGGCGCGGCACCATCGCGCCCGCGAACCCCTGTCGCTTCGCTATGACCGGCCGGGCTACAAGGTCGCGATGCGAATCTTCAACCCTGCGGACCCTGGCTCAGGGGCAACACGTCTTGAAGTCGAGAACGCGGCGTCCGGCTTCCTCTTGCAGGCCTATGGCTCAACCGCGCCCGGGTCGCTGGCGAGCTCGGGTGCCATTGTTTCAAACGCCGGCATCGGCGGACTGACCCTGGGCTCGAGCGTTGCGGGGGTCAGCCTGTGGGCGGCAAACAGCTTCGATAGTCCGCAGCTGATAATCGAGGCTGAACAGATGAAGTCAGGCGCCCCGTTTGTATTCGCAGGCTATGACGCTGCCCATCTCCCATCGTCGCCGCAGGCCGGCAGTCTCGTCTATTTCGCCGATGCCGGTGAGGTCGCCGTTTTCGACGGGGCACAGTGGCGCCAGCTCAGCGATGGTACGGCGTTGTGACAGGATAGCCGTAAAGCCAGCTTGATCTGATCGTGACAGCGTGGTTTTTGAATCGCAAATGAGTGACACAAGCATCAGCGATCGTTCCACGCGGCAGGACCGCAGCAGAGCGGGCCGGCAAAAGCCGGTCACGCTCGACCTGCCACAGCAGAGTATTCGGTCTGACAGGAACGCCCTGCTGGCAGCCCTGATCGACATCTGGCAAGGCCTTTCGCGCGCTGATGTCTGGACGGCCCTGGCCTGGGAAAGCTTCGTCAGCACGTATCGCCGAGCCTCTCTCGGCATTCTCTGGGCGACTCTAAGTTTCATTATGTTCGTGTTCGCGATTCTGACGTTTCGCGTGGCCGTTTCCAGAGGAGAGCTGTCCGATGAGGCGAGTTACGTAATATTCGGATTCCTGTTTTTTCAGCTCCTTAGCCAGATGATCCTGTCTGCAGTGAACGTGTTTGTGACTGCAGCCAGTTGGCTCAAAGGCACGCTGATGCCTTTGAGCCTGTTCGTCTTTAACAGCATCTCGACAAATACGATTGTATTTGTCTTCAACATTGTCGGCGCACTTGTTGTTCTTATCTATTTTGGGTACTCGCCGACCGTTGGCGCATGGAAAGTTTTGCCGGCTTTCGCGGTAACACTGTTCAATGCGATCTGGGTTTACTTGTTCCTGGGCATAGTCATGGCGCGATACCGAGATGCCGCGCAGTTTTTGGCGGCGATTATGCGCATGGCCATCTTCTTGACGCCCATTCTCTGGATTCCTGTTCCGGGAACACTAATGGCGTATGTCGCGTACTATAATCCGCTGACTTACTTCATTGATATTCTCCGGGTACCACTGCTCGACGGGACGTTTCCCATTGATTCCTGGAAAACGGTCGGAGGCATTACAGCGGCGGGCTGGGTGCTGGCTATTCTGACATTCGCCTGGGGCCGCAGGAAGGTAATTTACTGGATCCAGTAGGCCGATGACACAAATCAAATTGGAAAACGTAACGCTGACGTTCCCGACGGCAGCAAAAGCACGCAGGGTCGGAGAAGCCGAAACCGCCAACCGGGAGTCCCGCCGGGTTGCCGGCCAGATTGACCGCGACAAGAGAAACCGGCTGAGCGTTTCTGCGCTCAGGTCAGTTTCTCTTGAATTGAACGACGGCGACCGCTTCGGCATAATTGGATCGAATGGTTCTGGCAAAACAACACTTCTACGCGTCATGGGCGGTATCTATACGCCACAAAAAGGCCGCGTACTCACCAAAGGTCGGATCGCGACCATGTTCTCGATGGGAATCGGCATGAATGCGGAAGCAACGGGCCTGCAGAACATCTATCTGTCCGGCCTGATGGCCGGCGCCAATCGCCGCCAGATCAAGCAGGTCGTGCCCGAGATTATTGAGTTTACCGAGCTTGGTGACTACGTGCACCTGCCGATCCGGACCTACTCACAGGGCATGGCGATGCGACTCAAGTTTGCGTGCGCTACGGCGTTCCGGCCGGACATCGTCCTGCTTGATGAATGGATCGGCGCAGGTGATGAGGACTTCCAGGAAAAAGCACAGGTACGGATTAACGAACTTCTAGAGAAGGCGGGTATCATTGTCATTGCGTCACACAATCTGCAACTGATCCGTAGTGTCGCGACGAAGGTCATCTGGCTTGAGCGTGGAGAAGTCAGAATGATCGGTGAAACGCAGACCGTACTCGATGCCCGCGCAGCTGAACGCAAGCGTCTTGCCGAAGAGAACGATGGGGACGACTACGTGGAGGAGCCAACGCTGCACAATCTCACCACTGTTCGCTCGGCCGCAAACTAGGTCTTCAGCAAGCCCAACAGATAGGACTTGTAGTCATTCTTGTAGACACGGGCTGCCTTCTCGAGCTGCGAGGAGCCGATGAAGCCCTGGCGCCAGGCGATTTCCTCAAGGCAGGCAATCTTGAATTTCTGGCGTTTTTCGAGCGTCTGAACGAAATGGGATGCCTCCAGCAGGCTGTCGAAGGTCCCCGCATCCAGCCAGGCGGTTCCACGTGGCAGCCGGCTCACGCTCAGCTGGTTCTGAGACAGGTAGATGTCGTTCACGCTCGTGATCTCGAGTTCGCCGCGTTTCGATGGTTTCACCGATTTCGCAACATCGACGACCTGATTGTCATAGAAATAGAGGCCGGTGACGGCCCAGTCGCTCTTCGGCTCTTTCGGCTTCTCTTCAATCGACAGCGCGTTGCCGTCTCTGTCGATCTCGACGATGCCGAAACGCTGCGGGTCGCTCACCCGGTATGCGAAGACGCGCGCTCCATCCTTCAACTCGCCGGCTACGCGCAACTGCTCTCCGAGGCCTGCGCCGTAAAAAATGTTATCTCCGAGCGCCAGTGCGCACGGGTCATTGCCAATGAAATCCTTGCCGATCAGGAACGCCTGGGCGAGGCCCTCCGGCTTCTCCTGGACGGCATACTGGAAATTCATCCCCAACTGGCTGCCGTCGCCAAGCAAACCCCGGAACAGGGCCGATGACTGCGGCGTCGTGATGATGAGGATATCGCGGATATTCGCCAGCATGAGCGTGCTGATGGGATAATGTACCATCGGCTTGTCATAGACAGGCAGAAGCTGCTTCGACACGACACTGGTGACCGGGTTGAGGCGCGTGCCCGAACCGCCAGCCAGGATGATACCCTTCATACGCTTTCTTCCTCTTCAAGCAGCCGGCGAACGGTTTCGCGAAGGCTGTCCTGCCATTCCGGCAGGGTGATGCTGTAAACCTGTTCGAGACGGGCGCAATCGAGCCGCGAGTTTGCGGGCCTCTTTGCGGGCGTCGGAAACTCGGTGGCCGGGATCGGCCTTGCGGTGGCGGATGGCCCACCGACCTGCTTCGACAGGCGAAAGATTTCCTCGGCAAATCCATGCCAGTTGGTCTCGCCTGTGCCGGCCATGTGAAACATGCCCGGCTGGCCGTTTCCGGCGAACCAGCGGTCTGCAATCACAAGGGTGGCATCGGCAATGTCCAGCGCAGATGTCGGGCAGCCCCACTGGTCGGCAACGACGCCAAGCTCATCACGGCTGCTGGCCAGCCTCAACATTGTTCGGACGAAATTCCCCGCAAACGGGCTGTACACCCATGCGGTGCGCAGGATGACATGATCGCCGCCAGCCGCCCTCACAGCGTCTTCACCAGCGAGCTTCGAACGCCCATAGACGCCAAGCGGTGACGTCGGATCGTCTTCAACATAGGGTCCGGCCTTGCTGCCGTCATAAACGTAATCGGTCGAGTAGTGTATGAGCGGAATCCCGGCTGCAGCACAGGCCTCCGCAAGGGCTCCAGGCCCCTCTGCGTTTACAGCAAACGCCGCATCGGGTTCGGTTTCGGCCTTGTCGACGGCGGTGTAGGCAGACGCGTTGATAACCAATTGCGGCTTCTGGGCTGCTATCGACCGGCGGATTGAGCCCGGGTCGGTGATATCAAGCTCAGGTCTGCCAAGCGTCACCACCCCGTGCGGGGGCGTCGCCCGTTCGGCGAGCGCGCGCGCAATCTGTCCTGACTGTCCGATGACAAGGATACTCATGCACTCTCCGCTAGCCGGGTCCTAGCCCGACTTCAACAGGCCAAGGCGTTCTCCAGCATAGGTTTTTTCTCGCAGCGGCCGCCACCAGGCTTCGTTGTCGAGATACCAACGGATGGTCTTTTCCAACCCAGTCTCGAAATTTTCTTCCGCGGTCCAGCCAATCTCGGACTGCAGCTTGCTGGAGTCGATCGCATAGCGCGCATCGTGGCCGGGCCGGTCTGCGACGAACTCGATCAGCTCGCGGCGCGGCGTGTCGCCCGGCGCCAGGCGGTCAAGCGTGTCGCAGATGGCGTGAACAACCTGCAGGTTTGTGCGCTCATTGTTGCCGCCGACATTGTACTTCTGGCCGAGCCGGCCTTTCTGGAGAATCTGCAGCAAGGCGCGCGCGTGATCACGGACGTAGAGCCAGTCGCGGACATTCGAGCCATCGCCATAGACCGGCAGCCGCTTGTATTCGAGCGCGTTGAGTGTGATTAGCGGAATCAGCTTTTCGGGGAAGTGGTAAGGCCCGTAATTGTTCGAGCAGTTCGAAATTAGACCGGGGAAACCATATGTGCGCTGCCAGGCGGTCAGCAGGTGGTCGGACGCGGCTTTGGACGCCGAATAGGGAGAACTCGGATCATAGGCGGTCTCTTCGGTGAACAGGCCATCATCGCCGAGTGACCCATAGACCTCATCGGTCGATACGTGCAGGAACCGGAACGCATCCTTGCGCTCGGCCAGCAGGCCATCCCAATAGGCGCGGGCCACATCAAGCATGACAAAGGTGCCGACGATATTAGTATTGATGAACTCGCCAGCACCGGTGATCGAGCGATCAACATGGCTTTCGGCGGCCAGGTGCATGACAGCATCCGGCGCATGCGCCTCGAAGATAGCCTGCATGGCATCCTTGTCGGCGATGTCGGCCTGCTCGAAGGCATAACGCTCATTATCCGACACCGGCGTCAGAGACTGGAGGTTCGCCGCATAGGTCAGCTTGTCGACATTCACGATGCTATGGCTGGTGTCCTCTATCAAATAGCGGCAAACCGCCGAGCCGATGAAGCCTGCTCCGCCTGTGACGAGAATTTTCATGATTTATCCTTGTCCAGAACCAGCGTGAGCCGATTTATAGACGAACCCGCACTCGACTTCCGACAGAAGCGGCGCGCTAGCATCCTTTTCTGACAGTGTCACGACAGACGGGTCAATCATCCAATCGATGCCAATCGCCGGGTCATTCCAACGAATGCTCATATCGCATTCAGGGGCGTAGTAGTCCGTAACCTTGTACTGCAATTCACAATGATCCTCGAGCGTAACGAACCCGTGCGCGAAGCCTTTAGGAACGAGAATCTGCGCCCAGTTTTCGGCGCTGAGTTCTGCGCCGACATATTGGCCGAATGTTGGCGAGCCCCGGCGGATATCGACAGCGACATCATAAACACGTCCGCGCGTGCAGCGCACCAGTTTGTCCTGGGCATGCGGCAGGTTCTGAAAGTGCAGGCCCCGCAAAACCCCTCGCGCCGCGGAATAGGAATGATTGTCCTGCACGAACTCGAGATCAATACCCTCATCGCGCAACAGCTTGCTATTCCAGGTTTCAGAAAAGAAACCCCGGGCGTCACCGAAACGTTTCGGTGTGATCAATTTGACATCTGAGATTGCGAGAGACTGTATCAAGAAAACAACCCTATGGACTTCTTTGCCTCCTATAGCGCTCCCCACCGGCGACTTCTACCCTTGTTACGACTCGGTAGTCGATGCATTGTAAGCTAAGCGGTATGCAGGGGTACTGGCGGACAAGGAAGACAGTTGCGTGACCTACGAGCCAGCTGAAAGCGCCAGCGTCATCATCGTAAACTACAATAGCGGCGATATGGTGCTGACTGCGCTTGACCATCTCAGGCATCAGAGCCGCTTGCCTGATGAAGTCATCGTTGTCGACAACGCGTCGACGGACGGCTCTGCCGACAGGATCGACTTCGCCGGCCTGCCAAATGCCAAGCTAGTTCGGCTCGAACGCAATATCGGATTTGCCGGGGCCAACAATCTTGCCGCTGAGATGGCAACCGGAGACTGGCTCGCCCTGCTCAACCCAGACACTGAATGCCAGCCGGCATGGCTTGACGAACTGCTGCATGCCACGAAGCGCCATACGGACGTCTCAATGTTTGCCAGTGCTCAATATGATGCAGCTAATCCTGGACTCATCGACGGTGCAGGCGACTGTTATTTCGTTCTTGGTATTCCATGGCGCGGCGGATTTGGCCGAAAAGCCGAAGACATGCCAGGCGAAGGCGAGTGCTTCTCACCCTGCGGCGCAGGAGCACTATTTCGTCGCGAAGCATTTCTCCGCGCGGGCGGCTTTGACGAAAATTTTTTCTGCTACTGTGAGGATGTCGATCTGGGTTTCAGGCTCCGACTGCGGGGCGAACGCTGCATCTTCGTTCCACAGGCTGTCCTTTTGCATCATGGCAGCGCAATCACCGGTCGCTACAGCGACTTCACCGTGCGGCTCGGCACCCGCAATCGGCTGAGAACCTATCTAATCAACATGCCGCCGCTCGCCCTGGCGCTGACGCTCCCAGGTCATGTGCTCGCGACGCTATATCTCTATCTTCGCGCCTTCGGAAAAGACCATGCCTACGCCATGCGGCGCGGGCTGCAGGAGGCACTTGCCACTTTGCCATCTACACTAAGACGTCGCCGCGTTGTGCAGAAGTCCCGAACAAAATCGAGTGCTGCTCTAATGCGAGCCATGAGCTGGAACCCAGCAACACTACATGGCCGTCGACCGCATGTCTGGCACGAAGTTTCGAAGCCGGAGCGCGAAAGCCCGTCCCGCCCGGCAGCGACGCAAGCCGCGCCGCACCTGCGCAACGAGCCGTCGCAGCGCTAGCCGCTCAGGGTTCCGGCCTTCTGAAGCTGCTCCATCACCAGGTCAGCAGCGTCTTCCGGCGAAAGCTTGTTCGTGTCGAGGTGGATTTCGGGATCCATTGGCGGCTCATACGGGCTGTCGATGCCGGTAAAGTTCTTGATCTCGCCAGCACGCGCCTTCTTGTAGAGGCCCTTCACATCCCGCTGCTCGGCCACCTCGATCGGTGCATCGACGAAGATTTCCCAGAACTCGCCATCATCGACCATCTGACGGACGATCCGACGCTCGGCACGGAACGGCGAAATAAAGGAGACGAGCACGATCAGGCCGGCGTCGATCATGAGCTTGGATACTTCGCCAACACGGCGGATATTCTCGACGCGGTCGGCGTCAGTAAAGCCGAGGTCATTGTTGAGACCATGGCGTACATTGTCGCCGTCGAGCGTGTAGGTGTGCTTGCCGATCGCAGCGAGCCGCTTCTCGACAATATTGGCCACGGTCGACTTGCCCGCACCCGACAGACCGGTGAACCAGAGGATGACGGGCTTCTGACCCTTCATCGAGGCGCGAACCTCCTTGCTGACATCCATCGACTGGCGATGAATGTTGGAGGCGCGGCGCAGCGCGAAGTTCAGCAGTCCGAGGCCGACCGTCTCATTCGTCATCCGATCGATGACGATGAAGCCCCCCATTCTGCGGTTGTTCTTGTACGGATCGAAGGCAACTTCGCGATCCAGCGCGATATTCACGACACCGATCTCGTTTAGCCCTAACGTTTTAGCGGCTTCGTGGGCGCGCGTATTCACATCGATGCGGTATTTTTCTTCGGTGACCTGCATCTGGCATTCACGGGCACCCATTTTCATCACGTAGGAGCGGCCCGGCAGCATCGCGCTGTCGGACATCCACAGCATCGTGGCCTGGAACTGGTCGGACACCTCAGCCGGGCTCTGGTCCGCGCAGAGCACATCGCCCCGCGAAATGTCGATCTCGTCTTCGAGCGTAAGCGTTACGGACTGGCCTTCGACCGCCTCTTCCAGGTCACCATCCATGGTCACGATACGCGACACAGCGCTTGAACGACCCGAAGGCAAGGCGCGAATTTTATCGCCCGGCTTGATTGTGCCGGAGATCACTTGGCCGGCAAAACCGCGAAAATCGAGGTTAGGGCGGTTCACCCATTGCACCGGCATCCGGAACGGCTTCTCGGCCTCATCAGAATGGATCTCGACCGTATCGAGGTATTCAATCAGAGGCGGTCCGTCATACCAAGCTGTCCGATCGCTATTTGTAACGATGTTGTCGCCAGCTAGCGCCGAGACCGGGATGGCCTGGATGCTTTCAAAACCGAAATCGGCCGTGAATTCCCGATAATCTGCAAGAATCCGGTCGTAGGTGGCTTTATCGTAGTCGACCAGGTCCATCTTGTTGATGCAGAGCACGACGTGCTTGATGCCGAGCAGCGACACAATGAAGCTGTGGCGGCGCGTCTGCGTGAGGACGCCTTTGCGCGCATCGATCATCACGATGGCGAGGTCGGCCGTGGACGCACCCGTCGCCATGTTGCGGGTGTACTGCTCGTGGCCGGGTGTGTCGGCGACAATGAATTTCCGCCGGTCGGTTGAAAAGAAGCGATAGGCGACATCTATGGTAATGCCCTGTTCGCGCTCGGCAGCGAGGCCGTCGACAAGAAGCGCAAAATCGATCTCCTCGCCCTGCGTGCCAAACTTCTTCGACTCGTTCTTCAACGAGGCCAGCTGGTCGTCGAAGATCATCTTCGACTCGTAGAGAAGCCGGCCAATCAAGGTCGACTTGCCATCGTCGACGGAGCCGCAGGTGATGAAACGCAGCAGCGATTTCTTCAACTGGCTGTCGAGATAGGTCTCGATATCGGCGAACTGGGGGGCTGCGTAGGCGTTCATCAGAAGTAGCCCTCTTGCTTTTTCATTTCCATCGAGGCTGGCGCGTCCTTGTCTATCGCGCGTCCCTCGCGCTCGGATGTCGTGGTGCGCAGCATTTCCTCTATGATTTCGGTAATTGTTGATGCTTCGGACTCGACAGCACCTGTCAGCGGGTAGCAGCCTAGCGTGCGGAAGCGCACTTTCTTCATTTGCGGCTTTTCACCGGGCTCTAGCGGCAGTCGGTCATCGTCAACCATCACCATGATTCCGTCACGCTCAACCACAGGCCGTTCGGCCGCAAAATAAAGCGGCACAATCTCGATGCCCTCCTGAAAAATGTACTGCCAGATGTCGAGTTCGGTCCAGTTCGAGATCGGGAAGACCCGAACGCTCTCGCCGGGTTTAATCCGAGTATTGTAAAGCGACCAGAGTTCAGGACGCTGATTCTTCGGATCCCAGCGATGTTGGGCGGAGCGGAAAGAGAAAATGCGCTCTTTCGCACGCGACTTTTCCTCGTCGCGCCGTGCCCCGCCAATGGCTGCATCGAATTTGTACTTGTCCAGGGCCTGCTTCAACGCCTGCGTCTTCATCACATCAGTATGCAGCGCTGAGCCATGCGTGAACGGCCCGATACCTTGGTCAACACCGTCCTGGTTGATGTGCACAAGTAGGTCGGTCTGCGGATCGTCTTTCAAAGCGTCCCGGAAAGCGATCATCTCCCGGAATTTCCAGGTGGTATCAACATGCAGGAGCGGAAACGGGATTGGACCGGGATGAAAAGCCTTACGGGCCAGATGCAACAGGACCGAGCTATCCTTTCCGATCGAATACATCATGACGGGATTCTGCATGGAGGCCGCAACTTCGCGCAGAATATGAATGCTTTCGGCCTCCAGCCGATCGAGATGGGTCAGGTCTGTCATTAATCTGTCCAAGGTATCTGGCGTCGCACCGGTCGTAGCAACTGATCTAGTTACCGACAATGTAGCCACCTTCAACAATGGCGCTGCGATTTCTTAACGATCGATCCCGGCATGCCCAAATTGTCGCCTGCCGGGCAGTCGGAAGCGTGCTTCATCACTTGACGATAGCGCCAGCAGCAAGGCATCGAGCATCCATGCATTATGTCTCTCGAATACTCGTTACCGGCGGCGCGGGCTTCATAGGCTCATTTCTGTGTGAACGCCTTCTGGAGCGCGGCGCAGAAGTCCTGTGTGTCGACAATTTCTACACGGGCCGGCGCAGCAATGTCGCGCACCTGCTCGCGAATCCCCGTTTCGAGATCATGCGCCATGACATAACTTTTCCGCTCTTTGTGGAAGTAGACGAGATCTACAACCTCGCTTGTCCGGCGAGCCCCATTCACTATCAGTTTGACCCGGTCCAGACCACCAAGACCTCTGTGCACGGGGCCATCAACATGCTGGGCCTCGCCAAGCGAACCAAGGCACGCATTCTTCAGGCCTCGACATCAGAAGTCTATGGCGACCCGGAAATCCATCCGCAAAAGGAAGAATATTGGGGGAACGTAAATCCGATCGGCGTGCGCTCCTGCTACGACGAAGGCAAGCGTTGCGCAGAGACGCTGTTCTTCGACTATCACCGTCAGCACGGGCTTGAGATCAAGGTCGCTCGCATTTTCAACACCTATGGCCCCCGGATGCACCCCAATGATGGCCGGGTCGTCTCAAACTTCATCGTGCAAGCATTGCGTGGCGAGGATATCACGGTCTATGGCGACGGGAACCAGACCCGCAGCTTCTGCTACGTCTCTGATCTGGTCGACGGACTGATCCGCCTCATGGATTCCGACAAGGAAATCACCGGCCCGATAAATATCGGCAATCCGCGCGAATTCACGATCCTTCAGCTTGCCGAAAAGGTAATCGAGCTAACCGGCTCGAGCTCGAAAATCCTGAACAAGCCCTTACCTCAGGACGATCCGCGCAAGCGACGACCGGATATCAGCCTCGCGATGAAGACAATTGACTGGCAGCCGACTGTAAAGCTCGAGGAAGGACTGGGACCTACCATCGACTATTTTCGGGAGGAAATTGCGAATCTCCCCTGAGCCAATTGCATTCGCGCGTCGCCCAAAGCAGGACGTCTACTCAATCGCCTCGCGCCGCTCAGAGGTCTTGTCAATCGTGCCGGGGCGCAGCACGCCCAAAGCGATATCATCAAGCGCATGCCGGCGAAGGAATATGGCCAGGACTGAAATCAATAGGCCCAGGACAATGACGACGTTTGATCCGTAAAATGCCAGCTGGCGTAACTCGGGAGCGATCTGGCTATCGATGACGACTACGCCGAAGAATACAGCGCCAAGGGCCGCACCGAAGCCGACCAGCGCCAAGGTTAAAAAGCGAAACTCGACCATCACCACAATTCCAATCGTCACGGTATGCATCAATGGATGGACGCAAACACCCTGAATGACCCCACCGGCTAGAGTTCACGTCCACGCGCTGAGACAACTATTCCGGCGCGCCATTCTCTACCTTTAATTCGTTCTGATGACACTTTTTCCACGCCCTGAACAAGTTCTGGTCAGAACAGCCATGTTGGATTGCAGGTACGCAGAAACATCGCACCCAATTTCCCTTGACGGTTCGCCGGTGCACGCGCAGACCCGGACCTCCAGAAGGAGAATAAAGAGCCTTGAAAACGCTCATCGTCATCCCCGCCCGGATCGGGTCGACCCGGTTTCCGGCAAAGCCGCTTCACGTGATTGCAGGCCATTCCCTGGTGTCGCGGGTGGCCGATATCGCGGCGCGTGTGTCGGCGATGCGAGCAGATACAGACTATGTCATCGCAACCGATGACCAGGCGATTATGGACCACGCTGCGGCGATTGGGGCGCCGGCGCTGCTGACCGATCCGGCCCTGCCGTCAGGAACCGATCGCGCCCTGGCGGCAGCCCGCGCGCACGGCTCAGGTCCCGACTTCATTCTCAACCTGCAGGGCGACGCACCTTTCACGCCGCCCGGCTATCTGAGCGCCCTGATTGATGCGGCCGAAACCGGAACCGCCGACGTGGTGACGCCGGTCGTGCAGCTGGACTGGGAGGCGCTCGACACGATCCGCGAGCAGAAGAAGCGCGAACCGTTCAGCGGCACCAGCTGCATTCGCCGGGCAGACGGCATGGCCCTCTGGTTTTCCAAACAGATCATCCCGGCCATCCGCAAGGAAGACGCGCTGCGCAAGCAGGGACCCCTGTCGCCCGTCTGGCGGCATATCGGGCTCTACGGTTTCCGGATGGATGCTCTTGAACGTTTTGCCAGCCTTCCTGTCGGTCACTATGAAGCGCTGGAAGGGCTGGAACAGCTGCGGTTCCTTGAGAATGGCATGACCATCCAGGCCGTGGCTGTGGAGCCGGGTACCAATGCCATGTGGGGCGTCGATACGCCGGAAGATGCCACGTTCGCCGAGAAACTGATTGCCGAGCATGGCGATCCGATGGACGCCCCTCGCTGATGCCGCGTGATATCTACATCGTCCGCCACGGCAACACGTTCGACAAGGGTGACACCGTTACCCGGGTCGGCGCACGAACCGATCTAGACCTGTCTGTCTCCGGACAGGCGCAGGCCGACGCGCTTGGCACCTATTTCCGCGACAAGGGCATCGTCTTTTCCCGCACGATTGCCGGGCCGCTGAAGCGCACGCGCCAGACCGCCGATACCATACGCGCTGCCCAGGCCAATCCCCCGGCGCTGGAGATTGCCGATTTCCTGCGCGAGATCGATTATGGGCCGGACGAGAACCAGCCTGAGGACAAAGTGGTCGCCCGCATCGGCCAGGACGCCCTCGACCGCTGGGAGCATGAAGCCATCGCCCCGCCCGGCTGGGTCGTTGATCCAGACGCCCTTGCCCAGAACTGGAAGTACCTGTTCATCCTGCTAGGACAGGCCGAGAATGATGGCCCGGTCCTTGTCGTGACCAGCAACGGGATTGCCCGCTTTGCCCGACAAGTGGTCGAGACCGCTACGGACTTGCCGGAATCCACTGACCTCAAGCTCAAGACCGGCGCCTTTGCCCAGGTCCGGCTGGAAGGCGGCGTGGCGACTCTTGCGGCCTGGAATGTGCGGCCTTGAGGCCAACCGGGCGAACATGCCGAGCGACCGCAGACGGGAGTTGCCGCCCCCGGTCATTGGCGCTAGGCGGATGGCCAGAGTAGAGAGTCCCCAGGTCACCAATGTCATCGCTGCGGTTCGCCATTCTTGGAAAAAGCCAGCTAGCAGCCCAGCGTTGCCAGGCCATTGCACGCCATCCGGGCGCGCAGATTGTCAGAACCTGGGCGCCTGACGATGTCGGAGACTTTACCGAAAACGACTGGCGTGAAGCATTTGACCCGACCCGCATCGATGCCGTGATCCTCGCCCTGCCCCCGCATCTTGCAGCCACCGCATCGCTGTGGGCGCTTGGCGCGGGAATCCACGTCCTCAGCGAGCTGCCAGGCGGGCTGAGTGTCGAGGACATCATCAATATTCGCCGCGCCGAACGCGACAACGACGCCATCCTGAAGTTCGGATGCTCGCTACGATATCATGAGAATGTCCGCGCCGCTGCAGATCTTATCCGCGGCGAACCTTATGGTCGGCTTCTGACCGCGCGCGCCATTTATGGTCATGCTGGCTTTCCAAGCGCCGACGCCGAACAGCAGGGAATCCTGATCGGCCATGGCATTCACATGCTCGACCTGCTGCACCTGTTCTGTGGACCGTTCGAAAGCGTCAAGGCCATGGCGCCGGACGAGCCGGACAATGGCGCAAACTTGTTCGCCATCATGAAGGCGGGATCGGGCGCGATCGCGCAGCTTCACGCCTCGGCCACCTCCTGGCGCCAGACCTTCCGGCTCGAACTCGGCTACGAGGAGGGCTATGTCTGGCTTGACGGCCATCTGCCGGGCCTTGACGCCTATGGGCCGGAAATGCTGATCCACGCACCGCTGGCCCGTGATCAGGATGGGGCTCCGCGTCCCAATCCCGCAGAGTCAGTTTCCGAGTTCGCCCGGATGGATTTTGCCGACCAGGAATTGGCGGAATTCATGGATGCGCTGGCTGGCCGGGGCAGGATCTGTCACGGAACCAGCCACCATGCCTTCGATGCGATGAATATCGCCCAGCGGATTTGCGCTGCCACCGAAACGTGGGCATAAGCGGCGCGGCTTTATCATAAAAACGGAGACGGCATATCAATGATCACAGGCGATCAGCTGGCAAGCATAGCGCTCGACGCAGGCAAACTCATTATGGATATCTATTCTTCCGACTTCGCTGTTGAGCGGAAGGATGACGCTTCACCCGTCACTGACGCTGACGCCCAAGCCGAATTGTTAATCATGGACGGCCTGATGATCGCCGAGCCTAGTCTCGCCGTTATAGCCGAGGAGGCAATGTCTGCCGGTCAGCTTCCAGAACATGACGCTCGTTTCGCCCTGGTCGATCCGCTGGACGGGACCAAGGAATTCATAAACCGGAACGGCCAGTTCACCGTCAATATTGGCATTATCGAACATGGCAAGCCGGTGATGGGCGTCGTCTATGCGCCGGCCATCAATCGCCTCTTCGTCGCCGAGGCTCCCGACAAGGCCTGGCAGGCGAACGTGAAACCCGGCGAGCCGGTGCCTGCCAGCGATGCCCGCATGCCGCTGCACATCCGCCGCTGCCCCGAGCAGGGACTGACCGCAATTGCATCCAAATCCCACCGCTCCGCGGAAACGGACACCTTCCTGAAAAAGTTCAAGGTCAACGAGATCATCTCGGCAGGTTCATCGCTGAAATTCTGCCTGCTCGCAGCCGGCGAAGCCGACCTCTACCCGCGGATGGGCCGCACAATGGAGTGGGACACGGCAGCCGGCCAGGCCGTTGCTGAAGCAGCCGGTGCCCGTGTGCTGACAGAGGATGGCGAACCGCTGCGCTATGGAAAACGTGAACGTGGCTACGATAATCCTCATTTCATCGTATACGGAGATGTGACGCCCACCTGAGCCGCTATTTGACAAGTCTTGCCCAAGCCCACACATCGAGGCGTGGTCGCATCAATCGTTGCGCAGGAGAGTTGATCGGCATGGTTGAGACTAAAACGGCTGATACTGCCAGCACGGCCCCGTTCCGGCTAATGCCGGCCGCTGAACGTATTCACCTAGTCAGGGATGCGCTCTCAGGGCAAATAACGGCGAACGAGTTTGTCCCATCCGAAGGTGGTTACCTCGAACTTCCCATCATTAGCGTGACACCCGACGCCCTGGTCTATCGTGTCGACAATGGCCGAATCCTGTCGGAGCTGGTCGCTATGTCCGGCAATACCGGCCTGAGTTGGGAAGATGTGCAGGAGCAGGCAGAGACACAGCAGGTCCAGTCCATGCTGCACGAGCTCCTGATCGCGAAAGCGAAAGACCCAGCCGGACCAATTTTCGAGGAATTCGAGCGGCATGCCCAGCAAACTGCGCCGCTCCTGATCCGTTATGACGGTGTGGTTGTGAACGGCAATCGCCGCCTCGCCGCAATGCGCGAGTTAAAAGCGAGCGATCCGTCGCGCTATGCCGCATTCGATCGCGTTTCGGCAGCGGTTCTGCCAGAGGAAACAAGCCTCGAAGAACAGGAATATATCGAGGCCGCCCTTCAGATGGCCCCGGAGCTCAAGCTCGAATATGGCTGGATCAATCGGCGCCTGAAGATACGTCAGCATGTCCAGGACCTCGGCATCGAGCGCATACTGTCAGCATACCGGTTCAAGAACCGTGAGGAAGCCGAGACGGAATTGCGGGAACTGGAGCTGGCTGAGGCCTTCCTGGACTGGTGTGGTACGCCGCGTGCATTTGAAGGGCTCTCAGACGACGAAGAGTTTTTCATCACATTTCACGCACAGCTCGAGGCGCTCCCGGACGACTACATACGGCGTGTCTGGAGACTGATCGGCTTCTCCATGCTGAAAGCCAAGGATGAGTTGGGAAGCCGCATAGATCACTATTTCCCCTTTTCTGATCCTGAGCCGTCCGGGCTGATCCAGTGGGTACCACGTACGATGGCCGAGGATCGCGGCTTGGCTGAACGCCAGGCTCCAGGGCAGAACAAGGCGATGAATCCCCGCCTCGTCGACCGACTTGTCCCTTTGCTTGACGAGCCTGCGCAGGCGGTATCGATAGCTCGCAATGCCGTCGCTTTGATCGATACGATCAAAAGTGACGAGAAACGCATACTTGGCGCGAACCGCGCAGTTCATGCCCTGCGCACAGCCCGCAATGCGCTCGAAACGCTCAACTCGCAGGACACGACCAGCGACCAGTTGCGTAATATGCGCGCCGACCTTATGGCGCTTCAGGAAATCGTGCAGTCGCTTTCAGGCGGCGAAGTGCGCAAACCGACCCGGGACAAGCTTCTGCCCCGGATCGTTCACAAGATCAGCCGGCTCTTCGGTCGCGGCGGCTGACCCGGCTCAGTAGCCGTCGGCATTGCCATCCTTGCGCATTTCAGTCGCTGCGATCCAGGCCCCACTGTCAAAGTCGCGAGCGATGGCCTGGTAGCCCCCGCCATTGGCCTCGCAGCATTCGACCGTATAGCCGCGGCGCTCCAGCTCGGCGCGGGTGGCTTCCGGAATACCGCTTTCGAGGTGGACAACACCCATGTCGCTTTCGCAGGAATCGCCGGTGTAATCATCCGTCGGCTCGCAACCGCCCCTATGTTCCCAACGGGCCGCATCACCGGCTTCCTGCAGACCCATGTCGAAATCGACGAGGTTGAGGATGATCTGGACATGGCCCTGCGGCTGCATGCCCCCGCCCATCAGGCCGAAGCTCATCCACGGCTCATAGGGGCAGGCCAGCTCCGGCGCGACGGCGCGGACCTGGCAGCCGGGCATGTCTTTCTTGAAGGCGAAGGCCGGAATGATCGTATGGAAAGGCCGCTTGCCGGGCTCGAAAACGTTCGGGTGGTCTGGATCGAGGCTGAAAAGCTGGCCGCGATCCTGGAACATGAACCCCAGCGTGTCTGCCACAAGGCCGGAACCCATCCCGCGATAATTTGACTGGATCAGCGACACCATCATGCCGTCGCTGTCGGTGACGGTCAGATAGGTCGTGTCACCGTCTTCAAGCTTGGCATCCGCGGCAAAGTCCATCCCGGCGTCAACGCTAGCCATCGGCTTTTTGATATCGATCAGGCCGGCACGTTCAGCGTTGTAGCCTTCACGAATGAAGACACTCGGATCAATCCCCGCGAATTCCGGGTCGGCATAACTCTTGGCCCGGTCAGCGAAGGCAAGGCGCTTGGCCTCGATCTGCGCGACCAGGCTGTCGGCCGAGCCGAAGCCCATGCTGCGTAGGTCAAACCGCTCAAGCATCTGCAGCATCTGGAGCGCGGCAACGCCCTGCGTGTTCGGCGGCAGCTCGCAGAGTTTCACCTCGTCTCTATAAGAGACGCAAAGCGGCTCGACCCATTCGCCTTCATGGTTCGCGAAGTCTTCATAGGTGAGGTAGCCGCCGATCCGCTCGAAATAGTCGGCCATGATGTGGGCCGTCTCGCCGGTGTAGAATTCGTCGCGTCCCTTATAGGCGATGCGCTCCAGCGTGTCGGCGAGGTCTGGATTGCGGAAAAGCGAGCCCTCGACCGGGGTCGGCGAAAAATAGGTCTCTTTCGCATTGTCATACTCTTCCAGCATGCCGCTTTCATATGCCGGCGCATACCGTTTCGGACCATAGCTCCAATAGAAGGCGATGACTTCCGGGATCGGCGCACCTTCGCGGGCATAGCGGATCGCCGGTTCGAGGTTCTCGTTCATTAGGCGCTTACCGAAGCGCTCATGCAGGGCGTACCAGCCATCGACCGTGCCCGGTACGGTGACGGAGGCCGCCCCGTATGGCGGGATTTCCTCGCCGTCCATGAATTCGTCGGCCTTGGCCTGCATGTCTTCCAGGGTCGCGCCCATGGCTGAGCGGCCGGAGCCATTATAGCCGTAGAGCTGCTGGGTCTTCGGATCCCAGACGATGGCGAACAGATCACCGCCAATGCCGTTTCCTGTCGGCTCGACAAGGCCCAGCATGGCATTTGCGGCGATGGCCGCATCAACAGCATTGCCGCCCGCCTTCATTGTGTCGAGCGCCGTCTGGGTGGCCAGCGGATGGGCGGTCGCGGCAGCCGCATTCGGTGCAACGACAGCTGAACGGACGCCAAGATCGCGTCCGGAAGGCATCCGGTCTCCCGGCCCCGTCGCCGTGTCGAGCGCTGGAGCCTCGGCAATAATGGGCGGCGCGGCCTGGACGCGCTCTTCATCGGCGCGGTCGCTGGATGATGCCTGCACATAAACACACCCCGACAGGGCGAGCGCTGCACATGCCCCCGCGATTACGGTCAGTTTGCTGGTGAATTTCATGACTGGTCACTCCCTATCGACGCCGGACGCATATTCCCGTATGCCACGCGAGACTTGCGGCGGAGACCGCAAAAAGCAAGCAGGACACAAGACGGAACCCATCATGGCATATGAAACACTTCTGACCGAAGTCGACGAAGCCATCGCGATCGTCACCCTCAATCGGCCAGACGCGCTCAACGCTTTCAACAATCAGCTGATGGATGAACTGACCGAGGCACTTGATCGCTTCGACGCCGATGCCTCGATCGGATGCATTGTGATAACCGGGTCCAAGAAAGCGTTCGCGGCAGGCGCAGACATCAAGGAAATGCGCGAGCAGTCCTATCTCGACGCATACTATAAAGACTTCATCACGCGAAACTGGGAGCGCGCCTCACGCATGCGCAAGCCGGTCATCGCGGCTGTGTCCGGCTATGCGCTGGGCGGCGGCTGCGAACTGGCCATGATGTGCGACTTCAT
This sequence comes from Henriciella mobilis, assembly GCF_003576315.1. Taxonomy (GTDB): domain Bacteria; phylum Pseudomonadota; class Alphaproteobacteria; order Caulobacterales; family Hyphomonadaceae; genus Henriciella; species Henriciella mobilis. The sequence continues at coordinate 928,359 of NZ_QWFZ01000003.1, read as the reverse complement.
CCTGGCCGCCGAGAATGCCAAGTTCGGCCAGCCGGAAATCACGATCGGCGTTTCACCCGGCGCAGGCGGCACCCAGCGCCTTACCCGCTTTGCCGGCAAGTCCAAGGCGATGGAAATGTGCCTCACCGGCCGGATGATGGACGCCGCTGAAGCCGAGCGCTGCGGCCTTGTCTCCCGCGTCGTCCCGACAGACGACCTGCTGGAGGAAGCCCGCACCGTTGCACGCAAGATTGCGTCGATGCCGCGCGCTGCTGCGATGATGACCAAGGAAATGGTGAATACCGCTTATGAAACCACGCTCAGCCAGGGTGTGATGTTCGAACGGCGTCTCTTCCATTCCCTGTTCGCGACCGAAGACCAGAAGGAAGGCATGGAAGCCTTCGTGGAGAAGCGCGAGCCGCACTTCAACAACCGCTAGGCGCCTCACCGCGCTTTATGCAGACATGGCCGCTTGTTCCGGTTGACTGCACTGAGGCCTTTGGGTATGTCCGCCGCTTGCGTCCGACCGGACACTCAGGAGTTATTGATGGCGAATACCCGCTCAGCCAAGAAGATGGTGCGCAAGATCGCGCGCCGTACCGAAGTGAACACTGCGCGCCGCTCGCGCATGCGTACCTATATCCGCAAGGTCGAGGAAGCGATCGCTTCTGGTGACCAGAAGGCCGCAGCCGAAGCGCTGAAGGAAGCCCAGCCGGAAATCATGCGCGCTGCCGGCAAGGGTGTCATTCACAAGAACACTTCGGCCCGCAAGATTTCCCGCCTTTCCGCACGTGTGAAAGCGATGGGCTGAACACGCTTCAGGCGTGTTCACAAAACTGCAAAAATGCAAGACCTGCATGGCTCGCCATGCAGGTCTTTTGCTGCCTGAAACAAACGTGACAAGGATGCAAACCTGATAACAAAAAGGCTGATTTTCACAGGCTTTTAGAGGCCAAAAAGTTGACAGAACATAATGCGTACAAATAATGGGTACGATGCGTTTGCATTAAAATGAGCAGCCTTGTGTATTTTTTTCTTCTTTGAATCTTTTGCGGTTTTCGGCCGTCACAAGAGTTTCAAGATGGTTTCTCACCTAATTTGGAAAAAAGTCAGCTGGACAGGCTCTGAAGCCGTGTGGTTTAGTTAACCCGCGACGGAAAAAAGTCCCTGTACCGAGTATTTTGGTGACGGATCCCGAAGGATCCGAACAGGGTTCGCGTGTTCTGATCGGCAACAGGAGATGGAACAGAAAAACACAGGAAAGGGGAAGTTCCTATGGGGCGCCATGAAGAATCTGGCAGATGGGGCAAGAACGGACACGAAGATGGACAGACCGGCAAAGACGGCAAGGATGTTCATCGCGGCAAGGAGATCTGGGATACGGTTTTGAACGATACCCGCGTTCGGATTCCTGCCGAGGACTTCGACAAGTGGATCGCGGATCTGCGCTTTGTTGCGGAAGTCGATGACGTTGTCCTGATTGCTGCACGAGACCAGCTCGCTTTTGACCGTATCAACAGCAATCATCGTCCGCTGCTCAAACGCATCTGGCGCAAGTCGGATCCGAAGGGCCGGGCGCTGCAGATCGCTTGCTGGAAGGATATTCCGGCCAGTACACGCGATCTCGTCGACAATCCCTGGTCGGTCGAAAAGCGGCAGACAGTCAATGCGGAAGAGACCGCCGGTACGGAGCGTTCCGAGGGCGTGCCGGGCATGACATTCGCCAACCTTGTTACCGGTGACACCAACAAGCGGGCCGTCGGCCTCGCCATGGAGATTGTCGGCGGAAAGCGCGGGGCGGATGTGTCTCTGATCTATGGCCGGCAGGGCACGGGCAAGACCCATATCCTGCGCGCCATCGAGAACGCCGTCCTGCATCTCGATGATGGACGCCGCGTGACCTACATGACCGCGGAAGAATTCGTCACCGCCTATGTCGATGGCGCCATGGCCCGCGACACGCGCGACCTGAAGAAGTGGGTCCGTAACAATGACCTGCTGCTGATCGACGACCTTCAGTGGATCGCCGGCAAGGCCAAGACGGACGATGCCTTCTTCGCGACCATCCGGTCTGTTACCAAGGAGGGCGGACGCGTCGTCCTGACAGCTGATGAGGCACCAGGTGACCTGAAGGGTTTTTCCCAGCGCATGCGCGGCGAGATCATGGGCGCAGCTTCCAGTGAGGTCGGCCTCCCGGACCAGGAAATGCGCCGCGAGATCGTGCGTCTTCACGCTGCGATGATCCGCGAGGACCAGCCGAACTTCGAGCTGACCGAGGAAATGATCGACCGCATCGTGTCGACCGTTCGCGGCCCCGGCCGGGAGCTGTGCGGTGTCCTTTGGACGCTGCAGACGGAAACCGGCTATGGCGAGGTTGAGCCGGACACGGACATGCTGGTCACGGTGCTCCGCCGCCAGCAGGGCGAGTATCAGGCCCCGTCGCTCGACAATATCAAGCGGGCAGCGATGCGTGTTTTCGGGCTCAGCAAGACCGAGATCGAAAGCGCCAACAAGTCCCGCTCGATCTGCTATCCACGCCAGATCGCCATGTATCTCTGCCGGGAAATGACCGACAAGTCGTATCCCCAGATCGCCCGGGCCTTCAACAAGAAGGACCACACGACCGTGCTGCACGCATGGCGCAAGGTGAAGGAAGAGATGCAGGACGATCCGGACATGATCCGCGATGTCGAGCGCGTCCGGGAGATGGTCTTCGAGATACAGGCTGAAGGCAACTGCTGATTTCCCCAGAATCCGGCCCTCAACCGGCTGACGGGGGCTTGCAATTTGGCCAATTTTGACAAGGGTATCCGGCCCGCTTCTTTCGAGGAGCGGGCCGATTCGCATTCGGCGGAACGGTTACAGGCAACGAGGACAAGGCGGCGACCGGAAGACCGCCTCGGCATATGGGCTGATTGATGAAGTTGACGATCGAGAGAAGCGACCTCCTGAACGCACTGTCTCACGTGCAGAACGTGGTGGAGCGGCGCAATACGATTCCGATCCTGTCCAACGTGCTGATCGAGGCGAAAGGGCCGGAAGTCACCTTCGTGGCGACCGACCTCGACATTGAGGCGGTAGACAGCGCCGATGCCCAGGTGTCCAGCGAGGGCGCAATCACCGCGCCGGCCGGAACGCTCTTCGATGTGGTTCGCAAGCTGCCAGCTGGCGCCGATGTCGAACTGGAGCTGAACCCGGAGAACCGCCGTCTTTCCATCCGCTCGGGCCGCTCGCAATTCGCTCTGCCGACCCTGCCGGCAACCGATTTCCAGACCATGACCGGCGATGACAGCGCCATCAAGTTCGACCTCGATGCGGGCGACCTGCGCCGTCTGATCGACAAGACGCGCTTTGCCATCTCGACCGAAGAAACCCGCTACTATCTAAACGGCGTCTATTTCCACGCCGCCGATAGCGACGGGAAAAAGGTCCTGCGCACGGTCGCGACTGACGGCCACCGCCTGGCCCTCGCTGATGCCCCGGCCCCGAAAGGCGCCGAGGGCATTGAAGGCGTCATCGTCCCGCGCAAGGCGATCGGAGAGGTGCGCCGCCTGATCGACCAGGTCGACGGCGACGTCTCGATCGCCGTTTCGGACACCAAGATCGTCTTCCGCGCGGGCCGCGCCGTCCTGACCTCCAAGCTCATCGACGGCTCCTTCCCGGACTATGCGCGCGTCATTCCTAAGGGCAATGACAAGCGCCTTGTCATCGACAACAAGTCCTTCGAAGCCGCCGTCGACCGCGTCTCGACCGTTTCGGCCGAACGCTCGCGCTCGGTGAAGCTGTCGATCGAACCGGGCAAGGTCATCCTCGCGGTGAACTCCGCCGAGACCGGACAGGGCCACGAGGAGATCGAGTGCGAGTATAGTGAAGAGCCGATGGAGATCGGCTTCAACGCGAAATACCTGCTCGACGTGACCGCCCAGATCGAAGCCGAGGACGCAGAATTCCTGCTCAATGATCCAGCCTCCCCGGCGCTGATCCTCGATCCGGGCGATGCGGCCTGCCGTTATGTGCTCATGCCGCTTCGGGTGTAAGCGGGGGCGATGACCGCCCTTACCCGCCTGCGCCTCAAGGATTTCCGCAACTACGAGACGCTGTCGCTCGATCTCGATGGGCGGCATGTCTGCCTGTTCGGCCCGAATGGCGCGGGCAAGACGAACCTGCTCGAAGCGGTCTCCCAGCTCGGCCCCGGACGCGGGCTTCGAAGCGCAACCCTCGCCGATCTTGCCCGCCACGATGCCGGCGGCGCCTGGACCATCTCGGCAACCGTCGATGACCGCCGGATCGGCGTCGGCCTCGAAACCGACGGCACCAGCTCCAAGCGCGTCGTGCGGATCGATGGCGCACCGAGCCAGGCCTCCGACCTTGCCGAACTGATCCGCATCGTCTGGCTGACGCCCGCCATGGACGGGGTATTCCGGGGCGGGGCGTCAGACCGGCGGCGCTTTTTCGACCGGCAGGTCATGGCGCATATCCCTTCGCACGGCACGGCGGCAGCGCGATACGAACGCGCGATGCGCGAGCGAAATGCGCTGCTCGAGCGCGGCCATGTCGACCCGGCCTGGGCCGATGCCATCGAGACGCGGATGGCCGAAGCGGGCGCCGAGATTGCGGTGAACCGCGCCCATGTCCTGGAAGCGCTGCAAGCTGCCGTCGATGCCCGGCCCGAAGGCTTCTTTCCGAAGGGCGATCTTTCCCTCGATGGCGAAGCCGAGCAGGCTGCCATGGCGGGCGAGGACTTCAAGAGCATCTTCGAAACCCTGACCGAGGCTCTGCGCACCGGGCGCCGCCGCGACATGGCCGCCGGACGGACGCTTTCCGGCCCGCACCGTACCGATCTTTCTGTCATCCACCGCCCCACCGGCATGCCTGCGGGCGATGCCTCGACCGGCCAGCAGAAAGCGCTGCTCATCGGGCTCATCCTCGCTTCTGCTGCAGCGCTAGCGAAAGACGGCGAGGGGCCCTCGCCCATCCTGCTGCTGGACGAGGCCGCTGCCCACCTCGATGCCGACCGCCGCGCGGCCCTGTTCGACGAGCTTTGCGCACTGGGCGGCCAGGCCTGGCTGACGGGCACGGAAGCCTTCCTCTTCGAGGCCTTCTGGGACCGCGCACAGCGTTTTGAGGTCCAAGATGGTAAAGCAGTGAAGGTTTAAAGTACCATTTTTTGTTTGGCACTCAATGCCATGAGAAACTTGGGGCTGCGCTGAGTTCAATAAACTCTCTTCTCCCCACAAATGGAGGCGGTTATAGAGCTCGACTGTTTAAACAACAGCCTACCAAGAAGACTCGCTTCCGACTTATAGGCAGGCCGCATAGTAACGTAATTGCCACGCACAAGGGCGGCTCAATTTAGCAGCGTAAAAATGTTAGACTGTTTTGATTGCTCTCGGGATAATGACGTTCGGCCGTCCGAGGAACACCGTGATGGATAATCAGATGGATTTTCAGAAGCTGATGATCAGAAGTGTCACGCAGCTCAGCTGGCAGCTTTATGAAACCTCAAAAGAGGTTGGGCCAGAACGGGTCGAAGAATTAGTGAATTCATGGGCTTCATCCAAAAATCCTATCTTCGAAGTTCTTGCTGAGTACATACAAAACGCGCCGGAACCGCCTAGTCAGCCTCCTAATTTTACGGTGACCCCAGGCGGCAAAGCCGAGCAGAATTCCTGACTATTGGACATTAAGTCAGCCAACGAATTTCACGTAAAGCTTCGTCTCAGAAGCTGACAATTTGCCATCCAGAATGATCGGCTCCTCCGAATGCCCGCTGTTGGATTTCGAGTAGCACCTCCAGTGCATCATAGCGACCCGCCGGCGTCGGCGTCGCAGTGGCGCGAGAGGTCGTCGACCGTGCTGCTGTAGCGCGGCGGCAAGAGGCGCTTCAGCTCAGGCCGGTCGATCTGGTTGCATTCCATCAGGCCGAGCACGAGGCGGGTATCGTTCTGGATCGTCTGCATTTTCCGGATCTCGTCGCGCGATGCCCCGGCGCTCTTCAGCGCCTTTTCATTCTCCATTGCTGCGATGTGGCGAACGGTCAGGTTCCACGCGAGCGGGAGAATGTCGTCGATGCGCTTGGTGTGCTCAAGCGCGGCCTGCCAGTCCCGGTCGAGGATATGGATGAATCCGATATTCTCTTCCGTGTAGGCCACACCGACCGAGGTCGCGCCGCGCTCGCCGCGGATTCGGGCGGCTTCGCGCAGCTCCGACAGGGCTTCCTGCAGCGCCGTCTCGGAGTCCTCACCGGGCGGGAGTTCCTCGCTGGCGACAAGGGCAACCAGCGTCGTGCCGACGCCGTGATGGGCGAGCTGGGCGTGCAACAGCGTCTCCTCGAAATCGCCGCCTTCCAGCATGGTCGCCGCCTTGCTGAAGGCCTGGTAAGCCGTCAGCGCATCGCCGCGCTTGCGCAGGCACTGGCCTTTCCAGAGCAACAGCATTGGTGCTTCGAGGCCGCGCGCAGAGGCCTGGTTCACATAGTCGACGACCGTCGAGCAGCCCCGGTTCCAGCCGAGCGAATTGTCGCTGGCAGAGCGATATTCCAGCGCCGCAAGACCAGCCGCGCCGCGTGCCTGGTCAGCCAGGCTTTCACCGTCCTGGTAAAGCGTGTTGAGCGCGGTGCGCACCGCCTCGCTGTTCTGGTCGCCCCAATCCTCCAGCGCCGCATGCAACATCAGCCGGTCGGCGGACGACAATAGCTCGCCATCGGTCCCGTCGGCGCGGAGCACAACCGCGATCACCTGCGAGGTCACCTCATTGAGCGGGATGCCGAGAAAGTGCTTCTGCGCGAGCTCGATCGCGTTTTCCTTGTAGCCGGCGGCCTGCTTGACCGAGTCGGCCCGCTGGATTTCCCGGGCGAGTTCGGCCTGCCGGCGGGCCGCTTCATTCTCTTCGCGGATGGCGACAATGGCGGCTTGCGTGGACTCGCGCTGGCGCCCGGCCTCGCCGGCGACGATGCGCAGATTCATCTCGTTGAGCCGGGTCTGCTCGGCATATTGCGACTTCAGCCCGGACAGCTCCATGTAGAAATAGATCACGCTGCCAGCCACGATGACGGCAGCCATGCCGATAATCGCCGCCAGGGCGGTCATCAGGAACCGGAAGCTCTGCTGCTCCTCTCGCAGTTCGGCCAGCAGGTCGGCTGAAGTGATGCGCTGCTCGTCGGTTGTTTCACTCATCGCGGGATCCTCACGCGGATGCGGCCTTTCGGCGCCTTGTTCTGGTTATCCTGCCAGACCTGGTCGCCGAAGACAGGCTCCAGCAGCAGCTTCATGGCCGTGTCATTGTCATTTTCGCGGATGAAGGCTTCGGCGATCATCAGCTTGATGCGCATCTGGCGGAAGCGCCACATGTTCAGCGCCGCGCCGACAGCCGTCATCATGAAGAAATTCGTGGCGCCCAGCAGGCGCTCGGGATTGTCGGACAACAGGTCCGCCCCCATCGGCAGCGGGTACTTGCCCGACAGGGTCGAGACGAAGACGACGAAACAGGTCAGGGTCGCCATGATGGCAAGCACAAGGATGTAACGCGACAGGCGTGCGCGCTCCTTGATCTGTCCCCTGTAGCGGCCAATGAGCCTGTTCATGCTCTCCATGCATCAAGGAGTCTGACGTTCCCGGCAGGAAGTCAATTCAATTCCCGGTACCGGTGACGCCGCGCAAACCAAGCCATGCGGGCGATTTGGCGCTATGATGCCTCAAAACAGAATAAAGGGAGGAAAAACATGGCCGACGGTACGAACCCAAAAGACATACCCCAGAGCATTTTCCAGGTATCAGCCTTCGATCCGGATGCGCGGAGCGACCCGCACACGCCGCTGAAGCAGCTGCGCGAACATTGCCCCGTGATGCGCGACGAAATGGCGAAGACGTGGTTCCTGACCCGCTATGAAGACATCCGCGCCACAGTGAATGACCGCAGCTATGTGCGCCTTCCCAGCAAGGCTGAGGAGGGCTCGCTCTCGCGCCGGCTGGTCGATGAGGAGAGCGGCGAGATGGAGCAGCCCTCCATCCTCTTCCTCGACGATCCCGATCATGCCCGCATCCGCCTGCCGCTGGCGAAAGCCTTCTATGCACGCATCCAGAAGATGAAGCCCGAGATCGAGGCGATCATTGACGAGATCATCGAGGCGGCGCCGGAAAGCGGCCGCTTCGACCTGATGAACGACATCGCCGTGCCGATCCCCGTCCTGGTCATCGCCCGCATCCTTGGCGTCGATGAAAACAGGCTGGCGGAGTTCCGCGACTGGTCGGAAGGGGTGATCCTGTCGCTCAACCCGGTGCGGACCGAGGAAGAGACCGCCCATCTCGTCCGATCGGCAGACGCCATCAACGCCTATTTTGACGATCTTATCGCAGCGCGGCGGGCCGAGCCGCAGGACGATCTCGTCAGCGACATGGTCGCCCTGCAGGCCTCCGGCGAGGCCGATATCAGCGATGAGGAACTCCGGCGGAACCTGGAAGCCCTGCTGGTCGGCGGCAACCTCACGACGACAGACCTGATCGGCAATGGCGTCTGGCTGTTCCTGACCCATCCCGACCAGCTTGAAGCCCTGAAGGCCGATCCGGGCCTGGCCGGCCAGGCCGTCGAGGAAGTGCTGCGCTATGAGGCACCCGTCTCTGCAACCTCGCGGATTTCGCCGGATGAGCGGGAGATTGGCGGCTGCCCGGTCAAGGCGCGCCAGACGGTGTTCTGCTCACTCGCCTCGGCCAATCGCGATGCCGGCACGTTCGATCAGCCGGACCGGTTCGACATCACGGTCAAACGGCCCTCGCACGTCGCCTTTGGCGGTGGGCCGCACATCTGCATCGGTGCGCCGCTGGCCCGGATCGAGGCGCGGCATGTCTATGTGAAACTGTTCGAGCGCTATCCGGACATGAAGCTGGCCGATGCGCCGCTTGTCTGGCGCACCCTGCCCTTCTTCCGGGGCCTGGAAACGCTTGAGGTCGAGACCGGCGCCTAGACGCAAGCCGGGTCAGACTGCCTTGGCGTGGCGCGGCTCGGCATTGGCGCGGGGCACATATTCGTCGAAGCAGCGCGCCACGGTGCGCAGCAGGGTGCGCGCCTCTTCCGGCACGGTGAGACGGCGCCCGTCAATCGTGCAGAGGCCCGCCACTTCAAGCGGCTGGGCCCGTTCCAGCGCGCAATCGAGGCTGTCCTCGGCAAGACCGAATTCCCGGCAGACAGCCGCCGTGTCGACGGAGAGGTTGCACATCAGCGCCTCGATGGCGCGGCCGCGCAGGCGGTCCTGGGTACCCAGCTTGAGGCCCTTTTCGCTGGCCAGCCGGCCTTCGCGTACAGCGTCTTCCCAAGCCCTGCGGTCCTTCGTGTTCTGCACGAAACCCTGCCGGAAGGCCGAGATCGACGACTGGCCGAGGCCGATCAGCGTCTCGCACGGATCGGTCGTATAGCCCTGAAAGTTGCGCCGGAGGCGGCCCTCGGAGGCCGCGCGTGCCATCTCGTCGCCGGGCCGCGCGAAATGGTCGAGGCCAATGGCAGCATAGCCGGCCGATGTCAGGGTTTCGGTGACGGCGTCAGCCTGGTCGAACCGCTCATTCACGCCCGGCAGCGCGGCGGAATCGATCGCACGCTGGTGCTTGGCGAACCACGGCACATGCGCATAGCCGAACACTGCGACCCGGTCGGCGCCGGTGGCCGCCGCAAAGCAGGCCGCATCGATGACGTCGTCGACGCTCTGGTGCGGCAGGCCATACATCAGGTCCATATTGATCGCCGGGATGCCGGCCTCGCGCAGGTCCTCGACCGCGAATGCGATCATCTCGCGCGACTGCACCCGGTTGATCGCCTGCTGCACGTTTGGCGCCAGGGTCTGCACGCCGAGACTGGCCCGTGTCACACCGCTCACGGCCATGGCCGCGATGCGCTCGGGCGTCAGTGAGCGCGGGTCCAGCTCGACGGCAAATTCGGCCTCCGGCAGGAGACCGAAAGCTTCGCAGATATGTTCGGAGACCTCGACGAAATCCTCCGCCGACAGGGCATTGGGCGAGCCGCCGCCGAAGTGCAGGTGCCTGACCCCGCCATGCGGCCCGAGGCGGCTGGCCCACAGCTCGATTTCCTTGTGCAGGTAATCGAGATAGCGCTCGATCCGGCCATAGCCGTTCGGCACGCTGGTATGGCAGCCGCAATACCAGCACAGCCGCTCACAGAAGGGCACGTGGACATAGATCGAAATCGGATCGTCATGATCGACACTGGCCGCCCAGTCGCTCGCAGCAGGTTCGGCAATGCCGGTATGGAACTGCACCGCGGTCGGGTAGCTCGTATAGCGCGGCACGGCGGCGCAGGCGAATGGGATCCAGTCATGTCTCATAAGCGCCATCAACACCGCCCGGCGCACGCGCGCTATCCGTGAAATTCCCTAATGCCCCGCCGCCGCAGGGGCATGGCTTGCCCGGCGCGGTGCATCCTGCTCAATAAGCGCCAAGACCTGACCGAGGACACCGCCATGACCGATCATATCAAGCTCGACCTTTCCGACCGCATCCTGACCATCACCATCGCCCGGCCCGAGCGCAAGAATGCGCTGACCCAGGCGATGTATGGCAAGATGGCGGACGCAATTGTCGATGCGAACACGAACAAAGCCGTCCGCGCCATCGTCATCACTGGCGAAGGCGACATGTTCACGGCCGGCAACGACCTCTCCGACTTTGCCTCCATCGAAGAGCGCGAAACCGGGACACCGCCGGTGACGCGCTTCCTGAATGCGATCCGCGATGCCTACAAGCCGATCATCGCGGCCGTGAATGGCCCGGCCATCGGCGTCGGCCTGACCATGCTGCTGCATTGTGACATTTCCTTCGCCGCCCAGTCGGCGAATTTCCGCGCCCCCTTCACCCAGCTTGGCCTGGTGCCGGAAGCCGGTTCGTCGCTGCTGCTGCCGCGCATTGTCGGCCGCTCCATGGCCAATGAAGTGCTGCTGGCCGGCCGCATCCTGACGGCAGACGAAGCGCTGGCCTGCGGCCTCGTCTCGCGTGTCCAGCGCGATGAGGAACTGCTCGGTGCCGCCATGGCAACGGCGCAGAAAATCGCCGCCTCCGCACCGACGGCCATCCTCAAGTCGAAGGCACTGATCAACTCCCGGACCGCCGAAATTGCCGACCAGATGCGCGCCGAGGGCGAGATCTTCGCAGCCCAGCTCCAGTCGCCCGAATTTGCCGAAGCCGCCGCCGCTTTCGCCCAGAAAAGAGCCCCCGTTTTCGAGGATTGAGGCCCTGCTGGCGACGGCCCGGAACGCCCGGATTCCGCCGATTTTCGGGACTTTGCGGACCGGCCCCTGCAAACAGTTGCACACGCCCCTGTACGACCCTGTTTTTAAGGGTTTTTCAAGGGTGCCCAGGATTTCCCTTTTGGCCCCGAATCCTCTACAATTTCAAAGAATTGTGACGAATCACAAAAGGCAGGCAGAACCCCATGGCTGAAACAGCTGAAAACATGCCCGAATATGGCGCCGATTCCATCAAGGTCCTGAAGGGCCTCGAAGCCGTCCGCAAGCGTCCCGGCATGTATATTGGCGACACCGATGACGGGTCCGGCCTGCACCACATGATCTACGAAGTCGTCGACAATGCGATCGACGAGGCGCTGGCCGGCCATGCCGACGAAGTGACCGTCACGCTGTATCCCGACGGCTCCGCCGAGATTACCGACAATGGCCGGGGCATCCCGGTCGAAATGCACAAGACCGAAGGCGTTTCGGCGGCCGAGGTCATCATGACCCAGCTGCACGCCGGCGGTAAGTTCGACCAGAACTCCTACAAGGTTTCCGGCGGCCTGCACGGCGTCGGCGTCTCGGTCGTCAACGCCCTGTCGGACTGGCTGGAGCTGCGCATCCACCGCGGCGGCAAGGAGCACTATGTCCGCTTCATCGAAGGCGGCCAGGTCGAGGCGCCGCTGAAAGAGGTTGGCGAGAGCCCGCTGCGCGCCAATGGCAAGGTGCTGACGGGCACGGCGGTGCGCTTCATGGCGAGCCCGTCGACCTTCACCATGACCGAATATGACCGCAAGACGCTGGAACACCGGCTGCGCGAGCTGGCCTTCCTGAACTCCGGCGTGCGCATCGTCTTCCGCGACGAACGGGGCCCTGAGCCTTACGAATCCGTGCTCGAATATGAGGGCGGCGTGAAGGCCTTTGTCGAGCATCTCAACCGCCAGCGCCAGACGCTGATCCCCGACACGATCTATGCCGTCGGCGAGAAGGACGGGATCACTGTCGAGGCGGCCCTCGCCTGGACCGACAGCTATCATGAGCAGGTGCTCTGCTTCACCAACAACATCCCGCAGCGCGATGGCGGCACGCACCTTGCCGGTTTCCGCGGCGCGCTGACCCGGATCATCAACAAATATGCCACCGAGACCGGTATCGCGAAGAAGGAAAAGGTCGAGATTTCCGGCGACGATGCCCGCGAGGGCCTGACCTGCGTCCTGTCGGTAAAAGTCCCTGATCCGAAATTCAGCTCACAGACGAAGGACAAGCTGGTCTCCTCCGAGGTGCGACCGGTCGTCGAGAGCCTGATGGGCGAGAAGCTGTCGGAATGGTTCGAGGAGAATCCGCGCGACGCACAGAACATCATGCAGAAGATTGTCGAGGCCGCCGCCGCGCGCGAAGCGGCCCGCAAGGCGCGTGAGCTGACCCGCCGCAAGACTGCGCTCGACATCACCTCCCTGCCCGGCAAGCTGGCGGACTGCCAGGAAAAAGACCCTTCAAAATCAGAGCTCTTCATCGTCGAGGGTGACTCCGCCGGCGGGTCGGCCAAGCAGGGGCGCGACCGCTCCAACCAGGCCATCCTGCCCCTGCGCGGCAAGATCCTCAATGTCGAGCGCGCGCGCTTCGACAAGATGCTCTCATCCGACCAGGTCGGTACACTGATCATGGCGCTCGGCGCCGGGATCGGGCGCGACGAGTTCGACATCAACAAGCTGCGCTACCACAAGATCATCATCATGACGGACGCCGATGTCGACGGCGCCCACATCCGCACGCTGCTGCTGACCTTCTTCTATCGTCAGATGCCGGAGGCTATCGAGAACGGCTATCTCTACATCGCCCAGCCGCCGCTCTACAAGGTGACGCGCGGGCGCTCGGAGCGCTATCTCAAGGACGATTTGGAGATGGACAATTACCTCATCAATGAGGGCACGACGGGCGAGACGCTGATCCTGGCCGACGGCACGCAGATTGCCGGTGAGGACCTTCGCGAGAATGTCCGCAAGGCAGCGCAATTCAAGCAGGCGCTATGGCGTCTCCAGCTGCGCGCGCCCGGCCCGATGGTCGAGCAGGCCGCGATTGCCGGGGCGCTCGCCGCGGGTGCCTCCAACACCGAAGCGCAGAAAACCGCCGACCGGCTGAACCTGTTTGCCGAAGAGGGCGAGGATTGCTGGGAAGGCGAGTTCAACGACGAGGGCAGCCTGGTGCTGCGCCGTGAAGTCCGCTCGGTCGAGGAGAAGGCCGTGCTCGACCGGACCTTGCTGGCGAGCCAGGATGCGATCCGGCTCAACAATCTCGCCAACGAGATCCGCCCGATCTATGTCGAGCCATCGATCCTGCGCAATGAGAAGGCCGGTGAGGTCAACGTTTACGGGCCGGTCGGCCTGTTCGAGGCGGTGCTCGCCTCCGGCCGCAAGGGCCTGAAGATCCAGCGCTACAAGGGCCTCGGCGAGATGAATGCCGACCAGCTCTGGGAGACGACGCTGGACGCCAATGCCCGCACGCTGCTGCAGGTCAAGGTCGCCCATGCCGACGACGCCGACGAGATGTTCACCCGCCTGATGGGCGACATCGTCGAACCAAGGCGCGAATTCATCCAGGACAACGCCCTTGAAGCGGAGGTGGATGTGTAACGCTCCGCTCTCGCTCGAGAGGGGAGTCATATGCTTGACCTGCCCGCCGTCCCGCGCCACATCCCGGCGCCATGGCCCTGAAAGACTATCCCCACACCCCCGATGGCCGCTATTTCGTGGCATCCGGCAAGCTGTGGCGCTGTTCCGATCCGCGCCTGACGCCCGAGGGCCGCAAGGCGCTGACGGCGAAGCTCATGGCGGCGCGGCGCAAGGTGAAGGAAGTCCAGCACAATGAGGCGCAGCTGAAACGCGCCCGGCGCGCGGTCAACGCGGCCAAGGAAGCCCTCGGCGAGCGCGGCCCGGTCTGGTGGGATGATGGCGCCCCCGACGAGACGATGAAGGCGCCGTCTGAGTCCTCCTATGCCGACTGGTGGGCGAGCCTCAGCGACGAAGAGCGCGTGAAAGGCTATGCCAACCCGCGGGGGTAAAGGCGCTTCCCATTTCGCCTCTCACGTGTAACGCTCCACCCCTGTTCCAGTGGGAGGACGCATGATGAGACTTGCCATCGCTACGGCGCTTGCCGCGATCGCGCTGCCGGCCGCCGCGCAGACCGTCACCGTAACCTTTGACGACGAGGCGGCCATGTCCGTCTATGGCTACCAGCTGGACGACTTCCATCAGGAGCGGCTCGACCACTGGCGCGGCGAGATCGAGGCGAAGTCCGCCGAGATCGGTGCTCAGCAGGCCCGGATCGCGCAGGACGGCGCGGTCTGGCCGGAAGAAACCCTGCTGCTGCAACAGCAGAGACTTGCCGAGCTGCAGGACCGGCTCGTCGACCTGAATGTCCGCGCCAATGAGGAGGTCGACCAGCTCGCCCGCACGGCCAAGTCAGGTTTTCGCGCCGATGCCCGCCCCTTCATGCGTGACTTTGCGAAAGCGAACGGGATCGGCGAGATCCTGGTCGATCCCATCGACGATGACGGGCCGTCCTTCCTTGTCCTCAATCCGGCCTATGACATCTCGGCGCCGATCGGGGAGATGATGAAGTCCGGCCCGGGCGCGGACGTCCCCAACGGTCCGGACCGCCCGCCGGTCATCCGCTATGTGCACGCCAAGGATGTCTATTATTTCAGCGGCAACCAGGCCGCGCGCGAAGCCGACCTGGGCGAGCGCCTGCGCGCGGATGAAAACAGGCTCGCGGGCGAGCGCCGGGACCTCGACATGCGGCTTGCCAATCTCGAGCAGAGGCGGCTGATCATGTCGCCCGAGGAACAGGAACTCGCCGAGCTGAAGCTAGAGGCCGATAGCGAGGACATGACCGAGGCCTACCGGCAATCAGGCGAACGCTTTGTCCTGCTCGGCAAGGAACGCCTCGCCTCATTCAAGACCGACATCTACATCTATCTCGCCAACAATCCCGATGAGGTGAAGGCCGATATTGTCCGCTTCATCGACGATGATGCGCTGGATGGCACGCTGCTGGTCGCGCATCCCGATCTCGACATCACCGAAATGGTGACGGCGCGGATGACGCTGCCAGAATAGGCGCTGGCGCTACAGCCGTACCGTGCCGGAGCTGCGGATCGCTGCGAGCTTGCGGTGCATCTCTTCGACATCGGAGACCTCGATGCGCTGGGCATCCTCGAAGCGCCAGTCGCGCTTCTCGCCATACTGGCGCTCATAGGCGCGGTCGAACTTTTCCTCGGTCAGGTCGCCAGCGAAGCGGTAGGTGGTGAGATCGTCGCCCGCATCGGCGCGCGAGCCGCCCGGCAGGTAGATCGCGCCGGAGCCGAAGTCGACCGCAAAGGCGATCAGGCCCGGCACCAGGAAGAGCAGGAGGCCAAGCCCATCGAGGATGACCACGGCGGTGTCGAGCCGTCCGCCCGTCTGGCCGCGGCGTTCAGGGTAAAGCAGCGTGCCGCAACCGCCCAGCGGGGCGGCGAGGGCGGTCGTTCCGGCAAGGGCCAGAAGGCGGCGTCGGGATTGATCCATGATTTCCTCCTCCAGATCGGTTCACCCAGCTGGAAACGCCGTGCCGCGCGCACGGTTCCCGTCAATCGGCCGGGCAATCGGCCTCGTAGCGTACAGCAATAAAAGCTGACGGGTCATTATTGGAATAGTTTAAACTATAGAAAGGCTGAGACCGCGTCTCGCACCGGCCAAGGCGCGCGGCGGAGGCTTCCACCTTGGGGAAGTCTTCCTGCGCAGTCCGGTTCTCCAGATTGACGAGGTAGACCACCGGATAGGCCGCCTCATCCTCCGGCAGTTCGAGCGGGGTTTCCGGCGGGTGGAGGTTCTGCGTGCCGAGGGTGAGGACGTAGGACGGCTCTGCAAAGCCAAGCGCGAGGACGCGGTCGGGCCCTTTGGTGTCGCCGCAATCGGTGCGCGGGATGCCGCAGACGTCAGCCAGGGCGAGCTTCGCGGTCTCGGTCGCCTGCACCCAGGTCTGCGTCGGCAGAACATAGATCCGCGCCTGCCAGCCGAGCAGAATCGCCGCTGCAACGCCGCCCGCCACGGCCCAGCTGATGCGCCGGCCCAGCATGGCGACGGCGGCAAGACCGGTCGCGCCGAGCCCCATCCACCACAGGAAGAGCGGATAATCGGTCGAGCCGGACCATTGCGCGAGGACCGCGTCGGCCCCCACGGTCTTGAAGTCACCCGCCTTGTCGGCCTGCAGGGCCTCGATCGCCCAGGGCGAGGTAAAGGCGATAAGCGCGGCCCCGCCAATCACGAAGAAAGCCGTCGAGACCCAGCGCGCGACCGGGGCGCGGTTGCCCTCCATCAGCTTCACCGCCGCCCAGCCGCAAAGCAGCGCAAAGGCCGGATAGGCGGGCAGGATGTAATGGCTGAGCTTTGTCAGCAGCAGCTCGAAGAAGATCCAGGTCGTCAGCGACCAGGCGACCAGGAATTTCAGCGCATCGCGGTCGACATCGCCGAGCGATTCCAGCGTGCGGTGGCGCAGGTAGCGCCAGGTGAGCAGGATGGCCGGGAGGACCAGGATGATGCCGGGGAAGAACCAGGCCGGTAGGTGCATCAGGTGATAGCCCGGCAGGCCGCCATGGCCTTCGGACGCGGTCACCAGCTTGTCGCGCAAATCCTTGCCGACCGCCCCTTCGACATAGGTGCCCTGCGTAGCGATCTGGATCATGATGAACCAGGGCAGCACCATGAGCACGCTGATCAGCGGCCCCGGCCACCAGGCCAGGCTTTTCATCCAGTCATGGTCACGCCGGTCCCAGAGCCACAGCACCAGCAGCGCCATGCCGGCCACCAGCGAGATCACCGGCCCCTTGATCAGGAAGCCGGCGCCATGGATCACCCAGAAGGCGATGGCGAGCTTCCTGTCATTGTCCTTGCGCAGGTAGAGCCGGAGCAGGCAGCCCATGGCAGCAGTGATCAGGAAGACGAGGACGCCGTCTGTCTTGGAGATATGCGCTTCAGAGGTCAGCAGCAGGCTGGAGCCGAAAAGGGCGGCGCCGATAAATGCGCCCCGTCGCCCGATCGCGGCGATGCCGACCCAGAACACCATGAGCGTTGCCAGCCCCGCGCCGATCCAGCTCGGCACGCGATAGGTCCAGACGTCCAGGTGTTCACCCTCGCCGAACGCTGCGGTCGAACCGGCCTGCAGCCAGTGAATACCGGCCGGCTTCTTGTTGCGGTATTCGTCCTGGTAGCGGATCGTGATGTAGTCGCCGGTCTCGAGATACTGCTTGGAGGCCTGCGCAAAACGGCTCTCATCCCGGTCCAGCGCCGGCAGGTTGAAAACCCCCGGCGCGGCCGCCGTGATGGTCAGCGCGAAGAGCAGCACCCAGGCTTTCCAGCCCGTCGAAAGTCGGTCGATCCAGTCCATGTGCGCCTGCTTGTAAACGGTTCCGCCAGCGTGTGAAACGGCAAACCGCCGTCAATCCGCACAAGCCGATTTGATTTCAGCGCGGCGCCGTCTAGGCTGCGCCCCAATCTGGTGGTTTGAAAGGGGTTCGGGATGAAGGCCTGGTTCAGGATTGATCTCTGGAAGCGCGTAATGATTGGCCTTGCGATAGGCCTCGCGATCGGCACGGCGGTCCGCTACGGGATGATATCGTCGCTCGGCCATGATGACGGCATTGCCCGCTCGCAGGAGATTGCAAACATCTTCAAGCCGCTCGGCGATCTCTTCCTCAACCTGATCCGCATGCTGGTCGTGCCGCTGATCTTCCTGACCCTGGTCTCTGGCGTGCTCGCCCTTGGTGATCCGCGCAAGCTCGGCCGTCTCGGCGGGCGGACCATCGGCATCTACATGATGACGACGCTGGTCGCGGTCACGCTTGGCCTGATCATGGGCACCATCTTCCAGCCGGGCAACGGCTATGACCTCTCATCGGTGACCCCGGAGCAGATCGCCGAGACGCAGGCGCGCCTGGAAAGTGGCGGCGCGCTCGAACAGGTCGGCGTTTACGAGTCGATCATGCGCACCATCCTCTCCATCGTGCCGACCAATATCGTCGCCTCGATGACGAATGGCGACGTGCTGCCGATCATCTTCTTCGCCATCATGTTCGGCATCGGCATCCTGCTCGCCGGCGAGGCGGGCAAGCCGATGGCGAAAGTCTTCGATGCCGGCTCCGAGGCGATCCTCAAACTCACGCTGATCGTCATGGAAACCGCGCCATTTGGGGTCGCCGCCCTGATGGCCTGGGTGATGGCCGACCAGGGCTTCAGCGTCGTCTCTTCGCTGGCACTGATGACGGTCGCGCTCTACCTCGCCTGCGCGTTGCACATGCTGCTGACGCATGGCTTCCTGATCAAGGTGGTCGGCCGCCTGCCGCTCATCCCCTTCTATCGCGGCATTACCGATGCGCAGCTCGTTGCCTTCTCGACCTCGTCCTCCAGCGCGACGCTGCCCGTGACGCTCAGCGTCGCGGAGAAGAACCTCGGCGTCGGCAAGTCGGTCGCCTCATCGGTGCTGCCGCTCGGCTCGACCATCAACATGGACGGGACCGCGCTCTATCAGGGGCTCATCGCGCTTTTCGCCGCGCAGGCGCTTGGCATCGACGTGTCGATCGGCATGTATTTCACCGTCGCCGTCATGGCGACGCTGGTCTCCATCGGGACGGCCGGTATCCCGTCGGTCAGCCTGTTCCTTGCCACGACGACGCTGGGGGTTGTCGGTGCCACGCCCGAGCAGATGTTCGTTATCCTCGCCCCGCTTTTCGCCTTTGACCGGCTGCTCGACATGATGCGCACGGTGACCAACATCACCGGCGACCTCGCCGTCTCGACGCTGGTGGCAAAATGGGAGGGCGACCTGGATGAGGACATCTTCCGGGCCGAGGACAATGTTACGGCGGAAATCGACCGCACGGTGACGCACGACGCTTAAGGCGTCGCTGCATCCTTTCGTGTCGACAGTGCCT
Source organism: Henriciella mobilis (assembly GCF_003576315.1). Taxonomy (GTDB): domain Bacteria; phylum Pseudomonadota; class Alphaproteobacteria; order Caulobacterales; family Hyphomonadaceae; genus Henriciella; species Henriciella mobilis. The sequence goes on along the minus strand of NZ_QWFZ01000003.1, from coordinate 909,190 downwards.
CGCGCACACTCTCGCCGATCATGCGGGCCTCGGCTTCACGCGGGGATCCGGCGCGCCAGGCAATCCCGATCTGGCGGCCGATGACCGGCTTGTCGAAGGTGCGCAAAGTGACATCCGTGCCCGCCGTCACGCCAGCATCGGCGGCAATACGCGGCAGCAGCGAGACGCCCAGCCCGCCGGCCACCATCTGCACAAGCGTCGCCAGCGAGGTCGCCCCGACATCGGAACTCGCGCTCGATGGCGACAGGGAACAGACCGACACCGCATGGTCGCGCAGGCAGTGGCCGTCTTCCAGCAGCAGCACGTCCTCGCCATTCAGGTCGTCCGGCTGGAGGCTGTTTGCCTTCGACAGCTTGTGATCCTTCGGCCCGACGAACAGGAACTCGTCATCGCCCAGGACTTCGGTCTCGATCCCGCTCGCCGGCCAGGGCAGCGCGATCAGGGCGGCGTCCAGCGTGCGGTTTCGGAGGCCCTCCAGCAGCCGGTCGGTCTGGTCTTCGCGCAGGTAGAGTTTCAGCTCGGGATGACTGGCCCGCAGCGAGGCGAGCGTGCGCGGCAGGAGATAGGGGGCGAGCGTCGGAATGGCGCCGAGATGGAAATGCCCGGTCAGAGGTTCACCGGCCTGATGGGCGGCCGCGACAAGGTCTGCGGCGCTGGACAGGATCGCCCGGGCGCGCTCGACAGCGGCCTCTCCGGCGCGGGTCAGCGAGGCCCCGCGCGCTTCGCGTTCGACCAGCTGGACGCCGAGGATCGCCTCGACTTCCTTGATCGCGGAAGACAGGGTCGGCTGCGTCACATTGCACACATCGGCAGCCCGCGAGAAGGACTTCTCATCGGCCAGGGCGCACAGGAACTGGAGCTGTCGGAGGGTCGGTAAATGCATAGACCTAATCTATTGTAGGAATTTTATTTATCAATTGGATTTCTTGCAGCGCAGCATGCCATTGCCGCATCACGACAGCGGTCAGCGCTGCAAATATGCATAATAGTTCACAGTGAAAGGACCTCCCATGCTTGGAATTGGCGAAAAGATCCCGGAATTCAAAGTCGTCGGCGTGAAGCCGAAATTCATGCAGCACGAGCAGAACGGCGAGAGCGCATTCGAAGAGATCACGCAGGACAGCTTCGAGGGCAAGTGGAAGGTCATCTTCTTCTACCCGAAGGACTTCACCTTCGTCTGCCCGACCGAGATCGCCGAATTCGGCCGCCTCGCCGGTGAGTTCGAAGACCGCGATTGCGTTGTCCTCGGCGGCTCGACCGACAATGAGTTCGTCAAGCTTGCCTGGCGCCGCGACCACCAGGACCTGCACGAACTGCCAATCTGGCAATTCGCCGACACGACCGGCTCGCTGGTCGACGGCCTCGGCGTGCGCAACCAGGAAGAAGGCGTCGCCTATCGCGCGACCTACCTGGTCGACCCGCATGGCGTCATCCAGCACGTCTACGTCAACAATCTGAATGTCGGCCGCAACCCGCAGGACACGCTGCGCGTCCTCGACGCCCTGCAAACCGACGAGCTGTGCCCGTGCAACCGCGCCATCGGTGGCGACGTTCTGAACATCGCGGCTGAATAAGGTTTCTGTCTAAACGCGGCAGCCTACCTGCCGCCTCCATCATCATGACAGACAACTGGCGCCGCCTCTGACCTGCTCAAGGGCGGCGCATTTTTCTCGACCTGCAACTTATCAGACATTCTGGAAGTCTTTTTATGACGATCGACACACTGAAGTCGGCCCTGCCCGACTATGCCAAGGACCTGAAGCTCAATATCGGTTCGCTCTCCAATGAGACGATCCTCGACGATGAGCAGAAATATGGCTGCATGCTCGCCTGCGCCTATGCGGTCGGTTCGCCGGACATCGTGAAGAACATCGCCGCCGAGGCCGAAGGCAAGCTGAGCCCGGAGGCGGCCAAGGCTGCCAAGGCCGCCGCCGCCATCATGGCGATGAACAATGTCTATTACCGCTCGGTCCACCTGGTCTCGAACGACACCTACAAGACACTGCCCGCCCGCCTGCGGATGAACGTCATCGGGGCGCCGGGCATCTCCAAGGCGAATTTCGAACTGTTCTCGATGGCCGTGTCCGCCGTGAATGGCTGCGGCATGTGCCTCGACGCGCATGAAGCCGAGCTGCGCAAGGCTGGCATGACATCGGAACAGATCCAGGCCAGCCTGCGTATTGCGTCCGTCATCAACGCCGTGGCGTGCGTCCTGCAAGCGGAGACCGCCGCGGCCTGACCGGCTCGAATCGAGACTGGCCGGGGCGCACCGCAGGGTCGGCTCCCGCCGGTAAATTATAGTTAAGGAATGGCCCGGCCGCGTGTTGCAAGGCGATGGCGGCTGAGCCACAATGCGAGCGAAATGGAACTCGGCGCCCCCGGACTGGAAACCAGCCTCATCAGGCTGGAAGCGCTCGGTGCAAAGCACCGGCCCGCGCTGCTCGAATGCGGGGTGGCCGACGATATCTGGAAGCTGATGCCGCTCATACCAGAGGGCAATTCTCCCGAAGCCTATTTCGACTACACCATGCGGATGGGCGAATTGGGAACCGGCCAGGCCCTTGCCGTGATCGTGCGCGAAACCGGCGCCTTTATCGGCATAGCGGCCTATCTCTATCCCAACCGGCTGAACCGCCGCGTACGGATCGGCTACACATGGATCGATCCGCGCTACCGGGGCATCGGCATGTCGGCGCATATCAACTATCTGATGCTGAAACGGGCGCTCGAATGGCGCGCGCGGCGCGTCGAATGGATGATGTCGATGCGCAGCGAACAGGCCATCGCCGTCATGGACCGCTGGGGCATGGTGCGCGAAGGCGTCCTGCGCGCCTATTCGCGCATGGCTGATGGCAGCTGGGCCGACGTCGTCGTCTATTCCCTGATCGCCGATGAGATTCGCGCGACGTTGATGCGGATGGGCGGCGAGATCGGCGAGCTCGAAGCCGCGCCGGGCGCTTGATTTCAAGCGGCTATCGTGCTTTAGGGCGCATCTTAAATCACGCGCAAAAGGTACAAGCGCACTTTTCCAGGGCCATGAACCTGGCGAAGTCCCTGCTCGGCGACGTTTCGCTCAGCGAGGTCGCGACGCTTTGCGCGAACGGTATGAGCGCTTACCTGTAAGGCAATTGCAGGCAAGCATGGAGTGACGCGATGTTCGACGCGCTGACAGACCGCCTAGGCGGCATATTTGACGGACTGACCGGGCGCGGCGCCCTGTCGGAGAAGGACGTCACGGCTGCGCTGCGCGAAATCCGCGTGGCGCTGCTGGAAGCCGATGTCGCGCTGCCGGTCGTCAAGGACTTCATTTCCAAGGTCAAGGAACGCGCGGTTGGCGAGGAAGTCATCCGTTCGGTGAAGCCCGGCCAGCAGGTCATCAAGATTGTGCATGACGGCCTGGTCGACATGCTCGGCGGACCGGATGCGGAAACGCGCCTGCGCGTCGACAATCCGCCATCGGTGATCATGATGGCCGGCCTGCAGGGCTCGGGTAAGACCACCACCACCGGCAAGATCGCCAAGAGACTGGCCGATCGCGACAAGAAGAAGGTCCTCCTCGCCTCGCTCGACGTGCGCCGTCCGGCCGCGATGGAGCAGCTCGCCATCCTAGCGGACCAGGCGGGCGAGAACGTCAAGTCGCTGCCCATCGTCGAAGGCCAGATGCCGGCCGAGATCACGCGCCGCGCGCTGCAGGCGGCCAAGCTCGGCGGCTATGATGTCCTCTTCCTCGATACCGCCGGCCGCACGAGCATCGACGAACAGATGATGGCCGAGGCCTCGGAGATCGCAAAGATCGCCGAGCCGAAGGAAACCCTGCTCGTTGCTGACGCGCTGACCGGCCAGGACGCGGTCGAGACGGCCAGGCGCTTCCATGAACGCCTGCCGCTGACCGGCCTTGTGCTGACCCGGATGGATGGCGATTCGCGCGGCGGCGCGGCCCTCTCCATGCGCGCAGTGACCGGCCTGCCGATCAAGTTCCTCGGCACCGGCGAGAAGCTCGACGGGCTCGATGCCTTCGATGCGAAGCGGCTGGCCGGCCGCATCCTCGGACAGGGCGACATCGTCTCCCTCGTGGAGAAGGCCGGCGACCAGTTCGACCAGGAAAAAGCCGAGCGCATGGCGAAGAAGATGCGCAAGGGCGAGTTCGACCTGAACGACCTTGCCGACCAGCTTCGACAGATGCAGAAAATGGGCGGCCTTGGCGGCATCATGGGGCTCCTGCCGGGTGCCAAGAAGGCCAAGCAGGCCATGGCGTCGGCCAATATGGATGACAACATGATCAAGCGTCAGGAGGCGATCATCTCCTCCATGACGAAGAAGGAACGCGCCAAGCCGGCCCTGCTTAACGCGTCCCGCCGCAAGCGCATCGCCGCCGGCGCCGGCGTCAGCGTGCAGGACGTCAACAAGCTCCTGAAGATGCACCGCCAGATGGCGGACATGATGAAGAAGATCGGCAAGGGCGGCATGAAGGGCATGATGAACGCGCTTGGCGGCGCGGGCGTGTCACAGGCCGACATTGCGAAAATGGGTCAGGGCGCAGCGCTGCCCGGCGGCATGGGCGGCGGCCAGCTCCCCGGCCTCGGCGGCAGCGGACTTCCCCCCGGCATGGGCGGAGGGAAGAAGAAGTGACAGCCCTCCCCGAACTCGAGCGCCTGCGCGCCAGCATCGACAATATGGATGCGATCCTGCTGCATACGCTGGCCGAGCGCTTCAAGCTGACCCAGCAGGTCGGCGTGCTGAAGGCCGAGCATGACCTGCCGCCGGCCGACAAGGCCCGCGAGGCGCGCCAGATCGAGCGGCTGCGCCAGCTCTCGGTGGAAAGCGGGCTGGACCCGGCTTTCGCCGAAAAATTCCTCAATTTCATCGTGGCCGAAGTCATTCGCCACCACGAGAAAATCCGGGAGGGCCAGGAATGAGCCTCCCACAAGAACACGCCCCCGACCTTGCCCTCCACAAGCAAGGCGCAGGCGCAGTGGCCGCTGGCGCCAGCCAGCGATCAGCCACGAGCAAGACACTCACGAAGACGCCATAAGACACTTAAGGAGATACACCATGGCTCTCAAAATCCGGCTCGCCCGCGGCGGGTCCAAGAAACGCCCCTTCTACCGCGTTGTCGTCGCTGACTCGCGCGCCCCGCGCGATGGCCGCTACATCGAGAAGATCGGCACCTATGATCCGCGCCTGCCCAAGGACTCGGAAAACCGCGTCCAGATCGACGGCGAAAAGGCCGCCGAATGGGTCAAGAAAGGCGCCAAGCCGACTGACCGCGTCGCGCGCTTCCTGAGCGCCATCGAAGTCGACGGCAAGCCGGTCGTCGCCTGGGAGCATGGCAACAACCCGCAAAAGGGTGAGCCGGGCACGAAGGCGAAAGAGCGCGTGCAGGAAAAGGCTGACAAGGAAGCTGCCCGCAAGGAAGCTGAGGAAGAAGCCAAGAAAGCTGCCGAGGAAGCCAAGAACGCACCGGCTGAAGAAGAAGCCCCTGCCGAAGCAGAGGCTGAAGCCGAAGCTGAAGAGGAAAAGGCCGAGTAAGGCCCTTTCCTTTCGAGAGACACTGAAGGCCGGACGGGCAACCGTCCGGCTTTTTTTGTCTGCAGGTTACGCTACCAAGTCCTAGAACCGCACGCCGCCATTTCCGATCTTGCGGAATTCCTCAGGCGTCAGGCGGACATATTCGCCGGTCTCGGGATCGTGGTACCAGACTGGATCCTCGACGGCTTCCGGGTCGAAGCCCTGTTTGGCGAGGTCCACCTTGCGGTATTTGAACGTGCCCGTCGTCTCGGCCTGCTGCTGCTCGCGGATGAAGACCGGAACGGCATATTTCGGCAGGCGCGCGGACAGACGGTCGAACAGGTCCTTATAGTCGAGATAGCCGCTGACCGTGACCGAGGCCATGCCGGCCTTGCCTTCGGTGCCCGGCACGGTGACGCCATAGACATTCGCCGTCTCGACACCCGGCACCTGCGACAGCGCTTCGGCGACTTCATTGGTCGAGACATTCTCGCCCTTCCAGCGGAACGTGTCGCCCAGCCGGTCGACAAAATAGACATAGCCATGCGCGCCCTGGCGCATCAGGTCGCCGGTGCGGAACCACATGTCGCCCTTTTCAAAGACATCGCGCAGCACCTTGGCTTCGGTGTCCTTCGGGTCATTGTAGCCCTCGATGCGCGTGCGGGCATCCTCACCGATCCGGCCGATGGCTTCGCCCGGCTCACCGATCGCGGCGCGCTGGCAGAGGCCATCCTCGCCGCGCAGGGGTTGTCCGGTCTCGACATCGTAGCGCACGAAGGCGATGTGATCGAAATGCTTGGCGGCATAAGGCGGGATCCGCCCGCAGGCGCCCGGCGTGCCATCGAAGTTCATGAGCTTCACATTGCTCTCGGTCGAGCCGTAGAACTCGATCATCTTGCCGACGCCGAACCGGGTGCGGAAATCTTCCCAGATGTCCATGCGCAGGCCATTGCCGAAGCCGCAGCGCACCTTGTGCGCGCGCTCCATTGCGCTTTCCGGCTGGTTGATCAGATAGCGGCAGAGCTCGCCGATATAGACGAAGGTCGTCACGCCATGGCGCACGCAGTCTTCCCAGAAATGGCTGGCCGAGAATTTGCGCCGCAGGATGACTTCGGCGCCAGTATAAAGCGCGATGCCGACCCCACACAGCCCGCCCGTGGCATGGTAGAGCGGCAGGGTGACATAGACCTTGTCCTTCGCCGTCGTATTGCAGGGCGAAATGAAGGTCCGCATCATCGAGCGCACCCGTGCATGGGACATCTTCGCAGCCTTGGGCAGGCCCGTCGTGCCGGAGGTGTAGAGATAGAAGCAGATGTCGCGATTGGTCAGATGCGCGCGCAGCTCACGCGATGGCCGGTCGCTGCTGTGGTGATCCAGATCGGCCGCAAGGTCCTCGCCCGCCGAGCCGCCAAGCGACCAGACAGACGGCGCCCCGGTCAGGAAGGGTTTGGCACTCTCGACCTGCGCGTCCTGCTCCTCGCCGGTAATCACTGTCTTCGCGCCGGCAATGTTGATGCAGTGCGCCAGGCCCTCGCCCGACAGGTTGGAATTGATCAGGGCGGGGATGACGCCGATCTTGGTGAGGCCGAACCAGGCGGCGACATATTCCGGACGGTTCTCCATGAAGATGGCGGCGCAGTCGCCTGCCGCAAGACCTTCCGACAGGGCCCAATGGGCGACGCGGTTGGCCATTGCATCCAGCTCGCCATAACTCATCTGGCGATCCTCGAAGCGGAAGGCGACACGGGCCTGATGGCGGTCGACCGCTGCTTCCAGATCGTCTGCCAGGAGGTCGGCGGACTCGTTCGTGACCGGGTCGAGCCACTTCTTCGCGCGCAGCAATACGTTGATCGCGGTCCATTCCCGCTTCACAGCGTCAAACATTTCCATCACCATCATTCCAGTTTCCGGCGCGGTGCGGGGATGGGCTTTTGCCTGCTTCTGGCCCCGCATGCCGGTTTCCACGTGCAGCCCGGGATGCTAAGCGCGCGTGGTTAAGATCTGATGGGAAAGCCTATTGAATATGACTGACGCTGTTTCCGAATTGTTAGCCCTTCTCGAAGTCGAGCGGCTGGAAGTCGACCTGTTCCGCGGCTTCACGCCCGAGCATGAGGTTGGCCGCGAACGTGTCTTCGGCGGGCAGGTGATCGCCCAGGCGCTGGCGTCGGCCTACCGGACCGTGAAGGATGACCGGCTCTGCCATTCCCTGCACGCCTATTTCATTCGCCCGGGCGACCCGAAGATTCCCATCATCTATGAGGTCGACCGCTCGCGCGATGGCGGCAGTTTCACCACCCGGCGCGTCGTCGCCATTCAGCACGGCCAGCAGATCCTCAACATGTCCGCCTCCTTCCATGTCCACGAGGATGGCTGGGACCACCAGCACAAGATGCCCGAGGTGAAACAGCCGGAAGAACTGAAATCCCGGGCTGAACTGGCCGAAGCGTTCAAGGACAAGATTCCCGCCGACCAGCTGGCCCACTGGACGCGCCCGCAGCCTTTCGAGATGAAGGAAATATCGGCGATCAACCCGTTCGACCCGAAGCCGAAATCGGATGTGAACCATGTCTGGCTGCGCACGATGCGCGAGGTCGATATCAGCGCGCCGATGCACCACTGCCTGATCGCCTATGTCAGCGACATGAACCTGCTCGGCTCCAGCCTCCGCCCGCACGGCCTGCACTGGCTGAACCCGAAGCTGATGACGGCGAGCCTAGACCACGCGATCTGGTTTCACGCCCCCATCCGGGCCGACCAGTGGCTGCTCTACACGATGGACAGCCCGAAGGCGGGCAATGGCCGCAGCTTCAATCGCGGCTCCATCTACACCCGCGACGGCAAGCTGGTCGCCTCGACCGCGCAGGAAGGCCTGATGCGGAAGCTGACGAAGAAGAAGTAGGGCCGTTTACCGGGGGAGCGCCCTTCGGCCTCAATCCGTCACTCGCCTTCGCTCTTGAAGCCGCCCCGCTGAAGCCTTAGCAGGCCCCATCATGCTTACGATCGACAACCTCACCTACCGGATCCAGGGCCGGATGCTGCTCGATGGCGCCTCGGCAACGCTGGCGGCTGGCTGGAAGGTGGGCCTGATCGGGCGCAACGGGACCGGCAAATCGACCCTGCTGCGCCTCATCCGCGAGGCCGACGAGGATGCCGACGCCGCCATCCGGATCGGCAAGGCCGCCAAGCTCGGCTGGGTGGCACAGGAAGTCGAGGCCTCGGACCGCACCCTGCTTGACGAGACGCTTCAGGCCGACACCGAACGCCACGCCCTGATGCAGGCTGCCGAGACCGAAACCGATCCGATGAAGCTTGCCGAAGTGCATGAGCGCCTGACGGCCACCGACGCCTGGTCGGGCGAAGCGCGGGCCGCTTCGATCCTCACCGGCCTCGGCTTTTCGCAGGCCGACCTTGGCCGCGCCTGCAGGGAATTTTCCGGGGGCTGGCGGATGCGCGCGGCCCTCGCCGGCGTGCTCTTTGCCGAGCCGGACCTGCTGCTGCTCGACGAGCCGACCAACTATCTCGACCTGGAAGGCGCCGCCTGGCTGGAAAGCTATCTGAAGCGCTATCCGCATACCGTGCTGCTGGTCAGCCACGACCGGGAACTGCTCAACAATGCGGTCACGCATATCCTCGCGCTGGAGCACCTGAAGCTGACCGTCCATGCCGGCAATTATGACAGCTGGCAGAAGAAACGCGCCGAGCAGCTCGCCCTGGCGCAGGCCCAGAAGGCCAAGCAGGACAAGCAGCGCGCTCATCTGCAAAGCTTTGTCGACCGCTTCCGCGCCAAGGCCTCGAAGGCGACGCAGGCCCAGTCGCGCATCAAGATGCTGGAGCGGATGCAGGATATCGTCATCCCGCTTGAGGAACGCACCCATCCCTTCAACTTCCCGGACCCTGAGAAGCTGGCTTCGCCGCTCTTCGTGCTGGACGATGCCGATCTTGGTTACACGCCCGGACAGCCGGTGCTGCGCGGCGTGAACCTGCGCGTCGACAATGACGACCGGATCGCGATTGTCGGGGCCAACGGCCAGGGCAAGTCGACGCTGGTGAAGGCGATTGCCGGCCGGCTAAAGCTGCTGGACGGCAACCGCGTGGCCGCGCCCAAGGTGGAAATCGGCTATTTCAGCCAGGACCAGCTCGATGAGCTGTCGGCCGGCCAGAACGCCATCGATCATGTCCGGCGCATGCGCCCGAACGCAACCGAGGGCCAGCTGCGCTCCATTGTCGCCCAGATCGGCTTCAACCGCGACAAGGCGGAAACAAAGGTCGAGAAGCTGTCGGGCGGGGAGAAGGTCCGCCTGCTGCTCGGCCTGACGGCGTTGAAGACCCCGCATATCCTGATCCTCGACGAGCCGACGAGCCACCTCGATATCGACTCGCGCGAGGCGCTGATCCTCGCGCTGAACGAGTATCAGGGCGCAGTGCTGCTGATTACCCACGATGTCTATCTGGCCGAGGCAACCGCTGAGCGGTTGTGGCTGGTCAATCAGGGGCGGGCGGCGCCCTATGATGGCGACCTGTCGGACTATCGTGCGCTGGTGCTGGCAGCCGACAAGTCCCGCGAGGGCGGTGGCGCGCCGGCCCTGCTTCCGCCGCCGCCTCCAGCGCCAAAACGCTCGGAAACCGAGATCCGCCGCGCCACAGCCGACATCCGCAAGCGGATTTCAGCCGCAGAGCGCGAGATGGACACCCTGCAGGGCAAGCTCGCGGCACTGGACAAGAAGCTCGCCGATCCGACGCTGTATGACCGCGATCCGGCTGAAGCGCAGTCGCTCGGCAGTGAACGCGACAGGCTCGCGGACGCGCTCAATGCGGCCGAGCAGGCATGGCTCGAAGCCAATGAGGCCTATGAAGCCGAGGCCTCGGCCTGATCGCAGCCGAAGCCTCGGGAATGCCACAGTTTCCGGGCAGTTGATCGATCAGGCGAACCCTTCCATTTCAGAGGGATCGGAATCGTTTCGAGGGCGTTGATCCCTCAGGAAAGGCGGCAGATTTGCGCAAACCGATGACAGGCTGGCTGGGAGCGGTTGGCGCCGGTTTGCTGGCGGCGGGCCTGTCGGCTTGTGACCTGCCGGTCCGCAATGAGGCCGGCGACCATTGCCGCGAGCTGACCTACAGATCGAACCCCTATGTCGTGTGCAGTTTTGACGCGGCGCGCGAGGATATCCGCCTTTTCTATACCGGCGATGACGGCGTGCCCTACCTGCAGTTCGACGCCCTGGCCGAGGCCGTCGAAGCCGATGGCGGCACGCTCGTCTTCGCGATGAATGGCGGCATGTATCATGATGACCGCCGCCCGGTCGGATACCTGCGTACCGGCTCCGGCGACACCGCCACGGTCAATACGAATGACGGGCCCGGCAATTTCCACATGAAGCCGAACGGCGTGTTCTGGATCGATGAGGGCAAGGCGGGCGTCAGCGTATCGGAGGCCTATCTCGCGGCAGGAATCGACCCCGACTATGCGACCCAGTCCGGCCCGATGCTGGTCATCGACGGCGATATCCACCCCTCGATCAATGCCGACGGCACATCCCGCAAGCGGCGCAATGGCGTCGGCGTGAGCGAGGATGGCGAGACGGTGTATTTCGCGATTTCGGACGGCGCGGTCACCTTCCACGAATTTGCGAGCCTGTTCCGCGACAGGCTGGATGCGCCGAACGCCCTCTTCCTCGACGGGCAGGTCTCGCGCCTCTATGCTCCGATGATCGGACGAAACGAGCCCGGGCTCGATATGGGTCCGATTGTCGGGGTGGTGGAATGAAGCAGATCCAGCTCAGTGACGAACGCCGCGACGCGCTGATCGGCCATCTGCAGACGCTGTTCTCGACAGAATTCGACGAAACCCTCAGCGATTTCCGGGCAGGTGAAATCCTCGACCGGATGCTCAAGACGCTTGGCCCCACCGTCTACAACCAGGCGGTCGAGGATGTCCGCGCGCATCTCCAGACCAAGCTCGATGACCTCAATGGCGAGGTCTATGTCGATGAAAACTAATTGCAGAATGTAACCTTGACGTTACTTTCAGAAGCGCCCATTGTGTAACGCGAAGGTTACACAGAGGCATGCTCATGACAAACACGGAAAAACTCTCGGTCCGCCGGCGCTGGCTGCTCATCCTGCTGGGGCTGTCTTTTGCCATCTGGACGCTGGCCGATCTTGAGGTTGCGGAAGCCTATGCCGCAGACGGTCATGGCTGGATGGCGCTGCTTGGCGCGGCGGCCGGTCTGGTCTGGGTCGCCGGGCTCTTGTTTTTTACGTTCTCCTTTGCCCGCTCCAAGCTCGATCCTGCGTCGAAAGCCGCGCTTGAGGACGAACTTGTCGAGCAGAACCGCAAGACGTCCTTCTCGATTGCATACAGCGTACTGATCCTGCTGACGGTGACGTTCTTTCTCCTCTCGCGGATGACAGAACTCAACGCGAAGGACACAGTGACCGTCCTGCTGACCGCAGGCATCGTGACGCCGATGTTCACTTTTGCCTGGCTGGAGGGAAAGGGTGCCTGACCATCCAGACCTTGCCACGTCGCTGAAGGATTACCGTCAGGCCGCCGGCCTCACCCAGGCAGATCTTGCCGCAAAGGTTTCAGTCAGCCGCAAGACGATCAACACGATCGAAAATGGCGTCTTTGTCCCGACAACCGTGCTCGCCCTCAAACTGGCGCGCGCCCTCGGCTGCCGGGTCGAGGACCTGTTCAGCCTGAGAGACTAGTCGCCATCGTTCAGGTCGCGGATGGCCTCGTCGGTCTCACGAGCCATCTCCTCGGCAGCCTGGCTGGTCTCCTCGGCCGCTACACCCATGATCCGGTCCATGCGGGCCCCGGCTTCGGCAAAGGAGCCTTCGGTGATCCGGAAGAAGATCAGCAAGACGAGAAAGACGGAAGCGAAAAGGACGATAAGTCCGTACAGAAATTTGCCCATGGCGTGATGTTCCCTTGGTCTGGCCGGCTGCCTTGAGCGGCCGGCTTCCTTGCCATGGTTAACCCGCAAGGCGCCGACGCGTTCCGCGCTGACGCTTGGCAAGACCGGCAAATGACCCGATATGCCCCGTCAGATATCCGGAACACGAGATGAGGAGCGCGCAATGGCAAACCTGACGCTTTACGGCCTGAAGAACTGCGACACCTGCAAGAAGGCGATGAGCGAACTCGACAAGGCCGGCCATGATGTGGCGATGGTCGATATCCGCGCCGATACCGACCTCGCCTCGAAGGTCCCGCAATGGCTGAAGGCCGTCGGCCCGGACGCGCTGGTCAACAAACGCTCGACGACCTGGCGGGGCCTGTCGGAGGCCGAGAAGGCCGCCGTCGAACAGGGCAAGGCCGAAAAGCTGCTGATCGCCAATCCGACACTGATCAAGCGCCCCGTCATCGAGACAGGCGCCGATGTTCATGTCGGCTGGACCAAGGATGTGCAGGCGGTCTTCTGAGCTAGACCACCACATACCACAGGCAGGCGATAACGGTCGCGAGCATCACGACGAGCGACAGGAGCGTGCCCCACATACGCCCGGGCGATCCGCCGGACGAGCCGCCAAGGCCGACGGCATGCAGCACCCGCGCGAGGAATAGCGTTGCGCCGAGCGCATGCACCAGCCAGACCGGTGCGCTGAGCAGGGCAAGCCCGACAAGCCCAACGAGCGTCACCGGCACGTCTTCGACGGCATTACCCTGCACACGCTGGGCGCGCTGGACAGGCTCCTTGCCGCCATCGCCGAACATCACTTTCTCTTTCGCGCGCACGCGCCCGACATTCATTTTCAGCGCCAGCATCAGGAGCAGGCAGAGCGCCGTGTAGAGTACGGCGGCTTCAATCGCGGTCATGGATCAGTCCTCCCTTTATTGCCGTAGAGCTTCACCGGCTTCGCAGCGCGCCGTCAATTCAAATCACAAGCGCCAGGGTGGACTTCGCGCGGCGCGGCCTATCTACTTTCCACCAAGGACGGACATCAGAATCCGGGAAACGAGGCACGATGTTAAGAGGGCCGATCAGGGAGGCGATCGACACCGGCCAGCCGCTCGCCGCGAGCGCGCTGGAGCGCGTCAGTACGCAGTTTGGCCATCGAGACGACTATGCCGACACACTGATCGTGCTGGCCGCGGACGCAACGGACAATGTCTCGGCGGCCGCAACCTGGCTCATCAAGCATCACCTTGAGCAGGGAAAGACACTCTCACCGGCGCAGACCGGCAAGTTGATCGAGACCCTTGTCGCGGTCACGGCCTGGGGCGCGCAGCTGCATGTCTGCCAGTCCATCCGGTTTCTCGACATCCCGCCCAACTATGCGACCACGCTCATCGCCTGGCTGCGGCCCCTGCGCAGCCATCAACGGCCATTCCTGCGCGCCTGGGCGCTCGATGCGACCTGCCAGGTGGCGCGCCAGAGGGAGAATGCCATGCCAGAAGCGCGCGCGGCGCTTGAGGCTGCGCTGACCGATCCTGCCGCGTCGGTGAAAGCGCGGGCGCGGGCAATCAACCGCCAGTTCGAGGCCTGACCGGCTTGCGCGTCGGCCTGGCGGCTGACTAAACTCGCCGGATTCAGGTGGAGGACGCATTCTATGCGGATCGGAATCATTGCTGCGCTGGCGGCGCTTGGCGGGCTGGTGCAGCCCGTCGCTCACGCGGACGAGACAACAGCAGACGCGGCCACGCCGCCGGCCTGCCCGGATGATGCCGTGCAGCAGATGTTCAATGTCCAGATGGCCGTCCTCGCCGGGCAGCTGACGGACGTCCAGCAATTGTTCAACATTGCGGAGAACGCTTCTGCAGCCTGCCCCGAAAACAGCGCGGTCCAGTCCTATGCGAGCCTCTTCTACGGCATGGTCAGCAAGTCCGTTCCCGAAGCCGAAAACCAGCTCATGTTGCTGTCAAAAGCCTATGATACGGCGATCGCCGCCGAAGCCCATATTGGGAGCTCGTCGGCGGAAACGGTCACCCTGCCGGACGGGACGGCGCAAACGGTCTATCCCTACGGACAGGCTTTCGGGGCCCTGAAGAGGGAAGTCTTCCCGGACCTCGCCAAGCTGGCGGCAGCCGGACATGTACACCCGATCTTCGAAACGGAAACGCTTGAGGCCTGCCCCTATGTGACGGCCTATAATTCGAGCGTCCAGTTTGAGATTGACGGCTTTGCCTGGACCTCGCCCTACGAAGCCGCCGATTTCGTGACGACGCGGCTGGAGGCGCTCAAGGGCGCCTGCCCGCACAAGACGACCAACATTGTCGCCGCGCTCGGCCGTGTGAATGAGCGGGCCGCGCGTTCGGCCCGCGAGGCCGGTGATGAGGTCCGCGCACGCGCCTATGCCCAGGCCGCCTTCGACTATACCGACGAGTTCTCCAAACTGCCGTCAGGGGGCAGCGAATGGGAGGGGCTTCATATCGCAATGGGCTCGATCCGCGCCGACATGAAGGTGGATTTCCTCAGCGGTGACCCGGCGGGCGAATAGCACCTTCAGGTCCAGACGGACCTGAGATTTCTCGGAACGGCCCGGCGTCCTTCCCGTTGTTTGGGTAAGCAGACAACAGGAAAGGAAAGCCATGAAACGTATCATGACCGCACTTGCCGCAACGACCGCATTCGCCGCCGCGCCGGCCCTTGCCGACCATCACATGGACAAGAAGGATGACCATGCCGAGATGGACATGAAGGGCGACCATATGGACGTCTCCCAGAAGGACTGGACGAAGGCGCAGATGAATTCCGAGGTCACGGCCCTGAAGGCCAGCCAGGTCTTCCTCGCCATTGATGACGAGAATGACGGTGTGATTTCGAAAGCCGAGTGGAGCGACTGGCAGAACGGCTCCAAGGACAGCACCAAGCAGTTCTCTGACTATGATGCCGACTCCGATGGCGATATCGAACTCAGCGAATACCTCGCGACCTTTGACATGTCGTAGGATGAGCTGATTGCTGCAAAGCAACCGGAAGCCCGCCAGAAAGGCGGGCTTTCTTGTGTGCGCCGGTGAGGGCGTACGGCAAAGACGCTTGATGCTTCGGCGGCCCCGAGGCACACCCGGCCCATGCTGATCGCCTTCAACAAGCCCTATGGCGTGCTTTCGCAGTTTACCGACAAGGGCACGGCGGGCTCCACCCGCCCGACCCTGTCAGCCTATATCGACGTGCCCGGCGTCTATCCGGCCGGGCGTCTCGACCGGGACAGTGAGGGCCTCCTCCTGCTGACCGACGACGGCAAGCTGCAGGCCCGGATCGCCGAGCCGAAGCACAAGATGGAAAAGACCTACTGGGCGCAGGTCGAGGGCCTTCCCGACGAAGCCGCGCTACAGGCCTTCCGCACCGGTCTCGACCTCAAGGACGGACACACCCGTCCCGCCCGCGTGGCGCTTATCGATGAGCCGCCCGGCCTATGGGAGCGCGACCCGCCGATCCGCTATCGCAAGTCGGTGCCCGATTGCTGGCTGGAGATCAGTATCAGCGAGGGCAAGAACCGCCAGGTCCGCCGCATGACCGCAGCCATCGGGCATCCGACGCTGCGCCTCATCCGCTGTTCGATCGGCGACTGGACGCTGGACGGACTGAAGCCGGGGGAATGGCGGGCGGTCGATGTTTCATGATCGTGATTTGGAACGCCGTGCCAGCGCGCTAGGTTAACCTTCAGGACGCCCGGAACAGCACCATCAGGGAAGGAAACCACCATGCGCCGTACGCTTTTCACCACGCTTACCGCCGCCGCCGCGCTCGCCCTCTCAGCGCAGGCCGGCGAGGCCGTCACCTATGATGTCGATGGCATGACCTATGAAGGCTATCTCGCCGAGGCGACCCGCGAGGCGAAGGGGCTTGTCATCATCATCCATGACTGGGGCGGCCTCGATGATTACGAAAAGACCCGCGCCGAAATGCTCGCCGATGAAGGCTACGATGCCTTCGCCGTCGATCTCTACGGCGCCGGCAACCGCCCGGACACGACCGAAGCGCGCAAGGAACTGGTCGGCCAGCTTTATGGTGATCGCGACATGATGCGCGCCCGCATCCTGGGCGGCATCGCCAAGGCCCGCGAAGTGTCTGGCGAGAACGAGGCCATTGTCATGGGCTATTGCTTCGGCGGCGGGGCGACGCTGGAACTTGCCCGCTCCGGCGAAGGCGAAGGCATTGCCGGCTATGCGACCTTCCATGGCAGCCTCGATGCGCCCGAAGGCGCCGACTATTCGAAGACGGATGCACCCATACTGGTCATGCATGGCGGGGCCGATGCGGGCATCCCGAACGCGCTCGCCGCGCAGGCGGCCGACGCAATGGAAGCGGCTGGTGTGACGTATGAGGTGCAGATCTATTCCGGCGCACCGCATGCCTGGACGGTGTTCGGCTCCGACCGCTACCGCGAGCATGCCGACCAGCAGTCCTGGGACGCCTTCCTCGACTTCACAGCCCACAACCTGCAGGGCGGCTGAGCAGACACTTGGCCCGGCGGGACAGCCCACGCGTCACGCCACGGATAATTGTCACGGCAGCCAGCGTCTGAAACGTCTTCTCGCGCACCAATTCTGGTCTAACGAGGGACATGAAGACGCAAATGCCGCGTTTAAAGGCAGATTGGCCCGGATACAGCACACATAGCGATTGAGTGTCGCCGTCAAACGTAATAAGCCCGATGGTACAAATGTAGCAAAGGGATGGGGACATCACGCATGACGGACGACAAGGCGCCGACGCGCAAGGGTGAGGCGTTCAACCGCCTGCTGACGGCACTGGCCGCTATCATGCCGAGGCGGCCTGAACGGTCCGAATTCGTCGATTCCGCCGAACTCGCCATTGCGCATTCCTCAAGACTGCGGCTGGCGCGCTACATCGATCATCCGCGCGGCGATGCACAGGCCAGCCTGCCGGAGTCCCGCAAGCGCAACGCCGCCAAGGCGGTCGGACGGATGATCTCGGCGGGCGCGTTCAAGGAAGTGATCGTCCCGAACGGCGATCACAAGAATATCAACCTGCCCGAATCCGGCATGATCGCGGTATCGATCAGCCTGGCGGAACTGAACGTTCAGTACAATCGCTGGGTCGAGGGCGGAAAGGTTGGCCCCAAGCCGTCGCAGGAAGTGATTGCCGACAATATCCGCAAGCAGTCACTGCTCTGGTCGCTGGAAAGATCGGAGACGCAGGACCTGCCGATCCTGCTCCGGGATATATGGATCGTGCACGGGTCCGGATCCTTCGACATGCTGGTCCTCGTCATGTACCGCAAGTCGGATGACTTCATGACCTATGTCCGCGATGTCGTGCAGCGCACCGAAGGCGTCCTCAACACGCATACGATGCAGATTTCGACGATGTTGTCGGAGGATCAAGGCCCCGCCTGATCAGCGATACTTGCGCGGATTGTGGTAGAGATTGGCCTCGTGATGGTCGAGTGCGCGCGCCGTCTTGCCATTGCGGATATCGCCCACCTGACGCTTCACGTGTTTGCGCACATCGTGATTGTAGCGCAGCATGGTGCAGAACAGCTGGATCACGGTTTCGAGCGGGCCGTAGGTTTCCGAATCCCGGATCTTAACCTTCCATGAGCCGCCGAGATTGATGACCCGGTGATCCAGCACGCCGATCTTCCGGCCCTGCCAGTCATACAGCACATAATCGGCCCCGATCGCGAAGACCTTGCGCCGCAGGCTGTAGAATTTCGGGCCGTCGCGCGTCTCCAGGAAGAAGGAAAAATACTCCGGCAGGAAAGGCCACTTCAGGGCTGACCGCTCAAGCTGGACGAGCTGGTCGTGCCGCGCAAGGTTGATCGTGTAGGCACAGACCGGCAGCCCGCGCGCGCCCATGGAGAGCTGCATCGAGCGGCCCATCATCAGCTCCATCGATGCCTTCCAGTTCATCGAATCAGTGAACTGCTTGATGACCAGCCGGCGCTTCAGGCCGCCCTCTTGCTTCCAGGCTTCCTTGCGATAGGCGAGCACGCCCGTCCGCTCGCCGCCATCGCGAACCTGGCCGATGATTTCCATGTCATGGCTGAACTGGTCGGACGCGGCCTCATGCTGGGTATGCTTCATGATGCCCAGCTCGGTGAGGTTCATGTCGGTCAGCCAGAGATCGACCTTGAATCGGCGCCATTTCGTCTTCGCCTGGCTCTTCGAGCTGGCGTTTTCTGCGGTCGCTATGGCCATGGGTTGTCTCCAGATCTGCTTCGCAAGTGCGGGCAAGCTCGCGCATCGAGGTCGACAGAAGGTTAATGGAAGGCGGGTTTCCGTTAAGCCTGACAGACCGGCGGCGTTTGACGGGGATCAAGGACCGGCGGCGCGATCCCTGAAAAATGGGCGCTATTGTCAGCATGGGAGCCCGCACATGAAGGACACACTGCGAACCAAGGCCGTCGATATCATGGAGGCCTGCCAGGACCTCGCCATTGCGACCTTGCGCGAGGACGGCTTTCCCCAGAACACCACGGTGTCCTTCGTCCATGATGGCCTCGAAATCTTCTTCGGCGTCGGTACCGACAGCCAGAAGGCGAGGAACATGCGGCGCGACCCGCGGGTCTCGATCAGCATGACACCGCCCTACAAGGACTGGTCCCACATTCGCGGCCTGTCGCTGGCCGGACAGGCGCGCGAGGTGACCAGCGATGAAGAGACTTATGAGATTGCACGCCTGATGGTCCGGCGCTTTCCGCAGATTCCGGCCATGGAGCTGCCGGAACTGAGCGGCGCGGCTTTCTTCCGCGTGATGCCGACGGTAATTTCCGTCCTCGACTATGAGAAGGGTTTCGGTCACGCCGACACAGTCCGCGTCCAGGACAATGACATTGCCGAAAGCCTTGAGAGCATGAAGCATAAATGGCTGATCCCGGTGAGCTGAGCCGGGGGCTGCGGCCGTTGGACCACCCCCGCTTTCCAAGCCGCCCCTGACGGCCTAAAGGGGCCTGATGTCTCTTGTCGGCCTGATCGGCGGGGTGAGCCCCGAAGCTACGAAGATCTATTTCGATCTCTTGAACGCGCATGCGCGCGCCCGCTTCGGCGGCCAGCACTCAGCGCGCTGCATCTTCTTCATGCTCGATTATGGCGTGATGATCGGCCACTATCATGACGAAGCCTGGGACGCCTTCAGGTCGGAGGTCGTCAAAGGAGCGAACGCGCTGAAAGCCGCCGGCGCGAAAGCCATCGCCATCACCTCCGGCACCACCCATGTCGCGGCCGAGGCCGTCGCGAAAGAGACCGGCCTGCCGGTGATCCACATGCTCGACAGCCTCACCGAGGCGATGCAGGCGAAGGGCGTCGCCCGCCCGCTGCTGCTTGGCACGCCCTGGGTGATGAGCGGCGACTTTTTCCGCCCGGCCCTGCTCCAGCGCTATGACGGCGACCCGGTCGTGCCCAGCCAGACCGACCGCGACATCATTGGCCGGATCATCTTCGACGAACTCGTGAATGGCGTGGTGAAGGACAGCTCGCGCAAGGAGATGCAGGCCCTCGTCGCGCGCTACGATGTCGATGGCGTGATCCTCGGCTGCACGGAGCTGTGCATGATCCTCGAAGACGGCGACTGCGATGTGCCGGTCTTCTCGACGACCCATATTCACGCCGATGCCATAAACGACTGGATTGGAGACGGCCTCGCATGACGACCATTACCATCCCGCCCGCTTTCAATGGCCCGCCCGGCAGCGGCAATGGCGGCTATTCGGCCGGCCTGCTCGCCGCTTACCTCGACGGCCCGCATACGATCCGGATCAATGCACCGATTCCGCTCAATCGCCCGCTGGCGATGCGCCGCGAGGACGGCGTCACCACGCTGCATGATGGCGACGCGGTGATCATGACGGCCCGGCCCGAAGCCCCGTCCATTGCGCCGCGCCCGGCGCCCTCCTTCGAGGCAGCGAAAAACGCCAGCGAACACCCCCGGCCTTTCGGCGCCGGTGAGCAGTCGGTCTGCTTTGTCTGCGGCCGCAACCGGGCAGAGGGCGAGGGCCTGCGCATCTTCTGCGGGCAGCTCGACGACGGAGAAACCGCCGCCACGGTCTGGATCCCGCACGAGACCTTTGGCGGCGAAGACGGGCTGGTGCGGCCGGAAATCCTCTGGAGCGCGCTCGACTGTCCGGGCGGCTTCTCCCTGCCGGATGTCGACCGCGCGCTGTTGGGTGAGATGAATGCCGAAATCCTCGAGCGCCCGCCTGTTGGCGAGCCACTGATCATCCAGGCCTGGCGCACAGGCGGAAAGGGCCGCAAGCACTTTGCCGGCACCGCGCTCTACCGCCCGGACGGCACGCTGCTCGCCCATGCCGATACGGTCTGGTTTGCCGTGGATACGGCGCAGTTCGAGGCCAATGCCTGAGCCGGCGGCCCCCTTGCAGCGCCCGGCTTGAGGCCATGCGGGCATCGCCCTACCCTCTTTGAAACGCATTGAGGGGACGCCCATGATCAGACCGCTCGCCATCGCCCTGGCACTCGCAGGCCTGCCGTTCGCCGCCGCGGCGCAGGCCGCTGAAACGACCTGTCCAGACGATGCCTTCCAGCAGGTCAAAACCCTGCTCGACCGGATCGACGCCTTGCCAGCAGACAGTGGCCCGCCCGAGGCACTGAACGCCGACGTCCAGTCGCTCCATTCGGCCTGTCCCGGCAATATCGAGGTCCAGCTGCGCGTTGCCATGGCGGCCTGGCTGCTCATCGATTTCGAACCGGACAGCGACGGCGTCGCGCGCCAGGCTGTCTTCGCATCAGACGCCCTTCGCGATGTCGAACGCCGCTGGATGGCAGACGATGCTGCAGAGAGCTGGCCCTACGCCAAGGGGACGCCCCCGGAAAAGCGGGCCGAAGCGCAGGCCGAAGCCCGCGCGTCGCAGATCGACCTCGCCAAACAGATCCTCCAGGGATTTGTCGTGAAAACCATGTTCGAGCGGATGCTTGAGGGTATTTACGATACCGGGTTTGACGGCCCGGACGAGACGGCCTGTCCGTATGCCTCGTCCGATCTCCTGGCCGCAGAAGTGGAGACACAGTACGAATTCATTGCCCAGCTGGCGCAGCAGGTCGACCAGCAAGGCGCCGTCATTCCCAGCCTTCCGAATGTCTACCGGCTGAACCTGCTGCGTGACCGCTGTGAGGCCGCGGGCCGCCCGATCGCAGAAGGCGTCGCGGAATACTATGTGCAGCTCGCCGACTTCGCGCAGGCCTATTCTGGCCGCCCCCTGCCTGACGGCTCGCCCGCCCCGGATGACCTTCCGGAGCAGCTGGCCAAGGCCGCGCTAAGCCAGCTCGACGCCTATGAGACCCTGCCAGAAGACCCAAGGGCGGATGCAGAACAGGCAGACGCCACCATTGCCGACATAAGACGGCGCGCCAACGCCGTCCTCGCCGAGGCCGGCTGAGCGCTTGCCCCTATGCAGCGCCTGCCACTTCCGTTAGGGTCAACCATATCCGAGGGGCGCGCATGGCAAGCGCTGAGATCGGGCCGAGGATCATTCAGGGAAAGTGGGAAACGGTTTCCCGCCCGGAATGATCCCATCGCAAAGATGGCCGCCTGAGCACCCTTTGAACCTGATCCGGGATGAACCGGCGTAGGAACGGAGCAAGACTTGGGCGCCAGCGTCACCCTTCCGAATATCCCGGCCGCCGTGAAAGCGGTCTATGACGGCTATCCGAAGCCCGCGCGCATCCAGCTCCTGAAGCTCCGCGACCTCGTCTTCGAGACCGCCGAAACCCTGCCCGAAACCGGCCCCATCACCGAGACACTGAAATGGGGCGAGCCGTCCTACCTGAACAAGGCCGGCACGACGATCCGCCTTGCCTGGTCAGACAAGCGCCCGGATGTCGTCGGCCTCTTCGTCAATTGTCAGACAAGCCTGCTCGACGACTGGCGAGAGCACTATTCCGAAACGCTCGACCTCATCGGCAACCGCGAAATCCGCCTGCCCCTCGGCGCGCCGCTCCCGCTCGAGCCCCTCCGCCACTGCATCGCCATGGCGCTCACCTACAAGAGCCGGAAGGATGAGAAATGACGCTCCAGAAACACCGCTTCGCATGGCTAATGCCGCCCCTGTTGTCGTTGCTCTGCGCCTGTGCAGGCACGAATAGCGATCCGGAAATCCTGCCAGAAGCGCAGGCGCTGGAGCCGGGGACAACCCTGCACTATGTGCGTTCCAATCAGGACCTGACCAATCCGAGGGACATCTACGTCCACCTTGTCAGCCCCACAGAGCTCGCCGTTGTGAAGCGGCAGGCGCCGTGCACGGATGCGGCACTCGTAACAGCGAGCTTTGATCCCGAGACGGGCGAAGCGCTGACCATGACAGGCGGCCGGCTTGACCGGAATGGCGAACAGGTCGCCCAGACATTTTTGACGTTCGATCCCGACACGCGGATGATTGAGATCCGCTTCGGCAGCCCTGACGGGACGGAACCGCAACTGGCGGAGACCGCGCCGCCCGCGCCCTGGCGCATGTATGACTTCGACCTTGCAGAGTTTGCGCTGTTCGGGCCGGCAGGCATGCAGGGAACGGAGGACTTCACCTTCGGCCTTGCATTGGCCTGGCCTGCCGACGATGCCCCGCCATTTCAGATCCTCGGCGACTACAATGCCGAATTATCTAACTCCCAACTCGGAGACGACGGGCTGGCGAAGTGGAACATGTTCAAAGTGACCGGCGACGGTATCGAGGAGGGCGACCTCTGGCTCGATGCCCGCTCCGGACACGTTGTCCAGGCGTATTTCCAGCGACCCAATCACCCTGGATATGACGACTTCAACCTACGCCTTGTGGAAACCATGGAGGGCGCACCAGCCTGGACCACGCTTCTCCAATCGCACTGGACGACCTGTCCGGAAGATTCTGACTAACTGAAAGTCCCCCATCATGAACAAGCCCACCCCTCAGTCCGACTTCTCAACCCCGAAAGTCACGACCGGCCCGCTGCCCGCGAGCCGCAAGGTCTACACCCATCCCAAGGCCGATCCGAGCCTCAGCGTCCCGCGCCGGATGATCGACCTGCACCCGTCGGCCAATGAAGAGCCGGTGCCGGTCTACGACACCTCCGGCCCATACTCCGACCCGTCGGTCACCATCGATGTCGAGAAGGGCCTTGCGCGCCACCGGACCGACTGGGTGCTGGAGCGCGGCGGCGTCGAGGAATATGAAGGCCGCGACGTGCGCCCGGAGGATAATGGCGGGGTTTCCGGCAAGCATCTTGCCCGCGAATTCCCCACGAAACATCGCCCGCTCAAGGCAACGAATTTCGACCCGACCGGCAGTGTCGCGCTCAACCCGAAGCGCACCGACGCCGACCGCGAGGCCAACCGCAAGCCGGTCACCCAGTATGAGTTTGCCACCGCCGGCATCATCACCAAGGAAATGATCTACGTCGCCGAGCGCGAGAATCTCGGCCGTCAGGAAATGCTGGAAAACGCGGAAGCGCAGATCGCCCAGGGCGAGAGCTTCGGCGCCGAGATCCCGGCCTTCATCACCCCGGAATTCGTCCGCGACGAGATCGCCAAAGGCCGCGCCATCATCCCGGCCAATATCAACCATCCGGAGCTTGAGCCACAGATCATCGGCCGCAACTTCCTGGTCAAGATCAACGCCAATATCGGCAACTCCGCCGTGACCTCCTCCGTGGAAGAAGAAGTCGACAAGATGGTCTGGGCGACGCGCTGGGGCGCCGACAATGTCATGGACCTGTCGACGGGCCGCAACATCCACAACACCCGCGAATGGATCATCCGCAACAGCCCCGTCCCGATCGGCACCGTGCCGATCTACCAGGCGCTGGAAAAGGTGAACGGCGTCGCCGAGGATCTCACCTGGGAGATTTATCGCGACACGCTCATCGAGCAGGCCGAGCAGGGGGTGGACTATTTCACCATCCATGCGGGCGTGCGCCTTGCCTATATCCACCTCACCGCCAAGCGCGTCACCGGCATCGTCTCGCGCGGCGGCTCGATCATGGCGAAATGGATGCTCGCCCACCATACAGAGAGCTTCCTCTACACCCATTTCGAGGACATCTGCGACATCATGCGCGCCTATGATGTCTCCTTCAGCCTCGGCGATGGCCTCCGCCCCGGCTCCATCGCGGACGCCAATGACGCGGCCCAGTTCGCAGAGCTGGAGACCCTCGGTGAGCTCACCAAGATCGCCCACGCCAAGGGCTGCCAAGTGATGATCGAGGGGCCGGGCCACGTCCCGATGCACAAGATCAAGATCAATATGGACAAGCAGCTTCGCGAATGCGGCGAGGCGCCCTTCTACACGCTCGGGCCGCTGACCACCGACATCGCGCCAGGCTATGACCACATCACAAGCGGCATCGGCGCGGCGATGATCGGCTGGTACGGCACGGCCATGCTCTGCTACGTGACGCCCAAGGAGCATCTCGGCCTGCCGGACCGCGACGATGTAAAGGTCGGTGTCATCACCTACAAGCTCGCCGCCCACGCCGCAGACCTCGCCAAGGGCCACCCCGCCGCGCAGGTGCGCGACGATGCGCTATCCCGCGCCCGGTTCGAGTTCCGCTGGGAGGACCAGTTCAACCTCTCCCTAGACCCCGAAACCGCCCGTGACTATCACGACCAGACCCTCCCGAAAGAAGCCCACAAGGTCGCGCACTTTTGCAGCATGTGCGGCCCGAAATTCTGCTCCATGAAGATCACCGCCGAAGTCCGCGACTATGCGGCTGGCATGACGGATAATGAAAAGGCCGACCTCGAGCGCCAGGCGCGGGAGGCGGAGGAGGGCATGAAGGCCAAGAGCGCGGAATTCATGGCGCAGGGGGCTGAGATTTATGTGGAGCGTGATTAGCGAAGAGGAATATCTGATCGCCAGAACTTTAAACGCTTCATCGGTTTGAAAGTCTCTATAAAAGTCTGCTCGTCAGTCGGGGAGCAGCGAGGACCGAATCCGATTGATCTCACGGCGGATGAGCCGCGAAAAATTGTCGGCAGGCTAATATATCTGGTTTGCCCGTATGCGCCATTGCGAATTTTTACTTCAAATGGTTTAGCGAACGGCCCAGGAAACTTGCCTTTTGCGAGTTGCATGATTCCATCGTCTAAACCCGAATCTGAATTCGAATTGATCTGGACAGAGCGAGTCATTCGAATTTCTTGTTCGCTTGAAAAGCGGTGATCTTTGAAACAAAATTGCTCAAACACGAAGTAGGTGGCGAGAAGCTCCAGCGGAATTTGTGGAAACAATTTCTTCGCTTGATCCATCATGTATAGATTGGCTTCTACTAAATTTTTTAGATAGCCATCCTCATAGATTACCTTGTGCAAACGAATTCCGGGATACTTCCAGAACCAATAGGCATTGAAACCAATTACGCATCCTGATGCGCGGTCAGCGTATCGTTCCCATTGCGAGAGGTCGTCGCCATTTTGAGTGAACGAACCAATGAGCATGCATTGCCCATCTTCAAAACCTTTCAGACGCTCTTTGTATACATCAATTGAGCTTGAGCTGTATTCCGTTGATAGCTTGGCAATTTCGTCTCTAAAGCGTTGTTTGGCGAAGGTGAACTCTGATGCGTCATTTGTTTTTTGATACTCTGAGAGCCAAATACTCTGACCTTCCAGAATAGCTTTCGCCGCTTCCAAACTTGTATAGTGGTAGATTAATTCGCCGGGCTTCGGATCGAAATAGTGCCGAACGTACTTACCGTCGAAGAGAATTTTTTCGACGTCGGTCATCTTCCGTACACCGACGGCATCAAGCGCTTGCTTCAAAGGGAGTGGTAGCTTGGAGACAGCCAAAGTATTTATCGGTTTCTCTTTTTTGATCAGTGCGGATGACCATAATGGTACGTAAAGCGAGCAGACTAGTTGCGTTAGATGACATTGTCAGCTCTGCTTTCGATGACGAAGAATTACTCATCAGTCCAGTTTTACGCGGCCATCTTGTGGTTGAGGCTCTGCTGGTGGAGCTAATATTGACATCTGAGCATGACGAAAACAGCGTTTGGCGTTGGAGTTTTCCCAAGAAAACGGAATTTGCGGCAGACAACGCTCTTATGCCGGCACAATTGAAGAAGGCGCTGGATCTGCTGAACGACTTTCGAAACGACATCGCGCACATATTCGATCATCAAGTGTCAGCCGAACAGGTTCATAAGCTTGCTAAGGATTTAGAGCACCATGGAGTTGAGTTTTCTGACTCACTAGGAAATCGACCGTTCGAAGATGTCGTTGCAGATTATGATGGCATTTGCGGTATGCTTTACGAACTGCTGTGGTGCTTAAGTTTCGAAGTGGCGCAATGCCTTCTTTCAGCTGGCGGCCGGGATTTGTTTTCCGAAGAATAGCTTCGGACATTCAGGCCCAATGGCAGTTTCTGCCAATGGGCCACAGCCAGCTTCTTTCGATCTGATTTTGCGGGTCAAGGGCGCTTCGCGTCCGGAGGATTTCACCCTTGACCCGCAAAATCAGATCGGACACCCAAACAGGACTCATCAACTCCGTCGCTCAATAGCAGCGAACTCTACCAATTCAGGTAATGTATGCGCCTAACCGACAAAGATGGCTTCGGCCCGAAACGACAATCAAATGGAATGTTCGTGGCCTGTGATCGCCACAGCGGTTCTAAGTCGTGGCTTCCAGAGAATGAAATCTACTTCAAGTCCGAAGACGACCTTATCAAACATCTTCAGGCCGACAGTAGCCTATATACACGAATTGATGTTCCTCACGCGCAAGGACGGGGTAAAGTAGATGGAAATGCGCGAGTTGCACATAAGCTGCTGGTTGACGGAAAGCCCATCGGCAAGACGTAAGCAGGTGATCTCACCTCGCCGCTCCGCTCCCCTCACACCCGCCGCTAATCCCTTCGCCATGTCAGACACACCCGACACCGCCTCCCGCCTCGACGAGCTTGAAATGCGCGTGGTTCATCAGGACCAGACGATTGAGGACCTTAACGCGGCGATCACGGCGCAGTGGAAGCTGATCGAGCGGCTGGAGCGGCAGGTGGAACGCCTCGCCGAGCGCGTCGCGGACGCTGAACAGTCCACCGGCCCAGCCGCCCCCGTCGACCGGCCTCCCCCGCACTATTAGGGCGCTCTCCCCTTCACCCCCGGGAGAAAGGACAGGAGCGCCAATTCCGAGCGTGGGGTCAGGCGGCTACGGGCGGGCGGACCTTTTCGCCCAGCAAGCCATTTGCGCGGATCGCCTTCTGGCACTCGAAGCTTCCCGCCCTGAAGGCGCGGCAGGCTTCGGGGCGGTCTTTATAGACACCGCAAACCGCCTTGCCGCTGGAAAGGTCGAGATGGACGCAGTGGCCGCACTCGAACTTCACATAGGTCTGCCCGTCCTCGGCAAAGAGGCTCTCGGGCGGCAGGGCGCGCGCGGCGTCCCAGGGAAGGAGGGCAAGGTAGCGCGGATTGCGGCTGAAGCAGCACGCCCCGCAGGACACACAGTCAAACGCCTTGTCGGACATGGCTTGTCAAAAAACCCACCGCGCGGATGCGGCCGCCCGCATCGGCCCGCGGCGGCTGGGAGATAGGGCGTAGCGAGGCCGCCGGCAAGATGGATTTTCGCAGCGGGGCCGTCGGCATGGAGGCGGGGTGACTTGACGCGGGCTCGGGCGCGGGCTTCACCTTCGGCATGAGCCAGGCCATCGCCCCCTTCCATCTCGCTTTCCCCGTCCACGATCTTGCTGCCGCGCGGGCCTTCTATGGCGGGCTGCTCGGCTGTCCGGAGGGGCGGTCTTCGGAGGAGTGGGTCGATTTCGATTTTCACGGCCACCAGATCGTCGCGCACCTGGCGCCTGAGCTTTGTCCCGGCGCGGCCAGTGGCCCAGGCAGCCCTGAGCCCGCTCCATCGCGCAGCGGGGAGCAAACCAATCAGGTCGACGGCAAGGGCGTCCCCGTTCGCCATTTCGGTCTGGTGCTGGACATGCAGTCCTGGCAGGCATTGGCTGAAAAGCTTGATGGAAAGGTCGATTTCCTGATCGAGCCCTATATCCGGTTCAAGGGCGAGCCCGGAGAGCAGGCGACGATGTTCTTCCTCGACCCGTCCGGCAATGCCATCGAGATCAAGGCCTTCGCCGACATCGCGCGCCTGTTTGCAAAATAGGTCTGCCCATGCTTGCCCTGCGCCCCGTCCTTCCCGTAACCGACATGGCCAGGAGCATTGCCTTCTGGAAAGGGCTGGGCTTCAAGCTCGCCTTCTGCGACAGCGAGCCGCCTGAACAAGCCGATTATGCGGGCGTTCGCGGCCACGGTCTCGAGCTGCACCTGCAGACATTCACCCCTGGCCAGCTCTCGGTTACGCAGGTGATGAATATCCGCATCGAGACCAGCTCACGCGAGGAACTCGAAAGACTGCACGCGGCCTGGGCCCGCCAGATCGACATTTCCGCGCCCTTGGAAGAAAAACCATGGGGCACGGTCGAATTCGGGTTCCGGGACCCAGACGGGGCCCCGTTCCAAATCTACTGCGACAGCTGATGCCGGCTCAGTGTGTCCGTTCGTTCAGCATGGCGGCGATCTGGTCCTTCAGGTAAAGGCGCTTCTTGCGCAGCTCGGCCTGATAGGTATCGCTTGCCGGTTCCACATCGGTTTCGATGCGGTGAATCTGCCGGTTTACTTCGTGATACTGCTCGGCGAGGCGCGCAAAATGCGGGTCCGAATGCTTGAGCGTGTGGATATGCTCAACGGCAGCGGGAAACTCTTCCACCAGTTCGTGCGGCGTGTGCGACATGACTAACCTCCTCTTCGGCCTGAATTCACGAGCACCAGATTGCCAGGACCGAGGCCCGCCTGACCATACAGGAATCTACTTATGGCTGGGCGGAATTCGACGCTGAACGCACGATAACGGGCTCAGGGGCGGAACCGGACGCCACGAGCGTCCGTTTTCCTTCCATGCAGAATGCAGGACGAAAGGAAACAGGACCATGACGTCTATCCGTAATTTGTCTGTCGCAGGCGCCGTCGCTGCGGCTTTCGCCGTTGCCGCCAGTGCGCCGGCCTTTGCCGATCCGCCACACTGCCCGCCGGGCCATGCCAAGAAGGGCTGGTGCGGACCGGGCTGGAAGGCCGATGGCTATGACCAGTGGCGCCAGCGCAGCGACGAACAGCGCGCCTATGATGAAGGTTATGAGGACGGCCGGCGCGACGCGATCCGCTATGATGGCCGGTATTATGATGATTACCGGGTGATCCGCGACTATGGCCGCTATGGCCTCAACCCACCGCCGAGCGGCCACTACTATGCAGAGGTGGATGGCGACATCATGATGGTCCAGCTGGCCACCCAGCTTGTCACCGAGCTGCTGACAGGCCACCGCCAGTAGACCTTCCACAGCACCAGAACACGCTGGCGCCCGGACTGCACATTCGGGCGCCTTGCGTTACATGGGCGGGAAAATCCTGTCCTCCAGCCCTTCGCAGTCGGCCGACTGGAGCGGTTTATCCATGAAACCGTCCGGCGCGGCCGTATCAGGCGTGATGGACCAGGTCATCGTGCCCACCTGAGTATCGCCATCGACCTCAGTGACGGAGTCGAACGCGTAGAGCCCATCCTCGCCAAACCCGCCATTCGTCAGCTCGATCCAGAAGCTGGCGTAATAGGCGGCTTCCTCCTGGTGGATGTTGCCGTAATTGGTTCCGGAAACATCGCCCTCTTCAGTGACTTCAATCTCCATGGCCTCGGTGGTATCGGCACTATCGCGATAATAGCAATACTGCCCGGCAGGAAGCGGATCAGCCGCCGCGGTCACGGGATCATCTGCTGTGGCTTCGGCCGCATCCGGAGTAGGGCTTGCTTCAGCTTGGGGGTTTTCAGTCGGAGGCACCGGCGCATCCGCCGGATCGTCATTGGCGGGTGCAGACGGGCTGCAGGCTGCCATCAGCGCCATCGCCGTCGTGAGTATGATAAATCGCATGGCCGTTTCCCTTCCCCAGCTGACTGCCGGCGAGCATTGAGACTTTCGTGCAGCATTACAAGCGATTGCGGCGAGTTGACGACCAGAAGACAAAAAACCCCGCCGGTCGCGCCGGCGGGGCAGGATGATGGGAGATGAATGCAAAGTCTGCACCCTGTCGGGCGGGCCTTAGCCCTCCATCTTGGCGCGCAGCTTGTTGGCGAGGTCTTCGTCCGCCCGCGCCAGCTGCACGATCTGAGTGAACCGGGTCGGGGTCAGGCCCTTTTCCTGGATCGCGGCGACCATGCTCTGCTGCGCATTGGCCTGGATCTTCTGGGCCGCGGCCTTGTCCTCAGCCTGCTGGAGTTGCTGGTTCGCCGACTGGGCGATCGTCGCAACTTCCGCATTGGCGGCGACAAACTGGTCGATCTCGGCTTCCGTCACGGGATCGATTTCAGCCGTTGCCTGCGCTTGCGCCTGAGCGCCTTGCTGTGACTGGGCCTGCTGCGCAAAGGCGGCGCCACCCGTCGCCAGGGCCGCAGCCGCGATAGCGGCCGTCGTGCGGGCGCGGAGAGTCGTAAGAGCCATTAGGGTCTCCTTTCGGTTGGTTGCTGCCTCAGCCAAACAGCCGTGAGGCTACCGCGAAACCCCTTGTCTGCAGCCCTGTTCCTGTTGTGACTGCATGGTAATCTGCACAGCCGGTCCGGCCCGCAGATGACAATTGCGATACCCCCTACCCAAGAGCCTCCACGCACACTATCTGTGGGGGCTGCACAAGGGCTGCGGCGCTCGAGGAAGCCAGCTGTCCGCCGACCTTACGTTCCGTCAAGGGAACTGGCTCTGGGACTGGCCGTGGCCTATCCTAACCGGTGCCCACCTAGTTACTAGGTCGACGGGACACGAGAGCCGAGACGGCGTTTGCGGTCCTTGTGCGCGCCTTCCTCAAAGCTTGACTTTGGCTGCGGCGTGGCAGACGCGAATGTCCGCCAATGTCAGAGACCTTCACCCCCATCCTGCTTTGCCTGCTTTCGGCCGTCACCGTGGCAACGGCGAATTTCGTCGTGAAGCGGGGCGGCGACGTGCTCAGCGCCCGCATGGTGCTGTCGCTCACCTCCGCACTGGGGATGCTACCCTTTGCGTTCTTCGTGCCGCTGCCCGAGCCCGGCCTCTGGCCACCGATCCTGATGGCGATCGGGGCGCATCTGATCTACCAGTTCTGCATGATCCGCGCGCTCCACCGCGGGGACCTGTCCCTCGTCTTCCCGGTTATGCGCGGCCTTGGGCCGATGATGACGGCGATCTTCGCGGTCATCGTCCTCAGCGAGTATCCGGGCGCACTTGGCTGGCTCGGCCTGTCGCTCGCCGCGGCCGCGCTCATCGTCTTTGCCCTGCCCGAGCGCGCCACCGCCAAGGCCCGCAAGCTGAACCGGACAGCGCTTGTCTGGGCGCTGCTGACCTCGGCGGGCATCGGACTCTACTCGGTGACCGATGCCTATGGCGTGCGCGTGGCCGAGAACAAGTTCACCTTCATCGTCTGGCTGTTCCTGCTCGACTGGATCGGCACAACGGCGGTGACCGTCTGGACCCGCCGCGGACAGCTCATAGAACGCCTGCGGCCCCAGCTGGTTGGCGGCATGATTGGCGGGGTCGCGAGCATCGTCTCCTATGGCTCGGCCCTGGTTGCCTTCTCGATGACAAGCGCCGCCACGGTCACGGCGATCCGCGAAACATCTGTGGTCTTCGGGGCGATCCTTGGCGCCGTTTTCCTGAAGGAGGGGTTCGGCAAGCGGCGGATCGCGGCGGCGACCGTCCTTGCGGCAGGACTCTTGCTACTTGAGACGGATATTTAATCCTCCTTTCGCAGTTCGCTGCTAAGGCTGCCTCCAGCCATGAAACTCTTTCGCCATCTTGCCGGCTACCTGCCAGCCAATCTTGCCAGCGCAATGGCCTCGTTCGGGGGCGTGTACGTCTTCACGCGCCTGCTGGGGGCGGAGGAGTATGGACGCTATGCGCTGATGTTCACCGTGCTGGCGCTGATCCACACGGTAACGCTGGCGCCCGGCGAGGCCGCCGCCTACCGCTTCACGGCGCAGGCAAAGGCGCGCGGCGATCTTGCAGACCATTATGCGACGGTGCGCTCCCTGCTACTGCGTTCGCTGCTGATGGCGGGCGTACTCATGCTCGTGCTGACGCTCGCCCTGTCACACATGCCGCGCTACTTGCGCATCCTGCCCTGGATGGCGCTGCTGCTGCCGCTCAGCACGCTGCTGCAGGCGACGCTGGAAGCCCACCGCGCCAACCAGGAAGTCGGGCGGTATGCGGCGATCTTTTCGTTCAAGCTGCTCGGCGGGTTCGCGATTGGCGCGATGATCGCCTGGTTCACCCATATCGGCGCCGCGGCCCCTTTCATCGGGCTGGTCTGCGCGGCCGCCCTGCTGAACATCTTCCAGGTGCCCTGGCTCGCGCGCGCCGCGAAGGGGGGCCATGCGGACGCCGCCCGACGCCGGGCCTATCTTTCCTATGGGCTGCCTGTGGCGGCGGCCCTGTCGCTCGACCTGCTGCTATCGGCCGCCGACCGGTTCCTGATCACGCTTTTCCTGGGCGAGGCATCCGTTGGCGCCTATGCGGCAGGCTATGGCGTTGCCGACAAGACGATCCTGCTGCTGTGCGCCTGGGCGGCGATGGCCGGGGCACCGCTGGTCATGGCGGCCTGGGAAGAAGAGGGCGAAGAGGCGGCCCGTGAACAGGCGCGCGGCCTGGTCTCTACGATGCTGCTCATCGGGCTTCCAGCCGCGACCGGCCTTGCCCTTGTCGCCGAGCCACTGGCCGAAGCCCTGATCGGTGAGGATGTGCGCGACGGGGCGACCCGTATCATCCCGTGGATCGCCTTTGCGGGCCTGATGAACGGCCTGCTGATCCATTATTACACCGAAGCCTTCCAGCTTGCGAAGAAGACGGGCGAACAGGCCCTGCTCATGCTCGTGCCGGCGGGCGCCAACATTGCGGCCAACCTTGTGCTTATCCCCATGCTCGGCCTGATCGG
Organism: Henriciella mobilis; assembly: GCF_003576315.1. Taxonomy (GTDB): domain Bacteria; phylum Pseudomonadota; class Alphaproteobacteria; order Caulobacterales; family Hyphomonadaceae; genus Henriciella; species Henriciella mobilis. The sequence continues at coordinate 875,847 of NZ_QWFZ01000003.1, read as the reverse complement.
TGCTGTGGTCGCAACGGTTGGCAGCTATGCGCTCGGCATCCTGATCATCGCCCTGCGCGGGCGTCGTTACATTGCCCTGCCCATGCCCTTCCTGGAACTTGCGAAGGTCGCTCTGGCCTCGATCGCCATGTGGCCGGCGGTCGCGCTTGTCCCGCACTTCGGCAGCTGGCCCGAGCTTTTCTGCAAGGCCGCCGCCGGGGGCGCAGTCTACATTGCAGCCGCCTGGCTGCTCGATGCTGGCGGTGCGCGATCATTCATGCGAGACAAGCTCAGCTCATCCAGACCAGCCGAAGCTTCGTAAGCAGGAACATGACCGACCAGAAACCGGGTATCGACACCGCCGCCGACAAGGCGAACCAGATCTGGGGCGACCTCGTCCCCGTTATCGGCTTCGTGCTGATCTATAATGCGCTGCGCATCATCGATCTCGACAATGCCTGGATCAACAAGGACTCGGCGCTCTACTGGGCGACCGCCGCGCTGATCGCGCTGACCCTTGGCGTGATCGTCAACAAGCTGCGCCACAAGCAGCCGATTCCGCCCTTCCTCGTCATCACGTCCTGCATTGTCGGCGGGTTCGGCCTGCTCGGCATCCTCCTGCAGGAAAAGTCATTCATCTATATCAAGCCGACCATCCAGAACCTGTTCCTGGCCGCGATCATCTTCGGCAGCATGGCGGTCGGCCAGAATGTCTGGCGGGTCATGTTCCGCTCGGTCTTCGCCTTGCCGGACCATGCCTGGAACCAGCTCGCCATCCGCTGGGGGCTGTTCTTTATCGCAATGGCCGTGTGGAACGAATTCCTGTGGCGTACCTACGCCCCCGGATTCGAACAGCCGCTGAAATTCGCCGGGATGCTGATCGCACCGGCAGGCAGCTACGAGTTTCTCGGCATGACCTTCGGCAGCAAGGATGCCGAGGATATCTGGGCGAACTGGAAGCTCGGCAACATGGTGATCACCTTCATCTTCGGCGCGGCCAATGTGCCCTACACGCTCAAACACCTCGAGGAGGAACCGGCGGCTGACGGGTGATCGCTTCGGTGCCTGCCGGATTGCCATAGGGCGCGAAGCTGTCTGAACCCCGGCTCTCGGCATAATGGGTGAGCGCCCAGACCACTGTCGGGAAAGCCAGCTCTGACCAGGGAATATCCTTCCAGTCGAACAGGCCGACCTCAAGACTCTCCGGTCCCGGACGAATATCCGAGACCAGCTCGGCGCGAAACATGATCTGAACCTGACCGATGCGGTGCACCGTATACATGCCGAGCACCCGGTCGATTTCTATCGTGGCGCACGCTTCCTCCCGCGCCTCGCGCATGGCCGCTTCCTCGATCGACTCGCCCAGTTCCATGTAGCCGGCCGGCAGCGTCCAGTAGCCTTTTCGCGGTTCGATCGCACGGCGGCAAAGGAGGATCTTCCGGTCACGGACGACGACCGAGCCCGCAACAATGCGCGGATTCTGGTAGTCGATGAAGCCGCACGTATTGCAGATGCGCCGCTCGCGGTCATCGTCTTCGGGAACACGGTGCTCGAAATTCTCCGCGATGCTGTCTGTCATGATGCTGTAATTGTCTCGCTCTATTGGGGAATTGTGTTGATCCGCACACGGTTTGTTTCCACATGGGAAAGTGATTAGAAGACTATGTCGAATACAAACGAGGATAAGGTTGCGATGACTGAGCAACAAGCAGAGGCATCATTTGATCTGTCGGCGTCGCCGAGCCACTTGTTGCACCGTGCGCAGCAATCTGCCGTCAATCTTTCTTCGAGCGCCCTCGCAGAGCAGGGGCTGACACTTCGCCAGTTCGCCGTGCTCGCCGCGCTTGCCAGCGAAGAAGGACAGAGCCAGTCGCGCCTCGTCGACAAGACGGGGATCGACCGCTCGACCCTCGCCGACATGGTCGGACGGATGGAGCGCGCCGGCTATATCAAGCGGACGGACTCCAAGGAGGACCGCCGGGCCAAGACGGTGTCCCTGCTGGCCAAGGGGCGCAAGGCTTACGAGGCTGCCCTGCCGGCGGTCGAAGCTGCCGACAAGCAGGTCCTCGACATGATCCGGGCCAATCGCCGCGTCGGCTTCCTGGCATCCCTGGCCTCGATTGGCGGGCCGGAAGAAGAGGCTGAAGTCCTCGAGGACATGGCCGCCGCCGAGAGCGAGGACGCTGACAAGTCCAAGGCCAAGCCCAAGAAGGCGAAGACCGCGAAAGCGGCAAAGGCCGACAAGGCGGACAAGTCGAAGACCGACAAGAAGAAGAAAAAGAAGAAGAAGAAGAAATAGGCGTCAGCCGGCCAGCGCCGCGCTGACCTCCGCTGCGCGTTGTTCATCGAGCACACCGCGAACGTGCAGGATGATCTTGCCTTCAGGGCTGATCACGAATGTCTCCGGCACGCCCGTCAGGCCGAAATCAAGGCCGCCCTGCCCGCTCCGGTCGACCCCAATCTCGACAAATGGGTTACCAAGCTCGGCGAGGAATTCGCGCGTGGCTTCGGGCGCGTCCTTGTAGGCAAGGCCGTAGACCTGTCCCGGATGCGCACGGGCGAGCCGGGTGATGTCGGCATGCTCTGCCCGGCAGGGCGCACACCAGCTGGCGAACAGATTGACCATGACCGGCTTGTCGCCGGGCGGCGGCGCAAAGCCGATCGTCCGGTTTTCATCGTCCAGCAGGGGAAAGACGCGATCAGGGGCGACCCGGTCTGTCTTGGCGGTGAAGCTCTCCTCCGGCGGACGCATCAGCTGCACAGCGCCGAGCACGCCAAAGCCGAGCAGCGCCGCGAGCGGCAGAATGGCCATCCAGCGCTTCATCGCGTCTCGCTCGCCTGCAGCCGCTCAAGCCGGCGCTTGGCCATGCGCGCCTTCAGCCCGGCATAGATGCCCAGAAGCGCCGGCACGGTGATGCCGATGATCACGATGGCCCAAATGAAGGCCGCATTGGTTTCAAATTGAGGGAGCATGACCGGTCAGCCTCCTGCCAGCTTGCGGGCCATGATCACATCGCCGCGCCGCTGCCAGACTTCGGCGCGCATCAGCGTCAGGGTCAGGGCCGCAAAGAAGATGAGATGGCCGAGCGCACCGATCAGCAGCGGCGTGAGATAGATGGCCGGCATGGCCGGGCCGTCCATCCGGATCACGCTGGCACTCTGGTGGATCGAGGCCCAGATATCGACCGAAAACTTGATCAGCGGCACGTTGACCGCCCCGACCATGGCAAGGATGGCGCCCGCGCGGGCAGCTTTCTGGCGCGTGTCCATGGCGGCACGCAGGGCCATATAGCCGAGGAAGAGAAAGAACATCAGCAGCACCGACATCATCCGCGCATCGTCCCAGAGCCACCATGTGCCCCAGGTCGGCTTGCCCCAGATCGCGCCGGTGGCCAGGCACATCGCCGTATAGCCCGCCCCGATCGGCGCGATGGATTTTGCGGCCATGTCGGCCAGCTCGTGGCGCCAGATGAACCAGACGAAGCTCGCCACGGCGAGCCCCATATAACTGCCCATGGCCAGCCAGGCGGATGGCACATGGATGAACATGGCGCGCATGATATCCCCGCCCTGGTAATCGTCCTGCGGCACGACCCACAGCGCCTGCCAGAGGCTCCAGGCAATCAGCAGAATGCCGGCCACAAGACAGGCCGGCGCGAGCCAGCGCGACAGCTTCATGAACCGGTGGGGATTGGCAAAGATCGAAATCATGGCGCTCTCAATACTAGGCGATCAGTCCACGGCCAAGCGAAGCGCCGCAGATGCGGCGAAAGGCGCAACCGCCAGGGCAAACAGGGTCGAGGCTGCGAGGAACAATATGTTCGGCCCGACGGCCCCCGGTTCGGCCGCGAGCGCGCCGAATATGGCGGTCGGCACGAAGAGCGGCAAGGCGAGCAGCGCGATCAGCAATCCGCCGCGCGGGACGCTGGCCGCCAGCGCACCGGCCACCCCGCCCCAGGAGAAGAAAGCCAGTCCGCCCAGCCCATAGGCGAGCATGGCTGGCAGAAGCTGGTCGGCCGGCAGCTGCAGGGTGATGCCGATAAGCGGCGTCAGCAGGACCAGCGGCAGGCCAGAGACGGTCCAGTGCGCAAATATCTTCGCCGTCGCGATGAGAAAGAGCGGGCATGCCTCCTGCGCCCAGAGCTCCAGCGTGCCGTCTTCAAGGTCGGCCTGGAACAGCCGCTCCATGGAAACCAGCGAAGCCAACGCCAGTGCAACCCAGAGCACGCCTGTCCCGATGGCGGCGAGCTGGTTGGCTTCAGATCCCACGGTAAATGGCACGAGCATCGCCGCCCCGGCGAAGAAACCGATCGGCAGCAGCGCGCCCGCGCCGCCAGCCCAGGCTTCGGCTAAGGCTTGCCCGAAGGCCGCGCGGATGGGGGCGGGCGATCTCACAGCACCACCTCCCGGCTCGCGCCGAATGGAACGTCGCCATGCAGGGCCGCGATGACACCGCCGCCCAGCTCGAGCTGCGCCGCGATCAGGCTGGCAAGCAGGTCCCGCCCTTCCGCATCGAGGGCGTTGAACGGTTCGTCAAGCAGCCAGATCGGGCGCTCGACCAGCAGCAGCCGGCCAAGCGCGGTGCGCCGGCGCTGACCCGCCGAGAGCAGCCGGCCCGGCACATCCATAGGGCGTTCGAGCCCCATGCTCTTCGCTATGCCTTCGGGAGACAGCGTACTGCCCCAGACACGCGCCCAGTGGGTAAGATGCTGGCGCGGGGTTTCATGCGGCTTGATGCCATCGCGATGACCGAGCCAGTGATGCGCACCGCTGCTTTTCACCTCGCCCGTAGCGGGCTGGCTGAGCCCCGCGAGCATGCGCAATAGCGTGGACTTGCCCGACCCGTTCGGCCCGCGCAGCACAAGCGCCTCACCCGGGCGCAGGCTGAGATGCAGGCCCGAAAACAGGATCCGTTCGCCGCGAACAGCACCCAGCCCGTCAGCCTCGATGAGCAGGCCGCCTGTCAAAACCGTTCCCGCAGGTCAATTGCCGCACAATGCTGCGATTGCACATCGCCCGATACGCTAGTAAGACGCGGGCAACGAAGCGCCGCGCGGCCACGCGCGTCCCACCCGATGATGCAAGAAGAGGTCACGCCCACGATGCCATCCCTTGACAGTTTCAAAGCCCGCCGCACCCTCGACGTCGACGGAAAGTCCTACACTTACTACTCGCTCAAGGCTGCGGCCGAGAACGGTCTTGGCGATGTCTCACGGCTTCCCGCATCACTCAAGGTGCTGCTGGAAAACATGCTGCGCAACGAGGATGGCAAGACAGTCACCAAGGCAGACATTGTCGCCTTCAAGGAATGGCTCGACAATAAGGGAAGTGCGCAACACGAAATCGCCTACCGCCCGGCCCGCGTCCTGATGCAGGACTTCACCGGCGTTCCGGCGGTTGTTGACCTCGCCGCCATGCGCGACGCCGCCGAGAAGCTTGGCGCCGATGCCGAGGCCATCAACCCGCTGGTGCCGGTTGACCTGGTGATCGACCACTCCGTGATGGTCGATTTCTTCGCCAATGAGGACAGCTTCGAGAAGAATGTCGAAATCGAATATGAGCGCAATGGCGAGCGTTACGAGTTCCTGCGCTGGGGCTCCAAGGCCTTCCGCAACTTCCGCGTTGTGCCGCCGGGCACAGGTATCTGCCACCAGGTGAACCTGGAATATCTCGGCCAGACCGTCTGGACCCGTGAGGAAGATGGCGAGACCATCGCCTATTTCGACACCTGCGTCGGTACCGACTCCCACACCACAATGATCAACGGCCTTTCGGTCCTCGGCTGGGGCGTCGGCGGCATCGAGGCTGAAGCCGCCATGCTCGGCCAGCCGGTGTCGATGCTGATCCCGGAAGTCGTGGGCTTCAAGCTGACCGGCAAGCTCGCCGAAGGCGCGACAGCGACCGACCTCGTGCTGACCGTCACCCAGATGCTGCGCAAGCATGGCGTGGTCGGCAAGTTCGTCGAGTTCTTCGGCCCCGGCCTTGCCAACCTGACCCTGGAAGACGAAGCGACCATCTCGAACATGGCGCCGGAATATGGCGCGACCTGCGGCTTCTTCCCGGTCGACGAGGAAACCCTTTCCTATCTCTCCGACACGGGCCGCGACCCCGAGCGCGTCAAGCTGGTCGAAGCCTATGCCAAGGCACAGGGCTACTGGCGCCCGGAGATGCCGGATCCGGTCTACACCTCGACGCTGGAGCTCGATCTCGGCAGCGTCGTTCCTTCGCTCGCCGGTCCCAAGCGCCCACAGGACCGCGTCTTGCTGTCAGAGGCCGACACGGCATTCCGTGACGCGCTGAACGAAATTCGGGGCGGCTCCAAGGATCCGAACACCACCCCAGGCTCGCGTGGGGAAGCCCGGTTCGTCGATGAAGGCGCAACGAGCGTCTACACCCATCCGGAATCCTATGGCGTCTCGATGCATTCTGTTGAAGGCACCGACTACCATATCCATGACGGCTCGGTCGTCATCGCGGCGATCACCTCGTGTACCAACACCTCCAACCCGTCCGTCATGCTGGCCGCCGGCCTTCTGGCCCGCAACGCGCTGGAAAAGGGCCTTGCCCGCAAGCCTTGGGTGAAGACCTCGCTGGCCCCCGGCTCCAAGGTCGTGACCGACTATCTCGCCCGCGCTGGCCTCCAGGACGATCTTGACGCGCTGGGCTTCAACCTTGTCGGCTATGGCTGCACGACCTGTATCGGCAACTCCGGCCCGCTGCCGCCCGCCGTTTCAAAGGCGATCAGCGAGAATGACCTGGTCGCCGCCTCCGTCCTGTCGGGCAACCGCAACTTTGAAGGCCGGATCAGCCAGGATATCCGCGCGAACTATCTCGCTTCCCCGCCGCTGGTCGTCGCCTATGCGATCGCCGGCTCACTGCACGTCAATCTGACCACCGACCCGCTCGGCAAGGACAAGGACGGCAATGATGTCTACCTCAAGGACATCTGGCCGACCTCGCACGAAATCGCCGAAGTGATGCGCAAGTCGGTGACACCGGAGATGTTCACGGAGCGCTATGGCGACGTCTTCAAGGGTGACGAGCACTGGCAGAATATCTCGGTTACCGGCTCGAAGACCTACTCTTGGCCGGCCGGCTCGACCTATGTCCAGAACCCGCCCTATTTCGAGGGCATGAGCGTGGAACTCGACAAGGCCGAGGACGTCAAGGATGCGCGCATCCTGGGCCTCTTCGCCGACTCGATTACGACCGACCACATCTCGCCTGCTGGCGCGATCAAGGCATCCAGCCCCGCAGGGCGCTACCTGCAGGAACACCAGGTGTCCCCGGTAGACTTCAACTCCTATGGCTCGCGGCGCGGCAACCACCAGGTCATGATGCGCGGCACCTTCGCCAACATCCGCATCAAGAACCAGATGGTCCCCGGTGTCGAAGGCGGCGTGACCGTCCACCAGCCGTCGGGCGAGCAGATGGCGATCTACGACGCGGCCATGAAGTACAAGGATGAGGGCGTTCCGCTCGTCGTATTCGCCGGCAAGGAATACGGCACCGGCTCGTCGCGCGACTGGGCCGCAAAGGGCACGATCCTTCTCGGCGTGAAAGCCGTCGTCGCCGAAAGTTTCGAGCGCATCCACCGCTCGAACCTGATCGGCATGGGCGTCCTTCCGCTGCAGTTCAAGGACGGCCAGAGCTGGCACAGCCTCGGCCTCGACGGCTCAGAGCAGGTCTCGATCAGCGGCATCGATTCGATCAGCCCGCGCCAGGACCTCGACGTCATCATCAAGAAGAAAGACGGCTCCACGGTCACCGCGAAGACGCTCGTGCGGATCGATACCGAGAACGAGCTCGACTACTTCCGCAATGGCGGCATCCTGCACTATGTGCTGCGCAATCTCGCCCGCGAGGCTGCGGCCTGAGGATCAGGTGAAGCGGCCCGCAATCGGCGAATGTCAGCGATTGCGGGCCGATCACAGCACGGTGATTTCATTTCAGCCGCCGAAAACGCTATCTCACGCAGCGATGAAAAATTTCCCCCCATCCAGCTTGCTCGCGCTTGCAACCCTGACACTCGCCGCCGGCCCGGCCGCTGCGGAGCGTCAGCCTGTGCTGATCGAACTTTTCGCATCGCAGAACTGCAATGCCTGCCCCGCCGCGCATCGCACGCTCAAGGCCGTTCAGGCCGAGCAGGGCGACAATGTCATGGTGCTGACCTGGTCGGTGGATTACTGGGACTATCTCGGCACGCCGGACCCGATGGCGCTGCCTGTGGCCAGCGAGCGCCAGGCCGCCTATGCTGATCGGCTGGGCGTTCGTGCGCCTTACACGCCGCAATCGGTCTATGATGGCGCCAAACAGTGCCCGGCGACACGGCGCGCGGCGGTCGACGAGAACATCGCGCTGCGCACCGCTGCAGACCGGCCCGGTGAAGTTTCAGTCGCGGTTCTGCCCGGCAACCGTTTCAGCCTCGACGGGCATACGCCCGCCCCGGCCGAGGTCAACCTGGTCGAATTCCTCGACGCACCGGCCAATCCGACACCAATGGTACACCCGGTCACGCGGGCATCGACGCTCGGCCTGTGGACGGGCGGCCATGTCAGCTTCAGCTATGACTGCGAGGCGAGCTGCGTCGCCATTGTGCAGGCGCCGAATTATGGCGAGGTCTACGCCACGCATCGGCTGAAATAGGCAAGCAGCCTACTTCTTGGAGAGGCTTTCCAGCTGCTCCTGCATCATCTTCATCTGCGCCTTCAGCGCAGACATGGCTGCATCGCGCTCATCCTCTTCGGCGGTCTTTGCCTCCGGTTCGGGATCACTGCGCTTCGGCTTCTCGGTCTTGCCGTGCGGATCGCCCGCCGGCATCCCGCCGGACATGACCGAGGGAGGCGTGAACATTTTCATCGCCTGCTCGAACATTTCCATGTTGCGGCGCGCCTGGTTCTCGAACATCGCCATCGGATGGGCCCCGCCCATGGCCTTCTTCCAGCGCTCCTGGGACTCGGCGAAGCTGTTCATGCTCATGTCGAGCCAGGCCGGCAGCATGGACTGGGCGCCGCCGCCATAAAAACCGATCAGCTGGCGCAGGAAGGAGAGCGGCAGCGCACCATCGCCCTTGGTTTCGCGTTCGAAGATGATCTGCGTGAGAACGGCGCGCGTCAGGTCTTCGCCGGTCTTGGCGTCGCGGACTTCGAAATCGACTTCGCGCCGCACAAGATCTGCAAGATGGTCGAGCGTGACATACGATGAGGTAGATGTGTCATAAAGCCGCCGGTTAGCGTACTTCTTGATCACAACCGTGCCATCGTTGCCGTTTGCCTTAGTCATTTCGTGCCCTTTTCTCCGCCCTTTGCGGCGAATTTATTGCTGTTTGGCGCCGATCTTCGCATGTCGCCGCCTAACTTTCAAAATCGCCCTTTTGTCTTATACATATCATGCTTACACCAGATTGAGCAGATGCAGCGAAATTTTTGCTGCGCAATAAGCAGGGAGGAATAAATGGGACGAGTGGCCCTCGTGACAGGTGGTACAAGAGGTATCGGGCGCGCAATCAGCGAACGCCTGAAAAAGGACGGATACGCCGTCGCCGCGAACTATGGCGGCAACGAGGAAGCCGCCAAGCTCTGTGAACAGGAACTCGGCATCAAGTGCTACAAGTTCGACGTCTCGGACTATGATGGCGTCGGTGCCGGCCTGAAGCAGATCGAGAGCGATCTCGGCCCGGTCGATGTTGTCGTCAACAATGCCGGCATCACCTGGGACGGCCCGTTCCACAAGATGACCAAGGAGCAGTGGGACAAGGTCATCGATGTCGACCTCACCTCCGCCTTCAACGTGACCCGCCAGGTCTGGGATGGCATGCGTGAGCGCGGTTTCGGCCGGGTCATCAACATCTCGTCCATCAACGGGCAGAAAGGCCAGTTCGGCCAGGCAAACTATTCCGCCGCCAAGGCCGGCCTGATCGGCCTGACCAAGGCGCTGGCCCAGGAAGGCGCCAAGAAGGGCATCACGGTGAACGTGGTCGCGCCGGGCTATATCGATACGGAAATGGTCCGCGCCGTGCCGGAGAAGGTTCTGGAGTCAATCATTTCGACCATTCCGGTCGGCCGTCTCGGCAAGGCCGAGGAGATCGCCTCCATGTGCGCCTATCTCGCCTCCGAGGAAGCTGCCTTCATCACGGGCGCAACAATGACTGTGAACGGCGCGCAGTACATCGCCGGCTAGGCCTTAAAGCCTCAGTCAAGACTTTCGAGATGCAGCGGATGGACGAGTTCAAGGCGCTGGCCGCTCGTCCATCCGCGTATGCGGACGGCTGTCCCTTCCGGGGCTGAACAGGCCGGCCGGGCCGAAAAGGCCATGTCGATCACAAGGTCGGCCCCGCGCATCCGCCGCGTGCAGAGGATGGTGCGTACCTCCTCCTTCGGGCGGGGCGCCTCGTCGCCCAGCACACCCTCAACGATGAGGAAGCCGCGCCTGTCCGGTGCGATATCGCTGGCATTGATGGCGTCATAGGCGATCAGGCGCCACAGGCCGCGCGCCTCTTCCCGGGCGGCCTTCTCGGCCTCCATCAGGGTTTCGCCGCCGCCATCGGTGTCAGGATAGAGCCGGACGCGAACATCGCCGCGCCGCACGAGTTCGAGATTGACCCAATAGTCCGGACCCTTGCTATCGGCCGTCACGACATGGGCCAGCGCGCGGTCATATCGGTCGCGGGTCAGGCCGGGATAGTAGAGCCGGACGTCCCGCCCCATGACGAGATCCTCAAGTTCGCGGGCAGCTTCCTCAGCAAAGGGCTCGCCGGGACGGTCACGGCCCTCGCGCACGGGCGCCTCGATGCCGACAAGGCGGACGCTCTGGCCGGTATCCAGCACCAGCGCGTCGCCATCGATCACTCTGACCACGCGCCCGCGCTCGCCCGGCTGCATGCTGTCGAGCGGCGAGGAAGGCGAGCAGGCGCAGACCACAAACAGGGCAACAGCCGCAAGGATCTTCCTTCTCAGCATCGCCGCCTCTTCAACCCCACGCAAAAACAAGGTATCGCACACTTTCTGGCAAGACCCCGTAGCTCAGCAGGATAGAGCAACAGATTCCTAATCTGTAGGTCGCGCGTTCGAATCGCGCCGGGGTCGCCAGGCTCATGTCACTTTTGAGCGCTGGCGGAAGGCCGGGTCGTCCCAGGCGCGGGTTGCGAGTATGTCGGCGAGCGCATCAAGCGCGTCCCAGACGTCGGTGAACCGCAGGAAAAGCGGCGAAAGGCCGAAACGGATCGTGTCCGGTTCGCGGAAGTCGGCGAGGATGCCGCGATGGATAAGCGCCTGGACAATCTCGTAGCCGTTCGGATGACGCAGACTGACATGACCACCGCGCCTGCGCCCATCGCGCGGTGAAGCGACCTCGAGTCCAAGCGCATCGGCGCGGGCGATAACAAGCTCGCCGAGCGCTCTCGCCTTGTCGTGGACGAGGCTCATGTCGATGCTCTCAAAGACTTCGAGCGCGCCTGACAGGGCCGCAAGGGACAGGATCGGCGGGGTGCCGGACGCAAAACGCTGGATGCCGCTTGCCGGTGCATATACCGGCTCAAAGGCAAAGGGCTTTTCATGGCCCATCCAGCCCGGCAGCGGACTTTCAAGCCGAGAAATCGTATCGGCACGTACATAGAGGAAGGAAGGCGCCCCCGGGCCACCGTTCAGGTATTTGTAGGTGCACCCTGTTGCGAGTCGCGCACCCGCCTCTTGCAGGTTCACATCTGTGACGCCGGTCGCATGGCTAAGGTCCCAGACAATCACGCCTCCAGACGAATGCGCAACGCCTTCGGCGGCCGCCATATTGCGGATCTCGCCGGATCGGTAGTTTACCGCGCTGAGAACCAGCACGCCGCCTGAGCGCTCAAGATGGGCGAGCCCGTCACCGGATTTCGCGCGCACAAAGTCACGTCCACTGAGCTGCGAGAGCGCTTCGATGATATACTGGTCGGTCGGGAATTCATCTTCCTCGACAATCAGTGCCGGCGTTCTCGCAATCGACCGGGCGGCGGCTGCAAGTTTGAACAGGTTGATCGAAACACTGTCAGCGATGATGACTTCATCCTGGCGCGCGCCGATCAGGCGGGCGAGCGATGCGCCGACCGTGCGCGGCAGGTCAAACCAGCCGGCCGAATTCCACGCCTTGACCAGTTCATTGCGCCAGTGGCCGGACGCCGTCCGCTCCAGCTCATCGAGCGCAGAATGCGTTGCAGGCCCCAGGGAATGGCCAACAAGGTAGGTCTTGCCGTCCGGCAGGTCGAACAATTCGCGCGCATGGCCAAGCAGGTCGTGGCTGTCCAGCGCCTCTGCCTCGCCCCGGTCTGCGGGAATGACATAACTCATGAGGACCTTTCCCTTGCAACGGATTACGCGTGCCGTACTCATTGAACCGTCGGAAAGGGAAAGGGCAATGCATGAGATGCCGCGCAATCATGATCGCCGCAGGCGCCGCGCTTGCCGCTGCCTGCACAACGCCGCCGCCGGGCGAAGCCCCTGCAGGCGACGAAGCCGCGGTTGAGACAGAGCGCCCCGCCAGTCTGATGCAGTGGTCCGACCTTCTCAGCCGCGACAGGCCGGAGCCAAGCCGGTCAATCGAGATCGGACCCGATCCGGACATCGATGTGGTTGATGTCTGGCTGCCGGAGGGCGCCGGCCCGCACCCGACGGTGTTGATGATCCATGGCGGCTGCTGGCAGAAGGCCATCGCGGACCGCACGCTCATGAACTATGCGGCCGAGGCGCTCCGCATCGAGGGCTTCGCTGTCTGGAACGTGGAGTATCGCGGCGTCGACGAAGAAGGCGGTGGCTATCCCGGAACGTTTCTGGATGTGGCAAATGCGGCTGACGCGCTAGCCAGGCATGGCGCAGCGCTCGGTCTCGAAACCCGTCGCGTCGCAGCCTTCGGTCATTCTGCAGGCGGGCACCTGGCAGTCTGGACGGCGGCGCGCGCAAACCTGCCCGAGGCCAGCCCGCTTTTCGCGGCAGCGCCTCTGGAGCTGGCTGGCGTGATCAACTCCGGCGGGCTCGCAGACCTCGAAGCCTCCGCGCCTGTCACCGCGCCGACCTGCCTCGCCAATATCCTGGACACTCTGACCGGTGCCCCGAGCGAGGAACGGCCGAACGTCTTCTCCGACACTTCACCGGCTGAGTTCCTGCCGCTCGATACGCGTATTATCAGCGTGAATGGTGCACTGGACCGGATCGCTCCGCCGGAACTTGGCCGCGGGCTTACAGAGAAGATCAAGGCAGCCGGTGGAGCGGCCGACTATGTCAACGTTCCCGCGAGCGGTCATGTCGAACTCGTCGCGCCGGGCACGCTGGCCTTCGACATGCAGATCGCAGCCCTGAAGCAGCTCCTTGGCGATCCGGCGGCCGAGAGCGACTAGCGCATCACCTCAGGCAGGTCGTCCGTATCGGCCGGCTCGTGCTGGATGATGACCTTGGCGCCGAGTTCGGCGGCACGGTCCTCGAACGCTTCCATCGATTCCAGCGTTTCGGCCTCGCTCGTATTGAATTGCGGCACGCGCTTCAGCTCGCGGCTTTCAGTGCGGTGATAGAGATCGCCGGTCAGCATGACAGGACCGGTCTCCGGCAGGTTCACCAGCAGCGCGGCATGGCCAGGCGTGTGGCCGGGCGTCATGAAGATGATCACCGAGCCGTCGCCGAAGACATCGTGATTGTCGAGGATGATCTCATGCTGGAGCACCTCGAAGCCGGGGAACTGGCTGCCCGCATCCGCGCCGCCTTCGGTTTCGGCATCCTCAGCAGGCGCTTCTTCGGAGACGTCGGGCTCAGGGAACATGTGATCGTATTCGAGCTGGTTCACGAGCCAGGTCGAACCATCGATGAGGTCGACCTGTCCGGAATGGTCGAAATGGCTGTGCGAGATGGAGACGTATTCGATATCCGACATGGAGAGGTCGCGCTCGGCGAGCTGCTCGGCGATCGTCTTTTCGAGAGAAACGGTGAAGACACCAGTCGTCTGTTCGTCCTGCGTCGTCAGGATGCCCGGCAGGCCGAGGTCCCAGAGCAGGTCGCCCTCAGGGTGGCGGATGAGCCAGCAGGTGTCGGTAAAGGTGTCGGACTGGCCAGCATAGTCGCCGGCGGTCGAGAAGATATCGAGGTCGGAGACGTAGATGCTGCCGCAATCGAGCTTGATGAGCTGCAGCGCATCGACACCTTCTTCGGAAGCCGTCTCCGGCGCGACGACCGCATCGGTCGCGCCAGTATCGGTTTCCGGTGCATCGGTCTCGCTGTTCGCCCCCTCGTTCCCCGCCGGGCCTGAACACGCCGCCATGGCAAGGATGAATGCGCTGGCCGTTGCAAGTACGATCTGTTTCATCAGACTAACCCCGTAAAAAATACCCTGTGATTCCCTGCGGACTCTAACCGTCCGTCCCTGTGAAAGAAAGCGCAGACCCGGCCGCGTCGATGCGGCGATAAAAACAGCTCTTGCGATCGGTGTGGCAGGCAGCGCCGCGCTGGCGCACTTTCAGGAGCACCGCGTCCTGGTCGCAGTCGACCAGAATGTCGGCAACTTCCTGGGTATGGCCCGAACTCTCGCCCTTGACCCAGAGCGCCTCGCGCGAGCGCGACCAGTACGTCGCCCGGCCGGTCCGGATCGTCTGCGCCAGCGCATCGGCATTCATCCAGGCCAGCATCAGGACCTCATCGGTCTCGACGTCCTGTGCAATCGCCGCGACGAGCCCGTCGGCGTTGAACCGTGGCCTGATTTCGAGGGTCTCGTCCTGAGAGGCCCCTTCAAGCGGGTGTTTGTATGTCGACATCAGATGACGCCCTCCTGCCTGAGTCCGGCCTGCGCTTTCTCGTCATAGCCGATCGCCGCGAGAATCTCGCTGGTATTTTCACCAAGCGCCGGCCCGGCCCTGTCGACCCTGCCCGGCGTGTCCGACAGTTTCGGGAAGACGCCCTGCATCGGCACCTCGCCAAGAAGGGGATGCGCGACTTTGATGATCGCTTCTCGCGCCGCGATATGGGCATCCGCCAGCATGTCCCTTGCCGTGTTGACGGGGCCGCAGGGCACACCGTGTTCCTCGCACCGGGCCAGCACGTCAGCGACCGGGTGCTGGCGCGTCCAGGCGCTGATCTTTTCATCCAGGTCCTGCTGGTTCTCGCCGCGCGCATCATGCGTGGCGTAGCGCGGATCATCCGCCCAGTCCTTGCCGCACATCGCAGACAGCCGGCGGAACAGCGTGTCCTGGTTGGCCCCGATGATGACCAGTCCGTCCGCACACGGGTAGACGCCGGACGGGGCGATCTTCGGCAGGATCGGCCCGGTGCGCTCGCGCGTGTGCCCAGCCAGGGCATATTCCGGGATGAGGCTTTCCATGAAGGCCATGACGCTCTCATAGATAGCCGCATCGACGACCTGGCCCTTGCCGGTGCGCTCACGCGCAAATAGCGCCAACATTGTCCCAAGCGCCGCAAACGTGCCGGTCATTGTGTCGCCCAGCGAGACACCCGCGCGGGCAGGCAGCCGGTCCGGCTCACCGATCAGGTGACGCAGGCCGCCCTTCGCTTCCCCGACGCTGGCATAACCCGCCTTGTGGCTTTCCGGACCCGTCTGGCCATAGCCGGAGACCCGCGTGATCACGAGGCGCGGATTGATGGCATGCAGGACGTCCGGGCCAAGGCCCCAGCGTTCGAGCGTGCCCGGCCTGAAATTCTCCACCAGCACGTCCGCTGTTTCGACAAGGTCCTTGAGGATGGCCTGGCCACGTTCGGTGCGCAGGTTCAGCGTCATCGACTTCTTGTTGCGCGCGATGATCGGCCAGAAGAGGCTCTGGCCATCGACCTTGGCGGCGCCCCAGCCGCGGGCCGGGTCCGGTGCGTCGGGCGCCTCGATCTTGATCACTTCGGCGCCGAAGTCGCCTAGCAGCTGGCCGCAGAAAGGCCCGGCGATCAATTGGCCGAGTTCAAGGACGCGTAGGCCGGCAAGCGGTAATATTGGGTCTGTCATCTGATCTCCAACAGCACTAGAAGACGCTCATGACAAGACGCATCGATATAGTTGAAGTCGGCCCGCGCGATGGACTGCAGAACGATCCGGGCAATCTGACGACGGCCCAGAAGCTGGAATTCATCGCCCGGCTGGAGGCATGTGGCGTAAGGCGGATGGAGTCCGGCAGCTTCGTCTCACCCAAGGCTGTGCCGAAAATGGCCGACAGCGCTGAAGTCTTCATGGGCCTCGACCGGTCCCGGTCGACCCGTCATATCGCGCTGGCGCTTAACGAGAAGGGCGTTCGCCGCGCCATCGATGCAAAAGCCGACGAGATCAATTTCGTGCTTGTCGCGGGTGAAGGCTTCGGCCGGCGCAACCAGGGCATGAGCCCATCGGAAAGCGCCGACATGCTGGAGCAGTGCGCCCCGCTGATCCATGAGGCCGGCATTCCCCTGTCTGCAACCATCTCGGTGGCGTTTGGCGACCCTTATGATGGAGAGGTGGACCCGGCTGTCGTGGCCAACCTCGCGGCCCGGGCGCAAAGGGCCGGGATCGGCGAGCTGGCCCTCGGCGATACGATCGGGGTGGCCTCGCCCTGGCAGGTGCGTGCCCTGATCGAGCGCGTGCTGATCGAGGCGCCCGACGTCTTCCTGCGCATGCACTTCCATGACACGCGCGGCGCCGCGCTTGCCAATGTCGCCGCCGCCATCGAGGAGGGCGTGGACGTCATCGACGCCAGCTGCGGCGGGATTGGCGGCTGCCCCTTTGCGCCGGCGGCGACCGGGAATGTCGCGACAGAGGATGTTGTCTACATGCTGGAGCGCTCGGGTTTCGAGACCGGGCTGGACCTGTCGAAGCTGATCGAAACAGCCAAATGGCTGGAAACCGTTCTCGGCCATCCCGTCAGTTCCAGCTTGAGCAAGGCCGGCCCTTTCCCCGCCTGATCGCTGCCCTCGCGTCAGACTTGCGCGGCAATTGCGCTCGCGTTCTTGTCGACGAATATCAGAGCCCCTCGCACAGCGGCTCGAAGAGGAGGGAGACAACAGATGACACATCGATTCCAGGACCGCGTGGTCTGTATTACCGGGGCCGCCAAGGGGATCGGCCGGCAGGCTGCGCTCAGCTTCGCCGCAGAGGGCGCCATCATCGTCGCGACCGATATCGAGGCTGAAGCAGGCCAGTCGCTCGTTTCCGAGATCGAGACAGCCGGCGGCCGGGCGCAATTCCTCGAGCACGACGTCACCTCCGAAGACGCATGGGCCGGTGTCATCGATGGCATTCGCAAGGATCATGGACGCCTCGATGTGCTGATCAACAATGCCGGGATTGGCATGACCGGCCTTGCACACGAGATGGAGCTGTCGCTCTGGCGCAAGATGATGGCGGTGAATGTGGACGGTGTCTTCCTGGGTGTGAAGCATGCCCTGCCGCTGATGAAATCGGCAGGCAAAGGCAACATCATCAACGTCTCATCCATAGCCGGCATCCGCTCGACCGCGAATTTTTCCTGCTATTGCGCGACGAAGGCCGCCGTGCGCAGCTTCACCAAATCCGTCGCGCTTGAATGCGCTGAGGCCAAGGACGGCATCCGGGTCAATTCCATCCACCCTGGCATCGTCTCGACCGCCATCTGGGACACGCTGATCGGAACCGCCGAAGGGGCTGACAGCAACATGCCGCGCGATGCAACGCTTGCCGGCATGACCGCCGAGGGTGTCCCGTTCGGGCGCGCCGGCACGATCCAGGAAATTGTGAACGGCATGCTGTTCCTCGCCTCGGATGAAAGCAGCTACATGACCGGGGCGGAACTGGTCATCGATGGCGGCGCGACCGCAGGCTGAGCTTTGCTCAGGTTTGCGGGCGCCAGCCCTCAGGCGCGAGTTCGAAGCCGGCAAACTCGAAGCCCGGCGCCACGAAGCAGCTCACCAGCGTCCAGGCGCCAAGGCTCTCAGCCGTCTGCCAGTGATCCTTCGGCACGACCAGATGCGGGTTCTGCCCGGCGCGGAGATCGGGCCCGAGCGTGTTTGCCGCCGCGCCCTTGCCGTCCGGCGGAGAGATGGTCAGCGACAATGGGCCGCCGGCATGCCAGGCCCACACCTCGTCGGCGTCGACCCGGTGCCAGGCGGACACCTCATCGGCTTCGAGCAGGTAGTAGATTGTCGTGCAGGCGCCCCGGCCCTCGCCCGCGCTGCGATAGATTTCGGCATAGTGCCCGCCTTCGGGGTGGGGTTTGAGGCCAAGCAGGCGGATGATTTCCCTGGCGCCGAGATCGCCGGATAGCGCCGGCATCCTCAGAAATTGTCCTTGCGCTGTCGGATCTCGGCAAAGGTCGAGACCGGATCGCCGGGATGACCCATTGCAGCCTGAAGGGCTGGATCGTCCGCGCGCAGGAACGGATTGGCCTCAAGCTCGCGCGACAGGATGGTCGGCACGGTCCAGTCGCCGCGCTGGCGCTTCAGCTTCACGTCTTCGGCGTAGGCTGCGAGCTTTGCATTGTCAGGGTCGACCGTCACGGCAAACCGCGCATTGGCGGCCGTGTACTCATGCGCGCAGTAAATTTTCGTCTCGGGCGGCAGGTCTTTCAGCCGGGAGAGCGAGGACCACATCATCTTCGGGTCGCCCTCGAACACCCGGCCGCAGCCGAGCGCGAACAGCGCATCGCCGACAAAGGCCACTTTCGCGTCGGGAATGTAGTAGGCAATGTGGCCGAGGGTGTGGCCCGGCACGTCAATGACCTTCACCGTCAGCTCGCCGAGCTTCAACGTGTCGCCACCGCGCATCTGGTCTTCGATGCCGGGGATTTTCTGCGCCTCGCCTGCCGGACCGATGATGCGGCAACCGGTCTCGTCCTTGATCTTGAGGTTGCCGCCAGCATGGTCCGGATGCCAATGCGTGTTCCAGATGGCATCGATGGTCCAGCCGAGAGACTTTGCCTCTTCGAGATACTTGGCACCGTCAGGCGTATCGATGGCAACCGTCATGCCGCTTTCGCGGTCATGGACAAGGAAACCGTAATTGTCATTCAGGCAGGGGAATTGGTGAATGTCGAGCATGACCCCATTTAACGCTATGATACCCAGTCGAAACAAGGGGTTTTAATGAGACTGTCCGCGGAGGAACTCGACGGATTTTATAGCAGCCGCCTCGGCGAGGCAGCGGCTTACCTCATCATGAAGCGTCTGGGCGACCTTTGGGGCGACTGCAAAGGCCTCAATGTATTGGGCATGGGATATGCCCATCCCCTGCTGTCGGCCTATGCCGGAACCGCCCGCGCCTGCATCGCCGCCACGCCCCAGACATCGCCGCAAGCCGTCTGGAGCGCGAGCGACCGCGGGATATCGACCTGCCTCGCCGAAGAAGACCGCCTGCCTTTCGGCGACGGCGCCTTCGAGCGGATCGTCCTGCTCCACGCCATAGAGGAAGCCGACAGCCCGCGCGCGGTCCTGCGTGAAGCCTGGCGGCTGCTGGCACCAGAAGGCCGCATGCTCGTCGCGGCTGCCAACCGGACCAGCCTCTGGTCCCTCTTCGAGAACACGCCCTTCGGCCATGGCCGCCCATGGACGCGCCGCCAGTTGATTGCCTATCTCAACGACCACCTCTTCCAGGTCACCGCCAGTACGACGGCCGTCCATGTCCTGCCGATCCAAATGGATTTTCTGGCGGCCAGCGCTGAAGGCTGGGAGAAGGTCGGTGCCCTGCTCACACCCGGGCTGGGCGGTGTGGTCATGGTCGAGGCGACGAAAAGACTCTATGCTCGGCCCGGCGGCGGCGCCGTTGCGCCCGTGACCGGTTTGGCACCCGGGCGCAAAGGAGTTGCACAACTGCCTAGAAAAGAGGCAGACGTGGAAAGCGTTCGAAAACACCGAAATTCTCGCGTTGACCGCTCATCGGGCGCGCGCTTTGATTAACCTGTTAGAAATTGGGAGGCTTTGGGGCCATGAAACTTATTACCGCCATCTTCAAGCCAAGCCGGCTTGATGCCGTCATCGACGCTCTGAGCGAAGCAGGCGTTGCAGGCCTGACTGTCTCGGAAGTCCGCGGCTATGGCCGGCAGCAGGGCAAGACGGAAGTCTACCGCGGCGCCGAATACGAAGTTCGCCTTCTGCCGAAGGTGAAAGTCGAAGTTGCCTGCGCGACCGGCGATGTCGACCGGCTGTCGGAAGCCATCATCAGCGCGGCCAATACCGGCACAATCGGCGACGGCAAGATTTTCGTATCCGGTCTGGACTCGGTCGTCCGGATCCGCACCGGCGAAAAGAACGAGCAGGCGCTCGCAAGCTAAAGGCGTCTCTCTCGGGAGTGCCAGAAAGCCGGCTGGGGGTCAGGGCCCAGCCGGCTTTTTCATGTCTGGTCTGTTCAGTTTCGGCTTCGGCGCAGGTGCAGGATGACTTCGTCCGCACCCCAGTTGAGCCGCGACAGGCCCGTACTCCGAAACTCGCCCACCTTGCCATTCCGCATCGGCGCCATGGCGACCATTTCCAGCCCCATGGCATGCGTCAGGTCAATCATGTCGCGGGCTGTCGATGGGTGCAGCGCGCCGTCATCGTGCCAGTCCCGATGGCCTGGCATGCGCCCGGTTGTGACGAGGGAAAAGCGCCGCTGCCACAGTCCGAAATTGCGGAAGGATACGATCATTTCCGGCGCGATCCGGGCAAGTTCCTGCAGCACGAAGGCCGGCCGGCGCATCTGCTGGATCGCCTTGGACAGGATGGCGACATCGAAACCGTCATCGGGAAAGACTTCGAGATCACTGTCGGCGTCGCCCTGTATGACAGACAGCCCGCGCGCCAGCGCAATGCCCGCCTCATGCGGCGACAGCTCCAGCCCGCGAGCATTGACCTGCTTCTGCTCTTTCAGCAGCGCGAGCAAGTCACCATTGCCGCAGCCGACATCCAGAACCCGCGCACCGGCGGGAACACGTGAGGCGATGGCGAGGTGGTCGGCGCGGATCGAACGGGTTTCGCTCATCAGATTCCCCGCAATTCAGCATTTGCGGTGAGGAAACCGGCAAGCGCCTTTTCATAGACCGGCTCATCCAGCAGGAAGGCATCGTGGCCCTTGTCGCTCTCGATTTCGAGGTGGCTGACTTCAGCGCCAGCCGCCGCCAGCGCGCGCGTGATCTCGCGGCTTGCCTCAGGCGGATAGTGCCAGTCCGAGGTGAATGAGAACAGGCAGAAGCGGACCGGGGTCCCCTTGAAGGCTTCAGCAAGCCGGCCATTGTAGCGCGCAGCCATGTCGAAATAGTCCATGGCGCGGGTCACATAGAGATAGGAATTGGCGTCAAACCGGTCGACGAAGGAATGCCCCTGATATCGCAGGTAGGATTCGACCTGGAAGTCCGCATCGAAACTGAAGCTTGCCTTTTCTCGGTCTTGCAGGCCGCGGTCGAATTTCCGCTTCAGCGCCGACTCAGAGACATAGGTGATGTGGGCGGCCATCCGCGCAATGGCGAGGCCGCGCGCCGGGCGGCGCCCCTCGGCGAGATATAGCCCGTCACACCAGTCAGGATCGGCCATGATCGCCTGTCGTCCGACTTCGTAGAAGGCAATGTTCTGGGCCGAATGGCGCGCGGCCGTTGCAATCGGGACGGCCGTGAAGACCTTTTCCGGCGCCTGCACGGCCCATTCCAGCGCCTGCATGCCGCCCATGGAACCACCCATGACCGAGAAGAGGCTGTCTATGCCGAGCGCCTCGATGAAGGCGCGTTGGGCGCGGACCATGTCGCCGATGGTGATCACCGGAAACCGCGTGCCCCAGGGCTTGCCATCCGGGCCGGGCGAGGCCGGGCCCGTCGTGCCCATGCACCCGCCGAGCACATTGGTCGCGATGACGTGGAAGCGATTGGTATCAATCGGCTTGCCGGGCCCGATCATGCGCGGCCACCAGGCTGGCCGCCCGGTGACAACATTGTCGGAGCCGGCGAACTGGTCACCGGTCAGCGCATGGCAGACCAGGATCGCATTCGACTTGTCGGCGTTCAGTTCGCCCCAGGTTTCATAGGCGATGCGAACAGTCTCCAGCGTCTCGCCACAGTCGAGCGACAGCGGCCCCGGCAGGGCCAGCTGCTTGACTTCACTTGGCGAAAGGCGCGTGGTATCCGGCATCGTGCGCTTGAGGTGTCCGCAGCGGCGCCGGAAGTCAAGCAGCCTCTCCATTGCGACGCCGCCTTGCACATCGCCGACTTGATTTTCGGCCCGTCTTTGCTCAGGAGGACGGCCAGACATGGAGCGATCAGCATGAGCGGGCCAAAGCCACTTGCGAACATTCTAGAGATCACCCCCTACAAGGGCGGGCAAAAGCTCGACCACGGGTGGAAGCTTTCATCGAATGAAAACCCCCTCGGATGCAGCCCGGCCGCCCGCAAGGCGCTGACCAAGGCGGCCGAACACCTGGAGATGTATCCGGATGGCGCCTGCTTTGGCCTGCGTGAGGCGATCGGCAAGAAATACGGGGTCGATCCAGACCGTATCGTGTGCGGGGCCGGCTCGGACGAGATCTTCCAGCTGCTCGGCCGCGCCTACCTGAAGCCGGGCGACGAGATCATCCAGTCGCAACATGGCTTTCTCGTCTACCGGCTCGTCGCCCAGCAATCGGGCGCCAAGTGCATCAGTGCGCCCGAGACCGATCTGACAGCCAGTGTCGACGCCATCCTCGAGCGGGTCACGGACAAGACACGGATTGTTTTCCTCGCCAATCCGAACAATCCGACCGGCAGCTATATCCCCTTTGATGAGGTCCGCCGCCTGCACAAGGGTCTGCGCGACGACATCCTGCTCGTCCTCGACGGGGCCTATGCCGAATATGTCCGCCAGAACGATTATTCCGCCGGAATGGACATGGCCGGGGAGGAACCGAACGTCCTGGTCACGCGGACCTTCTCGAAGATTCACGGGCTGGCCGGCCTGCGGGTTGGCTGGGCCTACGGCCCGGAAAGCGTGATCGATGCGCTGCACCGCGTGCGCGGCCCGTTCAACGTCACATCCGTCGGTCAGGCTGCCGCGATCGCGGCGCTGGCCGATGACAGCTTCGTGACCAAATCAGCCGACCACAACAATGATGAGCTCGACCGGTTGAAGCCGGCCCTCGAAAAGATGGGCTACAAGGTCTATCCAAGCGTCGCGAACTTCCTGCTGATCCAGTTCGAGGATCGTGATGGCAAACGCGCCGAAGATGCTGACGCCTTCCTGCGCGCGCGCGGGATCGTGATCCGGGACATGAAGGCTTACGGGCTGCCAGACTGCATGCGCCTGTCCATCGGGACAAAGCAAGCCAATGACGATGTCCTTGCCGCGTTCGAAGCCTTCGCGAAAGCTGACTGAGGCATGCCGGGTCCCGTCTTCGACCGTATTGCGATTTTCGGGGCCGGCCTGATCGGCTCTTCCATTGCGCTTGCCGCGCGTGAATACCGGGCTGCGAAGAAGGTCGTCCTCTACGACAAGAGCGAAGATGTCCGTGCACGCGCCCGCGCGCTAAACCTGGGCGAGGTGGCCGAGACCATGGAAGCGGCCTGCTCCGGCGCAGACTGCATCATCCTTTGCGTACCTGTCGGCGCCATCGGCGAGACAACCGCGGCCATCGCCCCCTATCTGCAAGCCGGCGTGATCCTGACGGATGTCGGTTCGGTGAAGGAAAAAGCGCTGGAATCGATGTCCGCGCATTGCCCCGAAGGTGTGTTCCTCATTCCGGGCCACCCGATTGCGGGGACCGAAAAGTCCGGCCCCGAGGCCGGCTTTGCTTCGCTGTTTCGCAATGCCTGGCACATCCTCACCCCTCTGCCGCAACAGGACGAGCCCTATAATTCGGCGGTCGACCGGCTCGCCAGCTTCTGGGAAATGCTGGGCGCCAAGGTCGAAATCATGGAGGCGGCACGCCACGACCGCGTCCTCGCCATCACCTCGCACCTGCCGCACCTCATTGCCTACAATATCGTCTCGACCGCTCATGACATGGAAAGCGTTGGCGAGGGCGAGGTGGTGAAATACTCCGCCGGTGGTTTCCGGGACTTCACCCGGATCGCCGCGTCTGACCCGACCATGTGGCGGGACGTCTTCCTGAACAACAAGGATGCCGTGCTCGAGACGCTGGGCCGGTTCAGCGAAGACCTCGCCGCTCTGCAACGCGCGATCCGCTGGGACGACGGCGAAACGCTGTTCCGCGAATTCGAGCGCGCGCGCGGTATCCGGAAGGCCATCGTCGAAGCCGGACAGGATACGGACGAGACGAATTTCGGCCGCAACCGCCCCCCGAAGAAGTAGCAAGTATATCCCGGAGAATGCGGGCGGAGCGGCGGCTCTCCCCTCAGCGAAGACCGCTCCGCCATTGGCATTCTGCCGGATGGATCGCGCCCGTGACCGCCGGTCGGGCAGGAAAGCGGTCCGGCGCGAAACCCGCATGGCACCTGAAGCGGCTCAGGGGGATCCGCAGGCGCCAGGCTTGTGTCTATCACGGCCGGACTGAACAGCATGGGGCCGCCTCGTTGCGGAAGGTTCATGTCAGGCCATGATGTCCCACTGGCGGCAGCGCCCCCGCCATGGCAATATGCCATCATGATCAGATCCCTACTCATCGCGGGCCTGCTTGCTTCCGGCGCAGCTGCCTGCACCACCGCCAAGCCCTATGGTCCGGCCAGTTCGCCATCAGCCCAGGGCTACCTCGTCCAACCGATAGAATCGAACCGCTTCCGGGTCAGCTACACAGCGCTCAGTTCCGACGACGCCCGGCGCTATGCCTTGCGGCGGGCGGCCGAGGTGACCTTCGAGAATGGCGGTCAGTGGTTCCGGGTCGTGCGCAGCACCACCGATACTGAGCACAGCGGCGGCGGCGGGTCTTCAGTGTCTGTCGGCGGGAGCAGCGGTTCCTATGGCTCAGGCGTGGGCGTCGGCGTGGGGATCGGTTTCCCGGTCGGCGGCGGCAGCGAGAAGACCACCGAAAGCCTCGAGATCGTTATCGGCACGGGCGACAAGCCGGATGAGCCGGACGTCTATGACGCCTCCTCCGTACTCGCCAACATTACAGGTTAGGGCTCGATTTCCTCACCCTTCCAGTCGAACACCTTGCCACTCGCCTCAGGGCCAAGGGCATCAAGGACATCGAGCAGGTGACCGGCTGATTGCTCAGCGGTCTGAAGCTGCTTGTCCGGCACATTGCTCTGGAACGGCTTTGACAGGTCTGTATCGACGGTCCCCGGATGCAAGCCGACACAGACAAACGCCTCATTGCGGCGGGCCTGCTCGATGGCGAAGTTGCGGATCAGCATGTTCAGCGCTGCCTTGGATGCGCGGTAGGCATGCCAGCCGCCAAAACCATTGTCGCCAATCGAACCGACCCGTGCGGAAAGGGCTGCGAAGACAGCCCGTCCCTCCCTCGGCATGCGCGGCAGGAAATGCTTGGCGACCAGCCCCGGCCCGAACGTGTTGATGCGGAAGACCTCGTCATAGGCCGCCATGGACTGGTGTCTGAAGGACTTTTCAGGCTGCAGGCGCTCGCCGTCCGACAGGATGCCGCTGGCGACGATGACAAGATCGGGCGACCCGGCACGTTCGGCTGCTTGTGCGATGCTGTCCTCATCCAGGATATCGATCTTTCCCTGGACCACGCCATCGGGCCAGTCGCCGCCGCCAGAGCGTGAGAGCGCATGTATCGGGCCGGCATGGCCGCGCTCATGCAGCGCCAGGGTGAGGGCGCGGCCAATGCCGCCGGTCGCGCCGATAATGACTGCAGACATGATGCCTCCTGCTGTTCAGGAGACGAGCTAGGGCGGATCGCCAGAAAGTGAATGTGTCCGAAGGGACAGCCGCCCTGAGCCTGTTTCATGGGAGGCGCCAAAGCGCCGAAACGGAAACGAACCTAAAGCCCCTGCCGGGGCACTCATTTGCTAAAATCAGTCCACCGGACTGATTTTTGGCGCGTCGCGCCATCGCAAATGAATGGTACCGGTGGTCGGACTCGAACCGACAAGAGCCGAAGCCCGGGGGATTTTGAGTCCCCTGCGTCTACCAATTCCGCCACACCGGCATACAGATTGCGAGCAAAGCCTCTGCCTTATGGCAGGCAATGCGTCAATCTTCTCGACCAGCAGAAAAAACTCGACTAGGCGAATCTCATGACACGCTACCCATCCCCGCGAACGTTTCTCCAGTCGATCGAACTCATGGCGGAAGAGGCGCCCGAAGAAGGCTTCTCCCTCAGGATGATCTTTGACCGGCTGGACGAGCGGGCGTTTGGCGCGGCGCTTTTCATCCTGGCCCTGCCCTGCTGCATCCCGTTTCTCTATGGCGTCCCGCAAGTTGTCTCGCTGCCCATGATGGTGCTGGCGGGCCAGATGGTCGCCGGACGCGAGGAGCCCTGGCTGCCGCAGAAATTCGGCCAGCGCATGATCGACAAGAAGGGTCTGACACGGACCGCGAAAGGCGGGCGCAAATGGTTCGGCTGGCTGGAAAAGATCGCCCGCCCGCGCCTTACCTTCCTGATGGGCGCGCGCGGCGAGCGGATTATCGGCCTGTTCCTCGTCTTCTTTTGCGCCTCCATTCTGGTCCCCCTCCCGTCGACCAATACGGTGCCCGGCTTTGGCGTTGCGATCGTTGCATTCGGCCTGATGGCGCGCGACGGCATCCTGGTCATTATCGGCAGCATTATCGGCACCGCCTGGATCGCAACCTTGCTGACCCTGGTCGCCCTCGGTGTGAGGACGCTCACGGGTAGTTGATGTAGGCGCGCTCCATCGCCGCATTGCGCGCTTTCCCCTCAGTCGTCATTTTCCCGGTCGCGTGAACCTGTCACGGATGTCTGAGGCAATATGACTGCGGCGCTTTCTCCTGTCCTGCGAACATGGCGATGGCCACTCATGGCGCTGCTGATCTCGGCGGCCATGCTGGCTGCTGCCCATGCCTTCGAGCGCTTTGCCTACCTGCTGCCATGCCAGCTCTGCCTGCGTCAGCGCGAAGTCTACTGGGCCGCGATCGCGATGGCTGTCACCGGGCTCGTTCTCTGGAACATCCGTCAGAACCGGCGTTTTCTGGTTGCGTTCAACGTGATGCTGGCCCTGGTCTTCCTGACCGGTGCGGTCGTTGCCGTTTTCCATGCCGGGGTTGAGTGGGACTTCTGGCCCGCGCCGACCGGTTGCGGTGCTGAAGCTGTGGACGTCATCAATATCGACCTTGGCGGTATCGATGAGCGCACTGCAACCGCCTCCTGCGAGGATGCCCCGTGGACGATGCTGGGCCTCTCCATGGCCGGCTGGAACGCGCTGGTATCACTCGGCCTGACCGTGGTCAGCTTCATCGCCGCCACAACCGCACTGCCGCGCGAAACCGCCTGAACCACCCCGGCCTTCTTAGCTTACGCCATGAACTGGCGAATGCCCCACGCCCCGACCAGGCTCGCGATGACGATTACGCTGACCGTCACCCGGAGCGTCTTGAACCAGCTGGGGACCGACCCCGACAGCCAGTCCCAGGCGAGGTGCAGCGCAAAGAAGACGGCGTAGGCCAGGAACCAGGCCGGACTTGGCACCTGCTGTATCAGGATCGCATAAGGCACGATCACCCACCCGGCCAATGCGGGCAGGATCGAAATAGCAAGCGGCGTCCATCCCGCTTCGGGGTTTGACAAGGCCAGCCCCCAGCGTATGCCGCCGAGAAAGCTGAGGATGACGGTGGCATAGACCATCAGCCAGAAACTGGCGGTCAGATTGGTCGGTGGCTCAAGCGCAGCCATCGCTGCGACAAGGCCAATGAAGGGCAGGGCTCCGGCCAGGGTCAGGACCGTGGCGGCACGCCGGAAAGTCAGAATATCGTTGCTCATCTCAGCCCGGATATGGATCGCTTCGTCCAGATTTCATGCCGCCATCACGCAAATGTAAACACAAGCTTTCAGACTGAACGCAATCTGAAAGTAACCATTCATGCGGCGTCAATTGCAATGAGTGTAGGGATATGGACATGTCCCGACGGCTCATTGCCCTGATGATTGCTGCTCTCGCCATCGTGTTTGCGTTTGGCGCGCTTTCGGCCATCCGCTGGCCGAGCATCATGATGTTCGTGACGATGTTCATCCATCCCGACCCCGCGCTTGGCCTTGATAATATCAACTGGCGCGAACTCGGCATCGTTTACGGCGCGCCATACTTCCTGGCATCGCTCTGCTACTATGCGGCCGCGGTGTCGGTCGCCAGCCGCCGGCCCGGCTCGATCATCTGGTATGGCATGGCCATGGTGGCGTCGCTGCCGATCTACTATCTCGTCGATTTCGAACAAGGCTGGTGGCGAGACCCCAGTGGTCCTGAAGGCATGGTCGCGGGCGGTTCGGTGATCATCTTGCTGCTGGGCCTCGCCGTGCTCCACCTGCGCCTGCGCAAGGTCCGCCCGGCTGCCATTGCGGCGGACGAGGAAGATGGACAGGTGGTGCTGAGCCAGGAACAGTTCGAAGCGCTCATGGCCCGGACTGAACCGAAAGCCAATCCTGAACCCGCTGAGCCGAAGCCCCGCCGCCGGCGCCCGGTTCCCGCAGCCATCGCCCGCCAGCGCGCTCATTTTGCCGCCGAAGGCCGGCGCATGCGCGCCCGGAAGGGGCGTTAGCAAGACGTCCGGGCGAGCCGCCAGACTCAATCAATCCGTTACATCTTGTTCATGAACTGTTGATGGCATTGCCGTAAAATCAGGTTTGTCCGCCTTAAACGGGGAGTGTCGCCATCATGAGATTCCGCCAGTTCTGTGGTTTCTGCCTAGGCCTACTGGGAACGTGGTTCATGTGGCAAGTTGGCGTGGGTCTCGCACACTTCATCCATGCAACCTTCGGCGTGAGCTTCCCCGGTGTCCTTTTCGAGCCGCAGGTAATGATGCGCCTGATGTCGGCTGTTGCCGCCTTTCTGGCTGGTCTTGCCGCGCTCACCGAGCGCAAGGGCGGCGCCTGGCTGGCAGGCCTGTCGACCTTCATGTTCGCAACCGTCACGATCGGCCTGATCCAGGGCCGTCATGACGTATCGCTGTGGCGCGACAACTATATTTACCTGTCGATCCTGACCACGCTCTTCCTCGCGCTCGTTGTGTTGCGCCGGGAGGAAGATAGCGAGCCGAGTGAGACCTACGACGCGGTTGAAGCCCGCTAAGCCAAGCCTTGCCGCGCTTGCAATAAGGCCCAATTCACCGTTGGATAGCTGGACTTAACAAGTCCCGACGGGAGGTGGGCATGCCGATAAGGCGACTGGCCGGACTGGCCGGGATCATCGTGGCCGCATGGATGCTCTGGGAGACCGTGCAGCCTATCCAGATGCAGATATCGCGCGGCAGCGACCTGATGACGGAGCTGCTCAACCCGCCTGTGGCCCTGCTGCGGCTCACGTCCACCCTGCTGATGATCCTTGGCGGATTGCTGGCGATCCTGGCCGTTCGTGGCGGCGCCTGGCTTTTTTCGGCCGGTGCGGTGATCTTCGCGGTCATGACGGGGGCAATGGTCGGATCGGGCGCCGATGCGTCTCTCTGGTCCGATGAGGCCGTGCTCGCACCCTTCCTTCTGGTGATTTCCGGCGTACTGGTTTTTCGATCGCGCAAATGACGCCTTCGCCGCATTGATTTCGTTGCGTCAATGCTTAGGTTCGCGGTCGATTCACAGCACTGACCTTTTGAGGCGGAATTTCCATGTCAGACACCTATGACGTCGTCATCATCGGAGGCGGCCCCGGCGGCTATAACTGCGCGATCCGCGCCGGACAGTTGGGCCTGAAGACGGCCATCATCGAGAAACGCGGCGTGCTGGGTGGCACCTGCCTGAATGTTGGCTGTATCCCGTCAAAGGCGCTGCTGCACGCCTCGGAACTCTTTGACGAAGCCAATCACAGCTTTGCCGGCCTCGGCATCAAGACCGGCAAGGTCGAGCTCGATCTGAAGCAGATGATGTCACAGAAGGACGAGGCCGTGAAAGGCCTCACGCAGGGCGTCGAATTCCTGATGAAGAAAAACAAGGTCGATTACATCAAGGGCTTCGGCAAGATCACCGGCCAGGGCAAGGTCGAGGTCGACGGCAAGACGCTGGAAACGAAGAACATCGTCATCGCAACCGGGTCCGAACCATCCACCCTGCCCAATATCGAGATCGACGAGGAACGCGTTGTCACCAATACCGGCGCCATCGCGCTGAAAGAAGTGCCGAAGAAGCTGATCCTGATCGGCGCTGGCGTCATCGGGCTTGAGCTCGGTTCGGTCTGGTCGCGGCTTGGTTCCGACGTGACCGTGGTCGAATATCTCGACCGGATCATGCCAGGCGCGGACAATGAGGTCGCCAAGGAAGCCCAGCGCATCTTCAAGAAGCAGGGGCTCGACTTCCGCCTCGGCCAGAAGGTCACGGGCGTGGAAAAACTGAAGTCCAAACTGAAGCTCTTCATGGAGCCTGCCAAGGGCGGCGACGAGGAAGTGCTTGAAGCCGACGCCGTGATCGTGGCAGTCGGCCGGCGCCCCTATACTGAAGGTCTCGGCCTGGAAAAGGTTGGCGCAAAACTGGACAAGCGCGGCTTCGTCGAAACCGATCACTTCAAGGCCGCCGATGGCGTCTGGGCGGTCGGCGACTGCATCCACGGTCCGATGCTGGCGCACAAGGCCGAAGATGATGGCGCGGCGGTTGCTGAACTGATCGCCGGCAAGGCGGGCCATGTCGACTACAACCTTGTTCCGTCCGTTGTTTATACCAATCCGGAGATCGCCTGGGTCGGCAAGACGGAAGAGCAACTCAAGGACGCCGGGATCGAGTACAAGAAGGGCAAGTTCCCCTTCCAGGCCAATTCCCGCGCGCGCACGAACCACGAGACGCTGGGCTTCGTGAAAATCCTCGCAGATGCGAAGACAGACCAGATCCTCGGCGCGCACATGGTCGGCGTCGGTGTCGGCGAGATGATCCACGAGATCTGTGTCGCCATGGAATTCGGCGCCGCCTCAGAGGATGTCGCCCGCACTTCCCACGCGCACCCGACGCTCTCGGAAGCGGTCCGTCAGGCAGCTATGGGCGTCGAGGGCTGGACGATGCAGATGTAGGAAGTCCCGCTCAGCGCTGCATCGCATCGCGGATCAGCGCTGACTCGGCTTCTTCCATGATCGCCTCGGCGGCGCTTTCGGAATTGACCGGCTCCTTGCCGATTTCGAGCATGACAGGCACTGCGAACGGGCTGATCCGCTCCAGCGCGCGGTGATCGATCTTGCCGCGAATACGCACAAGCATGTCCGACAGCCTGCGAATGTCGAGCAGGCCGGTCGCCGCATCCTGACGCGCCGCCTGCAGCAGGATGTGGTCGGGTTCGTGTGAGCGCAGGACATCATAGATGAGGTCGGTCGAGAAGGTGACCTGCCGGCCGGTCTTCTCCTTGCCCGGCAGGCGCCGCGCGATCATGCCTGAAATCTGCGCGCACTGGGCAAAGGTCCGCTTCATCAGCGGGCTCTCATCAAGCCAGGCTTCAAGATCGTCGCCGAGCATGTCCGGATGAAACAGGCCGTCCATGTCGACACCTGACATATCGTCCATGGCCCAGACCGCCATGGCATATTCGGATGCTACAAAGCCGAGCGGCTTTGCGCCGGCGCGCTCCAGCCGCCGGGTCAGCAGCATGCCAAGCGTCTGGTGCGCCAGCCGCCCCTCGAAGGGATAGGTGACGAGATAGTGGCGATTGGCCCGCGGAAAGGTCTCCACGAGGAGATGGTCCGGCGGCGGGATCTCGGACTTTTCCTTCTGGATCTCGATCCATTCGCGCACCTGGTCCGGCAGGCCGCTCCATTGGGCCGGGTCGTGGATCATGTGGCGCACACGGTCCGCCAGGAAGGTCGTCAGTGGGAACTTGCCACCATTGTAGGACGGGATTGCCGGCTTGTCGGCCTTGGCGCGGGTGACGAGCACGTCGAGCTCCGAGACGCCAAGGAAGCGGAGGATCTCTCCGGCGAACAGGAATGTGTCGCCCGGCGTCAGCGTCGAGATGAAATACTCCTCGATCTCGCCAAGCTTGCGGCCGGCCCGGATCGCTCTCTGTTCACCGCGCACAGACCTCGTCTCTTGCCCACCGCTCGCTTCGCCCTTCTTTCCAACGAAACTGGCGATGCGGACGTTCAGCAGCTGCGCCTCGACGATCGCGCCGACATTCATTCGATGCTGCTGGGCATCGCGTGCCGTGCGGACGCGCCAGACGCCGTCGCGTTTCACGATACGGTGGAAGCGGTCATAGGTGGTGAGCGCGTAGCCGCCCGTCGCGACGAGGTCGACAACCCGCTCATAGGTCTCCCAGTCAAGACCGGCATAGGGCGCAGCGCGGCGGATCTCATCGTACAGGGCCTCAAGTTCGAAGCCTTCCCCGCACGCCCGGCCCATGATGTGCTGCGCGAGGACATCGAGCGCGCCGGTGCGCATCGGCTCGCCGTCAATTTCGCCTGCCTCGACCGCCGCTTCGGCCGCCCGGCATTCCAGCACTTCGAACCGGTTGGTCGGCACCAGCAAGGCCCGGCTCGCCTCATCCATGCGGTGATTGGCGCGCCCGATCCGCTGGATCAGCCGGGCCGCCCCCTTCGGCGCGCCCATCTGGATCACAAGGTCGACCCCGCCCCAGTCAATGCCAAGGTCGAGCGTCGAGGTGCAGACGACGCCCTTCAGCACGCCCTTCGCCATGGCGGCTTCGACCTTCCGGCGCTGCTCGCGGGCGAGCGAGCCATGATGCAGCGCAATCGGCAGGGCATCCTCATTAACCCGCCACAGCTCCTGGAACAGCATTTCGGCCTGGCTGCGCGTGTTGACAAAGACCAGCGTCATCTGGCTCGCCTTGATCGCCTCATAGACTTCGGGAACCGCAAAGCGCCCCGAATGGCCCGACCAGGGAATGCGCTCGCGCGAGACCATGATGCCGATATCCGCATTGACCCCTCCCTCGGCGCGGATCAGGCGCGTTTCGCGGTCCTCCCGCGTCGGCAGCCATTCGGCCAGCAGGCCCGGATCGCGCACCGTCGCCGACAGTCCGATGAACCGGCAGGCGGGCGCCCATTCGGCCAGCGTTGCGAGGCCCAGCGACAGGAGGTCACCCCGCTTCGACGCTGCAATCGCGTGAATCTCGTCGATGATCACGCATTTGAGGTCGGAGAAGAATTCCGCGGCGTGGTCGGAGGCAATGAACAGCGCGAGCTGCTCCGGCGTGGTCAGCAGGATATCCGGCGGATTGGCGCGCTGGCGCTGGCGTTTGGATTGCGGCGTGTCGCCTGTGCGGGTCTCGATGCGGATACCGAGCCCCATCTCAGCGACCGGCGTGTTGAGATTGCGCTCAACATCGGTGGCGAGGGCCTTGAGCGGTGAAATGTAGAGCGTGTGGAGCGCCGGGCGCTTCTGGTTCTGGCCACCCGCTCCGGCTGCGCCTGCGCGATGGACCGGGCTCAGGGCTGCTTTGCCACCGGCATCGTTCAACTCGATCAGGCTGGCGAGAAAGCCCGCCAGCGTCTTGCCGCCACCCGTCGGCGCGATCAGCAGCGCGCTGTCACCGGCGAGGGCTGTTTCTGTCAGGGCAAGCTGATGGGCACGCGGCGTCCAGCCCCGCCCGGCGAACCAGTCGGAGAAGACTTCGGGCAACAAGCTGGGGGGCGGCTGGTCGGGCATATCTACCTAGATAGCGCCTCGGACCAATTCCTGCATCTTGTTCACATGACTTTCAGCCTGGCTTGGCTTTTATAGCGTCTCCAGATCGGGAGACAGCCATGCACCACCAGGTCCTGCTCGCATCCATCGCCGTCCTGTTCGCCTTTCCTGCCGCGGCCGACCCGCTGATCGAACAGGCGCACGCATCGACGGGGGCGGCCGGCCCGCTCTACGCCTATGAGATGGAGTATTCCGACGGCGAGATGCATGCGACCGGCAAAGTCGATCCAAGCCAGCCTGAAGGCCAGCGGATCACGATCTACACCCCCGACGAAAGCGAATGGGACGACGACTTTCGCGATACGATGACATCCATCGATTCCGAGGTGACCGGCGATATTTTCTGCGATGACCTCGCTGCGCAGATTCCTGCAACCGCCCGCCGGGTGGAGGAAACCGACGACACGGTCCAGTTCGCCTTTACGCCTGTGCCAGACGAAGAGTCGGACGACATGGAGCGCAAGATCCTCAAGAAGGTCAAAGCCAGTGCCACGCTCAGCAAGGCGGATGGGCAGGTTCTGTCCTTCAGCATGTCCCTGCCCAAACCGTTCAAGCCGGCCATGATCGCAAAGATCAATTCGTTCCAGCTCGACGCGACCTGCGTGCGGGCGCCGGACGGGCGCACCTATCTCGAAGCCATGCAGATGGACGTGTCCGGCTCTGCCATGATGCAGGCCTTCAGCCAGAGCGTGACCCAGCGGATCACGAAACTGCTCGACCCGGTCACGATGCCCTAGTCGTTATACTCGGCTTCGGCTTGGGAAGCCTGCATCTGCGCGTCGAGCATGTCGGTCTGGCCCTGGTCGATGCCGGCAATGACATCGCGAGTGAAAGCGACGATGTCGAAGCGCCCGCCATCGGCCGTGTCGAAGCCGCGGCGGACAATGACAAGCCCATGCGACGGGACGATCACCATGTACTGGCCGCGATTGCCGATCCCGGCATATGTATCGCTGGGAATGCCGTCGAACCGGTCTAGCAGCCAGAAACTGCCGCCGTAGCCAAGCGAGTCCGGATCGGTCCTGTCCGGTTGTGCCGGGCCCGGGCTGGAGACGAAATCGACCCAGCCTTCCTTCAGGATGCGCTCGCCCGCCCACACCCCGTCCTGCAGGTAGAGCTGTCCGAGGCGGGCCATGTCGCGGGCCGTCATCCAGACCTGGCTGGAAGAAACAAAATCACCGCCCCAATCGGTCTCAAGCGTCGTGTTGAGCGCGCCGATCTTCCACAGCAGGTCGGTATAGGGAAAGCGCCAGTAGCGCTGGTCGTCATCCATCGCCTCGCGCAGGCCGCGCATGGCTGCCAGCGTATCGTAGTTGGCGTATTTGAACCGCTCGCCCGGCGTTATTTCGAGCGGGTTGACGAGCGCAGTATCAATGACGCGCGCACCGCCGAAATAGGTCCGGTCGGTCCGGCTGCCTGTCACCCCGGAATCCAGGCCGCTGGCCATCTGAAGTACGTCGCGCAGCGTGATCTCGCGGCGCGGATCGCCCCCGGCTGTCCAGGCTTTCACGAGCGCTGGATAGTCCAGATCCATGATGCCCTGCTCGAGGGCCGCGCCGATGATGGTTGCCGTGAGTGACTTCGCGACCGACCAGGTCCGCTGCGGCGTGGTCGCGTCGATGCCGCGCGCATAGCGTTCCGCAACGAGCTGACCGTCCTTGACAATGACAACCGCACTGGTGCGCGTGCCTCGGCCATAGGTCTGGCCGTCGAAAGCGAAACTGACCGACGGCTCGGTACGCTGCTGGTAGAAGGACGTATCGATCAGCTTCACGTCCGAGCCAATGGCCGTGGAAACATCCCGTTGCAGGCGCGATACTTCTCCGGAAAAGCGCGGCAGCCAGTCGGACGCCGAGGGGTCAGCACCAATCGGCAACAGGGAGCAGCCAAACCCGGAGCGCCAGACGGCGATACGCGGCGGTTCGCCCTTCTTGTAGCGCACCGCGACGCTGCGCTGGCGATCATTGATCTTGGCCTCGGACACGGTCCGCATCGGCTCACGGTAGTCGGTATAGATTCCGTCGAGCTCGTTGAAGTCGATCTCGGCACGGGACTGGTCAGCGGTAAAAGTCGCCGAGCAGGTGAACAGCGCCTTGTAACCGGCGGCCAGCGCCTTCTGCATGATCTCGGTCTCGCCGCCTTCCTGTGCAGTCGCTATTGAGGGAAAGGCAAGCACGCCGACAAGCGCGCTGAGGACGGTCCAACGCATAAAGGGCTCCCTGGTTCTTCACCGGCGCGTTCTGCCGGCGCTTAGACACGCGACTCTCTCACATGCGGAAAAGGCAGAAACATGGCAGTCCCAATCCGCACGCGCAGCCCTATATGAAAAGCCATGATCCGACCGGACCTGCTGCTCAAGCCAACCCCAAAGGGCCTCTACTGCCCGCCAGGCGATTTCTATATCGACCCGGTGCGCGGCGCGGTCGACCGGGCCGTCGTCACCCATGGTCATGCCGACCATGCCCGCGCGGGCCACGCCCATGTCCTCGCAACGCCTGAAACGCTGGCCATCATGGCGTCGCGCTATGGCGAAGGCTTTGCCGGGGCGACCCAGCCGCTTGAATATGGTGAGACGGTCGAGATCAATGGCGTGACCGTCTGGCTGTCGCCGGCCGGTCATGTGCTGGGTTCAGCGCAGGTCGTCGTGGAATGGAAGGGCCTGCGCATGGTCTGCACGGGCGACTATAAGCGCCGCCGCGACCCGACCTGCAGGGCGTTCGAGCCTGTCCCCGGCACGCATGTCTTCATTTCCGAAGCGACCTTCGGCCTGCCCGTCTTCCGCCATCCCGACAGCGACCAGGAAATCGCCAAGCTGCTCGCCAGCGTGCGCGCATCGCCAGACCGAACCCACCTCGTCGGCGTCTATGCGCTCGGCAAGGCGCAGCGCGTCATAAAGCTGCTGCGCGAAGCGGGCTATCACGAAACGCTGTATATCCACGGCGCGCTGGAAAAGCTGTGCAAGCTCTATGAAGAGCACGGCATCGATCTCGGCCCGCTGGAAACCGCGACCCTCGACACCAGCGAACGCGGCGCGCAGGAGCGGTTTCGCGGCCAGATCGTGCTCGGCCCGCCCGCCTCCTTCCATGATCGGTGGGGCCGGCGTTTCCCCGATCCGCTGCCCTGCTTCGCCAGCGGCTGGATGGGCGTGCGACAGCGCGCCAAGCAATCGGGCGTCGAACTGCCACTGATCATTTCCGACCATGCCGACTGGGACGAGCTCACGGACACGGTCCGAGAGGTCGATCCGGAGGAACTCTGGATCACGCATGGCCGCGAGGATGCACTGGTCCGCTGGGCGGAGCTTCAGGGCCGCAAGGCGAGGCCGCTGCGCCTGGTTGGCTATGAGGAAGACGCCTTCGAATAGGCATTTGCACCGCCCGGCGATCAGGCGCATAGTCCCGCAACCCGCAAATGAAGGAGGCCGCCATGCGTGCCATGCTGATTTCGGGGCTGGGAGGATTGATGCTGGCCGCCTGCCATGGCGCCACCTGCGTGGAGTCCGATCCACAGGCTTTGCAGGTCGAACCTCAGGAGATTTCAGCCTTCGGCGCCCGGAGCGTCGCCCTTGATGCTGTCTATGAGCGCCATCCGACGCGCGCGCTTGTCGATTTCGCGAATGTCGAACAGACCGGCACCAGCCCAGCCGTCTACCAGGTCCATGTCGAGATGACCGGCTCGCCTGAAGCGCGCGCCATATACGATGTCGAAGTGTCCGAAACACCCGATGGCAAACTCGACGTGACAGGCTTCACCAAGTCACAATGAAACGGCTGCACAGCTATAATGACAGCCTTACTTCAGGATCTTGAAGCTCGCACTGGCGCGTGCAACGGGCTCGCCATCGGCATGCACGAGGCAGTCGGTAAAGCAGAGCGAACCGCCCGTCTTCACAAAATGCGTATCGACATCCAGCCAGCTGCCAATCCGGGCGCCGCCCATATAGTCCGTCGCCAGACTGACCGTGACGAGCCCCTTGAGGTTTTCCCGGCCTTCGGCCTTCAGCGCCTCGCCGGCGCTCAGTCCCATGGCATTGTCGGCGAGGGAGGCAATCAGGCCGCCATGGACAAGGCCGCGCGAATTGCAGTGTTCTTTGCGCAGGCGCACGCCGATGACCACCTTCCGGCTCTCGCGCCTTGAAAAGAGCGGCTCCCATGGATCGGTGAAGGGAGAGGTGCGGAAGTGCCGCTCGAAACCGGCTGGCACATCTTCGGCTGTCATTGTCATCGCCATCTCCTATCTCTGTTGCGATGCAGGCCTTTTCCGACCTTCTCGAGCGACTGATCCTGACGCCTTCGCGCAATGGGAAGATCGACCTCCTTGTAAATTATTTCACTAGTGAAGTAAATCCAGCTCGCGGCTGGGCCCTGGCGGTGCTGACCGGCGAACTCGACATACCGGGCGTGAAAGCCGGCTCGATCCGCCGTCTCGCAGAGGCAAGATCCGACCCTGAACTCTTCCGCATGTCCTATGACTATGTGGGCGACCTTGCAGAGACGGTCAGTCTCATCTGGCCGGGCACGCGCGGCGCGAACCGCGTGCCGCCCATCGAGGACATCGTGGAAACATTGCTCGATGCCACACGTGCAGAAGGCGAGCGCCTGGTCGCCGGCTGGCTCGACCAGCTCGATCCGAAAGGCCGCTGGGCGCTCATCAAGATGGTGACCGGGGGCCTGCGCATTGGCGTGTCGGCCCGCCTGACCAAGCTTGCCCTGGCCCAGATGGGCGGGGTCGATGCCGGCGAGATCGAGGAGATCTGGCATGGCCTTGAGCCGCCCTATGAAAGCCTGTTCGACTGGCTGGACGGGACCGCTGGCAAGCCCGCGCCCGACATCAAGGCACCGTTCAGGCCGGTCATGCTGGCCCATCCGCTGGTCACCAAGGACAAGCGCGACGACCCGGATGCCGTCGACCCCGCCATGATCGATCCGGAGGTCTTCGCCGCCGAATGGAAGTATGACGGCATTCGGGTCCAGGCCGTCTCGGAGCGCGGCACGCGGCGCATCTACACGCGAACGGGCGATGACATCTCGCACACCTTCCCTGATGTGCTGGCCGGCATGGATTTCGATGCCGCGATTGATGGCGAACTCCTGATCCGGGCCCCGAATGGCGAGGTTGCTCCCTTCAATGACCTGCAGCAAAGGCTCAACCGCAAAACGGTCTCGAAGAAGCAGATGGAAACGAGGCCGGCATTCATCCGCGCCTATGACATCCTCGTCGACGGCGGGGAAGATCTGCGCACCCTGCCCTTCCGCGACCGGCGGGCCCGGCTGGAAGATTTCGTTGCGCGGGCGGGAAGCGAACGGATCGACCTCTCGCCGCTGGTGCCGGTCACGACGCTGGATGCGCTGGAGGCCGCGCGCAACGCACCGCCCGCACCGGAAATCGAAGGCCTGATGCTGAAGCGCTGGGACAGCCTCTACGAAGCCGGGCGGCCCACCGGCCCCTGGTACAAGTGGAAGCGCGACCCGTTCCTGGTGGATGCCGTGCTGCTCTACGCCCAGCGCGGACATGGCCGGCGATCCAGCTTCTATTCGGACTTCACCTTCGGCGTCTGGCGAGACGGAGCAGACGGCCCTGAACTGACGCCTGTCGGAAAGGCCTATTTCGGCTTTACCGATGAGGAGCTCAAACAGCTCGACAAATTCGTCCGGGAAAACACGATCGACCGGTTCGGTCCTGTGCGGGCAGTCACCGCATCAGCTGAGGAGGGCCTCGTCCTGGAAGTTGCCTTCGAAGGCCTGCAGCGCAGCCCGCGGCACAAATCCGGCCTCGCCATGCGCTTTCCGCGGATCAATCGCATCCGGTGGGACAAGCCCGCCGGCGAGGCCGACCAGCTCGCCACGCTCGAAAAAATGCTGCCGCCCGACCCCCTCGCCAGGTCGTAAGTGTGGAATAACTGGTCAGAGGCGCCCGCATTTGCCAAAGGTCTCAAGATGAAGTCCGGCACGCCCCTTCTCCTGCTCGCCGTCGCCATCCTGCAATGGCTGGCGCCGCTGCTGCCCTTGTCCGGCCATGGCCGCACCATCGGCGCGCAGGCCGTGGAAGAAGGCATTCCGCCAGAGCTGCCGCCGGGCGTGTTCTTCTCGATCTGGGGCGTCATCTTCACGCTCTACCTGATCTTTGCGCTACTTGCCGTCTTCAAGGCCAGCTTTCTGGAAGAACGTCTTGGCCAGCCTCTGCTGTTCGCGGGGGCGGGCAATGTCATCTGGATGCTGTCCGCGCAATATATCGGCAACGAGATTCTCAACCTCATCCTTCTCCTGCCCATTGCCGCGCTGGCCTGGTGGGCGGCACGCCGGCTGCACCGGATGGGCGGATGGGACGGGACAGCGCGGCGGCTGGTCGCCTGCGCCCTGACGGGCCTGCTGTCCGGCTGGGCGGCAGTTGCCATCTCCATATCGATCCCGCGTGTCGCGCGCCTGCTGATAGGGCTGGCGCCGACAGACCATGTCTGGATCTCGCTCTGGTTTGCGCTCGTTCCGGCCGCGCTGCTGGCCTGGCTTTTCGCAACCCGGATCAGCCGCAGCCTCTGGTTCTTCGTGGCGCTCGGCTGGGGCCTTGCCGGTATTGCGCTCAATAACTGGGAACGCACCGGCCTGCATGGGCTGGCAGTCATGACCACGCTGGTCGGACTGTATGTGATCTGGCGGCGGCTGGCCTATGGTGCCCGGACCGCCTTGCAGTAGGTCTAGCCGCCCTGGCTGGCGCCCTCGACCGTGTTGTTGAGGCTGCTCACCAGTTCCGGCGTGATCGAACCTGTGGCCGGCAGACCGGCATCGCGCTGATAGGCGGCAATTGCGCTGCTCGTGCCGGCACCCATGACACCATCGGCGGGCCCGGCCTCATAACCAAGGGCACCAAGCACCGTCTGGACCGAGCGGACCTGCTCGGCCGAACTGCCCTGCCAGGCCTGCAAGCCGAAACGGCCATTCGGACGGGCTGACGGCTCGGCGGGGCTCCAGCTCGCCGCACGGCGCTGGGCCTGCTGGGCGGCATCAAGCGAGAGCCCTGCGCGCAGCTCTTCCACTTTCTCGATGGCGCCGCTATCGCCCTGCGCGTTCGCGACTTCATACCAGTAAAGCGCTTCTGTCCGGCTGGGCGAAATGCCGAGCCCGGCTTCGTAAAGGACGGCGAGGTTGTACTGGCTGTCTGTCAGGCCGTAATCGGCAGCCTTGCGGAACCATTCAGCGGCGGCGGCATAGCTCTGCTGGCCGCCTTCGCCTTCGGCATAGTAGACGGCGAGGTCGTGCATCGCCTTGACGTTGCCGCCCTCGGCGGCGCGTTCGGTCCATTGGCGGGCGGCTTCGAGATCCTTCGGCACGCCAAGGCCGCGCTCATGCAGCTTGGCCAGGCGATACTGGGCGGCAGGCTCGCCGGCTTCGGCCGCCCGTCGCACCAGGCTCGGGCCACTCGTATAGTCACCGGCATCAAGGCGTTGTTCGCCAAGGATCAGCTGGGCGACCGGATCGCCTGTCGACGCCGCGGATTCGAGGGTTGGCGTCTGCGGAATCCTCGGCAGGGCCGCATAATCGACGACTGGCTGCAATGCTTGCGGCGCGGGGCTGTCCGCCGGCTCCTCAAACAGCTCGCTTTCGACCGCGGCCTCGTCTTCGGGTGACAGGGATGCCAGCTCGCTCGAATCGAGTGGTTCGATCACTGGCGCGGCTGCAGTCTCTTCGGGGGCGGACGTTTCTTCCGGGGCGGCATCCGCTGATGTCGGCTCGGCATGCACCGGCGTCGTGGACTGCACGACCGGACGGTCGGCGTCCTGCTGCAGGCCACGCAGCGTAACGAAAGTACCCGCTGCGGCGGTCGCCAGAGCGATTACGGAAACGGCCGCAACCAGAGGCACGCGGGACTTGCCACGCTTGCCTGTATTGACCTTGCCACGACGGGACTCGGCGGTGGCGGACATTGCAGCCTTGCGGGCGCGGGACAGATAGTCCATCGCCTCTGGATCTTCCTGGAGGGGTGCCTCTTCCTCAGCGTCGGCCAGGGTCTCTTCATCGGCCTCTAGGTCGGTCTCGGGCTCGCTGTCTTCGCCGGCCTCCAGCAGGTCGCCGGGATCATCCTCGCCAAATATGTCGCTGTCACGGGCCTCATCGGCCCCATCATCCCAGGACGAAAGCTCAGAGAGCGGGTCGGCGTCCGGATCGGCAATTTCGACAGGCTCATCACCGTCATCGATTTCCAGCGTCTCCAGCAAGTCGGATTCTGTCTCGACCGCGTCCGATGGCTCGTCGACTTCGGAGATATCGGGAATGCCGGCCTCGAAGGCGGCGTCCTCGTCGTCCTCGAGACCGGATTCGTCGATCTCGATTTCGAAGATGTCATCGCCAGCATCCGCTTCTGCCGCCGGCGCCTCATCCTCGATTTCAGCAACCAGCATTTCGAGGTCGCTGGGCTCGTGCCCCTTTTCATCGAAAGTCAGATCGTTTGACGTGTCTGGCTCATCGGCAAAGCCATCATAATCCGGCCCGGGAAAGTCCGGTTCAGAGTCAGCCCGGGCAGGTTGAGCATGCGGCGGGGCCGTGAAATCTTCCAGCGCCTCGAGGCGCGTCGCGAGGGATGCAATCGCCTTCTGCACGGGCGACATGGCCGACGCCTGCTGCTGCTGCATCTTCTCGATACGGTCAGACACGCCGGTCAGCGCGTCGGACAGGCGCATGCTTTGCTGCTTGCGCGCCTGTTCCATCGATTCCTGAAGCTGCGTGAACGCCCGTTCCTGGCGCGCCTGCAGACGCTGGGCGACATTGGCAACCTGTTCGCCAACCTGCTCGATCGCGTTGGCGCTGCGCTGTTCGCTTTCATCAACGCGCGACTCGAACTGGTCAGCAAGCGCCTGCATCTGTTCGGTAATCTTGTTGATCACTTCGTCATTCTGCGAGTCGAACTGCTCGAAGCGGTCGCTGACCTCCTGGGTCAGCTTTTCCATGTCCGCGCGCACGGTCTCGACAGCCTCACCCGGGTCGCGCGCTTCCACGTCGCGCAGGCGTCGGTCGAGGGAGGTCGAAATCCGGCTGACCTGGTTGGTCATGCCTTCAAGGGCGCGGCTGGAGCGTTCCTCGCTGGCGGCGACGCGCTTCTGAAGCCCGTCGACACTTTCTTCAAGCGCCCCCAGTTTTTCCGGATCGGCAGATGCAGCTGCTTCCTCGATCTCTCGGGCCAGCGACTCGCGGGCCGACTCGACCGACGAGCGCAGCTCGCTCGCAAGGCCTTCGAAGCGCGACTCAAACTGCGCCTTGAGCTCGGCGGCCGCTTCCGGTGAAGCATGCTCGGCAAGTTCGTTGATGCGCTGGTCCAGCCGGTTGAAGGTCTGCTCAAGCCCCTCGAGCGCGGTATTGGTTGCCGTTTCGGCGCGATGCAGGCGGTCCTGCATGCGGGTCATCACAGCCTCGATGGAGCTCAGCGCACCGGCAACGTCGCCTTCGACCGCGCCCATGCGCTCGTCGAACTGGTCCAGCCGCGACAGTTTCGACGCAACCGTGCTTTCGACCTCGGACACCCGCTCATTGAGTTTGCGTGAGGATTTCTCCGACCAGGCCTCGGCCTGCTCCAGGGCTTCCTCGATCCGCCGGGACGTGTCGGCCAGCGTGCTTTCGACGCGCTTCTCCATACCCGATACACGGTTCTTCACGTCTTCAAGGTCGGATTTGACCTGGCCGCGAATGTCCTGGTTTTCGTTCTTGCGGCGCTCGTTCTGCTCGTTGATATGGCTGGCCAGTTCGCCGAGCGCCTTTTCCAGCGATTTCAGCGATTCAAGATTGCGCGCGCCGGTATCGTCTTCCTCAAGCGCCTCGACCTTTTCCTGGAGCTGCTCATACGTCGTGCGCAGATCCTCGATGAAGGCATCGACATTCTCGGCGACCCGGTCGGACTTCGCATCCGTCTTGTTCAGGCGCGCGACCAGCCCAACGATGGACTGGTCAATGCCCGTCAGCGCGAGCGTGGACCGCGCTTCGACCGCTTCGAGGCGCGCAATCAGCTGGTCGAATGTTCCGCGGCCCTGTTGTGGGCGGCGTGGCTCTGGCGCCAGTTCCTCGACGGCGCGGGGATATCTCGGTTCGCGATAATCGCGCATGGACGGCGCGTCCTCGTCGGTTTCCTCAAGCAGCATGCGATTGATATATTCGCCAATGGTGAGGCCTTCCTCGCGGGCTGCTTCGCGCGCCGCTTCGCGGGCTCGCTGGTCGATTCCCTTGACGCTCCAGGGACCATAATTCGACATGCTAAGCGCTCCACTCCAAGACAGGCCGTGAGTGACCGGCAGGCAGCCCCTCGCCACCTTATCATTACGTGAATGGTAAGCTTCGTCTTAAAACCCCGTTAAAAAGGTAAACTGCGCTGCCGGAATTATTCACAGAGTTGCAAGGACCGCTTCATCCCGGGCGCGGAGTCCCCGGATT
Source organism: Henriciella mobilis (assembly GCF_003576315.1). Classification (GTDB taxonomy): domain Bacteria; phylum Pseudomonadota; class Alphaproteobacteria; order Caulobacterales; family Hyphomonadaceae; genus Henriciella; species Henriciella mobilis. The sequence continues at coordinate 831,877 of NZ_QWFZ01000003.1, read as the reverse complement.
CCACATTACTTTTACGCAAAGGGAAAGATGACGTTGACGTTCGCGTAAAGGCGCGTATTATTCGCAATCATGCCAGATACAGCTTCCCTTTCCATCGCCGAGAGCCGCACCTACACGATCTCGGAACTCGCCCGCGAATTCGGCATCACGCCTCGCGCCCTCCGCTTCTATGAAGACAAGGACATGCTGCACCCCGCACGGGATGGCATGACCCGCGTCTACTCTCATCGCGATCGCGCCCGCGTCACGATCATCGTGAGAATGAAGCGTCTCGGCCTGCCACTTGCCGACATCCGCGAAATCCTCGACCTTTACGGCCTGGGCGACAATCAGCGCGCCCAGAAGCGCAAGACGCTCGAGAAATTCCGCAAGCAGGTCCAGGAGTTCGAGGACCAGCGCGAAGATATCGAGGTCGCCCTTGTAGAGCTTCGCAAGGGCATCGAATGGCTTGAGCAGGACCTGTCCAATGTCGGGCCAACTTCCGATGATGCCGAGAATGTCGCTGCCTATGATGCGGTCGCCCGCAAGCAGCTCGACGAAGCCTGAGCCCACTCAATTATTCATGCCCCGTCGGGGCTGACAGTGCGGCGTTTCACCTGTTAGTGAAGCGCCGCCAAATGCTATTTCAGGGGATATTCCATGCCGCGATATGATGCGCCTGTGCGCGATATGCAGTTCATCTTCCATGATGTGCTGTCGCTGCAAAACTACTCGAACCTCGAAGGCTTCTCCGAGGCGACGCCCGATATCATCGACCAGATCCTCGAAGAAGGCGGCAAGTTCGCCAAGGAAGTGCTTTTCCCGCTGAACAGCGTCGGCGACCAGCAGGGCTGCGTGCGCAATGACGACGCTTCGGTGAAAACGCCGGACGGCTTTCCGGACGCCTACAAGCAGTTCGTCGAGAATGGCTGGCCGCTGCTCTCGAAGTCGCTGGAGCATGGCGGGCAAGGCCTGCCGCGCCTCCTGGCAATCGCCCTCAGCGAAATGGTGTCGTCCGCAAACATGGCGTTCGGCATGTACCCGGGTCTGACATCGGGCGCCTATGAAGCCCTGATGGCCGGCGGGTCCGATGAGCAGAAAGCCAAGTACGGTCCGAAAATGGCCTCTGGCGAATGGGCCGGCACGATGAACCTGACCGAGCCCCAGTGCGGCACCGATCTTGGCCTCATCAAGACCAAGGCCGTTCCGCAATCCGACGGCTCCTACAAGATTACTGGCCAGAAGATCTGGATTTCCGGCGGCGAACAGGACCTGACCGACAATATCATTCACCTCGTCCTGGCCCGGATCGAGGGCGCGCCGGAAGGCATCAAGGGCATCTCGCTCTTCGTCGTGCCGAAATACATCGTCAATGACGACGGCTCACTGGGTGAGCGCAATGCCGTGTCCTGCGGCGGGCTTGAGGAAAAGATGGGCATTCACGGCAATGCCACCTGCGTCATGAACTATGACGAAGCGACTGGCTGGCTGGTCGGTGAAGAGCACAAGGGCATGCGCACCATGTTCATCATGATGAACGAGGCGCGCCTGGGCGTCGGCCTGCAGGGCCTGGCGCAGGCGGAAGTCGCCTACCAGAACGCGGTAGACTTCGCGAATGACCGCCTGCAGAGCCGCTCGCTGACCGGCCCGAAGGCACCCGACAAGCCTGCCGATCCGATCATCGTGCACCCGGACGTCCGCCGCATGCTGCTGGACTGCAAGGCCTTCATCGAAGGCGCCCGCCTGTTCACCTACTGGACGGCGCTGCATGGCGACCTGCTGCACCAGTCCCCGGACGAAAAAGTCCGCGAGAAGGCGGGCGACTACATGGCGCTGATGACGCCTGTGGTGAAAGCCTTCCTGACCGATCGCGGCCTGAAAGCCTGCAATGATGCCCTGCAGCTGCACGGCGGCTCTGGCTTCACGCGCGAATGGGGCATGGAGCAATTCGTCCGCGATGTGCGCATTACCCTCATCTATGAAGGCACGAACGGCATCCAGGCGCTCGACCTGGTCGGCCGCAAGCTGGCCGCCAATGGCGGGCGGGCCGTCTTCACCTTCTTCGCCGAGATTGACGATTTCATCGGCGCCAATGAAGACAATGAAGACCTCGCGCCGTTCATCGAGGGGCTGAAGGATGCGAAGGCCAAGCTGCAGGATGGCACGACCTGGCTGATGCAGAACGGCATGAGCAACTTCAACAATGCCGGCGCCGCTTCGACCGACTATCTCCACCTCTTCGGCCTGACGGCGCTCGCCTATATGTGGGCGAAGATGGCCAAGACGGCGGTGGAAAAGCGCGGCTCGGACCCGTATTATGACGACAAGCTGGTCACCGGGCGCTACTATATCAGCCGGATCCTGCCGGAAACGGCAGCCCATCTTGCCAAGCTCAAGACCGGCGCGGACCCGCTCATGGCGCTCGACGCCGAGCGGTTCTAACCGGAATGGTTGTTGGGCGGCGGGCCCGGCCTGCCGCCCATCTGACACACTGCAACATGACGTTGCGTGAGGACTCGCGCCACAGAAGCGTGGGCTTTATATGTTGACGTGAACGTAAACGACAACTTGTCGCCGATCGCGATCAGGGAGATGACCAGATGCAAAATGTGCTCGATGTACCACCAGCAAAATGGCGCCAGGACGAGGAAATCTCGATCTTTTCCGACGCTGTCGGTCAGTTTTTCGAGCGCGAATGCAAGCCGCATGTCGAGGACTGGCGCAAGCAGGGCTACGTCCCGCGCGAGATGTGGAAGAAGGCGGGTGAAGCCGGCCTCCTCTGCGCATCAGTGTCCGACGAGTATGGCGGCGCTGGCGGCGATTTCCGCCATGAGGCCGTCATCATCGAACAGCAGCAATGGCAGGGCATCGACGGCTTCGGCATCACGCTGCACAACGCCATCATCGCGCCTTACATCGAAACGTTCGGCTCTGAAGAGCAGAAGAAAAAGTGGCTGCCGAAGCTGGCCTCCGGTGAGCTGATCGCCGCGATCGCGATGACCGAGCCCGGCACCGGGTCCGACCTGCAGGCGGTCAAGACGACCGCGAAGAAGGATGGCAACCATTACGTCATCAACGGCCAGAAGACCTTCATTTCCAACGGCCAGACAGCAAACCTGATCGTCACCGTTGCCAAGACCGATCCGACCAAGGGCGCCAAGGGCATCTCGCTCATTGTGGTCGAGACCGACGAGGTCGAAGGCTTCGAACGCGGCCGCAATCTCGAAAAGATCGGCCAGAAGGCCGCCGACACGTCAGAGCTTTTCTTCAATGACGTTCGCGTGCCGACATCGAACCTTCTCGGCGTCGAGGAAGGCCAGGGCTTCGTTCAGCTGATGCAGAAACTGCCGCAGGAGCGCCACGTGATCGGCCTCCAGGGCGTCGGCATGATTGAGCGCGCCATCAAGGAAACGGTCGAATACGTCAAGCAGCGCAAGGCTTTTGGCGGCACGATCTGGGACTTCCAGAACACCCAGTTCAAGCTCGCCGAATGCAAGACCGAAGCAACCATCGCGAAGGTCTTCGCCGACCACTGCACAGAGCTGCTCATCCAGGGCAAGCTGGACGCAGCGACCGCGTCCATGTCGAAATACTGGATCAGCGACCTGCAGTGCAAGATCATCGACGAGTGCCTGCAGCTGCATGGCGGCTATGGCTATATGGACGAATACCCGATCGGCCAGATGTATGCCGACGCCCGCGTCCAGCGCATCTATGGCGGCGCGAATGAAGTCATGAAAATGCTGATCGCAAGGACGATGTAGCGTCACTCGCCAGACACGAAATTCCCCCCGAAAGGAGCCCCTGAAATGACTGAAGCCTATATTTACGACGCCGTGCGCACCCCGCGTGGCAAGGGCAAGAGCTCCGGCTCTCTGCACGAAATCACCTCGCTTTCGCTGGCGACCCAGGCGCTGCAAGCCATCCGCGACCGCAACGAACTCGACACCTCGAATGTCGACGATGTGGTCCTCGGCTGCGTGTCGCCGGTTGGCGAGCAGGGCGGCGATATCGCCCGGATCGCGGTGCTGAACGCCGAGTATGCCGAAACCACCGCGGGCGTGCAGATCGACCGCTTCTGTGCCTCAGGCCTTGAGGCCTGCAACATGGCGGCGGCCAAGGTCATGACTGGCGAGGCTGACATGGCGATTGGCGGCGGTGTCGAGAGCATGTCGCGCGTGCCGATGGGCGCAGCCGGCGGCGCCTGGTCCTCCGACCCGTCGATCGCGCTCAAATCCTATTTCGCCCCGCAAGGTGTTGGCGCGGACACGATCGCGACCAAGTGGGGTTTCTCGCGCGACGATGTCGACGGCTATGCAATCGAGAGCCAGAAGCGCGCCGCGAAAGCCTGGAAGGAAAACCGTTTCAGCAAATCCATCGTCCCGGTGAAGGACCAGATGGGCGCCGTCATCCTTGATCATGACGAGCATATGCGTCCGGATGCGGACATGCAGTCGCTGGCCGGCCTGAACCCGTCTTTCGCGGGCATGGGCGGCATGGGTTTCGATGAAGTCATCAAGCAGCGCTATCCTGAGCTGGAAAAGATCGACCACGTGCACCATGCCGGCAACTCGTCGGGTATCGTGGACGGCGCCTCGGCGGTTCTCTTCGGCTCGAAGGAAATGGGCGAGAAGCTCGGCCTCAAGCCGCGGGCGCGCATCAAGGCGATGGCCTCGATCGGCTCCGAGCCGGCCATCATGCTGACCGGCCCGACGGCTGTGTCCCTGAAAGCGCTGAAGAAGGCCGGCATGGATGTCGGCGATATCGACCTCTATGAGCTGAACGAGGCGTTCGCCTCCGTGCCGATGCTCATGATGCACCTGCTCGGCATTCCGCACGAGAAGATGAACGTCAATGGCGGCGCCATCGCCTTCGGTCACCCGCTGGGTGCGACCGGCGGCATGCTGCTCGGCACCATGGTCGACGAACTGGAGCGCGCCGACAAGGAAACCGCGCTCGTCACGCTGTGCGTCGGCGCTGGCATGGGCACCGCCACGATCATTGAGCGGGTCTGATGGCTGACGAGGCCTTCGAGAGGGGCCTGCCGATCGGCATCGCCGTCGGCATTGCTCTCGGCGCAGCGTTCGGCGCTGCGCTCGGGAACATGGCCTTTATCGGCCTCGGCCTCCCGATCGGCCTCGCGCTTTCGCCGGTCTTCGGCGAGGCGCGGATGAAGACTGAATCTGAAGACAAGACGGATGAGGGCGGCCCTGATGCGGGCTGACTTCCAACAGGACGAAAGACAATGAAACTCGAAACATTCAAATTCGACATTGATGGCGACGGCATCGCGCATGCCGTGTTCGATGTGCCAGGCCGCAGCATGAACACGCTGACCGGCCAGGCCGTCGCAGATATCATCGCGATCTCGAAAGAGGTCGCCAGCAATGACGCGATCAAGGGCCTTGTGATCTCTTCGGGCAAGCCGTCCGGCTTCTGCGCTGGCGCAGACCTTGGCGAGATGGGCAACCGGGCCGGCGCTTCCGATGGCGGCTCCATGTCCGAGGACGAGAAACTGAAAGCCCGCTTCGAGCAGGGCTTCTCCCTGAACAAGACGCTTCGCGAACTGGAGACCTGCGGCAAACCTGTCGCCTGCGCCCTGAATGGCCTCGCCCTCGGCGGCGGTCTCGAAGTCGCGCTTGCCTGCCACTACCGTGTGGCCGCGAACGACAATCCGAAACAACAATTCGGCCTGCCGGAAGCGAAGATCGGGCTCCTGCCAGGGGCTGGCGGCACGCAGCGCCTGCCGCGCCTTGTCGGCGTTCAGGCGGCCCTGCCCCTGATCCTTCAGGGCGAGAGCTTCGATGCCGAAAAGGGCAAGGCGATGGGAGTGATCAACGAACTCGCTCCCGGCGCCGACGTCGTCGAGCGCGCCAAGGCCTGGGTCAAGGCAAACCCGAACGCGAAGGCGCCATGGGATGAGAAGGGCTACAAGGTCCCGGGCGGCGTTCCGCACCGCTCTCCGGGTGCCGGCCAGGTCATGACCATGGCCAACGCCATGCTGCACGCCAAGACCTATGGCAACTTCCCGGCCCAGAAGAACATCCTCTCCTGTGTCTATGAAGGCATCCAGGTGCCGATCGATGCGGGCCTCAGGATCGAGACGCGCTACTTCATCAACACCCAGTCTCGCCCGGAAGCCAAGGCGATGATCCGCTCGCTCTTCCTGTCGACGCAGGCCCTGTCCAAGGGCGGCAATCGTCCTGACGGCTATCCGAAGACAGAGTTCAAGAAGATCGCGGTCATCGGTGCCGGCCTGATGGGCGCAGGCATCGCCTATGTCCAGGCCAAGGCCGGCATCCCGACCGTGCTTGTCGACGTCTCCAAGGAGAACGCCGAGAAGGGCAAGGATTACTCCCGCCGTCTCGTCGAGAAGGACATCTCGCGCGGCAAGTCGACCAAGGAAAAGGGTGACAAGCTGCTCGACCTGATCACGACGACGGATAATTACGACGATGTCAAAGGCGCCGACCTGGTCATCGAAGCCGTCTTCGAGAATGAAGAGCTGAAGGCCAAGATCACCAAGCAGGCCGAAGAGGTTCTGGGCGAGGATGCCGTCTTCGGCTCCAACACCTCGACCCTGCCGATCACCGGTCTCGCCAAGGCGTCGAAGCGCCCCGAGAACTTCATCGGCATCCACTTCTTCTCGCCGGTCGAGCGGATGGGCCTCGTCGAGATCATCTCTGGCGAAAAGACTTCTGAAGCGACCCTCGCCAAGGCGATCGACTATGTCCTCGCCATCCGCAAGACGCCGATCGCCGTGAATGACAGCCGCGGCTTCTACACCTCGCGCTGCTTCGGCACCTATACGCGCGAAGGCATGGAAATGCTGGCCGAAGGCATCAAGCCGGCCATCATCGAGAATGTCGGGCGCCAGTCCGGCATGCCGATGGGCCCGCTGGAAGTCTCTGACTCCGTCGGTCTCGACACCGCCCTGAAAGTGACACGCGCCACGGCCGAAGCCATGGGCGTGGACATCCAGAAGGATGATCGCACCCAATTCCTCGGCTGGCTGGTCGAGGACCAGGGCCGGGTTGGCCGCAAGGCGGGCAAGGGCTTCTACGACTATAACGAGAAGGGCAAGCCGGAGCGGCTCTGGCCCGATCTCAACTCCCGTCTCGAAGTGACGGTGGACGAATGCCCGCCGGAGCTGAAGCAGCACCTGAAGAACCGCTTCCTGATCCGTCAGGCGATCGAGGTGGCCCGCTGCTTCGAGGAAGGCGTCATCACCGATGCGCGCGATGCCGACATCGGCTCCATCCTCGCCTGGGGCTTTGCGCCCTATACGGGCGGCTGCTGCTCCTATGTCGACCTGATCTGGGGCATCAAGCCCTTCGTCGAGGAAGCGACCCGGATGGAAGAGAAGTATGGTGAGCGCTTCAAGGTGCCCCAGCTCCTGAAGGATATGGCGGCCAAGGGCGAAGGCTTCTATGACCGCTTCCCGCCGGGCGGCGTGAAGGCCAAGGTCGCCGCCTGATATCTGCAAAAATCTCATGGAAAGCCGGGGCTGTCGCCCCGGCTTTTTTGTTTGAGCGGCTTGTCTGAACGTCTGGCGCAGCGTCGGGACCGGCGCAGCGTCACAACGCCCCCTGTCCGCGCGAATACGTAATAGCCACAATTGGCACGAACCATTAGAGTGGGGACAGTCTCACCATCAGATGAGAGGTTCTCTTTATGGCATTCAAGAAGATCGTCCTGCGCCTGGCTCGCAATCCCGGGTTTCCCGATGGCGACGCCGAACGTGGTTATGTCCTCAACGCCCCGCTAAAAACCGACGGCACACTGGATCTCGAGGCCTGGAGACAGGATCGCGAGAAAGCCACGGTGGTCCGGTTTGACCCTGACCCGGATGAGCGCGCAGACGGTTGGCTGACCCATCGCGGCAGCCATTGGTTCTTCCACTATGATGAGGACCGCGAAGGCCCGGATGAGCCCACCTACCGGCTTGGTGATCACAAGTTCGCCGTCGGCGAATATCTCACGGTCACTGGCCATGAGGGCGACCCGCTGACCTATCAGGTCACGAGCGTCACCGAAGGCTGAGCCCAATGGAAAAGGCCGCGAAGCGCCATGCTCCGCGGCCTCTTTTCTGAGCAGTACCTGACGGCCCTAGCTCACCTGGTCCTGCGTGACCGGGTTGAGCAGGATTTCGACGCGGCGGTTGGCCGCGCGTCCGGCTTGCGTTTCATTGCTGGCGATCGGCTGGGTTTCGCCCATGCCATAGGCATTGATACGAACCGGCTGCACGCCTTGCGCCTGCAGGTAGTTGGCCACCGAATAGGCGCGGCGTTCCGACAGCTGCTGGTTGTAGTCATCCGGACCGTCAGCGGAGGCATGCCCCACAACGTCGATGGCGGTCGACGGATAGTTGACCAGCGTGCCTGCAACTTCGTTGAGCGGCTGGTAGAATTCCGGCTTCAGCTGCGCACTGTCGACCGAAAACGTGACGCTGGACGGCATGGTCAGGGCGATCTGGTCGCCGCGGCGTTCGACCTGGATGTCGGTATTCTGGGTCCGCTGGCGCAGCTCGCGCTCCTGCTTGTCCATATAGGTGCCGACAGCCGCGCCAGCGATGGCGCCAACGGCTGCACCGATAGCGGCATTGCGGCGGTCATCGCCGCCAGCCAGCGTGCCAAGACCCGCACCGGCGATAGCGCCGGCGCCTGCGCCAACAGCCTGGCGCTGGGAAATTCCGCCGGTTTCACAGGCCGTGAGCATCATGGCTGCGGCGACGGTACCAATCATAAATGTCTTCATCTCGGGATATCTCCTTTATCCTCACAGCATTCTGGAGAGGTTGCCCCTTTGAACGCTTGGGCGTTCTTACCGTTCCGCAACGTTTTCGTGAATGAACATCTCGTTTAAAAAGAATTCATGTGCGGGCGATTCTTCAGGCATGGCGTGACCTGGGCCGACTTCCAGGCCTGGCTGAATCTCATTCCGCCGGACGAAACCGACCCGCCCGAAGCCACCTATAATGCCGCGCCAGGCTCCTACCAGCCGATCATCCGGCTCACCCGTGAAGGCCCCGCCGAACTGGCCCCTGCCCTGTGGGGCCTGGTGCCCTCCTGGTGGAAGAAACCGCTGAAGGAGAAATCCTTCACCACCTTCAATGCGAAATGCGAGACGGTTGCGGAGAAACCGGTCTTCCGCGGCGCGTTCCGCCACCATCGCTGCCTCGTGCCGGCCAGCGGCTATTATGAGTGGACCGGACGGCCCGGCGCAAAGACACCGTTTGCCATCGGCTTGCGCAACCGGCGTCATTTCTGCTTCGCCGGGCTATATGACGTCGCGCATATCGACGGGTCTGAACTGCACAGCTTCACCATCCTGACGACTCAAGCCAACGACGCAACAGCCGGGATTCACAGCCGGATGCCGGTCATCCTGCACCCGTCGGACTTTGACCGCTGGCTCGACACCGACAGTCGCAAGGTGGAGGACCTTTTTGAGCCGTTCCCGTCTGAAGACATGCATGTCTGGCCAGTCGGGCCTGAGGTCGGCAATGTCCGGAACAATTATCCGGGCCTGATAGAGGAAACCTGATCGTCGCCCCGCGCGTTATGACTTCAGGAAATCCGGAAACCACCCCATGCGAACTTTATATATCTGTTTTGTCGCCCTGCTGGCCTTGGCCGCTTATGCGGCCTAGTCGTCCTTGAGGTCGAAACCGGCATAGGCCTCAGCCACCATGCCAGCGATCTCCTCACAAGCCTTGCGCGCTGCCTTCACGACGCCGGTAAAGGCGGTGAAGCCGTGCGCGAGGCTGTCATAGCATTTGAAGGTCACATCAACGCCTGACCGGCGCAGGAGCTCTGCATAGGCTGCGCCATCATCGACGAGCGGGTCGAAGCCGGCTGTCACCACGATCGCAGTCGGCAAGTCCTCCAGCCGCGTCTCCCGGGCAGGCGAAAGCCGGACATCGGCCCGGTTCTGGCCCTCTGGCAGGTACTGATCCATGAACCAGCGCATCGTGTCGGCAGACAGCGGATAAGCCTCCCCGAACGCCGTGTAGGATGGAAACTCGTTCTCGAGTTCGGTCGCCGGATAGATGAGCAGCTGAAGCAGCGGAAGCGGCTTGCGCTCACGCATCATTTCCTGCGCGACAATCGCCGTGAAATTGCCGCCCATACTGTCACCGCCAATCGTTGCGATGCCGGACGGCGCGCCCAGCTTCTCGCCATTGCGCAGCGCCCACTCATACGCGTCGATGGCATCGTTGAGACCGGCTGGAAACTTGTGCTCGGGCGCCAGCCGGTAATCGACCGACAGGATCGGGCAACGAACGCGCTTTGCGAGGATGGAGCAGAAGACGTGGCAGGTATCCAGATCACCGATCACCCCGCCGCCGAAATGGTAATACACCATGACCGGCGCGGCCGGGTCCTGATTGTCCGGCCGGTAGATACGGACAGGAATCTTGTGCCGGTTCCGGGACGGGATCTCGTCATCGTGGAAAGACACGCCCGGCTCGGGCGCTTCGGTGAACATGGCAAGGCCCGCCGCCGAGGCCGCGCGCGCATCCTGAGGCGACAGGGACGACATGGGCGGTTGGCTGGCAGCGCCATGTGCAATGAACTGGAATTGCGGATCAAGAACGCGTCCGTTGATCTCGACCGGCTTGCCCCCACTCAGCTTGACCAGCAGATTTCCAGGCAGCTTGAGCAGCAGTTTCGCAATGGTGACCTGAAGGCTCATCGCGCCATCTCCCTATCGTGTCGATTGTGTTGCCAATGCCTTCAGCCCGTCCAGCAAGAGCGTCGTCGCAAACTTGGCCGCGCCATCGACATCGACGGGCCTGCGCTGCAGCATATGGTCCCCGAGTTCACGCGCAATCCCTATCGCGGCGGCAGTGAGGAATTCGGAGTCCTCCAGTGAAATGTCGGCGTTGCGGGCAACCTCTTCGAGGTCCTGGCGGATTTCGTCGAAGATGGCGTGCATCTCGGGTGTGTCGACGCGCACGCCGATCAGCGCCATGTGCGGCTCGCCCCTGCGAAAGGCTTCTTCATTCTCAGACTTCAGGAAGCTGAAATACGCCTTGTAGGCCGCGCGGATATAGTCCTCAAAGGAGCGCGCTTCCTCACGTACCGTCTGCAGCATCGGCCGGAACCGCCGGGCGCTTTCGCCTGCGATCGCCTCGAAGACTTCCTCCTTGGACCGGAAGTAGTTGTAGAACGTGCCTGCGGCGAGATCGGTCTCGCGGATGATGTCGCGGACCGTGGTCGCGTCGAAGCCAATGCGGGCGAACACCTGGCGGGCCGCTGCCAGTATGGCCTGGCGGTTAGCCGCCTTGGTGAGGGCGCGTTTGCCCCCCGACCCGCTCGCCTTGGCTATCGTTGTCATGCCGTCTCCTTGCGCCTTGAATCACCAGCAATCAAATTGGTGACGGCTCGTCAACTTTTTCAACCGATTCGAGCTGCGGTTGAATATGCCGGCGATGCGCCTGATACATCCCCCACAGAGCCTTGAGCGCGATCAGGCCGAGCACGCCGAGCATCGGCTGGCCAAGCGCAATCATCACGCCGAAGCCCACAAATAGCGCGATATGCAACACCACGACGCGGCCGTAGGGTCTGGTCATTTCCACCATGACATCGCTCTCGCGCCACTCGCCCCGGGCAATGAAGTCGCGGAAGAACAGGAACAATTGAAGGGCGACAATAACGGCCGCAAAGAGGGCCATATGGGCACCGGTGCCGAGCGCGAACTGGATGAGGCTGACAGGATCCATGAAAGGAGCGTCATCTGAACCCTGGCTGATGGCGGAAAAGGCCGCGAGGAATATACCGTGCACGAAGCAGAACATGCCGTAGTGGACGGTGAAGAAGGGCCCGATGAACAGCATGCCGGCCACGCCGAACGGCCCGGCGCGGAGGCTTGTCGCCAACATGCGCAGCAGCGTTATGGCGCCGATGATCACATTCTCCAGCCAGTAGAGAAAAACCAGCGCCGTGGCGTCCCAGCCGAATTGCAGCACCGCGTAGACCGGAAAGAGATCAACCGCGAGGATCGCCCAGGACACGGGGTCGCGGTAGGTTTCAGCAAGCGCCTGAGGCCGCAGCCAGTTCAGCATCGTCCCACCCTCCGCCCGTCGGGCGCCAGTCTCAGTAGCCGGAAGCTTGCCCGGTATAGGCCGGAAAGGAAAGCGGGTTACGTGCGGTCAGGCCGAAGGATTTCTTCGGTGTATTGTAATTGCCCGTCAGCACTTCGAAGTGCAGGTGAATGCCCGTCGCATTGCCCGTTTGCCCCATGACGCCGAGCGGCTGGCCGAAACCGATACTGGCCCCTTCCCAGACGCCGGGCGCGAAACGGTCGAGGTGTCCGTAGCGGGTGAACACGCCCTGGCCGTGGTCAATGACGACATGATTGCCGAAACCGGTGGACGTCGTTGCCTCACGGATGATGCCGGGTGCAGCCGCATACACCATCTCCGGCGGACTGGCCTTCAGATCGAGGCCCTTGTGGGTGCGGCCGAACCGCCGCCCGAAACCCGAGGTCAGGCAGGCATTGTTGACCGGAACAGGCGTCATGACGACCTTGCCGTCGACAAGCACGACCGGATTGAAGTTCAGAACCCGGTTGCGGCCGTCAGACTCCAGCGCATTCGTGATCGTCGCGTTCGGACAGAGATAGAGGTTGGCATCGGGCTGGAACTGGCCGGCTGGCGCAGGAATGGCGGCGGTGGTGGAAATCGCCGGCGGCGGGCTGACCACCCGCCTTGGCTGGGACGCGCAACCTGTCATCCAGAGCAGGACAAGAATACAGACCATTGCTGCATGCTTCATGGCGGCGCCTTCCCATTGCCGGTTCCCGCGGTCAGGCTGGCATCTTCGCCCGCTTCTTCCCGCGCTCGATCTCTTTCATCAGATCTTTTACATAGGCGTTAAAATCGACCTGCATCGTATGCCGCGGTGCATCGTAGAAATGACCGAGGTGGAATTCCTCATCCTCCTTGATGATGCGTTCCATCTCCTCACGCGGCGGGAATTCATACTCGCCGGCAATCTTCGCGGCGCACAGCTTGGACTGCTGCTCGGCGAAATTGACCAGTGTCGGCAGCGGCTGGGCGAGCGCGAGGAAGAACAGGTTCTCGTAACCCGGCCGGACCATGCGCTTGAACAGCGGAAGCTTGTTGTTCTTCGGCAGGATTTCCGGGTCTTCCAGGAATGGAAAGCTGACATTGTAGCCGGTCGCCCAGACAATCGCGTCAACCTGCTCACGCGTGCCATCCTTGAAGACCACACCGTCGCCGTCGAGCCGTTCCATCGCGCCCTTGGGCGTGATGTCGCCGCAGCCGACGCGGGTGAGAAATTCGCCGGAGACCGATGGGTGCGCATCAAGCGGTTCGTGGTCGGGCTTGGGCAGGCCATAATCCTCCATGTTGCCGACACGCTTCTTGATGGAAGCCCGGGCAAGCTTGCGCCCGAGCTTGGCCGGCATCCAGCCCGGAAGGACGGCCTTGTCCGCCGGTTGGCCGTTCATGTATTTCGGCAGCACCCAGACCCCTCGCCGCATCGAGATGAAAAGCTTTTCGGCAATCGGGCGCTGGGAGAGCTCCGATGAGATGTCCATGGCCGAGTTCCCCGCGCCGACGATGAGAACGCGCTTGCCACGGAAATCATAGGGCTCGAAGGGGTCACGATAGTGGTGGGAGTGGACCTGGTAGCCATTGAATTCGCCGGGATACTCCGGCGTTCTCGCATCCCAGTGGTGGCCATTGGCGACAAAGAGCCACTGATAGGTGCGTGTTTCGCCGGTCGACAGGGTCACATCCCAGTCGCCATCCTCGCGGCGCACAGCCTTCTCGACCGCGGTGTTGAAGGTGATGGTCTCGCGCAGGCCGAAATGGTCGACATAGTCCTGGAAGTACTGGAAGAGCTGGGCATGATGCGGGAAATCCGGCCAGTCATCCGGCACCGGGTAATCCTCGAATGCGAGCCGCCACTTCGACGTGTCGATGTGCAGGCTCTGATAGCAGGACGAAAGCCCGTTCGGATTGCGGTAATACCAGTTACCGCCAATATCGTCCGACATCTCGAAGCAATCATACGGAATACCGTAATCCTTCAGCCGCTTGGCCATGGTAAAGCCCGAGCAGCCCGCTCCGATGATGCAGGCTTTCCCGTTCGATTGTCCGTCAAATGGCATTGTGACCTCCCGTGGCGCGATGGATTGCGCTCTTGGGAAAGGATGGTATCGACGCTTACGCGAACGTCAATTTCACGCAACGGAAGCAGGAGTCAGGATGTCAGACGACCAGGACATGATGCTCGAACTGATCAAGGAACACGCTTCGAAAGTCATGTCTGCCGTTCCGTGGGCACAGGCGCTGGGGCTGCAGCTGACGGGCATTGAAAAAGGCCGTGCCTTCGCGCGTGTTCCCTGGCGCGAAGATCTTGTTGGCAACCCCGAAACCGGCGTCATTCACGGCGGCGTTCTGACCGCCCTGCTCGATAATCTCTGCGGCGTATGTATCAACACGGTGCTGACGGAGCCGAAGTCGATGGCAACACTCGACCTTCGTATCGACTACATGCGCCCCGCGGAAAAGGGACGCGATATCCTCGCAGAGGCCGAGTGCTATCATGTCACCCGCAATGTCGCTTTCACCCATGCCTGGGCGTATCACGAGACACGCGAAGAGGTGATCGCCACTGCGGCCGGCACCTTTGCCCTCAACGACATCTCGCGCTGGGCAAGCGGGAACGAGGCGGTCGAGATGGTCTCCAAGATTCTGGGAAACAAGTCATGACCGCACGACTGAAGGAAGTTCAGGCCTTGCTGGAGCGCACACCCTTCGCGCGCTACCTCGGTATGCGCTGCGAGATGCAGGACGATGAGATGATTGCGATCCTGCCCTTCCAGGACAAGTTCATCGGCAACCGAGCCATAAACGCACTGCATGGCGGCTGTACCGGCGCCTTTCTTGAGCTGACAGCGATGGCCGGCGTGTTCCTGCAGTCGGACATGCCGCGCCCGCCGAAGCCGATCAACATCACCATAGATTATCTGCGCTCGGCCAAGGGGGGTGAAGACCTCTATGCAACGGCCATCGTGCACAAGCTTGGCCGGCGCATGGCGAGCGTCCGCGCCGAAGCCTGGCAGGGCGAACGCGAAAAGCCCGTGACGGCGCTACAGGCGCATTTCCTGGTCCCGCAGGACAGTTGACGGCGTCCGGCCGCCATCAAGGCGGACTGACAGCACATAGGCGCCGACAGCAAACAGGCTGAGCAGGGCACAGGCCCCGAAGGCCGCCTCATAGCCGCCAAGCCCGCGCGCCAGTTCGAGGCGCGACGCGCCAAAGCTCGTGCCGAGGTTCAGGAGCGCCATGAAGATCGAGAACTGCGTCGCCGCCACTGTTCCGCGCGATTGCCCCATGGCGATGGCATAGGTGCAGACCGACATCAGGACGAAGAGGATGCTGTAGGCGAGCAGGTAGGCGAAATAGAACCCTCCGCTTTGCCACATGAACACGGCAGCCCCGTTCAGGAACGCCATGCCGAGCAGCGCGCCGCCAAGGGCTTTCATCGGCCCGATCCGGTCAGCCAGCCAGCCCGAAACAAAGATACCGAACAGGCCGCCGACCAGGTCGGCCGTCGCATCGCGATTGGTGAACACGGACCGGTCCCATCCGATCTCCTGCACGGCCAGCGTCGGCGAAAAGGCCGTTTTCAGACCGTAGGCAGCGAAGGCAACCAGTATCCCTGCTCCAAGCGCGAGGCTGGCCGGTTTCGCCATGGCGCCCGCGACGTCGCGAAGAAGCGGCCACCAGCGCGTCAGCTGCCGCTCGCGGGTAATGGCCGCGGCCCGGCCCGGCGTCCAGGGCAGCAGCTTCTCGCCAGACCGCTCGCGCAGGAAAAGCGGCAGCAGCATCACAAGGCCCACAAAAGCCGCCGTCGCAATCGCTGCCAGCGCGTGACCTTCATCGCTGATCAGAACGCCGGTCAGGAAAGCGAAGCCAGCCGTGCCGAGCGTCTTGCCGCCCCACATCAGGCCGTTTGCGCTGGCGCGTTCTGTCTCGTCCAGCAAGTCGATCGCCATGCCGTCAATCGCGACATCCTGGAAGGCGCCGGCAAAATTCACCGCAAAGCCGATCGCCGCGAACCAGGTCAGCGCAGGCGTCGGTTCCGCCAGGCAGGCAAACCAGACCAGACTCCCGACAAGCATCAGCTGCGCCAGGATCAGCCAGGGCCGCTTGCGCCCCATGGGCAGCCAGGTGAACCGGTCCATGAGCACACCATTGAAAAGCTTGAAGCTCCAGGGCAGCAGGATGATCGCGATGTAACCGCCGATCGCCTCAGCGCTGATGCCCTGCGAGGCAAACCAGGCCGGAATGGCGATGTAGAGCAGCCCCTCCGGTGCGCCTTGCGCCGCATAGAGCAGCATCAGGCTTCCCAGCCGGAGCGGCCGGTTCTCGCTGAGCGCGGGGAGCTTCATCCACCGTCGCGCCAGGCGACGCGGTACATGTCGAACCGGCGGTCACGAAGATTGCGGACGGTGCCCTCGGCGCGGGCCCAGGACAGGTCGGTGAGATCGAGATCGGCCACCGCAACTGCCTCGACATTTTCGGCCACTTCAGCCGCAATCCCTTCGCGCGCAAAAGGATAGTCGCACGGCGTCATGATGGCCGACTGCGCGTAGTTGATGTCCATATTGGAGACATTCGGCAGGTTACCAGTGCAGCCGGACGTGACGACGTAGAGCTGGTTCTCGATGGCGCGGGCCTGGCAGCAATAGCGGACGCGCAGATAGCCCTGACGTGAGTCCGTGCAGAAGGGCGTGAACAGGATCCGCGCACCCTCATCGGTGAGGCGGCGGGCCAGTTCCGGGAACTCGGAATCGTAGCAGATCAGCACGCCAATCGGGCCGCAGTCTGTCGGGATGACATCGACCGAGTCGCCGCCCTTGATGTTCCACCAGTGACGTTCGTCCGGGGTCGGATGGATCTTCTCCTGGGCATGGACCGACCCATTGCGCAGGAAGACATAGGCGACGTTCTGGATGTCGCCATCATCAGTGCGCGTGGGGTGAGAGCCGCCGATGATGTTGATGTTGTAGGAGATGGCGAGTTCGCGCATTTCCTCGATGAAGCGCGGCGTGAACTGGGTCAGGGCCTCGATGGCTTCGGCTGGTGCCAGTTTGCGCTTCTCGAAAGCGAGCAGCTGCAAGGTGAACATCTCCGGAAAGACCACAAAGTCAGCGCGCCGGTCCGAGCAGACATCGACGAAATATTCGACGTTGCTCATGAATTCCTCAAAGCTCTTCACAGCCCGCATCAGGACCTGAACCGTCGCGACACGGACAGATTCCTTGTAGGAGTAAGAGGCTTTCTGGGTCTGGGATTCCTGCTGGGCGTAAGGGTTGTGCCAGACCATGTGCGTGGCATGCCCGCCGGAATCCTTGTCCTCGTCGAGATAGTTGCGGAGCACACCGATCGGTTCGAAGCCAGCGCGCATGTGGAAGCGGATGACCGGGTCGGTGATCTTCTGCTCACGGACGGCCGTCACATAGTCTTCCGGCTCTGGATAGGCTTTGCGGCGGCGGCGCCAGCCCGGCATCCTCCCGCCAAAGACGATCCCCTTCAGTTCCCAGTTCTCACAGAGTTGCTGGCGCGCATTGTAAAGGCGCTGCCCGATCCGTGTGCGGCGGATTTCCGGATCGACGCAGACTTCCATGCCGTACAGCCAGTCACCCTCCGGATCGTGGCGGGCGGCATAGCCATTGCCGGTAATCTCGATCCAGTTGTGCGGCGACATGGCAAGCTCTTCGCTGACCAGGAAGCTGGCGGCATAGCCGACGACTTCGCCATCATACTCGACCAGGAACTGGCCCTCCGGAAAGGCGGAAATCTGGCCGCGCAGCATGCCCGGCGTGTAGCCGTCAGCCGGGCGGCCATAGACCTTGAGCACCAGCGCTGCGATTCTTGGCACGTCATCCAGTGTCGCATTGCGGACAATGACGGATGCCTTCGTTCTCTGGCTGGGCATCAAGCCTCCTCTTGCTCGTTCGGACCCCTCTTAAGAAAGGGTAACGAGACCTGTTGGCAAGGGTTCCGCTTCACGCGGCCTCAGCGACAAGGCGCGCAATTTCAGCGGCGTAGCGCCCGGCTTTCTTCTCGCCGACCCCGGAAATCGCGCGCAGGCTGTCCTGGCTGGACGGGCGTTCCTGCGCAATTGCCGCCAGCGTCTTGTCATGGAAAATGACATAAGGCGGCACGCCCTTGGCCTTGGCCGTCTCGAGCCGCCAGGTGCGCAGCATGTCGAACAGCGACTGGTCGCGCTCGGACAGTTCGCCGGAATAGTCCGCGGCGGCCGAGCGCTGACGCGTACGCTTCTTGCGGACATTCGGATCGCTGCGCAGCCAGACTTCGCTCTCGCCCCGGAACAGCGCCTTGGCGGCGTCCGCATCGGGCACGATGATGACCGGGCGCATGGCATCGCCGCCCTCGGCCAGCAGCCCCGAGAAGAGCAGCTCGTCAAACACAGCATTCCAGCCCTGCTTCGATAGGTCTGTGCCGATGCCATAGGTCGACAGGGCCTGCATGTCCTCGTCAAAGCCATCCTTGGCCTGGCCGAGCAGGTGGATGATAAGCCGACCGCGCCCGATCCGCTGGCCGCAGCGGATGACGGCAGACACCGCCATCTGCGCGAACTTCGTGGCGTCATAGCCCTCGCCCGGTTCGCGCTGGCAATTGTCGCAGTCGCCGCAGGGCTCGACATCGGTCTCGCCGAAATATTTGCGGACCGCTGCCCGGCGGCACTCCGTTCCATTAAAGAATGCAAAAAGCTGGCGGGTCTTGTTGAGCTGGACGCGTTTGACCTCGTCGGCCGCGTCGCCCTCCATCGTCCAGCTGATCGAGCGGCGCATGTCGGCCGGGCCGAACAGGGCGTAGCCTTCAGCCGGTTTTCCGTCCCGGCCCGCGCGGCCGACTTCCTGCCAGTAGGCTTCCAGCGTCTTGGGCGGATCGGCATGGATCACGAAACGCACATCCGGCTTGTCCACGCCCATGCCGAAGGCGACGGTCGCGCACATGGTCAGCCCCTCTTCCAGCAGGAAGCGGCGCTGGCGCTCGGCCCGCACCTCAGGATCAAGCCCGGCATGATAGGCAAGCGCCGGGATGCCGGCCTTCTCCAGCGCTTCGGCGAGCTTCTCGGTGCCATCGCGCGTCGCCGCATAGACAATCCCGCTCTCGCCCTTGTGCGCCTTGACCAGCGCGATGACCCGATCAGACCTCCCGCCGCCCTTCGGCTCGGCGCCGAGCGCCAGGTTTGGACGGTCGAAACTTGCCACATGCGTGTGTGGTTCGCGCAGGTCGAGCTGGGCGAGAATATCGTCGCGGGTGCGCGAGTCGGCCGTTGCCGTCACCGCCATGCGCGGCACCCCCGGAAACATCTCCTTCAGCCGGCCAAGCGCGCGGTAATCAGGCCGGAAATCATGGCCCCACTGGCTGACACAGTGGGCTTCATCGATCGCGATCAGCGATACCGGTAGCTGCGACAGGCGCCCGGCAAGACCCGTCGCCAGCGCTTCCGGCGACAGATAGAGCAGGTCCATCTCGCCGCGCGCCGCCGCGTTCAGCGCCTCTGTCTTGTCCTCGAAGGCCATGGAGGAATCGAGCCGTTCGGCCCGTACGCCTAAAGCCTTCAGCGCATCGACCTGGTCGGCCATCAGCGCGATCAGCGGCGAGACGACAAGGCCGACCCCGTCACGAAGGATGGCCGGGATCTGGTAGCAAAGCGACTTGCCGCCACCGGTCGGCAGGACTGCCAGCACGTCCCGGCCCGCCATGGCATCGGCAATGACATCGGCTTGAAGGCCGCGGAAGGCCTCATAGCCATAAACACGCTTCAAGAGGTCGAGCGGCGTTTCCTGAGGTTCGGCGATAATGGCAGCGGGCATACCGTCTTTTGGCGGGAGTCGCGCCAGCGGCGCAAGCCGGTTCAGGCGGAAACCGCTGCGACCTTGTGGAGGGCGTCCACCATGAAAACATGGCGCTGTGCAACAGCCATTGCGTCGCTGGAATAACCGCCGCCCAACACCCCGACAATCGGCACCCCGCGGCGCGCGCAGGCCTCAGCCACAATCCGGTCGCGGGTCTTCAGCCCATCATCGCTGAGACAGAGCCGGCCGAGCCGGTCGTCGGCATGCGGGTCGACACCGGCATTGTAGAAGACGATATCGGGCGCAGTGCGTTCAAATACGGCACTGACAAAGCCCGTCAACGCTTCCAGATAGTCCTCGTCCTCGGTCTCCTTATCCAGCCCGACATCGAGATCGGATGGCGGCTTCTCCAGCGGCCAGTTGTCCTCGCAGTGGATCGACGCGGTGAACACGCGCCGGTCGCCCGCGAAGATGCGAGCGGTGCCGTCGCCATGATGGACGTCGCAGTCGATGACAGCGACCTGGCGCACATGACCCTCCTCCAGCATGACGCGCGCGGCGACCGCGACATCGTTGAAGACGCAGAAGCCCGCCCCGCCCTCATAGCTGGCATGATGGCTGCCGCCTGCGAGCGTGACAGCGGCCCCATGGTCGAGCGCGAGGCGGGCGGCGAGACAGGTCCCGCCGACCGAAGCACAGGTCCGCGCCGCGATGGCTGGCGTCATCTCGAAGCCGATGCGCCGCGCGGTCTTTGCATCGACCGAAGAGGTGAGCACCGCTGTGACATAGTCGGGGTCATGGGCAAGGTTGAGCCAGCGCTGCGGCGCGTGCTGCGGCACCGTCATCGCCTCGCCGCGGGCCCGCAGCAGCTCCGCCACAAGCGAGTATTTGCGCATCGGGAAACGGTGCCTGTCCGGCACGCTGTCGGCGTCATAGTCGGGATGATGAACGATCGGCAGGCGCATCCCTTTCGAAGTGCCCTCACCGCGCCGATTGTCAAGCGCCGCCCCGGCCCATATGCCAGCGCGTGATGATGTCCCAGCCGCTCTCCCGCTCAAAGGTCATGGCGCTCGCCGTCCCCGTGATGCTGTCGCAGGCGGCCATCGCCTCGACCGGCGTGGTGGACACCGCCGTCATGGGCCTGAATGGCGACAAGTTCGACCTTGGCGCGGTCGGCGTCGGCGCGGTGGTGATGAACTTCCTCTACTGGGCGTTCGGCTTCCTGCGCATGTCGACGACCGGGCTGACGGCTCAGGCGGCAGGCGCCGATGACCAGGTCGAATCCAACTCGGTCCTGCAGCGCGCCCTGCTTCTCGGCGGGGCACTCGGGCTGGCCATCCTGCTCCTCTCGCCGCTCCTGAAGATGGTTGTCTTTCAGCCCTTCTCGGCGGGCGAGCAGGTGAAGACCCTCGCAAAGGACTATTTCGATGCGCGCATCTGGGGCGCGCCTGCCATCCTGATGAGCTATGCCATCAATGGCTGGCTCCTCGGGACCGGACGGACGGGCCAACTGCTTGCCCTGCAGATCGTGATGAACGGCACCAATGCCGCGCTCGACATCTGGTTCGTGGCAGGGCTTGGCTGGGGGCCGGCCGGGATTGGCGCAGGCACCGCGATCGCCGAATGGGTCGCGCTCGGCTTCGGCCTTGTGCTGGTTCGCGGCGGCCTGCAGCGCTCACGCGACCTGTTCGACCGCGCCCGACTCGCAGAGCTGGTGAGCGCCAATCGCGACATCCTGATCCGCACGCTCGCCCTGCTCTTTTCCTTTGCCTGGTTCGTGAATGCCGGCGCGAGCCTTGGTGCAGCGACGCTCGCCGGCAACCAGGTCCTGCTGCAATTCATCAGCGTATCGGCCTTCATCCTCGACGGGTTCGCCTTTGTTGCCGAGAAAGAGATCGGCGAGGCCTATGGCGGCAGGAACCGGGCCCGGTTGCTTCGCGCGATGCGGGTCACGACCGAGCTTGCCCTCATATTCGGCGCTGCGATCTCGCTGGCCTATTATTTCGCGGGCGGCTGGCTCATCGAGCATTTCGTCGCTGACTTGGAGGCCCGCAGCGTGGCGCTGGCTTACCTGCCCTTCTGCGCGGCTGTTCCCTTCATCGGCATCGCCTGCTGGCAGCTCGACGGCTTCTTCCTCGGCGCAACGCAGGGCCGCGCGCTGCGCAATGCGGGCGTGGTGTCCTGCCTGCTCTATGTCGCCACGGACCTCGCCCTGCGGCCATGGCTTGGGAATACGGGTGTCTGGTCGGCCTTCCTGACCATGTATCTCTGGCGCGCCGGGGCACTGGCCTGGTACCTGCCCGGCCTGATCGCCCGCACTAGCGCAGATCCGCACCCACAGCCTGTTCGACAGACGTGAAGCCATCGGCGTGAAGCCGGGCGGCGAGGTCCTTGTTGATCTCCGCCACCAGGTCCGGCCCGTGATAAACCAGCGCCGAGTAGAGCTGGACGGCGTGCGCGCCGGCGCGGATTTTCGCATAGGCGTCTGCACCGCTGGATATGCCACCCGCGCCGATCAGGTCGAACTCACCGATGATTTCAGAGGCGAATTCCTGAAGGATGCGCGTTGACTTTACAAAGAGCGGCGCCCCGGAAAGACCGCCCGCTTCGCTCTTGTGCTCGCTTTTCAGCGTGTCCGGCCGCTCCAGCGTCGTATTCGAGACGATGAGGCCGGAGAGCCAGTGGCCTGGGCCGCGCAGCACCTCAATGATGTCGCCGATGGCCGTTGCATCGAGATCCGGCGCGACCTTCAGGAAGACAGGCTTCCAGTCTTCTTCTTCCTCGAAGCGGCCTTCATCCTTGAGCTCCTGGCCATAGTCGGCCTGCGCCTTGTCGCGGGCCGCACCGCAGCGCTCCAGCAGCTCTTGTAGCGCGCCCTTGTCCTGCAGGCCGCGAAGGCCGGGCGTGTTCGGCGAGGAGATGTTGATCGTGATGTAATGCGCGTACGGATAGACCGCCTCGATGCCGGCTTCGTAATCGGCGATACGGTCTTCACTGTCCTTGTTCGCGCCGACATTCGCACCAACAGGCGAGAGCCGCTTCTGTGCATGGCGGATACGGGCCGAGAAGGCGCGCAATCCCTCATTGTTGAAGCCCATGCGGTTGATGACAGCCGCATCCTCGGTCAGTCGGAACAGGCGCGGCTTCGGATTGCCGGGCTGTGGGCGCGGCGTGACGGTGCCGCACTCGACGAAACCGAAGCCGAAGCGCAGCATCTGCTCGAAGACTTCGGCATTCTTGTCGAACCCCGCCGCCAGCCCGACCGGGTTGAAGAGCTGCAGGCCGGCATGCGGCAGCTTGACGGGGGTATTCCATTGAAGCGGGCTGACCTTTGGCAGACCGATCCCCGCCTTCAGCGCCTTGATCGTTGCGGTGTGCGCCGCTTCAGGCGGCAGCGAGCGCGCCAGTATTGTCCCCAGCCCCGCAAGCGACATCAGCGCAGCGCCTCCGGCAGCACTGGATTGCCGTCTGGCCCTGTTTCGAGCGCCCAGTGGCGCCGGGTATCCGTCAGACGCAGCGTGCCATAGAGATGCGGGAAGAGCTGGCCGCCGCGCGATTCCTCCCACTTCACGTCACCGCCAAGATGCTCGGCGGCGAATTCGTAGAGATGGACACCCGACTGGCCGGCATAGTGCAGGGCCAGCGTTTCGCCGACCTGATCCTTCGATGACAGGTGAACATAGCCGTCACGGGCGTCGAGATCGGTATCGGTGTGACCGAGCCTTGCAGCGCGGGCCTGATCCTCAGCGCCAAGGATCTTGTAGACGAAAGTCTCAATCAGCATGGCAGCGCTTGAAACAGGCTTTTTGCGATCCTGCAAGATGACATGTTGCTAGGTATTTATTCCCATGATAGGAATGATCAACTGACCGGAGCAGCGATCATGCGGCACAATGAAGTCTGGCGTGGCATCGACCTGCTGGCCGAGCGCAATGGCCTCAGCGCATCGGGGCTTGCACGGCTGGCCGGACTGGACCCGACGAGCTTCAATCCGTCCAAACGCGCCAGCAAGGACGGACGCCCGCGCTGGCCATCAACCGAAAGCATTGCGCGCGCCCTGGATGCGGTCGGGGCGGGCATGGACGATTTCGCAGCGCTCATCGAAGGCCGGCGCGGCCCGACCGCCCCGCTGATCGGTTTCGCACAGGCCGGCGCCGACGGCTTCTTCGACGATGCGGGCTTTCCCGCCGGCGGCGGCTGGGACGAGGTCCGGTTTCCCGGCCTCGGGGATGAACCT
The DNA here is from genome assembly GCF_003576315.1 of Henriciella mobilis. Classification (GTDB taxonomy): domain Bacteria; phylum Pseudomonadota; class Alphaproteobacteria; order Caulobacterales; family Hyphomonadaceae; genus Henriciella; species Henriciella mobilis. The sequence goes on along the minus strand of NZ_QWFZ01000003.1, from coordinate 807,780 downwards.
GTCTATGCACTCGAGATTTCAGGCGACAGCATGGAGCCGGCCTACAGAGCCGGCGACCGCATCATTGTCGCCCCCGGCGCGCAGCTGCGGCGCGGCGACCGCGTCGTCGCCAAGACAGCCAGCGGCGAGGTCATGGCGAAGGTTCTTGGCCGGCAGACCGAGCGTCAGGTCGAACTGATTTCACTCAATCCCGATCACCCGGTACGGACCTTCAAACCTGACGAAATCCTTTGGCTGGCCCGCATTCTCTGGGTCAGCCAGTAAGCGGCGCACCTTCGCAGCCGCAGCACATTATCCGCTTGCCCTCGGGATAATCCGTATGCCAAGCCATGTTACAGATGGACTGGGACAAGTTGAAATCCTTTCACGCTGCGGCGGAAGCCGGAAGCCTGACTGCCGCCGGTGAGCGGCTGGGAATTTCCCAGTCGGCTGTCTCGCGGCAGATCTCCGCGCTTGAAGAGCAGCTGGGCGTGTCCCTCTTCCAACGCCATGCACGCGGACTGGTGCTTACCGACGCTGGCCACACGCTGCACCGCTCGACCATGGATATGGCCGCCGCCGCGCAATCGGCCAACGCCGCGCTTCGCGACCAGCAGGATGTGGCGCAGGGCGACCTTGTCGTGACCGCTCCGGTCGCCTTCGGCTCGACCTGGCTGGTGCCGCGTCTCGGCAATTTCATCAACGCCCATCCGGGCATGCGGATCGATCTTCGCCTCGATGACGGCGAATCCTACGACCTGCTGAAGCTGGAAGCCGAATGCGCCATTCGCCTGTGGGCGGCTGACAAGTCGGACCTGATCCAGCGCAAGCTCGGAACCGTGGCAACCAATCTCTATGCCTCGCCCGAATACCTGAAAGCCCACGGCACGCCGCGCACACCTCAGGACCTCGATAATCACCGGATCATCGGCTACGGCACGGAGAATACCCCGCTTGATGCGATGAGCTGGGCGCAGCGTGTCGGGCGGGACGATACCCTGCCGCGCAAGGCGACGCTGATGGTGCGAAATGTCCCGGCCATGCTGCGGGCCGTCGAAGCCGGGATCGGCATTGCCGACTTGCCGGACTATATGGCGAGCGCCGTGCCGCGCCTCGTCCGCGTCCTGCCCGATCATACGGGGCCGACTTTCGACCTGTTCTTTATCTACCCGAGCGACCTCAAGCGCTCGAAGCGGATTGCCACCTTCCGGGACTTCCTGACCGCAGAAGTTGACGCGATCCGAAGAGAAAATCTGCAACTTCGGGCAAGCTAGCCGACGCAGCCATGCACGAACGCATGGCTTGGCTACTGATTCGCATCTTCACATACGCAGATGACCGCCCTACCTCTCGGCTGAGCCTTGGTTCCGGCCTTAGCACATCGTCCTCCGATTGTGCGTTTCCTCCCTCCAAATAGGAACCGAACTGAACAAGCCCGGCGCGATTTATTCGCTGCCGGGCCTTTTTTTGTCATTTTTTCAGGACCTTAAAGGCTGGCGCGCAGCATCCAGGCCGTCTTCTCGGCGATGGCGGCCCGCTGGGTGAGCAGATCGGCCGTCACTGTGTCGTCACCGGCCTCCGCGACTTTGACGCCTTTCTTGGCAACTTGCGCCAGGGTTTCGTTCCCGCGCACGAGGTTATTTATCATGTCTTCTGCATCCGGGACGCCATTGTCCGGCTTGATCGAGGCATGGGACAGCACCTCTTCGCTGGACATTGGCGCAAAGGCGCCAAGGGCGCGAATACGCTCGGCCAGCTCGTCAAGCGCCTGCCAGAGCTCGGTATACTGCTCCATGAACAGCTCGTGCAGCGCCTTGAAGCGCGGCCCGGTCACATTCCAGTGGTAACCATGCGTCTTGAAATACAGCGCATAGGTGTCGCCGAGGACATTGCGCAGGGCTTCAATGGATGCACTGCGATCCTCTTGCTCAATTCCGATATCGACAGACATCGATCATCTCCTGACATTTGACTGTTTGATGTCAGATGAGATGGGGATGACCGGGCGCCTGCCCAAATCGATAACATGCCGTCGAGATATAAACTTTATCTATACCTAAACTTCGAACGATTGAACACCCTTATTTCAAACTTCCGCAGAACCGCTCGATCCGCTTCATCGCTTCCTGAAGCGCTTCGGTCGAGGTCGCATAGGAAATCCGGAAAGCCGGCGACAGGCCGAACGCTTCACCAAAGACGACGGCGACCTTCTCTTCCTCAAGCAGGGCGGAGGCGAAGTCCTTGTCCGAATTGATGACCGCGCCGCCCGGCGAGGTTTTCCCGATGACACCGGCGCAGCTCGGATAGACATAGAATGCCCCTTCCGGCGTCGCGCAGCTGAGGCCCTCGCAGGCATTGAGCGCCTTCACGACAAGGTCGCGCCGTGATTTGAAGACCTCATTGCGCTCGGCCAGGAAGCTGTGGTCCCCGTTCAGCGCCTCGACACTGGCCCACTGGCTGATCGAGCACGGGTTCGACGTCGATTGCGTCATGATCTTGCGCATCGTGTTGATCAGCTTCTCAGGCCCGGCCGCATAGCCGATCCGCCAGCCAGTCATCGCATAGGCTTTGGACACGCCATTCATGGTGAGCGTGCGGTCATAAAGGCCCGGCTCGACCTGCGCGATCGTCCAGTAGTCGAAATTGTCGTAGACGAGGTGCTCATACATGTCGTCTGTCAGGATCCAGACGTGGGGATGCTTCAGCAGCACATCGGCCAGCGCCCGCAGTTCGGCCTTGGTATAGGCCGCGCCGGTGGGGTTGGACGGCGAGTTGAGGACCAGCCACTTGGTCTTCGGCGTGATCGCCTGCTCGAGCGCGTCTGGCGAAAGCTTGTAGTTCGAGTTCGGACCACACTTCACGAAGACCGGGTCACCGCCGGCCAGGCGCGCCATGTCCGGATAACTCACCCAGTAGGGCGCCGGCACGATGACTTCATCGCCCGGATTCAGCGTCGCCATGAAGGCGTTGAAGATAACCGGCTTGCCGCCCGGCGAGACGTTGACCTGCGAGGGCTTGTAGTCGAGCCCGTTATCGCGCTTGAACTTCGCGCAGATCGCCTCTTTCAGCTCCGGGATGCCATCGGCGGGCGTATATTTCGTCTTGCCGTCATGGATGGCCTTGATGGCGGCTTCCTTGATGTGGTCCGGCGTATCGAAATCCGGTTCACCGGCGCCAAGGCCAATGACATCGATGCCTGCGCGCTTCATTTCGCCAGCCTTGGCCGTCACGGCGAGCGTGGCGGAAGGCTGGACGCGCTGAACGGCGTGGCTCAATTCGATGTCGGCTGCCATGGGGAACTCCTTGTTGTGCGGCGCCATGAATAGGTCCGCCATGCCCGGCACGCAAGGCGTCAATCCGTGCATTTTGATGCGTAATCAATCAAAATTGACGCACCGGTTTTACGGTTCGTTTGCGGGTGCGGGCGCATAAAGGCGCGCGGCTTGGGGGCTAGGAAGCATCGCAATCAGACTGCCAGAACCATGTCAGGCATCATCACTCATCTGTCAGCCTCTTCCTTTGAGACGATTGCGCGCCGCCTGGACGGCGAGATTCGCTATTGGTGGCAGGAAGCGGCGCTGTGGTTCAGCCGCAGAAGCGACGGCGAACAGCTCGTCATCGGATGCCTGCTGGTCCTGTTCCTCCTGATGCTGATCTTCCGCATGTCCATGCGAAGCGATGCCGGCGGCGGCAAGCATTTCGGCGGATCGCTGTTCACGGTCATGATCTTCGCCTTCGGCCTTGGCTGGATGCTGGACTCCGGCGCAGGCAGCCTGTCCTTCGTCTTCAACTAGGATCAGCAGACACGCGTCTGGTCGTCAGCGCCGACACCGCCTAAATTGACGCCATGCCGGACACTGCCTCCTCACAGCCTGCCCGACGGGGCGTTGATGTCATCAAGGACAATCTCAAGCGCCTGCCCGCAAAGCCGGGCGTCTACCGCATGTTCGGGGCCAAGGATGAGGTGCTGTATGTCGGCAAGGCGCGGAACCTGAAAGCCCGCGTCTCCAACTATGCGCGCCTTGGCGGCCATACCCAGCGCATTGCCGCGATGATCGCACTGACAGCCCGCATGGAATTCGTCGTCACGGAGACCGAAACCGAAGCGCTGCTGCTGGAAGCAAGCCTGATCAAATCACTCAAACCCCGCTTCAACATCCTGCTGCGGGACGACAAGTCCTTTCCCTATATCCTGATCCGGCGCGACCACGACTATCCGCAGATCCTGAAGTATCGCGGGTCCAAGCAGGATCGCGGCGACTATTTCGGGCCCTTTGCCAGCGCGGGCGCCGTCACACGGACGCTCGATACGCTGCAGAAAGCGTTCCTTTTAAGAACCTGCGAGGACAGCGTCTTCTCCGTCCGCTCCCGGCCGTGCATGCTGCACCAGATCAAGCGCTGCTCGGCCCCTTGTGTCGGGAAAGTCAGCGAGGCGGAATACACCCAGCTCGCCAACCAGGCGACCGACTTCCTCAAAGGCAAGAGCGGCGACCTGCAGGCCGAACTCGCCAGGGACATGGAAGCTGCAGCCGAGGCGATGGACTTCGAACGCGCCGCCAGCCTGCGCGACCGCATCCGCGCGCTGGCCCATGTGCGCGCTCAGCAGGACGTGAATCCGGACGGAATCGAAGAGGCAGACATCTTCGCCATCGCCATGGAGGGCGGCCAGTCGGCCGTGCAGGTCTTCTTCATCCGCGCCGGCCAGAACTGGGGCGCGACAATTCACTTTCCCCGCCATGAAAAGGAAGAGACAGCCGGGGAGATCCTCTCTGCCTTCCTGGTGCAATTCTACGACAAGCGCCCGCCGCCCCGGCTGATCCTCACCAATGAGGTGCCCGACCAGGATACGCTGATCGCAGAAGCGCTGGAGCTGAAGGCCGGCCGCAAGATCGAGATTCGCACGCCGCAGCGCGGCGACAAGCGCGAACTGGTCGCCCAGGCAAGCCGCAATGCCAGCGAGGCCCTGTCACGAAAACTCTCCGAAACCGCCAGCCAGCAAAGACTGTTGAAGGACCTCGCCAAGGCCTTCGACCTCAAGGACATGCCGAAACGCATCGAGGTCTACGACAACAGCCACATCCAGGGCTCAAACGCCGTCGGCGGCATGGTGGTCGCCGGCCCGGAGGGCTTCATCAAGGGCCAGTACCGGAAGTTCAACATCAAGGACACAGCCCTCGAGCCGGGCGATGATTACGGGATGATGCGGGAAGTCATGCGCCGCCGCTTCAAGCGCCTCCTGAAGGAGGCCGATGAGGCCGGCCTGCCCATGCAGGAACTGGAAACCTATCCCGACCTTGTCCTGATCGATGGCGGCCTCGGCCAGCTCAGCGCGACCCTGGAAACGCTGGACGAGCTGGGCCTTGGGCCGGACGACATCACGCTGGTCTCTATCGCCAAAGGCCCGGACCGCAATGCCGGGCGCGAGAAATTCTTCCGGCCAGGCAAGGCGCCCTTCACGCTGCCTCCGGACACGCCCGTCCTCTACTATCTTCAGCGCCTGCGCGACGAAGCCCACCGCTGGGCCATCGGCACCCACCGCTCAAAGCGGTCCGCCGATATCCGCACTTCGCCGCTGGATGAGATCGAAGGGATTGGCCCGACGCGCAAGAAAGCCTTGCTGCACCACTTCGGGTCTGCGAAGGGCGTATCGCGGGCAAAGCTTGTCGATCTGGAAGCCGTGGAGGGCATCAATCGCGCGCTCGCCGAAAAGATCTACGGGCACTTCAATGGGGGCTAGCCGCCGATGTCTCTGAAATGGTTGCCGAACGCCGTAACGGTACTGAGATGCGTTCTGGCGATCATTGTCGGCTATGCGATCCTCGATACGCACAAGGACGCGCTGGCCGGGCGGGAGTATGGCGTCTGGCTGTTCCTGCCCTTCGCCCTGTTCGTGATCACCGCGGCGACGGACTGGCTCGATGGCGTTCTGGCCCGCCGTCTGGATGCAGAGTCCAGCTTCGGGGCCCGTCTCGACCCGATTGCCGACAAGCTGCTCGCCGCGTCCTCCCTGCTGGCGCTGTCCCACCTGGAGCACTGGGCCTGGTATCTCATGTTGCCGACCGTCGCGATTGTCGGGCGTGATTTCATGATGACGGCCATGCGCGAGGCGCTAGGCAACCCGCCCGGCCTGAACGTCTCGAAAGCGGCGAAGTGGAAAACGGCCATCGTGTTGACGGCCATCGGCCTCGTCCTGTTCAGCATGGCGGCGAGCTATTTTGCCTATGACGCCGACCCCTATTCCATTGCCTGGCTCGCTTCGCGCGGGCCGCTGCTACTGGGACTGCTCGGCATCTGGGTGGCCGCCATCCTGTCGGTGATCACCGCCATCGACTACGTCCAGGCCAGCAGCTGATGCGGGCTGGCCGCTGCGTTTGCCGCAGCCTTGGGCGCTGTTGCTCCGTTGCCGGACCATGTATTTCTTCCTACCCAAAGGGATATCCTGATTTCGTGGTTGTGGAGCACGCCCCGTGAAACCGAAGCATTTCCTCTTCATCCTGATGGCCGCCATGCTGGGCGCCGCTGCCCCGGCACACGCTGAGCGGGAAAGCTCAGATACCGCCGCTCCGGAATCACCCATGAGCGACGAAGACCGCCTGATGGACGCGTTCCAGAACGACGTGCTCGCGCCGACGATTGCGCCCGATGGCTACGACGTGACCATCGTGATGTTTACCGACTATCAGTGCGGTTACTGCAAGAAGATGTACCTTACTCTCCAGACCATGCTGGCCGAGGATCAGAAGGTCCGCCTTGTCTATCGCGACTGGCCGATTTTTGGCGGCGGCTCCGAACAGGCGGCCCGCGCGGCCATCGCCTCGCAGTTCCAGGGCAAGTACGAAGCCTTCAATGACGCGCTGATGAAGACGTCAGGCAAGATCGGCAAGGCGCAGATAAGGAAAGCCGCCGAGAAAGCCGGCGTCGACTGGGAGCAGCTGCAGACGGATCTCGTCGAGAATTCGAGCGAGATCAGCGCGCTTCTGAAGCGCAACGAAATGCAGGCGACCCTGCTTGGCTTCACCGGGACGCCCGGCCTGCTGGTTGGCTCCTATCCAATTGGCGGGGCCATGGACATGGAAAATCTGGAAAAGGTTGTCCGGGAAGCACGCCGGCTTAACAAGCGCGGCAACAACTGACCTCACCAGTGGCCGTCATTCGGCCCGCCCGCGAACACTTCTGCCAGCCGGCGCTTCGTACCCGGCGTCGCGTCGCCGGGCGGCGACAGCGGATCGATCCAGAGCGCCTCGGAAATCTCGCCTGCACAGTCGGTCTCGCATGCGCGCCAGCCGCCGGCCGGGATGCGGAACAGGACGACATGGTCGTTCCGGAACACCCTGTGATTGGAATAAATGCCGACCATCTCCGGGTCGCTGTCAGGCTGCACACCCGCCTCCTCGGCCAGTTCGCGAAGGAGGGCCTGCATCACCGTTTCGCCGCGCTCGACGCCGCCGCCGGGCAGATACAGGCCCCGCGTATAGGTATGGCGAACCAGCAGGACCTCACCCGATTCATTCTCCACGATGCCGCGCGCGCCCAGCGTCATCGGGCGTGAAAACCTGAACCAGGCCTGGAAAATACGGGTTCGAATCCTGGGCACGCGAAGCAACTCCGGTGAAATCGGCTCTCGCCAAAGGCTGAAACACAGTCTATCAAGCGCCGCAATGATTTGAATTCTGGGGAGCCGGGAATGTTTGCAGTGATCGCAATCGGCGTGACTGTCGCCATATTTGGTCTGCTTAACCTGATCGACTATCGCCGTCTGGACTAGGATGAACTTAGGTGCCATTTGCCTGAAGCTGGACTTCTAGCTGCACTCATTGGCGGCCTTGTCATTCTCGCCCTGGCCGGTGACTTCCTTGTCAACGGCGCAGTATCCCTTGCCCGTCGCATCGGCATTTCGCCGCTTGTTGCCGGCATACTGATTGTCGGCTTCGGCACGTCTGCGCCGGAAATGGTCGTCTCACTGGATGCGTCCCTGCAGGGCAATCCATCGCTGGCGCTCGGCAATATCGTCGGCTCGAACATTGCGAATGTCTGGCTGGTCCTTGCCGCCCCGGCGCTGATCATGCCGATCGCGGTGCGCCAGTTCGGCCTGCGCCGCTCCTACTGGATCATGCTGGGCGCGACCGCGGCCTGGATCGCCTGGACGGCCTTCTATCCGCTGACACCCCTTTTCGGCATCGGCCTTCTGGCCGGCCTCGCCCTCTATTCGGTGCTGATGCTGTGGTGGACATCCGACGCCCTCAGAAAGGGCATCGATGTCGGCCTGGAGGAGGATGACGATCCGCAGGGCACCTTCGCCATGATCGTCAGCCTTGTCGTCGGCATTGTTGGCCTGCCGCTCGGCGCACACCTGATGGTGGAAGGCGGCGTCGGGATTGCCCGTCAGTATGAGGTGCCGGAAGAGATAATCGGCCTGACGCTGCTCGCCATCGGGACATCCCTGCCGGAACTCGGCGCCGGACTTGCCGCCGTCCTGCGCCGGCGCGGCGACGTGATCATCGGCAATGTCATCGGCTCCAACATCTTCAACCTTCTGGGCGCCGGGGCCATCATCTCCTTTTTCGGCCCGATCGATCTGGCGCCGACCTTCATCCAGTTCGATCACTGGGCCATGGCAGCCGCCGCGATCACGCTTGGCCTCTTCGTGCTGCCGCGCGGCAGGATTACCCGCCTGGCCGCCCTTGCCATCGCGCTCGTCTATTGCATCTACCTGTATGGACTGGTGAATGGCTGGAACATGACCGGCGAAGTGGAACGTCTGATCGGTGGCTAGGGAACTGTCAGCAAGGCGCGCCCTGATTACGGGTGCAGGCAAGCGCATCGGCCGCGCACTGGCCGAGGCGCTGGGCGAGGATGGCTGGTCTGTCGCCGTGCACTACCGCTCATCGGCCAAGGGCGCCACAGACACCGCTGCCGCGATCGAAGCGGCTGGCGGGACAGCCGCCATCGTCCAGGGCGACCTGAGCGACGAGAGGGACCTGCGCGCCATCGTCCCGGCTGCCGCTGAAGTGCTTGGCGGGCCGCTGACGCTCCTCGTCAATTCCGCTTCGACCTTCGAGGCCGATACTGCCCGCGACCATGACCGCCAGACCTGGGACCTGCATTTCGACGCAAACCTGCGCGCGCCCATCGCGCTGACGCAGGCTTTCGCCAATGCCCTGCCAAAGGACCAGAACGGGTTGGTCATCAACCTGATCGACCAGCGCGTCTGGAAGCTGAACCCGCAATTCTTCACCTACACGCTATCAAAGGCGGCGCTCTACACGGCGACGAAGACGCTCGCGCAGGCGCTTGCCCCCAATATCCGGGTGAATGGCATCGGCCCTGGCCCGACGCTCAAGAGCGTGCACCAGAGCGAAGACGAGTTCGAGGCCGAGCGCCGGGCAACGCTGACCGAAGATGGCTCGCGCCCTGAAGAGATCGTCCGCGCCATGCGCTACCTGATCGCGGCCGACAGCGTTACCGGCCAGATGATCGCCCCCGATGGCGGCCAGCACCTCTTATGGCAGACCCCGGACACCCAGTTCTGATGGATTTCTCGTCTGACACAGCCGCCCCGGCCCATCCGGCGGTGCTTGACGCTTTGGCAAAAGCCAATGAAGGGCCCGCTGCGAGCTATGGCAATGACGCGGTCACCACAGAGCTTCGCGGCGTGCTGGCGGAGGTGCTGGAGACCGAGGATTTCGATTTCTGGCTTTGCGCATCGGGGACCGCATCGAACGCGCTCGCCCTGTCCTGTTTCTGCCCGCCAACCGGGGCGGTGCTCTGTCATGCCGGGGCGCATATCGCCGTCGATGAACGCGGCGCACCGGAGTTCTTCTCAGGCGGCGGCAAGCTGCAGCTGCTCGGCGGTCCGCAGGGCCAGATCGGCGAAGGCGCGCTTCGCAGTGCCCTCGCCCGGATCAATCATGACTTCGTGCATGAAACGCCGGCGCATGTCCTGTCGCTGACCAATCTCACCGAAAACGGCACCGCCTACCCGGCCGAAACGGTTCGCCACTACGCCGCGCTCGCCCATGAGACCGGGATGGACGTGCACCTCGACGGCGCCCGGCTCGCCAATGCGCTGGTTCATACCGGGGCAACGCCGGCCCAGATGAGCTGGAAGGCGGGCGTGGACGTGCTCTGCCTTGGCCTGACCAAGACCGGCGCCATTGGCTGCGAGATCATTGTTCTGTTCGGTGGCGCCCGAAAGAAATTCGCCGAGTTGAAGGCCCGCGCGAAGCGATCAGGCCATATGCCGCCAAAAATGCGCTTCCTCGCCGCACAGGCGCTCGCCATGTTCGAGGATGGCCTTTGGCTGGACCTTGCCGCGACCGCCAATCAGCGCGCCCGGCAGGTCGCTGACGTGCTGTGCCGCAAGCCATCGACCGAACTGACCCAGCCGGTTCACGGCAATGAAGTCTTCGCCCGGCTGGACGATGACCTTGTCCGGCGCATGCGCGATGCGGGCGCCACCTTCTATCCCTGGCCGGATGGCAGCTATCGCCTCGTCACCAGCTGGAACACGCCGCAGGACACCATCGACGCCCTGTCTGGTCTTTTCGATTAGGGCGCGCGGCACCTTCGATCTGGGTAAAACCGGGCTACTCAGCCTCGATCTTGCGGCGTCCGAGCAGGCGTAGCGACGCGTTGCGGCCCGCGCGCAGGACAGGATAGATCAGCGCGGCGCGCTTCGGTGAGCGGAAGACCCAGCCATTGAAGCGGCTGAACACGCCCTTCGGCGCGCTGAGGAGCGACAGCGCATGCACGCAATCATGGCCGTGATACATCTTGCCCGACAGCTTCAGCACCATGCCCTCATTGAGGTCGAGGCCTTCGCGCTCGACTTCGTCAACCTCGGCCCCGCCATCGCGCGCATTCACGAGGCGCAGCGGGCCGACAGCTTCCCGGATGCGCAGGAGCTGGACATAGCGGCTGCAGAAGGGGCAGTCGCCATCATAAACCAGCCAGTTTCCGGCGGCGGCAGGCGCCGCTTCCGTTTCCGCTTCTGTCGCTAGTGCAGACAATAGGATAGCTCCCCTTTGAAGACCGGCCGCAGATGGACCAGCTTGGCCTCGAGCAGCGGCAGCGGCTTGTCGAGGTCCGTATCGGCATTGTCGCTCGCCCCGCTGCGGAAGGTGCGCTCCTCACCATTACGGATATAGGTGATCTCCAGATCATCGGCCTTGAGATTGCTGACCGTACGGCGGAACTCGAAGTACGGAATGTAGACATCGAACTCCTGACCGACAAAGCCATAGCGGGCCGGATGGGTCTTGAGCTTCTGGATATCCGGGTGGTTCGCATCCACGATCTCCACCAGATCGTCCTGGAAGCTGAATATTGGCACGACCGGCATGAAGAGATGGTTGTTCACCCCGCCCTCGGTCCGCATGTTGCTGTACATCGCCACGTTCGACTCCGTCTTCAGACCAATATAGGGCGAGGCGGAGTTCATGACGACCAGGACCAGCGCCACCCAGAGCAGGCCGGGTTTCGGCGTCCAGAACGGCGTGGCGCCGGTGCCTTTGAAAAGACCATGCCGCAGATGCTCCGAGAAGACGGCCAGCATCAGCAGTGTGCACATTACCGCCGTCCACATCAGCCAGATCCAGCTCGGCTTCAGCACGACGATGCTGGCGAGCAGGAGCGCCGCCGCAGCCGAGAAGACCAGCGAACCCGGCGCCCAGGGCAGGATCTTCGCGCGGACATCATCCAGCCGGTCGAACAGGGCCTGCAGGAAGTCCTTGAAGGTCGGCATCGCGACCAGGACGTAGAGCGACAGCATGAAGGACGAGAACGGCCAGTGCCCCATCAGGCCCAGCAGGACGTGGAAAGGCACGCCGAAATAGAAGGCGGCCAGCCGCGTGCGCCGGAAAGCGAGCATGATGGGCAGGGCCGTCTCGGCAATGATGAAGAACCAGAAGAAGAACTCCACGCTGAACATGGACAGCGGCCCGGAAATGAGCGCGCGGTTCGACTGGGCCTCCTCGATCATGCCCGAGAGGCAGCTGATATCGAGGTCGAAAAAGCCTTCATTCAGCTTCGAGATGATGATCGAGAGGTACATGAAGGCGAAGATTGCCCCGCAGACCGGTGCAAACTTCACGAACCAGGCCTCTGCCGTCTGCCGGCTGAATTGCGCTCGCGAATTCATGTAGCGGAAAGCGATCATCGCGAAGGCCGCGAGCATGGTCAGCGACATGAAAGTGTCGATGAAGACGTGGTTCACCACGAATGGCCATTGCGACACGAAGTAGGTGACGCTGGCGATGACCATCGGCACGAACAGGAAGAGCCGGCCCGGAAAGACGAAGACGGCAATGGCCAGGGCCGCGAAGATGTAGCCGAGCACAAGGCCTTCGCTGGCCCAGTGATTGAAGAAGACCAGCTGGACGAGGCTCTGCGCCGCCCAGACATGCGAAAAGATCGTAAGCGAGTCCGGCCTGGCGGCAGAATGGCCAGCCCCAGGCGCATTGATAGCGTCAGTCACAGTTAGGTCCCCACCCATCTGCTATGTTGTCCCTCGATGGAACGGGCTTTTCCGCACGTCTCACCGTCTTACAGTTTATTAATTTTCGCGGTTGCCGTCAACGAATCTTTCCGCGGCGTTCGCTTGCATCCTGTAGCGCGAATCGCGCTTTTGAATGCGCCTCACGCGTGTGCGGAACCCGTCTGAAAGCGGCTTTTCCGCGACGTTGCCTCAAGTGTCGGCCAAGGGGAGAAAATGGTGGGCGGTACTGGGATCGAACCAGTGACCCCTACGATGTCAACGTAGTGCTCTACCGCTGAGCTAACCGCCCATCCGTTCGGAAGCGGCCCTAATCGGGCAGAGACGGACTGAAGTCAAGTGTGCAAGCGCTGTGAATGTCAGGCCGCGATGACGCGGTCCACTTCTTCCACGAGTTCGCGCAGGTGGAAGGGCTTGGACAGGATCTTCGCGCCGGCCGGTGTCGGCGTTCCAGACGCGAGGGCGACGGCCGCGAATCCCGTAATGAAGACGATCTTCATGGCCGGATCGAGCTCGGCGCCGCGACGGGCCAGTTCGATCCCGTCAATGCCTGGCATCACGATGTCGGTCAGCAGGAGATCGAACACTTCGCGCTCGAGCGCGGCCAGCGCCGTCTCGCCATCCTCGAAGTCCTGGACATCGTGCCCGGCCCGCTTGAGAGACGCAGCCAGGAAGGTGCGCATCATTTCATCGTCTTCAGCCAGCAGTATCTTGCTCATAATCCCCGGTCCCCGGATATCGCGACGTCTCATGATTCCACAGAGCACGCTTCGGGTAAATTACGCGTGAACATCACTGCCGAGCTTGACCTTTATCCGAAATAATCAACCATCAGCGCCGATGAGCATTGTCGAACGCGAAACCGGAGCCGGCCAGGAAACGGCCGGAACTGTCCCGCCTTTCCGGCTGGAGCGGCCCGAGCGTATCGACGCGCCGCTGCTGATCGCTTCGCCGCACAGCGGCCATCACTATCCCGAAAGCCTGCTGAAGAACCTTCGCGTTCCGCTGCTCGACCTGCGCCGGACAGAAGATGCATTTGTCGACCAGCTGGCCGCCCGTGCGCCGGCCCTCGGAGCAACCCTGCTGACCGCAAACTATTCGCGCGCCTATCTCGACCTCAACCGCGATCCGCGTGAACTGGACCCGGAAATGTTCGACGGCGAGCCGCCCGGTCCGGTGGCGCCGGCGACCGCAAGGGTTCAGGCCGGGCTCGGCTGCATGCCCAAAATCGGGGCAGCAGGTGACAGTATTTATGCAAAAAAGCTTAGCACCGATGATGGACGCACACGTCTGGAGGGTATTCACGCGCCTTATCACCAGACGTTGAAGCAGGAAATTGCTGCGCTGCATCAGCAATTTGGTAGCGCTATCCTGCTGGACCTCCACTCCATGCCCTCGCGTCAACCAGGGCGTCGCTCCCTGCCCGACATCGTTCTCGGAGACCGGTTCGGATCGAGTTGCGCAAGCCAGCTGACCAGCCTTGTCGAGCGCACTTGCCGCAAGCTCGGCATGAGCGTCACCCGCAACGCACCCTATGCCGGCGGCTATACTACAAGGCTCTATGGCAGACCCAAGAGACACGTGCACGCATTACAGATCGAGGTGAATCGCAGCCTGTATATGGATGAGGCATCGGTCGAGCTTTTGCCCGCTGCTGAGGGGCTGAAAGAGAAGCTTGAAACCCTGATCGAAGAGGTCTGCGCGCTGGCCATCCGGCTGCGGCCTTGAGCGATATTCCCTGACCAGATAAAAAAAGGGCCGTGCCAAAGCGGCACGGCCAATAAGGTAAAGGGAGGAAACGCCAGAAGGCGTTAGCACCGCAGTGCTGATACCTACAATATTGTGCGGCGCACAAAATGCAAGTGCGAAATGTGCAATCCCTGCAAAAATGCATGCGACAAGCTGGCACAACCCATCCGGCACGGAGCTTGCTCACCCCGTTCCCCAGACTGTTCAAACCGGGACTCGGGTCCGGAAGCTAGGGGAGCCGCACATGACGGACACGACGGATCTGCACGTAGGCAAGAGATTGCGCCGGCGTCGCAGATTGCTGGGACTAACGCAGCAGGAACTCGCAAGCCAGGTTGGCGTGCGTTTTCAACAAATCCAGAAATATGAGTGCGGCGCCAACCGCATGACCTCTTCCAGGCTGTATGACCTGGCGAAGGCCCTGAACGTCGCTGTTCAGTATTTCTTCGACGGCATGGAGGGCGACGACCTGCTCGCGGCCAATGATGCCGAACGGCTCGACGGGGACATTCTGAGCCAGAAGGAAACGCTGGAACTGGTTCGCGCCTATTACCGGCTCGGTGAGCGTCCGCGCCGCCGCCTGCTGGACCTCGCCAAGGCGCTGGAAAGCGACCAGAACGACTCCGGCGCTGCCTGATGCTGTCTTGACGCTGACGGGCGGCTGGCCCAAAGCCGCTCTTCATGCAGACAGGTTTCGACGAAACAGCCTCACTTGATCTGGCCAGGCGGCTCGCACGAGCGGCTTGGTCTGCGATTCAGCCCCACTTCCGCGCGGGTGTTGCAACCGAGAACAAGGGCGGCCGGGGCGCGTCCTACGATCCGGTCACGCTTGCCGACAAGGCCGCCGAACAGGCCATCCGCGACATTCTTGCCGCCGAGCGTCCCGATGATGGCATCGATGGCGAGGAATTCGGCCGTCATGAAGGCCCGTCCGGCTGGACATGGCTGATCGACCCGATCGACGGCACCCGTGCCTTCATTGCCGGACTGCCCGTCTGGACCACCCTCATCGCGCTGGTCGACCCGGAGGGCGATCCCGTCCTTGGCATGATCGACCAGCCCTTTTTGGGGGAACGCTATGTCGGCTCGCCCGCGGGCACATTCCTGGAAACGGCCACCGCGCGCACCCAGCTTCGCGTCTCTCAATGCAACGACCTTCGCGACGCCATCATCGCGACCACCGACCCCTTCATCATGACCCCGGCCGAACAGGGCGCCTGGACCCATTTGCGCCACACCGCCCGCGTCTCGCGCTATGGCCTCGACGCCTATGCCTATGCGCGCCTTGCCAGCGGCTCGGTCGACCTTGTCTGCGAGACCGGGTTGCAGGCCCATGACGTGGCCGCGCTGATCCCGGTTGTGCGGGGCGCAGGCGGGATTGCCCGTGACTGGCGCGGAAACGAGGCGAAGCTCGGCTCGCAGATTGCCTGCGCCGCCAGCGAGCCGCTCTTCGAGCAGGCCCTGATCTCCCTGCGCCGGTCGGCCCTCTGATCGCGGCTGAATGCTCGCTGGTCACAGCGGTGAGATTCGCGCTACATAGGGCGATATGACCGAGACCAGCAATTCCCTCGTCCACCGCAAGCTGCCGAGCAAGGCCTGGCCGAACAAGTGGAAGATTTCCAATATCATCGACGGCCGCGCCCTGCGGGTGAAGCTGACGACGACCTTCCTCGACAATCTCGGCGACGAGCAGGCCGCCCGCAAGGAAGTGCTGAACCACCTGCACGGCGCCCTCTTCCGTGGGCGGATGATTGCGCAGGAACGCCTGCAGCAGGGGGCTGACGGTCTCGATACGGCGCGGCTGCTGGCAGCCGTGCAGGATGAAGTCCTGCATGCGCTGTACGATTATGTGACGGTTCACGTCCACCGGGCCCGCAATCCCACTGAAGGCGAACGGCTCGCCGTCTTTGCCACGGGCGGTTATGGACGCGGCGTGCTGGCGCCATCGAGCGATATCGACCTGCTCTTCATCCGGCCCTACAAGGCCTCCGCCCATGCCGAGAGCGTGATCGAATACATGCTCTACGCCATCTGGGACATGGGGCTGAAGGTCGGTCATGCCTTCCGCACGCCGGAAGAATGCATCCGCCTGTCGAAGCAGGATGTGACGATCAAGACCTCGCTGCTCGATTCACGCTTCCTGTTCGGCGACGAGGACCTCGCCCGCGAAACCGAAGAGAAATTCCGCGAGCAGGCGATCGAAGGCCACCAGGCCGAATTCATCGCCGACAAGCTGGCCGAACGCGATGCGCGCCATGCCAAGCAGGGCAATAGCCGTTATGTCGTTGAGCCGAATGTGAAGGAAGGCAAGGGCGGGCTGCGCGACCTGCAGACGCTGTTCTGGATCACCAAGCACCTCTATGGCGGCGAGTCGCTGGAAGAGGTGATGGAAAATGGTCCGTTCACCTCGCACGAGGAGACGGTGTTCAACCGCGCCGCCCGCTTCCTCTGGACGGTGCGCTGCCACCTCCACTACCTGACGGGCCGCGCCGAGGAGCGCCTCAGCTTCGACATGCAGCCGGAAATCGCCTCCCGCATGGGCTATCGCGACCGGTCCGGCCAGCTCGGCGTCGAGCGCTTCATGAAGCACTATTTCCTCGTCGCCAAGGATGTTGGCAACCTGACACGCATCCTCGCCGCCAAGCTGGAGGCCGAACAGATCAAGAAGCCCGAGGGCTGGCGCCGCTTCATTCCCGCCGGAGCGCCAAAGCCGCTCGCCCAGGAGGGGTTCGTCATCGATGGCGGGCGCATCAATGTCACGGGGGTGCAGGTCTTCGACAAGCATCCGGAAAACCTGATCCGCCTGTTCGCGATTGCGGACGAGACCGCCTACGACATCCATCCCGACGCGATGACGATGGCGGCGCGCAAATCGAAGCTGATCAATCCGAAGACACGCCTCAATCCGGCGATGCGCGACGCCTTCCTCAACCTGCTGGTCGACGGCACGGATCCCGGCCTTGCCCTGCGGCGGATGAACGATGCCGACGTGCTCGGCCGGTTCCTGCCGGAGTTCGGCGGCATTGTCGCGCAGACCCAGTTCAACATGTACCACCACTTCACGGTGGACGAGCACACGATCCGCGCGGTCGAGTACATTGCCGAGATGGACCGCAAGGGCGGCGAAGGGTTCGAACTGGCCCACCGCCTGTTCCAGAAAATCGACAACAAGCTTGTGCTCTACCTCGCCATGCTGCTGCACGATACCGGCAAGGGCCATGGCGACCAGCAGGTCGAGGGCATGAAGACCTCGACGCAGGCCGGCAAGCGCCTCGGTCTGCCGGATGCGGAGGTGGACCTGATCGCCTGGCTGGTCGGCCACCACCTCGAAATGAGCGAGACTGCCCAGAAGCGCGACATTGCCGATCCGAGCACGATTGTGCGCTTCGCCGCCCTGGTCGGATCGGTCGAGCGCCTGCGCCTGCTCTACATCCTGACGATTGCGGACATTCGCGCGGTCGGCCCCGGCATCTGGAATGCCTGGAAGGGTCAGCTGCTGGAAGATCTCTACCATAATACCGAAGCGGCCCTGCGCGGCGGACGCACGGACGAGCGCAGCGTGGCCCGCGAACTGGCCGGACGCGCCACGGTCAATCGCGAAGCCCTGATGAACCGCGTCGGCCAGATCCCTGAAGTGATGCAGGAGATGGACCCGTCCTACTGGACAGGCTTCGACGTCGATGTGCTGGAGGACCATGCCCGCAAGCTGGCAGAGGGCGAAACGCCCGTCATCTCGGCCAAGGTGCGCGAGGATGGCGGCGGGGTGTCACTGCTGGTCGCCGGCCATGACCGGCTCGGCCTGTTCGCCAAGCTGGCCGGGACCATCGCCGCACAAGGCGCAAACGTCGTCTCCGCGCAGGTCTATACCGGCCCATCCGGCTTCATCGTCGACGTCTTCATCCTGCAGGACGGCAAGGGCGGGGTCTTCGCGGCCGGCGATCCGGGCCGTCTGGCGCGGCTGGAAGAAGAAGTGCGCCGCGTCTTCACGAGTGACGCACCGATCAAGGCGATCCCGAACAGCTCGTCACGGCGCGAAGCGGCTTTCCTCGTCATTCCGCAGGTCAAGATCGACGACTCGGTCTCCTCCGACTACACCGTCATCGACATTGCCGGGCGCGACCGTCCCGGCCTGTTGCATGATGTGGCGGGCGTCCTGGCTGAAGAGAACATCTCCATCCATTCGGCGCATGTCGGCAGCTATGGCGAGCGCGTCTTCGATGCGTTCTATGTCCAGCTGCCCGAAAATTATGACGATGCCCGCAAGGAATCACTTCAGGAGCAACTTCTCGCCGTACTCAAGCGCGATGAACCGGATGCGCCGCGCACACCTGCGCGCAGCCTGAAACAGGCCAACGCCGCCGACAGTTTCTGATCGGCCTCGGAACAGGGAACGCCGCCAGTCCATGAGTGTCCTGCGCAACACGCTGACCCAGTCGACATGGACGCTTGGCAGCCGGCTTCTCGGATTCCTGCGCGATGTGGTGATCCTTGCCAAGCTTGGCGCCGGGCCCGTTGCCGACGCTTTCTTCACGGCGCTGATGTTCCCGAACCTGTTCCGGCGCGTCTTCGCGGAGGGCGCCTTCGCACAGGCATTCGTACCGGCCTATTCGCGCACGCTTGAGGCCGAGGGGCCGGAAGCGGCCAAGAGACTGGCCGAGGAGACGCTGCGCGGCCTGTTTGCCGTGACGGCTTTTCTTGTCGTCATTGCGCAGGTGGCCATGCCCTGGATCATGATCCTGCTGCATGGCGGCTATCGCAATGACCCGGTGCATTTCCCGCTGGCGATCCTGCTGACCCAGATCACCATGCCGTACCTGTCCTTCATGGCGCTTGCGGCGCTCTTGTCGGGTGTCCTGAATTCGGGCGGCCGGTTCGCCATGTCGGCGGCTGCGCCGACCCTGCTGAATTTTTCCCTTCTCATTGGCGCCTTTATCGGCGGCAATAACTACGAAGTGGCACGCTCGCTGGCGGTCGCTGTTTCGGTGGCCGGCCTCCTGCAGGTCGCCCTGCTCTGGTATGGCGTCTCGCGCCAGAAGATCCGGCTGCGGCTTGGCTTTCCGAAGCTGACCCCCGGCGTGAAACGGGTCGCTGCGCTGGCGGTGCCCGGCACGATCGCGGCCTCCGGCATGCAGATCAACATTCTCGTCAGCCAGGCGCTCGCCAGTTTCGAGACCGGGGCGAAGACATGGCTCTATTCCGCCGACCGGCTGTATCAGCTCCCGCTTGGACTGGTCGGCGTCGCGGTCGGGCTTGCCATCCTGCCGCGCCTGTCGCGCGCGGCGCGCTCGGACGACCAGGTCCAGAGCCAGTCGGTGATGGACAATGGCGTCGGCCTCGCCATGGCGCTGACCGTGCCGGCGGCTGCCGCGCTGATGGCCGCCCCCTTCCTCTTCGTCGACAGCTTCTTCACGCGTGGGGATTTCACCTCCGCCGACGCGCACCAGACCGCCCGCGCGCTTTTCCACTTTGGTTGGGGCGTGCCGGCCTTTGTCCTGATCAAGGTGCTCGCACCCGGCTTTTTCGCCCGCGAGGACACGAAGACGCCCATGGCCTATTCGCTTGTCTCGGTGGGCGTGAACACCGTGCTCGGGGCGAGCCTTTTCTTCTTCCTCAAGTCCCAGGGCATGGATGGCTTTCCGGGCCTTGCCATCGCGACCAGCACGGCGGCCTGGGTAAATGCCGGCTTGCTCTTCCTCGGCCTCGGGCGGCGCAGCTGGTATGCGCCGGGGGCGCAGCTCATCCGCCGGCTGGCATCGGTACTGGCGGCATCGGCCGCGCTCGCTGCCCTGCTCTGGTATCTCGCGGCCCGGACCGACCTCATTGCGAGCTATACGCTGGACTCGAAATTCCTCGCCGCCGTCGTGATCGGCTTTGCCGGCCTGTTCGCCTATGGCGTCTTCGCGCTCGTCTTCGGCGCCATCCGGCCAAGCGAGCTGAAACCCGCCCGAAAGGGCTGAGCGCAATCGGGGGCTAGGCGTATCGGAGCGCTTGCGCTATTGGCCCGCGCATGACTGACGAACAGACCTCGACCTATGCCGGGCCCCAGCGGGTCTTTTCCGGCATCCAGCCCACCGGGAACCTCCATCTGGGGAATTATCTCGGTGCCCTGAAGAAATTCGCCAGGCTTCAGGATGCTGGCTGGGAGTGTGTTTACTGCGTCGTCGACCTGCACGCCATCACCATGCCGTACGACACAAAGGCGCTTGCAAACCAGACGCGCCAGATCGCGGCCGCCATGATGGCCAGCGGCGTCGATCCGGAAAAATCAGTACTTTTCGTACAGTCATCCGTGCGCGCGCATACCGAACTGACCTGGGTCTTCGACAGCGTCGCGCGCATGGGCTGGCTCGAAAAAATGATCCAGTTCAAAGAGAAGTCGGGCAAGGATGCCGAGCGCGCATCCGTCGGCCTGTTCAACTATCCTGTCCTGCAGGCGGCCGATATCCTTGCCTACAAGGCGACCCATGTGCCTGTCGGCGAGGACCAGAAGCAGCACCTCGAGCTGTCGCGCAACATTGCCGACCGTTTTAACCGGGACTTTGACGCCCCCGATTTCTTCCCGCTGCCTGAAGCCCTGATCGAAGGTCCCGGCGCGCGGATCATGAGCCTCAAGGACGGCACCAAGAAGATGTCGAAATCCGATCCGGCGGAGAATTCGCGGATCAACCTGATTGACGATGCCGACACGATCGCGCGCAAGATAAAGAAGTCCAAGACCGATACGCTGGGCGACATGCCGAGCGATGTCGAAGGTCTCGAGGGCCGCCCGGAAGTCGCCAACCTCGTCGGCATCTACGGCGCGCTGGCCAATATGAGTGACGAGCAGGTGCTGGCCGAATATGGTGGCAAGGGTTTTGGCACGTTCAAGCCGGCGCTGGCGGAGCTTGCGGTCGATCACCTGTCGCCGATCACGGCCCGCATGCGCGAGCTCATGGACAATCCCGGCGAGATCGATGCGGCCCTGCGCAAGGGTGCGGAGAAGGCCAATGCGATTGCCGAGCCGATCATGGATGAGGTGCGGCAGATCGTCGGCTTCTGGCGGCCATAAGCTCGTGAGATGCATGGGGCTTCCAAAAAGGATGTCCCCCATGCGCCTCGCCGCCCTATTTCTCGCCCCCGCCCTGCTCGCGGCCTGTCAGCCTGCCTCGACCGCGTCTGATGGCGAGCCTGTCCTGTCCTACACGGATGCTTTCATCATGGCCCCGATTGCCGGGCGCGACATCACGATGGGCGGGATCGAGATAACGGTCGAGGGCGGCGATGTAAGGCTGACAGGGGTCAGCAGCGACGTAGCCACGACCGTCGAAACCCACTCCATGGCGATGGTGGACGACCGGATGCAGATGCGCCCCGTTGATGGCTGGGACCTGAAGGCTGGCGACACGCTGAAACTCGACCGCGGCGGCGACCACCTGATGTTCTTCGGCGTCGATGAGGCGCTGGCAGCGGGCGACACGGCCAACATCACCTTCTATTTCGATGTTGCAGGCCGCGAGGAACCGCTGACGCTGGAAGCCGAAGCCGAGGTGCGCGCGCAGGGGGAGTGAGGTTCAGGCCCTTACTTCTTCGATCCGGTCACGTGTTCCTGGAACTTGATGACGCGTGGGACGATTTCCTTGCGGAAGCGTGAGCCGTTGAAGACGCCGTAATGGCCAACGCCCGGCTGGATGTAGTCTTCCTTCATCTTGTCCGGGATGCGCGTGCAGAGATCATGCGCAGCCTGCGTCTGGCCAATACCGGAAATGTCGTCCAGCTCACCCTCGACCGTCATCAGGCCGACCGTCTCGATGGCGCCCGGCTTGACCAGCCGCTCATCGCGATAGCGGTACTCGCCGCGCGCCAGCAGCGCCTTCTGGAAGACGCGCTCGATGGTCTGGATGTAGAACTCCTCGGTCAGGTCGAGCACGGACAGGTATTCGTCATAGAAAGTCTTGTGCTTTTCGGCGCTGTCCTCGTCGCCCTCGACAAGGTGCTCGAAGAAGCGGTGCTGGGCATCGACATGGCGATCCCAGTTCATGTGCATGAAGGAGGTGAGCTGGACAAAGCCCGGATAGACCCGGCGGAACGCACCCGGCCACGGCGCGGGCACGGTGTGGATCATCTTGGAGCGGAACCAGTCGAGGCTGCGCTCTTCCGACAGCTTGTTCGGCACGGTCGGCGAGCGGCGCGCATCGATGGGCGAGCCCATGAAGGTCATCGTCGCCGGCAGGTCCGGCGAGCCGTCCTCGGCCATCATCGCGATCGCGGCAAGGACCGGCGGGCCGGGCTGGCAGACCGCCAGCACGTGAACACCAGCATCGAGGAAGTCCAGCATGTCGCGGATGTGGTCGATATAATCATCGAGATCGAAGCGGCCGAACCAGATCGGCGCCATGCGCGCATCCGTCCAGTCCGTAATGTAGACGTCGTGTGTCGGCAGGAAGGCCTCGACCGTACCGCGCAGAAGCGTCGCATAGTGGCCTGAAAGCGGCGCGACGATCAGCAGTTCCGGCCGGTTCTTCGGGGCGTCTTCAGTGTCGAAATGGACAAGCTGGCACCAGGGCGATGCCCAGACGGTGCGCGGGGTCACTTCAAGCGTACGGCCATTGATCTCGGTCGTCGGGATCTGCCACTCGGGCTTTCCATAAAACCGGGTGGCGCGCTCGAACACGCTCGTCGCGGCCGAAATGGACCGTCCAAACTGCGATTCACGGAAGGGGTTTGTCGGCGAGGTCCAGATTGAATGCGCCGCCTTGGCATGCAGCCGTAACGGCGCCATGGCCGCCTTGTTCATTTCCACCAGCGTGTAAAGCACTCGACCAACCTCTCATGTTGCACTGCAACATATGCGCACAATTCTCCGGAATTGCAATGCGCAGCTACTGCCGCAACAGTTGTGCCAGACAGGTGGCCATGTCCTCGGGGTTGGAATCGCCCTCGGCGAAGAAGGTCTTCAGCTTCCAGTCCTCGTCCATCAGGTAGAGAAGCGAAGTGTGGTCCATCGTATATTCACCGGCACTTTCCGGCGTCTCGATCCGGTCATAGCCGACGAAGAATTCGTCCGCGACAGCCGCGATCTGCTCCGGCGTGCCCGTCAGGCCGACAAGGTTTTCGGGAAATGCATTGCTGGCGACATAGGTCTTCAGCGCTTCGGGCGTGTCGCGCTCCGGGTCGACGCTGATCAGCAGGGTCTGCGGCGGCTCGATATCCTCCGGCAGGGACCGGTAGGCATTGGCAATGCCAACCAGCGTACCCGGACAGACATCCGGGCAGTAGGTAAAGCCGAAATAGATCAGGGTCGGCCGGCCCTTGAAGTCTTCCTCGGTGACCTCGACGCCATCCTGGTTTGTCAGGGTGAACGGCCCGCCTATTTCCTCATAGGACCGCGTGGTGCAGCTTGCCAGGGAACCGCCGGCCGTTGTCTTCACCGGCTGTTCACCGCTACAGGCGACGAGAAGGGCGGCCAGCGCCACAGAGATTGTGTGAAACGGTTTCATGGCCGAATGTATGTCGCGCGAGCGGGGCTGCTTCAAGCGGGCGCCTCACGCGAAACAGTGTCGCAGGAGTTCAATGGACGACGTCACAGTCAATCGGGAAGGGTTCGAGCAGGCGCTCTACAGTCTGCTGCCGACCGGGCTTGCCGGCGTCGATGCTGCGCGCGGACGGGCCCGGCTGCGAACCCTCGTCACGCTGCGCTGGCTCGCCGTCGCGGGGCAGACGGCGGCCGTCGTCGTGGTTCAGTTCATTCTCGGCTTCGACATGCCGCTCGGCCTTTGCCTGACAGTCATTGCCGCCTCGGCCTGGCTGAATGTCTTCCTGTCCTTTGCGATGCGCGAGCAGGTGCTCCTCAAGGGCTGGGAAGCCACGCTGCAGCTGGCCTTCGACACCGTGCAGCTGGCCATGCTCATCACGCTGACAGGCGGGCTGTCCAACCCCTTCCTGCTTTTCCTCCTGGCGCCCGTGACGGTCGCAGCCACCAGCCTCAGGCCGCGTTTCTCGGTCATCATATCGCTGCTGGCGATCAGCTGCGCAGCCCTGATGCCGCTTTTTTCCTTCGGCCTGCCCTGGCGTACCGACCAGGTCTTCACCCTGCCGCCGCTTTTCGAATGGGGTCATTTCGCAGCGCTTGGCATCGGGGTGCTCTTTTTCGTGGTTTCGTCGGCCCGCCTCAATGAGGATGAAGCCCGGCTGGTACGCGCGCTCGATGCCGCCTCCGTGGTGATGGCGCGCGAGCAGCGCCTGTCAGCCCTTGGCGCCATGGCCGCCATGACGGCCCATGAACTCGGCACGCCGCTCGCCACCATCCACCTTGTCGCGCGGGAGCTGTCAGACGATCTCGAGGATGAAGACCCACACCGCGAGGACGTCCAGCTGATCGCCGAACAGGCCGAACGCTGCCGGGAGATCCTCGGCCAGCTGAGCCGGGCCCGCGAGGCCGAGGACATCGTCCACGCCAATATGCCGCTCAGCGCGCTGGTCGAGGAGGCCGCCGCGCCCTTCAAGGGGCTGGGCGTCGAGTTGCGGGTGACCTATGCGCCCGGCGATGGCGGCGAGGCGCGCGTCCCGATGATCCGGCGCAGCCCGGAAATCCTGCACGCGCTTGGCGCCTTCATCGAGAACGCCGTCAGCTTTGCCGACAGCCAGGTCCGCGCCGTCGCGAGCTGGACCGGCCACCAGTTCATGGTGACGATCACCGATGACGGGCCGGGCTTTGCCGCAGAGGTCATGCCGAAGCTGGGCGAGCCCTATGTTTCCCAGCGCAGCGAGGCGCATCTGGGCGGCGGCGACATGGGCCTTGGCTTCTTCATCGCGAAGACGCTGATCGAGCGCACAGGCGGGCGGATCGCGACGCGAAACAGGATTCCGCCAAGACATGGCGCAATCGTTCAGGCCGTGTGGCCACGAAAAGCACTCGAATCCTTGGAATCTGACCGTATGCAGATAAATAGTCCGCAAGTGGAGAGCAAATCTGATGGACTATAACGTCACCGTAAAACTTCATGAGGCCTTGAAGGACGTCGAAGACAGGACGTGCCTCGTCCTCGATGATGATGGCCCCTTCCTGCAGCGCCTCGGCCGGGCCCTCACCCAGCGTGGCTTTCTGGTCTCGGCTGTGTCTTCGGCCGCCGAAGCCAAGGATATCTGCCGCATGAACCCGCCGGCTTTCGCCGTGCTGGACCTGCGCCTTGAAGACGGATCAGGCCTCGACGTCGTTGAAACGCTTCACCGCTATCGTCCCGAAGCCCGCGCCGTCATCCTGACCGGTTACGGCGCCATCGCCACCGCCGTCGCTGCCGTGAAGGCCGGCGCCGCCGACTATCTCGCCAAGCCGGCAGAGGTCGAGGACATCATCCGCGCGCTGGTGAACACAGGCGAAGGCATGCCCGAGCCGCCGGAAAACCCGATGTCGGCTGACCGCGTGCGCTGGGAACACATCCAGCGCGTCTACGAGCTGTGCAATCACAATGTCTCGGAAACCGCGCGCCGCCTCAACATGCACCGCCGCACCCTGCAGCGCATCCTGGCCAAGCGCGCGCCGCGTTAAGGCCCCTTCGGCCCAAGGTCTGACGTCTTCCCTTTCCTTGCCGGGTCGGGTGTCTTGTCCTTGAACTTGCAGATATCGGCGATGACGCAGTCCCAGCATTTCGGCTTTCGCGCGGTGCAGACATAGCGCCCGTGCAGGATCAGCCAGTGATGGGCGCCCTTCCTGAACTCGTCCGGTGTGACCCGCTCGAGCTGCGCCTCGACCTCGTCCGGCGTCTTGCCTGGCGCGAGGCCGGTGCGGTTGGAGACGCGGAAGATGTGCGTATCCACGGCGATCGTCTCATGCCCGAACGCTTCGTTCAGAACGACATTCGCCGTCTTGCGCCCGACGCCGGGTAGTTTCGTCAGCGCCTCGCGGGTCTCGGGCACCTTGCCGTCATACTCGTCGACAAGCAGCTGGCTGAGCGCGATGACATTCTTCGCCTTGTTGCGCCACAGGCCGATCGTCTTGATGTGATCGGCGACACCGTCCTCGCCGAGGGCCAGCATCTTCTCCGGCGTGTCCGCGACCTTGAAGAGTTTCTTCGTCGCCTTGTTGACCCCGACATCGGTCGCCTGCGCCGACAGCGCGACGGCGACCACCAGCGTATAGGGATTGTGATACTCAAGCTCGGTCTTCGGCGCCGGGCGATCCTCGGCGAGCGCAGCATAGAGCCGGGCCGTCTTCTCCGGTCCGAGCGTCGGGGCAGCGCGCTTCTTGCGCTTTTTCGGGGCGGGTTTCGCAGGTGTCTTTGTCATCCGCGTGCCTCCACGACAAAGTTCTCAGGTCCTGACCCCAGCGGTGTAAATGCCGCACCAGCCTTATCAAGCCTTCACTTGCCGCCTGCCCGCCCGGGCATAAAATAAGAGCCGATGAGCGAGACACCCTCCACCGTCTATTTCGACGCGACACTGACCCCGAATGTCGCGCTCAGCCCGCGTGCCTTTCTCGTCATCATGAGCCTTGTTGGCGGCATGAGCTTTCTTGGTGGGATCATGTTCCTGTCCATGGGCGCCTTCCCCGTCCTTGGCTGGTTCGGCCTCGACGCCCTCGCCATCTGGTTCGCCTTTCGCAAGAATTTCCAGAACCTCAAGGAAGAGACGACAGTGCGCGTAACGGCCGAGACCATCCGGCTGACCCATGCCCGGCCGGGCCAGGATCGAAAGGAAGTCCACCTGCCGACCGCGTTCACCCGGCTGTCGCTGGCCTATCCCGAACGCAAGCCGAGCGAGCTGCGCCTTGCCCATGGCCAGACGGCCTATGTCATTGGCCGTTTCCTCAGCCCGCGCGAGCGAAAATCCCTGCACGCGGCCATCGAATCCGCCATCGCAAAAGCCCGCGCCGAACGGTACTAACGAAAAAATGACGCAGGCGTCATGGTTTTCTTAAATTCTCTGTGGTAAAGTCCCTTCAAACGAGAAAACCAGCCGGCATGGACCGGTCCATCAGGAGGCACCTACATGGCAGACACAGCAACCACGGTTCGTCATAATCTCGAGCGTCCGAAGTCGACCATTCGCGAAAAGCTGATGGAGTTCCACCTCGACCGGGACGCCCCCATTCCGTCCCCGGAAGATGTCGACATGTCGACCTTCGACATTCTCGACCCGGAACTCTGGCGCCGCGATGCGCACTGGGAATTCTTCAAGTGGCTGCGCGACAATGATCCGGTTCACTACACGCCGGACAGCTTCTCGGGCCCATACTGGTCGGTGACGCGCTATGAGGATGTCCAGGCGGTCGATATCGACCACAAGCGCTTCTCCTCATCCTGGGAATATGGCGGCATCACGCTCGGCGAAGGCTTTGAGGATTTCGAGCTGCCCATGTTCATCGCCATGGACGAGCCGCGCCACTCCGAGCAACGCAAGACGGTTCAGCCAGCCGTTGCGCCGAACATGCTCAAGGAATTCGAGCCGCTGATCCGCTCGCGCACGCAGGGCCTGCTGGATTCGCTGCCCGTGAATGAGCCGTTCGACTGGGTCGATAATGTCTCCATCGAGCTGACGACGATGATGCTCGCCACCCTGTTCGACTTCCCGTTCGAGGAGCGCCGCAAGCTGACGCGCTGGTCGGATGTCGCGGTCAATCCGCACAATCCGGACATCTGCCCGGGCGGCCTCGACCAGTGGAAGCAGGAACTCATGGAATGCCTGACCACCTTCATGGGCATTTTCCAGGAACGCGGTGCCAAGCCGCAGAAGAACGACCTGATCAGCCTGCTCGCGCATGGCGAGAAGACCCGGAACATGACGCCGATGGAGTTGCTCGGCAACGTCATCCTTCTCATTGTCGGCGGCAACGATACGACGCGGAACTCGATGTCGGCCTCGGTCTACACGCTCAACAAGTGGCCGGATCAGTATGACAAGCTGAAGGCCGACCCCTCGATCATCCCGAACATGGTGTCCGAGGTCATTCGCTGGCAGACGCCGCTCGCCTATATGCGCCGCACCGCGCTGGAAGACGTCGAGATGCACGGCAAGACGATCAAGAAAGGCGACCAGGTCGCCATGTGGTACGTCTCCGGCAACCGCGACGAGCGTTTCTGGGACGAAGACCCCAACCGCCTGATCATCGACCGCAAGCAGGCGCGTAACCACCTCTCCTTCGGCTTCGGCATCCACCGCTGCGTGGGCAACCGCCTCGCCGAGCTGCAGCTGCGCATCCTGTGGGAGGAGATCATGGAACGTTTCGAGCATATCGAAGTGCTCGACGAGCCGGAGCGCACCCCGCACTCCTTCGTGAAGGGCTACACCTGGATGCCGGTGATCCTGCACCCGAAGAAAAAATAGGCTGACCGACAAGCCAGACAGACAAAGCCCCGCAAGCTGACGCTTGCGGGGCTTCTACTTGGGACCTCTGATGTGATGAGGATGAGGCCCCTTACTCATCGACCTCGATCAGGCCGGACAGGCGCGTTCGCCCGCCATCCATGACCAGGGTCTCGCCTGTTATGATCGCGCTGGCCGGCTGGGAAAGGTAGAGCGCGGCATCCGCGATCTCGTCCGGCTGGCTGGCGCGGCCCATGGGCGTGCGTCTTTTCAGCCATTCACTCTCGACACTTTCGGCACGCGGGCGCAGCGCGCAGATCGCATTGACCCGGATACGCTTCGGCGCCAGCTCCACGGCGCCGGCCTGCATCACCCCGAGAATGGCATTCTGGACAACGGCATCGCCGAAATCCCCGTAATTCATCTGCTTTGCCGACAGCGACATGATGAAGGTGACCGTCCCCATCTGGGCGCGGCGGCCCATCGTGTCGCCGGCTTCCTCGACACGCGCAGCGACATGTTTCTCGAAAATCTGCAGCGTCATCACCGCGCCGCGCACAGCCCGCAGCTGCAGCTTGTCGAACTCGCCGGTTTCCAGCTCGGTCAAAGGCATGGCGGGTGCGACAGGCGGAATGCAGATAAGATGGTCGACCTGGCCATAGGCCTCGATCGCAGTGGACAGGCAGTTCTTGAGGCCGATCCGGGTGTGCAGCTCTTCATGCTGGACGATGGCCCGGTCGCGCAGGCTGTCGGCGACCCGCTCGACGCGCTTGGGCTGCGGGTCGCAGGCGATGACAGCGTGCCCGGCTTCGCAAAAGCGCCGGGCGATCGCCTCGCCGGTCTGTAGCCCGAGGCCGAGAATGAGTGTGACAGGTTTTTCCATGGTGTCTCCTGATCCGGCAGGATCAGACCGTCCGGATCAGGGTACGCCGGTCTGGTCTTGCCTAGTTCGGGCGGAGAGTGACCAGTTCCTCTTTAATCTTCAGTTTCTTCCTCTTGAGATCATGCAGTCGGATCTCATCGGCAGCAGGACGCTTCTGTTCTTCTTCAATGGCCTCATCAAGCTTGCGATGGCGCGTGTGAAGTTCTTCGATACGACCTTGGATTGACATAGATCAACCTCCTTGCTTGCTGCTGAAAAACTGTGTCTTTCGCATCACAGTAAACCACAAGAAATCGGACTGGTCACGGGGATTCAGATGAAAATCGAGCCAGAAAACGACTCTTTCAGACCCTGGCTGATTTCCGGGCAGTCTTGGCGCGAAACATGGCTTCGTCGGCTTCTGCAATAAGCAAATCAGCAGAGGGCTGGCCGGTCCATTCAATGACCCCGCAGGAGGCGCCAAGCTGGACGGGTGCGGCATCAGGGTCGGCGCCGCTGACGCTCAGCCCGTCGATGCGCTCAACCAGGGAATCGGCCTTCTGGCGGGCATCGGCAAGCCCGGCATGGGTCAGGATCACACCGAACTCGTCACCGCCAAGACGGCCGACAATGTCGGTCTGGCGAACCTGCGCAACGAGGATGTCGCAGACCTGCTTGAGCGCGGCGTCGCCGGCGGCATGGCCGAACCGGTCATTGACCTCCTTGAAGCGGTCGAGGTCGATATAGACGAGGCAGAGCGGCGCGCCATGACGGGCCGCCAGCGCAATCTCGCGCATCAGCTCCCGCTCGAAGGCACGCCGGTTGAAGACCGGGCAGAGCGAATCGCGGTCGGCCAGCGCTTCGACCGCATCGAGACGATGGCGCAGGCGCGCCTCTTCTTCCCGTAGCCAGATGACCTCTTCGGCCAGCGCGCGAAATGCCGCCCGGGCCGCGACATCATGGTCAGACAAGTCGACGCCGAGGGCGTCCAGCAGGTCCATGGCAGGTGATCCGGCCGCGGATTTCACCCTGGTCTGCCTGCCATTACCGGTCTCATTCCCCATACGATTCCTATACGCCAAACTGCCTTGTGCATCCAGCGATCACAGCCGCTTGACGGGGCAAGGCCCTCGCCTATTTTGGGCCGCTTCCTGAAAGGGGGCCAAATGAGCGAACGGGATCCCGTTGTCGGTGTCATCATGGGCAGCCAGTCTGACTGGCCGGTGATGAAGCTTGCCTGCGAAATGCTGGAGACGCTTGGCGTGGCGCATGAAGCGCGGATCGTTTCGGCGCACCGCACACCGGACCGGCTGGCCGACTATGCGAAAGCCGCAAAGGACCGCGGCCTCAAGGTGATCATCGCCGGCGCCGGCGGGGCCGCTCACCTGCCCGGCATGACCGCCGCCATGACCCCGCTGCCCGTGCTCGGCGTGCCGGTGCAATCGCGCGCGCTGAGCGGCCAGGACAGCCTGCTCTCGATTGTGCAGATGCCGAAAGGTGTCCCGGTCGGCACGCTGGCCATCGGTGAGGCAGGCGCAGCGAATGCCGGCATCCTCGCCGCGTCCATCATCGCGCTGGAAGATCCGTCCGTTGCCGCGAAGCTGGACGCCTTCCGCCAGGCACAGACCGAGAGTGTGGCAGAGGTTCCGGAAGGATGACTGCCCTGCCGGCAGGCGCCGTGATCGGCATCCTTGGCGGCGGCCAGCTTGGCCGCATGCTCGCCTCGGCAGCTGCCCGGCTCGGCTTTGACGTGCACATCCTCGCCCCCGAGGACGATCCGCCTGCCGCGCGCGTCGCCGCCAAACACTGGCAGGCCGCCTATGAGGATGAGGACACGCTGACGGCGTTCGCCAGGGCCTGCGATGCCATCACTTATGAATTCGAGAACATCCCGGTCGCCTCGGTCGAGTTCCTCATGGAAAAGGGCGCCATCGTCCGGCCCGGTGCGAAATCCCTCGAGGTCTCGCAGGACCGGCTGAGCGAGAAGCGCTTCCTCAATTCCATCGGGATCGAGACCGGCCATTTCGAAGCGGTGGATTCCGCCGATGACCTGGAAAAGGCGCTCACCCTGCTCGGCGGTGAGGGCCTGCTCAAGACCCGCCGCGATGGCTATGACGGCAAGGGTCAGGTCCGCCTGAAGACGGGCGATGACCTCGCCGCCGCCTATCGCGCCATCGGCGACGTGCCGGCCGTGCTGGAAGCCTTCGTGCCGTTCGAGCGGGAGATCTCCGTTGTGATCGCACGCATGGAAGACGGTACAACCGCTGCGTTCGAACCCAGCATGAACGACCATTCCGGCGGCATCCTGCGCACATCCATCGTGCCATGCGGGCTTGGCGAGGACATTATCGATCGCGCCCGCAGCCTGGCCGAAACGCTGGCCCGGGAAACCGGCCATGTCGGCGTGATGGCGCTGGAACTCTTCGTGCTGGAAGACGGCACGCTGCTCGCCAATGAAGTGGCCCCGCGTGTCCACAATTCCGGCCACTGGACGCCTGAGGCCTGCCTGACAGGCCAGTTCGAGCAGCATATCCGAGCGGTTGCCGGCTGGCCGCTCGGCCCTGTGACACGCGTCTTCGATGCCGAAATGCGCAACCTGCTCGGCAAGGAAGCCCTTAGCCCCCCCGATACCTATACCGAGGATGCGGTGCTCACCCTCTATGGCAAGCGCGAGGCGAAGGCAGGCCGCAAGATGGGCCATGTCGTCTGGCGGACCGGGCGCGCCTCGTAAGGCGCGGAACCCGTCAGAGAAGCGACGTCGAGAGCAGGCCGAGGCAGGATACCAGCCCCACCCACGGCACCCAGCCAGGTACGCTGAACACCCATGGGGCGGGCCTGTCGCCCTTACGCTTCAGCTGGACCAGCGCGAAGTTCACGATGGCAAAGACGCTGAGCACCAGCGCGGATGTCGTCTGCGCAAGCGCCTGCACCGGCAGCAGGAGACTGAGCACAAGCGTCGCCGCAACGACAAGGCCTGTCGCGACCAGCGGTGTGCGCGTCGTGGGATTGACCCGCGCCAGTACCGGCGGCAGGCGCCCCCTGTCGGCGAGGCCATACAGCACGCGCGAGGCCATGATCATCTGGATCAGTATGCCATTGAGCGCCGCGATCCCGGCCACCAGCGCAAGCCCGCCGCGCGCGACATCCGCGTCCGCGCCAAAGACGAGCGTCAGCGGCGCGGTCGACTCGCGCAGCGCCTCCAGCGGCACGGCCAGCACGATGACGGAGGTCACGGCAAGATAGAGCAACGTCGAGATGGCCAGCGTGTAGAGGATGGCGCGCGGCATGTTTTTCTGCGGCGCCTTTGCCTCCTCGGCGACATTGACCAGGTCCTCGAAGCCGACAAAGGCGAAGAAGGCGATCAGGCCGCCGGATGCGATGCCCGTCCAGACAGACAGCTCCAGCGGCGGGACGAGTTCGCCGACCCGCGACAGCAGCTCCGGATGGGCGGTCAAGGCATAAGCGATGACGAAGACCAGCCCACCAATTTCGATCAGGGTGAAGGCGGCTGCAATGGCGACCGATTCCAGAATGCCCCAGGCCGCCAGCACGCCAAGGCCGAGCACAATCACAGCAATCAGCAAGGCCGGCGGCCCGGGCACAAGCTGCTCGATATAGGCGGCAGCCCCGATCGACACTGTTGCCGCCGAGACCAGACCAGCCAGCGCAATGGTCAGGCCGACCAGCAGGGTCAGCCATGGCAGGCCGAGCCCGCTCTCGACAAAGACTGCCTCGCCCGCGCTGACCGGATAGCGGGTGCTGAACTCGGCATAGCTCAGCCCGCTGAAGGTCACGATGGCCGCCGCCAGCAGGAAGGAGAGCGGCGCGTACATGCCCGCCTCTTCAGCCGTCAGCCCGATGAGAACATAGATCCCTGCCCCGATTGTGACGCCGAGGCCGTAAAGCACCAGCAGCGGCAGGGTCAGCCGCCGGCTGAGCGCATAATGCGGCGGAGCGGCCTCAGGCGGGGTCGGGTCGCTGGATGACATGGTGTGACACTAGCGGCTCAAGCCACCGCAACCCAATAAGGACAAGGCCGTATGCGCCCGAAATATAGCTAATTCCCGTTACTGGAATATGTTTGATCCTGATCGCATCGGGGGGGCCTGAATGGCTGAAGAAAAATCGACGTTCGGCCGGCCGCTCAAGGCCTTGCGCATCCAGTTCCGCTGGCTCTTGCGCAAGATGTCGAACAGCATCGACCATACAGAAGTCATCGACCATGTGCGCAGTGAAGGCCTGCTGTCCGGCCGATACGTTTTCATGATCGTGATGTCGTGTGCGATTGCGACGCTCGGCCTCCTGCTCTCCTCACCGGCCGTCATCATCGGCGCCATGCTCATTTCGCCGCTCATGGGACCAATCATGCTGATGGGCTTTTCGCTCAGCATCCTGGACTGGCCGGCCCTGCGGCGGGGCATGCTGTCCATGGGATGCGGAACAGTTGCAGCAATTGCCATCTCCTTTCTGATCACGCTGGTTTCGCCATTGAGCGATGCGACACCGGAAATCCTCGCCCGCACGCGGCCGAATTTCTTCGACCTCCTCGTCGCCGTCTTTTCCGGTCTCGCCGGCGGATATGCCGTGATCAACCGCAAGGGAGAGACGATTGTCGGTGTTGCCATCGCCACCGCCCTGATGCCGCCTTTGGCGGTAACCGGCTTCGGGCTTGCGGTCGGATCGCTGTCAATTGCGGGCGGGGCCTTTTTCCTTTTCATGACCAACCTCTTGGCGATTGCCCTGTCGGTAACCATCCTGTCGCGGCTCTACAGTTTCGGCGCCGAGCACGGCTCGAAAAGCACGCTCTGGCAGACGGCGCTGGTCGTGTCGGTGTTTGCCGCCCTGTCGATTCCGCTCGGCCTCGCCCTGCGCGACATCGCCTATGAAACGCGGGTGCTGAACCTGGTGAAGTCATCGCTGCTGGATCCGTTCCAGGAAAGCAGGGCCCGCGTGGCGGACGTCTCTGTCTCCTTCCCGAAAAATGGCGACCTCACCGTTCAGGCAACTGTGCGCACGCGCCAGCAGGTCGCGGGCGCGGAAGCAAGCCTCGCTGAGAAACTCTCGGCGGAGCTTGGCCGGCCGGTCCTTGTCGATCTCGACCAGGTTCTCGTGGATGAGGACAAGGCGCTGGAAACGGAGAGCTTCATGCGCCTGGCTGACAGCTCCATCGGTGCGCCGCTCAGGGAAGAGATTTCCCGACTGGAGTCGATGACCCGACAGAGCCAGGGCGCAAGCGCACTGCGCGCGGCCATCCCGTTTGAATACACAGCGGCAGACATAGACAGCGACGCCCTGCGCGCGACGATTTTCGCCAAGCCGACGGACACGCTTTCCCTGTCAGCCTTCAGGACCATAGAATCTCGAATGTCCTCCAACTTCGCAGACTGGACGGTCGTCATCATTCCGCCCGTCAGTGAACTGCCTGCCATCGCGTTCGAAACCGGTAGCGCCGACATCAGCGACCAGGGCGAATCGGTCCTTGGCGACAGCGTCTGGGCCTTGCAGCGCTGGGGCGCCGGCGCGGTGGAAGTCGTCGGCTATGCATCGACCTCGGGCGAGGTGCAACGGTTCGACAATCGCAGTCTGGCAATCCGGCGCGCACAGGCGGTTGCCGATCGGCTGCAGGCGCTTGGATTCGAGGCGACGCCCATCGGCGAGTACCGTGCCTTCCGCCAGACCGCCGACGAACGCGAACGCGGCTATCGCAGTTTCCAGGCAGTCATCATCCGGCCCGTCAGCTGACCGGTCTCACGGCGGGCGGCCTGCTGCAGACTGGTCAGGATTGAACCGGACCAGGCCCGTACACCGCATTCCGTCAGCGGAACGGTTGCGCCGCAGGTCCAGGCCTGCTTGCTGGGCCGGATGACCAACATCCTGCTGATCAACGGCCATCAACCCTTCCCGACCTCCCCCGGCAAACTCAACGCCGCGCTCACCGCCTTCGCCGCCGATTTCTTCGCGGCCAGGGATTGTCCGGTGCGCTGCGTGGAAACGAAGTCGGCCTGGGACCTGGAGACCGAAATCGGCAACCAGCTCTGGGCTGACCTGATCATTGTCCAGTTTCCCCTGAACTCGATGGGGCTACCCTGGTCGCTGAAGCGCTATTTCGATGAAGTCTACACAACCGGCATGGATGGGCGCCTGGCAAAAGGCGACGGCCGCACCCGGTCGGATCCCGGCCGGCAGTACGGGTCTGGCGGGCGCATGCAGGACACGCGGTACATGTTGTCGGTGACGTCCAACGCGCCTCAGACAGCTTTTGAAGATGCGGCGCAGACGCTGATTTCCGGCCGGTCGATCGATGACCTGCTCAGCCCGGTGCATATCAACTTCGCCTTCTTCGGCGCATCCGCCTGCCCGACCTTTGCCGCCTATGACGTCAGCAAGGGCGGCAGGACGGCTGAGGATTTCAGACGGTATGAACACCACCTTCTGGCGGTTTACGACCTGCTCAGGGCCTGATCAGCCCCGCCCGCGCAGCCGGTCGAGCAGCTCAAGCGCCGGCTTGGCGAATTTCGAGCCGGTCTGGCCGAGTTTCATCGCCCCCTGAAGGCGCTTTTCGATGAAGGCGTCGAGATCGTCCTCCGAGGGCTCGTCGAGCCAGTAGAGCACGATGGGCGGCAGCACGGTCGAGAGCAGGCCGCGCTTGGTCTCGCGGTTATAGTCCGTGGCGGTATCGCCCGCGGCAGTCCAGATCGTATCGGCAACCTTCCAGGTGCGTTTCGCCGCATCCGGGGCATGCCAGGGCAGGAAACCGCGCGTCGAGGCGCGCTTCACCGCTGGCCGGTAGGGCGCGAGCGCCGCGAGCCAGGCCTTGATGCCCTCTGCCACCCGTTCATGCGTGCGCAAGCCGGAGAGATCGGCGGAGGCGAGTGTCTCCAGCATCTCTTCCTCGGCCCGGTCGAAGAAGCGCTCGATCAGGTCCGCGACGCCATTGGGCGCGGCGAGTGCTTTTTCTTCGGAACTTATGCCCGCCTCGCGCGCTGATAGGGTAAGGGCGTGGTCCGTCCAGCCTTCGTCTTCGACGATGGGCAGGAGGGCATCGAGCCACTTGTCCTGAAGCTGGAGTGATGGTCGTACTGTCATTGCTGGCTCCGGGAGTAGGCAAGCCTCATATTTGGTGATATAGGCCCGCCATTCGTCGTTTCACGCCAGAATTCCGTTCGGGCTCTGACAGGCCCGGGCAAAACCAATGGAGATTGACCCATCGTACAGATCGTTGTCCGCGACAACAATGTCGAACAAGCCCTTCGCGCGCTGAAGAAGAAAATGCAGCGTGAGGGCCTTTTCCGGGAAATGAAATCCCGTACGCATTTCGAGAAGCCTTCCGAGAAGAAGGCTCGCCAGAAGGCAGAAGCTGTGCGCCGCGCTCGCAAACTTGCTCGCAAGCGCGCCCAGCGCGAGGGCCTGGCATAGACACCAGCCCGCCAGTTCTGGCGTAGAGATGAGACCCCTTCGGCGCGAGCCGGAGGGGTTTTTCTTTTGGGGTCAGCGCGCACAGCGCTTCAAGGCGCACGGCCGTACCGCCAATGCCAGAGAACAATCATCGCTCCAACCGGGAGCCCAACGGCAACTGAAAAGTTGGGTGTGACATCCCATGTCGCGACGATCACAACCCCAAGACTTAGGACGAACCAGAGCCACTTTCTCCGGAACTTGCTTGAGCTGAAAATCTGACGAACAGCAAATGCCCATACCGCCAAGCCAAAAATAATCACTGAAATGAAGATGGCTGGCAGGAACATAATGCTTCAATACAGGTCTAGCTGCCCGCCTCGCCCTTCTTCCCCGGAATGAGCTTCGTGAACCACTTACCGACATCGCCGACGCCCGCGCCGTGCACAGCCCCGGCCCGGTAAACGCGCGAGGCGAGCCACAGCACCAGCAGCGTCGCGGCGACCATCATCACCAGAAGTCCGACCACTTCCCAGAGCGGGGGTTGGGCCGGCACCCGCAGGATGAGCAGGAAGGGCGTGAAGACCGGGATCCAGCTCATCACCGACAGGATCGGCGATTCCGCATCCGAGATCGCGACCACGATCATGAACATCGGCACCATCAGCATCACGATGAGCGGCGTCATCAGCGTCTGGGCTTCCTGGATCGTGTCACAGAGCGAGCCCAGCGCGAGGAAGACCGCGCCATACATCAGGTAGCCGAGGATGAAGCTCAGCACGGCCGGAACGAGCAGGCTGGGCTTGGCAATGGCACTGACCACGGTGAACAGCATTTCGCGCGCTTCGGGCGGCATCGCGCCGGAAAAGGCATTGCCGACCACGAGCGCACCGATCACCCAGACGCCCATCAGCGTTAGCGCGACAGCCAGCACCGCCAGCAGCTTTCCCGCCAGCATGTCCGGCAGCTTCACCGAGGTCAGCAGCGAGTCGAAAATCTTGTTGGACCGCTCCTCGATCGTGCCCATGAGCAGGTAGTTCACGACCGAGAAGATCAGGAACCAGAGCAGGAAGGCGAGCATCACAGCCGCGAAGAAAGGCGCGCGGTCGGCCAGCGTGACCTGTGAGCCGGTTGCAGCAGCAGAGGCCGGGCGGGCACGCTTTTCTGAAATGCCCCGGCGGCGGCTTTCGGCCTCACTCAGGATACGCGGGCTGACGCCAGCCTCGGCAAAGACGCGCCGTTCCGTCAGCGTGCGCTCGGCTGCGCGCACCTTGGCGAGCAGCGACTGGGCGGTGATATTCTCGCTCCAGTATTCGATGTCGCCGTCACCTTCGGGCACGAAGATCGCGGCAAACAGGGTCTGCGGCCCGTTCGGGCTGTCCACGGCGCGCTCGCCCAGCAGGTAGGGCTGGATCGCCTCTTCGGTGCGCCCGGGCGGATCGACATAGATGAAATCGGCCTGCGGCAGCTCGATGGACGTCCCGCCCGCCTCGGCCAGCGCCTCGTCGACCGTGGCGCCATTGTCGATGGCGGCATCGAACGCCTCCACCTTCTCATTCGGTTCACCATTCAGCACGCCGACAGGGTCAAGCGCGGTGCGGGCGATGCTGATCCGGTCTTCCTCGATCTCGGCCTTCAGCGCATCGGTAAAATCGGTGCCGCTCTCGATGACGGTGTAGTAGCGTGTCGGCTGCGAGGCGGCCGCCCAGGTCGGCGCCATCATGCCGACGCCCATCAGGATCGGGGTGAGCAGCAGGCCGAGCCAGAAGCCCCAGGCCTGCACATAGCCGAGATAGTCCCGGCGCGCGACGAGATAGATGGACCGCATCAGGCTGCCTCCTCCTTGGCTGCATGGGTGGCGAGCGACTGGCGCAGATCCTCGGCCTCGGCGTCGGAGACGAGCGAGACGAAGACATCGCGCAGGCGTGCATCCTCGGGCCGGAAACTGGTGATCGGCGCGCCGGTATCGATGGCTGCCCGCAGCGCATCCTGCGCATCGCGCCCTGACGGCAGGGAGACACGCCAGGTATCGCCATGCTTCTCATTCTCGCCAAAGCCCTTGGCCGTCATGGCGCCATCGAGGTCAAACCCGTCGCTGACCCCGATCAGCACGGCCCGGCCGAGCGCCCCGAAGGCCTCGTCCAGCGTGCCGTCAAAGACCTTGCGCCCGCGCGCCATCATCACGATGGAATCGCAGAGCCGCTCGGCATGCTCCATGACATGGGTGGAGAAAAGGATCGTCGCGCCGCGTTTGTGTTCCTCGATGATCAGGTCTTCCAGCCCCTGCTGGTTGACCGGGTCGAGGCCGGAAAACGGCTCGTCCAGGATCAGGAAGTCGGGCCGGTGGGCGAGCGAGGCGAGGATCTGTACCTTCTGCGACATGCCCTTCGACAGCTTGGAGATGCGAGAGCGGCCGAACTCGGTCAGCCCCATCATCTCGAGCAGCTCGTCGGCGCGCTTGCGGCTTTCGCCGGCGCTCATGCCTTTGAGCCGCGCGAAATAGGAAATGATCGCGCGCGGGCTCATCTTCTTGTAGAGGCCGCGCTCTTCCGGCAGGAAACCGACATGCCGCAGGGATTCGATGTTCGGCCGCTCGCCGAACAGGCGCACCTCGCCTTCGTCGGGCGACAGCACCCCAAGCGCCATGCGCAGGCTGGTCGACTTGCCCGCGCCATTTGGCCCGAGAAAGCCGACAATGGCCCCCTGCGGAACGTTCAGCGACAGGTCACGGACGGCGGTAAAGAAGCCAAACCGCTTGGTCACGTTTTCCATTTCGAGGGGTGCTGACGAGGTCATGCGGCCTCCACTTTGCCGAGTCTTCTCGACTCTCGATAATCTATGACCCACCTATTCGACTAGCCCTTGCCAAGCGATTAAATCGGTCGCAGGCTTCAGCAGATGAAGTCTCCACTAGATCATCGCCAGGCCGACAGGATCGGCATGTCCAGCGCTCCGTCCGACCATGCGTGCGCGGATAGTGAGATCACGGGCGGCCAGGCCCGGGAAGACGACATCAAGCGCATCGACGCCGCTCTGCGCCGGCTTGAGGATGGCCGTTTCGGCCTCTGCCTCTATTGCGGCGACCAGATCAGCATGAAACGCCTCGACAAGGACCCGGCCATCATGAGCTGCGGGACGTGTAACGAGGACTAACGTCCGACCCCACCCCGACCCTCCCCCAAAGGGAGGGGGCGCAAGCCTGACAAACAACGCTCACCAAGCAGGCGAGTGAACTGACATATGACCAGATCGCAACGCCATCCCCCTCCCCTCTGGGGAGGGTCGGGGTGGGGCCATTGCAGCAAATCCAGGAAAAAAGGGCCTAGTTCAGCCCCTCGCGGCCGATGGCGTAGAAGCGGTCGCGGCGCTGGCGCTTCAGTTCTGCCGGTGACAGGCCTTCCAGCTCGCCCAGCGCCTTCTCAATGGCCCGGCCGGCCTGGCTGATCGCGCGCTGCGGGTCGCGATGGGCGCCGCCGACCGGCTCCTTCACGATCGCGTCGATGACTTTCAACTTCAGGAGGTCGTCAGCCGTGATCTTCATGGCTTCGGCCGCATCGCGGGCCTTGGCCGCGTCGCGGTAGAGGATGGAGGCGCAGCCCTCCGGCGAGATCACCGAATAGATGGAATGCTCCATCATCAGAACCTTGTTGGCCGCCGCGATGGCAATCGCCCCGCCCGAGCCGCCCTCGCCGATGATCAGCGAGACCATGGGCACGTCCAGCGTCAGGCAGCGCTCGGTCGAGCGGGCAATCGCCTCGGCCTGGCCGCGCTCCTCGCCGGCCTTGCCGGGGAAGGCGCCGGCTGTGTCGACAAAGGACAGGACGGGCAGTTTGAACCGGTCGGCCAGCTCCATCAGGCGCACCGCCTTGCGGTAGCCTTCCGGGTGGGCCATGCCGAAATTGTGGCGCAGGCGGCTCTCTGTCGTGCGGCCTTTTTCATGGCCCATGATCATCACGCTGCGGCCCCGGAAGGTCGCCAGGCCGCCAATCACGGCCTCGTCATTGCCGAACACCCGGTCACCGGCCAGCTCCTGGAAATCATCGAACAGGTGCTCGATGAAATCGGTGCAGTGCGGGCGCTCGGGATGGCGGGCCACCTGCGTCTTGCGCCATGGCGACAGCGAGGAATAGGTGTCCTTGAGCTGCTTGGCAGCCTTGTCCTTGAGCTTTTTCAGCTCGTCGGAGATGGACGGGCCTTCACCTGTCGTGCTCAGCGATTCCAGCTCGGCAATCTTGGTCTCGAGCTCGGCAATCGGCTTTTCAAAATCGAGGTATGTCGTCGGCATGGGGAATAACTAGCGGCAGTCGGCGCAGAATCCTAGAGTTTTCAACTGCCCCTTGTGCGCTCGAAATAAAGGACATCCTTGCCGTCTAGGCGGACCGTCCCGGCCTGGTGATAGCCGATCCGGGCCGCAATCCGGCGCGAGGCGTGGTTCTCCTCGTCGATGATGCAGACGCTTTTCGGTTCATCGACCTCGATATCGAACCAGTCGTGGATGGCTTTCACCGCCTCGCTCGCATAGCCCTTGCCGTGCAGGGCTGGCGAGATGACCCAGCCGCATTCCGGCAGGCCCCAGAAATCGGGTTCGGAGTCGCGGTGGAAATCGGCAAAGCCGACCTCGCCGACAAAATCGCCCGTGCGCCGGTCCTCGACGAACCAGTAGCCATAGCCGAGCGTCGCCCAGAGGCCCCGGCTCCCCAGGATGCTCCGCGTCCAGACCAGCTGCGGCGGGCGGGCAAGCCCGCCAATGAAGCGGATCGTGTCGGGATGGCTCCAATGCGCCCTCAGCGTCTCGAAGTCGGAGGCCTCGACGCCGCGAAGCCTCAGCCTTTCAGTCAGGATGACCGGGACCGGCCGTCCGCTCATCCCTGGCCGGCTTTCATCTGTTCGAGCATCGCCTTCATCGCGCCGTGCACGGCCTGCATGCCCTTGAGCGGGCGGACCATGACCTTGAAATCGGTGATCAGGCCAGCCTCGTCCCATTCGATCATGTCGATGCCGTTGACGGTGATCCCGTCCATCTCGCACTCGAATTCGAGGACGGCCCTGTCTTCGCAATCGAAGACGCGGACATAGCGGAACGTGTCATTGGCGAGCGTCTGGCCGGCGGCGCCGAGATACATCATCGTGATCGCCTTGCCCTCCTGCGGGGTGTGGACGACCGGGCTCTGGAAGACGACATCGTCATGCAGCATGCCCGAGAGCTCTGCCGGGCCGTGCGAGCCGTGGAAATAGTCCATCCAGCGCTGCACGTTTTTCGAATATCCGGTTGTCGCGACCATTTGGGGCTCCCTCTCTTTACCTGTCTGCATAGCCTGAAGCGCACCGCCTGCGATAGCCCTGGTGCTGGTACAGTCGGCCACCCTGTGGTTTGGTAGCGATCAGGCTGGGGTGGCGCTTCAGGCAAAGGAGGGCCAACCGATGAGTGTTGCCCGCGTTACAGAGATTACCGCCAGCGGAAAGTCGATCGAAAAGGCCATCGAGGAAGGCATCGAGCGCGCATCCGACACGCTGAAGAATGTCGAGCATGTCTGGGTGTCCGACATCAAGGCACGCGTGAAGAATGGCAAGATCAACGACTATTACGTCACGATGAAAGTGACGTTCGTTCTGACTGACTAGGCGCAAACGCCAACCGGCCCTCGCCCTTTGAGAAACTCAGGGTGAGGGCCCCGTGCCTATTCCCCCCGGATCGGCTCGCCGGTGAGGAACTCGCTCGGCTGCTCGAAACAGTAGCCCCGCTGAATGACCCAGCTGGAGGGAAAGTCCGGCTGCACGAAGACCATGTCGAACGTGCCCCAGTTCCAGCGCGCGTCGCCGGTCTCGGGGTCGGTGATCGCGAAGTCGCAGCGTTCGACTGCGGCATGGTCGGGCTCGATCCAGATCCCGGAATAGGCCCCGCGGCCCTCGGTCTGGCCAGCCAGCCCAGTGACATAGCCAATGCCGAGCACGGCACTGCCCTCGATCGGATAGGTCAGCACGGCATGGCCTTCCGGCGTGTCATGGTCATAGACAACCTCGCCAATCGGCGTATTCCACGCCTCGTCGGCCCCGGCCAATCCCGCAGCCAGGCCGGCCGCAAGGCCGGCGGCGATCAGAACTCGTTTCATGTGCGTCCCCTTTTCAGATGATGGACAGCGCCCTCAGCCCTGAAGGCAATAGGTCAGCGGATAGACAACATTAAGGCGGCGCACCTGGCGGCCATCGACCACTTTCGGCGCGAAGGTCAGCGTCTTCGCCGCCTCATAGGCCGATGCATTGAAGGCCGCCGACGAACAGGCCGTGAGGATGTCCTCCGGAACGCCGGACGGGGTGACATCCATCATCGCATAGCACTGGGCCTCCAGCCCCATGCCCGCAGCCGATTGCGGATAGACCGGACGCGGCGGGGAGACCGGCCGGTCATCGCGCGCCACGACTTCGGTCGTGACCGGACCGCCGAGCAGTTCGTCGTCGGACATCGTCTTCTTCGCCACTTCCCCAAGACGCTGCTGCCAGCCATCGGGATAGACCACCTCGGCAGGCGGCGCGCCGACATGGCCGCAGGCGGCAATCTTTCCCGCCAGCGAAACCGGGCCGGTCGCGGATGCAGACACCGCCGTGTCTGGCGCAGGCGGAGGCGTTGCACAGGCCGCCGCAAGAAGACCGGTGGCGGCAAGGGCAGCGAGGGAAACGGGCTTCATGGGGACGGCCTCACATCATGGTTAATGAAAAACCGACCTTACCAGCCCAGCCCGCGCCGCCAAGCCCGCCACGCGCCGTTTGGGCGCGGACGGCCTATTCTTCCTCTGGCGCCAGGCAGTACTGGACCGGGATGATGATGTCGTCGGTCGCCGAGGTATCGGCGCCGTCGCCGGGCGTGAATTCCAGCGGGCCGATCATGGCGCGGGTAGCGTCCGCGAATTGCGGCAGCGTGCAATTGGTCATGATCTCTTCGGTGGCGCCGTCTTCATTGACGTCGAACATCACCTCGCAGACGCCCTCGACGCCGAGAACGTTGTAGAGCGCGGGATAATCCGGCGCGAGCGCTTCGGTCGGCACCGGCATGATGACGTCGCCGCCGGGCATGTTGGCGGACTCGATGCGTTCGTCCCAGCCGTCCGGGGTCTGCATGGTGACGGTCTTGGTGCCGCCGCAGGCCTCGATGTCGGTATGCTGGCTCAGCACGGCGAGAACCTCACCGGTCAGCGGCTCGGCCAGGCGCTCATTCAGCGAGTCGACGGTTTCCTTATTGAAGCCGTGATAATCCATTTCGGCCTGGGCCGTACCGGCGACAAGCAGGCTGGCAGACAGGACGGCGATGGAGGGGATGAGTTTCATAGGCGTGTCTCCTTGATTGCTCTTGGACCACGCCCCCTATCCTAACCACCCGCATAGGCCTTTGCCAAATCGGGGTCTTTTTCCGCCACCAGGTCGGCCAGGTCGGAGATCACCTTGGCCTGCTTCCAGGTCGCATCATCCTGCATCTTGCCGTCGAGCATCGCGACGCCCGTTCCGTCCGGCATCGCTTCAAGGATGCGGCGGGCGAACTTCACCTCATTCGGATCTGGCGAGAAGACGCGCTTGGCGATGTCGATCTGGTTGGGGTGCAGCGACCAGGTGCCCGAACAGCCGAGCAGGAAGGCATT
This sequence comes from Henriciella mobilis, assembly GCF_003576315.1. Lineage (GTDB taxonomy): Bacteria > Pseudomonadota > Alphaproteobacteria > Caulobacterales > Hyphomonadaceae > Henriciella > Henriciella mobilis. The sequence goes on along the minus strand of NZ_QWFZ01000003.1, from coordinate 763,397 downwards.
GCGGAACTGCTGCTCGCAGGCCGCGTTGTCGGAGATGTCGCCGAACGGGCCGTAAAAGGCATTGATCCCGGCCATGCGGCAGGCATCGACCATGCGCGCAATCGTGTAGTGCCAAGGGTCCTGCTGGGCGCTTTCGCGGGCCGAGCCATCCTCATTCGGATCGTCGATCACGCGGTAGAAGGGGTGGCCGCCGCCAACGCGGGTCGTCTTCATCTTGCGGTCGGCGGCAAGGTCTGCCGGGCCGAGCGAGATGCCCTGCATGCGCGGGCTGGCCAGCGCAATCTCCTCGACCAGCGCCATGCCCTGCGCGGTCTCGAGAATGGCGTGGAACAGGATCGGGCGCTTCAGGCCCGCCTTGGCTTCCAGCTGGGCGACATACTGGTCGGCGAAATGGATGTCCCACGGGCCTTCGACCTTGGGCAGCATGATGACATCAAGCTGATGGCCGGCCTTCAGGACCAGTTCGGAGACATCATCCTGGAACCAGGGCGAGTTCAGCGGATTGACCCGGCTCCAGAAGCCCGTGCCCTTGCCCTGCCAGTCATACATGGACGCCATCTCGATGGCGCCGGCGCGCGCAGCATCCTTGGCGTCGGACGGGATGGCGTCTTCCAGATTGGCCAGGACCACATCAACGGTCGGCGCGATGTCCGGCACCTTGGCGCGCACCTTGTCGAGGTGCGAGGGCACGAAATGGATCATCCGCTCTAGCCGGACCGGCAGCTCGCGCATCGGTGCGGGTGCGCCGATCGCCAGTGGCTTGAAGAAATTCCGGGGTGTTTTCCGTGACATGCGCCTCTCCTCCTGCTTTTGCGGTGCAACATAGAGGAGCGCGTGGGCCGGTCAATCGGTTGACGCTACGCGAAGGCGCAGGACTTCAGGGCCGGGTGAAGCTGTAATGATTTTGCCGGAAGAAGGCCTCGTCATCCTGCGGCTTGATCATCTTGGTGATCTCGAAGGCGTGGTCGCCGATGAGGTAGGTGTACTTGCAGGCGCCCGGCTCGTCATTCTCCTGGCATTCGGCCTGCGCGACCAGCATCAGGCCGTCTTCGGTCTTCATCCGGCGGATCAGTGTCTCATCGTTCAACCGGCGGCCATCGTCCGACACGGTGATTTCCGCGCGGCCACCGGCTTGTTCATTGTCCGGGAAAGTGAAATGGAGCTCGAACGTCCGCTCATTCTGGCCGACCAGCAATTCGACCGGCACGGTGACCTGGCTCTCACCGTCGCGCGGATCGAGATAGGTCAGCTCGCCCTCCCAGTCATCTCCGACCAGGACGGCAAAGTCGTCAGGACTGGCCGTCGGCGCAAACGGAGCCTCGGTGCCGTTGCCCGAACTGGCATTGCCGCAGGCCGCCAGAAAGGCAAGCCCGGCGAGAGCCCATCGATTGCGCAACATGAAATCGTCCCTGCCCATCCCCTCATTTACGCATGAGGCGCGTCCGGGTTTCAATCCTCGATCGGACGGCTTGCAGTTCGCTCATAGGCCAGGGCGCTGCGAAAGAAGAGCGCGCAGCCATAAATCACCAGGCACGCGGTGATGGCTTCCAGCCCCCAGAAGATCAGCCCGTGCACATGCAGGGCATACAGGACCAGCGTGACAAAGCCGAGCGCGAACGCACCGGCGACTTCAGCGATGAGAATGGTAGCGGCAATGGCCTTGATGACGGCGAACATGATCTCTCCAGCAATCGACAGTCTAAACGACCGAAGCAATAATATACGCGATCCCCGGCGCTGTGGGAGAGGCCGCGTGCAAAATCTCTTCAGCGCGCCAGCGGATGGGCCGTCTCCAGCAGTTCTGCCAGCTCGTCAGTGAGGACGTGTGTATAGATCTCGGTGGTGGAAATATCAGCATGGCCGAGCAATGTCTGGACCGATCTGAGGTCGGCGCCGCCCTGCAGAAGGTGGGTCGCATAGGCATGGCGAAGGGCATGCGGATGCACCCGGTCGGGGTCGAGCCCGGCAGCCAGGGCGAGGTCCTTCAGCAGCTGGCCGAGGCGCCGGCGCGTGAGATGGCCCTCCTTGCCGCGCGACGGAAACAGGTAGGCGGCCGCAGACTTCGCCTTCAGCGTGCCCTTGGGCAGGGTCTCCTCGCGCTGGGCCAGCCAGGCGAGGATGGCGTCGAGGGCGGGTGTACCGAGCGGGCAGAGCCGGTCCTTGCCGCCCTTGCCGCGAACGATGATGTCGCTGGTCTCCCAGCGGTCGCCGCGCCGGCGGGGCAGGTTGCCGAGTTTCAGGCTGACCAGTTCCGAGACCCGCAGCCCGGCGCCGTAAAGCAGCTCGACCAGGCAACGCAGCCGCATGTCATCGCCGCACGCCTCGATCAGGCGTGACATCTCCTCGCGCGAAAGCACATCGGGAATGTCGCGCCCCGCTTTCGGGCCTTCGAGTTTCGAGGTCGGGTCGTCCTTGCGGTCACCCTCCTCGAACAGGAAGCGGCAGAAGCGGCGGAGCGAGGACAGCTTGCGGGCCTGGCTGCGCGGAGCAAGACCCTGGTCGGCAAGCCAGCGCGCATAGCGGGCGACATCTTTCGCAGAAGCGCGGGTGAGCCGTCCTTTCAGAAAAGAGGAGGCATCGGCCAGGTCGCGGCCATAGGCATCGAGCGTATTGGCAGAGGCGCCGCGCTCGGCGCTCATCATTTCAAGAAAGGCATCGATGCGGGCCGCGTCACTCATCGCAGGGAGTCTGGCGCGCAGATGCTTAATATCGCGCTTATGAAAACGGGCGCGACGTAGCCGCCGCGCCCGGATTTTGTGGTCTCCGGCCTGAACCAGACCGGAAATAGACTGGAATCATACCGGATTCATACGGAAATTGTACTGTTTCCGGACTCCCCGAGCGGGCGAGTTTCCAACAGTGCGTCCCGGCTTACTCCGCCGGATTTTCCTCCGTCTTGTCGATCACCGGATGACCATGATCCGGATCGTCATTCATCCGGTGCATGGCCAGAACGACACCCGAAAGGGCGAGAATCGCAATCAGGTTCGGGAAGGCCATCGACGCATTGGAAATATCGCCGAGCAGCCAGAGCCAGTCGGCCGAGGCGACGGTGCCCAGGAAGATGATCACGACCCAGACATAGCGGAAGGGGTGCGTCGCCCACTCGCCGACCAGATATGTCGCCGCCTGTTCACCGTAATAGGACCAGCCAATGATCGTGGTAAATGCAAAGAAAAACAGCGCTATAGGCACGATGAACTCACCGCCCGGGAAGGCGGCCCCATAGGCGCGGGTCGTAATGGCGGCGGAGTTGGCGTCGGTCTCCCAGGCATGGTCGACAGCGACCATGGACTTGTCGATTTCCGCCTGGAGCGCCGTCCAGGCTTCGCCGCCCTCGGCCTCAAGCGCCGCGACCTGTTCGACGGTCATCGACTGAAGCGCCGGCGGATGGGCCGCCTCGATGGCGATGTCCTCAAATGTCACGCCCGAGGCGCGGCACTCCTGCAGCCAGGCAGCGGCAACCGCCCCATTCTGGGCAATCGTGCGCTCGCGGCCTTCGGTATAGGCACTCGGGAAAAGTGCCCCCTCATCAAGGCCTTCCGGCAGTGCGTAATCAGCTGCGATACAGCTGTTCGCCGCCATAAGGGCGGGGCTTTTCTTGAAGTCGCCAACCACGGTCAGGATGACCAGCGCGGTCATTGTGCAGATCACGATCGTGTCGATGAAAACGCCGATCATGGCGATCTCGCCCTGCTGGACCGGGTTCTTGGTCCGGGCGGCCGCGTGCGCAATCGGGGCAGACCCCTGACCGGCCTCGTTCGAGAACAGGCCGCGTGCGATACCGTAGCGAACCGCCTGCATGACCCCGTAGCCAGCTGCGCCGCTTGCGGCTTCATGCCAGCCAAATGCATGGCTGAAGATTTCGCCGAAGGCGCCGGGCACCTTGTCGATATTGATGATCAGCACGATCAGGGCGGCCAGCACGTAGAGCCCCGCCATGACCGGTACCACCTTGCCGGCAAAGCTGCCGATGGACTTGATGCCGCCGATGATGACGGCGAAGACCAGACCGGCCAGAACGAGCCCGATGGCCCAGGGCGGAATGGACAGGCCGAGCGTCGATGAGCTCGTCTCGGTGACCGATTCCATGATCGAATTGGCCTGGATCGCGCCGCCTGTCGCCGCCGCCGAGAACAGCGTACCGAGACAGAAGATGACGGCCAGCCAGCCCCAATGCTTTCCGAGGCCGTTCTTGATGTAATACATCGGGCCGCCATTGATGCGGCCGTATTCGTCGGTCTCACGATACTTCACGGCGAGCGAGCTTTCCGAGAAGGCGAGCGCCATGCCGAAGATGGCCACGATCCACATCCAGAAGATCGCACCCGGCCCGCCCAGCGTGATCGCCGTTGCGACGCCAGCAAGGTTACCTGTACCGACCTGGCCCGACAGCGCCGTTGAAAGGGCCTGCCAAGGCGTGATCGCCCCGTCCTCGCCCTGGGCCTTGCGGCCCTGCCAGACTTCGACCAGCGCCGGCACGAAGCGGCGCAACGGCCGCGCGCCGAGGCGGATCATCATGAACAGCCCGGTCCCGAGCAGGACTACGGCAAGCGGACCGATCTGGCCCGGAACGACGACGGCGTCGCCCCATGTGCCGCCCCAGATGAATCCGGCGACATTCTCGATGAGTGTGATGATATCCAAAGCTGGCCTCCCCGGCTCCCTGAAGCTCCTGTTGGGTGACCGACACTAGACGTGTTTTCGCCGCTGTGAAGCAGGACGGGGCAGATTTTACATCTGCCCCGCCCGTTGGTGATCGATTTTTGCCCGGATTCAGGTCAGGCGCTGAAACCTTCCCCGACACCAAAGTCGCGGCGGGCCGAAACAATTGTCACAACAACACCGGCCAGCACATCGAGCAGGGTCATGATCATGATGATGAAGAAGACCGAGGTCGCGAAATTCGGCAGGAGCAGGAATTCAACGAGGCAGACGATGAAAAGGATCATCGAGATCGCGTGATTGATGATCGTCGCCGTGCCGGTCGAGGTCGATTTCAGGATTTCCATGAACAGGAGCGCGATCGAGAACAGGATCAGCATCTCGCCATTGGTGACCGCCCAGTTGACGCCGGAGATCATCGGCATCGTCAGCATCGGATTGTTGAGCAGGTCGAGAATCGGCGATGCATTCGCGATCACGGCACTGTCAGGGTCGCCGGAGCCACCGAAAGGCAGCGCAATCAGGTTGTAGATGGCAACCGGAATGACCAGTAGCGGAAAAATACCGAGTAGCACACGCATGATGAATCCCCTGGCTGTTGTGGGACGGCGCTCAGCCGCCGCGCGTTTCTTGCGGCCCTCGGCCTGGGCGATTGCCGCCGCACCGAAGAATCCTTTCATACTCATGCCTAGCGTCCCCTTTCGCTGCTGTTAAGCACGAAGTTCTACATCAGAAGGCGCAAAGACGGCAGAATTCAGGTCAGGGAAGATACGGTCAGATCTCGTCCGCGCCCTCGGGATTCCGGCGCCGCCGGATCAGCCAGGTGACGCCGCGAAGGTCGGAGAGCGCCGCCCAGAGCCGTCCGAAATTCGTGTACTTGGACCGGCCCGCGCCACGTTCACGGTGATTTACGTCCATATATTCAACGTCATAGCCATCGGCCCGGACGAGCGCTGGCATGTAGCGGTGCATGTGATCAAAATAGGGAAGCGTCAGGTAAACCTCGCGCCTGAGCACCTTGATGCCACAGCCGCTGTCATCGCAATCGTCGCGCAACATGCGCTTGCGGATCGAATTGGCAAAGCGCGAACCGAAACGCTTCCAGGCGGTATCCTTGCGGCTCGCGCGGCGGCCCATCACCATGGCGAGCTTTTCAGGGGCGTCCTGCCGCGTCAGGGCGCGGTACAGGTCTGGCAGGTCGGCCGGGTCGTTCTGGCCATCGCCGTCAAGCGTGCCCACCACCCGTCCGCGGGCCGCCTGAACACCGGTCCGGATGGCACGGCTCTGGCCGGCATTCTTGCGGTGGCTGAGGATGCGCAGCGCCGGAAAGGTTTCCTTCAGCTCAGCGAGTTCAGAGCGGGTCTCATCGGTTGAAGCGTCGTCGACGAAGATCATTTCGTAGGCGCGTCCATCCAGCGCTGTCGCGATCTCGCGGGCCAGCGCTTCGACATTTCCGGACTCATTATGCACCGGTACGACAACGGAGAATTCTAGCGTTTCTGCCACGGCTTCTGGCCTCCCGCGGAGGATCTTGGGGTCTGACTGGTGGCCCTCTTTAAGCGCTTCGCCGGAAAAGCGAAACCATGGAAAGCCGCGCCGGCTGCCAGTGCCCGTGTCAAAGCGCAGCGATTCGGCTAGACGGGCGAAGATGGCCAGCCCGACCGACCTGCCGATTGAGCCGCTGCTTGCAGACATCTGCGAGGCCGTTCGCACGCACCGGCGCCTGGTGCTGGCCGCTCCGCCCGGGGCCGGCAAGACGACACGCGTCCCGCTGGCGCTGGCCGGTCTGATCGATGGGTTCAAGGCCCTGCCCGGCAAAGTGGTCATGCTTGAGCCGAGACGGCTTGCGGCGCGGATGGCGGCCGAACGCATGGCCGCAACGCTGGGCGAGAAGACCGGCGGCCGGATCGGCCTTGCGACCCGGATCGAACGCAAGGTTTCAAAAGACACCGTCGTCGAAGTCATCACGGACGGCCTGTTCACGCGCCGCCTGCTCGCAGACCCGACGCTGGAGGGCGTTTCGGCCGTGATCTTTGACGAGATCCACGAGCGCAGCCTGAATGCCGATCTCGGCCTCGCGCTTGCCCTGGAAACACAAGCCGTGTTTCGCGACGACCTGCATATCATCGCCATGTCAGCCACGCTGGACACCGGGAAGGTCGCCGCGAAGCTGGAGGCACCCGTGATCGAAAGTCGGGGCCGGCAATACCCGGTCGAGACGAAGTATCTCGGCCGAACGCGAGAGCGGATCGAAGACCAGATGGCCACCGCGATCGACAAGGCCGTGCGCGTCGAAACAGGCTCTGTCCTCGCCTTCCTGCCAGGGGCGGGCGAGATCCGGCGGACCGCCGAGCGGCTTGGTAGCCTGCCGGGCGGTGTCACCGTCCACCCGCTTTTTGGCGCGCTCTCACCCAGGGAGCAGGATGAAGCCGTCCGGCCTGCGCCCGAAGGCCAGCGCAAGGTTGTGCTTGCAACCGACATTGCCGAAAGCGCGCTGACAATTGATAGCGTCCATGTCGTCGTCGATTCCGGCCTCGCCCGCGTGCCGGAATTCGACCCAGCCAGCGGGACGCAGGTTCTGCGCACCATCCGGGCGGCGCGGGCCAATGTAGACCAGAGGCGCGGACGGGCCGGTCGGCTCGGCCCCGGCGTCTGCTACCGGCTTTGGGACGAGGAAGAGACACGCGGGCTGATTGCCGCGCCATCGCCGGAAATCCTGAATGCTGACCTTTCGGGGCTGATGCTATCCCTGGCCGAGTGGGGCGAAGACGACCCGTACCGCCTGACCTGGCTGGATGCTCCGCCGAAGGGCCGTATCGACGCGGCCCGGGAGGCGCTTACAGCCTATGGCGCGCTGGACAGCGCCGGCAAGCTCACCGCCCGGGGCAAGCGCATGGCCGCCCTGCCGCTGGACCCGAAATATGCAAGCCTTGTCGCGAGCGCGGACACCGAAGGCGAACGAGCGCTTGCGGCCGAAATCGCCGCACTGGCCAGCGAAGCCGGAATCGGCGGCAGTTCGGCCAATCTCCTGGACCGGCTGGCCGGTTTCAGACGCGATAGCAGCCCGCGCGCCAAGGCGCTGAAGCAGCAGGCGCGCCGCTGGGCCGGAAACGCTGAGGCGTCCGGGGACCCGGCGCTGCTGCTGGCAAAAGCCTGGCCCGGACAGATTGCAAGGCGCCGCGACGGATCGCAGACGAGTTACCTGCTGGCGAATGGCCGGGCTGGCGAGCTCGCAGCCGACTCGGCCCTGGCCAAGGCGCAGTGGATCGTCGTGGCCGATATGGTTGGCGCGGCAGGACGCGCCCGCATAACGCTGGCAGCACCGATTGGCGAACAGGATGTCCTCGCCCTGCAGCCCCCTGTCACCGAAGAATGGGCAAGCTTCGAACCGGCATCCCGCAGCTTCAAGGGGCGCCGCGTGAAGGCTATCGGCCGGATCGTGCTCTCCGAGACGCCGCTGCCGCAGCCTTCCGGCGATGTGGCGCGGGCCGCCTTTATCGAATTCGTGCAGCAGGAAGGGTTTGAAGCCGCGGGCCTGGATCAGCCCGCGCAGACATTCCTCGCGCGGCTGCGCCTGCTGCATGAGGCTTTCGGCGATGACTGGCCCGCGCCGTCCGAAGCAGAGCTTGCCGCGCGCGCCGATGACTGGCTCGCCGCAGCGCTCGGCGGCGGCGCATTCCGGATGCCGTCGGACGGCGCGGTGCTGAACGCGCTGAAACAGTCGCTCGGCTGGCCGAAGGTACAGGAGATCGACGCCCTTACGCCAGCTTCTATCCCGCTGCCCAGCGGGCGGGACGCACCGGTCGACTATCTCGATGACAATGCCCCGCTGGTCGAGGCGAAGGCGCAGGAGCTCTACGGCCTGACCCGGCAGCCTGCCATTGCAGGCGGACGCGTACCCGTGACGCTGCAGTTGCTCTCGCCTGCGGGCCGGCCGATCGCGGTGACGAAAGATATCGCGGGGTTCTGGGCGGGCGGCTATCGCGACATGGCCAAGGATATGCGGGCCCAGTATCCCAAGCATGACTGGCCCGACGACCCGGTCAAAACAAAGCCGCATGCGGGCATGACCAAGAAAAGGCTCGGCAGATAAGCGGCATACCCATCGGCAGCCCTCAGCCAATGGCTGCAGGCGGGATGGCGTGTCTCAGCGCTCGTTCAAGTGGTCTGTGCGGTAGCGCCTTCCAGGCGAGACGCCGCGTCTGCCGTCTGCAGGGCTACAATCTTCCTCACCATGCTTGAGGCGTGGAAGAAGAAGGCGCTGAAATAAAGGGCTGAGGCGGTCAGCTCCAGATATTCCTCCGCCGTCCGGTGGACATGGTTTGGTAGAGGGACCTGAAAGTAGTCGCCGTCTCCCATATCCATCACCAGATAAAGGATGTGGGCAAGAAAACCGGCGACAAGCAGGCCGAGCACCACACCGCGCAGTGTCTCGATCCGGTTGAGAACAAAGATGCCGATACCTGCGCTCGCGATGAGAAGCATTTTAGGATGATCATCGTCGCCTGTGATCTTCACTGAATGCTCGTGGATCATGAAGAGCTCATCCAGCGCAACAATCCCGATAACGGCGGAGCCCATCAACCACAGGGTGGCAATCCTGGGCTTTCCGATGCGCAATACGCCTATCATCAGCGCCATGGAGGAAGCCGCCCAGAGCATGCTGCCGTGCATGATGTCGAGCGGCGACCCTTCCATCCAGACAACCTCATCGGTACGAAGCTGGAAGACCGTTGCTGACATGAAAAAGGCCGCCAGGAAGCCAGCCAGGATAATGGCGGTCCACTGATCTTCGCGGCTGAACCCAGCTGCAAGCTTTCTCATCACGTCCTCTGGAAGTCCCCACCCCGTTTATTTCACTTTTATTACACATCCTCCACCACAGCAAGAAACATTCCGATGTCGGATCAATAGTGCATCGAGTTGCAGGTCCGGGAGCCCAGGCTTGGACAATAAAAAACCCCGCCAGTTGGCGGGGTTTTCCAGAATGACCCTGGATTGAGGCGGTGCCTTACTGGCAGGCCAGGCATTCGTCATAGTCGGTCTTGGGGACCTCCATGCCTTGCGCCTTTTCCTTGTCTGCCGCACCAGCCCAGCTGGCGCGCTGGACGGACTTGGACCGGCAGTAATAGAGCGACTTCAGGCCCTTCTCCCAAGCGGACCAGTGCAGCATGTGCAGGTCCCATTTGTCGATATCGGCCGGCAGGAAGACGTTGAGCGACTGGCTCTGGCAGATATAGGGCGTGCGATCGGCGGCCAACTCGATAATCCAGCGCTGGTCGAGCTCGAAGGCAGTCTTGAAGACGGCCTTCTCATGCTCGTCGAGCGCTTCGAGATGCTGGACCGAGCCTTCATTCTCCAGGATGGACGACCAGGTCTCATCGGTATCGAGATCCTTGGCGGCAAGCACGCGCTGCAGCTGCGGATTCTTCACGGTGAAGGAGCCAGACAGCGTCTTGTGCGTATAGACGTTCGCCGGGATCGGCTCGATGCCCGCTGAGGTGCCGCCGCAGATGATCGAGATCGACGCGGTCGGCGCGACGGCCATCTTGTGGCTGAAGCGGGCCATCATGCCGGCATCGCGCGCATCCTCGCAGGGGCCGCGCTCCTTGGCAAGCTTGACCGAGGCCTGGTCGGCGCCGGCGCGGATGTGCTTGAACATCTTCTCGTTCCAGACCTTCGACATCGCGCTTTCCATCGGCACGTTCATCGTCTGCAGGAAGGAGTGGAAGCCCATCAGGCCGAGACCAACCGAACGCTCGCGCTTGGCAGAATAGACCGCGCGGGCCATCTCATCCGGCGCGCGCTCGATGAAGTCCTCAAGGACGTTATCGAGGAAGCGGTAGATGTCTTCCAGGAAGTTCTCGTCTTTCGACCATTCGAGGAATTTCTCGGCATTGACCGAGGACAGGCAGCAGACCGCCGTGCGGTCCTCGCCCTTGTGGTCGACACCGGTTGGAAGCGTGATTTCCGAGCAAAGGTTCGACTGGCGGACCTTGAGGCCAAGCTTGCGCTGGTGCGCCGGCATGGCGTTGTTCACCGTATCGGTGAAGAGCAGGTAGGGCTCGCCGGTCTGGATGCGCAGCTCAAGGATCTTCTGCCAGATCTTGCGGGCATTCACCTTGCGCAGCACTTCGCCATTCTTGGGCGAGCGCAGGCCGAACTCTTCATCATTGCGGACCGCTTCCATGAACTCATCGGTGATGTTGATGCCATGGTGCAGGTTGAGGGACTTGCGGTTGAAGTCGCCCGACGCCTTGCGGATTTCCAGGAACTCCTCGATTTCCGGGTGGTGGATGTCGAGATAGCAGGCCGCCGACCCGCGGCGCAGCGAGCCCTGGCTGATCGCCAGCGTCAGCGAGTCCATCACGCGGATGAATGGGATGATGCCGGAGGTCTGTCCGTTCTGGCCGACTTTCTCACCGATGGAGCGGACATTGCCCCAATAGGTGCCAATGCCGCCGCCATTCGAGGCGAGCCAGACATTCTCCGTCCAGGTCTCGACGATATCGTCGAGCGAATCGCCAACCTGGTTGAGGAAGCAGGAAATCGGCAGGCCGCGATCGGCGCCTCCATTCGACAGGACAGGCGTTGCCGGCATGAACCAGAGGCGCGAGATATAGTCATAGATGCGCTGGGCGTGATCCTGATCGTCAGCGAAGGCCTTCGCGACGCGGGCGAACATGCCCTGATAGGTCTCACCCGGAAGGAGGTAGCGATCCTCGAGCGTCTTCTTGCCGAACTCGGTCAGCAGCGCATCGCGCGAATTATCAATCGTGATTTCGATGTCTGAAACCAGCTTCAATTCAGGACGCGCCTGACCCTTCGGCTTACCCCGGCGAAGGCTGGCTTTCGTGGTGGTGGCAGCATTGCTCGCAGACATCGTCTAACCTCTTCATCGGCCCGTTAAATATAGGGATGATGCCCCTGAAGCGCCATATATCCGGTGCCTCAGCCCTTCCCCAATACTAGATATAGTGTTCCCAAGGTTAATGCTTGGTCAATGGGGCACACGGAAGATTCAGCACCTAAGCGGTGGAAAACGGGTAAAGCGAACGTTAACACGCCCCCGCCATGCCCACCATGATTGACAATCTGTCATGCACAGAAATGCGCCGGCCTGTGGATGGCCGCGCGAAGAAAAAATCAGAGTGAATTTGTTTCGGTGCCAGACTCATCGGGAATCGATGCGAATCGGGTTTCGGGGAAGCGCGCGGCGAGCGACTGATTCCATCTAAAGAGCTCAGGCCAGTTCTCCCCTTCATTCGACATCAGCCCCAGACGGACGATGACGAGGTCGCGCGAAGGCACCACGAATATCGTCTGGCCCTCATGGCCCTCGGCAGCGAAGCTGTCCCAGGGCGGGGCGTTCCGCTTCTGATAGGATGGGACAGGGTCCGCGCCGCGCGTCGTGATCCACCAGCCAGCCCCGTAGACATTGGCATCCGTGGCGTCGGGGTCCGTGCGGGAGAAGTCGACCCAGCCTTCGGGCAGGAGCCGCTCACCCTCCCACACACCGTCGCGCAGATAGAGATAACCGAACTTCGCAAAGTCCCTGGCCGACGCCCAGACCAGCGAGCCGCCGAGATATGTCCCAGCCGAATCGAATTCCGGCTGGGCGTCCATGCCGAGGGGGTCGAACAGTAAAGCTTTGATCACTTGAGCAGACCAGCTTGGGCCGCTTCCAGCTTCGGAACACAAATCCAACTTCGGGTGACTGCAATTGGTTTTATCGCTGATGGTTTTCTGCAGCGCCCGTCCGAGCAGGTGGTACCCCGCCGTCGAATAGTTCCACACCGTCCCCGGCTCGTGGATGAGGGGGAGTTCGGACACAATATATTGTGTCACGTCGAACCTGCCCGGCCCATACATCATCTGGATGACGTCATTCTCCGCCATGCTGGTCGCGCCGATCTCGAGATAGTCGAGCCCATCGGTCATGGTCAGCCACTGGCGCCAGGTGATTTCGCTGCGCGGATCGTCAGCCTCGAAAGGCGATGGCATCGGCGCATCGATATCTTCGATCAGGCCGAGCTGAACGGCACGGCCCGTCAGCGCGGAGGTGATCGACTTCGCCATGCTCCAGGACACCTGTTTGGTGTCCGGACCGAACCCGTCGCGATAGGCTTCGAGCACAAGCTTGCCGCGATGGATGATGACGACGCCCCGCGTCTCGCCCATCACATCACTGAGCTCGCGCGCCATCGCTTCGTCGATTTGCGCCCGGACATCATCCGCGATCCCGGGCGGCAGCTCGCCCTGCTCCCAGCCCTCGGTCGGCCAGGCAAGCCCGTCGGGCTGCGGCGGAAGCGGCACGAGGGACTGGGCAGTGGCAGGCAGAATGGTGGCAAAAGCGAGCGCGAGGCTTGCCAGCAACCGCTTTTGGCCAAGCCAGAACCGGCCATATCCCTTGCCCAACATACCGCGCCTCCCTATCCCTTTTATCGCTGAGGGCAGATTAGGGGCGTGTGATGAAGCTCGTCAAAGTGTTTGCGGTGATTGCCGTCGTGCTCGCGATCGGCGCGGGGGTCGGTTGGCAGGTCTGGCTCAAGGACCAGGTCGCCTATGCCAAGGTCGCCACCGCCTATGGCGCCAAGATGGTCTGCTCCTGCCGCTTTGTGGCCGGGCGCGAAATGGACAGCTGCATGCAGGATTTCACGGCCGATATCAGCGCCGTCACAGTGTCCGAAGATGAGGCGACGATCACGGCCAGCGTCCTCGGCGGCGCGATCAAATCGAGGGCCGTCTTCGAAGACGATCTCGGCTGCGCGCTGGTAAACGACTGACGCCTGGGGTCAGGGCAGGATGGGCTCGCCGCCAAAAGCATCCGCGTAGGCGGGCTTCAGCTCGCTTTCAAAGGCTTCGTAGCTGACGCCAACCTCGTACACGCCTTCGGCATAGGCGCCGACTTCATAAGGCGCGAAATGGTAGATCATGCCCCCCGACCTGGCCGGATCGGACGAGCGGGCGAAAGTAAACCCCTGGAAAACGCTCTCATTGCCCTCGAAAGCCGGGCCGACCCAGGCCGTCATCATTTCGTTCTCGCTGATCCCTGTGCCCTCCAGCCGGATGCGTTTCTGTTCCAGAAGGCCGTCCTTCAGGGCGAGGGTCATGGCTGCACGAGCCGCTTGCGGATCATCGAAGAGATCCTCGAACGTGACCAGAATGCTGTCTTCCCGGTCCCAGTTGAGCACATCGAAGAAAACATTCGGATGCGCGCCGCCCGTATAGGTCGCATAGGTCCCGAGATAGGCGGCGAGACGACCCTCGCGCGGGCCGACCTCGATCCACTTCACGTCGAGCGAGTGCGGCCGGAAGTCATAACCTTTTTCCGCAGCCTCGGCCTTGTCGGCTTCGGCAGTGGCGATGAAGGCCTCGGTCCCGCGATTGGCGCGGCTGCGAATCTCATCGGCGAGGTCAGGATGAAGGGTATCCAGGTCCTTGGGTAGGCTGATATCGATCGTCGCGGCCTGTTCGCCGTTCACGATCGCAACTTGCGGCGAGGAATTGAACAGCTCGTCCGTACTCGCAGCCGTGCCCTTTGCATTGGTCTGCGTGTCTGGCTCGGCAAGCTCGGACGATGATGAAGGAAGCTGTTCGGCCCCACAGGCCGCGACGGCGAACGCCGCAATTAGTCCTGACCAGCGAAACACTTAACGACCCACCATTGCTGTTTACTCAGCTGTTATAGACTCAAAAGTTCGGGGTCACCACCTTGGGCCGTAATATTGTTGGTTAACACACGTTCTGCCGCAAACCGTAGCAAATAGTGCGGTCCGCCCGCCTTCGGTCCGGTCCCTGACAGGCCCTCGCCGCCAAAGGGCTGGACGCCGACAACAGCCCCCGTCATGGAGCGGTTTATGTAGGTATTGCCAGCATGAACCACCGCGCGGACCTTCCGGGCGAAACTCTCAAGCCGCGAATGGACCCCGAGCGTCAGCCCGTAGCCTTTCGCCTGCAGCGCTGCGCCCACCTTGTCGATATTGTCGGGGTCGTAGCGGATAATGTGAAGGACCGGGCCGAACGTCTCCCTTTCGATCTGGTCCAGGCTGTTGAGCTCAATGATGGCGGGACCAAAGAAGTGCCCGCCATCCGGCGCATCCATTTGCTTGAGAAGTGTCGCTTCGCCTTTCATGCGCGCAACATAGCTGGTCAGCATCTCGTGCGCTTCGGCGTCGATGACCGGCCCGACATCGGTATCGGCATGGCCGGGATGGCCCAGCTTCAACTCGTCCATGGCACCCATCAGGCCGTCGATCAGCAGGTCAGCGGTGTCATTCGGCAGGAACAGGATGCGCAGCGCCGAACAGCGCTGCCCGGCAGACCCGAAGGCCGAGACCAGCACATCGTCAATCACCTGTTCGCGCAGCGCCGTCGTATCGACGAACATGGCGTTCAAGCCGCCCGTCTCCGCGATGAACGGAATGATCGGTCCATTCCGGTCGGCCAGCGTCCGGTTGATGAGACGCGCGGTGTCCGTGCCGCCGGTAAAGCAGACGCCGGAAACGCGCGGATCCGCAGTCAGCTTCGCACCGACCGTTTCGCCGCGTCCCGGCAGCAGGTGTAGCGCCTCGCCCGGCAGGCCAGCGGCCTGGAACAGGCGCACGGCCTCATAGGCGACCAGCGGCGTCTGCTCGGCCGGCTTGGCCACCACCGTATTGCCCGCACCCAGCGCCGCTGCGATCTGCCCGGTGAAAATGGCCAGCGGGAAATTCCAGGGCGAGATACAGGCAAAGACGCCCCGGCCATGCAGGGAGATATGGTTTGTCTCGCCAGCCGGTCCCGGCAGGCGCGTCTGTCCTTCGAATTTTTCTTCGGCCTGGACGGCATAATAGCGGCAGAAATCGACGGCCTCGCGCACTTCGGCGACTCCATCGCCAAATGTCTTGCCGCCTTCTTCAGCCATCAGGGCGCAGAGGCGGTCCATATTGTTTTCGAGCGCATCGCCCATCGCGGCCAGAATCCGCGCGCGGGCCGCACCGCCGCGCTTGTCCCATTCCGGCTGGAAGCGGACAGCCACGTCCAGCGCTGCATCGACATCGGCCTCGCTGGCTTCGAGCACTGTGCCGAGCGTGCGCGACAGGTCGAAAGGCGGCGAGACTGGCTGGCCACCCGTTGTCTTTGGTTTGCCGGAGATGATCGGCCCTGCTTCCAGCGCCGGGCCTGTTTCCAGCTTGGCGACATTCTGCTCGAGCACATCGCGCTCGCCAGCCTGTGAAAGATCCACGCCGATCGAGTTGCGGCGAAGCGGCCCGTACAGACGCGGCGGCGTCGGTATGCGCGGATGCCGCCGCGGTCCCGCTTCAACCTTGGCAATCGGGTCGTCGACAACTTTCTCGACCGGCACATCCGGATCGAGGAAAGAGTGAACGAAGCTCGTATTGGCGCCGTTCTCCAGGAGACGGCGAACGAGATAGGGCAACAGGTCCTTGTGGGCGCCAACGGGCGCGTAGACGCGGACCTTGCCACCCTTTTCGGCCGCGCCATAAAGCGGCTCACCCATGCCATGCAGGCGCTGGAACTCGTAATTCGTGACGCCCTCATCCTCGGCCATCATCAGGATCGCCGCCAGCGAATGAGCGTTGTGCGTCGCAAATTGGGGATAAAGGCGCGGGCTTGCCCGCAGCAGGGCGTGGGCGCAGGACAGATAGTTGAGATCGGTGCCCGGCTTGGTCGTGAAGACCGGGAAGTTGACCATGCCCTCTTCCTGGGCGTGCTTGATCTCAGTGTCCCAATAGGCGCCCTTCACCAGCCGCACCATCAGCCGCGTGCCGGTCTCGCCAGCGAGCTTCGACAACCGCTCGATCACTTCATGGGCGCGTTTCTGATAGGCCTGCACGGCGAGGCCAAGCCCCTGCCATCCCTTCAGGACGGGCTCTCTCATCAGACGTTCCAGCAGCTTCAGCGAGATGACCAGCCGATCGGCTTCCTCGGCATCAATGCACAGATTGATATTATGCTTGGATGCCTCTTCGGTGAGGGCAAGGAGCTTTGGATAAAGCTCCTCCATCACCCGGGCCTGGTTTACCGCTTCATAGCGCGGATGCAACGCTGACAGCTTGACCGAAATGCCATTCTTTTCTTCCGGCGCGTATTTCGGGTCGCCATCGCCGCCGACCGTCTTGATCGCCTCCATATAGGCGGTGAAATAGCGCTCGGCGTCCTCGCTCGTGCGGGCCCCTTCGCCCAGCATGTCGAAGCTGAAATTTGCCGCGTCGCCTTCCTTGATCATGCGCCGGCCGCGTTTCAGCGCTTCCTTCACCGTGCGGCCAAGGACGAACTGCTCGCCCATGATCCGCATGGCCTGCAGCATTGCCGTCCGGATGACCGGTTCGCCGCTCTCGCGGATCAGGTTGTGCAGGAAGGTCGCCGGCCCCTTGCGGGCATCCTCCGGCGGGCCGATCACCCGGCCGGTCAGCATCAGCCCCCAGGTCGAGGCGTTGACCAGCCAGCTGTCGGACTGGCCGGAATGCGCGCCCCAGTCGCCGGATCGGATCTTCTCGGCAATCAGCTCATCGCGCGTCTCGGCGTCAGGCACGCGCAGCAGGGCTTCGGCAAGGCACATCAGCGCGAGGCCCTCGGCATTCGAGAGGCCGAACTCCTCGAGGAAGCTCTCCATCATGCCTTTCGGCCGACCAGCCGCGCGGGCTTTTTCCACAAGTTCCCGGCCGCGCCGGACCGAGGCGGTCCTTGCCCGCTCATCGAGCGGAAACGATTTCAGAATGTCCGCAACGAGGGCTTCCTCATCGGCGAACTTGCGGGCATCCAGCGTATCCCAGCTGCTTTCGGCTGTGTTTCCAAAGTCTGGCATGGTTGTGCTCCCTGCTCGAACCTGCTGCACTCTCGTTATAATTACAATCTTCCCGCAGGTTTACGCCCGCTGGAATGCGCCTAAAAGTGTCGCGCTGCGGACAGCTGCAAGGAGACCCGATGCGTATCATGCTCATTACCGATGCCTGGGAACCTCAGGTGAACGGTGTCGTACGCACGATGAAACGGGTGATCGCCGAATGCGAGGCCATGGGGCATGAGTGGGAAGTCGTCTCGCCTGCCGACGGTTTCACGACCATCCCGCTGCCGACCTATAGCGAAATCCGCCTTGCCCTGTTCGCCCGCAAGGCCATTTCCGAACGGTTTGAAAGCTTCCAGCCCGATGCCGTCCATATTGCAACCGAGGGCACGCTGGGCCTCGCGGGCCGCGCCATGTGCCTGAAGGAAAAGCACCCCTTCTCGACCTCCTATCACACGCGCTTCCCGGAATATGTCTCTGCGCGGTTTCCCATCCCGACGGCCTGGGGGTATGGGTTCGTCCGCTGGTTCCACAAATATTCCGGCAAGGTGATGGTCGCGACACCGTCCATGCGCAAGGAGCTGGAAGATCACGGCTTCAACAATGTCGTCTCATGGACGCGCGGCGTGGATGTCGACCTGTTCCACCCCTCGCGGCGCATCGAGGAGGGCCAGCCAGGTGACCCGTTCGAGGGCCTGCCGCGTCCCATCTTCCTGAATGTCGGCCGTGTCGCGGTCGAGAAGAATATCGAAGCCTTCCTGAAACTCGACCTGCCCGGCTCGAAAGTCGTTGTCGGCGAAGGCCCGCAGCTTGAAGAACTGAAGCGGAAATATCCGAAGGTGAAATTCCTCGGCGCGAAGTTCGAGGAAGAGCTGGCGACCTGTTTTGCGAGCGCTGACGTCTTCTGCTTTCCAAGCCTGACCGACACGTTCGGCCTCGTCATCCTGGAAGCGATGGCCGCCGGCACACCGGTCGCCGCCTATGACGCGCCGGGCCCGCGCGATATCATTCCTGGGTCGAATGCCGGCGTCATCGGTGAGGACCTGCAGCAGGCCTGTGTCGACGCGCTGAAGCTCAGCCGCGAAACCGCGCGCACCTATGCCGAGGGCTATAGCTGGAGAGCGTGCGCTGAGGCCTTCATCGAGAATCTTGATCCGCTGCCGGTGCCGGAACGCAAACGCTTCTGGCAAAAGATCCGCCTGCGCCGGCGCAAGAAGAAACCGCCCGTGGAAACGCCGCCAGAGGCTTAGCCCAGCTGCCTAGCTGTCAGCGCCCATCGGGATCATGGCGAGGGCATGCTGGCGCTCGGCTTCGCGCTCTTCGGCCGAAAGCGGAATAAGCCCCTTTTCCACCAGGTAGCCCGTCGGACCCCAGGCGTCTTCCTGGGTGAACTCGCTGACGAAGCCCTCAATGCCCGGCACGAGCGGGAGGTTCTGCTTTTTCACGTAGAAGAACATGGACCGGGAAATGCCATACCGGCCGCTGGCGATCTGATCGAAAGTCGGATCGGTGCCCTCGATATGCGCACCTTTCAGGCGGTCGAGATTCTGCTCCAGGAAGGAGTAGCCCATGATGCCAATACTGTCGGGGTTCTTCATCAGGGTCTGGACGATGGCCGTGTCGTTCTCGCCGGAATCGATCCATTTGCCGTCCATCCGGATGGTGGTGGCGCGCTTGGCAAAAAGGGCCTTGTCCGTTTCCTTCAGTGCGGCGACTTCTGGAATTTCCTCGGCGCCGCCTTCCATGGCCAGCTCCGCAAAGGCGTCACGCGTACCAGAGGTCGGCGGTGGGCCGGAAACGAGGATCGGCATGTCCGGCAAATGGTCTGCGACATCCTTCCAGGTCTGGTGCGGATTCTTCATCCAGCCGCCTTGGCCGTCCGGAATCTGTTCGGCCAGCGCCAGGAAAATCTCCGCCTTGGTGAGGTCCAGTTCGGGCGAGCCTTTGGCATTGGCCAGAACGATGCCGTCATAGCCGATTTTAACCTCGACGATCTCGGTGATACCGGCCTTGCGGCAAAGCTCGATCTCGGAGGGTTTGACCGGGCGGGAGGCATTGGAAATCGATGGCTGGTCCGGTCCGATACCCTGGCAAAATGCCTTGAAGCCGCCGCCCGTACCGGTCGTCTCCACGATCGGCGTCGGAAACTCTGAAATCGCCCCGAACTGTTCGGCGACCGTGGTCGAGAAGGGCGCAACCGTTGAGGAGCCGACAATCTTGATCTTCTGGTCTGGCGACGCTGCAAAGACAGGTGGGGCGCCGCTCTGGGCATCGATCTGCGAGAGGTCGACCTCGGGTGCACACGCGGCAGCGGTGAATGCGAGGCTGAGCAGGGCGAGAAGAGACCGCATGAAGAGCACCTTCCTGAACTTCAAGTCTGCCTCAATTATCGAAGTTTTGTGACAGTCAGATGTGAGCCGACCGGTTTTCTGCATGCGCGGTGTCATCGAGCCCTATGGCAGTTCCGAAGCCGAAGCGGCGGCAGACCTTTACCAGCCGCTCACTGTCCGCTGGCGGGCCGCTCAGGAAAACACGCCCGCCCGGCATCTCAGTCGCTGATCGTCCATCGACCTGGCGAAACAGCACCCGCAACGTCTGACGGGCTATGGCTGCGCCTGAGTCGATGTACCTGACCGGACGCGGCGCTGCCGCCGCAAGCTGATCGCGCACCAGCGGAAAATGCGTGCAGGCGAGGACGATGGTATCGAGCTGGTCGCCGCCTTCTGCCTCGAAAAGCGGGCGCTGCGCTTCTGCAAAACCGTTGGCGTCATAGGGCTCACCTGCCGCATGGGCCTCGGCAAGACGGACAAGTTCAATGCTGCCGTGCAGGATCACGCTGACATGGCTGGCAAAATCGCGAATGAGGTCTGCCGTGTACTGGCGCCGGATTGTGCCAGGCGTCGCGAGCAGGCCGATAACGCCGGACTGGCTCTCCGCCGCAGCAGGCTTGATCGCCGGGACCGTACCGACCACCGGGATGGACAGCGCCGCGCGAACCTGGTCCAGCGCCAGCGTGCTCGCCGTGTTGCAGGCAATCACGAAGACATCCGGACGTGCGGCATCAACCAGCCGCGAGGCGATCTCGGGCAGACGCTCGCGAAGCGCTGCATCGGATTTGTCGCCATAGGGAAAGAAGCCGGTATCGGCCGCGTAGTCGACCGCGATGCCGGGCGCCCGCGCCATAATCTCACGCGCCACGGTCAGGCCGCCCATGCCAGAATCGAAGACCAGCACGCGTCCGGCCTCCGGCACGGGCACAATGCGGCTCGACAGGATGGTTTCGTTCGGCATCAGTGCGAGACCTCCGGTTCGAAGACCATAGGATGCTTCGCTTCAGGCGTTAATATGGCGTTGGCGCGACATCGGCCTCGGCCCGGACCGCGGCCCGGCAGGCGCACAGAATGCTGCACCCGCGAAGGTCCGCAGGTGACGCTTGCGCAAAAAGCTTGAAAAAGCACTCAATAAAGGTTATGTTGCACCGCAGCATACGCGCAAAGGAGCGCCTTTGATGACGACCGCCGAAGCAAAACTCAATCCGATCGACCTCTGGACCGAGTCCCTTGCGGCATGGACAGATCTCAGCCGAAGCGCTGGCGAAGCCTGGCTTGAGACCGTCCTTTCCATGCATCCGGACTCCGAAAAGACGACCTCGGAAGACCTGACCCGCGACGTCTTCCGCAAGCTGGCAGATCTCAACCTCCAGCACTGGGAAAATACGGCCAAGGTCCTCGACGCCATGCCGAGCTGGATGCGCTGGCCGCAGACCGTTCCGGGCGGCGTGGTGACCGACTGGTTCGACCAGGTGCGCCGCAACGGGCCGCAAGTCGACTTCACGACAATGTTCGACATGTCGAAATTCATGCCGGAAGCGGCCGGCGACGTGCTTCGCCGCCCGACAGGCATCGAGGCGCCTGACGGCAGTGCGGACGACCTGACCCGCATCAAGGGGATCGGCCCGAAACTGTCCAAGACGCTGAACGATCTCGGCATCTACCACTTCCGGCAGATCGCTGCCTGGGAAGAGCCCGAAGCCAAGTGGGTCGATGACTTCCTCGCCTTCAAGGGCCGGGTGGCTCGTGAGCAGTGGATCGAGCAGGCGCAGAAGTTCATGTCGAACGGCGCGCTGCACTAAGCCGCCGCAAAAAGTGTATAGTAGAAAGCGGGCCGGGTCTGATTGACCGGCCCGCTTTTTTTATTCCGCCGCGCTCAATCGCGCTTCAATCGAACAGGACGTCGTAGAGATCGGTGCGCCGGTCGCGAAAGAAGCCCCAGGCGGCGCGATGGCGGTCGAGGAAGTCGAGGTCGAATTCGGCGGTAATGACGCCTTCTTCGTCCCGGCCAAGCTCGGAAACGATCTCGCCGGCATGGTCGGCGATGAAGCTCGTTCCGTAAAACACCTGTCCTTCCTCGTCTCCGGTCCGGTTGGCGGCGACGACGGGAATGACATTGGAGACGGCATGACCCTGCATCGCCCGGCGCCACCGGGCGGCCGTATCCAGGCTTGCATCATGCGGCTCCGAGCCGATGGCTGTTGGATAGAACAGGATGTCGGCGCCCATCAGCGTCATCGCGCGCGCGGCCTCCGGGAACCACTGGTCCCAGCATATGCCAACGCCGAGCCGCCCTTTCATCGTGTCCCACACCCGGAAGCCCGTATTGCCCGGCCGGAAATAGAACTTCTCCATATAGCCTGGCCCGTCCGGGATATGGGACTTGCGGTAAACGCCGAGCGGGGTGCCGTCAGCGTCAATGATGACGATGGAATTGTAGTATTCCGGCCCGTCCTTTTCATAAATCGAGACCGGGATGACGACGCCGAGCTCTTTCGCCAGGACTGACAGCTGCTCGACCGCCGGATGCTCCGCCCACGGATAGGCTGTAGCAAAGAATTTCTCGTCCTGGACCTTGCAGAAATAGTGGTCGCAGAAGAGTTCGGACGGCAGGATCACGTCGGCGCCTTGCGCGGCGGCATCGCGGATCAGGCCCGATACCTTGTCGATATTGGCCTGCATATCCTTTGAAAAAGAGGCCTGCAGCGCGGCAACCGTCAGCGTACGGTTCATGGAAGGGCTCCTTCGGTTTCGGGGACCTGCTGTGTCATGCAGTGAAAACTGCCGCCGCCGGTCAGGATGTGATTGGCCGGAAGCGAGATGACCTCGTGGTCCGGCATGATCGCTTGCAGCTCCGCCTCTGCGCGCTTCGAATGCTCGTCTTCATAGACGGGCAGAATGACCCGGCCGTTCGAGATCAGAAAGTTCATGTGGCTGGCCGGAACAGGCTCCCCATCCTCATCCTCTATCCGTCCGGGCGAGGGGATGGTCGAGACCTGGAGCTCGGCCGCGCGCAGTTCGCTTTCGATCGCGCGCAGAATGTCAGCATTCGGATCATCATCGCCGGACGGCGTCTGGCAGATCACATGACCGGGGGCGACGAAGCGGGCAATGTTATCGACATGGCCATCCGTGTGGTCGCCGAGCAATCCGTCGCCAAGCCAGATGATGCGCTGGGCATTGAAGGCCTCTCTCAGCGCGGCTTCAGCCTTGTCTTGCGTCCACCCCGCATTGCGGTTGGGATTCAGAACGCACTGTCGGGTCGTAATAAGATTGCCCTCGCCGTCCTGTTCCACAGCGCCGCCTTCAAGCACGAAGTCGAGACGCTTGAGCGGGTGACCTTCCAGTCGCGCAATGGCCGCAGCGGTTTCTGTGTCGCCTTCCAGCTCATACTTGCCGCCCCAGCCATTGAAGGTGAAGCCAAGCCCCTCCAGCCGGTTGCGGAACTTCACGAAGACCGGTCCGATATCGCGTAGCCAGATATCACCCATGGGCGCGTCGTAAAGTTCTGCCAGGTCCCCGATCAGCTCGACGGCCTCGGGCCGCGAATGCGGCGCGCCGATGACCAATTTCACCGTCACGACAGGGGCCAGTGCCTTGATCAGCGCCGCGATCTCGCGCTGGGCGCCTTCATAATCTTCGGCCCAGGCCTCGCGCAGGTGAGGCCAGCCAACCCAGACGGCGGACTGGGGCGCCCATTCAGGCGGAGTGTGAGCGAGTGTAGTCGTCTTCATGTGGCGCGACTTGCCATAGCTTCCCCAAAAGAGAAAGGGCGGCCCGCATGGAGCCGCCCTTCCGTATTGTATTCGCGCGGTTAGCGACGAGCTTAGAACTCGTAACGCACACCGAAGCGGATTTCGTAGCGCGACGCATCGCCCTGACGGGTTTCGCAAGGCTGGGTCGGCGTACCAGAGGCATCGACCGTGCAGACCGACGGGAAGCCAGGCTCGCGAAGGATGCCCCACTCGTCGTTCAGCAGGTTGGTGAAGTTGTCGACCACCATGAAGCCGGACACGGTGTGATCGTTCGGCAGCAGGAATTCCTGCTCGACTTTCACATCGACCTTGCCCCACCAGGAGCCTTCTTCGCCGTTACGCACAGCGCCGGCGGCCAGGAAGGGATTGCCTTCGAGGAACGGCGTGAAGCCCGTAACAGAGTTCGGATCGATATCCGCGACCAGGCTGTAAGGACGGCCCGACGAGAGCTGACCGAAGGCCGAGAAGCTCGTCACATTGTCACCGAAGAAGGCACGCTCATAATTCACGAGGCCCGTGAAACGGTGCTTGGTGTTGTAGTCGGAGATCGCAGCACTGGTGTCCTGCGGGTCGCCGAAGGCACGGTTCACATAGTTGGAGAAGGCCACCGACGAGGTCATCGGGTGCACATCTTCAGCGTCGGTGTAGGCGTAGCCCAGCGACCAGTCGAGACCGAAGTCGTACTCTTTGGCGATGGAGCCAGACAGCACGAGGGATTCAGCATCGCTCGGGGAGTTCGTCAGCACGAATGCCGGCTCACGAACACTCGAGTAGGTCGGATAGACACGGCCATCCGGGCCGGTCGTCGTACCGGTCTGCTCGAGGTCACCGCGGATCCAGACGGCGCTGTTCTCGGTGATCGTGTAGAGCGCGTCAGCAGACACGACATACTCGCCACCCAGGGCCGGAACGTCGACGAATTTGGTCGCACCGAGCGCCAGCTTCACTTCGTACGGAATCTCGAAGTTCGGATCGAGATAGTTGATCTCGAAGTTGGAGCCTTCGCCAGCGGCAACAGCGTCGATCATCACTTGCGGGACGCAGTAGCCCGGGCCGGTCGGAACGCCGTCTTCACACATGCCGTAGGCAACGTCGGTCAACAGCGAGGTCACGCCGTTTTCGAGACCGAAAGCTCCGCCGTCGGCACCGAACTGGAGAACGTTGTTCGCCGAGTAGGTGTTGGACAGCCAGACATTCGGGTTGCCGCCGGAGTAGATGCCGATACCGCCGCGAACATCCAGGTCGTCATTCACGTCCCAGGTGAAGGCAACACGCGGTTGCAGAAGGCCTTCGCCATCCAGGGTCTGGCCGTTGGAGAAGCCGTAATCAGCCAGGAAGTCCGGGTTGGTTTCCGGCTTGTCATCGGTCGTGTACCAGTCATAGCGCAGACCGGCGATGAGCGTGAAGCCGTTTCCGAAGTCGTACTCGTCCTGGGCGTACAGCGTGTTGATCGCATAGCCCCAGTCTGCGGCCGCATCGTTCGGATCACCGGACGGTGCGTTGTTGTAGTTGACGTTGTCGGCTAGGCCGAGGCGGAAGTTCTCGATCGCCCGGTCAAAGGCGCCAACCGTATTCGGGTTCCGGTCGAAATCGATTTCGGTTTCGACGTGCTGGACGAACAGGTTGAACACGTCGAGCGACTCTTGCTCATAACCGAACGAGAAGTTGTGAGCGCCAGCCGTGTAGAAGCCCTTCAGTGCGAGGTTGAAGGTTTCGTAGTACAGCTTGTTCGCCTGACGCGAGTCGTCGCCGCCAAGGTAGACGTCGACGTCGTCGGTTTCGATCGTGATTTCACCGAAGTCCGTGCCGCCGACAGAATTCTGACGGTTGTCGAGTTCGGAATAGCCGACGCGGATTTCCGTCGAGAAGTTGTCGGTCCAGTCCGAATAGAGCGAGCCGACATAGGCCGTCAGTTCCGCACCACGCTCATAGAGGTGATTGGAGAATTCCAGCTCGTCACTGTCACCGTCGGACTGGCTGATGTTGAAGCCATCGTTCCAGTTATAGGTGAAGCTGGCACGGTGGTCGTCGGTGATGTTCCAGTCGAGCTTGACGAGGATCTTCTCGTCTTCGTTGTCGAAGCTGGACGGGATTTCGCCCGGATCGTAACCGTAGATGTCGCGAGCGATCGCTGCGATCTCGTCGACTTCGGCCTGCGTGATGTTCACTTCGTTCACGGCACCCGAGCCAATCGGGCCGCGGTCGAAGAGGTTTGCACCTTCGAGCTTTTCGTAAGCGGCGAAGAAGAACAGCTTGTCCTTGATGATCGGGCCGCCAAGACCGAAGCCATAGCGGTACTCGTCATAGTCGCCGGTCGTGATCTCGTCGCCTTCAAGGCTGTCGGCGCGCAGATCGTTGCTGGTGTAGTCGCCGAACGCGTAACCATGGAACTCGTTCGTACCCGACTTGGTGACGGCGTTGATGTTACAGGCCGAGAAGCCGCCATACTGGACATCAAACGGTGCCAGTTCGACAGAAACCTGGTCGATCGCGTCATAGGAGAACGGGATACGCTCGGTCGGGTAGCCGTTGGAGTTGAGGCCGAAATTGTCGTTGAGCTTCACGCCATCGACGGTCAGCGAGTTGAAGCGCGAGTTCTTGCCGCCACACTGAACGGCGTTGAGGTCGCCGCGGGACTCATCGACATAGACGCGCGGGTCGAGACGCAGAACGTCGGTGATGTTGCGGTTGATCGCCGGAGCGCTCTGCAGGGTCTCGAGGCCGAAAGAGGCCGACGGACCGACAGCAACCGGGGCCAGCTGGGAAGCTGACGCCGTGACAACGATCGTATCCATCGTACGGTCGCCCTCGGAGAGAACGAAGTCGAAGTCGGACGTGTTGCCCAGGCTGAGCAGGACGCCCGTGATTTCCTGGCTCTGATAGTCGTCAGCCATGACGGTCACGGTATAGTCGCCGCCAACGCCGAGGTTGCGGATCACGAACTGGCCGGCCGACGTGGTCGTGGTCGTCCGGGTAAGCCCGGTCGCCTCGTCACGGACGATGATGTCGGCATTTGCAATCGGCGCGCCTTCGGAATCGACGACGTTACCGCGGATGCCGGACGTGGTGACCTGCGCCTCGGCAGGTGCGACGATCGCGGCGGTTGCCATAATGGCCGCAGCGACGCCGGAATGAAGCTTCCAGTTTGACATGAAGAACCCCTTCTTCGGTTGGACGGCTTCGGCCCCTTCAGACACATGCCAAAGCCAATTACAGCGGGCTCTATTAGCCATGTGTAACAGTTTTGTGACAGATTCATAACGCTTCTGTGCGGTGCAACATTCGCCCATAAACCCTTGCAAAAAAGCCACACCAGCCGAGCGGGGCTGGTCAAAGTCTGACGCCCGCGCTAGCAGCATTCCAAATGGTAAACAGCGTACACGACAGAGACACGGCCGCGCGCTTTACAGCCCTGATTCTTATCGGGCTTCTGATTGTACGCCTCATCTGCATACTTTTGACGCCGCTCGAGCTCTACGCCGATGAAGCTCAATACTGGCGTTGGGGTCAGTCGCTGGAGTGGGGGTATTACTCCAAACCGCCGCTGATCGCCTGGCTCATCCACGCGACCACGTCGGTGTTCGGCGACTCTGCATGGGCCATTCGCCTGCCCGCA
This sequence comes from Henriciella mobilis, assembly GCF_003576315.1. Lineage (GTDB taxonomy): Bacteria > Pseudomonadota > Alphaproteobacteria > Caulobacterales > Hyphomonadaceae > Henriciella > Henriciella mobilis. The sequence goes on along the minus strand of NZ_QWFZ01000003.1, from coordinate 736,241 downwards.
CCGTTTCTGCATACCATTGCCGCCTGGTGCCTTTTCCTGCTCGGCCGGAACATGGCCGGTCCCAAGGTCGGGCTCATGGCCGCCATCGGTTACGCGCTCATGCCGGCCGTCTTCCTGTCATCGACGGTCCTGTCGACCGATGGCGTGCTGATGCCCATCTGGGCACTGGCGCTCTGGCTGACCTGGCGCGTCCGGCAAGGCGAGGCGGGCTGGATCGGCTTTGTCTCGCTGGGCCTCGCCATCGGCGCAGGCTTCCTGGCGAAGTATGCGATGCTCTACTTCGTGATCGGGCTTGCGCTGATCATCGTTTTCGACGGCCCGTCACGACGCCATTTCCTGAGCCTGAAAGGCGTGGCCGCCGCGCTCACCGCGCTCGCAGTCTTCGCGCCGCACCTTGTCTGGAACGCACAGAATGATTTCGCGACCGTCGGCCACACGGTCGACAATGCCAATCTTGGGGGCGACCTTTTCAATCCCGAGCACGCCTTCAAATTCCTCGCAGACCAGATGGGTGTCTTCGGCCCGATCAGTTTTCTCGGTCTGGTCGCCGGGCTGACCTTCATGAACCGAACGGTCAGCGGAGAGGCGGCGCGCAAGGAATTGTGGCTCGCCTGCTTCATCGTGCCAGTCCTGGCGATCATCCTCGGCCAGTCGATCCTGTCGCGCGCCCATGCCAACTGGGCCGCCACCGCCTATCCGGCGGCGTCCGTCTTCATCGCGCTGGTATTCCTGCGGGCGAAACCCAACCGGCCGCTCTGGTTCTGGATTGCAGGGCTGACCGCCTTCGGCTGCCTGCTGATACCGGATTTCACCATCATGGCGCGGCTCGGCCTGGGGCTCACTTTTGCGGCCGCCATCACGGCCGCCGCCTTCCTGGCCCGCTTCAAGCCGGAAGGCCTGTTCTGGACGGGGCTCGGCATTCACACGCTGATCGGTTCCGCCACAATGGCGATCATGATCTTCGCCAACACCATGGTCGGCCCGCTGGGCCTCGACAATGCCTTCAAGCGCACGCGAGGCTGGGACGCGATTTCCGACCAGCTTGTCGGTTTCGTTGACGAAAACGGCACGCCCAGCGCGCTCGTCGTTGACGAACGCGAAATCTGGCACGGTCTGGACTTCTACCTGAAAGACCGCATCGAGGCGCCGCTCCTGCTGTGGCGCTACAATGAAGGCGCCCACAGTTTTGCCGAGCAGCGCCCGCTGACCGATGCGCTGGACGACAATGTCCTGATCGCCAGCTACAGGCCCAACCGGCGTCCGGCGATCGCCGCAGACTTCGAGACCTTCGCGAGAGTCGGCGAGGTCAGTGTCGATCTGGGTGAACGTTCGAATGGCTGCCCCATCGTCCGCCGCCTGGTGCTGTATCGCGCATCTGGCTTTGACCCGCTGCCAAGGACGCAGGACTGGGTCGAACGCTTTGACAACCAGACGATGGGTGCACCCGAGCCTTGCCCGGCTGCGGATTGATCGCCACTCTTTCCTTGAACCTTCCCCCCTTTCCCTGAGACTCTCGACGATATGAGTTCCCTGAAGGCCGTTCTCGGGCCGACCAATACAGGCAAGACGCATTATGCCATCGAGCGGATGATGGGCCACGCCACCGGCATGATCGGCCTGCCGCTGCGCCTGCTGGCCCGCGAGGTCTATGATCGCGTGGTCAAGGCGAAAGGGGAAAAGGCCGTTGCGCTCATCACCGGAGAAGAGCGGATCGAGCCACCGAATACGCGCTACTGGATCTGCACAGTCGAGGCGATGCCGGTCCACAAGCGGGTCGACTTCCTGGCCGTGGACGAAATCCAGCTCGCCGAGGATGATGACCGGGGCCACGTCTTCACGGACCGGATCCTGAAAGCGAGAGGCATGTCCGAGACCATGCTGCTCGGCGCCGAAACCATGCGCGGCGTGCTCCGCGAGCTCGATCTCGAAGTCGACACGACAACCCGCGAACGCTTTTCCGAGCTCCATTATGCCGGCCCGGCCAAGATTACCAAATTGCCCAAGCGCTCAGCCGTCGTCGCCTTCTCGACCGAACAGGTCTACGCCATTGGCGAGTTGCTGAAGCGCCAGAAAGGCGGGGCGGCAATCGTCATGGGCGCGCTTAGCCCCCGCACCCGCAATGCCCAGGTCGACCTCTACCAGTCTGGAGAAGTCGACTATCTCGTTGCTACAGACGCAATCGGGATGGGGCTCAATCTCGATGTCGACCGGATCGCCTTTGCCGCGCGCTCGAAGTTCGACGGGCGCCGTCACCGCTGGCTCTCGGCCGCAGAAGCCGGACAGATTGCCGGGCGCGCCGGACGCTTCCGATCAGACGGCGAGTTTGGCGAGACCGGTGACTGCCCGCCTTTCGAGGAAGACGTGATCCATGCCATTGAGGAGCACCGCTTCGACCCTGTCGATGAGCTGCAATGGCGCAATTCCGACCTCGACTACCGCTCGATCAAGACGCTGATCGCAAGCCTTGCCCGTCCGTCCGGTCACCCGTCGCTGCGCCAGAATCCGCATGCGCTCGACGAATGGGTGCTGCGCCGGATGGCCGAGGATGCCGGGATTGGACCCGATGTGCGCGGCGAGGCGAAGGTTCGCCGTCTCTGGGACCTCGCCCGCCTGCCGGACTTCCGAAAGGCAGGCCATGAAGGCCATGGGCGCCTCGTGCTGGGCCTCGCTGAAACGCTGGCCGATCCGGATGCCCGCCTCGGTGACACGGCCATGGCCAGACGCCTTGAGAACCTCGAAGCCAATGTGCCTGACATTGCCAGTCTCCAGCACAGGCTTGCCATGATCCGCACTTGGACGTATGCGGCCCACCGCGATGACTGGCTCGAGAATCCAGCCTATTGGCGCGACAAAACACGTGAAATCGAAGACAGATTGTCTGATGCCCTTCACGCCGCGCTCACATTGCGCTTTGTTGACCGCCGCACGACGGCCCTGCTTGCCGGACTGAAGAGGGAAGACCTGCTAGTGACCGAATTGTCGGAAAATGGCGAAGTGACTGTTGAAGGCCACGTCGTCGGCAAACTTGTCGGCCTGCATTTCGAGCCGGCCTCGACGGCCAAGACGCTCGAGGGCAAGGCCGTGCGCTCGGCCGCCGTCTCGGCGCTGGGGCCGATCATGGCCGAACGTCTCGGCGAGATCGCTGGCGCGCCGGCCGAAGCGTTCAACCTGACGGATGCCGGGACGATCACATGGAAGGATGCCGAGATTGCGCGCCTGCTGCCCGGGCCGGACTGGCTGGCGCCAAGGCTGGAGCTGATCGGCGCCGACGATGCCGAAGCCCATCGCAAGGACGCCGCCCTGAAGCGTGTCGAAGAATGGCTCGGCGCCGAAATGCTGCGCGTCCTGCCAACGCACGCCAAGCTGAAGACCGGCGAGACCGGCAAGGAACTGGAAGGGATGGCGCGCGGCCTCGCCTTCCGCCTGCTTGAAAGCGGCGCAGCGATTGATCTGCGAGAGGAAAGCCCGCCGCCGCACGTCACCAAGGAACAACGCGAGGCCATGAAAGCGGCCGGGCTGCGGACAGGCCGCGTGGCAGCCCATATTCCCGAAGCGCAAAAGCCGGCAGCCCAGCGCATGATCGCTATCCTGCAGGCCAGCCAGACCGGCGAAGGCCGCCGTGTCGCTCCGGAGGGAGCAGGCTCCTTTCCGCTCGATGGCGAGTGGGCCGAAAGCGAGCTGCACTCACAGGGCTATCTGCGGTTTGGCAAGCGCGCCGTACGGGCCGATCTCGCCGAACGCCTCGGCTGGGAGATTTCCAAGCGTCGCAAGGAAGCAGGCACCCCGGCTTTCGAACTACCGGCTGAGCTTGCCTCTGTCGTCTCCTGTCCGGGCGACGAGTTTCCCGCCATCGTGAAAGGCTTTGGCCTCGCGCCGGCTGAAAAGGATCCGGAGACCGGCGCCGTCACCAAGTGGCGCTATCTTTCACGCCATCGTTCTGACGGGCCGCCGCGCGGCAACAAGCCCGCCGGCAATCGCCCGCCCAAGGGCAAGCAAGGCAAGCCGCCAAACAAGGGCCGTCCGCAACGCGCCTCGCGGCCGGCACCGCGCCAGCCGGATCCCGATAGCCCGTTCGCGGCCCTGGCGAGCCTTCTGCCACCGCCACCGCCCCCTAAGCCGAAGAAGAAGAAAAAGAAGAAGCCGCCCCAACCGCCTTCTAATTCTGCGCCTGAGGCCCCGGCAGAGACCGCCAGCGATACGAAGGATGCGCCGGCAAACCCGCCACAGTCCCTGCCCGAGACGCCGGAGGCTTCCTCATAAGCGAGGATGTCCGCCTCGATGTCTGGCTCTGGCGCGCCCGTTTCTTCAAGACGCGGTCGCTTTCCTCGGGCTTCATTTCAAGACGGGGCGTGCGCGTCACCCGCGATGGCGTGACAAGAAAACTAAACAAACCAGCGAGCAGGCTTGCAGTCGGAGATGTTGTAAGTTTGCCGCTGGGTGCGCAAATAATAGAGCTGCGTGTGGTAGACTTCGGTACGCGCCGCGGCCCTGCTAGCGAGGCTCAGCAGCTATATGAAAGGCTCGAAGCCCGGGATACAGGAGATGGGTGATGCTTGAAGCGCTGAAAAGATGGTTTGCGGGACGGTCGGCACCGGTCGATCGCGACCTTGATCCGCAGGTCGCTGCGGCAGCATTGCTGGTCGAAGCCGCGCTGGTCGACGGCGTGTACGCCAATCTTGAAAGCGATCAGATCGCTGAAATCCTGCTCGAAAGCCTCGGCCTTGATGCTGATCGCGTCGATGAAGTCCTAGCGCAGGGCGAAGAACTTGCCGAGGATGCTGCGGGCGCCCACCAGTTCACCCAGCATGTGAAGAAGCTGCCACTGCTCGACCGCGTGCGCGTCATCGAGGGCCTCTATCGTGTATCGCTGACCGATGGCGCTGCCTGCAAGTTCGAGGAAGCTTTCATCCGGCATGTCGCCAGCCTGCTGCATGTCGATGACATTCGCCGGGCCCAGGCCAGGCGCCGCGCTGAATCGCGCCAGCCTCAGTGATTGACACCGAAGGCCGAAGCCGCCAAATGCTGCGCGCAAAACTCCAGAACAAAGCCCAGAAACGCCCATGACCTATATCGTTGTCGACGCCTGTATCCGCTGCAAATACATGGATTGCGTCGAAGTCTGCCCGGTCGACTGCTTCTATGAAGGCGAGAACATGCTCGTCATTCATCCCGATGAATGCATCGATTGTGGCGTCTGCGAACCGGAATGCCCGGTCGAGGCGATCAAGCCCGACACCGAGGACGACCCGGACTCCAAGTGGCTGAAGCTGAATACAGAATACGCCAAGGTCTGGCCGAATATCACCCGGATGAAAGAGCCGCCTGCCGACCGCGAAGAGTTCGCGCAGGAAACGGGAAAACTGGAAAAATACTTCAGTTCGAATCCGGGCACTGGCGACTGAAGCAAACTGCTCGTCACAAGGCAGTTGTGAAATAGTCGTTTTTCTGATATATATTAACGGTCAAACCGTTTGAGGGAGCCCGAACACATCTCCGGATCGACTTAAGATGTCACCGGAGGGTGAGGGCTCTTGTTGCGTAGAAAGGCACACGATTCCATGGCAAAACAAGCACAGGGTGATATCCAGGAAATGGACTTCAAGATCAGTCAATCCGTCGTCTACCCGGCACACGGGGTCGGCACGATCACCGCGATCGAGAAGCAGACAGTCGCTGGGATGTCGCTTGAAGTGTACGTTGTTTCCTTCGACCAGGACAAGATGATCCTTCGGGTTCCGACCAACCGTGCAGAAGCCTCCGGCATGCGCGCCCTGGCCGGCTCCAAGCTCGTCGACGACGCCCTGAAAACACTCGGCGGCAAGGCCCGCATCAAGCGGACCATGTGGTCACGCCGCGCCCAGGAATACGAAGCCAAGATCAATTCCGGTGACCTGATCTCGATCGCGGAAGTCGTTCGCGACCTGCACCGCGGCGAAGACCAGCCGGAACAGTCCTATTCGGAACGTCAGCTTTATGAAAGCGCGCTGGACCGCATGGCGCGCGAACTGGCCGCTGTCGAGAACACCGACCACGAGACGGCCATGGAGCGCCTGGCCAAGTCGCTGGCCAAGAAGAAAGCCGCCTAGGTCCGGTCAACGGCCCAGCGCCGATCAGAAAATTGGAAGCCCCGCCTTGATGAGGTGGGGCTTTTTCTATGGCTGCTATTGGAAATATCATTCCTTCACGGGCGGACTGCGGGTGATCCGCCTCTCATGGGAACCCGTAAGAAGGGCGTTAGGAACAAACAATTGCACCAGCAAGGAGTGACCCATGGCCTCTTCCACCCTGTCCGAACCCGCAGATCGCAGCTTTGTCCGGAGCGCCATGAAAAAACCCATGCTCAGCCAGGAGCATGAGCAGGATCTCGCAATACGCTGGCGGGATGAACAGGACGAGGCCGCCCTCCACGAATTGACCGGCGCATATATGCGGCTGGTCATCTCCATGGCGTCTAAGTTCCGTCATTACGGCCTGCCGCTGGCTGACCTGGTCCAGGAAGGCAGCGTCGGCCTGATGCAGGCTGCTGCCCGTTTCGACCCCGACCGGCAGGTTCGCTTTTCAACTTACGCCTCCTGGTGGATCCGGTCTTCGATACAGGATTACGTCCTGCGGAACTGGTCGATCGTGCGCACCGGCACGACGGCGGCTCAGAAGTCCCTCTTTTTCAATCTCAAGCGGCTTCGCGCGAAAATCGACGACACTGGCGACGGCGTCATGAGCGTCGAGAACCGAAACTGGATTGCGACCCATCTCGGCGTGCCGGAGCGCGATGTCGAGGCGATGGCCTCCCGCCTGTCAGCCTCAGACCGTTCGCTGAATGCGCCGCTTGCGACCGACAGCGAAGCCCAGTGGCAGGACCTGCTGGAGGATGAAACGGCGGTTACGGAAGAGCGCGTCATGGAAAGCCGCGATGGCGAGCGTCGCAAGCAGTGGATCGCTGAAGCGCTCAAGACGCTCAACGAACGTGAGAACCTGATCATCCGCGAGCGGCGCCTGACCGACACCACGGTCACGCTCGAAGTGCTTGGCAAGCGGCTCGGCATCTCCAAGGAACGGGTTCGCCAGATCGAACACCAGGCGCTCGGAAAGCTGCGCAAGGCGCTCGTTTCCATTGTGGGCGACCCGGAGGACACAGGCCTTATTCCTGTCAGCTGACGCCGGCCGGAATCTGTCGTCCATATTTCGTATCCAGACTTCAGGGGGCCATCTTGCGGCCCCCTATGTATATTCCCATATCCCTTTCGAAGCCTGTTGCCGCTAAGCGGGACAGGTGGAATACACGTCCGGCGTGCGCATTCTCCATGGCGGCTGGATGGACACGACAGTCTGCCTTTGAAAGGGGATAAACATGAATTTCGACACCTATACCGAACGGGCGCGCAGCGTGCTGCAATCGGCGCAAACCGCCGCACTTGCCGCCGGCCACCAGATATTCCTGCCCGAACACATCCTGAAAGCCCTGCTCGAGGATCGCGACCAGCTCGCGGTGAACCTGATCCGCGCGGCGGGCGGAAAGCCCGAGCTCGTCCAGCAGAAGACCGAAGAAGCCATCCGCGCACAGCCATCCGTATCGGGGGGAGACGCGGGGCTGCGGCTCGACCAGAAAACAGCCAAGCTCTTTGCCGACGCCGAAGCGGGCGCCAAGAAAGCCGGCGACAGCTTCGTCACAGTCGAACGTATTCTTGTCGCCCTGGCCGCCCTCACCGGCTCGAAAGCGGCCGATGCCCTGAAGACGGGCGGTGTGACGCCGCAATCGCTGGAAACGGCCGTCGCACAATTGCGTCAGGGACGGACCGCCGACAGCGAGAATGCCGAGGAAGGCTACGAAGCCCTCAAGAAGTACACACGCGACCTGACGGCCGATGCTCGCGCTGGCAAGCTGGATCCTGTTATTGGACGTGACGAGGAGATTCGCCGTGCCGTCCAGGTCCTGTCGCGCCGCTCGAAGAACAATCCCGTGCTGATCGGTGAGCCCGGTGTCGGCAAGACCGCCATCGCCGAAGGCCTCGCGCTGCGCATCATCAATGGCGATGTGCCCGAAAGCCTGAAAGACAAGCGTCTGCTCGCCCTCGACATGGGCGCGCTGATCGCGGGTGCGAAGTTCCGCGGCGAGTTCGAGGAACGGCTGAAAGCCGTGATCAAGGAAATCGAACAGGCCGAAGGCGGCGTGATCCTGTTCATTGACGAAATGCACACCCTGGTCGGTGCCGGCAAGACCGATGGCGCCATGGATGCGTCCAACCTGCTGAAGCCGGCACTCGCGCGCGGTGAGCTCCACTGTATCGGCGCGACGACGCTCGATGAGTATCGCAAGTATGTGGAAGGCGATCCGGCCCTCGCCCGCCGTTTCATGGCGGTCTATGTCGATGAACCGACTGTCGAGGACACGGTGTCGATCCTGCGCGGCCTGAAAGGCCGTTATGAAGCCCACCATGGCGTTCGGGTTTCGGATGCAGCCATTGTATCCGCTGCCACGCTGTCCAATCGCTACATCACGGACCGGTTCCTGCCGGACAAGGCCATCGACCTGATGGACGAGGCTGCGTCCCGCCTGCGGATGCAGGTCGACTCCAAGCCGGAAGCGCTCGACGAGATCGACCGGCGCCTGCTGCAGCTGAAAATCGAGGCCGAAGCCCTCAAGAAGGAGAAGGACCAGGCCTCGATAGACCGGCTGGAAGCCATCGAGACACAGATCGACGATCTGCAGGCCCAGTCCGACGAGCTCACCACCGCGTGGGCCGCCGAGAAGGATAAGCTGAAAGGCGCCGCCTCCGCCAAGGAGGAGCTCGACCGGGCTCATGCCGAAATGGCGGAAGCCCAACGGCGCGGCGACCTTTCGCGGGCCTCGGAGCTGAAATACGCCGTTATTCCCGAGCTTGAGGCCCGCATTGCCGCGGTCGAAAGAAGCGAAGGCGATGATGGTGAGGCCAAGGAAGGTCTGGTCTCGGAGGTCGTGCGGCCCGAGCATGTCGCCGCCGTCGTGTCCAAGTGGACCGGCATCCCGGTCGACAAGATGATGGAAGGCGAGCGCGAGAAGCTGCTGCGCATGGAAGACGAGCTGCGCAAGCGGGTTGTCGGCCAGGATGAGGCGCTGGAAGCGGTCTCGAATGCCGTCCGGCGTGCCCGGGCCGGCCTCCAGGATCCGCACCGGCCTGTCGGCTCGTTCCTGTTCATCGGCCCGACCGGCGTCGGCAAGACCGAGCTGACCAAGGCGCTCGCCGAATTCATGTTCGATGACGACACCGCCGTGCTGCGGCTCGACATGTCCGAGTTTCAGGAGAAGCACTCCGTTGCCCGCCTGATCGGCGCCCCTCCGGGCTATGTCGGGTACGAGGAAGGCGGCGTGCTGACCGAGGCGGTCCGGCGCCGGCCTTATCAGGTGATCCTGTTCGATGAGGTCGAGAAGGCCCACCCGGACCTGTTCAACACCTTGCTGCAGGTCCTCGACGACGGTCGTCTGACCGATGGCCAGGGCCGGACGGTCGACTTCCGCAACACGATCATCATCATGACGTCGAACCTCGGCGCCGACGCCCTCGCAACGGGTGAGGCTGGCGAGATCAGCGATGCCCAGCGCGAGGCTGTGATGGGCGCTGTGCGCGCACACTTCCGCCCTGAGTTCATTAACCGGATTGATGAGATCGTCTTCTTCAAGCGGCTTGGTCGCGCAGAGATCGACCATGTTGTCGACATCCAGATGGACCGCCTGGCGAAACTTCTGGCCGACCGCAAGATCAAGGTCGACCTGTCCAAGGCGGCTCGCGACTGGCTGGCCGACCGCGGCTACGACCCGGTTTACGGCGCCCGTCCGCTCAAGCGGGTCATCCAGAAAGAGCTGCAGGACCCGCTTGCCCGCCTGGTGCTTGAAGGCAAGGTCTCTGACAACAGTACCGTAACGGTCGACGTTGAAGGCGGCAGCCTGTCGATCAATGGTGTTCCCAACGACTTTGCCAAGGGCGCTGCAGCGCTCAACTAAAGCCCGGTATCACCTCACTTTTTGTTTCAGCCCCGTCAGTGCTTTGGCGGGGCTGAACTTTTTTCGGTATGTTCAAATGCATGGGTGTCCTGCACTTTTATGCCTTTAAAAATGCTGCGGGTGCGAGAAAGTAATATTGCACCCGCGAAAAGCAGGGCACTCAGGGGCGGACAACGATCCGCAATGCTCAACTGCAAAAAGGGCAATTACCATGAAGAAAAGCGTTTCCTCCATTCTGTTCGCACTCTCGATCTTCGGCGGCGTCGCACATGCCGACACCGTGTACTCCGAAGTCAGCGCGACATTCACCTATGACAAGGCCCTTCTGGCATCCGAAGACGGTGCTGCGAAGGTGCTCGACAGCATTGAAACCCAGGCCGAACGGGCCTGCCGCAAGGTTTCGGCCGTTTCCCTCGGCCTGACCGTGGACAAGGTTTGTGCACAGGACCTCGTGTTCCAGGCTGTCGATCAGATTTCCAACACGAACCTGTCGTCGCAATACGCGTCTTCGGTCTACTACACCGACTCCGTATCCGAGCGTCTGCAGCTGGCTTCGCGCTAAGCCGCAGAAACGAAGCCTGCGCGCTTCGCAAAAAAATAGAGAACGCCCCGGCCTTTGATTTCGACCGGGGCGTTTTTTTATGCGCGGCAATTGAGCAATCAGGGCGCCGGCGGTGTATCGCCCGGTTCGATGGCCGTGTCGCGGTCCCCGGACGCCATCATCTGGCCGCCCAGGCGGAGCGCATCGATGCTGGCGCGAACCTGTTCAAACTCAGCCAAGATTTCCGGGCTCTCCGACAGCTTGCGGCCCGTCGGCAGTTTCAGCGTCATCGCATTGACCTGCTTGCCATTGATCAGCACCTCATAATGAAGGTGCGGCCCTGTTGATGCGCCGGTGGAGCCGACATAGCCGATAATATCGCCCTGGCGGACCCGGCGCCCGGACCGGATGCCCGGGCCAAAGCGCAGCATGTGCGCATAGGCCGTCTCATAGCCATTCTTGTGCTGGATGCGGACATAGTTGCCGTAGCCGCCATAGCGGTTCGCCCGTTCAATCGTACCATGTCCGGCCGCATAGATGGGCGTTCCGCTCGGAGCCGCGAAATCGGTCCCCTTGTGGAGCTTGTTGTAGCCGGAGATCGGGTGGCGCCGGTATCCGAAATTTGACGACAGGCGCGCGCCATTGATTGGCGTCTTCATCAGGAACTTTGTTGCCGCATCACCATTGGTGTCGAAGAAGTCCGTCATCCCGTCATCGCCGGGCGTGAAGCGGTAATAGGCCTTGTCGAGCGCCTTGCCGTTGATCGCCGCGTAGATCACATCGCCGGTCCGCACATGATTGCCGCGCTCATCGACAATTTCTTCGTACACCATCTCGAATTCGTCACCGGGATGGATGTCGCGCTGGAAATCGAGGTCGAAGGCGAAAACACGGGCAAAATCGACCACCTGCTGGTCACGGGCGCCCTTGCTCAGCGCGGTTTCGTAAATGCTGGTATCGATGGTTGCCGTGATACGTCTTGCGACCGGCTCGGTGTGCGCGCGCAGGAGCAAAGGGCGGAAACTACCATCCGGCATCCGGCGCGACATGATCTGCTTGCCAGCCTCATTCGACATCGACAGCGAAGCCAGCTGCGCCGTCTCACCGTCCCCGCGGAAATAGGCATTCACCTTCAACCCGGCAGGAACGCGGCGCGGGTCGACAAGGTCTGCTTCATAGAGCGCCTTCAGCGACAGGGCCGCATCGGACCGGTTCGCACCGAGATCCTCAACGAGTTCGATCAGCGTCTGGCGCGGGCGCAGCGCCGCCTCCCGGCGTTCAGCCACCACCGGATCGCCAAGCTCCTCAGCCGTCAGCACCGTCGCCGCCAGCGGCGTTGCGAGCGTGACAGGCACGGGCGTCTGCGCCTCGGCTTCGCGCGACTGGCCGACAAGGTAAAGCGTCGAGACCGTCGTTACGCCGGCGAGGGCGGTCAGGAGGGCGAGGCTGGTCATGCCTCGTGACAAACTGATACTCAACTGGAGGGCCTCCTTGGTCAGTATTCCATCAACCCGATGGGGTAACAGTATAGCAAACCCCTATCGGCATCTCCATCCTCGCCATTTTAAGGCGAAAGGATTAAGTAAACCGGCCCGGAAGCGTTTTAATTTCGCGACCGGCTTTCACGCAAGTGGGCTGATGCGTTTGAAAGCAGCAACAGTCATTAAACTTTGGGCAGGTTAGGATATGGCGAAACAGGGTTCGCGCGCACGGCCATGGCTGCTTACCGCCCTGATCCTGCTTGGCGGTCTCCTGCTTTTGATAGCCGCAAGCTGGGCTTTCCGGCGACCCCTGGCCGGCTGGGCTGTCTCACGCTGGTGCACTTCGCAAGACTTTGTCTGCACGCTGAAAGTCGACGCGCTTGGCCCCGGCGGGATCGAAGTTCGCGACCTGGTCATGACCGGGCCAGACGGCAGCGTACCGCTGCAGGCGGCAGCGGCGCGGATTGATCTTGATTGGCCCGGCCTGTTGCAGCCCCAGCCCCGCCGGGTCACGGTAACCCGGCCTGTCTTGAGAGGGCAGTACGAGGCTGAAGGCGACACGCCGGTCAGCTTTGGCGGCCTCGAAACACTCATTCCGACGAGCGGGGCCCCGTCGGCCGATCCACCGACCGTGGCCATTTCGGACGCGCGTCTTGAACTGTCCACGCCGGCCGGACCGCTCGTGGTCAGCGGGCAATTTACCGGCCGTCTGCCTTATGAAGGCGAGGTCCGGGTGGAGATTGAACCGGTGGAGTTGAACACAGGCGATGAACGCCTGATCCTGAAGACCGGCATGGTGGATCTCAGCTTTTCCGGCCTGCGGGTTGATGGTGACGCCACCCTTGATCTTGTCGAGGTGGAGTTCGAAGGCCTGTCTGTGCGCGATGCACGGCTGACGCTGGATATGGCCGGATCGCTCCAGCCAGCCGCCAGCTGGACAGCGGGCATCGGCCGCCTTGCCTATCGCGGCATGAGCCTGACCGGCGCAGATTTCTCCGGCGAGATGAAGGCGCGCGGCCCGTCTCTCGGTCCACGTGAGCGTGCGCTGTCGGGACTGGAATCGCTGAGCGTATCGGGGACGGTCGAAACAGTTGAAACGGCCTTTCTGTCTGCTGGCCATTCAGACGTGTCCATCGATCTTTCCCGCGAAGGTAAAGACCGGTTGATGGCTGATTTCGCCCTCGATAGCGCCGACCTCCAGCAGGCCCGGCTGGCAGCGAGGCGGGCGACCTTGTCCGGTCAGCTTCACACCGAAGACAGCCTCTCGGCCTTCGATGCCAGCGGCGATCTTGTCCTGGAGGGCGCGGCGCTGAGCGCATCGCTGCGCGAAGCGATCACCAGGCGGCTCGCCCTCGATATCGCTTTCGATGCGCATGCAGACGCTTTCGCCGGCTGGCTCGACAGGGCCGCCTCGCAGTTCAGCTTCGGAAGCGGTGTGGAGGCCCGATGGGGCGGCGAGGATGCCTGGTCCGTGGTCTCGACTGGCACCGTCACCGCGAAAGGGCCGCAAGGGGCCGTCCTGACGCTTGCGCCGCAGGGCACCCAACCAGCCGTCAACCTGTCCGACAGCGGGACGGAGCTGACCGGCCTCATGAACCTGACCGGCGGCACCGCGCCGCGGATCGCCGGCCTGATACGGTCGTTGCGGTTTGGCGGCGGCACGCCTTTGCGGATCGAAACCGGCGGCGCATCGCTCAAGCCCTGGACGGCCGGCGGGCTGACCCTGGCAGCAGACCTCAATGAGATCGGCCTTACAACGGCAGGCGCTGTGCCGCGCCTGAAAGCAGTTGGCGAGATTCGCGTCGATGGCCCGCTCTACGGCATGGACCTGTCCGACACGCGCCTTTTTGGCGGGGTCGACGCGGTATTCGACAAGGCCGGCCTGCGGGTTCAGGTCTACAAGACGCGCTGTCTTGGTCTCGACACAACGGGCGTTCGCGTCGGCGGCGGCATAAGCATCGCCGACACGACCTTGCAGCTTTGCCCAATCGACGGGCGCGTCATTCAAAGGTCCAACGGCGTGGCCTCTGGACGCTTCGACCTCAGTTCGGTTTCCATACCGTTCTCGTCGAATTCGACGGATGGCATGTTGTCGCTGGAAGATGCGACGCTGGACTGGCGCGCGGGTGACCGGGCCGCCATCGAGATTGAAGCCAGCCGCATGAGTGCGCCGCTGACGATCGGCGGCAAGACTCTGGTGATCACATCCAGCGACCCGACTCTGGGCCTCGAAAGTGGGCGGCCCATCACGCTCCGTGCGAATGTCGGATTCAGCGAGTTTTCGGGCAGCATCCTGCCGGCCGATCTGAGCCTGGCCAGCGCCTCACTGGATGCAACCCTTCCACCTGCCGGCCTGCGCGGATCCGGACAGGCCGTTGATGTCAAAATGCGCGATCGAGGCGACGACCCGCTCTATGAACCGCTGACAGGACAGCTCAGCGCGACGTTCCGGGATGGCATCATGACGGTCAGCGGTCCGCTGACGACCCCGCGCGCCGGCCAGACCGTGGCCAATGCCGAACTGTCGCTCGCCCTCGACACACTTGATGGGACGGCCAGCGTCTCCACGCCGCCACTGGTTTTCCAGCCGGGCGGCTTTCAGCCCACTGCACTGAGCGAACGGGTACGCGGCTTTCTTTCGAACGCCCAGGGAGAGCTGTCCGCCCATGCCGACTTCACGATCGATGGCGGCAAACCATCGGGCACTGGCTGGGTCTCGGTCTCGGACTTTGGGTTTGACACACTTCGCCTCGGGGCCGTGCGAGGCGTCAATGGCCGGATCGCGTTCGATAATGTCCTGACACTGTCGAGCCCGCCCGGCCAGGAGATCAGGATCGGGCAGATCAACCCGGGCATCCCGCTAGAAAACGGGCTGATCGTCTTCCAGCTGATCAGCGCGACGGAAGCCATCCTGGAGCGCGCGCAATGGCCCTTCGCGGGCGGGCATCTTTTGGCAGGCCGGTCCAACTGGACGATTGCCGGCACGCGAGACGTAATCAAGGTTTCCGCCGAAGCGCTCAGCCTCACAAGCCTGGTCGATGTCTTCAACCTGCCGGACCTGAAGGCTGAAGGGACGGTGTCGGGCACCTTCCCGGTCGAGATCGCAGGCCCCAACACCTATATCCGCGACGCGGTCCTGACGGCGGACGATCAGGGGGGAACAATCGCCTATACCGGCAAGGCAGCCGAGTCGGCATCCAAAGCCGACAGTCGCGCGGAGCTCGCCTTCAATGCCCTGCGGGACTTCCGTTTCTCGGTGCTGGAAATCCGCGCTGACGGCAATCTCAGCGGAGACATGCTGATCACGATGAAGCTTGCCGGTTATTCACCGGCCGTACTGCAAGGCGCGCCCTTCGTTTTCAATATCGGCGTGGATTCAAAGCTCATGCAGCTGATCCGCTCGAGCCAGAGAGCGACCGGCACCGACTGGCTATATGACGTCGTGGCCGAATCTGTCGCCGCGCGGAACCAGGCAACACCTGAAAACGCTGAGCAGAGTGAATAGACAAGTCACGAGCCATTCAATTATCGTTCAGCGCACACAAGCCATGATGGCAGGATGACCAGAAAGATGACCCACTTGAAACGCCTCCCCGTCCTTGCCCTTGGCGCAGCCGCGCTTGCTGCGGCATGCACCCCCACCGTCCGCCTGGAAGCCCCGCGCGAGCCGATTACGATCAATCTCAATGTGAAGATCGACCAGGAAGTCCGCGTGAAGCTCGACAAGGAAGTCGAGGACCTCATCTCTTCCAATCCAGACCTGTTCTAGGAACCCGCCATGACCGCTTTTTTCCGTATTCTGATAACAGCCGTCCTGGTGGCCGGGGCCGCCGTCATGTTTGCCGGCAGTGCCAATGCCGGTGACCCTCAGATCGAGGCCGCCAAGGACCAGGGAGTCGTTGGTGAGCGTATCGACGGTTATCTGGGCATCGTCGATGGGGGCGCTGACGCCTCGCTCATGCGCCTTGTCCAGGACATCAACAACAAGCGGCGCGCTGCTTATGACAAGCTGGCCGAACAGACCGGCACAACGACAGAGCAGGTTGCCCGCGTCACGGGCGAAAAGCTGATCAGCCAGGCCGCGCGCGGCGAATATGTGATGGATGAATCCGGGACCTGGACGAAGAAATAGGTTTCTTCATGACACGCACCACGATCGCGACCATAGCCGGCGCCATCATCGCTCTCCTTGTTGCGGGCTGGGCCGTCGCGGCGATGTGGAGGGATATGGGCGTCACGCTCAGCCTGCATGGCTGGATCGCCTATGGCCTGGGCGCCGCAGGCAGCCTTGCGCTCTCTGGCGGCCTGTTCTGGCTACTTTTCCACTCCGCAAGATCCGGACATGACGATCTTGAGCGCCCGGAAGACCTCGACGGGTGACAAATCGCCCGCTTTAGGGCAAGCCAAGGGCCAAACGAATCGGTTAGCGTTTCTGCCTGACCTAAAGGGGCCAAGCCATGCAAGCCACGATCGACCCGGCACACCTGTCTGCCTATATCGCATCGCGAATCTGCCACGACCTCGTTTCATCTGTATCGTCCATCACCAACGCGCTCGACTTCATGAACGAGCCGCAGGAATCGGAGATGCGGGCGCAAGCTGAAAAGCTGCTGCATGACGGCGCCGACAGCGCGGCCTCGAAACTGAAATTCCTGCGCTACGCTTTCGGCTCGGTCGGCCTGTCGAAGGGCGCCGCCGACATCCACGACGCCAAGACGATCACCGAACGTTTTGTTGAAAGTCACAACTACAAACCAGCCGTGGTCTGGGACATCGAGACCGAGCATCTCAGCTTTTCCCATGCCCGCCTGATCATGAATATGGTGATGATGGCCGTCGACTGCCTGCCGCGCGGCGGGACGATCACGGTGAAGGTCCGCAACCAGCCCGAGGGGCTCGGCGTCAGCGTCACGGCCACAGGTGAGCGCTTCAAGCTGCGCGACGACACCGCCGATGCCGCCGCCGGCAAGGAGCCGCAGGACGGCTGGTCGGCCCGCACGGTCCAGCCGCTTTTCACGCGCATCATCGCAGAAGGTCTTGGCGGCCAGCTTTCGGTCGAGAAGCGCGACGCCGAGATTGCGGTCCTCGCGACCGGCCTGAGTGCCGAGGGATAAACGGAGCGTTAACTCGATTGGCGTCAACTGGCGTCTTGATCGACGGTACATACCGGGGTGAGGCAATGAGATCCTGTTTGATCGTTGATGATTCGCGCGTGGTCCGCAAAGTCGCCGGGCGCATCATCCGTGACATGAATTTCGACGTCATCGAAGCAGGAGACGGCAAGGACGCACTCGACTCCTGCCGGTCGAACATGCCCGATGCCATCCTGCTCGACTGGAACATGCCGGTGATGAACGGGCTGGATTTCCTGCGGGCGCTGCGCCGCGAGGAAGGTGGCGACAAGCCAGTCGTCGTGTTCTGCTCAACCGAGAATGATGCCGAACACATCGGTGAAGCCATGCGCTCCGGGGCCAATGAGTACATCATGAAGCCCTTCGACGCAGACATCATCGAAAGCAAATTCGCGGAAGTCGGCCTCGTCTAAAGCAATTTATTAACCTGAAGGCGCCATCTGTTAACGCCTGAAGAATCAAGATGGGCCGTCGGAAGACCGATCATGGACGAGTCAGTGTATCAGGAAATAGCCGACCTGGCGCGCGAAGGCGCCGGCCTGCTCATTCCGCAGTCCCGGTCCTATCTTATCGAGGCCCGGCTCGCGCCGATCCTGCGACGTGAAGGCTTTTCCGAGGTTGCCGAACTGGTCGCCTGTCTGAAGGCCCGCCCGAACACGAAGCTTCACAAGGAAACCGTGGCGGCGCTGACCTCGAAGCTCACGAGCTTCTTCCGCGAACGCGACATGCTGGAGCGTATCGCCTCGCATATCCTGCCGATGATGGCGGAATCGGCGGGCGAGGAGCCCTTGCGCATCTGGTGTGCCGGCGGCGCGGGCGGCCATGAAGCCTATTCACTGGCAATCCTGCTCGAGGAATCCGACCAGCTCCGCGACCGGCCGATTGAAATCCTGACAACAGATATCTCGGACGCCTGCTCGGAAGCGGCCCGGGCCGGCAAGTTCGGCCATTTCGATGTCCAGCGCGGCCTCTCCATCCACCGGTTGCTCGAACACTTCGCCCGCCAGCCGGACGGCCAATGGCAGGTGACCAGCACGCTGGCAGACCGCATCGGCATTCGCACGCACAACCTGCTGGACGATGCCAGCGGCCTGGGCCTGTTCGATGTCATCCTGTGCCGCAATGTCATCAAGGACATGACCCGCGAGGCGCGTAACCAGACCCTGCTGAACCTGGCCCGCCAGCTCACTGACGGGGGCGTGCTCATCCTCGGCAAGGATGAGACGGCGACCGGGCTGATCGACGGTCTGGAGCCGTCACGAGACCTGCGCGGCGGGTACACCCGCAAGGTCGCCCGCGGCGCGCTCGCGACAAAAGCCGCCTGACGGCCAGACGCGCCGGCGCATCGCGCCCTGAAGCCCTTCCCTGAAATCATTGCGCGGCACGGCGCTGGCGACAGCGCGCCCGAACCCATACCCGCCGCCCTCTCCCGCAAGACATGTCGACCGGCCACGACAAGACGGGCTTGATTTTCGAACATCACTCAATTACTTTGTAATTCAAAGTTATTTGGAGAGCGAAAATGTCAGCCAATTTTTCCGATGATCTGGCCTATGTGCGCGAAGTCGCCGAGTCCGGCGCATCCGCTCCGCTGCTGGGCGGCCGTTTCCTTGTCTGGTGGGGGCTACTCGTCACGGCGGCCTATCCTGGACACTACGCCATCCTCAAGGGCGCCGGCGGCCTGAACGCCGATGCCATCGGCATGATGTGGATCGGCTTCATCGTCATCGCCCTGGCCGGCCATTTTGCACTGGTCTTCCTCTTCCCCTCCAACAAGCCGGGGGCGTCCTCGGCCGGAAACCGGGCATCGGCCAATGTCTGGATGGCATCGGGCTTTGTGCTGTTTTCCTTCTTTACCGGGGTCATGATCAAATCCTTCCTGGACGGCGCCGCATCGCCCGGTTTCAACTGGTCAATCCCGCTGGTTCTCGGCGTCTACGGCATCTCGCAGCTCGTCAGCGGCCTGATGGCGCGCTCATTGGGGCTTATCGTTGCTGGCTGGGGCGGGATCGCCTTTGTCGGAATCACCGTCATCATGATGCACACGCCGGAACTCTTTCTTGCCGCCGCCGTCGCCGCCGCGCTGATTGTCCTGCTGCCGGGAATCATGATGCTTCGTGAAGAACCGTCCACGACGGTCTGAGGAGGCTGTCATGAGCGACGACAACCCGTTCGACCATAGCCAGATCGATGACGTCATCCATGGCCGCCTGCGGCTTGGGGTCATGGCCTATCTGTCATCGGTCAGCCCGGCCGTGTTCGGAGAACTGCGTGACAAGGTCGGCGCGACGGACGGCAATCTTTCGACCCATCTGAAAAAACTCGAAGAGGCCGGCTATGTCCGCCAGGAAAAGCGCTTTGTCGGCAAACGCCCGCAGACCCGCGTGTTCCTGACCGATGCGGGCCGCAAGGCCTGGCTCGACTGGATCAGTCGCATGCGCGCGATCATGGACGCAGCCGAATAACGATTTGGTCATGATCGGAACGCCGGCTGGCACGCCCTGTTACCTGAAGGACAGGTTGCGCGGCGTTCAGCCGGGCCTTGCTAGAAAGAGGGGGTAGAAAGACAGGAGCACAACCACTCATGGCCCCTCTTAAACGCCTTGGATTAGTCCTCGCATGCACGACCGCTCTCGCCGCGCCAGCTGTGGCGCAGCATTCCTTCCACCGCGGTGGTGATGGCGCAGCCATCGTCTATGCCCACCCCGACTTTCGCGGCCAGTCACTGCGCGTCACCGGCCCGATCACCCACCTCAACCGCTACCGCTTCAACGACAAGGCCTCCTCCATCCGCGTGACGGGTGGCAGCTGGGAAGTCTGCGTCGATCCAAACTTCCGCGGCCGCTGCGAGATCATCAGCTACCGTGAGGGCCAGCTGAACGACTATCGTCTGAACGACAAGATCACATCGATCCGGCCGGTGACCTATCGTGGCGGCCGCTATGATCGCGATGACAGGTATCGTGACTGGGACCGTGATCACCGCCGCGGCGATGACCACTACCGGGGCGGGCGCGATCACGAATATGGCCGCCGGCATGGCGGTTATGCCCGCAATGCGCCGGTCGTCCTGTTCCAGCATCCCGGCTTCCGGGGCGACGCGCTGCCCGTCGATGGCGCGATCCCGCATCTCAACCGGCTGCGCTTCAACGACAAGGTCTCGTCAATCGCCATCAATGGCGGCGCCTGGGAAGTCTGCTCGGATCCAAACTTCCGCGGCCGCTGCGAGATCATTACAGGGTCGGTGGACAATACGAGCTATTACCGGCTCAACGACAACATCACCTCGATCAGGCCCGCCGGGCGCCACTATGGAAAGCGCTGGTAGTGAGGCTCATCAAGGGGCTTCCCGGCAGCGCCCGGCGCGGCTAGGAAGCCCCGATGAGCAAGACCGACGCGAACGCGGACAGACTGATCGTGCTGGGCATCATCGCCGGCGCGCACGGCGTTCGCGGCGACGTGCGGGTCAGGAGCTTTACTGAGGTGCCTGAAGACATCTTTTCCTATGGCCCGCTTCTCTCCAATGACCGCGACGTCCTGCTCGAGGCGAAAAGCGTCAAACCCGCCAAGGATCACTACATCGTCACCCCGAAAGCGCCGAGATCGAAAGAGGACTGGGACGATCTGAAAGGCGCGCGGCTGCATGTGCCACGATCGCGCCTGCCGGCACCCGACGATGACGAGTTCTACATCGAGGACCTGGTCGGCCTCGACGCCGTCTCGCGAGACGGCTCAGCGATCGGCAAGGTGAAGGCGGTGCACGATTTCGGCGCCGGGGACCTTTTGGAGATCGCCCCTAAAACGCCCGGTGAGCCGACTTTCTTCGTGCCGTTCACGATGGAGGATGTTCCCGAAGTCCACTTCGCGACCGGGCAGGTCATCATCCTTGATGCGGCAAGCTGGGCCGACAGGTCGGATCCGCGCGAGGAGGACAAGGGCGACTAGATCGTCCCGGCATCCTTTGCGAGGTCCAGCAGGTAGGATTCCAGCTTGCGGCTCTGCTTCTGGAGATTGAAGCTCTCCATCGCGAATTCACGGCCAGCCTCGCCCATTCTGGCCGTGCCGTCGACATCGCTCAGCATGCGGGCCAGTCGGTCGGCGAGGGTGACCTCATCGCCTTCATCGACCAGGTAGCCGGTCTCGCCATCCTTCACGCACTCGGTAATCCCGGCATGGCGGGTCGCCGCCAGCGCGCAGCCCGACAGCATGGCCTCGATACAGACCAGCGGCAGGCCTTCGGCATCGCCCGATTTCGCCCGCCGCGACGGCACGACCGCGATGCGCGCCTCGGCCCAGTGTTTCGGCATGTCGTCGGCTGGCACCCAGCCGGGCAGTTCGGCGACGATTTTCGCCGCCTGCAGCTTCTTGACCAATTCGTCCTTGAGCTCGCCATCGCCAATCAGGCGGATCGTCCAGCCATCCAGTTCCTCGCCGAGGCGAGACAGGGCGCCGATCAGCGTGTCGATGCCTTTCTTTTCCGTCCAGCGGCCGGCAAAGACGAGCAGGTTCTTCTTTTCGCCCGGCTGGAAACGGTCGGGATCGGCGGTGTTGTGATGCACCACCATTTTCTCCTCCGGCGCCCCCTTGGCGAGGAGTTCGCGGCGTATGAAGTCCGAACAGGGCAGGATAAGCTGCGCCTCGTTCCACAGCTTCGCCCGGCGCCGGTTGTAGACCCGCACGAAGCTGTCCTTGGTGTTCGATGTCTTGGTGGCGTCACCGCCATAATACGTCACCGCCAGCGGCAGATTCAGCTTGCGCGCGAGCGGCAGCGCATAGGCGCCGGACTTGCCGAAACTGGCGTGGATGGCGACCGGGGACACAGCCTTCAGCACCTGCTCCAGCTTGGCCGAGACGGTGCCGAGCTGCTTGAAGGCCGATTCCCCACCTGGGCCATGCAGGCGGCCAAGCTGGATCACCTCGGCGCCGTCTGGCACCGGGCCCTTCAGTTCGTGACCGATATAGACGGGTTTCAGCTTGGAGAAGGCCGAGTAGCCTCGCGGAATGAAACTCTCCGACGGTGTGAACAGCTTGTCGCAATAGGCAAGGAAGCGCTTCGGCTCACTCACGATAAGCACCTCAATCTAGGAACCATCGTTGAGTATGGCAGCTGACAGCAACCGTCAAACACGTCTTGGCAGCAATAGCAGCTTCGCCTAAGACCCCGCTTCAGTCTGAGAAGGACACCGACATGACTGCTTACCGTTTGTTCGGCGCCGAAACCTCTCCATACTCGCTCAAAGTGCGGTCTTTCCTGACGTACAAGGGTATCGATTTCGACTGGATTGCCCGCTCTCAGGCGACCGAGGAGGAATTCCAGTCCTTCGCGCGCGTGCCGACCGTACCGCTCCTGGTCTCGCCAAATCGCGCGCCGAATCAGGATTCGACCGATATCCTGTCCTGCGTCGAAAACGACCATGCCGAGCCTTCGTCTGTGCCGGACGACCCGGCCTGCGCCGTGCTGGCCCTTATCCTGGAAGACTATGCCGATGAGTGGCTGAACAAGGTCATGTTCCTGAAGCGCTGGGGCCAGAAGCCGGACCGCGAAGCCGCGGCCGACCGCACCATGGAGCAGCTTTTCGACGGCAAGCTTCCGCGCGCCAAGAAGAAAACCCGTGACCAGATCATCAAGCGGATGCGGGACCGCCTGCCGCTGGTCGGGGTCGAGAAAAAGAACGAGAAGACGCTGAATACCTCGTTTGAGCGCTTTGCGACGCTGCTGAACAAGCATCTCGAGCACAATCTCTTCATCTTCGGCGGGCGCCCGTCCGTCGCCGATTTCGCACTCGCTGGCCAGTTCTCGCAGATGCTGATCGACGAGACGCCGGGCGCCTGGCTGCGTGAGAACACGCCCTTCGTGACGGCCTGGTGCGAATTCATGGATTCTCCGAAAGCCGGTGCGCCGTTCAAGCCGCTTGAAGAGCTGAAGGAGACCCTTCTACCGATCTTCAAGGACGAGATCACGCAGACCTACCTGCCCTGGGCGAGCGCCAATCTTGCTGCGGCCCAGGACAAGCAGGACCGCACATCGGTGAAGTTGGAGAAGAAGGCGTTTGAGCAGGTCACCCAGCACTACGCGGCGACCTCCTTCAAATCAGTCCAGAAAGCCGTGCGGCGCCTCAACGAGAATGAAGCCTTGTCGAGTTTCCTTGATGAAGCTGGCGCGAAGGATTTCTTCGAGCCCTCGAAGAACTGACCACCTGAAAAAAAACACCCCGGACCTTCCGGCCCGGGGTGCTCATTCCTGTCAGGGAAATCAGTGACGCTTAGGCGGCAGAGACTTCCTTCTTCTCGCCTTCGACCAGTTTCGGCTTCGACTTCTTGGCCGAAACCGTACCGATTTCGATCTTGCGCGGCTTCTTGGCTTCGGGAAGCTCGCGGACCAGATCGATGCGCAGCAGTCCGTTCTTCAGGCTGGCACCGGTCACAATTACGTGATCAGCGAGCTGGAAACGGCGCAGGAAACCGCGCTCGGCAATGCCGCGATGCAGGAACTGGCGCTCATTGGCGGCCTCGTCCTGAACCTTCTTGCCAGCCACGGTCAGCAGGTTTTCATTGGTTTCGATTTCGAGATCTTCCTCGGCAAAGCCGGCAACGGCGATCTCGATCGCGAAGGCATCATCGGCCACACGCTCAATGTTGTAGGGCGGATAGCCTTGCGTGCCGTCGAGACGGCTCGCAGAATCGATGAGATTCGCCATACGGTCGAAGCCCACCATGGTGCGGTAAAGGGGGGTAAGGTCAATCGTGCTCATGTCACAGTCCTCTCTAAGCAACTGCGTCCGGCGACCGGCCGGACTCGAGTTTTCGGCTCATCTGTCGCTCCGGCCCGTTCATCGGCACCGGCAGATTACCGGTCCGGACCCGCTTGGCAGCGCCCGGACATAATGTATTTGGGAAGACTCAACTGCTGTTCAAGAACCTGAAAGGATGCAGGATGAAACGGATTTTAGGAACGAGCCTCATTGCGCTGGCGCTGGTTGCGTGCAGCAACGAGCCGGAATTGAACGAATCGGCATCGGCCCCGACACCACCGGCTGAGACGCCTGAAGCCTCCGCAGACACCAGCGAGCCTTCCACAGATGAGCAGGCGAGCTTCACCGTCGCGGATGCCATGGCCGGCTCCTGGCGCACCGACGAGGAAAAGGCGCGGGACGCATTTCGGCACCCAGCAGAAACGCTGGAATTCTTTGGTGTCGATGGCGATGAGACCGTTGTCGAGATCTGGCCAGGTGGCGGCTGGTACTCCAACATCCTGGCGCCCTACCTGCACAAGAATGGCGGCCAGTTCGTCGCCGCGACCTTCGACCCGGCCGCATCTGAACGCGCCGCCGAAATCGTCGAATCCTACAAGGCGAACTATGCCGCGAGCCCGGAAACGTTCGGCGATATCCAGTATGTCGTCTATGGCAGCGAGGCCGCGCCGATGGGCGAGCCGGAGAGCGCAGACATCGTTCTGACCTTCCGCAATGTCCACAACTGGATGGGCGGCGGCCATGCCGACAAATTCTTCGAAGAGGCCTACCGCATCCTGAAGCCGGGTGGCACACTTGGCGTTGTCGAACACCGCCTGCCCTCCTCCATGGAGCAGGATCCGTCTGCCGCCAGCGGCTATGTCCATGAGGACTATGTGAAGGGCCTTGCCACGGCGGCCGGTTTCGAATTCGTGGAAGCCAGCGAGATCAACGCCAACCCGGCCGATACGGCCGACCATCCCTTCGGGGTCTGGACGCTGCCGCCCGTCTCGCGGACGGCAGACAGGGATGGCAATACGCCCGAAGGCTTCGACCCTGCAGCGTATCTCGAGATTGGCGAATCCGACCGGATGACGCTGAAATTCGTCAAGCCTGCTCCGGCTGAAACGCCAGAAGAACCAGCTGACGGCGAATAGACCGCCGGCACATCATTAGCCGCTCTCTCCGCCCTCGATACATTACCGGGTGGGGAGGGCGGCTTTTCGTTGCGCGCCACAATTCAGCAGCCGTCAAAGGATGACGGCTTCACGCAGCCGCTTCTTGTGCCTAAAAGCCCGGCCATGACGATCCGCACCCTGTTCCCGACCAGCCTTTATTCCGCCCGCCTGCCGGATGATGACTGGCTTGAGGCGCTGGAAGAGGCGTGCTGGATGATCGAGGAGGGCGACGCCGCCGGGCATGCCTGGTGTGAGGAGAAGGGCTACCCCGGCTACACCTCATACGCCTCGCTCGACGACCTGCCCGCCCGGGCAACGGCTTTCGAGGTGCTGGCCGAATGGCTGGAGGGGCAAGCCTGGACCTTCGCGAAGGCGCTGCACTGGGACGTCGATCGCAAACAGCTGAGCCTCGACGCCATCTGGGTGAACATTCTGGGCGAGGATGGCCACCATTCCGGCCACATCCATCCCGGCAGCATCATTTCCGGCACGGTCTACATCACCATGCCAGACGGCGCCGGCGACATTAGGTTTGAGGATCCGCGTCTGCCGATGATGATGGCGGCACCGCCGGAGACGGACGATGCGCCGGAGGCGGCGCGCCGTTTTGTCTATGTGCCGCCCAAAGCGGGCGACCTTCTCATGTGGGAAAGCTGGCTACGCCACGAGGTGATGCCCGGGCGCACCGAAGACGCCCGGATATCGGTCAGCTTCAATTTCGGCCTGAAACGCTAAGGCCTACTTCGTGCGGCGCACCTTGTAGGTTCCCGAAGGCCCATCATCGAAGCTTAGGCCCGGGCTTCCGACCAGAGACTCCTTGATCGTCGCTGCAGCAGGAAGCGAGCTTGGCGGGCGGACAGTCGCCGCCATTGTCTGCTCCCACTCTTGCCCATCAGCGGTAATAAAGAAGTGACGGCCGGCATTGTTGCGCAGGATACGGACGACGGAAACATTGATAGAATCGTCAGCGCCCGAAGTCTCATCGCGCTTGAAGACGCGCGCCCAGATTGGCGTACTCTCGTCCTCGGCCTCGGCTTCAGCCGGCGCCTCGGGTTCCGGCGCCGGCGGTGCGGCGGCCCAGTCCGGCACAGAGGCCGTGTTCCGGCCATCGCCAGAGCTTGCGGCTTCACTGGTCGCGTTCGCGCCCGGCGCTGTCGCAGCGACATTGGCGGCAGGGCCCGACGCATCCGCGCTGGCCGGCGAATCCGCCATGGCCGCATCGTCATCGAGCGCATCTGACAGGCTGCGCGCCGCCGCCTCGAAACAGGCGAGGCGTTCTGCCGCATCTTCGATACTCAGACAGGCTGCGGTCCGCTCGGCAGCGCTATTGAGGTCCTGCTCCTGCGCCTGAACGGGCAGGAGCACTGCGAGAGAGAGAGCCGCCAGGGCGAGAAATCTATTTTGCACGATAAGTGTCCACCATTACCTAGATGTCTGCTTTTAGGCGCTATGGCGCCGAATTCCAAACGTTCCGCGCAGACTGCACCCCTTGACGGTCTCGCCCGTCTTGTGCAGTGCAGCGCGGTTGATGCCGGGATGGCCCCGGCCTGACCGTTTGACAGGAACTGACATGGACATTTCGAAGATCGCTTCCGGAAACAATGTGCCGGACGACCTCAACGTGCTGATTGAAGTCCCGCTGGGGGGCGAACCGATCAAATACGAGATCGACAAGGCTTCGGGCGCCATGTTCGTCGACCGCTACCTCTACACATCGATGCGCTATCCCTGCAATTACGGTTTCGTGCCCCACACGCTCAGCCTCGACGGCGATCCGATTGACGTCATGGTCGTCGGCCAGCGTGCCCTCGTTCCGGGCGCCGTGGTCCGTGCTCGTCCGATCGGTGTCCTGCTGATGGAAGACGATGGCGGAGAGGACGAGAAGATCCTGGCCGTGCCGCACCAGAAACTGACGCGCTATTACGAAAAGATCCACAACTATACCGACCTGCCGGAAACGCTGTGCGACCGGATCGAACACTTTTTCGCGCACTACAAGGACCTTGAGCCGAACAAGTGGGTCAAGATCACGGGCTGGGAAGGCGTCGAGAAGGCGCGTGAACTGATCAACGCATCCGTCGAGCGGTTCAAGCAGACCGGCTAGCCAGGCAGGAGGCCCGCTGAGGTGGAGTTCGGCGTCTGGCTCGCCATGATTGGCCTGTTCCTGGCGGGCGGACTCACACCGGGTCCGGCGGTCATGCTGGTCGTCTCCTCCTCGCTGCGCTACGGCTTCCGGCCGGCCATGCTGCCGGCGATCGGCGTCTCGACCGCCAATCTCGTCTGGATTTCTCTGGCTGCAGGCGGTGCTGCTGCCATCGCTGCCCAGTTTCCTTCAGGTTTCCTCGTCCTGAAACTGGCCGGACTATGCTTTATCGGCTGGCTCGCCATCGGCCTGATACGGGCCAGGCCGCGCGACCTTCGCCTGTCACGTGAAGCCATGCCGAAGCGCGCCGCGCTTTTTGGAAAGGGGCTCGGTCTTCAGCTTGCCAATCCGAATGCGCTGGTCTTCTTCGGCGCGCTATTGCCCGGCTATTTCGACGCCAGCCGACCGCTGATCCTGCAGGTCGTGATCGCCATCGCGACCATCACCTTCACCGAAATGCTCGGCCTCGCTTTCTATGCCGCCGGAGCCGACCGGCTGGCGCGCAGCTTTGCGACGCCCAGCTTTGCCAAGTGGTTCAATCGGGGCGCAGCCGCGCTGATGTTCAGCTCGGCCGCCTTCGCGGTCTGGGCGACCAGTCGTTAGGCCTCGACCACCGAAAACTCACCGTTATCGGAATCGCGCCAGTGCAGCTCTCCTTCGGCAATGGCGAACCATGCGCCGTGCAAGTCGAGCTCGCCGGCTTTCACCCGTTCCTCGACGAAGGGGAAGGTCATCAGGTTTTTCAGCGACGTGTCGATGCCGGCAAATTCAAGCGCCCGCTGCGGGTTGTTTGCCTTTTTGGCCAGGATGTCGTCTCGCGCCTTGTCGAGCAGGCGGACCCAGGGGGCGATGAACTGGCCGATCGGCTTGTCGCGCGCAGCAGACAGCGATGCATTCACCCCACCGCATCCGCCATGCCCCATGACGAGGATATGCTTGACCTTCAGCGCCGTCACGGCGAATTCGAGCGCCGCGCTGACACCGTGGAGGCCCTCGGTCGTTTCGTAAGGTGGGACAAGATTGGCAACGTTACGGACAACGAAAAGCTGGCCGGGCGCCGCGTTGAAAATGTCGGCCGGCTCGGCACGGCTGTCGGCGCACGCAATGATCATGATGTCAGGATCCTGCCCGCGTCCGAGTTCCTCATAGAGGTTTGCCTGGTGCTTGTAGACGCCACGGCGAAACGCGCGGTAACCGTTCTTCAGATCTTCTGGTGTGCGCATTCATCACTCCTTGGTCGCAGATTTGCGCAGGCAATAGTCAGGCTTTCCACTTTCTGCAAGCAATCATGAGACGGTCCGTTCACTTTCGCCCAACCATTTCGGAGTATCGAGGTCATGGCCGCCCCTGTCCATGGCGGCTAACGGAGATCCACATGGCCGAAGCCGAAAAGACGACAACGCGGAAGAAGACGACGCGCCGGCGTCAGGGGCCACGCCGCAGCGAAGCCTCTCGCGCGGCCATCCTTGATGCGACCCGCGAAGAGCTTGCCACCGCGGGCTGGCGCAAGTTCAGCGTCGACAGCATTGCCCGGCGCGCCCATGCCTCCAAGCAGACCATCTATCGCTGGTGGCCGGCGACTGGGACGATGTGTCTCGAAGCGGCGACCTCGCTGCTGCAGCCGACGCAGACCTCCGGCACCGATCCGGTCGAGCGGATCGCCTCACTGCTGATGCCATTCGAAGCGGCCACGCGGACCGGCAACGGTCACGCTGTCCTTCGCGGCGCGCTGATGGCGGCCTCCGATGAGAAGGAAGCGGGCGATGTGTGGCGCAACTGGATGAAGTCGAACGTTCGCGCGCCCTTGCGACTCATCCTGGCCGAATTGGCCGCGAAGAAGCGTGTGCGGCGTGACTACGACCTCGATGAAGCCGTCAATGTGCTGATCTCGCCAGCCTGGCACAATCTGCTGATCATGCGCGCGCCCCTCAAGGATGGTTTTGCCCAGGAGCAGGCCGTCAGGCTGCTACGCGTCCTGGCGCCCTAGGCTTTCGCGCCGCGCTTGCCGCCGCCATAGGCCGGATCGGACATGGCGCGGGCCTCATCGAGCGGCCAGCGTGGGCGGGCCGAAAACATCATCGCGTCAGCCGGGACATCGCCAGCCGACAGCCGCTCGGCGCCAGCCAGCGCGATCATCGCCGCATTGTCCGTACAGTGACGCAGGGGCGGTGCAATCAGCCGCGCGCCATGTCGCACCGCGACCTCATCGAGGGCCTTTCGGATGGCGGTATTGGCGGCAACGCCGCCGGCCACGACGAGTCGCTCGCCATCGAAGCCGGCCATGGCCCGGTCCGCCTTGACCGCCAGACAATCGGCTATGGCCGTCTGATAGCTGGCGCAGAGGTCAGCCACATCCTGCTCGGACAGGTCTTCGGCCTCGATGATGCGGGCCGCCGCTGTCTTGAGGCCTGCGAAACTCATGTCGAGGCCCGGCCTGTCGAGCAGCGGGCGCGGCAGCTTGTAATGTGATGGATCACCCGCCTCAGCAGCCTTTTCCACGGCCGGTCCCCCGGGAAAACCGAGATGCAGGAGCTTGGCGAGCTTGTCGAACGCCTCGCCCGCCGCATCGTCGATGGTCGTGCCGAGACGCGTATAATTGCCAAGGCCCTTGACGAGGATGAACTGGCAATGGCCGCCCGACACAAGCAGGAGCAGGTAGGGAAACGGGCAGTCCTCGGCCAGGCGAGGCGAGAGCGCGTGGCCTTCAAGGTGATTGACCGGAATAAAGGGTTTGCCCGCGGCAAGCGCGATCGCCTTGCCGGTCATCATGCCGACCATGACTCCGCCAATCAGGCCCGGCCCCGACGTTGCCGCGACAGCGTCGAGATCGGTCACGGCCAGCCCGCTTTCCTCAAGCGCCGCGGCCACCACCTTGTCGGCAATATCGGCATGGGCACGCGCTGCGATCTCCGGCACCACACCGCCATAGGGCGCATGCGCCTCGACCTGGCTGCGGACAATCTCCGAGAGGATGGTTGCCTTTCCGTCCTCCAGGCGCAGAACGGCTGCGGCGGTCTCGTCGCAACTGGTTTCGATGCCGAGGACGGTATGGCGTGTCATGGCGCTGATTTAGGCGCTGGCGGTCTAATCGTCCATCAACGCCGACAGCATCGAGTGAATCCACGTCTCGCGATCGAGATTGTAGGCCCTGAAGGTCGTCGCAAAGTCCCAGTAGCACCAGCCGATGTTCCGCTCCTCGGCGAATTCGCGCATCGCGCGGGTCCAGCCGACGCGCTGGTCGAGCGGGACGTCCTCATAGACACCGAACTCGCCGAGCAGGATCGGATAGCCCTGCTGGTTGGCGAAGCTCGCCGCCATGTTCGCGCCCATTTCCATCAGCTCGCGGTCCTCGTTCGAGCCCCAGCGCATGCCGACCGGCGGCGGATCGTCGGAGAAGGACGCGCCCTGGTGGGTAAAATCGTAGGGTTCATAGGAATGGAAGGTCAGGATGATCCGGTCGTCTTCCGGCGGCCGGCTCTTGAGCAGCGCATCAAGCCCACCCCATCCGGCGCTGCCGACAACCACCCAGCGGTCGGGATGCTTTGCGCGGACAATGGCCAGAAGTTCGCGATTGATCGCATCGGTCTTGCGAACCGTCATCCGGTCGTTCGGCTCGTTAATGAGTTCGAAGATGACGCTGTCCGGCGCGCCTTCAAAATGGTCTGCGATCTGCGTCCAGATGGCACCGAGACGGGCGCGATGGGCATCCGGCTTCTTCATCAGCGCGTTGTAGTGATGCACATCGACGATGATGTTGAGACCGGCCTCCGTCGCATCGGTGACGATCTCGTCGACCCGGTCCATGAGATCCGGATCGATCGTGTAGGGCGCGCGCTCATCGGTGTGTGCACTCCATTTGACCGGAAGGCGAACCGTGTCGAAACCGGCTTCCTTGAGGCGGACAAGATCGGCCTGCCGCACGGTGTAGCCCCAGTCGCCCTCATTCGGCGCTTCCAGCGCGCCGCCAAGATTCATGCAGCGCTCGACCGGCGAGGGCTGGGCACGGGCGATCTCTTCGGCACTGGCCGAGGGCTCGCCCTGGGAGCAGGCGGCAAGCAAGAAAGCAAGAGCGGCAATAAGCGGTCGCATGGCGTCCTTCTGACCTGATTTCGTTAAGAAAGCGCCTGTCCGGCGCGCACTGCGCCGCAGCCCCGCTCTCTTGTCATGACAGGTGTCTCACTTTAGCAGGGCCAAATCTGGACAGGCAGGAGGCAGGATGACGGCAGTATCCTCATCGAAGCTCACCTTGAAGATCGGCACGCGCGGATCGCCACTGGCGCTGGCGCAGGCGAACGCCGTGGCGGCCGACCTCGAGCGGCTCTCGAACGGCGCGGTAACGGGCGAGATCGTCTCCTTCACCACGGGCGGCGACAAGCTGACCACCGAGCGCCTGATCAATGCCGGCGGCAAGGGCCTCTTCACCCGTGAGATCGACGCGGCCGTCGATGATGGGCGCTGCGATATCGGCGTTCACAGCCTGAAGGACGTGCCGGGCGCGCTGCCTCACGGCCAGGCGCTGCTGGCTTTCCCCGAGCGCGAGGACCCGCGCGACGGCTTCATCAATCGCGACGGCCTGAAAGGCCCGAAGGACCTGCCGAAAGGTGCAACGGTCGGCACGGCCAGCCTGCGCCGCGAGTCTCAGACGCTCGCCATGCGCCCCGACCTCAACATCGTCACCTTCCGCGGCAATGTGCAGACCCGGCTGAAGAAGCTCGACGATGGCCTTGCCGAAGCCACCTACCTCGCCATGGCCGGACTGAACCGCCTCGGCATGGCGCATGTCGCGACGCCGGTTCCGATCACGGAAATGGTCCCCGCCGCCGGACAGGGCATCGTCGCTATCGCTGCACGCCCGGACGACCTCGACCAGGACGTGCTTGACCTCATCCACCAGCTCAACCACCCCACAACGCGTCTGGCCGCCATGGCCGAGCGCGCCTTCCTCGTCGAACTTGACGGCTCATGCCGGACAGCCATGGGCGGGCACGCCTGGCAGGAAGACGGCGTCTGGAAGTTCGCCGGCGAAGTGCTGAAACCCGACGGCTCGCACCGCTGGGCCTTCCAGGGCGTGGCCCAGGCTGACGCCAGTGAGAGCGAGATGGCGGCGCTTGGGCGTGGCGCCGGCCAGCAGATTCGGGCGTCTGCGGGCGGCAACCTCCCCGCCTTCGACGATGGCTGACACCGCCCCGCCCATCATCGTCACCCGTACCGAGCCCGGCGCATCCGAAACAGCAGCACGCCTGCGCGAGAAGGGCCTGGAGGCGATCCTGTCGCCAGCCCTTGAACTGACCAGCCGCGATGAAGCCTTGCCCGACCTCTCAGAGTTTGGCGGCCTCGTCTTCACCAGCGCGAATGGCGTGCGCTTCTTTGCCGAGGCAAGCGAGGCGCGCGACCTGCCGGCCTGGTGCGTCGGCCCTGCCACCGCATCCGAAGCGCTGCGCGAGGGCTTCAGCCCGGTGCACCAGTCCTCGGGCAATGCCCATGACCTTGCCCACTACATCGCCCATCACTGGTCCGGGCCACGCAAGGCACTGCTGCACGTTGCCAACGCGGCGGCCAAGGGGGACCTTGCCCGCGCGCTGGAAGCCGAAGGGTTCGTGGTGACTTTCGCGGCACTCTATGAAGCCCGTCCGGCCCCGGCCCTGTCGCCGGACGCGCTGGCCCAGCTCAAATCCGGCGCGCGCACGATCTGTCTTGTCCACTCCGCAAAAGGGGCAAACGCCTTCCTTTCCCTTGCAAATGGTCTCAATCTTTCGAAAACGGAGTTTGTCGTAATTTCACCGCAAGCGGCGGCGAGTCTGGAGCAGGTCCCATCGGGGGGCGTTCATGTGGCCAGGCACCCCGATGAGGCGCACCTGATGGCCTGCCTCGACGAGGCGCTTGCCGGGCGGTGACAGGACGACAATGACAAGGACAGGCGGCTGGGGAGCGTGAAGAGGTAAAGCATGAGCGACCATCCAAGCCATTCCGTCCCGATCGATGCGGAGTATGAACCCGCCGATCCGGCCGAAACGCCCTCCACCAATGAAACGTCAAAGAAATCCGGCGGTCCGGGCTGGATATCCCTGACCATTGTTGGACTGCTGGCCCTCGGTGCGCTTGGTATGTCTGTCTGGTCCTCCGGCCTTCTCGACACAACCGACCTGCCCGGCCCGAACGAGACGGCGCTGGATGAGATGCGTGACCAGCAGGCTGATTTGCAGACGCGCATCGCCAATGTCTCCGCGCAGGTCGAAGGCCTCATCGACCGGATTGATAGCGAGATCACACGTATCGACGGACAGATCGCGAGCCTGCCGTCTGCCGCGTCGGCAGAGAGCACCGACTTGCCGGACGGCGTCGACGCCCGTCTGGCCGGCCTCGAATCGCAGATCGCCACCCTATCCGAGAACCAGACCGGCGGGATCGATCCGGCCCGGATTGACGCCATCGAACGGGCGCTTGAGCGCGCGAACCAGGGCGGCGGCGCCAGCAATGCCCAGCTGGTCAGCCTGCGCACGGAGCTCGAAACCCTCCGTTCGGAACTCGCCACGCTGGAGGCAACCCAGCGCGACCTCGCAACGGAGCTCAATGATGTGCGCACGGACTCGGCGGCTGCGCAGCGCGCGTCCACCTCTGCCGTGAGTGCGTCGCTCGCCCTGTCGGCCATCCAGGCGGCCGCCAACCGCGGCGAGACCTTCGAGGCCGAATACCGCCAGCTTCGCGAAGCGCGCCCGGACGACCCGGACATTCAGGCCCTCTCAAGCCTGGCTCAGATCGAGGTTCCAACCCTGGCTGCCCTGAAGGCCGAATTCCGGCGCCTACAGAACACCGCGGCGGCGCGCGATACCGAAGACGCGTCCGGCATGGGCTGGGTGAGCACGGTGTTCGGGGATTCCGTCAGCATCCGGCGCACATCCTCCGACAGCGACACTGCCGACCGGCTTGCCGATGCCGAAGCCGCGCTCGCCCGTGACGACCTTGCGATAGCCATCGACGCAGTTGAAAATCTGCCGGGTACGACGAAGCCGATCTACCAGACATGGCTGGCCGATGCGCGCCGCCGCGCCCGGCTGGAACAAAGTCTTGAGGAATTGCGCCTTAAATTGATCGCAGCGGGACAATAGATACTTATTCATGATCGTACTCTTTCTCGTCATCCTCCTCATCGTCCTCGCCGGAGTTGCCGTGCTGTGGGCGGCCCGCCTGCCCGGCAGCGTGCTGATCACGCTCGGCCCGGAGACTGCTGTGGAGCTGAAGCTCGTCGTCGCGATCCTCGGTGTCGTTCTGATCGGCGCAGCGATGGCGGTGATCTGGGGCGCCCTGACGGGCCTGCTGAGGCTTCCGGGCCGCTTTTCCGAAGCGCACCAGGCCAAGAAGGCGCGCAATGCCAACAAGGCGCTGGCTGACGGGCTTCTGGCTGCTGAGGCGGGCGACGTGCGTCTCGCCAAGAAGTACGCCAGCAAGGCCGACAAGCATGCCGATGACGAGCGGCTGAAGCTGCTGCTGGAAGCGCGCACGGCGGAAATCTCCGATGACTGGTCGGGCGCCGAGCGTGCCTGGGGCCAGCTTGCCC
The DNA here is from genome assembly GCF_003576315.1 of Henriciella mobilis. Taxonomy (GTDB): domain Bacteria; phylum Pseudomonadota; class Alphaproteobacteria; order Caulobacterales; family Hyphomonadaceae; genus Henriciella; species Henriciella mobilis. Next base: position 701,504 of record NZ_QWFZ01000003.1, on the reverse strand, counting down.
GGCTTCCCGGCGGACAACTCGCTGGCCTCAAGGGCGCCGCCACAGCCGCCTCCGAGCGCGGGGACGTCGCCGCCGCCGAAGCCCGCGCCCGCGAAGCGCTGGCCCTCAGAACCGAAGCCGACTGGCCGTTCAACGCCCTGTTCGACAGCCAGATCGCACGCGGCCACTGGCAGGAAGCGCTCGACACACTGGCCACAGGCGAAAAGCGGGGCGCCATCAAGGGCGACAGCCTGCGCCGCCGCCGGGCCGTTCTCTACACCGCGCAGGCCTGCAGCCTGCCCAATGCCGAACGCCGCGACGCCCAGAAACTGCTGGCCGATGCCATCCGCTCGGCCCCGACTTTCCCGCCGGCTGCCTATCATGGCGCGCGCCACCTGATGATCGACGGCAAGGTGAAGGCCGCCCAGGGCGTGCTCGAACTTGGCTGGAAGGCCAATCCGCACCCGGCCCTGGCCCATCTCTGCCGCCGCCTCGACCCGGCCGACACGCCAAAGACGCAGATTGCCCGGCTGGAATCGCTGATCGCGACCAATCCCGAAGCGCGCGAAAGCCGCATCCTCAAGGCGGAGATCGCCATGGCGGGACGCGACTGGATGAGTGCCATCCGCATCCTTGCCCTGCTGGTCGAGGAGAAGCCGACCGCGCGCCTCTGCCTGCTGCTGGAACAGGCGCTCAAGGGCTATGGCGATGCCAAGGAAGCCGAGCGCTGGGGCCGTATGGCCGCGACGGCCTCACGTGAGGCCGAATGGTCCGACATCGACCCGAACGGCAATGCCTTCGACTATTCCCGCCGCGACTGGGCGCGCCTTGTCTACAGCTTCGGCGATGCCGGCACGCTGGTTCATTCGCGCTATGAGACCTATGGGCGTGAGCTCGAGGCCGGACGCCACATCGCCCTGCCCGCCCCGGCCCGCCGCGCCGCGCCATCGCGCCAGGTCGCCGCGGCCACGCCGCAGCTCGCCAGCGCGGAAAAGCCGGTCAAGCTGTCAGAGCCGCCGGTCGACTATGTTCAGGACGCTGAAGACGAGCGCTGAGCAAGGTTGGCGCGAGTGAAAAGCAGGCTTGCGGCGCGAGGCATCAAACGGTATGGAGGCGCCTCCAATTCGGATAGCCGCCTTAGCTCAGCTGGTAGAGCATCGCATTCGTAATGCGAGGGTCAGGTGTTCAAGTCACCTAGGCGGCACCATTCAAATCCATTTCGCTGCGCGAAAAAATCGATCCGGTGGATCGATTTTAGGATTTGAATGCCCCGGCAGGGGCTATGCTTCATTTGCGAAACACATACCCAAACTGAAGTACTAATGCGCCCACCAGAAAGAGCGCAACACCTGTCCAGCCACCCACAAGCAGCCAGAGCACCACGAGAAGAGCCAGTACTGGGATCGCGATCAAACAGCGCAACAGAAGTCCGCTTTTCCCTTTCATCCAGCTCACCCCAGCGGATACTCTGCCACCGCGTCGTACACGCTCTTCTTGCCCTCACGCGGGATGCTCTCGAAGAGATGGAATCGGTCGGCCGTCCAGGGGCCGGCGCGCAGGACCTGCCACCGCTCCGACCAGGCCATCGCCGCCTCAAGCGGGGTATTGTTGAGATAGGCGAGCGTGATATGCGGCTTGAACGGCTTGTCATCCTTGTCGAGCCCCATGCGCGCGGAGATCTTGCGGCATTCACGGGCAAGCGCGTCGAGCGCAGGCGTGCGTTTCACCGTGGCGAAGACGGCATGCGGCTCCTTGCGGCCGAACCAGCCGACGCCTTCGATCTCCAGGTCGAGCTGCGGCGCGGCCAACGCGCCGATTTCCTCGTCCAGCATTTCGGCGACCGGTTCCTTCATCTCGCCAAAGAAGGCCAGGGTAATGTGAAAGTGCTCGCGGTCGCGCCAGCGCGCACCGTCGAGCCCGGTGAGCAGCGGCTCCAGCCGGTCGGCAATCGGATCGGGGACGGGAAGGGCGGCGAACAGTCTGATCATGCAGTATCTGAAACAGAAAAAGCCCGGCCATCAAGACCGGGCTTCCCGAAATGATTGCGGTGCGACGCTGGTCGTTTAGCCGGCCAGTTCGTCCAGTTTTCCAAAGTGTTCGGCAAGCAGATAATAGAAGGTGACGCGGGACTTGTTGCCGCCCTCCGGTTTCATCTTCTCGCAGATCTTGCCCATTGCTGCATCGATCTCGTCATTCTTCTGGGCAAGCCCGAGCTTGCCACGGCAGAACTTTTCGCGGACGCGCTGAAGTTCGCCCGGATCGGAGCAGGAAACCAGCGACGAGTCACGGTTTCTCAGAGCAATACCCAAATGGCCGACGATCTTCTCAGCAGCCTTCTGGTTATATCCCTTTGCATATTTTTTTATGTTGTCAGCGTACGCCGATGCATCAGCCATAGGATCAATTCCCCTTCGAGTTAAACGTACGTCCCTGCTGTAGTTACCACAGCAAAGATATGCTGCTATCAGCTTTTGGCAAAGTCAAACCATACTTTTCGGGAGGCCTCATCCTGATCGCGCAACTGTAACGTGTTCGAATCTTTTCGGGCACTACGGCCTTTAAAGGCCAGGCACCCGCGAATACATCACTATTTTGCGGACTTTTGCGGCAGTGCAGCATAAGCCTAGCCCGGCCGGCATCTGAATCGGCTGTTAACCACTGCTCTGATTACAATACTGAAAGCTGAGTCGCGAGGACCGGTTTTCCTTGAAGTGGCGGGCCGTTTCGCCCATATTATCGACAATCGGCATAAGTGTATGCCGGCCTTTCGAAAGAGGGATAAATGAACAACTTCAACTCATCTGTCGCCCGCAGCAGGACTATGGATGCGAGCATTGACCAGGGCCTTCGGACCTTCATGCTCGGCGTCTATACGAAACTGACCTACGGCATCGCGCTTTCCGGCGTGCTCGCCTTCGCGGCCGGCACCTGGGACCCGCTCACCCAGCTGATCTTCGGCACGCCGCTCTATTACGTGGTTGCCTTTGCGCCGATCGCTCTGATCTTCGGCTCGATGTTCTTCATGAAGAACCCATCGCCAACCGGATCGGCCATCCTGTACTGGGCCATCGTGACCTTTGTCGGCCTCGGCCTTGGCGTCTATTTCTACATGGCGTCCAACAATATCAGCACGCAGACAGCCGGCGGCATTTCGCAGTCGCTCAACTACATGACGATCGCGAAAGCCTTCTTCATCACGGCGTCGGCCTTCGGTGCCCTGTCGCTTTGGGGCTATACGACCAAGCGTGACCTGTCGGCGATTGGCAATTTCGCCATCATGGCGATCTGGGCGCTTGTGGCAGTCTCGCTGATCTACATGGTCCTGCCGATGATGGGCATCCTGCAGCCGTCTTCCGGCATGGAATGGATGATCTCCGGTGGCTTCGCACTGCTCTCGGCCGTGCTTGTCGCCTGGCAGACCCAGGAACTGAAGGAAGGCTACTACCAGCTTTCGCATGATGGCCGCAGCCTGGCCGTGATGACGAACTGGGGTGCGCTCAACTTCTTCATCATGTTCGTGAACATGTTCCGCTTTGTGCTGATGCTGCTCGCCTCGCGCGAATAGCGCCGCACACATTCAGCATGCAGAAGCCCCGGAGCGATGGCTCCGGGGCTTTTTTCTTGACCTCGACCCGGCCCGATGACAGGCTGGAACAGAAAGGGAACCCGAGCAGGGAGGCTGCCATGGCGGATGATCATCTCAACCCTTGTGCCAGTGATATCTGCCGCGGCGTGCTGCGACTGTTCGCAGACCTGAATTTCGCCGGCGTCACGGAAATGACGCTCGCCAATGGCCGGCGCGCGGATGTCGCCGCGATCGGCCCGAAGGGTGAGATCACCATTGTCGAGATCAAGAGTTCGGTGGCCGACTTCCGCTCCGACGGGAAATGGCCGGAATACCAGCCCTTCTGCGACCGCTTCTATTTCGCCGTCGGCCACGCCTTTCCGCATGACCTGATCCCGCAAGACGCCGGCCTGATCGTCGCTGACGGGTTCGGCGGCGCGGTGCTGCGGCATCCGGAGGCGACGCCTCTCGCCGCAGCCCGGCGGAAGGCCGTCACCCTCCGGTTTGCGCGGCTCGCGGCCAGCCGTTTCGTGCAGCTATCGGCTCAGCCGTAAGCGCCGGAGACTGTGAGGAAGACGACGCATGCCGTCACGAACAGCGCAAACAACGCCGCATTCCGGGTCGAGGGCGCAACGGCGTCCGCTTCATCGCCCGACTGCCGGGTCCGGCGAGCCTGACGGGCGAAATAAAACAGCTGGTGGACCAGGAGCAGCAGGCAGAGCGGCAGGGCCAGGCGGCTTGCCGCCACAAGGGCGCACCCGGTTAGGAAGGTCAGGCCGGCGCCGGCCAGCAGCCAGAGGTCGCGGGCAGTATCGTCCGGAGCTTCATCCTGCAGCGCCTCGGGGTCGAGATCGCGCGTCGCAGCCTCGAGGTCACTGGTCATCCGGCCAAGCCGCCAGGAGAACCAGGCGCTGTGGACGCCAAATGCACCGCCCGCAATCCATAAGAGCCCGATGGCCCGCAAAAGCCAGACAAGGACGGTTTCCATGCACCGCATCTAGCCGTCGCGCAGCCCGCCGCACAAGCGGAGCTGGACGGGCTGACCCAAAATGCCTAGCTCAGAGCGCATGAGCCTTGCCTACCCCCTCGCCCTGACCGCAAAGGACGCCCTGAAAGGCGCAGGCAAGGCTGCGCGCACCCGCTATGACGCCGAGGCGCTGACGGATGACCGGCCCGTCCTGTCGCTGGAGACCGAGTGGCTGAAGCCGGACCCCGCCGAGGTCCCGGCGCTGGTCAAGCAAGCCGAAGCGGGGGAGGCGAAAGGCTTCATCCAGGTTTACGAGGATGCCGACGGCGCGCCCGTGCTGGCTGTCACCTACTGGAAGCTGGGCGACCCTGTCGCGAAGAAGTCGAAGAAGGCCGAACCGGAAGCGTCCCCAAAACCTGCGAAGGCCGAGAAGAAGCCGAAAGCAGATGAGGATCACACCGACGACCTCTATTTCCGCCATGGCCGCACCCGCAAGTCACGGCGCAAGAAGCATGTCGATCCGCGCCAGATGGACCTGTTCACCCGGCCCGACCAGCGCGGCTATGAGCGCGAAGACCCGAACAATCCCAATACGATGCTGACCGAAGAAGAAGGCGACGGCACCACGTTTGGCGGTTCAAGCGGCTGAACCGGTCACAAGGACGCCGCGCTAGAGCAGATATTGGGACAGCACGGCAGCAGCCGCCAGCGTCATGGCAATCATGAAGACGCCGAGCAGCACCTTGAGCGCAGGCCGCTCATCAAGCGGGACGTCCCGCCACCAAGACTGGAATGTATTTCTCTGAGCCATGCCGGCTGATTAGCAAATCGACCGGCAACCCTCAAATTACGCGGGCTTGAAGGTCAGCGCGACGCCATTGTTGCAGTAGCGCTTGCCCGTCGGTGCCGGGCCGTCATCGAACACATGGCCCTGGTGTCCGAGGCAGCGCGCGCAGTGATACTCTGTGCGCACAATGAAGAATTTGTGGTCCGGCTTGGTGGCGAGGTTGCCCTCGATATAGGACCAGAAACTCGGCCAGCCGGTGCCGCTGTCATACTTCCATTCGGACTTGAACAGCGGCAGGTCACAGCCCTTGCAGTGAAATACGCCGTCGCGCTTTTCGTCATTCAGCGGCGAGGTGAAGGCGCGCTCTGTATCTTCCTTGCGAAGGACACCGAAGGCGTCTGGCGAAAGGCGCTCGCGCCACTGCTCTTCCGTGAGCGCACGCCACTCGGTATCGGCGAAGACCGCCTGGGCCGCACTGGCCTCTTCAGCCTGGCCTTTTGAGTTTGTGCAGGCGGCGAGCACAGCGCCAGCCGCGCCGCCGAACAGGATGTTTCGTCTGGAAAAACGGGATGTCTTGCTGGTCATAAGGCCGATATAGGCGGCGTTTCGGCCCGGTCGACACACAAATGCGTGTGGAATTCTTGAGGTTTCGCGAGGCGCCCATGCAAAGCAGGGTCGCCAAGACCGCGGCAAGCCTCTAGAACCCCGCCCGTCGACAAGGGTTAACCGGAGCAAGCCCCATGGAAGATGGAAAGCTGACAGATGCCGCGCGCGAAAAGCTGCGCCTGACCGTCGAGCGCATCGAGCGCCTCGAAGTGGAAAAGAAGGAAGTCGCCGACCAGATCAAGGACGTCTATGCCGAGGCGAAGGCCATGGGCTATGACCCCAAGATCCTCCGCCAGGTCGTGCGTCTGCGCAAGCAGGACCGCGATGAGCGCCAGGAACAGGAAAGCCTGCTCGAAACCTACATGATCGCCCTCGGCGAGGCCTGAGGCTCAGCCGCCGCGCCAGTGTTCCGGGCGCGGACCAAGGCCGATCGCACGCGCTGGCAGCCGCCGGAGCAAGGGTACGGCGTTCAGCAGTTTCACCGGTCACGGCACCGGCAACTCGCCCTCTGCCTCGAGCGCGGGAATGACGAACCGGTTATGCGCAAGAACCTGGGCGGACTGGGTGATTTTCGCTGGCCATTCGCGCCGTTTCTGGACCGCTTCCAGCGTTTCATGACGAACCGATCCGGCTTTCAAATCCTTGGCAAGGATCCGCGCTGCGGCCACCGCATCCTGTAGCGCGAGGTTGATGCCCACTCCGCCAACCGGCGACATGGCGTGCGCCGCATCCCCGATGGCCAGAAGGCCTTCACGCCACCAGCACTCCAGCCGGCTGACCTGCACATTCAGCGTCTTGATATCCTCCATGCGCTCGATGGCCTCTGCCTCGTCGCCAAGATGCGGGGCAAGGTGAGCGATGCGGGCGCGGAACGCCTCCAGCCCTTCGCCACGCACAAGGGCATCCGCGCCTTTCCGGATAACCAGCGCGCACTGCCAGTAGTCACCGCGGTTGAGCGTTACGAGAAAGCCGCCAGCCTTCATGTAGCCGAGCGACTCCCCCTCGCCGTGACGGTCCTCGCGCGGCAGGCGGAACCAGAGCACGTCAATCGGCGCGCCCTTCTCCTCGATCTCGAATCCCGCCGCGGGGACCAGCGTGGAGTCGCGCCCGTCACAGGCCACGGTCAGCGGCGCATGGATTTCGAATGTCGTATCGTCCGTGCGCGCCCAGATCCCGCAGACGCGGCCCTCATCGACGAGGAGTTCGTCGGCACGGGTCGACATCATCAGGCGGAAATTCGGCAGCTTGCGCGCTTCGTCGGCGAGGAAATCCAGAAACTCCCATTGCGGAACAAAGGCGATGTAGCGGGCCGCGACCGGCAAGTGTGTGAAGTCGGCAATCTCGAAAGCCCGGTCGTTCAGGTGCAGGGCAACGCGTTCTGTCTTCTGGTGCGGGCGCTTCAGGAAAGCCTCCAGCAGGCCCAGCTCATCCAGCACCTGCATGGTCGACGGGTGGACCGTGTCGCCGCGAAAGTCGCGCAGGAAATCGGCATGCTTTTCGAGAACGGTGACGTCGATGCCCTGGCGGGCCAGCAGATAGCCGAGCATCATGCCCGCCGGTCCGCCGCCCGCGATGCAACACCCGGTTTCCATCCGCTCGCTCATCTTCCACTCAACCTCCCGACTGACTGAAGATAACGCTTCGCCTTTGTGTTCGGTTCAAACCGCACTAAGACCTCTTCCTGTCATGCCACGCGAAGTCGACGAACGGAAGAAGCGCAAGGCCCTGCGCAAACTGCGCAAGGCGGCTGAGCTGGCTGCGCGCGGCGAAGGCCCGCCCCTGTCGGACTGGGAAAGGGAGTTCCTCGAAGAGGTCGAGCAGCGCATCGAGGAATTCGGTTCCGCCTTCGCCGACCCTGACAAGGGCAGTCTCGAAGAGCCCATGTCGGCCCTGCAGACCCAGAAACTGCGCGAGATCGACAAGAAGGCGCGCGGCAAGGCCAGCGGCTTTAAGCAGCGCAAACCGCTCGGCGCAAAGAAGAAACCCGCCTACACGCCGCGCGTGCGCCAGCTTGATGAGGATATAGAAGAGGCCGGGAACAGCCCGCCGCCTCCGTCTCCACCCGAGAAAAAACGCCCGGAGCTTGGCATCGTGAAGGGCAGCGACCTGATGAAGAAAACTGCGCCTGCCCCTCCAAGGCCGCAAAAACGTCCGGCATTCCGCGTTATCGAAGGCGGCAAGGATGACGCCTGAGCAGCGCGCGGCCTGGGATCGCTTCCAGGCCGACACAGGCGATCTCAGAAAGCCCTATGACATCTTCGCTTTCGGCGACGGGCCGGAACTGGCGCGCGAGCTGCTGGATCTTGTCCTTGCCGGAACCAAGCAGGCGACAGCGAGCCGTTTCGGCCTCTACCAGAAGATCGGTCTCCGCCCGCCCGCCACGGGCGACCTTTCGCTCGTCCTCGATGAGCAGGACCGGCCAGCCTGCGTCATCGAGACGACACGTGTCGACATCGCGCCTTTCAACACCGTCACGGAGGATTTTGCCTGGGTGGAGGGCGAAGGCGACCGCTCGCTCGACTACTGGCGCGCCGCCCATCTGTCCTATTTCCACCGCGAGTGCGGGCGTGAGGGCACGATCTTCTCCGAGGACGAACCCATCGTCTTCGAGCGCTTCCGGCTTATCTGGACTCTCAACCCGGAATGACGGACGCTTCCGTCCAAAGCTAATGGAGCCCAAACCCATGAAGACAGTCGTGATCACAGGCGCCTCAACCGGCATTGGCCGGGCCGCTGCCGAACACCTCGCCGCCAATGGCTGGAAAGTCTTCGCGGGCGTGCGCAAGCATTCCGATGGCGAGCCCCTGAAGCAGGCGAGCGAGAACATCACCCCGCTGATCCTCGACGTCGCCAAGCCCGACCAGGTCAAGGCCGCAGTGACCGCCGTCTCCAAGGCGCTGGAGGGCAGGACACTGGACGGCCTCGTCAACAATGCCGGCATCGCCAATATGGGTCCGCTCGCGCTCCAGCCGCTCGACCAGATCGAGCAGCATTTCGAGGTCAATGTCTTCGGCCTGATGCGCGCGACGCAGGCCTTCCTGCCACTGCTCGGCATGGACGAGGCGCGTGAAGGAAAACCGGGACGGATCGTCAATATCACGTCGGTGGGCGGGCGGCTCTCGGCTCCGTTCCTCGGCGCCTATGCCGCCACCAAGCACGCTGTCGAAGCGCTGACAGACAGCCTGCGCCGTGAGCTGGTCGTCTACGGCATCGACGCCATCGCCATCGGCCCCGGCGCGGTCAAGACACCGATCTGGGACAAGGCCGAGGACATGAACAAGCACGAACCCTATGCCAATACGATCTGGGCAAAACCGATTGAAAAGTTCGCCGATGTCATGCTGAAAGGCGGACGCGAGGGTCTGGAGCCGAAAGTGATCGGCGAGACCATCGAAAAGGCGCTCAGCGATGACAGCCCCAAGGCCCGCTATGCGCCGGTCCCCAACAAGCTGACCAACTGGACGATCCCGACCCTGCTGCCCAAACGCACCGTCGACAAGGTCATGGCCAAGCGCTTCGGGCTTTCCGGCAAGGACGACTGACCGGCCCCTGCGTCACCAATTGATGGACGTGCCCGGCCCGCTAAGGTCCAGTCCCAAAAGGGAGGACCATCATGACCGAACTGGTGACACGCAGGGATGAAGACGGCATCTGCTGGCTGACACTCAACCGGCCGGACAAGCTGAATGCGCTGACGGTCGGCATGTTCAAGGCGCTGCGCAGCCATGTGAACGATTTGCGCTCAGATGACAGCATTGGCTGCGTCATCCTGAAGGGGGCCGGCAAGTGCTTTTCCGCCGGTCATGACCTTGCCGATATCGCCTCGGGTGAAGAGGTCCCCTCACGCGGCTGGCATTCGGAAACGCTGCGCCTGATGGAGAAACTGCCCAAGCCGGTGATCGCGGCGGTGCATGGGCACTGCTATACGGGCGCGCTGGAAGTGGCGCTGGCGGCCGACTTTATCCTCGCAGCGCAGTCGGCCCGGTTTGCCGACACGCACGCGAAATGGGCGCTCACGCCGATCTGGGGCATGAGCCAGCGCCTGCCCCGCCGCGTCGGTATTGCGACGGCCAAGCGCCTGATGTTCACCGCCGAGACGGTCAAGGCAGATGAGGCCCTGCGCATTGGACTCTGCGAAGCGGTGTATCCGGACGACAGTTTCGAGGCGGAGCTTGGCGCCTTCGCCCGGCGTATCCTGGAAAACTCTGCCTTCAGCCACGCCGCGAACAAGCGGCTTCTGGAAGCAACCGACATGGATGCCCTCGATGCCGGCCTGCAATGGGAAATCATGGAGAATGAAGGCGTCGGCCCGGACATGCAGGACCGCATCGCCGCCTTCACGAAGAAATAGGTCCGGTTTTCCTAGGCCCTCGGATGCGCCTTGGCGACGACGGCGCGCAGGCGTTCGGAATCGACCCCGGTATAGACCTGCGTCGTGGACAGGCTGGCATGGCCGAGCAGGGTCTGGATGGCGCGCAAATCGGCGCCTTCAGCCAGCAGGTGCGTTGCAAAGGCATGGCGCAGCGCATGCGGCGTCGCCGTCTCGGGCAGGCCGAGTGCACCGCGCAGAACAGCGACATTCTTCTGAACGATGGCTGGCTGCAGGCGCTTGCCGCGCACACCATAGAAAAACGGGGTATCCTTGCCGATCCGCCACGGACAGAGCGCAGCATATTCGTCCATCGCCTGTCGTACGGCCGGGATAAGCGGCACGATCCGCACCTTCTGGCCCTTGCCGTCGACACGCAGGCGCTCGGGCGCGGGCACGCTGTCGCCATTGAGGTTCAGCGCCTCGGATATGCGCAGCCCCCCGCCATAGAGCAGCGTCAGCACGGCGACATCGCGGGCGGCGACCCATGGCTCCTCGGCAAAGGCTTCGGCGGTCTCGATCATGTCGCGCGCCGCTGCCACGGAAACCGGTCGCGGCAAACGCGCGCCACGCTTGGGGCCCTGCAGGAAGGCGATCTCCGGATTCTCGATGCCATGATGATGGTCGAGCCAATGATAAAATGTCTTGATGGCCGAGAGCAGCCGCGCAATCGAGGCGTCCGAGAGCCCGTCGCGGCGGCGCCTGGCGAGGAAGGCGCGGATGTCGCTGGCGTGAAGGTGGCGGAAGATCTTGATGCCAACCTCTTCGCCCAGATGGCCCTCGAGGAAGCCGAAAAAGCTGGTGAGGTCATGGCCATAGGCCTCGACCGTATTGTCGGAGAGCCGCCGCTGCTGGCGGACATGCTCGAGAAAGGCGGACAGGATTTCCATCCGCCGGAGTGTCTGTGGAAGGGATTAAGGAGGGATTGAAGGCGCGTTTCAGCCAGAATTGATGGACATTGGCGCTAACGCCTTTCTGCCTAACCGCTGGATACTGCCATGATTAGTGAGACAATCATTACAAGAATGCCGACGAAAAAAGCTGGAAAGACGACGAAACCCGGGATTAGGTCCGCAGCGGCGAGCGCGACAGATCCGAGGAACAGGAGGTAAAAAGTGATGTACCCCGCCACCGCATATTTGTGGAACATCCACCGCAATATCTCGCTCCCGTATTCCCGATAGAAGATAACCGCCTTATCGCCCCGTGAACACCGGGTCGCGCTTTTCGATGAAGGCCGCGGCGCTCTCCTTGGCGTCCTCGGTCGCCATCAGCCGGCGGATTTCGGTAATCGCCCACAGCCCCGTATCGCGCCAGTCCGGGTCCAGCGTGCGGCGCAGGCCCGCTTTCAGCGCCTGAACGGCCTGGGGCGGGTTGGCAGCGATCTTCTGGGCAATCCCGAGCGCCGTCGGCAGGAGGTCGGCCTGTGGCACGACCCGGCTGACAAGGCCGATCTCCTTTGCCCGCGCCGCATCGATGATGTCGCCGGTAAAGAGAAGCTCGCTTGCCTGCTCGCGACCGACAAGCTGCGCCAGCCGGCCAAGCCCCGGCGCGTCGCAGCAGAGCCCGCGCTTGACGAAAATCTCCCCGAACTTTGCCGTGTCGGCCATGACGCGAATGTCCGCCATGATGGCGAGTTCAGCCCCCCAGCCGAGGGCGAACCCGTTGATGGCGGCGATCACCGGGATGTCGGTGTGCAACAGCGCGTCGGCTGCTGGCGTCAGCCCGCCCGTCTTCTGCGAGCGCTTGGCCATGCTTTCATCCGATGGCGCACCCTTTGAGAGGATCTGCTTCACATCATCGCCGGAACAGAAGGCCCGCTCACCCGAACCGGTGATGATCATGCAACGCGCCTCGCTTTCACGCACCGCATCCTCAAGCGCGGCATAGAGCGGATAGTCCAGCGCGTTCATCGCTTCCGGCCGGTTCAGGGTCAGGACGCTGACATGGCCATGCGTCTCGATCTTCAGGATCTCACTCATGCGTTCCTCCGCTTGTTCTTTTGCCGGGAAGCCTGCCACCACGGCCCGCCGCGTCAATCGTGACGCCGCGCCAAGCAGCAACCGATGGGTGACGGAATCGGCTGGCCGGACTAAACCCTGCTGACACATGAAACTCGCCCGCATCCTCTTCCCGCTGCCCCTGCCCGAGCCGTTCGACTATGCCATTCCGGACGGTCTCGACGTGCAGCCTGGCAGCTATGTCCGCGCCCCGCTCGGCAAGATCGAGCGGACCGGCGTTGTCTGGGAGGTGAAAGAGCGCGCAGAAGACGATACGCGAGAGCTGAAGCCGGTCCTCGATGTCTTTCCTGTCCCTCCGATGACCGAGGCGATGCGGAAATTCGTGAGCTTTGCCGCCCGCTACAATGTCGCCCATCCGGGCCATGTGCTGGCCATGGTGCTGCGTGCCCGTGGCGGGCTCACCCCGTCGCCGACGCAGACGCTCTACGTGCCGACGGGGCACCGCTCCAACCGGATGACGGATGCGCGGATCAAAGTCCTTGAGGCGGCCCGTGAGGCGGGCCCGACCAATGCCGCGGAGCTGGCCCGGCAGGCGGGTGTCTCGCCCGGCGTGGTGAAAGGCCTTGTCGATGTCGGCTCGCTGGAGGCCCGCGAGGTCGAGACCGACCTGCCCTACCCCCAGCCGACCAATTTCGCACGCGGCGAGCATCTGACAGGCGAGCAGCAGGAGGCCGGCGAGACGCTGCGCGCGGCCATCGCAAAAGGCGGTTTCCAGCCCTTCCTCCTCGATGGCATTACCGGTTCGGGCAAGACGGAGGTCTATTTCGAGGCCATCGCCGAGGCCCTGTCGAAGGCAGGGGACGCGCAAGTGCTGGTCCTGCTGCCGGAAATCGCACTGACACAGGCCGTGCTGAAACGCTTCGAAGCGCGCTTCGGCGCCCCGCCTGCGCCATGGCATTCCGGTCTCAGCGATGCCGAGCGCCGCCGCACCTGGCGCGAGACCGCGCATGGCCGCGCGCGCATCGTGATCGGCGCGCGCTCGGCGCTGTTCCTGCCTTTCCGGAACCTCAAGCTCATAATTGTCGATGAGGAGCATGACACCAGCTTCAAGCAGGAAGATGGCGTCACCTATCATGCCCGCGACATGGGCGTGATGCGCGCCAAACTGGAAGACGCGGCGATTATCCTGGCGTCCGCGACACCGGCGCTTGAAACCGTGGTGAATGCCGAACAGGGCCGCTACCAGCGCCTCAAACTCTCGGCCCGGCCTGGCGCGGCAAAGCTGCCGGACATAGAACTCGTCGACCTTCGCACCGATCCGCCAGAGAAGGGTCACTGGCTGTCCTCCAGGCTCACCCATGCACTGACTGAAACCTTCGAGGCGGGCGAGCAATCGCTGCTCTTCCTGAACCGGCGCGGCTATGCGCCGCTTGTCATCTGCAAGGCCTGCGGTGAGCGGCTGAAAAGCCCGGCGACGGAAAGCTGGCTGACCGAGCATCGCTATACAAACCGCCTCGTCTGTCACCTCACCGGCTGGTCGATGCCGAAGCCGGCGGCCTGCCCGATGTGCGGGGCAAAGGACTCGCTGATGGGGGTCGGCCCCGGCGTGGAGCGCGTGGCCGAGGAGGTGCGACAGCTGCTGCCCGGGGCCCGCGTGGAGATTTTCTCCTCCGATACCGCCCAGACCGGCGAGGATACGCGCGGCATCGTCGAGCGGATGGCCGCTGGCGAGATCGATGTACTGGTCGGCACGCAGATCGTCGCCAAGGGCCACAATTTCCCGAACCTCACCCTGGTCGGCATTGTCGACGCCGACAGCTCGATGAAGGGCGGGGATCTGCGCGCGGGCGAGCGGACCTTCCAGCTCCTGTCACAGGTCGCCGGCCGGGCAGGCCGCGCCGAACGGCCCGGCCGCGCGCTGGTACAGACCTACGCGACCGAGAACCCCGCCATGATCGCCCTGGCCGAGGGGGATCGTGACGGCTTCCTGCAGATCGAGCGCGATGTACGCGCCGAGCTTGGCCTGCCGCCTTTCGGCCGGATGGCGGCGCTGATCCTGTCGGCCCCTTCGGCGGAGATGATCGAGGAAGCGGGGCGCATCACCGGCGCGGCGGCGCCGAATGGCGAGGGAATCACGGTTTACGGCCCGGCCCCGGCCCCGATCGGGATCCTGCGCGGACGCCACCGTATCCGCTTCCTCGTCACCAGTACGCGCGAGATCGACCTGTCGGCTTACATGGCGGCTTGGCTGAAGGGACTGAAGCTCCCGACCGCCGTGCGAGTCTCCGCCGATATCGACCCATATTCCTTCCTCTGATTGAGGAATGTGCCAATCGGTCGCAATTCTACCGCTGCGGCCATGTTGTCAGGGTTCAGACGAAGTGCTAAGCGCCCCTCCATGCATCGGGTTGGGGCTCATTGCCTGCCAGCCCATATGCTTGTGTTTCACTCTCGGGGCACTTCCGCCCGACAACAGACGGAACTTAGGTCTTGGCCGCATCTTCCGCCTCCCATGCCAATGAAACGGCGCGCCGCTATGCGAGCGCCCTGTTCGATCTCGCCAAGGAAAAAGGCGAACTGGAAACGGTCTCGAAGGACCTCAAAAGCCTGATCGCCATGGCGGCAGGCAGCAAGGACCTGTCCGTTCTCCTGGAGTCGCCCGCCTTTGCGCGCGAGGACAAGGCCAAGGGCCTGGTCGCCGTCGCCGCCAAGGCCGGCCTCAGCAAGCTCGCTTCCAATTTCCTCGCCACGATGGCCACGAATGGCCGTTCCGACGAGGTCCTGGGCGCAGCGAGCTACTTTGACGAACTCTATGCGAAACATCGCGGCGTGAAGCGGGCCCTCGCCCGGACCGCCGAAGAGATGACCGCCGACCAGCGCAAGAAGCTTGAAGCTGTGCTGAAGAAAGCGGTCGGAAGCGATGTGGAACTTGAAACCGAGGTCGAACCTGGCCTCATCGGCGGCATCCAGCTGCGCGTCGGATCAACCCTGATCGACACCAGCGTCGCCTCGAAACTTGACCGTATGAACACCGCCATGAAGGGAGCTTAGAAGCTCGATGGACATCAGCGCTGCAGAAATTTCAGGCATCCTGAAATCCCAGATCGAAAATTTTGGCGTCGAGGCAGAGGTCTCCGACGTTGGCCAGGTGCTGTCCGTCGGTGACGGCATCGCCCGTATTTACGGCCTCGACAATGTCCAGGCCGGTGAAACGGTTGAGTTTGACGGCGGCATCAAGGGCATGGCCCTGAACCTGGAAGCCGACAATGTCGGCGTCGTGATCTTCGGCGACGACCGCGGCATCAAGGAAGGCGACACCGTCAAGCGCCTCAACGAGATTGTGGCCGCACCGGTCGGCAAGGGCCTGCTTGGCCGCGTCGTGAACCCGCTGGGTGAGCCGATCGACGGCAAGGGCGCCATCGCCGACGTCGCTTCGCGGAACCGCGTTGACGTGAAGGCCCCGGGCATCCTGCCGCGCAAATCCGTGCACGAGCCGATGATGACCGGCCTGAAGGCGATTGATGGCATGATCCCGGTCGGCCGTGGCCAGCGCGAGCTGATCATTGGTGACCGCCAGACCGGCAAGACCGCCATCTGCGTCGACACCATCCTGAACCAGAAGCAGACCAACGATGCCGCGAAAGACGACAGCGAGAAGCTGTTCTGCGTCTATGTCGCCATCGGCCAGAAGCGCTCCACGGTGGCCCAGGTCGTCAAGACGCTCGAAGAGCGCGGCGCCATGGACTACACGGTCGTCGTTTCGGCCACCGCGTCCGAGCCGGCCCCGCTGCAATACCTTGCTCCGTTCACCGGCTGCACGATCGGCGAATGGTTCCGCGACAACGGCATGCACGCGCTGATCATCTATGATGACCTGTCCAAGCAGGCCGTTGCGTATCGTCAGATGTCCCTGCTGCTGCGCCGCCCGCCGGGCCGCGAGGCCTATCCGGGTGACGTGTTCTACCTCCACTCCCGCCTGCTCGAGCGCGCGGCGAAGCTGAACGAGAACCATGGCTCCGGCTCGCTGACGGCCCTGCCGATCATCGAAACCCAGGCCAACGACGTGTCGGCCTATATTCCGACGAACGTCATCTCGATTACCGACGGTCAGATCTTCCTCGAGACCGACCTCTTCTACCAAGGCATCCGCCCGGCCGTGAACGTCGGCCTGTCGGTGTCGCGTGTGGGCTCTGCTGCGCAGACCAAGGCGATGAAGAAGGTTGCCGGCTCGATGAAGGGTGAACTCGCCCAGTATCGCGAGATGGCCGCCTTCGCGAAGTTCGGCTCCGACCTCGACGCTGCGACCCAGCGCCTCTTGAACCGCGGTGAGCGCCTGACCGAGCTCCTCAAGCAGCCGCAATTCTCGCCGCTGCAGATGGAAGAGCAGGTTGTCGTGCTTTACGCCGGTACGCGCGGCTATCTCGACGGTGTTCCGACCCGTCAGGTGACCCGTTACGAGAAGGAACTCCTGACCCACCTGCGCGGTGCGAAGAAGGACCTGCTCGCCAAGATCCGCAAGGAAAAGGCCCTGACCGACGAGATCGATGCCGAGATCAAGGCAACGCTCGACGAATTCACCAAGGCCTTCGCCTAAGTCCGACCACGCTATCAGGAGCTGAGCGATGCCCAGCCTCAAGGATCTGAAAAACCGGATCAACAGCGTGAAATCCACGCGGAAGATCACCAAGGCGATGCAGATGGTTGCTGCCGCCAAGCTGAAGCGTGCGCAGGAAGCCGCTTCGGCGTCCCGTCCCTATGCCCAGCGCATGTCGGCCGTGGTGGCCAACCTCGCCGGCTCGATGGGCGAGGGCGCGGGCGGACCGAAGCTGCTCTCCGGAACGGGCAAGGACGCCACCCATCTTGTCGTCGTGATGACCGCCGAGCGCGGCCTGTGCGGCGGCTTTAACTCCTATGTCGTCAAGGAAGCGCGCCGGGTCATCCGTGAGCTGATCACGGGCGGCAAGACGGTGAAGATCCTGACCGTTGGCAAGAAGGGCCGCGAACAGCTGAAGCGCGAATATGCCGAGCTGTTCATCGGCCATGTCGACCTCTCCGACGTGCGCGGCAATGACTATACCGACGCCGGCATCGGCCTCGGCAGCGAGATCACGCAGCGCTTCGAGGATGGCGAGTTCGACGTCGCAACGCTCGTCTACAGCCAATTCAAGAACGTGCTGACCCAGGTCCCGACCGCCCAGCAGCTGATCCCGGCAAAGGCGCCGGAAGATGCCGAGACGATCGACCTTCAGGGCGCGATCTACCAGTATGAGCCCTCGCAGGAAGAGATCCTCGAGACGCTGCTGCCGCGCTACATCAATACGCAGATCATCTCCGCAATGCTGGAAAGCGGCGCTGGCGAGCAGGCCTCGCGCATGTCCGCCATGGACAACGCGACCCGTAATGCCGGCGAGATGATCGACGACCTGTCGCTGCAATATAACCGGGCCCGTCAGGCCCAGATCACCAAGGAGCTGATCGAGATCATCTCCGGTGCCGAGGCCCTGTAGGATAAGACGATGGATTTCTGGGTTTACGAACACTTCTCCAACAAGCGTGCACGCATCCACGCAGGCGATTGCCGCTATTGCAATCATGGTCAGGGCGTCGGCGGCGACCAGACCAATGATGACGACAAGTGGCACGGCCCCTTCGCGACCTTCGCCGAGGCGGAAAAGACCGCCAAGTCGCTGAAGCAGAAAGACACCCGCGCCTGCGGCGTCTGCAAGCCTGCCGAAGCCGAAGCCAAGGCTCCGGCCGCTGCGCCCGCCAAAGAATCTGCCCCTAAGCCGGCGGCAACATCCAAGCCGGCTTCCAAGCCAAAAACATCACCCGCTCCCAAGGAGACGCCTTCCATGAGCAGCTCTGCAGCCGACGCCACCGGCAAAATCTCTCAGGTCATCGGCGCCGTCGTCGACGTTGAATTCGACGGCCAACTGCCGGACATCCTCAACGCCCTCGAAACGGACAATAACGGCACCCGCCTGGTGCTCGAAGTTGCCCAGCACCTCGGCGAGAACACGGTCCGTACCATCGCCATGGACTCCACCGAAGGGCTCGTTCGCGGCCACCCGGTGAAGGACCTTGGCGAGCCGATCCGCGTGCCGGTTGGCCCGGAAACGCTCGGCCGCATCATGAACGTCATCGGTGAGCCGATCGACGAGCGCGGCCCGGTCAACACCAAGCAGCGCGCGCCGATCCACGCCCCGGCCCCGGAATTCGTCGACCAGTCGACCGAAGCCGAAATCCTCGTCACCGGCATCAAGGTCATCGACCTTCTCTGCCCGTACGCAAAGGGCGGCAAGATCGGCCTGTTCGGCGGTGCCGGCGTTGGCAAGACGGTTCTCATCCAGGAACTGATCAACAACATCGCCAAGCTGTTCGGCGGGTATTCGGTCTTCGCCGGCGTCGGCGAGCGGACGCGCGAAGGCAACGACCTCTATTACGAAATGATCGAATCCAACGTGATCGATCTCGACGGCGAAAGCCGCGTGGCGCTGGTCTACGGCCAGATGAACGAGCCGCCCGGTGCCCGTGCCCGCGTCGCCCTGACTGGCCTCACCCAGGCCGAATACTTCCGCGACCAGGAAGGCAAGGACGTCCTGTTCTTCGTCGACAACATCTTCCGCTTCACCCAGGCCGGCGCCGAGGTGTCCGCCCTTCTCGGCCGGATCCCGTCCGCTGTGGGCTACCAGCCGACCCTGGCAACCGACATGGGTCAGCTGCAGGAGCGTATTACTTCCACGACCAAGGGCTCGATCACCTCGATCCAGGCCGTCTACGTTCCGGCTGACGACCTCACCGACCCGGCCCCGGCCACCTCCTTCGCCCACCTTGACGCGACCACGGTTCTCAACCGCGCGATCTCGGAAAAGGGTATCTACCCGGCCGTTGACCCGCTCGACAGCTCCTCACGGATCCTCGACCCGATGGTCGTTGGCGAAGAGCACTATGAAGTCGCCCGCGGCGTGCAGGAGATCCTGCAGCGCTACAAGGAGCTTCAGGACATCATCGCCATTCTCGGCATGGACGAGCTGTCGGAAGAGGACAAGATGGTCGTCGCGCGTGCCCGGAAAGTGGAGCGCTTCCTGTCCCAGCCGTTCGACGTGGCCGAAGTCTTCACCGGCTCGCCGGGTGAGCAGGTCAAGCTCGAAGACACGATCAAGGGCTTCAAGGGCCTCATCGCAGGCGAGTATGACCACCTGCCCGAGCAGGCCTTCTACATGGTCGGCAACATGGACCAGGCAATCAAGAAGGCCGAGAAGATGATGGAAGACGCGTAGGCGTCACTCCCACATCACTATTGAATTCAGCAGCCGCATCGGAAACGATGCGGCTGTTTTTTGTTTCAATTCCCCGAATAGTCCGGCTTGCGCCCCTCCAGGAAGGCTGCGACCCCCTCCCTGAAATCCTCTGACTCCTGCGTCAGCAGGAAGGCTTCGAGGTCGCGATGGGCTGTCGCGCGGGCGAGGGCGTGCGCGGCGACATTCACGTCCTGCTTGACCATTTTCAGCGCCGTCGGCGGCAGGCCGGACGCCCTCTCGGCGACCTCCAGCGCATGGCGCAGCGCGCCGCCAGGTTCGGTGAGATGGTCGCACAGCCCCCAATCATAGGCGGTCTGCGCCGGCACTTTCTCGCATAGTGCCGCGAGGCGCTTGGTGCGCGCGGGGCCAACCAGCGCAACGAAGCGGGGTATCGAGCCCCAGCTCATATTCATTCCGCGCTCGACCTCTGGGACGTAGAGCATGGCCTCGCGCGAAGCGACACGCAGGTCGCAGGCCGCCGCAAGCGCCATCCCGCCGCCCACGCACCAGCCCTCGATCGCGCAGATTGTCAGCGCGTCGACATCCTCCCAGGCCTGACAGAGGCGCGGGCCGGCCCGCAGCAGGATCCGCCGTTCGCTGAGCCCGGCATCCGCTGAAGCCGCCCGCTCCGGATCCTTGAGGTCCGCACCAAGCGTGAACTGGTCGGCCCGCCCGGTCAGGACGACCGCCGAGACGTCAGGCGCGTCATGGAACTGGCGCGCGGCGTCTGTCAGTTCCCGGATGAGGGCCTGGCTAAGCGCATTCGCACGCGTGCCCGTATCGAAACGAACGATTGCAACGCGGCCTTGCCGCTCGATTGTCACCAGATCGCCCATCGCTCCCTCCTTTCGCATCTCACCTTTCTCCCGCCGCGACAGCACGTCCCGGTGGACATTGGCGTCCCAATCAGTATTGAGATCGCAGCACAGTAATCCGGATTGACCTTCGATGGCTGAAAAACTTCACTTCTCGCTCGTATCGCCCGCCAAGGAGCTGTTCTCCGGCGAGGTGGACCATGTGATCGCGCCCGGCACCGAGGGCGAGTTCGGTGTGCTGGTGAACCATGCGCCCTTCATGTCGACGCTGAAGAATGGCGTTGTCCGCGTCCTCGAAGGCGACAGGACCACGATGCGCCTGTTCGTGCGCGGCGGCTTCGCCGATGTCACGCCGGCTGGCCTGACGATCCTGGCGGAAGAAGCCGTCGATCTCGCTTCGGTCAATGTGGCCGACGTCGATGCCGAGCTTGAGGAAGCGAAGACGAAGCTCCTGTCCGAAGGCAAGGACAGTCCGCATCACGGCGCGCTGCAGGCCCATGTCGACTATCTGAGCGACCTCAAGGCCGCCGTCGTCCACTAGGACACTACACCTGCTAAAGTCACGCCCGTCCCGTTCCGCCCGCCAGGGCGGACGACACGTTATGGCTGGTGCAATCGCGCATCCTCTGCGGCGCAACCCTCTCAGGCCAGCTCCAGCATCCGCGCCCGCGTCTCGTCGCGGTGCTTCTTCAGGTACTTCATGAAGGGCGTGCCGCCCGTACCGACATCGGTATCGTTACCGGCCGCCATGCGAGACTGCCGGTTGATATAGCTTGCCGCATATTCGAGGTGGCGGGTCCTGAAGTCCGCGACCGCCTGGATCAGGCCGTTATAGGCATCGATCAATCCCCGCGAACCGGCGCGCCGCACAAAGTCTCGCAAGCCGCTCGCCTCACGCACATCATCAATGAACGCGCGATGGTGCGGCGGGCGGTAAATATGTAGCTCATCGAGATAGGTACGCATCGGATCGGCGGCATGGCCGACCCCCAGCAGCGCATCCATGGCCGGCACGATGGAGGATTGCGAACCGGTCTGCCCGCGAAACGCGACAGGCTGGCCGTCATGCGCGCTGACACCTTCATAGACGATGCCGTCCGGCAGGGCCGGATTGTCCTTCCAGCCATGAATGTAGGGCCGTACACGCTCGAAATAGATATAGGGATCGCATTGTTCAGGCATGCGGTCGAAGATGGCATTGATCTTTGCCCAGACGCCCGCCATCACTTCGAGGCGGCGCTGCACCGTGCCAGCATCGCCTGCTTCGACGGCCTCGATCACCGGCCCGAAGGCGGCCAGTGCCTCGCCGGCGGCTGCTTCAATGGCAACATGGACGAGCACGAACCAGGCCTCGTCGATGCCGCTCGCGAAATTCTGGATCATGTAGACATTGTCGAGATCGATGGGCGCGGCCGCATCGAAGCGCGCCCAGTTGTCCAGCACATAGCCGCTATAGGGCAGGAGCGGCTGTTGTCCGAGCCTGTCGGCAAGCCAGCTGATCGGCTGGGCAAGCTGGCGCGGCAGCACGGACGGCGCTTTTGCCTCGCCCCAGACATAGGCCTGCACCATGAAGGAATAATGCACCATTGCCATACGCGCTTCAGCGTCGCTGAGCGCATCGACATCGCCTTGCCGGAGAGTATCGGGCAGCTTGTCGAGCAATAGCGCCCGCGTACGTCCGGTGGGCAGGATCTGCGGCAGCCTCATCGCGACGTCCCGTGCCTCGGCAAAAGCGCCGGGCAAGGTCACCTCGCCTGCCTCATACTTGCAGAGAAAACCGCGCTCGGCGGAAACGTCATAGGATTCGAGCGGCCGGATCGGCATTTGCGGACCTCCATTGCGTGTTCTTTATGATCGCCGCAATGATAATCCATTCTGAGGCGCTTTTTCTTGCTTTTCTCGTCTCCTGATAGCCATATATGCAATTAATGATCACACTAGACGACATGAACCGTCGAATATTGCACACCCTCGAAAACGAAGGGCGGCTAAGCAATGTCGATCTCGCCGCCCGGGTTGGCCTGTCGCCCTCGGCCTGCCTGCGCCGCGTCCAGGAGTTGGAGCGGTCTGGTATCATCAGCGGCTACCGCGCCATTATCGACCGTTCGAAACTCGGCTCCGCCATCACAATCTTCGTGATGGTCGGCCTGGCGGCGCACCTGAAGAAAGATGCCCGCGCTTTCGAACAGGCCATGAACCACGCCCCGGAAGTGCGCGAGTGCCATAACATCACCGGCAATGTGGAATATCTGCTTCGAGTGGAGGTGGCAGATCTTGCCGCCTACAAGGCCTTCCATGCCGACACGCTGGGCGTCCTGCCGCAGGTTGCCAGCATCACGTCATACATTTCGCTTGGGTCTTCGAAGGATATGCGGGCCTGACGGGCCGTTAGCCGAACACCGCCACAGTCTGACGGCCGATCAGGACCGGATCGCCGGAGGCGTTCCACAGGCGCATGGACTGGCTGGAATAGCCGTGACGGGTCGCCTGCGCCTCATGATGGGCGATGAACCAGCCTTCCGTGGTGGTGATCTCCTCGCTGAGGAATTCCGCCATCCATGTCATCGAGCTGATCGGCGCCGGCTCGGTCATCATCGACATCGCGGCTGGCGGCGGCGCATCGGCGAGCGACAGCAGCGTCGTCGCATTCCACAGCGCCCCTTCATCCTTGTGGCGCAGCCAGAGCGTCATGTCGCCATGTTCTGCGCCGCTCATCGGACGGTTCCCGCCCGCGAGGCGAATATTAAAATGGTTCGCGAAATTGGGCCGCCGCTCGCCGAAGAAGGATGGGCAGTCTTCCGGGCCCTTCACGTCCGGACAGGCCCGCGAGCGCTGGTCGAGCTTCGAGGGGCGCTTTGCTCCGAAGGTGAAGATGCAGCGCGCCATGATGCCTTCTTCAGTCACCAGGTCGGCATTCACGAAGGCCGATGACTTGCCGCGGCGAAGGACGCTGGGCGAGATCACGACGTCCCCGCCGACAGGCCCGATAAAGGCCACCTGGGCGGCGCGGACGGGCATGTCCGGAACCAGCTCCAGGGCCGATTCCAGGCACAGCGCCGCCGTCAGCCCGCCATAGGTGGTACGCCCCTGCAGCCAGTCGTCAGGAACCTTGGCCTCGATCCGGCCATGGGTGCCGCGCTTGAGACCGGCAATGAGTTCGCTGTAGAGCGGCATGGGCGCACGCGCGAGCAGCTAGTGCTGGCTCTCCGGCGTGGTCACGCGCAGGCCGTCCAGGTCATCCGAGACGGTGATCTGACAGGACAGGCGCGAATTCGCCTGAACGTTCTCAGCGAAGTCGAGCATGGACTGTTCCATGTCTTCCGGCTGGCCGACCTTGTCCATGAAAGCCTCGTCGACATAGACGTGGCAGGTTGCGCAGGCGCAGGCGCCGCCGCAATCGGCGTCGATGCCGGGCACGGAATTCTTGATCGCCGTCTCCATGACGGATTCGCCGTTCTTGGCCTCGATCTGGCGCTCGTTACCGTCATGGTCGATATAGATGATAGTAGGCATGCAGTCGGTTCTCCTCAGGCGGCTTCGGCCGCGATGTCTTTCATACTCTTGGATGTATCGCTGAGCTGGTCTGGTGCAATGACGGCTCCGTTCATGATCAGCTTCTTGGATGCGATGAATTCGGGTGGGCTGTTGACCGCGTCGACGGCGATCAGGCGGCCATTCTTCAGGTAAAAGGCTGCAAATTTATTTCCGGCCCGGTCGCCGCGCACCACCACCTCGTCATGGCCCTGCGACAGGCCGGCAATCTGCAGCTTGATGTCATACTGGTCGGACCAGAACCACGGGCAGTCGATGGCCGGGCGCGGCTTGCCCATGATGGCGGCCGCAGCGAGCTTGCCCTGCTCGATAGCATTGTGGACGCTTTCCAGCCGCCCGGTGCGGGCATAGTGGGCGAGCGGGCGCACGGTGCAGTCACCGGCCGCGAAGATGCGCGGGTCGGATGTGCGGGCATCCTCGTCGACAATGATCCCGTTCCGGCAGGGCAGCCCCGCCGCTTCGGCGAGCTCCACATTCGGCACGATGCCGATTCCGGCGAGCACCATGTCAGCGGGGATTTCCTCGCCATCGGCGAGCACCGCATGGGTGACCTTGCCGCCCTCACCCTTCAGCTTCGAAAGCCGCGCGCCGAGGCGGATATCGACGCCGTGGCCGCGGTGCAGCTCCTGGTAGAATTCGGAGATGACGGGGCTCGTCACGCGCTCCAGCACGCGGCCCGCCATTTCCAGAACGGTTACTTCAAGGCCAAGCTGGCGCGCCACAGCCGCCGCTTCCAGGCCGATATAGCCGGCCCCGACAATCACCAGCCTCGTGCCGGCGATCATTTTCGGCCGGATGTGTTCGACATCGGAGATGCCGCGCAGGTCGAAGACGTTTTCGAGATCCGCCCCCTCGACCGGCAGCGCGCGCGGGCGCGACCCGGTCGCGATGATCAGCGCGTCATAGGCCAGCTTGCCGCCATGTTCGAGATGAACCTCGCGCGCCGAGCGGTCAATCTTTTCGACGCGCTGGGAGAGCAGCGTCTCGACCTTGTTGTCCTCATACCAGGCGGCCGGTTTGAAATAGAGGCGGTCCTCGGCCATCTCGCCCTTCATATAGGCTTTCGACAGGGGCGGGCGCTGATAGGGCAGTGCCGTCTCGTCTCCGACCAGCGTGATCGCACCTTCATAGCCGAACAGGCGCAGCGACTGCACAGCCTGTGCGCCAGCCTGGCCGCCACCGATGACGACAATATTTTCTGCGGTCGACAGGTCCAAGGCCTGCACTCCCTCCCATTATGTTTCCGCTTTCATGACGCAGGCGTCACGATTTTTCAACCCAGTGCTTGCAAGTGCGCCAATACGTCCCTGCAGCTCAGTGTTTGCAGCGGGATTAAGCCGATAGGAGAGCAAGGTCAAATGCTGCCGAATGCCGCGGGAAACAGCGCCTGACCCCTCCGTATCAGCCTGTCCGGATTCCCGCAGGTATTCGAGCTGGTAACGGATGACGATGATCGAATTGATCGCCAGATCCTCGATCTCGTCCTCGCCGACATCGAGCAGACCGTGATCGCGCATCGCGCGGAAGAAATCGCAGAAATTCTCCAGCGACTGGCGGTAGATATCGGGCAGGCGCTCCTCCAGCGCGTCGGTATGGGCGCCATAGTCCGCCTGGTCACGGTAGAGGAAGCGGAAGTCGCGTAGCTCGCCCGCCAGCGCCTCGAGATAGCGGACATAGCTCGCGATCACATCCTCGCCGTCCGGGCGGATCCTGAGGCGCGCGGCATTGCGCTCGAGGAAACGCTCCGTGATCGCCTCCAGCAGGTCCCGCTTGGTCTTGAAGTGGTACCAGAGATTGCCTTCCGAAATGCCGACCGCCTCGGCCAGCATGGCGGTGGTGACATGGCCATAGTGCAGCCGGTTGAACAGCTGCCTGGCCGTGTCGACAATCTTCTCGCGCGTCCTCGCCGCCATCAGGTCTTCGGATGAAGCCGGACGGGCAGTTCGGTATAGCCGGTCACGAAATTCGAGCTGACGCGCACCGGCTCACCAACCAGTTCGATCCGGTCGAAGCGGGCCAGGATTTCCTCCCACAGGATGCGCAGCTGCATCTCGGCGACGCGGTTGCCCATGCAGCGATGGATTCCGAAGCCGAAGGAGACGTGGTGGCGCGCCCGCTCGCGGTCGATGCGGAACGCGTCCGGCTCCTCGATCACGTCTTCATCGCGATTGCCCGAGCAGTACCACATCACGACCTTGTCGCCCTTGCGGATCGTCTTTCCGCCGAGCTCGAAATCCTCCAGCGCAATGCGGCGCATATGGGCGAGCGGTGTCTGGTAGCGGATGATCTCGGAGACCATATTCGGGATGAGCGACGGGTCGGCCTTCAGCTTGGCATACTCCTCCGGATGCTTGTTGAGGAAATAGACCCCGCCGGAGATCGAATTTCGCGTCGTGTCGTTGCCGCCGACAATGAGCAGCATCAGATTGCCGAGCAGCTCCATCGGGTCATCGATCATGTGCCGCGTCTCGTCATTGTGGGCGAGCAGCGAGATGAAATCGAATTTCTGCGGCTGGTGGGCCCGCTCGACCCAGAGCCGGGAGAAATATTCCAGGCACTCGGTCAGGTGCTTCATCCGCCATTCCATGTCCGCGCCCTTGACGCCAACCGCATCCGACGTGGTCGCGACGTCCGACCAGAAGGGCAGCTTGTGGCGATCCTCGAAGGGGAAATCGAACAGCGTCGCCAGCATCTGCGTCGTCAGCTCGATCGAGACTTCGTCGACCCAGTTGAACGTCTCTCCAACCGGCAGCGAGTCGAGAATGTTGCACACCCGCTCACGGATCAGCGCTTCCAGCTCCGATAGCTGGCTCGGCGCGACCGCTGGCTGGGCCGCCCGGCGCTGAACATCATGCTTGGGCTGGTCCATCGCAATGAACATGGGCGGCTGGAAATTGTCCGTCGGGTCGCCGATCACGATGCTCGGCTCGGATGAGAAGACCTTGTGGTTGGAATCGACCGTGACGATGTCGTTGAACTTCGTGATCGACCAGTACGGCCCGAACGGGCTGTCGGGCAGGAAGTGGACCGGGTCCTCATGCCTCAGCCGGCGGAACACCTCATGGTGAAGGTTGTGTTCGAACAGCGCCGCTTCGCTCGGATCGACCGACTCGATCGGCCCCTTCAGGTTTCGCGACAGGATATCCTCATCGATCTGCATCGTGTCTGGCATGGTCTTCCTCCCTGTATATTTATTTTTTTAGGGTACATACCCTAGAAACTGATCATCTGCAATTCAGACCTGTCCCGGCCGGCATTTTTCTTTGTCCGGTGTCCGGCGCCGCGCTATGCCGGACGCATGATTGAACGACCCAGCTTTGAGGTGCAGCGATGACGGATACCGCCCAGCGGATGATGGCCATGCTGCATGCGCGCGCCGCAAAACTGCAGAAGGGCGAGAGCCTTGCCCCGCCCATTGTGAATGCCGCGAAATACGCCCTGCCGGGAGAGCCGGACCACGCCTTCCCCTATGGCCGGTTCGACAATCCGACCTGGGCTGCCGTCGAAAGCGCCATCGGCGTGCTGGAAGACGCGCCGACGATCTGCTTCCCGTCCGGCATGGCGGCGGTGACCGGCGCGATCATGGCGTGCCTGAAACCGAAAGCGAAGCTGCTCCTGCCATCGGATGGTTATTACACTGTGCGCGTTCTGATGGACGAATTCCTGCGCCAGCACGACATCGATGTGACCGAAATCCCCACCGCGCAGATGGACGCCCAGGACGTCACCGGCTTTGATCTTGTCTGGCTGGAAACCCCGTCCAATCCTGGCCTCGATGTCTGCGACATCGCCGCCATCGCCAAGCGCGTCCATGCCGCTGGCGGCCTCGTCTGCGTCGACAACACCACCGCCACCGCCCTCCTACAGCCCGTGCTCGACCTCGGCGCGGACCTGACAGTTTCATCCGATACGAAGGCGCTGTCCGGGCACTCCGATGTCCTCTTCGGTCATGTCGCGAGCCGCGACGCGGCGCTCATCGAGCGGGTCCGCACCTGGCGCAAGCTGTCCGGCGCAACGCCCGGCCCGGCCGAGGCCTATCTCGCCTATCGCGGCCTGATGACGCTGGACCTCAGGCTGGAGCGGATGTGCACCAATGCCGAGGCGCTGGCCAACCTCTTCTACACCCACAAGGCCGTTGAGGCCGTGCGCTTTCCCGGCCTTGCCGACGACCGGTCCTACAAAACCGCCTCCCGGCAAATGGCCCGCCCCGGCTTCGTGATCGGCATCACCTTTGCCGATGCCGCGACCGCCGAGCGCTTCATCGATGACTGCCCGGCCATCTTCGCGGCCACCAGCTTCGGCGGCATCCAGACCAGCGGGGAGCGCCGCGCGCGCTGGGGCGATGATGTGGCCGAAGGCTATGTCCGCCTGTCGGTGGGCTGCGAGCCGACCGGGGCGCTGGTGGCGGCGATCTCGGACACGCTGGATACGCTGGCATGAGCCACCTGGAAGTCTTCCTGCCGGATGAGGCCGCGACCGGCCGTCTCGCGCGGCGCCTCGCCCCGCACCTGAAGCCGGGCGATGTGATCGCGCTTCGCGGCGGGCTTGGTGCCGGCAAGACGACATTTGCCCGCGCGCTGATCTCGGCCCTCAATGGCAGCGAGACCGACGTGCCGAGCCCGACCTATACGCTCGTGCAGACCTATGACACGCCGGGCCTCACCGTCTTCCACTTCGACCTTTACCGGCTCGATGACCCGGACGAAGTCATGGAGCTTGGCTGGGACGAAACGATGGACGGCCTCGCCCTCATCGAGTGGCCGGACAAGGCGGGCAGCCACCTGCCGCAATGGCGCCTCGACCTCACCCTCGAACAAACCGTGGATGGGCGCACAGCGAGGCTGGAAGCTTTCGGCGAAGACTGGCAGGCTCGCCTCCATGGGATTTGACGCAAACAGGCTGCTGCAGGTCGAAGCGTTCCTGGCCCGTGAGGGCTGGGGCGATGCGGCCATCGACTGGCTCGGCCAGGACGCCTCCACGCGCCGCTATGCCCGGCTGACACGTGGCGGCGAGACCGCGCTCCTTATGGACGCGCCGCCCGTCGAGGATGACCCCTGCACGCCCGCCATGACCGATGCCGAGCGGCTGGCCGGCGGGTGGAACAAGCAGTCCCGCCTCGCCGCCTCCCGCGTCGAGGCCTTCGCGGCGATTGGCGGCTGGCTGCACGAGCATGGCTTCAGCGCCCCGGAAATCTATGCTGGCGACCCGGAGCTTGGCCTCGCCCTGATCGAGGATTTCGGCACGCTGAAGGAATTCGCCCGCCTCATCGAACAGGGCGAGGATGAGGTGACGCTCTACACCGCCGCCGCCGAAGCGCTGGCCGATCTGCATGCGCTGGAGCGGCCGGTCATCCTGAAAGGGCTCGGCTGCGACTGGCCGCTGCTCGCCTTCGATGACCTTGCCCTGCGCGTCAACGCTGATCTCTTCGCCGACTGGCTGCCCTTGCTCGATCCGCGCATGAAGATGTCGGATGCTGCGCGCACGCGGTGGGAAAGCGAACGCGACGCGCTGATCGACATGGCCCGCGACTTCCCGCGTGAGCTGACCCTGCGCGACTATCATGCCGAAAACCTGATCTGGTTGCCCGAGCGCGAAGGCCGCGCCCGGATCGGCCTTCTGGACTTCCAGGACGCGGTCATCGGCTGGGATGCCTGGGACATGGCGATGCTGGTGCAGGATGCCCGCCGCGAGGTGACGCCTGCCGCCCGCGACGCGGCCATCCGCACCTATCTGGAGAAGTCGGGCAAGGCCGAAGCGGATTTCCGCGAGCGGCTGGCCGTTATCGGCACGCTGAACGCGCTTCGCATCGCGGGGATATTCGCCCGTCTCATCGCCCGCGACGGCAAGCAGCGCTATCACGACTTCCTGCCCCGCCAGAAACGCCTGCTCGCCCGCAACCTCCAGCACCCCTCGGCTGCAGGCATGGCCGATTTCGTGCGCGACGTGGCGCCGTTTGTTTTCGAGGAGGCGTGATGACCGCGATCCCCCACACCGCCATGATCCTCGCCGCCGGCCTTGGCACGCGCATGCGGCCGCTGACCGACAACACCGCCAAGCCACTGATCGAGGTCGCCGGCAAGCGGCTGATGGACTGGCAGGTCGGCCCGCTGATCGAGGCCGGCGTGAAGCGGCTGGTGGTCAACACGCACTGGTGCGCCGACCAGGTCGAAGCGCATGCGAAGGGTTATGGCGGGGTCGAGGTCGTCTTTTCCGACGAACGTGAAGAGGTGCTGGAAACCGGCGGCGCACTCGCCAAGGCGGCGCCGCTTCTGGGCACGGACCCGGTCTTCGTGGTCAATACCGATGCGTTCTGGGCGCCGAATGATGCCGCCCCGCTCACCCAGCTCGCCGCCGCCTACGACCCGGCACGCATGGACGAGATCCTGCTGCTCGCCGACCGGGGCCGGTGTCTCGGCTTTGCTGGCGCGGGGGACTTCTTCCTCAGTGATGACGGCTCGATCCGCCATCGCGGTGAGGCCCCCGAAGCGCCCTGGGCCTATGCCGGGCTGCGCATCGTCAATCCAGCCCTGTACGCCGCGTACACCCCTGAACCGTTCTCCGCGTTCCGTATCTGGAGCGCGCTTTTGCCGAAGGGCCGGATGCATGGCGTCCCGCTCGACCGTTTCTGGCTGCATGTCGGTGATCCACAGGCGCTGAAGGATGCGAAAATGTGGATGTGGTGTCACGGCGCATGACGGCTCCCGGCCTCTTTGCTGACGGCGCGCCCCGCGTCTGGACCATCCCGCCGGGGGCGAACTTCCTCAAGGCTTTAGCGACGGCGCTGGCCGCCGAAAAGGGCCTTAGCGAGAAAGCCGATGCGCTTGCCGACGACCTGATCTATGTGCCAAACCGCCGGTCGGCCCGCGCCCTCGCGCTCGCCCTGTTCGAGGCGGCTGGCCACAAGCCGATCCTAATGCCGGATATCCGCCCGCTCGGCGATCTTGAAAGTGACGAGCCGCCGCCCGGTCCAGAATCGGCGCTGGCGGACCTGCCACCGGCCGTCTCGCCCGCCGCCCGGCTGGGCCGCCTCGCCGTACTGGTACGCGCCTTCTACGAAAAGCGCGGCACATCCATTCCGCCCGCCTCGGCCCTCGCCGCCGCCCGGGAACTCGCCCGCCTGCTCGACCAGGCCGCCCTCTCTGGCGGGGTCGACTGGGGCAAGCTCGACACGCTGGTCGCTGACCGCCAGCTTGCCATTCACTGGCAGCAATCGATCGATTTCCTCGAGATCATCGCAACGCACTGGCCCGAAGACCTCGAGCGCAACGTCCAGATGGACCCCTATGCCCGCCGCCTGGCCGCGGCCGAGGCCACCGCCGAAAGCTGGCAGGCCAACCCGCCAAAAGGCGACATCATCATCGCCGGCTCGACCGGCGCAGACCCGTCCGGCCGGGTCCTGATGAAGGCCGCCATGACCCTGCCGCGCGCGCTGATCGTGCTGCCGGGCCTCGACCGGAATGTCAGCCCGGAGGCCTGGGGCCGGATCGCGCGCGCCCCGAACCATCCGCAATTCACCATCGCGCGCACGCTCCGCACGCTCGGCCTTGCCCCGCACGAGGTCGCCATCTGGCCGGGCATTCGCACCGACGCCAAGGCCGACGCCCGCCGCGCCCTCGTCCACGAAGCGCTCGCTCCGGCGGATGACACCTCCGGCTGGCTCGACCGGCTGGACATCCTCTCCGGCACGCAGGACCGCGCCGCCTTCGCCCGCGACGGCTTTGCCGGCATGACGCTGATCGAGGCCGATGATGAAAGCGACGAAGCCTGGTGCGCCGCCCTCCTCCTGCGCGAAACGCTGGAAACCGAACGCGAAACCGCAGCCCTTGTGACACCCGACGCAGGCCTTGCCCGGCGCGTCTCGGCGCTGCTCAAGCAGTGGAACGTCAATGTCGCCCCATCCGGTGGTGTACCGCTGCTGCAGACGCCCGCCGGCAGTCTCGCCGCGCTTGTCATGGAATGGGCCTGCGACCCGACCGATCCGGTCGCCATGCTGGCCGTGCTGAAGCATGACCAGGTCGCCTTCGACCATGATGTGGCAGGCTTCGAGCGCTTCTTCCTGCGCGGCCCGCGCCGCTGGACGGACTGGGAAACGCTGGAAGCCCACATCGAGCGCACCGCCGCCGACGAGGAGAATGCGCGCCGCTCCGGCCTCCAGCCACATCATGGCGCAGCCGCGCTGAAACTGGTCGAGGCCCTGCAGGCCCAGATCGATGCGGCCGGATTTCCCGCAGACGATGCGCCGCTTGAGGGCCTTGCCTTCCTCGAAGCGGTCAGCGAACTGATGGGCAGCCTTGGCGCGACACCCCTGCCTTGGGCGGGCGCCGATGGTGCGCAGCTGTCCACGGCCATGCGCGACTTTGCCGATGTCACGGCCAGCATGGAGGCGGCCGGGCCGGAGATCTGGTCCGAACTCTTCAAGACCTATTGCTCCACCGTCCTGGTGCGCGAGGAGGCGCGGGATCATCCCCGCCTGAATATCTGGGGCCCGCTCGAGGCGCGGCTGCAGACCGCCGACCGACTGATCCTCGCCGGCCTCAATGAAGGGGTCTGGCCGGCCCAGCCGCCCGCCGACGCCTTCCTGCCGCGCGCCTTCCGCGCCGAGATCGGCCTGTCGGATCCCGATGAGCGGATCGGCCTTTCAGCGCATGACTTCGCCCAGCTCGCCGCCGCGCCGAATGTCACGCTTCTGTCGGCCCGGCGGCGCGAAGATGCCCCGGCAATCAGCTCACGCTGGCTGTGGCGGCTGACCACGCTCGCGCGCGGCGCCCTCGGTGAGGATGGAGCGAAAGCCGTGCTTGGGCCGGAAGCCGGCCGCGACCCGCGCGACTGGCTGGAAGGGCTGCGCCATCCGCCCGCACTGGAAGGCTTCAGCGCCGAGCCGCGCCCGAAACCATCGCTTGAGGCGCGCCCGTCCGGTCTGTCCGTCACGCGGATCGAGACGCTGCAACGCGACCCCTATGCCATCTACTGCCAGTACGTCCTTGGGCTGACGAAACTCGACGCCCTCGACATGCCGGTCGATGCGCGCCCGCGCGGCACTGCCATCCACGCCGCGCTGGAAAAGTTCGAGGAAAAAGACGTCGAGAAGTCCGCCGACAATCTCATCGCCATGCTTGAGGCGGAATTGCGGGCGGCAGGCGAAGCCGAGGAGGTCATTCTCGGCGCGGTTGCTTCACGGCGCAAGACCGCGGAGGACTATCTCGCCTGGCGCAAGGCGCGGCTGCACCTTATCGCTGGTGATCCGTATACGGAGGTCAAAGGCACCCTCAACGTCCCGCTTGGCGCCGGGCATTTCAGGCTTTCGGCCACGGCGGACCGGATCGAGAAGCATCAGGATGGCGCGCTCGCTATCCTCGATTTCAAGTCCGGCGCCCCGCCCGGCGAAGGCGAAGTGCGCACCGGCCTCAACCCGCAAATGCCCCTGCAGGCCATCATCGCCGCGGAAGGCGGATTTACGGACAAGGGCATCGCCGCAGCCCCCGTCCGTGAGCTGACTTATGTCCGGTTCGGAACGAAATTCGATGTCCGCCATATCGGCGACAAGGCGGGCAGCGCGCACCATGAGAAGCCGCTGGAAGAGATTATCGAGGAGACGCGCGAGGGCTTCCTGAAGCTGATCAGCCGGTTCGCGAATCCGGACCATCCCTATGTCAGCATGCCGCGCCCGAAATGGGCGAAGTATGGCTCCGACTATGCCCGGCTCGCCCGGCGCGACGAATGGGCGGCGGAGGATGGCGATGACTGACAAGGCCAATACCGCTTTCGTCAAGGCCATCCACGCGCAGGCGCTTGCGGCCCAGCCGGACCGGTCGGCCTGGGTCGAGGCACATGCCGGCTCCGGCAAGACCAAGGTGCTGATCGACCGGGTCGCCCGCCTGCTGCTGCGCCGCGAGGATGGCCGCAGGGGCGCAGACCCGGACACCATTCTCTGCATCACCTACACCAAGGCAGCGGCCAATGAGATGCTGAGCCGCCTGTTCGACCGGCTCGGCAGCTGGTCGG
The DNA here is from genome assembly GCF_003576315.1 of Henriciella mobilis. GTDB lineage: Bacteria > Pseudomonadota > Alphaproteobacteria > Caulobacterales > Hyphomonadaceae > Henriciella > Henriciella mobilis. The sequence continues at coordinate 667,600 of NZ_QWFZ01000003.1, read as the reverse complement.
TCATGGAGGATGCACGCCTCGCCGGAGAGCTGGCCCGGCTCGAGCAGCGCGCGCAGGAGAGCTACTCGGCGGAAGATTTGCAGGCCGCGCGTGCCCTCTTTGCCCGCGCCCTGGAGACGCCGGGCGGCCTGCGCATCGAGACCATCCACGCCTTCTGCTCACGCATCCTGCGTCGCTTCCCGCTGGAGGCCGATGTCTCACCGGGCTTTGCGGAGATGGAAGACCGCGACGCCGACCATCTGTGGGATGAGAGCCTCGCCGGCGAGATTCTCGGCGCCGCCGAAGATCGGCTTCAGACGCTGGCGACGCTGTCCGAGGCCGGCGGCGGGTTTGGCGCAGCTGCCCCGCTCTCCAGCCTGCGCGGCGCGCGCGGCGTGCTGACCGGCGCCGATCCGGACGCACTCAAGGCGGCGATAAAGAACACGGTCGAAGCACCGGACGAAACGGTCGAGGAGATCATGGACAGGGCCGTCGGGACCGGCTTGCCGCGCGAGATGCTGGCCGGGATTGCCCAGGGCCTCGGCGACCTGTCCAAGCCGGGGGCGAGCGATGCGCGCCTGCTTGAAACACTCATCGTGATCCTGTCAGACGCGCCGCCGGACAAGCGCTGGGCGGCTTACCAGTCCATCTTTCTGACCAGCACCGGGGCCATGCGCGCCAGTAATCCGTATACGGCAGGCGCCGCAAAGGAGGTGCCGGGCCTTGCTGACGCCTTCCAGATGAAGGATGGCGAGGGCCGCGAAGTCGCTCGCTTCCGGGGCCTTCTGGGGGACATGATCGCCCGCCAGGCCTATGAACGCACCGCCGCGCTTGTCGATGTCGGCCTGCCGGTGCTGTCGGCCTTCCGGTCTGGCAAAGCGCAGCGCGCCGCCCTCGATTTCGACGACCTCATCCAGCAGACCCGCGCCCTGCTGACCGCCGGCGGGCTGGCCGAATGGGTGCTTTACAAGCTCGATGGCGGGCTGACCCATATCCTGCTCGACGAGGCACAGGACACCAGTCCCGCCCAGTGGGAAATCATCAATGCGCTGGTCGCCGAGTTCCGCGCCGGGGCCGGTGTCGAGCGCGCCGTCGATCCGCGTACGCAATTCACCGTGGGCGACAAGAAACAGTCCATCTACTCCTTCCAGGGCGCCGATCCGGATCGTTTTCTCGACGAGAAACGCCGCTTTGCCGAGGCCGAGGAAACCCTGCACGGCCAGGCAAACCTGCCCGACATGACCATGTCCTTCCGCTCGACCCCGGAAGTCCTCTCCTTCGTTGACACGGTCTTCAACAGTTCCCGTTTTGCGGGTGATCCGTTCTCGGAGCATCCCCCCGAAGAGGCCGACGATCTCGCCCATGTCGCCAACCGCGCCAGCGAGGCCGGACGGATCGACCTCTGGCCGATCGAGCCGCATGCGGAGGATGATGACAGCGACCCCTGGGACGCACCGATCGATCACCTGTCTGAAAGCTCGCCGAAGAACAAGCTCGCCACGCGAGTGGCGCGTGAAATCCGCCGCATGATCGATACGGGCGAACCTGTCTGGCGCGGCGGGAAACGCCAGCCCGCCAAGGCGGGTGACATGCTCATCCTCGTGCGCAAGCGCGGCACCCTCTTCGAAGCGCTGATCAAGGCGCTGAAAGCCGAACGCCTGCCCGTCGCTGGGGCGGACCGGCTCGTCCTGCTCGACCATATCGGCGTACAGGACTGCCTGAACCTTATCCGCTTCGTGCTGATGCCGGGCGATGACCTGACGCTGGCGGAAATCCTGCGCGGGCCGTTCTGCGGGCTGGTCGATGACGATCATGAGCTCTTCGCCCTCGCGCATGGCCGGGGCAAGGGAGAGCGCCTCTGGGACCGGCTTCGCACCAGCCCCGATCCGCGCTTTGCCGATGCGAAAGCCTTCTGCGAGGACCTGCTCGCAAACCGCCACCTGCCGGCCTTCGACCTGATCATCCGCGCCCTCGTCACCCGGCATGATGACGGCCTGTCGGGCTGGGATCGGCTGATACAGCGCCTTGGCGAGCCGGCGCGCGACCCGGTAAATGCGCTGCTCGACCGCGCGCTCGGCCATGCCATGGGCGAGGCCGCCAGCCTTCAGACCTTCCTTGCCGAGATCGAGGGCGATGCCAGCGAGTTGAAGCGCGACCTTGCCGAGGCCCACGGCCAGATCCGCGTGATGACGGTCCACGGCGCCAAGGGCCTGCAGGCGCCGATCGTCATCCTGCCGGACACAACATCCGGGGAGAAAGCCGACACGGCGAGCCTCTTCCTCGTCGATGACAATGTCCCCGTCTACAGCCCGCGCAAGGCCGACGATCCGCCCGTCATCGCCCGCGCGCGTGAAGCCCGCACCGCCGCGCAGGCGCGCGAAAGCCGGCGGCTGCTCTATGTGGCCCTGACCCGCGCCGAGGACCGGCTGATCATTGGCGGGGCCTTTGCCGGCAACCGCAAGGCATCCGGCTACGCCAAAGACAGCTGGTACGATCTCTGCCGCAACGCGATGCTGTCGCTGACCGGCGCCGAGGATGTCGGCGAGGGGCTGACCTATGGCGAGATCGCCGCGCCGCTCGGCAAGGGCAGGGGCGCCGGCAGCCGGCCGCCAGACGCGCCGGCCTGGGCAAGGCAGGCCGTCACCCGCATCGACACTGCCCCGCGTGTCACCGCCCCGTCGCGCCTGCTGACCGATACCGCACCCGTCACCCAGCCCTTCGGCAAAGCGCGCGCGGCGGCCCTGAAGCGCGGCCAGCTGATCCACGCCCTGCTGCAATACCTGCCCGAACGGCCCGAGGCCGGCCGCGAGGCCGAGGCCCGCGCCTGGCTGGACCGCCACACCGATCTTGCCCCCGACATCCGCGCCGAAATCCTCGCCGTCACCATGGCAACGCTGAACGAGCCCGGTTTCGCCGCGGTTTTCGCGCCGGGCGGGCGGGCCGAGGCCTCCGTCGTGGGCGAACTGACAAGCGGCGGCGAAAAACTCATCATCAATGGCCGCGTCGACCGGCTGGTCATCACCGGCACCGACATCCTGCTCGTCGACTACAAGACAGACCGGCCCGCGCCCGCCAGTGCCGAAGCCGTGGAACCGTCATACCTGCTACAGATGGCAGCCTATCAGATGGTGCTGGAAAAAGCCTTCCCCGGCCGCACGGTGCGCCCCGCCCTGCTCTATACGGACGGGCCGAAACTGTTCGAGCTTCCGCCCAGCCTTTTGCAGAACTCACGCAACCGTTTAGCTGGTGGCATTTGAAGAATCTTGGCAGTCACTATCTATAGACTGTAAGTTTCGAGCCAAAGGAGGCATGAATGGCCGCCGAACACATTACCGATGACAATTTCGACACCGCCATCGAGGGCGACCTGCCCGTCGTGGTGGACTTCTGGGCCGAATGGTGCGGACCCTGTAAGCAGATGTCGCCGCACCTGGAAGCCGTCGCCGAGGAACTGGCCGGCAAGGTGAAAGTCGCCAAGATCAATGTCGACGAGAACCCGGTCGCTGCGTCCAAGTTCGGCGTGCGCGGCCTGCCGACGCTGATGATGTTCAAGGACGGCAAGGTCGCCGCCACGCATCTCGGCGCGATGTCGAAGCAACGCATCGCCGAATGGATCAAGGAAAGCGCCTAAGCCGCGCGCTCTGACCAGGCAACGAAATCCAAAAGCCCGCCCGGTCCGCCGCGGCGGGCTTTTTCTTTGTTCAAGCCTCCTGAAACGCTTCACCACGGCTTGACCGTGGTGCCCATCTCCCACCGGCCCCTTCAGGAAGTCCACCCCTCTCACATCGTCATCCCGGATGTGCCGAAGGCGCTGTCCGGGACCCAGCTCGTCTATAGTGTCTGCTTGATCTGGGTCCCGGACCAAGCCTGAAGGCTTGTCCGGGATGACGGCCTGGAGAGCACCCTCCCCACAAATTCCCCATGGACGCCGCGCGCCTGCGCATTTACTTCACGGGTGAAGAAAAAATTGGAGGAGACCGTCCCATGGAGCCCTATCAGCCGCTATCCCGCTCGATCAAAGGCAAGACCGCCCTCATCACCGGCGCGGCCTCCGGCATGGGCCGGGCCACCGCCCACCTGTTCGCGCATGAGGGCGCGAATGTCGCCGTCACCGATCTCAGGCAGGACGCCGTCGACAAGGTGGTCGACGAGATCAAGGCCGCCGGGATCGACCATGTGAAGGGCTGGGCCATGGATGTTGGCGACGCCGAGGCCATCAAGCGCGTCGTCAAGGAAGCCGCCGAGCATTTCGGCGGGCTGGAAATCCTCGTCAACAATGCCGGTTTCGCTATCCCCGCCGATGTCGCCGAGGAGAGCTATGAGGACAGCTGGGGCCCCAGCATCAATGTCATGCTGACCAGCCACCAGCGCGCCATCCGCGCCGCCCTGCCCTATATGCGCAAGGCGAAGTTCGGGCGCATCGTGAACGTCGCCTCGACCGAAGGCCTCGGCGCAACGCCCGGCAATTCGCCTTATGTCGCCGCCAAGCATGGTGTGATCGGGCTTACCCGCGGGCTCGCCTGCGACCTTGGCCGCGACGAGGACACCGACATCACCGTCAACTGCATCTGCCCCGGCCCGATCCGCACCGGCATCACCGCCGGCATCCCGGAAGAACACAAGACCATCTACGCCAAGCGCCGCGTCCCGCTGCGCCGCTACGGCATCCCGGAAGAAGTGGCGAACATGACGCTGTCCGTGGTCCTGCCGGCCGCGAGCTTCCTGAACGGCGTATTCATCCCCGTCGATGGCGGCCTGACGATCAAGAACGCTTAGAAGCTGAAGACACACGTATCCGCAGATACCTGCGAACGCAGGTATCCATGGTGCGGATTTCGATGTGAGTGCTTGCCTTGCCACTATTTCCATGGACCCCTGTTTTCACAGGGGTCTGCGGAGAGGGAGGCCGTGAAACCATTCTACACCTACATGCTCGCGAGCCAGAAGAATGGCACGCTCTACACCGGCCATACCGACGACATCTCCGGACGCGTGTGGGCGCACAAGAACGGCCTAGGCTCCATCTTTACGCGCAAATATGGCGTGACGCGGCTTGTCTGGTACGAACCTCATGCGACCCGCGATGCCGCCAAGACGCGCGAATACCAGATCAAGAAATGGAAGCGCGTCTGGAAGATTGAACTGATCGAGGCGAGCAATCCGGAGTGGCTGGATCTCTACATGAAGCTAAACCACTGAGCCGCGTGGCCACTACCTCTCCGCCGGTACCTGCGAAAGCAGGTACCCAAAGTGCACACGGCCCCCCAAGAACAAGCGTTCACACCTTGGACCCCTGTTTTCACAGGGGTCTGCGGAGATGTGTTTCTGCGCCCCTACCCTTCCTCATGCAGCGGCAGGACCTGGCCGGTTACCGCGCCGCCGTCGATGACGAATTCGCTGCCGGTCGAGAAGGTCGCCTCGGTCATCAGGAAGCGCACCATGCGGGCGACCTCCCTGGCTTCTCCAAAGCGCGGCAGGGGCTGGGCGGCGACCACCTCATTGCCCATGCCTTCGGTCATCGGGGTCGCGATCGGGCCGGGATGGACCGAGACCACCCGGATGCCGCCATCGGCAAGATCGAGCGCCGCCGCCTTGGTCAGCCCGCGCACGCCCCACTTGCTGGCGACATAGGCGGCAAGCCCGCCATAGCCCTGCAGGCCCGCCGTCGAGGAGGTGTTGACGATCACCCCGCCGCCCGCCTCGCGCAGCGCCGGGGCGCAGACATGCAGGCCAAGGAAGACGCCGGTCAGGTTGATGTCGATCAGCTTGCGGAACGCCTCCGGCGAGCAGGCCTCGACGCTCGCGAAATCGGCGATCCCGGCATTGTTGAACAGGGCATTGAGCCCGCCAAACGCCTTGGTCGCGGCCTTCACCGCAGACCGCCAGTCCGCCTCGCGCGTGACATCGAGGTGATGGTAGACGGCCTTGTCGCCCAGCGCGGCAGCGAGCGCCTTGCCCTCCTTGTCGAGCACGTCGGCGATCATCACATGCGCCCCGGCCTCGGCGAGCAGGCGGGCGGTCGCCCCGCCAATGCCGCGCGCGCCCCCCGTGATCAGGAGTTTGAGCGTATCTGGGGCGATTGTGTTGACGGTCATTTTCCTCTCCTCCGCATGGGCCATTCGGCTCGTTTATCGGGCGAAGCCTAGCACCGGCGAGCGCGCAGCGCGCTTCGGGGAATCCCTTATTCGCTTTCGCGGCTTGCCCACCGGGCGAAACCTGGCAATCTTGGTGAATCACGACCGGGAGGGGAAAATGAAATCGCTTGTCGTTCCACTGGCCCTGCTGGGCCTAGCCGCCTGCGCCACCGAAACTGTCGCGCCTGCGCCAGAGCCAACCACACTATCAGATGCCGAATTCAAGACGCTCTGGAATGCGGCCTACAATTCGAAGCCTGAGTCCGGCGCCGAGACCGCCTTCACGGCGATGCTGGAGCGCGACGACCTCACGCCCGCCCAGCGCGGCGAAGTCTATTATGGCCGTGGCACAATGCGCGGCATCTATGTTCGCGACTGGCCCGAAGCCTTTCCGCAATGCGCGCTTGGCGACTTCATGAAAGCCAAGGACCTGCCGCTCTCCGAGGCGCGCATGCAGCAGATGAGACAGAGCATGGAGTACCAGGTCTCCCGCCAGCAATATTTCAAGGACGCCCCGAGGCTGTGCCAGGAATGGGCGGCCGAAGCGGCCGTGTGGCTGTACGCGCCGGCGGAGTGAGGCTCATTTCTGGGACCAGACCGGAATCAGACTGAAAATGTACCGGAATTGTACTGGAATCAGACTGTTTTAGTACCGTGCCGCCCCGGGGGAATTTCCGGGGACGTTCAGGCTGGCAGCTCTTCATTCAGGGCGAGGACTTTTCCCGCCAGATAGAGCGAGCCGCAGATCAGGATACGCTCCGCCCCGGCCCGGACCGCCGCTTTCATGGCCGCTTCGAAGCCCTGGTGGGCTTCGGCCTCGGCCCCCGCATCCCGCGCCGCACTGGCCAGCGCCTCAGGGCTGAAACTGTTGTCATTATTGGTAATCGGGCAGGTGAAGACGCGCAGGCCGGGGCGCTTCAGCGCCGCGAAAAAGCCCGCTGCATCCTTGTTGGCGAGCATCGCCGAGACCAGCATCGTCCGCTTGGCCGGCTCCTCCCGGTCGAGCGTGTCGAGCACCCCGGCCAGGGCGCGCCCGGCATGCGGGTTGTGTCCCCCGTCGAGCCAGACCGGCATGTCATCGGCAAGCGCCGTGACCGGGCCCGGCGAGAGGCGCTGCATCCGGGCGGGCCAGTGGGCCGAGGCGGCGCCGGCGCGGATCGCGTCGTCTGTAATGCCTTGAAGTCCCGACGTTTTCAGTGCTTTCGCCGCCAGCGCTGCATTGGCGAACTGGTGCTCTCCGGCAAGGCCCAGCGGCGGCTCGATGGCGGCGATTTCGGCGGCGGTGACAAAGTCGATCACGGTGCCGAGCTTCGCCGCCTCGGCCTTCAGCGCGGCCTCTGCCTCGCTGCCCTGGATCGCGGACACGGCGGGGCAGCCGGGCTTCAGGATACCGGCCTTGTCGGTCGCGATCTTGGTGATCGTGTTGCCGAGGAATTGCTGGTGATCGAGGTCGATCGGGCAGAAGACCGAACAGGCTGCCTGTGTAATGACATTCGAGGCATCGAAGCGCCCGCCCAGGCCAACTTCAAGGACCAGAAGGTCGGCCGGTGTCTCGGAAAAGGCGAGGAAACTCGCCGCCTGCGCCGCCTCGAAATGGGTGATCGGCCGGTAACCGAGCAGGGCAGCCTCGACGCGCTCGAGGCAGTCGACGAGATAATCGTTTGAAATCAGGGTACCAGCAAGCCGGATGCGCTCATTGAAGCGGACGAGGTGAGGCGATGTGGCCGTGTGGACGGTGAGCCCCGCTGCCTCGGCCATGGCGCGGATAAAGGCGACAGTGGAGCCTTTCCCGTTCGTCCCGGCGACGTGGATTGTCGGGGGAAGGTCGAGATGCGGATTGCCCAGCGTCTCCAGCACGACGAGCAGCCGGTCAAGCGCCAAGATCCGGTCGGACGGATTATATCGCTCAAACCGTTTAAGCGCCGCTTCGACGCCCAGCTGCGCGTCAATCAACCCTTGCCGGCCTTCTTGTCTTTCTGCGGCGCTGGCACGTCTGCGGAGGGTGCGTTCACCGGTCCGATGGCCGTGCTTTCGGAAGCGCGCTTGGGCAACAAGTGCCGGAGGATACGGCCCAGAACATCCTTCATCTCGCGCCGGTCGCAGACGATGTCGACCTGGCCTTTTTCGCGGAGGAATTCCGAGCGCTGGAAGCCTTCCGGCAGCTTCTCGCGGATCGTCTGCTCAATCACGCGGGGGCCGGAAAAGGCGATCATTGCGTCAGGCTCGGCGATATGGACATCGCCCAGCATCGCATAGGAGGCCGAAACACCGCCGGAGGTCGGATCGGTGAGAATAACGATATAGGGAAGGCCGGCATCGCGGACCTCGGAAATGGCGAGCGTGGTCCGCGGCATCTGCATCAGGGATAGCGTGCCCTCCTGCATCCGGGCGCCGCCGGAAGCGGTGCAGACAACAAACGCCGCCTTGCGGGCGACGGCCAGCTGGGCCGCGGCAATGAATGCTTCGCCTGCCGCCATACCGAGCGAACCGCCCATGAAGGCAAAGTCCTGCACCAGGATCACGGTCGGCTTGCCATTTACCCGGCCGAAGGCGGCGGCCATGCAGTCATCCTGCGCAACCGGCGGGCTGCCTTCCGGGCTTTCTTCCTTTTCGCGCCCGGCAATCTTCGCCTTCGCGGCTTTCAGGCGGGAGGGATAGGGCTTGTCGTCCTTGAACTTCAGCGGGTCCTGCGCAACAGGCGGAAGTTGCAACGGCTCCCAGCGCTCCTGATCGAACAGGAGGCGGAAGCGGCGGCGCGGCGAAATCCGTAGATGCGCGCCAGCCGGCGTCACATACCAGCTCTCCTCAAGGTCGGAGCGATAGACGAGTTCCCCGCTTTTCGGGCACTTCACCCAGAGATTGTCCGGGGTGTCTTTCTTCGAGGACAAGAATGTCTTCAATCCCGGCGTGCGGAAATTCGTAAGCCAATTCATTTCGCTGGACTCCCTGAATGGTCCAATACGTTATAGTTACGACGATACGCCTTTGAGCGCGGTCGACAACTCTTTGGCCAGCCCCCCAATCCGCCCGGCTATACTGCCAGTGTCTCCTGACTCAAGAGCCAAGCGCACATGATCCACGAAAGCGGTGCCAACCACAACCCCATCAGCGATACCGGCCATGGCGGCCGCCTGTTCACCTGTGCGCACGCCGAACCCGACGCAGACGGGAAGACCGGAGACTTTCTGGGCCCGCTCGACGCCTTCACGAATGTCTTCCGGATCGGCTGAACCTGCACCAGTTACGCCAGCAACAGCGACATAATAGAGAAAACCGGACGCGCCTTCGGCCACCTTGGCGATGCGCTTTTCCGTCGTGGTTGGCGTGGCCAGACGAATGACGGAAATACCATATTTTTCATAGGCTTCGCGCAGCTCATGATCTTCCTCGGGCGGCAGGTCGACAAGGATCGTCCCGTCAATCCCGGCATCGGCGGCTGATTCGGCAAACGCGGCATAGCCCATATGAAAGACCGGATTGGCATATCCCATCAGGATGAGCGGCGTTTCCTTGTCCTCGGCGCGAAACCGCTTTGCGAGGGCGAGGACATCGGCCAGCTTCGTTCCGGCCTTCAGGCTGCGCTGTCCGGCCAGCTGAATCGCCGGACCGTCAGCCATGGGGTCGGTAAAGGGCGCGCCCAGCTCAATGATATCGGCGCCATTGTCGCGCAGAGCGCACAGCGTCTGATAGCTCGTTTCGAGATCCGGGTCGCCCGCCATGACATAGGTGACGAGTGCGGCCCGCTTCTCGGCGCGCACGCGGTCGAACCGGTCGGTAATTCTCTGTGTGGGCATTACTGTGCGGGCGCCTTCGTATTCTCGTCGAGCCAGGTGGCGAAGGGTGCCGGCATTTGGCTGACCGGCATCGCGACCATAGCCGGGACATCATAGGGGTGGATATTATTGACGAGGGTTTCCAGCGCGTTCCAGCACGGCGCAACCGATTTCAGCCAGAGAACATGCTCGAAGGCCTGTTCGACAACGCCTTTCCAGAGATAGGTCGAGGTCACGGGCCCTTCGATATTGGCACAGGCGGCGAGCCGTTGCTCAACGGAGGCATCGGCGATCTTCTGGGCCACGTCCTTCGACGGGCAGGTAATACGGATGAGGAGGGCTTCGGTCATGTTGAAATCAGCCGGTTTTCTAGCGGTTATCCTAATCTGATCACCGATATTGCACACCGCCGGGCATGCAGAAACCCGGTTTAGGCGCAATCTCGGGCGAACATCTGCGATTCCATCACCTTCATGTCCTTAAGCTGCCCATTCATTCTGGATCGTGGCAGACGACGCACACCTTGTTGCCGTCAGGGTCCCGGAAGTAAGCTCCATAATAGTTCTCATGGTACTGGGGACGAAAACCAGGACTGCCCTCATTCCCTGCCCCGCCTGCCAGCGCCGCAGCATGCGCAGCATCGACAGCAGCCCGGCTCGGTGCCAGCAGCGCGATCATCTGTCCGTTACCAGAGGATGCTTCCTGTCCGTCAAACGGTTCCGCCAGTACAAAAAAGGGCCGTCCGCCATCGCGCCCGGTCCACATGACGAATTGCTTTGACTTCGCCGGGTCGCGCGGCGGATAGCCGAGCGCTGCCATGACAGGCGTATAAAACGCTCGCGCTCCTGCCTTGTTCTTCGTCCCCAGCGTGACGTGCGAGATCAAGATCAGATATCCATGCCCAGATGCTCGGCCACCGAGAAGATGTCCTTGTCGCCGCGCCCGCAGAGATTCATGATCAGCAGCCCATCCTTGCCGAGGCTGTCGCAAACCTCGCCCAGGCGGGCGATGGCGTGGGCGGGCTCAAGCGCCGGAATGATACCCTCAAGACGCGTGCAAAGCTGGAAGGCATCAAGCGCTTCCTTGTCGGTGCAGGTCAGGTATTCCGCCCGGCCGGTGTCGCGCAGGAAGGCGTGTTCCGGACCAATACCGGGATAGTCGAGCCCGGCGGAAATCGAGTGCGCATCGATGATCTGGCCGTCATCGGTCTGCAGGAGGTAGGTCTTGTTGCCATGCAGGATGCCGGGCTGGCCACCATTCAGGGCGGCGGCATGCTCGCCGGTCTCGATGCCATGGCCGGCCGCCTCGACGCCGATCAGGCGCACACCCTCATCCTCGATGAAGGGATGAAACAGGCCGATCGCATTGGACCCGCCGCCGATACAGGCCATGACGGCGTCCGGCAGGCGGCCTTCGCGTTCGAGCATCTGGCGGCGCGCCTCCTTGCCGATCACGGACTGGAAGTCGCGCACCATCTCCGGATAGGGGTGCGGGCCAGCGGCGGTGCCGATGACATAGAAGGTGTCGTGGACGTTGGTGACCCAGTCGCGCAGCGCCTCGTTCATGGCATCCTTCAGCGTGCCGGTACCGGAAGAGACCGGAACGATCTCGGCACCAAGCAGCTTCATCCGGAAGACGTTCGGCTTCTGGCGAACGACATCGGTCGCGCCCATGAAAACGGTACAGGGCAGGCCGAAACGGGCACAGGCCGTCGCCGTTGCAACGCCGTGCTGTCCGGCGCCGGTCTCGGCGATGATCCGCGTCTTGCCCATGCGCAGGGCGAGCAGCACCTGGCCGAGACAGTTATTGATCTTGTGCGAGCCGGTATGATTGAGCTCGTCGCGCTTGAAGTAGATCTTCGGTCCGCCGAAATGCTCGCTCATCCGCTCGGCATGATAGAGCGGCGACGGGCGGCCGACATAATGCTCCCAGAAATCGTCCATCTGGGCGGCGAAGGCCGGATCCTTCTTGGCGGCGCGGTATTCTTCTTCCAGCTCGAGGATAAGCGGCATCAGCGTTTCAGCGACATAGCGTCCGCCAAACTCGCCGAAGCGGCCTTTCTCGTCAGGCCACTGTGCCCATGTGTTAAGCTTGTTCATTTGACGCTCCCGTCAGGCGGCCTTCGCAGCAGCGATGAAGCTGCGGATCAAGACCTCGTCCTTTACGCCCCTCTCGCTTTCGACACCAGAGGACACATCGACCGCATCTGCACCTGTTGCAGCGATGGCGGCCGCGACATTCTCGGGTGTTAGCCCGCCAGCCAGCATCCAGGGCTTCGGCGCGGCCCAGCCCTGCAGGATAGACCAGTCGAAAGCCTGGCCATGCCCACCGGTCCGATCAGCGCCCTCTGGGGGCTTCGCATCGATAAGAAGCCTGTCGGCGGATACAAAGCGTGCGACAGCTTCGAGGTCGGCCCTGTTCTCAACGCCAACGGCTTTCCAGATTTCTGTGTCTTTCGGCATGGCGGCCCTGAGCTTTGCGACGAATTCCGGCGTTTCCTGCCCGTGCAGCTGAATAGCGTCTGGCCGCACCGTATCGGTCAGCGATTTCAGGACAGCGATGTCGGGATCGACGACGAGTACGACCGATCGCAGCTGCGCCTCTGCAGACACCTTCAGGAGGTCAGTCAGGCGCTCAGGTACGGGCTCGCCATGCGGGGCAATGAAGCGTGGGCTTTTCGGCACAAGGTTGAAACCAATCCAATCCGCGCCGGCCTCAGCCGCCACGTGGACCATCGCTTCATCCCGCACGCCACAAATCTTCACCTTTGCCATGGCGCGCTGGTTGGCGCGGGCACACTGGAGAGTCAAGCAAATGGGGCCGTAAAGCGCTTGCGGGCACAGTTTCAGGCGCAGGAGGCACAGGAGGCACAGGAGGCACAGGAGGCACAGGCGTGTTGACGCCGCGTCACTGAAACGCAAGGCATTTACGAACCGCGCCGCGCTGGCAAAATGGCCGGGTACAGACAACGGAGTTTCACATGCCTGCCGTTAGCCCCCTGTCCGGAATTCGTGTAGCCGACATGACAACCGTGCTGTTCGGACCCTACACGACGCAGACACTTGCCGACCTTGGGGCCGACGTGATCAAGCTTGAGCCGGAAACGGGCGACGCCTTCCGCCAGGTTGGAAAACCGGCCAACAATCGGGACATGGGCCCCTGCCATCTGACCGTGAATCGCGGCAAGCGTTCTGTTGTCTGGGACATGAAATCGGAGGCCGGCATGCGCGCTGTGCGCAAGCTGCTCGAGACCAGTGACGTCTTCATCCACAATATCCGGCCCGATGCCGTGGCCCGTCTCGGCCTGACCTTTGAGGAGGTCAAGACCATCAAGCCCGATATCGTCTACGTCCACTGTCTCGGCTTTGGCACGGACGGGCCCTATGCGGGCCGCCCAGCCTATGATGACCTGATCCAGGCATTATCGGGCGCGACAAGCCTGCTACCGCGTGTCGACGGCAATGAGGCGCCGCGTTTCCTGCCGACCGCCTTTGCCGACAAGGTCTCCGGCCTGCACGCCGTCCACGGGGCACTGGCGGCTCTGAGGCATCGCGACCGGACCGGAGAGGCGGTCCACGTCGAGGTTCCAATGCTGGAATGCGTGACGAGCTTCCTGTTCGAGGAACATTTCTACGAGGCGACCTTCGATCCGCCCGTCGGGCCGCACTGCTACCAGCGCCAGGTTGACCCGGCCCGCCAGCCTGTCCGGACCAAGGATGGCTGGGTCGCCATCGCGCCCTACATCGATAGCCGATGGGTAAAACTTTTCGATGTCATCGAGGCTCCAGAAGAACTCGAGGATGATCGGATCTCCGACTATAAGGGCCGCTACTACAATCAGGCCTACATGATGTCACGCGTGCAGGCCCATTTCGTGAACTACACGTCGGAAGAGATCCTGCGCAAACTGGCCGATGCGGACATTCCTGCGGCAAATGCGACTGATATCTCCAAAGTTCAGGACGACCCTCACCTAAAGGCGATCGATTTCTTCCAGCGCCGGGAGCATCCGAGCGAGGGCGGCTATTGGGAAGTGCAGCCGCCGCTCAAATTCTCGGGGCTGCCAAAGCGCGAAATCCCCCCAGCGCCGCGCCTCGGACAACACACCGAAGACGTTCTCGCCGAATTGGGACTCGCGCGGGAGTCGCTCGAAGATTAGTTATCGCGCCCGCCAATTCATGCCGTTTTGCGCCCAATCCTGCCCAAAAACCGCGCAAAATACTTTGACGCAAAAAATTCTTGGTTGTTTCACAGTTTATATCTGCAACTTACCGCGAAAAGCGCGATCTCTTTTTATACGTTGTTTTTAATATGCTTTATTTTCCCGCCAGAAACTTGGGAGCTTCGGCACACGCGTTAAGCGTGAAAAACGAAGCATTTCCCGAAGCCTTGGCGCTCAAAACTATTTTGACCTTTCGACCTATTTCTGAGACGTGAAACGTGTGGCCAGCGGCCGCAAGCCGCGTGAGCCGCCACACTGGATTTGATTGTGAGGTCCTTGGCCGGCGCGCCCATTCGGGTCGCCCACCTCACTGCGAAAACCTGAACTGCGAGAAGGAGCGATCATGGCATCTGCGTCCAGCACCGAAACGGCGGTGAACACCGAACAGAAATACGGTGACGACCCGCTGGCTGTCCGCGAGACAGATCACTATCAGGAAGAATACATCGAAGGTTTTGTCGACAAGTGGGACTCCCTGATCGACTGGGATTCCCGCGCGGAAGGCGAGGGCCAGTTCTTCGTCGACATCCTGCGCGCACGCGACAAGCACACCGTTCTGGATGTCGCGACCGGAACAGGCTTTCACTCCTGCCGGCTGATGGAAGAAGGCTTCGATGTCACCAGCGTCGACGGCAGCGCCGAAATGCTGATGAAGGCGTTCGAGAATGCCGGAAAGCGCGGCCAGGTCCTCAAGACCTGCCAGGCAGACTGGCGTTGGCTCAACAAGGATATCAAGGGCAAGTTCGATGCGATCATCTGCCTGGGCAATTCCTTTACCCATATCCACGACGAACTCGACCGCCGGAAGGCTCTGGCGGAGTTCTACGCCGCGCTGAAACATGACGGCATCCTGATCCTCGACCAGCGCAATTATGACCTGCTGCTCGACAATGAGGCTGCGAACAAGCCGAAACACAAATACTATTATTGCGGCAAGGACGTCGTCGCCGAGCCGGAATATGTCGATGAGGGCCTTGCCCGCTTCCGTTACAGTTTCCCGGACGGGTCACAGTACAATCTGAACATGTTCCCGCTGCGTCGGCGTTACGTGATGAAGCTGCTCAAGGAAGCCGGTTTCGAAAAGATTCATACCTATGGCGACTTCCAGTCGGACTTCGAGGAGAGCGAGCCGGACTTCTTCATTCACATAGCGGAGAAGCGCGATGAAGACTGACACACGCGCCGAAGACGTCGCCGTCGCTGAAGACTATTATGACAGCGACGACGCTGACCGCTTCTATTTCAATATCTGGGGCGGCGAAGACATCCATATCGGTCTCTATGAATCGTCGGACGAGGCGATCGCGACAGCAAGCCGGCGGACAGTCGAGACCATGACGAAGATGATGGGTCCGGCAGGCAAGGCCGCCCGCATCGCCGATCTCGGCGCAGGCTATGGCGGCTCGGCCCGCTATCTCGTTCGCGAAGCGGGCGCGCGGGAGGTCGTCTGCGTCAACATTTCCGAGACGCAGAACCGGATCAACCGGGAGAAGAATGAGGCGGCCGGCCTCAGCGACCGTATCGATGTGCTGCACGGCTCCTTCGATGATGTACCGGCCCGCGATGAAGCCTTCGACATTGTCTGGAGCCAGGACAGCTTCCTGCATGGGGCGGACCGCGAGCGTATCATTGTGGAATGCGAGCGCATCCTGAAACCCGGCGGACGGCTGATCTTCACCGATATCCTGCAGACGGCCAATGCCCCGGCGGATAAGTTGCAACCGATCTTCGACCGCATTCACCTGTCCAGCCTCGGCTCGATCGATTTCTACGATCAGGCCGCATCCGGCGCCGGACTTGTACCAGGCCCGCGCAAGGAGCTCGCCGAAATGCTGCCCGCTCATTATGGCCGTGTCCGTGAAGAGCTGATCTCGCGCCGCGAAGAGCTTAAGGGCCTCGTTTCCGACGACTATGCCGACCGGATGATCGAAGGGCTTGGCGCCTGGGTCGATGGCGGCAAGTCAGGCTGGCTCAGCTGGGGCATCCTGACCTACGACAAGCCCTGATCCTATCGGGCGTCCGGCAGGCCACATCATTCTAGCGCCTGCCGGCGCTATTCCAGGATCGCTTGACGTGAAACGCTGGATTGGAATTCCCCTCTCCGGAGTTTGCGCGCGACAAACCCTGCAAATGCAATAGAAGAGAAATCTTCTGGCACATTCCGGGGACCTTTGCGGTGAAGGACTTAAACGCGAGCACGCGCGGCAACAACGTGTCCGCCCTGCCGGAGCAGGCTGACTATGACGTGGTTGTTCTCGGGGCGGGTATTTCCGGCATCACACTGGCCTACGACTTCGTGCGGTCCGGCCGGTCCGTCCTGCTCGTCGATGAGTATGAAACGCCAGGCGGCAATCACATCTCTGTCAATCTGGATGGCCGCTCCTTTGATATCGGTGCCATCTTCTTCTGGACCGGTTATCCGCAGTTCGAGATGTTCCCCGGCCTGTCGGAGCTTGTTGTTCCGGTAAACTGGTCCCTGCAGCGGGTGACGCCCGACATGCGCATCGCCCGTTACCCGATCGATCTTCGCGGCGATCTGCTGGCGCGCCCGCTCAAACACAAGGCAAGGATGGCCCGCGACCTCCTTCGCATGCGCCTGCGTGGCCAGTCCCGCCGCAGCGCCCTGACCTTCCTTGAGTATTATCTTGGCCAGACACTGATGGAAGACAGCGGCATCCTCAACTATGTCGAGCGCTTCTATGGCGTTCCCGCTGACGAGATCAATTACGACTTCGCTCGCAGCCGAATGCGCCCGGTCGAGCGAGCCGCAAGCTTCTCCGGTCTTGCCTCGCAATCTTTCCGGAAAATGTTCGGCAAACGCCAGCACCTGGCCAGCGAGCAATGCGTGGCGCGCCCCAAATCGGGTTTTCCTGCCTATTACGACGCAGCCATCGGGCAGCTGCACGGCATGGGGGTCGAGACCCGGCTTGGTGCGCAGCTCGGCTGGTCTGCCTCGGCGCAAGCCAGGCACGCGCTTCGCATCGATGGCAAACCGGTGAGCGCCCACCGGATTGTCAGCACGATGCCGCTTGGCAGAACCGCCGAGCTGGCCGGCGTTGAGGCCGATGACGCCCCGCGCTCGAAAGGCCTGCATACCCTGTTCTGCCAGTTTCGCGGCCAGCGCGGCTTCGACTCGCTGATCCTCTACAATTTCCACAAGGCCGGTCGCTGGAAGCGGCTCACCATGCACTCGGACTATTATGGCAAGGCCGATGGCTGGGAGTACATGTCCATCGAGGTCACCGCCGATTCGGCGGAAGAGACGCCCGAGGCGCTTTTTGCAGACTTCCGCAGCACCGCCCGAGCCTTCGGCCTGTTCGATGGCGAGCTGGAACTTATGGGACACCGGCACACGGCCTTCGCCTACCCAGTCTACAGTCATGGAACAGCGCTCCGGCGTGACTCGATGATCGACGCGCTGGCGAGAGCCGGGATTGAAACGGCTGGCCGGCAAGGCCGGTTCCAGTATCTGCCGACGTCCGCCGAGGCCATCAAATCGGTC
The DNA here is from genome assembly GCF_003576315.1 of Henriciella mobilis. Classification (GTDB taxonomy): domain Bacteria; phylum Pseudomonadota; class Alphaproteobacteria; order Caulobacterales; family Hyphomonadaceae; genus Henriciella; species Henriciella mobilis. The sequence goes on along the minus strand of NZ_QWFZ01000003.1, from coordinate 649,990 downwards.
CGCGGCGACATAAGCGTGTTGCCCCAAGCGTGAGCAGGACGTGTGGCGGTGATGAGGAACAGCTCCGCCTCAGCCGGTATTGCCCGACAGTGCAGCGCTCAGGCGTGGCGCGGCGAAATCGATGAATGCGCGCAGCTTCTGGGGCAGGATCCCGCCTCCATAGAGTAGGTGAACCGGCCAGGCTTCGGGTTCATCGCCGGTCAGAACGATTTTCAGGCGTCCGTCAGCAACGGCTTCGGCGACCTGGTATGAAAGAACGCGCGTTAACCCCAGACCAGCCGCGGCCGCACAAATCGCGGCATCCGCTGTATTCACAATCAGCCGCGACCCGATCCGGACCTGCCGGTCACCAAACCGCCATCGATCCGCGCCCATCAGGTTTTCGAAGGTGATGCAATCATGATGCGCCAGATCCTCGGCACGCGCTGGCTCCCCCTGCGCGGCGAGGTAAGCCGGGCTGGCACAGACTACCTCCCTTACCGCACCGACCCGGCGCGCCCTGAGACTGCTGTCTGGCAGATGACCGATCCGGACAGCGAGGTCGACATGCTCTTCCTGGAAGCTGACCATCCGGTCGCCCTGGTGCAGGCGAACATCCACATCGGGATAAGCCATCAGGAACGCCGTGATCAGAGGCACCATGTGAATTCTGCCGAAGACGATCGGCGCGGTCACGGTCAGGAGGCCTCTGGGTGCACTGAACTCCCCGGCCGCGGCGCGTTCGGCTTCCGCCACCTGCTCCAGGATGCGCCGGCAGGCGGCGACATAGGTCACGCCCGCTTCGGTCAAGGCCAGGCCGCGCGTGGAGCGCGTGACGAGCTGGGCGCCCAGCCTCTCCTCCAGCTCCGCCACTCTGCGGCTGACCGTCGCCAGCGGCATTCCCAGTTCACGCGCTCCAGCCGTGAAACTGCCGGCGTCGACGGCCGTGACAAGGATGGACATGGAGTCGAGACGGTCGACCATTTCTACCACTTTTTGAGAGGCTATATCCCACTGATACGGCCTACATCCAGATTTTGGAAGCCATATCTTGGGGGTCCCGAAGACAAACCCAAGGAGACCCCTATGTCCCGTATTCAAATTCCCGCCACGATCGACGCCGCGCCCGAAGCATCGAGGCCCCTGCTGGAGCAGGTCAACAAGCAGCTCGGAAGCACGCCGAACCTGTTCCGGCTTGTCGCCCAGAGCCCTGCGGCACTGGAAGGCTATCTCGGCCTTTCCGGCGCACTCGGCAAAGGCCGCCTACCAGCTGCCACACGCGAGCGGATCGCCCTGGCTATCGCAGAGTACAATGGCTGCGGTTATTGCCTTTCCGCCCACACCTATCTCGGCACGAACCTCGCCAAGCTGTCGGCAGAAGAAATTGCGGCTAATCGCAAAGGCAAATCGACCGATCCCAAAGCCAATGCCGCTGTGGTCTTTGCCCTCAAGGTGGCCGAGAGCCGCGGGCATGTCGCCGATACAGACCTCAGCGCCGTCCGGGCGGCTGGATACGACGATGCGCAGATCATCGAGATCGTACAGAACGTCGCCCTGAACATCTGGACCAACTACATCAATGAAGTTGCCCGGACCGACATCGACTTCCCCGTTGCCGAGGGCGTTGCCGCCTGACCATCGCACAAGGGCGGCGGGTCTCGTACCCGCCGCCATTTTGAAATCATGGAGCCAGAGATGAGCCGCCCGCCGCTTCCCCCATTCACAGCCGAGACCGCAGCACAAAAAGTGCGCCTGGCCGAGGACGCCTGGAACAGTCGCGACCCCGAAGCCGTCTCGCTCGCCTACACGCCGACGAGCCGCTGGCGCAATCGTAACAACTTCCTGAACGGCCGCACGGAGATTGTCGCCTTCCTTGCCGAGAAATGGCGAAATGAGCATGAGTACCGTCTGATCAAGGAGCTGTGGGCCTTCGAGGATAACCGGATTGCCGTGCGGTTCGCCTATGAATGGCAAGACGGGACCGGCCAGTGGTTCCGTGCCTATGGGAACGAGAACTGGGCGTTCGATGAAAGCGGCCTGATGGCCAAGCGTTACGCCAGCATCAACGACCTTCAGATCAAACCGGAGGAACGGCTATTCTTCTGGCCGCAAGGCCGGCGTCCTGACGACCATCCCTCGCTGAGCGCGCTGGGGCTCTGATCGTGGCGCAGCATCCGAAAGTCCCCAGCGATATAGCCTTCTCACCCGCCGTGAAGGCGGTGCAGGACGCCAAGGGCTCACGCGAGGCCTATGCCCGCATGGAAGCGAGCCACCCCTGGCAGACCACGGTTACGCCGGATCTCGCCCGGTTCATCAGTGAACAGACCAGCTTCTTCCTTGGAACCGCGAGCGCTGCAGGCCAACCATATATCCAGCATCGCGGCGGACCGGCGGGCTTTCTCAAAGTGCTTGGGGACCAGCAACTCGGCTTTGCCGACCTTGCCGGAAACAGGCAATACATCACGCTCGGAAACCTTTCGGAGAACGCCCAGGCATTCATCTTCCTCATCGATTATGAGCAGGCGCGACGCGTGAAGCTCTGGGGCACGGCGCAAGTAGTTGAGGATCAACCGGAGCTCATGGCGCGCTTGAGAGTTGAGGGCGGAAAAGGCCGGCCTGAACGTGCGATCCTGTTCAATATTGCGGCCTGGGACGTAAACTGCCCCCAGCATATTCCGCGACGGATTGATGTGGCGCGCGTGGCGGCAGTCCTGGCCGATCGCGACGCGCAGATTGCCCGGCTGGAATCCGAACTGGACGAATACCGCTCGCGGCAGGGCAAAGACCGTCGCTGAGGGGCCGCAGCCCCGTCAGGCGTTCGCCCTGGAGGTTGGCAGAGAGGTCTGTATTTCGAAAGAAAACTGGCGGTGAGACAGGGATTCGAACCCTGGATACGGGGTTACCGTATACACGCGTTCCAGGCGTGCGCCTTCAACCACTCGGCCACCTCACCATAAGGGCGCGTCTATATCGGAAGGTTGCCTGTTCCTGCAAGCCTGAGATTGTTAATCTACTGCACTCGCCCCATATCACGCCCCAGACCAGCAAAGGACGCCTGACCATGTTCTTTTCCCGCAAGCCCGCAGACATGCCGAAAAAGGGCGAAGCCCTGCCCGGTCGGGACAAGCCAATCCCCACCGCCGATATCCATTTCGTCAATGGACGTCCCCTTGATGCGAAAAAGCCCGAAGGCTTTGAGGAAATCGTCCTTGGAATGGGATGTTTCTGGGGTGTGGAGCGTATCTTCTGGCAAATGGACGGCGTCTGGCTCACCCAGGTTGGCTATGCTGGCGGCGAAACGCCAAACCCGACCTACGAGGAAACCTGCACCGGTCTGACCGGCCACACGGAAGTTGTTCGGGTGATCTACGATCCGGCGAAGGCCGCCACCGCGTCCATCCTGAAAGCCTTCTGGGAAGGCCATGACCCGACCCAGGGCATGCGCCAGGGCAATGATGTCGGCACGCAGTACCGTTCCGCCATTTTCGCCACGACCGAGGACCAGCTGGCTGCGGCTGAAGCATCGAAACAGACCTATGAAAAGGCCCTCAAAGCGGCCGGACGCGGCGGCATCACGACCGAGATCGGCATGCTCGATACCTTCTACCACGCCGAGGACTACCACCAGCAATACCTGGCCAAGAATCCCGGCGGCTATTGCGGCATTGGCGGCACAGGCGTGTCCTGCCCGATGCCGACAGGTGTCAGCGCCTGAGCAGTCTGCTAGGCGGAGCGTGTGACCGCTTTCGTAACTCGCTTTGCCCCTTCGCCGACGGGCTACCTGCATCTTGGCCATGCGGCCTCGGCTTTCCATGTCTGGGATGCTGCCCGGCGCGCTGGCGGGCGGGTACTGCTGAGGATTGAGGATATCGATCCTGGCCGCTGCAAGCCGGAATATACCGAAGCCATATTTGAAGACCTTGCCTGGCTCGGCTTCGAGTGGGATGGGCCTGTACGCATCCAGTCCAAACATTTCCAGGACTATGAGCGCGTCGTGGGCCACCTGACCGCCCTCGGCCTGACCTATCGCTGTTTCCTGTCCCGCAGCGACATCGCCGATGAGCAGGCCGCTGCCGGCGTGCCGCCCGGCACACCATTCACCGGCTCAGCGCTGCCCGCCGATGCCGAAGCGGAAAGGCTGGATCGCGGCGATGCCTTTGCCTGGCGCCTGTCGCTGGAGAAGTGCAGGGACTATCTCGGCCCGGCCTATGACCAGCTATCCTTCGAGCTCATCACGCAGCCGGGGGAACACCAGACCATCAAGGCAAGGCCTGACATCCACGGCGATATCAATCTTACCCGAAAGGATTCGCCCACTGCCTATCATGTCGCGTCCACGCATGATGATGCGCTTCAGGGCATCACCCACGTAATCCGCGGCGAAGACCTGAAGGACGCAGCCCATATCCACGTTCTGCTGCAGGCGCTGATGGACTGGCCACAGCCGGTCTACACGCACCACCCTCTCGTCATGGGGCCGGATGGCAAGCGGCTCGCCAAACGTTTTGCATCTCAAAGCCTTGCGAGTCTCCGGGAAGACGGTCTATCGCCCGACGATGTGCGCCGACTGGCGGGAGTTTGAATGACCGAAACCGAGCTGCATCTTCCCCCGCCTCGCGCCTGGGTTGGCCCGCTGCTTCTGCTGGCGGGCGGCGTATTCATTGGCCTCGCCCCAATTGGTCTGCGCCTTGGCCTGGATCACCTGGGGCCGCAGGCGATTGCCTTCTGGCGCTACGTCTTCGCGATTCCGCTTCTCTTCATCCTGCTGGTGGCGATCGAGCGTCGCATGCCCGCGAGGATCAATGGCTATGTCGTACTGGCCGGGACATTCTTCGCCCTAGACATCGCCCTCTGGCACTGGGGCCTGACGCTGACGACGGTTGCCAATGCCACCTTCATCGTCAACCTCGGCAATGTCTGTGTCGGCTTCATCGCCTGGCTGTTCCTGAAGGAAAAACCGAAGCCGATCTGGTTCGCGGCAGTCCTCGTCGCCGTGATCGGCGCGGCGGCCCTGTCGCTCGGCGGGGAACCAGGCGGCAAGAGCGATATCAGGGGCGACGTCCTTGCCATTGGCGCCGCCATCATGGTGTCGGGCTACATGCTCTGCTCAAAGCTGGCGCGAAACCGGCTCGGTGCCATGGACGTGATCTTCTGGCTGACCGTTGTCGAGGCCGTCGTCGCCGGATTCATGGTCATCATCTCGGGTGAATCCTTCATGCCGCCCGCAATGGCAGGCTTTGTGGCCCCGGCCTTCCTTGCCCTTGCCGCGCAGATCGGCGGACAGGGCCTCATCATAGCCGGTCTCGGCCGCACGCCAGCGGCGATCGCCGGGATCATTGTGCTTATCCAGCCTGTCGTCGCGGCCGCGATATCGTGGCAGTTGTTCGATGAGTCACTGACCGCAATACAGGGCGGTGGCGCCGCGCTCATCCTTTTCGGTATATGGATGTCGCAACGCCGCCCGCGCCGGCGCCCAGCCGCACCTGAATCAAAACCGTTACAAGACGCCGTTAGGAACGCTCAATGAAACGACCGTCCGCACTTCATCGGGAGACCCGCATGCGCATTCTCTTCTTCACCCTTGCCGGGGCGCTGACCCTTGCCGCCTGCGCGACTTCCGTCGGCGCGACAGAAAACCGGGCGGCGACATCAGCGCCAAACGCGCCTGCGGGACTGGAGCGGGCCGGCACAACACCGCAGCAGTCCAGCGACAGCTATTACACGTCCGCCGCGGCCAGCGTCGCTCAGCGCGCCGGAGACGATTTCGCCCCGAAGGCAAAGAATATCATCCTCTTCATTGGCGATGGTATGGGTGTCTCGACCGTCACGGCGGGCCGGATCTATGCCGGCCAGCAAAAAGGCCTTGATGGCGAAAGCTACAGGCTGGCCATGGAGAGCCTGCCTTGGTCGGCCTTCTCCAAGACGTATAGCCACGACTCACAGGTCGCTGACAGTGCCTCGACGGCCACGGCCATGCTGAGCGGTGTTAAGACGCGTTCGCGCACGCTCGGCCTTCGCTCGGGCGTCTCATATGGCAATTGCGCCTCGCAGGACGGACAGGGCACCGACAGCCTCTTCGAGATTGCCGAAGCCGCCGGCCTTGCGACCGGTATCGTATCGACCGCGCGTATTACGCATGCCACGCCGGCGGCCACTTATTCCGAAGCCGCCAATCGCGACTGGGAAGATGATGCCGAAGTCGGAGACAGCGGCTGCAAGGACATCGCCAGTCAGCTCATCGAATGGCCGGCCGGTGACGGATTCGAAGTCATTCTTGGTGGTGGCCGCGGTGCCTTCATGCCCGCGAGCGTGACCGATCCTGAAACCGGCGAACCGGCTGGACGCCGCGTCGATGGCAAGAACCTGACAGACGTCTGGCTCGCCAAACCCGGCGAGCGGGCTTTTATCGTCGATCAGGCTGGCTTCGACGCGACCGATTTCAACAGTGAGGCAAGGGTGCTGGGACTGTTCCAGCCGTCCCACATGAATTACGAGCTCGACCGCGCCGGGGACACGGCTGGCGAGCCCTCGCTGGCGGAGCTGACGCGCGCGGCAATCACCCGCCTGTCACGCAGCGAGCAAGGCTATGTCCTGCTCGTCGAGGGCGGCCGGATCGACCATGGCCACCACGCGACCAACGCCGCCCGCGCACTCGGCGATACGGCCGCGCTTGACGAGGCCGTCGCCGCCGCCCTGGAGATGACGAGCGAGGACGACACGCTGGTCATCGTCACCGCCGACCACTCGCACACGCTTACGATTGCGGGCTATCCGGTCCGCGGCAACGACATCCTCGGCAAGGTCGCCTACGGCCCCGGCGGCATGGCGCGCGCCGATGATGGCAAGCCGTACACCACGCTCGGCTATGCCAATGGCAGCACTGGCTGCAAGCCGGGCGAAGAGGATTGCGCCCGCGAAGATCTCACCAGCGTCGACACGACCGACAAGGATTTCCACCAGCAGGCGCTGGTCTTCCAGGGCTCGGAAACCCATGCCGGTGAGGACGTCCCGCTCTATGCGCGCGGCCCGGGCGCCGAACTGGTGCGCGGCACGATCGAGCAGAACGAGATTTTCCACGTCATGGGCCGGGCCAGCGGCCTCGTGGCCTATGACGAGGACTGATCGCCGGCTCGTGCGAGGGAGCGGATCGCTTCGGCGACCGCTTCTCCGTGCGAGTGATGGGGCATGTGCCCGCCATCGGCCAGCGGGACGAGTGTGAAATCCGCGATCTGGTGCTTGATCTTGCCAGCATGGAGCGTCGGATTGATCACCGTATCCTTTGCCCCTGAAAACAGGATGACCGGGACGCTGATCTCGCCATACCGGTCCTGCTGGGCGGCGAGTTCCGCCTTGAGGGCATTCACGTCCCTGGCATTCGCGCGAAACTCCGAGGGCCGGAAAAGCAGGCCGAGGCCTGCATCCTCGTAATAACCATCAGGCGCGTCGCCCGGGTCGAACACGTCGTCGATCCCGTTCTTCACCTGCGCCGGTCCGGCGATCGGGGCGAGCTGCGCGAAGGCAGGCCCGACAAGCGGTGGTCCGGCATACTGATTGTACCACGCCACACCGCCGCTTCCCCAGTCGTGGGTGACCGGCGCCAGCAGGACAAGCCCTTCGACAAGGCCCGGATAATCGAGCGCCAGGCGAAGCGCGACAGCCCCGCCGAAGGAGTGGCCGACGATGACGGCCTTCTCGCCGGGCGCCAGCGCCTCAAGCACGCCCGCCATCTGCGCGGCCTGGACACCGAGCTCATTGCTGTTATCGGGGCGCGCTGAATAGCCATGACCCGGACGATCCGCCATCAGGACGCGATGGCCCTCATCGAGACGCGGCGCCAGTGTAAAGGTGAACTCACGGGCGTTCGCGGAAGCGCCATGGATCATCAGGACGACAGGACCAGCTTCGCCCGAGCGGATCACGTGGACGGCGCCGTCGTCCAGATCGACATGCTGGCCCGCAGCCGGCCACCGGTTCTCGGCGCGGCTTGTATAGATCGCGCTATGCACGCATGCGGCGGTGACGCTGCTCGCCAGCAGCACGAAGACAAGCGCGCCGAACAGCTTCAAAGCCCCTGACCGGTCTGCTCTTTTTCAAGCCTTGCAACGGCAGATTTCGCCGGGCCGAGCGTCGGATGTACGTTCAGGGCTTCCTTGTAGGCCTCAAGCGCCTCTTCTCTGGCCCCCAGCTCCTCGAGCACGCGGCCGAGTCCGGTCCAGGCGCCGAAGTGGCGCGGCTCAAGGCGCAGCGCCTCGTTCACGTCGCGCAGGGCCTCGCCCATCTTTTCCTGCTGCAGGAAGACAGAGGCGCGGCGGTTATAGGCTTCGGCATAGCCGGGCTGGATCGCGATAACGCGGTCATACAGCTCCCGGGCAAGGTCCAGGTCGCCGAGCGACTGCGCTGTGACGGCCCGCTCCATGACAAGATCGGCCGCCGCAGATCCACTCTCCATCCAGGCCGCCCAGATATCGAGCGCAACACTGGTCGCCTCTTCCTCGGTGGGGGCATTCTTCAGCTCTTCAAACATCTCGTCAGACGGGCCGAAACTCGGTCCGCTGACAAAGATGATGCTGGCAAGGGCGAGGGCCTGGAACATGGGCATAAGTATGAGCCTATAGAGGGCTCGGGCAAGGCCCGATTGCGGCGATGTGGGGGCAGCCGGCTACAGGAAGCCGCGATCCTTTAGCGCCGCTTCCAGATTAGCTGCGTCCTTGAAGTGATGGGCGTCGAAGCCGAGCGCCGCCGCGGCCTCGACATTCCTCAGGCTGTCATCGATGAAAAACACATCGCCGGGGGCCGGATGCCCCATCCGTTCGAGCGCAATCTCATAGATGCGCCTGTCCGGCTTCACCACGCCTTCTTCGCCCGAAACGACGACATCGCGAAGCCGCCTCGTGACAGGGAAGGCCTCAAGCATGTCGGGCCAGACTTCTGCCGGCATGTTGGAGAGACCGTAAAGCGGCTGGCCTGCGGCGTGGAGGCGCTCAACGATATCATCGGTCCCGTCGATATAGCCGTCGAACATGTCGAACCAGCGAAGCCGCCAGGCATCGATCGCGTCGGCATAATGCGGATAATCGGCTTTCAGGCGAGCGGCGTTCTCTTCCATGGGCACGCCAAGATCATGCTCGACATGCCAGGCAAGCGTGCACACCTCGTCGCAGAAGCGGCGGGCCTCTTCTTCTGTCGGGAAGATTTTGCGGTACAGGCGGATTGGCTGCCAATCCACCACAACATTGCCAAGATCGAACAGGACGATGCGCTCAGGCACAGGGAATGCTCCCCGGGCCACGAACGTTCATCTTCTGCTTAACCCTGTTTTGCTTTAAAGCGAGGATCGGTCTTGTTGATGACGTACACACGGCCCCGGCGGCGCACGACCTTACAATCGCGGTGGCGCGTCTTCAGGGCTTTGAGTGATGATTTGACTTTCATGGGGCTGGCCCTGCGATATCGTGGAAACTCGAAAGGCGCTCGAATAATCAAACGCCCCCGCAGAGTCAACGCCACAACCACACCAGAACGGTATAAGGACGTACCCTAGATGACGCGACTTCCCTCAAAACCGCAGCGCTGGGTCTATGCCGCGGCCTTGATCGCGCTGATCGGCGCCTGCGCGGCGACCCCGCAGACAAAGCCCGCAACACCCGGCAACGGCGCATCAGGGGGCAGCGGACCCTCTACACCGCCAGCATCTGGTCCAACGCCGGGCGATCCTGTCGGCACGCCGGATGTCGCTTTCAGCGGCGCGACCGGCCCGTTCACCCCGTCCGGCAATCGCGACATGGATATCTGGCGTGAGGACTTCGCCGACCGGGCCAAGGCGCAGGGCCGCAATCCGGCGGTCGTCTACGCCATCCTGGAAGGCATCAGCCCGCTGGAACTATATCTCAGCGAAGACGTGAACGTCGCAAGCACCGGCATTGCCGACCAGGCCGAGTTCGCCAAGGCCATCTGGGACTATCTGCGCACCGCGGTCACCGAATCCCGGCTTCAGACGGGCGCTCAGAAACTCGCTGAGTATGATGAGGTTTTCGATGTCCTCGAGGAGACCTATGGCGTCGATCGGGCCGCCATCAGCGCGATCTGGGCCATGGAAACGAATTTCGGCTCCTATATCGGCAACTACGATGCAGCAAACACGCTGTCCAATATGGCTGTCGAGGGCAGGCGCCGCAGTTTCGCGGAAGGTCAACTGCTTGCCCTGATGAAGATCGTCGAAAACGGTTTCGCCCGGCGCGAGCAGCTCGGTTCGGGCTGGGCCGGCGCAATGGGCCAGACCCAGTTCATGCCGTCGACCTATCTCAGCCACGCGCAGGATTACGACGGCGACGGCATCGCCGATGTGTGGAGCTACGCCCCGGACGCGCTCGCCTCGGCCGCGCACTATCTGGCCGCTTCCGGTTACCAGCTTGGCGAGCCCTGGGGGATCGAGGTACTCGCGCCGTCCGGCTTCGACTGGGCTTACGCAGACGGCAACGACCGGCGCATGTCGACCTGGCGCTCTCTGGGCCTGTCACCGATCCGCGGCGGCGCCTTCGGCGTGGATGATGGCGAATATGCGGAGCTCTGGCTGCCGGCTGGCGCAACCGGCCCGAAATACCTTTTGTTCCGGAATTTCGACGTCTTCAAGACCTACAACAATGCCAATTCCTACGCCCTCGCGGTTGGTTTGCTGGCGGACGGAATTCGTGGCCAGAGAGGCCCCGTCGCCGTCTGGCCCACCGACATTCCACGTCTCAGCACGCAAGAAGTCATGACGCTGCAGCAGACGCTGAACGAACTTGGTTACAGTGCCGGACCGGTTGACGGGATCGCTGGCAGCGGCACGCGAAAGGCTCTGCAGAACTTCCAGAAGGACCGTGGCATGGTCGCCGATGGCTATGCGTCCAGACCGGCTCTCGACGCAGTGCTGGCGGCGGCCAGCTAGTCGAAAAGTCCCGGCCCCTCATCATCGGGGTCGTCCTCGAGCACCTGATTGGCCGGGAACACCTTGCGTGCGGCAGCCGCCATCATAAGCAGCATCACGCCCGCGCCAATAAAGGGCGCGGCGGTATGGACGTTTTCGTACATCCAGGGTCCGAAGAACGGGCTCACGATGAAGCCCATTCCATTGGCTGAAATTACGAGACCAGCGACATTGCCCTGCAAGCTCGACCCGACGGCCAGCGATGCCCCGCTCGAAAACCCCGGCCGGGCCAGGCCCTGGCCAATGCCGACAAAGAACTGCGCGAGCACCAGCACGGCGAATTCGCGCGTTGGCACGATCAGGAAGGCACCGAGCGACAGGATCAGTGCGCCTGACACCATCAGTTCGCGATTGGTCATCTTCAGGCGTGGAATGATCACCAGCTGCGCGATCAGGGTGCCTGCGGCGCCAACTGTATAGGCCGGCCCGGTGAACTGCATCGCCTCGGCCCCATCGACATCGATCTTGTCCATGATGGCGAAGGCGAAGGTCTGGGTCAGCACGCCCGTCACGATCGACAGACTGATTGCAAAAAGCAGGAAGGGCAGGACACGCGGGTCGCGCCAGAGCCCGTCGCCCTCGCGCTTGCCGCCCTTGCGCAGGCCTGCCTCGCGCCGCGGCGGATTGTGTTCGGGCAGCCGGGTGAAGATCAGGAATGACATGACGGCCGCGATCGCGCTGATCATGAAGACCGGCGTCAGCAGCCCGAAAACAGCGCCAGCCGCCGCGGCGAAGGCCGGGCCGGCGACGGCGCCGAAGCTGAAGCCCGACGTCAGCGAGGCAATTTCCTCGGTTCGCTGATCGCGCCGCGTGCGGTCTGCGACATAAGCCTGGGCAGCCGGGTTGGTGCCCGAACCGAACAGGCCGAACAGCGTGCGTGAAAAAAGCAGGCAAAGGAAAATCGCAATGGCGCCCTTGATATGACCGGCCATGGCGAGCGCGGCGAACGTGCCGAAAAGCAGCATCGACACTGAGAAACCCAGCATGCCAAGAGCCGCTACCGGGCGGCGGCCCCAGTCATTGCTCTTCCGTCCCCAGAAGGAAGACGTGATCGCCCACATGGTGGCCGACAGCGAGAAGATCGCCCCAGCCATCCAGTCGGGCAGGCCAATCTCGCGCGACAATGGAGGCAGGATCGCGCTGACCAGCATGGTGTTGCCAGCCCCGACGGCGAGCAGGGCAAAGAACAATAGCCGGAACGCGCCGCGCCGGTCGGGCCGGTCCTGTCCAGGGTCTGGGATGGTCTCAGTCGACATGCTTCCTCATCGGCTGCCGTTCCGGAAAGATCAAGCAGCGACCTTGCGGCACGCAGCGGCCAATCCCGTGGAAACGCAATATAAAGCCTCGGCTGCCAGTGTTGGCGAATTCCAATGTGACCGGACCCTTCATGACGCAGATTCTCGGCCTCATCACCGTCTTCCTGATCATCATCGGCGCGCTCGCGTTCAGCGGCAGCCCGGCGATCGTCGACGCGCTTCCCTTCGAGCTCGCCCTGATTGGCGGTGCAGCGGCGGGCACGCTGCTTATCGGCAACTCGCCGCAAGTCGCAAAAGCCGCAGCAGGCGGGTTCGTCATAGCGATGAAGGGTCCCAAATGGCGCCGCAGCGACTATGGCGACCTGCTGACCGGCATGCATGATCTGATGCGGCGCGCCCGAAGGGGCGGGATCGTCGCCATCGAGGCCGATATCGAGGCGCCAGCCTCCTCGCCCGTCTTCACCAACCGACCCAAACTTCTGGCCGATGAGACGGCGCTGTCGATGATCGTGACCAGTTTCCGCCTGATGTCGCTCAATCCGGGCGGGCGATCGCCTGTGGCGCCGCACCTGCAGGAAAGCCTGACCACGGCCGCAAGCGAGCGGCACCGGGCCGTCTCCGCGCTGAACACGCTTGCCGATACACTGCCCGCGCTGGGTATCGTCGCTGCGGTGCTTGGCATCATCAAGACAATGAGCGCCATCGATCAGTCACCCGATGTCATTGGCCCCATGATCGCGGCCGCCCTGCTCGGCACCTTTCTCGGTGTCTTCCTGGCTTATGGGGTCGTCGGCCCGATCGCCGCGCGGTTCGGCCAGATCGTGGATGAGGACATGCAGTATCTCGAGACCATCCGGACGCTTATTCTTGCCTATGATGAGGGCAATGCGCCGATGACCGCGGTCGAACTGGCGCGGGCGCGCCTGCCCGTCCATGTGCGGCCCTCAGTGGAAGAAATGGACGCCTCGCTTTCGACCATAGAGAGCCTCCCGCCGCGCATGCGCGGGCGCATCGCCTGAACGCCTTGAAAAGAATGATGCTTGTGGCTGGTTTTTGACGTGGCGACGCCCTAGGTGTTAGCCGGTGACTGAGGGCAGAGGAGCTTGGGATGTCGCGTTTTGACGAGCTGATTACCACGGTCGAAGCCTATCAGGCGCTCGCTGCCGAGAATTACGCTCGCGTGCGTCAGATGGCCGAAGAAATTCGCGGCGGGCTTTGCGACTATCTCGATGCCGCCGACGGCATCTGCGTCCGGCTTGTTCCGCCTGCCGGTGAATTCCAGCCCAAGGACTATGGTGATCACGCCTTTTCGATGCCGCCGCGCGGCTTTCGCCCGCTTGGGCCGATTGCATTCGGACTGGCTGTGCGCGTCAGCCGCGGAACCGACTGGATCCGGGTCACAACCCAGTGCCAGAAAATTGGCGACTTCTTCATCCTGGACATCCAGGGCGGGGAATCCTTCAAATTGAGCCTTCCGCTAACGAAGGATGACTCCGCGACACTGTTCGAATATGTATATCAGCACGTACTGAACTGGTTCCAGTCGAAGATGGATCAATATCAGCAAGGGGAATACGGCACCCGCGAGATAGGTTTTGATTTCTCGCGCGAGCCTGAAAGCGCGAAGGCCTGACCTGGCCGCTCCGCAATCACGAAAATGCCAGATCTCAACCTCCACCTCGCTGCCGCAGGCTCCGACAGCCTGATCTTCGCCTGCGCCCTTATTGGCGCGCTGGGCCTCGGCGCCCAATGGCTCGCCTGGCGCCTGCAGGCCCCGGCCATCGTTCTCATGGCGCTTGCCGGCCTTGCCGCCGGCCCGCTCTTCCAGGTGCTTTTCGGCACGCCCCTCCTCGACCCGTCGGAAACCTTTGGTGACCTGCTTCGCCCAATCGTGTCGCTCTCGGTTGCCGTCATCCTGTTCGAAGGCGGGCTCATCCTGAAATTCGAGAACCTTCGCGATGCCGGTGCGTCGGTGCGGCGAATGGTGTTCTTCGGCGGCCCGCTGGCCTGGGTGCTCGGCTCATTCGCAGCGCGCTATGCCGCAGGCCTCGACTGGGCCAGCGCGATCGTCATAGCCGGCGTCATGGTGGTGACCGGGCCGACCGTCATCATGCCCCTGATGCGCCAGTCCAAGCTGTCGGGCCGGCCAGCCCAGTTCCTGAAGTGGGAAGGCATCGTCAACGATCCGATTGGCGCCCTCTTCGCGGTTGCCGCGTATGAAATCGTCCGCGTTGCCTCGCAGGGCGATTCCACGCTCTGGGCGGGCATGTGGATCCTCATGGCGGCCGGGATCGGCACTCTGCTTGGCATTGCCTTCGGGCTTGGCATGTCGCGCGCCTTCAGGGCCGGCTGGACACCGGAATACCTCAAGGCTCCGCTGATTTTTGCCTCTATCATCCTCTGCTATGCCATCGCCGAGGAAGTCGAGCATGAAACCGGCCTCGTGGCCGTGACCGCCTACGGTATGACGCTCGCCAATTCACGTCTCGCGGACCTTTCGGAACTCAGGAAGTTCAAGGAAGATATCGCCGTCCTCCTGGTGTCAGGCGTGTTCGTCATCCTGACGGCGGACCTCACACCGCAGATCATTGCATCTGCGCTGAACATGAATACGCTGCTCTACCTCGTCTGCATGCTGTTCCTGGTCCGCCCGCTTTCCGTCTGGATCGCGACGGCTGGAACACTCAGCCGCAATGAAGCCCTGCTGCTTGGCTGGATCGCCCCGCGCGGGATCGTGGCCGTCGCCGTCTCCGGCCTGTTTGGCTCGCTGCTGGTCGACCTGTCGCGCGAAGGCCGGTTCTTCTTCTCAGGCGCCGACCAGATCGTACCGCTGGCCTTCGCCATGGTGTTCACGACCGTTGTGCTGCACGGGTTTACCATTGGCCCCCTCGCCCGCCGCCTGGGCTTGGCGCGTGCCGAAAAACCGGGCGTGCTGCTGGTGGGCGCAAACTCCTGGAGCATAGAATTCGCCAAGGCCCTGAAAGCCAGCAAGATCGATGTCATCGTGGCCGACAGCAATTACCGCCGCCTCAGGCCAGCGCGTGAGGCCGGGCTCGATACTTTCCTCGGCGAAGTCCTGTCAGAAGACGCCGAGATCAAGCTTGACCATGCGCGCTTTGCAACCGTTGTCGCCCTGTCGACCAACGACTCCCACAATGCGCTGGTCTGCAACCAGTTCGCCCCGGAAGTCGGACGCCACCGTGTCTACCAGCTTTCACTGTCTGAAGGCGATGAAGTGGACGAGAAGTCCGTGGGCTCGGCCGCGCGCGGCCGCACGCTCATCCGTCGGGGCCGGACCTATGACGGCCTGATCCGCGACCAGTATCGCGGCTGGAACTTCTCGCGCACGCGCCTGACAGACAAGTATACGCTGGAACAATTCCTGGCCGAGCGGCCCAAGGGCGACCTCGTCGCGGAAATCCGGCCGGACGGCACGCTTGTGCTCCTCGGCCCGAGCCGTGAAGCGCGCGGCGGTGAAGGCGCGACGATCATCAGTTTCGCCCCCGACCAGCAGCCGACGACCCAGCCTGCCAAGCCGGTCGAGACCAATGGCGAGCAAAAGCTGAAAGCCGAAGGCGACAAGGCCTGAATGAAGCCGACTAGGCAGCGACCGCGTGCAGGTCGCTGCCATGCTTGCGCAGCCAGGCGCGCTCGCGCTTCCAATGCGGCCGGCAGCGCGCCACATGCGCCCAGAAGCGCGGACTGTGGTTCATTTCCAGCAAGTGGGCGCACTCATGCGCAGCGACATAGTCGAGCACGTCCGGCGGCGCCATGATCAGGCGCCAGGAAAAGGCGATCCGGCCATCCGAGGTACACGACCCCCAGCGCGAGCGCGTATCCTTGATACTGACACGGCGCACATCGACGCCCAGGACACCGCAATAGGTTTCGACCGCCCGTGTCAGGTCTTCGCGGGCCGCAGCCTTGAGAAAGCGCTCGGCACGCCGGCCGATCGTTCCGGCATCGCCTGGCAATGAAAGCGTCATCGGGTCGCCATCCAGAAGGCGGGCGCGCCGGCCTGGCCCGTCCAGGCTGATCCGGCAGTCCATCCCGCGCAGGCGGAAAGTCTGTCCGTCGGCGAGCCGGACCTGAGGCGGCAGGGCGCGAAGCCGGCTCGCGGCCCAGTCGATCCGGTCCCGGGCAAATCGCGCGGCATCTTTCGCGAGGCGCTTCGATGGCGCAACCGCCACCGCTTCTCGGCGCTTTTCATCCAGCCTGAGAATGAGGCGGCGTGCCCGCGGATTGATCTCAATGCGTACTGGAACCTCAAATCCGCACGACGAGGTAAGGATCACGGTCTGGTCATCGGCGCCAATCATGCTAATCCTCGACTCACGGCGCTATAGATTCTAGCCAATGGATACACTCTAGGGGAACCCAACTCATGAAATATCTTCTTTGCGGTGTCGCCGCAGTCGCGGTGCTGACCGGCTGCAACAAGACGACAGAGCCGGGCGAGGAACCGCTTGGCGAGATTTCGCTACGTGCCGGTGACCCGGCTGAGGCGGATGCCGTCATTACGGCAATGTCTCTGTCAAACTCCGGCGACGGTATCGTCCAGTATGGCAGCAAGTCTGTCGATGGCGCGAAAGCAACCTTTTCAGACGTCACGATTACCGGCGATGAAGACGCCGCCGTGACCGCCAGCTCGCTCGAGTTTGAAGGTCTCGACATGGTCGACGACAAGGCCTCCTTCTCGCGGATGACTCTGAACGGCATCAGCATCGCTGACCCGGAAGACGACACCGGCAGCGTCAAGGTCGCCAAGATCGAAGTGCTGAACCCGACACCGGAGCTGGCCGCATGGCTGTCCTCGAGCTTCGGGGCTGGCGAACCTGCGCCTTTCCCATCGGCCGACATGCTCGGCTTTGCGTCCTGGTCGATCAGCGACGTCTCGGCCGCCTTCTCCGATGAAGATGGCGAAGGCACCTTCTCGATCGCGAACTTCGAGGTTCGCGACCTGGTTGACCAGAAGGCCAAGAAGGCCGTCCTGTCAGGCCTTTCATTCGACTTCATGGCCGACGAAGGCGGCGAAGAAGTCCCGGTCAAGATGAGCCTCGACAGCGTATCCCTGGCGAATCTTGATCTCGGCATCCTCGAAGTCGTCCAGCAGAACATGGGCAATGAGGACGAACTGGCCTCTGCCGTCATGAGCAAGATGTACGAAAATCCGATGGAACCGGGTTACGACAAGATCACGCTGAACAACTTCTCGCTGGAAGCCGCCGGGGCAACTTTCAAGATGCCGTCGATGGATGCTTCCGTTGAGCGCAACAGCGATGGCAAGCCGGTCAAGTTCGTGACCAAGCCGTTCTCTATGACGCTGGACGCTGACCCCGATGGCGGCGAAGCCGGTGCGGGCCTGGCCCAGGGTCTCAGCATGGTCGGTTATGAAAGCGTCGAGATCAAAGGCGCAAGCGTCGCCGATTATGATCCGGAAAGCGACATCGTCGAGATGGACGCGAAGGACAACTATTTCGAGCTGGTCGACGGCGCGAAATTCTCCTTCGGCGCCAAGCTTGGCGGTTATGCCGCTTACAGCAAGGCCGCCGCCAGTTCACTCGACTTCGACGCCCTGGCTGAAGGCGCAGAGCCCGACCCGATGGCCTTCCAGAACGCGATCAGCGAACTCGACTTCTACGACTTCGAACTGTCCATCAAGGACAACAGCCTGATGAACCGCATCTTCAATGCGACGGCGGCCCAGTCCGGCCAGGATCCCGAGCAGATGCGTCAGCAGGTTGCCCAGATGGCCCAGATGGCACCGATGATGGCCCAAGGCTCCGGTGTGGACATGGCCATGGTCAGCGAGCTTTCGCAGGCTGTGTCGGCCTTCATCAGCGATCCGGGCACGCTGACGATCAAGCTGAACCCGGAAGAGCCGCTGTCGGCTGAAACCCTGGCGGCGATGGAAGATCCCAGCATGCTGACCAAGGACTATCTGGGCTTCTCGGCGACACACAAGAAGTAAGCCGACCCCAGACCCTGATTGAAGGCGCGCCGGCAAACACACCGGCGCGCCTTTTCATTTGTACAGATGCGGCGCATATCAGCCGCATGAGACTCGCTTTTTTTGGAGATGTGGTCGGCAAGCCCGGCCGCGCCGCCGTCCTTGACTACCTGCCGGGCCTGCGGCGGGATCTATCGCTCGACTTCGTCGTGGTGAACGCCGAGAACGCCGCAGGCGGCTTCGGCCTGACGGAAACCATCGCCATGGACTTTTTCCAGGCTGGGGCCGATTGCCTGACCCTCGGCGATCATGCCTGGGACCAGCGCGAGGCGATGACCTATATCCAGCGCGAGCCGCGCCTGCTGCGCCCGATCAATTATCCCGATGCGGCAGAGGCGCCGGGCAAGGGGGCCCATGTCTTCGTTCTTGATGACGGCCGGCGCGTCGGCGTGGTGCAGCTCCAGGGCAATGTTTTCATGCGCCAGCAGCTGGAGAATGCCTTCCACCATGCCGATCGCGCACTCGATTCCATGCCGCTCGGCGTGGCCGTCGATGCATTGATCGTGGACATGCACTGCGAAGCCACCAGCGAAAAGATGGCGATGGGCCATTATTGCGATGGACGCGCCAGCCTCGTTGTCGGCAGCCATACGCATGTGCCGACGGCGGACCTCATGATCCTTGAGAATGGCACGGCCTACCAGACCGATGCCGGCATGTGCGGGGATTATGACAGCGTGATCGGCATGAAAAAGGACAATTCCATCAGCCGCTTTGCCACCCAGCTGCCTGGCGACCGCTATGCGCCCGCACTGGGCGAGGGCACGCTTTGCGGCGTGTTTGTGGAAACCGATGATCGCACCGGCCTCGCCCTGCGGATCGAACCTCTTCGCATGGGCGGACGGCTTGCCGCCTCAGTGCCGCAAGTCTAGTCAGGCGCTCTGCTTTTCGGGGTGGCGGGTGTCCGGAACGGCCACTTTTGAAGCGCGCGTGGCTTCTCCCATATGCGTCGCCTTGCCGAACAGCCCGCCCTGGATCAGTGAACCGGCGCATTCGCGCGCCCAGTGAAGCTCGCGCGGGGTCTCGACGCCTTCAAACAGAAGGTGGGCGCGGATTTCATGCAGCTTCAGGATGATCTGATGGGCAAAGCGGCGCGTGTCGTCGCCTTCCATCATGTGCCGGAACCAGCCGGCATCGATTTTTACAATATCCGGCTTGATGTCGACGACGCGCAAAAGGTCGGAACTGCCGACCCCAAAATCATCGATGGCGATCTGGAAGCCGAGATCTCGCAGCTTCTCGGTGATCCGGATTAGCGCATCCTTGTCGCCGCCCTCTTCCTCGGTGATTTCGAAAACCACTTTTGCAGGCTGGACGCCTTGCTCGCGCACGAGGTCGGCATATTGGTCCAGCCCGGTCAGCATCTGGTCGAGATAGTCGCAAGAGCCGGGATTAAGATTCACGAACAGGCTGGTATTGCCGAGCTGCCAGGCTGCCGTATTGGCGATATGCAGGCACAGGCAGGCCCAGTCAGCCACGAAACGGTCGCGCGAGGACAGGCGCGAGAAGAAGTCCATCGGCTCGATCGGCTTGCCCTTGAAGATTGGCCTGGCCAGCGCCTCGACCCCATAAAGCATGCCGGCATTGTTATTGATCGCGTAGATCGGCTGGAACGCGGAGCGTATCTCGAACAAGCCGAAATCGAAGGCCCGGTGTCCGCCATCGAGCTCGAAAATGCGCTGGGTCAGCCGGGCAAGGTTCATAAGATTTCCCTAATGCGTCACAGGGCGTTTTTCGCAGGCTCGAATTAACATCTTCCTTGCAGAAACTGTCAGTCTGCATCGATATCTTTTATTATAACGCTGCCTCGGTTAGATCGGCGGCACCTCTGAACCAAGCCCTCCAGGAGAAGAACTTCACATGGCTGGACATTCAAAGTGGGCCAACATCCAGCACCGTAAAGGTGCCCAGGACAAGAAGCGCGCGGCGCTCTTCGCGCGCCTGTCGAAGGAAATCACGATTGCCTCCAAGCTTGGCGGACCTGACCCGGACGCCAATCCACGTCTCCGGCTCGCCATTAACAATGCGCGCGGCCAGTCCATGCCGAAGGACAATATCAAGCGCGCCGTCGACAAGGGCCAGGGCGGCGCCGGCGAGGAATATTTCGACATTCGTTATGAAGGCTTCGGGCCGGGCGGCGTCGGCATCATCGTCGAGGCCTCGACCGACAACAAGAACCGGGCCGCGAGCGAGATCCGCGCTGCCTTCTCCAAGAATGGCGGCAATCTCGGCGAGACGGGCTCTGTCTCATTCGGCTTCGAACAGGTCGGTGAAATCGAGTATCCCCCGGAAGCCGGTGACGAGATGGAAGTCATGGAAGCGGCCATCGAGGCGGGCGCGACCGATGTCGAAAGCGACGAAAGCGGCCACTGGATCTATACTGAACGAGAAGACCTGATGGACGTCGCCTCGACGCTGGAAGGTAAATTCGGCGAGGTTGAAGCCAAGTCGACCAAGCTGATCTGGAAGCCGCAGAACATGGTTTCGGTCGAGGGCGACCAGGCCGATACGCTGATGAAGCTGCTGGATGTGCTCGACGAGCTCGATGACGTGCAGAATGTTTACGACAATTCGGAGCTTTCTGAAGCCGAAGTTGAAAGGCTCTCGAGCTGAACACCTTTGCGTGAGCCAGCGCACCTCTGCCCTCCAAACTGGTACAATTTGTGCCATATAGAGCGGGAGTTTAGTAAACAGGGGCGCTGGATCCGATGACCCGATCGCAATCCTTCTACATAGCCATTGTTGCCGGAGTCGCAGCGGCCACTACCGGATTCGTATGGAGCGCCGTCGCCGATCAGTCCGCAACCGATGTGCCCAGCGAGGAAACGCGTCTTGAAACCGCGATCTTCGCTGGCGGCTGTTTCTGGTGCACCGAGGCCGACTTCGACAAGGTCGATGGCGTGATTTCGACCATTTCCGGCTATACGGGCGGCACGGTCGAGGAGCCCACCTACAAGCAGGTCACGCGCGGCGACACCGGACACTATGAGGCGGTGAAGATCAGCTACAACCCGCAGCAGGTCAGCTATGAGGAGCTGGTCGAATACTATTTCCGGACCATCGACCCGACCGATCCGCGCGGCCAGTTCTGCGACAAGGGCTCAAGCTACCGCACGGCGGTCTTCGTCAGCAGCGAGCGCGAGCGCAGCGTTGCCGAGACCGAGATCGAGATGATCACCCAATCGGGCCAGCTGCCGGGCCCCGTTGTCACCAAGGTGCTCGATGCGAGTGAATTCTGGCCGGCCGAAAGCTTTCACCAGAACTATTACCGGACCAATCCGATCCGCTACAAATTCTACCGCGAGGGCTGCGGGCGTGACGAACGCCTGAAAAAGCTCTGGGGCGAAGACGCCGCGATCAACTAGGTCCGATCGACGCCATCAACAAAGAAACCCCGCGCAAGTTGGATGCGCGGGGTCTTTTTATTCTGTTTCAGGCGGCTGGTTTGATCTCGACCAGTTTCAGCCCGAAATGCAGGTCTTCACCGGCCAGGGGATGGTTGCCGTCGGCCGTGACCGTCTCGTCATTCACCGCGACGATCGTCAGGTTCAGCGTGGAGCCATCCTGCTGTTGGGCGGCCAGCGTCATGCCGGGTTGGGGCGTATTGTCTTGCGGCAACTGCGCACGCGGGATGTCGATGACCATTTCTTCGCGGCGTGGGCCGAAGGCGTTGTCAGCACTTATGGTGACCGAACGCTCACCGCCGACTTCCATTCCGTCCAGTGCGGTTTCGACTTCCGGGAATATTTCGGCGCTGCCAATGGTAACGGCGACAGGCGCGTTTTCTTCGGTCTGCCCGACGACCCGTCCATCGGAGGTTTTAACGGTGTAATCGATAAGGACGGTGTCGCCCGTTTTTGCGGCTTGCATGGTGATGAATTCCTATCTGGAGTGACAAGGTCAGGCGCGCCAGGGACGACGCACCGGCGCGAATGCGGGCGCCTGCGATCAGTATTGGTCGCAACCCAGGCCCTGACTGTCAAATTCACACCCCATCCGGAGCCCCCGGGGCTGGGCCGCCCCCCCCCCCGACAACAAGGCGGCGCCAGCCCGGACTCATTGGACAGACGGTCTACCGCTCGTCTTCCTCTTCATCCGCCGGGTCTTCAAGAATGAAGAGCCGCGGATCGAGGCGCACATTGGTCTTCACGTCATCAAGACGGACAAGCGTCGTCTGGCGGTTCGCATCCAGCGCATTCCAGCTCAGCAGCGCATAGGTCTCGCTGTCGAAATAGAGCGTCAGCTGTCCTTCGGCCTCATCTGACCGGCTTTCCAGGGTGATGGCCACCTGGTTGTTGCGGCTTCTTACATCGATGACCCGTGCATCGGTCTGGAAATCAAGCTCGTCATCCAAGATCAGGCCGAGCGGGGTCGAGGCCAGCGGAACCCGGTCAACGGTCTCAAGCTCGCTGTCTTCCATCGCGACGGTCGTGCCGTCGGCAACGATGAGGATCGGTGTCGGATCGTCATAGTCAAACCGCATCCGGCCGGGACGGCGCAGGGCGAAGTCACCGCGCGTCACGCTGCCATCGGGTGAGACCTGGACGAAACGCCCCTTCGCAGTCTTGGCTGCGGCGAGCGCACTGGCGGCCTTGTCGAGAATGGCCTGGCGTTCCGCGCCGGTGAGACTGCCATTGCTGGCAGGCGCAGGCGGAATGACCTTTTCCATGGTCTCGTTCGGTTGTGAGGATTCTTCGGGTTCCGGCTGATCGTTCTCGAAAGTGATCGGGGCCGGTGTTTCGGCTTCAGCTTCGTCAGCCTCGGCATCATTGCCCGACGGCTGCTGGGTCTGCACCGGTGCGGCCTGCGCGCTGTGAATCACGACAGGCGAGGCAACCGGCATGAGAAAAGCCGGGTCCACCTCGAAGGCGAGGGGTACGCCACTCATCATGATGACGGCGGCAAAAGGTGTCAGCAAAGACGTCATATCGTCCTCCTGTATTGGCACGCTGAGATAATCAACGCACCCCACAGAAAACAGGGCCGAAAAAAGGTATTTCCGCCGCGATTCGTTGTGCCGCGTTCAGATTCTGGCTGACCGGTTGCGCCCGGCCCTGGCCATTCCAGTCAGTCGGACGGATTGTCCCTCGCCAGGATCTCGCGCTTGCCGGCATGGTTGGGCGCGGAAATCACGCCTTCTTCCTCCAACCGCTCGATGAGCGTGGCCGCCTTGTTGTAGCCGACCTTGAGCCGCCGCTGCAGGTAGGAGGTCGAAGCGCGCTTGTCCCGGATGACGATCGCCATCGCCTGCGCGTAGAGGTCATCGTCGCCATCACCCGTCGACACGCCGAGCATCGCATCCATGATCGCACTGCCGGTGCCGCCTTCCTCGGGCTCTTCGAGGATTTCGGTGTTGTAGTCCGGTTCGCCCTGCTCCTTCAGCCAGTTCACGACGGTCTCGACTTCCTCATCGGAAACAAACGGACCGTGCAGGCGCTTGGTCTTCACGCCGGCCGCCTGGTAGAGCAGGTCGCCCATGCCGAGCAGCTGTTCCGCGCCCTGCTCGCCAAGGATGGTACGCGAGTCGATCTTGGTCGTGACCATGTAGGAGATCCGGGTCGGGAAGTTCGCCTTGATCGTACCCGTGATGACGTCCACCGACGGGCGCTGCGTGGCGGTGATGAGGTGAATACCGGCGGCCCGCGCCATCTGCGCCAGGCGCTGGATGCAGCCTTCGATCTCCTTGCCCGCGACCATCATCAGGTCGGCCATCTCGTCGATCACGACAACAATGTTCGGGATATGATCGAGCGGGAGCATCTCCGTCTCGTGGATCGGCTTGCCGCGGTCGTCATAGCCGGTCTGGACCTTGCGGGTCATATGCTCACCGCGCTCTCGGTACTTCGCAGCCTTCTCGTTGAAGCCGGCAAGGTTCCGCACGCCGGCCTTCGACATCAGCTCATAGCGGCTTTCCATCTCGCGCACCGCCCATTGCAGGGCGCAGACAGCCTTCTTCGGATCGGTCACAACCGGCGCCAGCAGGTGCGGGATGCCCTCATAGATGGAGAGTTCCAGCATTTTCGGGTCGATCATGATGAAACGGCACTGCTCGGGCGTCAGGCGGTAGATCAGCGACAGGATCATCGCGTTCACGCCGACCGATTTACCCGAACCGGTCGTACCCGCGATCAGGAGGTGAGGCATCTTTGCCAGATCAACCACGGTGGGCGTGCCGCCAATATCCTCACCAAGCGCCATCGGAAGCGAGGCTTTCGAATTCGTATAGGCGCCAGCCGAAAGCAGCGAGCGGAAATAGACCGTTTCGCGTTCCTCATTCGGCAGTTCGATACCGATGGCATTCTTGCCCGGAATGACAGCCACGCGCGCCGACACAGCACTCATTGAACGGGCAATGTCGTCGGCGAGAGAGATCACGCGGGCCGATTTCACCCCGGCCGCCGGCTCCAGCTCGAACAGGGTGACAACCGGGCCGGGGCGGACTTCCTTGATCCGCCCGCGCACGCCAAACTCGCGCAGCACTTCCGACAGGCGGTTGGCCTGGGCGAGCAGGCCGTCCTCATCAACCGCCGCACGGCGCTCCGCTGGCAGCTGCAACAGGTCGATCGAAGGCAGGATTTTCGCGCCGCGGCGGGACTTCTTGCGGATGGACGGGCGCTCGGGCTCGGGCGCCGGGCTCTTCGCCGGTGTCAGCTTCGGACGGGTGACTGCACTCGGCAATGCGTCCTCATCGTCGTCCAGCAGGTCCTCATCCGCATAATCGTCATCCAGCTCAGGCTCGATGGTTTTGCGCTTCGAGGGTGTCTCCGCCTTGCCCTGGATACTCGGGGCATAATCGTCCTCGTCCTGCTTACCGCGCCGGGCGAGACCGCCAAACATCGACCGGCCGAGGCCACCGAACCGGCGCAGCATCCGTCCGCCGGAACTGGTCGCCGCGCTTTGTAGCAGGCGGGCATCGCCGCGCCGGAAACCAAGGGCACTGAAGGCCAGGAAAGCCGCGAAGACGCCAAGGAAGAAGCCGGCCAGGACAGACGGGAAGGGCAGGAGCAGGGCCTTGAAGGGCACCACCGCCACGTCATAGATCCAGTCGCCGACGACGCCGCCAAGCCCGGACCAGAGCGGCCAGGAGGCAGGAACCGGGAAGGATGCCAGTGCACCGGCAAGGACCGGGATGAACAGGACGCCATAGGCCCAGCGCCGGATGCGCGGCGCACCGATCAGGACCGCACGCATCGCGCCGCCGACCATCAGGGCAAGGCCTGCCATCCAGGCCGCGAAGCCGAGCACCTGCAGGGCAAGGTCGGCGAGGATCGCCCCTGTCCCGCCGAAGAGGTTCTGCACCTCCATGCCGGTCGCCGCATTCCAGCTGGGGTCCGTAGATTCATAGGTGCCGACGCTGCCGCACAGGAAAACGCCGATGCCAAAGGCCGCCGTTCCCGTGAGAATCCGCCAGACGGGGTCAGTCGCTTCGCGTACGCGCTCGCGTTCTGCAATCGAATTAGCCATGTCGCTGTCCACCATCCTGATAGATGAGATTTTCGGACAAATTGCCCGGATGCTCTTAACACCGCGCAAACGCGGCAGGCTTGAGGCCGCAAAAAGACTCAAAAAAAAATCCCCGGCCAGTTGCCTGGCCGGGGAGGTCTGGGAGGAAACGCTTCCCGAGAAGAAGCGAACCCGTGGAGGCGTTATCCGAATTCCGGATAGGCCTCGAGACCAACTTCGGACTTGTCCATGCCGGCGAGTTCTTCTTCCTCGCTCGGGCGGACGCCGATGGTAACTTTCAGAGCCATCCACACGACCGCCGAGGCAATCGACACGAAGATGCCGCAAGCCAGGACGCCGATGAACTGACCGAGATAGCTCGGCGTTGCGGCATCGGTGGTGTCGATGCCGAAGCCACCGCCATGCGACAGCGGAACGATCATCGTGCCCCAGATACCGCACACAAGGTGAGCCGGGATGGCGCCGACGACGTCGTCGATTTTCAGCTTGTCGAGCAGCGGAACCGTGAGGACGACCAGCACACCACCGATCGCACCGATCAGGATGGACAGACCCATGGACGGCATCAGCGGCTCAGCCGTGATGGACACCAGACCACCGATGGCACCATTGAAGGCCATCGTCGCATCGACTTTGCCCTTGTAGAGGATTGCCGTCAGGATCATCGCGGCGAGCACACCGCCACAGGCAGCCATGTTCGTGTTGGCGAAGATGATGGCAACAGCATTGATGTCATCGAACGTGCCGGCAGCAAGCTGCGAGGCGCCGTTGAACCCGAACCAGCCGAACCACAGGATAAACGTACCCAGCGCGGCCAGCGGGATGTTCGAACCCGGCATCGGGTGGACTTCACCGTTGACGAACTTGCCGACGCGCGGGCCGATGATGATGGCACCGACGAGAGCTGCCCAGCCGCCCGTGGAGTGCACGAGGGTCGAACCGGCAAAGTCAGAGAATGCGAACTGTGCATCGAGCGCACCGCCGCCCCACTCCCAGGACGCCACGATCGGATAGATGAACGCGGTCAGGAATGCCGTGAAGATCAGGAACGGCCAGAGTTTCACGCGCTCTGCGACCGTACCGGAAACGATGGAGGCGGCCGTCGCGACGAACACCATCTGGAAGAACCAGTCTGACGCGGACGCATAGCCCGTTCCAAGGTCGTCAGCAGGCGACCAGATAAAGCTCGGAACACCGAACCAGCCGCCGGCAATCGTGGCGCCCGGATAGGCCATGTTGTAGCCGACAAGCCAGAACATGATACCGGCGACCGAAAACAGGGCCACATTCTTCATGGACTGCATGGCCGCGTTCTTCTTCCGCACGAGGCCTGCCTCGAGCATACAGAAACCCGCCGCCATGAACATGACGATGAGACCGCCGATCAGGAACAGATAACTATTGTCTACATATGCGCTTACTTCGGACGCTTCCTGCGCGGACGCCCCTAGCGCCCCGAAGGCAGCGAGCGGCACCAACGCCATGCCCCGCTTTATGCCCTTAACCAAACTACTCATGCCCTTCTCCCAATTGGTTGGTATGACGTGGGCCAACTAAACGGACCTGCCCCGGCATCGACCAGTGACATTAAGCTGGCGTCATATAGCGGTCGTTCGAGTGACCAAAATTCGGGCACCCTGCGACCCAAACGCCCGTTTCGGCGTCAACTCTGGACCCGTTTACCGGGTCTGCTAAGAACCGGAGCCATGAGCGCGAAAGAGACAGAAGTCCTTATAATTGGTGCTGGCCCCGCCGGGGCATCGCTCGCGCTTGCCCTTGCAAAGGCGGGGTTCGAGACCCTGGTCGTCGATGCCCGCGACCCGAAAGGCAAACGCCCGGCGGACACCCGTAATTATGCCGTGGTGACAGGGAGTTGGCGCCTGCTGAAGCGGATCGGCATTGCCCCTGTGCTTGAAGGACAGACCCAGCCGCTTCATGGCCTGGAAGCCACCGATGGCGGGACCCACTGGTTCGGCCAGCCGCATGTCCTTTTCGACGACGAGGACCTGCCAGACCGCGAAGACGGCGAAACGCTGGGACACATGGTGGAAGCGCCCGTCCTTCAGGCAGCTCTTGATGCCGCCATGGCCGAGCAGGAGGGCCTTACCCTGCTCGCGCCCGCCCGTTTCGTCGGCTATGAGGCCGGTCCGGGCGGTGTCACCGTCACCCTGGACTCGGGCGAGACGATCCATGCGCGGCTTCTCATCGGCGCCGACGGGGTTAACTCACCCGTCCGCGAGGCGGCTGGAATTCAGACCGAAGGGCGCGACTACCAGAAGTCGGTCTTCGCCGCGAACGTCACCCTGTCGCGCCCGCATGACGGGATCGCACGACAGCTTTTCACACCGGAGGGCCCGTTCGCGACGCTGCCCCTGCGCGGCGATCGCGCCAATCTCGCCTGGTATATGAAGCGCGGGGCCGCCGAGGCGCTGGCAAAGATGACGCCGGAGGCCGTAGAGGCCGAGCTCAATCACCGCTTTGCCGACTTTGCTGGCGAGATGAAGATATACGGACCGATGGGCTCCTATCCCCTGATCCTGAAGATCGCCGAGCATATGGTGGACACGCGCGTGGCCCTGGTGGGCGATGCCGTGCGCCGGATCAACCCGCTGGCCGGGCAGGGGCTGAACCAGGGCTTTCGCGATATCGCCGCGCTCTATGATGCCATTATGGATGCCGACCGGGCCGGACTTGATATCGGATCGGAGCAGACGCTGTCGGCTTACCAGGCGTCGCGGCGCTTCGGCGCAAACACCGCCGCACTCGGCATGGATGTCATCGACCGGCTTTTCTCCAATGACTCGATGCTGACCAAGCCGGTCAGGAGTCTCGGCATGCTGGCGGCTGAGCGGATCGCGCCGGTCCGCAAGCGGCTGGCCGGCATCGCAAGCGCCTCATTTGAAGGGCTTCCAAGCCTGATGCAGCCGCTCGATGCGGCCTGATCAGCCCCACAGGAAAAGCCCGCCGAGGATCAGCAGCGGGATGACCGCCAGGCCGAACGTGTTACGGGCGAAGACGAATTTCTCGATCCAGGCGTCGAGGCGCGGATCGCCGCTGGACCGGGTCCTGGTGACCATCTCGACATTCTGACCTTTGATCTCTGTATCGTCGCTGATGATGTAGCTGGTCAGGGACCCTTCCGCGATGAGGCACCCGAAATAGAAGACCGCGGCCCAGGCAATCGCACCGAAAGCGACGGCCATGACCGTCCAGCCGATCTCGAATGCCTGGAATTGTCCGAGCTGCCAGAGCGACACGATGAGGACCGTAGCGCCGACGATCACGGCCAGCAGCATCAGGGATCGCAGCTTGCCAAAGTCGACGCTCTTTTCTTCTTCGGCCATGTCGCGTCCCCTCTTGCGGTCTTGCCAGTCAGGCGGCCTCGCCCAGCTCGCGCAGGTACTTCCATGTGTAGAGCCCGCTCGAATGCCCATCAGAGAAATGGATCCGTACGGCATAGCGCCCGACCGGATCGGCCTTGGTCACGCTGATATCATCGGCTAAGGGCGGCTGCGGCGGACGCGGCCCGGCGCCATGCCCGCGCACTTCGGCTGACGGGCTCTGCTCACGCAATTTCTTGAAAGGGATGTCGAACGTCGCGTCGTCCTCGAACGTCACTGACAGGACACCGGCTCCGCGGCGGAACTTCAGCTCTGTCGGCCATGGCATGACGGTCATCGCGACTAATCCTCGTCCAAGGCGCGCGCTTCACTTTCGAGCATGATCGGCAGGCCGTCGCGGATCGGAAAGGCGAGCTTGGCTTTCGACGAGACAAGCTCCTGCTTTGCCCGGTCATAGGTGAGGGGCGCGCGGGTCACCGGGCACACCAGCATTTCCAGCAGGCGCGGGTCGGTCTTCGCGCCAGCGTCCTCTGTGGGCGCCTCAGGTTCGGGTGAATTTGTCTCGTTCATTGCAGGGTCGATGAATCGTCGCCCGAGATGTCCATGTCAAGCAAGGCGATGAGCGCATCGCAACGCCCGCACAGGTCAGACGCCTCAAGCAGGGCCTGCTTTTCCATGGGCGAGAATGGGCAGCCCGCCGCCAGCGCATTGACCAGCGTCTCCAGCGGCGCGGTCTCGACGGCGTCCCAGTCCACCTCCATCTCATTTACAGCCACATATTTCTTGAGCGCTTCAGCCAGGTGTGCCCGGTCCGGCAGGCAGGTCGGCTCCGGTTCGCTCAGATCGGCGGCAAACCGGCTCCAGTCCGCGCGGACCTGACGATAGGGCGTGGTAACGTCGAGTTCCTCGACCACGCTGAACCGGCAAATGCCCGACAGGTTGATCAGGTAGCGCCCGTCTTCGGTTTCGGAATAGGAGGTGACGCGGCCCGCACAGCCTACTCGTGCAAGGTGCGGCGCCTGCTTGCTGCCGCCCGCCGGCTGGATCATGCCGATCAGCCGATGCCCCGACATCGCATCATCAATCATGTTGAGATAGCGCGGCTCGAATATGTTCAGCGGCAGGGACCACCGCGGGAAGACCAGCGCACCGGCGAGAGGAAACACTGGCAGCGTATCCGGAAGGTCTGCTGCCTTTCTGTAGCCGTGTCTGGTCATTGGAACGGGTCCTCCTGACAACAGCCCCTTCCCCCATGGTGGCGCGAAATGTCTGAAAGTCGAGGGCTGCGCCGCTAATTCGCTGCACTGTTTCAGCGAGGGCGAAGCTTTCAGGCCCCGCCCAGCCGTCAGGCGAACATCAGGGAAGACAAACGCCGGCGGCCCTCAATCGTTGCAGGCGATTTCGGCCCCGCAGCTTCGAACAGCTCAAGCAGCTTTGCTTTCGCCTTGCCGTCTTCCCAGGCGAGATCGTCGGCCAGGATTTTCAGCAGGTGGTCGGCCGCTTCCTTGTGCTTGCCACGCGCGATCAGCGCTTCAGCGAGCTCGAAGCGCAGCGCATGGTTCGAACGGTCTTCTGTGACCTTGTCGATCAATGCGTCGAGTTCGTCATCCTTTGGTGCATCGGCGCTCAACTCAATGGCCGTGCGCACGCCCTTGATCGCCGGATCAGACTGCTTGTCCGGGCCAGCCATGTCGAGAATCTGCGCGGCGCGTTCGGCATCGCCATTGGCAAGGTAGCAGCGCGCCAGGCCGGCGATCGCGGCAACATTCTTCGGATCGGCTTCGACGACAGCGCCGTAATACTGGGCGGCCTGGGCAACGTCGCCGCCCTGAAGCAGCTTGTCGGCCTCTTCGATGGCAGCCTGCAATTGCTGGCCCTGATCGGTTCCGCCGAGAATCTTGGAGATGAATTCGCGCAGCTGGCCTTCCGGCAAGGCGCCCTGGAAGGCATCGACCGGCCGGCCCTTGTCGAAGGCAAAAACGGCCGGAATGGACCGCACACCCAGCTGGCCGGCGATCTGCGGGTTTTCGTCGATATTGATCTTGACCAGCTTAACCTTGCCCTGCTGGTCGTTCACGACCTTTTCAAGCACCGGCGTCAGCGATTTGCACGGCCCGCACCACGGCGCCCAGAAATCAACGAGCACCGGCGCCTCTTTCGAGGCCTCGATGACGTCGGTCATGAAGGTCTGGTCGGTGCTGTCCTTGACGTTACCGCCCGGTGTGCCGAGTGAGATGTCTTCCATAGCAAAGCGCCTTTCGAACTTGTCGCCGCGAATTTGGGATCAGACCCGGAAAAACGCAACATCGCGGGTTCATTCGGGCAGCACCTCGTCCGGCGGCTGTGCTATGAAGTACCGCATGGACCCAAAGATCACCGGCTTTGACAGGATCAAGTACCTGCTTGTCGCGCTTGGCGGTGCGGCGGTCGGTGGCGTCGTGATGTTTGGACCGGCAGAGCTGCGAGAAGAGATCCCATGGCACCGCGAACTTGGCATGGGGTTTATTGCTTTTGCCGCGCTGATGCTCGCCGCGCTTTTCTTCGTGCGCGCCAAGGCCCTCCTCCTCGCCATCGTCTCCGGACTTGTTGCGGCCGGTGCCATCTTCACGGGCGCCGCTGGCGAAGACCTTGCGACCTGGCAGCGCGGCCTCTTCATCCTGCTGGGGGCCGGCGGCGGCATCTTCGCCATGGCGTGCCTGGTCAGCGTGTTTTCTGGCGAGGACCCGTCGGCCTGATCAGCCGGTCACAAGCGACGCAAAATCGACTTCTGTCATCTCATGGCCAGTCAGGGCAACGAATTTACGGAAATCCTCTCTTGGGATGGCGGTCGTTGCTGTGTTCACCAGCGGGTGAAAATTCAGCGGATCGCACCGCATCAAAGCCGCATCCACGATGAACCGCACGCGCTTGCCTGTGTCGTTCATCAGCGCGAAGGCGGTAACAGAGCCCGGCGTCACGCCAAGGCATTCCACCATCAGCTCGGCACTCGCAAAGGAAAGCCTCCGCGTACCGATCAGCTTGTGCAGCTGGTTGAGCTTCAGCTCGCTGTCGGCATGCGCGGAGATAAGGACGATGGTCCCGTCCTTGTCCTTCATGAACAAATTCTTGGTATGCCCGCCCGGCATGCTGGCCTTCAGGTCGCGCCCCTCCTCGACCGTAAACGTCGCCTCATGCCAGCGGGTCTCATGGCGAAGGCCATGCTTATCAAGAAAGGCGAATAGGTCGTCAGGGCTTGCGGTCATGGCGGTGTTTCAGGCAATCAGGGCTTGACCGTCAAGCAGGGGCCACTGCGAATGAGTGACAATTGGGGTCTTTATTGTGCAGATATGGCGGGCCACACCGCTTTCATTCTGTTTGATGACGGAATCTCCGACGAAGTAGATGACCTGCCACAGTCATTCGGGTTGAAGATCCGGGTGAAGCTCAAAGATCCCCGGCCCGACGGCCTGACGACGAACGAGGAAGCGCCCACGCTGAATGAGCTGGAAGACCGGATCAAGGAACGTGTTGGTGACCGGGGCGGCATCCTGCTTGGCCGCGTGACCACGAACAGCATCCGCTGGATCCTCGGCCTAGTCCATTCCCCTGACGTTGAGCCCGATATCCGGGGCGTACTGGACGCGGCCGGCTACACCGCGGACATTTTCATTTCTCCCGACCCAAAGAAGAGCGTGTACTGGGACGATCTTTATCCCGACGTCGAAAGCCGTCGCGTACTGAAAGATATGCTGGTGCTGGAGCAATTGGCCGAGCATGGCGACGATCAGGATATCGTTCGACGGGTCGATCACTGGTCGTACTTTGGAAGCAAATCGACAGCACAATTGTTTCGCGATCGGCTGGAGAGCGACGGTTACTCAATCGCGGCGTTCGAAAAGCTGGGCCCGCCCCTGAAAAGAGAGTGGCTTGTCCATAGCCATAATGAGTGCTCGATGCGCCTGTCAGACATTACCCGCCACACCCTGCGCCATCTCAGGAGTGCCATTCATTATGGCGGCAGGTATGATGGCTGGGAAACGCGCGTCGAACGTAATGAAGAGGCCTGACTTATGCACCTGGATTGCTACAAGATCTATGACCGCGCGCCGGAGATCGTGCCCGGCCGCTCGCAGCGCGAATGGATGGATGCCTTCCCGGACCGTCACCCGTATCGCTGCCTGCCGCTGACCATGGCAAACTCCACCGGCTGGGAAATCCTTTGCCCGATGGATCTCAAGATCGTCTGGGATGGCGGGCCGATGGAGCACAATCTGCACCTGTTCACCCGCAAGGCCGACCAGCGCTACTTGCCCTCCTTTGCCGACAGCCACTTCCGGCGCGGCATTGTGACCATGCATACCGGCCACCTGTTCCGCACGCCGCCCGGCTGGGGCATCTGGGCGTCCGGCCCGCCCAACTTCCCGAAGGATGGCATCGCGCCGCTGACGGGCCTCGTCGAGACAGACTGGCTGCCCTTCCCCTTCACCATGAACTGGCAGATGACCCGGCCCGGCGAAGTCGTCTTCAAGAAGGGCGAGCCCTTCTGCTTCATCATGCCCTTCGAGCATGGCAAGACCGAGCAGATCCAGCCCGAGCGCAAGATGCTGCACTCCAATCCGGAGCTGGAAAAGGAATATCATGCCTGGCAGACCAGCCGCGGCACCTTCAATGAAAAGCTCAAGGCGCTCGATTCCGAGACGGTGAAGGCCGGCTGGCAGCGCCATTACATGAAGGGCCAGAAGGTCACGGGCGACAAGGCCGAGGCGCACCAGACCAAGCGCCGCCTCAAGCCGCCCGTGGACGTGTGAGCCCGCAGGGCAGGGGCGTACGAAGACCGATTGCACCTTTGCGTGCGAATCCCCCTTGCAAGCCCTCCGCTTTTGCGCTTAAAGCCGCGGTCTCGCTGGTCGGCACGTGCTGGTCAGCTACCCCATCGGATGCGGGCGTAGCTCAGGGGTAGAGCACAACCTTGCCAAGGTTGGGGTCGTGAGTTCGAATCTCATCGCCCGCTCCAGTTTTTCTGCACACGCGACCGGCCGACATGCGCCTGTCTTGCGCCTTTAAGGTTGGCGCCACATGTTTTGTGCCGGAAGGAGTGATCATGACTGAAGCCATCATTTATGCCATCGGCGATGTGCATGGTGAGGCTGAACGCCTGATGGCGTTGCATGAAGCGATCTTCACCCGCCACGCATCGCGCAGCGATGACCGTCCGATAAAAATCATCCACCTCGGCGACTATGTCGACCGGGGGCCCGACAGTGCTGGTGTCATCGAGATACTGCGTGATCTCGAGAAGCGCGCAGATGCCGGAATCGTCAATCTGCGCGGCAATCATGAGCAGATGATGATCGATGCTTATGACATGGGCTCCGATGAGCGCCTGCACTGGTTGATGAATGGCGGTGACGCGACGATCGAGAGCTATGCGCGCCGCGGCTTTTCGGATCCGCCCGAGGCGGACCTCGACTGGCTGCGCAATCTGCCGACGTTACACCTGGAAGCGGATTCGAAGATCGCCTTCGTCCATGCCGGCGTCGACCCGCGCACCTTCCCCGATTGCGAGGAACGCATCCACATGTGGACGCGCTCGCCGCGCTTCATGGACCCGAGCCGCTGGGATATAGGCGGCCTTGATGGCTGGCGCGTCGTGCACGGCCATACGCCCACCCAGGATTTCGAGCCGAAGGTCGCGGGCGAACCGGCGCGCCGGTTCAATCTCGACACCGGCGCGGTCTATGGCGGCAAGCTGAGCGCCGGCATCTTTGCGCCCGGCGAACCTGTGGAGTTCCTCTGCGTCTGACGCTCAGCTCTTGCCACAGAGAACAAATGCGGAAAATTTGGGCGGTGTTAACCGAACCGGGTTTCAGCTTCGCCTATGACAGACGCCATTCGCATACTCGGAATCGACCCCGGCCTGCGCAATACGGGCTGGGGCGTGATCGAACAGGCCGGCTCCAGGCTTTCCCACATCGCCAATGGCGTGATCCGGATCGACCCGAACCTGTCACTGGCGGCGCGGCTGGGCGGCATTCACCGCGAGATCTCCGACCTCGCCAACGCCTACTGGCCAACCTGCGCGGGCGTTGAGGAAACACTGGTCAATGCGAACCCCCGATCGGCGCTGAAGCTTGGCCAGGCCCGAGGCGCGGCGATGGCAGCGCTTCACAGCGCCGGGCTTGCCGTCCATGAATATTCCCCGCGCACCATCAAGCTCGCCGTGGTCGGCACGGGTGGGGCGGACAAGACGCAGGTTGCCTTCATGGTTTCGCGGCTGCTGCCAACCGCCGGAAAGCTGGCTTCTGACGCCTCCGACGCGCTCGCCTGCGCCATCTGCACCGCCCACCATGTCACGACCCGAACCCGGGGGGCGGCATGATCATCGGCCGGTTGAGGGGTGAGATCGCGACGGTCGGCACCGACAGCGTGATGATCGATGTCAACGGCGTTGGCTATGTGGCGCTGGCCGGTGGACGGCTGCTTGGCAAGCTGCAGCCCGGCAAGGAAGCAACGCTGCATATCGAGACGCGTGTTACCGAAAACTCCATAACCCTCTTTGCCTTTGAATCCGACGAGGCGCGCGCCTGGTTCGTCCGCCTGCAGGATGTACCCGGCGTGGCTGGCAAGTCTGCCATGGCGATCATGGACGCGCTGTCGCCTGCCGAACTGCAGGACGCCCTCGCGCTGGGAGACGCCGCCTCGATCACGCGCGCCAAGGGTGTCGGCAAGAAGCTGGCCGAGCGCATTGTCGGCGAACTGGCCGGAAAGGCCCCGCCCATGGGCCGCTTCGGCGCTTTCCGCCCGCATACCGAAGCCAATGGCGCAGCCCCCGAAGCCGCCATAGCGACCGGCACGCGCAGCGAAACGATCTCGGCCCTGGTCAATCTTGGCTATTCCCAGTCCGATGCGGCCCGCGCCGTCGCCACGGCCATTCGCGAAAAGCCTGACGCCGATACCGGCGCCCTCATCAAGGCGAGCCTCAAGGAGCTGGCACCGTGAGCCGCGAAGGCAGCCTCAACGATCCTGAACGCCAGGCCGGCGATGCGCTCGACCGCGCGTTGCGCCCGCAGAGCTTCGCCGACTATGTCGGTCAGGAAGCGATCAAGTCGAACCTGAAAGTCTATGTCGAGGCTGCGCGTGGGCGCGGTGAGGCGCTCGACCATGTCCTGCTGTTCGGCCCGCCCGGCCTTGGCAAGACGACGCTTGCGCAGATCGTGTCGAAGGAACTCGGTGTCGGCTTCCGGTCCACCTCCGGGCCGGTGATCGCGAAGGCGGGTGACCTCGCCGCGATCCTTACCAATCTCGAGGAAAACGACGTCCTCTTCATTGACGAGATCCACCGCCTGCCGCCCGCCGTGGAGGAGATCCTGTATCCCGCCATGGAGGACTATGCGCTCGACATCGTGATCGGGGAGGGGCCGTCGGCGCGGTCGGTCCGGCTGGACCTTGCCCCCTTTACCCTTGTCGGCGCGACAACCCGCGCGGGCCTGCTCGCCAATCCGCTGCGCGACCGGTTCGGCATTCCGATGCGGCTCAACTTCTATGAGCCAAAGGAGCTTGCCCGCATCCTGATGGCCGCAGGACGCAAGATGGGCGCCGACCTGTCGGAAGATGGGGCGCTGGAAATCGCAGGCCGGGCGCGCGGCACACCCCGGATCGCGATCCGCCTCCTGCGCCGGGTCCGCGACTTTGCCGAGGCCGAAGGCGCCCGGATCGACAAGGCGGCGGCTGGCCGGGCCCTGTCACGCCTTGAGATCGACGAAGACGGCCTCGACGCGCTGGACCGGCGCTACCTTGCCGCCCTGGTGAAAACCTATGCCGGCGGGCCAGTTGGCGCCGATACGCTGGCAGCCGCGCTGTCTGAAGCGCGCGATGCCGTGGAAGACGTGATAGAACCCTTCCTCATGCAGAAGGGCTATGTCGCACGAACGCCGCGCGGACGCATCGCCGCCCCGCTTGCCTATGAGCGAATGGGCCTCTCCGCACCGGACATCAAGAGCCAGCCAGGGCTCTTCACCGAGAAGTAAGGGACACATCGAGGATGCTGGACGGATTGCGGGATTTGGCTCAGGCGCTGTCGATCGCGCTGTTCGGATTTTCCAGCGGCTGCGCCTGGATTGCCGCCATTGTGGCGCCGAACACATCATATGACCGGCTCGACTACAGCCGCGCTGACGGCCATGTCCGGCTGTTGCTGGTCAACGCCTCCGGACATGTTGCCTTTGTTCTGTTGGCCGCGTCTGCGCTGGCTTTTCTGTCTGGAGCCGTCGGTGCGGGCATTGTTGGCGCGCTGGCCGCTGGCGGCTTCTTCTCCAACCGCTGGACGCTCGCCCCGCGCACCAAGGCCGAGAAGGCGCCGAAGGGCATTCGCGCCCGCGACAAGACAAAACGCGTCGTGGCCGTCTCGCTGACGCTGATCTTTACGCTGGTGGCCGTGATCGCGACGGCACTGGCCATCGCCCGGATCTAGCTACTGCTGGACCAGCCAGAGCACGCCGATTGTATGCAGGTAGAGGAATGCCTCGGTCGAGCGGCGGGCGGCGCGCATCGCGACTTCACCGGCACGCTTGCGATTGACCGCAATCATCAGGACGCAGGCCACGAGGCCCGGAATGACGATCCACCAGGCTATCGCGAAGGCTGCAATGACGGACGCAATCAGGATCGCATAGGCCACCGCATCGAGCGCCCGGGCCGTGAATTCGTGGTGCCGGCTGAACGTGTTCAGGAGTTTCGGATTGCGATGCAGCTCGTCAGCGTCGATCGCAAATACGCGGTCCTCTTCCTGCTGGAAGCGGACCACCCGGGCCGGACGACCCTGGTCATGGGGATTCGGAGCTGTTCTCAGGAACATGGGACAGGACCTCTTCTTGGATCCGACCATAACCCAAAGCCCTTAACGCTTGTTCGGTGAAACAAATGGAATTTTCCGATTGCCCGGTAAGCTTCGTTTAAGCCGTTTCCGACCGCGCCTTTATCGATAGCGCATGCAGCCCGGCTTCGAATTCCTCGGCCAGCGCCTTGTTCACCGCACGCTGGATGGCGACGCGGTTCATGCCGTCAAACTGGCTGGAAACGATCTTCACTGTATAGTGGGTCTCGCCTTCCGGGCTGGCACCGGCATGGCCCGCATGTTTTGCACTGTCATCGATCACTTCCAGCGATGACGGGGAAAAAACCTGCATTAACCGGGTCCGAATCCGTTCTGATCTGCTTGTCAATTCTAGCCTCGTTAACGTCTACGCACTATGTTCCTGCGCCATGGCTGACGCATTCTCATACCGTGTGAAGTTCACCGATATAAGGGTCAAACCGCCCAAGGAGGATACCGAACGGCAGAAAGCAGCCGAGACACGCGAGTGTCATCGGGAAGGCTGCGACCTGGCCGGCTCGCATCCGGCGCCCAAGCCGCGCGGGCTCGAAGGTGTCTACTGGTTCTGCCAGGCGCATGCCGGTGAATACAATCGCAATTACGACTTCTTCGCCGGCATGTCCGAGGCTGAACTCGCGCAGTTCAATGAAATGGCGCGCCACGGCTTCCGCAAGACCTGGAAGTTCGGCACCGGCCCGATGGGCAAGGACAAGGCCGCTCAAGCGCACGACCCTCGCCACTGGCGGGGCCGGGACTTCTTCGAAGAGAACTCTGCCGCCCGAAAGGCCCGGCGCAAGGAGCAGCAATCCGCGGGTGTCACCAACCGTGCCCTGCAAGAGCTTGACCTCGAACCGGGGGCAACAGCCGTCGAGATCCGCACGCGCTACAGCGAATATATCCGCAAGTTTCACCCCGACTCGAATGGCGGCGACCGCTCGACCGAGCACATGCTGGCCCGTGTCCTGCGCGCCGGCAAAACGCTCAAGGCGGCGGGCATGATGAAGGGCTAGGCTTTTCAAGCCGGCTTTTTCCTGCACAAAGCGCCCATGTCCTTCGACGTCTCGATCATCACCCTCTTTCCGGAGGCCTTTCCCGGCTTGCTGGACGTGTCCATTCTTGGGCGCGCCAGGGCCGAGGGCATCTGGTCGCTGGATGTGACCGATCTCAGGACGTTCGGCCTTGGCAAGCATCGCCAGGTCGATGAAGTCCCCGCAGGCGGCGGGGCCGGCCTTGTGCTGCGCCCGGACGTGGCTGCCGCTGCGATCGACAGCCTGGAGCGCAATGACCGCCCGCTCATCTATCTCAGCCCGCGCGGAAAGCGGTTCGACCAGGCCATGGCGCGCGAATTCGCCGCCGGGCCGGGCCTGATCTGCTTTTGCGGGCGGTTCGAGGGCCTCGACGAGCGGGTGATCGAAAAGCGGGACATGATCGAGGTCTCGCTCGGCGACTTCGTGCTTGCCGGAGGCGAAGCCGCTGCGCAGGCCGTGATCGAGAGCACGGTGCGGCTGCTGCCGGGCGTTGCGGGCAACAAGGCTTCGCTCGAAGATGAAAGCTTCTCGAACGGGCTATTGGAATACCCGCAATATACTCTGCCCCGCGTGTGGGAGAATGAGGGCACGCCCGAGGTGCTGCTCTCGGGAGATCATGGGAAGATCGCCGAATGGCGGCTCAACCGCAGTAAACTGTTGACAGAAGCCCGCCGTGTCGATTTATGGGCCGCTTACCTCAACGGGCAAGATTTACGAGCGTCGGAGACGGACGATGAACATGATTGAGCAGCTCGAAGCTGAAGAAGTGGCCCGCGTCACTTCCGGCAAGGACATTCCGGAGTTTTCACCCGGCGACACGGTCTCCGTGAACGTGCGTATTCGCGAAGGCGACCGTGAGCGCGTGCAGCGTTTTGAAGGCGTCTGCATTGCCCGCGCCGGTGCCGGCATCAACGAGAACTTCACGGTTCGCAAGATTTCGTTCGGCGAAGGCGTCGAGCGTGTCTTCCCGGTCGTCTCGCCGATGATCGAAAGCATTGAAGTCAAGCGCAAGGGCCATGTCCGCCGCGCGAAGCTCTATTACCTGCGCAACCTGCGCGGCAAGTCGGCCCGTATCGCAGAGCGGACCACCGGCCACGGCGTCGAGACCCAGGAAATCACCGTTTCCAAGACCGAGCGTCAGCGCCAGCGCGCCGAGCAGAAAGCCGCCCGCAAGGAGCAGGCTGCCAAGGACCGCGCCGAGCGCGAGGAAGCCAAGCGCAAGGAAGAGGCGGCCGCTGCAGCCGCTGCTGAGGCCGAAGCCAAGGCCGCTGAAGAAGAAGGCGGCGCCGAGGAATAGGCCGCTTCCTTTTTCGCAAGACAGATCGAACCCCGCCCTCAACCGGCGGGGTTTTTTCTTGGCCGGTTCCCGGGCGGCATCCCGACATGCTTGACGCCGAATTTACCTCGGCACAGCGCTTGCAATTCGGTCCTCAGAACAGGCATTACGGCAGGCTTTTCCCGGAATCGGACAGGCCCGGCAGGTTTGCCCGCTCGCCTGCGACGCGAATTGCCTTCGGTTCTGGGCGTTCGTTTCGTATACGAAACAAAGAGTTGAACGCGATGGCCGCAGAGCCGGCCCTCTCGCAACGGGGAAAGTAGAATGACGTTGAACTCGAAACTTCTGTTGAGTGCCGCCCTGATTGCAGCGCTTCCGTTGACCGCCCAGGCCGATGGCGAAAAGGGCACCTGGGACAAGGAAGCGGTCGGACAGCGCTATGTGCCGGCCGGCTCCGACACCGACGAGCGCATCCTGACCGAAGAACAGGTCCGTGACATTGTCAGGCGCAGCGGCAATGAGGGCCCGGCCGATGTGCGCTATCTCGGCGGGCCGGAAAAGGCCGTCGACAGCGAGCTTTGCTGCGAGACTGTCGAGGAGCAGGTCACCGAAGAAACCGAAATCGAGGAAACGACCACCTATTTCGACGCCGTCACCCGGCGCGACATCATCCAGCCGGTTGAGCGCACCATCATCCAGCCGGTCGAACGCCGCATTGTCAATGAGCGCGTCGAGGATATCACCGAGCCGACCCGCTATGAGGAAGAGCGCCTGCCAGTCCGCTATGAGAAGGACCCGGTCCCGCCTGTCCGCGAAACCGTCACCGAGGATGTGACCGTT
This sequence comes from Henriciella mobilis, assembly GCF_003576315.1. Classification (GTDB taxonomy): domain Bacteria; phylum Pseudomonadota; class Alphaproteobacteria; order Caulobacterales; family Hyphomonadaceae; genus Henriciella; species Henriciella mobilis. The sequence goes on along the minus strand of NZ_QWFZ01000003.1, from coordinate 608,979 downwards.
GAGGAAGTCGAGGACGTCACGGAGTCCTATTATGACGTCGTCACCCGCCGCGACGTGATCCAGCCGATCGAGCGCACCACCATCGTGCCGGTCAAGCGCCGTATTCTGCGCCCCGTCACCGAAACAATCGTCAACGACACCCGCTACGAGACCCGCCGTGCGCCGCTCATCATCGAAGCCGACGATGTCCCGCCGGTGAAGGAAACGATCACCGAACAGGTCAATGAAACCCATCGCGAGGACGTCAACGAAACCGTTGTCGACGCCGTGTCCGAGCGTAACATCTACCAACCGGTCATTCGCACGCAGGTGCAGCCGATCGAGCGTCACATCCTGCGCCCGCAATCGGAAACGGTGACCAATCCGGTCCGCTACGAGGAAGAGCGTCTGGCCAAGCGCGTGGAGACCAAACAGGTCGCGCCTGTCCAGGAAAAGATCATCCCGAAGGTCACCGAGCGCACCGTTCTCGAAGTGCAGGACGAGTATGCCGACCAGATCCGCCGCACCGTGATCCAGCCTGTTGTCATCACCAATGTCCAGCCGGTCGAACGCCGCATCCTGCGTCCGCAGACCGAGACCATCACGGCCCCGACCCGCTATGAGGAAGAGCGCCGCGCGGTCCGCATGGAAATGCAGCTAATCCCGGAAACCCGCGAGACCTATCATGAGCAGGTGACCGAAGAGTATCGCGAAGAGGTCAGCGAGACCTATTTCGACGCGGTGACCGAGCGCCATGTGATCCAGCCGGTCACGCGCCGCATTATCCAGCCGGTCGAGTATCGCTATCCGAACCCGGTGACAGAGACCGTCACCGCCCCGACACGCTACGAAACACGCCGCGCCTCACTGGTTGTGCTGCAGGTCGGCGAGAGCTGCGGCTGCAACTAGGCCGCCATCGCAAGACTCATCCTTGAAACAAGGGCCGGCCCGCAAGGCTGGCCCTTTTGGCGTCTGCTGTAACGCGCCGCGAGGCATATCTTGCCTATTCGGATGAGACATGGTGTTTTGCGCCGCAACAGGAAGTGGACCCCATGGCAGGCAAGACACTCTACGACAAGATCTGGGATGCGCACGTCGTCCGGACCGATCCGGACACCGGTGAATCGATCGTCTATATCGACCTGCACCTCATTCATGAGGTGACGACCCCGCAGGCCTTTGCGGGCCTGAAGGCCAATGCGCGCAGCGTGCGCCGCCCGGAACTCACACTCGCCGTTGCCGACCACAATACACCGACCGAAAACCAGGCCGCTGGCCTCGCCGGGGTCAAGGACGAAGCCGCCCGCAACCAGCTGACGGCGCTGACCCGAAATGTCGCCGAGTATGGCATCGAGTTTTTCCCGATGGGCGACATCAACAATGGCATCGTCCATGTCGTCGGCCCCGAACAGGGCCGTACCCAGCCCGGCATGACCATTGTCTGCGGCGACAGCCACACCTCCACCCATGGCGCGTTCGGCGCCCTGGCCCATGGCATCGGCACCTCCGAGGTCGAGCACGTTCTGGCCACGCAGACGCTGCGGGCGCGCAAGTCGAAGAACATGGCGATCGAGGTCAGCGGCGAGCTGCGCGAAGGCGTGACCGCCAAGGACCTCGCCCTGCATCTGATTGCCGTCATCGGGACCGCTGGCGGGACCGGTCATGTCATGGAGTATCGCGGCAGCGCCGTCGAAGCGCTGTCCATGGAAGGGCGGATGACGCTCTGCAACCTCTCCATCGAGGGCGGCGCCCGCGCGGGAATCGTTGCACCGGACGAAAAGACCTTCGACTACATGAAAGGCCGTCCTTCGGCGCCCAAGGGTGCGGCCTGGGACATGGCGCTCAATCACTGGCGCACGCTGAAATCCGATCCGGACGCCGCGTGGGACCGCGTCATCGAAATCCGCGGCGAAGAGGTGGAGCCCACCGTCACCTGGGGCACGAGCCCGGAACAGGCGATTCCGCTGTCGGCCAAGGTGCCGGACCCGGCGAGCATGCGCGACCCCGTCAAGAAAGCGGCTGCCGAGCGCGCGCTCGACTATATGGGCCTTGAGCCCGGCGCCCCGATTACAGGTACGCCGGTGCAGCGTGTGTTTATTGGATCCTGCACCAATTCCCGTATCGAGGATTTGCGCGCAGCGGCAAGAATTGCCGAAAACTCAAAGGTTGCCGAGGGCGTTCGCGCCATGGTCGTACCGGGCTCCGGCCTTGTGCGCGCGCAGGCCGAAGCCGAAGGGCTCGACAAGGTCTTCATCGAGGCAGGGTTTGAATGGCGCGAGCCGGGCTGCTCCATGTGCCTTGGCATGAACCCCGACATCCTCGCCCCGGGTGAGCGCTGCGCCTCAACCTCGAACCGGAATTTCGAGGGCCGGCAGGGCCGGGGCGGTCGCACGCATTTGATGAGCCCGACGCTGGCAGCCCGCGCTGCGATCAATGGCGTGATCGGCTAGGACCGGCAGGCCAGTCAGATGTGAGGGCCGTGTCCATCCGGTCCGGTTCAGCTGGCCTATTTCGCTCCCGCCTGACATATAGATCCCAGAGGGAGAGACGACATGACCAAGACAATTGACCTGACCGGTGGGGTGACTCTGGATGGCCCGCGCGGGCGCACCTATGCCTCCATCCTTGAAACCGTGGGCTCGACGCCACTCGTCGCCGCGCCGAAATTCGCCGCTGCGAAGAACATCAAGGCGGATCTTTTCTTCAAGTGCGAGTTCTTCAATCCGCTCGCCAGCGTGAAGGACCGGATCGGTCTCAACATGATCCTCGCAATGGAGTCGGCGGGCACGATCACCCCCGGCAAGTCGACCCTGGTCGAGCCGACTTCAGGCAATACCGGTATCGGCCTGGCTTTCGCCGCCGCCAATCGCGGCTACAGGCTGATCCTGACCATGCCGGAATCCATGTCCATCGAACGGCGCAAGATGCTCGCCTTTCTCGGTGCAGAGCTTGTCCTGACGCCGAAGGAAAAGGGCATGAAGGGCGCTATCGCCAAGGCGCAGGAGATTATCGAGACAACGCCCGGCGCTGCCATGCCGAGCCAGTTCGACAATCCGGCCAATCCGGCGATACACGAGAAGACAACCGCGCTGGAAATCTGGGAGGATACAGGCGGGGCGGTCGATGCCGTGATTGCCGGGATCGGGACGGGCGGCACGCTGACCGGTTGTGGCCGTGTCCTGAAAACAAAGAAGCCATCGCTGCAGATGATCGCCATTGAGCCTGAAGACAGCGCGGTCCTCTCCGGCCATGAGCCCGGCCCGCACATGATTCAGGGCATCGGCGCGGGCTTCATTCCGCAGAATGCCGATACCAGCTTGATTGATGAAGTCGTCACCGTGACCAATGAGGAAGCCTTCGCCACGGCGAGAGAACTTGCGCGCCTTGAAGGGATTCCGGGCGGGATATCGTCCGGCGCGGCCGCTGCGGTCGCGGCAAAGGTGGGGGCGCGTGAGGAATTTGCGGGCAAGACGCTCGTCGCGATCCTGCCGAGCTTTGCCGAGCGCTATGTTTCGACGGCCTTGTTCGAAGGAATCTGAGGCGACGCCCGAATGATAGACGCACTCGACCATATCGTCCTTGTCTGCCCGGAGATCGAGGCCGGTGTGGCCATCTACAGTTCACTTCTCGGATGTGAGCCCAGCTGGCGGGCCAGGGCTGACGGCGCCGCTACAGCACTGCTCAGCGTCCAGAATACAGCCTTAGAACTGATGGCCCCGTACGGGGCCGGCCCGGTGGCCGACAGATTGCGCGAAATCATCGCGGAGCGCGGCCCCGGGCTGACCAGTCTTGCCTTCCGGACCGGCGATATTGCCGGAACGCACCACAAACTCGCCCGCAGGGGCCTTATGCCCGACGATATTACGGATGGCGAAAGCACGAATCTCGGCGATTCCTCCGTCCGGCGCTGGAAACGCTTCCGCTGCAGCGATGAAGCCATGGCCGGAATCAAGACCTTCATCCTGCAGCCGGAATCCGCACTCAAGATCGCCAAGCCAGCGTCTGGCGCGGTGCAGTCACTCGACCATATCGTGATCAACACGCCGAATCCTGATCGGGCCCTCGGCCTCTATGGCGCAAAGCTGGGTCTTGATCTGAGACTTGATCGGACGGCTGAGCAGTGGAAAACGCGCTTTCTCTTTTTCACGACAGGCGGGCTCACCTTCGAGGTTATTCACCGGCTTGGTGAGGCGCATGATCCCGATGGGCCAGACTCGATATGGGGCCTGACCTGGGCGGTTGACGATCTTGCCGCCACCCATGCCCGCCTAAGCGAAACCGGCCTCGACATCTCAGACATCCGTACCGGCCGGAAACCCGGTTCCTCGGTCTTCACCGTCCGGAATGGCACACTTGGCGTGCCGACCCTGTTCATTTCACATTCGCCGCGATAAAGAGCCTGCATGAAAGCCTTCACGACCCTGACCTCCACCGCCGCTCCGCTGACCCATCACGGCCGGCTGATGGCCAATGTCGATACCGACATGATCATCCCCAAGCAGTTCCTGAAGACGACGGAGCGCGAGGGCCTGTCGGAGGGTCTGTTCTATGAACTCAAGACCAAGGCTGATGGCAGCCCGGATCCGGACTTCGTGCTGAACAAGCAGGCCTATGCCAAGGCGGGCATCCTGATTGCAGGCGAGAATTTCGGCTGCGGCTCCTCGCGCGAACATGCGCCATGGGCATTGCTGGACCAAGGCATCACTTGCGTGATCGCCCCCTCCTTCGCCGATATCTTTCACAATAACTGCTACAAGAACGGCATCCTGCCGATCCAGCTCCCCTTCGAGATCTGCGAGCAGCTCGCCGGTCAGGCCGGCGGCGCGAACCACAAATTCACCGTCGACCTGCAGCACCAGCTCATCACGACGCCGGATGGCCAGGAGATCAGTTTTGAAGTCGACCCCGGGCGCAAGGCAAACCTGCTGGAGGGCCTGGACGAGATCGGCCACACGCTGAATGCCGCGAGCGCCATCGAAGATTTCGAAACGCGCCGCAAGTCGGCCATGCCCTGGCTTGCTGCCGAGGCCAGCTAGGGCCGTTCGACCGCCATGAAACGCCAGACCGTTCTTGCCCTGATTGCCAGCCTGCTCTTCGCAACCGCCTGCGCGACGGATGTTCTGTCGACCGAGCCGGAGGTCGATATCGACCCGGACAAGGTCAACAACCCGACCTATCCGCCCGAGGATCCGGAATGATTGTCATCGAGGGCACCGTGCGCATCGATCCCGCCCGCATCGAACAAGCCCGGCCCGAAATGGAAGCGATGATCAAGGCGAGCCGCGCCGAGCCGGGCTGTATCGACTATGCCTACGCCATCGACATGCTGGATCCGGGCCTTGTGCGGGTCGCAGAACGCTGGGAAAGCCGTGAGGCGCTTAAGGCGCATTTCGCCAGCCCCCATATGGCCCATTGGCGCAGTGTGATAGCCGGTCTCGGACTGACCGACCGGTCCCTGCGCCTTTATGAAGCCGACCCGGAAGATATCTGATCGCAAGTCCGGTCTGGACATTGCGCACCATCCCCGCCTAAAGCGACATCCGACATGACACAGACACTCCTCCTCCTCCCCGGTGACGGCATCGGTCCTGAAGTGACCGCGGCTGCTCAGCGCATCGCCGAACTTGTTGCTCCGGACGTCACGATTGAAAGTGCCCTTGTGGGCGGAGCGGCCATCGACGCCTCGGGCGTGCCGCTCACCGATGAGACGCTGGACAGGGCCAAGCGGGCTGACGCGGTCCTTCTGGGTGCGGTTGGCGGACCCAAATGGGCCGACGTTGACCGCGACAAGCGCCCGGAAATGGGCCTGCTGGGCCTTCGCAAAGGCCTCGATGTCTTTGCAAACCTGCGCCCTGCCTATTGTTTCGAAGCGCTGGTCGATGCCTCCAGCCTGAAGCGCGAGCGCATTGAGGGGCTCGACCTGATGATCGTGCGCGAGCTGACATCGGGGGTCTATTTCGGCCAGCCGCGCGGCATCGACACTGACAAGAACGGTGTGCGCCGCGGCTATGACACATCGGTCTACACCGCGCCGGAAATCGAGCGCGTCACCCGTGTCGCCTTCGAAATCGCCCGTGGCCGCGATGGCCGGGTCTGCTCGGTCGAGAAATCAAACGTCATGGAAAGCGGCCTATTCTGGCGCCAGGAAGTGACCGCGCTCCACAAGACTTTCGGCGAGGGTGTCGAGCTCAGCCACATGCTGGCCGATGCCTGCGCGATGGAGCTGGTGCGCAACCCCAAGCAGTTCGACGTGATCCTCGCCGACAATTTGTTCGGGGATCTCCTGTCGGACGAGGCGGCCATGCTGACGGGGTCGATCGGCATGCTGCCATCAGCGAGCCTCGGCATTGAAGGCACGCCCGGCCTGTTCGAGCCGGTTCACGGCTCGGCGCCGGACATTGCAGGGCAGGGCCTTGCCAATCCGTGCGCGGCGATCCTGTCGCTGGAGATGGCGCTACGCTGGTCGCTCGGCCGCCCGGACGCCGCCGACCGGGTGATGAAAGCCGTCGCCGACGCGCTGAAATCCGGCGCGAAGACCCGTGACCTTGGCGGCGACATGTCCACCACCGCCATGACGGACGCGATTATCGACTGTCTGTAGATACGCGGAACGGCGACCTGATCCTAGCTGTAATCGGCAATCCGGCTCATCAGCTGGCCGCGGAATTCGAAGAAGCTCGCCCCGCGCACCTTGATCGTCTCGCCAGCCTTCACGCCATTCGGCAGGTCGACAGCTGCCTTGCCCTCGAACTCGATCTCGGCGGCGGCCTTGCCCTGGCCGATCACCAGGCTGACCAGCTTCTGGCGCCGGTATGAGAAGGCGTTTCCGGACAATTCGGCGACCTCGCCCATCTTGTCCCGCCCCTCAAGCGTCATGGTCTGGCCGGAGTTCGAGATGTTCTCGAAGACGACATCCTCGGTCACGCAATCGAGCATGCCCTCGATATCGCGGGAGTTGTAGGATTTGATATATTTCGAGATCACGTCTTCGATCAGGATCGTCTCCATCGGTGATGCGTTACAGGTGGCGCACTCAACATTTGCCGAAAGTGCATTACATGCAGGTGAAATCAAGCCTGAGACTGCGGCGCGGCCATTCGGGCCGCTGACGCAAAAGACTGACAATTGATTGAGAAGCGGCCTTTTCTCGGCTATTGGGGGCGCTTCGGAAAAGGACAGACAATATGGCACTCAAAGTCGCAATCGTCGGCGCAACCGGAAATGTGGGTCGCGAGCTCCTCAATATCATGGAAGAGCGCGATTTTCCCGCAGATGACGTCTTCGCTGTCGCCTCACGCCGTTCGGTCGGCCGTGAAGTCAGCTATGGTGACCGCAAGCTGAAATGCCAGGTCCTCGATGACTTCGACTTCTCAAAGGTCGATGTCGTCCTCATGTCAGCTGGCGGCAGCACATCGCGCCAGTGGGCAGAGAAAATCGGCAAGACCGGCGCTATCGTCATCGACAATTCCTCAGCCTGGCGCATGGACCCGGACGTCCCGCTGGTCGTGCCGGAAGTGAATGGCGAGGATGTGCTCGGCTATTCCAAGAAGAACATCATCGCCAATCCGAACTGCTCGACAGCGCAGCTCGTCATGGCGCTGAAGCCCCTGCACGATGCCGCCAGCATCAAGCGCGTCGTTGTCTCGACCTACCAGTCGGTGTCCGGCTCAGGCAAGGCGGGCATGGACGAGCTCTGGAACCAGACCAAGGGCATCTTCGTCAACGACCAGCCCGAACCGCAGGAGTATCCGCGCCAGATCGCCTTCAATGCGATCCCGATGATCGGTTCCTTCCTCGACAATGGCTTCACAGACGAGGAGGCCAAGATGTGGAACGAGACCCACAAGATGATCGACCCGGCCATCAAGCTGACGGTCACCTGTGTGCGTGTTCCGGTCTTCGTCGGGCACTCGGAATCGGTGAACATCGAATTCAACAAGGCGATCACGCCGGAAGAGGCGCGTGAGGCCCTGCGCAATTTCGATGGCGTGCAAGTGATCGATAATCCGGAAGAAGACCAGTACATCACCCCGGTCGAATGCGCCGGTGAATGGGCAACCTTCGTTTCGCGCATCCGCAAGGATGACACGGTCGAGCACGGCCTGTCGCTCTGGGTCGTGGCCGACAATCTTCGCAAGGGCGCAGCGCTGAACGCTGTCCAGATCGCCGAGGAGCTGATCAAGCGCGGCGTGCTGAAGCCTGAGAGCGTGAACGCCTAGAAAACGGGCAAAGGCGGGGGCACCCGCCAAACCTCAAAAGACTGAAAGCGCTGCCTGTCCGGGCAGCGCTTTTTCTTTTGGCGGCCGGCACTTTCCAAGAGCAGCATTGGCCGCAAGAAACAGGTAGCCATCAGCTTGGCGTGGTACTACTTGCCAGCGCATGACGCGCGAGCTTCGCCTTGGTTTTCTATGCGCCCTGGGCGCGTACCTGCTCTGGGGCGGGTTGCCGCTCTATTTTCGCGCGCTCGACCATATCGAACCGCAGGAAATGCTGGCCCATCGCATCCTGTGGGGCCTTCCGACCGGACTGGTCTTCATCATCATTGCGCATCGCTGGAAAGAGTTTCGCGGCGCGCTCACGCGGTCAAACCTGACCTGGCTTGCCCTATCGGCCATACTCATCGCGACCAACTGGCTGATCTATATCTGGGCCGTTTCCGCCGAGCGGGTGACCGAAGCCAGCCTGGGCTATTTCATCAATCCGCTGGTCAGCGTCCTGATGGGAATGGTGTTCTTCTCCGAGAGCCTGCGCCGGGCCCAGTGGGTCGCCATTGCCATTGCCGTTGGCGGCGTCAGCGTGATGACATGGGAACTCGGCCGCCTGCCCTGGGTCTCGCTTTGCCTCTGCTTCAGCTTTGCCTCCTATGGCGCGGTCCGCAAGAAGGTCGCGATCGACAGCCGGGCCGGTTTCACCATTGAGACAGCCATTCTCGCCCCGCTGGCCTTCGCCTGGCTGACCTGGTTCCAGTCAACGGGGCAAGGCGGCTGGGTCGGTGACTATGGCTGGGACTGGCTCACCCTGCCGCTGGCCGGGCCGATCACCGCCGTCCCGCTGATCCTGTTTGCCCTCGCCGCCAAGCGGCTGAAACTCGCGACGATCGGCATGATGCAATACATGACGCCCACCTTGCAGTTTCTCATCGCCGTGCTCGTCTTCCGCGAGCCTTTCAGCAGCGTGGAGGCTATCGCTTTCGGTCTGATCTGGACGGCGCTGATTGTTTTCACCACCGACAGCGTAATCGGTGAACGCAAGGCACGACGCCTCGCGCGGGCAGCGCGGCTGGCGGAGTAGGGGGGCCAAAAAAGGGAAACCCCGGCTCCATGGGGGACACGAAGCCGGGGCAGTGTATGATGGTGAAGATGGGAAGTCCAAATTCCCCCGCAAAGAAGCAAGTCCCGTGCCAAATTCTCCCCACAGGGGAATTTCAATTTTCGGAAAAATTTCATCCCGGGTGTGTAGAAATCGCTATCCATAGGGCGATGGATGCCAGCGCGGCGGCAAAGCCGATCCGAACGCCAAGCGCCTGTCTCCACTCCGAAATTTTCTCGCCAAGGCCTGAGCCGAGCAGGACCAGTAAAACGTGAACGGCAATCGCCACGGCGATGTGCAGGCTTCCCAGAATGAGAACCTGTCCCGCAACAGGCCACTGCTCGCATGTTGCGAATTGACCCACCACAGCAACGTAGAAGACGAGCGCCTTGGGATTGAGGAGGTTGGCAATGAAACCGCGCCGGAATCCGGCCATGTGATCGGCCTCGCCGACGGCTTTCTCGCCGCCATCGGCAAACGCCTCCCAGGCGAGGTAGAGCATGAAGGCCACCCCACCCCAGCGCAGCGTGTGATAGATGGCCGGATTGGCCGATACGATGGCGGAAACCCCCGTGGCCGCTGCGACCAGCTGCACCGCGAGACCGAGCGTGATCCCCAGCACGGCCATGAACCCCGTCCGCCGGCCCTTCTGAGCCGAGAGCGCGGTCAGCCAACCCATGTTCGGGCCGGGCGTCAGCTCAACGACAGCCATCGCGACAAGGAATGCAAGCCAGTCAATGTTGCAAGGCACGTTGGTCTCCGGAATTATACTGGATTCAGACCGTTTCTGGACTGTTTTGGTACCGGGTCAGAGACAACCGTAAAGCGCATCGACCAGCCGCCGGGCACGGGGGTCACCCTGCAGGAAACTCGACTGTCGATTCATCACATACGCCGCCGACAGGTGCCGGTCGGGATCGCCGAGGGCAAGCGATCCTCCCCAGCCAGAATGAGCCAGCGTCTCGGGATTGGGGCCGTAAATTCCCAGATTGTTCCGCATGACGCCGGAGGCAAATTCAGTCACGAAGGGCAGGACGAGATCCTCGCCCATCACACGGCGCCGGGTCAAGGCAGAGAACGACTCCTCTGGAATCAACGTCTTGCCGCCGAGCGTCCCCTGATTGGCATAAATGCCGTAGAGCTGGGCGACCGACTTCGCGCTACCATGACCATTGGCGGACGGAATCTCGATCTCCCGCCAGATCGCGCCGCCACGGTCCGGCGAGGCCCACTTGGTGAGGAAGGCTACCTTCTTGAATTCATTGATGTCACCGAGCTGCGGCATCTCTCTCGGCCGCATGATCTCAGCGACCCGCTCATGATCCTCAGTCGGCAGGCCGATCTGAAAATCGATTCCGTTCGGCGTACAGAAATCCTCGCGGAGGATGGTGCCAAGGCTGCGGCCGCTGATGCGCTGGACAATTTCCCCGGCAAGGTAGCCCCAGCTCAGCGGGTGGTACCCGTGCGCCGTCCCCGGTTCCCAGAGCGGCTCCAGTTCGGCCAGCGCTGCAGCAAGGGCGGGCGGATCGAGCCAGAGCGCCGGATCGATCGGGTCCTTGAACCCGCAGAGGCCAGCCTGGTGAGAGAGCATCTCCGCAATGGTGACATCGCCTTTCCCTCCGGCGGAAAACTCTGGCCAGATGGCGCTGACCCTTGTCTCATACCCGTCCTCCAGCGCGCCGATAGCAGAGGCGATGACCAGCGCAGCGATACCTTTTGTCGTGGAATAGACCGGGACGATTGTGTTTTCATCCCACGGCGCATCCTTCTTGCGGTCGGCATATCCGCCCATGAGGTCCACCACGATCTCCCCATCGAGTATGGCCGCAAATCCGGCGCCGAGTTCTTCGCCGGCGGCGAAATTTTCCTCGAAGACTTCCCGCACAGGCTCGAAGCCCGGGGCCACGGTTCCGCGAATCTCGCTCATGAACCAACTCCTTCAAACTTTCCCGGGAGCGATACACAAGCGAGCCGGGAAGAAAACCCTGCACATTCCGCCGCACTGGACAGATTGCGGCGGAAAAGGCATCGAAAGCGCCAAAGCGTTTGAGGGATGAAAGCAGAATGACCACACAGACCACCCATCGCCCCCGCCGATCCTGCCTCTACATGCCCGGCGCCAATCCACGCGCCCTGGAGAAGGCAAAATCACTCCCCGCCGACACCGTTATCCTCGACCTGGAAGACGCGGTTGCACCAGACGCCAAGGAAGAAGCGCGCGAGACGGTGTGTTCTGCAGTAAAAGCGGGCGGATACGGCAAGCGCGAAGTGGTCATTCGCGTTAATGGACTCGACACGGAATGGGGCCTCGACGACATGAAAGCTGCCGTCGCGGCTGGCCCAGACGCCATTCTCGCCCCAAAGGTGATCGACGGGGGAGACATCGACCGGCTCGATGATGCCATGAGCCGCGCAGGCGCGCCGAAAGAGATGGGTCTCTGGGTCATGATCGAGATGCCCAAGGCCATCCTCAACATCATGGATATCGCCGAAGCCGCCGGCCGTACGCGCCTTTCAGCCTTCGTCATGGGTACGAACGACCTCGCCAAGGAACTGCGCGCCGTCAACGATCCTGCCCGCACCGCCTTCCAGACATCGCTCGGCCTGACTATGGCGGCCGCCCGGGCCTTTGACATTGTCGCAATCGACGGCGTCTACAACGATATCTCGAACGCCGAAGGCCTGGAAAACGAAGTCCGTCAGGGCCGCATGCTGGGTTTTGATGGCAAGACCCTGATCCACCCTTCACAGATCGAAACCACCAACCGCATTTTCGCCCCTGAAGAAGCCGATGTTCAGCAGGCCCGCGACGTCATCGCTGCCTTTGCGGATCCGGGCAACAAGGGCAAGGGTGTTCTGAAAGTAAACGGAAAAATGACCGAGCTCCTCCACCTCGAAGAAGCAAAACGCATCGTCGCGGTTGATGAGGCTATAAAGGCAATGGAGTCCGCATAGATGACCTACACCCTGCTTCACCACACAGGCTGCAGCACTTCGCGCAATGGCCTCGCCCTGCTGGAGGAGAACGGCATCAAGCCCGAAATTCGCAAATACATGAACGCTGGTGATGCCCTTACAGTTGACGACCTCAAGGACATCGCAAAGAAGATGGGCGATGTGTCGCCGCGCGCCTTCCTGAGGGAAAAGGATGCGAAGAAATTCGAGATCTCCGACACGCTGGGCGATGAAGAGCTCTTTGAGGCTATGGTCCAAAACCCTCGGCTCATTCAGCGTCCGATCGGCATAAAGGACGGCAAGGCGGTTCTCGGCCGCCCCATCGACAAGCTGCTGGAAATTGCCTGACTCCGCACCGATCCGTAAAATTCAACACATCTCGTAAGAGCGGCGGAAAAGTCTGTTTGCCATAAGGCACGCATGACAATCGCCCTGTTCATCGCCGCCGCTCTGTTTGGCTTGTCGCTGCTGCTCTTTTTTGGGCCGCAAATGGTCGCCTATGGCAAGGCCGGCTTGCGCGATGCGCTTGACCGGCCCGAAGCGAAGATCATTGCCAGCGGTCTCGTCACGGCCATGGCCCTGCTGCTTTTTGCCCCGCTCGTTGGTTCCGGCTTGATTTCAGACGGAGAGACAGGGCAGGTGGTCGCAACAACTCTGACGGGGCTATTGCTTGGCTGATTGCCGACGCTCGCCCCAGAAAATCTTCCGAGGGCAAGCCATGACAAAATCCAATCCGGGCCATTATTTCGAAGACTTCAAGCCAGGCATGGAGCTTGTCCATGCAACGCCGCTCACAGTGTCGGCGGGCGACATTTCGTTGTATCGCGCCCTGACCGGTGCGCGCCATGCGCTGTACTCAGCCGAAACGTTCGCCGCCGCCAACGGCTTTCCTGCCCTGCCGGTCGACCCGCTGCTCGCCTTCCACGTGGTCTTCGGCAAGACGGTACCGGACATCTCGCTGAATGCGGTTGCCAATCTCGGTTATGCGGACGGGCAATTCCTGAAGGACGTTTATCCGGGTGATACGCTGACGGCGATCTCCGAGGTGATCGGAATCAAGGAGAACTCCAACGGCAAGACCGGTGTCGTCTGGGTCCGCACGCGCGGCGAGAACCAGAAAGGCGAAACGGTACTCTCCTATGTCCGCTGGGTGATGGTGAACAAGAAGGATCCTTCCAGTCCGGCGCCCGACCCTGTCGTGCCGGACCTACCGGATGCCGTTCACGCGTCCGCGCTCACCGTCCCGGCCTATGACGATTGGGACGATGCACTGGCGGGATCGAAATGGCGTTATGGCGACTATGAGATCGGCGAGAAAATCGACCATGTCGACGGCATGACCGTAGAGGAAGCAGAGCACCAAATCGCCACGCGCCTCTACCAGAATACAGCGAAGGTTCACTTTGACGCCCACGCGCAGAAAGAAAGCCGGTTCGGCAAGAGATTGATCTACGGCGGCGTCGTCATCTCGATCGCCCGCGCCCTGTCATTCAACGGACTGGAAAGCGCTGCACAGATGCTGGCCATCAATGCGGGCACCCATGCCGGACCGCTCTTCTCAGGCGACACGATCTACGCCTGGTCGGAAGTCCTCGACAAGGCCACGCTGAATGACACGACCGGCGCCCTTCGCCTGCGCCTGGTGGCGGCGAAGAACCACCCGTGCACCGATTTCCCGCTACGCGGCGAAGACGGAAAGTATGCGGGCAATGTCATTCTCGACTTCGATTACTGGGCTGCCATCCCTATCTAGTCGCACAGAATGATCAATCTCCTCGAAGGCCTTTCCCTGTTTGGCGTGGCGATCGCCACCATGCTGATGGCCATTGCCAGCCTGCTTGGCACAATGACCCTGAAGCAGGTCGTCGAGCTGGGCCATGTCGATGCACGCATTCTTTGCAACCTGACAGGCATCACCGATCCGCGCGAATTGCAGGATGTCTTTGGCCCACCGACCATGAACCGCGTCTGGCATGGGCTGACACTGGCCGATATCGAACGTGAGCGCCGGCCAGCCGGCTATCTCGTCAGTGACGACCGCGTTGACTGGATCTCGATCGGCGTAGCGTTCCTTGCTCTTTTCTGGCGGCACCCCGTTGCGGACCTGTTGCTGATCGTTGCTGCGGTGTCACAGATTGCCGGCTGGGTGATCGCATCGAAGCTGCCGAAGTAGATTCCGGCTTTCTCTGTTCTCATTCGCACCCTACATGACCTATCCATGAAGGTCTGGAAAATGAATGGCGCAGGCAATGCCTTCGCGGTCTTTGACGCGCGGGACAGGAAATTCGCGCCCGATGAAAATCGCATCCGCGCTATAGCGGAACAAATGAAGGCCGACCAGGTCATGTCGATCGAGCGTGACGCGACCGTCGATGCCTTTCTGCGCATCTGGAATTCTTCGGGCGAAGAAGTCAGCGCCTGCGGGAACGGCACGCGTGCTGTCGCGCACCTGCTTCTGGAAGAGTCCGGAAAACCGGAAGTGAAAATTCGCACCCAGGCCGATGTACTGAAAGGTCGGCGCGCGGGCGAAAACCTCGTCACCATCGACATGGGTTCTCCACTCATGGCGTGGGAAGACATCCCGTTGTCAGAAAAGATGGATGTACGCGGCGTGGACGTCCGCATCGGCCCGATGGACAAGCCCTATCTTTCCAAGCCCGCCGTTGTTTCCATGGGAAATCCGCACGCAGTGTTCTTCGTCGACGATGTCGATGCCTATGACATCCCGCAGATCGGACCTCTCGTCGAGTGGCACCCGCTTTTTCCAGAAGGCACGAATGTCGGATTTGCACAGGTGATCGACCGGCAGACCATTCGCCTGCGCGTCTGGGAACGCGGGGCAGGCCTCACCAAGGCTTGTGGGACCGGGGCCTGTGCGGCGCTGGTCTGCGCCGCACGCGCAGGCAAGACTGACCGCAAGGCCAAGCTCATCCTTGATGGCGGAGAGTTGACCATCGACTGGCGGGAAAGCGACGATCATGTCTTCATGACCGGCCCGGTCGAGCTGGAGATGACGTTCGAGGTCTGACGGCGGGCCCTGAAGACCAAATTCGCTGACCTCCGATCCTCCGCCCGCAGCTGATAAGTCTTGAATAAGCGGGCCAGACGCGCGATCTGAGCGGCTTGGCCATGACGACGAAGCCCCCCTCCCTTGCCCAGCCCCAGGTAATCACACTGGGCTGCCGCCTGAACTCCTATGAGTCCGAGGTGATGAAGGGGCATGCCGAAAAAGCCGGGCTCGAAGACGCGATCATCGTCAATACGTGCGCCGTGACCGCCGAAGCCGTCCGTTCGGCGCGCCAGACGATCCGGCGGGCCCGGAAGGACAATCCGGATGCGCAGATCATTGTGACCGGCTGCGCCGCGCAGATCAATCCGGATGAATTTGCCAATATGCCAGAGGTCAGCCGCGTGATCGGCAATCAGGAGAAGATGCAGGCCGGGACCTGGTCCTCGCCAGCACTGCGCCATGGCGATACAAAAGTGCTCGTCAACGACATCATGTCGGTCAAAGAAACCGCGGGCCACCTGATCGACGGCATGGAGGGGCGCGCCCGGGCCTATGTCCAGGTCCAGAACGGCTGCGACCATCGCTGCACTTTCTGCATCATCCCGTTCGGCCGGGGGAATTCGCGCTCAGTCCCGGCCGGAGACGTCGTCCAGATGATCCAGCGTCTTGTCGACACTGGCCACTATGAAGTCGTGCTGACTGGGGTCGATCTGACCAGTTGGGGAGGCGACCTGCCCGGAAAGCCCCAGCTTGGAAACCTGGTGCGCCGCGTCCTGAAACTGGTTCCGGACCTCAAGCAGCTGCGGATTTCGTCAATCGACGCGATCGAGATGGATGACGCCCTGTTCGAAGCGATGGCCGATCCGCGCATGGCGCCTTTCATGCACCTTTCCCTTCAGCATGGCGACAATCTCATACTGAAGCGAATGAAGCGCCGGCACTCGCGCGAGCAGGCGATTGAGCTGGCCCAGAAGCTACGGGGAATTCGGCCCGACATCGCCCTCGGTGCGGATATCATTGCCGGATTTCCGACCGAGACCGAAACTGCGTTCGAGAACTCCCTCAAGCTTGTTGATGAGTGCGGTCTCGCCTTCCTTCATGTCTTTCCATACAGCCCGCGGCCCGGCACACCGGCCGCCCGGATGCCTCAGCTGGAAAAGGCCGTGATAAAAGCGCGCGCATCCCGGCTTCGAGCGGCGGGCGCAGCAGCGCTTCACCGCCATCTCGATCGTCATGTCGGTCAGCTTCGCAGCGTCCTGGTGGAGCAGGAAGCCAGTGGCCGGCTGGGTGATTTTTCTCAGGTCTGGCTGCAGGGCTTCGACCGGCTTGAAGCTGGACGTCCGGTTGAGGCAAGGATAGTCGAGCACGATGGACAAAAACTGATCGGTGAGCCCGCATGATCCTCTGGTTCGGAAAAAAGAAGAAAAAGAAGGAACTGGAAGAAGCCGGCACAGAGATGCAGGCGCCGGAACTGTCGGCCGACGAACTCGCAGCTCGCGAAGCTGCTGAGAAGGAAGAGGCTGAACGCAAGGCCGCCGAACAGGCCGAGATTGAACGAAAGGTCGCCGAAGCCAATCGTGCATGGGAAGAGCGTCAGCAGCGCGAGCGAGAGGCCGCGGAAGCTGAACGCCGGCGACTTGCCGACGAGGCCCGAAAAACTGAAGAGGCGCGCGAAGCGGCCCGAAAAGCTGCGGAAGAGGCCCGCCAGAAAGCTGAGGCTGATGAGGCAGCCCGCCAAGCGGCCGAAGAAGCTGAAGCGGAGGCCCGGCGGCTTGAGGAAGAAGCCGAAAAGGTTCGCCAAGAGGAAGCCGAGCGTGTCGCAGCCCAGCAGAAGGCCGAAGCTGAACTCAAACTCCTGGAAGAACGCCGCCGCGCCGAAGCAGCACGCGAAGAGGAAGCGCGCCGCAAGGCGGCAGCTGCGGCTGCCGAACCAGACCCATATACCGAGGTCAAATCACCCGGCTTCTTCAGCAAGCTTACCACCGGGCTTTCGAAATCCTCATCCAAGCTTGGTGCCAGCCTGACGGGCGCGTTTAACAAGCGCAAGCTGGACGATGACGCCCTGGAGGAGCTGGAAGACCTTCTGATCACATCCGATATGGGTGCGCGGGTGGCGGCAAAAATCACGTCCAACCTTGCGAAGACCCGTTTCGACAAGGACGTCACTGATCAGGAAATCAAGGAAGCGCTCGCTGAAGAAATCGAGGCCATCATGGCGCCACGCGAGCAAGTCGTCGACTTCTCGGATGGCCCAACACCTCGCGTCGTTCTGTTCGTCGGCGTGAACGGTTCGGGTAAGACCACCACAATCGGCAAGATTGCGTCGAAACTCAAAGAACAGGGCGCCAAAGCCGTTCTCGTCGCCGGCGACACGTTCCGGGCGGCCGCTATCGAACAACTTACGGTCTGGGGTGAGCGGGCCGGAATACCTGTCATGTCAAAGCCAACCGGTGCGGATGCCGCCGGACTGGTCTACGAGGCCATTGAAAAGGCAAAGGCCGACAACCTGGACTTGGTCCTTGTCGACACGGCAGGCCGCCTGCAGAACAAGGCGGAGCTGATGTCGGAACTGGCGAAGATTGTGCGCGTAGCGCGCAAGCTCGACCCTGAAGCCCCGCACGATGTGATCCTCGTTCTGGATGCAACTGTCGGCCAGAACGCCCTCTCGCAGGTGGAGGCATTCCGGCACACAGCAGAGGTTTCCGGGATCGTCATGACCAAGCTCGACGGCACGGCGAAAGGCGGCGTGCTCGTCGCGATCGCAGAAGCACACGACCTGCCTATCCATTTCGTCGGGGTTGGAGAAAAAGCCGAAGACCTGCAGCCTTTCAGTGCAGCCGCATTTGCGAAAGCCCTTGTCGGAATGGACGAAAAGGAGCCGGCGTGACCGCGGACGGCAAATCCACGCTCCGCGCAGACCTGAAAACGCTGCGTGAAGAGCTTCATGCCCGCGATCCGGATGCTGGAGAGACGCTTGCGGCGAAGTTTCCCCTGAAATTGCTGGAGCGGTATGGGCCGATCGTGTCTGGCTACTGGCCAATCAGCAGCGAGATCGACCCGCGCCCGCTTATGCAGAAGCTCGCACAGGCTGGAGCGAAACTGGCGCTGCCGCGCATCGATGAGGACGGCACCATGTCCTTTCGTCTCTGGCACGAGAAGGATCCGTTGGAAGCGGGGGCATTTGGACTGAATGAGCCGCCGCATTCAGCCCCCCGCGTCCAGCCCACGCTCATCCTCATGCCGCTTCTTGCCTTCGACAAGGTCGGCAACCGGATCGGCTACGGAAAAGGTCACTATGACCGCGCGCTTGCATCACTCCGGGCCGATGGGCGGATCTTCGCATGCGGCCTCGGCTTTCACGGCCAGATGATGGACGAACTGCCAGCCGAACCGCATGACCAACCGCTCGACTGGGCCGTGACTGAGCGCGGATCCGTCCCAATCTTCATGATGCGCAATTTCGGCAACAACGACGATAGTGACGGCACCGGCGGAAACGGCCCCAGCGCCGCCTGATCCAGACGCCGCTAGAACCGGTCGAGCAGACGCTCCAGATAGTCGCGCTCTTCCTCATCGGGTGTCTCGCCATAGCGCCGGCGAAGCTCTTCAAGGATGTCCTTGGCGCGCTGGCGTTCTGCCTCGTCGGGGATGTTCACATCGCGCCCGTCAGACACGCCACCAAGCGGTCGCCCGAAGGGATCGGTTTCGTTTGACCCGCCACCATACTCGTCACCAAGGCGCTCACGGCGCAAGTCGTCTAGCTGACCGGCCAGCCCCTGGGCGAGATCGAGCAGCGATTCGGTAGCTTCATCCTGGTTGCGCTGAGCACGCATCGTATTGCCGTCCCGAAGCGCGTCGGCCGCACGGCGCTGGGCGCGTTCAATGGCTTCAATCGTCTCCTCATCCAGCTCGCCAGCAAGACCGCCGAAGCCTTCGCCATCTTCATCCTCGGCGCTGCCGCGCCCGAGACGTTCAGCAAATTCTTCGACCCGGTCACCGAGCCCATCCTGGCGATTGGCCAGATTGCTTCCTTCCGAGCCTGGATCCTCGCTTCCCTCACCGAACGGTGATTGACCGGGCTGGGTTCCGGACCCTGGACCTTCGCCACGCTGTTCGGCCAGAGTGTCGTCGTTCAATTCGCGCTGTTCGCGCAGCAGATCCGACAACTCCCGCAGCGTTTCCGACAGGTCCTGTTCTTCCTGCGGAACGTCTTCCTGGTTTTCGCCCTGCTGCTGGCCCGGCATGCCAGGTAGGCCGTCGCCACTGCCGCTACCCTGCTGGAATTGAAGGTTCTCCAGCATGTTGGTGATGTCGGCGAGCAATTGTCGCGCCTGATCCGTCGCGCCTGTTTCCGTCAAATCGGACAAGGCATCAAGCATGTCGGCAAAGTCAGACCCGCCGAGGCCTTGTCCGCCACCTTGCTGGGCACTGTCGGTATCGTTGGGCGGCGCCTCGAGTCCATTAGCGAGAGCCTCAGCCATCCGGGCGGCCAGATAATTCTGCGCCGCCTGCTTGAAGGCCTCGAGGCGCCGATTGATCTCGGCTTCAGAGGCGCCGTCCCGGAGCGCTTCTTCCAGCGCCTCGCGCGCCGCCTGCAGAGCGCGAAGCGCATCGGCGGCACTGCCGTATTCCGCGCGGAGGGCCAGCGACCAGAGAATGGGCTCGGTCGTGTCCGCTTCATCAGTGGAGTCCGCGACCTGAAGCATCGACTCCACATGCCGCAGACCGAGATAAATGCTCACATCCTCGAAATAATAAGCCGGCTTGTAGGTCACCGCCTCGATCATGCGGGCCGCGCGCTGGATACCGTGAGGCGCATAACCGATACGCTGCGTGGCTGCGGTGTAGACGGCGCCCGCAGTCAGCGCCTCGTCATTTACCGGAATCGCATCATAGGGGGCATCTTCGCGCAGGATGGTTACGCGGATATCCTGGATCGCGCGAGCGAGTGGTTGCAGCAGCAGCTTCTCCGGGATGACGAAATCGACCGGTTCACTAAGACCTACCTGGCCAGCGCCATCGGTTGCACGAAGGCGCATTTCGGTCTCAAGACCCGCCCAGCGGTGACGGGTCAGATCGATTGCGGTTGTATCTTCGGCCTCCTTCGGCGAAATCGCCGGCATCTGGACCGCGACGGAATCGGGCTCTCCGTTCCCGCCGGCATCTGTTCGGGAAAAAACAAGCTCAAGGCGCTCAACCCCGTAATCGTCGGAAATCTTCCAGCCGAACTCTGTCTTGTCGTTTGGCAACAACTCGGGCGCGGACACCCATTCGACGCTCGGCGGCGCATCGGGTGACGCCCTGACCACCCAGGACGCCCGCTTGCCCCACCAGGTGACGCGAATCTCGCTATCCGCGTCGATGATGGCTCGGGCCTCATAAGCGCCTTCAGGCGTAACATCGAAACGCATACGCTGGTCGTTGCCGGCTGAATCGACAAGCAGCTTAGGCGCAGACGGAGCCTGGGCCCGGACCGTAATTTCCGATCCGGCAGGGACACGAACCGGCTTTTGGGCATCGCGAAGGAAGATTGGCGGACGCCCGGTATGCCGCGGCGGAGTTATCCAAGCTTCGATGCGTATCGAATCCGCGCCAAAGAGGCTGCCGATATCCGGTGAAAAAGCGCGCTGCATGCGTTCACCGGCGGAATTCCATGCCATCAGAAGGGCGACGGCGACGAGGCCCGGCACAATGTAGCGGAGGTAAAGTGGGTCAAAGGCCTTCCATTCGGCAGCAAAGCTCGGAACGTTCAGGCGTCGCGCCGCATCCGTGAGGCGCGTCTCGTGCGCCCGCCATAGTGACACCCCGTCCGCATCCGGCCGCGAGGGCCGGTCTGACAGCGTTGTGAGTGGTCGCAAGTCTGACTGACGATCCAGCGCATCAACGGCCTGCTTACGCGTCGGACCGGCATAACGTGCCCAGCCAAGTCCGCCGAGTACGACCAGGCCTGTCACGAAGACGATCAACGAAAGCGAAGCGAATTTCTCGCTTGCCGCGTCGAAGACGCCGGTCAGCGCAAAGATCAGGAAAAGGCCGACCAGAATCGCGAATGGCCAGAATGCGCGCGCGGCGGCCAGACGCCAGAGATTGCCGCGTGTTCGCGCGATCTTTGGTTCAACGCCGGGGATACGCTTCAGGTCAGCCAATCAGGTGTCGTCTCCAGGGCAATCATCTCGTCAAAGGTAGGCCGCCTGCGGACAATGGCATACTTGTCGCCATCCACAAGCACCTCAGCGACCAATGGTCTCGCATTGTATTGCGACGAAAGAACGGCGCCGTATGCACCCGCAGACATGAAAGCGAGGCGCTCGCCCGGACGGATGACTGGCAAGGGCCGCTCGGTCGCAAACTTGTCAGTCGACTCGCATATCGGGCCGACAACATCATAGTTGATCTGCTCCGTGCCGTCTGGACGCTCCTCCAATGGCAGAATATCGTGATGCGCCTGATAAAGCGCGGGCCGCATAAGGTCGTTCATACCAGCATCGACAATCAGGAAGGTGCGCTTGGGCGCTGGCTTTGTGAACAGGGCTTCCGTGATCAGGACGCCTGCATTCCCCGCAATAACGCGGCCAGGCTCCAGAATGACCTCAACGCCAAGCCCCTCGGTTACCTGGCGGATCATGTTTGCATATTCGGACGGCGGTGGAAGGTCGTCGCCAGGCTTGTAAGGGATTCCCAGGCCGCCCCCAAGGTCGAGCCGCGTGATGGCGTGCCCGGCATCGCGCAGGCGGCGAACCAGCGTAACAACACGCTCAAAGGCTGCCCGCATGGGCGCGATGGCATCGATCTGGGAGCCGATATGCACGTCGACCCCCACTGCCTCGACGCCGTCGAGCTCTGCAATCCTGGCATACAGCGCGTCGGCCGCTTCCCATGGCACACCAAACTTGTCGCCCGCCTTGCCCGTGGAGATATTCGGGTGACCGCCAGCAGCCACGTCCGGATTGACGCGAACGGCAATCTTGGCAGTCTTGCCTAGTGACGAAGCAACATCCGATAGCACTTCCACTTCGGCTGCACTTTCAACATTGAACTGATGGATTCCTTCTTCGAGACCGAGCCGCATTTCCTCCCGTGTCTTGCCAACACCTGAAAAGACAATCCGTGAAGGAGGTATGCCGGCGGCCCGCGCGCGTTTCAGCTCTCCGCCGCTAACAACATCCGCTCCGCAGCCTTCCGCGGCCAGCGTCTTCAGGACGCCGAGATTGCCATTGGCCTTGACCGAATAGGCAATCAGGCAGGACATTCCATCAAACGCCTCACCAATCACCCGGGCATGCCGCCTCAAAGTCGCAGATGAATAGACATAGACCGGCGTTCCGACCTCGTCGGCAATCGCATCGAGCGAGACGTCCTCACAATGGAGGCGTCCGTTCCTGTAATGAAAATGGTGCACGTACGTTCTGGCTCAGCCGGGTTCGATCTCGCCGAGGCCGCCTTCGTCCACATCCACTGTCGGATCCGGCTTGGGCGTCTCGCCGCCTATAGAATTGTAATACGCTTCATCCTGCGGCTTTTCGGGCGCGAGCGCGAATTCGACAGGTGCCGCGACCGGCGTCTGGGCCTCTTCAGTCGGCGGGTCGGAAAAGATTGGTGGTGGCCGCTGAAGGTCACCACGAATGCCGCAGGCTGTCAGAAGGGCTGTCGCGCCCAGTGCGAGGGTCAGCTTGATGGGTGTTCGTTTCATTCGGGTGTTCCGGCCTCCAGGCCCAGTCTGGTCTTCCACAATTGCACCTGCTCGCTGACGCGGACAGGTGAAGTACCGCCATAGCTCTGACGGCTGGCGGCCGAGGCTTCAACGCTTAGCACGGAGAATACGTCTTCCGTAAGGCGTGGTTCGACTGTCTGCAGTGATTGTAATGGCAACTCTGACAGGTCCTTGCTTTCGGATTCTGCCATGGCAACGATTCTGCCGGTAACATGGTGGGCGTCACGAAAAGGCATTTTAAGCTCGCGGACGAGATAGTCGGCAAGGTCGGTCGCAGTAGAAAAACCCTTGGCGGCGGCGTCGCGCATCCGGTCCTTGTTGAAGGCAACGGTGTCGATCATCCCCGCCATGGCCCTCACGCAGAGTCCAAACGTGTCGAAGGCTTCAAACGTCAGCCGTTTGTCGTCCTGGAGATCCTTCGCGTAGGCAAGCGGCAGCGCCTTCACCGCGCCCTGAAGGCTAGCAAACTGTCCGGCGATCAGGGCTGCCTTTGCCCTTATAAGCTCGGCCGCATCCGGATTGCGTTTCTGTGGCATGATCGAAGATCCTGTGGACCAGGCATCAGACAGGGTCGCAAAGCCAAACTGGGCGCTGGTCCAGAGAACCAGCTCTTCAGCCAGCCGCGACAAATGCGTCGCCGCAATCGACAACGCCGCCAGCGCTTCAAGCGCAAAGTCACGCGCCGAGACTGCGTCGAGCGAATTCGCCATCGGCCGGTCGAAGCCAAGCGCCTCGGCTGTCATGTCTCGATCGACCGGGAAGCCTGTACCTGCAAGCGCCGCTGCGCCAAGCGGGGATTCATTGAGCCGAACGGCCGCATCGCGCATCCGTCCTCTGTCGCGCTCTGCCATCTCGACATAGGCCAGCAAATGGTGGCCCAGCGTAACAGGCTGGGCGGTCTGCAGGTGCGTGAAGCCTGGCATGACGGTGTCGGTGTGCTCACCTGCCCGGCTGATAAGGATCTTCTGCAGCTCCAGCAGGCCTGATTGCGCTTCGGTCAGCGCACCCCGCGTCCAAAGTCGGAAATCCGTGACCACCTGGTCATTGCGCGAGCGGGCTGTGTGCAGCCTGCCTGCGGGCTCGCCAATGATCTCCTTCAGCCGCGCCTCGACATTCATGTGAATGTCTTCCAGTTCGACGCGATAGGGGAAGGCTCCCGACTTCACTTCTTCCAGAACCTGGTCGAGACCGGCCTGGATCGCTTCATTGTCTTCTTCAGTGATGATCGCGCATTCTGCGAGCATGTCCGCATGGGCCCGGCTGCCAGCTATGTCCTGGACGGCCATGCGGCGGTCAATGTCGATCGAGGCGTTGATGGACTGCATGATATCGGACGGTTGCGCGGCAAAGCGTCCCCCCCACATCTGCTGGCCTTTACTGTCCTTATTGCTCATATCTCTGTCCTGAAACTCGGAGCGACCAATGACCCGCATAGCGAAATACGCCATACCGGCCATGATCCTCGGACTCGTTCTCGCGGTGTCTTTTGCACTGCTGAGCGCGACATCCAAGGGGGGACGTTCCGATCCGGTCGCAAAACTTGCCACAGGCACGCTTTCGAAGCTCGATGTTAGCGACCGCGGCAGGGCGATTTCAGGCGCAACTTTTGAGGGTCCGGACGGAGAATCGATGACGTTGGCGGATTTCGGCGGCAAGGTGACGCTGGTCAATTTCTGGGCGACCTGGTGTGGGCCTTGCGAACGGGAGATGCCGTCCCTTGCTGCACTGGAACGGGAAAAGGGCAGCGAAAAGTTCCAGGTTATCGCAATCAGTGTCGATGCCGCCGAGGACAAGGATTATGCCCGCGAACGCCTGGGCGAACTTACCAGTGGCGTACTCGATTTCTATTTCGCGCCGCCCGAAAACTGGGACATTGTCTATGAGAGTGGCACCAAAGGATTTCCAACGACCGTAATCTACGATGCCAACGGCAAGGAAATTGCGCGGCTGGCCGGAGAGGCCAATTGGAATTCCTATGAAGCGGCCGCCCTGATCGACGCCATCACCGACTAGTTTACGCCGGACAGCTCAAGCTGAACTCGGGAAATCTGTGCCGCGACCTGGTCGACAGGGGCTGGCGCAGAGTTGGCCAGGGGCGCTTTCGGCCACATCGCTTTGAGCACGCCCAACTCCTGACGGACTGAGTCGCCCGCGGGCCCCTCAAGATCGCCCGCATAGTCCTCTGCGACTGTCACGAAACCGTAAGCGTCCGCAAATTCCCCCGCATTGACAATCTCGCCATCTGTCACGCCGATGCGATACTCTTCAAGCGTGGTGTCGAGCAGAAAGTTGAGGATGTCCTTGCTGGAACCGCCAACCTCGTCGGCCAGCACGGAAAGATTGTCTTCTGCTTCTGCGAGTTTTTCCTCGATCTCTTCGGACGCTGTTCCCGCCTCGAGGGCGTTCGATATTTCTACGAAGAGGTCAGCCTTGAACCCGCGCTCATCGAGACCGGCGCGCTCCTCAGCATGGGTTTCCGAAACAGGATGGAGCAGATGCTTGGCGGCCTGGTCGGGCGCACCGGCACGATAGAGCGCAAGACCTGCCGCAACGTGGCCGCGCATGAAGGCCAGGCGATTCTCGATAGGCAGCGTATCCATGCCGTGCGCGCCATTCTCGCCGCCTTCGCCTTCACCGCCCTCACCGCTCTCGCCACCTTCTCCGGCATAACCCGCCTCGCCGGCATAGCCGGGCTGGCTCGTATCGCTGGATGCCTCACTGGAACTGTTGACCTGTGTTGCGGCATCATCTCCCTGGCCGCCGCAGGCGGCGAGGGATGTCGACCCGAGAAGGGCCGCCGTGAGACCGAAGCGAACCATGTCACGGGGCGTAAATGTCATTGCGGGCTCCAAGAATGTCTGGGATGTCTCTATAGTAACGTTCGTTTAATGCAATTCATTCTCAAGCTCAACGGCGGTTCCATGTATTTTTCAGTGCCCGGCCTTCTGACCGCGGAAGATGTCGCAAGGGTTGGGGAGAAAGCCGGCCAGCTCGACTGGGCCGATGGGCGCTCGACTGCAGGGCGCACAGCAAAGACGGTAAAATCGAACCTTCAAGCCGACATGAACAACGAGCTGGGTCTGGGCGTCCACGATTTCCTTATGCGCGCCATTTCGGGAAGCAGCCTGGTCAAGCGGCTCGCCCGGCCAAAACGATTCTCTCGTCTCATACTCAGCCGAACGGAGAATGGCGGGCATTACGGCTTTCACGTCGATAATGCCATCATGGGCAGGGATGGGCACCAGTTGCGGACCGATCTGTCCTTCACACTGTTCTTATCGGATCCTGGCTCCTATTCCGGCGGAGAGCTGAACCTTGCCATGTCTTCCGGCGACATCGACGTTAAACCAGAAGCCGGGACACTGATCCTCTACCCCTCCGGCGCCATTCACCAGGTCCGGCCTGTCACGTCGGGATCGAGGCTTGCCTGCATTGGCTGGATCGAAAGCCGGATCCAGCGGGCCGATCAGCGCGAACTCCTGTTCGACCTCGAAACCGTCCGCTCAAGCCTGAAGGCGGCCCATGCCGACCAGCGGCTTTTGCTCGACAAGTCGATATCCAATCTCACAAGGATGTGGGCGGACTAATTGCCGCGCGGTCGAAGCCGGAATGCGAATAGAAGCGTCCGCTGGCGGTCGCTGAAATTGTCGTCAGCGATGATGAAGAGCCGGCGCTCACCATCTGGTCGATCCACGACAGCAATCCCCTCAAAATTATCGACGGTCAGCGGTTTGGACAGCCTCCCAAGCACGCGCATTGTGCCATCGTCTGCAGTCTCTGAAACCAAAATCGAATTGCCCGTCAGAGGGTTATAAGCCCTGTGCAGGCTGAAGAGCGTGCCATCCAGCGCATCAAGGCCGACGAGCGGCAAGCCTTCGCCGTCCAGCCAGGGCCGGGCGGCAAATTGAACCTCGCCGCCAGCATCGACGACCGCAACAGGCCCGAGCTGGTCGATCACGCTTTCCAGTCCGATCATGAGCCGGCCTGATTGCATGGAAAGCGCCTCGGCGCCGGAATTGTTACGAATGGACGATCCAAGCGAGGGTGGCGCGTCGGGGATCTCGGCGACAGGGACGGCCCGCGCATTGCTCCCGCAAATACCGCGTGCAAAGGCCATGACGCGGTGATGCCGCTCAAAAATGACAAGCGCGATATCACCCGAGAGTTCGAGGCCCTCGGCATCGGCCTCCAACTTTCCCGTCAGGATCTCGCCGCTTTCATCTCGCAGAAAAGCGAGGTCGGCGCGCCACGTGGGCGTCAGCGTATTCTGATCAAAGCCGATTTCGACGAAGGCGCCCCCATCAGAGATTGCCAGCAAGTTGCCGCTCGCCATGACTTTCAGTCCCGACAAGCCGCCGAACGAGCTGGGCGAGGCCGACAAGGTCCAGCCGCCAAGAAAGTCCATACCGGGAAAGGCCTTGGCTATCGCGTCCGGCTCGCCCAACGAAACGGGCTCAGCGGACAAAAGAAACGACAGTTCAAAGCCGTCGTCTGGACCATTGGGGCATGAATGGCGAATGATGTCCTGGCGATGATCGGCAAGGTGCCACACTTTTTCATCAGGAAGCGGCGCGAACTGTTCAGGCGCAGCTCCTCGGCAGCTGCATGCCATCAACGCCGACAGAGCCAGACCTATACACGCCGACACCCTCATGGCTCACGCTCCCTGCAAGCGACGGCCGGGCTAATCGGCCTAGGACTTGGATGCCTTCCGGGCAATCTCCTGGAAACTTGTCGTACGCACATCGCGTCCGGACCCGATTTTCGAACCATAGCGCGGTCCGCCCGCACCCGAACCGGACACGCCGCTTGAAAAGCTTCGCGTCTCACCACGCAGAGGCGGCACGGACATCGCCGTCGGGTCTGGCGCGTTACCTTTCTCATCGAAGAGGCTGGCGAGCTGCTCCGTCATCGCGCCACCGAGCTGTTCGGCGTCGACGATGGTCACGGCCCGGCGATAGTACCTTGTCACATCATGGCCGATACCGATCGCGATGAGCTCGACCGGACTGCGGTTTTCTATCTCGGCAATGACCTGTCTGAGATGGCGCTCAAGATAGTTTCCGACATTCACGCTCAGCGTGGAATCGTCGACTGGCGCCCCGTCCGAAATCACCATCAGTATCTTGCGCTGTTCCGGGCGGCCGAGCAGTCGGTCATGTGCCCAGAGCAGCGCTTCGCCGTCGATATTTTCCTTCAGAAGCCCCTCACGCATCATCAGGCCGAGATTCTTCCGCGCCCGGCGCCATGGAGCATCCGCCGACTTGTAAATGATGTGGCGCAGGTCATTCAGGCGCCCCGGGCCAGCCGGCTTGTTCGCCTTGACCCAGTCCTCCCGGGACAGGCCGCCTTTCCAGGCCTTGGTTGTAAAGCCCAGAATCTCCACCTTGACGCCGCAACGCTCCAGCGTGCGGGCCAATATGTCGGCGCAGAGTGCCGCAACCATGATCGGGCGGCCGCGCATGGAACCGGAATTGTCCAGCAATAGCGTGACAACGGTATCGCGGAACTCGCTATCATCTTCCTGTTTGAACGAAAGCGGGACAGTTGGATCGGTGATCACCCGGGTCAGGCGCGCTGTATCCAGAACACCTTCCTCAAGGTCGAAGGACCAGGACCGGTTCTGCTGCGCCATCAGCCGGCGTTGCAGCCGGTTTGCCAACTTCGAAACGGCGCCCTGAAGCGACTGCAACTGATGGTCCAAATAGGCGCGCAGGCGCGTCAGCTCCTCTGCATCGCAAAGATCCGGCGCATTGGCGACTTCATCGTGGGCCTTCGTATAAACCCGGTAGACGAAGGACTGCTTTTCATCGCCGTCGCGGAAATTCGGCCGCAGCGGCTTCGACCCGTCATCGGTTTCGTCGACGTCCTCGTCACCTTCGGCCTCGGCGTCAGCATCAACTTCGACATTGCTTTCTTCGCCTTCGACTTCGTCGCTGTCGCCAGCCTCCATTTCCTCGGTGGAGGTGCCCTCGGTGTCTTCGCCGGAATCGGGTTCGTCGCTTGAGGTGTTCTGCTCTTCGGTTTCGGCCTCGTCTTCCGACTCGCTTTCGTCTTCAGAGTCTTCACCGGACTCGTCGCCCTCGGTCAGATCCTT
Organism: Henriciella mobilis; assembly: GCF_003576315.1. Taxonomy (GTDB): domain Bacteria; phylum Pseudomonadota; class Alphaproteobacteria; order Caulobacterales; family Hyphomonadaceae; genus Henriciella; species Henriciella mobilis. Next base: position 579,918 of record NZ_QWFZ01000003.1, on the reverse strand, counting down.
GATGAGCTTCTGAATGGTTTTCGCAAAAGCTCGCTGGTCATCGAGCTGATTGACCAGCGTTTCGAGCGACTCGCCACCGCGCTCATTGATCTCGTCGCGCCAGATCGAGGCAATGCCCTCAGCTTCAGGCGGTAGCGGGCGACCTGTTAGTTTTTCGCGCAACAGGAATTCGACAGCCGGCGCGATGGGCGCTTCGGTGCGGTCTTCCATACGCGTGTAGCCAGCCTTCTCGCAGCGTGCAGCGAGCGCCGCATCGAGGTTGCGGGCCGTACCGTCCATGGCCCGAGAGCCGATTGACTCGATCCGGGCGCGTTCTGCCGCATCATAAACCTGGCGCGCCATCTCACCTTGAGGCCGATCAGCATTATGGGCAACGGGGTCATGGTGCGCCATGCGAAGCGACAACGCGTCGGCCTCGCCGCGCGCGCGGGCGGCCTGCTGTTCAGTCAGTTCACGAGGCGGGGTTTGCAGGACCAGCCGATCACCTTCGGCTCGTCCGGCCTCCGCACTGAACGATGCCTCGACGTCACGCGTCTGGCTCATCGCCTTGGCTGTTGCAGCAAGCGCCTGCTTGAAGAGTTCGAACGGCGTATCGTCGGTCTTGGCCATAGCAATCACATAGCGTGCCATGGCGCCGTTGCGAAGACGCAACGCTGGGAAAAGCAGACAGGAATCCGCCCTCCGCAGCGTTATGCCCTTCAGGGGAATTATGATAAAAACTTCGCGTGTCAGGAGGGGACGCAAAAATGAGAGCAAGAAAGTGGATTCCGCTGGCGGCGGGCGCGACCGTTTTTTCTATGGCCAGCTGGGGGTTTGGGGGTGAAGATGTCGCTCAGGGACACCCTTGGCATCATGAAGATATCACCGAACGTGCCCTGACCGGAGCAGACGCATTATACGCTGATCCGCCCGTCGAGTTTACGGCAAGCGCCGCCGCATCGATTGCCTGGCACGCGGATTTCATCGATTCCTATCTCTATAATCCAGTCTTTTGGGCCCAAGGCGCGTATCAAAGCTCTGCGGTCCAGCGCACCAAGGCGGCCCTGGTTGGATTTAAGGATCTCGCGAAGCTCCACTTCGACGACACGTTTACCAATAGCGGTTTGCAGGCCAATTGGGAGCGCTATGCGATGGGCACGCTCATTGGCCTGGTCTGGGCATCGGAGCTTCCGGAGAATGAAGGGATCGCGGCCGGCCACAACATTCTCGGTGTCTCATTTCATGCCGTGCAGGACTTCTATTCCCATTCAAGTTGGGAATCCGACACGCGTTATCGATGCCTGACCTACTTTCAGACACCTAAGGACCAGCGCGACCGCCTGAATCTATACTCGGGCGCTTATGAAAAGCCGTCCTCCGGCGCACCGGCTCATCACGGGGCATACTCGCTCTCGTGCAGCATCCTGCGGGGCGATGACATGGATTCGGCCCTCGGCACGCTGTGTGGTGGTCTGTCCCCACTCCAGAATACGAGCATTTGCGACAAGTTTCGCGCCTGTAGCGGTGCAGAGCAGGTGATCGCCCGCCTGGAAGACCCAGTCTCAGACGGCCAGACGACAATCTGGACCAACCCTCCGGGCATTGCCATCGACAATACCGCCCTCACCCGCGCGCAGGCTCCCAATCGGGGGCTGATCGGCGCAGACGGGCAGTTTCTCGATGGCAGGGACGGTATCCATTTTCCGAAGGAGCGTTGCACCACCATCATCGCATCGGAGGGCGGCTCGGTCTGCCAGGCGGGTGGCCACGAAGATGCCGACCTTGTGTTCGCGGCCGGCAAGGACGTCGCGATCCGCGCAACGCAGGAATGGGCCGACTATCTCGAAACCCAGATGAACAAGCTCGGCAAGGGTGCCTTCTGGAACAAGCTCAAGACCCGCGGCTCAGCAGATGCCGCCCGTTACGCTCAGTTCGAGGACTTCTCCAAGCTGCCCTACCAGTTCCTGGCCGCTGGCGATTACCCAATTGGCAATCCGCGCCGGGATCTTGATCAGCCGGCATCCGCGGCTCGCGGATGGTTCCTGCGCCTGCGAATTCGCACCGCCGACGAAATCGGCGCGGGCACCGATGCGGATATCTATGCCCGCGTCACCACAGAGAGCGGCACGCAAGATGTCTTGCTGGACTACCTGCCCACCGACGACAAGGACGGCAGGACAACAAACCGGTTGCTAGTCTACAATGACTTCGAACGCGGGGACGATGACGTCTACACTATCGGCCCTTTTCAATCCCGCCCGGTTTCGATCGCCTTACACAACGAATCAGCCGGTTTCACGGATGTCCTCGATGCCTTGGCTACTGATTTTACGAACGGCGTCAGCGAAACACTGACAGATGCACGGCAGGCGCTGATCAGCCTGATTGGCGGCAAACCCGACTTCGTCGGTTCGCGGAACAGAAATTATACCGCCGAAACACTGAAGCAGCGCATGAGTGGCGGTCAGTTTTCAGACTCGCTGGATGTCGATGGCGGCGATGAAGGCCACCATGCCGTTCACTTCACCATCCGTGACCGTTCATCCACGCTGACGGAAGACGAACGCGAAGATGGCTGGGTCGCCGCGGAGGTGAGGCTCGTCAAGCTCCATACAATCGAGGAATCCGAGGTCGACCGCGGTTCGGATTCCGACGAGCCATTCGTCATTTTTCATATCGCCCCGCTGAACGGGCTGCAGAACCAGTCTTACACGTATTTGTCTGCGCCCTTCGAAGACATGGACGATGATGAAGAGGAACCTTTCCCGTCCAATGACAAGACCCGTCGAACCATCAAGATTCCGCCCGAAGGAATCCTGGTTTTATCGACCGCCGTCTACGAAAGCGATGACGAAACCAGCGGTGACCGCCGAACACTCATGACCAAATTCGTCACCGGCATGGATGAGGCAACACAGCGCCCGGCCTCCGAGTTCACGGATGCGCTCGGCCGGTCGATCGCAGAGGACTGGGTTGTCGACTCCATTGAGGCCTACGCATTCCACCGCAGCGCTCATCCACTCGCCGGGCCAGTTCTGGCGCGCACCCAGGTCGGCGAAATTGACGGCGACGAAACCAGCGAGGCCTATGTCCTCGACTGGAGCCAAATGACCGATTTCGCGGCCGCCGGCGTCGATCCGATTCTGAGCCTGGAAGCCGAAGCCCCAAGCGCGAAGGCAGTGCTTGAAGGCAAGTGGCATTCCAACAAGTTCCAGTGCGGGGGCGAACTACCTTATGTCCGTGTTGAAATCGATCTGAAGGAAGACGACTCGCCGCGCGATATCATCGCCCGCAAGATCGATGCGGAAGGCGACGAGTGCATTAACGAGGAAGATGGCGAAGAGGGCCAGACCTTCCGCGGCCGCTTTGAGAATGGTGTGATCATGGGCGAGCGCTTTATCAGGCCTCCGCCGGAACACCGTCCGATGGAATACGACCCCGACTCTCGGCCGCTCGATCGCATGCCCAATTACGCCGATACAGCTGACGATCCACAAATTGCTCTGGAAGGCAACTGGTTCGTTACTTGGAGCAATTCTGACGAAGCGCCCGCGTTGGTTGCTCTGACCAAGGGCGGGTCTCGCAAGTGCTGGGACTACGAAGATGGCTGCTGGTACCACTGGAAGCGCGAGCCTGATGCCGCATGGAAGGCCATCCTTTTCCAGCCCGACGGCTCAAGCAGCTCGTCTGACGAGATTACCATGTCTGCCGGCGGCGCAATGACTGTTGACTGGTCTTATTCCCACCTTGGGAACTGGGGCGGCAAATCCACGCTTCAGGCCTCAGACAATTCGATTCGTGGCTCATGGCGATACAGCGACGAGGAGAATGGTGAGGAACACTGGGTCAGGATCAACAGCGCGATCAACGAGGTCGAAGTGCGCCATGGCGACGAGATCGAAAGAAAGCCAGTTGGCGAGCCTGTCACAGTGCGCACCCAGTGGCGCAACACGACCTATCACATGCGCGGCAATCGCTCAGGCTTCAGCATCCGATTCTTCGGGCCAAACCTGTGGGGCGTGCAGCGCGTTTTCATGCCGCGTTATCGAGACCTCGAAGTGAGCGGAGTGCGCTATGTCTGCGAATGGGACGGCGAAACCGGCTATGAAAGCCACCCCAATTGGGGAGTCTGCATTGACCAGGGCGGCGTTCGCGGCATTCAGGTGAATTTGAACGTCTGGCCAAAAGCAACAACCGGCCCGCATGAAATCTTCATCAATGGCGAAGCGATACCTTTCAACCTCGTCGTAGAAAACGAGCCGCTACGGTATCCGGAGTGGCAACCGATGAAGATGGAATTCCAGTCCTGTTCGGTCCTGCAGGAGGTCGACCGGGGCTGGGACGATCAGCCGTTCAGGTTGGTCCGGCAGGATTTCAGACCTCGCGAGGAACGAGGCGAGGACTGACGGGCGTCAGGCGACACGCACCATCAACGCGCTTTCCGGCAGCTCCTCATTGAAGCAACGCTGGTACATCTCTGCGACCAGTGGCCGCTCAAGTTCGTCGCACTTGTTGAGGAAGGTCATCCGGAATGAGTGACCGAGGTCTCCAAAGATCTTGTAGTTCTCCGCCCAAGTGATCACCGTCCGCGGGCTCATCACGGTCGAAATATCGCCGTTCATGAAAGCGTTCCGTGTGAGATCTGCCAGCCGCACCATCTTTGACAGCAGTTCCTTGTCGAGGTCTGGTGCTTTGGTCGCAACGATCTCCACCTCGGCATCGTGCTCGAGATAGTTCAGGGTGGTCACAATGCTCCAGCGGTCCATCTGGCCCTGATTGAGCTGCTGGGTACCGTGGTAAAGACCCGTCGTATCGCCAAGGCCGACCGTGTTTGTGGTTGCAAACAGCCGGAAATAGGGGTTTGGCGAGATGACGCGGTTCTGGTCGAGTAGGGTGAGGCGGCCCGAGGCCTCCAGCACGCGCTGGATAACGAACATCACATCAGGCCGGCCGGCATCATACTCGTCAAAAGTGATCGCAACCGGACGCTGCAGCGCCCAAGGAAGGATGCCCTCACGGAATTCGGTCACCTGCTTGCCGTCGCGCAGGACAATCGCGTCCTTGCCGACCATGTCGATCCGGCTGACATGGCTGTCGAGGTTGATCCGGATCATCGGCCAGTTCAGCCGCGCGGCGACCTGCTCGATATGGGTCGACTTGCCGGTACCGTGATAGCCCTGAACCATCACTCGGCGATTGTGTTCGAACCCGGCAAGGATCGCCATCGTCGTCTGGGGATCGAACCGGTAAGCTTCATCGATTTCCGGAACGTACTCCGTCTTCTCCTTGAAGCCATGAACGACCATGTCCGTTTCGATGCCAAAAACGTCTCGGACCTTGATTTCTTCTGTTGGCTCAAGGCCGGTCAGAGCATCCGTGTCGCTGGTCAGGCTCATAGCATCTTTTCTCCGAACATCACTTCTCGTCTGTGAGATGGGGTTCTAACACGCGAATGGAATGCGACTAGTGCGACACAGCGTAAAGATCAATTACCCGATTTCCAGACGACTTTGGCGAGAGCGACTGTCACTAAAGGGCCTGGAAGAGGAACCCCATCAAAGGACAGGATCTGCAGCTCGCAGTGAAAAATGACCCAGGACAATCTCGCAACCTGGCTCCGCGCTGGTGATCGGCCAAAAAAAATGCGCCCCAAGGGACGCATTTTTATTTCGTGAGCCTAAGGCAATTAGGCTTCGACACCCTCTGCCTTCTTCGCGATATCGCGCTTGATCTTCAGTGCCTTCTCGGAAAGCTTTTCGTCCTTCGCTTTTGCGAGGTAAGCGTCCAGCCCGCCCAACTTGTCGACGGTGCGCAGGGTCTTGGCCGCGATCCGCATCGGAAAGGCACGGTCCAGCGCTTCGGAGCGCAAGGTAACTCTCACCAGATTCGGCAGGAACCGGCGTTTGGTCTTGATGTTCGAGTGGCTGACATTGTGGCCGATAATCGGCTTGACGCCAGAAAGTTCGCATTCGCGTGCCATGGGGCGCTCGCTCAATCTATGTGATAGGAGTAAATCTGAAGCGGCGCTCATACGCGGCGCGGCGGCATCCGTCAACCGCCAGGCTCAGCATCAGCGGCATGGCGCAACAGTGATTTATTTGCGGCAAATGGAAGGCCCCCCTGTTCAGGTCTCATTCTGGAAGGCACATATAGGGTCTATCGGTCGATAGGAGATAATGAAGGACATTCGCGACCATGAAAAAACTGATCGCTGCAACCAGTCTCGTTGCCCTTGTCTCGGCCGGAGCCGTCATGGCCGACACGGTGCCAGACGCATCCCCGCTTACCGCCATCAAGTCTGGTGAGCCCATTCGCATGACCTACGAGGTCAAGGCATCAGCATGGGCGCTGATCATACCGATTACGGGCAAAGCCAATTTCCGGCTGGACATGAAGCCAAACACCTACGCCATCAAGGGCAAGGTGAAGACGACCGGTCTCGCTGACATCCTCGTCAATTACGACATGGATCTCGCTGCAAGTGGCTACGTTCGTGACGATGAACTTCAGACCTACGCCTATGTCTCACAGAACAATGACGGCAAGAAAAACCGTCGGGTCGAGATGACCTATGGGCAAAGCGATGTTGCAATGACAGCAACCCCAGCGTTCGGCAATCTTGGCGAACCGCCGGCGACGCCCGAGCAAAAGCTCGATGCGCGCGACCCGCTGACCGCCTTTCTCGGACATGGCTTCATTCCGCGCGCCGCGGGCGACGACCCATGCGGCGGACCGATGAAAATCTTCGACGGGCGCCAGCTGACCTGGCTTCACTTCGAGAACCACGGCCTGAAGAAGGTGAAGACGGACGGTTTCAAGGGTGAGGCCTATGAGTGCCACGTCTCCATGGACAAGATCGCCGGATACAAGAAGGGCGAAGCCAACAAGGATACGCTCACCGGTATCGATGGCCCGCTCCGGATGTGGATGGCGCCCTTGCCGAACGGCACAATCATGCCCGTCAAGATCCAAGCGGACACCGACAAGATTGGTACCGTGACGCTGCAGGTTTCGAAGCTGAAATTCGAGCCGCTGGAAACGGAAGTCGCCGCAGGGTCGAACTAGTCTCGAGGCGCCCGGCGGCCCTGCGCGCCCGCGTTGACCAGAAGTGGCGGCGCGGGCTAAGGGCACTGTTATGGCTCTCCACCCCTTCAAGATAAGCACTTGGAACATCAATTCGGTCCGCCTGCGCGCGCCGAATGTCCAGCAATTTCTCAAAGCTGAAGCACCAGACGTTCTCTGCCTTCAGGAGATCAAGTGCCAGACCGGCGAGTTTCCGGCGAAGGCCTTTAATGAGGTTGGATACACTCATCACCAGGTTCTGGGGCAGGGCGGCGGACATCACGGCGTCGCAATCGTTTCGCGCCACCCGATCGAAACCCTTGAACCACAGCCGCTTTGCCGGGAGGGACATGCCCGGGTACAAGCAGCGCGGATTGAGGGCTTCGAGATTCACAATATCTATCTGCCGGCTGGCGGCGACGTCCCGGATCCGGACGAGAACGACAAATTTGCACACAAGCTGGACTTCCTGGCCAGCATGGCGCGTGACTACTCAGCGCTGGCGTCAGACGCCTCCCCCCGAATCCTGGTTGGCGACCTGAATGTCGCGCCTCACGAGAATGACGTCTGGTCGCACAAGCAGCTGCTGAAGATCGTCTCGCATACACCGGCGGAAACAGAAGCCCTTGAAAAGGCGCGCGAGGCGGGAGGTTTTTTTGACATCGCGCGGGAACTTCATGACGACGGCCAGAAACTCTACACTTGGTGGTCTTACCGCGCCAAGGACTGGGCAGCATCCAATCGCGGGCGCCGGCTCGATCACATCTGGGCCAATGATGCGGCCATGGGCCTGGCCGACCTCGACAGCTATTCGATCCACCTGGCTTGGCGCGGCGGCTGGAAGCCATCCGACCACGCGCCCGTCAGTTCGAGCTTTCAGCGCCCCTAACCGGCGTGCAGGCGGTAGCCGCCGGTTTCCGTGAGAAGAAGTCTGGCGTTGGCGGGATCGGGTTCAATCTTCTGGCGCAGCCGGTAAACATGCGTTTCCAGCGTGTGAGTGGTGACCGCAGCATTGTAACCCCAGACCTCTGAAAGAAGCTCATCGCGCGGCACTGACTTTCCACCCGCTCGATAGAGATATTTCAGGATGTTGGTTTCCTTCTCCGTCAGCCGGATCTTGCGTTCATCCTCGCGCACCAACAGCTTCATCGCCGGATGAAACTCGTACGGGCCGAGCATGAAAGTCGCATCTTCGCTCTGCTCGAAACTGCGAAGGTGAGCTCGCACGCGCGCGAGCAGAACTGAAAAGCGGAAGGGTTTGGTTACATAGTCATTCGCACCAGAGTCGAGGCCGAGGATGGCATCGGCGTCTGTATCCTGGCCCGTCAGCATCAGGATCGGGGCACGCACACCGCGGGCCCTCATCAATTTGCAGGCCTCGCGACCATCCATGTCAGGCAGTTCGACATCAAGGAGAATGAGGTCGAGGCGGTCACTTTCCGCTCGGGACAGAGCCTCGGATGCTGTTGCCGCTTCTACAGTTTCGAAACTGTCGTGTACCCCGAACTGTTCGGCGAGAGCAGCGCGCAGGTCTTCGTCGTCATCGACAAGCAGGATTGTCTTCTTGCTCATCATTGGCCATCTCCAAGGCTGGGTAGTGAATGAAACTGCGTTGCAAACCGGATGCACGCTATCAGCAAATCTTTAGATGACGGTCATATCACATTTTTGGGAGCGATCTCGTGACGGCACACTTTAGGGCATCTGGAAATGGCAATCTCGTGGGCGAGGGCCTTGCCATGAATTGCGCCTATGGCAAGAGCGGCATGATCGATGCGAGCGTGAAGGCTGAAGGTGACGGCGCTTCGCCCGTTGGACTCTGGGCAATGAAACGAGTGTTCTGGCGGCCCGACCGGCTGGCTCGGCCCCAAACCGGCCTGACGACCGTCCCGCTGCGGCCCCATGATGGGTGGTGCGATGCACCGAACGATCCCATGTACAACAGGCCAGTCCGCCTGCCTTACCCTGCGAGTTGCGAACGTCTGTGGCGCGAGGATCCGGTCTACGACGTCATCGTCGAACTCGACCACAATTCTGCGCCCGTTATCCCCGGCGCCGGCAGCGCCATCTTCTTCCATCTGGCTCATGACGACTATCGCAGCACCGAGGGCTGCATTGCGGTCTCAAAGTCCGACATGCTGGAAGTGCTGTCGCGCTGCGGTCCGGGCAGCATCCTTGAAATTGCTGACTAGTCGGATTCCCGCTCGCCGAAGAAAGCGCTGCCCACACGAACATGAGTCGCACCGAATGATGCTGCCAAAGCGTAATCGGCGCTCATTCCCATTGAGAGCTTCTCAAGTCCATGCCGCGCCGCCAGCTTCGACAGCAACGCAAAATGCGGCCCGGCCGGCTCATCGACCGGCGGAATGCACATCAAACCAACCAGCCGCCCAGGATAGGTGTCTCGCGTGAGGGCGACGAAGTCAGCCAGGCCGGACGGCAACACGCCGGCCTTCTGCGGCTCCTGGCCGGTGTTGACCTGGATAAACACATCCGGTGTGCGACCGATCTTCTCTGCAGCCTGCGCAAGTGTTCGCACAATCTTCGGCCGGTCGACTGTCTGGATAACATCGAACAATGCGACCGCATCCTCGGATTTGTTGCTTTGCAACGGCCCAATGAGGTGGAGCGTCAATCCCTCGATATCACGACGACCTCCCCAATGCTCCTGAGCTTCCTGAACACGGTTCTCACCAAAAATCCGGTGCCCGCATTCAAGCGCTGCTTCAATTCGCTCATCGGGCTGGCGCTTGGATACGGCGATCAGTTCGATCGGGTTATCAGACGCCGCCTCCATTGCTGACAGAATGGAAGCGCGGTTTGCGGCTATCGCATCAATAAGGGTGGTGCTAGGCATGAGCGCGATGAAGCATGAAGCTGCGGCCGACCGCAAGTTCAGGAATGCCGTGCGTATCGCGCGCGGCCATCTGCCGCCATCCTTGCCGGCTGGGCTGTTCGTCACCGATCCCGATCGAACGCCTGACTTGCTTGAAACGATTGAGGCGCTACCTGCTGGAATTGGCGTTTTATTCAGGCATTTCGGCCGTCCTGACCAATTGAAACTGGCCCCGCAGCTGGGCAAACTTTGTCGCGCGCAGTTTCGGCAGCTTATCGTGAGCGCGGATCCGCTTCTTGCTATCCGTATTGGTGCGGGCGGTGTTCACTGGCCTGCCCGGCTTACACTTGCCGCCACCAAAGTCCTGCGCTCCCAGAAGCTTGGCATACAGACAATGAGCGTCCACTCAGTCGAAGAGTTGCGCCGCGCGCGATGCCTGGGGATGGACGCGATTCTGGTATCTGCGATTTTCCGATCTGACAGCCCAAGCGCAGGAACGCCAATCGGGCTTTCACGGTTTGCCTCATTCGGGCGCAACGCCGGAATGGCCGTCTACGCGCTGGGAGGGGTCACATCAGAAAATGCCGAGCGTGTCAGCAAACTGTCGGGCTTCGCCTCGGTATCAGGACTGGGCGAAGTCTACAGGCCGGAAGCTTAGAACTTAAAAGCAGACCGCAGACGGATGCCAGTTTCAACCGCCTCATCCTGCAACTGGTCGAAAGCTCCGTTGAGCTCGTTCGCGCCAACACTGACGGAACCGCCAACACTTATGCGCGGCGTAATACGAAACTCTGCACCGGCGCGCATTTCCTCACGGGCCAACGGCGAGTCGTCTGGGCGAGACGTAAGGTCGACGCTAAGTTGCCACTTGTCGCCTTTCACCCAAGCCAGCCGAACTTCCTTGCTCGGACTCGTCTGCCAGATGGGCATTTCGCTTGACGGCGAACTGAGAGTGAACTGCCGATACCAGTCGGGCTCCGCCTCATCAGTCTCTGCAACCGTGGGCGCACCCAGCTCAACGGGCTCAGCCTGCGCGGCCGCATGGCCCGCAGCGCAAAGCGCAATCGCTGAAACTGTTGCTATTCTCAGTCGCATGACTCACCTTCTCGTCCCCAATTAAGCAGTAAAACGCGTTAAGAGAAGATTAATTGCTGTTTATCCTCAAGAAATCGCCCTTCAGTGTGATTTCTACCACAACACCCCGGCCCCCAAAGTCTCTGCCCGCAGATGAGAGGACCTCGTCCTGGTACGCAACTGCAAGCTCCAGACCATTTGCAATGTCACGACGCGCGGCAAGGCTTATGCCATCGCCCACCAGGCCCGCAAGATCATCCTCTGCCTCACCATAGTTGAGCGAAATCTCCGTATCGGCCAGTTCTGTTGCGACGCCAATCTCCCAAGCCGTGTAGTCGGCGCCAGCAAAGCCATTGTCGCTTTTGATCCAGGATCCACCGACCTCGAAGCTGTCGAATTCGAGATTGGCGCCCGCCGACCATGTTCCAACACGGTCGCGCGCGCTGGAACCAGCAAAGTCGATTTCGGCTCTCGACCAGGCTAATCCCGCATCGATTCGGACGCCAGAGTCACGCAGCCGCCGCGACAAGTTCAGCGCTAATTCTACCGCATCGGAGAGGTCGGCAGACATGTCCCGTACATTCCGATCCAAACCCGCCGCCTCTGCGTCCGGGGTAAACGATGCGCCCGCCCGGAGGCCCAAAATTCGAGGCGTAGCATAGCTAATTTTTGCTGATGGGCCGGTCAGGTCATGATTGGTCCGGATAATCTTGATGCCGTCTGGATCGAGATACGCGTTGCTAATCGACGCGTGAGTCAGAGCGCTCGGAGCGCCCTCGCAGAACCGCGCCGCGGCTCCACGATCGCGGCCAATGCGCAACTCGCCATAACCGCCATCGAACTCAAGATACGCCGCCTCAAGCTGGCCGCGCGCACCCGTATCTCTCGTCGATCCCTCTCCTGAAAGGCCGGAATAAGCACCACTAGGCCCGGGCGCTCCACCAAACCGACCGAGGAAACCGGGCCGCGCCGGATGATCACGCTGTCCACGAAGTGTAAGCCTGCCGCCGATCTGAAGCCCATTCTGGAGAACCTTTTCAAACCGGTTGTCCAGCGTGACTTCATAAAGAACGTCCTCGCTATCGGTCCCCGCCCTGGTGTCATGGAACGCCGCAATGACGGTTACGGCTTCAAGATCGGACTCGAACTCGATCGGCGCCGATTGCGCCATGGCCAATGGAGAAAGCGCCGCTCCAGCAAGCATTGCGCCGCCCAATACCGTAATCCTCATGCCTTGGCCTCCAATAGTTTCTGCCGCCGACCGCAGAACGGCTCTGGTCCGTGAAGTCCCAAATGCTATACAGACCCGGAATGATAAAGATATTGCCGACAGGATCCGTGTCATGAAGCGTACAATCCAGACGTTTGTTGCAGTCGCCAGCGCCTTTGCCCTCTCCGGCTGCCTATTCGGAGGCGGGAGCGGTGACCAGCAATCCAGCGTCGTCCAGGACCTCCGCGGCGGGGTGAACCCCTATCTCTGGCGCGCCAGCCTCGATACGCTGAGCACATTGCCGCTCGATGGCGCCGATCCCGTTGGCGGCATCATCAACTATGACTGGAAATCCTATCCGGGTGCGGAAGGCGAGCGGATCAAGGCAACAGTCTACATCCTAGATTCCCGGCTTCGCGCCGACGGCGTCAAGGTTTCGGTTTTCCGCCAGGTCAATGACAATGGCGAATGGCGAGACGCGGAAGTTGATCCGGAAACCGGAATCCAGCTTGAGAATGCGATTTTGACGCGCGCACGCGTTCTGAAATCTTCTGAGCTCAGCTAACCAGTCCACACTGAAGAAAATCATTTGTCGGGAGGGGCCGAGAGTGCCGTCTCGTTACGATCCGCAGGCTGCAGAAGCCCATTGGCGTCAGGCCTGGAAAGAAGCCGACCTGTTTCGCGCGAAATCGCCCAGCGAAGCCGGCGATAAGCCGAAGTGCTACGTCCTTGAAATGTTCCCGTATCCATCGGGACGCATCCATATGGGACACGTGCGAAATTATGCGATGGGCGACGTCGTTGCCAGGCACAAGCGGGCGCATGGCTACAATGTGCTCCACCCGATGGGCTGGGATGCATTCGGGCTTCCTGCCGAGAATGCCGCAATAGAGCGCGGCATTCATCCCGGTGACTGGACTTACAAGAATATCGCCGCCATGCGGGCCCAGTTCGACAAGCTGGGCCTCACTCTGGACTGGAGCCGGGAGTTCGCAACGTGCGACGAAGCCTACTATGGCGAACAACAGAGGATTTTTCTCAAACTCCTTGAAGCCGGGCTGATCTATCGTAAAGCCAGCAAGGTCAACTGGGATCCAATAGACAATACCGTGCTCGCCAACGAACAGGTTATCGACGGCAAAGGCTGGCGAAGCGGCGCGCCGGTTGAGCAACGCGAGCTGACGCAGTGGTTCTTCAAAATAACGGACTATGCGGAAGAGCTGTTGAGCGGCATCTCGACCCTTACGAATTGGCCGGAGAAAGTCCGGACAATGCAGGCAAACTGGATCGGCCGTTCCGAAGGCCTCCAGATGCGCTTCCTTTTCGAAGGCGGCGCCCCCGACGGCTTTGAAGAGGGAATCGAAATCTTTACGACGCGGCCGGACACGCTGTTCGGCGCAAGCTTTGTCGCCCTGTCACCAGATCACCCTCTGACCCTGCAACTCGCCACCAACGATTCTCGCATCGAAAGCTTCCGGAAGGATGCCGCCCGGATCGGCACCAGCGAAGAAGCAATCGAGAAAGCGGAGAAAGTCGGCATCGATACAGGTCTTCGGGTGGCCCACCCGTTCGACCCAGCTGTGACGTTACCCGTGTGGGTCGCCAATTTCGTTCTCATGGGTTACGGAACCGGAGCAATTTTTGCATGCCCTGCACACGACCAGCGCGACCTTGATTTCGCGCGCAAGTACGACCTGCCGGTCAGACCGGTCGTCCTTCCGCCCGAGGCAGATGCGACGAGCTTCGATGTCGACAGCGAGGCTTATGTCGGCCCCGGGACAATTTTCAATTCGGACTTCCTGAACGGTCTTAGCATTGAGGACGCTAAGTCTGAGGCGACCAAGCGCATCGAATCCATGGGCCGGGGTCACGGCACCGTAAACTATCGGCTTCGGGACTGGGGCGTGTCTCGTCAGCGCTATTGGGGCTGTCCGATACCGGTCATCCATTGCGGGGACTGCGGCATCATTCCGGTGCCCGAGGCCGAATTGCCGGTTGTCCTGCCAAAGGATGTTAGCTTCGACAAACCGGGCAATCCGCTGGCCCACCACCCCTCCTGGAAACACGTAGCCTGTCCGAAATGCGGCAAAAAAGCCGAGCGCGAGACCGATACACTCGACACCTTTGTCGACTCTTCCTGGTACTATGCGCGCTTTGCCAGCCCCGAAAACCGTGAAGAACGAGACTATTGGCTCCCCGTTGACCAGTATGTCGGCGGCGTTGAACATGCGGTGCTGCACTTGCTTTATTCGCGCTTCATCGCGCGCGCCCTTCGGGATGTCCGCGAACTCGACCTGCCGTCCGGCGAGCCTTTTTCCGGTCTCTTCACCCAGGGCATGGTGACCCACGAGACCTACAAAGGCCCCGATGGAAAATGGGTGGAGCCGTCCGAGGTTGAGAAACGCGGCGAAGCATTTGTGCTTGCGGGCACAGGCGAACCTGTGACCGTTGGGCCCATCGAGAAGATGTCCAAGTCGAAGAAGAACGTCGTCGATCCAGACGAAATCATCGCGACTTTTGGCGCCGATACGGCCCGCTGGTTCGTTCTTTCCGACAGCCCACCGGAGCGTGATGTAGAGTGGACCCAGTCAGGCGCGGAAGGTGCGGCACGTTTCGTCCAGCGTGTCTGGACCATATTTGATCGTATTTGCGAGGCAGGCCCGGCAGACGAAACCGCAAACGCCACGCCATTGGTCAAGTACTCCCATCGCATGGCAGCAGCAATCGACAAGGCAATTCTCGAGTTTCGTTTCAATGCCGCGATCGCGGCCTGCCATGATTGGGTCAACACGCTCAAGAAAGCCGAGAGCGCTGCAGAAGAAACAATCGCAACCCGCAAACTAAGCGCCCGGATGCTAGCCGTCTGCCTGACCCCCTTCATGCCGCACCTGGCGGAAGAATGCTGGATAGCGCTGGGCGAGAAAGGTTTCGTTTCGGATGCCGCATGGCCAATGTCGGACCCGGCCCTGATGGAAGAAACAACCGTTACACTTCCCATTCAGGTCAACGGCAAGCGCCGGGGCGAGATTGCGATTGAAAAGTCAGCGGCCAAGGACGAGATCGAGAAAATCGCACTCGCGAGCCCGGATATCAAAGCTTTCCTTGATGGAAAGGTAATCAAGAAAGTGATTGTCGTCCCGGGCCGGATCGTGAATATCGTAGTGGCATGAAACGGCTTATCTCCGTCCTCCTCGTCGCCACGCTAGCGGTCTCCGCGTGCGGATTTCGGCCCCTGTATGCTGGCCAAGATCCCTCAGGCTCCTTCTCGGGCCAATCAATAGCGGTAGACAATATACCGGGACGTTCAGGCTACATGTTGCGTCAGGCCCTTTTGCGCGACCTGGCGATCGGATTGCCCGGAATTGAAAGCGGCGCGGTCCTAACCGTTACGCTTGACGAGCGCGTTGAGCGCGCAACCCTGCTTCCAGACGGTGCGGTATCACGGTCGTACTACACGGCTACGGGTGATTACGTCCTTCAGACAATTGACGGCCCGATTATCGGCAATGCCGAATCCCAGGTTCCGTTTGCAGCGACCCAGTCTCCCTACACAGATGTTTCAGCGCAAAGTTACGCAGCCGAGCGCGCGATGGAAGAGTTGGCGAGAACAATTGTCGACCGCCTTCGCATCCAGGTACAGTCCGAACAATGATCATCAAGGGTTCTGCGCTGTCTGGCCAGATCCGAAGCCCTGATCCCGCCATCTGGTGCGTCCTCGTTTTTGGCGACGATGACGGCGTTGTAAGTGACACGGCAGATCAGATTGCTGCGGGCTGGTCGAAATCTGCAGGCGGACAGGCAAATGTCCTGACGCTCGACGACGACGACGTTCGTCGGGATCCAGCGCTACTGTTCAATAAAATCGAGACATCCTCTTTGCTGGGGGAAGTCGACATCGTTCGGATCCGGACCTCGGGAGAAAAGGTCGCCAAACCGATCCTGGACCTGGTTGAGCAGGCCGATGCCGCTGGAACACCATTCACCAACAAGCTCATTGTGCTGAACGGCGCCCTAAACAAACGGTCGAAACTCCGATCAGGACTGGAATCAGCTAAGTCAGCTGCAGCTATTCACGTTTTTGCTGATAGCGAACAATCCATGCGGGATCTGGTAGCCTCCCGGCTTGAGGCGGATGCTGTAGCAATTGAAACAGATGCACTAGACCGGTTCACAGCACAATTGCCGGGTCACCGCGGCCTGGCCAACCAGGAAACCGAAAAGCTCGCCCTCTATGGTCGCAATCTTGGTCGAGCGATTTCGGTGGATGACATCCGGCGCCTTTCCCTCACCGACGCCGACTCAAGTCTTCGTGACATGATTCAGCACGCCTTTGACGGAAACGGGCCGGCTTGCCTGTTGGAGTACGAGCGCGTCATGGAAGCGGGTACGTCAGCGATTTCGATTCTGCGCCTCATTGATATGGAGGCCAAACGCCTGCTACAGGCTCGCAGCCTGTTAGGCACAGGAGGAAACATCGGCATGAAGCTGAAACCCCCGGTGTGGCAGTCGGAATGGGCCGCCTTCCGTTCGAGATTGGATCGGTGGTCAGCAGCCGCGCTGACAAGGCTTCTCGCCTCGCTCAACGATCACGAACTCCAGGCAAAGGAAAGCGGACCAGCGGCAGACGCTGCAATCCGGATCCTGCTCTTGAATATCGTCAAGTCTGCGGCGGGACGCGCTAAGATGACCGCTTCGCGGTAAGCTTCCGGCAAAGATCGTCCAGTTGCTCCAAGTCCCTGTATTTTATGCGTAATTCACCACCCGTCGCTTTGTGGCGAATATCAACGTCCAGGCCGAGCGCGCGCGACAAGTCCGCTTCAAGCGCTTCTGTATCGACATCCTTTTCGCTTGTTCCAACCTTCCGAGCGATCGCATCCAGAGACCCGTCATCCTTCGCGCGCTTGACCAGGCCCTCCACATCACGAACGCTTAGATTCTTCTGGACCGTCATTGCGATTACGGCATCCGGATCGGGCGCACCCAAAGCGGCTCTCGCGTGACCGGCTGTAATGCGGCCTTCTCGCAGGTGATTGCGCGCTGTTTCTGACAGGTTGAGCAAGCGTATCGTATTAGCGATATGGGCCCGGCTCTTGCCGACGCTTTCGGCCAGTCCTTCCTGCGTGCGACCGAACCGCTTCATCAGTGCGCCGTAGGCTTCGGCTTCCTCAATCGGATTAAGGTCGGTCCGTTGAACGTTTTCAATAATCCCGATCTCGAGCAATTCGAGTTCATCGAGATTCCGAATCATAGCTGGTATTTCGGTCAGACCCGCCTGCTTCGCAGCGCGCCACCGGCGCTCCCCGGCGATAATCTGGTATTTCCCGGTCTCCTTCGGATCCGGCCGGACAAGTATGGCTTGCAGCACACCCTTTGCCCGGATGGATTCGGCCAACTCCGTAAGCTCTGTCTCGCCAAAATAGCGTCGCGGCTGTTGCGGGTTTGGCCGAATGTCGCGGATGGCGATCGTGGACGCGTCGGTGACCGGCGGCGCCTCACCCTCTTCACCCGAGTAGGAACCAACCCCCTCGACCTCACCGATCAGGGCCGACAGGCCACGTCCAAGCCGTTTGGCTTTTGGTTTGGGTTCTGCAGCCATTACGCAGCCGCCCTCATCCGTTCCCGTTGCAACATCTCGGACGCCAGGCGGATATAGGCCTCGCTGCCCGGGCAACGATAGTCATACAGCAAAGCAGGCTTGCCAAAGCTTGGCGCCTCGGAAAGACGGACATTGCGAGGAATCACCGTCTTGTAAACCTTGTTCCCAAGGACTTCGCGCACCTCATCCGCGACCTGGTCAGAGAGATTGTTGCGCTTGTCGTACATCGTCAGAACCACACCCTGTATATCAAGCTGGGGGTTGAGTCCGGAGCGGACCACTTCCACTGTCCGAAGCAACTGGCTCAGGCCCTCCAGCGCCAGAAACTCGCACTGCAACGGAACCAGCAAGGCGTCCGCGGCGGTCATCGCATTAATCGTTAGTGACGATAGGGATGGTGGGCAATCGATCAATATAAAGTCATAACGCTTATCCGGATCATGGGCGACCTTCGCCACGTGGTCCCGTATGGCTTCTCGAAGGCGGTAGGACCGGCGCGGATCTTCAGCAAGCTCCGTTTCAACCCCTGAAAGATTTTCGTCGCCCGGGACAATTTCCAGACGCGGAACAAGCGTGGTCAGGATCGCCTCGTCAAGAGGAGTCCGATCTACAACGACATCATAGCTCGTCAGCCTGCGGTCGGCACGCATAATTCCGAGCCCCGTCGATGCATTGCCCTGGGCATCAAAGTCCACAACCAGGACCCGCCTGCCGACAGCAGCCAGCGCCGTTCCGAGATTAATGGAGGTAGTCGTCTTGCCGACGCCCCCTTTCTGATTGGCTATTGCCAGAATACGGGTGCCGGTATCAGACACGTGTCGCCTCCATTATCTTTAAAATGACCCCGGTCTCATTTGCACGACTCGGAATCGCCTCATAGGCGAGATTCCAGCATTCCTGTGCTTGCGTCAATTCTTCTCGCCAGTGCTCGCCTTTAAAGAAGAGAGCTGTTGCACCTTTGCCGATCCAAGCCGAAGCGTATTCAATCAGCCGAGGCAGCGGCGCCAGAGCGCGAGCTGTAACAAAGTCAGCGGGTTTGACTTCGAGCGCCTCGACACGGTTGTTCGATACACTTGCCGACAGGCCCAGGTCCGAGATGACCGCAGACAGAAAAGCGCACTTCTTCCCCACCGATTCGACCATGGTGACATGTCCCTCGCCATCGGCTGCTGCGCAAGCCAATACCAGACCGGGAAAACCTGCGCCTGAACCGATATCCAGCACCTGCGAATCCAGCCCCACCACAGGAATAAGTTGGGCGCAATCGAGGACGTGGCGGGCCCATATGTGATCCATCTCCCTGGGCCCGATAAGATTCATACGCTGCCGCCATTGCTCCAGCAGCCCCACATAGCGCTCCAGTTTGACCTTTGTTTCACGTGAAACACCGAGCGCGTTTAACGCTCGTTTCGCCTCGAGCTCAGTCATACCTAACCTGCCGCGCGTTCTGGCTGGCGACGCTTGACATGGGCAAGCAGTGACACGAGTGCGCCCGGCGTGACCCCCTCAATCCGGGCGGCGTGTCCAAGGGTGGCCGGGCGAACCGCTTCAAGTTTCGATCGAACCTCGTTCGACAGCCCCCCGACGGCAGAATAGTTTAGGTCTTCCGGAATCTGCAGATTTTCGTCGCGTCTCAACTGCTCAACATCGGCTTTCTGACGCTCGAGGTATCCAGCGTACGTCGCTTCAATCGCGAGCTGTCGGCGAACCCTTTCCGTCAGACCCCCTGCCTCGGGAAAAGCGGCGATGATCTGATCAAGAGAAATATCTGGATAGGCCAGATAATCCCAGGCGCTGCGACGCTGGCCATCCTGATTGACCTTCCAGCCAAGCTTCGAGGCCTCGTTTGGCGTGAGAGAGAGCGACTTCAGTAGTTGGCGTCCGCTTTCGAGACTCTGGTGTTTCACGTGAAACATCTTCGCGCGGGCACTCCCTACGACGCCCAGGTCGATTCCCTTATTCGTTAGTCGCTGGTCCGCATTGTCGGCCCTCAAGGCCAATCTGTACTCCGCGCGCGACGTAAACATCCGATAGGGCTCGCTGACGCCATGAGTAATCAGGTCATCAATGAGAACCCCAATATAGGCTTCCGCCCGGTCGAATGCGGCGGCGGGCTCTCCACGAACAAGCCGTGCCGCATTCAGTCCGGCGACAAGACCCTGTGCACCGGCCTCTTCATACCCTGTTGTCCCGTTGATCTGGCCGGCGAGAAACAGGCCCGGCATGGATTTGACTTGAAGACCGTGAGTAAGAGCGCGCGGATCGACATAATCATATTCGATCGCATATCCCGGCTGTATGATCCGCACATTCTCAAGACCAACAATTGTGCGGATAAAGGCCTCCTGAGTCTCGGTCGGCAAGGACGTCGATATTCCGTTCGGATAAACAGTGTTGTCGTCCAGTCCTTCGGGTTCGAGAAAAACCTGATGACGATCTTTGGAAGCAAACCGATGAACCTTATCCTCAATTGACGGGCAATACCGGGGGCCGCGCCCCGCAATCGCCCCTGAATAAACGGCAGAACGGTGGATATTGTCCGCGATGACCTTGTGCGTTTCGGGGTTGGTAAAGGTAATGCCGCACGAAATCTGAGGAACGCCGATACGCTCGCTAGCGAAAGAAAACGGTGTTGGCTCATCATCAGCCGGCTGTAACTCAAGCTGGCTCCAGTCGATCGTCTTTCCGTCCAGGCGGGCAGGCGTGCCGGTCTTTAGGCGGCCCATGGGTAGGTCCATCGCGTAAAGCCGGTCGGACAACCCAATTGCGGGCTTCTCGCCAATCCTTCCGGCCTCGATTCTCTCCTCGCCCCGGTGGATTACTCCCTTAAGGAAGGTTCCTGTCGTAATCACAACAGCAGAGGCCCGGTAGCGCTTGCCGGTCTGTCCAACCACTCCACCCGCCTTACCGCCCTCAACGATCAGATCTTCCACGCCATCTTCGACAAGAGTGAGATTCCCGTAATCAGCCAGCTCTGACTGCATGGCCTCTCGATAGAGTTTCCGGTCAATTTGAGCTCTTGGTCCCCATACCGCTGGGCCCTTCGAACGATTCAGCAGTCGAAACTGTATACCCGACTGGTCCGCCATTCGTCCCATGAGACCGTCGAGTGCATCGATCTCGCGAACGAGATGGCCTTTACCAAGACCGCCAATCGCCGGATTGCAGGACATCTCTCCAATCGTCGAAAGCTTGTGAGTGATGAGTGCCGTGTTCGCCCCGGTACGCGCAGCCGCAGCCGCAGCTTCACATCCGGCATGCCCGCCCCCCACTACAATAACATCAAAATCAAATGCGCCTGGCATTCGCGGCTCCGCTAAATTGCAAAGATCGATGAGCGGGCCGCTATACAACATCTAATCGTCGAAACACAGGGGCGCGACTCATTTCCCAATACAGAAGGACGAGAATACGGCGCCAAGAATCTCTTCTACGCCGATTTCTCCAATAAGCCCGGAAAGCTGCCGGGATGCTAGCCGCACATCTTCCGCCACCAATTCCGCCCCACCCCCGCGCGTTATCAGGTCGCTTGCCTGTTTCACGTGAAACAGTGCGGATTCCAGAGCCAGCCTATGCCGGCGCCGTGTAATAAGGGGCGCCCCAACTGATCCGGCCTTTGCGCAGATTATGTTTGCAATTATGCGCTCCAATTCACGGATCCCATCTCCTGTTATCGCGGAGATCACCATGGCACTATCGGGCCACTTAGCGTTTTCACCCGCCAGATCGATTTTGTTGACCACGAGAAGGTCGTCTTCTCCACACTCGGAAAAGTCCGTGCGATCGTCGGCAGCGCGAACCTGGATCCGGAGATCTGCGGAGGCCGCCCTTTGCTGTGCTCTCCGAACGCCCTCGGCTTCGATCACGTCGGCAGCCTCCCTCAGGCCTGCGGTATCCGCAACCCAGGCGATCTGACCACCGATTTTCAACCGAACCTCAACCACATCCCGAGTCGTCCCCGGAATATCGGAGACAATGGCTGCCTCCCGGCGCGCGAGCTTGTTCAATAATGACGATTTTCCTGCATTCGGCGGACCAACGATCGCGATATGAAAGCCATCCCGAATTCGTTCACCGACCGAGTCATCGGCCAACGCCTTCTCGAGACTCGCCTCCATCTCGCGAAGTGTCCGCGCAACTGGTTCTCTGGTTTCATCGGGCGCATCGTCTTCGTCGGGAAAATCGATGCTCACTTCCAGCAACGCTAGAGCGTTTAGAAGCGACGATCGCCAGACCTCATATTGCCTGGACAATCGGCCGTCGAGTTGATCGAGGGCTAAGTGCTTTTGCGCGCGGGTCTCCGCATCGATCAGGTCCGCAACGCCTTCAGCTTCTACCAGGTCAAGCTTTCCATTCTCAAACGCACGCCGGGTGAACTCGCCGGCTTCCGCAAGCCGGGTATCCTCGAAACTGCAAATAGCGTCGAGCGCATGTTCAATAACCGCAGCGCCACCATGCAGATAGAGTTCCGCGGTATCTTCTCCGGTGTACGACGCAGGCCCGGGCATGAAGACCGCCAGTCCTTCATCGATCACTTCACCGGATCTGTCCCGAATACGGCCATAGACTGCCTTTCGCGGCGCAGTCCATCCAGGCACAAGTAATTGGTTGCATATGACACGAACGCCAGGACCACTGATGCGAATGATCGCGATCGCGGATGGCGGCGGCCCGGAAGCGAGCGCGCAGATCGTGTCGCGCGCAGCCGTCATCGCCTAGTTCTTCATTGCCTCGAAGAATTCGTCGTTCGTCTTGGTCTGACGAAGCTTGTCGAGCAGGAAGTCCATAGCATCTGACGTCCCCATGGGATTGAGGATGCGGCGCAAGATATAGACTTTCTGCAGCTGCTCCTTCGGCGTAATGAGCTCTTCCTTCCGGGTACCCGACTTCATGATATCCATGGCCGGGAAAGTCCGTTTGTCGGCAATCTTCCGGTCTAGAACGATTTCAGAGTTACCCGTACCCTTGAATTCTTCGAAGATAACCTCGTCCATGCGCGAGCCGGTTTCGATCAGCGCTGTCGCAATGATGGTTAGTGAGCCACCGTGTTCGACATTCCGAGCTGCACCGAAAAACCGTTTCGGACGCTGGAGCGCATTGGCGTCTACACCACCTGTCAGGACTTTCCCTGAACTTGGCACCGTTGTGTTATAGGCGCGACCAAGACGCGTAATCGAATCGAGCAGGATGACGACATCACGTCCATGCTCGACAAGACGTTTGGCTTTCTCGATCACCATTTCCGCGACTGCCACGTGACGTGTTGCGGGTTCGTCGAAGGTTGACGAGATAACCTCGCCCTTCACAGACCGCTTCATGTCAGTCACTTCTTCCGGACGCTCATCAATCAGAAGAACGATGAGATAACATTCCGGATGGTTCTCCTCGATCGACGCAGCCACGTTCTGGAGGATAACGGTCTTACCGGTGCGCGGCGGAGCGACGATCAGTGCGCGCTGACCCTTACCAATCGGAGCAACGATATCGATTACGCGTCCGGTCCGGTCCTTCTTAGTCGGATCCTGGCTCTCCATCTGAAGGCGCTCTTCTGGATAAAGAGGCACGAGATTGTCAAAGTGAACTTTCTGGCGAGCCTTTTCGGGTTCCTCAAAGTTCACCGAGTTAACACTCATCAGCGCGAAATAGCGCTCGCCATCGCCCGGCTCCTTGATCGGGCCCTCAACCGTATCACCGGTTTTCAGACCGGCCTGCTTCAAAAGCTTCGGATTTACATAGATGTCGTCCGGGCCGGGAAGATAGTTGGACTCTGGCGACCGCAGGAAACCAAACCCATCAATCAGAACCTCAAGGACACCCCGCCCGATAATAACAATGTCGCGCTCTGCGAGCTCGCGCAAGATCGCATAGAGCATGTCTTGCGTTCGCAGTGACGACGCATTTTCCACTTCGAGACTCTCGGCATAAGCGAGTAGCTCAGTCGGGCTCTTTGCTTTGAGATCGCGAAGATAAACGTGGCGTTGGGAGTCGGTTTCAGATTCAATGACGATGTCGGACATGGACACTCTGTATGGGGATACCGGCCGATAGGCTGGAACAGGGAAATCATAAGTCGCAAGGGCCCAGGACGGGCAGGGACTTTATCTGCCTGCTTATGATCTCTGACAACCGCCGCGTCAAGACGTCATCGCCAGCAGCATGCCCGTCCTCAGAACGGCCGGACGATCACCATAACAACGATGACAATCATTAACAGAAACGGGACTTCATTCAGCAATTTCAGTTGCTTTGCCGGCAGCGTCTCGCCGTTGTCGATCTTCTTTCCCATCGAGATAAAGTAGCCGTGCAATCCGGTCAGGATCAGGACAAAGAGGAGTTTCACGTGAAACCATCCTTGCGATAGCAACCCGTGATTCATAGCCACCATCGCAATTCCCAGGACCCATACGAGGATCACGGACGGATTCAGAATAATTATCCGCAACTTGTTGGAAGCAGACTTCATCGTCTCGAAAAGCGGATCTCCGGCCTTCGCTGTCAGCTGATGCAACTTGTAACGCGGATAAATCAACATGCCCGCCATAAAAGCGATCACAAAAATAAGGTGGAATGCCTTCAGCCAGAGGTATGTCATTAATTTAATCCGTATACTGAATGACGTTCATTTCGCCCGGTTTCGGATTATCTCCAGCACCCTTTCAACATTCTTGATCGGGGTTTCTGGCAGGACACCGTGGCCCAGATTAAATATATGGGGCCGGTCACGATAGGCCTCGATCAACTCAATGACGCGCCGATCCATCTTTTCCCCGCCTGCGAGGAGCAGCAGAGGATCCAGATGACCTTGAACAGGAAATCTGTCCGGCAGTTCCCGATTTACAAAGCCAGGAGAAATCGCCGTGTCCAGGCCAACGGCATTGACGGCGGTCGCATCGACATAGGCGGGCAGCATCGTCCCTGCCCCACGCGGAAAGCCAATGATGGGCACGTCGACACCAAGCTCACGCAGGCGCGATACAAGCTTGCGATTGGGTTGTACAATAATCTGTTCGAATACGTCATTCGCTAGACCCTCCGCCCAGGATTCGAACATCATCAAGGCATCAACGCCAGCTTCCGCCTGCGCAGCCATGTAATGAGCGGTCACTTCGACGAGATCGTCCAGTAGAAGATCGAGCCCTGCCGGGTTTTCATGCGCCCAGAGCCGAGCCGTATTCTTGTCGGTCCCGCCTCTTCCTTCAATTGCATATAGCCCGACGGTCCACGGCGCACCGGCAAAGCCAATCAACGTCTTTGACTGATCGAGCTTGTCCCGCACACGCGACACCGTTTCATAGACAGGTGACAACCTTTCTTTGGCTGTCTGTACAGGAACCTTGTTGAGCCGGCCGCCAGGCTCAACAGGTTCAACGATTGGTCCCACACCTTTTTCAAACCGCACGCCCTGTCCGAGCGCGTCGAGCACCAAAAGAATGTCCGCGAACAGAATTGCACCATCCATGTCATAGCGTTCAATCGGCTGAAGGGTAGCTTCTGTCGCCAGCGATGGCGTGTAACAGAAATCAAGAAAATTCTTCGCGCGTGATCTTAGCTCTAGATATTCTGGAAGATGTCTGCCCGCCTGCCTCATCATCCAGACGGGAACGGGGTCATGTCTGTTGCCAAGCAGTACGTCCAGCAGAGGTTTTGTCACGTCGTTAGCCATCTGGCTCCCTTCAAACTTTCCATTAGATTCGGCTCTTATCACTCTTAGCCACTGGAAATCGTGGACAAACCGTCTCAGGCGGTGTTGTCAGCATGAATTCCACAGCGAGTCCAACGGCGGTGCTAGAAATTTACCCTTCATTAAACCTTTGGAATCGCCGTTAATTTTTGCTTAACCATTTAGGCGCGGTCCACCGCTTGGAACAGGATGAGACTCCAGCCTGTTGGAATCAGCTGCATGTGGATTGCCGGTGAACAATAGTGGGCAAAATGATTCTCCCACAACGTGTCCACAGGGGTTGTCGATTTCATCGCTTCCCGGCAGTTTCGCGCGAACCTCATGGTCCGGAGAATCAATGCGCCCGAGCATATACTTCAATGTCCACCTTGTTTCGGATTCAACTGGCGAAACGCTGAACGCAGTCATGCGTGCGGCTGCTGCGCAGTTTGAAAATGTTATTCCGCTTGAACACAATTACTACCTGGTTCGTTCCGAGCGCCAGCTGGAAAGGGTCATGCGTGATATCGAAGCGGCACCGGGGGTCGTCTGGTTCACCATTTCGGACGAGGCGCTTCGAATGAAGCTGGAGCAATTCTGCCGGGCCAAGCAGGTACCAGTGCTGGCCGTACTCGACGCTTCGATCCATCTGCTGAGCCGACATCTCGGCGTCGCAGCAACCGACCGGGTGGCTGGTCAACACGCGCTGAATCAGGAATATTTTGAGCGCATCGAGGCAATTAACTTTGCACTCGCACATGATGATGGCCAAAACCTGCAGGGCCTCATCCATGCTGACGTGATTCTTGTAGGTGTCAGTCGTACGTCAAAAACCCCAACCTGCGTCTATCTCGCCAATCGGGGCGTAAAGGCCGGAAACATTCCGCTTGTGCCGGGCGTGCCGCCGCCTGCTGTTCTCGATCAGATTGATCCAGTGAATGGACCGCTTGTGATCGGTCTCAAGATTGGCGTTGAGCGCCTCGTCCAGATTCGTAGCCAGCGGCTTATCGCCCTCAATGAGACTTCAACAACCGATTACACGGACGAAGAAGCCGTCAGGTCCGAAGTGACCGAAGCGAGCCGCCTTTTCCAGCGCAAGAAGTGGACGATGATCGACGTTTCCCGGCGAAGCGTCGAAGAAACGGCCGCCGCCATTCTGAACAAACTCAATGAGCGCCGGGGACAGGGATGAACAAACTTTCTGTGATTCTGGCGTCTGGCAGCGCCAGTCGACGAAGCCTGCTCGCAAATGCGGGTGTCGAAGCAACAGGCATTAAACCCAATGTCGACGAAGACGCCGCCAAAGCGGCTTTTCGGGCGGAGGGCATGCGTGTCGCTGACCAGGCGCTGCGCCTGGCCGAGCTAAAGGCCATAAAGGTGTCCCGCAATCATTCAGGTCTCGTCATTGGCGGCGACCAGATGCTGAACTTGGACGGCGAGCCGCTCGACAAGCCTGCCGACATGGCCGAGGCGGCCCGTCATCTTCGGCGGTTCTCGGGCAAGGTTCATCGGTTGGAAACGGCAATTGTTATTGCAGAGAACGGCGAGCCCGTCTGGCGGCATCTGACGTCTCCAAAACTGACGGTTCGCCCGCTGGATGACACCTTCATCGATCACTATCTCAAGGCTGCAGGACCGGATATCCTGAACACGGTCGGTGCCTACCAGCTGGAAGGTGTGGGAGCACAACTGTTCAGCAGAATCGAAGGTGACTATTTTTCGATCCTTGGGCTGCCCCTGCTGCCTTTACTGGATTATTTGCGTGTTCGAGGCGTAATAGCAGCATGATGCAGCGTTTAGCCGTCATCGGAGATCCTGTCGGGCACTCCTTGTCGCCGCAAATCCATATGACCTGGATTGACGCGCAAGGACGCAAGGCCTCCTACGAATCCATCCGTGTACCAAGGGGCGAAACCGCGGCGGCACTCGCGGATTTTTCCCGAAAGAAATTCCGCGGTCTGAACGTCACCTTGCCGCACAAGGAAGCCGTACTGGAAACCGTTATCGACACTTCGCCGGCCGTTGCGGCCATCGGCGCCGCCAATACCTTGACCAGGAACACGGACGGAAGCTGGCGGGCTGACAATACTGACGCACCCGGACTAATGGCGGCACTGCGGCGCGCGGGCATTGGCGACGTGTCAGACAAGACCGTTCTTGTTCTTGGCGCGGGCGGGGCTGCGCGCGCGGCGCTCTATGCGCTCGACCGGGGTAGGGCAAACCTGATCGTCCTTAACCGGACGGTTGAAAAGGCAGGCAAGGTGATTGGAGCGTGTTGCCGTCGGTCCCATCGTTTCGGTCCATTAGAGGACCTCGCGCTACATGCAGTCAAAGCTGACTTCATAATCAATACAACAAGCGCCGGTCACGGCGGGGAGTTTCTCGATCTACCTGAAGGAAAAGGCCGTCTATTTTTCGAAATGAGTTACGGCGCGCCAGCGAAAGCTCAGCTCGCGCAAGCCAGACGTATGGATTGGATTGCGGAAGATGGGCTGGGCATGCTGGTCTGCCAAGCCGCAGAAAGCTTCGCCATCTGGTTCGATTGCGCATTGCCAGATGTCGAAATCGCCCTTGAAGCTTGCCGTGAAACGCTGAAACTGAACGAATGATCATTCTCGGTCTGACCGGATCCATAGGCATGGGGAAAAGCGCTACAGCGGCCATGTTCGCTGAGGCCGGCATACCTGTTTATGATGCGGACGCGGCGGTCCACTCGATTTACCAGAAGGGCGGACTTGCGGTCGAACCGCTCGGCGAGCGCTTTCCCGGAGTCGTCGTCGACGGGGCGATCAATCGTCAGCGCCTGCGGGACTTCGTAATGGAAGATCCGGAGGCAATGAAGGCACTTGAAGCCATCGTTCATCCTCTTGTTGGCGAAACTCAGGCGCGCTTTCGAAGGGATGCGGTTCATTCGGGAGCCGCTCTGGCGGTTCTGGATATCCCGCTTCTTTTTGAGACGGGCGGCGACCAGCGTTGCGACTATGTAGCCGTCGTGACCGCCCCGCCCGAAGTGCAGAGGGCGCGTGTGATGGCGCGGAACGAAATGAGTGAGTCGGATTTCGAGAAGATCGTCGCCAAGCAAGTACCCGATGCCGAAAAGCGGGCCCGAGCGGATTTCGTTATCTCTACAGCCTTCGGTTTCGAATTCACGCGAACCCATGTACACGCAATCATAGAATTGCTGACCCGGATGGAGCATGACGAGCGATGACGACTCTTCTGCGCGAAATCGCCTTTGATACGGAAACAACTGGTCTGGACTGGGCGGGCGAAGACCGCATCATTGAGGTCGGTGCGGTGGAACTCATCAACCATGTCCCGACGGGCCGGACGTTCCATGAGCGGATCAATCCGCGCCGGTCCGTTTCGGCGAAGACGATTGAGATTACCGGTATCACCGACGACATGCTGGTGGACAAACCCTACTTTGAGGACCCCCGAATCGCTGATGCGCTGATCGAATTCATCGGAGATTCGCTCATCGTCGCGCACAACGCGGCCTTCGACCGCGGGTTTCTCAATGCCGAGCTGACCCGCTGCGAAAGGCCCATCTTTCCGGATGAGCGGTGGGTCGACACGCTCGATATTGCCAAGAAGCGCTATCCCGGCGCGCCTGCTTCTCTGGATGCGCTCTGCAAACGGTTTGATATTGGCCTTGAAGCGCGCTCACTCCATGGCGCTCTGCTCGACAGCCAACTTCTGGCTGAAGTCTACCTTGAGCTTCGCGGAGGAAGGGCGCGCAGTTTCGATTTCTCTGATGGTATGTCCGACGGCGAGCGTGCGCGTTTCCGATCGGCACGACAGCGTCCGCAGCCGCTCGCCTCTTTGATCACCTCAGCAGAGGCCGAAAAGCACGCTGCGTTCGTTTCCGAGCTTGGCGAAAGCGCGATCTGGTCGCGCTACAATCGCTAACCGATCAGAACTGGTTTCCGCCGCCGTTTTCCGGCAGCGTCTCGGCCGGACCTGATTGCGGCTGCGGCTCAGTCGGCTGAGGCTGGCCAGCAGCTTGCGCGGCGGTACCCTGCTGACGCTGCTGACGATAAAGAGCAGTGAAGTCGACTGGATCGATACGAAGGGCCGGGAATCCGCCCTCTTGCGTGAGGTCTGCAACAATTCGCCGCGCAAAGGGGAACAAGAGCCGCGGGCATTCAATCAGGAGCATCGCCTCCATGTCAGCCTGGGAAGCGCCACGCACCTGGAACATACCGGCATACTGAAGCTCGATCAGGAAAAGGGCATGGTCCTGCGTTCCAGCGCGAGCATTCAGTTTGAGGATGACCTCGAAGACGCCATCCTGTTGATTCTGCGGTATCGCCTGGACATCGATCCCGAGGTCGACATTCGGCTGCTCGTTGACGCGGACGCCAGGATTTTCGAAGGACAGGTCCTTGATATACTGATTGAGAACCCGCAGGCTGGGTCCTGTTGGCTGCTGCGGTTGTGGTGCTGCGTCCGACGTGTCGCTCATGAGCAGATTTTCCTCTACAATCTGGGTGTGGCGCCTACCATGTGCCCAATACTTGCGCAACACTGGGTGGCACAGCGGAAAAGTCCCCTATATGGGAAGAGTAACATAACGCTTTCGGAGACTGCATGTCGTCCTCGATCATAGAACTGGCCCTTTTGGCTGCGATTGCTGCATTTGTAGGCTGGCGCCTGTATACGACGCTTGGCAGCGACAATGGCGCACCCGACGGGCGTGCGCGCTCTGAGGCACCATCGCCGCGTCCGGTCAACGAAACGCCGCGCCGCCCAGCGGATAGCCCGCTGCGCCCGGCCTTCACGGGACCGGCAGCCGCTGGGCTTGAGGCCATTCATGCTGCAGACCCCTCTTTCGACCCGAATGAATTCATTCAGGGCGCCCGCGGTGCATACGAAATGCTGGCCGGCGCCTTTGCTCGCGGGGACCGTGATACGCTGAAGCCGTGGCTCGATACCGATGTGTACGAAGCATGGGATGGAGCGATCTCGGAGCGCGAAAAAACCGGGGCCGAAGCGCCTCAGCTCCTGCGTATTCGCCACAGTGAAATCGAGGAAGCCCGTCTTGATGGAGACATTGCGCGCGTCACGGTCCGTTTTGAAGCTGAACTCGGTGATGGGGACCTGACGCGAAAGTCCGAGGAGTACTGGACCTTCATGCGCAATATTTCTTCCGATGACCCAAACTGGTTGCTCGACGACGTTGATATTGCGGGCTGATCCGGAATTGCGGTGACTCGGGGCCGCAATCAGCGCATTCTGCGGCGCGCTACCTTGGAGGCGCCCGATGAGCTCGGATCTCAAATTCTACACCAATCCCATGTCGCGTGGCCGGATCGTCCGATGGATGCTCGAGGAGGTCGGCGTACCATACGAAACCATCGTGGTTGAGTATGGTGATGCGATGAAGGCGCCGGACTTTTTACGAATCAACCCGATGGGCAAAGTGCCCGCAATTCGGCACAAGAGTTCGATTGTCACAGAGTGTGCAGCTATATGTGCGTATCTGGCCGACATTTTCCCCAATGCAGGGCTTGCGCCCCCGATCGATAGAAGGGCGGCTTATTATCGCTGGTTCTTTTTTGCTGCGGGGCCTGTCGAAGCCGCCACAATGAACAAGACTCTGGGTGTCGTTCCGACGGATGAACAGCGCAGGATGGTTGGTTATGATCGTCTTGAAACCGTGCTTGATACGCTTGAGGCGGCGGTAAAGGATACACCGTACCTTGCAGGAAGCGACTTCTCGGCAGTCGATGTTTATGCGGGATCCCAGATCGGATGGGGCCTGCAGTTCGGGACGCTCGAAAAGCGACAGGCCTTCATCGACTATTGGGATCGGTTGAGTTACCGGCCGGCAAAGGTTCGCGCCGATGAACTCGATGACGCACTGGTTCCGAACTGACCCTCTGAACCAAGAAAAAAAGGACCGCGATTTGCGGTTGTCGGCGTCGCAGAAGCTGGGCACTCTCTGCTCATGCGTGCTACCCTCGTCTTTCTCGCATCGCTGCTTCTTGTATCGGCTTGCGCATCCGCGCCTGAACCACCTTCCTTCCCGTCAGGACCGAATGGAAGAGGCCCTGCGGATGAAACCTACACTCCCATGCGGGCGCCAGTCCCGGCGGCATTTGCGGCCCTTCCCGGCTGGCAGTCTGCTGACCTGATGCCGGGCCTGTCCGCTTTCCGCAAAAGCTGCGAGCAGTTCGAAGGGAGAAACAGTGCTTCCTATCTATCAGATTCCGCACAATGGGCTGGCCGCGTAGAGGATTGGTTGCCTGCCTGCGCGACCTTGGATGTCGCGATGGACTCGGAGAGTGCCCGTGCCGTGATGCAGGCATTGTTTCAACCGGTGGAAATTCGGAGTGCGAATGGCGAGTCGCGTTTCACAGGCTACTTCGAACCGGTCTATGAGGCCCGCTACAGCCCGCAGTATCCATTTACCGAACCGGTGCCAGCGCTTCCTGGCGACCTCGTCTCCGAGGGCGGAAACCGCGTATATCAAAAGCTTTCCAGAGGCGGGCGCAGGCCGTATCCGGCGCGCAAGGAGATTACGCAGCGCGGCGTCACCCCGCTGGCCTATGCGCACCCGGCGGACGTCTTTTTTCTGCAGATCCAGGGGTCGGGGAAACTCGTATTTCCCGATGGGCGCACAGTGAAAGCCGCCTATGCCGCCCACAACGGGCAGCCATTCAAGTCCACGGCCAATTGGCTTTTTGAGCGCGGCTGGATCTCGAGCGGCGAACGTTCAATGCAAGGCATACGCGCCTGGATGGACCGGTCGAGTCCGGAGCGCGTCCGCCAGGCGATGAATGCCAATCCGCGCTTTGTGTTTTTCAAACTGGAACCGGCTGACAACAATGCCAGTGGGCCGAAAGGCGCGATGAGCGTTCCTTTGACCCCGCTGGGATCCATGGCGGTTGATCGCTCGCACCACCCGCTCGGAGTCCCTGTCTTTGTGAAGACGAAAGCACCGGGTCTTGGCGGCGAGTGGTCGGGGCTGCTGAACGCGCAGGACACCGGCGGCGCGATCAAGGGTGCTGTTCGCGGTGATATCTATTTTGGTACTGGCCCCGCTGCAGGTGACCGGGCTGGTACCATGAATGCGCCCGGCCGGCTTTGGGTCTTGCTTCCACGGGCTGTCGCAGCCCGCTTGGCCGGGCCCAGTGCACAAGCCGGCCTTGGTCCGAAGACCAGCGCGCCTTAAATCGCACGAATGAGCAAGCGGCGACTTTCCGAGGAAGAACAGAAGGTCTGGGACCGGGTCCGAAAATCCGTTCGCCCGCTAAAACCCGGCCGGCCAGCCAAAGCCATTCAGGACCCGGGAGATCCCGGCTTGCTGAAGCGGTCCCGCTCTGCGCCAGCGGCACTTTCATCGACGAGGGAAGGCTCCACGGGGCCGACTGAACCGAAGCGAAGCGCGCCAGTGCCTCAAGACCGTGGCTCAGAGAAGAAGATCCGGCGCGGCAAAATGGAAGTATCAGCAAGCTTCGACCTTCATGGTCATACTCAGGAATCGGCCTGGTCTGCCCTCCCGGCATTCCTCATCCGGGAGCAAGCGCGCGGTTCGCGCTGCGTTATCGTTATTACGGGCAAGGGAAAGCTCGGCGAGGGCGTTCTACGCCGGAACTTCCTGCATTGGCTGGACATGCCAGAAGCGAGGCGCCTTGTTTCTGGCTATGCGCAGGCGCACCCGCGCCATGGAGGAAAAGGAGCGTTCTACGTGTTCATCCGCCGGCGTTAGGCTTTCGTTTGCCGGGCAGCCTTCTCGGCCAGGCCCGACACGCCGCGCCGTTCGGCCAGGGCGTCGGCCACCATGTCGAGCGGTACGCCCTTCGCCCTCAATCCGACAAGCAGGTGGAAGATCAGATCGGCCGCTTCAGACGCCGTTTCCTTGCGCCCCTCTGCAGCAATTGCGAGCGCAACTTCGGCTGCTTCTTCGGCGATTTTTTTGCCGCAACGTAGTTCACCGCTGTTGAGCAGTTTGGCCGTATATGACTTTTCGGGGTTCCCGCCAGCACGGCTGTCGACGGTCTCAGCCAGTTTGGCGACAAGGCCTGTCAGGCGGTCGGCGGAGCCAAGTGGTTGTTTAGCCATGTTTGTCTGCCTCAAGTCTCGAAAGGTCTGACCGGAGCGCCCGCATCTGCGAGCGCTTGGCGTGCTTCAGCAAGTGTCACCTCTCCGAAGTGGAAAATCGAGGCCGCAAGAACAGCATTCGCGCCGCCTTCAAGCACGGCTGGTGCAAGATCCTGCGCTGAGCCAGCGCCGCCCGAGGCCACAACCGGAATGGACACTGTCTCTGTGATCGCCTTGAGCAAGGGTATGTCGTAGCCCGACTTCGTCCCGTCCTTGTCCATGCTGGTAAGCAGGATTTCGCCGGCACCGCGCCGCTCGGCTTCTGCTGCAAACTCTACCGCATCGATACCGGTTGGCTGGCGACCGCCATGCGTGAAGATTTCCCAGCTATCGCCGGATTTGCGGGCATCGATCGCCACCACAACCGCCTGGCTGCCGCCTTTGGCGGCGCATTCGGCAATAACCGCCGGGTTTGCAACTGCCGCGGAATTGATCGCGACCTTGTCGGCGCCGGACCGGAGCAGTTGAACAAGGTCTGCCGCCGATCGCACTCCGCCGCCCACGGTCAGCGGCATGAAGCACTGCTCAGCGGTTCGCCGCACAACGTCCAGCATTGTTCCGCGGCCTTCGTGACTGGCGGTGATATCCAGAAAGCAGAGCTCGTCAGCGCCCTGCGCGTCGTAAGCCTTTGCAAGCGCAACCGGGTCTCCCGCATCGCGCAAGTCCACAAAGTTGATGCCTTTGACGGTGCGTCCGTCTTTCACATCGAGGCAGGGAATGATGCGGGTTTTCAGCATGGCACGTCAGGCCTTCGCCGCCGCAATGGCTTCGGCGGGCAGGATGTCTCCGTCATAAAGTGCGCGACCCAGTATCGTGCCGGCAATTGGGCGTTTTCCGCCAGCGCGACGCAACGATTCTATATCTTTTACGCTGGCAACGCCGCCGGACGCGATCACGGGAATCGAAACAGCGTCGGCTATCTCACTGGTGAAAGCGACGTTAACCCCGGTTTTCATCCCGTCCCGAGAAATATCTGTGACGACGAGACCGGCAACGCCGCATCCCTCAAAGACCCTGGCGAGCTCAACGGCTTTCATATCCGATGTTTCGGCCCAGCCCTCAACGGCGACATAGCCGTCTTTCGCGTCGATGCCGACGACAATGCGTCCTGGCAATTCACGCGCTGACGACTTCACGAGATCCGGATCGCGCAGCGCGGCCGTACCGAGGATCACCCGCGAGATGCCGGCTTCCAGCCAGGCGTCGATCTGAGCGCGCGTGCGGATGCCTCCTCCCAGCTGGACCGGGACATCGGTCGCCCTGAGGATGTCGCGGACGGCCTCTCCATTGGCGCTGTTACCCGCGAAAGCGCCATTGAGATCAACCACATGGAGGCGGTCAAACCCGATTTCCCTGAAGCGGGACGCCTGGTCTGCCGGGTCCGGATTGAACGCCGTCGCTTTATCCATCTCGCCCCGCAGCAAGCGGACACACTGGCCGTCCTTCAGGTCGATCGCAGGATAGAGATTAAACGCGGTATTCATGACGGGTCCCAGTTCAGGAAATTTGCAAGCAGCCGCAAGCCGACCCGCTGGCTCTTTTCCGGGTGAAACTGAGTGCCAAAAAGATTATCTCGCGCAACGGCTGCCGTGATGGGCCCGCCGTAGTCTGCCGTGGCAGCAATGTCTGCCTGATTGGCAGGGACCATCGCATAGGAATGCGTGAAATAGACGTGAGGGTCATCGCCAAGATTCTTCAAAACCGGATGATCCTGTTGCAGCACAAGGCCGTTCCATCCCATATGCGGAACCGCAAGGCCTTCGTCTGGCTCTATTCGTCGAACGTCGCCAGCAATCCAGCCAAGCCCGCGCGTTTTGCCGTCCTCTAGGCCCCACTCGGCCATGAGCTGCATGCCGACACAAATCCCGAGAAACGGTTTGCCCCCCGAAATTACAGCAGCTTCCAAGGCATCCGTCATGCCATCGACAGCCCGCAAACCTGCAGCGCAATCGGCAAAGTGTCCGACGCCGGGAAGGACGATGCGGTCTGCTCGCGCGACCCGGCCGGCATTGCTGGTCACATCAATCACGATATCTGAACCGGCAAGCGACGCGGCTGCGCGCAGTGCACGTTCGGCAGAGTGCAAGTTACCGGAGCCGTAATCGATAAGGGCAAGCGTGGTCATCACGCGCGCTCATAGCGGCGGCGGCGACGCGTGGAAAGAGGCTGCTACCTTGATCAGATGATTTCACTGCAGCAAGCTGCCGCAATAAAAGACCCTCAGGAGCCCCCTCATGCGTGCCTTTCCTTCAATATGCCTAGCTACGTGCGTTGCCCTTTTGCCCGCTTGTGCAACGGCCGACCCATCCACGAACCAGGCGACAAGTCTGGTCGAACAACGTTCAGGCCTCACAGCCAATGTCGCGACCAAACTCTGGGACTGGGCGGAAGTTGGCTACCAGGAAACGAAATCCTCTGGATTGCTTCAAGATACGCTTGCGGGTGAGGGTTTTGACGTGGAAGCGGGCGTAGCCGGAATTCCGACGGCATTCGTGGCTGAATATGGAACGGGCGAACCCGTTATCGCCATACTCGCAGAATTTGATGCCCTGCCCGGTATCAATCAGAGTAGCGCGCCTACGCGTGACCCCGTTGAAGGAAAACATGCCGGACAAGCCTGTGGCCATAATCTCTTTGGCGCCGGATCTGTTTCTGCCGCCATCGCAGTCCGCCACTGGTTGGAGAGCACAGGCACCGAGGGCACGATCCGCGTCTACGGTACACCGGCAGAGGAAGGCGGAAGCGGCAAGGTCTATATGACGCGCGCCGGTCTTTTCGACGATGTCGATATCGCGATGCACTGGCATCCGGACGATCAGAACTCCGCTGCGGCGAACACATCGCTTGCCAACCGCTCTGCCAAATTCCGGTTTCACGGCATTTCGGCTCATGCAGCCGGCGCGCCAGAGCGTGGACGCTCAGCACTGGATGGCGTCGAGGCGTTCAACATGATGGCCAACATGATGCATGAGCACATGCCGCAGGATGCGCGGATGCATTATGTCATCACGGCCGGCGGCAATGCTCCCAATGTAGTGCCGGATTTTGCCGAAGTGTTTTACTATGTGCGTCACCCCGAGGCAGATGGCGTGGACGAAATCTGGGCCCGCCTCGAAAAGGCCGCTGAAGGCGCAGCGATGGGCACGGGCACGACCGTCGACTGGGAGGTCATCCATGGCAACAACCCGCTTCTCGTGAACGAGACGCTGGCCCGCATGATGGACAGAAAACTGCGCGAAATGGGCGGGATTTCCTACACTGCCGAAGAACAGGCCTATGCTGAACAGATCGCAGCGAGCTTTGACAAGCCTGACCTCAGCCTTGGCTCACAGGAAGAAATCCAACCATTCGAGATCTCACTTGGTTATGGCTCGACTGATGTTGGTGATGTTTCCTGGGCAGTGCCGACCGTGGGCCTGAGGACCGCAACCTGGGTACCAGGAACATCGGCCCACAGCTGGCAGGCGGTGGCCGCGAGTGGGATGTCCATTGGCCACAAGGGTGCTCAGCTCGCCGCCGAAACCCTGACAGCAGCAGCGATCGAGCTTTACCAAAACGAGGACCTTATCGAATCTGCCTGGACGGAGTTCGAAGACAAGCGCGGACCGGACTATGAGTACAGGTCCCTCCTGGGTGATCGCGACCCACCCCTTGATTATCGAAAATAAGCCTGGCGATTGCGGGCTTTGCAACGAAGCTTTGTCACACGCTTTCGGTCTGCTGGTAGCGTGTCACAAGCTCGACAATGACAAGGGTGAGGGCGTGGCCCGCCACGCCCACGGTCCACCAGATCGAGGGCCAAAGCATTAGATACGTCCCGCCGCCAGCACCTATGCTGATCCCGGCAAACAGGATCATGCCGAACACGTAGCTTGCGAGACTGATCCAGAAAGAAAGCCGGAGCGCGGCGAGCCCCTTCCTCTGTTTTTCTTTTCGTTTCCGGGCGGCGTCGGCCTTCGTGTCTGCCGTCAGCACATACACATCGACATTAAAAGCGGCAGCCAAAGCCATCAGCGATTCCCTCGAGGCGGCCTCTCCATTCTCGATGCGCTGGATTGTCCTCACGCCAATCCCGGCCAGGTCCGCCAGATGTTCCTGGGACCAGTGGCGTTCATCCCGCCACCTTCTTATTTTCGCTGCATCCGGGTTCAGTCGCATGCCCTGCTTCTCCTCGGCATTAATCTATTGTGCGGGCCGAGAGTGGCTCGAAAACCCTGCCAGGACCACGTCAGACAGGCGTCACCGGTCCGCCAGTAGACTGCCGCGTGCACGACAAAAAGGCTTCGGCACCGAGATGTCCGATGATCGGCCAGTCGACGATGGTTCTTGTGCCGAATTTAAAGGCTTCCTTTGGTGCTGGCGGGCTTACCCTGGAGGCGCGGGTCGGGGGCGACTGCCATCCGGAGGGCACGGGCCGTCGCCTTGAAGCAGCTTTCGGCGATGTGGTGATTGTTCTCACCGTAAAGATTTTCAACGTGAAGGCACATGCCGCCATTGCCGGCCAGGGCATGGAAGAACTCCTTGAAGAGTTCGGTATCCATTTCACCGATCTTGTCGCGCAGGAAATCTACCTTCCAGATCAAGTACGGACGCTTGCAGAGGTCGATCGAGGCCCGGCTAAGAGTCTCGTCCATAGGAATGTAGGCGTGCCCGAACCGATTGATGCCGGCAAAATCGCCAAGCGCCTTCTTGATCGCCTGGCCAATCACAATCCCCGTATCCTCGACGGTGTGGTGGAAGTCGATGTGCAGGTCGCCTTTGGCCTTGACGGTTAGGTCGATGAAGCTGTGGCGCGACAGCGAGTCCAGCATGTGATCGAAAAAGCCCACACCAGTTTCGATGTCGGACTTTCCGGTTCCGTCGAGATCGACGGTCACAGCGATGTCTGTTTCGCGCGTTGTGCGCGTAACGGTGGCGGTTCGATGATCAGTCATGTCGTCCCAAATAAGGTGTCGAGAAGTATTCAGCTACAACAGATTCATTCACGGAATTCTAAAGTTTCAGTGGGACGGATGAGGTCGAGATACTTTAGTTTTAGTTTCAGAACCATTGAGGCCGACCCTGCGAGGACTCGTAAATCTCTCCCGCCTGCTTTCCAAGGCCCGATTTGCAATCCTTTTGCCCGCCAGCGCCGCCATTGCGGCTTTGGGGTTGTCGATGCTGTTCGACCTTGCCTATCTGTCTGCATCCGGTTCGCGGATGGATGCACAGAATGCGCAGGTTGCAGAGCGGCTTGCGAAGCTGGTAGGGCCGGAAATCGCCACGGGCGATATGGAAGAAGCGACCCGGATCATGGCGCAAATGGCTCCGGACGCGGCGCTCGTTGCTGATGCTGGCGGTAATGTTCTTGCGGGAAGTGCCCCCGAAAAGTTGATCCGGCGCGGAGATGCATTTCCTGTGCTCGGCCCGAATGGTGAGCGCATCGCGACCTTGTATGCGGGCAACATTGTACCGCGCGGTCTGCTCATACCGCTGCCAATCATGCTCAGTACAACACTGATTGTAGTGGGAATCGCCTATTGGTTGGCCAGTTATTTTTCACGCACCACGAGTGGGCAAGTGGAAGGTCTGGCAGAGACGCTGCGCCAGACGGCGGAAGGGCGCCTGTCGCGGACGAGTTCCCCGAATATTGTTTTCGAGGAGTTCCGTAGGCTCCAGGTCGTGATCGTCCGAACCATCCGCAAGCTGCGGGCAGACAATGAGCGTTTGCTGCAGGCCGCTTTCACCGATGAGCGCACCGGGCTCGGCAATTCCGCGAGGCTGACGCAGGAATTGACGGAAACGATCGCCGCGAGCTCCTTCGAGGAACCGGCAGCCTATGTCTTGCTTGAAGCCGAGGGGCTTCAACAGTTTTCCGAGGGCCATGGTACCCTGCTTCCTAACGAGGTCCATACCGCCATCGCCAAGCGGCTGACCCATTTTGTGTCAGCACAGGAAAAAGACTACTCCATGCCGCTCGGCAGCTGGCCGGTGTTTTCGCTCCAGTCTGATGAATTCGCAATTCTGGTTGATCGTATCGGTGGGCGTGCCGAAGTCATGCGTTTTGTGCGCGCCGTTCTCGATGCGCTCCGTCAGCCATACGAGATCGCAGGTCAGAGCATCCGGCTCCCGGCGCGCGCCGGGATCGTGATCATCCCCGAGGATGGTCAGGCGCCGCAAGAGATCAGGAAGCGGGCCGAGTCGGCGCTTTACCAGTCAAGGCGCGCGGATGACCTCGATATTCAGTTCTACTCTCCCAAGCTTGATCGCCAGACGGCTGCGCGAAAGCGCCTCGAGTCTGAAGTGCGCGCCGCCGTTGAGCAGCGCCGGTTCATCCCCGTCTTCCAGCCCAAGATCGATCTGCGAACAGGTCGCATTGCTGGCGCTGAAGCCCTGGCGCGCTGGAAACTCGAAAGCGGCCGCATTGTCTCTCCGGGCGTGTTCATCCCGGTCGCCGAGTCAACGGGTCTGATCGGTGAAATCGGTATGCAGATTACCGAACAAGCTTGTCGAGCGGCCGCCATGTGGCACAGCCGCGGTTTTCGCGACGTATCGGTTGCGGTGAACGTCTCGCCCCTGCAGTTCGAGGATGATGATCTCGGTGCAATGCTCATTCGTGCGATGAGCGAAGCGGGCCTTCCGCCTCGTCTGCTGCAGCTCGAGATCACGGAAAGCGTTGCAGTGTCCGACCCGGAACGTCTCAAGGACGTCATCGGACCTCTAAAGACGATGGGTGTTCGACTGGCCATCGACGATTTCGGCACGGGTCATTCCAACCTGTCCATGCTGGGCCGTTTGCCATTCGACGTCTTCAAGATCGACCGCGCCTTCATTTCCAGTCTGTACACAGACAAGCAGGCACCCGCCATTGTCGAAATGATTCTCGGCATGGCTGAAACCCTGGGCATGGAGACGGTTGCCGAAGGCGTTGAGACCGAAGCGCAGGAATCCTTCCTGCGCCAGAGGGGCTGCGACCAGTATCAGGGCTTTTATTACAGTCCTCCGGTCTCCCTTGAAAAATTCATCCAGATGCTGGCGGCAGACCGGGCCGGTGCTGCAAGCCAGGCTGGCTAAAGGCCGCACGGCCCTTGCGATTTGGCGCCGCGTGCGCCACATCACCTGCCGTGACAGATAACGAAACTTCCCGCTCCCCGCTTTGGCATGGCACGACAATTCTCGCCGTGCGCACCGAAGATAAAGTTGTCATCCTGAGTGATGGTCAGGTCTCCATGGGCCAGACCGTCATGAAAGGAAATGCCCGCAAGGTGCGCCGCCTTGGCAGCGACAACGCAATCCTGGCCGGCTTTGCAGGTGCAACCGCCGATGCTTTCACCTTGTTCGAACGCCTCGAACAGAAGCTCGAGCGTCACCCTGGCCAACTCCAGCGTGCCGCCGTTGAGCTGGCCAAGGACTGGCGCACCGAGAAGTACCTGCAAAAGCTAGAGGCGCTTCTGATTGTTGCCGACAAGGACGTGACACTCGTCATTACAGGCGCAGGCGATGTGCTAGAACCGGAGCATAATGTCGTCGCGGTCGGATCGGGCGGAAATTATGCCTTGGCGGCAGCGCGAGCCCTTTATCCTTATGAAAAGGATGCTGAGACGCTTGGTCGGCAGGCAATGGAAATAGCTGCCGACATCTGCGTCTACACAAACTCGAATTTCACGATTGAGACATTGGACCTGAAAGCCTGATGGACATGCTGACCCCAAAGGAAATCGTTGCCGAGCTGGATCGCCACATTGTCGGTCAGGCCGATGCCAAACGGGCCGTGGCTCTGGCGCTGCGCAATCGCTGGCGGCGCAAGCAGGCGCCGGAAGAGCTGCGCGATGAGATAACGCCGAAGAACATCTTGATGATCGGCCCTACGGGCGTCGGGAAGACGGAGGTCTCGCGCCGTCTGGCAAAACTTGCCAACGCACCTTTCCTGAAAGTTGAAGCGACGAAGTTCACTGAGGTTGGTTATGTTGGGCGCGATGTCG
Organism: Henriciella mobilis; assembly: GCF_003576315.1. GTDB lineage: Bacteria > Pseudomonadota > Alphaproteobacteria > Caulobacterales > Hyphomonadaceae > Henriciella > Henriciella mobilis. Next base: position 538,431 of record NZ_QWFZ01000003.1, on the reverse strand, counting down.
AGCAAATCGTTCGTGACCTCGTTGAGTCAGCTGTGAGCATGGTCAAGTCGCAGCGCCGAAAGGCGGTTGAAGACCAGGCCCGCGAAGCAGCCGAGGACCGGCTACTGGACTCTCTCGTTGGGGAAACGGCCCAGAGCTCCACCCGTGAAGTTTTCCGACGCAAACTCCGCGACGGGGAGCTGGACGACAAGGATATTGACATCGAACTCGCTGATACAGGCGGGTCGATGCCGATGATGGACCTTCCTGGCGGCAACGGTTCGATGGGCATGGTCAATCTCGGCGACCTCCTTGGAAAGGCCATGGGCGGACGTACCAAAAGGGTACGGACAACTGTCCGCGACGCCTACAAGCCACTTATCGGCGAGGAGGCTGACAAGCTGATCGATGAGGAGAGTGTCACGCGTGAGGCGATACGGCTTGTCGAATCCGATGGCATTGTTTTCCTTGATGAGATCGACAAGGTCGCCGGCGCGAACCAGAGAAGTGGCGCAGATGTTAGCCGCGAGGGTGTCCAGCGCGACCTGTTGCCCCTGATCGAAGGAACGACCGTGTCGACACGGCGCGGACCGGTCCGGACCGACCACATCCTGTTTATCGCGTCCGGGGCCTTCCATGTTGCCAAGCCATCGGACCTGCTGCCGGAGTTGCAGGGTCGCTTGCCAATTCGTGTCGAACTGAAGGCCCTGACGCGCGACGACATGCGGCGGATCCTGGTCGAACCCGAGGCCTCGCTCATTCGCCAGCATGAGGCGTTGATGAGTTCCGAGGGCATCGAACTGAAATTCGAGGATGCTGCGATCGATGCGCTGGCCGATATTGCCGTGCGCGTGAATGATACGGTTGAGAATATCGGCGCGCGGCGTCTGCAGACCGTCCTTGAGCGGTTGCTTGACGAGATCAGTTTCACCGCGCCCGATCGTTCAGGCGAGACGGTGACGATCACACAGGATTATGTCGAAGCCCAGCTTTCCGATCTTGCCGGCAATACGGATCTCTCGAAATTCATCCTTTAGCGGCGATGACAGAACGGCGAACCGGCAGGTGCTTCTTTCCCCAGTCCCGGAAGGTGACCAGGGCCGGCGCAAACTCTCTGCCCTTCTCGGTCAGAAGATACTCATAGCGCTTGGGGCGTTCGACATAGAGCTTGCGCTCGAGGATTCCGGCGTCCACCAGCCGCTTGAGCCGGCTTGAGATGATGTGCCGGGTTGCACCGGTGCTGGCGGCAAACTCTTCAAACTTGGAACTGCCAAGGAAGCAGTCCCTCAGGATAAGCAGTGTCCACCGATCGCCGACCAGGGTCAGCGTGCGGGCGACAGGGCACCAGTTTTCGTCAAGCTCGGACCATTTCATGATGACAAACCATATACTGATTTGGTAAAGTTCCAAAATGGAATGGAAATTGGCATGAAGCAGGCAGCAGTTATCATTGGCGCAGGAGACGCGACAGGCGGGGCAATTGCAAGGCGGTTTGCGCGCGGCGGATTGACCGCAGTTTGCGTTCGCCGGACCAAAGAGATGGTCCAGCCTCTGGTCGAAGAGATCCGAAACGCAGGCCGTGAGGCCGAAGGATTTGGGTGCGATGCCCGCTCCGAAGAAGAGGTGATCGCCCTGTTCGACAAGGTAGAGGCTGACATCGGAGCGGTTCAGGCGGTTGTCTTCAATATTGGCGCCAATGTGAACTACCCGATCTCTGAAATGACAAGCAGGACTTATCGGAAGGTCTGGGAGATGGCGGCGTTTGCGGGCTTTCTGACGGGTCGGGAAGCTGCACGAGTGATGCTACCACGCCAGGCGGGAACGATAATTTTTACCGGTGCGACGGCGTCGCTGCGCGGCGGGGCGGGCTTCTCGGCGTTTGCTGGCGCTAAGTTTGCCCTGCGTGCGCTTGCCCAGTCCATGGCCCGGGAGCTTGGGCCTCAGGGCATCCATGTGGCGCATACCGTCATTGATGGCGCGATTGATACAGCCTTCATCAGGGACAATTTTCCTGACCGCTATGCCCTCAAGGAAAAAGACGGCATTCTTGATCCCGAAGCCATCGCCGAGAATTACTGGGTTCTACACAATCAACCCCGGTCCGCCTGGACCCATGAGCTTGACCTGCGCCCGTGGATAGAAAAGTTCTAAAACGAAACTGAAAGGGTCTGCATCATGTCACGACCGCTCGAATTCTGCTTCGACTTCATAAGCCCATACTCCTACATCGCGTTGCATGCACTTCCGCGCTTTGTCGAAGGAAAAGACATCGACGTGGTATACAAACCCGTCTTTCTAGGCGCGATCATGAGGGGCACAGACAACCGTCCTCCCGGTTTCGTGCCAGCGAAGAATGCGTACATGCAGACAGATATTCAGCGGAGCTGCCGGCGCTATGGAATTGGATTTCGTATGCATCCCAGCTTTCCCATGATGAATACCCGACCGGCGTTACGCATAGCCTGCGCTCTGGCCGGCTCTCCGTCGGATCAGTCAGACTTCATCCGGGCTGTGTTCCACGGTGTGTGGGCGGCGCCCGAACCGCTCGAAACCGACGATCTCGAGCAGATTGGTGCTGCCTGCCGCGCGGCCGGACTGGATGCTGAGAGATTGGTTTCGCTTGCTGATGGCGCTGAGGCGAAGGCGCTACTGGTACAAAATACCGATCAAGCGATCGCGCGCGGCGCTTTCGGGGCGCCGAGCATGTTCGTTGGTGACGAGCTGTTCTTTGGTCACGACCGGCTGGACTATGCGGTCGAGGCTGCGGTTTCCGCCTAGGCCCCGGGCCGGCTTCGGCTTTTGCCCAGCGCCCTGGAGATCATGACGCGCACCGAATCTGCCCGGAACGGCTTTTCAATAAGGTAAGCCGGCTCACCCTTCTCGCCCCGAAGCAGTGACTGGGGAAAGGCCGTGATGAAAATCACAGGAATACCGTACATGCTGGCAATGTCATGGGCAGCGTCAGCGCCCCGCCTTTCGTCGCCGAGCATAACATCCGACAGAAGCAGGTCTGGCCGGCGCTCCCGGCATGCACGTATCGCGTCGCTGGCAATACCTGTCGTCCCTATCACATTGTGGCCCATCTCCCGCGCAATTTCCGCTAAATGAGCAGCGATCATCGGTTCGTCCTCAATAATGAAAATGTCCGCGGGATCGGAGCTTGCATCGCCAGAGCGAGAGGTTTCCAGCAAATTCCGGATTTCGCTTTCTGTCATACCGGAAAGGCTGGCGGCGTCCGAGGCTGAAAGCCCTGCAATACTCGTCAGGAGTTGCGCGCGGCTGGGAAGCGGCGCCACCCCTTCGAACGGTCCGCTGTTTCCCGAACGAGCCAGCACCTGCTCGATGGATCGAAACAGATCGAGTCGTTCAAGAGAAGATGGGGCATTGTCGGCTTCGAACGGTTTCAGTGCTTCCTTGACGATTGCATCGCCGGTTTCCTGGCACCCCGTGGCGGCCCTGGCGTAGCGCCGCAGACCGGGAAGCTCTGAATCGATGTAGTCTGCGTGTTTCACAACACTTCTCTTGTCTACTTTGCCGGAGGCGAGGGACCGGAAAAGATATAGGCTCAGTCGCCAGCAAAGTCTGCGTTTTGCACGCAGTGTGCGGTCATGAAATTGCAGTTGGACCGCGAAATCATCTGCCGCCGCAGCCTATCGGGCCAGGCACGGGCTCAAACCGAAATCGCCGCTTTCCGGGCAAGCTCAGCATATGGCGTTTCAGGTCTTGGTCCGTAGTGGGAGATAACCTCGGCGGCGGCGATGTGACCCAGCTTTGCGCACATGGTCAGCGGAAGGCCCTTTGACAGTCCGAACAGGAAGCCAGCCGCGTACTGGTCACCAGCACCCGTCGTATCGACGACTTTGTCGACGGGCTCGGCGGCGACGGATACTGGATCGCCGTCGCCAATCACCACAGATCCTTTCTCGGACCGGGTCACCGCCGCGAGCGCGATATCGCCGCGAAGCCGGGACACCGCGTCGTCAAAGTCTTCTGTCTCGTACAGGAAGAGGAGCTCGTCTTCGTTGGCGAACAGGATATCCACGTGATTGCGGATGAGGTGGAGAAAGCTGTCGCGGTGACGTTCAACGCAGAAACTGTCTGACAGGGTCAGCGCAACACGCCTCCCCGCAGCCTTCGAGATCTCCGAGGCGTGGACAAAGGCCGCCTTGGCCGGCTCCTGATCGAAAAGGTAGCCTTCCAGGTAAAGGATCGACGCCTTGCGGACCATGTCTTCCTGAACGTCTTCAGGCGAGAACATGACTGACGCTCCGAGAAAAGTGTTCATGCTGCGAGCGCCATCAGGCGTCACGAAGATGATCGACCGAGCGGTGGCTGGACCGTCGAGAAGCGGTGACGTGGTGAACGGAATGCCGCTATCGTTCATGTCCTTGCGGAATACCTGTCCAAGGGCGTCATCAGCGACCTTGCCAATATAGCCAGCGCGTGCGCCGAAGCTTGCGAGTCCGGCAATCGTGTTCGCGCCGGACCCGCCCGACGTTTGATGGGCATTGGAAACCGCGCGAGTCAGCTCGTCGGCACGCGGTTCATCGACCAGGGTCATACCTTCCTTGCGAATCTCATACTCCGTCAGGAATGTCTCTTCCACGGGGGCGATGACATCAACGATCGCATTTCCCAGACCAACGACGTCGAACTCGGTATCAGACACACATGCCTCGCTTCGCTACTTTAAACCCTCGCTGGCTTCGCAAACATAGACCATGGACGCAAGCCAAGTCGTCATATATCGCCCTTCGCGATGAAGATCGCCTATCTTTGCTCCCAGGACACTTTACCCGGCTCTCCCGACCGGCGGGCTGATGCGTTCGAGCATGACCTGATCGTGGCGCGAATGAGGGAGGGGTTTGGCGGCCATGGTGCTGAGATCACAGCGGTTGCTTGGGATGGGCCGATTTCCCAATGGAAGGCTTACGATGCCGCGCTTGTCGGGACGGCCTGGGATTACTGGGACCGGGTCAACGAGTTTCTCAACGCGCTCGACTGGATCGGGGCAGCAATCCCGCTTTTCAATTCAGCTGAAATTATTCGCTGGAACTGCCGAAAGACTTATCTGAGGACACTGGAAGAACGCGGGGCGGATCTGATACCGACGGTTTGGCTGGACGACCCGTCCGGCGTTGATGCGGCAGGACTGTTTGATGCGCTCGACACCGACAGGCTGGTTTTCAAGCGGCAGACCGGAGGCGGTGCACATGGCCAATTCAGGCTGAGGCGCGGCGAGGCGCTTCCCCAAATGACCCAACCCATGATGGTCCAGCCCTATCTGCAGACCATTGAACGCGAGGGCGAGCTCAGCTTCATTTTCATAGATGGGCAGCTCTCCCATGCGCTTCTCAAGCGGGCTGCACCGGGCGATTATCGAATCCAGTCGCTCTATGGCGGCACGGAGACGGCGATCGAAGCCAACAATGCCGATGTGAACGCAGCCCGAGGAATACTCGAAACCCTGGATCAGTTGCCGCTTTACGCACGGGTCGACATGCTCCGCGGCAATGACGGGAAACTCCTGCTGATGGAACTCGAACTCATCGAGCCTTATCTCTATCCGCAGGAGGGCCCGGGCGTCGGGCGAATGATGGCCGACGCCCTGATGAAGCGGCTCTAGACCGAAATGCCGGCCTTTTCCGCGTCGGCCAGGAAGGCGGCAAGCCCCTTGTCCGTCAGCGGGTGGTTGATCAGCCCGCGCAGTACGCTAGGCGGCACGGTTGCGACGTCTGCGCCCGCCAGCGCGGAGTCTTTCACGTGATTGGCATTGCGGATCGAGGCGGCGAGGATCTGTGTCTCGAACATGTAATTATCGTAGATGGTTCGAATATCCTCTATCAGCTCCATGCCATCGATGTTGAGATCGTCGAGCCGGCCAATGAACGGCGAGATGTAGGTAGCGCCGGCCTTGGCAGCGAGCAGCGCCTGGTTGGCTGAAAAGCACAAGGTGACATTCACGGCAGTGCCTTCATTCGTCAGCGTCCGGCAGGCTTTCAGCCCATCCATGGTGAGGGGCAACTTGACCGCGACATTGGGCGCGATCTTCTGCAGCGTCCTGCCTTCGCTCACCATGGCGTCATACTCTGTCGCAACAACTTCGGCGCTGACATGCCCGGGTGTCAGCTCACAGATTTCGGCAATGACGTCGGAAAATTTGCGGCCCGACTTAGCCACCAGTGACGGGTTTGTGGTCACACCATCGATCAAACCGGCTTCAGCCAGCTCCTTGATTTCACTGGTGTCGGCGGTGTCGACGAAGAATTTCATGTCAGGCTCCTCGAAATTTCAGTGGCGGGTCATATCAAGATGCCGGCGCCGCCGCTAGGCCGGAGCGGTTTCCTGCTCAGTTGGCAAGCGGCTCGAAACTGGCAAACAGGCCAGTACCTTCGAAGGCGACACTGCCGCAATCCTGGTCCTCCGCACCGGTCTCGGCCGAAGCCTGGCAGCGCAGGTCCTGAACGCGCAGTGAAACTTCCGCGCAATTGGTATCCGGAGAGAGGCGAAGCTCTGTGGCATTGGTCAGGCGGTCGACGAACAGGAAATCCCGGACAGACACGCTGGAACTGACAAGACGGCCTTCATCCGTCACGGCGCCAAAGGTTATGCGCGGCCTCTCGAAGCCAAGGGGTGCGACGAATACCGCTGCGACAGTGCAGCGCGCGCTGTCGTCGCCTGGAAGAGCGGCAAACCTGATCGTCAGGCCGTCACTGGGCGTTGTGGCACAGGACTGCGAAATCTCCACTTCCTGAAGCGTTGATCGCGGTTCCTGTTCGGTACGCTGGCAGACGGAAGTTTCGGTTTCGCCTCCACCGCCACAGGCGGTTGCAAGGCCGGCAAAGCTGGAGAGGGCGAGGACTTTCAGGCGCATCGACGCTTCCTTCCTGTGATTGCTGCAGTCGCCCTACGTCAGGCGATGCGGACGCCGGGCGCGATCAGATTTCCTGATTGTAGGCGCCGACTTCCTTGTGCTTGCCTAGGCGCGGTTTGACCTCCTTGTGGAAGAGGTCACGCATGTCATCGGCCGACTGCAGGCTTTCTACGACCACGACCAGCTCCGGCTTGTTCGAAGACGCGCGCACCAGCACCCATGAGCCGTCATCCAGCGTTACACGGGCACCGTTGACCGTGTTCACATCGACAACCTTGCGGCCAAGAATTTCGCCGCCGGCCATGCCTTCATATTCGGCAACCATCTTGTCGATCACGCCATACTTGAGCTCGTCATCGCAATGCGGCGACATGGTGAGCGAGGTATAGGCTGTTCCGAGTTCGTCGCGCAGGTCAGCCATCGTCTTGTCCGGATTGCGGTCGAGCATCTGCAGGATCGCACCCGCCGCGACCAGGCCATCATCGTAGCCTAGCCCGATCGGGGGGCGGAAGAAGAAGTGGCCCGATTTCTCGAAGCCGGCCAGGGCGCCAAGATCGGTCGTGCGGCGTTTGATATAGGAGTGGCCGGTCTTGTAATAGTCGACCGTCGATCCGTTTTCTTTGAGAACGGGATCGGTCTTGTAGAGGCCTGTCGACTTCACGTCGACGACGAAGTTCGCGCCGGGATGAACGCGTGAGAGGTCACGCGCGAGCATCAGGCCAATCTTGTCGGCGAAGATTTCCTCGCCCGTATTGTCGACCACGCCGCAGCGGTCGCCATCGCCGTCGAAGCCGAGCGCAACGTCCGCGCCGTGTTCCTTCACGGCCTTTGCCATGGCGTGCAGCATCTCGCTGTCTTCGGGGTTGGGGTTGTACTTCGGGAAGGTATTGTCGAGGTCGCAATCCATCTCGATCACTTCGGCGCCCATAGCCCGCAGCGCTTCCGGCGCAAACGCCCCGGCCGTCCCGTTGCCGCAGGCCGCGATGACCTTGATCTTCCGCTTCAGGCTGATGCCTTCGGCCACCGAGGCGATGTACTTCTCTCGCAGTCCGTCCACGCGAAACGTACCGCCGCCTGCGCGGGGCTGGAAGTCACCGTTCAGGACGATTTCCTTGAGGCGGCCCATTTCGTCCGGCCCGAATGTAAGCGGTTTGTTGGCCCCCATCTTCACGCCGGTCCAGCCATTCTCATTGTGGCTTGCGGTGACCATCGCGCAGCAGTCGGCGTCGAGCTCAAATTGCGACCAGTAGACCATCGGGCTAAGCGCAAGGCCAACATCCAGGACCTCACACCCGCCCGCGACGAGGCCGAGCTTCAGCGCGTTCTTGATTGGCAGGGAAATGGACCGGAAGTCGTGGCCGGTCACCACTTTCGGCGTGACGCCCAGCTCGTGAAACAGCGTTGCCATGCCCAGGCCGAGCGCTTCGGCGCCAAGCAGGTTCAGATCAGGTGCCTTGGGGTTATCGGGGATGCCGAACCACCAGCGCGCATCATATTCGCGAAAACCGGTCGGTTTGACGAGCGGCAAGGTCTCGAACTCGATTGTGTTCGGGGCGATGTCGGCGCGCGGTTTCGGCATCATGGGCGGTCAGCTCCTTTAATCCTGTGCGTGTGGATTTGCACGGAAGCGTGAACAATTTCCAGCCCCGGCGGGACTTATTTCCGTCAGCGAGCCGATTGCGACAGGAATTGTGCCATCCAACGGCCGACCAGGGCATTGTCCACCGGCACTTCCAAACTGTCACACGCCTCATCGACGCGCTCAGCGCTGAACGCGGTGCCCCGGCGGACATTGTAGAGCGCGCAGCAAAAGCCTGAAGAGAATTCCGGGTGGCCCTGAAAGCTGATCGCGGGCGTGTCACCATAGTCGAGCGCGGCGAAGGGGGTAAAATCAGAGCGTGCGACGACTTTCGCACCGTCAGGCAGGCTCAGCACCTGGTCCTGGTGGCTGACCCCGAGCGAGAAAGTCTTGCCATTAAGACCGGTCATCCAGTCCGGCTGGTGGCAAACATCATAGATGTGCCGTCCAAGGCCCCAGCCCTTGTCAGATTTCTCAACCCGCGCACCCATGGCGGCAGCGATGGCCTGGTGTCCGAAGCAGACGCCAATCTGCGGGATCTTCGCATCGCCCGCCCGGCGAATGAAGTCGAAGAGCGGCGCCATCCACTCATGGTCTTCATAGACCCCCGCCGCGGACCCGGTGACGAGCACGGCTTCGACGGTGTCGAGCGACGGAAAGGGCGCGCCTTCGACAACCGGGGCGCTCTCAAAGGTGATGTCCGGCAAGTGCGGGCCAATCAGGCTCTCGAACATGGCCGGATAACGAGGCCAGTCAGCCCGGATCGCCTGCGGCGGAAGGCCTGTTTCAATGATGGTTAGCTTCATGGCGCTTGCGTTAGCCGAATTCCGGAAGCTGTAAAAGCGGCGAAGATTGTCGCCAGTCAGGGGGCGCTGTTTCCTGCCAGCGGTGACTGGCCATCCGGCGTTTGCTCGATCCACGTATCGATCCTGTCCTCAAGCGCATCGAGCGGCATGGAGCCGGCTCCAAGGAGCACGTCGTGAAAGGCGCGAATGTCGAAGTCCTCACCTAGCGCGTCTTTCGCGCGGGCGCGCAGCTCTAAAATCTTCAGCTCGCCCACCTTGTAGGCCGTCGCCTGGCCGGGCCAGCCGATATACCGGGTGACTTCCGTCTGGATGTTCAGCGGCGCGAGCGCTGAGTTTTCCTTGAAGCAGGCTTCGGCCTCCTCGCGCGACCATCCATACCAGTGCATGCCGGTATCTGCGACGAGCCGGCAGGCGCGCCACATCTCGTAGGAGAGCGCCCCGAATTTTTCGTAGGGCGTGCGATAGATGCCAGCTTCTCCAGCCAGCGTCTCGGCATACAGCCCCCAGCCCTCCCCGAAGGCTGTTGCGTAATAGCTACGGCGGAACCGGGGCATGTCCTCCATCTCCTGAGCAAGCGCGATCTGCAGGTGATGGCCGGGCACGGCCTCATGGGCTGACAGCGCTGGAAGCTCGTAGAGCGGCCGCTGGTCCAGAGCATAAGTGTTGACGAGATAAGTGCCCGGAATTCCCCGCGCCGGATCACCGCCTGAATAACGCCCTGTGGTATAGCCCGGCGCTATCGATGCCGGCACGGGTTCGACGCCATAGGTCAGGCGGGGCAGCTTTCCAAAATAGGCAGGCAGGATCGCGTCCAGCCGTTTGGCAATCAGGGCCGCCTTCTCTAGCAGGTCTTCCGGCGACTTCGCGTAGAACTGAGGATCGCTACGCAGGAAGACCAGGAACTCCTCGAACGTTCCCGGATAATTCACAGCTTCCATGACGTCGTGCATCTCCGCCCGGATGCGGGCGACTTCGGCCTCGCCGAGCGCATGGATCGCTTCTGGTGTATACCCGGCCCCGGCCGTGTGATGGGCGATGGCGGCGACGTAGTAGGCCTTGCCATCCGGCAGGCTGCCGATACCGGGTTCGGGACGAGCCTGCCCGGCGTATTCATCTTCCAGGAAGCGTTGAAGCCTCCGGGTCGCCTCGACGGCGCGGGTCACGGCCTTGCGGCCAGCCGCGCGCAGCCCTTCCTTGGTCGATCCGTCCAGTCCGGGAGGTAGCGTCTCGAATGGCGCCCAGAGGCCGCTGTCCTCGGGGTGGTCGACAATCTGCGCAGCGACTTGCTCCATCACGGTTTCAAGTGGGTCAGTATGCGATACCCATCCCGTCCGAAGGCCGCGGCGCATGTTATGGATGTTCTGGTCGAAATAGCGCGGCAGGTCATTGAGCCTGGCAATCCACGCCTCCGCATCTTCGACAGTATTCAGCCGCAGACTGCTGGCTGCAAAGAAGGGCTCAGCATGGAAGCCCCAATCTCCGGTGAACGGGATGCGGGCGGTATCGAAAGTATCCTGCATGATCAGTTCGTCGAGCAGGGCGTCGAGGATTTTCGTGTCGATGGAATCCGGTTGCCCCAGCGCCGCAAGCCGCCCCTTGAGGAGGCGGGCGTGATTGGCAAGCTGAGCTACACGCGTGCGCGAGACATCAGGCCAGCGCCTCGGCGCACGATCTTCCATCTCGGCGCGCTCGCCCGGGCTGACGGCCGAGACCATGGCTTCGTATTCAGCAATGATGGAGGCGAGCGGCGCGGCCTCCTCGGCATTGGCCTGTTCTCCGGCGGACGAAGGACGGAAATCCTGTGCGGACGCAGCTGACGTAAGGGCAAATATGCCCAGAAGCGCTGAAATGACTGGCTTCATCGCATGAAGGCCCTTCTTGTCGCGTTGACACGGCGGCGCACAATTCTAGAACCCGCATAGCAAACCAGCAGGATTCGGGAGAGGCTTAATGTCAGGCTCAGAGTGGACGGATCCCCGTCCAATGTCACCCCACCTCCAGATCTGGAAGTGGCACTGGACGATGGCCGCATCGATTTTTCATCGGGTGACGGGCGTCGGCAATTATCTTGGCGCCTTCCTTATCAGTGTGTGGGTCATATCGATCGCCGCAGGCCCGGAAGCCTACGGTGTCGTCGAGGGCATCATGCTCTCGCCGGTCGGGCAAATTCTCCTCTTCTTCTGGCTGACCTCGCTTCTCTTTCATTTTGCAAATGGCATACGGCACATGATCTGGGACGGCCCGAAGGCCGGGTTCAACCCCAAGACGGCGAGTGCCTGGTCGGTTTTCAACTTTGCCTTTGCCATTGTGGCAGCAGCAACGATCTGGTCGCTCGCGACCAATCTGTTCTAGGGGGCGAGGATGAGCACTGACTTCAAGACACCCACCGCCGCCGCCCGGGGCCTCGGATCGGCCAAGTCTGGTACGGAGCATCATATCCGCCAGCGCGTCTCCGCTATCGCGCTTGCCTTGCTCGTGCCGTGGTTTCTGTTCGCTGTTATCGCGGCTAGCCGGTCCGGTTTCGACGGCGCAACGGCCTTTTTCGCACAACCATGGAACGCCATCCTGATGATCCTGACACTGGGTGCGGCGTTCTATCATATGCGCCTCGGTATGCAGGTCGTCGTCGAGGACTATCTCGGTAAGGCAGGGATGAAGCAGGGCCTGCTCATCCTGAACACATTTGTCTGTGTCGGGCTGTTCGCCGCTACGGCGCTCTCGGTCCTGAAGATCTGGATTACGGCCAGCGTTTGAGGCGCGGCCCCCGAAAGGTAAGGCATCATGTCTGACTACAAATTCGTCGATCACACTTATGACGTTGTCGTTGTCGGCGCCGGCGGCTCCGGCCTTCGTGCGGCGCTCGGCGCGGCCCAGGCCGGCCTCCGGACCGCTTGCATCACCAAGGTTTTCCCGACCCGCTCGCACACAGTTGCCGCCCAGGGGGGTATCGCCGCCTCGCTCGGCAACATGTCCCAGGACGACTGGCGCTGGCACATGTACGACACGGTGAAGGGCTCTGACTGGCTCGGCGACCAGGACTCCATCGAATATCTCTGCCGCAACGCCCCTCAGGCCGTTTACGAGCTTGAGCACTGGGGCATGCCTTTCTCGCGCACCGAGGAAGGCAAGATCTATCAGCGCGCCTTTGGCGGCATGACCAAGAATTTCGGCGAAGGTCCGGTCCAGCGGACCTGTGCCGCGGCCGACCGGACCGGCCACGCCATGCTGCACACGCTGTATGGTCAGGCGCTCAAGAACGATACCGAGTTCTTCATCGAGTATTTCGCGCTCGATCTCATCATGGATGAGGAAGGCGCCTGCCGCGGCGTGACCGCGTGGAAGCTCGATGACGGCACGCTTCACCGGTTCCGCGCCCAGCGCACCATCCTGGCGACCGGCGGCTATGGCCGGGCCTTCTTCTCCTGTACGTCTGCCCACACCTGTACGGGCGATGGCAACGCCATGGTGCTGCGCGCCGGCCTGCCACTGCAGGACATGGAGTTCGTCCAGTTCCACCCGACCGGCATCTATGGCGCAGGCTGCCTGATCACCGAGGGGGCACGCGGGGAAGGCGGCTATCTCACCAATTCCGAAGGCGAGCGCTTCATGGAGCGCTATGCGCCATCGGCCAAGGACCTCGCATCGCGCGACGTGGTCTCCCGCGCCATGACCGTGGAGATTCGCGAAGGCCGCGGCGTCGGCGAGGAGAGCGACCATATTCACCTTCACTTGGAACACCTGCCGCCAGAGACGCTTGCCGAGCGCCTGCCGGGCATCTCTGAGACCGCACGGGTCTTCTCGGGCGTCGACGTTACCAAGGAGCCGATCCCGGTCCTGCCGACCGTCCACTACAATATGGGCGGCATCCCGACCAATTATCATGGCGAAGTCCTGACCAAGAAGGGCGCCGACCCGGACAGCGTCGTGCCGGGCCTGATGGCCGTCGGCGAAGCGGCCTGTGTGTCGGTGCATGGCGCCAACCGTCTCGGGTCCAACTCGCTGATCGACCTGGTTGTCTTCGGTCGTGCTGCCGGCCTGCGCTGTGGCGACACAGTCGATGCCGGCGCGAGCCAGCCGGAGGTTCGCGATGCGCAGACCGATTCGCACCTCGCCCGCTTCGACCGTATCCGCAACGCCTCGGGTGACCAGCCGGTCGCAAAGCTCCGCCTGGAGATGCAGCGGTCGATGCAGACCAACTGCGCCGTCTTCCGTACCGGCGAAGTCCTGGAGGAAGGCGTCAAGAAGATCGAGGACGTCTACTCCAAGCTTGGCGGGATCGATGTGAAGGATCGCGGCATGATCTGGAACACCGACCTGATCGAGGCGCTGGAGTTCGACAACCTGATCGGCCAGGCCGCCGTGACCGTGAACAGTGCGGCCAACCGCAAGGAAAGCCGCGGCGCGCACGCCCGCGAGGACTTCTCCGACCGCGACGACAAGGAATGGATGAAGCACACGCTTGCCTGGGTCGACGAGGCCGGCAAGGTCACCATCGATTACCGTCCGGTGCACGAGTACACCATGTCCAACGACATCGAGTACATCGAGCCCAAGGCCCGCGTTTACTAGGAACTCATCATGGTACAGCTCACCCTCCCGAAAGGTTCCGCGCCCAAGAAGGGCAAGGAGTGGCCGAAGCCCGAAGGCGCCAAGAACACCCGCGCGTTCAAGGTCTACCGCTACTCGCCCGAAGAGGGCGGCAACCCGCGCTGGGACACCTATCATGTCGACATGGACCGCTGCGGTCCGATGGTTCTCGACGTCCTCATCTGGATCAAGAACAATGTCGACCCGACCCTCGCCTTCCGCCGCTCCTGCCGTGAAGGCGTCTGCGGGTCCTGCTCGATGAACATTGGCGGCCAGAACTCCATCGCCTGCACCAAGGGCTGGGACGAGGTGGCCGGACGCACCATCACCATCGCCCCGCTGCCGCACCTGCCGGTGGTGAAGGACCTGATCCCGGACCTCACCAATTTCTACGCCCAGCACGCCTATGTGCAGCCCTTCCTCAAGACCGACACGCCGGAGCCTGAGAAGGAGTGGAAGCAATCCGAGGACCAGCGCAACGAGCTGAACGGCCTCTATGAGTGCATCCTGTGCGCCTGCTGCTCGACCTCCTGCCCGTCCTACTGGTGGAACGGCGACAAGTATCTCGGCCCGGCCGCGCTGCTGCAGGCCTATCGCTGGCTGATCGACTCGCGCGACGAGGCGACCGGTGAGCGGCTCGACGACCTTGAAGATCCCTTCAAGCTCTATCGCTGCCACACCATCATGAACTGCGCCCAGGTCTGTCCGAAGGGGCTGAACCCGGCCAAGGCCATCGCCAAGATCAAGCACATGATGGTCGAGCGGGTTGCCTGATCGGCGCAGTACAAACCAGACATCAGAAAAGCCGGGCCCCAGAGCCCGGCTTTTTATTTGGCGCGCGCCCGCTTCACAGCGTCGGCGACCAGGACCAGCCGGTCATTCCCGAAATACATGTCGTCGCCGACAAACATGGTCGGCGAGCCGAAGCCGCCACGCGCGATCAGTTCATCTGTGTTGGCGCGGAGGGCGTCCTTGATCGCCGGGTCCTGTATCCCGGCCATCACGGCGTTAGCATCGACACCGGCCCGCGCGCAGACTTCGCGGACGACTTCGTCCTGAGAAATGTCGAGATCATCGGTCCAGTAGGCCTTGAAGGCGGCCGTGGCGAAATCGACAAGTTTCCCTTGTGGTTTCAACAGGATACAGGCGCGCATCACTTTCACGCTGTTCACCGGGAAGACGCTTGGCGGCATCTTGATCTCAAGGCCTGAATAACGCGCCCAGTCCTGCAAATCCTTGCCGTGATAGCGCGCCTTGGGGTTCGGCCCGGCCTTGCGGGCCTCGTAGACGCTCTGGTTCACCGCATTGAAGACGCCGCCAACCAGGATGGGCCGCCAGTCCACCTCCACATCCAGCTCCTCCGCGAGCGGCTGGGTGTTGTGAAAGCCGAGCCAGGTCCACGGGCTGGAGCAATCGAAATAGAAGGTGATCGTGTCGCCCGGCCCGCTCAAACCACGCCTCCGAACAGCCGTCCGACACCGGCTGTCAGCGCCATGGCCGCAGCGCCCCAGACGACGACACGGATCACCGAGCGGGTCTTCTTCGCCCCGCCCGCCCGTGCGGACACAGCACCGAGCAGGGCGAGGCTGGCCAGCGATGCAGCGACCACGGATGGCGCCACATAGGCCAGCGGGGCAAACGCGGCGGCGACGAGCGGCAGGGCCGCGCCGACGGAAAAGCTCGCCGCCGACGAGACGGCCGCCTGCACGGGTCTCGCCTCGACGATCTCCGACAGGCCGAGTTCGTCGCGCGCATGGGCCTTCAGCGGATCTTTCTCCATCAGCTGTTCGGCGACCTCGCGCGCAGTGTCCCGGCGCACGCCGCGGGCGACATAGATATTAGTGAGTTCTTCCAGCTCCTCTTCCGGCATTTCGCGTAGCGCCTTGGCTTCCTTGGCGAGGTCGGCCTTTTCGGTGTCGCTCTGCGAGCTGACGGAGACATATTCGCCGGCAGCCATGGACATGGCGCCCGCCGCGAGACCGGCAAACCCGGCGAGCATGATGTCGGCCCGCCCGGCCGAGGCCGAGGCAAAACCGACGACGAGGCTCGCGGTCGAGACGATCCCGTCATTGGCGCCCAGCACGGCGGCGCGCAGCCAGCCGACGCGGTGCACGTTATGATGTTCTTCATGGCCTGAATAAGAGGCGACTTCTGTCATGCGCTTTGCCCTTTTCACCCACCTCTAACCGTTTCATCCCCACAGCCTATCCGTACTTCCCCGCACATGGGGCGGGCAAGCCTGTCGTCAGGATAGTGTGAGCCGGGCAGGCGTGGGCCTCGGCGGCCCGCGCTGGGCTTCGATGCCGATAAACAGCAGCAGTTCCTTCAGGTCCGGCGGGGTATGGTGGCTGCGCATCCCCGGCGCCGGGCCGGGACGGATCGGGTTGATCCGCCCGGGCAGCTGGTTGGAGCGGCGATCACGCTCAAGGAAAATGGCATGGCGCCTGGCGATCTTTTCCGGTGCTGCGAGCGCTTTTTCCAGCGCCCGGATGCGACCCGTCAGGGAGCTGGCACTGACGTCCGGTGCTGGTGCAGGTGTTACAGGAAAGGGCCGGTCGAAAGACAGGATGCGCGGGCCGGCGCCTTTGGGTTTCGGGCGCGCGGGCACGGCCGTGTCAGCAAAGATGGAGCGGGGGATGCGCAGCGGTTCGAAGAGGATGAAGTGGTTCTTGGGCTGATCCCCGCGGGGCTGGGCCTTGCGATGAATCGGGCTCAAGGCTGAGCCCATGGTTTGGCCACCGCTGCGCGCAGCTTCGCGACAGGGTTTGTTCAGGGCTTCGGTGACGTCCATCTCCCGCGCTATCAGCACGATGAGGTGCCGGGTCAACGCTTCGGCCGGGCGCAGGATGCGAAGGACGGCGATGCGCACGCCGCGGCTGACGCGCTCGGGCGCGCTGTCCTCATCCATGCCCAGCATGCCGGCCATGACCAGCACCATCCGCCGCAAAAGCGGCCAGGCTTGGGCCATGGCGCCCTGAAGGTGTCTGTCGAGTCCCGTCATGGTCTCGCCAGAGTACATTTATGGGCTGGCTGTGGGATATTTTTGCTGGGACGGATGTGTCGCGGCCCTCTCCCGGGTCAGGGGAAAGGGAGGACTATTGCTGCAACCTTTCGATTTCATCTTGTATGGCGGTCAGAAGATGATCCGGACTCATTGCGATCTCCGCGGAAAGCCGGAGGACCCTCCATCCTTCATTGACAAGGCGTGCATCGCGCTCCGCGTCATTGAGCTTTACAGCTTCGAGATCATGAATACTGCCGTCGACTTCGATCACGAGGCGAATTGAGCGAATGGCAAAGTCTACGGTCAGCCCGGCGATCGGAACTTGCCGCCGGACGGCAAAGCCTTCGCGGCGTAGCTGGCGCAATGTTTCCCAGGCTTTGCGCTCCGGTAGGTTAGCCGACCGCCGTAGGCGCCGGGCGCGCTGAATCTCGGTATAGTCGGGCATGGTCCCCAGAATACATCCGCGCGCTTGTTTGGCTAGCGACCAGCCCTCATCCCCGACCCTTCTCCCGCTCTCGGGAGAAGGGGGCGATGGCGGCCAGGTTTGTGTGGCACGTTAAGGCGGGCGCTTTCCCCTCTCCCGGGTTCGGGAGAGGGGCAGGGGTGAGGGCGACGACGTTAGATGGGGAGACCAGCCATCTAAACCGTCACGACCACCTTGCCCTTGGCCTTGCGTTCCATCAGTTCGGTGATGGCGTCCGGGGCCTTTTCGAGCGGGTAGGTGTTGGAGACGTGCGGCTTGATCTTGCCGGCTTCATACATCGCGAAGAGTTCCTTGATGTTCTCTTCATTGGCCTTCGGATCGCGGGCCACGGCCGCGCCCCAGAAGACGCCGACAATGTTGCAGGACTTCAGCAGCGTCAGGTTCAGCGGCATCTTCGGAATACCGGCCGGGAAACCGATGACAAGGAAGCGGCCATCCCAGTTCATCGCGCGCAGGGCCGGCTCGGCATAGTCCCCGCCCACCCCGTCATAGATGACGTCGACGCCGCCGCCGCCAAGCTCCTTGATCTTGTCGGAGAAGGCTTTCTGCTGGTCCCGGTCGAGCGGGCCGCGCGGATAGACGATGCCGTGGGCCGCGCCCTTTTCCTTGGCGAGGTCGACCTTGTCCTGGCTGGAGGCGGCCGCGATGACTTCCATGCCCATCGCCTTGCCGAGCTCGACAGCTGCAAGGCCCACGCCGCCGGCTGCGCCGAGCACGAGCAGCGTCTCGCCGGGCTTGCACTGGCCGCGATCCTTCAGCGCGTAATAGGAGGTGCCGTAGGTCATCAGCAGGGCCGCGCCTTCCTCGAAGGACATGCTTTCCGGGAAGGGGCGCACGCGGTTCTGGTCGGTGACGACCTCCTCGGCCATGCCGCCCCAGCCGATCGAGCCCATCACCCGGTCGCCGACCTTGACCTTGGTCACCTTGTCGCCGACCGCCTTCACGATGCCGGAGATTTCCCCGCCGGGTGAGAAGGGCCGCTCGGGCTTGAACTGGTACTTGTCCTGGATGATCAGCACGTCGGGATAGTTCACGCCGATCGCCTTTACATCGATGACGACATCGTCCGCGCCGGGGGTCGGGCTGGGCACATCTTCAAGCACGAGGCTATCGGGGCCGCCGGGGGTCTTGGATAGAAGGGCTTTCATGAGCGTGTTCCTCTTGCTGGTGTCTCTTGGCACTGTCGTGTGGGACTTGTATTTGACGGCGCAAACCTATCCATGGCACCGCGCGCTGTGAAGCATGACGCGGCGAAAACAATCGCGCTAGTACAAGGATGTAGAATGGCGAAGAACTGGGCGCTGGCATTGCATGGTGGGGCGGGGCCGCTTCGCAACCTCGACCATGCGCGCGCCGAGCGGCATATGGCCGGCCTGCTGCGCGAGGGCGAGACGCGCCTGGCGCGCGGCGAGGCGGCGCTTGAAGTGGTGCACCGGCTGGTCGAGGCGCTGGAAGCCTGCGGCCTGCACATTGCGGGCAAGGGCTCGTCACCGAATGCCATCGGCCAGTGGGAGCTGGATGCCGCGATCATGGACGGGCGCTCGCGCAATGCCGGGGCGGTTGCCTCGCTGCGCGGCTACAAGAGCCCGATCACCGCAGCGCGGCTGGTCATGGAAAAGACCCCGCACGTGCTGATCGTCGGCAAGGGCGCGGCAGCGATTGCGCGTGAGCACAAGCTGGAGCGCGTTCATAGCCCCAAGCAATACTACACGCCCGTCATCACGCGGCCGGTCAAGAAGGGCGAGCTGGCGCATGGCACGGTCGGCGCGGTGGCGCTTGACCAGCACGGACGGCTGGCGGCGGCCACCTCCACGGGCGGCCTGCTCGGCAAGACGCCGGGCCGGGTCGGCGATACGCCGATCATTGGCGCGGGCCTCTGGGCCGACGAGCGCGTTGCGGTCTGCTGTACCGGCCAGGGCGAGTACTTCCTGCGCACGAATGCCGCCGCCGACGTCTCCTCACGCTTGCGCTATGCCCGTCAGGGGCTGAGCGAGGCGATTTCCGGGTCGCTGGAAGACCTCAATCTGCTCGGCGGGGATGGCGGCATGATCGGCATTGACGTGCTCGGCCATGTCGAGGTCGTGTTCAATGCCGAGACGATGAAGCGCGGTGTGGTCACCAGCAATGGCCGGTTCGAGGTGGCGACGAAGCGATGAGTGGACGCGATCTCGGTTTCTTCATAGCGGGGCTGCTCGTCTTTTTCGTCTTTGCGCTGGCCGTGCAGATGCGGATCATGACCGGCATCGTCCTGAAGCGGGCGGCGAAGGCGAAGTTCGAGGGCCTCGAAGAGGGCCCGGCGCGCTTTGCCGTCGTGGCGGCATCGCGGGAGCAGGCGCTGGAGGGCGGTGATGTTGCAGGCGATGCGGCGGCCTGGCTGGCCTCGGAATATCCGCGCGCCATTGGCCACCTCCGGCTGGCGCGCAAGGCGAGTATCATGCTGGGCGGGCTGTTCCTCGGCGTTGTCGCGGCTTGGAGGTTTACGGGAGGCGCGGACTGATGGCGATGCGTGGTTATTTCGCAATCGGGGCGGAGGGCATTTCCAAGCCGATGAACCTTGGTGCGCTGATGCGCACGGCGAATGCGTTCGGGGCGAGCTTCGTCTTCTCGGTCGGCGCCGAGCCGAAGCTGAAAGTCGCCTACAAGGCCGACACATCGAAGACGTTCGAGAGCGTGCCCTATTATCAGTGGGATGCGATTTCCGACATGGCGCTGCCCAAGGGCTGTCAGCTGGTCGGCATCGAGCTGACCGACGACGCGGTGGAGCTGCCGGAGTTCCGCCACCCCAAGGCGGCGGCCTATGTGCTTGGGCGCGAGCGGGGAGACCTCAGCCCGGAGATGCTCGCCAGGTGCGACCATGTCGTGAAGATCCCGACCAAGTTCTGCATCAATGTCAGCCTCGCCGGGGCGCTGGTGATGTATGACCGGGTGCTGTCCATGGGCAGCTTCCGCGACCGCCCCGTCATGCCCGGCGGGCCGAAGGAGGGCTAGGTCATCAGACGCGAAGACCGCATCCGCCTGAGAGACGAACTATTGGCCGAAGCCAAACGGCGGACGCTCATCATGGGCATCCTGAATGTGACGCCGGACAGCTTCTCCGATGGCGGCCAGCATGACGGCTTCGAGGAGGCGCTCGCCCATGCCTGCCTGATGGCGAGCGAGGGCGCTGACATCATCGATGTCGGCGGGGAATCGACCCGGCCGGGCGCTGAAAAGGTCAGCGAGGAAGAAGAGCTCGCCCGCACGATCCGGGTCATCGAAGCGATTGCCGGGGCAGACCGCGCGCCCGTCTCCATCGATACCTACAAGGCGGGTGTCGCGCGAGCGGCCTGCGAAGCGGGCGCGGTCATCATCAATGATGTGACCGGCGCCTCCGATCCTGGCATCGTCCCTGCGGCTGCAGAGGCCGGCGCCGCCTATGTGCTGACCTATCATCGCGGAGCAACGGATCCTGAGGTCAATGCGGCCAGGGACATGCTCACCTTCTTCGAGAAAGCCATCGCCCAATGCGAGGCCGACGGCCTGCCGCGCGATCATATCATCCTCGATCCTGGCGTCGGTTTTGCGAAGACCTATGAGCAGAATTTCCAGGTGCTCGGCGCGGTCGACGGCCTTGTGCGCACCGGTCTTCCGGTCCTCATCGGCGTGTCGCGGAAATCCTTTATCGGCAAACTCTATGGCGCGGATGTCGGCGACCGGCTGACCGGCTCACTGGCCGCCGGGCTCGACAGCGTGCGCCGGGGCGCCCATATGCTGCGCGTCCATGATGTCGCCCAGCACAGACAGGCGATCCAGATGTGGGAGGCAATCGAAAATGCGGCGCACTGAGCGGGTCTTTGTCGAAAATCTCGGCATTCACGGCTTTCACGGCCTTTTCAGCGAGGAAAAGACCCTCGGCCAGAAATTCTATGCCGACATCGAATGCCTGATCGCGCGGACCGAACCGCCATCGGATGCGATGAAGGATGCGGTCGATTACGGCAAGCTGTGCGACCTCGCTCATGACATTTCCGCCAGCGGACCGTTCAACCTGGTCGAGACGCTGGCCGAACGCATCGGCCATGGCGTGATGGAAAACTTCCCGCTGGTGAAAAGCGTGCGGGTACGCATCCGCAAGCCGAAGGCGCCGATCCGGCACTTCCTCGACAATGTCGGTGTCGAGATCACGCTGGAGCGGGATGCCCCCTCACCGGTATGAAGGAAGCCGCCCTCGCCTTCGGCTCCAATCTGGGCGACAGCCGCGCCATGATCGAGCGGGCCATCGCCGTGCTCGGCGAAATGGCGGCGGTTCGTGTAACGCGGATTTCCAGCTTTTACCGAACGCCGCCCTGGGGCGTCGAAGACCAGCCGGATTTCATCAATGCCTGCGCGCTGGTCGAGACGAGCTACTCGCCAGAAGCGCTGCTGGCGGCCTGCAAGGATATCGAAAAGGCGCTTGGCCGCGAGGACGCCACGCGCTGGGGCCCGCGCCTCATCGATGTGGACGTGCTCTGGATGGCGGGCGAGACGCGCGATACCGCCATCCTCTCCCTGCCGCATCCGCGCCTGACCGAGCGGGCCTTCGTCCTGGTGCCGCTGGCGGAAATTGCGCCGGACCTTGAGATCGGCGGTGCGCGCGTGCAGGCGCACCTTGCCCGTTTGAAAGCCGATGATCGCGATGCCGTGATTGCCCTGGAATAGAGGTACAGGCCAAGCGTTCGCCCGAAGGCGTTGCGCCTGACCTGATTGTCCTGAAAATTCTCCGGCCCGCCTACAGCGGAGCGCCGGGCCTAGCCGTTATAGATCGAACCTGCCGGTGCAAAGGCCATGATCATGGTCACTGCGGCGAGAAAGCCGAGGACGGCGAGACTGAAACCCTTTGCGAGGAGCTGTGTGATGTGCGTTGTCATTTTATTGTCGCTTCCTGCGTGTCTGAACCCTTCCGGGGGCCATTCTTGTTGCGGCCCTTCAGATAGGAACTTGTCCTGCAAGCAACATGCTCAGTTCGGAATAGGTTCCATGTCAGGCGAGAATGAGGCCGTTTCCGGGCAGTTAACAATAAGTAAATGACCGGATGCCTTACGGAGCAAGTCCGGCATCTTTGACCGCGCCCTGATAGGATCGTGAGACGGGAACATCTTCGCCCGACTTCAACTGAAGCAAGACTTTTGCGCCCTCCCGGCGTGCCGATTTGATCCCGCTTCGGGACACCCACCAGGACCGGTGGACCCGCAGGCCGTCGACGCTCTCAAGCTCCCGTTCGGCGTCTGACAGCCGCATCAGGATGAGGTCGCTGCCAAGATTGGTGTGGACGCGCAGGTAATGGTCTTCCGAGGAGATCGCCCAGAGTTCGGCTGTGCGGAACTTCACCGGCATGCGCTCAAGGAAGGCAGCCATCGCGTCGCGATCGTTCACCCGGTGTGCGAAGTCCGGCCCGGCCATGTTGAAGGCCTTTGACAGCGTATAGCCGAGTAGGGTCATCGCGGTGGAAATCACCAGTACGTAGCCGTAGAGGATGAAGATCGGACCGGCTGTCACGCTGATATAGCCACCCGACACGTATTGCATGCCCAGCATGACCAGCGTGACGCCAGCGGCCGTGACCAGCGATGTGATGATGATCATCAGCCAGGCCGGCCCATTCGGTCTCAGCTTGTAATAGGCCCAGACAGTCGTCTCGCCGAAGATCGAGCCGGCAATGATCAGCAACCACCAGAAACCGAATATGACCCAGAGCGGCGCGTTCAGGCTGGTGCCGAATGGCCGCAGGAAAGCCAGGAACAGGGCAATGCCGCTCAGAATGGCGAGTTCGCGCAGCCGCTTCTTCCAGTCAATCGCGATACGCAAGCGGAACTCCCTTTTCCATTCACGCTTCGCGAATGACATTGACGTCATTTGGCGAAGGATTCCAGCCATTTGGCGCATTCCGGCTCGAAGCGTCCAGAGGGCCGCGCCAGTCTCTCCCTGTCGGCAGCGACCTGCCGCCTGTTCAACAGATCAAGGGAGATCCCCATGAAACGTATCGCGACTGTCCTCGGCCTCGCGGCCTGCCTCTCACCGGCCGCCTGGGGCGCCAGTCTTGAGCTGACCGTCACCAATGTCGAAACCGCCGATGGCGCGGTTCATGTGGCCGTGTTCGACAGCCAGAATGGCTGGAAGTCCAACAGCGCGGTCGAAGGTGCCGTCGTCGATGCCGCGACCGGCAGCGTCACGCTGACAATCGATGGCCTCGCGCCCGGCGAGATCGGCATCAAGCTCTATCACGATGTCGATGGCGACGGAGACCTCGACACGCGCAGCTTCGGCATACCGTCAGAGCCCTATGGCTTTTCCAATGACGCGCCGGTGCGTTTCGGCCCACCCGGCTGGAAGAAGGCGAAGTTCACGCTCGGCGACGGCGCCAACACCCACACGATCAAGCTGCGCTAGGCCGCAGCCGCGACACCCTCTTGCGGAGATAAAATCATGAGCCTCACAGACGTTTCCTCCCAACCCACGCTTAAATCCCGCCTTGGCCGGATATCAAAGAATACGTGGATGATCTCGATCGCGCTGGTGGTCTACGCCGCGCTGAGCATCGCGATCCTGATGCATTTCCAGGCGGTGCCGCGCTTCCGGATCGACCTGTCGCCACTGCTGCGCTCGGAGACGGCGGTCCAGATCCACGTGGCAGCCGCGGTAACGACGCTGCTGGTCGGCACGGTGCTGATGTTCGCGCCGAAGGGCTTCCGCCTGCACCGTACGCTCGGCTGGACCTGGGTCGTCGCCATGGCCGTAACGGCCGGCTCGTCCTTCTTCATCACCATGATCTTCGAGACCCATTTCAGCCCGATCCATGCGCTCTCGGCCTGGACGATGATCGGTCTGCCCATGGGCATCGCCGCCATCCGCCGGCGCGATGTCGCCAAGCACCGCAAGGAGATGACGGGCATGTTCGTCGGCGCGATGCTGATTGCCGGCCTGTTCTCGATGCTCCCCGGCCGGCTGATGTGGGAGGTTTTCTTTACCACCTGAGCCAGTTGGACCCTTTCGGACATCGGCGACGCCCGGCATAAAGGCCGGGCGTTGTCATTTTCGAGGGAGGCATTCATGGCGGTCAGGGCGGTAACGGGACTATTGGCGGGCGCACTGATGCTGTCGGCCTGTGTGACGCAGGAAGGCGGGTCTGTCCTGCCAAACATCTTCGAACCGGCCCCGAAATCCGCCGTCGAGGCGCTGAATCGCTATTATGATGATGTCCCCGCCTCAAGCCTGCCGCGCGCGCCGGAGGGCGTGGCGCTGCCCGGCGAGGATGCCGTCATCAGCCGCATTCTCGTGGCCTCCTGCAATGATGAGGAGCTGGAAAGCCCGACCCTGGCGCAGCTCGCCAGCGAAGAGGCCGACCTTTTCCTGATGATTGGCGACAATGTCTATGGCGACCGCGACGGGCGCGCCTATTCGATCAATGAGCCGGAGCTGGACGAATTGCGCGAGAGCTTCGCGGAGCTGGCCACCCGCGAGGAATTCATCGCCGCACGCGAGAAATTCCCGATGATGGTGGCCTGGGACGACCACGACTATGGCGCCAATGATTCCGGCAAGAACTTTCCTTTCAAGGCTTTCGCCGAACGCATTCACGAGACCTTCTGGGGCCTCGACGGCGAGGATGTCGGTCAGTGGCCCGGCACCTATTATGCGCGCAGCTTCGGCCCCGAGGGTCAGCGCGTGCAGGTCATCGTGCTCGACACGCGCTTCTTCCGCTCCGACCTGACGCCGACCGACGAGTACGGTGCGCCCGGCAAGGAGCGTTACATCCCCACCCCAGCCGATGAGCCGCAGGACATGCTCGGCACCGAACAGTGGACCTGGCTGGAAAACCGGCTGCAGGACCCGGCTGATATCCGCTTCATCGTCTCATCCATCCAGGTGATGCCGACCGTGCACGGCTGGGAGGCCTGGTCGACCATGCCGGTCGAGCGCCAGCGCTTGTTCGACCTGGTGAAGTCCACCGAGGCCGGCGGCGTCGTCTTCCTGTCCGGTGACCGCCATAGCGGCTTCGTTTATGAAGAGCGCGGCGCGCTGCCCTATGCGGCCAATGAGCTGACAGCCTCCTCGCTGAACCTTTCCTTTGCAACCGAAAGCGATGAGCGCGATACGCGCCAGATCGGCGCGGCCTTCCCGCCGGAGAATTATGGCGCCGTCGAGATCGACTGGGCCGGCAAGACCGTCTCGCTCATCCTCAAGGATGGCGAAGGTAAGACGGCACGGCGCAACGACATTGCCTTTTCGGACATTGGGGTAGACTAGACCGCAGGAAGACCGGCGCCGATTCGCGCCGCGTAGCGTTGAGGAACGGCCATGGCTGACTATCGCAATGTCTGGGCGCTGATCGCGGCAGCGGCGTTCCTGCAGCTGGGCGGCGGCATCCTTGGCGTGGTGACCCCGCTTGGCCTGGAGACGCTGGGCGTCTCGCCAGGGCTGATCGGCGCGATCGCGGCGGGTCATGCGGTCGGCTTCATGGTCGGGGCCTGGTACTCCTCCACGGCCATTATCCTGTTCGGCAATATCCGCGTCTTCTCGGCGGCGGCTGCCGTCTGCGGGGCCAGTGTCCTCGCAATGCAGCTGGCGCTCGACCCGATCGGCTGGACCATTGTCCGCATTATCCAGGGCGCTGCGTTTGCCTGGATGTTTTCCTCCATCGAGTCCTGGCTTGGCGCGACGGTGTCGGCCAAGAGCCGGGGCAGTGTCAGCGGATTCTACCACCTGATCGCCAAGGTCTCGCTCGTGCTCGGCCCGTTCTTCGTCGCCGGTCTCGCGCCCATCGATTTCCGGCCATACCTGTGGTGTGCGATCTTCCTGGTCCTGTCGCTGCTGCCGGTCTGCCTGACGCGCCGGGGCGAACCGCCGCCGCCTGGCACCGAAGCCTTCCGGCTGACGCGCCTGTTCAAGCTCGCGCCGGCTGCCGTGATTTCGGTGTTCCTGGCGGGTGTCATCAATAGCGGCACCATGGCCCTCCTGCCTATCTATGCTGGCGTCGCGCTGCCGGATGTGGCGGGCGGCGCGACCGGGGCAGCCGCCCTGGCAGCCGCTGCTGCGTGGATCGGCGGCCTGATCAGTCAGTGGCCGGCCGGACGTATATCGGACCATTTCGACCGTAGGGTCGTCATCGCGGCCATGGGCGCTATTGCAAGCCTCGCCGCCCTGGTGCTGGGCCTGATGCCGGGCCTGCCCTCGAACATCATTCTCGTCGCACTGGCGGTCTGGGGCGCCGGGTCGCTGTCCTTCTACGGCATCGGTGTCGCGCATGCGATCGACCGGGCCGAGGCGCCGCAGATTGCGCGCGTGATGGCGGGACTGCTCTTTGTCTGGGCCTTCGGCTCGGTGATCGGTCCGCCGCTGTCCGGTTTCGCCTTCAACCTGCCCTTTACGCAGGGAGGCCTCTTCCTGCTGGCCGCAATTCTGTCCGCCCTGCTGAGCTTTTCAATGCTGTGGCGACGGGCCTCACGCAAGGATGTGCCCCAGGAAGATCAGGAACCGTGGAATATTGCGCTTCCGTCCACCGCAGAAGTCGCCGAAATCGACCCGCGTACGGAATAAACGGAGGCTGGGTTCATCTAACGGACCCATTCGGTTGCACCAGCAGTTTGCGGTGATATAAGGCGACGAGTTTTACAGGGCCATCCGGGCCCGCAATGCCCATTGATCCAAGAGGCGATTTCCACTCATGAACATTCACGAATATCAGGCCAAAGCCGTCCTGAAATCCTATGGCGCGCCCGTTGCTGCCGGTGTGCCGGTCCTTTCGCTCGACGATGTCCAGAAGGCAGTCGATACGCTGCCGGGGCCGCTCTGGGTCGTCAAAAGCCAGATCCATGCAGGCGGACGCGGCAAGGGCAAGTTCGTGGAGGCTGAAGCCGGCGAAAAGGGCGGTGTCCGCCTCGCCTTCAACAAGGAAGACGTCTTCAAGTTCGCCGAGCAGATGCTGGGCAAGCACCTCGTCACCGCGCAGACCGGCAAGGACGGCAAGCAGGTCAACCGCCTCTATATTGAAGACGGCGCCGACATCGACCGCGAGCTTTATCTCTCCCTGCTGATCGACCGCGCGACCGGCAAGCCGGCCTTCGTCGCCTCGACCGAGGGTGGCATGGACATCGAGGAAGTCGCGCACGACACGCCGGAAAAGATCCTCACCCTGCCGATCGACCCGATGGCGGGCGTCACCGACAAGGACAGCGCCCAGCTCTGCGATGCGCTGAAGCTTGAAGGCTCGGCGCGCGAAGACGGCATGAAGCTCTTCCCGATCCTCTACAAGGCCTTCACCGAGAAGGACATGTCGATGCTGGAGATCAATCCGCTCATCGTCATGGAGGACGGCCATCTGCGCGTCCTCGACGCCAAGGTTTCGTTCGACGGCAATGCCCTGTTCCGCCACCCGGACATCCAGGAGCTGCGCGACAAGACCGAGGAAGACGAGAAGGAAATCGAGGCCTCCGAATGGGACCTCGCCTACATCGCCCTCGACGGCACGATTGGCTGCATGGTCAACGGTGCGGGCCTGGCCATGGCGACCATGGACATCATCAAGCTCTACGGCGAAGAGCCGGCGAACTTCTGCGATGTCGGCGGCGGCGCCGGCAAGGAGAAGGTCGCAGCGGCCTTCAAGATCATCATGAAGGACCCGAATGTGAAGGGCATCCTGGTCAACATCTTCGGCGGCATCATGAAGTGTGACGTCATTGCCGAGGGTGTGATCGCCGCGGTGAAGGAAACCAACCTCGCCGTGCCGCTGGTTGTTCGCCTCGAAGGCACGAATGTCGATGAGGGCAAGGCCATCATCGCCAATTCCGGCCTCAACGTGATCCCCGCCGACGACCTCGACGACGCGGCGAAGAAGATCACCGAAGCCATCCGCGCCTAAGCCAAACAGGATTGACGCGCCTCAACAGCGCGCGAACAGATTTCAGGGACCACATTCATGTCCATTCTCATCGACAAGAACACCAAAGTCATCGTGCAGGGCCTGACCGGCAATACCGGCTCGTTCCACACCAACCAGGCACTTGAGTATTACGGCACCAAGATGGTTGCCGGTACGCACCCCAAGAAGGCCGGCCAGAAATGGGTGTCCGACAAAGGCGTCGAGCTGCCGATCTACGCCAATGCCGGCGAGGCCAAGGAAGCCACCGGCGCCACGGCGTCGGTCATCTATGTGCCGCCGGTCGGCGCAGCCGCCGCCATCGAGGAAGCCATTGACGCGGAAATCCCGCTGATCGTCTGCATCACCGAAGGCGTCCCGGTTCTCGACATGGTGCGCGTGAAGGCCAAACTCGAGAAGTCGAAGTCGCGCCTCATCGGCCCGAACTGCCCGGGTGTGCTCACCCCGGAAGAGTGCAAGATCGGCATCATGCCGGGCAAGATCTTCCAGAAAGGCTCTGTCGGCGTCGTCTCGCGTTCCGGCACGCTGACCTATGAAGCCGTCTTCCAAACCTCGAATGTCGGCCTCGGCCAGACGACGGCGGTCGGCATTGGCGGTGACCCGGTCAACGGCACAAACTTCATCGACGTGCTGGAACTGTTCCTCGCCGATGACGCCACCGAATCGATCATCATGATCGGTGAGATTGGCGGCTCGGCTGAAGAGGAAGCTGCACAATTCCTGAAGGACGAGGCGAAGAAGGGCCGCAAGAAGCCGATGGTCGGCTTCATCGCTGGCCGCACGGCGCCTCCGGGCCGCACCATGGGCCATGCCGGTGCCATTGTTTCGGGCGGCAAGGGCGATGCCCCGTCCAAGATCGCAGCAATGGAAGAAGCCGGTATCAAGGTGTCACCGAGCCCTGCGCGCCTCGGCGATACCATGGTAGAGGTTCTTAAAGGTTAGTCCCGGACTATATCAGGTTCGGATGGCGGCCAGACGAGGCCCAAAAGACCCCGCCGGGCCGTCCACACAAGTAACAGGACGGTGTTGAGATGGCAGATGACGGATCACCGGTAACCGGAAAGCGCAGCGCGCGTAACAGCGCCATGCTTGATACGGCATTCCTTTATGGCGGCAGCGCGGTCTGGATCGAGAAGATGCAGGCCGCTTATGCCCGTGATCCCGGTTCGGTGCCGGAAAGCTGGCGGGATTTCTTCCGCGAGCTCGGCGATGGCGGCGATGCAGCCGAACGCAATGCCGATGGCGCAAGCTGGAAGCGTGATCGCTGGCCGGCCCCGGCCGATGCCGACCAGGTCGCAGCCTTTGACGGCAACTGGGCCGCGCTTGAGCCGAAGCTTCGTGACAAGATCAAGGCTGACAAGCCGGGCGCCTCGGAGGCCGATCTCGAGATCGCGGTGAAGGATTCAATCCGTGCCGTGCAGATGATTCGCGCCTACCGCGTGCGCGGCCATCTGGCTGCCCAGCTCGACCCGCTGGCCATGGAGAACAAGGACACCCAGCCCGAGCTGGATCCGGCAAGCTATGGTTTCACTGCGTCCGATATGGACCGGCGCATCTTCATCGACGGCTATCTTGGCCTCGACTATGCGACCATTCCAGAAATGGTCGACATCCTGAAGCGGACCTATTGCTCGACCATCGGTGTCGAGTTCCAGCACATCTCCAACCCGGTCGAGAAGGCCTGGCTGCAGGAGCGGATCGAGGGCCCGGACAAGGGCGTGGCGTTCACGCCGGAAGGCAAGAAGGCGATCCTCGCCAAGCTGATCGAGGCGGAAACCTTCGAGCGCTTCCTCCACCGGCGCTATCCCGGCACCAAGCGCTTCGGCCTTGATGGCGGCGAAGCAGCTGTCCCGGCGCTGGAGCAGATCATCAAGCGCGGTGGCGCGCTCGGCGTGAACGAGATCGTCATCGGCATGCCGCACCGCGGACGCCTCAACATGCTGGCCGCCGTGATGGGCAAGCCGTACGAGAAGATCTTCCACGAATTCCAGGGCGGCTCAACGCAGGGCGCTGAAGGCTTCGGCTCCGGCGACGTGAAATACCACCTCGGCGCGTCCTCCGACCGCGCCTTCGACGGCAATGACGTCCACCTGACCATGAACGCCAACCCCTCGCACCTCGAGGCGGTGAATCCGGTCGTGCTCGGCCGCGCGCGCGCCAAGCAGGCGATGGAAGCCGAAGAGACCGGCACGCTGGACCGTTCGCACAAGCTGCCATTGCTGCTGCACGGCGATGCGGCCTTTGCCGGGCAGGGCGTCGTGTCGGAATGCTTCGCGCTGTCGGGCCTGGCAGGCTATCGCACCGGCGGGACGATCCACTTTATCGTCAACAACCAGATCGGCTTCACGACGAGCCCGATGTATTCGCGCTCCTCGCCCTATCCCTCGGACGTTGCGCTGATGGTGCAGGCGCCGATCTTCCACGTAAACGGCGATGATCCCGAAGCGGTGACCTATGTCGCCAAGGTTGCGACCGAGTACCGGCAGAAATTCGGCAAGGACGTCGTCATCGACATGTTCTGCTACCGCCGGTTCGGCCACAATGAGGGTGACGAACCGATGTTCACCCAGCCGGTCATGTACACCAAGATCAAGGGCCATGAATCGACCCGCGAGATCTATGCCAAGCGCCTTGTTGAAGAGGGCCTGGTCACCGCTGACGAAGTCGAACAGCAGATCAAGGATTTCGAGGATTTCCTCGACAAGGCGTTCGAGGAAGGCAAGGGACTGAAGACCGAGAAGGCCGACTGGCTGGACGGTGAATGGTCCGGCCTCGGCCTGCCTGAGGATGATGAGCGCCGTGGCAAGACCGGCGTTGCGAAGAAGAAGCTCCAGGAAGTCGGTGAAAAGATCACCACGATCCCGGACAATGTCGATGTCCACAAGACGCTGCGCCGGGTGATCGATGCGCGCCGCGAGGCGATCACCTCCGGCAATGGTCTCGACTGGGCCACGGCCGAGCACCTGGCCTTCGCCACGCTGCTCGATGAGGGTTTCCCGGTTCGCCTGTCGGGCCAGGATTCCGGCCGCGGCACCTTCTCCCAGCGCCACAGCCACTTCGTCGACCAGCATAGCGGCGACCGCTACACGCCGCTGAACAATCTCGGGCCGGACGCCGCGCACTATGAAGTGATCGACTCGCTCCTCTCCGAGGAGGCGGTGCTGGGCTATGAGTATGGCTATTCGCTGGCCGATCCGAACTGCCTTGTCCTCTGGGAGGCGCAGTTCGGCGACTTCGCGAATGGCGCGCAGGTCTTCTTCGACCAGTTCATCTCCTCGGCCGAGCGCAAATGGCTGCGGATGAGCGGCCTGGTCTGCCTGCTGCCGCATGGCTATGAGGGCCAGGGTCCGGAGCACTCGTCTGCCCGGCTCGAGCGGTTCCTGCAGATGTGTGCCGAAGACAATATGCAGGTGGTCAATCTCACGACGCCGGCGAACTATTTCCACGCCCTGCGCCGCCAGATCCACCGCGATTTCCGCAAGCCGCTGATCATCATGACGCCGAAATCGCTTTTGCGTCACAAGCTGGCAGTGTCCTCGCTGGACGACCTGAACACCAAATCCTCCTTCCACCGCGTTCTCTGGGACGATGCCGAGACGCCGGGCCGCGAGGGCAAGGTGAAACTCGTCAAGGATGAGAAGATCCGCCGCGTCGTGCTGTGTTCGGGCAAGGTCTATTACGACCTGTTCGAGGCGCGCGAGGAAAAGGGCACCGACGACATCTACCTGCTACGCGTCGAGCAATTCTACCCCGTGCCGCGCAAGTCGCTGATCCAGGAACTGAAGCGGTTCAAGGGCGCCGAGATGGTCTGGTGCCAGGAAGAGCCGCGCAATATGGGCGGCTGGACGTTCATGCGCGATGAGATCGAGTGGACCAGCAATCAGGCCGGCTGCAAGCATCCGCGCCCGAAATATGCGGGCCGCCCGCCATCGGCGGCAACAGCGACCGGCCTGCTCGCCCAACATAACAAGGAAAAAGATGCTCTCATCGCTGCTGCGCTGGGTGACCAGCCGGTGGAAGACAGCATCGTCTCCGCCTGACCAGAACAAGATACGAAACGGACTAGACATGACTGACATTATCGTGCCGCAGCTCGGCGAAAGCGTCACCGAGGCGACCGTCGGCCAGTGGCTCAAAAAGGCAGGCGATTCGGTATCCAAGGACGAAGTCCTGGTCGAGCTTGAAACCGACAAGGTGTCTGTAGAGGTTGCCGCAACGGCAGACGGCACCCTGTCGGAAATCGTCGCCAAGGAAGGCGACACGGTCGAGATTGGCGCTGTCCTCGGCCGCCTTGGCAGCGGCAATGGCGCCGCAAAGTCCGCCAAGAGCGACGACAAGAAAAGCGAAGAGACCAAGGAAGAAGCGCCCAAGCCGAAAGCCGAACCGGCCAAGGCCTCTGGCGGTGGTGACCTGGTCGACGTGGCCGTGCCGGCCATGGGCGAAAGCGTGACCGAAGGCACGATCGGCGAGTTCCTGAAGAAGGTCGGCGACAGCGTCTCCAAGGATGAGACCATCGCCGAGATCGAAACCGACAAGGTCGCCCTTGAAGTCCCCGCCAGCGCCGATGGCACGATTGCCGAAATCCTCGTCAGCGCAGGCGACACCGTGTCGCCGGGCTCCGTCATTGCGCGGATCAGCGCCGGGGCGGGCGGTGCAGCTGCCGCATCCTCCGGGTCGAAGCCCGCCGCGGCTGCCGAATCGGCAAAGCCGGCACAGTCGACCGCCGATGACCGCCCGGTTTCCCCGTCCGTGCGCCGGATTTCATCCGAAGCCGGTGTCGATCCGCAGAACATCCCCGGCTCCGGCCGCGATGGCCGCGCGACCAAGGCCGATGCTCTGGAATTCGTGAACAAGGCGGCCCAGCCGGGCGGGTCCCAGCCGCAGCAGTCGAAAGCCCCGCGCGAGATTGGACCGCGCGAGGAGCGCGTGAAGATGACGCGCCTTCGCCAGACCATCGCCCGGCGCCTGAAAGAGGCGCAGGACACCGCCGCCATGCTGACCACATTCAACGATGTGGACATGTCTGCCGTGATGGACCTGCGCTCGCGCTACAAGGATGTCTTCCTCGAAAAGCACGGTGTGAAGCTCGGCTTCATGGGCTTTTTCGTGAAGGCCTGCGTCAATGCGCTGAAGGAAATCCCGGCGGTCAATGCCGAGATCGACGGCTCTGACATCATCTACAAGAACTTCTACGACATGGGCATCGCGGTCGGCACCGACAAAGGCCTTGTTGTGCCCGTCGTGCGCGACTGTGACGAGCTCTCGCTGGCCGGTGTCGAGAAGGCGATCGGCGAGCTTGGCAAGAAGGCCCGCGACGGCTCGCTCTCGATTGGCGACATGCAGGGCGGCACCTTCACCATCACCAATGGCGGCGTCTATGGCTCGCTGATGTCGACGCCGATCCTCAACCCGCCGCAATCGGGTGTGCTCGGGATGCACCGCATCGAGCAGCGTCCGGTAGCGATCAATGGCAAGGTCGAGATCCGCCCGATGATGTATCTCGCGCTCTCCTATGACCACCGGATCGTGGACGGCAAGGAAGCGGTGACCTTCCTGGTCCGCGTCAAGGAAGCGCTTGAAGATCCCGAGCGTATGGTGCTCGACGTCTAGGCGCTGTCAGACCAACGTCTTTGAAATGCGTCCCCTCGGCCTCGCCGCGGGGCCCATTCCCAAATTTCTCCGCAGATTACAGGGCGGGTGATGGGCACCATGGGCAAACCGTGTTGAAGTGAGCACTTAGCCATGCCGCACAATAGCAATGATCGCGGCAGCGCTAAGAATGATGCTGCTTGCAATGACCGCCACGCTCTCGACTTTTGACAAGCTTGGAAATTTCACGGTTCTCTCCTTTCAAAATCATGAAACCGAGAAAACCGATTAGTTATGTGGGGCAGGTTTTTTTGGGCAGGTCAAGCGAAAGCACGGAGGGTATGAAGGTTGGGCAGCTGACTTTTAATCAGGTGCTCTCCAAAAGATTTCCTATCTTTTTCCGTGCCTTATGTGACCCTGCTCCACAAACCGAGATGCTTAAGGGATCGAAAAAAAGCCCATTAAAACCGTGCGCTATAAGACTTTTGGTTTTGGGACTTAGTCCCACAAACCACGGCTCATCACGAATTGTTACAGGCCAGACTTCTGCCTGACACCAAGCTCTTACGCTTTGTTGTTCTCGTCGCCGTTTGGCGGGCTCGTGGAAGGGGTCTCTTCAGGGCTGACCCGACTTGGAAAGCCTTTCCTAGTCCAGCGCGCCGACATAGGGCAGGCCGCGATAGAGCCCGGCATCGTCCATACCATAGCCGACAAGAAACCGGCCCGGCGCATCGAAGGCGTGGAAGTCGACATCGTCCTCGCCTTTGGGGGCCCATGGCTTGCGCGCCAGGGCGACCGTGATCACCTCGCGCGCGCCCTTCGTCATGAGGTGCGAGCGGGCAAAGGCGAGTGTGCGGCCGGTATCGAAAACATCGTCGATCAGGAGGACGCCGCGATCCTTGACGGGCCGGACAATATCAGCGCGCACCAGCACCCGGCCGGAGCTTTCGCGCTCATCGCGATAGCTTTCCAGCCACAGCGCGTCGAGCATCGGATGGATATCGCGCCGGGCGAGCGCCTTCATCAGGTCGCTGGTGAACGGGGTGGCCCCGACCAGGATGTTGATCGCCGTCCAGTCACCCTGAAGGCGCGGCGCAAGCCGCTCGGCCAGGTCGTCCACCCGCGCCATCAATTCGTCTTCGGGCAGGACAACGTCGATTTTCGGCAGGGTCTTGGCAGTCAATCGTCCACTCCGGCTTGCAACTCGTCGTCTGAAGTCCCGGCGTCCGCCACAGATTGCGGGCCGCCGCTCGCTTCATCCTCTGTTGCGAACTGCAATTCAAGCTCGAATGCCTCGAAAGGCGGGTTTTCGACCC
Organism: Henriciella mobilis; assembly: GCF_003576315.1. Lineage (GTDB taxonomy): Bacteria > Pseudomonadota > Alphaproteobacteria > Caulobacterales > Hyphomonadaceae > Henriciella > Henriciella mobilis. The sequence continues at coordinate 503,322 of NZ_QWFZ01000003.1, read as the reverse complement.
GGGTCGAGAAGCTGGCGGTGCGTCCGGCGGGGATCTGGCCCGGCGTGATCGGAGCAAAGGATTCGCCGATCATCGCGCCGTTCTCGTCCAGAAGCAGCACGCGCACAAAGGGCGCCCGGCGCTCGCGGCCCGACGTGTTCTCGACCTGGCCGGTGATTTCGAGGATCGGCGTCGTGCCGTCGAAATAGCGCTCGGCTTCGGTTTCGAGGAATTCCAGTCCGAACCGGTTCACGTCGAGGCCAATGGCCTTGAAGGTCGCCGCCGATTGCGGCCAAGCCTCCACGACCCGGTCGCGGAAGACGATACCGCCGGCCAGCGTTGCACCGAACAGGCTGCCAACAATCAGCCAGGCCATGACCGCGGCCGAGCGGCTGGCACGCAGGCGCCGCTGGCGGACTTTTTCACGATACGCCTCATGCGCCCCGGCAATCGGGCCCTTTTCGCCCTCGGCCTGTCCTTCCGGCCCGACAAACCATGAGTGATCGCAGGCAGCGCACTTCACCGTGCGGCCCGATTCACCAATTGTCGATTCATCGGCGAAATACTGTGTCTCGCAGTTCGGGCAGGTGAGGATCATGGCTTGGACATTCGCGCAATTCGCTGGAATAGTCGATTACAACCTTGCAGGATTGAAAGGTCGTTAATGAACCGTTTCAACCCGGATATGACCGGAGAGCCGGCGGTCGAACTCAATGCGGTGTCGCTTCGCTACGACACGGCGGACGAAGTGCTCAGTGACGTGAATATCCGCTTGCGGCCAGGCTCATTCACCTTCCTGACCGGTGCATCGGGGGCCGGCAAGTCCTCTCTGCTGAAGCTGATCTACCTCGCGCATGCGCCGACGCGCGGGGAAGTACGCCTGTTCGGCCAGTCCACCGGCATGCTGAAGCGCCGACAGCTGTCCGCACTGCGGCGCCGGATCGGCGTTGTCTTTCAGGACTTCCGCCTGCTGGAGCACCTGACGAGTTTCGAGAATGTCGCCCTGCCGCTTCGCGTGCTCGGCCAGAAGCCGGAGCAGTACCGCGACGAGGTCGCCGACCTGTTGCGCTGGGTCGGCCTCGGGGAACGGATGCATGCGCTGCCGCAGTCCCTCTCTGGCGGGGAGCAGCAGCGCCTGTCGATTGCGCGGGCCCTGATCAACAAGCCCAACCTGCTGGTCGCCGACGAGCCGACCGGCAATGTCGACCCGGAAATGGGCAAACGCATCTTCCGCCTGTTCGTCGAACTTAATCGGCGCCTCAACACGACGATCATCATTGCGACCCATGATCTCGGACTGATCCGGGAGTTTGAAGCCCCGGTCCTTCGCCTGCAGCATGGCCTTATCGTTCAAGACGTGGAACACCAGCCAGCCTGATGCCCAAGCCCACACCCCTCCTGCCGGAAAGCGATGCCCGGGAAGCGGCGCTGTTTTTTGTCGTGGCCGCGCTGTGTTTCCTGGCGGTGCTCGCCACGCTGACGGCTCGTGGGACCTATACGGCCGCGCGGGCCTGGTCGGCGCAGGTCGAGGGCGAGATGACAGTACGCCTGAGCGACACTGACCGGCGCGGGGCCGAAGAAGCGGCGACTATCATTCGCGGGATGAGCGGGGTCCGCTCGGCCGACGTGCTCTCGCAGGAGGATCTGGAGCGGCTGCTGGAGCCGAGCTTCGGGCCGGGCGGCATCCCGGCCGGCGTGCCGATGCCCTTGCTGATCGCCGTCGAGACCGCGCCCAACAGCGTCACCACCGCGCTCGCCATCACCAATGCGCTGACGGCGCAGGGCTTCAACGCCGTCGCCGAATCGCACGCCGACTACGCCGCTGAAGCAAGGAGTGCCTTGGGCACACTCCGGGTCGCGGCCATCGGCATCGTCGTCCTGCTTACCGCCACCGCCATTGCAGTCATTGCCTTTGCAACCCATGCTGCCCTGCTGGCGCGCAAGGATATTGTCGACGTGCTGCACCTGGCGGGCGCGGAAGACCGGTTCATCGCCCAGCTCTTCGAGCGGCGGTTCTGGACGCTCGGCCTCAAGGCCGGCGCGGCCGGATCGGTGGCGGCGCTCGCGGCGACGGCCTTGATCATCTTCTCAGCCCAGAGCAGCGCTTCGCAGAACCAGCTCCTGCCGCAATTATCGCTCGATTTCTGGGATCTCGTCATTCTCGCCGTCACACCAATTGCTGCGGGACTCGCGGCGCGGCTGGCGGCTGGCGGAACGGTCAATCACGCGCTAAAGGCGGTGTTGTGAACACGCTCCGGTCTATTGTTTTCGTTGTCTGGCTGTATGCCGGTATGGCCGTAATCGGCATCGGTGCACTGCCGACCATGCTGCTGCCGCGCCGGATCGCCCTGGGTGCGATCGCCTTGTACGCGCAGTATATTCGCGTCGGCCTGCGGATCATCTGCGGCATCCGTGTCGAGCTGCGCGGGCGGGAGAACATTCCGGACGGGCCGCTCCTCGTCGCCGGCAAGCACCAGTCCATGCTGGACGTCTTCATTCCCTTCATCCTGTTCCGTGACCCGGCCGTGATCATGAAGCGCGAATTGCTCTGGTACCCGGCGCTCGGCTGGTATGCGCTGAAGACACGGATGGTCGCAATTGACCGGGCGGGTACGTCGAAGACGCTGAAAATGATGCTGAAACAGGGCGAGGCCTGCGCCAAAGCCGGCCGCCAGCTGCTCATCTATCCGGAAGGTACGCGCACGAAGCCCGGCGATGCGCCGGACTACAAGTCGGCCGGCCTCACCGCGCTCTACAACCGTATGAATGTGCCCGTCCTGCCGCTTGCGACCAATTCAGGCCTCTGCTGGAAGGCGCGCGGCCTGACCCGGCGTCCGGGCCTCATCGTCTATGAAGCCCTGCCGCCGCTCGAAGCCGGTCTCGACCGCAAGACCATGTTCGCCCGTTTGCAGGAGGAGCTTGAGGCGGCGTCGAACACGCTGATCGATGAGGGCCTCGCCGTCCAGGGGCGCACCCGGGACGACCTGGCTGGATAAGCCCGCCGTTCAGTCCTTGTTGCGCAGGTAGATCGAGTTCTTCGGCTTGGAAAAGACGCGCTCCACCATCGGTTCGAAGAATTCCAGCGGTTCGCTTTCATACTCCGGGTCGAAGGCGGCCTGGTCGTATTTGTGGCAGAACTCGGCGCACCGCTGGTAATAGGGGTGGTCCTTGAACTGCTCGCGCATATTCTTGTCGAGGCCGAGATATTCGAAGAAGTAATAGCCCTGGAACACGCCATGATTGGCGACCATCCAGAGGTTTTCCTCCGACACGAAGGGCTTCAAGATCGCGGCGGCGACGTCGGGATGGTTCATGCTGCCGAGTGTGTCGCCGATATCGTGCAGCAGGGCGCAGACGACATATTCCTCGTCCCGGCCGTCGCGATGGGCGCGGGTTGCGGTCTGCAGCGAATGCTCCAGCCGATCGACCGGAAAGCCGCCAAAGTCGCCATCGAGCAGGCGCAGGTGGTCGAGGACGCGCTTGGCGAGCCCCTTGTTGAAGATGCGCGAGTGCTCCGCGATAATTTCCCAGTCTTCCTTCGTGCCTTCCAGCATTTCGCGGAACTGGGCGCGCCCGCCTGCTGCGTGTCCGTCAGCCATGGTTTCCTCCGGTTTATCTGTTCTGCCGGGCAGGATACCGTCTCTGGCAACTTGTTCAATCTCCATGACACGGGATCTGCCCTTCGACATGACCGGACCCAGCAGCGAGACCTTGATTGAAGCCTGCGAACACCTGTCTGCCCGCGATGCGGCGCTGGCGCGTGCCTTTGCTGACTATGGCGTGCCTGCATGGCGTACGGCAGAGCCTGCCTATGCCACCATTGCCCGCATGATTGCCTTCCAGCAGATCACGACCAAGGCCGCGCGGACCATCTGGGACCGGGTCGAGGCGCAGCTTGGCACGGTCTGCACCGAGGCTGTGCTCGGCGAGGATGAAGACGCCCTGCGCACCTGCGGCCTGTCACGCCCGAAAATCCGGCATCTGCGCTCGATTGCCGAAGCCGTCGAAAGCGGCGCCCTCGACCTTGAACGGGTCCACGCCGCCGAAATGGACGAGGCGCGTGCTGAACTCGTTGCGGTGAAAGGGATCGGACCGTGGACGGCGGACTTGTTCCTGATGGCGTGCGGACGGCTGGATGCTTTTCCGGCGGGCGATGTCGGCCTGATGGAGGCCTATCGCCTGTTGCGTGACCACGATGAGCGCATGGAGTCGAAGGCCTTCACTACGCTGGCTGATTCGTGGCGGCCCTATCGCGGTGTCGCGGCGCACCTGCTCTGGGCGTGGATCAATGCCGAGCGGGCGAAGAATTATGCTGCTGACGGCGGTGGCTGATCCCAGCAGTGGCAACAGGTTCGGGGATTTATGCCCTCCAGCTCTAGCCAAAGTCCGAAACTGTCATAAACTCTTCGTCAGGAATCATTATTGATCCTTTCAAATCAATGGAGGTGCGTGTTCACTAGCCAGGTGCGAAAACCATTGAGCAGGACAATTGGAGGGCTGAGATATGCCTGAGGTCCTGACGAGCCCGCCCCAGGGCCGGCCAGCCCTTGTATTGAACGCGGACTACCGCCCACTCTCCTATTATCCGCTATCGCTCTGGCCCTGGCAGGACGTCGTAAAGGCCGTCTTCCTCGACCGGGTCGATATCATCGCTGAATACGATACGGTCGTGCGCTCCCCCAGTTTCGAGATGCGCCTGCCATCGGTCATCGCGCTGCGCGAATTTGTGCGCCAGGACCGCTCGCCAGCCTTCACACGGTTCAACGTCTTCCTGCGCGACGGCTTCCAGTGCGTCTATTGCGGCTCACGCGAGGAGCTGACCTTCGATCACGTCGTCCCGCGCTCCAAGGGCGGGCGCACGAGCTGGACCAATATCGCGACGGCCTGTTCGCCCTGTAACCTGAAGAAGGGCGGGCGGATGCTGTCGGAATCGGGCATGCACATCACGCGCAAACCGGTCCGGCCGTCGAATTACCAGCTGCAGGAGATCGGCCGGCGCTTCCCGCCCAACCACCTGCATGAGACCTGGATGGATTATCTCTATTGGGACGTCGAGCTGGAGCCGTAGGCCGCCCTGGGTCGTCGAAAAAAAGCCCCGCCGCCGGGAAGGCGCGGGGCTTTCGTCTGTCTGGCCGGTATTATTCGTAGGTCAGGTCACTTTTTGAGATTGTATCGATATCGGCGACGGCCTCAGGCCCAGCCTTCCGGATCTGCCCGATCTCATATTTGGTCAGGGCATCAGGGATATCGCCCTCGATCCTTGCCGATGACCTGGCATCCATTCTGGCTTTGCCGTCGAGCGCGGCGCTCTGGCCGGTGCGGTCCTCTACGGTCATGCCAGCCTGAGTTTGTGCGCGAGTATCAGCACCGGTCTTGCTGTCTGGCATGTTGTACTGGCCCGGATCGACCTTGATGTCTGCACTGACACCCGTGCGGGTTTCGGCGCCATCATTGGCAAAATCGGTTTCGATACTGGTGTCGGTATCGATTTCCGCCTCTCCGCCGACAACCTGCGCGGCAGCCGGTGTCATGGCGAAGGCGAGGGCGGTTGTTGCGCTCAGCAATGTCCGTTTCATGGCATGTCTCCTTATAGCTTTCTGCTCACTTGATTAACGGAGAGCTCGCCGCCGGTGTTCCGGTCGCCAACACGGGTTTCGGGACTGCGCTGCCAGATAGCCTGCCATGGCTGGGCTATCCGGACTGACAGAATTTATGGTAGCGCTCCCTTTTTAAACGCCGAGAATGCGGTTAGGTCTTTCGGAACAGCTGGAGGAGGCTCCCATGGCGTCAGGATTGCCGCGTCTTCGTGGACGAAATGCGAAGATCGTCGCCACGCTCGGACCCGGCAGCCGGGGCGCGCGAACCGTACAGCTCCTGGCTGAAGCGGGCGCGGATATTTTCCGGCTGAACTTCAGCCATGGCAGCCATGAAGACCATCGCCGCTCGCTTGAGGCGGTGCGCATGGCGGAAAAGGCCATCGGCCGCCCGCTTGCGGTGCTGGCGGACCTGCAGGGCCCGAAGGTCCGCGTCGGGGACTTTCCTGACGGCAAGCTGAAGCTGACATTTGGCGGCACCTACGCGCTCATTGCTGCGAGCGAGACAGACCAGCCGGAAACCATTCCGGTTCCCCACCCGGAAATTCTCGGCGCGCTGGACGTCGGCGACCGGATTCTCTGCAATGACGGCATGATCATCCTTGAGGTCATCAAGGCGGGGAAGCATCCGGTCGTGAAATCCGACCTGCCGGGGGAACTTGGCAATCGCAAGGGGTTCACCGTCCAGGGCAAGGCACTGCCCGTCTCCGCGCTGACGGAAAAGGACCGTGAGGATCTCGACTATGCGCTGGAGATTGGCGCCGACCTGATCGCGCTCAGCTTCGTGCAGTCCGTGGCCGACCTCAACGAGGCCCATGCGATCATACAGGGGCGCGCACCGCTCATCGCCAAGCTGGAAAAGCCCGCCGCTATTGCCGATCTGGATGCCGTCGTCGCGGCGGCCGATGGCGTGATGGTTGCGCGCGGCGATCTCGGCGTCGAGTTCCCCGCCGAAGAAGTCCCGATCATCCAGCGCCGTATCGTGCGAACCGCGCGCTCCAAGGGGAAGCCCGTCATCGTCGCGACCCAGATGCTGGAATCCATGATCGACAATGCCGCCCCGACGCGCGCGGAGACCGGCGACGTGGCTACCGCCGTTTATCAGGGCGTCGATGCGGTGATGCTGTCGGCGGAAACCGCGGTTGGGCGTCATCCGGCCACCGCCGTCGCCATCATGGGCAAGATCATCCAGGCGACCGAGCATGCCGAGGACTATCGCGACTCGCTTAAACAGTTCATGGGCGACCGGAGTGTGGAACTGACGGTGGACGTCATCGCACGGGCCGCCCAGTCGCTCGCCTATGCGGAAAAGGCAACAGCCCTCGCGCTGCGGACCGGCTCGGCGCTCCGTCTTGCCCAGTTCTCCAAGCATCGCGGGCGGTACATGATCCTTTACGGGTCTGCCGATGAGGCACGCCTGCGCAAGGCGCAGTTGCTCTGGGGCGTGCATCCGATCCATGTCGCAAACATCGAGGCGGGCGACTGGCCCGTCACCCTCCTGAAGACCGCCGAACTGGACGGTTCGGTCGCCTATGCGGCCTGGAAGGGCGATGATGATGAAGCGGCCTGGGAGATGGGCGTGCGGCGCGGCTAGGCTGGTGCGGCTGCGCTAGGCAACATCCGTCCACTGGCGGAACCGCTCGGCAACGGCTTCATAGACCGGCCGCTTGAACGGGACGATCAGGCCGGGAGCTTCGTTCAACCGGGCCCAGCGCCAGGCGTCGAATTCCGGCGTGTGCTTGTCGAGGCGGATGTCGCTGTCGGAGCCCTTGAATCGCAGGGCGAACCATTTCTGGCGCTGGCCGATAAAAGGCCCCGGCATCCGCCGGCGGATTTCGGCCGGAAACTCATAATGCAGCCAGTCCTCGGTCTCTTCGAGAACATCGACGAGTTTTTCCGAAACGCCGATTTCTTCTTCCAGCTCGCGCAGCGCGGCGTCGGCCGGGTCTTCACCTTCGTCGATACCGCCTTGCGGCATCTGCCATTGGAAAGCCCCGCGTCCGTTGATACGGCGCCCAAGGAAAACATGACCGGCTGCCGAGAACAGCGCGAGTCCGACATTCGGGCGGTAGAGTTTCGGGTCGAGAGCGGTCTGTGTCACCTTAGATTAGGTAGCCCTTATCCGCCGGTTTGCCCACCCTGCGCTGTATCAATTCCAGCAGTGTCGATGACCGGGGTTTCGCTCTTGATCGTCCGTGTGGCCGCCGAGACCGGGGCGAGGGCGATACCCTTTTCGTCAAGACGTGCCGTCCAGGCTTTCAGGATGTCGATGGTGATGGGATAGGCAAAGCCGGTGCCGAGTGCGCTGCCGTCTTCCATGGCCAACGCTTCGAGTTCCAGCAGCTTGGTCTCGATGTCCTCGCCATCCGGGCGGGCATCGATGGGCGTATTGGCGGTGCGAAAGCGCAGGCCGGTTTCGCTCGCGGCGTCCGGGAAGGTCGAGCGCGACAGGCTGCCATCCTCGACGAAGGCAATGCCGCGCGCTTTGAGCAGGCCGGCGAGTTGGGCGGTCGCTTCCGCTTCCGTCGCAAACTTGCTGCCCTGATAGTTGATGACGCCGAAATAGCCGGTCGCGCGGGACATCAGATAATTCAGATTGCTGGTCAGCTGGCTCTCGCTGTGGCCGCCGTAAAGCGTCTGCGGGTGCGGGCGCTCGCGTCCAAACTCGTAAGGTTCCATCGGCACTTCGAGCAGCACTTCATGGCCAGCGGCCCGGGCCTGGTCGATCCAGCCCTGCAGGTTGCGGGCGGTCGGTGCGAAGGACAGGGTGACCTCAGGCGGCAATTCCTCGATCGCCGACTGGGTGTGGCGCCAGTTGATGCCGAGGCCGCCGACCACGATTGAAACCGTGGGGCGGTTTTCAGGATTGGCGAATGGACGGGCATAGGCGCCGGCCGGAGTGCGGCCATCGTCTGCGATTTTCGGCAGGTAGCCAAGCGAGGTGCGTTCCGTCACCGCTGAGATCGGTGCGCGGGACAAAGATTTCAGTTCGCGGGTTTCCTGCCAGGACCGCCCGGCGGAAACCGAGACGCCGTTGATGCGGACGGTTTCGGCATCGTCGGCGCTGGCCGAAGCCTTCACCACAGGGGCGCTGTCACCGGAATAGGAAACGCCGAGGCTCGGCCCTGATTCGTCGCCAGAATCATCTGCCGTGCCGTCGGTCTCGCTCGCGCTGGCCGTCACGATCGGGCGCATATCGCCGTCGCTCGATGCAAAGCGTGTCTTCAGCCGTGGCCGGTCTGGGCCGGCCGGTTCGAACAGGGCGATCTGGCGGGCCGGGCTCGCCTCGCTGGCGTCGCCAGTGACATGGATGATGCCGCCGACAGACAGGGCAAGCGCTGAAAACGCCAGGAAACTCAAAGCTGTATGGGCGACTCCGCTGCGAAACGGCGACGGGTCCCTGGCCGCACGATTACTCATGAAACGCCTCTTGCAACTCGACAGAAATCTGACAGCGAACGTTCAGATTGCAGCCGATTGGTTAAGAAGTCGCAAAGACTTCTTAACCGGCGTTAGGATTGCGCGCGGCTGTCAGCTGTCCACCATGCAGGACTTCGAGCGCCCGGTCGAGCTGGTAATCCTTGCCGTCATAGTCTTCCGGTGGCTGGTCGTCCGGCAGATGCGGAATACGACGCTGGGCGCCTTCCTCATTGGAGAGGGCGTTGGGAAGGTCGGCCTCGGAATACCGGCGGATCTTGTCCAGCTGGTCTTCGGAGATGCGCGACTGGGCGACTTCCAGGTCCGGCTCGATGCCGGTCGCCTGGATGGAGCGCCCGGACGGGGTGTAATAGCGCGACGTCGTCAGCCGGATGGCGCCGCGGTCCGAGCCAAGCGGAATGACGGTCTGGACCGAGCCCTTGCCGAAGCTGGTCGTGCCGAGAATGGTGGCGCGACCACGATCCTGCAGGGCGCCGGCAACAATTTCAGAAGCTGAGGCGGACCCGTTATTGATCAGGACGACCATGGGCACGTTCTTGAACACTTCGCCGCTGCGGGCATTGTAGCGGGCGATGTCGCCCGGCCGGCGGCCGATCGTGGAGACGACTTCGCCGCCCGACAGGAACTTGTCGCTGATCGAGATGGCCTGGTCGAGCAGGCCGCCGCCATTGTTGCGAAGGTCGAGAATGATGCCTTTCGGGCGTCCGTCGATCGCGCGGCTCGATTCCTCTATGGCGTCCTCGAGCAGGTCGGTTGTGCGCTCATTGAAGGTCGAGATGCGGAAATAGGCGATATCGCCATCCTTGACTTCCCAGGTCACGGATTTCGGACGGATCACTTCGCGTTTCAGCGTGACGTCAAACGCGTCCTCGCCTTCGCGCAGCACCGTGACGATGATTTCAGAGCCGGGCGGGCCGCGCATGTCGCGCACCGCATCGTCGATGTTGAGGCCGACGATTGGCTGGCCGTTAATCGCGGTGAGCAGGTCACCGCTTTCCAGTCCGGCGCGGCTGGCGGGCGTGTCGTCCATCGGGGTGACGACCTTCACGAAGCCGTCTTCCATGGTGACCTCGATGCCGAGGCCGCCATATTCGCCGGAGGTCTGCACCTGCATCGCTTCGAAATCGTCGGCGGACATATACGAGGAGTGCGGGTCGAGCGAGCCGAGCATGCCATTGATGGCCGCTTCCATGGCTTCTGCTTCGTCGATCTCGGTGACATAGTCGGCGCGGGCGCGCGCCAAGACTTCGGCAAAGAGGTCGAGCTGTCTGTAGGTTTCCGCACGGCTGTCTGCCGGTTTCGATTCCGGCCAGGCGAAGGCTGAAACACCGACGGCCAATCCACCCAGCACCACCCCAATGGCTGCACCTGTAAGCATTGCCCGCATTGTCTGTTTCTCCCTTTCAGCGGCTCTAGCCGCCCTTCATCCAGCGCGCTGGATTCATTGGTTCGCCCGCCTTCCTGACTTCTAGATAGAGTTCAGGCGGCGGAATTTCACGGTTTGGCATGCGACCAACCGGCTCACCGGCCTTCACCGTCTGGCCGGGCGTGCCGTAAATACGGCTCATCCCGCTCAGTAGAATATGGTAGCCATCACTTGTGGAAATGATCAAGAGCTGGCCGTAAGTGCGGAACATGCCGGCATACTCGATCGTCCCGTCGACGGGGGCGACAACGCCCGAATCCGGACGCGGCTGTATGTAGAGCCCTTTCGAGGACTCCCCGTCCGGCAATTTCTGGCCCCAGCTTCGCGAGACCAGCCCGCTGACGGGGCGCAGCAGTCCGCCAATCTTGTCCTGGCCAAGCGGCGCAAGGTTTGCGGCCGCCGTTGAGGCACGCGGGGCATCGGACCGGATGCCGGAACTCGTCCGGTTGGCCGCGAGCATGATCCGTCCGTCCGGTTTCATGCCGGGGGCGCTTGGTGCGCTGTCTTCGAGGGCGACCAGCAGCTGGCGCAGCGTCTTGGCTGCGGCGCCGATCTTGTCGACCCGCATGCGCAGCAGTTCAGCCTCGTTGCTGACGCTTTCGAACTGGGCGCGCTTGGTTGCGACGAGTTGTTCGATCTCCGCCTTCTTCAGTGACAGGCGGGCTTCATTGGTCTCAAGCCGGGCTTTTTCCCGCCGGACCTGCGATTCGAGAACCTTCAGCTCGGTGATCTCGGTGGTCAGCCTGTCAGTGCGCTCTTTCAGCACGGGGGCTGTGGCACCCATGACAATGGCTGCCCGGATGGCGTCATTGGCTTCATGCGGTGAGGCGATGAGGGCAGGGGGATGGTGGCGTCCGGAGATGGCAAGACTGGCCATGATGTCTTCAAGATGCTCATCGCTGGCGATCAGTTCCTCGCGTGCGGCCCGCAGGCGCACGGAAAGGTCGATCAGCTTGCGTTCGGATGCGGCGGCCTGTTCCTCCCGGCGGCGGCTCTCCATGGCGGCAGCGATCAGGCTGGATTCGAGGTCGGCGACACTGCGAACGGCGGTGTTCTCGGCCTCTTCCAGCGCTTTCAGCTGCCGCAGGGCCGCATCGCGTTCGGCCTCAAGCGCCTTCAGCTCCTCACGCGTGAATTCGCGCGGGGTCGCCGCCAGCAGCAGGCCGGCCATGGACAGCATGAGAAGGCGCAGTCTGAATGACATTCCGTTGAGAATGCCACAAAGTGAATGACCGCAACATTAATCAGGGCGGCGCAATCAGCAGTATCCTGTGGTTTGCCGGGCGTTTATTCCTCGCCGGTCAACGCATCGATCTGAGCGGACCAGTCCCGCGTCTGCACCGCCGGGACGTCGCAGCGTCTGGAGAGGTTCCCGACAAGGGCTACGCCAAGCAGCTGGTCGAGCTGGTCGCCATGTTCAATGCCGCTATCAAGCCAGGCCTGCAGTGCATCCGAGGCCGGCGCGTCAAGCATCTGCAGCGCATAGGTTTCATCGTCTTCGAGTGTGCAGTCTTCCGGTATGCCGCTGCCATCGAAGGCTGCTCCGCGCGGAATGAGAAACAGCGTCACATCCGTCATGGCCGTGTCTGACGTGGAGATAAATTGCGCCCAGCCATAGGCGCGCGCCTCGCCAGCTTCGGCCATGAGCGCGGCCCCGTCGACATAGACCCCGCTCGCGGGCAGCACCACCTCGCTCCGTTTCCGGGTAAGGGCGGCAAGCTGGAATTCGCCCAGCGGGCCGGTTTCGGCGGAAATATCGGTGCCCGGCGCTGAAACGCGGGCGCCTGTCGCCGGCTCGCCTGATGCCAGGTAGACAACCTTACCCACGGTGGCGGGGACAATTGTCACGGTCCGATTGATGCAGCCGGGCAGGAGTGCCAGGCCGGTAAGCAGGAAGAGGCTGGTGACAGGTTTGATCATTCTGAATTCGCGCCTGGCTCAAGCGGCTGCAGCGTGACAGCCGACACGAAGAGGGCGCGCTCCTTTTCGGGCACGACCGGACGAATGGCGATATAATCGTAGCCCGGGTCGGTGCCCTGATTGCGGGCGGGTGGTTCGTAGACGAAGGAATAGTCCTGCAGGGTACGGGTCAGGTTGAAGGTCTGCCAACCGGAGCCTTCGCCGCTGCCGGCCCAGTAATGCAGGCGCATCTCGGAGGCGCCATACTTGTCTGCGGCCCGGGCGGTCACGGTCACGCGGACGGGACGGCCGGCGAAGGCGACTTCGAGATCCGGCGCGAGGACGAAATGCGGGCCCTGCAGCGGATCTTCGCTCAGCGTATCGGCCAGCGCTCCGATCCTGACGACATCGCGTCCGTCTGCGCGCATCAGGTCGATGTCGACATCGCCGCCGGCGACAATGCGGCTGAGCTGCGGCCCAGACACTTCAATGCGTGAATAGTCCGTCCCGCCACCGCTGACCGGTCCGCTCGGATCCTCGCCAAGCCCGGGCGCCAGGCCAAGGACAACCATGAAGACGGCGACCATGAAGGCTGCGATGAAAAAGACCCTGTCAGACATGCGTTCGGTGTGGTCCCGGCTTTGCGAGGGCGGTCGTGGGTGAAACAATGTTGACGGCTTGATAGCAATGGCGGCACCAAGAGGCGAGCCGAAAACCCATGAAATGTGAGGGGAATCGCGAATGACATCATCTGCGCTGAAGCGCCGGGCCAGAGAAGCCCGTGACTGGATGATCGAGTCCTGCTTTCCGCTTTGGGGCAAGGAAGGCTCGGCCGGCCACGGCCTCTTCCGCGAAGCCCTGGACATGACGCACCGACCTGTCGAGGCCGACTCGACCCGGGTACGCGTCCAGGCACGCCAGACCTATCTCTTCTGCCTGGCCCAGGATTATGGCTGGGACCGCGACCGCGCCGAACGGCTGGTGCAGATGGGCGTGAACGCGCTGAAGGGTGCGTGCCTGCGCTCCGATGGCCTGGCCGGGCGCATCCTGGCGACGGACGGGTCGGGCCTGACCGATGCGCGCGCCGACCTCTACGACACCGCTTTCGTACTGTATGCGCTCGCCAACGCCGCCCGCCGCGGACAGGAGGCAGCCCTGCCAGCGGCGCACGCCATCCTGAAATCGGTCGATACGATGCTGGCTGATACGGCGCATGGCGGCTACGCCGAGATGCTGCCGCGCGGCAGCCAGCGCCTGCAGAATCCGCACATGCACCTGCTGGAGGCCTGTCACGCGCTGCACGCCGCCGAGCCGGAGGGCGCCCACCTGAAGCGCGCCGGTGCGATCGTCGACCTGTTTGCCTCGAAAATGCTCGATCCGGACACCCACACGCTGGGCGAATATTTCCGCCCGGACTGGTCTGCTGAAACGGGTGAGGCGCATGATGTCGTTGAGCCCGGGCACCAGTTCGAATGGGTCTGGCTTTTGCAGCGGCATGCGGCGTTGACCGGGGAGGACCTCAACCCGGCCATGGTTCATCTCTACGATTTCGGTCTTCGGACGCTCGATGAGGAAGGACGCGCCTTCACGGGTGCGAAGCGTGACGGTTCCGTATGTGATCATTCGCGGCGCACCTGGATGCAGACCGAGGCGCTGAAAGCTCACCTCGCCATGCTGGAGCTCGACCGCGATGATGAGGCGCATGACCGCCGGGCCGTCCAGTGTTTCGACGTCCTGATGGACGAGTATCTGACGCCCGAAGGCGGGTGGATCGACAAATTCGATGAAGACGGCCATGTCGCAACTGAATCCATGCCCGCCTCGACCGGCTATCACGTCGTCCTGGCCTTCGATGAACTGATCCGGGTCACCGGCGTCTAGATTTCGCAAAGCTGTAGTGAATACTGCGATTGCCGGATTCTGGTGAAGGGCTGCACAGTTTCCCGTGGCGCGGGACTGCCAGGGAAGCGCGGTACGCCTTCCGGCTTACGGTTTTTTAAGTTCAGGCGGCAAGATTCGGCGGACATCAACTGCAGTGCTAGGATTGCCATGCAAGTTACAAATACCTCCTCGATTGTCGCCTCGATCGCGGCGCAACCAAATCAGCCCGTGCACACGGCCGGGATCAGCGAGCAGGATTTCGGCAAGGCCGCGACCGGAAAATTTGGCGAAATCCTCGAGAATTACGACCTTCAGAACATCACGCCGCGAGACATCGACAAGCTTGCCGATCAGCTCACGGAAGCCGTTTATCCCTTCAGTATGGACATGATGCTCCTGCGGGCGCGCGGCGCGGAGTTTCAGTCGCATATGCCGGACTTCGGGGGCGTGCCAGCCAGCCCCGACGAGCCGGTGAACCTCATCCGTTCGGTTGAGACCAGCATCGAAGCCTCCCGCCGCCATGGCGATCCGACAGAGGCGGCCCAGCACCTGCTCGATTTCCTGATCAAGCTCGACGAGGCGCCCGATCTTATCCTTGCCCAGCAAGGCCCGTCGAGCGCGCATGAGAGCATGTATCGCCAGTTTGTCGAGGCGAGTGCAGCCTAATGGATGCGCCGGGTATCTGGCGAGCAAGCCGCACGTTTCTTGCTTTGCATGGGCGCCAGTCGCTTGGATTCGGCATGATCATGCTCTAAACGGCGGCAACTTGCAGAATTTGAGACAGGAAGACCGATGCCAACGCTTGCCTTGATCCGCCATGGCCAGAGCCAGTGGAACCTTGAGAACCGCTTCACCGGCTGGTGGGATGCAGACCTGACCGAGAAGGGCGAAGCCGAAGCCCGGCATGCGGGAGAGCTGCTGCGCGAGGCCGGATTTGCGCCGCGTCAGGCCTTTTCCAGTGTCCAGACCCGCGCGATCCGCACGCTCTGGCTGGCACTGACGGAAATGGGCCTGGTCTGGCTTCCGGTCGAAAAGAACTGGCGCCTGAATGAGCGTCACTATGGCGGGCTGACGGGCCTCGACAAGAAAGAGACCGCCGAGAAGCATGGCGATGAACAGGTCCATATCTGGCGCCGCTCCTATGACACCCCGCCGCCGCCGCTGGAGAAGGGCTCGAAGTATGATCTGTCCGGTGACCCGCGTTATGACGGGGTCGATGTGCCGGACACTGAAAGCCTTAAGCTCACCCTCGAGCGCGTCCTGCCATTCTGGCACGAATCGATCGCACCCGTCCTGAAATCGGGCACCGATACGGTGATCGCGGCCCACGGCAATTCGCTGCGCGCGCTGGTCAAACATCTGTTCGAGGTCCCTGATGAGACGATCACTGGCGTTGAGATCCCGACCGGCAACCCGCTCCTGATCGAGCTCGATGACAATCTGAAGCCGATCAGCGCGCGCTACCTCGATGCCTCGCGGGCGACCGAGCTGCCAGCCATTCCGGGCTGAGGACGAACAGGTCTTGCCGAATTCACGCTACATCCTGCGCGCGGCTGCGCCCGACGCGATCGGCATTCTCGCCGATGTCGCGGGCTATATCGCACGCGCCGGCCTGAACGTGATCGAGAGCCAGGATTTCGGCGACAGCGACACCGCCCGCTTCTTTATCTGGGTGGAGTTCGAATCGCCGGATGGCTTCGACCGTGCGACCTTCGAGGCCGGATTCAATGCGCTGGCCGAGAAGCGCTCCATGACCTGGTCGCTGCGCCGCAAGGCGGACCGGCCGCGTGCACTGATCATGGTGTCGAAGGGCGATCACTGCCTGAACGACCTGCTCTATCGCCACCGGCGCGGCCAGCTCGGCGCGGAGATCACGGCGATCGTATCCAATCATGAGGATGGCCGCTGGCTGGCTGAGCGCCATGAGCTGCCCTACCACTATGTGCCGGTCACACGGGACACAAAGCTGGAGGCCGAGGACAGGCTGCGCCAGCTGATCAGAGAGACGCAAAGCGATTTCGTTGTGCTTGCGCGCTACATGCAGGTGCTTTCGGATGGCCTGTGCCGGGAGCTGGAAGGCCGGTGCATCAATATTCATCATTCCTTCCTTCCGAGCTTCAAGGGCGCCAAACCCTACCACCAAGCGCACAAGCGCGGGGTCAAGCTGATCGGCGCTTCAGCACATTACGTCACAGCCGACCTCGATGAAGGTCCGATCATTGCGCAGGATGTCTCGCCCGTGGATCATCGTCTCACGCCGCAGCGCATGGCGGAGATTGGCCGCGACATCGAGGCGCGTGTCCTTTCGCGTGCTGTTACGGCACACGCGGAAGGCCGAGTGTTTCTGAATGGCATAAGAACGGTGGTGTTCGAATGAAGACACAGGATGAAGGGCATATGCGACGGGCGATCGAGCTGGCGCGTGCACAACATGGCCGGACCGGCCAGAACCCTTCCGTCGGCTGTGTCATTGTCGGGCCCGATGGCCGCAGGATATCGGAAGGCGCCACCGCGGATGGCGGGCGCCCGCATGCCGAAGAGATGGCGCTCGGCCCGCTGCAGGGCCGCGGTGCCAAGGGCGCGATCGCCTATGTCACGCTCGAGCCCTGCCGTGAACGCACCAATGGCGAATCGGCGTGCTCGAAGCGCCTGATCGAGGCAGGCGTGTCGCGCGTCGTGATTGCGGTGATGGACAAGCACCCCAAGGGCTCCGGCGGCAAGGCCGCGATCGAGGCGGCCGGAATCAGCGTCGAAACGGGCCTTTGCGAAGCCGAAGCGGCCGCTCTTTATGAGGACTTCTTCGCCTCGCTTGCCTGATCGCCTGCGCGCGGATCATCCCATTCGGCGGCAATGCCGGGCTGGCCGCGCCGCACCAGCCAGAAGACTCCGAACAGGTCGAAAATCCCGGCGCCGAGACGGCCCAGGAAGCCGTATTTTGACGCGCCATGCCAGCGCCGCCGGTCATTGACCAGCTCCTCGCGGACCTCCCAGCCTGCACGTTTCATCAGCGCCGGCAAAAAGCGGTGCATGGAGGCGAAATAGGGCAGCTCCCGGAAGGCATCGGTGCGCATCAGCTTCCAGCCGCAGCCGGTATCGGTCGCATCGTCACGCAGCATGAACCGGCGAATGCCATTGGCGACGCGAGACTGCAGCCACTTGAAGCCGGAATCGTTGCGGCTCTTTCGCTTGCCCGCGATCAGGCCGAGCTTGCCGGTCCCGCCGGGCGCGACGATCTCGTCCCAGAGGCGGCGCGTGTCGGCGATGTCATTCTGTCCGTCGCCGTCGAGCAGCTGCGTCCAGCGGCCGCTGACAGCCCTTAGGCCTGTCATCAGGGCGGCGGACTTGCCCGCCCGCTGGACATGGGTGCGCACGATAATCCGCTCAGGCGTGGCGGCCTGCGCTTCGGCGAGTTCGTCGCCGGTCGAATCATCCGAACAGTCATTGACGCAGACGATTTCATAGTCGAGCCCGTCGAGGGCTGCGTGAACCTCGTCGATCAGGGGAAGGACGTTTCCGGCTTCATTATAGAAGGGGATGAGGACGCTGAGATCGCGCTGACGCGTCACTGGCCGGCCTCGATGCGTTCGGCGAGCGCCTCGATCCGGGCGGCCGCGTCGGCCAGCGCCGAAGCCGCTTTTTGCTGCGACAGGTCTGCCGGTGTGCCACGATGGGCCGCTTCCAGCTCATCGAGCAGCGACAGCGCTGCAACCAGAAGCAGGCGCGCTTCGCCTATGTCTCCGACCGCTTCGGCAATCTGGCGCACACGCTTGTCGAGATTTTTCGACAGGGCGACCAGGCGTTGTTCCTGTCCCGGCGCACAGGCGACCGAGTAGTCGCGTCCGCGAATCGTGATGTCCGCCTTGGCCATCAGCTTGATCCTTCCCGGTTCAGGGCCGCACGCACTTCCTCAATGGCCGCGCCGAGCGCTTCGGAGGCTTCGTCGGCGAGAGCCTGCAGCTGGCGTTCGCGGGCGAGCGAAGCATCCAGTTCGTCGGCCAGACGTGCACGATCGGCGACCATGGCTTCAAGCTCCCGGCGCACAACGCCGGGGTCGCCAGCCCTCTCGAAAAGGCTTTCGAGTGCGCCCTCCAAACGGGACAGCGCGGAATCGAGGCGATCTGCAGCAGCGTTGACTTTGTCCATGACATTTTCCGATAGCAGGATGCAGGCCAAATCGCCAAGCAGGTTGACAGCAAAGCCTGCACCCGTCCAAAGCGAAACAAACAACGGGGAATGATCATGTCAGTCGAACACAAGGACATGGCGAACGCCATCCGAGCTCTTTCCATGGACGCGGTCGAACAGGCCGAATCAGGACATGTCGGTCTACCGCTGGGCATGGCTGATATCGCTACCATCCTATGGACGCATTACCTGAAGCATGACCCGGCCGATCCAGCCTGGCCAGACCGCGACCGGTTCGTCCTGTCGGCTGGCCATGGCTCGATGCTGATCTATTCGCTGCTGCACCTGACAGGCTATGAAAGCGTCAGCCGCGACGACATTCGCAATTTCCGCCAGCTCGGGAGCAAGACGCCCGGCCACCCTGAGAACTTCGTGACTCCCGGTGTCGAGACGACGACCGGACCGCTCGGGCAAGGCATAGCGACGGCCGTCGGCATGGCGATTGCCGAACGCCACCTGAATGCGCGCTTCGGGGACGATCTCGTTGATCACAAGACCTGGGTCGTCGCGGGCGATGGCTGCCTCATGGAGGGCGTCAGCCAGGAAGCGATCACGCTCGCCGGGCATATGAAGCTCAACAAGCTGATCGTGCTGTTCGACGACAACGCGGTCACCATCGACGGCTCGACCGACCTTTCCGACAATACCGACCAGTGCAAGCGCTTCGAAGCGGCTGGCTGGGCGACGAAGAAGATTGACGGCCACAACACCGAAGAGATCTACGAAGCGCTGGAATGGGCGCAGAAGCAGGACAAGCCGGTCATGGTCGCGTGCAAGACGATCATCGGCTATGGCGCGCCGACCCTTGCCGGCACGGGCAAGGCGCATGGCGGCCCGTACGGCGCCGATGAAGTGGCTGGTATTCGCAAGAATATCGGCTGGGACCATCCGCCCTTCGAGATTCCGGAAGACATCGAGCATGCCTGGAAGCGCGAAGGGGCGCACGCCCAGCCGCTGCATGCCGAGTGGTCGTCCCGGCTTGCCGCGTCCAAGGACAAGGCCGCGTTTGAGAAGGCGATTGCCGGCGAGATCGGTGACATCTCCGCCGTCGTGCGCGCGCACAAGAAAGCGGTTGTCGAAGGCGGCGAGAGCAAGGCGACCCGGCAATGGTCCGGCGCTGTGCTGGAAGAGCTGACCAAGGCTGTCCCGGAAATGGTCGGCGGTTCGGCGGACCTCACCGGTTCGAACAACACCAAGACAAAAGCCACTGAGCCGATGACACCGGCGAACTGGGGCGGACGCTACATCCATTATGGCGTTCGCGAACATGGCATGGCGGCCGCGATGAACGGCATGTCGCTGCACAAGGGGATCATCCCCTATTCCGGCACCTTCCTTGTCTTCGCGGACTATTCCCGCGCGGCCATCCGGCTCGGCGCGCTGATGGGCGCGCAGGTCGTGCATGTCATGACCCATGACTCCATCGGCCTCGGCGAGGATGGCCCGACCCACCAGCCGGTCGAGCAGGTCGCAAGCCTGCGCGCGATGCCGAACATGCTGGTCTTCCGCCCGGCGGACGGTGTCGAGACGGCGGAATGCTGGGAACTGGCGCTGAAGAACCAGACCGGCCCGTCGACCATCGCACTGACGCGCCAAGGTGTTGCCAGCGTGCGGACCGAGCATGTCGAAGAGAACCTCTCGGCCCGCGGGGGCTATGTCCTCTCACCGGCGAAGGGCGACGAGAAAGTCGTGCTGATCGCAACCGGATCGGAAGTCGGCATCGCCGTCGAAGCGCAAGCCGCGCTTGAAGCCAAGGGGATCGGTGCGCGCGTCGTCTCCATGCCCTGCATGGAGCTGTTCGAAGCCCAGGATGCTGCCTATCAAAGCCGGACGCTGGGTGGTGAGCTGCCCAAGGTGGCCGTCGAGGCCGGTGTCCGCTTCGGCTGGGACCGCTGGATCGGGCATGATGGCGGCTTTGTCGGCATGGACAGCTTCGGTGCCAGCGCCCCTTACAAGGACCTATACAACAAGTTCGGCATCACCACCGACGGTGTCGTGGCCGCCGCCGAGGCGCTCGTCTAGTCACCTGTATAGGTTGCGCGCGGACGGATCAGCTGGCCCGAGGTCAGCTGTTCCATGGCGTGCGCCAGCCAGCCGACAATCCGGCCGCTCGCGAACAGCAGGAAAGGCGCATCATCTGGAAGGCCAAGCTTCAGGGTGAGCGCCGCGAGCGCCATGTCGACATTGGCCAGCTTGCCGGAGGCCTCTTGCGCGGCCTCGATGGCGGCCTTGAGCGGGTCCCCTAGATCCATCCAGTCGAGTAGTGCTCGCGCCCTGGGATCGCCATCGGGATAAAGCGCGTGCCCGACAGCAGCCATATATTCTCCCCGCGCCGCGATTGCGCCGAGCGCCGCCTCAGGGCCGTCGCGGCACGCGGCTTTCAGATAGGCGAGCGCACGGGCCGACGCTTCACCATGTCTTGGGCCGGTCAGTGTGGCGCATCCAGCCAGCGCGGCCGCGGCCAGCGAGCTGCCCGTCGAGGCAGCCACGCGCGCGGCAAAGGTGGACGGGTTGAGTTCGTGATCGGCCACCAGCACGAGCGCCCTGCGGATGAGGTCGCCTGCCTCGTCCCCGACCAGCCAGTAGCTTGCAAGCCGGCCGTGAAAGGCGTCCGGGCCGGATGACCGCGTGATCGCTTCGGCGGCGCCATTGAGAATGACCGCGCCGTCCCGTCTCAGTGCGGCCGGGCTGCGGCCATGACCCGGCAGATCCCTTGCGGCCCGGGTCGCCAGCCATGACAGCAAGCGCGCCTTGCCCGTCTCGCCGCGCGCCGGTGATTGCGGCGTCGAGGTCGTATCAAGGCTATCGGCTTGCCAGAGCAGGGCGGCGGCTTCTTCCAGCGGGGCAGTTTCAGCGAGCGTTACCGCGTCCGTTCCGCGATAGATGAGCTGGCCGTCGCGCACGGTCGTAATCGCGGTCTGCATGACCGGATCGCCCCAGGCGATGGTGCCCTCTGCAATCGCGCTACGCGCCCGGCCTGTGCGCCGCCGTTTCAGGAAGGCGTCGATATCGGACCCGGAATAGACGCTCGATCGCGGATCGTCTTCAGCGGGCTGCGACCTGATCAGCCCTCGGCTGACATAGGCGTAGAGCGTCTGCGGCTTTACGCCGAGACGGGCAAGGGCAGCATCGCGGGTCAGCCAGCTCATATATTGATTATATTGATCAAGATTGACGTTAACCAGACTCCATAGCCATTTCTCGCCGCAGAGAAGGAGAAAAGTCATGGATAGTGGACTTGAGAACATCGTCGCCGCCGAAACCGTCCTGTCGGACGTCGACGGGCAGGCTGGACGCCTGATCGTCCGGGGCTGGCCCGTGGAAACGCTCGCAGCAGACAAGCCGTATGAGGCCGTCCTCGGCCTGCTCTGGGATGGATTCTTTCCCGAACTCGGCAACGATGCAGAGATCCAGGCGCAGCTTGGCCGAGCGCGCGCGGCAGCCTTCGCGCTTGTCGGCACCTTTCCGATGGAGAGCGGCGTGGTCGAGGCGCTGCGCACCGGATGGTCGCTGCTGAACGATAGCGAGGCTTTTGATGACGCCATCGCTTTTCCGGCTGCGGCGGCGGTCTTCACGGCGGCGGCTGTGCGTCATGGCCAGGGCCTGCCGCCCATCGCGCCTGACCCCGCCCTGTCGCAGGCGCAGGACCTGCTCCGGATGATGCGGGGCACACCCGCCAGCGATGCCGAGGCGAGGGCGCTGGATGCCTATCTCGCGACGGTCAGCGACCACGGCCTCAACGCCTCGACCTTTGCGGCCCGGGTGATCGCCTCGACACGCGCCGGGCTTGGCTCAGCGGTGCTTGGCGGGATCTCGGCGCTGAAAGGCCCGCTGCATGGCGGTGCGCCCGGCCCGGTTCTCGACATGGTGGACGATATCGGAACACCGGATGCGGCCGAGAGATGGATCGATGCAGCGCTGGCGCGCGGCGAGCGCCTGATGGGGTTTGGCCACCGCGTCTACCGGGTCCGTGACCCGCGAGCCGACGCCCTCAAGGCAGCCGTCTCGAAACTGCCGGGCACGGCCGGACGGATTGCATTCGCCGAGCATATCGAGACAGTCGTGCTGCAACGCCTGGCGCGTAAGTATCCCACCCGACGGCTGGAAACGAATGTCGAGTTCTACACTGCCGTCCTGCTCGAAGCGCTCGACATTCCGCGTGAAGCTTTCACCGCCATCTTCGCGACCGGGCGTGTACTCGGCTGGATCGCTCATGCGAGCGAGCAGATTGGCGAAAAGCGGATTGTCCGCCCCAAATCGGTGTATCGCGGCCCGGTCCCGGAATACGCCTGACGCGTCATTTGCTTTCGCCCCTTCCATCCGGGCGTGATTTGTGGCTCTTGGCCCGCATCAGGCTGAAGGAAGGGGCGAGCTCGCTGATGACCTGGGAATTACTGTTCACACTGATTAATGCCGTGGTGGTGCCCGCATGGCTGCTGCTTGTTCTGGGGCCGACTTGGCGCACGACGCAGATCGTCGTGCATTCCGGCATCTATCCGCTCGCACTCGGCTCGATCTACGCCATCTGCCTGATCGCGTCGCTCTTTTTCGGCGTGTCCTCGGACGGCGTTGGTTTCACCTCGATCGCCGGTGTTTCGGCCCTGTTCGACCACCCGAACGGTGTGATCATCGGCTGGTCCCATTACCTCGTCTTTGACCTCTTCGTCGGCGCGTGGATCGGCCGGGATGCCATGCGCCGCGGCCTGCCGCACCTGGCCGTGGCGCCCTGCCTGATCGCCACCTTCATCTTCGGGCCGGTCGGCCTGCTGGCCTACATGCTCGTACGCTTCAGCCGTGGGCAGGGCATCAGCCTGTTTGAAACCGGCCAGGACGAGCGCTGACATGATTTCGATCGGTACGCCGCTAACCGCGTCCGCCACGCGGGTCATGCTGCTGGGGTCGGGCGAGCTTGGCAAGGAAGTCGTCATCGAACTGCAGCGCTATGGCGCCGAAGTGATCGCGGTCGACCGCTATCCGAACGCGCCCGCCATGCAGGTCGCCCATCGCTCGCATGTCATCGACATGACCGATCCGGCGGCCCTGCGCGCCCTGGTCGAACAGGAGCGCCCTCACCTGATCGTGCCCGAGATCGAGGCCATTGCCACAAATGAGCTGGCAAAGATCGAGATGGAGGCCGTCGCGACGGTCGTGCCGACGGCCCGGGCAACGCAGCTGACCATGAACCGCGAAGGCATCCGCCGCCTCGCAGCCGAGGAGCTTGGCCTGCCGACCAGCCCGTACGCCTTTGCATCATCCGGCGATGAGCTTGCCGAAGCGGCAGACAAGATCGGCTATCCGGTGTTCGTGAAGCCGGTCATGTCGTCCTCCGGCAAGGGCCAGTCGCATGTGAAGCACCCGGCGGAGATCGACCATGCCTGGGTCTATGCTCTGGAGGCCGGGCGTAAGCGCGAAACACGTGTCATCGTGGAAGGCGAGGTCGATTTCGACTTCGAGATCACGCTGCTGACGGTGCGCGCCGCCAATGGCACGGTCTTCTGCGAGCCCATCGGCCACCGCCAGGAAAGCGGCGATTATGTCGAGAGCTGGCAGCCTCAGCCGATGAGCGAGGCGGCGCTGAAGGCCGCAAAGGACATGGCCAGCAAGGTCACCGACGCGCTGGGCGGGCTCGGCCTGTTCGGGGTGGAGATGTTCGTGAAGGGAGACGAGGTGTGGTTCTCGGAGGTCAGCCCCCGGCCCCACGATACCGGTCTTGTCACATTGGCTACGCAAGCCCAGAGCGAGTTTGCCCTGCATGCGCGTGCGATCCTCGGCTTGCCGGTTGATGCGAGCCTTTCAACGCCCGGTGCCAGCGCGGTCATCTATGGCGGCGTTGATGCAGAAGGCGTGACGTTCGAGGGCCTCGACACGGCGCTTTCGGTCCCGCAGTCGCAGCTGCGCCTCTTCGGAAAGCCGGAGAGTTTCGTGCGCCGGCGCATGGGCGTGGCAGTTGCGGGTGCTGACAGTGTCGAAACGGCCCGCGAGCGGGCGCGGAAAGCAGCCGGGGCAGTCAAGGTCAAGGCTGACTGAGCACCGCGATTCGACGCCTGGTCAGACCGCTGATTGTTTGAGGCGAGGCTCTGGAAAGAAGCGGGCGACCTCGGCTTCCGGGACAGGCGGTGCGTAGAAATAGCCCTGGATCAGCCGGCCGCCCAGTTTTTCCAGAACCGCCGGCTCTTCCTTCTTCTCGACGCCCTCAATCACACAGTCCAGGCCCATGTCGCGGCTGAGAGTGAGAAGCGACTTCACGATCTTGTGGCTCGCCGGGGTCTTGTCGATGCAGGAAACGAAACTGCGGTCGATCTTGATCTTGGTCAGCGGCAGGGCGTGCAGCTGGCTGAGACTGGAAAAGCCGGTACCGAAATCATCGAGTGCAATGCCGCATCCAAGTTGCCGCAAAAGCTCGACGGCGGCCTTGGCCTGATCGAAATCGTACATCATCGCAGTTTCAGTGATTTCAAGATCAATGCGTTTGGGGTCGATCGCGCTGGCGTTGATAATCCCCAGAATCCGCACGATCCCCTCGGACGAACTGATATCATGCGTCGAAAGGTTGAAGGACAGGCGCATCTCGTCGGGCCACTGTTCTGCGGCGGCGAGCGCCTTCTCCAGCAGGACCCGCGTCAGTTTCTGGACAAGGCCGGCGCGTTCAGCGACCGGAATGAACAGGCCTGGCGATACCCGGCCGAGAACGGGGCTGGTCCATCGTGCCAGCGCTTCGAAGGCCACCGCCTTTCCCGTGCCGCTGTCGACGATGGGCTGGAAGTAGACCGCCAGTTCCCTGGTAAGGTCCGCCTCGCGCAGGACCCGTTCGATGCGGGTGCTCTGTTCGATCTGCAGGACATGCCTGGATGAGAACAGCATCGCGCGGCTCCTGCTCTCGCGCTTGCTGCTATAGAGCGCGTAATCTGCCTTTTCGTACAGATCCTGCGCGCTCGTCCCGGTGTCCGGAAAAATCGCGAGACCAAGCGACCCCGTTATGCGGATCGTCGCTTCGGGCATCACAAAGGGGGCGCGCAACTGCGCACAGATACGCTCGCCCTGGGCCAAGACGTCTTGATTGCTGCTGCAATCGGGGAAGATCAGCGCAAACTCGTCCCCGCCCAGCCGGGCGACCAGCATTCTCTCGCCAGAAAAGGCCTCAAGGCGCTTGCCGACATTGGTCAGCAAGGCATCGCCGACAGCGTGACCGTAGACATCGTTGACCGGCTTGAACCCATCCAGGTCGAGCACGCCGACGGCAAGGCGCGTTCCATTGGCCTGCGCTTCGGCAAACTTTTCCTCCAGGTGGGCAAAGAACTGCCGGCGGTTGCTGAGGTCTGTCAGGCTGTCGAGATTGGCCAGCCGAAAATTCTCCCGGTTTGCAGCCTCAAGCTTGGTTTGTGCCTCGACCGAACTGGCGAAGTGTCCGGACTGCACGAATACAACCACTACCAGAGAGATCACCACGACAAGCATGATGAACGCCATGGCAACATGAGATGGTGAATCGGACAGGCTATACATTGCGACGAAGGGAATGTTCGCGCCAATCGCCACAATGAAGGCGGCCGATCTCATATGCAGGAGGCAAATGACGACGCTGACGCCGGTGATGCCGAGAAAGAAGGCGATGATACTGTCGATTTCCCGCGACGAAAATTGCGACAGGGTCAGCGCCCAGGCCGTGATTGACAGTGCCATCACCGCAGCGAGAATATTGGTCCGAACCAGCGCTCTGCGGGCAACCTCGGCTGGCGGGCATTCATGTCTGGATTTCCACCAGCTCAGCAGACGGATCACGCAAATCAGCGAAAAGGCCGCGGGCACATAAAGCGTGAGCCATCGGGGCGCGGAGCCCCAGGAGACCACGGTCAGCGCCCAGGCATTCACGAGGACGACGCCGTACATCATCGGGACCTGGCGCGAGAAGACCTGGAACTGTGCCTTGACGAGTTCCGGTTTGTTCCTCGGAACAGCCAGGAGACTGCCGACCCGTTCTGGTATGAACTTCAACAATTCGGGACGCCCCTCCCAACGATCTTCCGGAACTGCGAATCCGGTTGTCTGTTACCCTGGCAAGAATTTCTGAAATTTAGGTTTAACTTTACTGTCGAAAGGTGGTCTATTCTGTAGCTTGAACTGCAGAGGTGAGCTGACAGTATTTACTCGGAAATGTTGACCGGCCGCCGGGAATCCAGAGGCGCAGGTTAGCTACAGATTGTCCGGATGCATCCGCCGAGCGTCAAAAAATGCGGCAGAAAGCGCGACACAAGGCCCCCTTCTCTAGGGCAATGCTGGACGTGTGCGCGCGAGGCGTCTAAACCCCGGCGCAAAGCCGCAATTCTGCGGACGAGACATTTATCTTGAATGGAGAGGAAAACATGGCGGTTCGTGTAGCCATCAACGGATTTGGCCGGATTGGCCGGAATGTATTGCGGTCGATCCTCGAGCATGGGCGCACGGATATCGAAGTCGTCTCGATCAACGACCTCGGCCCTGTCGAAACCAATGCGCACCTGCTGAAATACGACTCGGTCCACGGCACGCTGCCAATGGACGTCACGGTCGACGGCGACACGATCAAGGTCGGTGGCCAGTCCTTCAAGGTGACGGCGATCCGCGACCCGAAAGAGCTGCCGCACGCAGCCAACAATGTCGATATCGCGATGGAATGCACCGGCATCTTCACCGACAAGGAGAAAGCGTCGATGCACCTTGAGGCGGGCGCCAAGCGCGTTCTCGTCTCGGCCCCGGCTTCGGGCGCGGACAAGACGATCGTCTATGGCGTGAACCATGACGTGCTGACCAAGGACGACATGGTCGTCTCCAACGCATCGTGCACGACGAACTGCCTCTCGCCGGTCGCCAAGGTGCTGAATGACGTCATCGGTATCGAGAAGGGGATGATGACGACCATTCACTCCTATACGGGTGACCAGCCGACGCTCGACACGATGCACAAGGATCTTTATCGCGGCCGCGCGGCAGCGACCTCGATGATCCCGACCTCGACCGGCGCCGCAAAGGCTGTCGGCCTCGTCCTGCCGGAGCTGAATGGCAAGCTGGACGGCTTTGCCATCCGCGTACCGACCCCGAACGTTTCGGTGGTCGACCTGAAGTTCATCGCCAAGCGCGCCACGACGGTCGAGGAAATCAACGACGCGATCCGCGCCGCCGCCGATGGACCGCTCAAGGGCATCCTCGGTTATACGGATGTGAAGAACGTCTCCATCGACTTCAATCACAACCCGCATTCCTCGGTCTTCCATACCGACCAGACCAAGGTGATGGACGGCACGCTCGTCTCGGTCCTGTCCTGGTACGACAATGAGTGGGGCTTCTCGACCCGGATGAGCGACACCGCCATCGCCATGGCGAAACTCATCTAGCTGACACCCCGGAGCGTCTTAATGACTGACTTCAAACGCATCGACGACGCGGACCATCTGGCCGGCAAGACGGCGCTGGTCCGCGTGGACTTCAACGTGCCGGTCGCCAATGGCAAGGTGACCGACGACACCCGGCTCCGCGCCGCGCTGGACACGGTGAATGCCCTGTCAGGCAAGGGCGCGAAAGTCGCTTTGCTCGCCCATTTCGGGCGGCCGAAGGGTGAAGTGAAGCCGGAGCTCAGCCTCAAGCCGGTCGCCGAAGCGTTTGCGGGCGTGCTCGGGGCACCGGTCGCGTTTGCTGCTGACTGTGTCGGCGAAGTGGCCCAGCACGCGATCGACTCCATCCAGGGCGGCGGCGTCGTCCTGCTGGAGAATACGCGCTTCAAGCCGGGCGAAGAGAAGAATGACGAGGCGCTCGCCACGGAAATGGCGAAGCTGGGCGACCTCTACGTCAATGATGCCTTCTCGGCGGCCCACCGCGCCCACGTCACGACAGAGGCGCTGGCCCGCAAGCTGCCGGCCTATGCCGGACGGGCGATGGAGCGGGAACTCGACGCGCTGGAAGCCGCGCTCGGCAATCCTGAGCGTCCCGTGCTGGCCGTTGTTGGCGGCGCCAAGGTGTCGACCAAGATCGATCTCCTGAAGAACCTTGTCAGCAAGGTCGACGCTCTGGCGATTGGCGGCGGCATGGCCAACACCTTCCTCGCTGCGCGCGGCCAGCCCGTTGGCAAGTCGCTGTGCGAGCATGACCTTGCCGGTACGTGCCGCGAGATCGAAGCCAATGCCAAGGCAGCGGGCTGTGACATCATCCTGCCGCAGGATGTCGTCGTGGCGAAGGAATTTGCTGCCAACGCCCCGCATCGCACCTGCCCGGTCGGCGACGTGGCGGACGACGAAATGATCCTCGACGCCGGCCAGCAGACGGTAGGCATCATCACGATCGCCATGGATGCGGCCAAGACGCTGGTCTGGAATGGCCCGCTCGGGGCATTCGAGATCGAGCCCTTCGACAAGGCGACGGTCGCAGCTGCCCGTGCCGCTGGCGTGCGCGCCAAGGCGGGCAAGCTGGTCGCGGTCGCTGGTGGCGGCGATACGGTCGCGGCCCTCAACCATGCCGGTGTGGCCGACGATTTCACTTTTGTCTCCACCGCCGGTGGCGCATTTCTTGAATGGATGGAAGGCAAGGCACTGCCAGGTGTTGAGGCGCTAAAGGGATAGACATGACGGTTCGAAAGCCGCCGTTTCAGGTAGATCTTGAAGCGGGGGCCGGAGCCAACATGCTGGTAGCGCTACCAACCAATTTCAGACAAGCCAGGTCAGATGCCCCGCGATTCCCGTTGGAATCGCGGGGCGTTTCGTTTTGGCGCAACTCAATGACTTAACTCCCGGGACAAGAAGAGACGGACCCATGCAAAACGAAAAAATGACAAAGCAGGCAGCGGAAAAAGACGGCTTTATTGCCGCGCTCGACCAGTCGGGCGGTTCGACGCCGAAGGCGCTTCGCCTCTATGGCATTGAGGAA
This sequence comes from Henriciella mobilis, assembly GCF_003576315.1. Lineage (GTDB taxonomy): Bacteria > Pseudomonadota > Alphaproteobacteria > Caulobacterales > Hyphomonadaceae > Henriciella > Henriciella mobilis. The sequence goes on along the minus strand of NZ_QWFZ01000003.1, from coordinate 474,030 downwards.
GACGCCTATTCGAATGACGAGGAGATGTTCGGCCTGATCCACGAGATGCGCGCGCGGATCATCAAGTCGCCGGCCTTTAATGGCGACAAGGTCATGGGAGCGATCCTGTTCGAGCGTACCATGGACGGCGATATCGATGGTGTGCCGACCGCGAAGTATCTCTGGGAAACCTGCAGCGTCGTGCCATTCCTGAAGGTCGACAAGGGCCTGGCGGATGAAAAGAACGGCGTGAAGGTCATGAAGCCGATGCCGGATCTCGACGCGCTGCTTGAGCGGGCCGTCGCCAAGGGAATTTTCGGCACCAAGATGCGCTCCGTCATCGACGCGGCGAACAAGGACGGCATTGCTGCCGTCGTCCACCAGCAATTCGATATCGGCCGCCAGATCCTGCAGCACGGCCTGGTTCCAATCATCGAGCCGGAAGTAACGATCTCCATCGCTGACAAGGCCGAAGCCGAAGAGATCCTGCTTGCCGAGATCAAGCAGCAGCTCGATGCCCTGGGCGCCGACCAGCAGGTCATGCTGAAGCTGACGCTCCCGGAAAAGGCAAACCTCTACAAGCCGCTGGTCGACCATCCGCGCGTGATGCGCGTCGTGGCCCTGTCCGGCGGCTATTCGCGCGAAGAGGCGTGCGAGCGCCTGTCGAAGAATACTGGCATGATTGCCAGCTTCTCGCGCGCCCTGACCGAAGGCCTCTCGGCCCAGCAAAGCGATGAAGACTTCAACAAGACACTCGGCGAATCGATCGACAGCATCTACCAGGCCTCGAAAGCCGGCTGATCCAAGCCTGACAAATGTTTAAGCGAAAAGGCAGTCTTTCGGGGCTGCCTTTTTTCGTGTCTCGCTTAGGCTGTCGGCATGCTCGAAATGCGCCCTTCCTGTGAGACGTGCGACAAGGACCTGCCGGCCGACCAGACCGGCGCGATGATCTGCTCGTTTGAATGCACCTTCTGCCAGGCGTGCGTGCGCGACGTCCACAAGGGCGAATGCCCCAATTGCGGCGGCGGGTTCTCGCCCCGGCCGCGCCGCAAGGGCGAAGCGCTGGAGAAATACCCCGCCAGCACAAAACGGATTCACAAACCGAAATAGGCTTGCTTTCCGCAAGGCGACGAGAGGCCCAGTCCTTCGCGAAAAGGAAGGACACCTTATGCTGATCGTCTACGAACACCCACTTTCGCCCTATGCCCAGAAAGTGAAGATCTCGCTCCGGGAGAAAGGCATCGATTTCGAAACCCGCCTGCCCAGCGGTATCGGGACAGGTGATACGCCGGACGAGTTCATGAACGGCAATCCGCGCGGCGAGGTCCCTCTGCTGCGCGATGGCGATACCGCGATCTTCGATTCGACGGTGATCCTTGAATATATCGAAGACAAATGGCCGATCCCGCCAATGCTGCCGGCCGCCCCTGCCGACCGTGCGCGGGTGCGCATCATCGAGGATGTGATGGACTGCCATTACGAGCCGATCAATTGGGGGCTCGGCGAGCTCAACCACTTCAAGCGCGCAACGGGCGCGCTGAAGGAAAAGATCGAGTCGCGCGCGGCCCAGCAGGTGGCCGGGCTGCATGCCTGGCTGGAGCGCGAACTGGGCCGGCGCGACTGGTTCAATGGCGAGACCTTCGGCTGGGGCGATCTCTCGGTTATTCCTTATGTGAACGGTTCGGCCGGGTTCGGCCTCACCCCGCCTGAAGGCAGCGCGCTGGCCGCCTGGCAGGCCCGGGCCATGGCCCGCCCAAGCGTTTCGACGGCCGCCCAGGAAGCCCTGGACTCCATCTCCGGCATGCAGGATGTCAGCGGCGCTGTCGAAGCGGGCCTGTTCAAGCGTGAATACCGCGACCATCGCCTCGAATGGATGATCAAGTCAGGCGGGCTCGACGTCGTCCTGAAAGGGCTGGAGAAGGACAATATCCGCTTCACGCCGGACTTCAGCTGAGCGGGCTTTCCTCTTCGCGCCCGGCGGTCTAGTCAGGGCGCCATGACAGAGCCGAAACGCCAGCGCACGCGCCTTTACCTGATCACCCCGCCGGACATCGAGGATGTGGCGGGGTTCGTGCGCCTGTTCGAGGCCGCGCTGGAAGGCGGCGACGTGGCCTGCTTGCAGGTGCGCATCAAGCCGGACGGGCAGGTGGACGAGGCGAAGACGAAGGCCGTGGCTGAGGCGCTGCTGCCGCTTTGCCGGGACCGCGACATCGCGCTCATCATCAATGACAGCGTCGGTGTCTGCGCCGAAATCGAGGCGGACGGTGTTCACCTCGGCCATCTCGACATGCGGGTGAAGGATGCACGCAAGCGCCTCGGCAAGGCTCCGATCATCGGAGCGACGGCGAAGAACTCACGTCATGTGGCGATGGAAGCTGGTGAGCAGGGCGCCGACTATGTTGCCTTCGGGGCGTTCTTCCCAAGCCAGACCAAGGCCGACACCGTGCCCGCCGAGCCGGAGCTGCTCTCCTGGTGGCAGGCCGTGATGGAAATTCCGTGCGTCGCCATCGGCGGGATCACGCCGGACACCGCAAAAGAGATATCGCTGGCGGGGGCTGATTTCGTGGCGGTGAGCGCAGCCGTCTGGTCGCACGCCGATGGTCCGGCCGCCGCCGTGGCCGCTTTCAATGCCGCGCTGGATGAGGCCGAAGCCGCGTTCTAGGCCTTCGTCTTGTCGAGCCGCAGGACCGACAGGGCGAGCTCTGCACCGACCCGCAGGGCCAGCAGACGCAGGATGGTGGCAATCGGTGTCCAGATGACGCCCCAGAGCGCGCGGTCCCAGTCATTGTCGAAATACATGATCCAGTGCCACTCGGTGCGCAGGCCCCAGAGCACGATGAATATGATCCCGACATAGAAGAGGAACTTGGTCAGCACCTCGCCCATTGGTTTCTCGAAGCTCAGGAAATTCGACAGCATATCCATGTGTTTCCCCGTTGCGCTGGCCTGCTGCAAGTCATTCAGAAGAAAGCTGAAAATTCAGTGAGTGTCCATACAAGCAGCCAACCGCTTCTTGACCAGTGCGGGCCACGCGGCTACCTCGCGCCCACTAGGACCAGCAGGAGTCTCTACGAAGATGGCCAAGATCAATGGCAATGAAATCAAGCCGGGGAACGTGATCGAGCATCAGGGCAGCGTCTGGCGCGCCGTGAAAACGAACTCCGTGAAGCCCGGCAAGGGCGGCGCATTCAATCAGGTCGAGCTGCGCAATCTGATCAACGGATCGAAGCTCAATGAGCGGTTTCGTTCCTCCGAGACCGTGGAGAAGGTCCGCCTCGAGCAGCGCGACTACCAGTTCCTGTTCGATGCCGGTGAGGCTTATGCCTTCATGGACCAGGAGACCTTCGAGCAGATCGAGATCCAGAAGGATTTCATCGGCGACCAGGGCGACTTCCTGCAGGATGGCATGACTGTGGTCATCGAATTCTACGAGGAAAAGCCGATCGGCATTTCCCTGCCCGACCAGGTGATCCTGACCATCGAGGAAACCGAGCCGGTCGTGAAGGGCCAGACAGCGGCCAACAGCTTCAAGCCGGCGGTCTGCGAGAACGGCATCCGTGTGATGGTCCCGCCATTCGTGGGCGTGGGCGAGCGCATCGTCGTGCAGACCTCCGACACGACCTATCTCAAACGCGCTGACTAAGGTCTGACATGTCCAAACCCTCACCCGTCGGAACCGTGATGATCAATGCTGCCCGCCTGGCCGGTCGCTCGCTTGCGCGCGACTTTGGCGAGGTGGAGAATTTGCAGATCTCCAAGAAAGGCCCGGCGGACTTTGTCTCGAACGCGGACCATCGCGCCGAGGACATCATCTATGACAGCCTCTCCAAGGCGCGCCCCGGCTATGGCTTCGTCATGGAAGAGCGCGGCGTGGTCGAGGGTACGGACAAGTCGAACCGCTTCATCGTCGATCCGCTCGATGGTACGCTGAACTTCCTGCACGGCCAGCCGCACTATGCGGTCTCCATCGCGCTAGAACGCGAGGGCAAGCTGTTCTGCGGTGTCGTCTATGATGTCGCCAAGAATGAGATCTTCTGGGCCGAGACGGGCCGCGGCGCCTGGCTCGACCAGCGCAAGCTGATCGTCGCGGGCCGCAAGCGCCTTGAGGAGGGCGTCTTTGCGACCGGGACGCCCTGGGTCGGCAAGGGCGAGCATGCCCACCGCACGTTTTCCCAGGAAATCGCGTCTGTCACGCCCGTGACGGCTGGCATTCGCCGTTATGGGTCTGCGGCGCTGGATCTTGCCTATGTCGCGGCCGGACGGTTTGACGGCTTCTGGGAGCGCGGCCTGAAGCCGTGGGATATCGCTGCCGGCATCGTGCTGGTGCGCGAGGCCTATGGCCAGGTCGAGGAAATCGATGGCGGCGACGTCCAGACGACGGGCAACATTATCGCCGCGAACGAAGCCCTGCTGCCGAAGCTGAAAGAGCGCCTGCGCAAGGCCAAGGCTTTCGGCGAGGACTAAGGCCTACTCCGCCGCCTGAGCGGCGAACTGCATCTCGGCCAGCCGCGCATAGAGCCCGCCTTGTGCGACGAGCGCATCGTGCGTGCCCTGCTCGACGATCGCGCCTTTGTCCATGACAACGATCCGGTCGGCCCGGCGGATAGTCGACAGGCGGTGCGCGATGACGAGCGTCGTGCGCCCTTCGGCTGCCGTGGAGATGGCCTTCTGCACCAGCCGTTCGCTTTCGCTGTCGAGGGCGGAGGTGGCCTCATCCAGCAGCAGGATCGGCGCTTCGCGGACCAGCGCGCGGGCAAGCGCGATGCGCTGGCGCTGGCCGCCCGACAAGGAGCGCCCTTTCTGGCCGATATGTGCGTCGAGGCCGCCTTTCTCCTCCAGGAAGCTCCACGCCTCAGCCATCTTCGCAGCCTTGACCAGCTTTTCGTCGCTGACCGGGCCGACCGACCCGAAGGCGATGTTCTCACGCGCCGTACCGGTGAAGAGGGCCGATTCCTGTGGGGCGTAGGCAAAGAGGCTCCGCCAGAGGGCGGGGTCGATGCTGGCAGCGGCGACGCCATCGACAAGGATACGCCCCGACTGCGGGTCGAACAGGCGCAGGGCCAGCCGGAAGACCGTCGACTTGCCAGCGCCCGACGGGCCGACCAGCGCCACGAATTCACCGGGCTCAATGTCCAGCGAGAAGTCTTTCAGCGCCGGCAGGTCGCCCGTGTCATAGGCAAAGCCGACCTTGTCGAAGACGAGATGGCCTGTGGACGGGCTGGCGAGCGGGGCAGACTGTTCCGGCGCGCGGATGTCGGGCGTTTCCTTCAGGATTTCGCTTGCCCTGTCCGAGGCGCCGGCTGCGCGCATCACCTCGCCCCAGACCTCGGCCAGCATGCCGAAACCCGAGCCGGCATAGAAGGCGTAGAGGATCATCTGCGTCAGCTCACCCGGTGTCATGGTCTCATTCGCCACAGCGCGGGCGCCGAGCCAGAGGATGCCCACCATACCGCCCAGCAGCATGATCGAGACCGCCAGGATCATGAAGGCGCGCGCGGTGATGCGCTTCAGCCCGGCCTTGAAGACGGCTTCTGCGGCGGCCGTGAAGGACAGGCGCCGGCGTTCTTCCTGCCCATAGGCCTGAACCAGTTCGATCGCATCCAGCGCTTCGCTCGCATCGGCCCCGGCTTCGGCCAGCCGCGATTGCGCCTTGCTCGAGGCGCCCCGGATGATGCGCCCGATCACGAGGACAGGCAGCATGGCCAGCGGGATCATCAGGAGCAGCGTGCCACCGAGCTGCCAGTTCGTGACCAGCATCATGATGATGGCACCGGTCGTCGACAGCAGCGTGCGCGAGGCCAGCGAGGCCGATGAGCCAAGGAAGGTCTCGATCAGGGAGACGTCCGCTGTCAGCCGCGAGACCGCCTCGCCGGAGCGGATCGATGAATGAAAGCGCGGCGACAGGCTGAGCAGCTTGGCATAGAGATCGGTCCGCAGGTCGGCGGCAACCCGTTCGCCGAAACGGGAAACGAAGTAGAAGCGCAGCGCGCTCAGCACGCCCATCGCTACCGCCGCGGCGAGGACATAGAGAAAATAGCGGTCGATCGTCGCCAGCAGTTCTGCGCCGCTTGCGCCGCCCCGGCCTGCATCGACAGCTTCACCGAACAGGAAGGGGATGGCGAGCGATGCCATGGTCGCCACGACAAGGAAGACCAGGGCAATGAGGACCAGTCCGATATGGCGCTTTACATATGGCCAGAGCAGGGCCAGCGGCTTGATGCTGCGGGCCTTCGGGCGGTTCTTGATCGCGTCATCGGACGCCGTTTCCCGGCGGTCTTCGGTTACGCTGTCGCTCGTCTCGCTCATTCCATTACACCTTGCTTGCCGTCAGCCCCTTGCAGGCGTGGCGACTTTCCCTTATGACGCCGCTTTCCGAATTTCACAGAGGCCAATGCGCGCAGGTAACGCGATTGGCCGCTGACGCGAAGGACTAGAGACGATGAAAGCCGAAGGCCATCCCGACTATCACTTCATCACTGTCGTCATGACTGATGGAACCGAGTACCAGACCCGTTCGACCTACGGCAAGGAAGGTGACCGCCTCGTGCTGGACATCGACCCGAAGGTCCACCCGGCCTGGACCGGCGGCCAGCAGAACATCGACCGCGGTGGCCGCGTGTCGCGCTTCAAGGACAAGTTCAAGGGCTTCGGCGTCTAGTCGCGCGCGTTCCGAACACACTGTGTTTCTGAAAACCCCTGCCCGCCGGCGGGGGTTTTTATTTGGCGTCTCGCTCCAGGTCCTCCGCACGCGGGGGCACGCGATGTTCGAGCGCCAGATATTCCTCCGAACGCATTTCATGCAGGCGGCTGGCCGTGCGCTGGAATTCGAAACTGCCATCGCCGGATGGGTAGAGATCGTCGGGCTCTGCCGCTGCCGTGGCAACAAGTTTGACGCGGGCCTCATAAAGCGCATCGATCAGGGCGACGAAGCGGGCGGCCTCATTGCGCTTGTCCGGTGACAGCGTGGGCACGCCGCCGAGCAGGACGGTGTGGAAATTGGCCGCGACGGCGAGATAGTCACGCGCGCCGAGTGGCTTCTCGCACAGCTCTGAGAAGGTGAAGCGCGCGACGCCGGCCGCTTCCTTGGGCACCAGGATCTTGCGCCCCTTCACATGCAGGAAGCACTGGTTTGGATGCGCGCCCAGCGTCAGCCGGTCAAAGGCCTCATCGAGCCGGGCTTCGCCATCGTCACCCGTCAGGACGTGCCAGACAGGCGCCTCGGTGAGGCGTTCAAGCCGGTAGTCGCGTTCCGACGACAGCTCGAAGACTTCGCACTGTGCCTTGATCATCTCGATGAAGGGCAGGAAGAGCTGGCGGTTGAGCCCATCCTTGTAGAGATCGTCCGGATGGCGGTTCGAGGTCGCGACGACGGTGACGCGATCCTCGAACAGGTGCTCGAACAGGCGCCCGAGGATCATGGCATCGGCAATCTGGGTGACCTGGAACTCGTCGAAGCAGAGCAGTTTCGCCTCGGACGCGATCAATTTCGCCACTGGCGGGATCGGGTCGCTGCCGGCACCTTTCACCCGGTGAGCGGCTCGGCGGCGCTCGCCCTCGTCCATTTCGCGCCAGGCGTTCATCTCGTCATGCACCCGGCCCATGAATTCGTGGAAGTGGACGCGCTTGGATGCAACGGGGGCCAGTTCATGGAACAGGTCCATCAGCATTGATTTTCCGCGGCCGACACCGCCCCAGAGGTACAGGCCGCGAATGTGCGGAGGCTTGCGGAAAAGGCCGCCGGATGGCGCATTGCGGATGCGGTCGAGCACGCCGTCCAGCTGGCGGGCAGCGGCGAGCTGGGCCGGGTCTTCGCTGAGCTGGCCGGCCTTCGCGCGCTGGCGATAGGCGTCTTCAACACTCATGGCTCAGCCTCCTCCAAAGAAAGACGAGACCTGGCTGGCGAAATAGGACAGCGATGCCGGCTCGACGGCGATGGTTGCGAGGACGCCGGCCAGCGCGCCGCCAATATGCGCTTCATGCCCGAACATGCGGTTCTCGCGCTGCGCCAGTATGGTGCTGATCACGATGAACAAGACGGCGAAGACGAATGCCGGAAGCGGCAGGATGAAAAAGATCCAGAGCAGGGTCAGCGGCGCAAACAGGCAGAAAGAGAAAACGACACCTGATACCGCGCCCGAGGCGCCGAGGGCCCGATAGGTGGGCGTCCGGAAATTCTCCAGCAGCGCCCAGAGATTCCCGCCCAGCAGCGAGGCGGCGTAGACGATGAGGAAGCCCGCCGTCCCGATCGTGGTTTCAACAACAGCGCCGAACTGGAACAGCACGAACATGTTGATGAAGAGGTGGAAGGTGTTCAGGTGCAGGAAGCCGGACGTCACGAGCCTGTGCCATTCGCGCTTCTCACGGATCGCCGCAATATCGAACACATTCGCCATCAGGAAAGCCGGGTTCAGCCACGCATAGAGGCTGGCCAGCACATTCGCCGCGATAAGCGTCAGCGTTGCCGGAAATAGCGATAAGGACTCCATGTCTTCTGCCTAGCTCAAGCAGTCCTGAAACGCATGGAGTTTTTGTGTGGTGCGCTGTCTCAGGCGGCCGTGCGCGAGGATTGCGCGCCTGCATTCTCCATCAGGTCGAACATGAAATCGAGCATCGCTTCCGGCCGCTGGATGAACCGGTTATAGGGCAGACCCGCCTTGAAGACCGGTTGCGGGGCGATATTGCAGCCGCAGCGCACAGCCGTCTCGACAATCTTGTCGCGGTCGGGGTTGGCTGTGGAGACAGCGATCCGGTGACCGCCCATATTCGCGATACGCGCAATGGTCATGTCGCCATCATAGCTGTCCGGCAGCGTCAATTCGGTGATCACCAGATCGAATCGCTCAAGCCTCAGGCGGCGCTCGGCCTCCATCAGGGTGTGAGCCAGGACCAGGTCGATCTGGACACGCGCCCGCGCAGCCTTGTCAGCCGCGATGTTCAGCATGTCCCGGACCGGCTCCTGATCTTCAATCCAAAGAACTTTCATTGACTCTACCCTGTTCAAGCAACTCCGGAGCACCATCAGCGCTCCCCCTCAGTTGTGAACAGACTGGCAGCTACGCATTACGGGTTGGTAAAGCGAAACTTGCTGAAATGTTTACAATTCAAAGTCTTGCATGACCGCTAGAGGGGCGGTGCAGGGCCCGGAAACTGTGTTAGAGTAAGGGTTTGAGGGAGATGTGGCGTGGTTTTGCAGCCCGCTGAGCACGTGAGATGACGGAAGAAATTCTCAAAAAAAATTCCACCGCGTCGGCTTTCCTGAAAGACCTGGACGAGCCTGATCAGCATATTGTCGATACGCTGATCGAGGAGCGCTGCCCGAGCTTTGCCGGCCACTGGAGCTGGCCCATCGTGCGGCCGGTCCTGTATTCGGCGCTCGGCTACCGAAAAGCGCGGCGCATGGCCGATACGTTGATGACGCTGTCCGGGCGCCAATCGTTTGAATATCTGTCGCAGCAGCTGAATGTCAGCCTCGATCTGCGCCATCTCGACCGGCTCCCGGAAAAAGGCCGCGTCGTCATCGCCGCGAATCACCCCACGGGCCTGGCCGACGGGGTCGCTGTCTGGGATGCGATTGTGCGCAAGCGCGAGGACGTCGTGTTCTTCGCCAATGCCGATGCGCTGCGCGTCAATCCGGCTTTCACCGACGTCATGATCCCGATCGAATGGGTTGCGAGCAAGCGCACACCGGCCAAGACGCGCGAGACGCTGCGCATGGCGGCCGAAGCCTTCGAACAGGAAAAATGCATCGTCATCTTTCCTTCGGGCAAGCTCGCCAAGAAGATTGATGGTGAACTGACCGAGCAGGAATGGTTCCCGACCGTGGTGAGCCTGGCGCGCAAGCAGAAGGCGCCGATTCTGCCGCTGCATATCGAGGCGGCCAATTCCTGGCTGTTCTACAAGCTCAGCCAGATCAATGGCGAGCTGCGCGATATTACGCTCTTCCATGAATTGCTGAACAAGAAACGTGCCGAATTCGACATGGCGTTCGGCCCCATCATCCCGCCCGAGCGTCTATCCGGTGATGCCACCATCGTGACGGAACTCCTGCAGGAGCACGTCGCTTATGCGCTGGGGGAGACGCCAGACCTGGACTTCATGCCAACGCGCCCGGCTGCGACAGCCGTACCGCCAGCCTAGAGGCGCTGCTGGTCGGCGCCTGTAAGCGAGCCATGGCAATGCTTGTACTTTTTGCCTGAACCGCAAGGACAGGGCGCATTGCGCGGCGTTTTCGACCAGTCGGCCTCGGCCTGGTGCAGCGGTGGGCCAGCATGCGGGTCGTTCGGCCCTTCCACGACATCCGGGGTCATCTCATTGTCGCCGGTGTCGGGATCGAGGTGTGTTTCCCGCACGCCTTCGCGATTCAGGAGCTGCTCTCGGGCGGCAGCCAGTTGCGCGCGCTGCTCGTCAGTCGGCGGCGGAGCAATGCGGATATTCATCAGGATGCGGGACACTTCGACACGCATCGTGTCGAGCAGGTCGTTGAACAGCTTGAAGGCTTCTTCCTTGAACTCGTTCAGCGGGTCGCGCTGGCCGTAGGAGCGCAGGTGGATGACAGACCGCAGCTGGTCGATCTGTTGCAGGTGCTGGCGCCAGCGCTGGTCGAGGACCTGGAGCAGGACCTGCTTTTCCACCATCTTGATCTGCTTGGCGCCGGCCTGTTCGACCTTCTGTTCGAAATGCTGGTCGGAGGCGACGCGGATACGCTCGGCGATCTCTTCATTGGCAACGCCTTCCTCGGCGGCCCATTTCGCGATCGGCAGGTCGAGGTCGAGCTCGTTCTTCAGCGTCTCGGTGAGCCCGTCGACGTCCCATTGCTCGGCAAAGGCCTTGGGCGGCATGGCGCGGGCAACCCAGCCATCAATCACATCGTGGCGCATGTCGGTGACAACGTCGGTGACGTTCTCGGCCACCATGAAGTCGCGGCGCTGCTCGAACATCGCCTTGCGCTGGTCATTGATGACATCGTCATACTTCAGGACGTTCTTGCGGATCTCGAAGTTGCGCTGCTCGATCTTCTTCTGGGACGTCTCGATCGCCTTGTTCATCCAGGGGTGCGTGATGCCCTCGTCTTCCTTGATGCCGAGGCTCTTCATGATCGAGTTGAGGCGGTCGGCAGCGAAAACCCGCATCAGATCGTCTTCAACGGAGATGAAGAATTTCGACTTGCCCGGGTCACCCTGGCGGCCTGTCCGGCCGCGTAGCTGGTTGTCGATGCGCCGGCTTTCGTGGCGCTCGGTGCCGATGACGAAGAGACCGCCCGCGGCGAGGGCTTCCTTCTTGCCGACTTCAATGGACGCCTTGATCTCGGCTTCCATCTGCGCGCGCTCTTCCTCGGTCGGCTCGCGGCCGTGCTTGGACTGGAATTCATCCTCGGCCTTCCACATGCGCATTTCGAAGTTGCCGCCAAGCTGGATGTCGGTGCCGCGGCCAGCCATGTTGGTGGCCACCGTGACAGCGCCGGGCAGGCCAGCTTCTGCGATGATCTCGGCTTCGTGCTCGTGGTGGCGGGCGTTCAGCACATTGTGCGGAATCTTGGCCTGGGTCAGCAGCGTCGAGATGATCTCGGATTTCTCGATCGAGGCGGTGCCGAGCAGGACCGGCTGGCCCTTGGCGCGCGCATCGCGGACTTCCTTGATGATTTCCTGGTACTTCGCCTTGGCGATCCGATAGACGACATCGTCCTCGTCGATCCGCTGGACCGGCTTGTTGGTCGGCAGCTGGAAGACTTCGAGTTTGTAGATGTCGGCAAATTCGTCAGCCTCTGTAATGGCCGTACCGGTCATGCCGGCCAGCTTTTCATAGAGGCGGAAATAGTTCTGGAACGTAATCGAGGCGAGCGTCTGGTTTTCGGGCTTGATATCGACGCCTTCCTTGGCCTCGATCGCCTGGTGAAGGCCTTCCGACAGGCGGCGGCCTTCCATCATGCGGCCTGTAAACTCGTCGACCAGCATCACCTGGTCATCCTTCATCAGGTAGTGCTTGTCCTTGAAGAAGAGCTTGTGGGCCCGGAGCGCCTGGTTGGCGTGGTGAACGATGGTGATGTTGTGCGGATCCCAGAGCGAGCCTTCCAGCAGGCCTGCTTCCTCGAGCATCCGCTCCATCTTCTCCATGCCGTCCTCGGTGTACATCACCGAGCGCTGCTTTTCGTCGAGTTCGATATCAGTCTCGTCGTCGAGCTGCGGGATCAACTTGTCGATGGTCCGGTAGAGGTCGGAGCGGTCGTCGGTCGGACCGGAAATGATCAGAGGCGTGCGCGCTTCATCGATCAGGATCGAGTCGACCTCGTCGACAATCGCATAAGCATGGCCGCGCTGCGCCATCTGCTCGATCGAATATTTCATATTGTCGCGCAGATAGTCGAAGCCGAACTCGTTGTTCGTGCCGTAGGTAATATCGCAGGCATAGGCCGCCTTGCGCTGCTGGTCGTCGAGGCCGTGCACGATCGTACCGGTCGTCAGGCCAAGGAAACCGTACAGCTTGCCCATCCATTCCGCGTCGCGGCTGGCGAGGTAATCGTTGACGGTGATGACGTGGACGCCCTTGCCGGCGAGCGCATTGAGGTAAACAGCGAGCGTGGCCACCAGCGTTTTGCCCTCACCGGTGCGCATTTCCGCAATCGCGCCCTCGTGCAGGACCATGCCGCCGATCAGCTGGACGTCGAAATGTCGCATGCCGAGCGAACGTTTCGAGCCCTCGCGGACCACTGCAAAGGCTTCCTCAAGCAAGTCGTCGAGCTTCGCGCCCTGCTCGAGACGCTCTCGAAATTCTGTGGTTTTGGCCCTTAATTCCTCGTCGGAAAGTGCCTCCATTTGTGGCTCAAGCGCGTTGATCTTCTCAACACGCTTGCGCATCGGCTTGATTTTCCTGTCATTGGAAGAACCGAAGAGTTTACGGGCAACTGAAAGCATTGAACCGGGTACCAAACTGCGCTGTTGACTTGGTTAGGCCCTCCTGCCTTCAAGTGATTGACAGAAGGTGCACACTAGCTTCGCGTGCGCGCCGGGCAAACTAACCTCTCGACCAGTCGCCGCCGGAGACTTAAGAAGCCGCTCAGGGGGTGTCAATGCAGGCGGCTGCAGCATCAACATTGGGAATTTGCATGAAATCCTCCCGTTACTTCATTCTGGGCGCCGCGCTCAGCGGCATGCTGGCTCTGACCGGATGCGATCCTGTCGGCACGCCAGTCCGCGACAGGCAGGTCGGTTTCGACGCCTCAACAGCAGCTGTCGTGAACGGAGAGCCGATCTATATCTCGGACGTTGAGCTTGAAGCCGTCGCCCAGGGGCGCATCGAAGCCGGCGAGTCCTTCGGCCCTGACCATACCGAATACCAGACCGTGCTTGAGCAACTGATCGACCAGCGCCTGCTGGCCCAGGAAGCGGTGCGCCGCGGTCTCGACCGGTCCCCCCAGGCCCAGCGCCGGCTGGAGACGGCCCGCGAGCGCCTGCTGGGCAATTTCCTGATGGAGAACCTCGTTTCGACCGAAGTCACTGAGGCGGCCATCGACAAGATGTATGACGAGCAGGTCAAGCTGCAGCAGCTCGATGACGAGGTGCGCATCCGCCATATCCTCGTCGAGACGCAGGAAGTGGCCGAAGAGGTCCTGCGCAAGGCCCGTGGCGGCGCCGATTTCACGACGCTCGCCTTCGAAAACTCCAAGGACACCCGCACGCGCCTCGATGGCGGCTCTTTTGGTTGGGTCGCCCCGAACGAGATGATCGATCCGTTTCCATCGGTGATCGCCGACACGCCCGTCGGCGAGATTTCCGAGCCGTTCGAGTCCGAACAGGGCTGGCATATCCTGAAGGTCGAAGAGCGGCGCACGCGTCCGCCCAAGACGAAGGACGAGATGCGCCCGGAAATCGTGACCTATCTGACCTTCACGGAGATCAGCAAGATCCTGCGCCAGCTGCGCGCGGACGCATCGATCCAGCAGCGTGATGGCGGCCCGCCGGACCTGTCCTACCTGGAAGAGCCGGACCCAACCGAGCTGCTGGACGAGCCGGACGCCAGCAGCGAAGACCCGGCCCCATCTGAAAGTGCCGAGGACGAACCGATTCAATGAAGCTGAAACCGTCTCCCTTCGCCCCGGCGGCGTTTCCCACGCTGCCGGCCGTCAAAGGCGTGCTCGCGGCGACCGCGTCCCGGGGATTTTACGCCAGGCGCGGTGTCGAGCGCGACGATGTCTTCCTGTTCGTCCTGCCGGACGGCACAAGCACGGCCGGGGTTTTCACGCGCTCGCACACGGCTTCGGCGGATGTCGACTGGTGCCGTGTGGCGCTCAAGGCGGGAAAGGGGAAGGCGAGGGCGCTTGTCGTGAATGCCGGCAATTCCAACGCCTTCACTGGCAAGGCCGGTGTGCTCAAGAACGATGCGACGCTGAAGGCGATGGTCGAGACCCTGGGTGTTCCGCGCGAGGAGTGCTTCCTGGCAGCGACGGGCGTGATCGGCGAGCCGCTGCCGGACCCGAACTATATGGGCCAGATGCTGCCGGACCTGTCGGGCCGGCTGGCGCCGCCGGACTGGGAAGCGTGCACCCGCGCCTTCATGACCACCGACACATTCCCGAAAGCCTCCGGCGGCAGTTGCGAGATCGACGGGGTCGAGGTGTCTGTTGCCGGCATTCTCAAGGGCTCGGGCATGATCATGCCGAACATGGCGACGATGCTCTGCTACGTCTTCACCGACGCCGCCTTGACGCCCGAAGTGCTGGATACGCTGTTGCGCGGCTCGGTGGACCGGTCGCTCAATTCGGTCACGGTCGATGGCGATACATCGACATCGGACAGCTGCATGCTGTTTGCGACAGGCGGGTCCGGCGCGCCGCTCATCGAATCGGCCGACGATCCGCGGCTGGAAGCCTTTCGCGCGCTGATCGACGAGACGTTCCGCGACCTTGCCCACCAACTGGTGAAGGATGGGGAGGGGGCCTCGAAATTCGTCGAGATCCGTATCGAAGGTGCCGTCAGCGAGGCGTCCGCAAAGACGATCGGGATGCACATCGCGAACTCGCCGCTGATCAAGACCGCGATGGCAGCGGGCGATGCCAATTGGGGCCGGATCGTCATGGCGGTCGGCAAGTCGCTGGAGCCGATCTCCAAGGATGAGATGCGTATCTGGTTCGGGGACCATCTAGTCGCCGAGGGCGGTATGCGTTCGCCCGGCTATGACGAGGCAAGAGCCAGCGCGCACTTTGCCGGAGACCACATATCGGTCCGCGTCGATGTCGCCGCCGGGGATGCTGCCTGGACGGTCTGGACGTGCGATCTCACACACGCCTATGTCGACATAAACGGCGCCTACCGGACATGACAAAACCTCTGGTTTTCGTCGTGGCTGCAGCGCTCATGGATGCGCAGGACCGGGTCCTGCTGGCCCGTCGCCCCGAGGGTAAATCGATGGCCGGTCTTTGGGAGTTTCCCGGTGGAAAGGTGGAATCCGGCGAAACGCCAGAAGCGGCGCTCTGCCGCGAACTGAAGGAAGAGCTACAGGTTGAGGCAGCGCCGGGTGATCTGCAATCCTTCAACTTTGCCAGTTTCGATTATCCGAAATTTCACCTGTTCATGCCATTGTATATACTCAGGGTTTGGAAAGGCGAACCTGTTCCGCTCGAAGGCCAGGCCATCGAGTGGGTCAAGCCCACCGACCTGAAGACTTATCCGGCCCCGCCAGCGGACATCCCGCTTTTCGAGGCTTTGTCAGAGCGTTTTTAGGGGGCGGCATGGTCCAGCGTCTCATCAGCAAGTTCCGGCGGAGCGACAGCGGCGCAAGCGCCGTTGAGTACACGCTGCTGATCGGCCTTCTCGCGCTCGCGGTTGTCGGCGGCATTGCGGCCATTGGCGACACGACTTCCGGACACTTCAATTCTGTGAATGAAGGTTTCCCTGACGCCTAGGATTCGGTCGGGACTTTCCCCAACGCGACATTGACGCCCTGAGGCGGGCCTGCCTTTCTGCCGGTAGCAAGACACCGGGAGGACAGGATGGGCGAAGCACGGCCTTTCAAAATCGACATTGCAGACGAGACGCTCAAGCGCATCCGCGAGCGGATTGCTACCTATCGCTGGTTTCCCGCGCCGGCGGCGGGCGGCCCATGGCAATTTGGTATGTCAGCCGATGTGATGAAGGATATCCAGGCGCACTGGCTGGACCGCTATGACTGGCGGGCGGCCGAAGCCGAGCTTAACCGCTACCCACACTTCAAGGCGGAGATTGACGGGCTCGATATCCACTTCCTGCACATTGTCGGTGAAGCTGAAGGCAAGCGGCCGCTTCTGATGACCCATGGCTGGCCGGGTTCCTTCTTCGAATTCTATGACGCCATCGGCCCGCTCGCTTTCCCCTCGCAGCATGGCGGCTCCGTCGCCGATGCCTTCGACCTCGTCATCCCTTCATTGCCGGGCTACGGCTTTTCCGGAAAGCCCACAGCACCCATCGGCCAGCGAAAGACGGCGAACCTGTTCAACACGCTGATGCGTGAGGTGCTGGGCTACGAGACCTATCTTGCGCAGGGCGGCGACTGGGGCAGCCTGGTCACCTCATGGCTCGGATTCGAGCATCCGGCGAGTGCGCCGCAAGGCGGCTGCCGGGCAATCCATCTCAACATGATGGGCCTGCGCCCGGCCGCTGCCTCACCGCAATCGGACGCAGAGAAAGAATGGGTCGCCAAAAGCCAGGCCAGCATGCAGGCCGAGGGCGCTTACCTCATGGAGCAGGCGACCAAGCCCCAGACACTGGCGATGGCGCTGATGGATTCACCGCTCGGCACCGCCGCCTGGATCATCGAGAAGTTCCACGGCTGGTCGGACGTGCCCGACGGCAATCTCTTCAGCGTCTATTCGAAAGACCAGCTCATCACCAATGCGATGATCTACCTGGTGAATGATGCGATCGCGACATCGGTCTGGTACTACGCGGCGTTCTTCCTGGAGGGCGGCGGGACACTGCCTGAGGGCCAGCGCATCGAGGTGCCGACCGGTTTCGCCAATTATCCCGGCGACACTTACATGCTGATGCCGCCGCGCAGCTGGTGCGAGCGGGCCTACAATATCCAGCATTGGGCGGACATGCCAAAAGGCGGGCACTTCGCAGCGATGGAAGTGCCAGACATGTTTGTCGATGATCTCAGAAAGTGGGCGCGGCCACTTTGAGGGGGCTTGCTAGACGACCAGCCCGATCAGGAAGATCAGCAGCTGGATGAAGATGGCAAGGCCGGCCAGCGCAACCACCGTTGCGATCCAGGCGCCGCCCATTCCCATGATCATGCCAATCGCGATACCTGCGCCGGCGCAGAGAACCAGCGAGACCAGCCAGTTGATGCCCATCGACAGGGTAAAGACCATGTAGCCAACGGAAATCAGCAGGATCAGCGCGCCCCAGGCGCTGGCCTTCATGAAGCCGTCATACATTTTCGACTGGGCGTCGATCTTCATTTCGCCGTGCGTGTATTCGCTCGAAGCCATCTGGCGCTCTCCGTACCTGAATCGAAGCCGTTTTTATTGAGCATGCGCGCGCCGTCAAGCGGCCAAGCCGTCGCATCTGTCCGGTTTGGACAGTTCCTAGTTGAGTTTTGACTTGTCGTCTTGGCGCGGCGGCACGAAAGCGGGCGGTAGCGGGGCGGCCGGCACGCCTTCTTCCTGCAGCGCCTCGCGTTCTTGCGCGGTCGTCTCGCCCCAGATCGGCCGGTGGTCGCGCTCGCCATAATACATGCTGCGTGCTTCCTCGGCGAAGCCGTCGCCCACATAGTCATAATTCTCGGCGATGTGCTGGCGCGCCTTTGCCGCGAGCTTGCCGAACACCCGTTCCGGGTCGGAGGCGCCAGACTTTTCCGAAGGGCGCACCGATGGTGCCATGATCTGCTTGCGCACGTCGGCGCCGCCGCAGTTCGGGCATGTGATAAGATGCCTGTCACGCTGTGTCTCGAAGGCATCAGAAGACGCAAACCAGCCCTCGAAACCGGCCTCGCAATCCCTGCATTCCAGTGCATAGCGGATCATCGATTATGCTCCCCGTCAGACGGCCTCGATCATCGGATCGAGCTTGCCAGCGCGTTCGAGGGCCATCATCTCGTCGCAGCCGCCAATATGGGTGTCACCGACGAAGATCTGCGGGAAGGTCCGCGCGCCATTCGCCCGCGAAACCATTTCCTGCTTCTTGTCAGGGTCCATACCGGCATCGATTTCTTTGAAGTCGACGCCCTTCTGCTTCAGCAGGCTGATGGCCCTTGTGCAAAAGGGGCAGAAGGCGCGTGTGTAGATGGTGACCTCTTGCATGTCTGCTCCGGAAAATATCCTGTTGAGCCCTCTATATGGTGACATCCGTCGGCCTGACAACGCGCGCCAGCACCAGCACGCTGACTGAGGCCGCCTTGCCCTTTTTCAGGGCACGGGTGCATGCCGAAAGGGTTGCGCCGGTCGTGTAGACATCGTCCACCAGCAGCACATGCGCTCCTTCGATCCGGTCGGCGCGCGACGGGCGCACGGCGAAGGCGCCCCGCACGTTCCGGCGCCGCTCACGGGCGGTGAGACCGCCTTGGGTCGGGGTTGGCCTGCGCCGGACAAGCGCGTCGGCCGCGAAGGGCTTGCCAGTGCGCTGTGAGAGGGCGGCCGCCAGCCAGCCGGACTGGTTGAAACCGCGGCTGGCCAGGCGCCTGTAGTGTAGCGGTACCGGAACAATCAGGTCGGCCGCCGGGAGGATGTCGGCGGCCGAAAGTGCCATCCAGGCGGCATAGACAGGCAGGCCGTCACGCCGGCCCGCGCGCTTCAGGTCCAGCACGGCCTTGCGTGAGGCATCGTCATATTCGAGGGCCGCGCGGGCCGCCTGCCACGGTGGCGGCTTGGCCGCGCAGGCGCCGCACAGCGTCGCATCACCGAGATCGCTCTCGGCTGGCATCGCGCAGAGGCGGCAGCCGCTGCCATTCAGGAAGCTGAGCTTCGCGAAGTCTTCCGGCGGGATCAGGCCCGGCCCGACATGGCTCTGGCCGGTCAGCAGCGAGCGCGGCGGCCAGATGAAATCACCGAGTGAGCGCAATCCGGCCTTTGCTGAACGGCTCAGCCGGTCCATATCGAGCCCCATGGCCACTGCCCCACCCAAGCTGTTCGACCGAAACCTGGTGCGTCTGCACCGCGACCGGGCGGCTGCCCGTTACGATGACTATGCCTTCCTGAAGGAGCGGGAGTCGAGTCAGCTCGTCGAACGGCTGATGGACACGACCAAGACGTTCGAGCGCGCGCTGGACCTTGGCGCCCATGTTGGCCGGGCCGCGCAGAAGCTGCGGGCCTCCGGCCGGGTCGGAGCCGTGGACGCGGCGGATGCTTCGGCGGAATTTGTCGCCAGGATGAAAGCCGACGGCCTTGAGGCGTTCCAACTCGACGAGGAAGAAGATGCTTTTGAAACAGGGCGGTATGACCTTGTGACGTCGGTGCTCAGCCTGCACTGGGTGAATGATCTGCCGGGGATGCTGGTGCGGATACGGCAGGGGCTGAAGCCGGACGGGCTGTTCCTTGGCTGCCTGTTTGCCGGCGGGACGCTGGCCGAGCTCAGGGCCTGCCTGATCGAAGCTGAGTCGGAGATCCATGGCGGCGCGTCGGCGCGGCTTTCGCCGCTGCCGGGCCTGCAGGACATGGCAGCCCTGATGCAGCGGGCTGGCTTTGCCCTGCCCGTCGCGGACATTGACACGGTGACGGTGCGCTATGACGACCCGCTCAAATTGATGCGTGATATCAAGGGGATGGGTGAGCAGGCCGCCTTCCTGACCGGCGAAAAGGGGCCGCGGCGGCCGCTGTCACCGGCCGTGCTGATGCGGATGAGCGAGCTCTATGCCGAGCGCTACAGTGATCCGGATGGCCGCCTGAGGGCGACCTTCAACATTGTCTGGCTGTCCGGCTGGGCCCCACATGAGAGCCAGCCCAAGCCCCTGCGCCCGGGAAGCGCGCGCCATAGCCTGGCGGATGCGGTCAAGAACTTCCCGCGGAAGGATTGAGGAGCGATTGTGGGACGGACGGTCTTAAAACAGTACGATTCCAGTACATTTTCAGTCTGATTCCGGTATGGCTGCCGTCTGTTCCTGGCCCCCTCAGCCCGACAAGCAAAGAAAAAGCCCGCCACGAGAGTCGCGGCGGGCTCTTTAACGTCCGGATGCGGAACGCGGCTAGTTCTTGAAGGCCGAGAAGATATCGTCGGCGTTCGGCTCTTCCTTGTTCCGGTCGTCTGAGGCCGCCTGCGCGTCGGTATCCTCGGCGGGCGCGAGGCCCGGGCCTGAAACTTCCGACTGCTTCTGAGCGTCCATCTTGCGGCGCTTGTCGGCGGCCTTGGCGATCACTTCGTCGAGTTCGATCTGCGAGCACAGGCCCAGCGTCACCGGGTCGACCGGTTTGATGTTCTGCGAGTTCCAGTGCGTCTTGTCGCGCACATTGGTGATCGTCGCCTTGGTCGTGCCGATCAGCTTGGAGATCTGCGCATCGGTCACTTCCGGGTGGTTGCGGATGAACCAGGCGATCGCATCGGGCTTGTCCTGGCGGCGCGCCACCGGGGTGTAACGGGCGCCCTTGCGCTTGGGCTGCGGGATGTGGGCGATCTTCGACTCGGCCTTTTTCAGCACATAGTCGGGGTCTGCCTCGCCCTTGCGGATTTCCTCGCGCGTCAGCTCGCCGCCGGAGATCGGATCGACGCCGCGCATGTTCTCGGCGACGTCGCCATCGGCGATGCCCTTCACCTCGAGCGTATGCAGGCCACAGAAGTCGGCGACCTGCTTGAAGGTCAGCGTCGTGTTGTCGATCAGCCAGACGGCCGTCGCCTTCGGCATCAGAATATCGGCCATTTTGGGCTCCGTTTGCTTGGTCCCTGAAACGCAGCCGCCCGGCCTTGCGGGCCGGGCGGTCAGGGTTCCGGGACGGAATAGTGTCCTAACGACGCGTAGTATAATGGTTCGGGGTCGGATTGGGAAGTCAGGGTTTGTAGTGAGGCCGGCTCCACGGAATTTAATTGCCCGGCGGTGACGTGCAGGAGACGTCCGGTCGACGGATGGCGCAGGGATGGCGGAAGCCGATGATGACGGTTGCCTGCATTACGCCAAATGACGAGCCGCCATACGCAATTGACGAAGCAGTAAGCGGCGCATAGCCAGTCACGTCCTGGAGAGGAAGCGATGACGATGGTGAGAGCTCTGATCGTGGCGGTGACGGCTTGCCTGGCCGCGGCCTGCGCAAGCGAAGAGAAGGCGCCCGCCTTCGACCGCGCCGCATTCGGCGACACGCAGGAGATCACCGGCTTCGCAGCCTTGCCGGAAGATGTGCTCGGCCTCTGGCGGTCTGAGGGCTATGGCTGGATTTTCGACATCACGCCGGACGGCATGACCCAGTACCAGGTCACGCAGTCCTTCTGCTTCGAGACGCCTGAAGCCGCCCGGGGTCTAACCGATACGCTGGCGCTGGACTACCGTTATTACCGCGCCGGGCCGGGCGGCGATGCGCTGATCCTGCAGCTGCTGCCCGATGACACCGAAATCTTCAACACGCGGATCGATGCGCTGCCCGGCGCCTGCACGGACGTTTCGCCTGAACGCGCAACGCCGAGCGCCGTCTTCGACTATTTCGCCGAGCTGGTGGCGGAGAATTATGCCTTCTTCGAGGTGCGCGATATTGACTGGCAGGCCCGTGTCGCGGCTGCGCGCGGCGACGTGTCGGACGATATGGCCGACGCGGCGCTGTTCGATGTCCTCGCCGGCATGATCGACGGGTTCAGCGACTCCCACACCAAGCTGATTGCGCCAATGGGAGAGGGGCTTCGCCGCCAGCAGGACGGGCTTGGCGAAACGCTCTCCTTCATCCGGGGTGAGGGCCGCGAGACCGAATGGCTGATCGGCATCTTCACGGCGCTGCAAGAGGAGATCCTGGACGCCGGCAGCCAGCATGTCGGCAATGACCGCATCCTCTGGGGCACGATCGGCGATGGCCGGGTCGGTTACATCCAGATCCTCCAGATGGGCGGGTTCAGCGGTGTGGACATTGGCGATCCCACCTTTCGCGAGGCCGAGTTTTCAGTCTTCGACGAGGTGATGGACGCGGCGCTGACGGCCATGGCCGAAAGCGAGTTCGTCATCCTCGACCTCTCCAATAATCGCGGCGGCTATGACGCCATTTCCCGCCGCCTCGCCAGCCGTTTCGCTGACCAGGCCTTCGAAGCCTATGCGACCGAGGTTCCGGGAACGGGCGTGCCTGCGCGTGAGCGGGTCATCGCGCCCGCCGGCCACATTCGCTACACAGGTCCGGTCAAGCTGCTGACCAGCGATGTCACGGTAAGCGGCGGCGAGATTGCCACGGTTGCCCTGCGCCAGCTGCCGAATGTGACGCATTACGGCGCCACAACGCGCGGCAGCTTTTCCACGGTGCTGTCAAAACCCGTGCCGAATGGCTGGGTGGCCGAGCTGTCGAACGAGCGCTTCCTGTCGCCCGATGGCGTGCTGTACGAGGAAACCGGCATCACGCCGGACGTGGCGCTGGAGGTTTTCCCCCTCGATGACCCGATTGGTGGACACCGGCGCGCGGTCGAGGCGCTGCTCGCGTCGGGCGAACCGGCGGAGTGAGCCGCTAGACGGCCTCTTTCGCAAGTTCGATCCAGTGCAGGACTTCTTCCGGGTCGGGCGCGTTGTTGTCATTGATGATGCGGCGCGTCTCCGGCTTTTCGAAGTGCGCCTTGGCGGCGGCGAAGAGCTCGCCGGCCCGGGCCTCTGCGACATCGTCGATCGAGCGGAAGCCGGCGCCGACCAGAAGCTGGACATCGTGAACCCGAAGGCTCGGCAGCGCCATTTTCAGCGCGGTCTGGTCCTGCCAGTCGAGAACGGTTTCGGCGGTGATGTGGCCAACATCAAGGGCTTCGGCGGTGGTCACCGGATCGATCCCCATCAGGTCCCGGATGGTCTCGATCCCGATGGCGTTGAGCCGGGCGGCCGTCTTCTTCCCGATGGACGGCGCGTCCACGACATCGCTGTCGAGCGTCAGGCGGGAGTCCTCGGCCACGTCCGGCTCTGCGCGCGCGGGGGCTTTGGGCGCAGGTGCGGCTTCGGGCGTTTCGGTGACGGCTTTTTCAACCGCGGCAGAGGATTTCGGCGGCGCTGAAGCGCGAGTCGCATCTTGCGATCCTGTAGCAGTCTCGGGCATGGCGGCCCGGGGCACATGTTTCGAGCCGAGCGGGGCGAGCGGCTTCGCATCGAGCTCTTTCAAGGGCACGCGCAGCACGGTTTTGGCGTGCATTGCGCGGATGGCCTTGTCGTCATCGGGCAGGGTTTTGACCACCTTGCCGGTCTCGGTCAGCTCCTTGTACATCGCCGCCACCGTCTTGCGGTCGGCCGCGTTCTCCATCTTCTTCGTGACCCACTGGACCGGGATATCGAGCGTAGCGAGATAGCCGCGCACGGTGATGTTGACCTTTTTCGGCGTCACGGCGGCCTCGGCGAAGGCGCGTGAGAACAGGACGCTCATCCCCTTGGTCGCATAGGCAACGAGGTCGGAAATGATCTCGAGCAGTGTCTCGTCGAGGCCGGCTGGCGGGTTCTTCGCCCCGGCATGGATGTCGTAATGGTCGATGAAGTCCTGATAGTGCGGATGCGAGCGCTGCGCGCCGGCGAGCACCATGTCGGAGACAAAGCCGGACCCCATGCCAGCCTCAATGTCGGGATAGCCCTTCAGCTCGATCCGGCGGACGATCTCCGCCCGGGACTTTGCGATCGACCATTCCAGGGCGCGGTGAATGGCCCCTTCTTCCTCGCTCTGGCCGGTATGGAAGGGCTGGATCGGGTCGGCGTAATAGTGGCTGAGCACGCCGAGCGCATAGGCGGCATGGCTCCACTTCTTCTCGCGCAGGGCGCCGACGGCCTTGCCATACCATTCAGCCGCCGCGTCGCGAGCCCCGCCCCATTCGCCTTCGGAGACGTGCAGGACGTGATTCCGGAAATCCTTGAATTCGGTATCGGGAGCCTTGGCGCCCGCCAGCAGCGAGGCATGCTCGCTCAGCATCAGGTCATGCCAGCCGTCTGCGTCCTTGGCGTCCAGCAGGCCGAGCGCATCCATCACGATGAAGTGGTGGGTCGAGCGGCAGTGATGGGCGGTGATGACGTTTCGCAGCAGATTGGCCATGGCGCGTTCCCCGGATTAACCCGTTGATAACGCCAGTATTCTGGTTAATGTGCGCTTAACCCTGGTTAACCTTTGGGGCTCAGCCCTGCGGGCGGCCGGGCGGCTTCATGGCCGCCGAGATCGTGCCGAAAAGCGTATCGTTGCGGAAGGGTTTCGGCACGATCGCGCATTCGCGAAGGATGTCGGGCAGCTCGTCCAGTTCCTCATATCCGGTGCAGAAGACAACCGGGATACCGGAGGACACCAGGTCCTCGGCCAGGCCGTAGGACCGCTCGCCCGAAAGATTGCTGTCGAGCAGCGCGATGTCGAGTTTCAGGTCGCCGATCATCTCCCGCGCGCTGGCGACGGAGTCGACCGGGCCGATCACTTCGAATCCAGCGTCCTGAAGGCGGACCTCAAGGTCCATGGCGGTCAGCGGCTCATCCTCGACGACCAGTATCAGAGGCTGCGCCTTGCGAGGCTGGGTTTGTTTTTTGGATTCGGCTTGCCGCGCCATTTCGTCAGGCTGGGCATCGCTTGCGGCGATCTCGATATCGACCTGCAGCCCGGTCTCATGCCAGGTCCGCTTGAGCGTGCCGCCCGGCGCGCCGGCAATAATCCGTTCCAGCAACCGTGTGCCGAAGCCAGTCTGCTCGGGTGCGGCCACCGCCTGTCCGCCCGATTCCCGCCAGCAGATATGCACCGCATCGCGCTCGCTGGTCCATGTCACGTCAAGGTGGCCGCTCTGATGCGACAGGGCGCCATACTTTGCGGCATTGGTGGCCAGCTCGTGGAAGATCAGCGCCAGCGACTGGGCTGCGTCAGGGGCCAGCAGCACACTGTCACCCTTGAGCGTGACCCGGCATTCGTCACCAGAATTGAAGGGTTCGGTCTCCTCCTGCAGCAGCGCGTGCAGGTTTGCGCCGTCCCAGCGGGACGCGGCCAGGAGACTATGGGCGCGGGTGAGCGAGCCGATGCGGCCCTCAACGGCTTCCTTGTAGCCTTCAACTGTTTCAGCACGCGTCAGGCTGACGACCGATTGCGCGACAGCGAGCACATTCTTCGCTCGGTGGTCGATCTCCCGCATCAGCAGGGCCTGGCGTTCCTCCAGGCGCTTCTGTTCGGTGACGTCCGTATTCGTGCCAAACCAGCGGATGATATTGCCGTCGCTGTCGCGGATCGGAACGGCGCGTGACAGGAACCAGCGATACTCCCCGTCCTTGCTTTTCAGCGGGAAGGTGTCTTCCCACGGCTCGCCTGTCTCGAAGGCCTGGCTGATCCGTTCGATGACACGGTCGACATGGTCGGGATGATGGACCTGCCGCCAGCCCCAGCCCTGCATCTCCTCCAGCGTGGTTCCAGTGTAGTCGAACCACCGCTGATTGTACCAGAAGATCCAGCCATCCGGCCGGGTCATCCACGCCAGTTGCGGGATTGAATTGGCCAGCATGTGGAAGTCGGCTTCCAGCTGTTCATAGCTGTGCTGAAGGGCCTTGTAGCGTTCGGGCATCGCCTTCCTGCGGTCGCGGTAACAGCAGGCATATCCCTGCGCAGGGATACTTTTACACACTCATAGCGTGTGAACCAGTCGATTCATGAGGTTCGCTGCGGGTGACCGGCGGTGCCGGGGGAAATCAGCCCGCGACGTTGAGCAGAATCTTGCCGATATGTCCGCCCATGGCCATTCGCGCCTGCGCAGCCTCAGCCTCGTCGAGCGGATATGTCTGGTCGATGACGGGGCGGATGTCGCCAGAGGCCACGAGCGGCCAGAACTGTTCCTCGATGGCCGCCCGGATTTCCGCTTTTTCCTCAACGGGACGCGCGCGCAGCGTCGTGCCGGTCAGGATCAGCCGCTTCATCATCAGGTAGATCAGGTTCACCTCGACCTTCGAGCCGTTAAGGTAGGCGATGTTGCAGATCCGGCCGTTCACGCGGGCGGCGGAGATGTTCTTCTGGACATAGTCGCCGCCCACCATGTCGAGGATGACATCGGC
The DNA here is from genome assembly GCF_003576315.1 of Henriciella mobilis. Classification (GTDB taxonomy): domain Bacteria; phylum Pseudomonadota; class Alphaproteobacteria; order Caulobacterales; family Hyphomonadaceae; genus Henriciella; species Henriciella mobilis. Next base: position 447,948 of record NZ_QWFZ01000003.1, on the reverse strand, counting down.
GCCGCCGCCGGATTTGACCACCTCTTCGAAGTCCTCTTCCTTGTAGTTGATGGCGCGGGTCGCCCCGAGCGTCTCGGCGGCCTTGCACTTGTCCGCCGAGCCAGCCGTCGTCCAGATTTCGCTGGCGCCGGCCTGCTTGACCATCTGGATCGCCATCGAGCCGATGCCCGACGTGCCGCCATGGATGAGCACGGTTTCGCCCTTCTTGAAGGCGCAGCGCATGAAGATGTTGGCATAGACCGTCATCATCGCCTCAGGCAGGGCAGCGGCCTGCAGCAGGGTCAGGTTTTCCGGCACCGGCAGGAGCAAACCTTCATCGACGGCGCAGAACTGCGCATAGCCGCCCCCAGCCAGCAGCGCGCAGACGCGGTCGCCTTCGCTCCAGCGCGTCACCTTTTCACCGATGGCTGCGACGGTGCCCGAACATTCCAGCCCCATGATCTCGGAGGCGCCAGGTGGCGGGGGATAATGGCCAGCCCGCTGGACGAGGTCGGCACGGTTGAGGCCGGCAGCGGCAACCTTCACAAGCACCTCGTGCGGCCCGATCTCCGGGCGGGGGACGTCTGCCAGCTGCAGCGGCTCGTCATCCTTCACCACAATCGCCTTCATTGTCTCGCTCATGTCCTGTCCTCCTGGGGCGCGGTTAAGCCTGACATCCGAGTTCAAGGCTTGATTTCGCCGCGCGCCTGTCCTTGCCTGAGGGCAGAAGGCCTATAGGGATGGAGGCGCGCAATCAATGTTCGAGGACGAACTCCCGAAACCCGCCAAGCTCGACCTGGAGAAAATGTCGGTCGACGAGCTGGAGGCGCGGATCGAAACGCTGAAGGCGGAGATCGCCGCCTGCGAAGCGGAAATCAGGAAAAAACAGGCGCACAAATCGGCCGCCGACGATTTCTTCAAGCGATGAGCGTGCAATCTTTAAGACCCCTTAAACCTCGCGCGCGTTAGATTGTTGGGTGGACTCGCGTCCACCCCAGCATGCGCTGCAGATCACAGGCAAAGACCCGGAAGACTTCATGGCAATCACACCCGACCACAGACTGGACGATACTGACTGGACCATGCCGGAATTTGCCGCGAGCCGCGTTTTCGAACGTGTCTTTGTCGACGGCATGGCGCTGGTTGAGGAAACCGCTGCCTATCTGGACGGGCCGGGCCGTGACATGGCCAGGACACTGCCGCGCGAGGCGGGGCTGACCTATGCGGCCTGGAGCATGGAGCTGACCTCCAAGCTCATGCAGGCGGCGAGCTGGCTGGTGATGCAGAAGGCTGTGCGCGACGGTGACATGCCGCGCGAGGACGCGCTGGCGCACAAATACCGGATCAGCCGCGACGGCCCGCCGCTCAATGTTGCCGATCAGCGCGGCCAGGGCCTGCCCGATACATTCCTGAACCTGGTCGAGAATGCCGAGAACCTGTTCGGCCGGATCTGTCGTCTGGACGCTGCCATCTATGTCGATGGCCATTCGGGCGAAGCGAGCCCTGTGAAGCGCCAGATCGAGGAGCTGAAAGCGGCCGCCGAAGACGGGGCGTTCGACCCGCTTCGCATCTGGGGCCGCGCACGGTAGACGCACTTTCGTCCTGAGCGCCCCACCCCGACCCTCCCCAGTGGGGAGGGGGATGATGCTGCACGCTGGTTTGACGTTAGTGCGCACGCCCGTGGTTCGACTTCGCTCACCATGCGGGCTTTGGAATATGAGAGATTTTCGCCCCCTCCCCACTGGGGAGGGTCGGGGTGGGGCACTGGTGCCTGGCCTAGCGCCGCAGCACGATCCGCATGTTCTCGACCGAGACTTCGCGTCCGTCTTCGGTGACGAAGGCGATGCGAACGGCCTGGCGGCTCTGGCTGTCGGTGAAGCTGATGGGCGGCTGGCCCTCGCTTTCGAGCCATTGGTCGCCCCACTGGTTGAGCGCGATCAGCACGGGGCGCAGCGCTTCACCCTTGGTGGTGAGTACATATTCCGGACGTGCCCGGCGGCCTTCGACCTTGTAGGTGCGCTTGGCGAGCAGGCCGCTGTCCACCAGGCTTTTCAGGCGCCCTGACAGGATGGTGCGCGGTGTGCCGAGCTCGGTCTGGAAATCGTCGAACCGGCGCACGCCATACAGGGCCGAGCGCAGGATGAGCAGCGTCCAGCGGTCGCCGATCTGGTCGACGGCGCGCGCCAGGTTGCAGCGGTCGGGCGGGACGGGCGATTTGCGTGATAGCGGAACCATACCGCAGTCTTGCATGGGTTCGTCATCCAAATCCAGCTTCAAATTCGGATTCCGTCGAGACACCCGGCCGGCGATCCGCTAGATTGACGCCGTCCAGCAAGAGAGCGCCTGTCATGCCCGCGCCCAAGAAATACATCGACAAACGCATCGCGAACGCCCTGATCCCGAAAGCTCAGGCCAAGGGGCTGATGGGCGGGCTGACCGGCGCGGTTGCCAAGCAGACAATGGGCGGGCTCTGGGTTGGCGGGAATGCCTGGCTGACGGCGAAAGAGATCAGCTTCGAGCCGAATGGCCTGAACCGCCGCTTCCATCTCAATCCGGACGAGCTGTCAGCCTCGGTCAGCCTGTCCGAGGTAACGGCGGTGAACTGGCGCAAGGGGCTGTTCACCAGCATCATCGACATCGAAACCGAAGACGAGCGGCTGACGCTGCGCTGCTACAAGTCGAAAACCTTCGCCCGGGCCATTGAGGACGCTGTTTCGGCCGCAAAAAACGCGTCAATCGGCGCCTGAAGGCGCCTTGCGGCGATGGTCGCAGTTTCCTTCATCGAAAATCTGATCTAGGTGGACGGCAACTCTGGATACAGACACTGCAGGAAGGAGGCCTTTGATGGCTCGCAAGAAAATTGCACTTATCGGTTCAGGCATGATCGGCGGCACGCTCGCCCACATCGCGGCGCGCGAGGAGCTCGGTGACGTGGTCCTGTTCGACATCGCCGAGGGCCTGCCGCAGGGCAAGGGCCTCGATATTGCCGAGTCGACGCCGGTCTACAATTCGTCCGTCGACCTGAAGGGCGCCAATGACTATGAAGGCATCGCAGGTGCCGACGTCTGCATCGTCACCGCAGGCGTGCCGCGCAAGCCGGGCATGAGCCGCGATGACCTGCTCGGCATCAATCTCAAGGTCATGAAGGCCGTTGGCGAGGGCATCAAGGCCCATGCGCCGAACGCCTTCGTCATCTGTATCACCAACCCGCTCGACGCCATGGTCTGGGCGCTGCAGCAATTCTCCGGCCTGCCGCACAACATGGTGGTCGGCATGGCAGGCGTGCTGGATTCCAGCCGGTTCGCCTACTTCCTGTCGGAGAAGACCGGCGTTTCTGTGGCCGACATCCACGCCTGGACGCTCGGCGGCCACGGCGACACGATGGTCCCGATGGTGCGCCACTCCACGGTTGGCGGCCTGCCGCTGCCGCAGCTGGTCGCGCAGGGCTGGATGACCCAGGAAGAGCTCGACGGCATCGTCGACCGCACGCGCAAGGGCGGCGGCGAGATCGTTGCGCTGCTGAAAACCGGCTCGGCCTACTACGCCCCGGCCGAATCGGCGATTTCCATGGCCAAGTCCTACCTCAAGGACCAGAAGCGCGTCGTTCCGGCGGCCGCTTACTGCAAGGGCCAGTTCGGTGTCGATGGCATCTATGTCGGCGTGCCGGCCCTGATCGGCGCAGACGGCGTCGAGAAGATCGTCGAGTTCGATCTCAATGACGACGAAAAGGGCATGTTCCAGAATTCGGTCGACGCCGTGAACGGCCTGATTGACGCCTGCAAGGGCATTGACGGCTCGCTGAAATAAGCGCGGACCCAGCGCTCTGAACTCGAAGGCCGGGCCGAAAGGTCCGGCCTTTTTTGCTGTCTTCACGACCGTGTGAGCGCACGGCTTTGTCATGTGCGCGCCGGGCGGGGCTGTACTAGCCTGCGGGCATGGATTGAAGGAGACCCTGACATGTTCCGTAAACCCCTCGCCGCCCTCGTCTTTGCCGCCGCGCTCGCCCTGCCGGGGGCTGCGCAGCAAAGCGCCGTTACGGCAGATGAGATGATCGGCCCGATGGTCGGGGCGCAGGCGCCCGCCGGCACGGTGGTCACGGCCGCTGGCGACGAGACGGGCCTTGCCGCCCTCGCTGGCGAGAACGGCACCGCCATCGCCTTTGTCCGCTCGCTCGACTGGTGCCCCTATTGCAAAGCGCAGGCAAAAGGCCTCGAAGCGGCCCGGGCCCCGCTGGAAGAAGCGGGCTGGTCGCTCGTCCTGGTGTCCTATGACAGCCCCGAGACGCTGGCAGGGTTCGCCGGGAAGAATGGGCTCACCTACACCATGGTCTCAGATGCGGACTCAGAGGTGATCCGCGCCTATGGCCTTCTCAATGAAGAAATGCGCGAAGGCTCGAAATACTGGGGCATTCCGCATCCGGCCGTCGTCTTTGTCCGCACCGATGGCACGGTCGGGGCCGTGCTGCGCGAAGAAGGCTACGAAAAGCGGCCGGAAGTCGAGGCAATCACCGAGACAGCATTGTTGCTCAACGAGGCAGCGGGCAGCTGACCGGCACTTCGCCAGCCGGTTCCCGGAATGACTGGCCAAGCCATGCCGGTGTGCGTAAGGCTCGCTGGCATGGCGACGACGCTGATTCAACAGATAGAGGAAGCCGCGCGGTTTACGGCCGTTCACGCAGCCTCTGCGCCGGAAGACACCGCATCGGTGCCCTGGCTGCTGACGGGTGCGGTCTTGATGGTCCAGCAGGCCTGCACGCGGGCGCTGAGCGAGGCGGGCGCCGAGCTGCCGGCCATGCCCGGCCCGGCGGAACTGGTCGCGCGCGTGGCTGATGCCGAGCACCTGGCCCAGCCCTATACGGCGCCGCTCAAGCCGGCCCATCACCGCGCGCTGGACGCCGTCATTGCCGCGCGCAACAGCTTCATGCATCCAAGGCCCGATGGCCTCGCGATCGATGCGCGCGCCCTGCCGGATGGCCTTGAGGTCGCGACCGGGCTGGTGCGTCACTTGCTGCTGACCCAGCCTGTGCGCCCATCCATGGTAAGCGAGGCCGAAGCCGCCTCGATCCGGCATTCGCTGGATCTCATCGACATGTCACTGGATTTCTGGCGGACGGTCCTGGCCTGACCCCGGCCCCGCCCCGACCCTCCCCTATGGGGAGGGGGATGATGTTGCAATCTGGTTTGACGTCAGCGCGCACGCCCGTGGTTCGACTTCGCTCACCATGCGGGCTTTGGAACATGGGAGACTGTCGCTCCCTCCCCTCTGGGGAGGGTCGGGGTGGGGTTGCTAGCGCGTCGTGTGGATCGCCTGCGCGGCCGCTTTCAGCTCGGTGTCCGACAGCCCGTCGAAATCGAGCGCGGCGAGTTTCTGCAGGCGTTTTTTGAGGTCCGAATACACGTCCTCGAAAGCGAGGCGCTGGCGCATGGTCGATTCGATATAGGCGGGGTCTGGCATGCCCCAGTGCACCTGGACCGGATGTCCGGGCCAGTATGGGCAGGATTCGCCGGCCGCACTGTCGCAGACCGTGATGATGACATCCATTTTTGGCGCATCCGGCCCGGCAAAGACATCCCAGCTTTTCGACTCCAGCCCGGACACGTCATGCCCCTTGGCTGACAGCACGCTGAGGGCCATGGGGTGGACTTCGCCGCGCGGCCGCGAGCCTGCGCTATAGGCTTTCAGCCCCGGTATCGAATTGGCCACCACTTCCCCGACGATGGAGCGGGCGGAATTGCCTGTACAAAGGATCAGGATGTTGCGTGTCGTCAAAGCACCGGCCGTGTATCTGCCACGCCCAGTTCCTGTTCCAATGCGGCGCCAAATGCAAGCAACTTTGCTTCCTCGAAAAGCGGGGCCCAGAGCGACACGGCGACCGGCGTCTGTGCCGGGGCGGCATCGGGGGCCTGTTCGGCGCCGAAAATGGTCCGCGGCCTGGTCTCCTGGAAGCCTGCCCGCATCACCAGGCAGGGATGGCCGGTGAAATTTGTCGGGGTGAGCATGCCGGAGGCAAAATTCGGCCCGATGACGAGATCGACCCCCTCAAAAGCTGCCTCCATGTCCTGCATCCAGCGCCGCCGCAGCCGGTCGATCTGGATGAGGTCGACACCGGTCAGGAAGCGGATGGCGCGGAAACTGTTCGGCCAGGCGGCTTCTTCCTGCCAGACCATCAGGTCGTCCTGGCCGGACAGGGTCAGCTCCTCGAAGGCGGCGGCGGCTTCGGCGAGCAGCTGCTGGACCAGCGGGGCAGACGGCAGTTCCGGCAGCCTGAACTCCACCACCTCGGCACCGAGTGCCAGGGCCCGGTCGAAGGCGGTGAGCTCCGCTTCGGTCGCGTTCTCGCGCCAGGCCTCGTTGAAGCCGAGCTTCAAGCCGGAGAAATCGCTCATCGGCGCATAGGAGAAGCTGGTGGCAAGCGAGCTGGCATCGGCCGAATCGTGTCCGTTCAGGGCCCACATGACCATGGCGAGATCCTCGACGCTGCGGGCCATGGGGCCGACCTTGTCGAGCGACCAGCAAAGCGCCATGCCGCCGGCGCGCGATACACGTCCAAATGTTGGACGCAGGGCCGAGCCACCGCAGCGGTGCGAGGGCGAGACCAGCGAGCCGAGCGTCTCTGTGCCGATCGCAAAGGCGCAGAGGCCGCCTGCGACCGAGCTGGCAGACCCGGCGCTGGAGCCGGACGAGCCTTCGCGCGGATCAAACGGATTGCGCGTTACCTCGCCGAACCAGATGTCGCCATAGGCGAGCGCCCCGCAGGTTGTCTTGCCGAGCAGGACGGCGCCGGCCCCGGCGAGCTTCTGGACGATCGTGCAGTCTTCATCCTTGACCGGTGTATTCTTGTAGGGCGCCGCGCCCCAGGTCGTCGCCGCGCCTTTCGCGTCGAACAGATCCTTCAGGCCGTAGGGAATGCCGTGCAGGGGGCCGCGATAAAAACCGGACGCGATCTCGGCATCGGCGGCGTCCGCTTCGGCGCGGGCGCGGTCCGGCATTACGGTGATCCAGGCGTGAAGCGTCGGGTCCAGCCGCTCGATGCGGGCAAGATAGATGTCGGTCAGCTGGCGCGATCTCAGCAGGCCCGCCTTGATCCAGGCCGCCTGCTGGGCGACGGGCGCGAAGGCGATGTCGGCTTCGTCGGCCGGGACCGGGCGTTGCGGCAGGTCCGCGGTGCGCAGCGTGCTCTCTGTTCCGGTCGGATAGGTCTTGCCCGGCAGGCGCGGATCGAAGGTCTGCGCCGGAGCGAGGCTGTTGGGCTTCTCGAAGGCGCGCAGCTGCTGGATTGCGGTCAGCTGGTCCTCGATGGTCGGGATCATCTGCTCGCGCTCGGCCTCAGTGTAGGCGACCCCCGCGAGCTTTTCGGCTTCCGCGATCCTTGCCGGTGTCATCGTGCCGGCTCCCTCTTCCTGGGCGCTTGCCCGTCCTGCAGCGGCCAGCCCGGTCAGTCCGGCTGCGCCAATCTTCAGCAGGTCCCGTCGCGTGTTCTTTTTCATGACATTCCCTGTTTTCGTAGCCCGCGAGGAGACTAGAACCATTTCCAGGAAATACCAGACGATACCGGAGACCCGTTTGATGAGACTGTTCCTGCTTGCTGGCGCTGCCCTGTTGGCCGCCGCCGGTTGTCAGACCGCCTATGAAACACCAGACACCGAGGATGCTGCGACCACCGTGACCACTGCAGACAACGCCACCGCGACCGATACGGCCCCCTTGCTGCCGAACGGCGAGCAAGACCCCTACCTCTGGCTTGAGGAGGTGGAAGGCGAGGATGCGCTCGCCTGGGTGCGTGCGCAGAATGAACGCACGCTTGGTGAGCTGCAGGCCGACCCGCTCTATGAGGGCTACTACCAGGACGCGCTCGATGTGCTGACCTCCGACGAGCGCATTCCCTACGGCACGATCCGTGACGGCATGGTCTACAATTTCTGGCAGGACGAGACGAATGTCCGCGGTCTTTGGCGCCGCACGCCGCTGGAAAGCTATGCAAGCGACAGCCCGGACTGGGAAACCATCGTCGATTTCGACAAGCTCGCCGAAGAAGAGGGGAAGAACTGGGTCTACAAGGGCGCCAATTGCTTCCAGCCGGAAGAGGGCGGCAAGTGGCTTTGCATGGTCTCCCTGTCCGATGGCGGCAAGGATGCCGTGATCCAGCGAGAGTTTGACCTGTCAACCAAGACGTTTGTGGAAGATGGCTTCATCACCCCGGAGGCCAAGCAGGGCGTGGCCTGGGCCGATGCCGACACGCTGTTGATCGCGACCGACTGGGGCGAAGGCACGACCACCCAGTCCGGCTACCCCTTCATCGTCAAGCGCTGGACACGCGGCACGCCGCTCGCCGAGGCCGAGGAAGTCCTGCGCGGCACGGAGAACGATGTCGGCGTCTGGCCGGTCGTCTTCGAGAAGGAAGATGGGACACGCCTGCAGGGCGCCGCCGAGGCCGATACCTTCTTCACCTCGACCTATTGGTGGCTGCCGGACGGCGAGCGTGAGCCGGTGCAATGGCCGATCCCGCCGAAATCCTCGCCACAGGGCATCTATCAGGGACAATTCCTGCTGACCCTGCAGCAGGACTGGGCACCTGAAGGCCAGCCGGTGGCCTTCAAGTCCGGCGATCTCGTCGCCTTCGATCTTGAGCTTTTCCTCGAAACCCGTGCGCTTCCGGCCGTCGAGCTGATCTTCAGCCCGAATGAAAGCCAGGCGGTGAACGGCGTGGCTATCGCCGATGGCGCCGCGCTCCTGTCGATCGACGAGAATGTCGTCGGCAAGGTGCTGAAGCTTGGCCAGGGGCTAGGCGGCTGGACCACCAGCGAGATCGAGCTGCCCGGCAAGGGCCAGGCTGGCATCGCCTTCGCGGACAAGGATGTCGACACGGTCTTCCTCAATTATGAGGGCTTCCTGACGCCGGATTCGCTTCTGCGCTACGATGTGAAGACCGGCGAGGCCTCACCGCTGAAAAGCCTTCCGGCCAAGTTCGACACAGACGGCCTCGCGGTCGAGCAGTTCTTTGCGACCTCGACCGACGGCACGAAGATCCCGTACTTCATCATCCACCGCGAGGACATGCCGCTCGACGGCACGACGCCGACGCTGCTCTATGGCTATGGCGGCTTCCAGGTCTCGATGAACCCGTCCTATTCGGCGGTGCGCGGGCGTCTCTGGCTGGAGCAGGGCGGGGCCTATGTCCTCGCCAATATCCGCGGCGGCGGCGAATTCGGCCCGGCATGGCACCAGGCCGGCCTGAAGCAGAAGCGCCAGATCATCTATGACGACTTCATCGCTGTCGGCGAGGACCTGATCGCGCGCGGCATAACCTCCAGCGACCATCTCGGCATCATGGGCGGCTCGAATGGCGGCCTGCTGACGGGCGTGATGCTGGTCCAGCGCCCGGACCTCTGGGACGCCGTCGTCACCCAGGTGCCGCTGCTCGACATGCTGCGCTATCACAAGCTGCTGGCCGGGGCCTCCTGGGTCGATGAGTATGGCGATCCGGACGTGCCGGAAGAGCGCGCCTTCCTGGAGACGATCTCGCCCTACCAGAACTTCGATCCGGACGCCGATTATCCGACGCCGTTCTTCCTGACATCGACCAAGGATGACCGGGTCCATCCCGGTCATGCGCGGAAAATGGCAAAACTGTTCGAAGTGACGGAAAAACCGTTCTTCTATTACGAGAATATCGATGGCGGTCATTCGGCGGCCGCCAACCAGAAGGAAACGGCCCGTCGCTCGGCCCTGGAATATGTCTATCTCCAGCGCCGCCTAACAGTGACAGGCTCCGCACAGGACTGATGAGGCGGGCCCGGCTCGCCGAGCCGGGCTTTCCTGTCCCATTTCGGGACTCGCCTGCCTGATGAATTCCGTTTGGCCGGAAAAATGCCGGTTCGCCTGAAAGGCGTTTTCTGTAGTGTTTTCAACAGGTTCGGCGGCACAAGGGGCTTGCTGAACTGGCAAAAAGGCCGTATACGTATATTCACGGGGGTCGGGCTGCGCTTCAAGGCGATGAGCCGCATTGGGCGCGATTTTACCTCAAGCTTAGACACAAGAACCGTCGGCTCTTCCCCAAAGGCCGGTCGGTAACGTCCCCAGCCGGCTCCTGCCTGACGAGGCAGGAGCCGGTACCTTCCACCTTTCCGTAACGCGAGTCTTGACTAAGCCGCCCGGCGGGCGCCCCTTCGCAAGAAACAGTGCGGAGGAAAACATGGGCGACCTATCGGGAAAAACAGCGATCATCACCGGCGCGGCGAGCGGCATTGGCTATGCCGGCGTCGAGGTCTTCATGCAGGCGGGCGCGACCATTGTCGCCGGTGACCTGCAGGACGAAAAGGGCAAGGCGCTGGAGACGCGCTTCGGCTCGGACCGGGTGCGCTATGTCCATTGCGACGTCACGAAGACCGATGATCTCAAGACGCTGTTCGCGACCGCCGAGGACGCATTTGGCGGGGTCGATATCCTCTGGAACAATGCCGGCCATGGCGGCACGCCGACCGGTGTCGAGGAGCTTGACGAGGACGGCTTCGACCAGACCGTGGCCCTGCTGCTGAAATCGGTCTTTGTCGGCACCAAGCTCGCCGTGCCCTACATGAAGAAGCGTGGCGGCGGGTCTGTGATCAACACCTCGTCTATCTCGGCCGTCTGCGCGGGCTATGCGCCGATCACCTATTCGGTCTGCAAGAAGGGCGTCGCGCATTTTTCCAAGCTGGCCGCGGCCGAGCTGTCGAAGCACAAGATACGCGTCAATGCGATCCTGCCGGGCTTCATCGCGACCTCGATTTTTGGTGCGTCGCTCGGCCTGTCGCGCGAGCAGGCCGATCAGATGGCTGCCCTTGTCGAACAGCAGGGCGGGCGCATGCAGCCAGCCGGACGCACGGGAACGGGCAAGGATATTGCGGAAATGGCCGCCTTCCTGGCGAGCGAGAAAGCGAGTTTCATCACCGGCGGCGAATTCCTCGTCGATGGCGGCATGACGGTCGGCCCGCGCCATAGCTGGGACGAGACCGATGGCGGTCCACTGCTCGACGCGCTCGGCATCACGCCGGAACAGGCCGAGCAGATGCAGTTGGCGATGCAGGCCCAGGACGGTTAGTCGCCGTTCTCCTGCGCGGCCGAATCGGCCAGGCCCGGAATGCTCTCGACCGCGCGCAACAGGTCGTTGAGCGTTTCGGCATCGGCAACGGGCCGTCCCCGTTCGTCGAACAGGGCGAATCCATTCTCTGTCTTGCGCAATGGGAATTTGCGCCAGTGGGCACGCGTGCGGTACAGCCATATTTCTTCCGGCTCCGCACCGCTCGCCGACCATCCTGTCCAGACATGATCCGCCGGGACACTGCGCCAAAGCTGGTCGATCTCGTCGAGGTCCTGTTGGGAAAACCGTTTCATGAGTGACAGTCCGCCTTCCGATCCTGCTTCAGAACCTAAGCGCCCGCGCTTGTCTGGCAATGCCCTGGGCGCGGTGTTCATGGTCCTCTCGGGAATCGGATTCACAATCTATACCGTTCTGGCCAAACAGCTGTCGGTCGACGTCCATCCGGTCTTCCTGGCCTTCTGGCGGTCGGCCTTCGCGCTCATCTTCTCGGTGCCCGTCATCCTGCGGGTCGGCCTGCACCAGATGAAGACGAAACGGCCCGGCCTGCTGTTCGCCCGGTCCCTGTTCGGCACGCTGGGCTTCACGCTGGCCATGGTGGCGGTCTCCGACCTATTCACCCTGTCGCTGTCCCAGTTCAACGCGATCAGCTTTTCGCGGTCGCTCTTCGTGACGGTGCTGGCCGCCATTATCCTGCGCGAAATGGTCGGGCCGCACCGCTGGGGCGCGGTCGCGGTCGGTTTTGTCGGTGTCCTGATCATGGTGGTGCCGGGCGTGTTCATGTTCTGGAACCCGGAGGCCGGGTCCGGCTTCCAGCTCGATGGCGGTACGCTGAGCGCCATTGGCAGCGCCTTCTTCCTCGCTTTCGCGATCGTGCTGGTGAAGACGCTCAGCGCCGAGCTGTCGGCGGTCGCGCTGCTGACCTATGCCAACATCCTCTCCACCGTGCTGCTGCTGCCCTTCGTCTTCGTCTTCTGGTCCATGCCGGACCTTGAGACCTGGGGCTGGATCTTTTTCATGGCGATGACCGGCTTCGTTTCGCAATTCTGCTATATATCGGGCGTCAGCGTCGGCGATGCGTCTTTCATTTCGCCGCTAGATTATCTGCGCCTGCCGATGGCGACTGTGGCGGATCTTCTCGTTGTCGGGCTGTTGCCGGGCATCAATGTCTGGATCGGTGCGGGCATCATTATCGTGTCCGCTGTCTACATCACGATCCGCGAGCGCAAGCGCCAGGCCCAGCCGGTCACGGTCCTGAAAGAACGCTAGTTTCATGAATTTCCGGACAGGATTTTTGATTGCGAAGATGTCACGTCTGTGGTCGTCTGGACCTCAATCCAAGGCTGGAGGGTTATATGGCGGATCGCAATCTTGATATCGGTTATGTCTTCGAGAAGACGTTCAGCATCATCGGGCAACGGTTCTCGGAACTGGCGCTCTTGTCGCTGATCTTTGTCGGTATCCCGAACATCATATTGGCCTGGCTGTCGGCACAATGGCTCGAGCAGGCTGTTTCCTCCGGCAGTGCATTTGCCGCTTTCTCGCCCGGCTTCCTGATCATGAATTTCCTGGTTGGCCTGTTGCCACTGCTGCTGCAGGCGGCGGTGGTTCATACGACGGTCGAGACCATGTCCAACCGGCCATCGGACGTGGCCAGTTCCATGTCCGTCGCGTTCGGCGTGTTCCTGCCGCTGATCCTGCTCTCGATCATCCTCAGCGTTGCCTATGGCATCGGCCTGATGCTGCTGGTCGTGCCGGGCCTCATCCTGATGACGCTCTGGGCGGTTGCCGTCCCGGCCTTTGTCGCTGAGCGGACCGGGATCATCGGCGCGCTCAGCCGCAGCTTCGAACTGACCGAGGGCCAGCGCTGGCGGATCTTCGCCCTGATGGTGCTCGCCTTCATCGCCATGATGATTGCCGGGCTGATCATCGGCATGCTCAGCTTCGGCGCCATGGCGGGCAGCCAGTCCTATGAGAGCTTTGCCAGCTTCAGCCTCTGGAGCGCGCTGCTCAACGCCATCCTGGCCATGGCGGCCGGCGTTGTGGGCGCAGTCGGTGTGTCGGTGCTGTATGTCCACCTGCGCGACCTAAAGGAGGGCACGTCGCTCGAATCGATCGGGGATGTGTTCCGCTAGGCATTGAGGGCGTCACTGGGCGCGCACACTGGCCGGTGCGGCCTCACCGTTCGGGAGCGATAAAAAAGCTCAGCGAACGCTGAACAAGTCTGTTATTGTTCAAGGGAGTTTTGCCCCAGGAGGCTCCCCATGAAGACAGTTCTTGTGACCGGTGCGACCGGTTTCATCGCCTCGCATCTCATATTGAAATTGCTGGACGCAGGTTACGCGGTTCGCGGAACGGCGCGATCGGCAAGCAAGGCGGAGCGCCTGAACGAGGTGCTGTCGAACTATGCCGGCAAGCCTGTAAACATCCAGGTCGTTGCGGCCGATCTCAGCAAGGATGATGGCTGGGCCGAAGCGGTCGAGGGGTGTGCCTATGTCCAGCATGTCGCCTCGCCGTTTCCGGAAGTTCAGCCCAAGAACGATGATGAGCTTATCCGGCCCGCGCGCGATGGTGCGCTTCGGGTGCTGAAGGCGGCCAAGGCAGCCGGCGTCGAAAGGGTCGTCATGACCTCTTCGATGGCGGCTATAGGCTACGGCTGGGGCGATCAACGGCCAGCCAAATTCGATGAGAGCCACTGGTCGAACGCCGACAATATCAGCGACAACACGGCCTACACGCGATCCAAGACGATCGCGGAGCGGGCTGCCTGGGACTATATCGACGCAGAAGGCAAGGGGCTGGAGCTCGCCGTCATCAACCCGGTCGCCGTTCTTGGACCGGCGATGAGCGAGGATGTCTCCTCGTCGCTGCAACTGATCAGTCAGCCGCTGGAGGGCAAGTTGCCAGCCTATCCGAAACTGAGTTTCGGCATTGTCGACGTTCGCGATGTCGCCGAGGCCCATCTGCGGGCGATGACGTCAGCCGAGGCCGCCGGAAAGCGGTTCATCGTGGGCGACAGGGTGATGTGGATGGAGGAGGTCGGTGCGGTGCTTCGCGAGGCCTATCCCGACCGAAAGATCCCGAAAGGGGTTCTTCCCAACTGGCTGGTGCGGCTCTTGTCATTCGCCAATCCGCCGCTGAAGCAGATCCTGCCGGAGCTTGGCCAGGAGCGGGACTTTTCGAATGACCGATTGAAGCAGGTGCTGGGCATCACGCCGATACCAGCCGAGGATGCGATTCGGGCAAGCGCTGACAGTCTTATCCGGCTCGGCGCGGTGTGAGGCTTACTGGCAGCCGCAGGGGCCGCCGCCACCGCCTCGCTTGCCGCGCTTGCCCTTGAAGCCGCCGCGGAAGGAATAGCGGAACGCTGCCGAGGCCGAGGCACTGGCCGATGCGGATGCCGAGGCGCTGGCATAGGCAAACCCGCCGCCACCGCCATAATAACCGCCATCGACACCTGCGCCGACGCCGCCATCAAAGCCTGAAATATTGATCGACAGGCCGCGCTCGACCGGCATGTGATAGACAACCTGCTTGGGCGGCGCTGCTGGCGTGCAGCACGCCCCACCCGTCGTGTAGCGGCGAACGTATTGGCGGGTCTGCGACTCGTCGACATACCGCCGGGTGACCGTCTCGGATGGCGGGCAATACCAGTCGCTGCCGCCGATCAGTTCACAGCCTGGCGTCGGTTGGGTCGTGGTGTGGGCCTTGAGCGGCGCGGGGCCCTTCTGCACGGGCCGGCCGGGATAGCCGTCCGCGAAGGCGGGCGCGGCAAAAAGGGCCAGCGCCGCGGCGCACGCAGCAAGGCTGTAGCATTTTGGCATGCGATTCGCCTCCTGAGCGAAATCTGCGATCAACTCATCGCAGGTCGAGCAAGGCCGGGGCCAGTCCCGGCTTCCGTTCAGTAAACGCTTCAGGTCAGGCCGGTGCAAACAGGTTAACCCAGCAGGCGAATCGGGTTCGCGGCTTGCGTGGTGGCCGCGACGCAGCGCCGGGCGTCAGAAATCGTAGGCGATGCCTTTGCGTTCCCAGTCTCCGAACCGGGTTGGCTCGACAGCCTTCGGACCGCCGGTTTCCTTCTGGCGCTGGGCTTCCAGCTCGGCTTCGAGTTTTTCCTGTTCCTCGCGGCGGGCCTGGGCTTCGGCGAGGGCACGTTCGGCTTCTGGGGTCAGTTTCCGGCTCATGACTTTTCTTTAATTCCGCTGAAGGAGGACTCCCACATGCGTTAACACTTTCCATATACTCGCTTGTCAGACACTTAAACTGAAGCCGATACCGATCAAGGAGCTGATCCCGTGGGCACAATGAAGACCTTCCTGCTGCTGGCGGTCATGACCGCCCTGTTTATGGCGGTTGGATACCTCGTGGGCGGCGTGACAGGTATGACCATCGCCTTCGGTGTTGCGCTGGTGATGAACATCTTCTCCTGGTGGAATGCCGACAAGATCGTGCTGCGCATGCAGGGCGCGCGGGAAGTCACCGATGATGAGCGCTCGCCGGTCCTGCGCACCTTCGTGAACGATACGCGGGCGCTGGCAGAGCATGCCGGCATGCCGCAGCCCAAGGTCTATGTGATCGATACCCCGCAACCCAATGCCTTCGCCACGGGCCGCGACCCGAAGCACGCCGCTGTCTGTGCGACCACCGGCCTGCTCAACGCGCTCACCCGTGAGGAAGTCGCCGGCGTGATGGCGCACGAGCTGGCCCACGTCCAGCACCGCGACACGCTGACGATGACTGTCACCGCGACCATTGCCGGTGCCATCGGTATGCTGGCCAATTTCGCGCTCTTCTTCGGCAATCGTGAGCGCGGCGGCCTGATCACATCCATCGCCATCATGATCTTCGCGCCCATGGCGGCCGCGCTGGTCCAGATGGCCATCAGCCGCTCACGCGAATATGAGGCGGACCGGCTGGGCGCGGAAATCTGCGGCAATCCACACTGGCTGGCCTCGGCGCTGGAGAAGATCGACCGCGGGGCCCGCTCGACGCTGAACCAGCGTGCGGAAGCCAATCCGGCCATGGCGCACATGTACATCATGAACCCGCTGGCGGGCAAAGGTGCCGACAATCTCTTCTCGACGCACCCGTCCACCGCCAACCGTATCGAGGCGCTGCGCAAGCTCGCCGCCGAGATGAATATCGCTCCCTCGGGCAAGCTTGCCGAGCCGGAACCGGCCCGCGCCGCCGGCCCCTGGGGATGAGTGGGGCGAAGGCAAGACAGGCTGCTGCAGACCTCCTGATCGAGACGTTCGACAATCGCCGGACGCTCGATGAGGCGATGACTGTTTCAGAGTCCTATTCCCGGATGCAGGGGGCTGATCGCGGCTTCGCGCGAGCCATGGCCAGCGCAGCCCTGCGCCAGCTGGGCCGGATCGACAAGGGGCTCGCGCCTTTCCTCAGCCGCCCGCTCGAGACGGCCACACCGCCCGCGCGGGCCCTGCTGAGGGTCGGTGCGGCGCAGGCCTGGCTGCTCGGCACGCCGCCCCATGCCGTGGTCAGCGAGACAGTTGCCGCCGCCAAGGGATGGGCCCGGGCCCGCTCGGCATCGGGCTTTCTCAACGCCGTCCTGCGCAAGGCCGTGAATGACCGCTCCCACTTCGACAAGGCGCCCGTCACGGCCGTCTGGCCGGACTGGCTGACGGTCGAGATGATGACCAGCCTCGGTATCGAGGCCGCAACCGCCCTGGCGGAGGCGCAATCGGTTGAGCCGGAGCTTCACCTCACGCCAAAGGATCCCGATGAGATCGAAGCACTCGCCGCGCGCCTCGGCGGGAAGGTGCTGTCCGGCATGAGCATAAGTGTGCCCGCAGGCGACGTTTCGGCCATCGATGGCTATGAGTCTGGCGAATGGTGGGTCCAGGATGTGGCCGCAGCCCTGCCTGTGCACCTGCTTGGCGTGCGGCCGGGCGAGGCTGTCCTCGATCTCTGCGCGGCGCCCGGTGGCAAGACAATGCAGCTGGCGGCAACGGGGGCGCAGGTCACCGCGCTCGACCGCTCGGCCACGCGGCTGGAGCGCGTGCAGGAGAACCTTGCCCGCACAAAGCTCGATGCAAATGTCGAGATCGTTGCCGCGAAGCTTGAAGACTGGACGCCGCCAGCGCCCGCCGACAGGGTCCTGCTGGACGCGCCCTGTTCGGCGCTCGGCACCCTGCGGCGCCATCCCGAAGGGGCCTGGATCAAGTCATCGGACGATATTGCCCGCTTTCCCGAGGTACAGGCCCGGCTCCTGCGCAAGGCGGCCGGCATGCTGCGTCCGGGCGGAACGCTCGTCTATTGCGTCTGCACGCCGCTCAGCCGCGAGGGCCGTGACGTCGTCAATGAGGTGGTCGCTGACGGGCAGCTGAAGCGCGTGCCGATCAGCCCGCAAGAGGCCGGCGACTTTGCCGGCGGCCTGACGCCTGAGGGTGATCTCGTCACCCTGCCCAATGCATTGTACGGGCATGATGTTTTCCACATTTCGCGTCTTGAGCGAGCTGTTTGATTAAAATCATGAAAGCTTCGCGTGATCGCCTTAAATTCGCCGCCGCGGGTTCATACCTCGTTCAGCGGCCAGATCCGATAATCGTCGGGTTCTAAGTGCAAAGGAGCACCCTATGACGACTGAAACAGCAACCGTTAAGACGCCGAACAAGATGATGGCCGGCGCCTTTGCCGCCCTCACGCTTGCGCTCGCGGGCTGTGCCAGCGGTTATGGCGCAAATACCGTCAACTCATCCGATGTCGGCTATGCATCGACTGTCCGCGAAGGCACGGTGACCGCCGTGCGCGAAGTCGTGATCCGTCCCGACAAGTCCGTGATTGGCGTGGCGACCGGCGCCGTCCTCGGCGGCCTTGCCGGTTCCGAACTCGGTGGCGGCGACAAGGCCCAGACGGCCGGTGCCATTGGTGGCGCGGTCCTCGGCGGCATCGCCGGTAACGAGGTTGGCAAGGGCGTCAATACCCGCAAGGGCTTTGCCTACACGATCCGTTTCGACAGCGGCGAAGTGAAGGAAATCGTCCAGGGCAACGACATCTACATCCAGCCCGGCACGCGCGTGAACGTGACTTTCCGCGCCGACCAGGTCGTGGTTTCGCCGGCTGGCTACTACTAGGCCATAGCCTGAAGGCCACAGGGCCTTCACGAACGACATCCGCTAGCCGCCGTCAGCCTTGTGCTGGCGGCGGTTTGGTTCTAGGCGATAGACATGCGTGACGTCCTCATTTCCCCCTCCATACTGTCGGCTGACTTTGCCAAGCTTGGCGAGGAGATCCGCGCCATAGACGCCGCGGGCGCCGACATGATCCATATCGATGTCATGGACGGGCACTTCGTCCCGAACCTGACATTCGGCCCGCCGGTGATCGAAAAGCTGAGGCCGCACTCCGACAAGCCGTTTGATGTGCACCTGATGATCGCACCGGTTGATCCCTTCATCGACGATTTCGCCAAGGCCGGCGCCGATATCCTGACCGTTCACCCTGAAGCCGGGCCGCATATACACCGGACGCTGCAGGCGATCCGGGCGGCGGGCATGAAGCCAGGCGTCGCCATAAACCCCGGCACGCCGGCCGATGTGGTCGATCCGATCATTGACGATGTTGATCTAATTCTGGTCATGTCCGTCAATCCAGGGTTCGGAGGCCAGAGTTTCATTGACAGCCAGCTGCGCAAGATCGAAGCCTTCCGCAAGAAAATCGACGAAAGCGGGCGCAAGATCATCCTGGAGGTCGATGGCGGGCTCAATTCAGAGACAGCCCCCAGGGCTATCGACGCCGGCGTTACGGCGATTGTTGCAGGTTCCGCTGTTTTCAAGGGCGGGCCTTCCAGTTACGCGGGCAACATCGCGGCCCTTCGTGGTGAAATGGTCAGCTGAACCGAACAAGCGGATCGGGCGATTGATGTCAGCCGAGTATGCGAAATCTGGCTCCCAGCCGCGACGTAGCGCCGAAGAGGACGCTGAGCTATGGGCGCGTTTTACCGGCAAGGCGGGCGAGGAAGCCACGGCGAGTCCGATCCATCGCCTGAAGATTGCCGGATCGGCCCCAGACGGTTTTGGGCTCTACCCCCGCCCGGCTGCCCCGCCTGACGAATTGCGCGGCGAAAGCCTGATGCGCGATATCTGGCGCATCGGCATGGCCAAGGTCGAGATGCCCGGCGGGCGCCCGCCCTGGTCGGAGCCGCTCCCCTCGCGCCACTTTACCGACCGCGTGCACCGCTTCGACTGGCTCGGTGACCTGTTCACGCAGGGCGATGCCGGCGCTGACCGGGCGCGTTACCTGGTTGATGACTGGATCGAGAATTTCGGCCGCTTCAATGGCTTTGCCTGGCGGGCCGGCTGCACCGCAGACCGCGTCTGGAACTGGATGCTCTGCGGGCCGGGCCTGTTCGAGCACGGCCCGGAAGAGGCGGTGCAGCACCGGCTGGAAGTGTTCGGCCGGCAGGTCCGACATGTCGACGCCCTGCACGAGGATTGCAGCGAGCCAGCGGCCCGCTGGCGGATTGCCGCTGTCATGGCCGCGCATGCGATCTGCGTGCGCCGCGGCAAGGGGCTCGATGAAGCTTTCGAGCGGCTCGACAATGAATGCACCGCGCAGATCCTTCCCGATGGCGGGCATGTCAGCCGCTCGCCCGCACGGGGCTTGCGCACCATGCTCGACCTCTGCGTCCTCAAGGACCTGACCGAACGATCAGAGCGTCCGGTGCCCGAATTCATGCTACGGTGGATTGAACGGCTGGGCGGCATGATCGGATTCTTCAGGGCAGGAGACGGTGCATTGCCTCCGTTCAATGACAGCCAGGAAAGCCTGCCCGAGACCGTGGATGCTGCGCTTTCGAGGCTGCAGGCTCCGCCGCGCCGGTTCACTGTTGCGCCCAAATCCGGCTTTCACAAACTCCAGAAGGGTGAGACCTGCCTCATCCTTGATGCGGGCAACGCGCCGGAAGAGCCGTTTGGCGACGGGGCCCATGCGGGCGCGCTCGGCTTCGAGCTGCATGATGGCGAGGCCCGCCTCATCACCAGCTGCGGCTACAGCCCGGAAGTGGACATCGACTGGCAGGCAGCCGTCCGGCGCACCGGCGCCCACTCGACCCTGATTATCGCGAATGAGGATTCAGCCCCCTTCCGGCGCAATGAGGACACCGGTCTGGTGTTTCCGGTCGGCCCGGAAGGGATTTCGGCCAAGCGGCTGGAAGAGGCAGACGAGATCTGGCTCGACGCCCAGCATGGCGGCTACAAGAAGACATTCGGGCTGCTGCACCGGCGCCGGCTGTTCATGAGTGGCGATGGCCGCCGGCTGACGGGTGAGGATTCACTGGCCCGGCCGGTCTCGCAGGGCACCGCCGACAGTGACCGGACCATTCCATACGTTGTACGATTCCACCTCCACCCAACGGTGACGGCGACGATGGGCGACACCGCCATCCGCCTCGAAAGCGAGAGCGGCTCGGTCTGGCGGTTCAAGACCAGCCATGAGGCTGCGCGGCTGGAGAAGACAATCTATCTCGCGCGCGGAATTGTCGAACAGAGCTGGCAGATCGTCCTTAGCGGCCGGGCCAATCCCGACAGCGACGGGTCAACCCCGCCCAATGCCGTGCGCTGGGCCTTCCTCAAGGATCGGCCCGCATGACACCAAGGAATGAAGCCCGCCGCGCCATGGCGCTGACGCTCGCCTTCGACACGATGGCAGCGACGATTGCGATGGCGGTGGCGATCTCGATCCGCTGGCTGGCCACCAATGGCGCGCCGCCAGATGCCTGGCGGTCCGGGGCCATGGCCACGATCACATTCGCGATGGTGGCGCTGACCGCCTTCTACATCATGCGTGTTCACCGACAGGTCTGGCGTCATGCCGGCTGGCCCGATGCCGTGAAAATCATCCAGGGCGTCTGCGTCGCCACGCTGATGTTCCTGCCGATCATGTTCCTCTGGAACCGGCTTGTCGGCTTTCCCCGCTCGGCCATCATCATTGCCGACATCCTCTGGCTGAGCCTGCTCTTCCTCGGCCGGATGGTGGCGCTGGCGCGCTCGACGAACCGCCCGTTCCAGATCTTCTTCTCCAATGCCCGGGCCGATGCACCGATCGCCGTACTGATCGCGAAGGCGACCGAAGCCCCCGCCATCCTGCGCAAGGTGAATGAGAACGATGAAGGCGCGCGCGTGCGCATCCTCGGCCTCATCGAACCGGACGGTGTCGAGCTTGGCCGCGCCATTCGCGGGGTTCCGGTGATGGGCGGGCTCGACGATCTCGGCAAGGTGCTGGACGTCCTGTCGGTCCGCTATGGCAAGACACCGCTCGTTGCCGTGGCCGGTGTCGCCCGTGAGCGCGTCTACATGACCCGCATCCTCGAGGAGGCGGCCAACCAGAAGGCCGAGATCATGACGCTCGAGGCCGGCGGCGAAGGAAACGGCATGCTGCCGGTGCGCCCGTCGGACCTGCTGCGCCGTCGCGAACGCGTGCTCGACAGCCGCCCGGTCGGCGAGCTGATCGAGGGCTCGAATGTCTTCGTCACCGGCGGCGGCGGTACGATCGGGTCGGAGCTGGCGCGCCAGTGCGCGCGGATGAACCCCGCCTCGCTGACGATTTTCGACGCGTCGGAATACAATCTCTACGAAGCTGATCTCGCCCTTCGAAACGAGTTCCCCAATATCGACATTCATACCGAGCTTGGCGATGTGCGCGACAGCCACAGGGTGACGAGCCTGATGCAGGCGATCCAGCCCGACATCGTGATCCACGCCGCGGCGCTGAAGCATGTGCCGCTGATGGAACGCAATGTCTGCGAGGCCATCCTCACCAATGTCGGCGGCGCGCTGCAGACGGCACGGGCGGCGGTCGACTGCAAGGTCGGCAAGCTGGTTTTCGTCTCCACAGACAAGGCGGTGAACCCGGACAATGTCATGGGTGCGACGAAGCGCCTGGCGGAGATCGCGATGACCCGGCAGGCCGAGGCGTCTGACCTCGCCGTCTCCATGGTCCGCTTCGGTAATGTGCTTGGCTCGTCCGGGTCGGTCGTGCCCCTGTTCGAGCGCCAGATTGCCAATGGCGGCCCGGTGACGCTGACCCATCCGGATGTGACGCGATACTTCATGACCGTGGAGGAGGCCTCCGCCCTGGTCCTGCAGTCGGCGACGCATAACGGCATGCCGGGGACCGCATCGCTCTATGTGCTGGACATGGGCGAGCCGGTGAAGATCAAGGCGCTGGCCGAGGCGATGATCCGCCTGAAAGGCCTGGTGCCCGGCCGCGATATCGAGATCCGCACAACCGGCCTTCGCCCGGGCGAGAAGATGCACGAAATGCTGACCTACAACCATGAAGAGGTCTACGCGATCGGCATCGAGGGCATCTACAAGGTCGGCTCGCGCCAGGTTGTTGCCAATGACTTCGACGAGCAGCTCGACGAACTGCTCGACATGGCCCGCCAGCGCCGGCGGAAAGAGGCCATCGAGATCCTTTCGCGGCTGGTGCCGGAGTACAAGCCCAAGCGCATGCCTGCCTGACGCCATATGCCAAGTTGACCTTGCGGGGGTTCATGATACGGCAGGCGCGTTGTTCTCTGCCCAATTCAGGAAAAGTGTCCCCAAGCCATGTCCGAGCGTTTCCAAGTCCGCCGCGCCCTCCTGTCTGTATCCGACAAGACGGGCCTTGTTGAATATGCGCAGCGCCTGGCCTCGCACGGGGTCGAGCTGGTCTCGACCGGCGGGTCGGCCCGCACCCTGAAAGAGGCGGGCCTCGCTGTGAAGGATGTGGCAGACCTCACCGGCTATCCGGAAATGATGGAAGGCCGGGTCAAGACGCTCCACCCCGCCGTGCATGGCGGCCTGCTTTACCTGCGCGACAAGGAGAGCCACGTCGAGGACGCCGAGCGGCACGGCATCGAACCGATCGATCTGGTCTACATCAATCTCTACCCCTTCGAGGCGACGGTCGCGTCCGGCGCCGGTTTCGAGGAATGTATCGAGAATATCGATATTGGCGGGCCGGCCATGCTGCGCGCAGCTGCCAAGAACGGCCATTCGGTTGCCGTCTGCACTGATGCCGATGACCTGGCGGGCGTCCTTGCCGAGATGGACGATAATGATGCGACCGTCTCCGCCGAACATGGCCGCCGGCTTGCCGCGAAGACCTATGCGCGTACGGCCGCCTATGACGCGGCCATTTCCGGCTGGTATGCGAGCCAGCTGGAAGAGACCGCGCCGGATTGGATCGGTTTTGGCGGCGGGCTGCTGCAGGGGCTTCGCTATGGCGAAAATCCGCACCAGTCGGCAGCCTTCTACCAGACGGGCGAGAAGCGCCCCGGCGTTGCCAATGCGCGCCAGGTCCAGGGCAAGGAGCTGTCCTACAACAATATCAACGATACCGATGCGGCCTATGAGCTGATCGGTGAGCTGGGCGAAGAGACCCCGGCCGTCGCGATCATCAAGCACGCCAATCCGTGCGGGGTGGCGCTCGGGGAGTCGCCGATCGAGGCCTATCGCGAGGCGCTGGCCTGCGACCCGACCTCGGCCTTTGGCGGCATCGTTGCGCTGAACCGCATGCTCGACGAGGCAACGGCGGAAGAGATCACCAAGATCTTCACAGAGGTCGTGATCGCGCCGGGCGCGGACGAAGGCGCGCTGGCTGTGTTCGAGAAAAAGAAGAATTTGCGCCTGCTGCTTGCCAACGGCCTGCCCGACCCGGCGGCGAAGGGCCGGATGGTCAAGACGGTTGCGGGCGGCCTGCTTGTCCAGGACCGCGATTTCGGACGCATCACGCGCGATGAGCTGCGCGTCGTGACGGAAAAGGCGCCCGATGAGTCCCAGATGGATGATCTTCTCTTTGCCTGGCGCGTTGCCAAGCATGTGAAGTCCAACACGATTGTCTATGCCCGCGACCGCGCGACCGTCGGTATCGGCGCTGGTCAGATGAGCCGCATCGACTCTGCCCGGATCGCTGCGCGCAAGGCCGAGGATGCGGCGGAAGCCGCTGGCTGGGATGCGCCTCGCACCAAAGGGTGTGTCGCCGCCTCGGACGCCTTCTTCCCCTTCCCGGACGGCTTGTTGCAGGCTGCCTCGGCCGGGGCGACGGCGGTCATCCAGCCGGGCGGGTCCATCCGCGACGATGACGTGATCGCCGCCGCCAATGAAGCTGGCATCGCCATGGTCTTCACCGGCATGCGGCACTTCCGGCACTAGGAGGGCGGGCTTGTGACCTCTCCCTTCGACGAACTGAGACAGCACTGGCTGAACGTCCGGGTCTATTATGAAGACACCGACTTCACCGGCATGGTCTATCACGCCAACTATCTGCGCTATTTCGAGCGCGGGCGTTCGGAATTCCTGCGCGATGCCGGGGTGGCCCACCAGGCGCTGCTCGACCGGCCTGACCCCGCCGCCTTCACGCTGACCAATGTGAATGTCGATTACAGGCGCGCCGCCCGGATCGACGACCTCCTGTCCATCCGCTCACGCTATCTCGGCTGCCGGGGGGCAAAGGTCATTTTCCAGCAGACAGCGTTCCGCGGCGAGGAGGTCATCGCCGAAGCGGACATCACAGCGGTGATGATTCATGCCGACGGGCGCCCCCGCAGGCCGATCCCGGATGTCGTCGAAAAGCTGGCCGGATTTGTCTACCAGCCGTGAAACCGGGCGGTTTACTGACAAAACGTTAACCAGATCACTCCATTGCTGCACCCGCTGCCATCCTCGGCAGTAGCGTCAAGTTTCCGCCTGATTCTCATTGGATATGGGACAGGCTTGCCTGAACGGGCCCCATTCGGCTGCGTGCCTGGCGCACCGGCTGATGCAGAGACATGGAAAGAGGACCCTCATGAATTTACTCGCGCTTGCGCAGCAAATTGGCGACGGAGAGGCGCTCGGAGCGGCCGCGACGGAAGGCGGCTTTTCCTTCTTCGGCCTCCTCATGGAAGCCGACATCGTCGTCAAGTTCGTGCTGATCGCCCTTTTTGTCGCCAGCCTCTGGTCCTGGGCGGTGATCGTCGAGAAGCTTTTCACGGTGGGCAGCGCGCGCAAGAAAGCCAAGCAGTTCGAGGATGCCTTCTGGACCGGCCGGGCCGATGATCTCGATGGCCGTCCCGGCACAGGCAACAGCGATCCGGCCTCCCGGCTGTTCGCCTCGATCTCGCGTGAGTGGAACGATGCGCGCCGGCTCGGCCCGTCAGACGACCCATCCATCTTGGTCGACCGTGCCGAACGCTCCCTGCGGGCGGGTGTCGACCGTGAAGTCGGACGGGTCAGCAAGGGGCTCGGCGTCCTGGCGACCATCGGCTCGTCCTCACCCTTTATCGGCCTGTTCGGCACGGTGTGGGGCATCATGAACGCCTTCATCAACATCGCTGAGAAGCAGGACACCAGCCTGACCAACGTCGCCGGCCCGATTGCCGAGGCGCTGTTTGCGACCGGCCTTGGCCTGATCGCGGCGATCCCGGCGGTCATCTTCTACAACAAGTTCACCGGTGACCTGAACCAGTTCGCCGACCGCCTGGACACCTTCTCGCAAGACCTGCTGGTGCGCCTGTCGCGCCGCTCGACCGACGGAGGGGCATAAGCCATGGCCGGAAGCTGGGCATCTGGAACGCCAGGCAAGTCGCGCGGGCGCCGCGGCCTCGCCGCAGAAATCAACGTCACGCCGCTGGTCGACGTCATGCTTGTGCTGCTGATCGTGTTCATGATCACCGCGCCGCTGCTGACCACGGGTGTCGAAGTCTCGCTGCCAAAGGCGAGCGCGGAGAACCTCCAGGCGCCGAAGTCGCAGCCGCTTTCCGTTTCGCTGAACGCCAGTGGCGAGATCTTCATCCAGGATACGAAGGTCGGCCCGGATGAGCTTGTCTCCACCCTCTATGCCATTGCCGGCGAGGGCTATGAGGAGCGCATCTACCTGCGCGCCGATTCCGGCGTGAACTACGGCGACGTGATGAACGTCATGACCCGCATGCAGCGCGCCGGCTATCGCAATATCGCGCTCGTGACCGACCCGAAGGTGAACCAGTAAGCCCATGATCCGCGGACTCCCCGCCTCCATTGCCTTGCACGCCGTCGTCATCGGCGCGGGCTACCTCGCCTGGCCCTATGTCGGGACCAGCGTGGTCGAGGACGAGTTCGTGATCGTTCCGGTGGAGCTGGTCGATGTCGGGGAAATGACCAATGTCGCCCCGGTCGTCGAGCCGCCGGAAGAGATCGAGCCCGAGCCTGAGGAAGAGCCCGAACCGACCCCGCCGGAGCCCGAAGAGTCCGAGGCCCCGGAAGAGATCGAGCCCGATACGCGCGACCTTCCCGAAGATGATGTCTCAACCGCCTCGCAGGCCGCGCCCGCCGAGGAAGAGCCCGAAGACGTGATGCCGGACCTCGAAGCCGAGCCTGAGGAAGAGCCCGAGCCTGAAAAGAAGGAGCCGGAACAGCCGAAACCGGAGCCGAAGGCCCCCAATCCGGTCCAGAAGCGCAACCCGCTGGACGATTTCCTGAGTGATGCGGAATCGACCTTTGAAAGCGAGCGCCAGACCAAGCGCGAGACCCAGCCGCCCAAGCTGCCGGAGCGCCAGCTGCTGAACAACACGCCGCCTGCGCAGGACCCGCGAAAGGGCGCCGGCGAGCGCACGGCCAATACGGTGCGCATCGAACAGCTGCTCTACAATCAAATTTATCCGTGCTGGGATGGCGTCGCCGACCAGCCGGATCCCGAGCGCTTGAATGTGAGCATGCGCGCTGAGCTGGATGCCGAGGGTAACCTCATCGATATCGAACTTGTGCGCCCGTCGCGTGCGCCGATTGGCGACCGGTCAATGTCACTGGCCGTCGAGCGGGCCCTGCGGGCAGTACGCAAGTGCCAGCCTTACAGGCTGCCGCGCGACGACTACGAAATCTGGAAAATTGCGAACATCAACCTTGGTCCCGCGTTCACCGCTGACTAAAGACTAACAGGCGAGGAGCCATGATATGCTGAACAAACTAGCCGCCAGCCTGCTGATCGGACTTGCGATGCTCGTCCCCGCGGCGTTTGCGCAAGTGACCGTGAACATTTCCGAAGGCGTCCTGAAGCCGACACCGATCGCGGTGCCGACCTTCAACGTCTCGAATGGCGCGGACGAGCAGCTCGCCGCCGAGATCACCAAGGTCGTGCAGAATGACCTGGTCTCAACCGGCCTGTTCACGATCACCCCCGAAAGCGCGCATATCCAGCGCGACCTGTCCATCGATAACCAGCCGCGCTTTGCCGACTGGAAGATCATCCAGACGGATGCGCTCGTCGTCGGCCAGATCGACATGGTGACCGTGGAGGGCGTCGAGTTCGTGCGTGCCTCGGTCCGCCTCTGGGACGTCTATGGCGAGGAGGTCATGCGCCTGGAGGGCCAGGCCGGGCGGCGTTTCACGGCTAAACCCGAGGACTGGCGCCGTATCGCGCACAAGATCGCCGACACGATCTATACGCGCCTGACCGGCGAGGATCCGTATTTCGACACGCGGATCGTCTATATCGCCGAAACCGGACCGAAGGATGCCCGCGTCAAGCGCCTTGCCATCATGGATTCCGATGGTGCGAACGTGAAATACCTCACCTCCGGGACCTTCACCGTGCTGACGCCGCGCTTTTCGCCGTCGAACCAGCAGATCACCTACATGTCGTATGAGAATAACGAGCCGCGCGTCTATCTCTTCGACATCCAGAATGGCCGTCAGGAAGTGCTCGGCGATTTCGAGAACATGACCTTCGCCCCCCGGTTCACCCGCGACGGCGAATCGGTCCTGCTGACCCAGGCGATCGAGGGCAATTCGGATATTTATATCCGCAATCTCGTCACCCAGCGCACGCGCCGGCTGACCGACCATCCGGCCATCGATACCTCGCCGTCCATGTCGCCGGACGGCCAGCAGATCGTGTTCAACTCCGACCGTGGCGGCAGCCCGCAGCTCTACATCATGAACGCTGACGGATCGCCCCTGACCTGTCCGTCGGGCGGGCGCGACACGGCGTGCCGGATCACCTTCGGCTCGGGCCGCTACTCAACACCGGTCTGGAGCCCGCGCGGGGACCTGATCGCCTTTACCAAGCAGTCGCGCGGCCGTTTTCATATCGGCGTTATCGGCGTCGACGGGAAGGGCGAGCGCATCCTGACCGAATCCTATCTCGATGAAGGTCCGGAATGGTCGCCGAACGGCCGCGTCATTACGTTTTTCCGCGAGCAGGCGCCGGGCGCCGGTCCGAAACTCTGGTCGGTTGACCTGACAGGACGCAACCTGCGTCCGATCCCGACCCCGACCGATGCATCGGACCCGGCCTGGTCGCCGCTTTTGAATTAAGTCTTGCGGGCCGCCCGCCATAGTGCTGAAAATGTCACGTCCCAGCTGCCTCGGCAGCAAACGGCATGGCTTCAGCCACGAAGTTGACAAAATCGGCGACTACACGCGCTCGCTGAACGACCATAGCAAGGAGTTATCAATGCGTCGTATTGCTCTTACCACCTCCGCAATAGCGCTCTTTATTGGCGCCGCTGCGTGCTCTTCCACGCCAGAACCGGAGCCGGTACAACCTGAGCCGGTTGTCGAGACCAACACGGCGCCTGTGGAACCCGTCCAGGAAGAAACCATTGAAGAGCCGAAGCGCGTCGTTGACGCCGGCCCGGCTGCTGGTTCGATCCAGGACTTCACCGTGAACGTCGGTGACCGCGTCTATTTCGATCTCGACCAGGCAAGCCTCGATCCGGACGATCAGGAAATCCTGCAGCGCCAGGCGGCATGGCTGCAATCCTATCCGAACGTCCGTATCCTCGTTGCAGGCAACTGCGATGAGCGCGGCACCCGCGAGTACAACCTCGCCCTCGGTGCACGCCGCGCCAACACGGTGAAGCAGTACCTGCTCAGCCTCGGCGTTGACCCGGCCCGCATCGACACTGTTTCCTACGGCAAGGAGCGTCCGATCGACTCCCGCTCGAACGAAGCAGCATGGGCCCTGAACCGGAACGGCTTCACGCAGATCCTGTCCGGCGCCAGCAGCTAAGACAATCTGTCTTCTGTAATGATTAAGCCGGGCGCCATATTTTGGCCCCGGCTTTTTCGTATGCAGATCAATTAGAGTTCTACGCAGTCTGGAGTGCCTCGATCATGGTGCGTTTCGCAACGGTCGCCGTCCTTGCAATGACCTTCTCCGCTTTAAGTCCGCTGGCCGTCGCCCAGAGCGCGCCGATCCAGCGGGGGGCAACAAGCGGTGACCTGGCCCAGCAGATGGCCGATATCCGTCAGCAGAATGCCCAGCTCATGGTTGAGAATGACCGCCTCGAGCAGGAAATTGCCGATGCGAACGGCAAGGTCGAGACGCTGGAATTCCTGCTGTCCCAGACCCGCGAAGAAATCAACCGGATGCAGGAGGACGACTCCCGCATCGGGTCTGCCATCGAATCCCTCAACACCGAGAATGAACGGCTCACCGAACGGGTGAAGGCCCTCGAATCCGATTTGTCGGCCGTGATAGCCATGCTCGAAGCCGGCAATGCGCCGGAGGGTGAAGCGGCTGCAGAGCCAGCGGAGGACGAGGCCGGAACGGACGCGCAGCCCGAGCGGCGCGTGGTCACCCAGTCGTCGGCAAGCAGCGATGGCGGCAACAATCCGCAACTCCAGGGCTCGCTCGGTACGTTGAAGGCGAGCAACCTGCCGGGCGAGGCAGGCCCGCTCTTTTCCGCCGCCAAGTCCAAGCTCCTGAATTTCGATTTCGAAGGCGCCGAAGAAGCTTTCCGCGCCTTTCTCGTCCAGTTCGGCGACGATCCACAGGCCGGTGAAGCGCAATACTGGCTGGCCGAGTCGCTCTACCAGCAGGATGCCTATGCCGAATCCGGGCAGGCCTATACGCAGATGATCCGCGAATATCCCGACCATGCCCGCGCCCCGGACGCACTGGTAAAGCTGGCACGGTCGATGCGCATCGTCGGTGACCTCGACAAGGCGTGCAATGCGCTCGACATCCTGCCGCAGCAATATCCCAATGCGTCTGGCGTGACCCGCAACCTCGCGGCGCTCGAGCGTACGCGTGCAGAGTGCGACAACTAGAAACTTATATTTCCGATCTGATCGACCGAATGGCGGCAGGCACGAATGGCCCTGTCGCCATTGCTGTTTCCGGCGGCAGCGACTCGCTCGCCCTGATGCTGCTGGCCCAAGCCTGGTCGCGGCGTAGCGGGCGCGACCTGATCGTGCTGACAGTCGACCACGGCCTGCGGCCGGAAGCGCGCGAGGAAGCCGAATGGGTCACCGCCAAAGCTGCATCGCTCGGCCTTTCTGCGCGCGGCCTCACCTGGACGCCGGACAAGCGCAGCCAGGACGCCGCAAGGCAGGCGCGCCATTCCCTCCTCGCCGCTGCGGCGCGCGAAGCGGGGGCAGGGCTGCTGCTGCTCGGTCATACGCGCACCGATGTCGAGGAAACCCTGCTCATGCGCCTTGCCAGGCCCACCACGCTGGCTGGCGCTGTCGGGCCGCAACCAGTCTCGGTTTCGCCGGTCTGGCCTGAAGGGCGCGATATCCTGCTTGGCCGTCCGTTAATCGCGGTAAGGCGCGGGCACCTCATGGCAATGCTGGCCGAGCGCGGCGAGTCCTGGGTACAGGATCCGAGCAATGAGTCCGACGCTTATGAGCGCGTTCGTATGCGAAAGCTGGCCGGACAGCTGGACGCGGCCCGCCTCAGCCGGATCACGGATGATGCGATGCGCCTGCGGGCCGTCGAGGACATCCAGCTGGCGGACATGCTGTCGGCCTGTGTGCGTATCGATCCAGCGGGCCTTGTCGAGCTGCAGATGGGCCGACTGGCCGGCAGCCTGCGCCTTCGCGCCCGGCTCCTGTCGATCCTGCTGCAAGCGGCTGCTGGCAGTGACAGCCCGGTCGCGCCTCAGCCTTTGCTGGCGCTCGCGAGTGACCTCGCCAGTGGCGGTCCGAAGAGCCGTCTCACCCTCGGCGGTGCCTGGCTGCAGAGACGAGGCGGGACGCTGATGATCGGACGCGATCCGGGCGAGGTCTGCGCGGGCTGGCAGGATGGCATCTGGGATGGGCGTTACCGGCGCGCGGCGCCAGGAGGCGCAGACGTGGAGGAAAGCCCGTTCCTGGTGCGTCATGGGATGCCGGACGACCCTTACGAGGAAATCCTGACCGGTCGGCTCGTCCTATGGGAGAAGGCTCTTCGGATGGGTGCTGGTCTGGGCGTTGAGCTTGCCGGTACGGGCGCGCAATCGCCTTCTCCAGTCGCTACCACACGCCCCGGCTGAGGCCAGTCCAGACATAACCGCCGAGCGTGGGCGCAAACCATTGGCGCGATGGCAGGTTTACGTGAACCGGCGAGAGCGTGCCGGATACCGCATCTTCCATGGCCTTGATGACGATGTCGCGGCTCCCGGCGGCAAGGCGCCAGAGATAGGTGTGGAAATTGTCGCCGGGCTTCGGCTCAAGGCGGGACTGGTAAAGGATGCCGCCCGTATCGACGCCTTCGTCGACAAGATGAACGGTTGCCCCGAAATGCTCCGGCTCACCGTTGGCGAGCGCGAAATAGCCGCCAAACATGCCGCGATAGGCCGGATTGATGCCTGAATGGTAATTGATGAACGGGGCGTTGACGGCGCCCAGCGTCTTCTTGCCGATCATTCGCGTCGACACGACAAAGACAGCCGACGGATCGAGTGTTTTCAGAGCGCCGCGGCAGGCCTCCGAATTCACGGACGGGACACGAATAATATCGTCTTCATCCGGCGCCTCCGGCTTCAGGCCTTCAGACGCAATGAGATCATCGATGATCGCTTGCGTGCCGCGCTTGGTCAGCTTCATCGGGATGCGCGCAGCCTGCATGCTGGCGACCTTGAGCGGGCCCAGCATCTTCATCCGCCGCTTCCAGAGCACCGATTCCGGCTCGCCGTCTTCCGTGATGATGGCAAAAGGGCCAAAGCGCTCGCGAAGCGCATTGATCATGATCCAGCTGTGCGGACCGCCGGCGGTCAGCGCGACGATCGAGTGGGGCGAGGACATTTTTGAACTCCCGAAACGGTCCAGTCGGGATTTCGCATGCAATTCGCGTGCTAGGGGAAATCGTCAGCTTGCGGAGCGAACAGCGTCTGCCACTTCGTTCACCGCCTTTTCCATGTCATCAGCCTTTTCGGCTTCGGCCATGACGCGAATGAGGGGTTCGGTGCCCGACTTGCGGATGACCAGACGGCCTGCCTTGCCGAGACGGCCTTCGACGGCCGAGATCGTTTCCTGAACGGTTTCATTCTCGAGCGGATCGCCGCCCGAATAGCGGACATTGACCAGTTTCTGCGGGATCGGTTCGAAGACCCGCGAGATTTTCGAAAGGGGCTTCTCGCTGCCAACCATGACAGCGAGGACCTGAAGTGCAGCGATCAGGCCGTCACCAGTTGTCGTATAATCGGACAGCACGATGTGGCCGGACTGTTCCCCGCCGAGATTGAAGCCGCCATCGCGCATGCGCTCGACGACATACCGGTCGCCCACCTTGGTGCGCTCGAGAGAAAGACCCATCGCCGCCAGGTGCTTTTCGAGGCCGAGATTGGACATCACCGTCGCAACAACGCCGTTCTTGGCCAGCAGGTCACGCTCTTTCCAGTGCGTTGCGATCATGCCGATCAGCTGGTCGCCATCGATTGTGTCGCCTTTCTCGTCGATCAGGATGCAGCGGTCGGCATCGCCGTCGAGCGCAATCCCGATATCGGCGCGATACTTCAGCACCGCTTCGCGCAGGGCGCGCGTGTCGGTGCTGCCAACCTCGCTGTTGATGTTGAAGCCATCCGGGGACACCCCGATCGGGAAGACTTCGGCGCCGAGTTCATAAAGGGCTGTCGGGGCGACCTTGTAGGCTGCGCCATTCGCGCAGTCGACGCAGACGCGCAGGCCAGACAGGCGCATGCCACGCGGGAAGGTAGCCTTCACGATCTCCACATAGCGCGCCTGCGCATCGTCGACGCGGCGGGCACGGCCGAGGGCGGAAGGCGCAGCCAGCTTGTCGTCGAGCGCGCGGTCCATGCGGCTTTCGATTTCCAGCTCGATCTCGTCCGACAGCTTGTAGCCATCCGGCCCGAACAGCTTGATGCCATTGTCTTCGAAGGCATTATGGCTGGCCGAGATCATAACGCCGAGATCGGCGCGAAGCGAGGTCGTCATCATCGCAACGCCCGGCGTCGGCAGCGGCCCGAAAAGGGTCACATCCATGCCGACCGAGGTGAAGCCCGCGACCAGTGCCGGCTCCAGCATGTAGCCGGACAGGCGCGTATCCTTGCCGATGACGACGGAGTGGCGCCGGGACTCGTCGCGCCGGAAGTACTTGCCGGCGGCCATGCCCAGGCGCATCGCGATTTCAGGCGTCATGGGCGGCGTATTAGCCCGTCCACGAATGCCATCGGTGCCGAAATATTTGCGCGACATGTCCTGCTCTCCGTTCGTGCCATCGGGGCCACGCTCAAGCCAATGCCAGCTTCGCGGTGCCCTGCCAAGCGGGGTTTGCTCTTGCACAGACGGCTTAGGATTGCATGAATGGGGCCATAGAAAGACAAGGGAGAATGGTAATGGGTGCCTTCAAGACCGTAATCGCCCTCGCCGCAGGTGTATTCATGGCGGCGTGTGCAACGTCCATTCCAGGAGATCAGAGCGTTGCGGACTATTGTGCTTCGTCTGATCGTGCCGGCGAGGCCGTGTGCCGCCTGAATGTTGAAGTGGATGGCAATACGACGGCCATCGCGAACACGAAGCTCAGCCTTGAGGAGGCTCAGGCCCTGGCGGCTGCCGCCAAGACCTCGGCCGATGAAGCCGGCGCTGCCGCGGCGCAGGCCCAGGCGTCTGCAGACGCGGCGATGTCCCGGGCCAACCAGGCGCTGAACATGAGCGACCTCGACTGCATGACAAACACGATCAACCAGTCAGCCGTTGGCTCGTGCCCGACGGGCTACACTGTCATGGGCTGCAGCCAGACGCGCTACACGCATGCGGCAGGCGGGCTGTCCTTCCTGCGCGAGGTGAACAATGACCAGTGCCGCTTCAACAGCAAGGTACTGGAAATGGATGTGCGCTGCTGCCGCCGGGCTGATGCCGGCGCATCACAGCAATCGAGCATGCCGGACAATTCCTGAGCGTCATTGCTGCGCTGCACAAGTCAGGGCCGCCCCATTGAGGGCGGCTCTTTGATTCCTGTAACAAATCGGCATGTTAATTGCAGTGACGAGGGCCCGGCCTGTTTCCTAAAGGCAGTGCCTGAAGAGTAAAATTAGCGAGTTGAATTGGCATGTGCGGAATCATCGGAATTCTTGGAAACGAACCGGCAGCGCCCCGCCTGATCGAGGCGCTGAGGCGTCTGGAATATCGCGGCTATGACAGCGCCGGTATCGCCGCGCTGAGCGCCACCGGCGCGCTGGAACGCGTGCGGGCGCCCGGCAAGCTGAAAAATCTCGAGGCCGAACTTGAAACCACGCCGCTCCAGGGCACCCAGGGTATCGGGCATACGCGCTGGGCGACGCACGGCTCGCCAACCGTCGGGAACGCACACCCGCACGTGTCCGGCAAGGTCGCCGTCGTGCACAACGGTATCATCGAGAATTTCCGCGACCTTCGCCAGATGCTCGAGGGCAAGGGCCACAAGTTCGAAACCCAGACCGACACTGAGACCATCGCCCACCTGATCGCCGCCAACATGCAGGAGGGCATGAGCGAGGTCGAGGCTGTCAAAGCCGGCCTGTCGAAGCTGGAAGGCGCCTTCGCGCTGGCTTTCCTGTTCGAGGACAAGCCGGACCTGATGATTGGGGCGCGCAAGGGCTCGCCGCTGGCGATTGGCGTCGGCGACGGTGAAATGTATCTCGGCTCCGACGCGCTGGCCGTCGCGCCCTTCACCAACCGGGTGATCTACCTGGAAGAGGGTGACTGGTGCGTCCTTCATCGCGAGAGCTATGAAATCTTCGACGCGAAGGGCCATCCGGTCGAGCGCCCGGTGACCATCGTGCAGGGCGCAGGCGCGGCTGCCGAGAAGGGCAATTACCGCCACTTCATGCAGAAGGAAATCTTCGAGCAGCCCGACTCCACCGCGCGCACCATTGGCGCCTATCTCAACGTCCTGAACCAGACGGTCACGCTGCCGGAAGAAAATGGCGAAGCGATCGACTGGAAGGAGATTACCAGTCTCCAAATGGTCGCCTGCGGGACCGCACACTACGCAACGCGTGTTGCTGAATACTGGTTCGAGCAGGTCGCCGGGATTCCGGTGAAGACCGACATTGCGTCCGAATTCCGCTATCGCGATCCGGCCCTGCCGCGCACCGGTGGCCTTGCCATCTTCGTCAGCCAGTCCGGCGAGACGGCCGATACGCTGGCGGCGCTGCGCTATTGCAAGGCGCAGGGCCTGAAGACGGCGGCCGTCGTCAACGTGCCGACCTCGACGATTGCGCGTGAGGCCGACCTTGTCCTGCCGACCCTGGCCGGTCCGGAAATCGGCGTGGCCTCGACCAAGGCCTTTACCGCCCAGCTTTCCGCGCTGGCGGCGGTTGCGATTTCAGCGGGCCGGGCCCGCGAAATGCTCTCGCGCGATGCAGAGATCCGCCTGGTGCGCGCGCTGACCGAGTTGCCGCGCCTGATCTCGACCACGCTGGCCCTCGATGAGCGTATCGAAGCGCTGGCTCGCGATATCGCCAAGGCAACCGATGTCATCTATCTCGGCCGCGGCGTGCATTATCCGATCGCGCTGGAAGGCGCTCTCAAGCTGAAGGAAATCAGCTATATTCACGCTGAAGGCTATGCCTCCGGCGAGCTGAAGCACGGGCCGATCGCGCTGATCGATGAAGAGACGCCCGTCGTCTTCGTCGCGCCGTTCGATGGCCTGTTCGACAAGTCGCTCTCGAACCTGCAGGAAGTTGCGGCCCGCCGCGGTGAGGTGATCTTGATTTCCGATGAGGCGGGCCTGCGCGCGGCGGGTGAAGCACCCGCTCACAGGATTGAGCTGCCCGACTGCGACCCGTTCATTGCGCCAATCCTGTATTCGATCCCGGTGCAGCTGCTGGCCTACCATGTCGCTGTCGAGAAAGGCACGGATGTCGACCAGCCGCGCAATCTCGCCAAGTCCGTGACGGTCGAGTAGCGCCTTCGCTTTCAAGCCATTGAAAAAGCCCCGGCAGCGTCATGCTGTTCCGGGGCTTTTGTTTATGCGTCGGGTTGGGCTTCTGGGAGGAAACCAGGTCAAACAATCGATCCGGCCATGATGATGGCCAGTCCGGTCACGCAGACAGCCAGCGGCAGGCTGAGCATGGCGGCGATGAAACCCTGTTTTGCTTCGGCGTGGGAGGAAACGCTCATTGTTATTATCCTTCTTGGGTCTGCAGGACGGACATCTCGTCCGCCCTTGCATATCCATATAGCAAGGGTCGGAATAATAATCAATGAATGATTTGAAAAATATTCAGCGTTCAGGTGTTTTGGTGAATTCCACGCCGTGTTTCAGGCCTGCGATCAGGATGTCCAGCACGCCATAAAGCTCACGTCTGAGCTTCTGGAGCGTCAGCAGGGAATAGAGCTGCGGAAAGCGGAACTTCATCAATGCCGACTGGATCATCTCGGAGACGAAGGTCACATCCTCCATCGGGGCAAAGATGCCCGCCGCTATGCCGTCTTCCAGGATCTGGTTGAGATAGATGCGCTCCTGCGCCAGGCCCTCATTGAAGAAGAGCGGGCGCTCATCACTCAACACCTCTGCCACCTCAAGGATCTTCGCATCCTTCTGGATAGCGTCGAAGGTGTGCGTCAGGCCGTGATTGAAGAATTTGCGGAGCCTGTCCGGGGCGGGTATCGTTTCGCGCGCAATCTCGGCATATGTCTGATAGAGTTCAACATTGAACTTCCGGGCCATCGCCTCGGCAATGTCGATCTTGGAGGCAAAAAATCGATAGATGTTGCCAGCAGACATGCCGCAATCACTTGCGATTTCAGACATCGTCGTCTTGCCGTAACCGTAGTGAACGATACGGTTCATTGCAGCTTCGAGGATTTGCTGTCTGGTATCGGTTTTGTCATTCATGGGACACAGATTAAGGGAAAAGTCTGAATGATCAACGAATTCTTCAGCGCATTCGCCGTCGAATGCAGCGGGGCCGTATGCAGACGATAGGCGTTCTCGGCGCCGGCGCCTGGGGAACGGCGCTGGCCTTTACCGCGCTGGAAGCCGGGCGCTCGGTGCGGATCTGGGCCCGCGAGGCCGATGTGGCGGGCAGTCTTTCGCGCGGTGACGGCAATCCGGCCTTCCTGCCGGGCATCGACCTGCCGTCTATGCCGGCCTCGACAGACCTGTCCGACATGAAGGGCGCCGATGCGCTGCTATCGGTCGTGCCGGCCCAGTTCGCACGCGGCGTCTTCACCGAACTTGCCCCGCATATCGCAGAAGGCACGCCCATCCTGCTGTGCTCCAAAGGGATCGAGCAATCCACGCTGAGCCTGATGACGGATGTCCTGGCGCAGACGATCCCGCAAGCCGTGCCCGCCGTCCTGTCCGGGCCGAGCTTTGCTGCAGACGTCGCGCGGGGCCTGCCAACCGCCGTGACCCTCGCCTGCCGGGATCGCGCGCTGGGTGACAGGCTGATGGCGGCCATCGGCCGGCCGACCTTCCGGCCCTACTGGTCGCGCGACCTGATCGGCGCGGAAGTGGGAGGCGCCGTCAAGAATGTCCTCGCCATCGCGTGCGGCATCGTCGAAGGCCTGCAGCTCGGCAAGTCGGCTCACGCCGCCCTGATCTCGCGCGGCTTTGCCGAGATGACGCGGCTGGCCGTCGCAATGGGCGGCGAGGCACAGACCATGGCGGGCCTGTGCGGGCTTGGCGACCTTGTCCTGACCTGCTCGTCGGTCCAGTCGCGCAATATGAGCTTCGGCAAGGCGCTCGGCGAGGGCCAGTCCGCCGAGTCGATCCTGGCCGCGCGCAATTCCGTCACAGAAGGCGTTGCGACCGCCCCGGCCCTGATCGAGCTTGCAAGAAAACACGAGGTGCAGATGCCGATCTGCCAGGCGGTGGATGACATCCTCGCCGGCCGCTCCAGCCTCGATGACGCCATGACGGCGCTTCTCTCCCGGCCGTTCACACAGGAAGGACTCTAGATGCCGCTTTTTCTGCTCAATGCCCGCGACAAGCCCGGTGCCCTCGACGTGCGGATGTCGAACCGCCCTGCCCATCTCGACTGGGCCAAGGCACATGCAGACCGCATCCTGATGGCAGGCCCGGTCTTTGCTGACGATGGCGAGACCTTTGCCGGCTCGACCTTCGTTGTCGAATTCGACAGCCTGCGCGACGCCGAAGCCTGGGCCGCGCAGGATCCCTATGCGAAGGCCGGCCTGTTTGCGAGTGTTGAAATCATGCCGTTCAAATGGCTGCTCGGCGAAGGGAAGCCCTCCGCATGAGGCGCTTTGTCAGCGGCAATCTCAATTATTCGAGCTGGTCGATCCGGGCACTTCTGATGGCCCGGCATGTCGGCCTTGAAGTCGAGGAAGAGATCGTCCCGCTCGATTTTCCGGACACAACCGAGCGTCTGGCCAGGATCAGCCCGACCCGCAAGGTGCCGCTGCTGATCTGGGACGATGAGGCGGTCTGGGATTCGCTGGCCATCATCGAGTGGCTGGCCGAGCGGTATCCCGGCGTCTGGCCTGCGGATGCCCGGGCGAGGGCGCGCGCACGTTCGATTTCCGCCGAGATGCATGCCGGCTTTCCGACCCTGCGCCGCGCCTGCCCGATGGATATCCGGGCGCGCCATGACACGCCTGAAATGACGGCGGACCTCAAGGCCGATATCGCTCGCGTTGACGAACTCTGGAGCGATGCGCGCGCCGAATTCGGTGAAGGCGGCCCGTTCCTGTTTGGCGAATGGTCGGCCGCTGACGCCGTCTACGCACCGGTCGTGACCCGCTTCATCACCTATGACCTGCCGAGGAGCGAGGTGGCGCAGGCCTATATGGATGCCGTCATGGCGCATCCCCTGATGGTCAGGCTGGCGAAAGAGGCCGAGGCCGAACCCTGGTGGATCAAATATACGCCGGATGGGCGAAGCTCGGGCTTTATCCCTTCGGAAAGCTCATGAGGTCGTAGCCGAGATCGTAGCGGAACAGCTCCTTGACCTTGCTGCGGTAGATCTCCAGCGCTTCGCCGGAGAACTGCTCCTCGATCGGGGTCTTTCGGAACTGCAGCACATTCGCTTCGGCGGTGGGGTCGACCTTTTTCGCCATGGCTTCCTTGGTGCCGGCCTTCAGCGCGGCATCGATCGACTCAGGTGTCAGGGCGATTTTCCAGTGGGCGGCCATGCCGCCAAGGATGGCGCGGGGATTCGCGCGCGTGTCCTCGTAGTGGACGCGGTAAATCTTGTCGCCGGCCGATTCCATCACCTCGCCCCAGCGGTTCCAGAACCGCGCCAGCCAGTAAAGGTCACAGCGATAGACCGACCCTGACGGATCGCCGCGCAGATAGTCGAGCCAGTCGACATTCAGCTCGTGATTCCACTTGGCATGGTGGCTGGCCAGGATGCTCATCGGATGGCGCACGAAGAGCACGTATGGCGGCAGGCCGGCCAGACCCCGCGCCCAGCCCCAGTCGGCGAGGCGATGCGGGATGGTGTGGCTGAAGGCGAGGCGCGGAAGGGTCTTGAAGGTTGGCTTGTCCTTGGGCCAGCCGATATAGGGCCGCACTGCATCCTCGGAGAAATATTTCGGGCGCTCGACACCGAACGTGTCGGCCAGCGCGACCGAGAACATGTACTTGACCCAGTGCGTGCCGGAATTCTTCGATGTCACGAGAATGCCGTCAAAGGCGCGGTGGCGCAGGATGGAGAAGTTTCCCCAATTGTCCTTGCGAAGGCGTTTGGCGTAGCTGGGTTCCATCAGACCGCTTCTATTGATGGCCGCGCCCGCTGCCAAGCACTTCAGTTCAGGCCGGCCTTGCGGCGCCAGATCTGGATGAGATCGCGCTCATCGGTGGTGACCCGGCCATCGGCGACGGCGACATTTTCCAGCATCGCGCAGAGATCGTCGAATTCCTTCGGCCCCATGCCGGGCGAGCGGACGATGACATCGCTCATCCGGGCCATGACGGCATGCGGGGCAGGGGCTTCGCGTGCGCGCCAGCCCGCTTCCGTCAGCCATTCCTGCGCCTCTTCATCGGTGAACCCGAAATGCTCGATCATCTCGGTGCGGATGGCGGCTTCCTGCGTGTCGCTGATCGTGCCGCGTGTCCGGGCGATTTCCAGCATCATGATGGCGGCTGCCTCGCGCGGGTCAGTGACCGCGCGCAGCCCCGCCTGTCGGGCCTTGTTGCGAAAGCCGTGCTTGCGGGGAAGGTTCGCCACGGTCTTGGCCGCCTCGTAACCGCCGCGGGCAGCGCCGGATATCATCTTTATCCGCCAGTACCAGACGGCGAGGAAGGTGATGAGACTGATCAGGGCGAGCAGGATATGCATTCTAAAAAACTCCCCGGCAGGAGGGCCTGCCGGGGAGTGTAAGCCTTGCGCCTCGCGATATGAAGCGTCGAATTGTTGCTGACGGCGGTTACTGTCCGCCGCCGTCATTGCCACCCATCTCGGCCTGGGCTTCCTTCATGTGGGCCTGCGTCACGACATAGGCCCGGATCGCTTCGGCATCCTCAGGCGTCAGCACGTCGGCGAAGGAGACCATGCCGATATCGTTCAGATTGCCGTCGATCACGACGCCCTTCCAGGCCTCTTCGCTGGCGGTGTAGGTCGACCAGCGCAGGTCCGGCAGAACGCCCGAGCTGATGCCGAGCATGCCGTGGCAGACTGCGCAGTTGCGCGAGAAGTGGACGAGGCCGGCTTGCAGCATCTCCTCGTCGCCGAAAGCCTCGGCCTTGGGCTCCGGATTGACCAGCAGGCTGGTATCGAGCGGCGGAATTGTCGCCTCGCCGCCCAGCTTGAAGGTAACCACCTTGCCGACAGCCGGCGGGACGGCATCCTTGAACATCATGCCGGCCGCAAGGCCAAAGGCATGACCCCAGCCGGTCGTGATCGTTACATATTGCTCGCCATCGATCTCGAAGGTGGACGGGCCGGACAGGGCGCCCGAATTCAGCTGCGCGCTCCAGAGCTGTTCACCGGTTGCCGCATCATAGGCGATAAGCGATCCGTCCAGCTTGCCCTGGAAGACAAGGCCGCTTGCTGTCGACAGGAGACCACCATTCCAGGCGGCTGTGTGCTCGACCGTCCAGCGGGCTTCCTGCTTGACTGGATCCCATGCGACCAGCGTACCGGTCGCCGCTGCCCGCAGGGCCTGGACCGTGCCCGCCGGATAGCGAAGCGGCATGCCGGCGG
The DNA here is from genome assembly GCF_003576315.1 of Henriciella mobilis. Classification (GTDB taxonomy): domain Bacteria; phylum Pseudomonadota; class Alphaproteobacteria; order Caulobacterales; family Hyphomonadaceae; genus Henriciella; species Henriciella mobilis. Next base: position 406,615 of record NZ_QWFZ01000003.1, on the reverse strand, counting down.
AAAAGTCCATGCCGGTATTCCACTTGGCTGGTTTCGACTTGAAGCGCGGGTCGGTGATATAGGCCTGGCCGATCGTCATGGCCGGGATATAGACCAGACCAAGGTCCGGGTTCATCGCCATTGGGTGCCAGTTGTGCGCGCCATAAGGGGCAGGCACCTGGATGAAGCCATTATAGGTTGCCGGGTCATTGTTGCGCGCTTCCGGATTCTCGATCGGGCGGCCGGTCTCGTCCAGGCCTTCAGCCCAGTTCAATGTCGAGTAGGGCTCGCCGGAAATGAATTCGCCGGTCTTGGCGTCCACGACGTAGAAGAAACCGTTTTTCGGTGCCTGCATGGCCACGCGGCGCGTTTCGCCGTCCGGGCCGAGAGGCAGGTCGGCCAGCATGATGTGCTGGGTCGCCGTATAGTCCCAATTGTCGCGCGGGGTCGTCTGGAAGTGCCAGTTGTATTCGCCTGTGTCGGCATCCACGGCGACCATGGACGAGACGAAGAGATTGTCCCCGTCGCTGCTCGGGTCGCGCAGGTTGGCATTCCACGGCGAGCCATTGCCGACGCCGAAGATGACCTGGTCGTTGACGGTGTCATAGACGATCGAATCCCAGACCGTGCCGCCGCCGCCATCGGTGACCCAGGCGCCATCATCGCCCCAGGTGTCGTTCGCCAGCTCGGCGAAGATGGCATCCGAGGCCGCGCCGTCAGGCTCCTTGTTCGGATTGGGGACGGTGTAGAAGCGCCATGACAGATCGCCTGTCTCGGCATCATAGGCAGACAGGTAGCCGCGCACGCCAAGCTCGGCGCCGCCATTGCCGATCAGCACATTGCCCTTCACGATGCGTGGTGCGCCTGTGATGGTGTAAGGCTTCGACTGGTCGACAGTGACCTTGCTCCAGACGACTTCGCCGGTCTTGGCGTCCAGGGCCTGCAGGCGGCCATCGATCACGCCGACATAGACCTTGCCGTCATATACCGCGACGCCGCGATTGACGACGTCACAGCAGGCTTTCACGCCAACGGCGCGGTCGACGTCCGGGTCGTGAACCCATAGCTCTTCACCGGTGACCGGGTCGAGCGCGTAGACGACCGACCAGCTGGAGGTCAGGTACATGACGCCATCGACCACGATCGGCGTCGACTCCATACCGCGCCCGGTTTTCAGGTCATAGGTCCAGGCCGGTGCCAGTTCGGAGATGTTCTCCTTTGTGATGCCGGTCAGCGTGGAATGGCGCTGCTCGTCATAGGTGCCGTTATAGGTCAGCCACTCTTCCGGTGTCGCGGCCGCATTGAGCAGGCGCTCATCGTCGACGGCTGCAGCGCCTTTTTCAGGGCTGGTTTCCGTTCCTGCCGGTGTTTCCGGCGTGGTCGGCTCATCGGCCGGATTGCCGCATGCCGAAAGCCAAAGGGCTGACATTGCTGCGGTCGCTAGTACTCGCCTGATTGTCATGGTCGCTCCCCGTCATTTCCTCTCTCGCTGCTCCGTCTGTTTTGCGAAGTCAGCCTCACAGAGGCATGCTACGGGATTGGTGTTCATTGTCGAGATAGACGCAAGGTAAGGCTCAGGTGCCGGCTGCAGCGACCAGGTCGGCCTGGGCTGCAGCAATCGCTTCAGTGACCGCGATACGCCAGCCGTCGAGCGTGTCCGCTTCAGCAGAGCCGGCCGGGAAGTTCACCGAGCGCGATGCGCTGACAACGCCGCCGACCAGCCGGTTTCCCTGTTGGCGAAAGCCGGCAAGCGCTTCTGCGGCGCCAGCGCCCTGTGCGCCATAGCCGGGCACCAGGAACAGGGCGTCAGGCGCGAGTTCTCGCAGGCGGCGGGCCTCTTCCGGGCCGGTCGCGCCGGTCACCAGCATCAGGCCCGACCAGCCGCAGTCGCCCTTCAGCCGCTCGACCATCGGTGCCAACGCTTCGACGACGCGCTCGAAGAGCGGCGCGCCTTCCAGCGATTTCGACTGGAAGTCCGCCGATCCGGGATTGGAGGTCCGGGCCAGAACGATCACGCCTTTGCCGTATTGCTCGGCGGCCGCGACATGCGGCTCGATCGTGTCGAGACCCATATACGGGTTGATGGTCAGCGCATCGCAGGGGAAGGGCGCGCCGGCTTCCAGGAAGGCCGAGACATAGCCCTGCGCGGTGGACCCGATGTCGCCGCGCTTGGCGTCCATCAGGACGACCAGACCGGCCTCACGCGCTGCCTCCAATATGTGGGTCAGCGCGCGCATGCCTTGCCATCCATGGCGTTCGAAAAAGGCCGATTGCGGTTTGATGACGCCGGCCCGGCCCCTGACGGCCTCGACCATGGCAAGGCCCCAGCGCTCTACCCCTTCGGGCGTGTCGCCCCCGAACAGCGCTGGGATACGTCCCTCATGCGGGTCGATGCCGACACATAGCGGGCCGAACCGGTCAGCGGCTTCAAAAAGCCGGTCGGCAAATGCACTCATGAACTGTTTCCGACTTCGCAGGCCACTTTCACCACCTGCAGGCTCTGGCGGGCCCGGTCGGCCATGCCGCCATAGGAGTCCGGCGTGATCGGGAGCGGGCGCTCACCAAGCGGCTCAATGCCCTGGTCGTCGAGGAACCGGCTGATCGCTTCCGGCGAGGCGCTGTAGATGCGTCCGCGGCGCGGGCTTTCGGCGATGATCACACCGCGCACCCGGCCTTGATCGTCATAGACGGGGCCGCCGCTGAGGCCGCCAAGCGGGCCTTCGAGGTCGCTGGTGCGGCCGGTTTCAGCCCAGGCGAGCACCGATTCCTCGCCGCTGCGCAGCCCGCTCATGACAAGGCGCGAGCGCGCGATCAGGCGGGACGAGGCTTCGCCAGGCCGGCCCTGCGGATAGCCGACATGGAAACCATAGGACCCGATGCGCAGGTCCGGGGACGTGTCGAGCGCGACGGGGGCAAGGCTGGGCCTGGCCACCAGCAGGGCGAGGTCGCTACGCTCGGAGACCGAGACATTCTCGACCGGCAGGTACTGTCCCGGCGCAACGAGCAGCGAGACATCATCACACCCTTCGACGACGTGGCGGGCAGTCAGGTAATGGCCTTGTGTATCGATCGAGAAGGCGGTGCCGATCCCGTCCTTGGGCGATTCGACGCGGACGAGGACGGTTTCATCGAAAGCGGAAGGCGGTGGCAGTGTGGCGCCTTCCCGCTCAACGGAGTCCGGCGTGGCGGGCGGTGCGTCCTCGTCCGGTGTATTGGCGAACACGCCGCCGACAATCGCGAGCAGAGCGAGCGTGTAGACCAGCCAGTCGGGGATGAAACGCAAAAGCCGTCCTCCTCCTAGAACCTCTGCAGCGCCGGATCCCAGAGCCCGGCGGCCAGAAGCATTGCACTCGCAAGTTTGGTCGAAATCAAGACTATTGCGGCGCCTGCCTCATCATCCTGTATGCGTTTTGGAAGGTCGCGGAGCAAGAGGTCGGTCAGACGATAGGCCAGCAATTGCAGGATCAGCGCGACAACGCCCCAGAGGATCAGGTCGAGCAGTGAAACGCTTGAGGCCAGGCAGGAGGCCAGCGGGATGGCGAGGCCGATGAAAGCCCCCGCCAGCGCCAGGCCGGCGGTTGCGTTGCCACCGCGCACCAGGGCGAGTTCTTTCCACGGCGTCAGCAGGACATAGATCGTCGCCGCAAGGATAAACAGCGCGCCGGCTGTCCCGGTCCAAATCAGGAAAACAGGAAATCCCGCCTGAAAGGACTGCAAAACTGAACTCATGCGCGCCTCGGTCTGTTGTCTTGTAAAGCTTTGTCCTAAACAAGCCGGAAGCCTCACTCAAGAACATAGGAGCAAACATGCTGCATCGCGGTAAGACGGCGCTGGTCACTGGATCCACGAGCGGAATTGGAAAGGCCATTGCCGAGGCACTCGCCGCGGAGGGCGCGAACATTGTCCTGAATGGGCTCGTCAAGCCGGGCGAGGACGACGCGCTGGTTGCCGACTTCGAAAAGCGCTTCGAGGGCAAGATCGGCTTTTCAGGCGCCGACCTGACCGATCCTGAGGCCATTGAAGGCCTGATCGGCTATGCCGCCCGCGACTTTGGCGGGGTCGACATTCTCGTCAACAATGCCGGTGTACAGCATGTTTCGCCGATCGAGGATTTTCCCGTCGCCAAATGGGATCTGATCATCGGGCTGAACCTGACGGCTGCCTTCCATACGACGCGCATGGTGATGGGGCCGATGAAGGAGAAGGGCTGGGGCCGGATCGTCAATACGGCGAGCGCGCATGCCCTCGTCGCCTCGCCCTTCAAGGCTGCCTATGTCGCGGCCAAGCACGGCATTGCCGGGCTCACCAAGGTCGTCGCGCTGGAAGGAGCCCAGCATGGCGTGCGCTGCAATGCGATCTGCCCGGGTTATGTGCACACGCCTCTGGTCGATGCGCAGATTACCGATACCGCCAGAGCGCGCGGCATCTCCGAGGAGGAGGTAAAAAGAGACGTCCTACTCGCCGCTCAGCCGACCAAGCAGTTCGTCACGGCCGAACAGGTCGGCGCCATGGCCGTCTTCCTGACAAGCCCGTCCGGCGACCAGATCAACGGCGCGCTGATGCAGATGGATGGCGGCTGGGTCGCGCAGTAGCGCGCTAGCTCTCCGCACCCTCCACTTTGCAGATGCCGGCCTTGTAGTCGCCGACAATGCGGATGACGTCGCCGCCGTCGGGCTCCTCGCGCTGGCCGGTGACCAGCTCGTTCAGCACCCGTTCGACCAGGCTGTCGAGGCGGGTGACGACATAACAGTCCACCGTCGGTTCGGCGTGCGGATTGCCGACGCCGCTATCGTCGGTGAGGAAGAGGTAGCGCCCGCCGGTGATCTGTCCCATGGCGCGCATCAGGAATTCGGCGGTGTCGTCGACGCCAGAGGCGGCCAGTGGAACGATATGGATGCCGCGCGTGCGTGAGAAGAGCGCGCTGTCCCAGGTCGCCTGGATGTCTTCATCGTGCGGCGGCGCGTCGGCGACGAGCATGTTCACCTTGATGGCGCCGTCGCGCCAGTCGAAGTCCAGACCGGCCTTCATGGCATCCTGCATGGCCTCCGGAAAGTCGCCGCCGCCCTGGGCTTTCTGGGCCTCGAGATCCGCCATGAAGGCCTCGAGATCACCGGTGAAGTCGAATTCGCGCACGACGTACTGGTCGCCTTCATCGCGATAGACGATCAGGCCCGCATGGATGTCCAGCGACCCATGGCCTTCGCGCACGCGGTCGAGAATGGCGAGGAGTTCGCTCTGCAGGTAGCGCATCTCGTCGCTCATCGATCCGGTGGCATCGATGGTCAGCAAGAGGTCGAGCTTCTCGATCTTCGGCGCGTCGCTGGCAAAGCTCAGCGTCAGCTTGTCGGGCGCGCTGTCACCGCTGAGATCGAGCGTGTGGCTGATCCCCTGCGAACCGGGCGCAGACGCCTTCAGCGTGACCGCACCGCCGAGGGCATCGAATTGCGGATAGAGGAAGACGCGGCCCTTGGCGCCAGTCACCAGCGGGAACATGGTCTCGCCATTACCGTCCTGGACCAGGATTTCCGCAAACGGCATCGGCTTGCCGAGCCGGTCGGTCAGGACGATCTCGATCCGGTCGGCCGCATCGACGAAGGGCAGGTCCTTGCGGCCAAGCGGGCCCTGCAGCGCCTTGTCGAGATAGGCCTTGTAGAGGCCGGGATTGAGGACGTCGTCATAGTCACCGGCGGTCAGCGTCCCTGACTGGGGAAGCGGGCGTTCGCGTTCAGCATCAGGCGATTCCGGTGCAGGCGCGATCATGCCATCTGCCTTGGCAGACGGTGCCGCCTCTTCAGCCATCACAGGAGGTGGCGGAGGTGGCGGGGGAGGCGGTGGCGGGGCGGACGGGACCGGCGCGGGGCCGGCATCGTCGCCGCCCGAACCTGTTACGACAACATCATCCGGCCCTGCGGCGGTGACATCGCCCGTGGCGCAGGCGCTCAATCCTAGCAGGCCTGCAACGGCCAGTGCGCTCCATGATACCGTCTTCATCTGTGTCCCCTTCGATGGCTTGCCCCGAAGCTAGTCTGCGAAATCTGACACAATCAAGGCGTTGGGGAGGCGATCTCGTCAGACAGGCTCCGGTTCTTCGGGGATGGGCGAGACACGCAGGCCGGTAATCTGGTTGCGGGTCTTGCGGATCACATCGAAGCGGTGGCCGTGAAAGGCAAAGCGCTGGCCCGGCTCGGGAATGGTCTGGGCCTCGTGGATGACGAGGCCGGCAACGGTTACGGCTTCGTCGTCGGGCAGGTTCCAGCCGGTCGCGCGGTTGAGGTCGCGGATCGTGACCCAGCCTTCCACCATGACGGACCCGTCCGATTGCGGCCGCACGCCCTGAACGGGCACGTCGTGCTCGTCGCGGATGTCGCCGACGATTTCCTCCAGGATGTCTTCCAGCGTCAGCAGGCCCTGAAGCTCGCCATACTCGTCCACGACAAGGGCAAAGTGGTTGCGCTCGGTCAGGAACAGGTCGAGCTGGTCCTGCAGCGGCGTTGTCTCGGGCACGAACCAGGGCTCACGCAGGAGATCCTTGAAGTCGATATCGTCGATCGTGCCCTTCTGCTGCACGACCGCGCGCAACAGGTCCTTCATGTGAAGGATACCCGTGATCTCGTCTTCCTCTGCATTGTAGAGCGGGATGCGCGTATGCGGGCTGTTGAGGGCCTGGCGTATGATGTCGCCGGGCGGCAGGGAGGCGTCGAGCATGGTGATGTTCTTGCGGTGGATCATCACCTCTTCGACGGTCATGTCCTTCAGGTCGAGCGCGCCGACCAGGCGGTGACGGTCCGCCTCGTCCACGCCGCCTTCGGAATGGTGGAAGTCGATGGCGCCGCGGATTTCCTCCTCTGCCGTGAAGGAGGCATCGGGCGCGCCGGCGCCGACCATGCGCAGCGTGGTATTGACCACGGCCTGGATGAGCACCGTGATCCAGGCAACGGCGGCGACGAGCCAGCTGATCGGCTTGCCAACGGACATCGCCATGGAGTCGGCGCGCGTAATGGCATAGGTCTTGGGCAGCACTTCCGCGAAGACGAGGACGAGGACGGTCATCACGGCTGTTGCCACGGCCACACCCATGCCGCCGGGCATCAGGCTCGCGAACAGGTTCGTGGCCAGTGCGGAGGCAAGGATGTTGACGAGGTTGTTTCCGAGCAGGATCGCGCCGATCAGGCGCTCCCTGTCGGAGATCAGCGAATTGACCACCGCGGCGCGTTTGTTTCCTTCGCGTTCGAGCGCGTGAATCCGGTTGCGGGAAGCGGCGGTGAGGGCTGTTTCAGAGCCCGAAAAAAAGGCCGACATCCCGAGCAGAAGCAGGATGGCGACAGCGGTTCCGATAATCATGGCTCAGCCCTGCTGAAGCTCCTCATTGAGAAATTCGCGGACATCCGAAAGATCGGCGTCCGGTTGTATGAAGGCCTGGCCCAGTCCCCGCGCCAGGATGAGTGGAACCCGGCCGGCCCGGACCTTCTTGTCCTGCTTCATGGCTTCCGTCAGCCTGTCTGCCGGGTAAGGCCCCCCGTTCAGGCGCTTTAATTGTGTCACAAGCCCTGCCGATTCAAGCAGGCGCGATGCGCGGTCTGCATCCTGGCCCTTCATGAGGCCCTGCCGGACCGAGTAGCGCAGCGCGAGCGCCATGCCGGCGGCAACCGCTTCGCCATGGAGCAGGGATGGCTGGAATCCATTGGCCGCTTCGAGCGCATGGCCGAATGTGTGCCCGAGATTGAGAAGGGCGCGCACGCCCGCCTCGGTCTCGTCCTGCGACACGATCCGCGCCTTGGCCGCGCAGGAGACCGCAACGGCCTCGCTGAGCGCTTCGGGCTGAAGGGCGACCACATCCTTGCCGTTGCGCTCCAGCCAGTCGAAGAAGTCCGGATCGTCGATCAGCGCGTATTTCACGATTTCGGCATAACCCGCCAGCCGCTCGCGCTCGGGCAGGGTTTTCAGGGCGGCTGTGTCTGCCAGCACCAGCTGGGGCTGGTAGAAGGCGCCGATCAGGTTCTTGCCCTGGCTGGCATTGACCGCCGTCTTGCCGCCAACCGAGCTGTCGACCTGCGCCAGCAGCGTGGTCGGGACCTGCACGAATTTCATGCCGCGCTTCATCAGCGATGCGGCGACGCCTGTGAGGTCGCCGACAATGCCGCCGCCCAGCGCGACCAGAACATCGTCCCGGCCTGCGCCCTCCGACAAGAGCCAGTCGAGCACGTCTCCTAGCACGGCCCAGGATTTCGAGCCCTCGCCCGGCGGGACCGATTTCATCCGCATCGCAAGGCCGGCGCGCGACAGGCTTTCAGAGAGGGTGTCTGCGTAGAGCCCGCCCACCGTGTCATCGGTCAGGACGAAGACGCGCGGCTGACGCACCATGGGCGCAATCAGCGTGCCTGCCTCTGCCAGCAGGCCTTCGCCGATCAGGATGTCATAGCTTCGGTCGCCGAGTTCGACCCGGACGCGTTTGGTGTCACTCATCGTTTCAGGCATGGCGGGCTTTCGACCAGTCATCAAGGGCGCGCAGGATCGACTCGACGGTCGCCTTGTGCGGGCCTTCCTCGCTTCGCACGACCAGGTCGGCCTGCTCATAGATCGGGGTGCGCTCGGTCAGGAGGCGGCTGAGAACGCCCTTCGGGTTTTCGGCTTTCAGCAAGGGCCGGTGGCCGCGCCGGGAGACGCGCCGCCAGAGTGTTTCCAGGTCTGCATTGAGCCAGATCGTCACGGCCTTCTCGCGCAGCAGGTCGCGTGTTTCGGGGTCGAGATAGGCGCCGCCGCCCGTCGCCAGGACATGTGGTTCTTCATTCAGAAGGCGTTCGAGCACGCGTCGCTCCCCGCGCCGGAACTCGGCTTCGCCATGCAGGGTGAAGATGTCCGAAATGGAAAGGCCAGCGGCCTTCTCGATCTCATTGTCGCTGTCGTAGAACTGGCGGTTGAGCCGGTCGGCGAGCCTTTTCCCGACCGTTGACTTGCCCGCGCCCATCAAGCCGACCAGCGCGATTGTGCGGTCGGAAATGGCCGCCTCAATTCTGCCAGCGTCTATTGCGTTATTGCGGTGTGCGCTCATCGGGTTTTCGCTTCTCTACTGACTGTCCTATACAGTCTCGCACGAAGCGGGCAACAATTCCGGCAGATTCGATCTGCGAGAAAGAGGTTTGGCATTGCGCAAGTGGCTAATTCTGTTCGTTGTCCTGATTCTGGGCGTCATCGGTCTTCTCTGGTGGCTCGGCAATCAGGTCGATCAATCCATGCCTGAAGATGGCGAGGTCCGCATGGAGATCGACAATGTCTTCTAGGTTCAGGGCTTTGGCCCTGGGGCTGGGCGCGGTTCTGATGGTCCTGCCCGGGCAGGCGCAGATCGAATCGAGCGGTCTGGGCGATGTCGACCCGTGGGGAGCGAAATTCCTTGAGCGCGGCGAGCGCGGCTTCGGACAGGGGCTGTGGTCGTCGTCGGATCCCGAATACCTGATCGCGCTGTTCGAGCGCATGGATGTCTCGCTGATGTCCGAAAGCGAAAAGGCGCTGCTCAGCCGTGCCTTGCGCTCGCCATCGGCCTCTCCGGGCGGTGATCTTGCGCCGGCCCTTCAGGAACTGCGGATCGAGCTGCTGCATGCACTCGGTGAGCGCCGGGCGGCCGCCAGCCTGGCAGAGCAGGTCGATGTGCCGCCAGCGGATGTCGATCCTGACATCATCCTCTCCGACAATCGCCTGGCGCGCGGCGAGGTCGATCTCGTCTGCGCGCAGATGAATACGACCGGTGAGGGCCGTTTCTGGTCCGAGCTGCGGGCGATCTGTGCGCTCAAGGCCGACGCACCGGAAACCGCCGAACTTGCCATCGAGATTGCCGGACAGCAGGAAGGCGCCGAGCCCTGGTTCACCAATGTTGCCTTCGCCATGCTGAGCGAGGCAGAGGATCGCCCGCCGGCCCGGTTCGGGTCCGGGCTGGAACTGACGATATCGCAGATGGCCGGGCTTGAGCCGGACAGCGAAAGCCTCGCTGCGGCGCGCCCCGATATTGCGGCGCTGATCGCCGAGGATACCGAGCGTCCGATCCGTTTGCGTCTGGCCGCTGCTGGCATCGCCGCAGAAGCCGGTGAGATTTCCGCTGTCCAGCATCGCCAGCTGTACAAGACCCTGATCGAGGAAGAGGGTTTCGAGCCGGAATCGGCCATAGAGGCCGCTTTCGTCGTGCTTGCAAAGGCGCCCGAACCCGAACCGGTCGTCCCGGACCTGGCGCCGGTGACATCGCCGCCGACGGGCCCCGTTGACCTGCGGGCCATGGCAAACGCGGCGCCCGAGCCTGCCGCGCCGGACGTCCCGGCCCCGGAAGAGGGCGATGCGGTTGACGAGATTTCGCTGGCCGAGGAGCAGGCGCTGGCCGTGCGCGAGGCACTTCGCGAAGCCGCCATCGATCCGGTCAGCTTCGCGGCCAGGGCTCGCCTGTTCGCCCCGGCCCTTCAGTCCATACCGGCCAATGAAGATACTGCGCAGGCTGCGATCCCCTTCGCGGTTGCAGCGCTTTCCAACGGGACGGTCAATGTCGCCCGGAAATGGCTTGCTGGCGTGCCGGATGATGCCGATGACCGCGTTCGCTTCGAAGCGGCCATGCTGGAAGGCTACAGCCTCCTCCTCGCGCAGCAGCGCTCATCAGCAGACACCGCGCGCATCGTCGCAACGCTGCTGGAGACCGGCTATGAGCGCGAGCAGATTTCGGATTCGCTGCAGCTCTTCTCCGTCTGGGCCGGCTTTGACGTCCCGATGCCCGTCCTGGCGCGGTCCGCTCTGGCCCAGTCGCAGATAGAGGCCCGCCCCGTGGAGCCGGGTATCCTGCTGGCCATCGATACGGCCCAGCGCGCCGGCGCAACGGGTGAGGCCTTGCTGACCATCCTCACGCAGACCGACGGACAGGTCGAGACGCTGTCGGGCGGCGCGCTTGCCGGCTTGCTGAATGCGCTCGTGCGGATGGGCGCAAGCGACGAGGCACGCGCGCTCGCCTTCGATGCCGGCCAGCTCTGGACTTATGCGGCTGGCCCGGCCCGCCGCTAGCGGCCCTTGAAGTTTGCCGGGCGTTTCTCGAGGAAGGCCATCATGCCTTCGCGCGCATCTTCAGACCGCATCAGCGGCAGGAGCTGCAGGAAGACATGGTGGACATGTTCGGTGAACGGCTCCGACAGGCCCATACGCATCAGGCGTTTGGTGGCCTGGACAGCCAGCGGGGCGTTGGAGGCGATTTCCGCCGCCATGGCACGGGCTTCGTCCATCAGGCTGTCATGGGCGACCACCTTGAAGCAGAGGCCATAGTCGAGGCACTCCTCGGCGCTGAGCGTGCGGCCGGTGAAAATCAGCTGCGCGGCCTTCTCCCAGCCCAGCATGCGCGGCAGGAACCACGTGCCGCCGCTTTCCGGCAGGATGCCGCGTTTGGTGAAGGCGGCCGCCATCTTGGCCTTGTCCGACATGATGCGGATGTCGCAGCCAAGGGCGGTGTCCATGCCATAGCCGGCCGCGCCGCCATTGATTGCGCAGATGGTGGGCGTGTCCATGTTGAAGAGGATGGTCGGCGGCGTGTTGCGAAGGTCCAGATGCGCCGATGAGACGGCGCCGGAGCCGATGCCTTCGCCCTTGGTCGCGCTTTCAAGGTTCAGCCCGGCGCAGAAGGCCCGGCCCGCCCCCGTCAGGATCACGCAGCGCACGTCCGGGTCGGCGTCGGCCTTGAGCAGGGCCTCGCTGAGCCCGTCCAGCATTGGCCCGGAAATCGTGTTCATCCGGTCCGGTGCATTGAGGGTGATGGTCGCGACATGATCGCTGACCTCATAGATCAGCTCTTCAAAACTGGCGGCGGTGTCCGGCATGGCGGTCTCTCCCATTTGTTTTGGCGCAGTCTACCGGCACCGGCCCTGGCTGCCTATCGGTGACGTTGCGGCGGCTATCCGGACTTTTGCGGATATCCGTGCGTATTGGGGCTGGTAAGAGTTCGCCCCGCCGGGCCTTTGATCGTTGGGGCCTGTCTGGCAAACAAACGTGATCATTAATCGGAGGCCGGTGGGGCACACGATGAACAGAATGCTTCGCCTGAGCGATATTCGCGGCCTCATCCGGTCCCACCTCTGGGCCCAGATCCTTGTCGCGATGATCTTGGCGATCGTCGCCGGCATTCTTCTCTCGCCGGGGTCTGGCAGCGTTTTCGCGGTGCTGCCGGGCCAGGTCGACAATCTCGGCGAATGGGCTCGCCTGCCCGGCCGAATTTTCCTCAACATGATCCAGATGGTGGTGGTGGCGCTGGTCGGTTCGTCGATCATTCTCGGCATCACGTCCTCCAGCGATCCGGAATTCCTGAAGCGGGCGGCCTCGCGGATCGTGCCCTACTTCGTGTGCACATCGGTGCTGGCCGTGCTGATCGGTATTGCGGTGGCGAAGCTGATCGAGCCGGGCCAGTATATCGACAGCACCACGCTGGATATCGTCAATTCGGGCAGCGCGGCCGGGGCCGGCGGTGTGGCGGCGATGCCTGAATTCTCGGCGACCGACCAGATCGCAGAGCTCATTCCCTCCAATCTCCTCTCGGCGGCCGTCACCAAGAACATGCTGCAGATCGTGGTGGCGGCGGTCTTTACCGGCATCGCGCTGATGTCGCTGCCTATCGACAAACGCGAGCTGGCGCTGCGCCTTGTCCAGCTGGTCCAGGATGTCTCGCTCAAGATTGTCGGCTGGGCGATGCGGCTTGCGCCGCTCGCGGTGTTTGGCCTGATCATGGATTTCGTGCTGCGCGTTGGCCTCAGCGCGCTGCTGGGCCTGTCAGCCTATATCGCCACCGTCATTACCGGCCTGATCATCCTGCTTCTGGTCTACCTGCTGATCGTGCTGGTCTTTGCCGGGCGCAATCCGCTGAAGTTCGCCGGCCAGATCGCCGATGCCCAGCTGCTCGCCTTCTCGACGTCCAGCTCGGCGGCAACCATGCCCCTGTCGCTGCGGATCGCTGAAGACCGGCTGCGGGTCAGCCCGCCGGTTTCGCGCTTCCTCATTCCGCTTGGCGCGACGGTCAACATGGACGGCACGGCGCTTTACCAGGTCGTCGCCGCCCTGTTCATCGCTCAGCTCTACAATGTCGACCTGTCCACCGTCGAACTCGCCGTCCTGATCTTCACCGTGGTCGGCGCCTCGATCGGCAGCCCGTCAACGCCCGGCGTCGGCATCGTGATCCTCGCAACCATCCTGCAGGGGCTGGGCATACCGCCAGATGGGGCCGCCATCCTGCTCGGCGTCGACCGGATTCTCGACATGTGCCGGACCTCGGTAAACGTGTCAGGCGACCTGACCGCCTGCGTCGTTATGGACAAGTGGCTGGGCGAACGCCACGCCATGCCGGAAGCGGTTCACTGACGAGGCGGCTCGGGGCGCGCCCCGTCACGCTTCTTCCATGGTCGGAAAATCGGTGTAGCCGCGTGCGCCGCCGCCATAATACGCCTTGAGCGGGGCTTCATGTAGCTCGGCATCGGCTTTCAGACGTTCGACCAGGTCGGGATTGCCAATGAAGGGGCGGCCGAAGGCGATGATGTCGCCGGTATTCTTTTCGCGCGCCTCGATCGCCATGTCCCGTGTGTAGAGGTTGTTGAGGATCGTCGGCCCATTGAACTGCTCGCGCAGCTTCAGTACGTCAAAGTACGGCTCGGGTTTGCGGGTGACGCCCGTGTCGCCTTCCACCAGATCAAGCCAGCCAATGCCGAGTTCGTTCATCACGTCGATGACATGTGTAAAAAGCGGCTCCGGATCGGTGTCCCAGGTGCCATAGGCGTGGCCGAGCGGTGCGAGGCGGACCATGATGCGCTTGCCATCCCAGACCTTGAGGCAGGCCTCCAGTATCTCTTTGAGGAAGCGCGCGCGATTCTCGATGGAGCCGCCATATTCGTCCTCGCGCTTATTGGTCATGTCGTTCAGGAAGGCCGAAATCAGGTACGAGTGCGCCGCGTGGAGCTCGATGCCATCGAAGCCGGCCTCTTTCGCGCGGGTTGCGGCGGCCTCATAGGCGCCGACCATGCCCTTGATCTCCGGTTTCGTCATGACGTGGACCGGCTCGTAAGGCTGCGGCCCGGCCTCGGTGAAGATCTCGCCGGGCTGGCTGTACTCGGACGGGGCCACGGGTGCGCTCTTGCCGTCTGCGCTCAGCGATGAGTGGCTGAGGCGCCCGGCATGCCAGAGCTGGCTGAAGATGAGGCCATTCTTCGCGTGGACCGCGTCCGTCACCTCTTTCCAGCCCGGAATCTGGGCGTCTTCCCAGAGGCCCGGCAGGAAGGGGCCGCCCCGCCCGCCCGGAACGACGGCGGTCGCCTCGGTGATCAGGAGGCCGGCACTGGCGCGCTGTGAATAGTAGGCCGCCTGAAGCTCCCCAGCCTTGCCATCCTGCGTGGCGCGCGCCCGCGTCAGCGGCGACAGGGCGATCCGGTTCTTGAGTTTCAGGCCGTTGAACTCGACAGGGTCGAACAGGTCTGTGTGCGCCAATTTTGCCTCCCGCATATGTCTTTTACGGGCGACTCTATCAGCGCGCAGGCCGAGTTCTATCCATCACGTCGGGGGAGCTGGCCTCAATCGTCATCCATCCGCAGGGCCGCGACGAAGGCTTCCTGCGGGATTTCGACCTTGCCGAACTGGCGCATGCGCTGTTTGCCGGCCTTCTGCTTGTCGAGCAGCTTGCGTTTGCGGGTCGCGTCGCCGCCATAACACTTGGACGTCACATCCTTGCGCAGGGCCGAGATGGTCTCGCGAGCGATGACGCGCCCGCCAATGGCGGCCTGGATCGGGATCTTGAACATCTGCCGGGGGATGAGATCCTTCAGCCGCTCGCACATCTGGCGGCCACGGCCCTCGGCGCGGTCTCGGTGGACGAGCATGGAGAGGGCGTCGACCGGTTCTTCATTCACCAGGATCGACATCTTCACGAGGTTGCCAGCGCGGTGGCCGATGATCTCATAGTCGAAGCTCGCATAGCCCTTGGAGATGGATTTCAGCCGGTCATAGAAGTCGAAGACGATCTCGTTGAGCGGCAGCTCATACTTCACCATCGCCCGGCCGCCGACATAGGACAGTTCCTTCTGGATGCCGCGCCTGTCCTGGCAGAGCTGCAGGATCGAGCCGAGATATTCGTCCGGCGTGTAGATGGTTGCGGTGATCCATGGTTCGCGGATTTCGGCGATCTTGACCACATCCGGCATGTCGGCGGGATTGTGCAGCTCCATTTCAGAGCCGTCGGTCATCGTCATCTCATAGACCACGGATGGCGCCGTCGCGATCAGGTCGAGGTCGAACTCGCGCGAGAGGCGCTCCTGTATGATTTCAAGGTGCAAGAGGCCGAGGAAGCCGCAGCGGAAGCCCATGCCAAGGGCGGCGGAGGTTTCCATTTCCCAGGTGAAGGACGCATCGTTTAGGCGCAGCTTCGACATCGCCGCGCGCAGATCGTCGAAGTCGCCCGCATCGACCGGGAAGAGGCCGCAGAACACCATCGGCACGACTTCCTTGTAGCCTGGAAGCGGCGTGTCGGTCTGGTTCTTTTCGTCCGTGATCGTGTCGCCCACAGCCGTGTCGGCGACTTCCTTGATCGAGGCGACGAAGAAGCCGACCTCGCCCGGCCCGAGCTCGTCGACATCTGTCGGCTTCGGGCTGAACACGCCGACCTTGTCGATCTCATAGGTCGACTTGGCGCGCATCATGCGGATCTTCTGCTTCTTCTTCATCACGCCATCGACGATGCGCACGATGACGACAACACCGAGATAGGGATCGTAATAGGCATCGATCAGCGAGGCCTTGAGCGGCTTGTCCGCATCGCCTTCCGGCGGCGGGGGCAGGCGCTTGACGATGGCTTCGAGGACATCCTCGGTGCCGATGTTGTTCTTGGCCGAAATCTCGATAGCGTCCGAAGCGTCGAGGCCGATAATGTCCTCGATCTGCTCTTTCACCCGTTCCGGCTCGGCAGCTGGCAGGTCGATCTTGTTGAGGACGGGCACGATCTCGTGGTCCTGCTCGATAGCCTGGTAGACATTGGCGAGCGTCTGCGCCTCGACGCCCTGGGAGGCGTCCACCACCAGCAGAGAGCCTTCGCAGGCCGCCAGGCAGCGCGAGACTTCGTAGGAAAAGTCGACATGGCCGGGCGTGTCCATGAGGTTCAGGACATAGGTCTCGCCATCCTTGGCCGTGTAGTTCAGCCGGACGGTCTGGGCCTTGATCGTGATGCCGCGTTCCTGCTCGATATCCATGGAATCGAGCACCTGTTCGCGCATCTCGCGATCGGAGAGACCGCCCGTGACCTGGATCAGCCGGTCAGCGAGGGTCGACTTGCCGTGGTCGATATGCGCCACGATGGAAAAATTGCGGATCTTGTCGCGGGGTGTCATGAGGCGGCATATAGCGGGGCTCGGGCCTTCCGCCTAGCGTTTGCGTGCTGTCAATCGTGAAGACTACGCGCTTTCTGCACCTGATTTATCGGTATAGAAGACAAGCCCATGGCAGATACGCAGACCCTCATCGACCAGAAGACCGAAAGCCAGCCGGGAATCACGTCCGAAGGCTGGCTGACCGATAGCTGGTATCTCGGCTGCACCTCGAAGGAGCTGAAGCCCGGCGGGCTGCTCCACCGGATCATGCTCGACCAGCCGATCGTGATCGGCCGGACGGAAGCGGGCGAGGCGTTTGCGCTGCGCGATATCTGCCCGCACCGGCTTGTGCCGCTCAGCGCCGGCAAGATGCTGGACACTGATGGCGAGCCGACCGTCGAGTGCCCCTATCATGGCTGGCGCTTCGGGACGGACGGGGTCTGCCGCCACATGCCGTCGGTGCTGGAAGAACAGCCCTATGAGGCAAGCCGCTTCAAGGTGCGCCGCTATCCGGTGCATGAGAAGAACGGCATGATCTTCGTCTTCATCGCGCATGATCCGAAAGTCTCGGGCGAACCGGACGTTCCGCCGCCGGATTTTGGCGAGCTGCCGGACAAGCCAAAATTCGTCATTCAGGAAGACTTCAACGCCCACATGGACGACGCCGTGGTCGGCCTGATGGACCCGGCGCACGTCGCGTTCGTCCATTCGCAATGGTGGTGGCGCCCGCCAAGCGTTGGCCTGAAGCTCAAGGAAAAGCCCTTCGTCCCGCGCGACCGGGGCTGGGCCATCGACCGTCACCAGCCTTCATCGAATTCGCTCGCTTACAAGGCGGTATTCGGCGGCAAGGTGACAACGGAAATCATTTTCCAGCTTCCCGGCTATCGCTGGGAGATCGTCGAGAATGAGACCGCCCGGCTGCTGACGCTGACCTGCCTGACGCCGATCTACAAAAAAAAGACGCGCATCACCCAGGTCACCTGGTTCTTCGGTGCGCCGCTGCTCAATCTCGCCATTCCGATCTTCAAGCCGGCCGCCCGGAAATTCCTGCGCCAAGATGGCGATATCGTCGACCTGCAGAATGAGGGCATGAAGTATCAGAAGGCGATGATCTGGATCGACGATATCGACGTCCAGGCCAAATGGTATCGCACGCTGAAGAAGGAATGGACCGCCTCACGCACTGAAGGGCGTTCTTTCGAAAACCCGATCGAACCGGTCACGCTGCGCTGGCGCAGCTGATATCTAGCGTGTCGGGACGGGGACGTCGCCGCGATAGTCGTAGAAGCCGCGCTTGGCCTTGCGGCCGAGCCAGCCGGCCTCGACATATTTCACCAGAAGCGGACAGGGGCGGTACTTTGTGTCGGCAAGGCCGTCATGCAGCACCTGCATGATCGAGAGGCAGGTGTCGAGGCCGATGAAGTCCGCCAGTTCCAGCGGGCCCATTGGGTGGTTCGCGCCGAGCTTCATGGCGGTGTCGATGCTCTCCACGGTGCCGACGCCTTCATAGAGCGCATAGACCGCCTCATTGATCATCGGCACCAGGACCCGGTTCACGATGAAGGCCGGATAGTCCTCGGCATTGGTCGTCGTCTTGCCCAGCGCCTTGGCGAAGCCGAGCGCCATTTCATAGGTGTCCTGGTCAGTCGCGAGGCCGCGGATGACTTCCATCAGCTTCATCAGCGGCACAGGGTTCATGAAGTGCAGGCCGATGAACTTTTCCGGACGGTCCGTTGTCGCTGCAAGACGCGTGATCGAGATGGACGAGGTATTGGTCGCCAGATAGGTCCTCTCGGGGACAACATCGCAGAGCGACTTGAAGATCGCTTCCTTGACTTCGCGCTTCTCGGTGGCCGCTTCGATCGCCAGGTCCACCTTGCCGAACGGTTCGAGCGAGGTGCCGGGCTGGATGCGTTTCAGGGCCGTTGTCATGTCATCAGGCGAAATCATCGAGCGCGAGACCTGGCGGCTCATGTTGGCCTCGATGGTTTTCATGCCTTGCTCGAGGGCGTCCTCGGAGACGTCATTGAGGAAGACATCATACCCGGCGAGCGCACAGACATGCGCGATCCCGTTGCCCATCTGGCCGGCGCCAACAACGCCTACAGTGCCGATATTGCTCATTCCGCCCTCCGAGAGGCCATCCGCTCTGTCAATCTCGTAATCTCGTAGACTGATTGTGCGGCGCAGAAAAGATCAAGGCCTGTCAGCAGATGTGTAATCAGTCGCCAGAGGGTTGTGACCCACCGGGCACAGGCTCATGGAGGCGGACTGGCGCACAGGATGTTGTTTGCGGCGGGAGTCTGGATGCGCCCAAAAGCCTCGTATAAGATCAGCTGCATGAGCAAAGCCAAGGAACTCGCGGGCCTGATCCGGCGCGCAGAACGCGTCATGGTGTTTACCGGCGCAGGAATTTCAACCGAAAGCGGCATTCCGGACTTCCGGTCACCGGGCGGTGTCTGGAGCAAAATGAAGCCGATCTACTTCCAGGACTTCGTGTCGGACCGTGACGCCCGCCGCGAAGCCTGGACGCGTGTCTTCAACAAGTCGGCCGGGTGGGTCGGCGCCCAGCCGAATGCCGGTCATCATGCGATCGCTGAACTCGTCAGGCAGGGCAAGGTCAGCGCCGTCGTGACGCAGAATGTCGATAACCTTCACCAGGAGTCCGGTGTGCCCGACTACAAGGTGATCGAGATCCACGGCAATGCGTCCTACGCAAAATGCCTGCAATGCGGCATGCGCTACGAGCTGGAGGAGCTGCGCGCCCCGTGGGAAGCCGATGAGGAAATCATCTGCGTGAATTGCACAGGCTTGATCAAGACGGCCACGATTTCCTTCGGCCAGTCCATGCCCGAAGTCGAGATGGAGCGCGCGACCGCCGAGGCCGAGGCCTGCGACATGTGCATCGTCCTGGGCTCGTCGCTCGTCGTCTATCCGGCGGCGGGTATTCCGGTCATGGCAAAGCGCGCCGGGGCAAAGCTGGTCATCATCAATCGCGAACCGACCGACATGGATTCCTATGCCCACATGGTGCTGAACGTCGAGATCGGGGCCTTCCTCGACGAGGTCATGAAAGAGCTCTAAGCGGCTTGAGATGACAACAAAAAAGCCCCGGATGAAGCATCCGGGGCTTTCTGAACTTGGGTTGCCGGGCGCCTAGAGCGCTTCGGTCAGCTCCGGCACGGCGTTGAAGAGGTCCGCGACCAGGCCATAGTCGGCAACCTGGAAGATCGGGGCTTCCTCATCCTTGTTGATGGCAACGATGATCTTGGAGTCCTTCATGCCGGCAAGGTGCTGGATCGCGCCGGAAATACCGATCGCGATGTACAGCTCAGGGGCAACGATCTTGCCGGTCTGACCGACCTGGTAGTCGTTCGGGGCGTAGCCCGCGTCGACGGCAGCGCGCGAGGCGCCAACACCAGCCCCCAGCTTGTCAGCCAGCGGAACGATCAGGCGGTCGAACTCTTCTTTCGAGCCGAGCGCACGGCCACCAGACACGATGGTCTTTGCGGAGGTCAGTTCCGGGCGGTCAGACTGGACGATCTTCTCGTCGACAAAGGCCGATTTGAACGGACCGGCCGGGGCGTCGATGCTTTCGACCGATGCCGAGCCGCCTTCGCCGGCCGCGTCGAACGACGTGCCGCGAACGGTGACGACCTTCTTTGGATCGGAAGACTTTACCGTCATCATCGCATTGCCGGCATAGATCGGGCGCTCGAACGTGTCGGTGCCTTCGATGGCCGTGATGTCGGAGATCTGCATGACGTCAAGCTTGGCCGCGATGCGCGGGGTAACGTTCTTGCCCATCGTGGTGGCGGGCGAGAAGAGGGCATCATAGCCATCCATCAGCGGGACGATCAGCGCTTCCATGGCTTCGGCGAGCTGCTTTTCGAGGGCATCGCCTTCGGCGTGGAGCACCTTGCGAACGCCATCGATCTTCGCGGCGGCTTCGGCAACCGCGCCAGAGCCTTTGCCAGCGACCAGCACATCGACGTCGCCGCCGAAAGCCTTTGCCGCCGTGACGGTCTTGTGGGTCGCGTCGAAGAGCGACTCATTGTCGTGATCTGCAAGTACCAGAACAGCCATTAAATCGCTCCTTCAGCTTTGAGTTTCGAGACAAGCGTGGCGACGTCCTCGACCTTCTCGCCAGCTTCGCGTTCCGGCGGCTCGGTCACCTTGACGACGGTCAGGCGGGCGGCGGTATCGACGCCATAATCGCCCGGCGCCTTTTCATCGATCGGCTTTTTCTTCGCCTTCATGATGTTCGGCAGCGAGGCATAGCGCGGCTCGTTGAGGCGCAGGTCCGTGGTGACGATGGCCGGGGTCTGCAGCGAAAGGGTCTGCAGGCCGCCATCGATCTCGCGCGTGACGTTTGCCTTGCCGTCTTCCAGGACGACTTCCGAAGCGAAAGTGCCTTGCGGCCAGTCCAGCAGAGCGGCAAGCATCTGGCCGGTCTGGTTGGCATCGTCATCGATGGCCTGCTTGCCGAGGATAACGAGGTCCGGGCTCTCTTCGCCAACAACGCCCTTGAGGATCTTGGCGACGGCCAGAGGCTCCACCGCATCGTCCGTCTTGACCAGGATGCCGCGGTCGGCGCCCATGGCGAGCGCGGTGCGCAGCGTTTCCTGCGCCTGTTGCGGGCCAATCGAGACCACGATGATCTCTTCGGCGGCGCCTTTTTCCTTCAGGCGGACCGCTTCCTCGACGGCGATTTCGTCGAACGGGTTCATCGACATCTTCACATTGGCGAGGTCGACGCCTGTCTGGTCCGACTTTACGCGGACTTTTACGTTGTAATCGATCACCCGTTTGACGGGCACGAGCACCTTCATCGGCTGGCTCCCATAATTGCGATCTTGAAGTCTGGCGTTGACCTAGAGAACTCGCGGGAAACAATCAAGCTTCCCGCTAACGTAAAGGTCAATTCGTCGCGCAAATTTGAGATACAGGAGGCTTGCCAGCCGGAAGCGCTGGCCCCTTGGCAACGATTGGCGTTGCAATGGGTGTGGCGAGAACTGCCTCAGTCTTCGGTCTTGTTCTCGACATCCTCAAACCAGACCTCGACAGGGCCTTTCAGGGTCAGGGTCAGCGGATTGCCGCGCCGGTCGAGGGACTTGCCCGCGACGACCTTGATCCAGCCTTCCGACAGGCAGTACTCGACGACATTGGTGCGTTCCTGGCCCTTGAAGCGCACGCCGACGCCGCGCGAGATCAGCGCCTCGTCATAATGCGGGCTGCGAGGGTCAAGGCTCAGGCGGTCTGGTGGTGTATCGCTCATGGCGCGATGGTTTGCCCTGAAGCCGGCAAATGCTCAAGCCCTGATGCTGCTAGCCGCGCTTGTAATAGACAGACCGGTTCGACGGCGCAGAGCCATCCGGCAGGTAAACGGTCTGCACGATGCGCATGGTTTCGTCGTCGATCAGGGTGCGGGTCGCCTGCATGAGCTTCTCGCCCTTGAGATAGGCCGACGAGTTCAGCTCGCTCGGGCTTTCGGCAGTGATCACGAAACTGTCGATCAGGTCGGTCCCCTCGAACGGCACGGCGACACCATCGGCCTTGCCGCTGAAGGATGCGGTATGGGCGTCGCCGGCCTTGTCTGTCCATGCCATGTCGAACACGAGCAGGCCGACTTCCTCGCGGATGATGTACTGACCCGAGGCGGGCGGATCGCCTTGCTCATACCGGCAGGAGGCGGGGTCGAGTTCCCAGTGGCCGAGAAAGCGGGCATATGGCGGCGCCGGCGAGGATTCAGCCATCGCCGCGATTGGCCCCGGGCACCCATTTTATGTCGGCCGCACCATTTTCATTGGCGGCCCTGCAGGCCACGAACAGCCAGTCCGACAGCCGGTTGATGTAGGCGAGGGCGGGTGCGCTGACCGTTTCGTCTTCAAGCCCCGCCAGCCGGGCAATATCGCGTTCGGCGCGCCGGCAGGTCACGCGGGCGACATGCAGATAGGCTGCGAGGGCCGAGCCGCCTGGCAGGATGAAGCTGTCCAGCGGCGGGATGTCCGCATTCATCGCGTCAATTTCCCGTTCCAGCCGCTCGACCTGGGCCTGGACGACCCGCAGGGGCTCCCAGCCAAGATCCTTTCCGCGATCCGGCGTTGCCAGGTCGGCGCCGAGGTCGAACAGGTCATTCTGGATGCGATGGATGGCTTCTGCCAGGTCGCCTTCCGCGGTCGTGGCCGCAACGCCGAGCGCCGCGTTCACCTCATCGACACTGCCATAGGCGGTGACGCGCGGGTTCCACTTGTCGACCGGCTCGCCCGTGGCCAGGCGGGTCTTACCCTTGTCGCCGGTGCGGGTGTAGATCTTGTCGAGCTTGACCAAGACAGGCCTCCATTAGTGGCGCGGTCAGCCGAAGGCGCCTGCGACGAAGCCGATCGCGCAAAGAAGGGCGATGGCAATCGCCTGGACGAGGACGCGCATGCGCATGAGTTTGTTCGACCGGCTCGGCTGGTTTTCGTCCGTCCGGGTCAGGTTGACGAGGCCAAGCACAAGGATGACCAGCAGGACGGCCAGCGCCAGGTAAAAGCCGATTGTAAGAAAATTCGCCATGTTGAGTCTTTCAGTATGGTTCTCGCTACTTAGGGCGTCTGGCCGGTGAAGTCATGCCCGCCCGGTTGCGCCCCCTCGTCGCAAGCGGCCAGGCGCAATGGAGCTAACGAAGATTTCACCTCGCACGCCGTTGCGGCAAGCAATCGAAAGACGTATTTTACAACTGCTGGAACATTTCGTGACAGTGCTTGAGAGGCGCAATAGTAAAGCCTCAGTCTACAAGGCAACCGCGATGCAATCGCAACAGAACAAGCCTTCAACAAAACCGGCAGCCAAGCCAGCTGCAAAGCCCGGCAAGCCATCGATCCCAGGTAAGCCCCGGGCGAAGTAATTCAGCAGGCAGGCGCCTAGACGAGACCCGGATGCCGCCCCCGCATCCGGGTCTCAATCGTCTCGAATACAGTGATGATGGAGTGCAGGGCTTTTCAAACCTTGAATTCCTTTAATTTTTATTTGGTTGCACGTTCTGAAAACCAGTATCAAGATTCGAATGTCCCGACTGATTCGGTGACGCTAGAAAAGTATAGTCCCGTTTCACTTTGCTCGGGGGTAATACATGCCAGCAAAAGCCACAAAACCGGCAGCAAAAACGGCTGCCAAGACTGTCGCCAAGAAGGCGGCTGTGAAACCAGCGGCGAAGAAAGCCGCCGCCAAGCCGCCAGCCAGGAAACCAGTCAAGACAGCTGCGGCGAAGGCCAAGCCAGCCACAGCCAAGGCGGCGAAGCCTGCTGCGAAGGCCGCCGCCGTGAAGAAACCGGCTGCGAAGAAGCCGACGACCAAAAAAGCTGCAACATCCAAGAAGGTGGTCGCCGCAAAGAAGCCTGCGGCGGCCAAGAAACCTGCAGCGAGGAAGACGGCGCCCAAAAAGGCTGCCTGATGCCCGGTTCTGGACCGAATGAGGCTGTTCGGCCAGAACCGGCCGGACAGCCTCTTTTTTTTTGTCGAAAAAATTCGCTGCGGCCTTCATTTGGCCGGGTTCATCGCCCATTTATGAGCATACGTGATAAATGAGATGCGCAAACGGGGGAAAGACGCCGCCAATGATTGGGGCTAGACACTTTCTTCAGAACCGATGCGGAACTGATGCCGGACTTTTGGGTCAGTCTCCGTAGACAGGAGAAAAACGCCGATGGCAAAGACAACATCAATCGCCCTCAGCCCGGAACAGGGCCTCAGCCGGTATCTCACAGAGATCCGGAAATTTCCCATGCTCGAAAAGGAGCAGGAATTCATGCTGGCCAAGCGCTGGCAGCAACATGAGGATACCGACGCCGCCGAGCAGATGGTGACCTCCCACCTTCGCCTCGTCGCCAAGATCGCGATGGGCTATCGCGGCTATGGCCTGCCGATGGCCGAGGTGATCTCCGAAGGCAATGTCGGTCTCATGCAGGCCGTGAAGAAATTCGATCCGGACAAGGGCTTCCGCCTCGCGACATATGCCATGTGGTGGATTCGCGCCGCGATCCAGGAATACATCCTGCGCTCCTGGAGCCTCGTGAAGCTTGGCACCACGGCCGCGCAGAAGAAGCTGTTCTTCAATCTTCGCCGCATCAAGGGCGAGATCAATGCGCTGGAAAGCGGCGATCTCAATCCCGACCAGGTGAAGGAAATCGCCGAGCGCCTGAATGTGTCCGAGAAGGACGTGCTCAGCATGAATGGCCGGATGAGCGGATCTGACGCCTCGCTCAATGCGCCCATGGGCCAGGAAGGCGACATGGAATGGCAGGACTGGCTGACCGATGACGATCCCGGCCAGGCCGAATCCTATGCCAACCGGCAGGAATTCGACAGCCGGATGACGCTTCTCCAGGAAGCCATGGCGGACCTGTCGGAGCGCGAGCAGCACATCCTGCAGGAACGCCGCCTGACCGATGAGCCGAAGACGCTGGAAGAGCTGTCAGAGGTCTACAATGTCAGCCGTGAGCGCATTCGCCAGATCGAGGTCCGCGCCTTCGAGAAGATCCAGAAGGCGATGAAGCGCATGGCGAAAGAGCAGGGCCTGCCGGCGGGTGGCTGACACCTAGTCCGCCAGACCCGGATCTTCCTTGTCCTCGGCCTTCGGGTCGAGGAATTCCGGCGCCTTGACGCCCATCAGGACCGCCGCAATCAGCGCACCCACCGCCACAGTGAAGACAATGACGGCCACCAGGCCGCCACCGACCCCGAGCGTGCGGCTGAGATAGTTCACGATATCCTCATACCGGAACACGCCGATGGCGGCGGCGATGGCGCCTGCCGATTTCAGCGCGGTCTCGATATGGCTGGGATAGGTGCGCAGGTGGAAGAAGATGAGCAGCATCGCCCAGACCCCGAAGCCAAGCGCAAAAAGCGGCGCGGTAATCCGGTAGGCGTTGGACAGCCCGTCACCGGTCAGCAGGGATGAGGTGGAGAGATAGGCCGCATTCATCAGTGGCCACAGCAGGACGAGCGCGCCGCCCGCTGCCAGCGGGAAAGATACCTGCTGGACCGTCTTGCCATAGAGCTGGGTCAGCGGCTTGCGCAGCCAGACCAGCAGGATGCCGATAAACAGCAGGGTCAGCAGGAACACCATCTTAACCGGTAGCACATAACGGTGAACCGAGGCGAGCAGGGATGGGTGGCTGGCCTTCATCGCATTTACCCGGGCGCGGAAATCGGTCTTGGCCTTGCAGCAGGCTTCGATGCTGGTCACCGTGCCTGTCGGAAAGCAGAGCTTCTGTTCCTGCGCGGCAACGCCATAGCGCAGCCATTCGTCTTCGCAGCGGGACTGGAAACGCTGCAGGCCGCCTTCGCTGGCCGCATTGATCTTCAGCTGGATCAGCACCTCGCCAATCGCCGCGCGCCGCAAGGCCGGGTCTTCGGAGGGCACGCCCTCGTCGCTGACGATGGCATCGGGCGCAACCTCGAACAAAGACCGCGTATTGGACCCGGCAAAGGCGTTCGACAGGGACCAGGAGAGGAAGCCGATGATCCCGGCCACGGCAATCAGCGTGATCCGTCCGTGGGGAACCCGGCCTGCCGCCAGCGCATCCACGATCAGGACGGCAGGCCGCCAGAAGGCGATCAGGGCGAGCGCGCCTGCAACCGGGAAGAACAGGAAATTGTGGGCGAACATGGTCGCCATCTGCAGGGCGAGGCCATCGGGGCCGAACTCATAGACCAGCACGCCCGTCTCGAACAGGAAGGCCAGATAGATCAGCGCGAAAAGCAGTGTGACCGCAATTCGCGACCCGGCATGTGTCATTGTCTTGTCCCTCGCCCGCGCCCCTGCGGCCATTCGGGACACTAGCCGGAATGGCACGATTGGGGAACCGGCTGGTTAATCCGGGCCTCGCGCTGACGCGCATGCTTCGCTAAACGGCTGTCTTCGCCAGTCCAGACGTTCGCCAGGAGTGCTCCTTTCCGCATGAATGAGGTCATCCATATCGACGATCCCGCCGATCCGCGCGTGGCGCCCTATGTCTCGATCCGCGAGCGGGACCTCACCGGCCGGCCCGACGGCCGCTTCATTGTCGAGGGAAAGGTAACGCTTTCAATCCTGGCCGAGCGGTCGCGCTTCACTATCGACAGCGTTTTCATCGGCGAGACGCGGCTTGAACCTCTGGCGGATATTCTGGCGGGCCTGCCAGGCGATGTGCCCATCTATGTCGCGCCGCAGACAATAATGGATGCGGTGGCCGGATTTCCCATTCACCGCGGCGTGCTGGCCTGCGCGCGAAAGGGTGAGCCGATTGGCCTGGAAAGTCTGCTCAGCGGCGAGACACTGCTGGTCCTCAATGACATCTCCAACCACGACAATGTTGGCGCGGCTTTTCGCAACGCCGCGGCCTTCGGCGTGGATGGGATCATCCTTGATGAACGCAGCTGCGACCCGCTCTATCGCAAGGCCATCCGTGTGTCCGCCGGCAGCGCGCTCTGGATGCCCTTCCACCTTGGCGGGACGGGGGCCGATCATATCGCCGCCCTGAAGGACGCAGGCTATGACATCTGGGCGATGACGCCGCGCGCCAGCGCCACGCCCATCGGCGACATGCCGGTTTCAGGGAAGGTCGCCGTGCTACTCGGGGCTGAAGGTTCGGGCCTGCCGGATGGGCTGATCGGAGCGGCGCATCCCGTACGCATTCCCATGGCGCCGGGCTTTGACAGCATCAATGTCGCAACAGCCGGTGCTGTCGCCCTCAGCCGGATTTTCGAGGCGCGGCAAACCGCTTGAAGGATGGTCAGGCCCGCTCGAACGGGTCACGCATCAGGATGACGTCTTCGCGTTCCGGCGAGGTGGACACCAGCGCACATGGCTTGCCGACGAGTTCCTCAAGGCGGCGGACATATTTGACCGCTTCGGCCGGCAGGTCTGCCCAGCTGCGGGCGCCGCGCGTGGAATCCTTCCAGCCCGGCATGCTCTCATAGACCGGCTCGACGGCGGCCTGGTCGGTGAGACCGGCCGGGAAATAGTCGATTTCCTTGCCATTCAGCTTGTAGGCCACGCAGACCTTGATCTCCTCGAAGCCGTCGAGAACGTCGAGCTTGGTCAGTGCAAGGCCGGTCACGCCCGAGGTTGCGCAGGCCTGGCGGACCATGACGCTGTCGAACCAGCCGCAGCGCCGGGCCCGCCCCGTGACGGTGCCGAATTCATGCCCGACGGTGCCGAGGCGCTGGCCGATTTCATTATCCTGTTCTGTCGGGAAGGGGCCCGAGCCGACGCGTGTCGTATAGGCCTTGGCGAGGCCGAGCACGTAGGAAATCGCGCTGGGCCCGACGCCGGACCCGGCCGAGGCATTGCCCGCCACGACATTCGATGAGGTCACGAAGGGGTAGGTGCCGTGATCGACATCGAGCATGACGCCCTGGGCGCCTTCGAACAGGATGCGGCGGTCGAGCTTGACCTGCTCATCCAGTAGTTTCCACACGGGCTTGGCAAAGGGCAGCACTTTCGGCGCCAGCTCCAGAAGGTCCACCTTAAGCTTCTCGGCATCCGGTTCAGGCAGGTCGAGACCGGCGCGCAGCGGACGGTGGTGTGCCAGCAGGCGCTCCAGCTTGAGGTCAAGAGCGGCCGGATCGGCGAGGTCGGCAACCCGGATGGCGCGCCGGCCGACACGGTCTTCATAGGCCGGGCCGATACCGCGCTTCGTGGTGCCGATTTTGGAGTCGCCGAGCGCCGCCTCGCGGGCGGCGTCGATATCCTTGTGCCAGGGCAGGATAAGGCAGGCATTGTCGGCCAGGATCAGGTCGTCCGGGCCGAGCATCACGCCTTCCTTCATCATGCCATCGATTTCCGACAGCAGCTGCCAGGGGTCTACGACGACGCCATTGCCGATCACCGAGAGCTTGCCACCGCGCACGACGCCCGATGGCAAGAGGTTCAGCTTGAAGGTCTTGTTGCCAATGACCAGCGTGTGGCCGGCATTGTGGCCGCCCTGGAAGCGAACAACCGTATCGGCCCGGCTCGACAGCCAGTCGACAATCTTGCCCTTGCCCTCATCGCCCCATTGGGCCCCGACAACGACCACACCTGACATGGGCTCATACTCCTTGAAATCCCGTGCGCCACAGACAGTGTTTGCACGCGAATATCAAGGGGCGAGTTGCGCTAGCGCGACGATCAGGCGAGTTCGTAATCCTCGACTTTCACGTCCTGCACGGCCGCAGCATAGTCCCGCGTGTGAGAGGACCAGTTCTGAGTGATTCGGCCGTCCTCGGTCTTGTACCAGGAATTGCACGCTGGATCGGCCCAGACCGTCTTCTGGAGCTGTTCCTGGATTTCCTTGTTCCAGCGGTCCTGCGCGTCCTTCTTCGGCATCATGGCCGACGCCGACTTTTCATCCAGCGTGAGCAGCGCCTTGATCATGTACTCGACCTGGCGCTCCAGCATGAAGGTGATGGAGTTGTGGCCGAGATTGGTGTTCGGGCCATACAGCACGAAGAGGTTCGGGAAGTCGGCGACCGTGATGCCGCGATAGGCCTCCGGGTGGTCGGACCATTCCTCGTTGAGATGCTTGCCGTTCAGACCTTCGACATCGACCGACCAGTTCCAGCCAGTGGTCTCGAAGCCGGTTGCAAAGACGAGGATATCGAACTCGCGGTGGACACCGTCCGGTGTCGTCACACCGGTCTCGTCGATCGACTTCGGCGCCTGGGTGACGAGCTCGACATTGTCCTGCTGGAGCGCGGGGAAATAGTCGTCGCCGATCAGGATGCGCCGGCAGCCCACAGGATAGTCGGGCGTCAGCTTCTTGCGCAGTTCCGGATCCTTCACCTGGTCTTTCAGGTGGTTGGTCGCAATCGCCGTATAGGCGTCGCGACCGGCCTGGGTCCATTTGAAGGCCTGCCAGAAGAAATGATCGGCATTGTCATAGATCAGCTGGCGGTTGCGGGCGCCAAGGTCCATTGCCGTTTCCGGCTCGGTGAACATCAGGGCCTGTTCCTGTTGCGTGATGGGGACATCGCGGCGCGGGATGACCCAGTTCGGTGTGCGCTGGAACACGGTCAGCTGCTTGGCGACCTTCGCAAGTTCGGGAATCAGCTGGATGGCACTCGCTGCCGAGCCGATGACGCCAACGCGCTTGCCTTCGAAATCGACGGAATGATCCCAGCGCGCCGAATGCATCTTCGCGCCTTTGAAGGCGTCGATACCGTCAATCTTCGGCCAGTTGGGCCGGTTGAGCTGGCCAAGGGCGCCGACAAGGATCTCGCCAGTATAGGTCTTGCCGCTCTCGGTCGTGACCGTCCATTTCTTGGTCTCGTCATCCCATTTCGCGCTCACGGCAGCATCATTGAGATGAAGGTTCGGCCTCAGCTGGAAGCGATCGGCGATTTCTTCTGCATAGGCCTGGATTTCCGGGCCCTGTGGATAGGCGCGGGTCCAGTTGATGCTCTGAGCAAAAGACAGCTGGTAGAGCGCTACCGGAACGTCGCAGGCGCATCCCGGATAGGTGTTCTCATACCAGGTGCCGCCGACTTTCGGGTTGCGGTCGAGCAGATCAAAGGAATGTCCCGCTTCCTGCAGCTTGATGGCAGCGGTCAGGCCGCCGAGGCCGGCGCCAATGATGATGGCATGTTTCTGCGCCATTCAATCCTCCCATGTCATTTGTTGACGGGGAGGATTCGCCTGATCTCGTCTGAATGCAAGTGTGACGGCGGGTAAGCCTTACCCGCCGAAACGGTAATAGGCGCGCAGCCCGATACTATCGACGCCCTGATTGCGCCCATTGCCGAGGATCTGGCCGTGGGACAGGTGCTCATACTGGAGCTGAAGGCCCCAATTCTCACCGATGTCGCGATTGACCGCGAGGCCGGTCCGGAAGAGGTCCTCCGATCCATACAGGACGTTTTCCTGCGAGAAGGCATTGCTTTCCGGGCTGCCTTGCGGGAACGGGCTGGCAACCGCGCCATCGTGGATGGCGTAGCCGAGGCTTGGCTCCAGCGACCAGTCTTCGGCAAAGTCCCAGTTCCACATCAGGCCGACCGCACCATAGCTTGTGTCGCCTGACACATTAATCGATGCCAGCGCGTAAGGGCGGGGTGCCCAGATGTATTTCAGAAACTCCGGTGAGGCGAAAACGATTTCGCCTTCGACCGTCGGGCCGTCCTCCTTGTCGGCGTTCTTGCAGTCGATCACGCAGATATTGTGCTGCATGACGCCAATGCGCGCTTCCTCGACGAGCTGGGCTTCTGCGGTCTGGGCAAGCGAGACGGCCGAGAGGGTAAGAGCACTGCAGACAAGGAGACGATTCATGGAAGGGACCTCTGAAAAATTGACCCGCCCCAGAAAGGCCGGGGCGGGCCTGAGGTCAAGTTAATCTCTTCAGGCGGTTTCCAGCGCCTGGTCCACTTTGCCGCGAACCCAGCGCTTTGTGGCCTCAGCGACACGGCGCCCGAAGTCTTCAGCTGTCTCGAGGTCTGCGCGGTCCGGGGTCTGATCGGCTGGCAGGTCCGTCAGCGACTGGGTGCCCAGCCCGATCATGTGGCCGGCCCGGTTCCAGGCGGTCTCGTAGTCGCTCTGGCTCGTATTGTAGCCGGGGAAGGCACCGTAGTTGACCCAGATCATACCTTGCTGGCCGGCGAAAATTGCCAGTTCCTGCAGCGTGTTGAGCTTGTCACCCGCCAGCGAGCCGGAATTGGTGAAGCCGGCGGCGATCTTGTCCCGCCAGCCCTGCGCCATCCAGACCTTCGAGGCCGCTTCCATGAACTGCTTAAAGACCGCGGAGGCCGAGCCCATATAGGTCGGAGCGCCAAAGACGATGGCGTCTGCCTCGGCGAGTTCGGACCAGGGGCCCTTGTCCGGGCTTGTCAGGTCGTCAGCCTTGTAGAGCGTGACGTCTGCGCCACGGACAGCCTGCGCGCCCTTGAGGATATGGCCGGCGACCTTGGCGGTGTGGCCATAGCCGGAATGATAGATGATGGCGACTTTCGTCATTGGGATGCTCCTTCGAAATTGCGTTCATCTGATGGACGCGAGATGGAGCAGCCCGTTCCGGCTTTCATCGGCCGGAACGGGCATAAGTCTTATGAATGGGATGTATCCCTAGAAGTGCAGGACCTTCGCGTAGCGTACATGCGGCAGCGAATCGATTTTCTGCGTGACGTCGGCGGCCGGTTCACCGTCGATGCCGATCAGCGCGATGGCTTCGCCGCCTTCAGCCTGCCGGCCGAGATGGAAGGTCGCGATGTTCACATTCGCTTCGCCCAGCATCACGCCCAGCGAGCCGATGAAGCCCGGCTTGTCGAGATTGTTCACGTAGAGCATGACCGGGGAGAAATCGCCTTCAAGCGGCATTTCCTTGACCTCAACGACGCGCGGACGCCCCGCCGATACGGTTCCGGCCAGCGAGCGCCAGCCTGCCTGGTCTGAGTTTGCCGTCTTCGGCACAAGCACCTTGATCCGGATCAGGCTGTCATAGACGGGGCTGTCCTCTGTGACGCTCTCGGAGAACTTCACGCCGGAATCGGCGAGGATGGCAGGTGCGGACACCATGTTCACATCGCCGCGCGAGGCCCTCAGCAGGCCCGCCAGGGCCGCTGCCGTGATCGGCTTGCGGTTCATGTCGGCCAGGTCGCCCTCATACTCGATGACGACTTCCTCGAAGCCATGATCGGAGATCTGGCCGGCGAACTGGCCGAGCTTTTCAGCAAGGTCGATGAAGGGCTTGAGGCGCGGGGCTTCATCGGCGGTGACCGACGGCATGTTGAGCGCGTTCGTCACCGCGCCGGTGAGCAGGTAGTCGCTCATCTGCTCGGCGACCTGCAGGGCGACGTTCTCCTGCGCTTCGACGGTCGAGGCGCCAAGGTGCGGGGTCGCTACGAAGTTCGGCGCGCCGAACAGGACGTTCTCTTTCGCCGGTTCTTCTGCGAACACGTCGAAGGCGGCGGCCTGGATATGGCCGGATTCCAGCAATTCGCGCACAGCGGCTTCGTCGACCAGCCCGCCGCGGGCGCAGTTGATGACGATCACGCCTTTCTTGGTTTTCTCCAGCGCTTCCTTCGACAGGATGTTGCGCGTCTGGTCGGTCAACGGCGTATGCAGCGTGATGACATCGGCGCGCGAGAGCAGGTGATCGAGATCCACCTTCTCCACGCCGAGCTCGACAGCCCGTTCCTCGGTGAGGAAGGGGTCGAAGGCGACGACCTTCATCAGGAGGCCCTTGGCGCGTTCGGCCACGCGGGCCCCGATATTGCCGCAGCCGATCAGGCCGAGCGTCTTGTAGGAGACCTCGGTACCGACGAAGTTCTTCTTCGGCCACTTGCCGGCCTGCGTACCGGCATCGGCAGCCGGGATCTGGCGCGCGGCGGCGAACATCATCGCGATGGCGTGTTCGGCCGTCGTGACAGCGTTGCCGAACGGCGTGTTCATGACGACGACGCCCTTTGCGGTCGCCGCCTTGATGTCGATATTGTCGACACCAATGCCGGCGCGGCCGATCACTTTCAGCTTCGAGGCAGCGGCAATGACGTCGGCGTCCGGCTTGCAGGCCGACCGCACGGCGAGGCCGTCAAATTCCGGGATGATCTCGATCAGCTCATCCTTGGTCAGGCCAACGCGGATATCGGTTTCGATGCCGTGATTTCTGAAGATTTCGACGGCGGCGGTGCTGAGGTCGTCAGCGATTAGGACTTTGGGCATGGGATTGTGTTCCATTTACAAGCAGGGGAAAGGCGTCATCCCGGCCGGAGCGCAGCGAAAAGCCAAGACCCAGTTGAACTGTTCGCACTGGGTCCCGGAGAAGCGCTGGTGCGCTTTGCGGGATGACGAGTAATCAGGCGTCCTGGAGTTCGGTCGCGGCTGTGGCGAAGGCCCAGTCGAGCCAGGGCAGGAGCTTCTCGACATCCGACGGCTCGACCGTCGAACCAACCCATATCCGCAGGCCTGGAGGCGCATCGCGGTAGGAGTTGAAATCGTAGGCGACGCCTTCCTTTTCCAGCATGGTCACCAGCTTCTTCACGAAGGCTTCCTGGGCATCATTGTCGAGCTTGGCCACGCGCGGATCGGCGATCCTGAACGTCACACCCGTATTGGAGCGCGTCACGGGATCAGCGCAGAGGAAGTCGATCCAGTCGGTCTTCGCGACCCAGTCTTCCAGGATCCTGAGGCTCTTGTCGGACCGTGCCTTGAGACCGGCCGGTCCGCCTTCGCTTTCGGCCCAGTCGAGGGCTTTGAGATAATCCTCGACGCAGAGCATGGACGGGGTGTTGATGGTGGCGCCTTCGAACAGGGATTCGTTCAGCTTGCCGCCCTTGGTCATGCGGAAGAGTTTCGGCAGCGGCCGGTCAGGCGTGAAGCTTTCAAGCCGCTTCACGGCGTTGGGCGACAGGATCAGCATGCCATGCGCCGCTTCCCCGCCGAGCACTTTCTGCCAGCTATAGGTAATGACATCGAGTTTCTCGAACGGGATGTCCTGCGCGAAGACGGCGGAGGTCGCATCACAGATCACGACGCGGTCCGGGTTCGGCTTGATCCAGCTATGATCGTCGACGCGCACGCCTGAGGTCGTGCCATTCCAGGTGAAGACGATATCGGCATCGTCGCGCGCCTTCTCGAAGGGCGGTAGCACGCCATAGTCCCCGACATAGACTTCGCAATTGTCGAGCTTGAGCTGCTTTTGCGCGTCCGTCACCCAGTCCTTGCCGAAGCTTTCCCAGGCAAAGATGTCGACCGGCTTCGCGCCGAGCATCGACCACATGCACATCTCGACAGCGCCGGTGTCAGACGCAGGCACGATGGCAACGCGATAGTCGTCGGGCAGCTTCAGGATCGCCTTGGTGCGGTCGATCGCTTCTTTCAGCTTCGCCTTCGCATCCTTGGCGCGGTGCGAGCGGCCGAAAGCGGTTGTCTCAAGTTGTGAGAGTGAAAATCCGGGGCGTTTGGCAGTCGGCCCGGAAGAGAAATGCGGGCATGCTGGACGCACGTCCGGCTTAGCGGGAATCGTCATCTGTTTTACTCCTATCCTTACAGATAGGCTGGCCCTCGTTGGGGAGGGCTGGCCCGCGGCCCGTATGCCAGATTTCAGGGGCGTGTGATAGGGGTAATTTCCGGACAGGCGGATGCGCCTGCGGCCTTGCCGCCTGCGTCTGCCGGTGCAATTGCAGGAGCGGAGATATTCGAGGACCGCCCCAGCCTGATGAACACCCAACGCTCACCTGCTGAATGGGCCCTGTTCCTCCTGCTCTCTTCCTGCTGGGCTGGCGCGTTCGCCATGACCAAGGTGGCTGTCGAGGACCTTCCGGTGAGTGTGATCATTCCGGGGCGGCTCGGTTGTGGCGCCGCTGTGCTATGGATTGCCATGCTGGCACGCGGAGAGCGCCTGCCGCCATTCTCGAACCGGCCCGCCTGGCTTTCGATCATCGGACTTGGCACGATCGGGACGGCGATGCCCTTCTACCTGATCACAATGGGGCAGACGACCATCGACTCTTCCCTTGCGGCCCTGCTGATTTCCGCCGCGCCGCTTTTCACCGCGATACTCGCCCACCTCTACTTCCGCGATGAGCAGCTCACCGGGTTCAAGGTGATCGGCCTGCTGGCCGGTTTCGCGGGTGTGGTGCTCCTGATCGGACCGGATGCGCTCAAGGGGCTCGGCAATGCCGATCTTGTTGCCCAGCTGCTCGTGCTTGGCGGCGCTCTCTGCTACTCGATCAACGGGATCATTGCCCGGCAGGCGCCGCGCCTTGCGCCGACTGTCATGCCGGTCGGATTTGTAACGGTTGCTGCGCTCTGTTCGGTGCCCATGCTGTTCTGGACGGACTGGTCGACGGTGACACTAACCCCTGAAAGCGCGGCGGCCGTGATCGGGCTCGGCGCCGTCTCGACCGGACTTGCCGGCATCATCCTCATCTTCCTGGTCAGCCGGACGAGCGCGACCTTCATTGCGCTGACAGGCTATGTCATTCCGATCCTATCGGCGATTATCGGCTTCTTCGCCTTTCAGGAGGTGCAAAGCTGGAGCGCGCTCGGCGCCTTTGTCCTGATCCTGTCAGGCGTCTGGTTCTCTCAGCGCCAGCGACGCCGCGCGCCGCGACAGGCCTGAGGATTGCGTCCGCCACCGGCTCGGCTAGGATCGGAAAACATCTGGCAGCAAGACCAGACCGGGAGGACAAACATGACCAGCGCCATTCAGGTAAAACCCATTTCAGGTGCGCTCGGCGCAGAGATCGAGGGGGTGGACCTTGCCAGTGACCTCTCGAATGAGGCCTTCGACCAGGTTCATCAGGCCTTCCTGGACCACCATGTCATCTTCTTCCGGGGTCAGCATGGCCTGACGCCGGAAAAGCACAAGGCGTTCGGCCGCCGCTTCGGGACGCTCAACGTGCACCCCTATGTGAAGGGCATGGAAGGCCATCCGGAGATCCTGGAGATCATCAAGGCGCCGGAAGAGAAGACCAATTTCGGCGGCGGCTGGCATACGGACATGTCCTTCCTGGAGGAGCCGGCCCTCGGCTCGATCCTGCACGCCATCGAAGTCCCGCCCTATGGCGGTGATACGCTCTGGGCAAACCAGCACCTGGCCTATGAGGCGCTTTCAGACGGTCTGAAGGAGACGCTGGAAGGGCTGACGGCCATCCATTCGGCCAAGGGTGAATACGGCCCGAAAGGACAGTCGGCGCTCAATCGCCAGTCCATGGAGGCGACAGCGGCCCCGGATGCCCCCGAATTCGAGCATCCCGTCGTGCGCACCCATCCGGAAACTGGCCGCAAGGGGCTCTATGTCAATCCGGCCTTTACGCTCCGCTTCAAGGGCTGGAGCCGGAGGGAGAGCCGCCCGCTGCTGAACTATCTGTTCGAGCATTCAAGGCAGGAGCCGTTCACATGCCGCTTTCGCTGGGAGGCTGGCTCGGTCGCCTTCTGGGACAATCGCAGCACCTGGCACTTTGCGCTGAACGACTATCACGGCCACCGCCGGCACATGCGGCGCGTGACCGTGAATGGAGACAAGCCTTTCTGAGCTTGCTTCCGTCTCGGCGCTCGCGCGCCTGATATGACGCGGGCTCAGGACTGCGTGTTCTGAGCTAGAGCGAGAATTTGCCTTCAATGACGGTCACAGCGTCCCCGCGCAGCTTCACGCGGTCGCCAACCAGCTCGACACCGATTTTGGCGCCGCGGCCGGGATAGGCCTGATAGCAGTCGAAGGCGCGCTTCAGGCGTGGCCCCATGATGGCTGCGACCATGCAATGCCAGCTGCCGGTGGCCGGGTCTTCCGGGATGCCGCTCGCCGGCGCGAAGAAGCGGCTCGTCACATCGACACCGTCACCGCCAGCCGCGAGCACGCCGAGATTGCCGCGATTGACATCCTTCATCACGCCGAGCTTTCCGATGAGGTCGATATCGGCCTGCATGCTCACGATGTCTTCGGGATCAGCGAAGACCGCTGCGTAAAATGGCCCGCCCCAGGCTTCGAGGGGCCACGCGCCAAGCGCGGCGGCGACATCTTCGGTCACGTCCATCTTGCGGATCTCTGGCGCCGGAAAATCCATCTCGTAACGGCCATCAGGCGTGCGCTTTACGGTGAGCCGGCCGGATTGGCGGGTATCGAATGCGACCTCCTCGCCATCATATCCAAGATGCGAGAACAGAGCGTGCGCCGATGCCAGCGTGGCGTGCCCGCAAAGCGGTACCTCGACGGTTGGCGTGAACCAGCGCAGGTCCCAGACGCCCTCGCCCGTCTGTACGATAAAGGCCGTCTCCGCGACATTGTTTTCAGCCGCAATGGCCTGCAGCGTCTCGTCTGGCAGGAAGCTGTCCATCGGCATGATGCAGGCCTGGTTGCCCTCGAAGGTGCGGCTAGCAAAAGCGTCAATTTGGTAAAAGGGCAGGCTGGTCATTGCGGGTCCCCTTGAACAGGAAGACGCGTACATAGTTCCAGAGAGGGGCCTGCACAAACCAGACTTTCTAAGCCATGGTTTAGTCGGCCTGCTCAGGCGAGCGAAAGGAAAGCCTCATCGCGGAACGGGTCGCCCGGCTTCAGATCAGTCCCAGCAGTGGTCTCGGATCCGGGCAAAGCGTTAGCCAGTCCGACTGCTCGCTGCGCCTGCAGACGCCCGGAAAATCGCCGGATTGACCGCGCAGGTCGAGCATCAGCTGGACATGCAGGTGCGGTGCCCAGCCGCCATTCACGGACGGGTCGCCGAGACGGGCGAGTTCGCTTCCGGCTGCGATGTCCTGGCGAGTCGCAAGGCCGTCGAGGCTTTCGGCGCTGAGGTGGCCGTAGAGCGACCAGATTGTCAGGCCGGGGGCGAGGGCGTGCTCAAGGATGATGGTCGGGCCATAATCCTTGGCATTGTCATTCACCTGAAAGCTGTGAACCTTGCCGGCAAGCGGGGCGTAAACAGCGCGTCCTGCCGGGGCAAAGATGTCGAGCCCAAGATGGATCGTGCGCGGCTCCTCGCCAGCAGGATTGAAGATCGGCGTGTCATAGATCGCCCGGTCCTCGCCATAGCCGCCTATGTGGAGATGGCCGTCTTCGGGGACCCAGTCGACAGGCAGGTCACTCCAGCCGCGCGCTCTCAGGCCGGCTTTGTCCAGCGGCAGGTGGAGGGCGTCGCCTATCCCCGCCATGATGTCCGCCGGCCTCTCGTCTCGCGCAGCGAGCCAGTCATCATAACGCTTGCGGGTTTCCGCGAGGCTCATCGCTCCACATCCGTTTGGAGCGTCCAGCCATGGTCGACCGGGCCATGGCCGCTGCCGAAGCCCTTCGCATGCTGGATGGCGCCATGAAGATAGTCGCGAGCCGTCTCGACAGCTGCGTCGATCGGCTGACCCTGGGCTATCAGGGACGCGATCGCGCTCGCCAGCGTGCAGCCCGTACCATGGGTCGATGTAGTCACGATGCGCTCGCTCTCCAGGAGCCACTCGCCATGCTCGGTCTGCAGGACATCCGTGATGACGCGGCCCGGAATGTGCCCGCCCTTGACGAGGACACCTTTTGCGCCGCGATTGAGCAGGGCTTCGGCCGCCCGCCGCTGGCCATTCACCCCATCGACGGATTTTCCGCTCAGCACTTCAGCCTCCGGGGCATTCGGCGTGAGAAGGGCGGTGCCGGGCATAAGCACGGACATCAGCGCCTCGACCGCGCGCTCGTCAATCAGCCGGTCGCCGGACGTTGCGACCATGACCGGGTCGACGATGCGCGGAACATCAGGTGCGCGCTCATCCAGCGTTTCGGCCACAAGCTCGACCAGGTCCGCCGTCCCGAGCATACCCGTCTTGATGGCGTCAGCCCCAATATCGTTCAGACAGACGGCCATCTGGCCGCGCACCGTGTTGAGTGGCACGGGATGGACATCATGGACGCCCGTCGTGTCCTGGACCGTGATCGCCGTAATGGCGGTCATGGCATAGCCGCCCGTTGCCATGATGGCCTTGATATCGGCCTGTATGCCAGCGCCGCCGCCGGAATCGGATCCTGCGACTACGAGAACGCGGCCGTTCGGGTCAGGTCTTTTCTCGGTCATGTCCTGCATGCTCCAAAGAAAAAGGGCGCGGCCATTCCGGCAGCGCCCTCTCATTGATGGGTTCGATGATCAGGCCGGGCTCGGTTCGCCGTCCGGCTCCCCGCCGCCAAAGCCCTTCCGGCGCTTGCCGGTGACCGGCACGGCGGAGGTCGGCCCCTGCGGCTCGTCCGGTTCTTCCGGGCGGTGCGGCGGCTTGCCGTTGAGCAGGTCCTTGATCTCTTCGCCAGACAGCGTCTCGTATTCGAGCAGCCCTTCGGCGACCGCGCTCCACTGATCGCGATACTTGGTCATGATCTCGCGGGCATCGTCCATGCCTTTCTGGACGAGTTTGCGGACCTCTTCCTCGATCTTCTTGGAGGTGTCCTCGGAGACATGGGACTTGTTCATCAGCTGCTGGCCGAGGAACACGTCGCCCTGGTCATCGGCATAATCGACCGGACCGATCTCGGAGGAGAGGCCCCAGCGCGTGACCATGGCACGGGCGAGCTTGGTCGCCTGCTGGATGTCCGAGGCTGCACCGGCGGTAACATTCTCCATGCCGAACTTTTCTTCCTCGGCGACGCGCCCGCCCATCATGATGGCAAGCCGTGACGTCATTTCGATCTTCGACATCGACATCTTGTCGTCTTCGGGCAGCTGCATGACCATGCCGAGGGCACGGCCGCGCGGAATGATGGTCGCCTTGTGGACCGGGTCGGCCGCCGGGACCTTGAGCGCCACGATGGCGTGGCCGGCCTCGTGCCAGGCGGTCAGTTCGCGTTCCTTGTCGGACATCACCATGGAGCGCTTTTCCGGCCCCATCAGCACCTTGTCCTTGGCATCCTCGAACTCGGCCATGGCCACGACGCGCTTGCCGCGCCGAGCTGCCAGAAGGGCGGCTTCGTTGACGAGGTTGGCGAGATCGGCGCCCGAGAAGCCGGGCGTACCGCGCGCGATGACTTTGGGATTCACATCCTTGGCCAGCGGCACGTTGCGCATATGCACTTTCAGGATGCGCTCGCGGCCAAGAATGTCCGGATTGTTCACCGTGACCTGACGGTCGAAGCGGCCGGGGCGCAGCAGGGCCGGGTCCAGAACGTCGGGGCGGTTGGTCGCGGCAATGATGATGATGCCATCATTGGCCTCGAACCCGTCCATCTCGACGAGCAGCTGGTTCAGCGTCTGCTCGCGCTCGTCATTGCCGCCGCCGAGGCCGGCGCCGCGCGAACGGCCGACAGCGTCGATTTCGTCAATGAAGATGATGCAGGGTGCATTGCGCTTGGCCTGCTCGAACATGTCGCGGACACGGCTTGCACCGACGCCGACGAACATCTCGACAAAGTCGGAACCGGAAATCGTGAAGAAGGGCACGCCGGCTTCGCCTGCCACCGCGCGGGCGAGCAGCGTCTTACCGGTGCCCGGAGGGCCAACCAGAAGCGCGCCTTTCGGGATCTTGCCGCCAAGGCGCTGGAAGCGGGCAGGGTCACGCAGGAACTCGACGACTTCCTGCAGCTCTTCCTTGGCTTCGTCCACTCCTGCGACGTCATCAAACGTCACGCGGCCGGATTTCTCGGTCAGCATGCGGGCGCGCGACTTACCGAAGCTCATCGCGCCGCGTCCACCGCCGCCGCCCTGCATCTGACGCATCAGGAACAGGAAGAGGCCGAGGATCAGCACCAGCGGCAGCAGATTGAGGAGCAGGCCGCTCAGGCTGAAGCCGGTATCGGCATCCTCGGTGACCTCTACGCCGAGGTCCGTCAGCTTGTTCGACGCTTCGAAATTGCTCGGCAGCTTTTCAGCATAAACCGTACTGCCGCCCTGAGTGATAGCCGTGATGCGGTCATTGGTAACCGTGGCTTCCGCAATCTGGCCTTCCTTGGCCATTTGCATGATCTCGGAAATCGGAACCTTTTCCGAACCGGCGGCGACTGAGGTACCCTGCATGGCGATCATCATGGCCACGACGAGGGCGGCGATGAGTCCCCAGACAGCGAGATTGCGCATATTCATTATCTAATCCGTCGATCCTGGTGTGTCTTTCAGAACACTAACATAGGCGAGGCATGACAAGAAAACGACTCAAATTGCGGTCATTTGCCTGCATTTGCTTCAGCGTGCCGCAGGCGAAGGCGCCATGGAGGCATTCGGGACACTCGACGAACCCGCAAGCGCCGCGCTAGGGTTGCGGTCTAGGTGGGCCCTTGCGCATGGACAAGAAGATGAAAGACGCTCTGAAGGTTTATGCGCCGCTCGCGCTGGTGCTGATCGCGAGCATCTGGCTGGCGTTGTCCCTGATCGACCCCGCGCCGCCGAAAAAGGTCACGTTCGCGTCCGGCGGATCGGGCGGGGCCTATTACTCGCTGGCCCAGCAATACAAGGCCGCCCTTGCCGAAAACGGCGTTGAAGTGGACGTGCTGGAAACGCGCGGATCGATCGAAAATCTCGACCTGCTGATGACCGGCAAGGCAGACATCGCCTTCATCCAGGGCGGGCTGGCCGGGCCTGAAAACCGCGAAGCGCTGCGCTCGCTGGCCGGCATGTTCCACGAGCCCTTCTGGGTGTTCGTGCGCGAGGGTGTCCCGGCCGATGATTTCGGCGATCTCAGGACGGTCCGTTTCGCCATTGGCGGCGAAGGGTCAGGCACACGCGCATTGGCAGTCGACCTGCAGGAAACATGGGGCGGCGACTGGACGCCGTCTTCGAGGAGTACGCCCAGCGGGCTGGCTGCGGCCAGTGCACTCAAGGCGGGCGACCTCGATGCCGCGGCTTTCTCCGCTTCCATCGATGCGCCCTATATCGCCGACCTTCTGGAAACGCCTGGCATCCGGCTGCTGCCATTCGACCGGGCACCGGCTCTGGCGCGTCGGACTTCAGCCCTCGATGAAGTGACGCTCTATCGCGGCATTCTCGACCTGGAGCGTGACGTGCCCTCCGCAGACATTCCGCTGATCGCATCAGTGGCCCAGCTTGCTGTGAACAAGGACCTGCATCCGGCGATCCAGTCGCTGCTGCTCGAGGCGTCGGAAGACATCCATTCGGGCAATTCTGCCTTTGCGCCCGCCGGGGCCTTTCCGGACAAGTCCCTCATCGACATGCCGCTGTCCGGTGAGGCCGAACGCTACTGGAAGAACGGGCCGTCCTTCCTGCGCAATTATTTCTCGTTCCATCTCGCCAACTTCCTGGAGCGGGCCTGGGTCTTCCTGATCCCCCTGATCACGCTGATGATCCCGCTGGTCCGGGTCGCGCCGCCGATCTACCGCTGGCAGGTGCGCCGGAAGATCTACATCTGGTACAAGGATCTGCGCGAACTTGAAGCGCGCGGCCGGGCGGCGACCACCAATGACGAACGCGACCAGGTCCTCGGTGAGGTCT
The DNA here is from genome assembly GCF_003576315.1 of Henriciella mobilis. Classification (GTDB taxonomy): domain Bacteria; phylum Pseudomonadota; class Alphaproteobacteria; order Caulobacterales; family Hyphomonadaceae; genus Henriciella; species Henriciella mobilis. The sequence continues at coordinate 364,466 of NZ_QWFZ01000003.1, read as the reverse complement.
CAGAACTCCAGAAGGAAGTGGGGGAACTGGACGTTCCGCTTTCCTATACCGAGGAAGTCTACCACCTGCGCAGCCATATCGCCTTTGTGAGAAATCTCGTTCAGGGCTTGTACGCGCGCGATGCAGGCGCGGCCGAGCACCAGACCGCCTGACCCGTCATCAGGCGGATTTGTTGTAGGCCGCGAAAGAGGCCGGTCCCTGTCCAGCCACGCTGCCGAGCTGAGAATAGGCACGCTCAACGAGGCCGGGGCCGTCTTCGGCGCCCTCCAGCAAGTGGGCCATGCTCGAGGGTTTTGCATTCAGCGTGATCAGGGCGCTGGCGAGGGAGGCACTCATGCGCGGCATGTCCAGGCGTTCGTTGCTACTGGCCCGGACCAGTGCCGATTGCGTGTCCTCGTCGAGGACCTGCTCAATGGTCTCGTCAGCCGGGCTATCCTCCCGGGCCGGAGTGACCATGATTGTCCATTTCCGCGCATTGTCGACCAGAGCAGGCGGCGGTCCAGCCGAGATGGGCTGGGGGTCTTTCGCGGCGGTGTCCTGTGTACGGGATGCATCGGCCTTTGGCCCCTGCGCAGCGGTGAGCGACGCCTGCATCGGACGCGTCTGCAAAAGAGAAAGAATTGACACCTGTGCCCCCACAAACCTTGAATAGCGGGCTTATCGCAGGCTTCTCTCTATGAATCGCGAAAGCGGATCGAAGGTTTTCATGGAGTCTTGCGGGTCCGGGTAAATCCCGGATTCACCATAAGCAGCAGGGATCAGGAATCGGCGGCCAGCGCTTCGCGGCGTTTCTCCGCCGCAGACTTCTTGACGCTTTCCGATCTGAGCTGTCCGCAGGCGGCAAAAATGTCTCGGCCGCGCGGCGTGCGGATCGGCGATGCATAGCCAGCCCGGTTCACGATTTCTGCGAAATTCTCGATCGTCTCCCAGTCCGAGCACTCGTAGGGAGAGCCCGGCCAGGGGTTGAACGGGATCAGGTTGATCTTCGCGGGCACGCCCTTGAGCAGCTTCACCAGGTCGCGCGCTTCGGCCGGCGAGTCGTTGATGCCCTTCAGCATGACGTATTCGAACGTAACCCGCTTGGAGTTGCCAAGATCGGGATAGGCGCGGATCGCCTCGAACAGCGTCTTCAGATCATACTTCCTGTTGATCGGCACGATTTCGTTGCGCAGGTCGTCGCGCACCGCGTGTAGTGAAATGGCCAGCATGGCGCCGGTGCGTTCGCCAAGCTCGGGAATCTTCGGGGCGACCCCCGCGGTCGAGACCGTAATCCGCCGGCGGCCAAGTGCGATGCCGTCGCCATCCGATATCGTGTCGATGGCCTCTGCGACATTGTCGAGATTATAGAGCGGCTCGCCCATGCCCATGAAGACAATGTTGGTGAGCTTGCGGTTCTCGGTCGAGCTCGGCCACTCCTGCAATTCATCGCGCGCAATCAGCACCTGGCTGACGATTTCCTGCGCGGTCAGATTGCGTACCAGCTTCTGCGTGCCGGTGTGGCAGAAGGTGCAGTTCAACGTGCAGCCGACCTGGCTTGAAACGCAGAGCGCGCCGGAACGGCCGACATCCGGGATGTAGACGCTTTCGCCCTCGACGCCCGGCTGGAAGCGGGTCAGCCACTTCTGGGTGCCGTCGACCGAGACCTTGTGCTCGGCGATTTCAGGGCGCGTCAGGACATACTTTTCCGCCAGTTCCGCGCGAAGCTCCTTGGCGATATCGGTCATGCCGGAAAAGTCCTGCACGCCGAAATGATGGATCCAGCGCCGCAGCTGCTTGGCCCGCATGCCGGCCTTTTTCGGATCCAGGCCCAAGCCTTCCATCTCCGCTTTCAGGGCAGGCAGCGACAGGCCTGCGAGGTTCGCAGGCGCAGAAGGACTTGCCTTGACGCGGCGTGAAAGGTCCAGATCATGTTTCATTGCGCTGCACATAGCATGTCCTTGCCGGAAATCTAAGAATTAGACGGCACTGCCACTGCAGCGAACAGATAAGAGGCCGCAAGGGCCCTCGACGGGAGGAAATACAATGGCTGACGGCAATGCTGGCCGTCTGGACTTCGATCCGGACACACTGCGTGAAAAATACAGGGCAGAACGCGACAAGCGGCTGCGCGCCGATGGCAATGAGCAATATGTCGAGATCCGCGAAGAATATGCGGGCTATATCGAGGACCCCTACATCGATGAAGAGATCGACCGCGCGCCGCTGAGCGACGAGGTGGACATCATCGTGATCGGCGGCGGATTTGGCGGGCTCCTGTCGGGCGCGCGGCTGCGCGAAGCAGGGATCAAGCACATGCGCATGATCGAGAAGGGCGGCGACTTCGGCGGGACCTGGTACTGGAACCGCTATCCTGGCGCCGCTTGCGATATCGAGAGTTACATCTACCTCCCGCTGCTCGAAGAGACGGGCTTCATGCCGGCGCAGAAATACACTCCGGCGCGCGAGATTCTCGGCCACAGCGCGCGCATCGCTGAGCATTATGATCTCTATGACGATGTCCTGTTCCAGACGGAAGTTACGCGTATGGACTGGGATGAGGCCGCAAAGCGCTGGACCGTTTCGACCAATCGCGGCGACGCAATGAAGGCGCGTTTCGTGATCATGTCGAATGGCCCGCTGCACCGCCCGAAGCTGCCTGGCATCCCCGGCATTCAGGACTTCAAGGGCCACACCTTCCATACCAGCCGCTGGGACTATGACTATACCGGCGGCGGGCCTGACGGCGGCCTCGACGGGCTGAAGGACAAGCGGGTCGGCATCATCGGCACGGGGGCGACGGCCGTTCAGTGCGTGCCGCATCTCGGTGAGGGCGCCAAGGAGCTCTTTGTCTTTCAGAGAACGCCAAGCTCGATTGATGTGCGCGACAACAAGCCGACCGATCCGGACTGGGCACGCTCGCTGGAGCCGGGCTGGCAGAAGAAGCGGATGGACAATTTCAATATCCTCGTCTCCGGCGGCTATCAGGCCGAGGACCTGGTGCAGGATGGCTGGACCGACATCATCCGCAATCTGCTTTTCATTGCGGCCGACCAGAACGGCGAGGAGATGTCACCCGAGAAGCTTCAGGAGATCGCGGAACTCGCGGACTTCAAGAAGATGGAATCGATCCGCGCGCGGGTCGACGAAGTGATCGCTGACCGGGAGGCCGCCGAGGCGCTGAAGCCCTGGTATCGGCAGTTCTGCAAGCGCCCATGCTTCCATGACGATTACCTTGCCACATTCAATCGCGACAATGTCACCCTCGTCGACACGAATGGACAGGGCGTCGACCGCATCACCGAGAAAGGTGTCGTCGTCGATGGCAAGGAATATGAGCTCGACTGCCTGATCTACGCGACAGGCTTCGAGGTTGGCACCTCCTATACACGCCGTTCAGGCTACGAATTGTACGGGCGGGGCGGAAAAGCCCTGTCGGACGCATGGGAAGATGGTGTCGAGAGCCTGCACGGCATATTCGTCCGCGATTTCCCCAACGTCTTCGTGATGGGCGGGGCCCAGGCGGCGTTTACGGCGAACTATCCTCACCAGCTCGACGAACAGGCTGTACACCTCTCTTATATCCTGTCGCGGGCACTGGATGAGGGTATCGTCCAGATCGAACCAACGCCGCAAGCCCAGTCCAAATGGGTCGAGACGATCATCGACAAGGCACAGATGCGCGAGCAATTCCTCGCTGAATGCACGCCTGGCTATTACAATAATGAAGGCCAGATCGCCGCGCGCGCCCGCCAGAATTCCTTCTATGGCGGCGGGTCGATGGAGTATTTCTCCATCCTCAAGGCCTGGCGAGAGGACGGCTCCTTGCCCGGGCTGGAAATCGTGCGGGAGTCTGTCGGCGCCTAACGGCAGAGCGCCGAGGCCTTGTCGATCGCGTTGGCCGATCCTGACAGGGAGAAATGGTAGGAAACCTTGGTGTCGCGTGCGGACACGGCCTCGACGCGCAGCTCGCTGCCGCGCCGCAGGGCCGAGACGAGACGTGGATCGTCCTGGTCTTCGGCAAAGGCTTCCTGACCGACGCCGTACAACGTCCAGCCGGACCGCCCGACCGAGGCGCGGGCTGGCAGGTCGGCGCGCAGCTCGTATCCGACTTTCAGGCTCGGCTGGCTGCGTGCCTTTCCGGACTTCCAATTCGACACAAAGAACCACACATCTCCGTGATCAGCCGCTTTGGGCGCCTTGTCGGTTGCTTCTGTCGCCGCATAACAAAGGGTCTCGCCGTTCACAGTTTCCGTGAACACCGTCCAGTCGTCATAGCGGCCAATCGCCGTAGGCGCTGCGGCTGCGGTCAGTGCAACGGTTCCGGAGAGAAGGAAGAGGCTGGTAAGTGTGCTGCGGATCATGGGGGCTGATTTGGGTTCGAACATCCAGGAGGGATTTAACGGGTCGAAACTGCCGGAAAGTTAAGGCTGAATTTTGGCAGAACGCATGACGTGTGGTGAAAAGCATTTTTGCCCCAAAAGGTTGCGTACTGCCCCCAGAATGTGATGTATAGTGTTGATCGGAAGCGCGTGGACGGGTCTTGACCTTAGCGAGAATTGATAGCGCCAGTAGCGACCGTGCGATCCATACAGCTTGCATGCGAAGGATCGCCGAGGAACAGTGCCGGACATCGTTCGGGCGGCTGTTCGAATACTATGCGCCCCGACTCAAGAGTTATCTCAAGCGCATGGGCGCTGAAGACGCCGGGGCAGAAGAAGTCGTTCAGGACGTGATGCTGACGGTCTGGCGCAAGGCCGGCCAGTTCGATGAAAGCCAGGCATCGGTTTCGACCTGGATATTCCGGATCGCCCGTAACCGGCAGATCGACCTGTTCCGCAAATCCGCCAAGCCTGAACTTTCGCCCGACGAACCCATGCTGCAGCCAGCCGGGGAGGCCGCCCCGGAAGAATCGCTGAACCGGTCCCAGATCGAAGCGTCCGTGCGCGAGCAGCTGGCAACGCTGCCAGATGAGCAACTCGATCTCCTCAAGGCGGCGTTCTATGACGGCCTCTCGCATTCGGAGATAGCCGAAGCGTTCGACCTGCCCTTAGGTACGGTCAAGTCCCGTATCCGTCTTGCCTTCAACAAATTGCGCGGCCGGCTGAACGCCGAATAAGCTGAAGAGTGTGATAAGTGGGGGCGTCCAGCCTTGACGAAAACGCGATCTCGGCAATATCGGCTATATAGCCTTTCGTCAGACTGTCAGTGAGCCCGTAAAGTGTCATCCGCAGAACCGCCATATGTATCTGAACTCTATAGCGCCTATGCCGCAGGCCGCTTGAGCCCGGCCTTTGCGCTCATGGTCGAGACGCAGGCGGCGATCCGCGCAGACATCCGCCGCGACCTCGACCTGTCAGAGGCGATTGCCGGAGCGATGCTGGAAGACGAAGAGCCGACCGTGATGTCGCCCAATGCCTTCGAATCAGCGCTGCGCGCGATTGATGCAATTGATGATGGCAAGGACCGCACCGTGCGCGCGGCCAAAAGCGCCGGCGCGGGGCTGCAGGAGCTGCTGAACCTGCCGGAGCCATTGCGCGAAAAGGCGCTCGAGGCCTGCGAGGCGCAAGGGTGGCAACGCCTGACGGGCGGTGTCCAGCGGCTGGACTTGGGAAGCAACCCGTCGGTGCACGCTCATCTCTATCGGCTCGACCCTGGCGCCTCCGTGCCACGCCACTCGCACCATGGTGATGAGTTCAGCCTCGTCCTGCATGGTGGATTCAGCGATGACGGCGCAAGCTACGGCCCCGGTGACATTGCAAGGCAGACCCCGGCTGATACCCACCAGCCTGTGGCCGACGACGACGGTCCATGTCTTGTGCTCGCCGTCAGCGAAGGCGGGCTGAAGTTCACGGGAGTTCTCGGTTTCCTGCAGCGCCTGGCAGGCCGGTAGCGCCGGCTCAGTCTGCCCGTCCGTTGATCACTTCAAAGCGCCGTGTTTCGAAGACGCGAAGGACCTGGCCGAGGTCATGTCCGCGCTTGAGAACCTGGTCCTGGCTTCCATAGACAATGTAAGCGCCCTGCTGGTTGCGCAGCGCCGGGACTTTCTCGATCCGCCAGGTGGGCGCTTCTGCATGCCGGCGGAAAATGGCGAACACGGCGTGATCGGCATGCATGCCAATCGCATAGTCCTTGGCCTGCCCGGACATGACCATTCGACCGTAAACGTCGAGGATTCGGCTCATTTCGGTTCGATGAAAGGCAACCTTGGGTGCTGGACCGGGCTGCAGTCTTGTCACGCTTCCCATAAAGTGAGATTACGCTCCCATTTTCTACCGCCATCTCATCCTGTCGCATTTTTAATGCGAAGAACAGGATTTAGCCGCATTCTCGCCTTGCGAGCGCCGCCGATTACATTCACCTTGCAATAGTCGGGTGTTGGTGTCTAGCAGGCATCCCGGACCCATCAGCCCCCCCAGCCCCCCGGGGAGCTTGTTCAACCAATACCCGACATCCTTCCCTTAAATCGAAGCCGCGTCAGGCTCTCGCAGGTGAAATTCCCTTCACCTTGAGCGCTCTGCCTGCGATTTGCGCAAACAGCCTCTGGCCAGCCTCCTGCGAGACGTTTACTCAGTGGTCCTCTGCGAACGCCAGCGGGTCCCGCCATGCTTGAACTGAAGCATCTCGTGAAGTCTTTCGGCGAACACATCGCTGTCGACAAAGTGGGATTCAGCCTGAACAAGGGCGAAGTGCTCGGGTTCCTCGGTCCGAATGGCGCCGGAAAGTCGACGACCATGCGTATGGTGGCCGGCGTCATAGAGCCCGACCAGGGCGATGTCCTGATTTCCGGACACTCGATCATCACCGCCCCGCGCGAGGCCCAGCGCCGGCTCGGCTTCCTGCCTGAAGGCGCGCCACTCTATCCGGACATGACGCCGGTCGAATTCCTGAATTTCATGGCGACGGCCTATGACCTTGACCGGGCCGAGCGCAAGCGCGCCATCGACCGGGTGATCGCAGATGCGCGAATCGCCAATGTTGCCTCGCGCCGCAACGCGACACTGTCCAAGGGCTATCGACGCCGCGTCGGACTGGCGGGCGCGCTGCTCAACGATCCTGACGTGCTTGTTCTGGACGAGCCGACAGACGGTCTCGATCCGGTCCAGAAGCGGGCCGTTCGGGCGCTGATTGCCCGCATGGCGCCCGAAAAGGCGATCCTGATTTCCACGCATACGCTGGAAGAGGTTCCGGCCATGTGCAACCGCGCCATTATTATCGACCGGGGCAAGATTGTTGCGGATGGCACGCCGGAAAGCCTGGCCAGCCAGTCGCCGGGCGGCCTTGAGGAAACCTTCATTACCTTGGCGGGCACGGCGGAGGCCGATGCTGCATGAGCCAGTGGTTCAAGGACACGCTGACCGGTGCACACGCAAGCTATGCGCGCGAGTTGCGCGCCTATTTCGCAACGCCGCTCGCCTATGTGTTCATCGCCATCTTCCTGATGATGCTCGGCTTTTTCACATGGGAGGCCTCGCGATTCTTCGATACCGGCGCAGCTGACCTGGAGCCCTTCTTCTACTGGCATCCCTGGCTGTACATGATCTTCCTGCCGGCACTGTCGATGCGGCTCTGGTCGGACGAAGCGGCCAGTGGCACGTCCGAGCTCCTCATGTCGCTGCCGGTCAGCATTACCGGCCTTGCCATTGGCAAGCTTCTGGCCGCCTGGACGGTCGCGCTTGTCACGCTCCTCCTGACCTTTCCGATGTGGCTGACCGTCAATTACCTCGGCGCGCCGGACAATACGGCCATTTTCCTCTCCTATTTCATGAGCCTCATCATGGCCGGCGCCTATCTGGCGATCGGCGCGGCTGTGTCCTCGCTGGTGTCCAGCCAGGTCCTCGCCTATGTCGTCGGCGTCGTCGCTGCCTTCATCTTCACGGCGGCCGGATGGCCGATGGTACTCGGCGCTGTGTCCAATGCGCTGGGGACCGGCATCGGCGAAGTTGTCGCGACCTTCTCCTTCCTTACCCATTTCGAGACGGCCGAGCGCGGCGTCCTGGAACTGCGGTCGTTGCTCTACTTCATCGGCGTTATCGCGCTCTGGATTGCGCTTAACGTCTTGTGGGTCAGCCAGCGGCGGAGCGGAGCGCGATGAGTTCCCGGACCTATCTCGCCGCCGCAACGGCCCTGATCGCGGTGATCTTCGTCGCTGCGACACTGATCGTGCAGCCGCTGCTCAGGACCGCGCGCATCGACTTCACGGAGAACAGCCTGTTCACCCTGTCGAAGGGCACAAAGTCGGTTCTCACCGAGCTTGAGGAACCGGTGGACCTTACCTTTGTCTACACGCGCCGCGTCGGCCAGGAGTTCCCGGCCGTTCGGGCCTATGCGACCCGCGTGCGCGAGCTGCTGGATGCCTACAAGGCCGTCGCCGGGCCGGACCTGCGTATCCGCGAGATCGACCCCGAGCCCTTCTCCGAAGCCGAGGACGAGGCTCTGGCGGCGGGCATCACGGCGGTGAATTCCGACAGTGGCGACCCGCTCTATTTCGGCCTCATCGGTCAGAACACGGTCGATGACCAGCGTGTCATCCCGTTCCTCGCGCCCGAGCAGGAAGAAACGCTCGAATATGACCTGACGCGCATGATCGCCCGGCTCAACCGGCCCGAGCCGCCCAAGGTCGGCGTCCTGTCGACCCTTCAGGGCATGAGCGGCACGGGCGACACGGGCGGCTATACTTTCCTGCAGGAACTGGCCAAGGGCTATGAGCTTGAGCCGATAGACGAGGACTTCTTCTCCCTTCCGGAGGACATGGATGTGCTGATGATGGTGCATCCGCCCGAGATGAATGACTGGCAGCTGTGGCTGGTCGACCAGTTCATCCTCCGAAAGGGCCGGGCCATCATTCTCGTGGACGCGGCCGCGAAGACCTCGCGCGGAAGCGACCTTGCCAGCATGGCCGGCCGGCAGGTCCGCTCCGACCTTGGCCCGTTTGGCGATGTCTGGGGCCTGCACCTCTCCGAGGAAGCGCTTGCCGATACTGAAAGCGCGCTGCCTATCCAGGCGCCCGCCGGCGAGGGGCGGACCAATGTCATCCGGCACCCGCTCTACCTGTCTGCAACGCCCTCGCTCATGCCGACGCGCAGCCTGATCACGGCAGACCTGTCGCGGTCTGTGAATTTCGGCGCGCCGGGCGGCCTGCTGCTTGATGCGGAGTCGCCGATCGACAAGGAGGTGCTCATCCAGACAGGGCCGGCGCCATCCTGGATCCCCGCCGATGAAGCCGTAACCGACCTGTCTGCGCCGGAGACCCTGCAGCTCTATTCGCCGCTCGGTGAGGCGGTGCCGCTGGCTGTGCGTGTCCACGGTGCCCTTGTCTCTGTCTTTGCGGATGGGCGTCCCGAGCCGGACATGCCTGACGACCCGGTGCTCGCGGAACTTGCGCGCGCGGCAGCGGAAGAGGCACTGCCGCACGTTTCCAGCAGCGAGCGCGACGCTGAAATCCTGGTCGTCTCCGATGCCGACATGGTGGATGACGGCCTGTATGTTAATCTCAGTTCGGCGACGGCGTTCGCTGACAATGGTGCCTTCCTGATGAACGCGCTGGATGTGCTGTCGGGCGATGCGGGCCTGCTCAGCCTTCGTGCGCGGGCATCGTCGCGCCGGCCGATGACACGGGTCGAGGCCATGCGGGACGATGCCCAGGAGCGCTTTTTCGATGAACAGGCGCGGCTCGAAGACAAGCTGGTCGAGTCGCAGAGCCGTCTGGAGCAGCTTCAGCAGCGGGGAACTTCAGATGGCTTTTTCAGCGGCGATATCGAAGCCACACTGACCGAGGATGAGCGCCTCGAACTGGCCCGCCTGCGCCAGGACATTATCGACACGCGCTCTCGACTTCGGGCCATCGAGCGTGATTTCCGCCGCGAGATTGACGGGCTCGAAGGCTGGCTGAAATTCATCAACATCTTTGGCGGGCCGATCCTTGTCGCGTTGCTTGCTGGCCTTGTCTGGTGGCGCCGCAGGCAGAGGGGGATCGCATGAGCGCAACCCTCGACACACGCAGACGCAGGACGATTGAGGTCCTCTCCATCATCGCGGCCGGACTGTGGATTTTCCTGCTCTTGATGAGCCTGTTTGCGCCGTCCGAGAATGATACCAGCCCGCGCACCGGAGAGCCGGTGTTGAAGAATTTCTCCGCCGTGCGCAGCGATACAGGCGCGATCCGTTTCACGATGGACGAGCTGAGCTACACGCTGGAACAGCGGAACGGGCAGTGGGTGATGGCCGAGACGGGAGGCTATCCGGTGCGCGAGGACCGGCTGACCACGCTGGCTGAAGGCCTCGAAACGATGACATGGGGGGAACGGCGCACCTCCGATCCCGACCGGTTTGGCCGCATCGGGCTCGGCGACCCGCGTGACGGCGGCAATGGCGTCCTGATCGAGGTGTTTGCCACCAACGGATCGAAAACGGCAGAGATCATAACCGGCCGGCGAAACGAGTTTCTCTATGCGCGCGAACCGGGTGAGAACGTGTCGTTCCGCGTCGAGGGAGACCTGCCGCCGCTCTATACGCGCGAGGCCTGGCTGGACCTGGATATCATCGATATCGACCCGTCGGCCATCTCGGCTGTCCGGCTCACGGATTCGACGCGCACCAGCCTCTATCTCACCCGGTCGCCCGGTAGCGGCGCGCGGAGTTTCTCGCCAGCGCCGCCTTACCAGAATGACCGGCTGCGCAGCCGCCTTGCCGCTTCGACGCCAGCGCTTGCCATATCCAGGCTGACGCCGATTGACGTGAAGCCCGCGAGTGAACTGACGAGCCGGCCGGTCGCGCGCCACATTACCGAGACCCATGACGGGCTCGAGATCGACCTGCGCGCCTGGCGCGAACCGGATGGCTTCTGGGTGACGCTGAGGGCGGTTGAGGCAGGCGAGGGCGCCCGCCGGGCCCAGACCATCAATGACCGGGCCGAGGGCTGGGCCTTCAAGCTGACCGAATATGACTGGCGTGAATTCACGCCGCTTGTCTCGTCAATCGTCCGGCGTGCTGATCCCGACGCACAAGCCCCGGGCGAGAACAATTTCCAGCCCTGATCAGTCCCGCGCGACCGCGGGCAGCAGCCATTTCAGCAAGGGCGTGAGGGCGAACCGCGCCGTCCAGCGCGACAGCGGGCCGCCAGAGAATTTCCGGAAATAGTAGCCGAGGCTTTCAGCCTTGTGCCGCGCGACCAGTTTTGAGGAAACGTCCGAGGTGCTGCCATAGTGAAGCGCGCCGGCATCCGGGCAGTAGATCACATCGCCGCCGGCCTCTCTTGCCCGTCTGCAAAGGTCGACATCCTCGACATGCAGGAAGTAAGCTTCATCGAAGCCGCCCAGCTGGCGGAAGCTCTCAGTGTCGGTCAGAAGAAAGGCGCCAGACACAGCGCCAACCGGCACGGGGCCGTCGGGCGCAGGCGACTTGTTCAGGTTCCACGTATCGAACCCGGCCGCGCTGGACAGCGCCCGCCACATCGTCAATTCACGCCGCCGGGCGCCGCGGCCTTCCTGGCCATCGAGGCCAAAGATCTTGCCACCGGCGATCCAGGGACGCTGCAGCGGGCCGGCTGCCGCGATCATGGCCGCGACGGCGTCACGCTTGATCACCGCGTCCGGATTGACCAGGAGGAGGAAGCCCGCCGGCGCCTCCTCGCAGGCGAGGTTCACACCCTTTCCGAAGCCGAGATTCGCCCCCGGATCGATCAGTGTGACCCGGTCCTGCCGGGCCGTGAAATCCTGAAGCCACTGAGACATGCCGGGCGGGTTGCCATTGTCGACAATCCGGATCGCCGAAACGTCTGGGCAGCCGATCAGGGCGTAGAGGCATTCGCGTAGCCTCGGGCCGGTATGATAGGAGACGACGATGGCAGTGACAGATGGCAGGCTCATGCTTGCGGCTTCTGGCGGTAAAGCAGGACAATCGCAGCTGCGACAAGGACGACGGTTGCCCAGAAGGCTTCATTCCAGAGGCTGTAGGACAGGCTGAACAGGGAAAAACTCGCCCCGATCAGGCCGGCGGCCGCAATCGTGACAGGCATGCCGAGGCTGGACGGCGGCGGCAGGGCGAGCGCCAGCAGGAGCAGGACCGTACACGCCAGGATCACGCCGACCAGGCCCGTTTCGGCCCAGAGCTGCAGGCCCATATTATGCGGGTGGCCCGGCAGGATGCGGTACTTCTCCCAGGGGATGTCGGTCAGGTCGGTGCTCTGGCGCATCAGCGCAAGCAGTTCCGGCTCGTCAGCAAAGGTTTCGCGCCATTCCTTGGATGCCTCGATCCCGTGGCCGACAAACGGTCGCTCATGCACCTTCTTTGCAGCCAGCGACCAGGCGAAGATGCGCGACTTGGTCGAGGATGGCAGCGGCAATTCGTTACGGACCGCAACCGGGGCTGCAGCCGGCAGGATGACCGGGGCAGCAATGATGGCCGCGCCGACGACCCCCAGCAGAATTCGCAGCCCGTTCTGCCGGAACAGAAACACCGTCCCGATGGCCAGCAGGACGAGGATGGACCCGAGCAGGGCGACGTCAGATCTCACAAGCAGGAAGGTCATGACGCCCAGCAGGAAGGCTGAGCCCGATGCGAGGAACCGCCATGGACTGGGCAGCATCCAGGCCGCCCCGATCAGGACGGGAACGGCAAGCGAAAAGGCGTTCGTGCTGCGCAGGATATTCTGCGGTGCTTCGCGGACCGGGTCGCTGAAGGGGGCATACAGGCCAAGTGCCGTATCGGGGAAAATTCCCATCAGCAGCATGCTGATCCCGTGCAGGGTGATGACCAGCAGGATGACGCCCAGGGCGATCCTGTTCGGCCCGCGTATACGAAGCCCGGCGCCGATGACAAGCAGGCTGGCAAGCGCGGTGAGAACAATGCGCAGGCCGGCTGCATTCACGCCGAAATTGCCCTCGGCAAGGTCGCCCGAAACGATGGCGTCGGACTCCGCTGACCAAAGGGTGGAAATCGCGGCCCAGACGACAAGCGCGAGAATAGCGGCTGAAAGCCAGCCGAAGCTGCGGTAACGAACGAAGAAGATGGCAGGAATGGCCGTTAGGGCCAGCAGGGCAGAATAGCCGCCCGCCCCGAACAGCGCGACCGGAATCCAGAGCAGGAAAGCCGCGGCCAGCACGATTGCATAGCTGAAGCCGCGGCTTTCACTCATTCGGTGTCTTTCCGTACGCTATTCGTCCGAGTCGCTAGGCTTTCGCCCGTTTCAGATCGGGTGCCGTTGCCTCATCGGACAGCTTTTCGGCCGTTTCTTCAAGCCCCAGAATTTCCTGTCCTTTCGAGCCAAACCGGCGCAGCGCCAGCGTGCCCTCTTCGGCTTCGCGCTGACCGACAACGGCAATCACAGGCACTTTCTGGAGCGAGTGCTCGCGAACCTTGTAGTTGATCTTCTCGTTGCGCGTGTCGACCTCGACGCGAAGACCGGCCTTGCGCAGGCGCTGGGCCGCCTTCTCGGCATAGCCGTCGGCATCCGAGGTGATCGTTGCGACAATAACCTGTACCGGCGCGAGCCACATCGGGAAAGCGCCAGCATAGTTCTCGATCAGGATGCCCATGAACCGCTCGAACGTGCCGAACACCGCGCGGTGCAGCATGACGGGGCGGTGCTTGGCGCCGTCAGAGCCCGTATACTCGGCATCGAGCCGCTCCGGCAGGACATAGTCGAGCTGGAACGTGCCGCACTGCCACGTCCGGCCAATCGCGTCCGTCAGGTGGAATTCGAGCTTCGGACCGTAGAAGGCACCCTCGCCCTCGGCATATTCGAATTCCAGCCCCGCTTCGGTGAGCGCGTCCGCGAGCGCTTTTTCCGCCCGGTCCCAGTTCTCATCCGTACCGCCGCGAACCTCAGGGCGCGTGGCGAGCTTGTAGGAGATCTCCGACAGGCCAAAATCGTTATAGACCCGCTCGAACAGTTTCAGGAACCGCAGCGTCTCGTCGGCAATCTGGTCTTCGCGGCAGAAGATGTGCGCATCGTCCTGCGTCATCTGGCGAACCCGCATCAGACCGTGCAGCGCGCCATGCGCCTCGTTGCGGTGACAGCAGCCGAACTCCGCCATGCGGATCGGCAGGTCGCGATAGGAACGCTGGTCGTGCTTGAAGATCTGAACGTGCGCCGGGCAGTTCATCGGCTTCAATGCCATCAGCTCGGCTTCGCCCGACAGCACGGGGGCGTCATCATCCGTCGACGGGATTTCGTCCGGCACGATGAACATGTTTTCGCGGAACTTGTCCCAGTGCCCCGAGCGCTGCCAGAAGACTGAATCGAGAAGCTGCGGCGTCTTCACTTCGACATAGCCGTCTTCGTCCTGCTGGCGGCGGATATAGGCCTCCAGCTGACGCCAGATCATGTAGCCGTTCGGGTGCCAGAAGACCGAGCCTTGCGCTTCCTGCTGGAAGTGGAAGAGGTCGAGCTGCTGGCCGAGCTTCCTGTGGTCGCGTTTCTCGGCTTCCTCGAGGCGCAAGAGGTGGGCCTTGAGATCCTTTTCATTCGCCCAGGCCGTGCCGTACATGCGCTGCAGCATTTCGTTGCGATGATCGCCGCGCCAGTAGGCACCGGCCAGCTTCATCAGCTTGAACGCCTTGGGCAGCTTGCCCGTCGAGGGCAGGTGCGGGCCGCGGCAGAGGTCAAACCAGTCGCCCTGCTTGTAGACCGTGATCGGCTCACCCGGTGGGATGATGTCGTCGATGATCTGCGCCTTGTAGTCCTCGCCGATCTTCTTGAAGGTCTCGATCGCGTCATCCTTCGACCAGACTTCGCGGATGATCGGATAGTCCTTGTCGACGATCTCTTCCATCTTCTTCTCGATCCGCTCGAAATCCTCCGTGGAGAAGGGTTCTTCGCGGGCGAAGTCGTAATAGAAGCCGTCATCGATCACCGGGCCGATCGTGACCTGAGTGTCTGGATAGAGCTCCTGTACGGCCTGGGCGAGGACGTGGGCGGCATCGTGCCGGATAAGCTCCAGTCCCTCCTCGTCGCGGGCCGTGACGATGGCGACCTCGGCATCGCCTTCAAGCGGGCGGTTGAGGTCATAGAGTTCGCCATTCACCTTGGCGGCAAGGGCGGCCTTGGCGAGGGATTTGGAAATGGATTCGGCAACATCGGCCGGGCTGGCCCCGTCCTCATATTGTCGCTGCGATCCATCGGGTAGCGTTACATTGATCATTGTCTCTGACTTTTCAGGTCTGGTCGGGCTCGCCGTCCGGGAAGGGCCGGTCCGTGCGGGCCCAGTCTCCGGCACGCCACGGTGCCCAGAAGGGTGAAGAAGGTTTGCTTTCCGGTACCGGGTCAAAGCCGCGCGAGCCGCCGGGGCGGCATCGAGACAGCCTGGCCAGCGTCATCCAGCCGCCGGTCCAGAGGCCGTGGCGGGAGACGCATTCAGCGCAGTATTCGCTGCAGGTCGGCACATGCCGGCACTGCGCTCCAAAGACCTGGAAGGCCGGAGACAGGGTCAGCTTGTACGTTTTCAGGGCCGCGTGGGCGGCCTTCCTGCGAATTGCGGACATGAGGCTTCGAAGCCCGGTTGATGTTTCGTCGAAAGCGGTTCTAGACGCGCGGGGGACAGCCCTCAACCCGCTAAGGCTGTGGCATATTCCGGAATGGGCTGCCGACCGGCTACGGCGGTGCGCTCAGGCCGCCGCAGCCCGCTTAGTTCGGGCGGTCTCGATGGCCTCGCAGGCCGCCTCGAAAGCGAGCATCGTGGAAGTGTGGCGCGGCGGATAATCGGCGACGCCGGCGAGGTGGCGCAGCTCTGCAAATCGCCCGGCTGGCGGCTCGCCGCCATCCTTCAGCATCGCACGCAGCGCGTCGCGCGCCGCAAAGATCTCTTCGACAGGCGCGCCGACGGCCTGTTCGGCGAGGACGGAGGTTGCTGCCTGTCCGAGCGCGCAGGCGCGCGGATCGACAGCAATCGCCTCGATCGTCTCACCGTCTTCGCTGAGCTTTACGTCCACCCGCACGACCGATCCGCACACACGCGAGACCTTCTCCACCGATGCATCGGCATCGGCGAGGGTCCCGACATGCGGAATATTGGCGGCCAGTTCCAGCACGCGATTATGATAAAGCTCTGCGCTCATGGGGCTTAGATCGTCCCGAAACAGCTGAAGATCAAGTGAATCTGCGCAACCCGTCTCAGCCGAACAGGGAATGAACCACGGCAAGGACGCGCGGCAGGACGCGAATGAGGATCAGTATGGCGCCGGTCAGCGCCGCCGCAGCCAGCAGCAGGAAGACGCCGTCACGCGCGGTCAGGCCGAGGCCGAACAGCAGGATGGTCAGGCCGGGAAGCACAGGGCCGAACGGAAACAGGCCGAGCGGGATGGTGATCAGCGAAGCCGCCACACAGATCAGCCCGATCAGCTGGACGAAGAGCGGGGCTGTGAGAATTGTGAAACGCGGCTTCAGATAGTAGTCGATCATGTGGGCGTATTTCCGGCCGGATTCGACGCCGTCGACGAGGTGTTTGCGCTTGAACTCGAATTTCAGGAACCGGCTCGGCACCCATGGGAATTTCTTGCCGACAACGATCTGGAGCGAGATCAGCAGCGTCACGAGGGCCACCAGCCAGGTCGCGCCGGGAATCAGCGTCAGCGGGCTGATCGATATGAAACCGAGCAGCAGCAAAAGCGGCCCATAGGACCGGCGTCCTGCGGCATCCAGCAGGTCGCGCACGGTGACCGTCTCGCCCTGGGTCTGCTCGCACAGGCTCGTCATCAGGCTTTCGAGATTGTTGACCGGAGGTCTCGGAGGTTTAGCCGCCGTTTGCGTCATAGCGCACTCCATACCGCCGGATGTCAGTGTCGACGGCGCCTGAACCAACCCCGTCGAGGACG
Organism: Henriciella mobilis; assembly: GCF_003576315.1. GTDB lineage: Bacteria > Pseudomonadota > Alphaproteobacteria > Caulobacterales > Hyphomonadaceae > Henriciella > Henriciella mobilis. The sequence continues at coordinate 347,678 of NZ_QWFZ01000003.1, read as the reverse complement.
TAGAGCCGGTCATATTCGCCGGCTTCGTCAATCTCGTTTCCCGGCTCGCCGCCGAGCAGGGCAGAAAGCGCCGGTGTGGTGTTCGAATGGCCAACGACAAGCGCCGTCTCGCCGCGGGACTCCAGCGTTTGTGCAAATCCCGGCAGGTCAGAGGGATCGTAGGTCTGCACATCGGCACCCAGCCGGTCTGCGAGCGGTTTCGCGGTCGATCGGGTGCGGACATAGTCCGATGACCAGACGGCCTCGACGCCTTCACCTTCAAGCAGGTCGGCCAGCGCTTCGGCGCGCGCCGTCCCGGCTTCGGTCAGGGCCGGGTCGCTGCCTTCCGCTTCCTTTTCGGCGTGCCGGACGAGGTAGATCGTGTAGGTGTTCTGTGGATCGTCTGCATCCGGCGGTGCAGAGGAGGGGTCGCACGCCGCAAGCGCCAAAATAGCGGCGCCAAGCGCCGCGAATCGTATCCACCAGCCAGAATTCATCCACGCACTCTTGCCTAAAGCCATCGCGCCGTCGACCCCTGCAAGCCGCTCTCACCCTTGCCTGCTACGCCTTTCTCCTTAACACTCAGGTGAGGTGGATGTGCGGAGGATGAGAAACTCGATGACGCTCAGAGCATCTGTGATTTTTTTGGCGTCCATTTATTTTGTGGCCACGTCAAATGCCGACCCCGTCAAATTCACGGCTGGAAACTGGGAGGCGACGGTTACGATGAGCCTTGCCGAGGGCGGCGAAGCGATCGTGACGGATGAGTTTAGCGGCTGCATGAGTGAAGCGGAGACCCGCAATTCGCCGTCAGAGCTGGCGGCCGCGTTCGCGGGCGGTGCGGAGTGCGTTCAGTCAAACGTCCAGAGTGTCGGCAACACAATCACTTTCGACATGGTCTGCGCCAAAGGTACGCTACAGAGCGCCAGCTACACGATGGAGCGGCAAAGCGACTACTTTTTGATGGCGGGACCGCAGAAGATCCGCCTGAAGAATGGAGCGCTGAAGGATATCTGGGGCACGATTTCGGCCCGGCGTACCGGCGCCTGCTCCTAAACGCGCCGCCACGTCGAGCCCTGCGGCCCGTCCATGATCTCAACGCCTTCCTCGGCGAGCTGGTTGCGGATGCGGTCCGCTTCGGCCCAGTTTTTCGCGGCGCGCGCATCGATGCGGGCCTGGACGAGGGCATCGATACGGGCCTTGTCATCGACACTGCCGCCCTGTTCCCATTCGCCCGGAGTCTGGCTCAGCAGGCCGAGCAGTTTGCCGGCCGCCAGCAGGTCGGCGCGGGCCTGCGCCATACGGGCCGTGTCTTTTGCGTCGGCAGCCTGGTTCGCTTCGCCGGCCAGCCGCGAAAGCTCGGCCAGGGCGATCGGTGTATTGAGATCATCGCTCAGCGCCTTCAGAACCGCGCCATCTCTTGCCACGCCGCCTTCGGCCTCCCAGACCCGGCGCAGCGCGCCATAGATCCGACCGAGCGTCGCCTTCGCCTGCTCCAGCAGGTCGCCCGTCCAGTCGAGCGGGGCGCGGTAATGGCCAGACAGCAGCGCCATGCGCAGCACCTCGCCTGGCCATTGCTCAAGCAGCTCGTGGATCAGCTTCACATTGCCCAGCGACTTCGACATTTTCTCCCCGTCCATGTCGAGGAAGCCATTGTGCAGCCAGTAGCGCGCCATCGGCTCGCCATGCGCGCATTCGGACTGGGCGATCTCGTTCTCATGGTGAGGGAATTGCAGGTCGATCCCGCCAGCATGGATATCGATTGTCTTGCCGAGATGCGCGGCGATCATGGCCGAGCACTCGATATGCCAGCCTGGCCGCCCGCGGCCCCAGGGGCTGTCCCAGATCGCATCGTCCGGCTCGCCGGGCTTGGCGAACTTCCAGAGCGCAAAATCAGCCGGATTGCGCTTTTCGTCCGAGACGGCAACGCGTGCGCCGGCTTCATTGTCCTCGATATTGCGCCCGGACAGTTTGCCGTAATCCTCCATCTGCGCGACATCGAAAAAGACGCCAGACGGTGCGGTGTAGGCATAGCCCTTCTTCACCAGCTGCTGGGTCATCCTGATCATCCCGTCGATATGTTTCGTCGCCCACGGTTCGATGGTTGGCGGCAGGACGTTCAGCGCGGCGAGATCAGCATTGTAGATGTCGGCATAGGTCCGTGTGATCTCGGGGATCGGTGTCCCATCCTGCAGTGAGCGGGCGATGATCTTGTCTTCGACATCGGTAATGTTGCGTGCATAAACGACATGCGCCTCGCCATAGGTCTGGCGCAGCAGCCGGAACAGCACGTCGAAGACGACAGCCGGCCGCGCATTGCCGATATGGGCGTAATTATAGACCGTCGGTCCGCAGACATAGAGCGTCACCCGCGAAGGATCCTGCGGAATGAAATTCTGCTTCGCACGCCCCAGCGTGTTGTAGAGTTTGATGGTCATGAAGGTCTTCTAGCGTCAGGAAGGTAAATTTAGGCGGAACGGGCGGACATCTCTCGATGTCCGGTGCATCAAACGATACGACAACACAAGCTGCGAGCGGCAATCGCCATTCCGGTTTCCTTTCAGCGCGCCCCTTATAAGCCTGAGGTCCGCGCCGTCCAAGCGCTTTATTGGCAGCCTGACTCAGGCCTGACGCCAAGGCAACACAGCGTTTTTCTGGAAAATGTGATCCAATTGCCCTATGTCCCAGTATACGCCCTGAGGGTACAACTCGGGCGGGCGTTAAGTCCGGTATTGGGGTGGTAATAGGGCTCACCCACAGAACATCTGGCTCGACCCCCGTCCCTCAGAACAGGAATGAACCATGGCGATGGATGCCATCACGACTGACAAAGAACTCGCCAAGGGAGAGCCGCTGACGCGCCCTTCGCAGGAAGAAGCCGAAGCGGCTGTTCGCACGCTGCTCGCATGGGCGGGCGACGATCCGCGCCGTGAAGGCCTGCTCGACACGCCCAAGCGCGTCGTCAACGCCTATCGCGAATGGTTCCAGGGTTATGACGAAGACCCGGTGAAATACCTTTCGCGCACCTTCGAGGATGTGCAGGGCTATGACGACATGGTCATGCTGCGCGACATCGACGTCGAGAGCCATTGTGAGCACCACATGGCGCCGTTCCTTGGCAAGGCCTGGGTCGCCTACATGCCAACGCAGGCCGTGGTCGGCATCTCGAAGCTTGCACGCGTCGTCGAGATCTACGCCAAGCGCCTGCAGACCCAGGAAACCATGACTGCGCAGATCTGCGACGCGATCACCGACAGCCTCGCCCCGTCGGGCGTCGCCGTGATGATCGATGCCGTCCACCAGTGCATGACGACGCGCGGTGTACACCATCCGAACGTCTCGACGATCACGACCCAGTTCACGGGCGTGTTCAAGACCGACAAGGATATGCGAGACCGCTTCCTGCGCCTGACGGGCCGGTAAGACGCGTCACTGGAAGACTCCAGGTAACCAAGGGCTGCGTTATAGGCGCAGCCCTTTTTTGTTTGGTGATGGGGCACACAGGCGATAGCCTCTTCAATGACGCAACGGACGGTTACGTTGAGCGCCCGGCGGCGTGAACTGGCCGCTCGGTCAAAGGGGGCTTCATGATGCAATCTGCACCCTTTTCCATTTTTCTGGCGACGACCGATGCCGATGCCAGTCGGCGTTTCTATGGCGAGACACTCGGGCTGAAGCTTGTGTCCGAGGATGATTTTGCCTTGGTCTTCCAGCTGGCTGGCGCCGAACTGCGCATCTCGAAGGTGCCAGCCTTCACCCCTCAGCCCTTCACGGTGCTGGACTGGCAGGTCACGGATATCGCCGCCGCGCAGGCTGGGCTGGCATCCAGGGGTGTTGAGCCCGTTCTCTTTGACGGCATGGATCAGGATGAGAGGGGTATCTGGAAGGTCCCTGGCGCACCGGTCCGGATCCTCTGGTTCAAGGACCCGGACGGCAATGTCCTTTCGGTCTCCCAGCGTGGCTAAGCCGCGCTGGCGATGCCAGGCCTCGGTCAGACGGCATGTTCCATGTCGCTTTTCACGACCCGTGTCTGGCTCAGCCGGTCATAGGGCGTGCGGCCATCCGACATGGCTAGGCTGGCCACCCAGGCGGTCACAAGCAGAATTGAAATGATGCAGACAGCGAGGTTGGCCGGAGCCATAGGGTCGATGAAGGGCTGGCCGGGCGTGTGCCAGATCGCGGCATGGGCCAGTTCCCAAGGGGCGAACTTGATCGCATTGCGCAACAGGGCGCGCGGGAAGGCAGGCGGCTTGCCGTCCGGACCGAGGACGCGAAGGCCCATGAGACGCTTGCCGAGGCTGGCGGCCCGGCCGCCGCTTTCCGTGATGGTGAAATAAAGCACGACCGGCAGGGTCAGGCTGAGGAAGGCCATCGCATGGCTGGTCATCTTGCCGGTCAGCGTGCCGGCGGAGAGAAACTGGCCGATGCCGAACAGGAAACTTGAAGCTGTCAGCACGGCGATATAGGCCGCCAGGACGACGTAATCGGCGGCGAACGCGGCAATTCGCTTGCTGGCGGGAGCCGGCATGAGAGCTGTCATCGAAAGGTTCTATTCAAATGGCGGCTGGTTCGCAAAGCGCTTGACGGCTGACGGCGCTCGAATTATCGTTTTTCAATAACACGATAATCGAAGGACACCTCCCATGCGCGCCGAACTTGTCCGTGTGAGCCTGCATCAGGTCGATATCAAGATCGTCACCGATGACGAGGAAATGCACGTCCTGCAATGGCGGCGCAACCTGCTCTGGGACGAGGTCCTGCTCGATGGCAAGCGCCAGGCGCATTCGGGCGGTTTCGGCCGCGAGCGCGTATACGGCCTTGTGTTCGACAAGGCTGTAGACGGCACAAGCGGCCGAAAGGTCATGCTGATCCTCGATCCACGCACCAGCTGGGGCAATTGGGGCAATCCGCACCAGCAGATAGCGGGCGTCCGCCTCGAGACCGCCGAAGGTCCTGTGGTCGCCTTCGGGACGCTCGATCCGAAAAACCTCCAGAAGCCGGCTACCTTTGCCGACTGGATGAAGAAGACGATGGGCATGGAGTGGGGCGACGACCGCCGCCCGCACTGACAAGCCCACGCCGCGTCAGAAGACGAGCCGCACACCTGCACGCACATTCCGGCCCGGCGCAGGCACCGTGTCCTTCAGGACCGAGGTCGCATAACGCACCTCCTCATCGGTCACGTTGCGCACGTCCAGGAAGAGCTGCGTGCCCGGCCGCCCGATGCCCCAGTCCGAGACGTTCAGGGCTGTCCGCAGGTCGAGCGTGGTGTAGCCGTCCGTTGGCAGCTCGCCTTCGCCCGGATCGTCCTGATCGCCGGCAACAGACAGGCTCGCCCCGGCGGAGACGAGGCCCCAGTCGGCGTCCAGGGACGCATTGAACGTGACCGGCGGCATGAGCGGGACATTGCCGCCGCCACCCAGCTCGGCGGATACGAGGTCGACGCTGGCCCGTGCCGTCCAGTCGGCGCCGGCCGGTCCGTCATTCAGCTCGTAGTCGGCATAGACCTCGCCGCCCGTGAAATTCGCATCCTGTTGCGAGAACAGGTAGACCGGCAGGCCGTCCACCTCATCCACGAGCGCGCCGTCATGCATGACGCTGCCGGGTGCAAGATAGATGAAGCCGTCGAAATGGGTGTAGAAAAGGTTCGCTCCGGCGCTGAAGCCGTCTCCGCGCCAGCGCAGCGTGCCCTCGATGTTGAGCCCGCGCTCCTTTTCGAGCGTGGCATCGCCAACCTCATACTGGCTGGTGGCAAGGTGCGCTCCGTCGGCGAAAAGCTCGCTCTCGTTCGGCGCGCGTTCGGTCAGGCTGACCTGGCCGCCGACGAACCAGCCGGACTCCCAGTGCTGGTGCAGGCCGAATGAGCCGGAGAAAAGATCGAACGACTTGATGCCCGCGTTCACATTGTCGAGTTCGGTGAGGTCATAGCGAAGTCCGCCCTCGATGCCGAAGCCATTGTCCCACTCCCGGGTCTGATAGGCGAAGAGGCCGGTGGAGACCGTGTCTGTCCGTGTGATGAAGGCCTCGTCACCGAAGGCGTCGAGCGTCTTGTCCAGCGCCTGGAGACCAATCGCGCCCTCAAGCTCGCCAAATGCCGTGCCGAGTTCGATCCGGGCCTCCGCGCCATCGCTTTCATAGCGTGTGCCCGGTTCGCCGGGCGCTTCGAATTCTGTGTGGTCGTAATCGGCGAAGGACATGTTGCCTGCGATGCGGGTGAACGGCCCTGCAGAGAGGTCCGCACCGGCGCGAAGGTCGATGCGCGTCTGTTCGAGGTCGATGAAGGGCAGCTCCTCACCATGCGCCTCGTGATCTTCCTCGGCGGGGTCTGCCGCTTCGCCTTCATCATGCCCGTCCCCATGAGCGTGACCGGGCAGGCCGTAGGTCGATTCCTGGCGCCGCACGGCAATCCCCGCAAAGGCTTTATCGCCGACCCATGAAAGACCAGCTGCCAGCGAGTTTGTCTCCACGAAGGAATTCTCCACCGTGCCGCGGCTTTCCTCGTGCTCTTCCTCGCCTTCGTGGGTCTCTTCTCCTTCGTGCTCATGTTCTTCAGAGGCCATGAGCCGCGCGGATTCGGCAAAGCCAGGAATGTCATAGTCGCCGAAGTCGCGGGCGGACGCCGACAGGGTGAGCACAAACGGACCGGTGGCAAAGCGGGTCTTGAGCGCACCCTCCTCGCCATCGTTCACGCCATTGACCGCGCCATAGGCTTCGCCGGAGACCGGCTCGTCCGGCAGGTCCTCGACGATCAGCCCGTCAATCACATTGACGACGCCGCCAATGGCTTGTCCGCCATAGGCCAGCGCCGCGGGGCCGCGGAGAATCTCGATCTTGTCAGCATCGATACCGTCGCCAGCGACCTGGTGGTCGGGCGAGGCGGCGGACGCGTCTATGACGCCGATGCCATTGGTCAGCACCAGGACGCGCTCGGCGCCGAGCCCGCGCAGCACGGGGCGGCTGGCAGCCTGTCCGAAATGCGTGGTTGAAACGCCGGGCTGGTTGTCCAGAGAATTGCCGAGCGAGGCAGACAGGGACTGCACGATATCATCGCGCGTGACGGCGCTGGCATTGCCGATCATCTCGTCGGTTTCGCGCTGCGGGCCGACACCGGTGACGATGACGGTGGACAGGGTTTCGGGCTCGTCTTCGCCGCCCTTGTCAGTGGTTTGTGCATGGGCGAGGGCGAACGAGCTGGTGCCCGCAATCAGGGTGGCCGCAAGCGTGCGGCGGATGGAACTGGAAAGCATGGGAGGAAAATCCTTCAGTCAACAGGGATGGCGCCCGGCGCCTCATGGCAGCGCGGGCAGCGGTCAGTCTCTATTGATGAAGGGCAGGTGGACTTCGCGGCGGCGGGGCGCGGCCAGGCGGCTGCGACCATGGGCGGAAGTCGCGGGTCGGCTGCTCGGCAGCAAGGATTGCACGGGGCGGCTTCGGCAGGGGCGGCGCCAGCGGCAGGGGAGCAACTTCGGCGTGGACGGCCGAGGTCAGCTCGCAGGAGACACCATAGTGGTCGTGCGGCTGCTCTCCATGCGCGGCCGCATCATAAAGGGCGGCCCCCTGAACCCAGAGGAACAAGGCAGTGAAGATCACCTTCACGGTCAGGGAAGCGGTCAGCCCATGCATAGTGTTATGAGATAACACAAGTGGTCTGCCGCGCAAGATGCTTGCTGCGCGTCCTGCGAATTCAGTTGCCGCGCCCTGTTCCGCCCCTAAGGTGCCGACCCTGAAGGACAAGGGAGGGTGGAGTGAAGAGACTGGTCCTGCCAAGCGCGATGCTGGCAATTCTCGTAGCGTGTGAAACGAACGAAGCGCCGACAGTGGTGGACACGCCGACCCCGCCGGTCGAGACAGCGGGCTCGCCGGTGACGACCGGGACTCCTGAAGTCCCGCCTGTGCCGGAGACCCCTGCCGCTCCCGAGGCGCCTCCAGCGCCGGAAGCTCCATCGGCGACCGAAACGCCAGAAGCGCCGGAAGTGCCAGATGCACCTGTGCCCGTCGCCGATGCCCAAGCCGGCATCGAAACCGACTGGGCGCACATGCCCCAATCGGATGCGTGGACCGCGCTTGCCGCCGGCTCAATCGACGCGATCGGCAGCCCGCTTCTGAAGACGGTGCCGTCTGACATCGACGCCTTTTGCCCGGCCTATGAGAGGCTCGATGATACGGGACGGCGCGCCTTCTGGGTCGGCCTCCTGTCGGCCATGGCGCGCTTCGAGAGCGGCTTCGACCCCAGCGTTTCCTTCGATGAGCGCGCTCATTGCCCGAGCTGTGACTGGGCGCTGACCCGTGACGGGCGCCACGTCATCAGCCGTGGCCTGTTGCAGCTCTCACAGGAAAGCGCGAATGCCTATCGCGGCTGCCCGGTTTCCATCGCCGACGAAGAAAAGTTGCACGAACCTGCGCTCAACTTGCGCTGCGGGGTGGCGATCATGAGCCGGCTTGTTTCCCGCGATGGTGTCATCAGCCGCAAGGACGGCCAGTGGAAAGGCGGTTCGGCCTATTGGAGCGTGCTCAGGCCAGGCAAGCTCGAGGCGATCCAGGCCTATACATCGACGACGGAGAATTGCGGAGGCTAAGGCGCACTCAGCTGCTGCTGCCGCAGGTCTCGGTCTCGACAATGCCGCGCAGCTGTAGGCTGCAGACCGCCTCGCCTTCAAGGCTGCAGACCTGTCCGCCGCCCTGCTCGGCACACATCCACTCCGTCACGTCGGCGCTGGCCGAATCCAGCTTGTAGGAGGCCGTCGACGCAAAGGACCGGCACATCTGGCCGGCTTTGCGGGTCGCCTTCTCCTGCGCCGCGTTTTTGGCCGAAGCCACATCGCCCGACGGATCGGGCCCGCCATCGACAAATATGGCGAGGCGGCGCTCAACTGGCTCCCAGCGTTCTGTCTCGATGGTCCGGCTTGCCTGCAGCAGGTCCGCTGCATCGTCGCGGAAGACACCGCCAGGAAAGGACTGGATATGCTGGCGCAGGGCTTCGCAGCTATTGGTATCGAGGGCGTCCCAGGCCAGGCGTTCGCGCTTGGTCGGCTTGCCGCCGGCGCCGATGGCCCCGCAGAGATCGGCGATTCCAGGCTGCGCGAAGCCGAGTGAGCAGACAGAGTCCTGAACCGACAGCACGTTTGCAAAAAAGCTCAGGCCGCCGCCGAGGATCAGGGTGAGGGGGATGCCGAACATCAGGCCCCGCCTTGTCTTCTTCTGTGCTCCAGTCGACTCGTTCATGTTCTGCCTTTCTGCCTCAGTCCTGTTCTAATCCAGACCGAGCTGCTGAAGCCGCAGGTCTGTTTCCGTTGCCGACACCATCATCTTGATATCCATTGCGTCCATGGTGAGTTCGATGTTGCCCAGATCATTCTCCAGGAGACGCTGGTTGATAGACAAGGCTGTTTGGTATTCGGCGAGCGCCGTTTCATAATCCTTGCGATCGCGCGCAATGCTCCCAAGCAGCGAGTGTGACTTCTGCACGTCGCGTTGGCGTCCAATATCCGATGGCGCCTGCTCAGCGAGGGACTGAAGGGCCAGATGGCTCTTGCGGGCGTAGGTCTCGGCCTGGTCGAACTGCTTTTCATCGCGATAGTGCGTGGCGAGAAAACGCCGGCACGTGGCGAGATCCTCTAGCGCCTGATCGTCGCCCGGCGACTCGGCGACGAAGCCCGACCATATCTGTTCGGCCTCTATATAGCGCGCGACGGCCTCCTCGGACCTGCCGGTCAGTCTCAGCGGCAGAGCAGAGCTTTGCAGGGCGACAGCGAGCATCTCGGCATGGGCCGTCCGGGTCTGCTCGCGTTCCTGCAGCGCCCGGGCCTCGGCGATCGATTCGTCGAACAGCGCGTTGGCGGCGTCATACTTCTTCTGTCCCATCAGCATGCCGGCAAGACGAATACGGGACCATGCCAGCTGTGTCTGGGCGCGAACATTGCCGCTGTCGATGGCAAGCACGCGCAGCAAGGCGGATTCGGCTTTCCGCTCTGCCGCTTCGCCACCCTTGTAGTCGCCGAAACCGACAAAGGCTGCAGCGTGCTGTGTCAGGGCGTATTGCAGGTCGAGCAGCCAGTTTGTGTTTGTGGGTTCGGTCTCGACGAGAGCCTCCAGCAGCCCTACGGCCTCCTCAAAATGGTCGGACGCGGAGACCAGGTCGACCTGTTGGTTATACCATCCAGCCAGCCGGATGTTGGTGATGGCCAGCGTGTGTTGCCATTCGGTGTTGCCGGGGTCGGTTTCGAGCAGCTCGGTCAGCAGGGCGCGGTGATCGCTAAGTGCGTCGAACCCACCCATCGTGGCCTTTATCGAAGAGATGCCGAGCCGCACCCGCGGCAGGCCCGGCACGCGTTCCAGCACGGCTTCGCGAAGTGCCAGCGCCTGGTTGAGTTTTTCGCGCTTTCCCGCCTCGTTCCCTTCCTTGCCGTCAACAAAGCCGAGAAAGGCCACGGCGCTTGACTCGCGCCAGGTAAAATTCGGATTGTCGGGTTCGAGGGCGACCAGCCGGTCGGCATGGGCTTCCGCGTCTTCATAGGCGCGGCGTGCGGCGCGAAGATCGCCCTGGTCCTCGTTCAGCTCTCCAATCAGCATTGACATTGCCGCCATGCCATCAAGGGCCGGAATACTGTCCGGATCGCTCGAAAGCACCGACTTCCAGGCATCGCTTGCGCCTGCAAGCAGGGCTTTGGCGCGTGAAAGGTTGCCCTGGTCCATGGCGACTTCGCTCGATGCGACGAGGACTTCGGCGCGCTCTGCCGGACCCGAGGCCAGCGTTTCGGCCTGATCCAGCGCCGCACTCGCCTGACCAAGATCGCCTGCGGTCTTGTAGAGGTCACCCAGCACCATCCAGTCGCGAAACCGAGTCGGATCAAGGCGGGTGACTTCCTCGAAGCGGTCGATGACCTGCGCGGTGGTGAGGGTCCCGCTGTCGATGGCTTCAAGCGCCAGGTAGGCGATGGACCGCGCGTCCATGGCGTTGGCCCGGTCCAGTTCAGCCTGGCGCGCCCGCTCCTTGGCGGCGCGAAGCTCATCCAGCACGGTGATGGCGGCGAGCTGGTCGCCATTGTTGAACATGTCGAGCGCCCTGAGCCCTTCCGGCGTCGAGGCGATGTTCTCGAAGGCTTCTTCCAGCGTCGAGACTTCGCGGGCATAGGCTTCATCCAGCTGCGCCAGCAGGTCGATGATCTCGCGCTGCTTGGCGGCAACCACGCTTTCAAGTTCCTCGACGCGTCCGGAATTGTCGGCGGCGGACGGTGCGGCCTTGATCTGTTTGCGCAGGGCATCGATCTGCTGGCGCGCTTCGAACAGTTGCTTGCTGTACTGGCGCTCCATTGCGGCCTGTGTCGCCGACGCGTTGTAGAGGGCCGCAGCCACTTCAGCGTCGACCGAATAGCTGGCCTGCGAAGCAGTTTGTGCGCGTGCTGGCGCCTGCGTTGGCGCGGCGAAAACGTACGCGGCGGCCAGTGGAATGGCGGCCAGGCGGCTCATGCGGACAGAAGACTTAAGGGCAGTTCTTATTCTGTTTTTTGGCATTTCTTCCCCTCTGAAGAGAAGATTTGCCACCGATTTTGCGAGGGGTCTACCCGCTTGCGCGTCTCACTATTGTTCGCAGTTGCTGCCGGGCGGGCAGTCGGACACGTCGAGGTCAACAAGCTCCTCTGCCAGCGGATGGCGGGACAGGTCCGACAGGGCGATATAGGTGCGGCCCATCCGATGGCTCTTCTGCGGGACCGCATCGGCGCCGAGGCCTTTCGACATGGCGCGCCAGATAAGCTCGGTACAGTAGAGATTGTTCTCGCTGTCGAGATTGTAGCCCCGGTCGAAGGGGGTGCGGCGCTCGGCTTCACCTCGGGCCCAGGCAAGCATCCGCGCGCGCTGGTCAGCGTCGAGCGCCAGGCGGAAGACGCCGACATGGTCGACATCGCCGAGAAAGGCCTCGAGCGGGACATCCCGGACGGCGCCGATCTCTTCACCGGGCCCCGGGGGCTGTCCGGGATTGCCCGTGCCGGTATCGGCGTGAACGATGCCCGCATCACAGCCTCCGGCGTCTGGGCTGGCGTCCGGCCGGCCTTCGCCCTGCGTGTCGACAGTTACGACGAGGCCGACATGGCCCCAGCGCCGGTCGGTCGCATCAGACCAGCCCGCAGCAAGCTGCGTCCAGATTGCCGTGCTGGCCCCCTTGAAGACAAGATCGCCAGGCTGCAGGACAGGGCAGAGGCTTTGCGCCAGCTTCGCGGCCCGCTCGCCATCCGGAGCGGCCAGGGCGCTTCCCGCTGCCGAAACAGCGCAAAGCGCGCCTGCGATCAGTACTTTGAGAAGCACGTATTGACGGAATTGGCCGACGGCACGGAGATATTCTGCTTGGCCTCTTCCAGCCCCTTGCCGAGCGTTTCGCCGGTACGGATGGCCCTGGCGATGGCCTTGGCATCCTTGATCGGCATCGGGTCGCCGGAATAGGACGAATTCTCATCGGACCAGAGCGGCGTCGTTATCCGACCCGCAATGCATTCGCAGGTCGAGACGTCATAGGCGTAATCGCCGGCCGCATTGGACCGCTCCACCGCCGCCGGACAGGCAGCAGTGGCCCGCGACGCGATATCTTCCAGCCGCTCAGGCTCTGATGTGGCGCAGGAAGCCAGCAGAAGGGCAGGCACGGCCAGTCCCGCCAGAATGGAAATGTGTCTCATAGTCGTCCCCTCAGACGTGTGGATGATATCCGGCTTATCCCCCTTCGCGCGAACCGGCAACGGCGCTGAAATTTCAATAGGTCGAAATTTTCTGAATTCGTTAACCCCTGTCTAACCATGCCGCGCGGCACGCAATCTGTAATGTTGACGGGGCATGGAACCTTTTTGCGCCATGCGAATTACTGCTATGCGAGTTAAACATGAATTCACCCGAAAGGGACTCCCGGGCTGGCTGGCTTCATGATACATTAAGATAGAAACGGGACTCTCCTATGCAAGTTCGCTGGGGAGTTCGGACTATGAGAGGCGTCGGACAAGGAATGCTTTTAAGCGTATCCACACTTGCCGTGATTGCCTGCCAGGGCTGCCAGTCTGGCGCGAGCGGTGCTTATGGCACGAGCCTGCAGGTTCGTGACACCGCCAGTTCTACGCCAAGTCGTGCCGGTGTGATGCAGGCGTCCGGGCTGACCGGTTCGCGTGCCGCCCTGCCAACATCCGCCAGCGTCGTTGCTGCTGAGCCGGCGCTGCTCCTCCATACGTCTCCTGATTTTTCGCTTTCGCAGTCGCAGACCGTCCCGACACCGTCGATTTCCATTACACCGGTGCTCGGCCGGAGCGGCCTAGACGCCGACGTGTCCTTCAGCCCGGATTTCAGCGCAAGGCGCATGTCGAATGCGTCGGCCATCATCGATTTTGAGGGCGCGCGCAAATCCGCCAATTTCAGCATGCCGGCCCGGTCAGTGAGGGAGTTCGATGCCTCCTTCACACTGTCGGCCGCGAACGCACAGACCGGCTTCGGCTTCGATGTCGGCGTCGTCCCACGCATGAGCGTGCGCAAGGACGGCCAGTTCGAAACCCGCCGCTTCGGTGGTGAAATCCGGATCGGTCAGAACTTTGACCAGCGCGGCGCTGATGTCGAAGCCAAGAGCTGGTACTTCTTTGCTGGCGCAGACGGCGAAGCGCTCGTCTATGAACCGTATGGCGATCGTGGCTGGACAAACAGCATGGCACTTCGTGACCAGGTGACGGTTGGTGACATGCAGGCCGGCCTGTCCCTCACCCAGGGCGGTGGCCAGCTATCGGTAAGCTATATCCGCCGCGAAATCTCATACAATGAGCGGGGCATGCAGGGCCGCGAGGACGTCGAGAACTTTGCCGGCATCAGCTTCACGCTGCGCCGCTAGGCTCTACAATAGAAAAATGCTGATTGATGCGGCGCAGTCTGCGATCGCGAGCTGATTTCTGTAATTTTAGCTGACGAGGCGCTGCCGGCACGCTAGGCCGCAGGAAATTCTCCTGTTCCGGTTTGCCCGCCATGCCATCCTTTCACCATTCAGTGATCCTGTCCGCCCTGTTTGTCCTGGCGCCGCTCGCCAGCGCGCAGGATGGCGGCGACACATCGAACAATCGCGGTGTCTGGTCCCTGACATCCGAGAACGACCTGTTTGGCGGAACGGACCGGAACTACACCAATGGCGTGCGCATCGAACGCGTCTCGCCAGCCAATGACGTCTTCCCGGTCTTGAACTGGGCGGCCGAGCGGCTTCCCTTCCTGGATCTTGAGCGGCGGAACCTGCGTCAGGGGTTGGCGCTTTCACACGCCATCTTCACGCCCCAGGACATTACGCTGAGCGTGCCGGACCCGGACGACCGGCCCTATGCCGGCTGGCTTTACCTTTCGGGCACGGTCGTCGCATCGGACAGGCACATCCAGGACGTGCTGCAACTCAATCTCGGCGTTGTGGGCCCGTCGGCGCTCGGCGAATTCGTTCAGACCAACTGGCATGAAATGATCGGTGCGCCGCAGCCCCAGGGCTGGGACTACCAGCTGCGCGACGAACCCGGGATCGAGCTGATCGCCCAGCGGATGGCCCTGTTTGACGGCCCGGACCTGCCTCTGGGGCTGCAAACGGATTTCGGCTTTTATGGTGGCGGCGCGCTCGGCAATGTGCGCACCTATGCAGGCACGGGCCTGGTCGGACGAATCGGCTGGGATCTCGAATCTGATTTTGGCCCGCCGCGAATCCGTCCGGCCCTTTCCGGCGCGGGGACCTTCTCCCCGGAAAAGCCGCTCGGCGCCTACCTGTTCGCCGGTCTCGACGGACGGGTTGTGCTGCGGGACATGTTCCTGGACGGCAATGCGTTCCGCGACGGGCCGCGCGTCGCCGATCGCAACAAGCTCGTCGGTGACTTCCAGGCAGGCCTTGCCGTGCATGTCGAGAATGTGCAGGTCGCCTTTACCTATGTGCACCGGACCGAGGAGTTCCAGCGGCAGGCGGGCCCGCAGCGGTTTGGCGCGGTGTCTGTCTCGGTGGCATACTGATCCACAGGCCGGCCTTTCGCTGTGGAAATTTGTTAACCCTCAGCTGTATATATCTTGCGTTCGAGAGATGTGTTTGGCACCATATATGGTGCTGATGATCCAGAAAGGGGTAAAGCCATGACACTCGTAAACACGTCAGGCGTCGGCCTGCTGACACCGAGCAAGGCTTACAAGCCGTTCCGCTATCCGTGGGCCTATGATTTCTGGAAAATCCAGCAGCAGGTTCACTGGCTGCCGGAAGAAGTTCCGCTCGGCGAGGACTGCAAGGACTGGTCGAACAAGCTGACCGACAAGGAGCGCAACCTGCTGACGCAGATCTTCCGCTTCTTCACCCAGTCGGACGTGGAAGTCGGCGCGAACTACATGGAAAACTACATGCCGCTCTTCAAACCGGTTGAAGTGCGCATGATGCTGGCCTCCTTCTCCAACATGGAGACGGTCCATATCGCTGCCTACGCCCTTCTGCTCGAGACGATCGGCATGCCGGACTCTGAGTTTGGCGCCTTCATGGAATATGAGCAGATGGCCGCCAAGCATGACTATCTTGGCCAGTTCGGCTGCGACACCGAAAAGGACATCCTGACCTCGATGGCCGTCTTCGGCGGGTTCACCGAGGGCCTGCAGCTGTTCGCATCCTTCGCGATGCTGATGAACTTCCCGCGCTTCAACAAGATGAAGGGGATGGGCCAGATCGTGTCCTGGTCGGTGCGTGACGAGTCGCTGCACTGCGAAGGCATGATGAAGATGTTCCATACCTTCGCCGAGGAGACGGGCGCGCTCACCAAGGATGTTAAGGACAATATCGCCGATTGCTGTCAGACCGTGGTGAAGCTCGAGGACAAGTTCATCGAACTGGCGTTCGAGGCGGGCGAAGTCCAGGGCATGACGCCAGACGATATCAAGCAGTATATCCGCTACATTGCCGACTGGCGCATGGGGCAGCTGAAGCTCGATCCGATCTACGGTGTCGACAAGCACCCGATCCCGTGGCTGACAGAAATCCTGAACGGCGTCGAGCATGCCAACTTCTTCGAGGCGCGCGCGACCGAGTATTCGAAAGGCGCAACGCAGGGCGACTGGCACGGCGCGGACGGCGTCTGGGCCATGTTCGACAAGAAGCGCCACATCGCCGCCGAATAGCCCGGCGGGCCCGCCGGGCCGGACGGGAGTGGATCAAAACAAAAGGGCGCCTCGATCGGGGCGCCCTTTTTCGTGATTTCTGTGTTGAGGCTGCGGCCTATTCGGCGGCCGCCTCGGCCTGGCTGGATTCGCGGGAGTCATCGGAGTTGTCGTCGTCGCCACCGCTGCTACGGCCGCGGGCCAGTGTGGACATCACGCCGTCATTCTCGCCGGAAGCCTCAGCCTTCTTGCGATAGGTGCGCCGGCGCGGCTTGGACTGGCCGTCATCCTCGCCTGAGGAAGAGCTATCATCGGACGTGTTAGACTTGCCGTCATCGTCCGACGCAATGACCCGCATCGGATCATCCTTGTCTTCCTTCTCGGCTTTCGGCTTGCGGCCCCGGCCGCGCGGCTTCTTGCCGTCATTGCCTTCGTCCTGCGAGCCGGAATTGTCCTGATTGTTCTGCGACTCATTGGAGTTGTCGTCAGACGAGGTGTTGTCATTGTCCTCGTCATCATCCGAACTGTTGTCGTCATTCTTGTTGCGCGGCTTGTCCTTCTGGAAGCTCGCAACGATGCGCGCATAATGTTCGGCATGCTGGAAATGCGCTTCGGCCTTCACCCGGTCGCCGGCTGTCAGGGCATCGCGCGCATATTGCTGATACTTGTCGAGAATCTGCTGCGCCGAACCACGGATTTTCACGTCCGGGCCGGTGCTCTCATAGTGCCGGTTCGGATTATTGCTGTTGTTTCCACCTGAACGGCGTCCACGTCCGCGCTTGCGTTGCATACGCTAAGTTCCTGATCCCGTTCTTGTCTGTAATCTCAGACCGTTCGCGTCACATCCCGGTCGGGAATATACTCAGTGATGTTTCGCTTGCTCCTGGCGGGGCATCCATTCTCATGAGAAGGAGCCCTCTGGCCGACTCTTGCTCTAGCGCGCATTTGGGCTTTCGCCAAGCCCCCTGCTGCGCTTTCAACGCCTTGCGGCAACAACGCGGTCCCGCTGACCATGGTCCTGTCCACAGGAAATGGACCCGAAGCCGGCATTTTCGAGCAGCCCGGTGACCGCTTCACGCTGGTCGAAACCGATTTCGAAGACCAGCCACGCCCCTTCCTTCAGGCGTGCCGCCGCGAGCGAGATAATCGACCGGTAGGCCTCCAGGCCGTCCTCTCCGCCATCCAGCGCGTCATGTGGCTCGAAGGCGCGCACGCTTGCGTCGAGCGTGGCGATCGTTCCTGTCCGGATATAGGGCGGATTGGAAATGATGAGATCGACGTCGCCCCAGCCATCCCAGTCTTCCCAGGATCCGATGGTGATCGACGCGCGGCTCCTGACCCGGTGACGAATGAGGTTCTTTCGTGCGATCGCGGCGGCAGCCGGCGATTTCTCGACCGCATGGCCGCTCAGCCCGGGCTGGTTTTTCAATAGCGCAATCAGCAGGCAGCCCGTTCCCGTGCCGAGATCGGCGACACGCGCCGTCCGGCCGAGCGGCAGGCGCGCAAGGGCCTCATCGACGACAACCTCGCTGTCGGCCCGCGGGATCAGTGTCTCGCGCGTGCAGTAGAAGTCGAGACCGTAAAAGCTCGCGACGCCCGTCAGGTACTCGAAGGGCTCACCCGAGACGCGCCGCTCGACCAGGTCAAAGAATGCGCCGCGGGCCTTGTCATCCATTTCGGACAGTTCTTCGCGAATGAGATCGGACGCACTCATTGAGCAAACATGTTGCATCAGCTGGCGCGCTTCGCGGCCAGGCTTGTGGAAGCCGGCGCTTTTCAGCCGCGCAGCGGCAATTGCCAGCTGGGCCTTGAAGGTTCTCGCCTCATGCATCTTCGTCCATGGCGGCCAGCTTGCGCGCCTGGTCCTCGGCGATCAGCGCGGAAATGACCTCGTCCAGCTTGTCGCCGGTGATGATCTTGTCGAGCGAATAGAGCGTCAGGTTGATGCGATGGTCGCTGACCCTGTTTTCGGGATAGTTGTAGGTCCGCACTTTCTGCGAACGGTCGCCCGATCCGATCTGGTCCTTGCGGGCTTCGGCACGCGCGGAATCCTTCTCCTCGCGCTCGCGTTCATAGAGGCGGATCTTTAGCTGCTCCATCGCCTTTTCGCGGTTCACATGCTGGGACTTTTCCGAGCTGGTCGTCACGATGCCGGTGGGCAGGTGGGTGATGCGCACCGCCGAGTCGGTTGTGTTGACGTGCTGGCCGCCCGCGCCCGAGGAGCGCATCGTATCGATCCGGATGTCCTCCGGGCGCACGTCGATCTCGATGTTTTCAGGGGCCGGCAGCACGGCGACCGTCGCGGCGGAGGTGTGGATGCGCCCGCCGCTTTCGGTTTCCGGAACCCGCTGCACGCGGTGAACGCCGCTTTCCCATTTCATCTTACCGAAGACGCCATCGCCTTCGATATTGGCGATGATTTCCTTGTAGCCCCCGACATCGCCTTCGGAGACGGACACCACATCCACTTTCCAGCCTTCCAGCTGGGCGTAGCGCGAATACATGCGGAAGAGGTCGCCTGCAAAAAGGGCCGCCTCGTCGCCGCCTGTGCCCGCGCGCACTTCGAGGACGATATTGGCCTTATCGTCGATATCCTTGGGGATGAGCAGCAGCTGGACTTCCTTTTCCAGCGCCGGCAGCCGTTCCTTGATGTCGTAGTATTCCTCGGTCGCCAGCTCGGCCATGTCCTTGTCGGCGCCGTTCATCATCGTCTCGGCGTCCTTGAGCTGCGCCTTCAGGTCGATCAGCTCCTTGGCCTTGTCGGCAACGGGTTTCAGCTCGGCATGCTCGCGCGAGAGCTGGACGATCTCGTCGCCATCGGTTGTCGCGCCCATACGGGCTTCGACCTGGTCGAACCGGTCAATGACCTGTTCAAGGCGGGAAACGGGAATAGTGGCCATGACCCCGCGTCTAAAACGAAACGCGATGCGGGGGAAGCTCCCCCGCGCCGCTCATATGCTTCAAAGGATCAGGCGACGATCCGGATCACTTCCTTAACAGCCATCACGATCAGCACGATGGAGCTGAGCATGAAGACCAGGAAGCGCTGCGTGACCTGGGATGACAGCACCTGCGCCAGCGAATGAATGACGCGCAGGCCGACATAGGCCCAGGCAAGATACATGAAGATGTTGTCGCTTCCGCCTGTCAGTGCCGCAAAGAAGACCAGCGCGTAGAAGATGGTCGGCTGCTCGTGCAGGTGATTGTAATTGTCCGCGACCGACCGGACGCTGGACGGGATCTTGTCGTTGTAACCGGCACCCGGATGGCGCGCATCATTCGGATCGATCTTCGCTTTCTGCATGGCCGGGATGCGCGTGGCATACATCCAGAGCAGCATGACGAGCGTCCACACAATAAGGGCGAGGACAGGATAAAGGTCTTCGGCTTGAAACGGCATTTTATAGTTCCTCCCAGCTAATTGCCGGGAGAGACGCTAGCCGTATTCGAGGCGGCTGGCACCTCGTTTCCTTGCGGCATGACCTGGTCAAGCCAGTCGAGCCAGAAATCCCAGTCCTGTCCGGTGATCGCGTGCCCGCCGGCGCGCATCCAGAAGACAAGGTCGGCATCGGCGCTCGCCTCGCGCATGCCGGACTGGTCGAGACCGCCCGTGCCGGCGGCCTTGTAGACGGGATCGGCCTCCAGCGTGGCCCGCCAGCTGCCATTCGGGTCAGACCAGACATCGCGCCGCCCATTGCCGATGAGCAGCGGGGTCGGTGCGTTCAGGGCGATCAGGGCGTGCATGTCGACCGGCGTTGTGTTCGGGCCTTCGGCATCGAAAGCCTGATAGGCAGGATCGAACCAGTGGGGGTAGTTTTTCACCATCCCTTCAACGGTCTCGCCCGGCTTGTCGCGGCTGAGTGCCGTGCCGCCTGTGCCGGCCTGGTGGGCAATGATCGCATCGATGCTTCTGTCATAGGTGCCGGCAACCAGCGCCGACTTTCCCGAACGCGAATGGCCGATGATTGCCGTGCGCGCCGGATCGGTCCGCGGGTCGTCTTCAAGGATGTCGATGGCGGCCGAAAAGCCGGCCGCCCAACCGGAGACCGCGCCGGTGATTTCGCCGCGCGGACCGTGCGGGAAGTCAGGCATCAGGGCGCGTGCAGGTTTCCGCGAATCCGGGATGAGTTCGGAGGTGTAGAAGCTCGCATAGGCATAACCGCGCGTGAGCACCTGCTCCATGGGCGGGCTGGAAATGTAACGGCCGAAGATCAGCCGCGCGACGCGCGACATCGTGCTGTCCTCCCCACCGCCGCAAAAGTCGCTGACGCTCTCGTCGATTGGTGGGGACATGTCCGGGTACTGGAAAGCGGTCTGGTTGCCACAGAAGGACTGGCTGATGATTACCGGAACAGGCGTGTCCGATTGCGGCCAGGCAATGCCGAGCGTGAACTGGCGGGACTTTCCGCTGCCCTGGATCTCGATGATGTACTCCTCGAGGCTTGCCAGCCCGCCAATATAGGCGTCGTCGATGACCTCATGGCTGACGAGTCGGGCTTCAACACCTTCGGGGAAGGGCCCGAAGACATGGCTCTCCAGCCGCGCCTTCCACATTTCGCGCTCGGCGAGGAATCCTTCCGGGTCATCGGCAATCGGCGGGTAGGCCGCTGGCTTTCCATCGACATCGAGGCTGGCATAGTTGAGCCCCAGCTGCGTGCAATTGGCCATGCCGGTCAGCAGGACGAGGCCCACAAATACGCGTCCGACCCAGCCAAGACCCGTCAATAGCAGTTTCATGAAGCTTCCTCCGACGCGCGAAGCCTTAGCAGCCCGTTGGCCATCGCGGAATTCAAATCACGGGCTTGTGTTCGGTCAATTGCAGCGCCCGCCACCAGACGAAGCGATCACGTCCGCGCATCGTAGCGGTCACGGTAGCGGCGTGAGCCGGGCACTTCCTCGCCTGTGTCGAGGACCAGCGTGACATCGCCTTCACCCGTCGGAATGATTTCGCGGATATGGTTGGTATCGACGATGTGCGAGCGGTGCACGCGCACATGCCGCCCGCCGGCACTTTCGAGAAGCTTCTCAAGCTCGCTGAGCGTTGCGCGCGCCAGATAGGTCCGGCCCGGCGTGACCACTTCGACATAATTCGACGCGGCCCGGACCCGGATGATGTCGCCGGCATCGACGAAGAAGGTCCGCCCGCCGGATTTCAGGGTCAGGCGGTGGCGTTCGCTGGCTTCGGCCTGTGCCGCTTTCGCTTCCAGTCCACGCTGTTCGGCCAGCCGGTTCATGGCAAAGAGCGCGGCGATCAGGGCGTAGGTGAGCAGGTCCTTGCGGAATTCGTAGAGCCAGACAGAGGGGTCAGCGAAACCAAAATCATAGGGCACGCCGAATACGAGCGGCGTCAGCAGCTTTCGCAGGGCGACCATGGCGACGATGTGCACGGCCGAGAAGACGACGGTTGCGGCAAGATGCATCGGCAGGCTGCGCCGCCAGGCCGAGAGCGGGTAGCGGCTCAGCATGAAGGTGATGAACGGCGTCAGCGCAAAGACGACGAGGTGGGACGTCGCCTGTGACAGCCAAGGCAAGTCGGGATAGGCCGCGCCAACCCGCCTCAAATCGTGCTGGTCCGACATCGACAGGACGATGAACGAGGCAAACAGGAAGCAGCCGAAATAGAGATAGGTTCGCCGGTCGGCACGCCGGTCGGCTTCCATTTCGGGGTGGCGGATGTCCTCAGTCATCAGCGCTTCCTTGCCACAAGCCGGTTCGCAGCCGAAGCGCTTTCCGCGCCGCCCGTCCCGGCATGCCGCCACTCGTCCCGGCGGCCAGCCACTTGTCCCGCCCGGCCTCGTTTCGCGTCTTCGCAGCTGATGGCCTGGGGCCATTCTGCCACGGTCGGCTCAAACCTGACTGGAGACTTCGCCCCGTGACCAAATTCAACACAAGGCGCCATGACCTCGACTGGCTGCGTATCATCGCCTTCCTGCTGCTGATCTTCTACCATATCGGCATGTTCTACGTGCCGTGGGACTGGCACGTGAAAAGCGTGCATGCGGGCGAGGGCGCCGAGCCGCTGATGAGCCTGCTCAACCCGTGGCGGCTGTCGCTGCTTTTCTTCATATCCGGTGTCGCCCTGCGCTTCCTGTCGGCCAAGCTGGGCGCGGGCGGGCTGGCGAGAGACCGGGTGGTTCGCATGGGCCTGCCGATCCTCGCCGGGGTGGTGCTTGTCGTTGCCCCGCAGAGCTGGCTGCAGCTTGTCGAGAGCGGCGAGTTCGATGGCGGTTTCCTTGCCTTCTATCCGCAATACCTGAACCCGGCCTCGGACTTTTCCATC
The DNA here is from genome assembly GCF_003576315.1 of Henriciella mobilis. Lineage (GTDB taxonomy): Bacteria > Pseudomonadota > Alphaproteobacteria > Caulobacterales > Hyphomonadaceae > Henriciella > Henriciella mobilis. The sequence goes on along the minus strand of NZ_QWFZ01000003.1, from coordinate 325,312 downwards.
ATCACCCCGACCTGGAACCATCTCTGGTACATTGTCTACCTGCTTGTCTATTCGCTGATGCTGGCGCCCGTTGCCGGGCCGATTTCACGCTTCATGGAAGGTCGTGGCGCAGCGATTACGGGACGGCTTTTCGCAGGCCGTCTGGGCATCGTGATGGTTATCGCGCTCCCGCTGCTGCCGCACACCGCCTATCGGCTGTTTCTCGATCCATACTTTCCGACAACCCACAATCTCGTCTGGGACTGGGCCAACCACGCCCACAGTCTGACCATTCTGATGACGGGTTTCCTGCTGGCGAAGGATGCCGCCTTTTGGGCCGCCATTCGCCGCGCCATCCTGCCGGTGATTGTCTTGACGCTTGCTCTCGGCAGCGGTCTGACGGTCGTCTGGAGCAACTGGGACATGCTGGCCAGCAGCACCTCCGGCTGGGACTGGATCATCTGGCCGGCCCGCATGGCGCGGATTGCTTATGCCTGGCTGGCGATCCTGTCGCTGCTGGCGCTGGCGGAACGCTATCTCAACCGGGCTGGCCCGGCGCTCACCTACATGACCGAGGCGGTCTTCCCCTGGTACATCCTGCACCAGACCATCATCGTGATGGCCGGGTTCTGGCTGACCCGGCAGGGCCTTGATGTCTGGACCGAGTTTGCGCTTCTGGTCCTCGTAACCATGGGTGGTTGCGCCCTGCTGCACGAATATCTCATCCGGCGGGTGGGCTGGCTGCGGCCATGGTTCGGGCTGAAACCAAAACCGTCCCGGCGGCCAGCGGCCATGGAACAGGGCAGCCCGGCCTGAACCTGGATTTTGGCTTCACGCTGGCGAAAAGCGGCAGTAGGAAAGCTCATGCGTTTCGTGCTGCCGCTCCTGCTTGCCGCGATTCTCGGACTTGCTGCCGGGGTGGGCTCTGCCTTCTGGATGGGTGGCCTGCTGCCCTTCGGGCCCCGGCTCGGAGACGGCATCGACATCGAGGACTGGCGCAGCGACTGGTCAATCGGGTCAGAGGCCGCCGATCCTTATGTTCGCGCCCGGATCGCTCGCCATGGCCTGCTCGCCCTGCGCAAGGAAGAGGCGGTGTATTTCACCCGGTCGGTTGATGAGAAGGGCCGCGCCCTGAAGGAAAACTGCGCCTACCGGGTCTCTGGCGGCAGCTTCCCGGCCGAGTGGTGGTCGATCACACTCTATGACGCCGACAGCCGCCTGCCGATGAATGAGGACGGCGCCCTCTCCTTCGATGCCAGCGATGCCGAAGCGCTTGGCATGGCGGAAGACTGGACCTTCATGATCGGCGCGGACCAGGGCGGCATGGAGCCCCGCCAATGGGTGTCCAGCAAGGCGGCCGGGACATTTGACCTGACGCTGCGCCTCTACCTGCCCAGCGAGGCGCTGCTGGCGTCGCCGGAAACCGCGCTGACCCCGCCGCGTGTCGAACAGATTGCCTGCGAGAGGAAAGGTTGATGCGCTGGCTGCTTGCCCTCCTCGTCTTTGCGGCAACAGCAGCGCTGGGGCATTTTGTCGTGCTGCACGCCATCCCGGCGAAGATCATGGCGACGGCGATGGAGCGCATGGCGGAACGCGGCGTTCCGATGAACCAGTGGACGGCCTCGCCCCGGATGACGCCGCAGACGCAGACCATCGTCCGCCCTTCGCCCGACCTTTTTTATGCGCTCTGCCGGTTTGAAACGGCGGATGGGCCTGTGCTGATCACGGCTCCGGGCTGGGAGGGGTATGGCTCACTCTCGATCTTCGACCGCCGCACCAACAATGTCTTCGTGGCGTCGCTGGACGGGCAGGACGCAGCGGTTCTGCTGCTGCACCCGAAGGATAAAGGCGCCTCCCCGGAAGGCCTGCCGGACGCGACAGAAACCGTGTTTCTCGACGGGCCGGGCCTTGCGCTTATCCGCCGGCTGGCCCCCAGCCAGGACGCCCATGACCTGGCGCTTTCGCTCGCCGACGGCGCTATCTGCGATGTCGTCCGCGACCGCTGACATTTCGTCGAAGTGTGAGCGTGTCCAGAGCCAGTCGGAGGGATCTTGCATCCTGGTATTGTAGCGGTCGCTACATAGTGCTAGATTGTAGCGATTGCTACAAGGAAACTTCGCCATGGCTGACATTCCACTTCCAAACGCTTCCCATCGATCCGGTGCGGGCCTGACCAGAGCACAGATTGGGCGGCTGGCCGCGATAGGCGTCATAGTGTGGTTTCTGGGCGCGCTGGCGCTTCGTTTTCTTGCTCCGCTAGGCATCTACGACGGATTGGGGCGGGTTGTGCTGTACGTCCTGATGATACCGGCGCTCTTCCCGGTCATTTACTTCCTGCCGCAGCTTGCAGGCATCAGCCGCAACAAGATCGCCCTCGGGACATCTTTCGCGACAGCAGCCGCGGTCATGATGGATGGTTTGGCACTCGCATGGTTTCCGGTGCTGTACGGTGATACCACGGCCCATCACGCAGGCGCAGGCGCGGCGATCCTTTGGGGTGGCGGCGCTGGGATTTTTCTGGCCTTCCTGCTGAACCGCGCTCAGTAAGCGCCGCGCAAGGCCTCGTCGAGACCGAGGCTTTTCAGCAGGACAAGCCCTTCCAGGGAGGCAAGCAGGTGGACCGCGTCACGGGCGCGGTCCGCTTCATTGGCGCTTGCAAGCTGGGCGCTACCCCACTCAAGAAAATGTTCGCCCAGCGACTTGCCCACCGTGCGGAAAGGCTCCTCACCGCGCGCAGACAGGCTCGCCATTTCCAGCCAGAGCTGCATGTAAGGCCAGATTGCATCGTCGAGCAGGAGGTCTGCGAGGCGGCTACGCAGCTGGTCCAGGGGCATTTGGGTCGAGGCCGTGGCGGCTTCCAGCCGCACGGTCAGTCGCTCGGCCACACGCGCAAGTCCGCCAGCGATCACGTCTTCCTTGTCCTTGAAGTAGTAAAGCAGCATCCGGTCGCTGAGCCCGACGGCTTCCGCCAGCGGTCTGAGGCTTGAGCCTGCTATACCGGCAACAAGCAGGTGGTCGGCCACCTTGTCGAGGAGCTGTTCGCGGCGCTCGGCATGTCTGGACATGGCGGCGCGTTACTCCGCCGCGACGGTCTCGTCCGCCTCGCGCTGGGCTTTCATGCGTTCAGCCTTCTGTTCGACCAGCTCGACGATATGCTCGACCATGTCGGCATTGGAGACGTTGTGGTCGGGGCGGCCGGAGACATACATCTTCCCGCTTTCCTTGCCGCCGCCCGTGAAGCCGAGATCGGTCAGCGCCGCCTCGCCAGGCCCGTTGACGACGCAGCCGATGATAGACAGCGAGATCGGTTCGGAAATGTGGGCGAGCCGGTCTTCCAGCGTCTCGACCGTCTTGATGACGTCGAAGCCCTGACGTGCGCAGCTGGGACAGGCGATGATGTTCACGCCGCGCGTTCTGAGGCCCAGTGATTTCAGCATGTCGAAGCCGACCTTCACTTCCTCGACCGGATCTGCCGACAGCGAGACGCGGATCGTGTCGCCGATCCCCATCCAGAGCAGGTTGCCCATGCCGATGGAGGATTTGACGGTGCCGGTGCGCAGGCCGCCCGCCTCGGTGATGCCGAGATGCAGCGGCGCGTCGGTTGCCTCGGCGAGCTGTTGATAGGCCGCCACGGTGAGGAACATGTCAGACGCCTTCACCGAAATCTTGTAATCGTGGAAGCCGAGATCATCGAGGATACGGGCATGGTCGAGGGCGCTTTCGACCATCGCATCGGGACAGGGCTCGCCATACTTCTCCAGCAGGTGGCGCTCCAGCGAGCCGCCATTCACGCCGATCCGGATGGAGCAGCCATTGGCGCGCGCGGCATTTACGACTTCCTTCACACGCGCCTGGCTGCCGATATTGCCGGGATTGATGCGCAGGCAGGCTGCGCCCGCATCGGCGGCCTCGATGCCGCGTTTGTAGTGGAAATGGATGTCCGCCACGATCGGCACGGGCGAGGCCTTGCAGATGGCGGGCATGGCGGCTGTGGCGTCTTCGGTCGGGCAGGAGACACGCACAATGTCGGCGCCGGCCTCTGCGCAGCGCTCGATTTGCGCAATCGTGGCTGCCGCATCCTCGGTTGGCGTGTTGGTCATGGTCTGCACGGCAATCGGCGCATCCCCGCCAATTTCGACCGATCCGACGCGAATCTTTCGCGACGCGCGCCGTTCGATGGAACGCCATGGCCTGACCGGATTGTGGCTCATCGGGGTGTCCTTCCAGAAGCCTGCTCGCCTACCCAAAATGGTATCAGATCAAGGCGAGGTAAAGGCTGCCACCGCAAGCGAAAGGCCGCAGGCAACAGTAGCGGCCAGTTCTGTGAAATTTTATCGATCGGCTGAACGGCGCCGAAACCGTGAGGTGGTAGGTCTGTCGCCATCCAAAAGGTACGCCGGGTGGAGCGCGGAGAAAATCATGAGTTTTCAGAAAGTTCCGGGACTTGTATCGCCGATCTGGCTGAAACGGTTCCGCGCATGGGCTGAGGACCGCCGCGGCGTCGCCGCCGTCGAATTCGCCATGATCGCCATACCTTTCTTCTTCCTGATTTTCGGTCTGCTCGAAGTCTGTGTGATCTTCATCATGTCGGCTGTGCTTGAGCATGGCCTGAACGAGGCAGCCCGCGGCATCCGCACAGGCGAGTTGCAGAGCGGCGAGAATTTCGACCGGGATGCCTTCGAGGACATCGTCTGCGCCCAGGTCTTCGAAATGTTCGAGTGCAAGGGAAAGATCCAGCTCGACGTAAAGACCTATGATGATTTCACGTCCACCAACAATGCCAGCCCGCTTGACGAAAACGGTGAACTGGACGCGACCGGATTCGAATTCGACCCGGGCGGGCGTGATGATATCGTCGTTGTTCGCGCCTTCTATGCCTGGGACCTGATCACTCCGGTGATGAGCGCCCCGCTGGCCAATATGAGTGGTAACCGGCACTTGCTGCAGGCCACTGTCGTCTTCCGCAACGAGCCGTTCTGAGGCCGCCCATGCTGACTGTTTTCGCTCATCGCATCCGCCTTTTCCACGCTGCGAAAAAGGGTATCTCGGCCATCGAGTTCGCCCTGATCGCGCCGGTCATGGTGCTGATCTACTTCGCCTGTGTGGAGCTGTCGCTGATGATGGTCCTCGACCGAAAGGTGACCAGTGCGGCCGCGACGCTGGGCGACCTGGTCGCCCGCGCGGCAACCATCGACGATGCGGAGCTGAACGATATTGTCGAGGCGACGCGCATGATCCTCGAGCCCAATCCGGTCGAAGGCGTGCGCCTGCGCGTCTCGAGCCTGTATGACGACAATGGCACGACCAAGGTCGCCTGGAGCGACGGACGCAACCTGCAGGCCTGGGTCGAGGACAGCGTCGTTGAGGTTCCAGACAACCTCGTGCCCGAGAACGGATCGATCATTTTCGCGCAGATCGAATACGATTATGAATCGCAGCTCGGTTACTTCATCACCACCAAGAAGACCCTGCGCGACGAATTCTACCTCCGCCCGCGCCGCGTTACGCACGTCGCCCGCGTCCGCAACTGATCAGTCTTCGTCCACTGCCGGATGATGCGGTGAGTGGACGGTGGTCAGTACGATCAGGCCGAGGATGAAAAGCAGGCCGATTGCACTCATGCCGATCCGCTGGTCACCGGACCATTGGGTGAAGAGTTCCACCAGGAGCGGTCCCAGCCACACCGTCACCGTCCCGGCAATCGCGTAAAGTCCGAAGAACTCCCCGACCCGCTGCGCGGGGGCGAGATGGACGAGCATCGACCGGCTGGACGAAATACTGGCTGTTGCGGTCACGGCAATGAAGGCCGCTGTGCACAGATAGACCACATCCGAAAGCGTGTTGAAGATCGGTCCGTCCCAGATTGTGAAGCCCGGGAACAGGCCAAACAGGACGGCGTCGGGCGTGATCGACAGCTGGAAGGTGAGCGTGGCGATCATCCCCAGAATCTCGATCATCAGCGCCCGTTTCGGGCCGACCAGGCCGTCGAGCCAGCCGCCGACAATTCCGCCGCCAAAGGCGAAGATCGAGGCCAGGATCGCGTAGGCGGCAAGCTCGACGAGGTTCCATTGCAGGTAAAGACCGATATAGACCCCGCCCAGCGCCAGCAGGGCCTGCATCCCGTCAGCATAAAGCATCCGGGCGCCGAGATATTTGAGGATGTTGATATTGTCGCGCGCCTTCAGGAACGTGTTGAGCAGGCTCCGGGCACCGGACTTGCCGGCCTTGACCCAGCTGGCGCCGCGCGTGCCGCCATCCTCCGAACGCATGAAGAAATAGATCGAGAAGAGGACCAGCCAGACGGCGCAGAGCGGACCGGCCAGGCGGTAATGTTCGCCCGCCTCGACATCGATCCCGAACAGCGGCGTCTCAAACGGCCACTGGATGAGTGCCGGCATCGCAAAGGCAAACACAATAAAGGCCAGTAGCAGTGCGCCCGCCAGGTTGCCGAGCGCCAGCCCAAGCCCGGAAATGGCCGGCAGGGAGGCGGCCCGGCCGTTCACGTTCAGCATCGAATTGTGTGTGACTTCCGAATAGGTGTAGGCGACGGCGGCAATGACCAGAACGCCCATGGTCTGAGCGATCGAGAGGCCGCTGCCGTCTGCCTTCGCGAACCAGAGCATGAAGGACATGATGGCCAGAACGCCGAGGAAAACGGCGAGGAGCGGTTTGCGGCGCCCGCCCTTGTCGAGCGCGGCGCCAAGGAACGGCGCTGTCAAAGCGGCAACGAAGCCTGCCGTTTTCACAATGGAGGCGATCTTCGCCTGGCCCTCGGCGTTGGCCGCTTTCTGGATCGAGTCAGGATCAAGCCCTTCAAGCGCGCCGCTGGCGATGAGGTCCTGCCCGATCACCCCGCCAAAATAGACGGGGAAAAGGTAGATCACGATCAGGATGTAGTAGGGGTTTCGCGCCCATTCGAAGACCGCCCAGGCAAACCCCCGCCGGTCCATGGCCCCGCCGAGATCAAGGGACGGTTCAACGTGGACAGTGTCGGCTGGCGCCGGCACAGCATCGCTGGTGCTCATATGTTTTCCTCCGCGGGCCGCGCATCTTGGTGGCGCGTTTAGGCAACTCTTTCGCAAATTTGCCGCAAGGGGAAGTGGCGCTCAGCGGTGACGCAGCGGAAGCAAACTGCAGTTGAGACTTATTATCGCTTGCAACTAGCACCGTGGACCAATAAAGCGACTGAGAATAAGTCGCAGTCGCTTTGGCGCGGCGCCATCTCCACTCCAACTGCCGAATTGTCCGATATGAAAAGAACCTCCATTGCCTCCGCCCTGCTTGGTACAGCCCTGGCATTGCCATCCTTTGCCCAGGATGCCGGGACGGGCGAGCCAGGTGCAGGCGCAGAGGATCCCTACCGCCTGCTATCGACCGTGCTCGTCTCCAGCAGCGCAGCCGATGCGCAGGAGGTTGCCGGATCGGTGACCTTTCTGTCGGAGGAAGATCTTGCGGTTCAGTCGCAGTCAGACGTGCTGCGCATTTTGAGAGCCGTGCCGGGCGTGAACATCCAGGAAGAGGACGGTTACGGCCTGCGCCCGAATATCGGCCTGCGCGGTTCGGGGTCTGACCGGTCCTCGCGCGTTGTGCTGATGGAGGATGGCGTGCCGATTGCGCCCGCACCTTATGCCTCGCCATCGGCCTATTACTTCCCGACGACGGGCCGCATGCATGCCATTGAAGTCACCAAGGGACCGGCCGCCGTCCGCTACGGCCCGCGCACCACGGGCGGTGCAGTCAACCTGTTCTCGACGCCGGTGCCGGAAGATTTCTCCGGCTATGGCCAGGCCCTGTTCGGCACCGATGATCACCAGCGTCTGCATGGCTGGGTCGGCGGGCGCGAAACGCTCGCTGGAAGCCTGAAAGCTGGCGGCCTCATCGAGTTCTATGACGAGGAAACCGACGGCTTCAAAAGGCTCGATTCCGGCGGCCCGACCGGTTTCGACGCGGACGACATTGTCGTGAAATTCGGCCTCTACAATGAGGACGCCGCCCTCCCCCAATCGCTGGAGTTCAAGTATCAGAGCCGTGAGGAAACCTCGAACGAGACCTATCTCGGCCTGACGCTGGACGATTTCCGCGCAGACCCCTACCGGCGCTATGACGCCAGCCTGAACGACCAGTTCAATGGTGAGAATGAGCTCTACCAGCTGACCCACAAGATCGAATTCAGCCCGGGGCTGACACTGACCACGTTCGGCTACAGCCATGACTTCTTCCGCAACTGGTACAAGCTGCAGGGCATTGCCGCCGATGGCAGCGGTGCAGCGGGCGATACGGGCATTTCCTCGATCATCGCCGATCCGGTCACCTACGCGGCCGCATTCGACATCGTCACGGGCGCCGTCAGCCTGGATGATTCCATCGTGCTGAGGGCCAACCGTCGCAACTATTCCAGCGAGGGTATCCAGTCGGTCCTTAACTGGCAGACGGCTTTCGCTGGCTGGGACCACGATCTCACCATCGGTGTCCGGGTGCATGAGGACGAAGAGGACCGGTTCCAGGAAGAGGACGCTTACCGGCTGGAAGGCGGCGAGCTGTTCCTGACCACGGCGGGCGTGCCAGGCAGCCAGGCCAACCGCGTCTCCTCCGGCGAAGCGGTCGCGCTCTTCATCGAGGACACGATCCGCAAGCACCGTTTCTCTGTCACGGCCGGCGTGCGCTTTGAGGATTATGAGCTGACCCGCAAGGACTACAGTACGGCGGATCCGACGCGTGCGAGCGGCCCGACGCGGGTGCGCACGCTGAGTGACCAGGTCGTCGTTCCGGGTATCAGTGCGCTCTATGATGTGTCCGACGACCTGACGCTGCTGGCAGGCGTGCATCGCGGCTTTGCGATCGCCAGCCCCGGCAATACGACCTCCGACGCGGAGGAGAGCGTCAATTACGAAGCTGGCGGACGCTTCACGCGCGGGCTGTTCCAGGCCGAGGCAGTTGCCTTCTTCAATGACTATTCAAACCTGCTCGGCACCTGCACGAATTCCTCGGGCGGCGGCTGTGTCATCGGCGACCAGTTCGATGGCGGCGAGGTTGACGTGAAGGGGATCGAGCTGACAGCCAGCTGGGATGCGGCCGCGATTATCGATACAGACCTCTCCCTGCCGCTGGGTCTTGTCTACACCTGGACGGATGCGGAGTTCCAGACCGGCTTCTCCAGCGATTACGAGCCGTGGGGCAATGTCGAGGCTGGCGACGAGCTGCCCTATTTGCCTGAACAGCAGCTGACCCTGTCGGCCGGTGTCGAAGGTACGCGCTGGGGCGCTGGCATCCAGGGCAATTATGTCGATGAGGCCCGCGCCCGCGCAGGCCAGGGTGCGATCCCGGCAGCCGAACGCATCGATGGGCGCTGGATCGCCGATGCGTCGGTCTGGTTTGACGTGACGCAGTCCGTTCGCCTGCGGGCCAAGGCCGAGAACCTGTTCGACGAAGTCTATGTCGCGTCCATCGATCCGGCGGGCCTGCGTCCGGGCAAGCCGCAGGAAATCCTGCTGGGCCTCGAAGTCAGCTTCTAGGCGAGCAGTTTCTTGCGGATGGTGTCACGCTTGGCGGTATTAACGCCAAGCGTCGTCGCCAGGTAAGTGTCGAGGTCGCCGGACTGGTCCTTGATCGAGGCGATGGCGGCTTCGAGGAATTGCCGCTCGACCCCGAGGAAGGGCCGGTAGACATCGTCGTCATAATTCTTCTCGAGCATGGTATTGAAATATTCGCGCGCCTCCGGCAGCCGGTCGGCGACCTGCGCGGCTTCATTGGTCAGCTCATAGTCGACGAAGATGTGGTCCATCGAGACGCCGAGCGCATGGTGCGTGAGGGCGCAGAGGATGCCGGTGCGGTCCTTGCCGGCGGCACAGTTCACCAGCGCGGCCTCATCATCGTGCAGGTCTGCGAGATGGTCGAACCAGGCCGTGTACGTCTCGACCAGCGCCGGGCGGTAGGGCGCTTCGACATAATAGGCCCGCATCCAGCCTTTCGAAGCCTCGGCGTCGACAGCAACCTGCTTCAGGAAGTTCACATGCGGCGCATCCGTTTCGCGCCCGAGGTCCGAGAACAGCCGGCGCACGCCCTCGACCGGCCACCGGTCGCCATGGCGTTCGCGCTCGTCCGGGCGGCGCAGATCGGCCTGGACCGTGATGCTGAACTGGTCAATCGCGGCCAGGTCGGACTCCGAGGCTTCCCCGAAATGGCCGGAGCGGTAGAGCTTGCCCCCCTTTACGCGCGCGCCCTCAGCGCCTTCATAGCCGCCGAAGTCACGGAAATTCCGCACGCCGACGAGCGGTTTGATACGATCCTGCATGAGCCTTGCCTCCGGAGACTGGTTCGCGCTTTCAGCTAATGCGAAAGGACCCGAAGGTCCACCCGGACCCTAGCGGAAGGGCGGTTCGTCAAAGGCGCGCAGCTTGCGAGAGTGCAGGGCCTGTCCGCCCTCCTCGGCGAGCCGCTCCAGCGTCTGGATCCCGATCCGGATATGCTCGCCAATGGCGCGCTCATAGAAGCGGTTGGCCGCGCCGGGCAGCTTGATCTCGCCATGCAGCGGTTTGTCGGAGACGCACAGCAGCACGCCATAGGGCACGCGCAGCCGGTAGCCGTTCGCTGCGATGGTTGCGCTTTCCATGTCGATGCCGATTGCGCGCGACTGGTTGAAGCGCCGGGCGGTTTCGGTGAAGCGCAGCTCCCAGTTGCGGTCATCGGTCGTCACGACGGTACCAGTACGCAGGCGCTTCTTCAGCGCGTCGCCCTGTTCGCCCGTGACGTCGGCGGCTGCCTGTTGCAGAGCGATCTGGACCTCGGCAATCGGCGGGACAGGTATGTCCGGCGGCAGCACGCCGTCCAGCACATGATCGTCGCGCAGATAGGCGTGGGCGAGGACATAGTCCCCGATCTGCTGGCTGTGACGCAGGCCGCCGCAATGGCCGACCATGAGCCAGCATTCCGGCCGCAGAACGGCGAGGTGGTCGGTGATCGTCTTTGCATTGGACGGGCCGACACCGATATTCACCAGCGTGATGCCGGACCGATTGTCCGCCATGAGGTGATAGGCCGGCATCTGGTAGCGCCGCCACGGCGCCGCATCGATGGCTGCCTTCGCATCCGGCGTCTTGCCATCCACCAGCAGGCCGCCAGCGACTGACAGGCCGGTATAGCGCGAGCCCTTCTTCAGCTGTTCGACACCCCAGTCGCAAAACGCATCGACATAGCGGTGATAGTTCGTGAACAGGATATAGCGCTGCATGTGCTCGACCGGCGTGCCGGTGTAATGCGCCAGGCGCTTCAGCGAGAAATCGGTCCGCGGGGCGTCGAACAGGGCGAGCGGGCGGCTGGAGCCCGGCTCGTAAAGCTCGCCGTCGGCCACCTCATCGCCAATCGAGCTCAGCTTCGGGGATGGGAACCATTTGGCAAGCTCGGCGGGGCTGACCTCGTCGAGACCGCCGGCATCGGCCTGGTCCCAGACATAGGCATAGGGAATCTCCGAGCCGGACGGCTTGACCTCGACATCCACCGGATAGTCCCGCATCAGCGGGCTGAGCTGTTCGATCAGGTAGGGACGGAAATAGTCGGGCCGCGTGATCGTGGAATTGTACGTGCCTGCTTCCGACATCTTGCCGAAGGCGCGTGAGATCGGCGGCGGCGGGCCGTCCGGATCGTAGCGGATGATCAGCGAGGGATAGCAGAAAGCACGCGATGCACGCACGCCCATGGCTGGCGGTGTGCCATGCTTGAGATAGGCTTCAAGGCTTGTCGTCAGTGCAGTGACGGCATCGGAGTAGATCTTTTCCAGCGCGTCGACGACAGCTTCGGGGGTTTTGAGTTTTGACATGCTTCCCGTTGCCGCAAAGCGCCGTGGCCGTCAATTGCGGTCGAACGCGACGGTGTAGACGATCGGGCCTTCCTCGCCCTCCGGCGGGCGGTACAGAGGGACAAGCCAGTTCGGCAGTCGGCCTGCAAGCAGGTCTGCGGCAAAGCCTTCAGGCGCCGCCGCGGCATAGCCCTGCAATTCGCCAAGGCGCGGGCAGAACAGCAAATGTGTTGCCCCGGTCGTGGCAATCTTTGCCCGGGCCTCCTCCGTCGGGCCCCTGAACACGTCGAGGGTCAGCTCGATGGCGTCAGCGTTGCGGTGATAGGGCGCGGCGGTGGCATAGTTGCGAGTGTAGTAGATGAGCGGCGCGCCGAGATCGATGGGCGTGAAGACGATAATGCGCGGGGCGGCGGCGATCTGCCGATAGGCCTTGCCGGTCCGGCAATCGGCCGCAGCCAGGCGCTCGCCAGTCGAGCCCTGGGGCAACAGATGACGCACCATGGTCCATCCCGAGGGTGAGACAACCAGCGCCCCGGCCAGCAGCATCAGCGCTGGACCTGCGCCGCGCTTCTCGCGCCAGTTCGAGAACAGGTAGCCGAACAAGTAGCCGCTGGCGATTGCGGCAATGGCATGCGTGAGCGAGGCCGCCCGCAATTGCCACATCATGACAAGCGTCATGACACCCAGCAGCACCAGAAGGGCGGCGTGCGAGAGACGCTTCGACGGTGCGCTGAGCCTGTATCCGATGATGGCGGCGGCCAGCCCGGCAAAGGTGACGCCGTAGAAGAAGACGGCGAGGGCAGTGTCCTCGATGAAGACAGTGGAGAAGGGGCGAGCTTCAGTGACGACGTTCAACCAGCCTTCGCGCACGCTGCCAGGCAGGGCCGCATAAGGGCTGCCGATACAGGCCGGGTTGATCGCGATGAAGCTGACAAGCGTCACGCCGCCAGCCATGGCCACCGCGAGCAGGCGTGCCCGCCAGTCCGGCGTGTTCGGCATCACGGTCGCTATGGCGGCAAGCCCGGCGCCGCCGACGAGCAGTGAGACGAAGTGCGACTGGCCATAAGCGTCGCAGACGCCGCGCTGCCCGCCTGCGCCCGGTGCATCGACGACATAGGCCAGCAGTGCCGCGATGATCAGCGTCGCCCCGAATGAACGCAGCCGGCTGGCTTCCGCCTCGCCCCGGATCAGCCAGGCTGTCGAGAAACCGGCAATAATCAGCCCTGCGGCCGGCAAGTTCTCGATCGCGACCGTTATCATCGCCGCCACGCAGATCGCCGCGATGGCTGCCGAGCGGGCCGACCTGTGCGGTGACAGAAGACAGGCAAACGCCGTCAGGATCAGGGCGACGCCAAGGCCGTGATGGTCGATCCGCCCAGGCAGGAAATTGGCAATCGCCGCCGATGTGCAGAAAAAGAAGATACCGGCCAGCTGCCCGCTCAGCGGTGTGTTCAGGCGGCGAAGACAGGCTGTCAGCGCCGTCAGCACCCAGCAGAGTTGCATCAGCGGCCAGATCGTGACCGCCAGCCCCTCGGCCATTTCGCGCCCGGTCAGCGGCTGGGCGAGCAGGACGATAGCGGCGAGGAACAGGTCGGGCAGGCGCGACCAGTGCATCGCTCCGCCTTCCTGGGTCATGAGGCGCGACTGGTCGACATCGCTCCAGCTCTGGCCTGCGATGAGGTCGCGAACCTGCTGCATGCGCATCATGTCGTCACTGCCGCGAAGATCCCCGCCAAGGGCGGGTCCGGCCTGCGAAAGGCCATAGGCGAGCGCAACCAGGATAAACACCACAATAGGCCAGACCGGTGTCTGACGGGTCGGATCGGCAGGTGTCATGGGCGCGCTTCTTGTTCGTGTCATCTTCGTAACGAGGTGTTCACCAGGCCTTGTTATGCAACGAATGTGGTTACGGAAAGGCTGACTGGATGAGTGGCGTGACAGCAAGTACGCGCGCACCGTCGCCGCAGGTCGACACCGCCACCCCCCGCGTGGCGGTCACGCTGCCCTGTTACAATGAGGCGGCGACGATCGCGTCTGTCATCGAAGCTTTCCGGAAAGCCCTCCCCGAAGCCGAGATCTACGTCTTCGACAACAACTCCACCGATGGCACGGCCGATATCGCCCGCCGGGCAGGCGCGCGTGTGCGAACCGAAACCCGGCAGGGCAAGGGCTATGTCGTGCAGCGCATCTTCGCGGATGTCGAAGCCGACATCTATGTCATGGCCGACGGTGACGGGACCTATGACGCGTCCATGGCGCCAACGCTGATCGAACTGATGAAGCGCAACCATGTCGACATGGTCGTGGGTACGCGGGCCAATGTGACCCGCGATGCCGGACGCGGCGGGCACGCCTTTGGCAACCGCGTCTTCAACATCCTGTTCAACACGATGTTCGGGCGCCAGTTCACCGACATCTTCTCCGGCTACCGCGTCTTCTCGCGCCGGTTCGCCAAGTCCTTCCCGGCCGTTTCCAGCGGCTTCGAGATCGAGACGGAAATGTCGGTCCATGCCTGCCAGATCGGCGTGCCGACACTTGAGCGTCCGACGCCCTATGGTGTCCGGCACGAGGATTCGGCCTCGAAGCTGCGGACGTTCCGGGATGGCCTGCGTATTCTCGGCCTGTTCATGACGCTGGCGAAGGAAACCCGCCCGGCCGCCTTCTTCGGTGCCATCGGCATCGTGCTGGCGCTGCTGGCGCTCGGCCTTTCGGTGCCGCTCTTCATCACCTATTTCGAAACCGGCCTCGTCCCGCGCGTGCCGACGGCCATTCTGGCGACCGGCCTGATCATCATCGGGACGGTGACCGCCGTTTGCGGCCTTGTCCTCGACAGCCTTGCGCGGGCGCGCGTCGAGGCCAAGCGCTCGGTTTTCCTCAGCTACCCGCCCGGAGACTGGCAGGCGTGAGACCGCCCGTCCCGATGAGCAGGTTTCTCCGTTTCGCACTGATCGGGGGGCTCGGCTTCATCGTCGATGCCGGCATGCTGACCCTGTTGATACACTTGGGGGCGAGCCCGTTTACGGCCCGGGCCGTTTCGATTGCCCTGGCCATGTTCGTCACCTGGCGGCTCAACCGCGCGATCACCTTTGGCCAGAGCACTGGCAGCCAGCTGCAAGAAGCCGGGCGCTACGCTCTCGTCGCGCTGGGCGTGGCAGCGCTGAATTACGGGCTCTTTGCCGCCATCCTGTTTCTCGTTCCGGCCTGTCCGCCCATTCTCGCCACGGCGATCTCGACAGGCTGCTGTATGCTGGTGTCGTTCGCCGGCTATGGCCGCTTTGCGTTCAGGCCGTAGAGCAAGTTCGGGGCAGACGGAATCGCTTGCGAACGGATACTTGCGCAAAAAACTTCAGAGACCTCTCGTCTGAAGGACGAGGAAGGCGATCCCGTAGACCTGCAGCGCGAGCAGGGCGAGCCCGATAATCAGCGCGATCGCGAACCGGCCCCAATGCTGACCCTGGCTGAGCGCGCAGAGGCATGCGCCAATCCCGCCCATGGTTGTCGACAGGGTCAGAGGATCCAGCCGGCCGAGACCGATTATGGAATCGAGCAGGTAGATCAGGAGCGGCGCGCAGAGCAGCACCGCACCAATATAAAGAAGCAGATCGCGCACCATCGTCATCACCATACCGACGCGTGGCAGCGGGAAAAGCTCCATCTATTCAGTCTGGCTGAATGTGAAGCTATTGCAGCGGAATGCTGCGGGCTCTGCTGACCTTGGGCAGGATGCGCCCATCGAACAGGCAGGCCTCGACTTCTCCGGGCGCCGGGACATCGGGATCGGCCATATAGGCGATAAGGCTCTCCCGCGCCGCTGCATTCATGTCTCCATCGCCAATCGGCTCGTTGGTGCGGGCCAGAACTTTTCGTGCCCGGCACCGGTAGAGCCGGACATGGCGCAGCGCCTTGGCCTCTTCACCCGCGCGAAGGCGGAACAAGGCGTTCAGCTGGCGCTCGGACGTCACGGACAGCGCCGCCGGCCAGGCCGCCGCTTCCGGCCGCGCGATCCAGAGATGCGAGACCTGCGTTTCGGGATCGGTCTGGCGGAAGCGCACGCTGATCAGCTCGCCAGCGAGGGTTTCCTCGATTTCGATGTCGGCCAGCGCCTGCCGCTCCAGCCGGGCGATCCAGTGTTCCAGCGCCTCATCGCGAAGGGCCCGGGCGCGGTCCGCCTCGCCCTTTGCAAAGCGCACGGCGGCATGCATCAGCAGGGTTTCGCTGTCTGTGACATAGCCGGCCCGGTCGAAATGGGCGGCGGCGGCTTCAATGTCGCCAACCCATGCGGCGGCGATGCCTGCAACCTGGTGGGCGCCTGGCGCTTCGGGGCGGTCCGGGCAGCGGCTGAGGAAGGCTTCCGTGACGGTCTGGCGGTAAAGCGGGGTGGCTTCTTCCTGCGGGTCGTCCAGCGCGGCATGCCAGGCTGCGACATCAGACAGTGTGCACGAGCCGCCCGGCTCGGCGGCGGCATAGCGCTGGGCGCCGGAATAAGCGCAAATCATCGAGACGAGCAGCGCGCCGAGATAGCGAAGCAGGCGTTTGCGCATGTTTCATTCCCGCTGGTTACCTTTTGATAACCAGGCAGGTTGCAAGCGCGGTGCCGGATCGGGCCGGGCTCAGCCGGTAAAGGCGCGGATCGTCCAGATAGCGGCGGTCACGAGGATCGCCAGTGAGACCGGAACGACGATCATCGGCCGGTAGAGATCCATGCGGGAGGCCTGTTTCAGCACACCCCGGAAATAGAGCGAGGCGGCAAAGGCCAGGCCGAGGACGGCGGCGTGGGCGACTTCCAGGCCGAGATTGAAGCCGACCAGCGTCATGACGCCGGAATCGCCGCTGACCGGGATCGCGTGATAGGTCTGGGCGAAGCTCATCCCGTGGATAAGGCCGTAAACGAAGACGAGGCCGGTCTTGAACTTCGTCTTGCGCCCAAAGAGGAGGTTTTCGGCGGCGACCAGCGCGACGGTCAGCGGAACCAGCCAGGCGATCGTATCGGCTGGCACCTTGAGCGCGCCGAGGCCAACCAGCCAGAGGGTGAGCGAGTGGCCTGGGACCCAGGCGATAAATTGCACGATCAGCGCATCGGTGCGCGGGCTGGCCAGGAAGATGGCGATCAGGAAGAGGATCTGTTCATTGCCGCCCGGCAGCACCACCCGGATACCCGCCGGCAGGAAACCGCCAAAACCATTCGCGCCAGCAGTCGTGGCGGCGGCAGCGTCAGGCGCGGCGAAGATTGCCGCGGCAGCGATCAGGAAAAGAGCGACAGCCTGGCGGGCTGGATGGATGGCCCGGCAAGGCTCAGAGGCGATGTGTCTCATCATCATGCATCCCCTGTCCCGGAAGAAACGAACCCGGCGCAAGATCGTCATCATGGCCGGAATGGTCATGTGTGCGAATGGGTGCCATCACGAGCAGGATTGCTGCTGTCGCACCCGCTGCCACAGCGCCGAGGCCACGCACGGGGGTCATTTCCTTCAGCGGGGACATGAGCGGTCCCGTCGCCACGAAGATGAGCAGCCCGGCCGAAACCGCGAACAGCGACCCGATCGCTTCTGTGTCGAGCCCGTACATGAACGGGCCGGCCACGATGACGCCAAGCGGCGTCGTTGCGGCAGCAGCAAGGAAGGCGAACCAGAACGCAGTGACATTCCGCACACCGTATCGGCGCAGGATTGCGAAAGCGATAACGCCTTCGGGAAATTCATGCAGGGTCAGGCCCACCGCGGCATAGACGCCGGAGGTGAAGCTCGCGGCGAAGGTGACGGCATAGATCACCCCGTCGATGAAGGAATGGACGGCGATGGCGAGGATGGGCGTCACCGCTTCGTGCCGGCCGACTTTTCCCGTTGCTTGCGGGAAGAAGATCTTCACCAGATTGTTCAGGACGAGGCCCGCAAAGAAGCCGACCGCTAGCCAGACCGGCGCCATGCGGGACAGCGAAAAGGCTTCGGGGATAATGTGCAGGAAGGCCAGCGTCGTCAGCATGCCGGCCGCGGCAAGGCCGAATAGGGCGGCATTTCGCTCGCTCCAGGGCGCACGCTGCGCCACGAAGATCAGCCCGACCGTCGTGCAGAATGCGGCGATGATTCCGAAGAACAACGGAGCCTGCAACGAATCCCACATTTACCGGTTTGCCTTGCGAAGGTTGCGCTGCCAGATAAAGAGCAGCCAGAGGGGACGCGGACGCGTTGTCCCGCTGCGAACGTTATAGTATAGCAGTTTTCGAATTGCGAACGCTTTTTCCGTGACGGCTGAGTGAAGTTCAGAAAGGCCCAAGAATGCGTGCGACCCGAGCTGTTCCCGCCCTCATCTGTGCGATGCTTCTGGCGGTCGCCTGTGACGGCCCCCCCGATCCGGCGAACAAGGATATGGCAGCGCCGGGCGGAACGGTTGAGCCGGGCCGGGCGCCTGCGCCTGAGCCCCAGATGGCCGAAGCACTGGCAGAGCATGACCATGAAGAGACAGGCGGCCGGCTGGAAGCGCATGAACATGGCCGGGCGACGCTCGCCGCTGCGGTCGATGGCAACGAGCTGACCTTCTCCTTCGAGGCCCCGCTCGCGTCGCTGGTCGGCTTTGAGCATGCGCCCGAAACAGACGCGCAGACCGAGGCGCTCAACACGCTGAAAGATGTGTTCGTCGTGCCGGGCAGCATGGTCGCGGTAAATCCATCCGCTGGCTGCCTGCCGCTGATGACAACATCGGGCACGCACTTTGGCGGCGGTCACGGCGCGCTGGAGGTCGAACATGTTTACACATGCGAATCTGCGGATCGTATCGACTCCATCGAATTCCTCCTGATGGACCGCTATCCGCAGCTGGAGAGCATCGATGCCATCTTCCTGTCTGGCACGCGCCAGTCAGCGGGTGAGCTACGCCCCGGCAGCCCGGCCCTGAAGGTTCGCTAACCTCGTGACAGATACGCCTGCCATCAAGATTCGTGATCTCGGTTTTGCCTGGCCGCAGAGCCCGCCGCTGCTCGACATTGCCGGCTTTGACCTCGCGCGCGGCGAGAAGCTGTTTCTCCGGGGGCCGAGCGGGTCGGGGAAATCGACACTTCTAGGCCTGGTTGCCGGCGTTCTGGAGCCGCAATCGGGCACCATAGAGGTGCTTGGTGAGAATATGACCGGGCTGGCGGGTTCGAAGCGTGACCGGTTGCGGGCTGACCGGATGGGCGTGATCTTCCAGATGTTCAATCTCGTGCCTTACCTGTCGGTGGTGCAGAATGTGATGTTGCCGTGCCGCTTCTCGGCCGCGCGCCGGAAGGCCGCCGGTGACGACCTTGCTGGCGAGGCGCGGCGCCTGCTGGCCCGGCTTGGCCTCAGCGACGAGAAGCTGCTGGCCCGGCCCGTCACGGACCTGTCTGTCGGCCAGCAGCAACGCGTCGCCGTGGCGCGCGCGCTGATCGGCGGGCCGCAGCTGCTGATTGCTGATGAGCCGACGTCGGCGCTCGATGCCGATGCTCGCGACCGCTTCATCGAATTGCTGACTGAGGAAGCCTCGGGCTCCGGCGCAGCGCTGCTTTTCGTCAGCCATGATGGCAGTCTTGCGAGCCATTTCGACCGCAGTGTCGACCTCGCCGAAATCAACCGGGCGAGGGCTACGGCATGATGGGAACGTCTATCCTCGGCCTTGCCTGGCGTAGCCTGATGAACCGGCGCGGCTCCGCGCTGCTGACCATCCTCGCCGTGGCGCTTTCAGTCGCACTCTTCCTCGGCGTCGACAAGGCGCGCAATGGCGCCCGCGCGGGCTTCGACAACACGATTTCCGGCACGGACCTCATCGTCGGTGCGCCGACGGGCCAGATCAATTTGCTGCTCTATTCGGTGTTCCGGCTCGGCAATGCGACGGCAGAAGTCAGCTGGGACACATACCAGCAGGTTGCGGCGCGGGGTGACATTGCCTGGACCATTCCTGTCTCGCTGGGCGACAGCCATCGCGGGTTTCGCGTCATGGGGACCGACCAGTCCTATTTCGAACACTACAAATACGGCGACGGCCAGCCGTTGAGGCTGTCTGAAGGTGAGCGCTTCGGTGACATCTACCAGGCGGTGATCGGCGCCGGTGTCGCGCGCGAGCTGGGCTACGAGATTGGCGGCGAGATCGTGCTGACCCACGGCCTTGGCGCTGGCGGGCTGACCGATCACGACAACCGGCCCTTCATCGTCGCCGGCATCCTCGCGCCGACCGGCACGCCGGTCGACCAGACCATCCATATCCCGCTCGAGGGCATGACGGCGATCCATGTCGGCTGGGAGAGCGGCACGAAGAACCCGATGGCCGACACGATCACCGAGGAAATGATCCGCAGCTTCGACCTGACACCGCGCTCGATCACCGCCATCTTTGTCGGGCTGGAGCGGCGCGGGACGATTCTATCGACACAGCGGGCCATCAACACACGTCCCGGTGAACCCCTGCTGGCCATCATTCCGGGTGTCGCGCTCGGTGAGCTCTGGCAGGTGACCGGCGTCGTCGAACGCGCGCTGATCGCCGTGTCCGTCTTCGTCATCGCAGTGGGGCTGGTGTCTGTCCTGACGAGCATCCTGACCAGCCTGAATGAGCGGCGCCGGGAGATGTCGATCTTGCGGGCGACGGGCGCGCGGCCGGGCCATATCTTCTTTCTGATGGTGGCCGAAGCCGGCCTGCTCGGTTTCATCGGCGCTGTGCTGGGCGTCGCCCTGGTGCAGCTTGGCCTGGTCCTGCTCGGCCCCGTCCTCAGCCAGACCTATGGCGTGCAGTTGCAGGGCCTCGGCGTCTCGTTCACCGATCTCTGGACGGTGCTGGCCGTGACCGGCGCGGCGCTTGTCATCGGCATGATTCCCGCCATCACCGCCTTGCGCCGTTCGCTTGCCGACGGGCTTACCGTGAAGCTTTAGGTCGCAGCCACCCAGTGCTTTCCCCTATGGATGATCGAAATCATTGTTCCTAGATTGATGTACATGAAACAGATCCTGCTCGCCGCTTCCGCCCTTGTCCTGGTCTCCGGCCTGACGGCCTGCAGCGAGGCAAGTGAACCACCGGCCAGCGCGCCGCAATCCGATGCGGCTGGCGATGCAACCGGTTCCCCGGATGTCCAGCTGGCGCGGGCGGAAACCGCCGATAGCGGGCCGGAGATCGGCGAACGCGTGCCCGAGCCGGATGAGCGCAAATCCTCCGGCAGCTCGATTGCGTCGGCATCGGCTGCGGAAAAAGCCCGTGCCGATGCGGTGGCCGCCCGCGGCGTGACCGAGATCGGCTGGGAAGAACTGATGCCCGAAGGCGAGGAAGAGCGCATCGCCGAAATGTATCAGGCGCAAATGGCTCGGCTCTATGGCGGGCCGGGCGGCGGTGTCGCGGAAGGCTCGGCGGCTGACCAGGCGATCCAGATCGGCACATTCAACCGGGTCGAGGAAATTCTTGGCCAGCCCGCGGACGGGATGAAGATTCGCCTGCCTGGCTACACGGTGCCCTTCGAGTACGGCAAGGATGCACAGATCAGCGAATTCCTGCTCGTGCCGTATTACGGGGCCTGCCTGCACGCCCCGCCGCCACCGCCGAATCAGACCGTGTTCGTCAAAACCGACAAGCCGATCAAGCTGAAGGACCTCTCCCAGGCGGTCTGGATCGAGGGCACCTTGCGCACTGAAACGCAGAAATCCGACCTCGCCGACGCGGCCTATACGATCGAGATGACGGGCTGGGAAATCTACGAATACTAGGCCGGACCGGCGCGCGGGCCGATCGCCCCCGCGTGTAAAGGCCATTACAGCGCCGCGAAATTGAGAAGGGCGCCACCAATAAGGCGACGCCCTTCAAAACGCTACAAACTCTACTGCGAGCGTTTGTGTCGGAAACTGGTTAAGAGTTTACGACTGCTTGGCCAGCAGATTGCGAATTTCTTCCAGAAGCACTTCCTGGCGCGGCGGCGCTGGCGGTTCCGCCGGGGCTGCCTCTTCCTTGGCCTTCATCCGGTTCATGCCCTTGATGATCAGGAACATGACGAAGGCCACGATGATGAAGGAAATACAGGCCGCGATGAAATTGCCGAGTTCGACAATGGCAGCTTCCTTGATGACCTCGCCATCGGCGCCGACCTCGGCCGGAGAGATGGTGAAGGCGATGGATGACAGGTCGATCCCGCCCATGATTGGCGCCAGAATTGGCAGGAAGACCCCCTGGATAAACGCGGTGACGACGGTCGCGAAGGCGCCGCCCATCACGAAGCCGACAGCCATGTCGACCAGGTTCCCCTTCATGGCGAACTCTTTGAATTCCTTGAGCATTCGTCCCTCCTGACTGGGTTTGCCCGATTTAAGATCGGCAAACTTTCGGCGCGTTCTGCCGCAGCGTCAATATGGAAGGGATCTGGACCCGCCGGGGCCTAGCGCGCTTCGGGGTCGGTTCCGCCGTTCACACGCGCCCTCAAATCCTTGCCCGGCCTGAAGAAAGGCACCGACTTGGCTTCGACATGGACCTTTTCGCCGGTACGGGGATTGCGCCCGATCCTCGGCTTTCGTTCGCGCACGGAGAACGCGCCGAAGCCGCGAAGTTCGACCCGGTTACCCTCGGCAAGCGCCTGGGCAATCTCCTCAAGAATGATCGAAACGATCTTCTCGAGATCATCTTGCTTGAGGTGGCTATATTCCTCGGCAAGCTTGGCTATGAGTTCTGACCTGAGCATGACTTTGAATGTAAACGAAATTTGGGGCGGAAACCAGTGGCTCCGCCCCAAACATTACCTTGTTTTTTTGTCATAAAGCGGATTTAGCACCCGCCCAGACGGTTTTACTCGCCGTCTTCGTCCGATTTCGCCTTCGACTTTGCGGTCGATTTCTTGGCTTTGGACGCCTTCTTGGCAGTAGCCTTTTTCGGCTTCTCCTCAGCGTCGGCCTCGTCGGCTTCAGCCTTGGCTTCGTCAGCCTCGTCGGCCTCCTCGGCTTTCTTGGCTGCAGCCTTCTTGGCCTTCGGAGCGTCGTCTTCCTCGTCCGGCGTATCGCCCTTGGTGGCGAGGGCCGCACCCAGAATGTCGCCAAGCGAAGCACCGCTGTCTGCGGAGCCATACTGCTTCACGGCTTCCTGCTCTTCGGAGATCTCCAGCGCCTTGATCGAGACCGACACGCGGCGGGCCGCCTTGTCGATCTGGGTGACCTTGGCGTCGACCTTGTCACCGACAGAGAAGCGCTCGGGGCGCTGCTCGGAGCGGTCACGCGACAGGTCGGAGCGGCGGATAAAGGCCGTCATGGCCGGTTCGCCGAACTGGACCTCGATACCGCCCGAGGTGACCTCGGTGACGGTGCAGGTGACCGTGTCGTTGCGGCGGACTTCCATGTCGGACATCGGATCGCCGGCCAGTTGCTTGATGCCGAGCGAAATACGCTCTTTCTCGACATCCACATCCAGCACCTTCGCACGGACGACGTCGCCCTTGTTGAAGTTGGCAATCGCCTGCTCGCCCGGCACATCCCACGAAATGTCGTTGATGTGGACCATGCCGTCGAGTTCCGGGCCGAGACCGATGAACAGGCCGAATTCCGTGATGCCACGAACTTCGCCTTCGACTTCGGTACCTGCCGGATGCTCTGCCATGAAGGCCGACCACGGATTGTCCTGGGTCTGCTTCAGGCCGAGGGAGATGCGGCGCTTCTCGGCGTCGACATCGAGCACTTCGACCATGACTTCCTGCGAGGTGGAGACGATCTTGCCCGGATGGACGTTCTTTTTCGTCCAGCTCATTTCGGAAACGTGGATCAGGCCTTCGACGCCGTCTTCCAGTTCCACGAACGCACCGTAATCGGTGATGTTGGTGACAGTACCCGGCAGGCGCGTGCCGACCATGTACTTGCTCTCGACGCCTTCCCACGGATCGGCTTCGAGCTGCTTCATGCCGAGCGAGATGCGCTGGGTGTCCTGGTTGATCTTGATGATCTGGACTTTCACCGTGTCGCCGACATTCACGACCTGGCTCGGATGGTTGATCCGCTTCCAGCTCATGTCGGTGACGTGCAGCAGGCCGTCGATGCCGCCAAGATCCACGAACGCACCGTAATCGGTGATGTTCTTCACGACGCCCTCGCGGACATCGCCTTCGGTCATGGCTTCGACGATTTCGGCGCGCTGTTCGGCGCGGCTCTCTTCAAGGATCGCACGGCGCGAGACAACGATGTTGCCGCGTGCGCGGTCGAGCTTGAGGATCTGGAACGGCTGGACTTCGCCCATCAGCGGGGACACGTCGCGCACCGGACGGATGTCGACTTGCGAGCCCGGAAGGAAGGCATTGACGCCGCCGAGGTCGACCGTGAAGCCGCCTTTGACGCGGCCGGAGATCGCGCCCTTGACCGGCTCGTCCTTGTTGTAGCTGTCCTCGAGCTTGATCCAGCTCTCTTCACGGCGAGCCTTGTCGCGCGAGAGAACGGCTTCGCCCATCAGGTTCTCGATGCGGTCGAGGAAGACCTCGACGATGTCGCCGACCTTGGGCTTTTCTTCCTCGAGGAGGAATTCTTTCATTGGCACCCGGCCTTCGACCTTCAGGCCGACGTCCAGGATCAGCTGGTCACCGTTGATCGCGACGACAGTGGCAGGGACCACGCGGCCTTCCTGCAGGGTCGTTGCACCGGTGGACTCTTCGAACATCGCGGCAAAGTCGTCGGTGCTCGGATTCATGGTTTCAGTTGCAGACATTTTTTCTCCAAAGGGTCTGATCAACGCGGTTCACGGCGCCGAGCGGGATTGCTGGCGCGTACACGCTGTCAGTCTTTATTCTGGAAGGGCGGAGGCCAGGCTTTTGGATTTGGAGCCAGTTTGCTCCAGAGCCTGCTACTCCTGACGGGCCATGACCGCATCCACGGCCGCCCGCGCCTTTTCCACAGCCGCGTCTATAGTCAGATGAGTGGTATCGATCAAGACCGCGTCTGCGGCCATTTTCATCGGCGCATCTTTGCGCGAACGGTCGCGCTCGTCGCGCTCGCGCAACTGGCGGATCAGATCGTCGAGAGAGATGGTTGCGCCGGAGGCTGTCAGCTCGGCATGACGGCGCCGGGCGCGGGCATCGAGGTCGGCATCGACCCAGAGCTTCACATCGGCGTCGGGGCAAACCACCGTGCCGATATCCCGGCCATCGAGTACCGCGCCGGTCGGCTGGTGCGCGAAGTCGCGCTGCAGCTGCAGGAGGGCTGTTCGCACTTCCGGTATCACGGCGACCTTTGAAGCCGCCACACCGGCCTCTGCCGTGCGCAATTCAGCTTCCTCGTAAAGGCCCGGATCGAGCCGGGCGGCGAGGGCGGCGATGGCGTCGGCATCGTCGAGCGCGACGCCCGCCCGCATCGCGGCGACACCGGTCGCGCGGTATAGACGGCCGGTATCCATATGCGGCAGGCCATAGTGGGCCGCGAGTCGCGTGGCGATCGTCCCCTTGCCTGAGGCCAGTGTTCCGTCGATGGCGATAATCATGGCGCGGACAGATGCGTCATGGCGCGGCGAGCGTCAACCGGACTTGCCAAGCCATGATGCAGCCTGTCATCAAGCGCGGACCTTGGATGCAATCAGGAGGCTGTCCGGGATGCAGGATCTTTGCGGCGAGCGGCAGTGGGTCTGCGAGGCCATGCAGCGCATCAATGCCGACTTCAACCGCTCGGCCGATACGCATCTTATCCGGGTCGACCTGCCCGGCTTTGATGACCAGGCCCTCTACCTGAAAGACGAGTCGATCCATCCATCCGGCAGCCTGAAGCACCGGCTGGCCCGCTCGCTTTACCTTTATGGCCTGTGCAACGGAATGATCGGACCGGACACGGTCGTGGTCGAAAGCTCCTCAGGCTCGACGGCCGTGTCGGAAGCCTATTTCGCCCGGCTGCTCGGCCTGCGCTTCATCGCCGTCCTGCCGGAGGGCACGGCGCAGAAGAAAATCGACCAGATCCGTTTCTACGGCGCCGAGACCCGCGCCGTCCCGGCCCCGGACATCTATGCCGAGGCCGAGCGCATCGCCTCAGAGCTTGGCGGGCATTACATGGACCAGTTCACTTTCGCCGAGCGGGCGACGGACTGGCGCGGCAACAACAATATTGCCGAGAGCCTGTTCGCGCAGCTCTCGCTTGAAGAACACGCCATCCCGGACTGGGTCGTGATGAGTGCGGGCACGGGCGGGACGTCGGCCACCATCGGCCGCTTCATCCGCTATCGCGGAGACCTGTCGTCGAAAACGCAGCTTTGCGTCGCCGATCCGGAAAACTCCGTCTTCTACGATCACTATGTCACGCGCGACCCCGATCTCAGGATCAAGGGGCGCTCGCGTATCGAGGGGATTGGCCGCCCCCGTGTCGAGGCCTCCTTCCAGCCACGCGTCATCGACCGGATGATGCAGGTGCCGGATGCCGCCTCGCTTGCCACGATCCACTGGCTGGAAGGCATGCTGGGGCGCAAGTGCGGCGGGTCGACCGGGACGAATGTCTGGGCGGCGCTGCACCTGATGGCGGAAATGCGGGAGGCCGGACGGGCCGGCAGCGTCGCGACACTGATCTGCGATGGCGGCGAGCGCTATCTCGACACCTATTACAATCCTGGCTGGCTGGAGGCGCAGGGCCTCGACCTCGCGCCCCACCTGGAAACCATCGCCCGCCTGACGGCCTGAGGGTCAGGCTTCGAGCGCTGCGGCGAGTGCGTTTGCATTCGCCGCGTCGAAGGCGGTGAGGGTGATCGAAACCGGGTGGCGCTCGGCCATGGCGCGGCACGCGCGCACGGCAATGCCTGCGGCCTCGTTCACCGGAAACCCATAGGCCCCGGTCGAGATGGCGGGGAAGGCGATGGACCTCAGCTCCCGTGCCACGAGTTCGTCGAGGCAATGGCGGTAACACGCCGCCAGAAGCTCGGCCTCCCCCTCCTGCCCGCCGCGCCATATGGGGCCGACCGTATGAAAGATGAGGCGGCCTTCGATCCTGAAGCCATCGGTCACGCGAACCTCGCCGGTCGGGCAGGGTGCGAGTGGTTTGCACGCCTCTTTCAGCTCCGGACCGGCCGCGCGGTGGATCGCCCCGTCGACCCCGCCGCCCCCCATCAGCGAGGAATTGGCCGCGTTGACGATCACATCGCAGGTAATGTCGAGAATGTTGCCGTGGTGAAGAGAGATCATGACTGCAGTCTCTGGCATCGCTGAAGAGTTTATCCCATCATGGCTGGCGGCATGAAGGGAAGGGGGCGGATGATGAAAGTCTGCATCATCGGCATATCAGGCAAGCTTGGCCAGTACATGGCCCGTCACGCGCTCGCGCGGGGATACGAAGTCGTCGGGGTCTGCCGGGAACAGAGCGTGGAAAAGCTCGACGCGCTGAAGGATGAGATCACCGTATTCCCGGGGGCAACGGATGACCGCGATGTCATCCGCCAGGCGGTCAAGGACTGCGACGGCGTTCTGACGGTTCTCGTGCCATGGGGCGTTACGGGCTATGCGACCAAGACGGCCCAGGCGGTACTCGATCTTGCCCCCGAGGATGCCCGTCTGATCTTCTCCTGCGGCTGGCACATCACGCGGGACGGCAAGGACAAGTATAGCTGGCAGCTGAAAGCCCTCTTGGCCGTATTCGGCTTCATTGGCCGGCTGTTTCGTTTGGTCGACATCGACGACCAGGTCGAAGCCTGCCGGCGGGTCTTCGAAAGCGACCGGCAATGGACAGTCGTGCGTGGCAGCAACCTTGAAGAAGGCGAAAGCGAGGGCCTGCCCGTCTGGGCCGAACATGTCGGCGATCCGGTGCTGGAGAGCAATCGGACCCGCCGCGTGGATTTTGCGCTGTTCATGGTCGATGCGCTGACCAATGATGCGCTCATCCAGAAGGCGCCGGCGATTGTGAGCTGTGCCTCGGAGTCAGCTCGCGCTCATGCTGGGGCAGCCAGCGCCTGATCACCCGGTTCAACCCTCCCGGATGTCCGCGCCGAGCTCGGCCATATGGGCCATGAAGTCGGGATAGGACGTCGCGATCATGCCCGGATCATCGATGGAGACCGGCTTTTGCGCGGCCGTACCCATGACCAGCGCGCTCATCGCGATGCGGTGGTCATGATGGGTCTCGACAAGGCCGCCGCCCGGCGGCGGGCCGCCGCAGCCCTGCACGACAAAGCCGTCGGCGCGTTCTTCCACCTCGACACCGTTTACCCTCAGCATGGCGACCGTCGCAGCGATCCGGTCGCTTTCCTTCACGCGCAACTCCTCTGCGCCAGAGACGACGGTTTCACCCTCGGCAAAGGCGGCGATGACTGACAGGATCGGGAATTCGTCAATCATTGAAGCAACCAGGGTTTCCGGAATGGACCGGCCCCTGAGGCTGGCTGTGGCGGCCTGCAGGTCCACCAGCCGTTCACCGGCTGCATCGCCCATTTCCTCGGCGCCGAGCCCCGCGCCCATCATGGCGGCGGCCTGGAAGAAGCCGTCGCGCGTCTCGTTCGACATCACGCCCTCGACGACGACCCCGCCCGATGGCGAGATCAGCGCCCCGGCAATCAGGAAGGCGGCCGAGGAGGGGTCTCCTGGAATGGATGTATCGACCGGCTGGAGCGTCTGGCCGCCCTCGATGCTCACACACTGGCGAACGCCGCCAGCGGGCCGCGTCGATATCTTCACGCCGAAGCCGCGCAGCATTTTCTCTGTATGGTCGCGCGTCGGACGGGATTCGGTGACGCTTGTCGTGCCACGGGCATTGAGGCCTGCCAGCAGGACGCAGGACTTGACCTGCGCGGAGGCCTGTTCCGGCTCGAAGTCGATGGGCGTCAGCGCGTCGGACCCGTGCAGCGTGATCGGCAGCATGCCGCGTCCGTCATGCTCGAAGCGTGCGCCCATCTGCTCCAGCGGCTTGATCACGCGGTTCATTGGCCGCTTCGAGAGGCTGGCATCGCCCACGAGACGCGCTGTGATCGGATAGCCGGCCATCAGCCCCATCATCAGGCGCGAGCCGGTGCCCGAATTACCGAAATCGATATCCTGAGCCGGCGAGCTGAGGCCCGCCTTGCCAACACCCTTGACCGTCCATTTTCCCGGGCCGGTCTGCTCGACGCTGGCGCCGAGCGCGGCCATGGCTTTTGCTGTGTTTATGACGTCTTCGCCTTCCAGCAGGCCGGATATCTCGGAGGTGCCATCCGCGAGGCCCGCAAACATCAGGGCACGGTGCGAGCAGGACTTGTCGCCCGGCGCCCGGATGGCGCCCTGAAACCGGGGAACGGGGTATGAAGTCCAGGCCAAACGCATCTCCTCTGCACAAGCACGCGAAAAGCGCTTTGACAGGGGCGCGCCTTTCTGGCAAGCGCCCCCCCATCATTTCATCCCAGGTGCGGAGACCAAAGACCGATGGCCGATCCAGATCTTGGTATCAAACAGATTTGCCCCAGCTGCGAAGCGAAGTTCTACGACCTGAACAAGCGCCCGGCCGTTTGCCCGAAGTGCAAGACCGAATTCGATCCCGACGATGACGAGGTCCGCACGACCAGCGCCAAGCTGAAAGCGAAGCGCGCCAAGAGCGCTGTGCCGAAGGATGAGGACGAGGACGATCTCGAAGAGGAAGAGAACAAGCGCCGCAAGAAGAAGGCCGTCAGCGATGACGACGATGACGGCGATGATGATGACGACGACATCGAGGAAGATGAAGACGAGGATGACGACGAGGACGAAGCGTCCCGCGAACTCGGCTCGGATGCCGATGAAGTAGTCCTGGAAGGCGGCGACGAGGAAGAAGACGATGAGGCTGCGCCCGGCAAGGTGCCAAGCGGCTTCAACGAGGACGGCATCGACGATGACGATGATGACGACGACATCGACCTCGACGAGGACGAAGATGATTTCGACCTCGAAGACGACGATATCGACCTCGGCGACGAAGACGATCTGACCCTCGACGACGACGATGATGACGACGACGAGGATGATGATGCGTCCGGTGAGGACGAAGACGAAAAGTCCTGATAAATGGACTTGATCAGGAGCGCGTGAGACTATAACTCACGCGCTCCAGAGAAATGGGGCCTTAGCTCAGCTGGGAGAGCGCCTGCATGGCATGCAGGAGGTCAGCGGTTCGATCCCGCTAGGCTCCACCATTCGCTGCCGATTGAGCGTCAGCTCAAAAAATCAGTCCGGGGGACTGATTTTAGGCTGGCGAATGCGGCGGCAGCCGCCTTTTTTGTATTATCCCCGCTACGCTTCGCTCCGCGATGGATCGCGCTCAGGGCTGCGCGTCAGCGGCAGCCATTGTGGCTGGTCCAAGGGTGGCGCAGCGGCCTCTCTATACCAGCCATAGAAAATTTCAGACGAGCGGCACGGGAACGCCGCCATCTCCAGACACGTTTCTCCGGCAAGCTGATAAAAAACGGAGAAAAATATGCATACGCTGACGCTACAGGCTGTCGAAGCCGTCACCCATGACGTCAACCGGTATGTCTTCGACAAGCCGGCAGACCTCACCTACACGCCCGGCCAGGCCATTGATCTCGCCCTTGACCGCGAAGGCTGGCGCGATGACGGGCATCCCTTCACGCCGACCAGCCTGCCGCAGGAAGGCAATCTCGAATTCACCATCAAGACCTATCCGGAGCATGACGGCATGACCAAGCGTCTCGCCACGCTGAAACCCGGCGACACGGTCCTGGCCGATGAGCCCTGGGGCGCCATCCAGGACGAAGGCAAGGGCTGGTTCATCGCAGGCGGTGCCGGCGTGACGCCCTTCATCGCGATCCTTCGCGAGCGGCTGGAGAAGAATGGCACGCTGGATGGCTGCGAGTTGATCTTCTCCAACAAGACCGAAGACGACATCATCCATCGCAAGATGTTCGAGGACATGCCGGGTCTCACCACCTATTTCACGGTCAGCCACCAGTCCGATACGGACCTGCCCAAAGGCATGATCGACAAGGAGCTGCTGGCTCGCCGGATCGAGCCTGGACAAGGCAAATGCTATGTTTGCGGACCGGATGCGATGCTGGATGACATCTCGGCGGCGCTTCTGGAAATCGGCGTGCCTGAAGACGATATCATCACCGAGGAATTCGACTGATCCGGCTTTTTTAGCTGAATCTGAATGGCCATTCAGCGTCAGCTAAAAAAGTGAGCAAATGCCCACATCTTGCCGCCTTTCCGGCTTGAACCGGGCATTATGCGACACCAGATTCACCATGACACCCGAGCCCGGCGGCGAGAGGAGCTGCCGCCAAATGGGGCTTCTCGCCGGGCATCATGTGTCGTGGTCCTGTCTTTGAAGGAAGGAGCATGCCATGACGACAGACCTTCAACATCAAGCCGCCAAGCTGTTTTCGGCGAAGGATCTGGTTTATATCCGCCGGATCGCCGAAAAAGAGCTCGATGGCCTGCCGCCTGAGGCGCTCGACACCGTTGCCGACCGTGACGCACTGTTCGTGCTCGCCAATGGTGACGGCCAGCAACTGGCGATCGTCGAAGGCCGCGAAGCTGCCTTTGCCGCCGCCCGCGCACACGAGATGCGCCCGGTCAGCGTCCACTAGAGACGCCCTCGGCAAGAGATTGAAAGCATGAAAAAGCCCGGCAGAGATGCCGGGCTTTTTTTGTCAATTGGCCTCGCTTTAGTAGCCAGGATTCCTATTGGTCGGGTTGTACCGCGACAGGAACTCCAGGATGTCGCGACGGATCGTCTCTGGCTCGTCGGTACGGTAGGCGCCGTAAGAGTGCCCGGACTTGTCCATCACGACGTACTCAAACGTCTTGTTCGCACTGTCCAGTCGGCTGCGAAGCAGCTCAGCCTGCTCGATCGGCACGATATTGTCTTCTCGGCCATGGAACAGGAACACCGGCGCCTTGAGTCTTTCGACGTGCCGGGCGGGAGAGCGAGCGATCAGGTCGTCGTAATCGTTGACCGGATCGCCGAGCTGCGTCAGCCAGTATTCGTACGTTGACGAATTGCTGCCGCGTTCGGCCTGGGACCATTTCTGCATTTCACGAAGGTCGTACACGCCGCCGCCAGCCAGAACGCAACGATAGGCGTCGGGCGTGGCCACGGCGGCCTGCATGGCAGCGTAGGCGCCATAGGAATAGCCCATGATGCAAGCTCGGTCCGGATCCACCATGCCTTCAGAGACAAGGTGGGTCAGAGCATCTTCGACATCCGTCTGCATGATGCCGCCCCACTCACGATAGCCAGATTGCGCAAACGTCTTGCCCATGCCGGCAGAACCGCGGAACTGCGGCTGAAAGACGGCATAGCCGCGCGAGGCCAGCAATTGCGCCATGCCATCATAAACGAAAAAGTCGCGCGCTTGCGGCCCGCCATGCGGATACATGACGAGTGGCAGGGAGTCGGCCGCCTCGATTCCGGGTGGCAGGGTCAGGTAACCGAAAAGGTCCTTACCGTCCCTTGACTTGTAATCGACGACCTTCACCTCGGCGGTTGCCTTGCCCGCCATTGGTGCCCGGCGCACGGCGACTTCCCTGATCTTTACCTCATCGAGGTCGAAGGTCAGGTATGTGCCGGGATTGCCGGGGCCCGTCGCGGCGATCAACCACTTGCGGCCATCATTGCTCATGTCGACAAATTCGAAGGTCTGCTGGTCGCCGAGATAGTTTTCCAGCGCATCGACATATTGTTGCTGCGCCGGATCAAACAGCAGCATGCCTGGCTTCTTGCCTTCCCAGCGAACGCCGATCAGTTCATTGGTATTGGGGTCGAAGATGCCGCCCTCCATGTCATAGTCGGGATGTTCGGCAATCTTCTCGACATGCTCACCCGTAGCGAGGTTGTAGAGATAGATTGCATGTCTGTCCTGCGTGCCGGGAACATCGCGGACATAAAATAGCGGCGCTTCTTCGGCTGGCTGCAGGATCTGGAATTTGAACGGTGTTTCGAGCTCGTCGACCAGGTCGTTAATCTTGATTGACGCGCCGCGCTCCCATGAAAGCTTGCCGTTTTCCTTCTTTGTCAGAACGTAGAAGATGTTTCGCGTGCCGGTGGAGTTTTCGTCGATCCGGTAAATCAGGTTACCGTCCGCATCGGTCTGGTATTGCGTGGTGCGGTCATTGCCGCGTACGAACTCTTCGAAGTCGCCGGAGTTGACATTGACCCGGTATACGTCGGCACCGCCAAGCGTAATGTTGTCGCTCTTCTTGTTGCCATAGTCCGGCGCGCGCCGCGAAACCAGCATGTGCTCGGGGTCGGACGGAACGACATCGATCAGGTTCACCTGGGTGTAGATGTTGTCCATGTCGCGGTCGCCCTCGAAGAACCGGACGAGGTTTCCGCCGTCGCGGTCGATGCCATACAGCGCATCGACGCGATACCCACGGGCATCTGGATCGAACCAGTCCGCTTTGTTCATCAGGCTGTTGGTGTTGCGGTTAAATACCGCATACGCCTCGACGATCAGGCGGTCCTCAGTTGCCCAGTGAACTTCGGTAATGCGGAGATCCTCGAACTTGGTGCCGGCAAATTTCAGCTCCGCATCTTCGAGGTCTGTGACGACGAGGAAATAGTCCAGCCCGTCCCGCCGCACGCCTGCCATATAGCGGCCGGATGGCGACAGCTCGCCGCTGAAGAATGTCGGCTCGGCAACGATCTCCTCGATTGTGGGGATGTTGTTTCCGATCGTGTAAACGGTATCGAGCCTGCGCTCGGAATCTCCGTTTGCGTCCTGTGCGCTCGCCGCAAACGAAAGCAGCAGGCTTGCCGCAGCCAGAAGCCCGGACTTCGCCGTCAAATTCATCGATTACTCCTTGTCGACCCTACAGGGAATTAATGGATTTCCAGCCTGTCCCGTCAAGGGGAAAGCCGCACAGCCTGTGATTGACTCAGGCGGGTCTAGAGGATCGCCGGGATGACGCGGTCCGGGGGCTTGTGGCCGTCGGCGAAGGTCTTGATGTTGATGATGACCTTTTCGCCCATCTCGATCCGGCCCTCGACCGTGGCCGAGCCCATATGCGGCAGCAGCACGACATTCGGCAGGCCGACCAGTTCAGGGTTGACCACCGGCTCGCGTTCGAACACGTCGAGGCCGGCGCCGCCAATCCGTCCTGCCTTCAGCGCCCGGGCGAGGGCGGCCTCGTCGATCACCTCGCCGCGCGCGGTGTTGACCACGAAAGCGTCGGGCTTGAGCAGGTCGATCCGGCGCGCATTCAGCAGGTGGAAGGTCGCCGGCGTGTGCGGGCAGTTGACTGAGATGACGTCCATCCGCGCCAGCATCTGGTCGAGGCTCTCCCAGTATGTGGCCTCCAGCTCGTCAGTGACCTGGCGGTTCAATGGCTTGCGGTTGTGATAATGGATTTGCAGGCCGAACGCCGTGGCCCGGCGGGCGACGGCCTGGCCGATGCGGCCCATGCCGATAATGCCAAGACGCTTGCCGGCGAGGCGGCGGCCCAGCATCCAGGTTGGCGCCCAGCCATCGAACTTGCCCGCTTCCAGCAGCTTCACGCCTTCATAGAGGCGGCGCGGCACGGACAGGATCAGCGCCATGGTGACATCGGCGGTGTCGTCGGTCAGCACGCCGGGCGTATTGGTCACGGTGATGCCGCGCTGGACGGCGCTCTCAATGTCGAGATTGTCGACCCCGGCGCCGAACTGGGCGATGTGGCGCAGCTGCGGCCCGGCCTGGGCAAGCAGGCGCCCATCGATTCGGTCGGTCACGGTCGGCACGAGAACGTCGGCACGCTTCACGGCATCTATCATCTGCGCGTCGGAAAACGGGACGTCAGTTTCGTTGAGTTCCGTGTCGAAAAGCTCCTTCAGCCGGATCTCGACGGGATCCGGCAGGCGCCGCGTGACGATGACCTTCAGCCGCTTTGCGGTCATGAACGTTTCCTTTCCTGCTTCTGCGCATAGCAGAGCATTTGCCGATCGCCAATGCGCAGCCCTGCGGCTTTACCGCCGATTCACCGGCGCGCGCGATAAAGGCCTCATGAAACTGCCTGCACGTCTTGTCTTTGCTGTTTGCCTTATCCTGAACGCCGCCAGTTATGCAACTGCCGTTGCAGAGCCCGAGCCGGTGCGCATCAGCCAGTTTTCCGGCAAGCCGGTGCCGCGATTCGAATCACTGCGCTACTCGGCGGTTCATGGCCGGCGCGGGCCATCCAAGGACCACGAAATCGTCTGGCGGTATGAGCGCCAGGGCATGCCGGTACTCGTGGTCAAGGAAACCCGCGACTGGCGCCAGATCCGCGATGCCGACGGCGACGAGACCTGGGTGCAGGCGCGGATGCTGAACGATCGCCGCAACGTTGTCCTGCTGACCAAGGCGATCATGCGGCGCAAGCCCAATGAGCTCTCACGCGGCATGGCGTCCATCCAGAAGGGCGTCATTGCCGAGCTCGAACAGTGCGAGGATGGCTGGTGCCGAATCAAGGCCGACGGCTTCAAGGGCTGGGTCGAGCAGGCCTCGCTCTGGGGCATTGAGACGCATACGGACGGGCTCTGACGTCACCCATTCCTGCAACCCAGCGTCTCGTTGTCATTGCTTGACAATCCAGCCTCAGGCAGGCTCATGCGCGTTTTCTTGTTCTGATCAGCAGGAGTCCCCTCATGAGCGGACCGCACGACTTCCATACCCCCAAGTCCTCCTACACCAAGGAAGACCTCCTCATCTCGGGCCAGGGCCAGCTTTTCGGGCCGGGCAATGCGCAGCTGCCCATGCCGCCGATGCTGATGATGGACCGGATCACGGAGATCAGCCTGGATGGCGGCCAGTTCGGCAAGGGGCATGTAATCGGCGAGTACGACATCCAGCCGGATCTCTGGTTCTTCCAGTGCCACTTCCCGGGCGACCCTGTGATGCCGGGCTGCCTCGGCCTTGATGCGATGTGGCAGGCGGTCGGCTACTGGCTCGGCTGGTCCGGCTCGCCGGGCAAGGGCCGCGCGCTCGGGGTCGGCGAGGTGAAGTTCACCGGCGAGATCACACCGGACAAGAAGCTCGTGCGCTATGAGATCGACATCAAGCGGGCCCGCCGCGGCCGGCTCGTCCTCGGCATTGCCGATGGCCGGGTCTATGTCGATGGTGAACATGTCTACACCGCGCTCGACATGAAGGTCGGCCTGAAGAACGTCCTTGATGGCAATGCGAGCATGCCGGGCGCTTGACGCATCCGGCGCGCGCGCCTAGCCCGAAGGCTGGAAAACATATTCACCGTCAGGGAGTGAGCGATCATGTCGGACGACTGGAACATGCCGTCAGGCGAGCTGATGAAGGGCAAGCGCGGCGTCGTCATGGGCGTTGCCAACCAGAATTCGATTGCCTGGGGCATCTCGAAACAGCTGGCTGCCCAAGGCGCCGAAATCGCCTTCACCTATCAAGGCGAAAGCCTCGAGCGCCGGGTCCGGCCGCTGGTGGAATCCATCGGCATGGACGCGATGATCCCGGCCGACGTGACCGATGATGCGAGCATGGATGCTGCCTTCGCGGCCATCAAGGAAAAATGGGGCAAGATCGACTTCCTCGTTCACTCCATCGCCTTTGCCGGCAAGGAGGAGCTGCAGGGCTCGATGGTCGCCAATACGACGCGTGAGGGCTTCCGCCGCGCCATGGACATTTCGGTCTACTCCTTCATCGATTGCGCCCGGCGCGGGGCCGAGCTGATGCCAGATGGCGGCGCAATGATCTGCATGACCTATCTCGGTGCTGAACGCACCGTTCCGTCCTACAACGTCATGGGCGTCGCCAAGGCGGCGCTTGAAGCGGCCACCCGTTACGCGGCGCGGGACCTCGGTGCGCAAGGCATCCGCGTCAACGCCATCTCGGCGGGCGCGATGCGCACCCTGTCGCTGGCCGGTATTCGCGGCGGCAAGTCGCTGATGGGCACCGGCCGCGACTGGTCGCTGCTGAAGGAAGACACGAAGATGGAAGGCGTCGCCGGCGCTGCGCTCTACCTCCTGTCCGATCTCGGCCAGTCCATCGCCGGCGAAGTCATGCACGTCGATGCGGGCTTCCACGTTGTCGGTGTCCCGGACCTTCCGGACGAATAGGATGAAACCCCTCCGCGCCGCGCTTGCCCCGATCATTGCGCTTTCGCTCACCCTGCCGGGGTGCGCGACGCACGAACCGGGCACGCATGCCGCAGATGACGCGCCTGCCTTCGATCTTTCAAAATGCCAGGGCTTCCGCAATTTCGACCTCGCCGAAATCCGGGAGCGGATGAGCGAAGAGGACTGGCAGAAGGCGTCAGACCGGGTCACCAATATTCTCGCCGATCAGCATGTTCCCGAAGTGGCGAAAGATGCCGAGACGCTGATCCTTGCCTACCAGGCCTCTTACCCGACTGTGCGGACCACGATCTGGTATAGCGCGGAGCGTCAGGAGTGGCGGGGCTACAGGACGTCATCCGGCACCGCCTACGGCCCGGTACCGCCGCCACCGCCGCCGCCCCCTCCGCCTGAAGACCCCGACCAACTGGCCAAATATGAAGCCGCCCGTGCCAAGGAGCAGGCCCGCAAGGAAGCGGCCGAACGCGCGGAAGAAGAGCTGCGCCGCGAGGGCTATCTCTACACCGCTGCGAGCACCGCGATCATCGAAGCCTGGATGAATGACCCGTGCTTTGCCGCCGAGCCCGACTTCATCAGAACACCGCTGACACTGAAGCTTGGCGACCGGGCCGGCGAGGGCTGGTACTGCCCGCCCGATGGCAATTTCTGGGTCGGCGAAATCCGCAAGCGCGGCGAGACCGTGCGCCAGATGTCAGTGCCCTGCATCTCCAAGACCGCCACCCACGGCTTCCTCGCCTGGGCAACGTCCTATTGAGGCCGTCATGACCACCCGAACCGCCTCCTGCCGCTGTGGCCAGCTGACCGTCACCTGCACGGGCGAGCCGGTCCGCGTCTCCGTCTGCCACTGCTTTGCCTGCCAGCAGCGCTCGGGCAGCGCCTTCGCGGTGTAGGCGCGCTGGCCGGACGAGCAGATCAGCATTGAGGGCGAGACGAAGACCTGGGTGCGCACGGCAGACAGCGGCAACAAGGCGACCTATCGCTTCTGCCCGCATTGCGGCTCGACCATGGCCTATATCATCGAGGGTTGGCCCGGCGTGACCGCCATTCCCGTCGGCAATTTCACCGATCTCGACTTTCCCGCCCCGAAGCACTCGGTCTTCGAGGACCGCAAACATGCCTGGATCGAGATTCTCGGCGAGGATGTGCAGCACGTGACCTCGACGCAGGCCGCGAAAAAGCCGTCGCTGGAATTGCGCGGCGAGGAAAGCTGACGACCCCACCCCGACCCTCCCCAGAGGGGAGGGGGAACGTTGCGCCATGCCAAGACGTTAGCGCGCACGCCCGCATGGTGAGCGAAGTCGAACCATGCGCGGGCTTTGCAACATTAGAGACAGCCTTCCCCTCCCCTCTGGGGAGGGTCGGGGTGGGGCTTGCGCTCACGTGTGACTTGCCCCAAATACAGCGCTCCAATGGAGTGTTGATGACACGCAACCTGTCTGAGTCCCGCTAAGGGGCCTGCCGCGAGCGCCGTAACCGGCGAGGCAGGCCGACAAGCGAATGCCGGTCTCTCAAAGCTGAGAGGCCGAGGACTTGTCATGCGTGCGCCCTTTAAAGCGGGCCGCGCACACCTTCCGGACTACAGACACATGGATATCTCCCGCGCCGAACAGCGCATCCTTCACCTGCTCGCCCAGGGCGGGCGCATTGAAACCATCCGCCAGGGAAAGAAGCTCGCCGAGCTGCACTGCTACTCGCGCGATGGCTGGCGGTTTGCCGGCCTCGACGAGCATCTTTTCCGCAAGCTGAAGCGCAAGCGCGCCATCGCCTCGAGGGGCGGTGCGCCCTATCGCATCACGCGGCGGGGACTGGAACTGGTCAGGGCCGAACTGGACAACCGCTAGGCTGGCCGGACCGCCTCTCTCAGCGACGCGAAAACGTCCATCCCGAAGTCGCCCTCATAGGCGGCTTCGGGTGTGGCCCGGACCGCTTCGTCGAGAGCGGCGGCGTCCGGGCCGATCAGGATGCGCCACTGGCCCGCGCGCACGCCGTCGAGGATGACCTTTGCCGCGTCGGGTGCGCTGGTGATGGCATTGTCGCGAAACATCTCGCCGCGCGCCTTTGCGGCTTCATACTCTTCATTGCCCCCGCCAATCGCGGAATTGTCGCCGAACTCCCGCAGCGTGTTGAGCGCGATCTGGGTGCCGATATGGCCGGGCATGACGACCGACGCCGTCACATGCGGGGCGTTGATGCGAAGATCCGTGATCAGCGCTTCGGTGAACCCCTTCACGGCGAACTTGGCGGTCGAATAGGCCGTATGCGGTGTTTCCGGCCCGAGGCTCGCCCAGAAGCCGTTGACCGAGCTCACATTCACGATGTGGCCTTCATCGGCGGCGATCAGCATCGGCATGAAGGCGCGAGCATTGTAGTAGACGCCGTACCAGCAGACATTGAAAGTCCGTTCCCAGCTTTCGCGCGGATCGCTGACGAAGCTGCCGCCGCCGCCAATGCCGGCATTGTTGATCAGCAGGTGGATATGGTCGGTCTCGTGCGCGGTGCGGACATGGTCTGCAAAGGCCTGGACCTGGTCTTCCTTGCCGACATCCGCGCGGAAGGCGGTGATCCTCACCCCCTGCGGCGCGAGCGCCTCGGCAGCCGACACCGTGCCGGCCATATCCTCTTCGGAGATGTCGCAGATCGCGACGCTGCAGCCGGCCTCGGCGAGCTGTTTGGTCATCTCCCGGCCCATGCCGGCTCCGCCGCCAGTGACAACGGCGATCTTCCCGCTGAAATCCTTCATTCTTTCCTCCCGGTTTTATAGTTGCCGGAAGCGTAATCCCGCGATTGGCCGCCGCACAGGCATGACCGCGAGGAAACTGTCTGGAACACGCGCCGCCGTGCCATGTTATGGACAGGCAGCACAACGGAAAGGATCTCAGCCATGGCCAACATCTTCCTGATCGGCGCGACAGGCGGGGTCGGCAGCCGGCTGGTGCCAGACCTCATCGCGCGCGGCCATGCCGTCACGGGCCTGCATCGCAAGCCCGAGCAGGCCGAGGCCCTGCGTGCGGCCGGTGCCATGCCGGTCGAGGCCGACCTGATGGAGATCTCCGCCAGCGACCTGGAAATGATGGTGCAGGGCTCGGATGCTGTCGTCTTCTCCGCCGGGGCGGCAGGCAGCGGGCTCGACCGGACAACCGCCATCGACGGCGACGGCCCGGTCAAGCTGATCGAGGCGGCCCGCAAGACGGGCGTCAAACGTGTCTACCTCGTTTCCGTCTTCCCCGATGCGGGGCGCAGCCGCGAGCGCCGCGACGGCTTCGAGCACTATATGGCCGAGAAGAAGCGCGCGGACGCCGCGCTGGCTGGCAGCGAGCTCGACTATGTCATCATCCGCCCTGGCACGCTTCAGAGCGAGGCGGGCGACGGCCGGGTCCGCGCCGGTCACGCCATCCCCTATGGCAATGTCGCGCGGGGTAATGTCGCCGCCTTCATTGCAGAGCTCATCGACACGCCATCGATCCGCCGGGAGATTTTCGAGCTGACCGATGGGGATGTGCCGGTCGCCGAGGCGGTGGCGAGCCTCAGGCGGGACTGACCCCCGAGATCTCTCCACGCGACCAGACCGCGCCGCGAAACGGCCTTGCGGCTGCGCCGCCAGTACCGCTTCGAAGAAACTGCTTGCGATTCATGCGCTGAACAATTATGAATTCATTCAATGTTTACTGAGAAAGGGGCTGGCATGGCCGCACGTATCTTCATCTGGGTCGGACATCCGCGCGATACCTCGCTCTCGCATGGAATGGCCGATGCCTACCAGAAGGCCGCCGAAGCCGAAGGCGCCGAGACCCGCCGCATGAATTTGCACGAGATGGACTTCGATCCGGACCTGACCGAAGGCTATCATGCCCGCAAGACGCTGGAGCCGTGCCTGGAAGAATGGCGCGAGAATATCATGTGGGCGAACCATCTTGTCTGGGCCTATCCCCAATGGTGGGGCGGCATGCCCGCCAAGATGAAAGGCGTTATCGACCGCTGCTTCCTGCCTGGCTTTGCCATGGCCTATCACGAGAAAGGGCCCTGGTGGGACAGGCTGCTGGCTGGCCGGTCAGCCGATGTGTTCATGACGTCTGATGCGCCGGTCTTCTGGGATGCGCTATCCTATCGCCGCGCCGCCAAGAACCAGGTCGAACGGCCCGTCTTCAACTTTGCAGGCATCAAGCCCTTCCGCACCTTCCAGTTCGGCCCGGTCAAGGGCACGCCCCAGGCCGGGATCGACACCTGGCTCGCCAAGGCGTCAAAGCGCGGCGCGGCCATGGCGCGCAAGCTGGCGAAAGCGTGATTTGCCCGTTCGCGCGGGCTGCGCCAGACCGGTTGCATGAGGACCTCACCAGAAACCCATCTCCCGCTGGAGGGCTACCGGCTGTTGCCGGAAGCGGAGATGCGCCAGCGTGCGCTCGCCTTCCATGAGACCATGCGCACCCGCCGCTCGGTGCGTGCCTTTTCAGTCAGGCCCGTGCCGCAAGGGTTGATCGAGGCCTGTGTCCGGGCGGCCGGGACAGCGCCATCGGGGGCCAATCACCAGCCCTGGTTCTTCGCCTGCGTCGGCTCGCCGGAGAAAAAGCGCGAGATCCGGGAGGCCGCAGAAGCCGAGGAGCGCGCCTTCTATGCCGGCAAGGCGGGCATGGAATGGCTGGACGCACTGACGCCCATCGGGACCGATGCGGACAAGCCCTATATGGAGACCGCGCCCTGGCTCATCTGTATCTTCGCGCAGCGCCGCGGCGGGGCCGAGGCCGGTGAGGACCGGAAGAATTACTACATCCATGAGAGCGTCGGTATCGCGACCGGCCTGCTCATCGCGGCCTGCCATGAAGCGGGGCTGGCGACGCTGGTGCATACGCCGAATCCGATGAATTTCCTGAACGGGATTTGCGGGCGCCCCGCGACGGAGAAACCCTTCCTGATTCTCGTTGCCGGGCATCCGGCAGAGGGTGCCATGGTGCCGAAGCACGCGCTCAAGAAGAAGCCGCTCAGCGATATTGCGGATTTTCTCTGACGGTCAGATCACGCCGGCGCCCTGCAGGCGGGAGATGACAGGGGCGAGCATCCGGTCGATTGCTTCGGCGCCCGGAATGACATCGCCATAGGCCGGCAGGCCCTCATCGGCGATGACAAGGTCGGCCTCGAACTTGGCCGGATGGGTGAAGCGGTAATGCGCCGCGCGCACCGTTGTCAGATAGTGCTCCAGCACGTTCTGCACGGTTCGTCCGCGCTCCAGCACGTCGCGGCGGATGCGGCGCGCCAGGCGCAGATCGTCCGGCGTGTCGACATAGATTGACAGGTCGATCAGCGGGAACAGCTCGGGCACGGAAAGGGCGTGGATGCCTTCCAGGATCAGGACCGGTTTCGGATCGATACGAAAGGTCCGCGTCGTGTCGCGGTCATGCCGGTCGAAATCATAGACGGGCTGCTCGATATACTGGCCGGATTTCAGCGCCTTGATGTCATTGACGAGGTGGCGGTTATCCTTTGAGGCCGGATCGTCATAATTGGCCTGCGCGATGATCGCGGCGCGCTGCTCGGGCGTGTCGCAGGGGCCGTAATGGCGCATCGGCCAGTAATAGCCATCCTCATGGAAGATGACGGCCTTGTCCGCGCCGAGGCGCTCGATCAGGGCATCGGCAAGCGTCGACTTGCCGGAACCCGAGCCACCCGACATGGCAATGAGGAAGGTTGAGCTGGTCATGCGCCGGATGTAGCCGGAACCCGCCCGGCAGGGAACCCATCCCCGCAGATGCGGGCCGCTCGCTCCACCCCGACCCTCCCCAGAGGGGAGGGGATGAGGCTGCGAAGTCGAGTCGAACCTA
Organism: Henriciella mobilis; assembly: GCF_003576315.1. Classification (GTDB taxonomy): domain Bacteria; phylum Pseudomonadota; class Alphaproteobacteria; order Caulobacterales; family Hyphomonadaceae; genus Henriciella; species Henriciella mobilis. Next base: position 282,806 of record NZ_QWFZ01000003.1, on the reverse strand, counting down.
CCCGTATGCGTCCCCTCCCCGCTCGCGGGGAGGGTCAGGGTGGGGCGAGTATCGCCACGACAGTTCGTCATAAATCCGGTCTGCAACGCCACTCGCATTCTGCCAGACGTCACCGTTGAAAAACCTCAACGTATCAAAGCCCAGCGCCTTGAGCGCGCGATCACGTCTTGCGTCTTGTTCATGGCTATGGGTTTCGCCGTCGATCTCGATCACAAGCTGCGCGCGATGGGAGAGGAAATCAACGATCCAGCGATCAACAGGGGCTTGCCGCCGGAGATGAAACGGCTTGAAGCGTTCGGTCCGCAGAATGGACCAGAGCAGCCGTTCTGCGGGCGTCATATCGCGCCGGAGTTGGCGGGCCCTGAGAATCTGGGAGCGAGAAGCCATTAAAGAACAAAAACAGAACATTTTTCCTTTGTAAAGCCCCACCCCGACCCTCCCCAGAGGGGAGGGGGCGCTAGACGCAGCCTTTCTCGCCGGCCCATGGTTCGACTTCGCTCACCATGCGTCCCGACAGTTGTACCGGGCATAACCTCATCCCCCTCCCCTCTGGGGAGGGTCGGGGTGGGGCCTGATCCGGGGATCAAACAAAACAAAGGGCGCTCTCCATCAGGAAAGCGCCCCTTGCTCGTGGACGGGAGCCTCCTCCCGTCTCGGGGTCTTCTGGCCTAGCGGCTGACGATCGGGCCGCGCAGCACGTAGGTGTCGGTGTTCAGCTCGACGAGGATGTCCAGATAGGCATTGCCCGGCTGGTCGACGCTCTCAGCCGTCAAGCGCATCATCTGGCCACCGGCGAGCCGGTTGCCGGCATCGTCGGTGAGGTTCCAGCCGGCGGTGCGGAAATAGTCCTCACTCATGCGGGGCTGGAAGCTGGTTGCGCCCGCGATCTGCAAAGGGAGCGGCGTTTCCAGCTCACCATCGACGGTTGTCAGCATCTGCACGACATAGACGCGGTCATTGCCCTCGGCGACGCCGAGGCCGGTTGCGTTGAAACGCTCGCGGGTCAGGTTTTCCCGGTTGGCCTTGTCGGAGCGGATCGCCTCATAGATGTGCTCGGCGCTGGCATCGGCACCCAGCACGACGACATTCGCGCCGGTTGCGCTGGCAAGGACCTGACGGTCGAGCGCGCGCATCCGGTAGACATGGCCGCGGCCTTCAAGGTCGCTGTGGCCGGCATAGTTGCGCGCTGCCATGTCCAGGGCGTGAGCGCGGGCAGCCTGGTCCAGCGAGGCGCGGCGTTCGAGCGGCTCGAGGCCGGCTTTGGCGCGGGCAGCATTGGTCTTCTCGAAGACGGCCGTTTCGCGGTCAGCGGAAAAGGCGTCTGATGCGCCGAGGCAGGCCTGGACTTCTTCGACATAGGAGACAACGTCGTCGCCATATCCGTCAGAGAGATCGCAGCGGGTTTCGGCGGCGGCGGGCGCGGCCATGAAAGCGCCGCCTGCTACCGCAATGGCCAGCAGCGTCGAGGCGCGAAGAGTGTCATATTTCTGTAACATAACTGCATCATTTGAAATGTGACAGTTATGTGTCAACTAAAATCTTGCGCTGCAGCGCAGCATATTTTTCATGCGTATACGGAGCGAGTCCACCACTATTGGGGATCCGGCGAATTCCCGTTCCGGATGCGAAATGAAATTTCTGGCTGAATCCGTGTGCTGACGGGGCTTCGAAGCTCGTTCGCGGCCACAAAAAAAAGAGCCGCAGCATGTGCGGCCCTTTCGTGACGGTGTTTGTGGAAGGTGGAGCCTATTCGGCGTCCGCGTCAGCCGTTTCGGCTTCCTTGTCCTTGCCGGTCTCCTGGTCGACGGCCTTCATCGACAGGCGGACCTTGCCGCGATCGTCGAAGCCCATCAGCTTGACCCACACGGTGTCGCCTTCCTTGACGATGTCCTTGGGATGGCCGACGCGCTCGTCCGCCATCTGCGAGACGTGCACCAGGCCGTCCTTCGGACCGAAGAAGTTCACGAAGGCGCCGAAATCCTTGATGGAGACGATCTTGCCTTCATAGATCTCGCCGACTTCCGGCTCAGCGGTAAGTTCGCGGATGCGCTTCTTGGCGGCATCGATGGATTCGCGGTCGAGGGCCGAAATCTGGATCGTGCCGTCGTCTTCCACGTTGAGCTTGGCGCCCGTCGTGTCGACGATGTCGCGGATCGTTTTGCCGCCGGAACCGATCACGTCGCGGATCTTGTCGACCGGGATGTTCACGATTTCCATTTGCGGTGCGTTGGCCGAGAGCTCGCCGCGCGAAGCGGCCAGCGCCTTGTTCATCTCACTGAGGATATGGGCACGGCCACCTTTCGCCTGATCGAGAGCGGTTTCCATGATCTCCTTGGTGATGCCGGCGATCTTGATGTCCATCTGCAGCGAGGTGACACCTTTCTCGGTCCCGGCGACCTTGAAGTCCATGTCGCCGAGATGGTCCTCGTCACCGAGGATGTCGGAGAGGACGGCAACGCCTTCATCATCCTTGATCAGGCCCATTGCGATACCAGACACCGGGCGCGAAATCGGCACGCCTGCATCCATCATCGCCAGCGAGCAGCCGCACACCGTCGCCATGGAGGACGAGCCGTTCGACTCGGTGATCTCCGAAACAAGGCGGATGGTGTAGGGGAACTGATCGGCTTCCGGCAGGACGGCGCTCAGCGCACGCCAGGCAAGCTTGCCGTGGCCGATCTCGCGGCGGCCTGCGCCACCCATGCGGCCGGTCTCACCGACGGAATAGGGCGGGAAGTTGTAGTGCAGGAGGAATTTTTCCTTCCGCGTGCCACCGAGGCCGTCGATGAACTGCTCATCGTCGGAGGTGCCGAGCGTGGCAACGCAGATGGCCTGCGTCTCGCCGCGCGTGAACAGGGCAGAGCCATGCGTGCGCGGCAGGAAGCCGGCTTCGGCAACGATCGGGCGGACCTGGTCGAGCGAACGGCCATCGATACGCTTGCCGGTCTTGATGATGTCGCCGCGGACAACCTTGGCTTCGGCCTTCTTGAAGGCAGCCTTGAACACAGACTCGTCCATGCCGTCGGGCTTCTCTTCCGTCGCCACGAGAGCTTCAGCAGCCTTCTCGCGGGCCGCGCCGACAGCTTCCTGGCGGGCCAGCTTCTCGGTGATCTTGTAGGCGGCAGAGAGGTCTGCACCGACAAGGTCCTGAATCTGCTTGAGTTCGCCCGACAGGTCTTCGGCGTCAAACTCGAACGGTTCCTTCGCGGCCTTCTCGGCGAGCTTGATGATGGCGTCCATCACCGGCTGCATCGCTTCATGGCCGGCCATGACGGCGCCGAGCATCACGTCTTCCGGAAGCTCCTTGGCTTCGGACTCGACCATCATCACGGCATCGTTGGTGCCGGCGACGACGAGGTCCAGCTCTGACTCTTCAAGGTCCTGCTCGGTCGGGTTGATCAGGTACTGGCCGTCCTTGTAGCCGACGCGGGCCGCGCCGATCGGGCCCATGAACGGGGCCCCGGACAGGACGAGGGCGGCGGATGCGCCGATCATGCCGATAATGTCCGGATCGTTTTCCATGTCGTAGGAGATCGCCGTGATAACGACCTGGACTTCATTCTTGAAGCCATCGACGAAAAGCGGGCGGATCGGGCGGTCGATGAGGCGAGACGTCAGCGTCTCTTTCTCGGTCGGGCGGCCTTCACGCTTGAAGTAGCCGCCTGGGATGCGGCCCGATGCGTAGTATTTTTCCTGATAGTTGACCGTGAGCGGGAAGAAATCCTGCCCCGGCTTGGCTTCCTTGCGGAAGGTGGCTGTCGCGAGGACGGTGGTGTCCCCATAAGTGACGAGGACGGCCCCGTCAGCCTGACGAGCGACACGGCCCGTCTCGATCGTCAACGTGCGGCCGGCCCATTCCAGCGACACGGTTTGCTTGTCAAACATAAGTCTTCTTTCTCTTCATACGTAAAGCCCGCCAGGACCCCATGTCCGGCGGGCTTGAGATTGGCAGGGCGCCTAGCGGCGGATCCCCAGCTCTTCAATGAGCGCCTGATAGCGGCTCTCGTTCTTCCTCTTGAGATAGTCGAGGAGTTTCCGGCGCGTGGCGACCAGGTTGAGCAGGCCGCGGCGCGAATGGTGGTCTTTCTTGTTGGTCTGGAAGTGGTTGGTGAGGTTGTTGATCCGCTCAGTGAGGATCGCAACCTGCACTTCCGGAGACCCGGTATCGCCTTCGGTCTGGGCGAATTTCTTGATCAGTTCAGTTTTCTTTTCTGCCGTGATCGACATCGTCAATTACTTTCGTTTTCGCCTTGCGGCGGGTTGCACTGTCTCGCCTGTGATGGGCGGGGTTTCGTGAGACGGGTTGCGCCATTCAGCCAGGGCCGGGATGTCGTCCAGCCGGGCTAGAGAGCGGAACGCTCGCCTCAAGGGGGCGCACATCGCACAGAATGCCCCAAAAGGGAAGGGGCAGGGTGTGGTGAAAGGTGTGGTCCAGACCAGGCTTCACCCCACCCCAGCCCTCCCCGCAAGCGGGGAGGGTGCGCAGGCAGCAATCATCGCGCGAGGTTGCCGTCAGCGTTCCCTCCCCTCGGGGGAGGGTCAGGGAGGGGGCGATGTCTGGACACACGGTTTCCGTTCGCGCCGAAATCCCTTTACACCCGCACAATGTCCAAACTTTTCGAAGAACTCGACTATCAGGTCACCGATATAGGGGCCGTCAGCCTGCGCCGGCGGCGCATCCTGTCGCTCGATAAGGATGTCTGGGAAGTCCTGCTCGGTGACGAGCATCTGATGTCGAGCCTGTTTACCGCGTCCGAGGTGGCGCTGGCGCAGCTCGGTCTTGCGGCGCTAGGCGAGGCGCCGGCAGAGGGCTGGGATGTCGTGGTTGGCGGGCTCGGCCTTGGCTATACCGCAGCCACCGTGCTGGAGGATGCGCGCGTTGGTCGGCTGCAGGTGGTCGAGCTGCTCGCCCCTGTCATCGAGTGGCACGAGAAACGCCTCGTTCCGCTCGATCCGCCGCTCGCCGCCGACAGGAGGTGCCGCGTCGTTGAAGGCGACTTCTTTGCGCTGGCCGCCTCTGATGAAGGCTTCGGCGGGCCGCAGGATGCGATCCTGATCGACATCGACCACACGCCGGACTGGCTGCTCGATCAGCGCAGCGGCAGTTTCTACTCTGAAGAGGGCTTTGCGCGCCTCGCCCGCCACCTGAAGCCCGGCGGCCTGATGGGTCTGTGGTCCGATGCGCGTGCGGACGAGGCTTTCGTGGCCCGCATGGCGAAGGTTTTTAGCAACGCCTGGAGCGAGCCGGTCACCTTCCACAATCCGCTGCAGGACAAGCCCTTCACCCAGACCGTCTATCTGGCGCGCACATAGAGCCCCACCCCGACCCTCCCCAGGCGGGAGGGGGTGCAGACAGCTCAGCCGGGTGCAACCTCATCCCCCTCCCCGCTGGGGAGGGTCGGGGTGGAGCCAGCCTACCCGATTGCCAGTTCGTCCTTCTCGCCGGTGCGAATGCGCACAACCTGGTCGAGCGTGTGGACGAACAGCTTGCCGTCGCCGACCTTGCCGGTCGAGGCGACCGACTGGATGGTGTCGATCACCTGGTTCATGATCGCGCTGGAGACGGCGATTTCGAGCCGCAGCTTCGGCACTTCCGTCGTGGTGTACTCTGCCCCGCGATAGAATTCGGTCTGGCCGCGCTGGCGGCCGAAGCCCTTCACCTGTGTCACCGTGATGCCCTCGACGCCCAGCTGCAGCAGCGCCTCGCGCAGGTCGTCATATTTGTGCGGGCGGATGACGGCGGTGATCATGTGCATCGGGTGTTCCCTTTCATAGCGCAGGCCGAGATCGACCAGGCGGCGGATGGCTTCTGAACGCGATGGCAGGTCCGACTGGCCGCGGCGCCACTCATCGACGGTTTTCGAGAATTCACTGGAGGCGACAAGCTGGATTCGCTGGTCGAGTTTTTCCATCGGGACGGTCTCTTCTTGTCTACGCTTTTACGCTTGTCCGGGCCGGGGGATGGCCCTGCCGGGCGCGGCAAATCTGGGCGCCTGGAGCCCTCTCAATCCCACAGAATCGCAAGTTACGCAAATGCGTAAAATATACATGTTGACAAACTTACACATCTTACATATCTTCAGCGTAACAGACGAGGCGAACCGGCCCCGAAAGGCCGGCAAAAAAGCCGAAGGAGAGTGAAGATGACCAAGCTGATCTATCGCGGCCATGTAGTGAAAGACGCCCCTCAGGCCCGCCAGACGCTGGCAGACCAGATGCGCAAGCCGCACCTTGTATACCGCGGTGTCGCCCATGACGGCACGCACCCTGTGGAGATCGAGACCGGCACCCGCCATCTCGTCTACCGCGGACACCGTTTCGCCTGAGCCCATGGCGAAAACCCGAGGCTATCCTCGACCCCATCAGATAGCCCTGACACGGAAAAGGCTGCCCACGTGAGAAGGGGCAGCCTTTTTTGTTGCGTTGCGAGCGCGCGCCTGCGGCCTAAAGCTGGAAAACCCTGACCGGCTGGAAGCGGCCGGCGCGGATTTCGCCCATGGCGACGGCGGTCTCCCCGGCCATGGCGAGGGCGAGCCGGTCCTCCGGATCGGGGTTCTTCTCCGCCCGCCAGCGCTCGACGACATGCGGCATCAGCATCACCTCGCGGCCCTGGCGGATGGCGGCAGCGTCCTCGTCTGAAATCTCGACATCCGGCACATCCTCGAGCACTTCCTCAACCGGCAGCAGCAGCTCAAGCAAGGCCTCGCGGTCCATCGCCTCCAGCGCGTCCAGCGCAATCGCCTCATCCTCATGCATCACGCCGACCCGGATGCGGCGCAGCTTCGAGACGTGGCCGTCGCAGCCGAGCGCGGCGGCAAGGTCGCGGGCCAGCGCGCGGACATAGAAGCCCTTGCCGGACCGGATATGGAAGACGGCATGGTCGGCGTCCGGCATCTCGATCAGGCGCGCCTCATGCACGACGACCTGGCGGGACGGGATCTCGAAACTCTCCCCGTCGCGGGCGAGATCATAGGCGCGCTCGCCATCGACCTTTATGGCGGAATATTTCGGCGGGATCTGCGCGATCTCGCCCTCGAAACGCTCCAGCGCCTGCTCGATGGCCGCGCGCTCGGGGCGGGTATCGGAGGTCGAGATCACCTCGCCCTCGCCGTCCAGCGTATCGGTCGAGCGGCCCCATTCGATGGTGAAGACATATTCCTTGTCGGCGTCCATCGCCCACTGCACGGTCTTGGTCGCCTCGCCGAAGGCAATCGGCAGGATACCGTCCGCCAGCGGATCCAGCGTGCCGCCATGACCGGCCTTCTGGGCGTTGAACAGCCGCTTCAGGATGCCGACCACCTGGGTCGAGGTCACGTCCACGGGCTTGTCGACATTCAGCCAGCCATGAACGGGCAGGCCCTTCTTCTTGCGATTGCGTGCCAAGCTGGCCTCCTTTGCTGCCGCCGGCGGATCGAACGCCGGGCGAAGCGGATGAGAAAGATCAGGCGCCGGAGCTAGTGGCGCGCGGGTGCAGCGTCAACCGTCAAATCCCGTTCGACAGGTGCTGCCAGAGGATCAGCGCGCCAATGGTGATCAGCACCACACCGCCCACCGCTTCGGCATAGCGCCCGAGCCAGACACCCGCCTGCTTGCCGATCAGCGCGCCGAGAGCCGCCATGAGGGTGGTCACAACACCGATCACGATCACGGCGGTGATGATGTTCACGCCCATCATGGCGAGCGAGACCCCGACCACCAGCGCATCGATACTGGTCGCGAGCGCCGCCAGCACCAGCCGGATCCAGGCCGGCCCCTCGCTGCCAAGGCCCGGCGCGGCGATCTCGACATTCTCCTCATGCGTTTCGACGCTGCCGCTGGCGGCTTCGTACAGCATGTGCAGGCCGACCCCGAGCAGCAGCACGAAGGCGATCCAGTGATCGACCGGCGCGACGAGGCTCGCCATGGCGAGGCCGACAAGGAAGCCGATGACCGGCATCAGCGCTTCCATGCCGCCAAACACCGCGCCGATGCGCAGCGCATCGCCCGCCGTGACGCGCTTCATCGACGCGCCCTTGGCGAGGGCGGCGGCGAAGGCATCGACCGACAGCGAGAAGCCGAGGGCAATCAGGGTGAGTAATCCGCTCATGGCCGAGCCTTGTGGCCTGACGGACGGCGAGTCGCAAGGCCCACGTTTCGCAAGAAGGGGGAACACGAACGCTTCCGGACGTGTTATGGGCTCGTCATGGTCCGGATGCTCCTTGCCGCCCTTTTATGTTTCTCTGCCCTGGCGGCCGGCCTCGTGCATGCGCAGGAGGCCCCAGCGCCCGCAGACGAGGCGCCCATCGTCACAGAGTCCGCCAATGACGCCGCCATCGAGGCGCGCCTTTCCGGCATCTACGACCAGATCGACGGGCTGTCCGGCATAGAGGCGAGCGTCGAGCAGGGCGTCGTCACGCTGTCCGGCACCGTCACCAGCCAGGCCGATGCTGCCCGCGCCGCCGCCATAGCCGAGCGGCTGGAAGGCGTCGTCACCGTGCAGGAGCGCATCACCCGCGACCTGTCCATCGACACCTCGCTGTCCCCGGCCATCGAGAGCCTGGAAACGAGCGTGCAGCGCGGCTGGGAAGCCTTGCCGCTGGTCGGGCTCGCCATTGCGGTCTTCCTCGTCATCGCCTTTATCGGCCACCTCCTCGCCGCCTGGTCGGGCCTCTGGCGGCGGATGACGCCGAACCCCTTCCTCGCCGAGATCGTCGCCCAGGCCTTCCGCTTTGTCGCGATCGTGGTCGGCCTCGTCACCGCGCTGAACCTGGTCGGCGCGACCGCGCTGATGGGCGCCATCCTCGGCGGTGCGGGCGTCATTGGCCTTGCCATCGGTTTCGCGGTCCGGGACACGGTGGAGAACTACATCTCCTCCATCATGCTCAGCCTGCGACAGCCCTTCCGCGCCAATGACCATGTCCTGATCAACGAGCATGAAGGCAAAGTCGTGCGCCTGACATCCCGCGCCACGATCCTGATGACGCTCGATGGCAACCATCTGCGCATTCCCAATGCCACCGTCTTCAAGGCGATCATCCTCAACTACACCCGCAATCCCGAGCGCCGCTTCGATTTCGCCCTCGGCGTCGATGCCGGAGACGACCCGATTGCCGCCATGGCGACCGGGATCGCCGCGATCAGCGCGCTCGACTTCGTGCTCAGTGACCCGAAGCCCGATGCCATCATCGAGACGGTCGGCGACAGCAATATCGTGCTGCGCTTCTTCGCCTGGGTGGACCAGACCGAGAGCGAGTTCATGAAGGCCCGCTCGCTCGCCATCCGGGCCGCCAAGGACGCGCTGGAAACCGCAGGCTTCACCCTGCCGGAGCCGATCTACCGCCTCCGCTTCGACCAGGGCGGGGCGCCTGTCAGCCTGCCCGGCAAGCCGGCCGAGCCCCCGGCCCGCCCGAAACCGGTGCCCGTGCCCGACAAGGCGGCCGAAGGCGAGGTTCTCGATGTGCGGCCCGACGAGCACATCTCTGAAAAGGTCGAGGAAGAGCGCGCCCAGACCGGTGAAAAGGACCTGCTCGATTCCCGCCGCCCGGTGGAATGATCCGGCGAAGGCGAGGGCTGCAATAGCTACTGCAGATTGTTAACAGAAAACTGCGTTTCCCGCTTGACGCGAACCGCCCTTGACGCATTCACTTGAGGCGGGAGGGGACGACTATGTGTTCTGAAGGGGGAGGTCCGGAATTCGTGATTGTCGACGGGGAGGACATGATCCCCGTGCCGCGCGCGGCCATTGCGCCGCCGGACATGAATTTCGGCCAGATGCAGCATTGGGAAGGTGAGGGGCACGTGCCGCTCTTCTATTCCTGCGCCATGCACACACCGGTATTCCTTCGCCTGACAGGTGACTGGTTCGCCAGCTGGCGCGAGGAAGCGCTCGCAGACCTTGCCGAAGACGGGCCACGGCCCGGCAGCGCCGAAGCCTACTGGCACCATCTCGGTGCGCTTGAACTCGATGCGCTGATCGAGGCCGACCCGCTGCTCGCCGCACACCTGCTGCGCCCGCAAGCCTTCGAACTCTGCCAGCTCCTCGGCGCCCCGGGCCGCAGCCCCGTGCGCTATTGCATGGTGAGCGTAGAAGACCTGATCATCTCGCCAGCCGTGGTCCGCATGGACGGCGTGGCTGTCCGGGTGGGGTAGCGTCGCGTTTTTCTCGGCCCGGTCAACTTCATCCCGGACGCGCAGCGATCCGGGATCCAAAAAGTGTAGGCTGAGTCCCGGCCTGACCTGCGGCCAGCCGGATCGACGGCGGGAATTCCTGCAGAATTTCGGACTGATGTAGCAAGCGCACCATCGGTGCCGGGTGGCCCCCGTGATTCGGGGCTAGTCGTTGCGCTGGCTGTCTCGGTTTATTCCGTAGTTGTTGGCGGAAGCTCGCCACATAGATTCAACGTGGTCTACAGTGATCATGTCGTAGATGAAGTTACCCTTAGACCCTTTTCCCACTTGGTTGAATGTGAACGGTTGGGAATCTTCTCCAAACGGTGTTTTCCAAGTGAAAATGCCGGAGACATTCACCATAAAATTTTTGCCGGAACGCTTCCACTCAGCGATTTTTGCAACCTCTTTGGGTTGAAGCCTAAGATTTATGGAAATGAGCTTTTCCCCACCCGCCTTAAGCCCAGGCATCAAAACCCAGTGGTGATCTGCGGCGCTGGTATGCCAGAAGTGCTCGACAGTCTCACCAAGCGAGGCCACCAAGACCGCAACTTTTTTAGCGCAAAAAAAGCGGGCTGGGCTTTGCCCGCAATTCTCTACGGTCAGAACAAGTTCGAGCTTGCTGTTCCCTTCAGTGGTTACGAGTTCGCCCAATTCGTAAGTGAGGTAAGGCCGAATCTGAGCCTGCCCGATCTCACGAGTAACGGCGACCGCGTCTTGAGCTGCACGATTTGCGTCATCAGCCTTGGTGATTGTCTGGCGGGTGGCCTTGAGGGTTCTCTGCAACAGGTACACAGCCCAAACGCTCACTATCAGAGCGGCGAGGCTGACCCCAACCATGGCCCATTGCGCCCAACCATCGCCAAGAAAGAGATGATCATTCGATTGGGTATCGCTGTTCTTCTCGGTGTTGCTTGGGCCGTATTTTGCGCGAGAGCCTTCCAACGCCGTGAAGGTATCCGCGGGGCGCTCGTCCTTCGGGGTAGCTTTTTGATTTGCCTGCTGACTTTCGGCTTGCCCGTGATCGGGAATTGGACTGTCCAGTAGCGGCAGATATTTCGATGCGATCAGGAAACAAACCACGCATCCAATAACAATGAGGATGAGCCAACGGCCTCTAGACATTGCAACAGGAACGCCGCTGTGAACTTGCCCAGGCTGAGCTTGTTGCGAATGTTCGCCTCTTTTTCATCAACACCTATCTCCGCCAGCCTGTCGCCTAGGTCATTATAGGTGATTCTCTTCAACTTCAGTTCGGTCTCGCGAGAGGCTGCGGGCTTCTGTCACCCGCGCAAGCGGCGGCCTAGCTATAAAAGTCCAGCAAGTTTGGCGCTGGGTCCCGGATCGCTTTGCGTCCGGGATGACGGTGGGATTTTCGTTCGATTTTCCCACACCCTTCCAACCATCCCCATAATCCCCGCCCATGACCGAGGTGTCCGATCAGAGCAGCAAGGCCGTCCTTGAGCGGGGCTGGGCGCGGGTGGCGCAGCTGCTGGCCCTGCTGCCGGGCCTGACCGGCCTGCTCGCCAGACTGGAATCAGACTCTTTTCATACCGCCATTGGACTCTTTCCGGCCCCGTTCCGGGGCGAGGTGCTGCGCCTCGTCCAGACAGCCGAAGCCCTCACCCGCCGCCTGCTCGGCGTGATGGCGTTTGAACTGGCCCCGTCTCGACCTTCGGTCTCACATGGGCCGGGCTGCAGCCCTGAGCGCGATCCATCGCGAAGCGGGGATCAAAAGCACACACTCTTTGAGCGCGATCCATCGCGAAGCGGGGATCAAACCAGAAAGCCTCGCATGCCGGGCTTCAGCCTGTTCGAATATATCCCGCCGCTCGATGGCGGCACGGAACTGCCGCCCCCTGCTGCAAACAAGGCAGGATGGGGCGCGAGCGCAGGGCCCCGGCCGCCTTCATCCCTGAAGCTTGTGCGGCGGATCGTGGCGCTGCACGGGGTGATGAAGAACCGGCGCCGGGCGGCGCGGCGGCTCGCCCGCTGGCTGGACAAGCTATCGCGCTCGAAACGCCCGCGCCTGCACAATCTTCGGCCCGGTTATCCGCCGGGCCTTCGCCGTGAGGACGATCCCGATGGGAGCCGGGCGAGCGAACTGGGCGATATGGTCCGCGAGCTGGCCTGGGCCCGGGCGGGGCCCGGCCTCTTCCAACCGGCCTAGACACTATCCGGCCTGCACGCGTGGGCGCGGGCGCGTCGGCGTGCGCGCTGCTTCAGTCCAGGTCGCGGCGGACTTCCGGGCGGTTGAAGATGGCGTCCATATAGGCGCCGTCATCATAGGAATGGTCGGCGATGAAGTGCAGCTGCGGGGTGAACTTCATGTCGATCCGCTTGCCGAGCTGGCCGCGAATATAGGGCGCGGCCCGGTTCAGCGCCTTGGCCAGCTCGTCCTGGGCGGCCGGATCGGTCTCGCCGAGCGGGGAGCAGAAGACATGGGCGTGCTTCAGGTCCGGCGAGGTGCGCACTTCGCCGATCGTGACGTTCACGCCCTGAAGGGCGGGGTCGCGGAATTCCTCGCGCATGAAGATTTCGGTGAGGGCGTGGCGGACCAGTTCGCCCGCGCGCAGCTGGCGCTGGGACGGCTCAAGGCTGGCCGGGTCCGGTTTCCGTCGATTGCGCGCCATGGGAGGCTCCTTGCTTCAGCCGCATCTTGAATGCGCGCGCCGCGTTCCTGTCCTTGCCGAACCAGGTGTCCGGCACGATCAGCGGATTGGCACCCTCAAACAGGATCAGCGTGTAGCTGCGGCGGGTGCGCACGGTTTTCACGGCCGACCAGGCGATGCGGGTGTCGACCGCGCCCCTGATGATGTGCAGGCCTTCCGGGGTCAGGTCAATCTCTGTTTCAGCGCTGGTCTCGCCCGCCCGGCCTGAGCGGTGGCGGTAGGACCAGCGCATGAAGATGAGGTACCACACAATCCCCGCCATCGCGGCCATCAGGGAGGAGCCGAACCAGACCCAGTAGTCGCTCACCGGCGTGGAATCGAGCGTGTTGCGCGCCACCAGCGCCATCCCGGCCGAGATCACCGGCGCCGTGACACCGGCATAGTAAAGCGCGGTCGGGCCGATCCGCGATGAGCGGGTTTCGCTGACAAGGCGCTTGGTATCCTTCTCGCGCAGCCGCCCGCTCACGCGGTAGACCGGCGCGGTATCATTAGCTGCGACGGGTTTGGGCATGAAGGGTTGCATGGCTGGAAAGGACCATCGCAACAGAAGTTTAACCGCAGACGAAAAAAGCCGGGAAAACTCCCGGCTTTCTGCATTTTTTTCTCGTTTGGGTAGAGGTGCCTTAGTCCAGCTTGCGCTCGACAATCTCGACCTCGAAGCACTCGATCTTGTCGCCTTCGCGGATGTCTTCGTACTTCTCGAAGGCCATGCCGCACTCCATGCCGGAGGTCACTTCCGGCACTTCGTCCTTGAAGCGCTTCAGCGTTTTCAGCTTGCCCTCGTGGATCACCACATCGTCGCGCAGCAGGCGCACACCGCAGCCGCGCTTGACCACGCCTTCGGTGACCTTACAGCCCGCAACCTTACCGACCTTGGTGATGTTGAAGACTTCGAGGATATCCGCATAGCCGATGAAGCTCTCGCGCTTCTCCGGTGCGAGCATGCCCGAAAGCGTGTCTTTCACATCGTCAATGAGATTGTAGATCACCGAGTAATAACGGATCTCCACGCCTTCCTTCTCAGCCAGTTCGCGCGCCTGCTTGTTGGCGCGGACGTTGAAGGCAAAGACCGGTGCGTTCGAGGACTTGGCGAGCAGGATGTCGCTTTCCGAAATACCGCCGGCAGCGCCGTAGATGACGTTCGCGCGGACTTCGTCGGTCGAAATGCCCTCGACCGACTGCTTGATCGCCTCGACGGAGCCCTGGACGTCTGCCTTCACCACCAGCGGCAGTTCGGAGACTTCCTTGTCATCCTTCATCGAGTTCATGAGCGACTCGAGCGAGGCGCGGGCGGAGGCGACGCCGGTCTTCTGGCGTTCCATCCGGTTGCGGTAGTCGGTGATCTCGCGGGCGCGCGCTTCGCTGTCGACGACATTGAACATGTCGCCGGGCTCGGGTGCTCCGTCGAGGCCGAGGATCTCGACCGGAACGGCCGGTCCGGCATCCTTCAGCTGCTGGCCGCGCTCATTGATCAGCGCGCGAACCTTGCCCCACTGCTTGCCGGCAACCACGATCTCGCCGCGCTGCAGCGTACCGCGATTGATCAGCACGGTGGCAACAGGCCCGCGGCCCTTGTCGAGCTGCGATTCGACAACGATACCGTCGGCCGGACGATCCGGATTGGCCTTGAGCTCGAGGAGCTCGGCCTGAAGCGAAATGGCTTCGGTCAGCTCGTCGAGGCCGGTGCGGGCAGTCGCAGAAACCTTCACGGCCTGCACTTCACCGCCCATGGCCTCTACCTGGATGTCGTGCTGCAGCAGTTCGGTCAGGACCTTGTCCGGATCGGCATCGGGCTTGTCACACTTGTTGACCGCCACGATGATCGGCACTTCGGCCGCCTTGGCATGTTTGATCGCCTCGATCGTCTGCGGCATCACACCGTCATCGGCCGCAACCACGAGGATCACGATATCGGTGACATTGGCGCCGCGCGCCCGCATCGCCGAGAAGGCGGCGTGGCCAGGCGTGTCGAGGAAGGTGATCTTGTCGCCCGATTCCAGCTGCACCTGATAGGCGCCGATATGCTGGGTAATCCCGCCGGCTTCGCCGGCAACAACATCAGTCGAGCGCAGCGCGTCAAGCAGCGAGGTCTTGCCGTGGTCGACATGGCCCATGACGGTCACGATCGGTGCCCGCGGCTTCATGTCCTTCGGATCATCCTCATCGCCTTCGAGGCCGATTTCGACATCGGATTCCGAAACGCGTTTCACCGTATGGCCGAATTCCTCGGCAATCAGTTCAGCCGTATCGGCATCGATGATGTCATTGGCGCGCATCATCTCGCCTTGGCGCATCATGTACTTCACGACGTCCGCAACGCGCTCGTTCATGCGCTGGGCAAGATCCTGAAGCGTGATCGATTCCGGCAGCGTAACTTCGCGGGAGACCTTCTCCTGCTGTTCGCCGCCCTGACGGCGCTCACGCTCACGTTCACGGGCGCGCTTCACGGATGCGAGGGAACGCTGACGATCGCCGTCATCGCCGAGGGCGCTGGCAATGGTCAGCTTGCCCTTGCGACGCTTGTTGCCGCCGCCTTTGCCGCCGGAACCGCCATCATCGAAATCGCGATCATTCTGGCGGCCCTTGCGGGACTTCTTGCTGCCGCCGCGAGCCTGGCTCGGGTCGGGCAGGGGAATGTCCGGGGCGCCGGCCGGTGCCGGGGCGGCGCGACCACCGCGATCATCGCGGGGGCGCTCAGTCTTCTTCTTGGCTTCGGCCTCTTCCTTGGCCTTGCGTTCTTCTTCCTCAGCCTTGCGGCGAGCCTCGGCCTCTTCGCGCTCCTTGTCTTCCTGGACCTTGCGTTCCTGTTCGGACAAGAGGCGTTCGCGCGCAGCTTCCTGGCGCTTTTTCTCGGCTTCGCGCTGCTGTTCGGCTTCACGGCGTTGCAGCAGCACTTTCTGCCGCGCAATCAGTTCTTCTTCCGTGATGCCAAGCTTCTTGGCGGCTTCGGCAAGCTTCGATGGCTGTTTGCCGCCGGAAGAGGACGCACCGGATCCAGAGGCCGGCGGCTTGTTGCCACCGGTCTGCCCGGCGCCGCCGGGGCCGACGACACGGCGCTTCTTCGTCTGCACAATCACCTGCTTCGACCGGCCATGGCTGAAGCTTTGCTTCACCGTGCCGCTCGACCCGCGGGAGACCGTGAGAGGCTTGCGCCCGCCCGTATTGCCTTTGTCTTTCGTATCGCTCATGCGACTCCGTATATCTGCGTTTTTGCCGGCAGGGGCCATCCCCTACCGTTTTTCTTACCCAATCCGACCGGAGAACCAGTCACGTTCCGGTGCTGCCCGAAAGCCTGTCAGCCTCTTGTAGGCTGCATCAAACGAGTCCGACAGCGGGCCTTCCTGAAGCAGGGCATGTATCACACGCTCCCTGCCAAAGGCCATGCCCAATTCAGCAGACGTCAGCGCGCCTGCTGTTCTGGGAGTGTCATACAGCGCCTTGGCGAGAAAATGAACCTTGTTGCGGCCATCTTCGCTGCCATCGGCTGCCTCAATGAGGTAACCGGGCGCTTCTTTCCTTAAATAGTCACGAACCTGGTCGAATCCAATGATCGCTTCACCGGCCTTCTTTGCCATGCCCAAAAGGCCGATACAGCGTTTGGCGAGCTGGCGCTCAATCAGGCCGGCGAGATCGTCGGCCGGTTCAGTCCTCATCTTAAAGGCGCGCGAAAAGGCGCCCTTTTTTACCGCTTCGGCGATGGTGTCGCGCCGGGCTGTGACCCATGCGCCACGGCCGGGAAGTTTTCCCGACACATCTGGCACCGCGATCCCGTCCGGAGACCGGACGAAACGGATCAGCGCGTCCTGCGGGAGGCTTTCACGCGTAACGACGCACTGGCGATGGGGGCCATCGCCAGTGGTCCTTTCCTTGCGCGCCGTCAGGCGCTGGGCAGGCTCATTCTTTCGAGTCGGCATCATCGCCGTCCTCTGAAGAAACGTCTTCAGCGGCCAGAGCATCGAGGTCGAAGATCAGTTCTTCCTCGGCAAGCTCTTCCTGCTCTTCGCTGGCCTTGCCGATTTCGCCGAGCGCCATCAGGGCTCGTTCTTCTTCCGACAGGTCTGGCGCTTCGCCAGCCGCTTCAGCGGCCATTTCGGCTTCCAGCTGTTCGAGCGTTTCCGGCTCGATCCAGCCAGCAGCAACCCGGGCGCGCATGATCAGAAGCTGTGCCTCATCCTTGCGCATCTCACCCTTCTTCAGGATGCCCGGCTGGAAGACTGGCTTGCCATCAGGGCCCGGCTCGCGCCAGCCGGTAATATCGTCCGGCACCAGGCCAGCAACATCCTCGACGCTCAGCACGTCATTCTCGCCGAACTTGACGGCGAAACCGACATTCATGCCTTCGAGCTCAAGCACGCTGTCCTCGACACCCAGTTCCTTGCGGCGGGCATCCTGTTCAGCGGCCAGTTTCTCGAGGTATTCGCGGGCACGCTCCTGGATCTCGTTAGCGACTTCAAGGTCGAAGCCTTCGATCGAGATAAAGTCCTCAGGCGCGACATAGGCGATTTCCTCGACGCTCTCGAAGCCTTCAGAAGCGAGCAGCTGGGCGAGCGTCTCGTCGGCGTCGAGCGCCTGCATGAAGAGCTCTGTACGGGCCTGGAAGTCCTTCTGGTAACGCTCGGAATCGGCCGTCTCGGTGACGAGGTCGATCTGCCAGCCCGTCAGCTGCGAGGCGAGACGGACGTTTTGGCCGCGGCGGCCAATGGCGAGCGGGAACTGGTCGTCGGCCACGACAACCTCGACCCGTTGCTCATCCTCGTCGAGCACGACCTTGGAAACCTCGGCCGGCTGCAGCGCATTCACGATAAAGGTCGCCGCATCATAGTTCCACGGAATGATATCGATCTTCTCACCCGAGAGTTCGCCGACAACGGCCTGCACGCGCGCACCGCGCATACCGACACAGGCGCCGACCGGATCGATCGAGCTGTCATTGGAAATCACGCCGATCTTGGCGCGCGAACCCGGGTCGCGGGCACAGGCGCGGATCTCGATTACGCCATCATAGACTTCCGGGACTTCCTGCGCGAACAGCTTGACCATGAAGTCGGGATGGGCGCGCGACAGGAAGATCTGCGGCCCCTTGGTCTCGCGGGAAACCTTGTAGAGATAGGCGCGAACGCGGTCATTCGGCTGGAAGTTTTCGCGAGGGATGCCGTCATTGCGGCGGATAATACCCTCGGCGCGGCCGAGATCGACGATCACATGGCCGTACTCGACGCGCTTGACGATGCCGTTGATGATCTCGCCGACACGGTCCTTGTACTCGTTGTACTGGCGCTCGCGCTCGGCATCGCGCACCTTCTGCATGATGACCTGCTTGGCCGTCTGCGCGGCCACGCGGCCGAAATCGAAGGGCGGGAGCTCTTCCTTGATCTCGTCGCCGATTTCGAGGTTCGGATCGATCTTCTTGGCATCGGTCAGGGTGACCTGCTGGGCCGGATCCTCGATGTCTTCGTCCGCAACGACAGTCTGGATGCGCCACAGCGTCTGCTCGCCAGTGTCGGCATCGATCAGGGCACGGATGTCATGCTCCTGGCCATAGCGCGACTTGGCGGCCTTCTCGATGGCTTCCTGCATGGCTTCGATGACGATCTTTCGATCAATCGCCTTTTCCTCGGCAACCGCCTTGGCAATCTGCAGGATTTCCAGCCGGTTGGCTGATACGCCGACTGCACTCATCTCGTTGCTCCACTTTCTTCTTCATTATTGTCATCGTCTTCGGTCTCATCGATTTCGAGACCGGAGAAATTTTCGTCGTCCGGCTGCGGCGGCAGGCCGCCGCTGGCTTTTGCGGCATCGATCAGCGCGTCCGTGAGCACAAGGCTCGCCTTGGACATCTCATCGACCCTGGCGACCAGTTCGCTTTCATCATCCAGCTCGATCGCAACGCCGTTTTCGTCTTCTCTCTGTATCACACCCTGGAAGCGGCGTCGGCCCTCGATCGGCATGGCCAGCTCGATTTTGGCAAGGTGGCCGGCCCAGCGGCCGAAATCGCCTTCGCGTGTCAGCGGGCGGTCGATACCCGGCGTCGACACTTCGAGCCGGTAGGGGTCACTGATCGGATCAGCAGCTTCCAGCACCGGGGAAATCGCTTTCGAAAGGTCGGCGCAGTCCTCCACATCGGTCGGCGCACCGCCCGCTTTCTCGGCCATGACCTGCAGGGTCGGACGCCGGCCGCCCATCAGGCGTACGCGCACGATCTCCATGCCGAGACCGTCTGCAACGGGCTCGATCAGGGAGAGAATGGTCTTTTCCTGCTGCGTGAGCGCGATCAATTCCGAGAAATCTCCGGGACAAAAGAAAGCGGCGGACCCGTTGCCGGACCCGCCGCCGATATTTTTCGACTTGGCGCCTAGATAGTATCAGACGCCGTCGATGTCTAGAGAAGTTTCAGGTCCACAGCCGAGGTCTTGCCGCGGCGTTCGTCGGTGTGCAGCTCGTACTGGATCGGCGCATCTTCCGCCAGAGTCCGCATGCCCGACTTTTCAACCGCCGAGATGTGTACGAACACGTCCGAACCACCAGCATCGGGACGGATGAACCCGTAACCCTTCTGGTCGTTGAACCATTTCACTTTTCCGGTTGCCATAGTGGCTACTCCAGTCTTCTCCCCGTGCCGGACCCGCACCGCGCGGACGGTCACGAAGGGTCTCGAAATACGGGGGAAGGAAGTCAGTCCGTCGGTCCGACGGGGTCTTGCATTCAGACCGACCGGTATTCGATAAATTCTATTATGCCAGAAGCGGGACGCTGCGGCAATCGAGATTGCAGGCGGGTTGCTTCTATCGGATCAAGAACCAGACGACGGCCATCATGTCTTTCTGGCTTGTGCTGCAGGTAACGCCGGGTGTGCCGTTCTCGACAATCCATTTCTTTTTCCGGACCGCCTTCAAGGCTGGTTTCTCAAACGTTTCTGCGGGTACAGCCGCTAGGACCTCAACATCGGTGACGTCGAGATCATCGATCGAAATCCGCATGATGACCGACCCGAACGTGCCGGCACGGCCAGCGTTTCGCGGGAAACGTATGTCCGGATTTTCGCTCAGTTTGCCATCGCAGAAGGGCAGGCCATTGCTATCTTCGCTGGCCCAGAAATCCGGAACGAGATCGGACTTGCCCGCATTGGCGAGAATGGCATCTGCCTCTTCGGCGATCTGGTCGACCGATGGTCCGGACACTGCATAGCGGTTGCCGTTCCCATTGTACGCGGATGCAGACCGGTAGTAAGCCGACATCGCCTCTTGCCAGGCCCGGGTCGTATAGGCGTGTTTCTCTAACCATTCGGGGCGTGTTCCCAACGTCCGTTCGAGCTCGACAAGCTCGACTGTGTGGGTGGCCAACCTCAGAATGGCATCTGGGTTGGGGGCGTGGTTGAAGTGCGCTGTCGTAGCGGCCAGAACGGCATCGCTCCAACGTTCACCGATAACCGATCTGTTGGGCGCAAAATGCTGTGCGGCCTCAGCGGCAGAAACGGCGGCGGCGGCCCAATCGCCGGCATTGGAGTCTTCTGTGTAGCGCGTCTGGAAAGCGATAACGCTAAGCGGTGTAGCGCGTACGCTTGCAGACGCGGTCAGAGCCTCGTCCAAAGCCGCGCGGGTCTGTGGGGTGCCCGAGTTCATCCAATCGGAATATGTTTTGAGCAAACCGACATCTGATGTGGAGAGAAGGTCTTGAGGCACCGGACGGTCGGCCGCAAACTTCGCTATCGGACCCGCGCCTTGGCACGCAGCATAAACGCAAAGCGTCTGTCTAGCTTCATAAGCCCTGAGGACGGCATCCGGACGCCAGTCATTCTGTATGATGGCCTGGCCGAGTTCATTGGCGGCAGCAACGCGCTCGGCCACCGTTCCTCCCGACATGGCACGCTGGTGACGCGTGATTGCATTGTCGACATAGAGTGATTGGGCCGATGCCAACGATGCGGCCAACAGGCAGGCAACGATGGCGAAAAAACGCTTCAAAACTTGTCTCCGTCACGAGTGTGGCTACGCGTGCTTTAGCCGGACCACCCGTCAGATCAACCGAAGATTTATGAAGATTTTAGCGAGAACTCGTAGAACACAGGTGCGATGTCGCCCAGATTCTTGGACTCGTAGCGCGTGCGGACATGGTCTGTCGGCGGGCGGCGCCAGTCGTCGGCTTTCTCGGCGAGCCAGTCGAACTGGCCGTGAGCCAAGATCTTCTGCAGCGCCTCGTCGGCATAGGAGCGAACATCGGTTGCAAACCGGAGGTGTGCGCCTGGCTTCATGATGCGGGCGAGGCTGTCGAGGAAGTCTGGCTGGATGATGCGCCGCTTATGATGCTTTTTCTTCGGCCATGGGTCCGGGAAAAGGATAAAGACACGGTCGAGGCAGCTATCAGGCAGCCGATCGATGAGCTGGCGGGCATCCTCGGTCCAGAAGCGGACATTTGAAAGGCCCTTTTCCTCTACAGCCGTCAGGCACTTCGCAACCCCTTCAACAAAGACTTCACACGCCAGGTAGCCGACATCCGGGTTGGCTTCTGCCTGCGCGGCAACATGCTCACCCCCGCCAAAGCCGATTTCCAGCCAGAGACGATCGGGCCGCGCCGGAAAGGCGGCGAGCGGGTCACCTGTCTCCGGGATTGCCAGCGCCGGCAGGCGCTCATCAATCAGGCGCTGCTGGCGTGCAGAAAGCGGCCGTCCGCCTGTGCGACCGAAAGACCGGATCGGAATTGAAGCCTTGTTCTCAGGCAGCGCCGCCTCCTGTCAGCTGTTCAGGCTTCAGGGCTTAGCGGCTTCGTCTCCGCGCTCAAGGGGGCAGACCAGCCACAGGCCGTCATTTGCCTCGAAATTCGTCGGGATTCGCTCGCAGGTTTCGCTCCGGCCGATCAGGTTTTCGCGCATGGCGAGCCGGCTCAGCATCCGCTCGCGGCCGGTTTCGCCCTTGCGTTCGAACATCACGGCATAGACCGGCCGGTCCGAGGCCCACAGCGCGTCGCGCAGGAGCGGACGGTAGTTTTCCAATGCCGGCCTGAAATAATCCTGCATGACAGCATGGCCGAAAGTGGCCGAGGCCGGGAACTGGGTGGCGAGGAAGGCGCTCGGATCGTCACCCGTGAACAGGATGAAGGCGTCTTCGAACCGCTCCGGACCTGGAATGTCTGCCGACACATAAGGCTCGCCGAAGTCGCTCCAGGCGGCGCGGCGAAGGTCCATCGGCCCCGTGAAGGCAAGTAGCGGGACGGCGGCGGCCAGGCCCAGCATGCGCAGGCGATGAGAGACCACCGCTTCGCGCGTCAGAAACAGGACGAGTGCGAAGACGAGGACGGGCCCAAGCATCCAGCCGGCAATGTAGTAGCGCAACACCGAGAAGGCCTGCATCCAGGCGAAGAGGCCAATGAGGAAGGCTGCGGCCAGCGCGAGGACCAGCCGTGCACCGGGTCTGGCGGACTTGTTCAAGCGGTTGCGGGCAAGGAGGCCAAGCAGGGCGATGGCGCTGACATATCCCAGGAGGAGGCGCACATCGTCGAGATCGGTCGAGCCAATGATCTCGGAATTGAATGTAAAGACGAATGGAAAGACCAGCAGGCCGAGCAGGCCATCCGGCTTGCGGCGGGCATAGGCGTCATAGGCGTCCGGTCCCAGCG
This sequence comes from Henriciella mobilis, assembly GCF_003576315.1. GTDB lineage: Bacteria > Pseudomonadota > Alphaproteobacteria > Caulobacterales > Hyphomonadaceae > Henriciella > Henriciella mobilis. Next base: position 260,379 of record NZ_QWFZ01000003.1, on the reverse strand, counting down.
GACTGTCAAACAGTCCGTTGGCCATCGGAAAGACCGGGTTCGCGAACTCGGTCCAGAGGATCCACGCATAGGGAACGGTCAATAGGGCAGCCGATATGAAACCGCCAGCTGCGCAGATCAACGCCGCGTTCAGGCGCGCGCCATGTCCCCCGGCGAGGATCAGGACGAAGCTCGCAAAGGCAAGCGTATAGGGCAGGTTCGTCCCCTTCATGCCGAGCACGGCGCCCATGATCAGGCTGGCCACGGCCAGGCGTTTCCAGCCGGCCAGCGAGCCGTCTTCACGAACGGAGAGCGCGAGCGCGCCGATAAAGGCAGCCGCCCCCCAGGCATCATTCCGGATGGATGCAAAGAGCGAGAAATGGCCATCTGCCAGGAAGCCGATAGCGGCGATGAAAAGACAGACATTGCGCGTGGCCGACCCGGTCAGCGCTGTCGATATGGCGCGGGTCAGATAGAACAGCCCGGGCAGGATAAGCGCCTGCGGGAGCGCGAGGACGGCGCTAACGAGCGGGCCGGGCAGGCGCTCGATCAGCCACCAGACAAAAGCGTTGTAGGGCGGGTTGATGAAGCTGTGCATGTCCGCCGGCGCGAAGTCATGATGGATACGGTCGTTGAGCAGCGCCCAGCCATTATGGATCTGGTAGTGGGCCACATCATAGCTGACATCGCGCGGCAGGAAGGCTGAAAAGGCCGCAAAGGCGAGGACCCAGACCAGCCAGGCCTCTATCGGCACCGCGCGCGACTGCGACTGGCCGATTTCACGGCTCATCGTGTGCGTGAGCGTCATGATGGCGTCCCCAATCCTGAAGCCCGGCCATGCAAGCGATCACCATTGCCCACAGCGGGCTTGACGAACGCGGCAGCGCCGAGGGCGAGCAAGCCGTCGCCCAGCACGGTGACAATCCTGAACAGTGCGGCCAGGGCGAGTATGCTAGCCTCACCGGCGCCCGGAGCGAGAATGATCAGGAGAACGCTTTCGCGAACCCCAAGCCCCGCTGGCGCGCCCGGCGTAAGGAAGCCGGCCAGCCAGGCCAGCGCCATGGCACCCATGGTGGCCGCAAGGTATCCGCTGGCATTGTCGCCCGCGATAAGCGCAAACAAGACGTACCCAATGAGTCCGCTCGCGGCGAAAAAGACAAGGTAAGCGAGCCCGGCACCCATAAGCGGCTGTCGGGCCGATTTCAGCTTCCGCAGTATTCCGCCGACACGGTCACGCTGCCACGCAAGGACAAGTGCAAGGCCAGTCAGCATGCATGCGCCGGCCGTCATCCAGATTGCCGGCGGCAGGGCGATCAGCCCGGACAGGTAAGGCAGCGCCAGCATGGCGACGATTCCGGCTGAAAAAACGAGGAGCCCAGCCTCGGCTAGAGCGGCAAGGACCAGCGCCCGGTGCGAGGCCCCCTGGCGCTTCGCGAAACCGTGGCGGCCGGCGAGGTGGAATACGTTTCCCGGAAGGTATTTCATGACCTGCGTGGTCGCGTGCAGGCGGACCTGCCCATGGTCCTCGCCCGTGAACGCACCCGCCAGCCATGACCACGCAAAGGCGAGCAACAGGCCGAGGCACGCGTAAACCAGCGCCAGTGCGGGAGCCGCAACCAGCAGAATGGGCGGTAGTTCGGCTGGCAGGGAGGACCAGTCTGCCAAGACCAGCCGCCAGACAAACCACGCCGTCAGCGCGCTCGCGGCGGCGATGCCGGCCCAGCGAAACAGCCTGGATATGGCCTGTCGGATCATCTGGTCGCGCGCCTTCAGTCGCACCGGCAAAGCAGCATCGTCCAAGGCAGGGGTCGGCGGGTTGCGACAATGCGGGCGTGCCGGGAGACCAGGGCTTCAAACCCGGACGCCGACCAATGCTGAATATGGCCGGGCGTGTTGCCGAGCTGGCCGAGATACTTGCCGCGCGCCATGTTCATCGCGCGCCAGACCGGTTCGCGTGGCACTGAAACGAGCAGCCAGGGTTGCGCAAGCTTCGTCAGAACATCGAGCGCCCGATCTGGGTCCGGCACGTGTTCGAGCACCTCACAGCTGACGACAAGGGGCGCGCCATGGGTGGCCGGGTCGAGCGTATAAAGATCGGCGACATCGAATTGGGCGGCGGCGCCCTCGTCGCTGGCATTGGCCCGGGCTTCGGCGATGGCGCTTTCTTCTAGGTCGACGCCGCGCACGTTCAGGCCTGCGCGCTCAAGACGGAGTGACAAGTGGCCTTCTCCGCAGCCGGCCTCGAACGCTTCAGCCGCGCCCGACTGGGCGGCGAGCGTGTCAAATGCGCTGAGAAATCCATTCATAAGCCAACGGGCAATTGGATTGCCCGTATTGTACTTGTCGTAGTGGTTCCCAGCGACATTGTCGTAGGCGGCGATGGGGGTGTTGGAGAATGTCTGGCTCTGCGGCATGGCGTTTATCCTGCTCGCGACTGGAGGCCCGCGGGACGCTGGGCGGGATCGGTTTCAGCAAGCTCCTGGCGGACCTGGTCAAAGCGGGCGCGCTGCGAACGCGTCTCCTCACTTGCCAGTTCGGCTCGCAGCAGCCGCAAACGAATGTCTTCCAGCAGGTTGCGATTGGCGGCCTGAAGCTCGGCGATGACGCCGACGGCGAAGGATACGAACGACGCCATGGCCAGCACGCTGAGCAGGATCAGCGACTGGACCTTGCCAGCCCCGTCTCCTGTCATGAAGGCCCACAGGAAGCGCAGGCCGAGTGCGGCGGCGCCAAGCGCAAAGACCGATCCGACCGTGAAGCAGGCCCGGAGCGGCTTGTAGGTGATGAAGACGCGCAGGATGGTGACCAGCGAACGCTGGACATAACTTGCAATGCTCTTGACCAGCCGCGACGGGCGCAGATCCTCGTTGGTGCGGACCGGCACGGACGTAATTCGCATATTCTTGCGGCCGGCCTGGATGATGGTCTCGAGCGTATAGGTGTACTCGGAAAAAACGAACATCCGCATGGCGGCTTCGCGGTGGATCGCGCGGAAGCCTGAGGGGGCATCCGGGATGGACGTATTGCTGGCCACGCGGACTGCGAAGCTGCCCAGCCGCTGCAGGAACTTCTTGATGCCGGAGAAGTGCGGTGTGTCGTTGATCGGGCGCGCACCGACGACGATCTCTGCCTTACCCTCGACAATAGGAGCGACGAGGTCGGGAATGCAGGACGCGTCGTACTGGTTGTCGGCATCTGTATTGACGATCGTGTCGGCGCCCAGCTTCAACGAGGCTTCAATGCCCGCCATGAAGCCGCGGGCGAGCCCCTGATTGTGACGCAGGGAAACGATGTGATCGACACCGTGTTCACGCGCAACGCGGACCGTATCGTCGGTCGAACCGTCATCGACGATCAGCCATTCGACGGTGTCGTAACCGGGCACCTCTCGCGGCAGGTGGCTGAGCGCAATCGCGAGGGTCTGCTCCTCGTTGAAGCACGGAATCTGAATGATCAGTTTACGGAACGCCACGACACTCACCACGCTTTTTCGGACTTTGTTTGCCCGCACGGTACTCGGCAGTGTTTGAAAAACCGTTACGCATGGCCGGTTTGCCGGCTTGCTGGCCTTGTCGGCCAAAAGAAAAGACGGGCCGCGAAGGGCCCGTCTTCGTATTGTTTGCTGGCCAGAGAGCCCCTCTGGTCCTGTCGGCAAGCCTAGCTGACAAGGTCCTTCAGACTGTCGACCAGATCGGTTCTCTCCCAGGAGAATCCGCCCTCATTGTCAGGCTGGCGGCCGAAGTGGCCATAGGCGGCCGTGCGCGCATAGATCGGCTTGTTGAGGCCAAGCGTCGTGCGAATCCCGCGCGGGGAGAGGTCCATGATTTCCATCAGGCGCTTTTCCAGGGCTCGCTCGTCCGTATTGGCGGTGTCATGCAGGTTCACATTGATCGACAGGGGCTGTGACACACCAATCGCGTAGGAGAGCTGAAGCGTGCAGCGTTTGGCGAGCCCGGCGGCGACCACGTTCTTTGCAAGATAGCGCGCGGCATAGGCGGCGGACCGGTCGACCTTTGTCGGGTCCTTGCCGGAGAACGCACCGCCACCATGCGGAGCAGAACCGCCATAGGTGTCGACGATGATCTTGCGGCCGGTCAGCCCTGCGTCGCCATCGGGGCCGCCGATGACGAACTTGCCGGTCGGGTTGACGTAAAGCTTCTCTTCCTTTGGCAGCCAGCCGTCCGGAAGAACTTCCTTGATGATCGGGCGGACGAGTTCGCGGACATCGCCAGCTGACAGCCCGTCGCGGTGCTGGGTCGAGACGACCACGGCATCGACTCCGATCGGCTTGCCATCGCGATAGGCCATGGTGACCTGGCTTTTCGCGTCCGGTTCGAACTCGGGGCGTTCGCCGGAATGGCGAAGCTCGGCCATACGCTTCAGAATGCGGTGGGAGAAGGAAATCGGGGCGGGCATGAGCTCGTCTGTCTCGTCGCTCGCATAGCCGAACATGATGCCCTGGTCGCCAGCGCCTTCGTCGGTAAAGGTGCCGGTGCCTTCGTCCACGCCGGCAGCAATGTCCTCGGACTGGCCGTGCAGCCAGTTGTGGAGCTTCAGATACTGCCAGTGGAAGCCGCTCTGCTGATACCCGATATCCTTGATGGCATTGCGAACGACGTCTTCGATCATTTCGTGCGTGATCGTGTCGGGGCCGCGCATCTCGCCGAGCAGGGCGACCTGGTTGGTCGTTGCAGCGGTTTCGCAGGCAACGCGAACGCGCGAGGTATCGTAACCCGCCTTCAGCGCTTCCCGGAAATAGAGGTCGACGATTTCGTCAGAGACGCGGTCACAGACCTTGTCTGGATGGCCTTCAGAAACACTTTCACTGGTGAAAAGAAAATCTGCTGGGGTCAAAATAGTATCCGCTCGTTAGAGTGAGTGATCTTGCCCTGTTATAGCCTTCGGGAGGCCCCGGCTAGGCTCCTTCAGGAATTTGGTGCACTGGCTGCGGCCGCTGCCTTAATAGTCGACAGAAGGGACTTGCGAAGCTCCTCGTCCGCAATCTGCTGGAATGCGGCCAGAAGCTCCATTGCTTCCTGATCAAGCTGCGGCAGGGGCCCGGCCGGCTCGTTGTCTTCCCTTACATTTGCGGGCAAGGCGAGGTAGTCCTCAGCGCCCTCATAGAAGTACAGGATCGGGATATCGAGCACGGTCGACATCTCGTAAAGCCGTCCTGCCGAAATTCGGTTCACGCCCTTCTCGTACTTCTGGACCTGCTGAAAGGTCAGACCCAGCTTTTCGCCAAGCTGTTCCTGGGTCAGCTTCAACTCCCTGCGCCGCCAGCGCAGGCGCTGGCCGACCAGATGGTCAATCTTGCTGGGAAGTTTGCTTTCCGACATGCTTGAAATGTCTGCCTTTTACTCGACCAACGGTCTGTCTAGCGTCGCCATGAGACAAAGGCCAGAACAACAAAGCCCGTCAGGGTCAGCCAGAACAAGGCTGGACCATATCTCTGATAGGGGGTGACGGGCATCGCGGCAGGAAGCGGCGTGCGAACGACAGACGATACCCATCCGGCCGGATCGCCTGTCACGCGCTGGCCGCGCGCCGTCTCCCGTCCCAGGCCATCAACCATCGCCGTAGCGCCGCGGCTCGCCACACGGGCCATAGGCAGGCCGCTCTCGATCGCGCGATAGCGGTTTTGTGCATAATGCTGGGCTGGCCCCATGCCCGCCCCGAACCAGGCATCGTTCGAGATGGTGACAATCCATCTTGCTTCTTCGCGCTGCGGACCGGCGTTCCGGGTGATCTCGGGAAACAGCCCCTCATAGCAGATGAGGGCGACGAAAGGCGGCAGGTTTGCCGGGAAAAGAACTGTCGGTTCGCTGCCCGGTTCGAACCCGCTGGTCGCGAGCTGCTGCATCGCGCTTGGCAGGAAAGCCGACATATATTCGCCGAACGGGACGATCCGGCTGGCGGGCAGTTCGCCAAAGGGCACCAGGCGATGCTTGTCATAAAGGGCGATAAGCTCGGCGCGCCCGCTTTCTGTCTGCAGAACGGCGAGGCTGTTGTGATAGACACCGTCGCGGCCATCGAAGCTGCGTCTCGTCGTGCCGACAATGAGCGAGCGCTGGCCGAGATAGGCGGAGATGACGTCCAGCGCGTAATTATTGGCCAGCAGCTCGAATGGCAGGGCGCCTTCCGGCCAGATGACGATGTCATTCGGGTCGCTCTCAATGTCGCGAAGGAATTCGCCATAGCGTTCGAGCACGGCTTCACCACGGCCATTATACTTCTGCGCTTGAGGGATGCCGGCATCCATGAGCACGACGGTTTCTTCGCTCATCGCGGATGGCTGGGCGATACGCTGCGCACCCCAAGCCCAGCCAAAGCCGATCAGTATCACGGCCATGAGGACGGGTAGCGCCCGGCCCATGACGCCGCGCGATTCGCGCGTGTCGACCATGGCGGCTGGCGCAGCGCTGATGAACAGGGTGAGAAGCGTCAGCCAGTATACGCCGCCGATTGCGGCGGCCTGTGACAGCGCGTCCCCGGGCGACCAGGTCGTGCCAAAGATGTTCCACGGGAAGCCGCCAAAAAGGTGTCCGCGCGCCAGTTCACTGAGTGCGAAAAATATCGAGAAGATGAAGACACGGGAGGGCGATGCAGACCAGAAGGCCCCGGCCAGCGCCGCTCCAGCGCCCCAGATCAGTGCCATGCCGCCCGGTAGCGCGATCAGCGGCATCCATAGGAAGACAGCATGCTTCTCAGGTTCGATGAGAAAGGGTGAGGCGGTCCAGTGCATGCCAATCAGGAAAAAGCCGAACCCGAAGGCCCAGCCCCGCATGAACATGGCGCGGCCCCAGCGGATCATGCCGCGGGCGCCATCCATCATCCAGATGAGACAGGTTACGGAAACGATGAGGGCAGGTGTGAGGTGGAACGGCGCGAAGGCCAGCGCCGAAAATGCACCCAGCAGGGCAGCAAACCCCAGAGCACGCCAGCCAATCAGTTTGGCGAGCGCTTCGTGCAGGGGGCCAAGGGCAGTGAAGCCGTGGCTGCGAATGGCGCTGCTCACGCGGTTCCCTCGGCCGGAAGGTGCCTGACGATCAGCCGTTCGACCCGGCGGGCGTCGCCATCCAGAATTTCGAGGTCGGCACCCGACGGGTGTCGCAGCACTTCGCCGCGCAGCGGAATCTTGCCGGCAATGGCGAAGGCCAGCCCGCCCAGCGTATCCACTTCGACATCAAGGTCCGGTATGTCGAGATTGACCCCCGTCTTCTCCATGAAATCGGAAATCTCCATTCTGGCGTCCGCTTCCCATGCGTGGCGGCCACGGCGCACAACCATGGCAGGTTCTTCATCGTGTTCGTCCTCGATGTCACCCACGATCTCTTCCATGAGGTCTTCGAGGGAGACGAGGCCGTCTGTACCGCCATACTCGTCCACGACGAGCGCCATGTGAATCCGGCTCGACTGCATTTTCACAAGAAGATCAGCCAGGCGCATCGATGGCGGCACGAAAAGGATGTCGCGCCGCAGCCGCTCCAGCGGACGGTCCATTCCGTCGCCGCCACGTGCGATTTCCCCCACCACGTCCTTGATGTGAACCAGGCCGATCGGATCGTCGAGCGTTTCCCGGTAGACGGGCAGGCGCGAATGGGATTCCTCGGCATAAAGCTGGATCAGGGCCGGCAGGTCTGTGCTGAGTTCGACGCCGACAATCTCCGCCCGCGGTACCATCACGTCGGCAACGCGGCCCTGTTCGAATTCGGCGAGGCGAAGTCTCATCTGCTGGGACGTATGCCGCAGCGGCCGGGCCTCCGGCGACGGCGCGTCTGGCTCAGGATCGCGCCGCCTGCGGAAACTGAATATCCGCGGACGGCGCCGTCTCTCTCGATCAGTGCTGTCGTTCATTTCCCTACACTTCAGGATTGCGCCGAGTATGGATCAGCGATGCCGAGCGTGGCAAGCGCGCGAATCTCGAGCGCCTCCATTTCACGCGCCTCTGTGTCTTCAATGTGATCATGGCCAATAAGGTGGAGGTAGCCGTGAATAACAAGATGGCTGAGATGATCTTTGAGCGAAATTCCGCGCGCCTGTGCATCCCGGCTCGCAACGCCGAGACCAATCGCGACATCTCCAAGAAATGGCGCTTCAAGCGGATCGGCCGGGAATGACAGAACATCGGTCGGTTTGTCCTTGCCGCGCCAGTCGCGATTGAGCTGGTGCATTTCAGTATCGTCCGTCAGCAGCAGGTCGATCTCACCGGCCCGGCCTGTGAGGGCGTGGGCTGCCGACAGCGCGGCATCGCACACGCTCGCGGCATCGCCCACCGCCTGGCTCCAGCCTTCGGCTTCAATCCGTAAATCCAGGACGACGCTCATCGGCTTGTTTCAGCGTCCTTGTCATACGCGCGAATGATGCGCGAAACGAGGGCGTGACGGCGCACATCATTGGCTGAGAATTCGACGACGCCGACGCCTTCGACGCCGTCCAGGATCTTCAGCGCATGGGCAAGGCCGGAAGGCGTCTTGGGCGGCAGGTCGACCTGTCCGGGGTCGCCGGTAACGACCATGCGGGAATCGCGGCCAAGGCGCGTCAGCACCATCTTGGTCTGGCCGACCGTGGCGTTCTGCGCCTCATCCATGATGACGAAGGCATTCTTCAAGGTGCGCCCGCGCATGAAGGCGAGCGGGGCGACTTCGATGATTTTCTTCTCGCGCATCCGGTCGACCTGGTCGGGCCCGAGCACTTCGTTTAGCGCATCCCAGATCGGACGCAGATAGGGCTCGACCTTCTCTTCAAGGTCACCCGGAAGGAAGCCGAGATTCTCGCCTGCCTCGACGGCCGGGCGCGTGATGATCAGCCGTTCCTTGGTTTTCTTGCGAAGCTCTGCGGCGCCTGCCGCCACGGCCAGGAAGGTCTTGCCGGTGCCAGCCGGGCCGACACCGAAGACAAGGTCAGTGCCCGGACGGGTCAGCTTGTCGATATAGGAAGCCTGGGTCTTGGTCTGCGGCATGATCGGCACCCGCAGCCCGGACAGCGACCCATAGCTTTCTGCCGGCGCCCGTGCCTGGTCGATCGCACCTTCGAAAGCATCTTCACCAGCGGACGGGTTGGCCTTGAGCATGCGTTCAAAGGCCGCAAGCGTGGCTTCCGCCATCGCAACAGCATCGGGTGAGCCGGATAGCTTGATACTGCCGCCCTGGCTTTCAGCTTCAAGCTTGCCATCGATCAGCGCCATTTCCAGCTTCATCAGGTTGCGATGCTGAGGGCCGCAGATAGATGGGAGCTGTGACGGATTCTCGGGCGTGTAGAGGCGGGTGATCGTGCCTTTCAAGGTCAGGCAACCTCTACCGCGGCCACGTATTCGCCAGCGAGCGAGTTCAGCGTCGCGCCGGCGACCTTCACATCGACGATCTGCCCCATCAGGGATTCAGGCGCATCGAAGTGAACGGCCTGCATCCAGGGGCTGCGGCCATGCAGCTGGCCGGGATTGCGGCCTTTGCCGGTCACCAGGACCGGGATGGTCTCGCCAATCTTGGACGCATTGAAACTCGCCTGCTGGTCGCGCAACAAGGCCTGCAGGCGTTGCAGACGCTCGTCCTTCACCTCTTCGGGCACATGGCCGAACATATCGGCTGCCGGTGTTCCGGGACGGGCTGAATACTTGAACGAATAGGCAATCGCGTAGCCGACTTCGCGCACAAGACTCATTGTGTCTTCGAAATCCTGGTCGCTTTCGCCCGGAAAGCCGACGATGAAATCGCTGGCGAGTGCCATGTCGGGCCGCGCATCGCGCATCTTCCGCATGATGTCGAGATAGTGCTCTGCCGTGTGGCCACGGTTCATCGCCTTGAGAATGCGATCCGAGCCCGACTGGACCGGCAGGTGCAGGAAGGGCATCAGCTGCGGTACCTCAGCGTGCGCCGCGATCAGGTCATCATCCATGTCGCGAGGGTGGCTGGTCGTGTACCGGATCCGGTCAAAGCCGCCAATCCTGGCAAGGTGACGGGCAAGCTTGCCAAGGCCCCACTCTTCGCCGCCCTCAAGCTTTGGCGCGGCGCCGTGCCAGGCATTGACGTTCTGGCCGAGCAGCGTGACTTCGCGCACGCCTTGCGCAGCAAGGCTTCGGGCTTCGAGCGTGATGTCGTCCACGGGGCGGGAGAGCTCGGCGCCGCGCGTATAGGGCACGACGCAGAACGTGCAGAACTTGTCACAACCTTCCTGCACCGACAGGAAAGCCGTCGGGCCGTCAGCTTCGCGCGCCTTTGGCAGGGCGTCGAACTTTTCCAGCGTTTCGAATTCCGTCTCCAGGCGCTCACCCACGGCGCGGCTCGCCCGCGCCACCATTTCCGGCAGCTTGTGATAGGCTTGCGGGCCGAGGACGAGGTCGACCGCGGGCTGGCGGCGCATGATCTCGGCGCCTTCTGCCTGCGCGACGCAACCTGCCACGGCGATTGTCATCTTGCCGCCGGCGGCCTCTTTCAGCTTCTTGATCTGGCCAAGCTCGGAATAGACCTTTTCCGTCGCTTTTTCTCGGATATGACAGGTGTTCAGCACGACGAGGTCGGCATTGTCGGCCGTATCGACCGGCTGGTAGCCGAGCGGGCGCAGCACATCGCGCATGCGCTCTGAGTCATACACATTCATCTGGCAGCCATACGTCTTGATGAAAAGACGCTTCGGCTCGGGTCGCGAAGTCTGGGTGGTCATCCGCGCGCTTATGACTCAAAAGCGTCTTTCAGGCCAGAGTCAGGTGTAAGTGACATCAGTCCTTCTTGAGCGGTACGCCGTAAAGCTCAAGGCGGTGGTCGACGAGCTTGTAGCCGAGGCGCTCGGCGATCTCGACCTGCAGACGTTCGATCTCTTCAGAGTGGAACTCGACAACGTCGCCGGACTTCACATCGATCAGGTGGTCGTGGTGCTCGGTTGGCACTTCCTCGAAGCGGGCGCGCCCGTCGCGGAATTCGTGACGTTCGATGATGCCGCTCTCTTCGAACAGTTTCACTGTCCGGTACACGGTTGCGAGCGAGATGGAATTATCCAGTTCGTTCGCCCGCCGATGCAGTTCCTCGGCATCCGGGTGGTCGTCCGCGACGGACAGCACGCGCGCGATGACGCGGCGCTGCTCCGTCATTCTGAGGCCTTTTTCGGCGCAAAGTTTTTCAAGCCGATCCATAGCGTCCTTCATGCCTCCGATTCATTAGCCTGTCCAGCAATTGAGCGCGACATGAGCACGGCGTCCACCTGTGTCCCGTCGCTGCGTTCATAATAGTTCCTGCGCCGGCCATCGGCGAGGAATCCGCTGCTTTCATAGAATGCTGTCGCGGCGCCATTGTCAGCGGCAACGTCGAGACAGAGCCGGTTGACGCCATATGGACCAAGCAGGCGGACCAGTCCATTGAGCAGGTCGGTCGCGAGGCCGGCGCGGCGATAATCCGGATCCACGCACATGGTCAGGATGTCTGCGTCAGGCGGAGTCTTCTGGGCCAGTATCATGCCGGAAAGTCGCTCGCCCGCCTCTGTTGCGAGCCCTATCGTTGTCGGCAGCGCAAGCGTGTCCCGGAAGGACCAGGCGCTCCAGGCCTCATCGGGCGGGAAGCAACGGGCATGAAGCGCGTGCACGCCAGCGGCGTCCTCGCGCGTCAGGAGCCTGACAGAGTGGGTCACGGGCGCTTTCCGCCGGGCAGGGCGGCATCCGGCGCGCGGACATATACAGGGCTGGCCTTCATCTTGTCCGGGTCGGCCCGGAGCGCGATCGCTGCGGCGCGCGCGGCTGTGGGTCGGGCGGGATGGATATTGGCGCCGCCGAGGGCGTCTTCCAGTGCAACCAGCCCGTCGCCATAGACGAAATGCGGATGCGCTTTCAGTTCTGCTGCGAGGGCATCCAGTCCAATCTCTTCAGGTTCGGTTACCGCGTCGCCGGACCGGAATCGCTGCGCCCAGTAACTGATGTCCGGCGGACGGCGCTTTGCTGGCAGGAGTACAATGGCCGACCCCTGTTGGCCGGTGGGCAAGGCTGCTTCGAGACTGGTGACGCCGATACAGGGTTTGCCCAGTGCCAGGGCGAGGCCCCGGGCGAAGGAAATGCCGACACGCACGCCGGTAAAGCTCCCCGGCCCGGTGACAACGGCCAAACGGTCAATATCGGACAGAGTCACACCAGCGGCGCGCACAGTCTCATCGACGAGGCCCGGCAGGCGCGCATCCTGTCCGCGCACCATTTCATCCTTCGCCTCAGCCAGGACGGCCTCGTCTTCCACGATGGCGACATCGCAGGCTGGCCCCGATGTATCGATGGATAGGACCAGCATGATGAAAAATCAGATGATCTGGCAGGCGTCTTCGAAGGAAAGCCGCGGGCTGCGCGGGAAGATGGTGCTTTCGTCGCCATGGCCGATCGAGCAAATGAAGTTCGAACGCCAATGGTGGGTGCCATCCTTCTCGGCGAAGAATTCAAGGTCGACGCCATCCTGGTTGAAGCCGGACATCGGGCCGCAATCGAGGCCGAGCGCCCGCGCAGCGAGCATCAGATAGGCGCCCTGAAGCGTGCCGTTCCGATCGGCGGTTTCGATCCGCTTGTCCTTGTCCTTGAACCAGTCCTTGGCACCGGGATTGTGCGGGAACAGCTCTGGAATCTTTTCCTGGAACATCAGGTCATTTGCGATAATGCAAACCCACGGCGCCGTCAGGACCTTGGTCTGGTTGCCTTCGGAGACATGTTTCGCCAGCCGTTTCTTGCCGTCTTCGGAGTGAACGAAGACAAAGCGGGCCGGACTGCAATTGGCGCTGGTCGGGCCCATTTTAGTGAGGTCATAGACCGCGCGGATCAGGGTTTCGGGAACGGGCTTGTCGAGCCAGCCATTATAGCTTCTGCCTTTGCGCCAGATCAGGTCCAGCGCGTAGTCATTGACTGGATCAGCCATTCAAAACCTCCGAATTCATTCTCCTAAAGCGCAGCTTCTACAGCATTTACTTCCGGAATATAGGCCTTCAACATGTTTTCTATGCCCTGTTTAAGGGTCATCGTGGAAGAAGGACACCCCGCGCAAGCGCCGCGCATCGACAGGTGGACGATGCCGCTGTCGGAATCAAAGCGCTGGAAGATGATGTCGCCGCCATCCTGAGCAACGGCCGGGCGGACTCGCGTCTCGATCAGCTCAAGGATCTCCTCGACGATCTCGGCTGTCTCACCTTCATAGTCGGCCGCACTTGTCACGCCGTCTATCTCTGCTGACGCAGTGACCCCCTCGTCGATGACGGGAAGCCCGGCGACATAGTGGTCCATGATCGCGGCCAGCACCATCGGGCGCACATGTTTCCAGTCGGTCGCTTCCTCCTTGCTGACCGACAGGAAGTCAGCGCCGAGAAACACGCGCGTGACACCTGAAACGGAGAACACTGCGCGCGCCAGAGGGCTGATGCCGGCTTCGGATTCGCTGGCGAAGTCGAACGGGCCAGCAGAGCCGGCTACGGTTTCCCCTGGCAGGAACTTGATCGTGTCCGGATTCGGGGTCGGCTCAGTCTGAATGAACATGGGTCTGCCTGCTTTGGTCACTGGAGGCAGAAATGGACCGTCGGGACCGTGCTTTCAAGCCGGTGCTGTCTCAGGAGTCAGTGGCGTCGGCGCTCTCGCCGGCTTCCTGTTCGGCCTGTGCAGCCAGTCGGGCTTGTTCTTCCGACAGCAGGGCCGCGCCCAGTTCTCGCGTCGAGTCGCCGGCCTGACGGAGGTAGAAAGCCATCATGGCGAGATGATCGGCCATGAGCCGGGCGTCCCCCGCCTGATTCGAGACAAAGATGGGATCAAGCTCTGCGGCCCGGCGCCAATAGGCCTCGATCTGGTCGAGGCGGGACTCGACCGAATTGCGAACGGCGATGTCCGGCTCAGACACGAGGCTTGCGGTCAGGATCTGGCTGACAACCTGGGCACGGGCGCGCGCCTCGAAAAAGACCTGGATGTCTTCCTTTGACGCCGGCCATCCTTCCCGGGTGCCGATCCGCTGGCTGAGCCGCTCATAGGAGTTGTCTGCCCAGCCGGAAAACAGCGCCAGCTCATCGACGATGTCGGTGACGCCAGAGGGCCTTGAGGCGAGATTGCGTTCGAGCCGGCCTTCATAGCGCGCCAGCGCTTCAGCAGCAGCCGTCAGCCGGGGGGTCTGGTCCAGCCCTGCTTCCGGCATCAGAAGCCTGGCCGCGGCAGACAGGTCAGGATCGGGATTGCCATCCGGCGTCTGGGATTTTCCGGCCATGAGCCGCGAGAATTGGCTGAGAGAGGTCGCCAGAGCGTTTTGCCAGGCTGGCAAAGCAGTCAGGCGCGCCTGGGGATGCCAGCCAGGGCGATCGGCCGCCCAGCCAGGACCTTCTATCTCGCGGCCGATCAGCGTCACGACGACGCCGGTCTCCGGCGACGCCCATGGCGATTCTGCCGACAGGATGACCGGACTGTCATTGATTTCGTGCGATGCGACGATGAGCGCCGGGTAAAATCCGACAAGAGCCAGCACAGCGAGGACCTGAAGGGTTTTCACGAAACGGCGCCACCAGAGCGACGCCGTGTGCATTAGCGGAGAGGGTTCTGCTTCGTCGAGATACGGGGCGGGTAGATCCGTTCCGATCAGCGTTACCGACTTGCCCTCATGGCGCGGCTGGACGGGCAGCTTCTCCACATTACTCATGGCTGTTTTACTCGATCCTGCTACGCGCCCCGCAGTCCAAAGTGTTGCCGCACAGCAACATCTTAGCAAGCGGTTAACGCATTAAAATTCTTTCAACAGCAGGACTGCACGCAATTCATGCGCCAGACCCGGGCCGGGAGCTGCTTATTCCGGGTCCGTCACCAGCTCCGGATCGGGCATGACGAAAGCCTCCGTGATAACCGGTGCATCCGGGCCTTCCAGCGCAGGTGTGGTTGCGGCCGCCACGGCGACATTCGGAACAATTTCCTCGCCAATCCCGCTTTCGCGCCTTTCATAGGCCGCGACGAGCGAGGTGTATGGCGGAACGTGAACCCAGCCGCTGTCGGCGGTGTTCTGCAGTAGCTCGAAATGCAGGTGGAAGGTCGTTGCCGTGCCACCAAAATCATTCGAGACATAACCCAGCGTCTGGCCTTTCGTCACCGTATCGCCTTGTGAAACCTGAAGCGCGCGCATGTTCATGTGCATGTACTTGTAGATGCGCGGCCCGGCCCGGAGCGTGACGGTATAGGTGCCGATAGACTGGATGATGCCGTCCTCGGTCGCGACGACTTCATAAAGGGCGCGCTCGGCCGGCGCCGTACGGCGAAGCTCGTTACAGCCCTCTGCCGTACCGACACGAATGTCCTGACCCTGATGTATCCGGCTGACCGGGCAGTAGGGTGAGTTGCGGTTGGACGAGCGTGTTTCGCAGAAATTGTCGCGCCATGGATACTCATAATTGCGCGGATCGCACTGGTCTCCGCCTTTCATGCCGCCACCATAGCCCCAGACCTGGGACTGCAGGAAAGCGGGCGCCGACTTGATCGGAAATCGCATCTCAGGAGAGAACACCGCTTCGGTTTCCTGCGTGCCGGTGCCGGAGCCTGGCTCGAGTTGGCCCGGTTCGACGAAGGAGAATACGACGACGGGCTCGGGCTCAGGGTCCGGTTGCGGGTCTTCGGGCTGCGGGTCCGGATCAACCGGATCACTCGCATCCGGCTCGTCAGATGAGTCCGTACCGTCGCTGTCGCTGGCGTCGCTTTCATCCGGCGTGTCGCTTGAGGCATCCGGATCCGGACTGTCCGGTGTCTCTGTATCCGGCTCATCAACCGTGACAGGTTCGTCGCTGTCGCCAGTTCCGTACGGATCGTCCACGGGCTGGCTTGGCGGTGCCGGGCCGGGTGCGCCGGGCGGTGTTTCCGGCTTGTATTCATTGTCACGTCCGTCACCCGGATACCGGATAGCGTCGCAAGCCGCTGTTGCCAGCAGGATGAGTGCCAGCATGAAACTCCACAAGAGTCGTGTCATCACTGAGTCCCCGAGATCACGATTTCTTCTGCGACAGCCAAGGCTTCATCTTCGGTGATGCAGCTGCCACCCTCTTCCCCCGAGCCCAGGCATTCGAATTCGACCATATAATCAGCGCCATAGCGTGAGAATGAGACGATGGCGCCGGTTGATGTCTCGACATATCGCATGTCTTCCGACTCACCGTCACCCGGCGAACCGCCCGGCACATTCGTGACCTCATTGGTGCCATTCACGATGAGATTATAGTCCTCGCCGGGATAGACAGCGAAATAGCCGTCCGGGACCGGCCGGAATTGTGGTTGCGGCCCGCCAGCGCTGGCCGTGCGCACAGGGCCTGATGGCAGGAGCACCGGCACAGGCGGCGCCGATCCGCCGCTCTGAATGTTGAATGTGGTTTCGCGCTCACCTGAGGCAGCAAGATCCCGGCGGGCCGCTTCCCAGTCGATTTCGCTCTTGGCCGTGACCGATGCCGGCTTGACCGTGTCGGCCTCGACCGGCGTTGCCTCTGGCGGGCCCGCATCGGTTTCAACGGACTCGACCTCGGCCGTCCCGGATGGCGGCGGAGATTCTGCAGGCTCATCACCCCATTTGAGGTCGCAGCCCGCGACCGCGATGCACAAAGCCGCCGAAAGCGCGATTCCCACCCGTTCAACCATGACCTGCTAGCCTTCCTTGCTGGGTTGTGCCGAATAGTCTGGCTCAACATAGGCGACATTGTCCATCGCCTCGATGGCCGCGATGACGTCTTTCATGTCCCGTGATCCCGATCCGGTCAGCACGAGTTCACCGGAATAGCTGGCACGCTCTAGGGTGAGGCCGCGCAGGGCCGGCTTGTCAGCCGCCCACGCGCGGAACTTCGCTCGAGTCCCGTCGGGATCCTTGCGAAAGGTCTTTCCGAGGTCGGCGATTTCCGGCTCGTTGCGGAACTTCACGATGATGGCGAACGCCGCGGTCGCGGCCAATGGCGATGATTGCGCGGTGAAGACTTCGCCTTCCTCAGGCACCGGTGCGTCGTTGGCCTCGGACGAGGCGGTGGACGTCTGAGCGGGCGCGAATGAAGAGGCTGTCGTGGAATTGTCGCCTCCGTTCAGCCAGGCCACGCCACAGGCCGCACACAAGGACACGCCGACAGCCGCGATTCCAATCTGGCTGCCGGGCCAGTTTTTCGATGGAGTGTCCTTGCTGTCGGTCAATCGCTTTGTCCTGTCCTGACTACTCGTCCAGTTTGATATTGCTCAGATTCAGCATGCCGCCGCCACACGGGCGCTTGCACAGATCGGGCGAACCCTCGATCGGCTCGGCCCCTGGATACTGAACGCACAGGCCGGAACATTGTTCTTGGCTGCGGGGTGTCAGGGCCGACATCAGCACATCGGACAAGGCATTGCCGCTCAGCGACGGGCGCTTGCTCTTGATCAGGGCAAGCGCGGCCGAGACGTGCGGGGCCGCCATGCTGGTGCCTTGCTCATAGGCGTAGAAGCAATCGTCGATACTCTCATTGGTGACCGGGTCGACACAGTCATGCGCTGTCTTGGTCGACAGGATGCCATCCGGCCGGCCGTCACCATTGTCGTCGCGCGTAAGATCGCCGCCCGGCGCGAGGATATCGACTTCCGCACCATAGTTGGAATAGGGCGCCATGATGCCCCGCGCATCGCCCGCGGCAACCGAAATCACATTGTTGCAGCCGCCGGGCGCGTAATACTGCGTCGAGACCTTGTCGTTTCCGGCTGCGGCCACGACGACCACGCCGCGCTCGACAACCTCGTCGATGGCGTCCTGCATCGAGGCAGGGCAGAAGCGGAAAATGCCTATGGACAGGTTGATGATATCGGCCGGATTGTCGTTCCAGACCTCGTTGCCGAGTTCGTCATATTCGGGAATGAGCCCACCCGCCCAGCGGATGGCGTCATTGATGTCGGAGAGACGGCCGCCGCATTTTCCGAGTGCGCGGACCGGGACGATTTTCACGTTCCATGCGCCACCGGCAACGCCTGCGGCATTGTTGGTCACGCTCGCACCGACCGTGCCGGCCACATGCGTGCCGTGATAGGTGTTCTCGTAAACGAATTCCTCCGGGCATACGTCGCCGGGATCGTTGGGATCGGGGTCCCTGCTGTCGCCGTCATTGGCCATGTTTATGTCGGTAACCATGTCCCAGCCCTTGGCGAGGTTGGGCGAGTCCTTGATATCGGGGTGATCCATTTCGAGGCCCGTATCGACCACGGCGACAACCACTTCGCCGGAGCCTTGTGTCGCCTGGCTCGTCCAGAAATCGACGAAGCCTGCGCCGCCTTGGGATTTGCCTTCGCCTATGCCCTGACCAAGAAAGTTCCATTGCAGGCTCCAGAGCGGATCGTTCGGCGTAATCGTGGACGTCGTCGACGGGCCGCCATTCTTCGGACGCCGGATCATCTGGTGATGATAGACCCAGTCCTTCTCGACATATTCGAAATCGCCGCTGTTCTGCAGGTCCCGGATGACGCAGACCGTTGCCAGCCGCGGGTCTGCCTGCAGTTGCTCGGCGGTCGGGTTTTCAGGGCACTCCAGACCGTCATCCTCCGCGATAGGCGGGGCCAGCTTGTCATTGGCGTCGTACCGGGTCGGGCTCATCGCACGCGAGCCGACCTCGATGACCATCTGGCCGGACCGTGAGCGCTGGATATTGGCAGCAAGGCCATAGCGTTGCGCCGTTTCGATCATGCGCGTCTCGGCTACCATCTGGGACGACATCGCTGCGCGCGGCATCATCAGGCGGCGCTCCGCCAATTTGGGTGGAAGAGGCTCTTGTGGTGCTGCGGCGCCGCCATCTGGCGACACGTCGGCTTCGGGTATCGAGAGTGTACGCTCCCCGAGCGGGGCCCTGAGCGCCTTGGAATCCTGAATGACTTCCCTTGATACTATCCCGCCAGACGCTGAGAGGTCGCGCGATCGCGGATCGATGGCGATAATGCGCCGGCTGCTCGTGGCCGAGCGGCTGATCGATCTCGGTGCCTCGACGCTGGCGGCCACGGACTCGCCGGATTCCATCATGGCGAGGTCCTCTTCAGAAGGCACGACAATGACGGCGTCGGCTTCATCGCCGGCGACATAGGCGTCGTAGTCAGCCATGGTGGGGACGTTGAGCGAGCGGGATGCAGAAGCCGGCGGAGGCATGTCGCGTGGTTTCGCGACGATTGAGCCGACAACGAATTTCTGCGGGGCGGTCGCGCCAGGCAGGACGGGCGAGGCTTCGAGGATTTTTCCGGCAAGGGCCCTCGCCGAGACTGGCGCTGATTGCATCGCATCGCGCTCTGCACCAGACCCGCCGCCGAGCTGGTCGAGCACGCCGCGGCTGATGTCCTCAAGGCGATCGACACGTTCGTCGGTCCGATCGCAGGCGGCCAGGCCGAGGCATAGTCCCAGCCCGGTCATAGCGGCCACCAACTTGTTACGGAAAATCATCGTCTTGCTATCCCTGTCACTCAGGCCACCCCCGCATTGGCGATGATAACCACATGTTAACCGAAATTTCGAGGCCCGCGCCGATGTGAATTTGAATGGCCTGGAGCGGGCGTCAGATTGCCCCGAGAGCGGAGCCGACAACCTCGCCGGCTTCACGGATCGCCTCGCGGGCCGGCATCGAAACGGCCGTCAGGTTCATGAATCCATGCACCATGCCGGGATGCTCGCGGATTGTAACAGGAACGCCGTGGGCCGCCAGTTTGGCGGCGTAGGCCCGGCCCTCGTCCTTGAGGGGGTCCCAGCCGCAAAGGACCAGATGAGCCGGCGGCAGGCCCCGGAAAGACGCATCATCGGCGAACAGGGGCGATACGCGCGGATCCATACGATCGGTATCGGAGTGGATGTAGGCGTCCCGGAAATAGTCGAACAGGTTCTGCGAAATGAAGAAGCCTTCCTGGAAGCTGGATTTCTTCGACCGGATGTCGGCAAACTGGACCAGCGGGTAGAGAAGCAGCTGGAAGGCCGGCAGCGGACCGCTTGCCCGGTTCATCTCCTGGGCGAGGAAGGCCGACAGGTTGCCGCCAGCGCTGTCGCCTGCGACACAAAGCCGATCCGGGTCCATGGCCAGAACATCCGTACGCTGGGTGGCCCATTCCCAAGCGGCGACCGCATCTTGATGGGCCGCCGGGAAGGGGTGTTCGGGTGCCAGCCGGTAATCGACTGAAAGAACGCGGCACCTCGAGGCAGCGGCCAGGCGCCGACATATCATGTCATGGCTGTCGAGATCGCCGAGGACGAACCCCCCGCCATGAAAGAAAACGATGCCCGGACCCGGTCCTATGCCTGCGCCCAGAGGCGTGTAGAGCCGACCTCTCAAGGCCCCATCGGCGCCATCGACCGGCAGGGTCGAGATTTCTGCAAGTTCTGGCGCATCGCGCTCGACCGCCCGGCTGGCACGATAGAAGCTCTGGCGCAGGCGATCGGTCGACTGTTTCCAGTCGAGCCGCGAAAAATCGGGCAGCTTGAAACGGTCCAGGAAGGACTTGATGGTCTCGTCGATGGCCATGAGCCGCACCCTACTGCTGTTGCTTGCGATGCGTAAGACTTGGGGAGGGCAAAAATTGGGCGGTCAGTAGCCGGTGTAGCGGTAAAGCGTGTAGCGCCAGCGCCCGCTCGACACCTGGTACAGGGCTTCCGCCCAGAGCCTGCCCCGCGTTTCTGCCGGCAGGGCTTCGACCTTGTCGAGAATATCGGTTGTCAGCGAACAGAAATTTGTATCAGCCAGAACCGAATCCATCTCGCTACGCGTCTTTCCCTCCGTCGTGAGCAGCATCACGATCTGCGGATGGGTCACAAGGGCCAGGCCAAGCGCCTGCAGGGACTGTTGATCGTCATGGGTAAGAGGACCGTAGGACTTCGGCGAGGTGCGTGCATCCTGAATCGCATTGAGCAGGATGCCATTCACGCCAAGCGCATATTCATAGAGACCGGCGCCGTGGCCCACCCGGTCAAAGATGGCGCGATAGAGCTGCTGCTCTGAAAGGCCCGCAAACATCATGAGGTCATTGCCCATGCAGTATGGCGCGCCAGACCGCTGGAGGGCATCGAGCTGTGCCTGCGAGAGGTCGACGATGGAATCGAAATAGCGCACATCCGCCCTGGCCAGACGGTCGACGCTGCCAGCGATCTCCTTCACCCCTGCCTGCAGTACGATCAGGCCAAGCTCGACCTCGTCGGCATCCCGGCGAAGCGCCCGTCGAATGCTGGTTTCAAGATCGGCTGCCGCCGATGGGAAAGTGCGCCTCAGTTTGCGGATATAGGTGCGCGTAGCCTCATCGCTGAAGGCGCTGTCCAGCACGCTATCCGACGGCGTACTGGCGCTGGCTTCGGCTTCGACTACGGATTTTCCCGGGCCGGTCAGGGACGGCGCGTACAGCGCGCCGAAGAATAATGCGGCAACGAGGCCGGTTACACCGAGGCCGAAGCCCAGGCCCAGTCCCTTCTGCGTGCTGCTTCGCGCGTCAAACATGACGGTCCGCTCCGGTTCTGCACTCATCAGCAGACTAAGTGTAGAACGGAAAATCCTGCAAACCGGTTACTCAGGGTTCGACGACGCCCGGCCCCGGCGGATCAGTGTAAATGCTTTTGACCAGATCCGTCCGCCGGTCGATGACGGCGCGCTGGTTCACATAACCCTTGTCCGTGATTTCGCCTGCGTCGATGGATGGCGGTTCGGTCATGACAAGGAACCGCTTGATGCGCCTTGAAGACCCCTTTTCCTTCGCATTGAACGCGCGAACCTTCTCCGTCAGCTCGCCAGTCAGCCGGATGAAGGCCTTCTGCATGTCACCGCCCGCTTCCTTGACATAGGTCTCGAAGGTCGCCTGCGACGGCCAGAACATCGCGCCAGCGAAATCCTTGTCCTGTCCGGTCAGAACAGCATCGAAGACCAGCGGCGAGCAGGCCGCGACAAGGTCCGGCCGCAGCGTGCCAACGCTGACCCAGGTACCCGTGGACAGTTTGAAGTCCTCGCCGACGCGTCCGTCGAAGATGATGCCCTTGTTGGGGTCATTTTCGTCGACCATGATCGCCGCATCGCCGAGTTTGTAATAGCCTTCCTCATCGAAGGTCTCGGCATTCTTCTCGGGCATGTTCAGATAGCCGCTCATCACGCTCGGGCCTTTGACGCGCACTTCCATCTTGGAGCCATTCGGCACCAGTTTCAGCGTCATTCCGGGCAGCGGCAGCCCAATCAGGCCGACGCGGTCGACGACCCAGTGAACGACCGTGATGCCCTGGGTCTCCGTGGCGCCATACATGGTGACAATCGGAATACGCTTGCCCGTGGCCTTGATGGCGAGAGCCTGCAGCCGGTCATAGAGGTCGTCTGACAGGGTGGCGCCGCCATAGCCGATCGAGCGCATATTCTTGAAGAAGGCTTCCAGCAGGTCGTCATCATGCTCCATGGCATCGGCCAGCATGGACAGGGCGATTGGGGCTGTCCCGAAACTGGAAGGGCTGACTTCCCGGATATTGCGGATCGTTTCGCCAAAAAGCTGTGGCGTCGGCTTGCCGCCATCGATCCAGAACGTCGCGCCATTCCACAGCGCACCATTGAAGTTCACGTTCGACCCGGAGATGTGGTTCCAGGGCAGCCAGTCGAGGACGTCATGCACTTCGTCCGGATCATAATCCGGGTCGCGCTCGTCGTCGCGCAGGCCGTCCTGCCCCGCGATCATCGAGCACATGGCGCCCTGCGTCGTCGGCACAGGTTTGGGCATGCCAGTCGAGCCGGATGTGAAGAGGTATTTCGCAACGCTGTCATCGTTCAGCTTCGACATGGCCTCGGACACGGCTGCCGTGGGCTCAGTCGCAGCCAGTTCGTCGAAGGAGCGGATCTCGTTGGTCGCACCTTCCTTGGCGAAGACCGTGCAACCGTGATCGCCAAGCGCGTCGAGCGCCGGTTTGAACGGCTCCACCTGCTGCACAAAAATCGCCTTGGGCTTCACCGCACCAAAGCAGTGTTTCAGCTTCCCGAAGTCGCTGGACATCGTGGAGTAGGGCACAGAGATCGGCGCCGCAGGTGCCCCGATCTTCTGGGCCGCCAGGATCACGAGTGCGCTCTCAATCGAGTTGCCTGACAGGATCATGACCGGCGCATCAGGACCAGCGCCCATGTCGAGGAGTGCCTGCGCCAGTGAATCGACCTTTTTCTTGCCTTCGCCATAGGTCAGGGCGCGCCATTCATCGGTCTGCGGGTCGCGCTGCTTCAGCCACACCCGGTCGGGATGTTCGCTTGCCCGTTCATCAAGACAATGCGGTATGGTTTTCGGACGGTCGCCCGGTGCCTGGCGTGGTGTCAGATAGATCGTCCCGTCCGGCTTGCGGACCATTTCGATGTCCGGCTCTTTCTGCGGCAGGGGGCGGAAGGGCGGCAGCGCCTGTCCGTCGGCCATGGTGGTCTCCCTTCGATGTCGTGTTTTGCGGAATAGTACCCGTGGCAAAACCAATTCCAAGCGAAACCGGAATATGACCTTGCGTCACGCGCCGCCGACCCTATCGAAACTGACAGGGAAAATTAGCTGACGCGCCGGTCAGTGCCTTCCCAGTAGGGCTCGCGCAGGTCCTTGCGGAGGATTTTTCCTGACGGATTGCGCGGCAAGGCGTCCGCGAAGTCGACCGATTTCGGACATTTGTAACCGGCGATCTTTTCGCGCGTCCAGGCGATGATGTCCTTAGCGGTAGCTTGCTCGCCTTCTTTCAGGACGACAATGGCCTTGACCTCCTCGCCCCACTTTTCGCTTGGGATGCCGATCACAGCAACGTCGGCGATGGCAGGATGACCAAACACGGCGTTCTCGACCTCGGCCGGGTAGACGTTCTCGCCGCCGGACACGATCATGTCCTTGATGCGGTCATGGATGTAGAGAAAGCCGTCCTCGTCAAAATAGCCGGCATCTCCCGTATGGAAGAACCCGCCTTCGAGGGCCTCGTCAGTGGCTTCTTCCCGGTGCCAGTAGCCCTTCATCACGAACCCGCCCTTGATGACGATTTCGCCGACCTCGCCGGTGGGAAGCGGTTTGTCATCGCCATCGACAACTCGAACCACTGATGTGGGATAGGGCACACCGCAAGAGCGCAGTTTGCCCCATGAAGGATCATGCGCTTCGGGCGGCAGATAAGTTCCAAGGCCGACCGTCTCCGTCAGGCCGTAAAGCTGGGTAAACTTCGCGCCGAACAGGTCCACCGCGCGTTTCAGCAAGTCTTCCGCAATCGGCGAGGCGCCATAGGAAATCGTCTTCAGGCTTGAGAAGTCGCGATCATCCACACCCGGATACTGGCTCAGCATCAGGATCACGGCAGGCACCCAGAAAGTGTGGTTGACCTTGTGCTCTTCCGCCAGGTCCAGGATGACCTTCGGGTCGATTTCGCGCAGGACCACCGTCTTGGCGCCCTGCGCTGTTGCGAGAATGCCGATATTGCAGCCTGCCACGTGGAAAAGCGGCATGGCGTTCATCACCACCTCACCTTCTTCATAAGCTGACCAGGCCAGCTTTCCGGCTTCCTCGAAGACGGCGCGGTAGTTGTCATTTGTCAGCATCACACCTTTGGGCAGGCCGGTCGTGCCGGAGGTATAGAGCTGGATGACATCGTCACTGCCTTGCGGTGAGATGCCCGGCGCATCCGTATTCTGGCTGTCGCGCCAGTCTGCGTAGGCAGGCCATTCCTCATGTCCGCCATCGATCGCGATAATCTGCTTCAGCTCCGGGCATTGGCTCGCAATCTTCGTCGCTGCCTCGTAAAAATCAGCCGAGACGAAAAGGATTTTCGACTCGCTATCGGAAAGAATGAACTGCATTTCCGGCGGAGCGAGACGATTGTTGATGCCGGTCATGGCGGCGCGCGCCTTGGCGCAACCGAAAAGCATCTCGTAATAGACCGCCATGTTCTTGCCGAGATAAGCGACGCGGTCGCCAGGCTGTACACCGAGTGCAACAAGACCATTGGCGACCTGGTTGGCGCGCGTGTCGAGTTCGCCGAAAGTGGTGGTCTCACCTTCGAACCAGAAAGCCGGCTTTTCGGGTATGCGTCCGGCCTGGACGCGCGGAATGTCGGCAAGATGCGGCATCGCAACGGGGTCGAGCATGATCTGGGCTTCCTCTTGTGCTTCTCTGTATATCGTTTACCGCATGAAGGCGTTTTCACTAGGTAGGGCAAGCCCTCGAAACTGACAGGGCCTTGAAAGCATAGGGGTTGATAAAAGATATGGCTGGTCCGCAATCGATTATCCTGCACCATTATGACCGGTCTCCGTTCTCGGAGAAAGTCCGGCTGGCCTTGCGTATGAAGAACCTTGGCTGGGCGGGCGTCGAAATCCCGAACATCATGCCGAAGCCACTTCTGATGCCGTTGACCGGTGGTTACCGGAAGACCCCTGTGATGCAGATCGGCGCGGACATTTTCTGTGACACCGCCCTCATCCTGCGCGTTCTGGAAGAACGCTTTCCCTTGCCAGGCATCGAGCTGCCCGGCCATGAAGGCCTGTCCAGCATGATCGGTTCATGGGCGGATGGGAAGTGGTTCCAGACGAGCGTTGCCGTGATCTTCGGAGCCCTGGGCGACCAGGTGCCGGAAGACTTCAAGAAAGACCGTACGGCCATGAGCGGCCGGGAATTCGACACCAAGGCCATGGCCGCTGTCGCTCCGATGCTGCGCGATCAGTGGCGTGCCCAGCTGATGTGGGTAGAAGAACGCCTGCAGGGCGGACACGGGGCAGGTGGCGGTCAGTGGATCATCGGCATGAAACCTGGCCTGGTCGATGTGCATGTTCACATGAATCTCTGGTTCATGGAACAGAACCTGCCCGACTTCCTGGAGACCTGTCTCCAGTCCGCGCCGCGGACCAAGGACTGGTATGAGCGCATGAAGGAAATCGAGGGGCAGGCGCCGGAGTCGATCACCGGCGAGCAGGCCATCGAAATTGCACGCAAAGCGGCGCCGCGCCTCAAGGCGGCCAAGACCGATGGCGAGCTGCAGGAATTCGAGCCGGGTGAGAAAGTCGCTGTCGCGCCGGATGATTATGGCCGCGACTGGGTTGAGGGCGAGATCGTCATTGCGGCTGCGGACCGGATCATCCTGCACCGCCATGACGACCAGGCCGAAACGATCCATGTTCACTTCCCGCGAACGGGCTTCATGGTCCGGCGTGTCGACTAGGCCCTGATCAGGCCGGCTCGCTCGTCATCGCGACGAATACGTCTTCCAGGTTCGGCTGGTCGGTCGACAGATCGGCCACGCCGACCCCGGCTTCCCGCACCTGTTCAAGCAGCCGACCGATGCCGGTCTCGCTGTTGCGATAGGCAATCTCGAGATCGCCGGAATTCAGCAGCTTCGCATCGAGATGGCTCAGGCTTTCCGGTATGGCGTTGAGCGGCTCGCGCGGGGTCACACGCAGGATACGCTGGTCGAGGCGTTTCAGCAGCTGGCTGGTCGGCTCGCAGGCGATGATTTCGCCATGGTTGACGATGGCGATCTGGTCGCAGAGTTCCTCGGCTTCTTCCAGATAGTGAGTGGTCAGTATGATCGTCGTCCCGGCGTCATGCAGGCGGCGGACATATTGCCAGAGCGAGCGGCGAAGCTCGACATCGACACCAGCGGTCGGCTCGTCGAGGATCAGCACCGGCGGATTGTGAACGAGAGCCTTGGCCACCATCAGGCGGCGCTTCATGCCGCCTGAAAGCTGGCGGACATAGGCATCGCGCTTGTCCAGCAGACCCACGGCTTCAAGAATTTCATCCGTCCGGCGCTCACCCTTCGGAACGCCGTAAAAACCCGCCTGCAACTCAAGTGCCTCTTCGGGCGTGAAGAAGGGGTCCATCGTGATTTCCTGGTTCACGACGCCAATCGCCGCCCGCGAGGCCCGCGGATGCTGATCGATGTCCATGCCCCAGATCTTCGCCTTGCCGCCCGTCTTGGTCACCAGCCCGGCAAGGATGTTGATGAAGGTCGACTTGCCCGCCCCGTTTGGACCCAGCAACCCAAAAATCTGCCCGCGCGGTACTTTGAGATCGATCGACTTGAGTGCGCGCTTCTCGGGCATCTTCCCGGAAGCAGCGTAAACCTTCTCCAGCCCTTCGGCCTCGATGGCATAGTCAGGTGCGGACATGTAGCCTCCATGATCACGTCGAGCGCGTCATATAGGACGCCCAATCCTAAACCTGAACCACCGGGGTTTCTTTTTGCATGTTCTGCGCGCGGATAAAGCCAGGCCGTTCCCGCAGTCGGTCGAGATAGGCTTTGCAGGTCGGCGTGATGCATGGTTCCAGTGGCGGCAGGACGGAGGCCAGCAGGATCGCATATCCGATTGCGATATCGGCCATGGTGAAGCGGTCCGCGGCGATCCACTTTTTGTGCTCGAGCCGCCGCTCGACATGGGTCAGCCGGCCAGAGAACCACATACGGTAGTCGTCTGCCACCTGGGGCTGGCGCCGCGATTTCGGCTCAAGCATCTCGTAGCGCAGCACCAGCGTCTGCGGGAACGTCAGCGTCGCGTCGGAAAAGAACATCCAGTTCAGATAGGCGCCATACTCGGCTTCATCGGGTTTCACGACGAGATCGGTCGGCCCGTACCTGTTGCCCAGATACTCGCAGATGCCGGTCGATTCGGTCATCTTCGCCTGGCCGTCATCGAAGAAGGGGATGGTGCCGAGCGGGTTGATATCGAGATAGGGCTTGTAATGCACGCGCGGCGGGAAAGGCAGGACGATCAGCTCATAGTCCATCTCAAGCTCCTCCATCGCCCAGAGCGGGCGGAAGGAGCGTGCATTGCGGCAGTGGTAGAGTTTCGGTTTCATCGGTCCTCCCGGCATGGCGCCGCGCCGGTGCCCTCGCCAATTGACGTGCAGGCGCGACAGCGACTACCTATGCGCCAAGCCTCTTTCAGGCAATATTGTCATCGGGGAAGCAGGAACACCATGTCGACAAAGCCACTGCCGGACGCACCGGAAACCATTGTGACCGACGAGCATCGCGTCGCCTGTGATGGCGGCAACGGTCCGCTCGGCCATCCGATCGTCTGGTACGAGATGGGCGATGATGAAATGGTCGAGTGCGGCTATTGCGACCGGCGCTTCGTCCTGCGCGGCGGCCGTTATGATCCCGACGCCAAATAGAACACGATCGGCTGCCTAGCGGCTTTCGGCGCGCTCTCGGCGCTGGCGCCTGTCAGCGAGCCAAAGCGAGAAAATCTTCGGACCATCGATAATGTAGCGCTTCGCCATGCGCTGGGGTTCATTGGTCAGCCGGTGAAGCCACTCAAGCCGCGCGCGGCGCATCCATTCGGGGGCGCGCCGGCTCTTTCCGGTCAGGAAGTCGAGGCTGGCCCCGCAGCAGATACCAACGCCCGTGACGGTGCCGAGCTCGCGAGCTGCTGTCGCAACCATTTCCTGTTGCGGCGAGCCAACACAGATAAAGTGGAAGCGCGCCTTGTTCGTCGCCATGAACTCGGCCGCCTTGCGGATGGCTTCGGGGTTTTTCCGCAGGCCCATGGGCGCATCGTGCCAGCGCACATCGGATAGTCCGAATTTGGCTTTGAGTGCGGTGATCTCGCTTGCTGTGCAGCCCACGACCACGACGGGCTCTTCCGGATCGATCTCGCGTTCGAACAGGGCCTGCACCACATCGGCGCCCGGCGAGGCGGGCAGATCCAGCTTGTCCCATTTCGCCAGGAGTTCGAGAATCCGGCTGTCATTCAGGATCATCCCAGCGCCATCATAGAGCGAGCGCAAGTCGGGCTGGCGCGACAGCCGGACCATGTGGTCGACATTCGGGGTGACGACATACCAGAAGCGGTCGGATTCCAGTGTATGCGCAGCAATCTGCCGCGCGGCCTGGCGAGTCTGCATGGCCTGGAAAGGCAGGCCGAGAAACTCGGTTGAATCGCGGCGCGGCTCGGGGGCGCCGAGTCCTTGCTGAAGAGCGGTCCGGGAAGCCTGCATGGTGAACTCCTTTGCAGGTTGGGATTAAGAAAACGCTGTCAGGCCCGTTAGTCGTCGTCCGGTTTGCCCGGTTTCTTTCCGTAATCGTGTTTCCGCAACAGGCCCCGAAACTGGTGATAGGTCAGTCCAAGGTCTTCAGCGGCTTTTCCCTGATGACCATCATGTGCCGCAAGGGCGGCATCGATCAAGGCGGTTTCAAAAAGTTTAGTCTGCTCGGAAAACGGGCGGCCGAGCTCAGGTTTTGGGATTGAAGGGCGAGCGCGCTCAGGTGGGGCTTCTGGCGTATCTTTCAAGTCCGCAGGCGGACGGAAGGGCGACGCGAACGGATCGAGCGCATCCGGATCGAAGCGGATGGGGTCAGGCGACGGTGTTGCCAGCGCTCGCGCGGTCACGCGCTGGGCGAAGTTTCGCAGCTCACGGACATTGCCCGGCCAGGTATGCGCCTCGATGGCGGCGATGGCCGACGGCGCAAAGCCTGGGAAGTCCTCCATCATCTCGCGCGCCATGCGACGCGCGAAAAAATCGGCCAGCAAGCTTGCATCGCCCTTGCGATAGCGCAGCGGCGGCAGAGTAATGACATCGAAGGCCAGCCGGTCGAGCAGGTCTGCGCGAAACCTGCCGCGCCTGACGGCTGAAGGCAGGTCAATATTGGTTGCGGCCACCACGCGCACATCGGTGGACAGGACCTTCTCACCACCGAGGCGCTGGAACTCGCCATATTCGATGACCCTGAGCAGCTTCTCCTGCACGCGCTGGGAGGCGGTTGCGATCTCGTCGAGAAAGATCGTGCCCCCATTTGCCAGTTCGAACCGGCCCTGACGGCGATCGGTTGCCCCGGTAAAGGCGCCGCGCTCATGGCCGAAAAGTTCGCTGTCGAGAAGATCATCGGAAAGCGCTGCGCAGTTCACTTTCACATAAGGGCCGTCCCAGCGCCGGGACAGGAAGTGCAGCCGCTCGGCGATCAGCTCCTTGCCTGTGCCGCGCTCGCCGATGACCAGCGCAGGCCGGTCAAGCGGGGCGAGCCGCGAGACATGCTCAAGCGCCGACAGCCATTCCGGCGCCTCACCGACAATTTGGGGTGTTTGACCAAGCATGCAGTTAAAATAGCTAAATTATCGGTCGATTCAACCAACTAAATTCGTCAAAATAGCTAATATTTCTCAAGCCAAAATTTGCTGAATAAAAATAAATAACGCAAAAACAAGGTTTTAATTGGTTACGACCAAACTGGCACGGTCCTTGAAATAGGAATGGCATACAGGCGATGGGCGTCGCCACAACCGACTGAAGGACTGACAAGAAAATGACCGACCACCATTATGACACCCGCTACCAGGAAGCCCGCCACGAAGGTGGCCGTTTTGGCCGCTGGCTGGCTTCGCGTCCGGCCGAGTGCTGGATGTTCTTCGCTGCAGGCGTCTTTCTCGGCGGCCTGTTTTTCTAAGCCCTGTAAGAGGCTGTCGTTTCCTCCCCCCAATTCACCGAGACTGAAAGGATAATAAAATGGGACTGTTTTCCCGCCTCGGCGACATCATCAACTCCAACATCAACGCGATGCTGGACAGCGCCGAAAACCCAGAAAAAATTGCACGTCTGATCATCCAGGAGATGGAAGACACGCTGGTCGAGGTTCGCACCTCTGCCGCCCGCGCCATGGCCGACAAGAAGGAAATGGAGCGTGAGATCGAGTACTACACCCGTGTCCGCGAAGACTGGGAAACCAAGGCCGGCGTCGCCATAGACAAGGGCCGCGAGGATCTTGCCCGCGGTGCACTGATTGCCAAGCAAAAAGCCGAAGGCGAGATCGATCGCCGCAAGCATGCGATGGTTGCCGCTGAAGAAGCCTTTGAGAAGCATCAGGACGACCTGTCCAAGCTTCAGGCCAAACTCGACGAGGCCAAGGCCAAGCATCGGGCGCTGATGATGCGCCGCGAAGCTGCCGAGCAACGCATCCGCATGCGCTCGCAGACCTATGACGGCAAGGTGGACGATGCGCTCGCCCGCTACGCCAGCGTGGAACGCAAGGTCGACGAAATGGAAGCCTATGCCGACACGATCAAGGGCCGCGAGCCGAGCCTTGAAGCCCAGTTCGCCGAGCTTGAGCGCGACGAGAAGGTCGAGAAGGAACTCGAAGCCCTGAAGAAGTCGCGTGCCAAGTCGGCATCGAAAACCTCGAAAACAGAAAAGAACGAGGAGTAAGAGACCATGATTTCCTCCCTGATCGTGCTTGCCGCCATTCTATCGGTTATCATCGTTCCCGGCCTCATCCTCCAGCGTGTGGAGAACCAGGCTGAGACGAAGGAAGGCTAAGGTATGGACCCCGAATTTATCGTCGCGATCGTTGCGGTCGTTTCCCTCTTCATCGTGTTTCCGGCAATGGTGTTTCACTACATCACCCTCTGGCGGAAGCAGAACAGCCTGGAGCCGGATGATGAGCGGATGCTGGAAGACCTGTGGCGCTCCGCCAAGGCCATGGAACGGCGCATCGAGACACTCGAAAAGCTGACAGACACACAACCGGACGACGAGATTCCGGCCCCCCGCCGGCCTCGCTCTTCCTTCGACCAATAGGACAAAACTTCAAATGACCCATTCTTCTCACCATCGCCGTTACCGCGACCGTGTGCACGGGGCTGACGAAGACGACATGTTCCGCTCGCGCAACCCCAAGCGCCTCTACCGTTCACGCCATCACCGTGTCTGGGCCGGGGTCTGCGGCGGCATCGCAGAGCGCTTCGGATGGGATCCGATCGTTGTGCGCCTGCTGGCGGTTGCATCCTTCTTCCTGTTCGCCGGTCCGCTGATCTTCATCGCCTATATCGTGATGATCCTGATCGTGCCGAAAGCGCCTCGCGGGTATTCGCACCTGCAGCCTGACGAGGAGGCTTTCTGGCGCGGCGTCTCCGACCGGCCGCGGGCGACCTATTCGGGCCTGAAGTACACCTTCATGGACCTTGAGGACCGCCTCCAGAACCTGGAGCGGAATGTCACCTCCGACGAGTGGCGCCTGCGCCGCGAGTTTCGCAACCTCGAAAAGAACTAACCATGTCGGCTCTCATCCTTCACATGCCCGAACCAGTCCGGCGACCAAGGCCAGAGCCGATTTTCACCAACCCACAAATTCAGGGGTCACAAATGACTAGCAGACTCAGGACAAGCGGAATGATCGCCTTCGGCGCTGCGCTTGTCACCCTTGCAGCCGTCGCCTTCGCAAGTTTTTCGGGCGGGCTGCATATCGAGGCCGGCGGTGTGCACATGACGATGCAGGCCGATCTCGAACGGGGCGTTCAGGTCATCTTCGCAGCGGCTGGCTGACAGCTAGCCGCCGCGCTTCAGGCGCCGCAGAACCTGTCGCATGGGCGATACCGCCCGAAGCGCTGACTGCGTCGCCGGGGCCGGTTCATCAAGGACCAGCCCAGCCAGGATTTCCCCAGCCCAGGGCCCCCAGGTGAAGCCCCGCGAGCCGAACCCGCCAGCAATCAGCAGGTGGCCGGCGAGCGGGGCATCGTCTTTTGGGGATTGCCCATGACGCACACCGTCAAAAACGTCGATCGCCCTCTCATAATCTGGAAGACGTCCGATCAGGGGCAGACGGTCCGGTGTCGTCGCCCTGACGCTGGCCCGGCTCGTGACCTGTCCTTTCCGCGCCTCATGCCACCAGTAAGGTGCCAGCGCGTCCAGGGCATCCATATTCGAAGCGCGCGCCGTTTCGCTTTCCTCAATCGAGCCACCCTCCCAGCGCTCGAACGTCGCCCCCCAGACACGCCTTCGCCCAAGCGCGATGGCGTAGTCTCCCGAAGCTGTGGCCGATGCGGGCGCGTCGACCTCAGTCTCTACGCACTCAACCTGGCCAAGCCGCCCTTCGATATCGAGCCACTTCATGAAAGCGCCAGCCGAGTGACCGGTCGCCAGAATGGTCGGAATATCGTCTTCGAGACCTTCCGGTTCGAGCCTTGTGTGGAATCGGCAATCTGCCCCTTCCAGCAGCGACGGTAGGAGCACATCCGGCTGCAGGATCAGCGCGCCCTTGTGCAGCAGGCCGCCGCCGGCCAGCGCTTCCAGATTCTCAAGTCCCAGAGGCGGGTCGGCGAGGACCTTCGAAATCCGTTCGGCTTCCTTCTCATCTTTCGGCCGGTGGGCCACCGTTGTCTCCCAGGCGCCCGGCCGTCCGGCAAAAAAGCGCCTGGCAGCGAGGTAGGCATCCACCAATAAGCGGGCCTGCACCGTGTCGCCTGCATCAAGCCGCGGCATGACGAGGGCGAGCGGGTTGCCGCTGGCGGCCTTGGCGGGACCGGGGGCTGCATCGATGACCTCGACCGCGATTCCACGGTCGAGAAGGATGCGGGCCGCGCACGCGCCAGCGATGCCTGCCCCGATAATTCTAACCTGCTGGGGCGCCTGACCCATGGGCCGCAGCCCATGGCTGTCGGCAGGCCGGTCGATATCGGCGGGCGCGCGCACTTCAAGGCGTTCGCGCTTGCGCCCGAAACCGGGTTTCTTCTCAACCTCGAAGCCTGCTGCCGACAAGCCGCGCCGAACGCCGCCAGCCACCGTGAACGTCGCCAGAAGCGCGCCTTCGCGGCAACGCTCACGCACATGCGGCCAGAGCGCTTCGCTCCACATGCGTTCATTCTTGGTGGGCGAGAATCCATCGAGGAACCAGGCGTCGGCGTGCAGTTCAGACTGCGGCAGTGTCTCGCAAATATCGCCGGTATGCAGCGTCAATGTGATCCGGTCCTCGGGCCAGACGATCCGCTGGACGCCGAACGCACGCTCAGGCCAGGCGTCAATCAGCTTGTCGCTGAAGGTCCGCAATTCCGGCCATGCGGCCAAGGCGCGGCGGGCATCCTCGGCATCCAGGGGAAAGCCTTCGAAGCTGACGAAATGAAGCCATTGATGAGGGTTTCGTGTCTGCTGCCAGAGCTGCCACGCCGCAAGGAAGTTGAGCCCGGTACCAAACCCAAGCTCGGCAACGGTGAAATTCGGTCGTGCGAGCCATCGTTCGGGCAGGCCGCACCCTTGAAGAAAGACCGCTCGGGTTTCTTCCAGGCCGTCGTGGCGTGAGAAATAGACATCCCCGACCCCGTCATCGGCAGGCGTTCCATCCTCTTTCCAGCTCAGCTTTGGTCTTGGCGGCAATCTGGTCATGGCCAGCCACCTAGCATGGCGAATGAATCTCGCGATAGCCGGAACCCGCCGCCCATCTGACCCGTTGTTGTAATTAGAATCGAAAGGAGGCCTAAAATGGCCAATGAAAAAGCCAAAGGAATTGGTAAGCAGGTAGAAGGCAAGATCAAGGAAGTCGCCGGCGTTGTAACCGGCAACCGGAAGCTCGAGGCTGAAGGCAAGCTCAAACAGGCCGAAGGCAAGGGCCAGGAAGCTGTCCAGGAGGTCAAGGACGAACTGGGTCTGTCTTCTGACGAAAAGAAGAAGCAGGACGAGGCCTGACCGGCGCAAGATCGCTTGCCATGGTCTGACTATTCATAATACCAGACTGCAATCGAAACGATTTGGTATTGCAGGCCCCGTTGAGCACATTTGAAATTCATCGCAGCGAAACCGATAGTGGCGGTCGCTACTCCGTATCCCTCGACGGCCACGTGGCCGAAATGACTTATTCCCGCGCTGGCGAGAGCATCATAATCATTGACCATACCGGCGTTCCTCAGGCGTTGGGCGGGCGGGGCATCGGGCAAGCCCTGGTGAAACGCGCTGTCGACGATGCCCGCGCCGAGGGCCGCAGAATTGTCCCGCTCTGTCCGTATGCGAAGGCGCAGATCGAGAAACACCCCGAATGGCAGGACGTACTGAGATGAGCGACCTCGTTCTCAAGGGTTCCGGGCAACGACTGACAGCAGATGTCGAAGGCCATGAGTTGGAAATTCGCTATGGCTGGGCGAAACCGGATGTGATGCGTGTCGACTTTGTCGGCGTGCCATCTGTTCTGGGCGGCAGGGGTCTTGGAACGAAACTCGTCGGCGCGCTGGTTGAAAAGGCGCGCCAGGATGGCTTTCAGCTTCTTCCGGTCTGCGGGTTTGCCAAGGTCCAGCTTCAGCGTCATCCTGAATGGCAGGACGTGGTCCATTAGACCGGGAGCTCGACGATGAGCCGGCCCTTCTGGGAAACGAAACAGCTGTCCGAGCTGACCAGAGAAGAATGGGAGTCACTCTGCGACGGCTGCGGCAAGTGTTGTCTGCTCAAGCTGGAAGACGAGGATACCGGCGAGGTGGCATATACGCGCCTTCACTGCCGGTTGTTCGATCCCGAGACCTGCAGCTGCTCAGATTATGAGAACCGCAAGGAGAAGGTCCCGGACTGCATCATCCTGACACCGCAAAGCGTATCGGACCTCAAATGGATGCCGAAGAGCTGCGCGTATCGAAGGATCAATGAAGGCCGGGGGCTGGCGGATTGGCACCATCTCGTCTGCGGGGATCGCAATCGCATCCATGAAAAGGGGCATTCCGTGCTCGGCCGCACTGTCAGTGAGGACAGCGTGCTCGAGGAAGACCAGATCAACTGGATCATCGACTGGGAAGGCAACCCGCCGGACTGACGCCCGGCGCGCCGGAACGGCGCTTACGGCCCCTCCACCTCATAGCCCTTGTCGCGCAGCATGGTGACGACGCTGTCTGGACCAGCCAGATGGCCGGCGCCGACAGCAACAAAAAAGGTGCCGGTTTCGTCGAGCATTGCCTCGATCTGCGGCACCCAGTTGCTGTTGCGCTTGATAAACAGCGCATCATAGATGCCCTCGCCGCCACCCGTGTCAGGATTGGCGACCAGTGTGCCGAGGCCCTCGACATCGCCATCGGCCCATTCATCCACGACCTGGTCGAGCATCAGCGTAGATTCGTCCAGCGTCAGTGCCGTCTCGTAGAGAAAGGTCTTCTGGACGTCTTCCGGCAGGGTGTCGAAGATATCGGCTTGCACGGCGGCTGTTTCGAGGAAGGCGAAGTTCTTGCCGTCATCCTTCGCGTCGGCGATGAGGACCTGTTCGACACCGGATTCCGGATCAAACCCTTCCGCCTGCAGGTGCGAGACCGACAGGGTGACCGCGACCATCCAGGGCTCCATCGGGTCGAGCGCGGCAATCGGCAGGCCGAGCGGCTCGAGCGCCGTTTCAAGGACGCTGAGGTCTTCATCGCTGAGTTGGCCGCTCAGCGTGCGGCCATCGCCGTAGAGACCGCGTTGCACGAAGTCCCGCATCACGGCCTGCTGGCCAGCTTCGCTTTCCATGTCGACTTCGAGAACCAGCGTATCGGCGCTGTCGAAAGCCGCGTCGAATTCGGGCGTGCGCCAGTCGAGATCCGGGCGCAGGATGTGGACCGTGCCGAACAGGTAGATCGTCGTGTCTTCGTCGGACAATGTCCACAGAGCTGGCTCGCCATTGCCAGACGTCTCGCGTGCCTCAGCCAGGGCGGCCTCATACTCTGCGATGATGTCCTCACGGTTGCGCCGCTCGGCCTGCTCGGTGCTGCCGGGTGCGTCAGTTGCGGCGGAGGCTGGTTCATCGCTGCTGGTCGAGGATGGATTGCAGCCTGCAAGCGTGAAGGCCAAGGCTGCGGCAGCGACGAGGCCGGCGTACGTTGAAAGTCCTGATTTCATGTCCGTGCAACTTCCTTCTCGAATGCCTTCGGATTGTCTGACGGTATTTTGCACAGACGCTCGAAAGGTAAAAGCTGAAACGGCGTGCTGGCGAGAGATTGCACCGTGAGCCAGCTTCGCTTACAGGGTGGCTCAACGCACCTATAGCTCAGCTGGATAGAGCGCTGCCCTCCGAAGGCAGAGGTCACAGGTTCGAATCCTGTTAGGTGCGCCATTCCTTTCGGCTGCCGCCCGTCATCCCTTTCGAGACAAAAAAAGCCTGCGAGGCCAGGGCCGCGCAGGCTTTAGATGATGAAGTTACCGGTTTCGCCGAGGCGAATCCGGGATCTAGAAGTGAATGTAGAAGTCTACGTAGCCGTAGTGGGTATCGCTCGTGTCCTGGACGTTCGGTGCATCTTTCAGGAAGCTGCCCTTGTTCAGGACGGCGCCGCCAATATCCATCTGCAGGAAGTCCGGGACGATCCAGTAGCGCAGCCGGGCTTCAACCTGGTTGGCACCGAAATCGCCGCTGCTTCCGCTCGCGTCGCGAATACCCGTCTTGGCGAAGCTGTCGGTTTCCTCGTCAAGCCAGACGCTGTGGGCCGAGATAAAGCCGTCGAGACGTTTGGAAGGCTTGAATTCGAACCGGACGCCAAGATCGCGGATATTGTTTCGGCTCAGCGGTCCGAAAAGGGAAGAGGATGGGCCCCATTCCCCGCGGCGGATGCCAAAAAGCGTGTCGAAACGGTTGAAATCCGAGGAGTCCGGATCGTCACCGCTGGCAATGTTCCCGACGAGTGCAACGCGCGGCTTGATCGAGGTGTCGAAGGTGTAACCGACTTCTGCGGCGATCGTGTAAGCCGACACGTCGACTTGCGGTGCGGCCGCAGCCGAGGATGTGCGAATGTCACCGGTCTGCCAGGCGCCTTCGAACTCATAGTCGAAAAGACCTGTGCCCTGGTCGGAGTAAATCCGCGCACCAGGCGTCAGTAGGTGACGGTTCCTCGTCGCACGGTCAGAGCGGTCATCCTCGTCGAGGCCGTAGAAATAGAGTTCGACAGTGCTGCGTTCGTTGACGGCCGGCGTGGAGAAGAACGCGCCCCAGAAGCGCAGGTCGTCGCCTTCGCGGTCCCACTCGGTCTCATTGTCGAGCAGTTCGCTCTTTGCCGAGGGCAGGCGCTGTTGCGGCAGCGTATAGAAGGCCGTGAACTTCTGCTTGCCGGCACCTTTCCAGTCCGCCTTGACGCCGGTAAAGCCGTTGCCCGTGTTGCGGAAGCCCGGTGTGGCGGCCAGGCGCTTGGATCCTAGATTCATCGTGAAACGGCCGGCTGTCAGCTCCGTGCTTGTTCCGGCGCCGGCGAAGTCCCCCAGCTCAGCAGTGACATAGGCCTGGAGAAGTTCGAACGTGTTCACTTCGGCCGTCGAGAGCGGCGTGTCGGTATCGGCGTCATAAGCGCGAGAATCCTGCAACGTTCCGCCAAAACGGAAGCTGCCGGCATCGTATTCAGCGTTGATGAGCGTGCGGAAGCTCACAAGGCTGTCTTCGGTCGCGCCGCTGGAGCGGAAGGCGCCATCAAAGCCTTCGAACCGGGTGCGGAAGGAGCCGTCGATCTTGAAGGCGTCGGAACCGAACGTTTTCTGAAGACTCGGCGCAGAATTCTCCTGAGCCTGGGCAAAGGGGCCCACTGTCGCGGCGCTGGCGCAAGCCAGAGCCGCGAGGATATGGTGTCTTTTCATTGTTATTTCCTTTGGGGTGAGCCGTCCTGGCTCTGAGCTTTTCAAGAAGAGTTCAGGGTTGCAGGAAGCGCGCGGCTCGTGCCCGCTTACCCGCCGACCACGCGCTTGCCACCCGTTGCGGCGACGCTTGTGGTCTGCTGGCGTGCATTGATCGAGTGGATTGCACTCACGCTGGATTGCTCACGCAGCGAGAACTGCGAAACCAGCTGTGCCAGGCTGTCGGCAGAACTCGCCAGGTTGCGGGCAGCAGCAGTGCTTTCCTCGACCATGGCGGCATTGTTCTGCGTAACCATCTCGACATTGCTCATCGAGCGGTTGGTTTCCTTGAGATTGTGCGACTGCTGTTCAGCCTTCGTGCTGATCTGCTCGACCAGGGCGGAGACACTGCTGATCCGCTCATTGATGCGTTCAAAGGCAGCGCCTGTCTTGCGCACCATGTCTGCACCATTCGCGACCTGGTTGCTGCTGGTCTGGATGAGGCCCTTGATGTCCTTGGCGGCATCGGCAGAGCGTTGGGCCAA
Organism: Henriciella mobilis; assembly: GCF_003576315.1. Classification (GTDB taxonomy): domain Bacteria; phylum Pseudomonadota; class Alphaproteobacteria; order Caulobacterales; family Hyphomonadaceae; genus Henriciella; species Henriciella mobilis. Next base: position 221,682 of record NZ_QWFZ01000003.1, on the reverse strand, counting down.
GGCGCGAACCTCGTTGGCGACGACGGCGAAGCCGCTGCCAGCGTCGCCGGCACGGGCTGCTTCCACGCCTGCGTTCAGGGCCAGCAGGTTGGTCTGGAAGGCGATGCCGTCGATGACAGCAATGATCTGCTCTATCTTCTCAGTCGATTCTTCGATGCTGGTCATGGCGTGGACCGCCTGCTTGACGACGGCGCCGCCATCCTTGGTTTCGGCCATGGCTTCAGCAACGTTGCGGTCAGCCTCGGCGGCGCTGCCGGCCGTCTCGCTGAGCGTCGAGGAGATCTCGTTGATCGCCTCGGCAATGCGGGCCATGTCGCCCGCATGATGCTCGGTGCGCTGGGCCAGGTCGTCGGAGGCCGAGCTGATCTCGTTCGAGCCGATGCGGATCGAATGCGCAGACTCGGCAACCGAAGAAAGCGTATCGTGCAGCTGGTTGATCGTGCGATTGAAGTCTTCGCGCAGACCGGCATAGTTTTCGCCAAGCTGGCCGAGTTTGACGGTCAGGTCGCCGCGAGACATCCGCTGCAGGCATTCGCCGACCTGCTGGGCCATTTCGATCATTTCCGCATCCGACTGGCGTTTGGCGCGGCTGGTATCGCGAAGCTGGACGGCTGCGCGAGCCAGTTCACCGACATCGTCATTCCGCTCTGCGTGCTGGATTTCGATATCAAGGTCGCCAGCGAGGACTTTCTTGATTGAGCCGCTGATGGCGTCGAGCTCGCTCGAAATCGCCTTTTTGATGACCCGCGCGATCACGAAGGAGCTCAGGCCTGCCAGGATCGCAATCAGGATTGTGATGCCCATGATGGTCGTGGAAAGGCTTTCCTGAGCCACGGCGATCGCGGCTGACTTTGCAATGACCGGATCGCGGATCTCCTCGATGCTGGCGTCAACGATATCGCCCTTCTCCATAATGCGGTTGACGCCTTCGACGCCGGTATTGCCGGACCCGATCACCTGATTGACCGTGGCGACGTAAACATCGGCCGCTTTGCTGACGACGAGAAGCTGGGCTTGCTCGGACTGACCCAGCTTGGCCTGAGCTTCGGCTACCGCCTGACGGAAGTCGGTCACATTGCCTTCATAGTCGGCCTTGGTTTCTTCGTTCTGCAGCAGTGCGTAGCGAAACACGTCACGCTCGAGGGACGCAAAATCCTTCTCCAGCAGCGCAGAAGACAGCGCCTGCCCGGCGAGATCGTTGTCTTTCTGGATCATGCCTAGACTGACATAGGAGCCGCCCGCCAGAACTGCGACAAGGCAGAAGCTGAGCAGGATGGCCGAACCGGCCTGGAAGCCCAGCCGCTGATTGATGGATTTTGACTTCAGCCAATAACCCAGACTAAAAAACTTCAGAAACCGCATGATCGGCTATCCCTCAATTAGAGCCGTAGTTCACCATCTGGCAGTCATCCAGGACCATGCGGTTTGGATTTTGCAAATAGACGGCACCCAGAATTGAATACTGATGCTCGATTATGACCGGTAAGTAATTTAATGGTTAAATCGCCTGCGTGCGATTGTGCTAAATGCAGCTCTATCACCCAGTTATGACAGGCAATACTGGCGTTTCCGCAGCGACCGGTGGCTCGAAAATTTTCGCACCTTCGCTTCGGCGGATGATGTAATCCCACGGGTTTTTACTGTTCTTGTCACGTGATCATGCCTCAAGACTTTGTCGGTGTCTCGATGAACTTTTCAAGATTCCGATTCGCTCAAGACAAGCTTTGCAGGGAATTGCCTGACGCCGGATGCATCTGCTGGCACGATAAGACTAGTCATTCTAGCGTGTTGGCCTAGGCTCTCCGGGACGGGCAATCCTTAGTTGGAGGAGGGTGACATGGCAGATTTTGGCGAGCAGGTTTCGCGCAAGGCTGCCATTCTGGACGCAGCAGAAGCGCTGTTTGCCGAGCATGGCTACGACGCTGTCACGCTGCGCGCAATCGCGGCCCGCGCGGGAGTCGATGTCGCGCTGGCGAACTACCACTTTGGCCGCAAGCATGAATTGTTCGAGAAGACCTTCCAGCGCCGCGCCGATCTTCTCAATGCCTGGCGGCTCGATGCGCTCAGGGCCTGCCAGGCAAAGGCTTCACCGGGCCAGCCGGGCGTGCGCGACATCATCGATGCCTATCTGCGTCCTTTGCTGACGGGCCCGCATCTCAGCGATCCGGGCTGGCGCAACTATTATGGGATGGTCGCCTATGTGAACAGTTCGACGGTCTGGGGCGGGCAGCTGATGACCCGCTTCTTTGATCCGGCGATCCGCGAGTTCATCAAGGCGCTACGCGCGGCGCTCCCGGATGCGTCCGATGATGCGATCTATTGGGGATATCACTGCCTCTCCGGCGCTCTGACGCTGGCCTTCGCCCAGACCGGGCGACTTGACCACCTGTCGGGCGGCAAGGTCTGTTCGACTGATCTGGAAGGTGGCTACCGGCAAATGGTGGACTTCATAACCGCCGGTTTCGAACGCATCGCTGTGAAATGAGGTGTTGGAGCGGATAGCGGGAATCGAACCCGCATCCTCAGCTTGGAAGGCTGCTGCACTACCATTGTGCTATATCCGCGCTCCGAGCGGCAGGAGATACTTGGTGGGGCGTCGCGATGCAAGAGCTGAGCGTGGGAGTATGGCAGTGAGGGGCGTTTCTCCGATGACGAGCGAGCAGTCCTGAGCGCGATCCATGTGAGGCGCGCAGCGGTGATACGGGATCAAAAGGAAAAAGCCCCGGCCGGGGCATTCATTCCGCAAAATCAGTCTACCGGACTGATTGTCGGCCCGCAGGGCCACCCGGAATGAATGGTGGAGGGGACAGGATTCGAACCTGTGTACGCTATGCGGGCAGATTTACAGTCTGCTGCCTTTAACCACTCGGCCACCCCTCCAGAGGGTTGTCCTGAGGCGACTGGATTGACGCCCCCGGATCATCGCGCCAAATGCCTGCAACAGCAGTCACCTGCGCACCGAAGCGCGCTTTATAGGGATGAAGCCTATTCCACGCAACCATGAGAAACGCCGATTTGCAGCAGGCTCTGCAGCCGACCCGAACGGGCCAGTCTGGCTATGGGGGCAGCATGCGGTCGAGGCGGCCCTGGCAAACACCAATCGGGAAATCCTGCGCTGCGTCGCAACCGAGAATGCCGCGCGCCGGGTCGGGCTTTCGCAGGCCGAAACACTCGACCCCAAGGCGCTCGACAAGCTCTTGCCGCCGGGGGCTGTGCATCAGGGGCTGGCCGTCAGGGTGAAGCCGCTTGAGGCCGCTTCGCTGGATGATGTCCTTGCCCGGCCTGAGCTGCCAAGGCGTCTGTGCGTGCTCGACCAGATATCGGACCCGCACAATCTTGGCGCCATTTTCCGGTCGGCGGCAGCCTTTGGCGTTGATGGACTCATCCTTCAGACGCGGCACACGCCTGCGATCACCGGCGTGGCGGCCAAGGCGGCTGCGGGCGCTATCGAGACAGTGCCCGAAATCCGCGTGGTCAACATTGCGCGGGCGATCGATCAGCTGGGTGAGGCCGGTTACCACACCGTAGGGCTCGCGGGAGAGGGGGTGGAAACCATCTCCGCCGCCGTCCACCGGGCGGGCCGGGTGGCTTTTGTCATGGGCGCAGAGGGTTCAGGCCTCAGGCCAGCCGTCGCCAAGGCCTGCGCGACGCTGGCGCGGATTCCGATGACACCGGGCATGGAAAGCCTCAACGTCTCCAACGCCGCAGCCATTGCCTTCTACGAGGCAATGCGCCAAGAAACCGGCGCATGACACTGCACGGACCTGTTTCACACACATATTTTTCGCAACGCCTCAAGCTTCACTATGTCGATTGGGGCAATGAGAGCGCACCGCCCCTCCTGCTCGTCCATGGCGGGCGGGACCACTGCCGCAGCTGGGATTGGGTAGCCGAAGAGCTGCGCCATGACTGGCACGTCATCGCGCCGGACCTGCGCGGCCATGGCGACAGTGCCTGGTCGCCCGAAGGCAACTACAACATGCAGGCCTACATCTACGATCTGGCGCAGCTGATCCACCAGCTGAAGCTTGCGCCGGTCACGATCGTGTCGCACTCGCTCGGCGGGAATATCTGCCTTCGCTACACGGGGCTCTATCCTGAGAACGTCAGGAAGCTCGTCGCCATTGAGGGCCTCGGCCCGAGTCCGAACATGATTGCCGAGCGTGAGAAGACGCCCTGGCAGGACCGGTTCCGAAAGATGATCGAGGACAAGCGAGCCCTGTCCGGGCGCCAGCCAAAACGCTATGAGAGCCTCGAGCAGGCCTATGCCCGGATGAAGGAGGAGAACAGCTTCCTGTCCGAAGAGCAGGCCCGGCACCTCACCATCAACGGGATCGCCCGTAACGAGGACGGAACCTATTCCTGGAAGTTCGACAACTATCTACGCGTCTGGAATTCCGTCGACATCACACTCGAGCAGATCCATGAACTCTGGTCGTCCATCACCTGTCCGACGCTTTTGCTTTACGGCGAGAAGAGCTGGGCATCGGATCCGTTAAAGGATGGGCGGTCGAAGTACTTCCGCAATGCTGCGGTTAAACTCTTCCCCGATGCGGGCCACTGGCTTCATCATGACCAGTTCGACCTGTTCATGAAGACGTTGCGGGACTTCCTCTAGGGCCTCAATCCAGCCAGCTATCCAGCCAGGCGCCGAGATCTTCCCAGTCCGTGTATTCCTTGTCTTTGCCCGTATCGGCATCCGGATCTTTCGCTGCGATAATCCTTTTCATGATCAGGCGCGTGAAGATGTCGTACTCGGATGGCATGTACGCACCCGCAACATGTTTGCAGGCCTTGGGCTGCCAGCCCGTGGCTTCGCGGAAATCGTCCAGGATGTGATCCAGGCTTCTCCAGTCGTCGGCATCGTGACCGGCTGCAGCCAACGACACCGATATAAACCGGGTCGGGAGGGCATTCAGCTTTTCGGTATTGTCTGAAACGAATTTGATCAGCGCCTTCGGATAGTGGCCAACATGAATCGGGGCTGCCAGCAGGATGGCGTCAAACCGCTCCAGCCCGATCTCGCTCGCGTCTCGCAACGCCAGCAGCTCAACCGCATGCCCCTCATCGGCAGCCCGGTCGGCGAGAAACCTGGCAATCGTCCGGGTTTGTCCTTCCTTGGTGGCATAACCAATCAGAAGCTTCATGGTTCGGACTCCTCGCGCCTAAATCCAGGTTCAGCGCGAAAAGCCCTAGCCCTGAAGCAAGCGCTCCAAAATCCGGGAAAATACGCATCCGGGCGACCTCCGGGCATTGCGCGGCTTGTCGGTCCGGCCACTACCCCCGTTCGGCCACATGCGGCATACTGGCGTGTGGGAGGCGAGATGACCGATTTCGATGGCCTTCGGAGCCGAATGGTGGAGACCCAGCTCAAATCGCGCGGAATATCCGATGAGCGCGTGCTGGAGGCCATGGCGACTGTGCCGCGCGAGGCCTTCCTGCCCGATACGGGCCGTCTCGACGCCTATGAGGACCGTCCGCTCCCGATCGGTGGCGGACAGACCATCTCCCAGCCCTATATCGTTGCGCTGATGGCAGAGCTCGCCGATATCGAGCCGGGCGCCCGCGTGCTCGATGTCGGCCTCGGCTCGGGATACTCCGCGGCGGTCCTGGCAGAAATGGGCGCGGAGGTGTTCGCGATCGAGCGGCGCGGCGACCTTGCCCGGCGGGCCGAAAAGACGCTGCGCCGCCTCGGATATTTGCAGGTGACCTGCCGCACAGGCGATGGAACGCTCGGCTGGCCCGAGGCAGCTCCTTTCGATGCGATTCTTGTTGCTGCGGCTGGTCCGGTCACGCAAGCGCTTCGCGAACAGTTGAAAATAGGCGGGCGCCTGATCATCCCGGTCCCGGTTGGCGCGGGGCATCAGGAATTGCAGCGGATCACGCGCCGCTCGGAAACGGCGTGGGATACCGAGACCATTGGCGGGGTCAGCTTTGTTCCGTTGCTAAGCGGGGAATCCTGACGGCTCAGCCTTTCGCGCGCGGCAGGGACAGGCCGAACAGGATCGCACCGGCGCGAAGCATGAACGCCGTCGTCATGCCAGCCGCAAAGGCAATCGTTTCCCCGAGGCCAAGGCTGGCGGCGCCGAAATAGACCAGAGACCCGGCGAGCGCGCAGGTCGCATACAGCTCCCCGTCCTTCAGCACCAGCGGCTCCTCATTGGCCACGACGTCGCGGATCAGCCCGCCTGCGCTGGCTGTCATTGCGCCCATGATCAAGACAACGAGGAAACCGTGGCCGAGCGCCATGGCTTTCGCCGCACCGGACACGGCAAATAGCGACATGCCGACCGCGTCCGGCCAGCGAAGCGCCCGGAAGCGGCTGACGAAGCGATAGAAGAAGAAGGCCGCAAGCCCGCCCGCTACAGCCAGTAGCAGCGTCACGGTGTCGTTAAGCCAGAAGACTGGCTCATCGAGGATGATGTCCCGCAGCGTGCCGCCGCCAATGGCGGGCAGGAAGGCGAGGACGATCACGCCCAGAAAGTCCATCTGTTTGCGCACGGCGAGAACCCCGCCGGAAATGGCGAAGACGAAAACACCGATCCGGTCGGCCAGCGAGAGAAGCAAGTCAGGGCTCATGGGCGGCTTATGCATGACGGGCCGCCCTGCCGTCCATCCTCATGGTTCACGGCCGATCTCTTAACCGAGATTATCTGTGCGTGCGGTTTCTGTTTTTGCTTGCAACTCATTGGTGTGTCCGTGCGTAGGGGGCCGCGACGGATGACGAACGAGAATCCGTTCTTGAGTTGAGGCAGAGCCGGTCCCGGAAATACCGGCATCAGAACAGAGGAAATAGCAACTGACATGCAACAGGTAGGAAAGGATCTTTACCAGACCCGACTGGCCGGCAGCCCGCAGCGCATCGCTCGCCAGGAACCGGTCGTCCACAATGGCGACTGGAGCGGGGCCCCGTTGAACCGCGATGCGCTAGCCGCGTTCGAGCGCGACGGCTTTCTGGTCCTCGAAAACGTCTTCTCGCCCCGCGAAGTCGAGCAGATGCGTTCGACCGCCGAGGCGATGCGCGCTCACCCCGCCAGCCTGGCGCGGGAAACCGTCATCAGCGAGCCGGATGCAGGGGCGGTGCGCTCGGTATTTGCACCCCATCGTCAAAGCGACGAATTCGACCTTATCTCGCGCGATCCGCGCCTGGCAGGTCTCGCCCGATTCATTCTCGATGATGAGGTCTACATCCATCAGTCGCGCCTGAACTACAAGCCGGCTTTCACCGGCAAGGAATTCTACTGGCATTCGGATTTTGAAACCTGGCATGCGGAGGATGGCATGCCACGGATGCGGGCGCTTTCGATGTCCGTGATGTTGACCGACAACCATCCGCAGGCCGGGCCCGTCATGTTCGTCCCTGGCAGCCAGAAGCAGTTCATCGCCTGTGTCGGCGAGACGCCGGATGAAAATTACAAGTCTTCCTTGAAACGTCAGAGAACGGGAATCCCGGACAGGGCGTCGATTTCAGCCATGGTCGAGGCCGGTGGCATTGAGGCACCTGCGCCCAAGGCCGGATCGGTCGTGATTTTTGACTGCAACACGCTGCACGCCTCAAGTGGGAACATCACACCATTCGAGCGGATGAACGCGTTTTTCGTCTTCAATGCGTGGTCCAATCGGCTGGAGCAGCCCTTTTCTGCGTCCAGACCCCGCCCGGAACACATCGCGCACAGACGGGTCGATGGGCCACTCAGGCCGATCACGCGCGGTCAGTGGGACATAAGCTGACAGCGGCCTGCATCCGCGAAAATACTAAATGCCGGCAAGGAACTAGCGCTTCCTGCCGGCTTTTTCTTGCGCGAAACGGCCCTCGAATTGCCCAGAAATCGCCCGGAACTATTTCCCTGATGGATCGTCACTATAGCGAGCTGATGGAAAGCAGCAGGGCCCTGAATTCCTTGCTGATTTAGCCGCAAATGAGAAGACTGATGACACTTTCGGGACCAGAATATGTAGAGCCGTGCGAGCAGGCAGACAGCTGCCTGGCGGAAAAGCTGCGCACGCTTGCGCCTATTACAGAAGAGCAGGCGGGCCTGATGGCCGACCTTGAGCGCAATCGCAATGAAGCCAGGTCCGGTGATGTGATCGTCGAGGCCGGAGCGCCGTGCAACGACCTCTTCGTCCTCAAGAAAGGCTGGCTGATTTCGGAGTCGTTCAGCTCGGGCGGCCAGAGGACCATTGTGCGTGTTCACCTTCCTGGCGACATCATCGGTTCCTCCCAGGTGCCGTATGCTGCGACCCCTTATCGAATCATTGCCCGGTCGGACGCGATTTTGTGTCCCTTCCCGCGCAAGAACATGTCAAACCTGCTGGAGCGCTCGCCAAGGCTCGCGTCCTTGCTTCTGACGATCGCGATGATCGAGAGCGCCGAACAGGAGGACCGTGCCTCGGTGTTCCGGCGCAACAGCGCGGTGGCAAAACTTGCCCTCTTTGCGCAGCAGACCTTTGGCCGCCTGAAGCTGATGAACCCGCTCCTGCGCGACAGCTTCCACTGTCCGCTGAACCAGACCGATATCGGCGATGTTGTCGGCATGACCAGTGTGCATGTCAGCCGGACGTTCTCGCGGCTGGAGGAAGAGGGCGCCCTGAAGCGGCATGGTTCACTGATCCGCCTGATCGATGAGGACGAGCTGTCGGCATGCTCAGGCTATATAGACCGGTATGACCAGCTGGATCTCAGCTGGATTCCGGAAAAATAGGCGGCTGGAGCGGGTGAAGGGAATCGAACCCTCGTCTTAAGCTTGGGAAGCTTCTGCTCTACCATTGAGCTACACCCGCGACGGCGAGCATGCTTTGCCACGGCGGTTGGCTGCGTCAAGCTGAATCACATCTGTGTCATCGCCTGCGTGCAGCCGCTTGCCTTGCGCGGTCGTGCGCATAGTCTCGCGGGCCATGGCGCATACGACCCTGATTCAGCAGAAGTTCCACGATCCCTTTGTGACCGCCAAGGGTGAAACGCGCGGCAGCGTCGACTGGCGCGGGCTCAAGACGCTCTGGCTCAACACCGGGACGCTCTGCAATATCGCTTGCCGCAATTGCTATATCAAAAGTTCGCCAACCAATGACGATCTGGCCTATCTGACGCTGGGCGATGTCATGCCCTTCCTCGATGAGATCGATGCGCTCGGCGATGGCACGAAGGAAATCGGGATCACGGGTGGTGAGCCGTTCATGTGCCCGGACATTCTGGCGATCATGGAGGCGATCCTCTCACGCGGCCACAGGCTGCTGCTGCTGACAAATGCAATGCGCCCGATGATGCGCCCGCGCATCCGAGAGGGCCTGCTCGCCCTGAAAGCGCGCTTTGGCGGGCAGATGACGCTGCGCGTTTCGATGGATCATTACCTGGAGGCGCCGCACGATGAGGAGCGCGGGACCGGTTCATTCGCGGCAGCGCTTGAGGGGCTTTCCTGGCTGGCTGGCGAGGGCTTCCGCATCGCAATTGCGGGCCGGCAGGCGCTGAGCGATGACGATGCGCAAGCCCGCGCGGGCTATGGGGCGCTGATCGGGCGGTTTGGACTGGGTATCGATCCGTCGGACGCCCGTCAGCTTGTCCTGTTTCCCGAAATGATCGAAGGCGACGACCCGCCTGAGATCACCACCGCCTGCTGGAGCATCCTGAATATCGATCCGTCCGACATGATGTGCGCAAGCCAGCGCATGATCGTGAAGCGGCAAGGGGCGGCAAGACCGGTCGTGACCGCCTGCACGCTTCTGCCCTATGACTCGCAATTCGAGCTTGGCGAAACGCTGTCGGAGGCGACGGCAGCGCCTGTCCAGCTCAACCATGCCTGGTGCGCCAGCTTCTGCGTTCTTGGCGGCGGCAGCTGCTCGGCCTGATTAGCGCGCTTCCTCACACATCTTCTCAATGAGGGCGGTAGCGATACCCATCGGTTGGTCCTGTCCGGAGAAATCAACGCCCATGAGGGTCACCTGGCCGGTGGTTTCATCATAGAGAAAGCCAAGCCGTGCCGTTTTATAGGCACCGGCGAACATGATCTCGCCTTCGGCATAGACTTCCCTCGTGGTCTCTGTTTCGCCATTGTAGGCCGTCCAGCTGGTCGTGTTGTAGAAATTGTTCACGATCGTGCCGATGTCGTTCGACGGGCATTCGGCAAGACGTGCGTTTTTCACTTCGTCAATAATGCTTGGCCCGCCGCACGATGCGGCAAGCGCCAGAGCAGCGCTTGCCACAATCAGGTGTCTCGTAGTCATTTTTTCCTCCCCCGATTCCTCCGGGAGAAATTCTACTCGGCAGCCTTCTGATTGCCCACCCCGTCGAAGAAAACCTCCTCGATCGTCTTGCCGAACAGGCGGGCAATGGCGAATGCAAGTGGCAGGGACGGGTCGTACTTGCCGGTTTCGATGGCATTTACCGACTGGCGGGAGACGTCCAACTTTTCAGCCAGTGCCGCCTGACTCCATCCATGTTCAGCGCGCAGCGTGCGGATGATGTTTTCCATCGCTGACGCCTCTCACACTGTCTTGCCGAAGAGGTCGGGCAGGCAGGTTGCCAGTCCATAAGCCAGGAAGAAGGCAGGGCCGACCCAGAAGACTTCGAAATCGTCGATAACCTCGAACAATTGCATGAAGCCGATGACGAAGACGCCGGAAATGGTCAACGCGGCCCCGCGGGCAAAACCTTTGAGGTGCTTGATGCGGGTGTACTCGTCGGTCTCGCTCATCCAGCGGACAATCGCCCACAGAGCGATGCAGACTGGAATGGCCGTTGCAACCGCAATGCTGCCCGCAATCCATTTCGGCGTGGTTTCCTTGTCGACGATCCACGCCCCGGTGAGCACGATTGCGACGTAAGCGGCCATGGCAGGCCAGAATATGCGGTGATACCGCTTCTTGGCGGCGTTGAATCCGACTTGGGCCATGTTCAGTTTCCTTCAAGTTGTCGAGTTTCCTTGACATTTAGACAAGGTCACTTGTCATGTCAAGCGTCCTTGTCATGTCTTTCCCGTTGCGCCGTTCTCACGAAGCGTTAGGACAGCGCTCCCATGGCTCTTGCTCCGTCACTCCAGGTGTTTCGCCACCGTGCCTACCTGCATTACTGGTCGATGCGGGTTTCGATTGCGGCTGCTCGTCAGATGGAAGCGATCACGATCGGCTATCAGGTCTACGACCTTGCGCGCCGCCCTGCAGAGACGGGCGGGCTCGGCTGGAGCATCGAAGAAGCGGCCTTCCTCCTGGGCCTTGTGGGGCTGACCCAGTTCGTCCCCGTCCTTTTGCTTTCCCTGCTGGGCGGGCAGGCGGCGGACCGGCTGAACCGCAAGATGATCCTGATCATCGCGAATGTGATCAGGCTGCTCTTGTCCTTTGCTCTCCTCGCTTCGGTTTTCCTGCCGGCCGGGAGTGCGTTGCCGATCATCTTCTGTGTTGCGGCGCTGCTTGGCTGCGTGAATGCGTTCACGCCGGCCGCCGCCAATTCCCTTTTCCCGCAACTGGTGCCGCGCCAGGAACTGCCGAATGCGATTGCCTGGAACTCGCTCGGCTTCCAGACGGCTGTGATCATCGGACCGGCAGCGGGCGGCCTGATCTATGGCTTCTTCAGCGCAGCGACGGTGTATTGCGTGGCCATTGTGCTGGTCACTTTCGCCATTCTCGCCATTTCGACAGCAAAGACGCCCGCGCACAAGAAGCTCGCCAATGCGCGTGGCTGGTCGATGGTTTTCGAGGGGCTTGGTTATATCCGGCGCAACAAGATCGTGCTCGGCGCGATTTCGCTGGACCTGGTCGTCGTCTTCTTTGGCGGCGCGAAGGCGCTGCTGCCTGTGTTCGCACGGGACATCCTGCATGTCGGCCAGGAAGGGCTCGGCCTGCTGGCCGCCTCGCCGGCGATCGGCGCCGCGACCGTTGCCTTCATCCTGGCCTCAAGGCCGCTGTCGCAGCGGGTCGGCCCATGGATGATGTGGGCGGTGGGGATCTATGGCGTCGCAACGCTCGTCTTCGGCCTGTCGCCATTCTTCTGGCTGTCCATGCTGGCGCTGATCGTGACCGGGGCGGCTGACGAGATCTCGGTCTATGTGCGCGCTTCGCTGATCCAGTTGGCAACACCGGATGAGATGAAGGGCCGCGTGACATCGGTCTCCTTCATCTTCGTGTCGGCGTCGAATGAACTGGGGGAATTCGAGAGCGGCGTAGCCGCCCGCCTGCTCGGACCGGTGGGGGCAGTCGTCTTCGGCGGGTGCATGGCGATCGTCACGGCACTTGCCTGGACGCGCCTCTTCCCGGAGCTTGCCGGTGCAGACCGCTTTCAGGATGTCGAGGAGCAGGATATCAAGCCAGCCAGGGAGCAGGCCTAGCGCCAGAACGTCCGGCGGTTCTTCTTCATTCGTTCGCTTTCCCAGCCATCGTCCTGCATGCCCAGCAGTTCGGCGAGCGTCCATGACCTGTAGAACGCCACGACATAGAGCGCGCGAAACGCGAAGATGGCAGCAAAAACGCTCGCCACGACGGCCATTGCTTCCAGTGTCTGTTGCGACATGCGGCGTCCCCTCACGATTCGCCTGACAGGCGAGATGTGATGCCAGGATGTTAGTGCAAACCTACTGAGATCGAGTAAATTTGTCCTATTCGGCCGCAATCCGGGATATTTCCGGAGAGTGTTGCGCGCCGCGCACAAGCCGGCCCGGTTTGGCGCCGGTCGGGTCTCCGTCGCGGTAGATGATTTCACCGGCGACGATGGTCGCCGTATAGCCGGAGGCGCGCTGCATCAGCCGCCGCCCGCCAGCCGGAAGGTCGCGGAGGATCTCCGGGCGGTGCAGGGTCAGCCGGTCATAATCGATGACATTGAGATCGGCCCGGTATCCGGGGACGATGAGACCGCGGTCGTTGAGCCCGACCCAGTGGGCGGTATCGGCTGTCTGGCGCTTGACGATCCACTCGACCGGGAAGCGATCACCGCGTCTACGATCACGTGTCCAGTGGGTCAGCATGCTTGTCGGGAAGGAACCGTCGCAGATCATGCCGACATGCGCGCCGCCATCCGAAAGGCCGGGAATGGTCGCCGAGCTTTTCAGCATTTCATATGATGGATCGAGCGACCCTTGAGCGTAGTTGAGGAAAGGCAGGTACAGCATACCGTGGCCGTCATCCTCGAGCAGTATGTCGAGCGCGGCCTCTTCGTTCGAGACGCCGCGCGCTTTCGCGATTGCCTCGACCGTGCGGTCGGCGGTTGGCTCATAGTCCGGGACGGCGTCCAGCGTGAAGAGTTTGCCGAACTGGCGCAGCAGGCTTTTGACGAAAGGATTGTCGGGATCCGGCCGGCTCGCGAGCAGGCGGGCGCGAAAATCCGGATCGCGCAGCGCGGCGACCTTCTCGGCGAGCGGCTTGTCCCTGATTTCCTGGAAAACCGGATGGGCCGTGAACGGGTTCATGGTGAGCTCGAGGCCGAGCAGCACGCCCACTGGCCGCCCGCAGACCTGGGCGCGCATCGGCAGTCCCTCTTCGACGGCCTGCTCGATTGAGGCCAGCAGGACCCGCCACCCTTCGGGCGCACGATCCGATTGGGCGAGCGAGACCGAAAGCGGCCGGCCGGAGGCCTCGACAATCCGGCGCAGCATGGCCGCTTCCTTTTTTGGATCGTCGAAGTCGGACACAAACTGGAGCACGCCCTTGCCGGCCTCTTTGAGCGCCATGGCGATTCCGGTGAGTTCGGCTTCGGAGGCGGTCAGGGTCGGAGTTGGCTGGCCGTCGGAGGTACGGTGGTTGAGCGTGCGGGAGGTCGAGAAGCCGAGTGCGCCGGCTTCGACGGCTTCTTTCGCGAGCTTGGCCATCTGCGCGATTTCCGTCTCGGTGGCTTCCTCGCGATTGGCGCCGCGTTCGCCCATGACGAAGACGCGCAGCGCGGCATGCGGCAGCTGGGCTGCGAAGTCGATGTCGAAGGATTTGGCGGAAAGACTGTTCAGATAGTCAGGGAAGCTCTCCCAGTCCCAGAGAAGGCCGGTGAAAAGGACAGGGAAGGGAATGTCCTCGACGCCCTCCATCAGTCGGATGAGCCGGTCATGGTCTTCGGGCTTGCAGGGGGCGAAACCGACCCCGCAATTGCCCATCACGGCGGTCGTCACGCCGTGGATGGAAGAGGGTGTCAGCGTATCGCCCCAGGTAACCTGGCCGTCATAATGGGTGTGCACGTCGACGAAGCCGGGCGTGACGAGCTGGCCCTTGGCATCGATCTCCTGCAGGCCTTTGCCTGGCACCTTGCCGACATGGGCGATGCGGCCATTGTCTATGGCAATGTCGGCCTCGCGACCGGGTTCGCCTGTGCCGTCGGCAACGAAGCCGTTGCGGATAATAAGATCATGGCTCATGGCGTGTCCTCCTGATGACCCGTCTTTACGCGGGCAGTTTGACGTCAGAGAGCACGCCTCACCATGCGGAAGTCAATCGCCGTCAGCTTGCCGGGCAGCTGCCGGTTTCCTCGAAGCCATCGGCAATGTCGTCGAACATGCCGCCGACCAGACGGACGCCGGTCTGGGTGGCCTGCGCATCCATGTCATCCGGATTCGCCATGGCATCGGAAATCATCCCGCCGACGACATCCTCGGTCCCGCGCCCTGTTTCCTGCATGCCATCGGCGACCTCGCTCATGATCGACTTCACGCTTGCACCATCATCCTCGGGCATGGCGGCCACGACAGCCACGACGCAGGAGCAGAAGCCTTCAGCATCCGTGCCCATGCTCGCGATTTCTTCGACCCCTTCAGGGTCATTTGCGATGACGATGCAGTCTGCCTTGAGGCTGTCGGCCTGGCTGGCGCCAGCGTCCTCGCCGGAACCGTTGCAGGCTGCAAGCGCCAGAAAGCCGGCGGAGAGGAAGAGGGCATGTTTCATGTCGCGGTCCTTTGGGTCTCGATCAGGGGAACAGTCGAGCGCACTTGTTGCGCGCTGTCCAGCCTCAGGCCTTCGGCGCCTGGAAGTGCTTCGACAGTTTCAGGCCCTGGCCCTGATAATTGCTGGTACCGCTGCCATAGAGGGCGCCGGGCTTTGCCGCCATGTCTTCATAGACCAGCTTGGCGACAGGCTGGCCGTGCTCGAGGATGAAGGGCACATCGCGCGAGCGAACTTCCAGGACGGCACGCGAGCCGCCCTTGTTCGTACCGAATCCGGGATCGAAGAAGCCGGCATAATGAGCGCGAAATTCGCCCAGCTCTGGTGCAATCGGCGCCATCTCCGCAGCCTTGGTGCCTGCGACTTTCACGCTCTCGCGCGAGGCCAGGATATAGAAGTCGTCAGGATTGAGGACGAGACGGCCCTTGTGCGGGAAGAGCGGCTCCCAGAAGTCAGCGACTTCATGCCTGCCGATCCCTCGCAGGTCGATCAGCGGCGCGTGCCGCTTGGCGCGCCAGCCGACCGGGCCATCGCCCGTCTGCATGTCGATAGAGACGGTCTTCTCGGAGGTGTTCTGCGGTTTGCCGCGGCGCAGGCGCAGCTGGGCGAGCCGGTCACCCGGCCGCACAAAGATGGAGAAGGTGCGCGGGCTGATTTCCAGCCAGAGCGGCCCGGAATAGCCGGTCGCGATATCGTCGAAGGTTTTTCCGCGATTGGTGACGAGGCGGGTGAACACGTCGATCCGCCCGGTCGAGCTTTTCGGATTGGCGCGCCCTGAAATGCCCGGTGGCAGGCGCAGCGATTCCATTAGCGGGACGAGATAGACGCAGCCGGTCTCCAGCACAGCGCCCTGCACGGTCAGGTCGATCCGGTGAAGTTCGATGCCGGGCTCCTGCAGCACATCGGCGACCGAGCGGTTCGGCCCTGGCAGGAAGGAGGCGCGGATCCGGTAGGCATCGGGCCCGAGGCGCAGGTCGAGGCTGGCCGGCTGGATCTGGTCATGGTCCAGCGTATCCGTCGAGCGAATTGCCCCTGTGTCGAACAGGGCTGCGATGTCGGTATCGGGCAGAACGCCCGGCGTCGCTTCAGCCATCCCTTGATCCCTTTCAGGAAAAAGGCTTAGAGCGGAGCGCTCTTTAATGGAAGGACCGATCGCCATGTCCACGCGCGATGGAAAAGACTGGAAGCCGGCGACCAAACTCGTGCGCGGCGGCACCATGCGCTCCCAGTTTGGCGAGACGTCCGAAGCGCTCTTCCTGACCTCCGGCTATGCCTATGACAGCGCCGAACAGGCGGCTGCCCGTATGGCTGGCGAAGAGGAAGGCTTTGTCTATTCGCGCTATGCCAATCCGACTGTGCGGATGCTGGAAGACCGGCTGACCATGCTCGAAGGCTCAGAGACCTGCCGCGTCACCGCGTCCGGCATGGGGGCGATCTCGACAACGATGATCGCACCTGTCGGGCAGGGTGACCGGGTGGTCGCCGCCAGCGCGCTTTTCGGCTCCTGCCGTGTCATCTGCCAGACCATCCTGCCGCGCTATGGTGTGGAGACTGAATTCGTGCAAGGCTCAGACCTTGATGCCTGGAAGAAGGCGCTGTCGAAACCGGCGAAGCTGGTCCTGATCGAGTCGCCGTCCAATCCCCTTCTGGAGGCTGTTGATATCGCGGCCGTGGCTGAGCTTGCGCATGCGGCCGGAGCAAAGCTGGTCGTGGACAATGTCTTCGCCTCGCCGATCCTGCAGAAGCCGCTGGAGCTCGGCGCTGACATCTCCGTCTACTCGGCAACCAAGCATATGGACGGGCAGGGGCGCGTCCTCGCCGGGGCGATATGCGGTCCGTCGGACTGGATCGAGGAACACATTGATCCGTGGATCCGCCATACCGGTCCGGCCCCGTCACCTTTCAATGCCTGGGTGGTGCTCAAGGGCCTCGAAACACTGGACTTGCGCGTGCGCCAGGCTAGCCGGAATGCGGCCCGTCTGGCCGATGCGATTGCGGGCCATGCCAATGTAAAAGCTGTTCGGTATCCGGGACGGAAGGACCACCCGCACTACACGATTCACGCCAAACAAATGTCCGAGGGCGGAACACTTGTCGCCTTCTCGGTGAAGGGTGGCCGGCCCGAAGCATTCCGTGTGCTGAATGCCATGAAGCTTGTGGACATTTCAAACAATTTAGGTGACACGAAATCGCTGGCTTGCCATCCCGCTTCAACAACCCATCGCGCGTTGAACGAAGAGGAACGGGCCTCCATGGGGCTCGACGAAAGCTGGATTCGCATTTCGGTGGGCCTTGAAGATGCCGGCGACCTCGAGGCGGACATCCTCGCGGCTCTTGATGCCATGTAGGCCCTTAAGGGAGTACCAGACAACATGGCAGGACGTCCTCCGCCACCGGTCTACGAAGCCGATACCCGCGGCGTGAAAATCCGCGTCCAGCCGCGCTTCCTGCATGACGAGTCGCGTCCGGCTTCCGGCCAGTATGTCTGGCAGTATACGGTCGAGATCGAGAACGGGTCGGAACAGACCTGGACGCTGACGACCCGCCACTGGGAGATTGTCGACAGCCAGGGCCGCCGTCAGATCGTCGATGGCGAGGGCGTCGTCGGACAGCAGCCGCGCCTCGAGCCTGGCGAATCCTTTCGCTACTCCTCCGGCGCGCCGCTCGCGGCCCCGTCCGGCATGATGGGCGGCAACTATACGATGGTCAGCGAGAACGGTGAGGAATTCTCCGCCCGTATCCCGACCTTCTCGCTCGACAGCCCATATGAGCAGTCCCGGCCGAGCTGACCGGAATATAGTGCCTGACTTTTGTGCGCATTTGCTGCTAGACGGGCGCAAATGGGATTCAGGGATTTCGTCCTTCTATTCGCCGTCTGCTTCGTCTGGGGGCTGAACCTCGTCGTGACCCGCTGGGTCGTGGCCGATGCCGGCGTGCCGCCCATTTTCTTTGCCGGCGTGCGCTTTGCGGGAATCGCACTGGTGCTCATTCCCTTTCTTTTGCCGCTGCCAAAGCAGATGGGCATGCTGTTCATGATATCCATGTGCATGGGCGGAGTGCATTTCACGCTGCTCTTCATGGGGCTTGCGCATGCCGAAGCGAGCGCGGTGTCGGTTACCGGCCAGCTGGGTGTGCCCTTCTCGACCTTGATGAGCATGGCCTTCCTGGGTGAGAAAGTGGGCTGGCGACGAGGGCTGGGCATCATGCTTGCCTTTGCCGGTGTCACGCTGATTGCCTTCGATCCAGGCAGCTTTTCCGTCAGCTATGGCTTGCTCTATGTCATCGCCTCGGCCTTCATCGGCTCGGTTGGCGGCATCCTGATGAAACGCATGGCCCCGATAAGCGCCCTGCAGCTGCAGGCCTGGCTTGGCATGTTCAGTTTCGCGCCGCTTATCCTGTTCTCCCTTGTCGTCGAGCAGGGACAGGTCGCTTCTTATGTTGCGGGTGGCTGGCTCGTCTGGATCGCGACCGCCTTTGCGGTATTGGGCGTCAGCGTGTTTGGCCACGGTGCCTTCTACACGCTGATCAAGAAGTACGATATTTCACTATTGTCGCCGCTGACCCTGATGACGCCGATCTGGGGCGTCATCCTGTCCATCGTGCTGCTGAACGAGCCGCTGACGCTGAAGCTGGTCGTCGGCGCGGCCATCTCGCTGGGCGGGGTCTTTGTCATTGCGGTGCGCGGCAACAAGGCCTTGCCCGAGGCGTCGATCACGGAAAGGATTTCATCCCCGAGATGAGCGAGATAGCCCAGCAGCCGAGCCCGAATTTTGACGACCGGCGTTTCCCGGTCAGCATGCTGGTCCTGCATTATACCGGCATGCAGACTGGCGAGGCGGCGCTTGAGCGGATGTGCGATCCGGAGGCTTCGGTCTCGGCGCATTACATGGTCTGGGAGAGCGGGGACATTGTCCAGCTGGTCGACGAGGACAAACGCGCCTGGCATGCCGGCGTCTCGCGATGGCAGGGCGAGGAAGAACTCAATTCGCGCTCTATCGGGATCGAGATCGTGAATGGCGGACATGACTGGCGCTTGGAGGACGGCCGCCTGCCGCCCTATCCGGCCGATCAGATCGATGCGGTGATCGCGCTGTCCCGCGACATCATCGCGCGGTGGTCCATCCCCCAGACGCGGATTGTCGGCCATAGTGACATCGCGCCAACCCGCAAGCAGGACCCGGGTGAGCATTTCCCGTGGGCACGGCTTGCCGGCCAGGGCGTCGGGCTTTGGCCGCTCAGCCTTGAAGCAAGCCAACGTCCTTCGATCGACGCAGCCCTGCAAGCGATCGGATACGATACAACTGACCTTGGCGCGGCAGTGACGGCGTTCCAGCGGCGCTGGCGGCCAGCGCGAGTGGATGGGCTGGTCGATGCCGACACCCGGTCCATCGCTTTTGCCGTGGCCGACCTCTACTTGGCGAGCTGATCGTCCTCACTGGAGGCGATGGCTTCGTCCGGGTCCAGGCCTTCACCGGAAATTCGCCGCGCCCATTCGACGGTGAGCGCTGCCCCGAGCAGTAGCGACGAAACCGACACGAGCAGCCAGATAAAACCCAGGATGACGGAGGCCAGGGCCCCGTAGAAGGTGTCGAGCACCGAGACCCTGAGATAGAGGTGATAGGCCCAGGTTGCGATGGCCCACGAAAGGGCGCCAGCCGCCGCGCCCGCTGTCATGGCCCGGCCGGAGCTGATCCGCCCGTGCAGGGAAAGAGAGATGATCAGGTAGAAGATCGCGAAGCAGGCCAGGAACTTACCGATCCAGAGCTGCGAGGCGAGTTCCGAGATCCGCTGCGCCAGTTCGAACGCGGCGATGCCCTGCCTTTCAGTCACGAAAGACATCAGCAGTTGCAGCGCGCCGAGCAGCCAGACGAGACAGATTAGCAGGGTCGTCATCAACAGTGAGACGCCCTGGAAGCGGATGATGTTCGAGCGCTTCTCGCTGCCGGCCACCATGCGGATACCTGTAATGGCGGCCTTGGCGCCGGAACTGGCCGTGTAGAAGACGATCAGGATTGCGATGAAGGCGCGCACGGTCAGGCCTTGCGGCGTTGCATCCCGGATGGCGGTCAGGTCCGCCTGCTTGAGGGGCGCGACGGCGGAGATCAGCACCTGGTCGATGGTCGAGGACAGGCTCTCGGAAAGGTCGTGCGGCAGCAGCGAGAACAGGAGGGCAAGGGTGAGGTAGATAAGGGGAAAGACCGAGAAGAGGGCGTAGAAGCTGATCCCGCCTGACACGATGCGGACTTCCGGCTTCGACAGGCGGAGGATCGCATGCCAGAGCGGCAGCAGGACCCAGTCCTTGACCGCCGCCGGCAGTGGTAGCTTGTTCAGCCAGGTTTCCATTCACTCCCCCGCGCTTGGCGGCCGCCGAGCCAGCATGGCGCAGCACACGCTCCATAGCCAGACATTCAAACAGGGGGGGGGTCAAATTCCTTGCATCTTGCCGTGCCCCGTCATATATCGCGGCTCCAGCGTGTTCTCGTATTGCCGCGGCTGCTGACCCGAACGGCAATAGAAACGAGGAACACAATGTCTCACCCGATCTCGCGTGCCGAGCGGCGCGCGCTTGCTCGCAAGCATGGCGACCGTCATGGTCCGGCAACCTGTCGCGGCTTTGAACAAAAACAGTGGAAGCTGATCTACCGGCGGGCTAACAAGCTGCGCCGGGCGTTGCAGATCGGCAGGATCTGGCCCTATCGCGAATGGGAGATGCTCATGGCGGATGCCGAGCCCTTGCGCCTGTTGTTCATCTGCTCGCGCAACCGCTTGCGCAGCCCGACCGGCGAAGCCATTTTCAGTGAGGTTGAGGGCATAGAGACGCGGTCTGCGGGAACGGCCCGCGATGCGGACTGGCAGGTCACGCTGGATGACATCCGTTGGGCGGATATCATCCTCGCCATGGAGCAGAAACATGCCAACCGCATCAGGGCGGACTTCCGGCAGGCGGTCGCCCACAAGACCATTCGCGTGCTCGGCATCCCGGACGACTACAAATACATGCAGGACGAACTTGTCGCGCTCCTGCGTGAACGGGTCATGCCGCTGGTGCGGGCGCAGGAATAGGGCGCAGGCGGGACTGGCGCCGGGTCGGCAAAATGACTATATCCCCCACCTGACCAGACGGCCGGGCAGCCGCTGGTAGTGGGGTAACCTGCTGCTGGAGGAAAGTCCGGGCTCCATGGAGACAAGGCGGCGGATAATGTCCGCCCGGCGCGAGCCGAGGGAAAGTGCCACAGAGAGCAGACCGCCCCGTCCGTGTGACGGGGTAAGGGTGAAAGGGTGGGGTAAGAGCCCACCGCGGGGGCGGCAACGTCCCTGGCATGGTAAACCCCGCCTGGAGCAAGACCAAATAGGGGGCGCGCATGGGCCGTTTCCAGCCTGCGCCCCGGGTGTGTCGCGCGAGGGTCCTGGCGACAGGGCTCCCAGAGGAATGGTTGCCGAACCCTGAAAAATGGGGGAACAGAACCCGGCTTACAGGCCGTCTGGTCAGTTTTACAGAGACAAATGAGGCGGGCCCCGGTCTTTGCCACCGGCCAGAGGTCTAGAAGAACCGCCGGCGTTTGACCTGCATGCGCTCGAGAAGATCGGTACGGACTTGCAGCATTTCCGCGGCGACATGGATTTCCCAGAGAAAATTGCCCAGGGCCGCGATCAGCACGCCCATGGTCAGGATGAACAGGACGGAAATCAGAACTGACAGGTCAAACGCCAGGAGCTGGCCTGTAAACAGGGTCACAATGACGAGACAGACCAGAAGCATGGCCAGCGTCGACAAGGTAATCGCCCTGTTGATCCAGGCCATGCGCCGGTCAAGCAGGACAAGTTCCTTGGCCCAGCGCGGATGGGTTTCCATAGGCTGTTCGATGGACAGCTCGATTTCCAGCGCTCGCGTGCGGTCCACAACCCGGCCGAGCCGGCTGGTCAGGACCGAAAGAAGATGGCCGATACCCGCAATCAGGAAGACTGGCGCAACCGCCAGCTGGATGATGTGGGCGATATCGTCGGCCATCCCGTTCATGAAAATGAATTCGGGCCGGGCGCGTGCGAAGTCAAGCCAGAGGCATACCTTCGTTCTGCGGTTCAGGCATTCGTCGTAAACTCCGGGCGCCGCACGCGTGCGGGCAAACCGCTCCGTGGCGGCGTAAGCCCGCGCCCGCAAAGCACGGCAATCATGATCAAGATGACTAGAACCACGCCCCCGCGCCCCCAGTTCTGAAGCCCGGGCGCAGTTATTAACCATATTACCGGTCAACGCGAGTCTTTATCGACGAAAATCCGTCCGTCGTTTCGCCGATAAGGAGAAAACCTGCCTACGTTTCGATATGGCTTTCCAGCCTAACCGACGGTGGGGCGACCGACGGACGTGTACTCGAAGCCACGTTTTGCCATGTCTTCCGGCGCGTAGATGTTGCGCAGGTCGACAACCACATCGCTCTTGAGCAGCGTCTTGACGCGGTCGAGGTCGAGTGCGCGGAACTGGTCCCATTCGGTGATGATGACCATGGCATCGGCGCCCTCGATGGCGCCATAGGCGTCCTCGGCATAGTCGAGCCCGCTCATCAGCTTCTGGGCCTCGTGCATGCCTTCGGGGTCGTAAGCGACGACCTTCGCGCCAGCCTCGATCAGCGCCGGGACAATGTCGAGCGAGGGCGCATCACGCATGTCGTCGGTGTTCGGTTTGAAGGCGAGACCAAGGACGCCGATCGTTTTGCCTTTGACGTCGCCGCCCATGGCCTTGATGACCTTGGCGGCCATGGCTTTCTTGCGGGCGGCATTCACCTCAACCACCGTATCGACGATGCGCACAGGGCTGCCGGCCTCGTTCGCCGTGCGGGTCAGCGCGAGCGTATCCTTCGGGAAGCAGGAGCCGCCATAGCCCGGGCCGGCATTGAGGAATTTCCGGCCGATCCGCCCGTCGAGACCGATCCCGCGAGAGACTTCCTGGACATTTGCGCCAACAGCTTCGCAGAGGTCGGCCATCTCGTTGATGAAGGTGATCTTCACCGCCAGGAAGGCGTTGGCCGCATACTTGATCAGCTCGGACGTGCGACGGCTCGTGAACAGGATCGGGGTCTCGTTCAGGAAAAGCGGGCGATAGAGCTCGCGCATCACCTCGCGGGCGCGTTCGCTGTCGGTGCCGACGACCACGCGGTCCGGGATCTTGAAGTCCTTGATGGCCGCGCCTTCGCGCAGGAATTCGGGATTGGAGACCACGGCGAAATCGGCATTCGGCTTGGTTTTGGAGATGATCGCCTCGACCTCGTCCCCCGTCCCGACCGGCACGGTGGACTTGGTCACCACGACCGTGAAACCGTCCATCAGCTGTGCGATTTCCTCGGCGGCGGCGTAGACATAGGAGAGGTCGGCATGGCCGTCGCCGCGACGGGATGGTGTGCCGACGGCGATGAAGACGGCGTCGGCTTCGGCGATCGCATCCTTCGCCTCGGTCGTGAAGTTGAGGCGCCCGGCATTCACATTCTGGGCGACAAGGTCGTCGAGGCCCGGCTCATAGATCGGAATTTCGCCCTTTTTCAGGCGCTCGATCTTGCTGGCATCCTTGTCGACGCAGGTCACGACATGACCGAAATCGGCAAAACAGGCCCCGCTCACCAGGCCAACATAGCCCGTTCCGATCATTGCTACGCGCATGGCAACATTCCCATTTCAACTACGCCACCTTGATGGCGGCGAGGGGTGCGATTTTTCGCACGAAAGGTCAAGCCGGACGGGGCAGGCGAGCGTGTCCGGCAGGCAAATTCAGTCAGGCTCGGCAAAGCCCCAGCCATCCGGCTTGAAACCGCGGGCAAGCGCCATCTTCGTTGTGCGCTCCTCATGCAGCCAGATATCCTGCGGCGTGAAGGGGATCGGGCCGATGCTGGCGGCGACCTGGCCTGGCTCGTCTGCTTCGGCAATCTCATAGCCGAAGCTGGACAGCGCCTTCTCGAAGGCCTCGCGGCGGGCCTCTTCGCCCTCAATGGGCGCGAAGAACAGGTCGAGCATGATGTCGCTATGCGGTTTGACGCCCTGCTTGTCGCGCAGCTGTTCGCAGGTCCAGACGGTCTCGGCCTGCTGCTCGGCAAAGTTCCAGTCCGCCTCGTCCATGCTCGCTCCGTTCGTCAGTCCCGGCCCGTATACGACCGGCGCGGGGCATTTGTCGATTGGCAGGCATAGCCGGCCCGCTGCGCCGCAGCCGGCTCACCGAAATTTGCGCTTTGGCCGCATTGACCCATTAAGACCCAGCAAGGCAGAAACGCGGCATCATGAAGCGCTGGATGGTCCTGGCCGTTTTTCTTGTCATCATGGGGCTCTGGGTTGGTGTCCCGATGCTCGGCCTCGCCGTAGAGCCCGGTACCGTGCGGCTGTTTGCCGGCCTCGCGCTGGCGGCTTTCATGTTCGGCTATGTCCCGGAGGGTGACCTAGTCGAAACCGGCGAGCCGGTGCGGCTCTGGCGTCGCTTTGCAGCCTTCCTTGCCGACATGGTGGCGCTCTTCCTCGTGCTGCACCCGCTCCTCTCGATGATCCATGTGGTGGCCGCGATCCTCGCGGGGCTCGCGCTGGTCTTCAGCTATTTCTGGCTGCACCCGGTGTTCGGGCGTGCCACGCTCGGCCAGTACCTGGTGGGCTACCGGATTGTTCCTGCCGGCGGGGTCAATGGCGACCCGGAATACGCCCACCGCACCCTGTCTGCCTTCTTCGCCCTCTGCCAGTTCCCGGTAACCTTCATCTCGGCCTCACAGGACGATGCCACGCCGGGCACCTATCACTGGGACCGCGAGAGCCACACGCAGGCTGTCAGGGTTGAGGGGCTGGGGCGGTGAGGCCCCCGCAGCCCTAGTTTCCCTGCTCCACCAGCCGTCTTGCGATCACCATGGCCTGCACTTCGCCGGCGCCCTCGAAGATGTTCATGATCCGGGCATCGGCGAGCACGCGCGAGATCGGATACTCCATGGCAAAGCCGTTGCCGCCATGGATCTGCAGGGCGTTGTCGGCGGCGGCCCAGGAGACACGGGCGGCGAGCAGTTTCGCCATGCCGGCCTCAAGGTCGCAGCGCTTTCCGGAATCCTTCTGGCGCGCCGAGAAATAGGTGAGCTGGCGCAAGCCGACGAGTTCGGCCGCCATCATCACAAGCTTGTTGGAGACGCGCGGAAATTCGAAGATCGGCCGGCCAAACTGTTCGCGGTCGAGCGCATAGCGAAGGCCGAGTTCGAGCGCACACTGTCCAACACCAATTGCGCGCGCCGCGGTCTGGATGCGGGCGCCTTCGAAGGTGGCCATCAGGTGGCGGAAGCCCATGCCCTCAACCTCGCCAAGCAGGTTGGCGGCAGGCACTTCGAAACCATCGAAGCTGATCTCGTATTCCTTCATGCCGCGATAGCCGATGACCTCGATCTCGCCGCCGGTCATGCCATCAGCCGGGAAGGGGGTGGCATCGTCGCCGCGCGGCTTTTCAGCGAGGAACATGGACAGGCCGGAGAAATTGTTCGTCGCCGGGTCCGTGCGTGCGAGCACGGTCATCAGGTCGGCGCGGACCGGGTGGGTGATCCAGGTCTTGTTGCCGGTGATCTTGTAAGTGTCGCCATCCTTGACCGCGCGCGTACGCAGTGAGCCAAGGTCGGAGCCGGTATTCGGTTCGGTGAAGACGGCCGTGGGCAGGATTTCGCCGGACGCGATGGCCGGAAGGTATTTTTCCTTCTGGGCATCGGTGCCGCCCGTCAGCAGCAACTCGGCGGCGATTTCCGAGCGCGTGCCGAGTGAGCCGACGCCGATATAGCCGCGCGACAGCTCCTCGGAGACGACGCACATGCTCGTCTTGCCAAGGCCAAGCCCACCATATTCTTCCGGGATGGTGAGGCCGAAGACACCAAGCTCGGCCATCTCCTTGACGACCGGCATCGGGATGTAATCGTTCTTCAGATGCCACTCATGCGCATGCGGCACGATCCGGTCGTCGGAGAAGCGGCGGAACTGGTCGCGGATCATGGTCAGCGTTTCGTCGAGACCGGTCTCCTCGACGGTAGCCCGGCCAAGCGAATCCGGCAGGTGCTTTGCGGCCGCCGCCATGGCTTCGGTCGTCTTGCCTTCGGTCATGAACCGCTGGACGGCCGGCTCGAACAGGCGCGCCATTCCATCCTTGGTGACGCCGAGATCGGCGGCCCGGATGATCTCGCCCTGGTTCATCGGGATGCCGCCAACAAGCTGGGCGCAATATTCCGCGAAGAGGATCTGCGAGAGCAGCTGCTCGATCTCGCCAAACTTGCCTTCCGCCTGCATGCGCTCGGCCCAGTGGGCGGTCTCGCGCAGCGTTTCGACATAGGTGATGACCCAGGAGAGCCCGTGCGCAGCATGCTGGTGAAGGTCGAGCGCCTTGCGGTCGGGCTTGCCGCCGGGGGCCAGCCTCTGCTTCATCGAGGCCTTGGCATCTTCACCAAAAGCTTCAAGGCTGATGACCGCCTCTTTCATGGCCTCGATCAGGCCATCCATCACAGGCGACGTTTTTTCGCTCACTGCAGCGTCCATTTTTCCCTCCGGGCGTCTTCTTGCGCACTCATTTAAATCGATGGCGGCTGTTTGACACAAATTTTGCTGCAGCGCAGCGAAAAGAATGTCGCAGCGGCAGTTTACGTAACGACAGCCGAGTCGCCGAGGTCAAGGGCCTGACGGGCGGCTTCGATATCGTCGAGTTTTGCCTCGAAAGCCGACCAGTCGTCATGCTCCGCAATCTGCGCCCACAATGCTTCAACCTCATCATAGACGAGTGAGACAGGCTTTTCGCGGGTAAAGTAAGGATGGCCGAGCCGTTCAGGCCGTTCGGCCTCGCGTGCATAAAGCCCGTCGCGAACAGCGGCGAATTTCTCTTCCCTGTATCGCGAGGCGAGCGGGCTGCTCGTGGCGCGCTCCTCTGACAGCCTGCCGCCGAACCAGTCGAAGAAGACCTGCGGCCAGCTCGCAGCGGTTTCCGTCATCCAGCCATAAAGGGCTTGAAGGAAGATCAGGTCCTCCTGAAGGCTTGCGCCGTCTTTCAGGCCAAAAAGGGCGAGTGTGTGCCGGGCAAAGGCGCGCTGATAGGCCCCCTCAAACGTCTTCAGCGCATCGGTGAGCGGTTCGG
This sequence comes from Henriciella mobilis, assembly GCF_003576315.1. Lineage (GTDB taxonomy): Bacteria > Pseudomonadota > Alphaproteobacteria > Caulobacterales > Hyphomonadaceae > Henriciella > Henriciella mobilis. The sequence goes on along the minus strand of NZ_QWFZ01000003.1, from coordinate 194,735 downwards.
CATCAGCGACAAGGGTGAGCGTAGCGGCAAGCTGCTGCAGCGCCCAGAGACCCTGCGTGGGCTGGCGGCCAAAGCGGTAAAGGCCCTGCTGGTCAAAATAGGCGGCCGTGAAATTCGGGTCCGAATAGGGCAGGAAGCGCCAGGGGCCGTAGTCGAAGCTCTCGCCGGTGATGTTGAAATTGTCGGTGTTCATGACGCCGTGGACGAAGCCCGTAGTCATCCAGCCGGCGATCATGCGGGCGGTCTCGCGCGTGATCTTTTCAAGCAGGGCAGGCGCCATGACGGTGAGGTCTTCATCGGCGACATCGGGGTAGTAGACCTGCGCGCAATGGCGGATCAGGCGCGCGAGGCTTTCGCGATCTTCATGATAGGCAACGCGCTGGAAGGTGCCAAAACGGATATGGCTGTGGCTGAGGCGGACGAGCACAGCCGATCGTGTTGGCGAAGGCTCGTCATTGCGGGCTAGCTGTTCGCCCGTCTCGATAAGGCTGAACGGTTTTGACGTTTTCACACCATGGGCTTCCAGGTACTGCGCCGCGAGGACTTCGCGCACGCCGCCTTTCAGCGTCAGCCGGCCATCGCCCTGGCGGGACCAGCGTGTCTGGCCGGAGCCCTTGGTGCCAAGGTCGAGCCAGCGGCCGCGGTCATCCTTGAGCTGGGCGAACAGGAAGCCGCGCCCGTCGCCAAGCTCCGGATTGTAAACGCCAAACTGGTGACCGTGATATCTGAGCGCCAGGGGCTGGTCGAGATTGCCTGGAAGTGGCCGGAAACGAGCGAAGTGTTCGGCCCATTCCGTGTCGGTCAGGCTGCCCAGACCGACATGGCGGGCCCATCGATTGTTGCGAAATCGCAACACGGCGCGGGGAAAATTTGCCGGCGTTGCTGCATCTGCGAAGGCGTCGGCGATTTCGAGAATAGGGGCAGGTTTTGTCATCACAGCCTCATGTGTTGGCAGGACTTGCCGCAATCTGCAATGCCTTGCGCGAGGGTATTCCAATTCCATGCCTTGAGGTAGCAGGCTCCCTTTCACTGAAAGGGACGTAAGGGAAAGCAGTCCCGGAAAATGGATATGTCACTAGTGAAGGATTTTGATGCGCCGCAGCAAAGAAAACAGTTTGATTCCTGTCTGAACTGAGCCAGCCTGATGTCGGAGTCGGTGGATAAAACAATGCTGACCACAAGACCTTATCGGGAGGAAAACAATGAAGTTAGTCATGAGACTCGCCTTCGGCGCGTCAACCGTAGCTCTTGGCCTTGCGGGCGCTGCTCACGCCCAAGACAATGATGACGAGGTACTGCGCCAGCAGAAGGTTACGGTGACCGGCTCGGCCATTGCCGGCACGCCGGAAGACGCTGCACTGCCCGTCGATGTCCTGACGGCCGGCGACCTGAAGCTTGAGGGTGATCCGTCGATCACGGAACTGATCCGCAACCTCGGTGTCTCGTCGGGTGTCGATGGTCAGACAAACCAATTTTCGTCGAACGGTCTGGAAGGCACGTCAAACATTAACTTGCGGGGGCTTGGCCCAGGCCGGACACTGGTCCTGCTGAACGGAAAACGCCAGGTTTTCGCGCCTTATGCCATTGGTGAACAGGCTCAGCTGTTCGTCGATACGAACATCCTGCCATCGGCGGCCGTCGGGCGCATCGAGGTCCTGAAGGACGGTGCCGCGGCTGTTTACGGGTCTGATGCGATTGCCGGCGTTGTGAACTTCATCACGCGCGATGATCTCGATGGGTTCGAAATTTCGGCACAGTACGAGACATTCGAGGGCACAGATGGAGAGTATGACGTATCTGCGGCCTATGGACTGCAGGGTGACAATTGGAACTGGGTGACCAGCGCCGGTTACCAGTTCCGCAGCGAGGTCGGCCTGATCGAGAAAGACTGGGCGGTGCGGCCTTGGGAGGAAAACCCTGTTGGGGGTTGGTCATCGCTCTCCAATCCGGGCCGGTACGTAGCGCTCGGAATCACGCCTACTGGCGTCGGTCCTATCGGTTCTGTCGATACGGAAGCTGGATGTGATGATGTCGGCGGTTTCGTAAACCCGTACGTCCTCGACCGCTGCTACTTCCAGTTCACCCAGTTCGACAATCTCGTCGAGGAAGAAGAGCGCTATCAGGTCTTCTCCGAATACAATCGGACTTTCGCGAACGGCATCGATTTCCATCTGGAAGGCCTTTATGCGCACACGGATGTGCCGCAATGGAAGACCTCGCCGTCCTATCCGCCGCAGGAACTGGCAACGCAGGTCGTACTGGCCTCCAATCCAGGTTTCCAGCAGTATATCGCGGATAATCCGGGTGACTTCCCTGCTGGTACGATCGCGGCCCTTTACATTGGCCGTTCCTTCGGCTGGGGCGGTTTCCCGGCAACGGGCGGCGCGCAGGAAGGTTTCCGGACCTATGACAGCTATCGCCTCTCAAGCGGCCTGAAGGGTACCTTCGAGAATGATGTCGATTGGCATGCCGATCTCACCTGGCATCAGACCGAAGGCGAGCGGATCACAAACGATACCTATATCCGCGGGTTTACCGCCGCGCTCAACGGCTTTGGTGTGTGTACCGATCCAGCGACCGGGGTAGACCCGGCGACCGGTACGACTCCGTTCAGCAACCCCAGCTATAGTGGCAGCCTCGTCGCGGGACAGGGGAGTTGCGAATACTACAACCCCTTCTCTAATGCGATCCCGGCCAATGCGATCACTGGCAACGCCAACCCGGCTTATGTGCCCGGTCTGGAAAACTCTGTCGAGCTGGCGAACTGGCTTACCGATGGAGTCGGGACAGTGGTCACAACGGACCTGCTCGTTTTTGATGCGGGTCTTAGCGGGCAGAGCAATGTGCAGGCTGCGGGCGGGTCGGTTGGCTACGCCGTTGGCGTGCAGGTCCGTCGCGAAGGCTACGAGGTTCAGCCGAACGAGGTTACAGACCTTGCCAAGAGTCCAGGACCGGGTGGGACAGGACCCTTCTCCTTCCTGGCGGGCACCAACGCATCGGATGAAGATCAGACGATCTACGCCATCTTCGGCGAACTCCAGATCCCGCTCTTCGACAATGTGAACGTTCAGGTGGCAACACGCTACGAAGATTATGGTGGCGAAGTTGGTTCAACTTTCGACCCGAAGGTTGCCGTGAAGTGGGATGTGAATGATCAGTTCGCCCTTCGCGGATCGGCACAGACCTCCTTCAAGGGGCCAACGCTGAACCAGCTGTCGGGTCAGGTCACGACGCTGCAATTTGTAGCACCGACCTCAGCCTTCAAGGCTGTCGACCAGTTCGGCAATCCGAATCTCAATCCGGAAAGTGCCTTCAGCTTCAATATCGGGGCTCTCTACGAGAATGATAGCGGGTTCTCGGCGTCGGTCGATTACTACAATTTCGACTTCACCGACCCGATCATCGTGGAAGACCAGGCTGAACTCGTTCCGGCCGCCCTGGCCGCGCTTGCGGCGGGCGACCTTGATGCCAGCATCCTGTCGCGCATCACGTTCACCGACAACAATAATGACGGTCTCCCGCAAGCTAACGAGATCGCACGTGTGCGGACGAATGTGGTCAACGGCCCTGACATCCAGACTTCCGGTATCGACCTTCGGGCCGAGCAGCGGTTCGACATGGGTGCCAGTGATGTCACCCTGGGTTTCGAAGCCACGTACATCATTGAGTATGATGTTGCAGACTTCGCGATCGAGGACGCCATCATTCCGGGCGGTGACCGGGTTGGCCAGTTCAACCGGTCGAACTTCTCGCGGTCTCTGCCGCAATGGAAGGCTAATCTGTTTGCCAACTATGCGCTCGGAAATCACAATTTCCGCGGTGTGGTTCGTCACGTAGACTCCTATGACGACGAACGTGGTACGCCGAACTTGGCCGGTGCCTTCACGGGAGGCCCCTCGGAAATCGACAGCATGACGACCCTGGACCTGTTCTATACATGGCAGTCCGATTATGGTCTCGATCTCGGCCTTTCGGTCGTGAATGCCTTCGATGAGGATCCGCCGCTCGCCTTCTTTGATGTGAGCTACGACCCGTACACCCACAACCCCTTCGGCCGGACCTTCAAGGTCAGCGTGACCAAGACGTTCGGCGGATCGGGCAACTAGCCCGAGGGGATTACCAATCAGGAGGAGGCGGCGCTTCGTGCGCCGCCTCTTTTTTATTTTCGCCTCTCAGGGGAAACTCTCCCTAGGCGGTGGCGCGCGGAATCATTATTGCAAGGGCGGCAAGCAGGGCCGCGACTGGCGGCCATGTCCAACCTTTCACTCAGGGGATACGTGCCTTGACCAGAACAGTTCTCGTGACGGGCGGCGCCGGCTATGTCGGCAGCCATTGTTGCAAAGCCTTCCGCGATGCCGGGTGGAACGTCGTTGTCTTCGACAATTTCTCGCGCGGCTGGCATGACTTCGTGAAATTCGGCGAAGCGTTCGAGGGCGACCTCCTGAACGCGGACGATCTCGACGCAGCCTTCGCCAAGTACAAACCCGACGCCGTCGCCCACTTCGCCGCGCTCGCCTATGTCGGCGAGTCTGTCGAGAAGCCCGGCATGTATTACGAGAACAATACGATGGGCACGGTGCGCCTGCTCGATGCCATGGCCAAGGCTGGCGTCGACAAGATCATTTTCTCGTCGACCTGCGCGACCTATGGCGTGCCGGAAAAGATGCCGATGACCGAGGACCTGCCGCAGAACCCGATCAATCCGTATGGCATGTCCAAACTCTTCGTCGAGAAAGTGCTCGACGATTATGAAGTCGCCCACGGCATCCGCTCGGTGAAACTGCGCTACTTCAACGCTGCCGGCGCTTCGCCCGATGGCGAGGTTGGCGAGCGTCACGAACCGGAAACCCACCTCATCCCGCTCTGCATCGAAGGCGTGCTGAACGACACGTTCAAGCTGACCGTCTTCGGCGACGATTTTGACACGCGCGATGGCACCTGCATCCGCGACTATATCCATGTCATGGACCTTGCCGACGCGCACCTGAAAGCGCTGGACTATCTCGACAAGGGCGGCAAGTCGGATGCGTTCAACCTTGGCACAGGCACTGGCACAACAGTCATGGAAATCGTCCAGGCGGTTGAGCGGGTGACCGGCAAGCCGGTCCCGCGCTCCATCGGGCCGCGCCGCGCAGGCGATCCGCCGGCGCTTGTGGCGTCCGCCGAAAAAGCCGAGCGCATTCTTGGCTGGAAGCCGACCCAGTCGGACGTCAACAGCGTCATCGAAACCGCCTATTCCTGGCACAAGAAGGAAATTGCCCGGAAGGCGGCGACGGCAGAGTAGGGCTTTCCGGCCGCGCGCTCAGGCCAGTGGCCAGAAAGCCGGGATGACCAGCATCGATACGGCAAAGAAAAGCAGGTTCAGCGGCAGGCCCACCAGGGCGAAGTCGGTGAACTTGTAACCGCCTGCCGTGTAGACCAGCGTGTTCGTCTGATAGCCGATGGGCGTGGCGAAGCTTGCGCTGGCCGCAAACATGACCGCGACGACGAAGGGCCTTGCATCCACGCCAAGGCTTGCTGCGAGCCCGATGGCAATCGGCGTCATCAGGATGGCGGTGGCATTGTTGCTCACAAATTCGGTCAGCACCGAGGTGATGAGGTAGACCGCCGCCAGCGTGACAAGCGGGGGCAGGTGACCGATCTGGCCGGCTATGCCATCGACAAGGAAAGCTGCCGCGCCTGTCGTCTCAAGCGCCTTGCCCACGGCGAGCATGCCGAAGATCAGCATCAGGATCTCCCACTGGATCGACTTGTAGGCCTCCTGGTGGTCGAGACAGCCGAGGGCAATGACGCCCGCCGCCGCAATCAGAGCGAGCCCGGCAATCGGCATCACGCCAAAGGCAGCAAGGATCATCACGAGAGCGACAGCTCCGATCGCGATCGGGGCCTTGTCGCGCCGGATGGGGCGGTCTTCGGTCTCCGTTAGATTGGACAGCATGCCATCATCGAACATCTGGCGAAGGCCGGCAGGCGGACCTTCTACCAGCACCGTATCGCCGATGTCGAAGCGGATATTCTTGCCGCCCAGCCCGATATTCTCCCCGCGCCGATGGATGGCGATGGCATAGACACCGTAGAGACGGACGAGACCGGCGCCGACAATCGGGCGCCCGACCAGCCGCGACTGCGGACCGACAACGCCTTCCATCACCCGGGTTTCGGTCGTCTGAACGGGCTCAAAGGCGTGGGCGCTTCCCGATCCCGAACCGATGGCGACGTCGCCAGCTTCGCGCAGGGACAGCATTTCGGATACGGGTGAGCGGATCACCAGACGGTCGCCGCCCTGCAGCGACAGGGTCGACAATTCGGTCCGGCGTGAGCGGTTCTCGCGCATCACGTCGATTACGGTGAAGCCCTTCTCCGCCGTAAACCCTGTTTCCTTGATCGTCTTGCCGACAAGGACGGAGTCGACCGGGACGAGCACCTGCGCGACAAACCGGCGGGATTTCGTGCTGGGCAGCATGGTGGCCAGGGTTTCGCGATCCGGCAGGAACCAGCGGCCGACCAGTGTCATGTAGACCGTGCCGGCGAGCGCCAGGCAGAGGCCCGCACCGGTAATCTCGAAGATGCCGAACGGGGTCAGGCCGCTATTTTGAACGACACCATCCACCAGCAGGTTGGTCGAGGTGCCGATCAGGGTTGTCATGCCGCCGAAGATCGAGGCGAAGGACAAGGGAATGAGCAGCCGGGCTGGCGATATGTTCACCGACTGCGCCAGCCTGATCGCAACAGGGATCAGGATGACCACAATCGGCGTATTGTTCATGAAGGCTGACAGCACGATGACGACCAGCATGAGGACTGCGATCGCTGCGAACGGGCTCCATGTTTTCGAAAGCCGCACCACCGAATTGCCGACCGCACCGATGACGCCGGTTCGCTCCAGCGCCGCCGACAGGACGAACATGGCACCGATCGTGATCGGCGCGGCATTCGAGAAAACATCCAGCGCGTCGTCTACGCTTAACAGGCCAAGTATGAGCAGCGCCGCCATGGCAAGCAGGGCGACGACGTCTGACGGGATACGTTCACGGACAAATCCGGCGAAGACGGCCACGATGAGCGCGAGGACGAGCGCAATCTGGACCGGTTCTGGCAGGGAAAGGTCAAACATGGGCAACAGACAGGTAAATGGATCCTGTGATGAGGAAAGTATCTGCCAGCTGAATGCAACGCAGTTTTTCTCAGCCGTGATGTGCGTTTATCGAAGGTGAGCGCTTGTGCCGGCCGGCCCGTCAGGCCTCGAAGCGTTCGCGATAGGCCGGTAGCGTTTCGCTGAAAAAGTCCATGGCGGCGCGCACGCGTGGCGACTGGCGGAAGTCAGGATGGGTTAGCACCCACAGCCCCGTGGCCAGCCGGTCTTCGATCAGTCCGTCTGCCCGTTCGAGCCCTTCGATCCGATCGCCATAGCAGCATGGCAGGATGGCAACGCCCTGTCCGCGCCGGGCCGCTTCGGCCGTGGCCACAAAGCTGTCGGCGCGAAAGCATATGCGTTCGGCCGGGACATTGCTGGCAAGCCAGACTTCTGCCGGGGTCTGGCCGTGAAGGGACTGAAGGCTGAGCCAGGCATGTTCGCACGGCATGCGGGTCCGCGTGGCCAAGAGATAGGCGTCTGCGGCATAAGGGGCGAGTGTCAGGTCACAGATCCGCCGGCCGACCAGATGTTCGGGCGGGGCATCCGACGGCCGGATCGCCACCTCACTCTCGCGCCTGTCGAGATCGAGGAGCTGTGTGGTCACACTTAGCTGGACCTGGAGGGAAGGGTAGTGCTGCTGGAACTCGGCGATAATTTCGCTGATCCCGGACAGGAAGATGTCGTCCGGGGTGGTCAGGCACAGGACGCCGCCAATATCCCTTGAGACGTCGGTCGTCTTTCGCTCGATACGAACCAGCGCGTCGCCGATCTGTCGGGCGGCCTCGAGAATCGGATTGGCCTCGGGAAGGGGTTTGAGCCCCCAGCCATCCCTTGAAAAGAGCGGGTAGCTCAATTGTGTCTCGAACGCTGAAATCCGGCGCTGGACTGTTGTGCGGTTAACATTCAGACGCCGGGCGGCTTCCGCGACTGTGCCAGTTTCTGCCAGCACGGCGACAAAGCGCAGATCATCCCAGTTCCAACTATGCATCCCCGCAACACGCCGCCGCAAAAACCCAGCAATTTGAAGCATAGACGTCTAATGACGAATCCGCTTCAGTAGACACTTCGAGTTTTCTCTAGTAATTCGCCCTTCAGGCGAGTATACAGAAGCTCAAAGCTCGTATGGGGCTGGCCATTAGCCGCCCGTACATAAAAATTGTCGACGCCGCCCAGGTCCCGTCCCTGGACCTTGTAGAGGTGAACTCTGTAGGCTGGCCCGTTGCTGCGAACAGCGGTCAGTCTAGTCACGGCCACGTTGTCCCCCATTACCGAATGTGGCTGTGAACGGGCTGGCGTCGACAAACTTATTCTGTGCTTAAAATTTTGTTAATGACAAGTCGAATCGGCCCAATTGGTGCGCGAAACCGAAAATAAATTCGCATTTTTCCCCTCACAGGCGAGTGAGATTTCCACAGCCTATCCACAGGCGCGAAATATCGTTCCAGCTTGCCGCCGCGAGGGCTATCTTGCGGCAATCAGCGTTCCGGTGTGCGAGCCTGCTTTAGCCGGTAGATGACATCCAGCGCCTCGCGCGGGGTCAGTCCGTCCGGATCGACCGTGTCGAGCAACCGCGTCAGCTCGCTCTCTTCCGCCGGACCAGGCTCGGCCTGGCTGGTGGCAGCGAAGAGAGGAAGGGTCTCAACGGCGCCCGGTTTCGATTCCAGCTGCTTCAGGATTTGCTCGGCCCGTTTGACCGCCCGTGCGGGCAGCCCGGCGAGCCGGGCGACCTGGACGCCGTAGGACTTGTCGGCTGCCCCTTTCTGGACATCGTGCAGGAAGACAAGCTCATCCTTCCACTCCTTGGCGCGCAGGCTGAGATTGACGGCGTGCTCCAGGTCTTCGGCGAGCCCCGTCAGTTCATGATAATGCGTCGCGAACAGGGCGCGGCACTTGTTGACGCCGTGCAGATGCTCCACCGCGGCCCAGGCGATGGCCAGGCCGTCATAGGTTGATGTGCCACGTCCGACTTCGTCGAGGATGACGAAGCTCTGCGGTGTCGCCTGGCTCAGAATGGCGGCCGTTTCCACCATCTCGACCATGAAGGTCGATCGTCCGCGCGACAGGTCATCGGACGCACCCACGCGGGAAAACACCCGGTCGGCGAGACCGATGCGGAGCCGCCGTGCGGGTACGAAGAGGCCCGCCTGCGCAAGGATGATGGCAAGGCATGCCTGGCGCAGGAAAGTCGACTTACCGGCCATGTTCGGCCCGGTCACGACGGCCAGCCGTGCCGCCTGCGCACCGCTTGCGTCAAGCGACAGGTCGTTGGCGGTGAAGCCCTCGCCCTCTTTCCTGAGGGCGGCCTCCACAACAGGGTGGCGTAGCCCTTCAGCCTCAAAGACTGGTTCGGCCGCGATCTTCGGGCGGACCGCGCCGATTTCGTCGGCCCATGCGGCCGAACTGGTCGCGACATCGATGACGGCCAGGGCACGGGCGGCGGCCGAAATCGCTTCATTCTCAGCTTCGACACGGGCGCAGAGATCGCGGAAAAGCGAAAGTTCCCGCGCGATCGAGGCTTCCTCGGCACGCGAGATGCGTCCGGCGAGGTCTGACAGCTCCGCGGTCGAGAAGCGGATATTGGAGGCAAGCGTCTGGCGGTGGATGAACGTCTCGGCATGCGGGGGTTTCAGTAGCGCATCGCCATGGCGGGCGGGCACGTCGATGAAATAGCCAAGCACATTGTTGAACTTGATCTTGAGCGCGCTGATGCCGGTCTCCTCGGCATAGCGGGCTTGCAGCGCGGCAATGACCTGCCGGGAATCGGATTTCAGGGCGCGGGACTCATCGAGTTCGCTGTCCCAGCCTTCGGCGATGAAGCCGCCATCGCGGGCAAGCGCTGGCAGCTCCTCGGCCAGGGCGTTCGAGAGGTCGTCACCCAGTGATTTCAGTGCGGCCTGCCGGCTGGCGTCCAGTGCACGGCTCGCCTCGGCCAGCGGTCCGGGCAGGCCGGTCTTGTTGCCGGCAAGGACCGAGGCGATTTCGGCGCCCTGAATGATGGCTCCGGCAATCGCCTTAAGGTCCCGAGGGCCGCCGCGTTCCAGCCGGATCCGCGTGCGGGCGCGCTCCAGGTCCGGCACGGCTTTCAGCCGCGCGCGGATGTCTTCAGTCAGCGCGGGTTCCTCAAGGAAAAAGGCGACGGCATCGTGGCGCGCGGCAATTTCCCCGGCATCGCACTCCGGTTCGGCAAGGCGCGCGGCAAGCAGCCGGGCGCCCGGTGCAGTCAGCGTACGGTCGACGGTGGCCAGCAGCGTCCCGGCCCGCCCGCCGCGAATGGCGGTATCGATCTCGAGGCTGGCCCGCGTCGCCGGATCGATGGCAAGACGCTGGCCGTGACTGGCGCGGCGCGGCGCGTCGAGCCGGATATCGGCGCCCGCCTGCGTCAGTGAAAGATAGTCGAGCAGCAGGCCGGCAGCGGAATACTCGGCGCGCGAAAAGTCTCCGAAGGCATCCAGCGCCGAGACCTTGTAGGCGGCCTTCAGTGCCGCCTCGCCCTGCTTTGGTGTTGCGGCCCGTTTCGGACGGCACGTGATCGGCACACGCAAGGCCGACAGGGCAAGGCGTACCAGCGGGCGGGCCTCGTCCTCCTCGGTGACCAGCAACTCGCTGACCGGCAGGGCGGACAGACGCTCGCCCAGTGCCTCTGGTGGAACCTCCCGGATTTCGAGCGCGCCGGTGGAGACATCGCAGGCGGCAATGGCGGCGTCCGCCCCTCCGCTTGCAAAGGCCAGCGCGACCAGCGCCTGACCCTGGCGTGCAGGCAGGATTGTGTCTTCGGTAATCGTCCCGGGCGTGACGATGCGCACGACTTCCCGGTTCACAATGGCCTTCGAGCCGCGCTTCTTCGCTTCGGCCGGGCTCTCGGTCTGCTCGCACACCGCCACGCGTTCGCCGGACTTGATCAGCCGCGCAAGATAGGGCTCGGCGGAATGGTAGGGCACGCCTGCCATCGGGATCGGCTCACCCTCATGCTCGCCGCGCGCGGTCAGCGTGATATCGAGGATTTCCGCGGCGCGTACGGCGTCCTCGAAGAACAGCTCGTAAAAGTCGCCCATGCGGAAGAAGAGCAGCGCGTCCGGGTGTCTCGACTTTATGTCAAGATACTGCGCCATGAACGGCGTGGGTGCCTTTACGGCAGGCGGGTTCATATGACTATCCGGCATGGTGACATGATTAAGGGATTCGCATAGCAGCGCTGCAATGGAAATAAGCAGGCTGAACCGGGTTGTCGCCCCATGCGGAGCGGCTTAGAGGTGAGCGCCACGACAAACCACAAAAAAAGTATCTGAAGGCACACCGCAATGACGTCCAAGCGCCCGACATTCACGGACAAGGAAGCGCTCGAATTCCACCGCCACCCGCAGCCCGGCAAGCTGTCGATTGCACCCACCAAGCCGATGGCGACACAGCGCGACCTTTCGCTGGCTTACAGCCCGGGCGTCGCCATCCCGGTCAAGGCGATTGCCGAGAATGAGGATCTCGCCTTCGAGTACACCTCCAAGGGCAATATGGTCGCCGTGATCTCCAATGGCACAGCCATTCTCGGCCTCGGCAATCTCGGGGCCATGGCGTCGAAGCCGGTGATGGAAGGCAAGTCGGTCCTGTTCAAGCGCTTTGCCGACGTCGATTCCATCGATGTCGAAGTTCAGACGACCGATACCGAAGAATTTATCACCACGGTTCGCAATATTGGCGAGACCTGGGGCGGCATCAATCTTGAGGATATTGCCTCTCCGGAATGCTTCATCATCGAGAGCCGGCTGCGCGAAGAACTCGATATTCCGGTTTTCCATGATGACCAGCACGGCACGGCCATCATCGCAGCTGCCGGCCTGATCAATGCGTGCCACATCACGGGCCGCAAGCTCGAAGACATCAAGGTCGCGGTTTCGGGCGCGGGTGCGGCGGGCCTGTCCTGCGCCGGCCTCATCCGCCATCTCGGCGTAAAGCCGGAGAATATCCTGATGTGCGACTCGCGCGGCGTCGTCTATGAAGGCCGCACCGAAAAGATGGACCAGTTCAAGTCCGCCTTCGCCGTGAAAACGGAAAAGCGCACGCTGGCCGAAGCCATGGATGGCGCCGACGTATTCCTGGGACTGTCGATCGCCGGAGCAGTCGACAAGGACATGGTCAAAGCCATGGCCAAGGACCCGATCATCTTCGCCATGGCCAATCCGGATCCGGAAATCACGCCGGAAGACATCAAGTCGGTTCGCGACGATGCCATCATCGCGACGGGCCGGTCTGACTATCCCAACCAGGTCAACAATGTTCTGGGTTTCCCGTATATTTTCCGCGGCGCCCTCGATGTGCGGGCCCGCGGCATCAACGAGGAAATGAAAGTCGCTGCCGCGCAGGCCCTGGCCGAACTCGCCCGTGAGGATGTGCCCGACGAAGTAGCCGCAGCCTATCACGGCTCGCGCCCTCAATTCGGCAAGGACTACATCATCCCGACGCCGTTCGACCCGCGCCTGATCAGCTTCATCCCGCCCTTCGTGGCGCAGGCAGCGATGGATACCGGCGTTGCCCGTACACCGATCCCGGACATGGACGAGTATCGCCGCATGCTGGCGCGCCGGCTCGATCCGACGGCGTCCTTCCTGCAGGGCGTCCAGGCGGCGGTGCGCGAGAAACAGCCGCGCATCGTCTTCGCAGAGGGTGAGGAACCGTCCGTGGTGCGCGCGGCTTACTCCTTCAAGAACCAGGGCCTTGGCCATCCGATCCTGATCGGCCGCGAGGAGCAGGTCACCCGCGCCATGCACCAGATGGGCGTACCGGAAGGCTCGCTCGACATCATCAATGCGCGCCTGTCCGACCGCAATCCGGAATACACCGACTATCTCTACGACCGGCTGAACCGTCAGGGCTTCCTGCGCCGCGACGTACAGCGCCTGGTCAACCAGGACCGGAACATTTTCGGGTCCTGCATGCTGAAATTCGGCGATGCCGATGGCATGATCACGGGCGTGACGCGAAACTATGACGTGGCCCTGAAGGATGTGCAGCTCGTCCTGGACCCCATACCGGAGCGGCAGGTCATCGGCATGTCCATGGTCGTCAACCAGGGGAAGACGATCTTCATCGCCGACACCTCGATCACCGAGCTGCCAGTGGCCGAGGATCTGGTCGGGATCGCCGAGGAAGCGGCCAGCTCCGTCAAGAGCCTCGGTTTCACGCCGCGCGTGGCCTTCGTCTCCTACTCAACCTTCGGCAACCCCTATGGCGAGCGTATGGAAAAGGTCCGCGAGGCCGTTGCCATGCTCGATGCACGCGACGATATCGACTTCGAATATGAAGGCGACATCTCGGTCGACGTGGCGATGAACCCCGGCCACAAGCTGATGTATCCGTTCTCGCGCCTGACGGATTCGGCGAATGTGCTGGTCATGCCGGCCATTCACTCTGCCGCCATCGCGACGAAGCTGCTCACCTCCATGAGCCGCGCGACGGTGATCGGACCGATCCTGCTCGGCTTCGAGAAGCCGGTGCAGATCGCATCGCTCGGCGCGACGGTGTCTGATATCGTGAACCTTGCAACCTTCGCTGCCTTCGATATCGACCAGCTGGTCCGCCGCGAAGTCGCCGAATAGGGCAATAAGCGGGTGCGCCCGGGCTAGGCGAAGTCCTTGTCCGGGTGGTCTTCCGGTTCGTCTTTCCGGATGCCTTTCGCCCTGTCTGGCCCATACCTCATGATAAAGATGATGAGGGCGATGGGCGGCAGGGTATAGAGCGCCGTGACGGTGAAGAATCCGGCCCAGCCAATCGCCTCCGAAAGCGGGCCCGAAGTGGTCGTTGCGGCCAGCTTGCAGAAGAAGGAATAGGCAGAGCTGAGCAGGGCGTACTGCGTGGCAGCGAACTGCCTGTCAGCCAATGACGACATATAGGCGATGAAGACCGAGCCGACATAGCCGGCCGCAAGATTGTCCGCGACGATCACGCCCATCAGGGCCCAGACGGTCGGCGTGTGGACTTCAGCACCCGGCGGCGGGGCCACGCCTTGGGAAACCGCATTGGCAACCACGTCAAGGTCAGGGCCGGCTGCCAGCGCCAGCCCTGCAAAAGCGCCATTGGTCAGCAGTGTGATGACGCCGCCGGCGATCAGCGCTGGCATGAGGCTGTAGCGTACGGCGACAAATCCGCCGACAAAGCCTCCGACGATGATTGGCCAGGGGCCAAGCACACCCTGAATCCACCCAACCGTTTCGCGTGAATAGCCGAGATCGACATAAAAGGGGCTCGCCATGACGCCCATGGTGAAATCACTGATGCGGTACAGCGTGACGACGCCGGCAACCGGAAGAATCCAGATGCCGAATTTGCGCACCAGCTGCCAGAATGGTTCGATGACCGCGTCCTTGACCTTCAACGCGAAGGACTTGCCCTCGTCCTTGAGCCGGTCTGCATGCTCAGGTTCGGAAATGAACACGATGACGATTGCGCCGATAGTCAGCATGACGATGGCCATCAGGGCGTAGGCGAAATGCCAGCTCGTTGCCCCGGCGATGACCATGCCGAACCCTGAAAACATGATCGCGAACCGGTAGCCGAGATTGTAGACGGCCGCCATGTTGGCCTGCTCGTCATTTGGAGCAGACTCGATCCGCCAGGCGTCGACCGAAATGTCCAGCGTCGCGCCGGAGAAGGCGAGGACGAGGGCGCCGACCACTGTTGGCATTATGGCAACGGCCGGGTCGGTCGAGCTGATGAGGAAGAGACCAAGCGACGTCCCGCAAATGGCCAGTACCATCCAGCTTCGCCGTTGGCCCAGCAATGATCTCAGGACCGGGATCTTGATCCGGTCAACAGCGGGCGCCCAGAGGAATTTGAGCGAATAGGCAAACGATACGGCATAGAGGCCGCCGATGGAGGCCCGGTCGATTCCGGCTTCGCGAAGCCAGAAGGACAGTTTCGAAAACACCATCATGAGCGGCAGGCCGGACGCAAATCCGAGCACCAGCATGAAGGCCATTGTTGGTTTCAGATACTTGCGGAACGCCGTTCCGACGGTCTCGCGGCCAGGTCCAGCTGCCGGGCTGGCCTCGCTCATGCAGCGCCCGACTGGCGGTGGGTCCAGTTGACGGCGAGGCGGCGCAGCGCATCGGCATCAAGTGGCTTGGCCGCAACGCCATCGGCCCCGGCGGCGCGCGCGCGGCGCTCGATCTCGGGATTGATCTCGGCGGAGATGGCGATCACGGGCATGTTCATGCCGGATGCCCTGAGGGCTTTCATCGCGTCGTATCCATCCATGATCGGCATGCGCAAATCCATGAAGACGAGGTCCGGTGACCAGCTTTCGCTGAGATCGACCGCTTCGCGGCCAGTTGCAGCGACTGTGACTGAGAAACCGGCCGATTCCAAGGCACGTCGTGCAATCAGCGTGTTTACCGGATTGTCATCGGCAATCAGGATGCGGCCATTGTGCGTGGCCTCGTCATCCTGGTCAGTGGCCGTGCTGCCCTGGCCAGCCAGGCGCACCCGTTCGATCAGCGTCGAGTGGCGCAGGGGGCGGACCAGCCAACCGGCCGCGCCCATATCGTGGAACCGGCTCATCAGGCCGCGATCGCCCGGCCGCATCACGACGAGGGTTGGCGCGATCCGCGTGAGCGCACGCAGTGAGCGCTCGGGCATTTCGGCCGCCGCGATAATCACGTCGGGCTTTGCGCGGCGCGCCTGTTGAGCGTTGTCGACGATCGAGACGCTGGCACCGGCATGCGAGAGGATGCCCCAGGCCGATAGCGTGGTTGCTGTGCTGAGCCCGGCAAAGGCGATCTGCCGGACCGTTTCAAGCTCGGGCGGCGGGTCGAAGACGGCTTCGTCATGATCAATCGGCACGTCGACACGGAAGCATGCGCCCGCGCCCTGGACGCTGCACAGTGAGACCGTGCCGCCCAGCGTGTCGGAAAGCTTGCGGACAATGGCGAGGCCGAGGCCGACACCGCCATCCTTCATTGCGTCGCCAGCGGAGCTTTGCCGGAAGGCTTCGAACAGGCGGTCCTGGTCCTGCGGGGCAATGCCCGGACCGGTGTCCATGATGCGGAAGCTGAGCTTGCTGTCCTCATAGGCAATATCAACCAGCACGCCGCCCTGCTCGGTGAACTTGATAGCATTGCCGACGAGATTGAACAGGATCTGCCGGATCTTGCCCGCATCGGCGAGGATTTCAGCGGGCACGCCGGGACGGGCGAGAACGCCGAGATCTATGCCGCTGCCATGGGCGCGCGGGGCGAGCAGTTCGGTGACTTCCCGGGCCAGGCCGGCCACGCGAAAACGCTCCGGTTCGACCGTCAGAGCGCCGGCATCGAGGCGGGCGAAGTCGAGGACATTGTTCAACAGGTCGAGCAGGCGGGAGCCCGACAGCCGGATCGCCTCGGCATATTCTTTCTGGGCCGGGTCCAGATCGGTCTCGAGCAGGAGCGACACTGTGCCCAGAATGCCGTTGAGCGGCGTGCGGATCTCGTGCGTTGTCGTCGCCAGGAAGGCCTGTTCGGGCGAGAGGTTGCCGGATTCGTCTGTCATGCGTCCGAATTACCGGCAAATGACTGACAAATCGCTTATGCCGCAATCCTGATTTCAGCGGGCCAGAGAGGAAGACGACGCGGCGCTTGTCTGGCCCGGCTGCGCGTCGGGCGGGCGGCGGCGATAGGAGAGGGCCTCGGCGATATGCACCCGCCGCACGCTGGTGCTGCCATCGAGATCGGCAATTGTCCGGGCGACCTTGAGGACCCGGTGATAGGCGCGTGCCGAGAGTGCAAGCTTGGCCGCGGCGTCCGACAGGAGCGCATTGGCGCCCTCATCCGGGGCGGCGATGGTGGCAATGTCACGGGCCGGGGCATCGGCATTGACGGCGCGCCGGCCTGTGCCGGCGACGTCACCAAACCGTTCATGCTGTACGCTTCGGGCGGCCGAGACGCGCGCAGCCGCTTCCTTCGATCCTTCGCTGGGTGCGGGCAGCGAAAGATCCATGGCCGTGACGGGCGGAGTGTCGAAGAAGAGGTCGATCCGGTCGAAGAACGGGCCGGAAATGCGGGCCTGGTAGGTGCGCGCGCAGGCGGGCCCACGCCGGCAGGCGCCGTCGCCCGGGCCGCCCCCGCAGCGGCAGGGATTCATTGCCGCGACCAGCTGGAAGCGTGCCGGGTAGCGCACATGCCGGTTGGCGCGCGAAATCACGACGGAGCCATCTTCCAGCGGTTGGCGCAGACTATCGAGAACCTGGGCCGGGAACTCCGGTAGCTCGTCGAGGAACAGTACGCCGTGATGGGCGAGCGAGACCTCGCCCGGCCGGGCCCGGATGCCGCCGCCCACCAATGCCGCCATGGAGGCTGAATGATGCGGCGCGCGGAACGGGCGCTGGCGCGACAGCTGGCCGCGCTCAAGCAGGCCGGCAACGGACTGGATCTGCGAGACTTCCAGGAGTTCGCTGGCCGACAGCGGCGGCAGCAGGCCGGGCAGGCGCTGGGCCAGCATCGACTTGCCAGACCCTGGCGGGCCGCAGAAGAGCAGGTTGTGCCCGCCCGCCGCGGCGATCTCCAGGACACGCTTGGCGCCGTCCTGACCCTTTACATCTGCGAGGTCCGGCATGGCGTCCGGTGGTGCAAGTTCCCCGGCAACCGGTGCAGCGAGGCTCGCGCGTCCGGCAAAGTGATTGATCAACGCGATCAGGCTCGGCGCAGCCAGCGTGCCTTCACCTGCCCAGGCCGCTTCCGGGCCACAGGCTTCCGGGCAGATCAGGCGCAGGTCCATGGCCTGGGCTGCCATCGCCGCCGGCAGGGCGCCGAGCGTTCGCCCGACCGTACCGTCCAGCGACAGCTCGCCAATGGCGGCATGCCCATCCAGCGAATCCGGTGCAACGACGCCCATGGCCGCCAGCAGGCCGAGCGCGATGGCCAGGTCATAGTGACTGCCCTCCTTGGGCAGGTCGGCCGGCGCGAGGTTGACGGTGATATGCTTGGGCGGCAGCGCGAGGCCAACGGCGGCAAAGGCAGACCGCACGCGCTCGCGGCTTTCGCCGACGGCCTTGTCCGGCAGGCCGACAATGGCGAAATGCGGATTGCCTGACGTGATCTGGACCTGCACGTCGACAGGTTTTGCTTCAATGCCTGCAAAGGCGAATGTCGTTATTCGCGCCACCATGCGCCCATACCCCAGCTTTTATGCAAAGCTAGCATGAGGTCAGGAACAAATAAAGAACAAAATCGGATTTTCGCGAATCCGCGGCGCGCCCTAGTCGAGGCGGATGATATCGTCTTCCGGATCTTCCTCAGGCTGAGGGTCAACCACGCCAGGCGTCTGGATTTCCTGGATGCCGCTCAGCGCATCTTCGCGCACAGCCCCTTCCGGAAGCCGCAGACCGCCACTGTCCATGCCCGCATCCGCTGATTCCGGAATGCGCAGGTTGAACTCGCCGGAAGCACCGCTGCTCGCCGGCTGCGTGTCGTTTGTGGGAAAACGAAGGTTGAATTGACCCTGCTGCGGCTGAGCGCTTTCGCTCGTTTCAGCCGGCTGTTCATTCTCCGCGGGCGCCTTTTCAGAGCACGCAACGCCGGCAAGCGAAACGGCCAGGATGGCAGCTAGAACGGTGGCTCTCATATTCATCCTCCCACAGTGGCTTTCCTGTCAGGACTTGGCAACCATCTGTTGCACCACATCGAAGAAGATGGCCGCTGCATCGATTCCTGTAAAGCGCTTCAGTTCCTGAATGCCGGTGGGGGAGGTCACGTTCACCTCTGTCAGCTTGTCGCCGATCACGTCGATGCCGACGAAAAGCTGGCCGCGGCGTTTCAGTTCCGGCCCGATCCTGTCGCAGATGTGGCGGTCTGCATCCGTCAGCTCGACCGGCTCAGCCGTGCCGCCCACATGCAGGTTGGAGCGGGTTTCGCCCTGTTTCGGCCGCCGGTTGATGGCGCCGACCGGTTCGCCATTGACCAGGATGATGCGCTTGTCGCCATTGGACACCGCTGGCAGGAAGGCCTGCGCGATGAGCGGCTCGCGCGTGCGCTCAAGGAACATTTCCATCAGTGAGCTGAAATTGCTGTCGTCTTCCTTCATCCGGAACACGCCAGCCCCGCCATTGCCGTAGAGCGGCTTGATAATGATGTCCTTGTGACGCGCGCGAAAATCGATGATCGCGCCGAGATCGCGAGAGATCAGTGTATCGGGAATGATATCCGGGAAGATGAGGGGAAAGAGCTTTTCCGGCCCCGAGCGGACAAATTCCGGATCGTTCAGCACCAGCGTCTCGCCTTTCAGCAGCTCCAGCACATGGCAGGCCGTGATGTAGGCCATGTCAAAAGG
Source organism: Henriciella mobilis (assembly GCF_003576315.1). Classification (GTDB taxonomy): domain Bacteria; phylum Pseudomonadota; class Alphaproteobacteria; order Caulobacterales; family Hyphomonadaceae; genus Henriciella; species Henriciella mobilis. Next base: position 175,312 of record NZ_QWFZ01000003.1, on the reverse strand, counting down.
CGGATCCTGACGCATCAGGACGACGTCGACATCGTCGGCAAGGTCGAGAATGGTTTCGCTGCCAAGGATGCCGGGCTGATCCTTCACACGCTGGACCTCGGCTGGCCGGGCCCGGGCGACCACGCGCCCGGTGTCGAAGCTCAGATGCTCTGGCTGGTAGACCCAGAGCTTGTGCCCGCGCGCCTGCGCGCACTCGGCAAGCGCAAAAGTGGTGTCGGCGTTGATGTCGACGGATTCCAGCGGATCCATCTGGATGGCAATGCGCAGGCTCATACTGTCTCCCGGTTCGTCACTGCCGGGCTATATGTGATGAATTGGCGCGCTTGATAAGACATCAGAGGGCTTTCCTTGTCCTGTGCCCATGAAAAAACCCCCGGCCGCGGGGCCGGGGGTTGGGATCATGCAAGCGCGAAAGCCTATTGCGGCAGGATCACGCTGTCGATGACGTGGATGACGCCATTCGAGGTGTAGATGTCGGCTTTCACGACATCCGCGCCGCCAGCGGTGACACCGTCAGCGCTCTTGGTGACTTCGATCGTGTCGCCCGCAAGCGTTTCGACTTCTGTCGTGCCGTCAGCGATGTCTTTCGACTTGATCTTGCCGGAGACAACGTGGAGCTTCAGGATGGCTTGCAGCTGACCGACATTCTCTTCCATCAGCAGTGTGTCGAGCGTGCCTTCTGGCAGGGCATCGAAAGCCGCGTTCGTCGGCGCGAAGACAGTATAGGGGCCTTCCGCCTTGAGGGCGTCGATCAGGCCTGCAGCCTTCACGGCAGCGACGAGCGTGGAGAAGTCCTCGTTCGACGCAGCGGTGTCGACGATGTCTTTCTTTTCATGCTTGTCGTGGCTTTCCATATGGTGGTCAGCATGGGCAGCCATGCCCGCGCCGCCAATGAAAAGGGCCGTTGCAGCAACAGAAGCAAAAAGGGTTTTCATGAGGGAGTCCTTTCTTGTGGTTGATGCCCTCATTACGAAGCCCGAATTCGGCTGGATTATTAAAAATTGTAAATGAAACAAGGCTCTATAAATATGCATAGATTGCTGCCTGTACTTGCGTTTACGATGCAGACCGACCGCTGGATCAATGGCCCGTTACATTTGTCAGATTGCTGGAAGGGACCCGACATGAGGAGAGCCACCGTCTTCTTCACCGCTTGCCTGCTGGCGGCGGCGTGCGTCACCCGGCCAGCTGAGGAAACAACCGTTCCTACAGAACCGGCCGACACGGCGGAGAGTGACACGGACACCGGGGCAGATGTTGAAGACGCTGTCGCGTCGGTTGCCAGCACAACGGCGCCGGATCTCGAGCCCATGCAGGTGACCGGATCACTCACCTATCGCCAGAGAGTGGCCCTGCCCGCCGACGCCGTGGTGAGCCTGTCGCTGTGGGAGCATGGTCTGGCGCTTTACGTACCAGAACCCTTCCATTCGGAGACCATCGCGCTCAACGGCCGTCAGGTTCCGGTTCCATTCGAGATCAACATCGACAAATGGAAGGAAACCCGCGGCACGATGGTCCGGCTGGAAGCGCGTATTGCGGATGCGGCTGGAACGCTCCTCTGGACGAACAATGACGGTACGGCCTTCACCAAGGAAGCCGGTCTTGTCGATCTCGGGTCGGTCAGGCTGAGCCCGGAGCCGGAAGCCGTCGTCACCATGCCGCAGCTGGCGGGCCGGGAATGGATGGTCGCCCGCATCGATGGCGAGCCGCTTCTCCAGACGACCCGCGCGACGGTGCGGTTTGGCGAGGATGGCCGGATCAGCGGCAATGCCTCGTGCAATGCCTTTACCGGGAGTTTCAAGCTGAATGCCGGCATACTCACCATTGCCCCGCTCGCAACCACGCGGAAGGCCTGCGTGCCGCAGCTCATGGAGCAGGAGCAGGCGATCATCTCGGTGCTGCAGACCGTATCCTATGTCGAGATCGACGAGACAGGCCTGCTGACCCTGCAGAATGAGGAAGGCACGCTGATCACGGCCCGGCAGGGCGCGTCCTGATCGCGGTCAGTTGGTCGCCGGTCCGCCGGCAAGCTCACCATTGTTGGCCGTGTTCGACGACGGGCGGGTGCGCTCCGGGCTGATGCGAACATAGGAGACGACGCGTTTGACGCCGGTGACGACGCTCGCGCGTTCGGCGGCTTCGGTAAGTTCCTCCTGGGATCGGGCAATGCCCATCAGATAGACGACACCATTATAGGTCTCGATATTGTAGTTGATGCTTTTCACCGTCTTGGATGCCATGAGCGAGGCTCGCACGCGGGCGGTCACCAGTTCGTCCGCGGCATTGGCGAGAAAGCCGCCCGCCGGTTCGATATTGATCTCGTTGGCAACGTCCTGCGTGCGCGGCGCACTCCAGGCGATATCCTCGGCGCGTACGCGTTGTTCAGGCGTATTCACCCGCCCGGAAAGCAGGACGAGACCCTGGGCAACCTCGACATCGACTTCGCCAAAGCCTTCTTCGCTGAGCAGCCTTGTCTTGATGTCATTGGACAGGGTCGAATCGTCGAGCGCCTGGCCCATGGAGCGGTCCTGCGCTGCTGAAACGCCGACGGCACCGGCGGCGCCGGCAACGACGGCCACACAGCCTGAAGACAGGATTGGCGCACACATGGCGAGCGAGAGAAGGGCAAGTCTGGACATGGCTAATACGTGTAAACCTTGTTCTGTTCCCAAGCCATTAAAACCGCGTTGAGGCAAAATCTGGGCGCCATCTGTCACGCAGGTGCAACGGTATTTTCAAGGGCAGGATGACCACCAGGTCGAAACGCCAGTCGAGCTGGGCGAGCTTCGGGCGGGCCGCCATCCAGCTTTCCGCCGCGCGGCTGATCCGCCGCCAGCTGGACGGTGTGACGGCTGTTTCGCCCTCCAGCCTCGTCTTGCGCGCCTTGACCTCGACAAAGGCCACCAGATTGCCGCGCCGGGCGATGAGGTCCACCTCGCCAACGGGCAGGCGTACCCGGCGGGCCAGAATGCGATAGCCCTTCAGCTGCAGCCAGAGCGCGGCGATCGCCTCCGATCGCCGTCCGCGCGATTCTGCAGCGACACGACGGGCCCGCTGGTCAGCCATCTGATTTCAGCGCCAGCGCCCGCTGGTAGGCGTCGCGCTTCGATATGCTGAAAGCGGCGGCAACGGCATTGGCCGCTTCCTTGACCGGGCTGTCTGCAAGGGCTTTGCGCAGGGCGGCGTCTATGTCGGCGGGGCTGGCGTCTTCTTCTGCTGGCGGGCCGGCAAGAATTACGATCTCGCCCTTGGGCGGACCGGCCTTCCTGTAGTGGGCCGCGAGATCGCCAAGCGTGCCGCGCCGGGTTTCCTCGAACAGCTTCGTCAGTTCGCGAGCCACTGCGGCGGGGCGGACAGCCCCCAAAATGTCTGCCATGTCCTCAAGGCAGCCCGCCAGCCTTGAGCCGCCCTCATAAAAGATCAGCGTGGCGGGCACCGGTTTCAGGGCTTCGAGCTCGCGTTTGCGCTGACCGGACTTCGCCGGGAGGAAGCCGCAGAACATGAACCGGTCACTCGGCAGGCCGGAGGTGACGAGACCGGCCAGCATAGCCGAGGCACCAGGAATGGGCACGATGCGGATGCCGGCTTCGGCAGCTTCATGCGCAAGCTTCCAGCCCGGATCCGACACCAGCGGCGTGCCGGCATCGGAGACAAGGGCGATACGCGCCCCCGCCTGCAGCTGCTTCAGGATACCGGGGCGCCGGTCTGCCCCATTATGGTCATGGTAGGCACTCAGTTTTGCGCGAATGCCATGCGCATCTAGAAGCTTGCGGGCGACCCGTGTGTCTTCGGCCAGCACTTCATCGGCCGACGATAGCGTGTCGAGCGCGCGAAGCGTGATATCGCGCAGATTGCCGATGGGCGTTGAGACAATGTAGAGACCCGGTTCGAGTTGCGGTTTGGTGTGTTGCTTGCCCCCCGCAGCAGCACTAGTCTCGGGCACCGAACGGCTCTCTGCCGGAATGGAAGGATCACTGGATGACATCTCGGGCACAATCGCGCTTTGGACGGCTCGCGCCAAGCCTTGTTTTCGCGGCATTCCTTGCCATGGCCGGATGTGCCACCGGTCCTGCCTCTCCGCCAGCGCCAATCTCCAGCGGCAAGCCGCGCGTCGATCCCGGCAAGAGCGGCCAGCAGGCCGGTCTCGAGGAGCCGACCAGCCTGCATGCCAACGGCATGGAAATCGACGCGAACGGCATGCCCGTGCCCATGGCCGGTGAGTTCACGCCGGAATTCCTCGAAGGCAAGGACCTGGTGCGCGCGGGCGTACTGTTGCCTTTCTCGCATCCAAATTCAGGTGTGCGCGCCGAAGCCGAGGGCATGCTGGCGGGCATCGAGATGGCCCTGTTCGACCATGCCCCCGATTCCTTTGTCATCCTGCCGAAGGATACAGCCGGCTCGCGCAGCAAGACTGTTGAAGTGGCCGAACAGGCCAGGGCAGAAGGCGCCGAGTTTTTCCTTGGCCCGCTTTTTGGCAGTTCAGTGGCCGCGCTCAATGAAGACCGATTTCTTGCGGGCATGCCGATCATCGGCTTTTCGAACGACCGGGATGTCGCGGGCGGCAATACATTCCTCGCTTCCATTAGTCCGGAGGAAGAGGTCGCGGCCCTGGTCGAATATGCCGTGAACAACGGTTTCCGCCAGTTTGCCTATTTCGGCCCGCAAAGTGCGCTTGGCATGCGGATCGAGACGGCGCTGCAATTCGAGGCCAGCCAGCAGGGCGGGATTGTTGTCGCCTCGGGCTTCTATCCCGACGGCAGCGGTTCGCCGACCAGCGAAGCGGAATACCTCGCCACCTCGATCAACAACGCCTCTGAATTCGGCGGCCCCGTTGCCGTTCTCATCCCCGAGCGCGGCACGCAGCTCCGCAAGGTCGCCCCGCTGCTCGCCTATTACGACATGAACCGTGAGACCAAGCTGATGGGCTTGTCGGGCTGGAACGATCCGAGTGTCTGGCGTGAGCCGTCGCTGAAGGACGCCTGGTTCGTCGCCCCGCCCAAGACCGATCTCGATGCGTTCGAGACGCGTTACCGCCGCATCTACGGGCGTGCCCCCACCAGCCTAGCCGCACAGGCCTATGACGCCGCTGCGCTTGCGATTTCCCTGTCGGCAGATGGGGAACTCGAACGCGAAGAGCTGATGGCGGAAGATGGTTTTGTCGGGCTGAACGGCCTGTTCCGCTTCGTCGCCGACGGCACGGCCGAGCGCAAGCTGTCGATCTACCAGATTTCACCGACTGAAGGCGCCAGGCTGATCAAACCGGGTGAGATGGCTTTCCAGCCGGATATCGGCTGATCCTCAGGCCGCTTCGCTTTCATCGTCCTGCACCGGATCGGGCAGGCCAAGCAGGCGGCGCGCCTGCACGCGGTGACGGTCGCGGATCTGGGTGCCCACGATGCTGAGCGCTGTCGCCAGCACCGTGGCATCGTCTGTAAAGCCAAGGCCGGCGACAACGTCCGGCACCATGTCTGCCGGCATCACGAAATAGCCGAGCGCAGCAAACAGGACAGCCTTCGCCTTGCGCGGGGTGGCCGGGTCGATGGCGGCATACCACGCGGCCGCCAGATCGTCGGCAAATGGAATACGCCCGGCAACGCGTAACAGCTTTGGAATCAGCCTGCGCTTGGTGCGCTTGCGCGACGGACCGATGTCCAGCGGCAGGTAGCGCGGCTGCGTCTCGCCATTCTCGATGACTATTTCCGTTGGGTTACGCATTGGCGGGCCTTTCCTTACCCGATAGATCGCTTGCCATCATACGATTGTTCCAAGGGAGATCCAACAGGATGAAACTCAGCTCAGATATCAGTGCCGTCATCACCGGCGGTGCATCCGGTCTTGGCGCTGCGACGGCCCGCCGCCTCGCCGCCGATGGCGTCAAGGTCGCGCTGTTCGACCTCAACGAAGAAAAAGGCGAAGCGCTGGCGAAAGAGCTGGGCGGCGTTTTCTGCAAGGTCAACGTGACGGACGAAGCCTCCGTCGATGCAGGCTTCGAGAAGTCGCGCGCGGCCATCGGCCAGGAACGCATTCTCGTCAACTGCGCCGGCACCGGCAACGCCATCAAGACCGCGTCGCGCAACAAGGAAACGGGCGAAATCACCCACTTCCCGCTCGACAAGTTCGACCTGATTATCCAGATCAACCTGGTCGGCACCTTCCGCTGCATCGCGAAGTCCGCGGCCGGCATGATGACGCTCGATCCGATCGACGGGGAGCGCGGTGCGATCGTCAACACGGCCTCGGTTGCCGCTGAAGACGGCCAGATCGGCCAGGCTGCCTATTCCGCCTCGAAGGGCGGCGTCGTCGGCATGACGCTTCCGATCGCGCGCGACCTGTCGCGGGAGCTGATCCGCGTCAACACGATCCTGCCGGGCATTTTCAACACGCCGCTGCTGCAGGGCGCTCCGGAGAATGTGAAGCAGGCGCTTGGTGCCCAGGTGCCGAACCCGGCCCGCCTCGGCAATCCGGAGGAATATGCCTCTCTCGCCCGCGAGATGATCACCAATGCCTACTTCAATGGTGAGGATGTCCGCCTCGACGGCGCGATCCGCATGGCGCCGCGCTAAGCGATCGACAAACAGGTGAAAGCCCGCTCCCTGACCGGAGCGGGCTTTTTCTTTGGACCGGGTCTCACACGGTCGGCCGATGCGGCAGGAAGCGGCTGTTTCTCAGCAGCAGCGCCGAGACCAGCGACACTATGGCGCCGACAGGCAGCAGTTCGGTCATCGTGATCGGAATGCGGTAGGCCGGATTGCGGTACATGTCCGCGAAGCCCTGCATCTTTTCCTCATAGGCGGCGAGCTCCTCGCCGGTCATGCCTTTCTCGCGTGCCGCCTCGATGGCGCCCTCGGTGTAGGTCCCGGCAAAATCGAGTCCGGTCGTCGCGAGCGTGAGTTCCCAGCCGAGTGCGTAAATGAGCGAAGCGACGGCGCTGATTGCGATTCCCATCCCGAAAGCCGGAAGGAATTTGATGACGCCGCCCTGCGAGATGTCCCGCTGTCGCTTGACGGCAAAGAAGATGAGGCTCAGCGCGAGCAGCATCGATGCGTAGCCGTAGATATGGCCGCCCTCATGACCCTCGGCCATCGAGTCGCGCGCCATGTAGATGGCGACGAAGAGAAAGCCCCCTGTGATCAGGCCTGCCGCGAGACCCGTGATCAGTATCCGTTTCAGCATGTCTTGACCCCTTGTTCGTTGAAGAGGGGGCGAACAGGACAGGCTTTTGTCCGGCAGCCTATCGCCCGAAAGGGTGATTTTCGTGAAATCACCCGTTTTCCTGGCAGCCTATCGCACAAGACCGAGATCCCGCGCCTTCTGGACGGCCTGTGTGCGCCGGCCGGCCTCCAGCTTCTCGTAAAGGCGCGCAACATGCGTCTTCACAGTGTTCGGCGATACGCCAAGCTCGCGCGCAATCTCCTTGTTGCTCAGGCCTTGTGCGAGCAGGACGAGAACATCCCTTTCCCGGTCGCTGATGCCGAGCGCCGCCTGCGCTTTCGGATTGCCGTCGGCTGGCGGGTCCGGCGGGCCTGGATTGCGAAACAGCTGGGCGCCAACCCAGACGCCGACGCCAAGGAACAGGGCGGCGAGGAGCGCGATGCGGATCTCGTCGGAATGTGTGCGCGCATATTGCTGGTATTCGATCCATTGCAGGATGAGTACGCCTGCCGCCAGCAACCCGCCATAGAGCAGGATGGCAGGCCAGGATACAGGCAGGCCCCGCCGCGCGCTCCGCCGCCGTTTCATGGCGCCGCCGCTGCTGGTTCTTTGCGTTCGTTTGCCCGTACGGCCATCATGAAAAAGCCTCCCCACCGGTCTGGTCAGGGAGGCTATCACTTTTGGGATTGAGGATGGAAGTCTAGCCGGTTTCGGGACGCTGGATGCGGCCGGACAGGTTCATCAGCACATCCTCGGCGTCGAAGAACTCTGGATCATCCGGCTTGGGGCCCTTGCCCATGATGATCTCGGCGGTCGCTTCGAAGCGCGTGACTTCGCGATAGTCGGTCGGCCGGTCCCAGGGATCATAGAAACCCCGGCCCCAATACGGGCCGTAATACCGATATGATGTATAGAAGTGCGGATACCGCCCGCCGACCGGCACGAAGCTGGAATCGGCATCGGTGTCGCGGCGGACAACGCGGAAATGGTCATACCCGTTTTGCGAGGTCAGCTCGGCTGCGCGGTACAGCAGGTAAGTTTCCACGGTCTGGCGGTCCGTCAGGCTGTTGCCGGCAAAGCTTACCAGCCACCGATTGGTTTCCACCTGCTGGTCGCTATAGCCGCGATCCGACGTGTTGGCCGCCTGATAGGGCGTCGCCGTCGCACAGGCACCCAGTGCCGCCAGGGCGGCGAGCGCAGGAATGAGATAGGTGTTCTTCATGGGACGCTCACTAAAGTGACTAGTGACAATTATATGGGGTGAAGCTGAACGTCAGACAACGATTCCCGCAGTGGTTTGTACGGCAGCGGGCCGCCCGGCCGCTTGCTGCGCGCGCATTAAATTTGCGTAAGCGGGAACGTTGAAGGCGTGAGGGGCCTATGTCTGGAGGGTAATAGCAATCGGAGACGGACATGAACGGTTCACGACTCCTGGCCCTCATGGGAGCGATCCCGCTTCTTGCCGCCTGCGGTGGAGGCGGTGGCAGTGATGGCGGCGGCGCGAACCGCGCTCCGGTTTTCAGTTCCCCGGCGCAAGTCACGATCGATGAAGGCGCCACGGGCGAAATCTATACTGTGTCTGTCAGCGACCCGGATGGCGACCCGGTCGAGGTGACTGTGTCCGCCCAGAACGATGCGGATATTTTCTATTATGAAGACAATTTCCGGAAGATTGTGCTGAACAGCCCGCTCGATTTCGAGATCCCCGCCGACGCCAACGCCGACAATGTCTATGAGGTGAGGTTCACCGCGCGCGATACGGCCAGCGGCCTCGAAACGCAGTTTGACCTCAGGATTACCGTCTCCGACGTGCCGGAAGATGGCGCGCTCACGCAGATCGGGTCCGGCTTCAGCCAGCCGCTTTTCGTGGCTCCCATACCAGGCACGCAGCTGCTCGCAGTCGTGGAAAAGGGCGGTGTAATCCGTGTTCTCGACCCGTCGGCCGGAACTGTCGACAGCGTGCCCATGCTGGACGTTTCCGGCGACATCGCCACCGATGGCGAACGTGGCCTGCTGGGCCTGGCCTTCTCGCCGGATTTCGCGAATGACCGGCAGGTCTATGTGAACCTGACGAACAGTTCGGGCGCGACGGAAATCCGCCGCTATCAGATGTTCGCCGGCTCGGACACGCAGGCCGACCCCGCCACCGCCGACCTGATCTTCACGACACCGCAGCCGGCGTCCAACCACAATGCGGGCTGGATCGGCTTTTCCAATGACGGCCTGTTGTACATACCGCTCGGCGATGGCGGCGGCGCGGGCGATCCGGACGGAAATGCCCAGGATGTGAACGAGGTCCTCGGAAAGGTTCTGCGGGTTGATGTGTCCGGCGACGACTTTCCTGCAGATGATGCACGTGATTATGCGATCCCGGCTGGCAATCCCTTCGCGTCCGGGGGCGGGCGGCCGGAAATCTTCGCGACCGGCCTTCGCAACCCGTACCGGTGCAGCGTGGATCCGGTCACAGGTGACCTGTTTATTGGCGATGTCGGCCAGGGCGCCATTGAGGAAATCGACCGGCTCGCGCCGGATGCAGCAGGGACCAATTTCGGCTGGAACCTCCAGGAAGGCACACAGAGCTATGCCGGCGGGGCCGACAGCGTGGACTTTACCGACCCGGTTGCGGAGTATGGCCACGGCTCCGGGCCGTTGCAGGGCAACTCGGTCACGGGCGGCTATGTTTATCGCGGCGCGGTGGCCGCCGTGCAGGATCACTACGTCTTTGGTGACTTTGTCAGCGGCAATTACTGGTCCGTCCCGGTTGCAGACCTGCAGACGGGCTCGACCGTGCCGTCTTCGCAATTCCAGAGGCTGAACGATCTCTTTCCGGCCGATACGGGCACAGTGTCTAACATTTCAAGCTTCGGTCTCGACGCGGACGGCAACCTGCTCATCGTCGATTATGGCGGCAGCCTCTACCGCCTCGATCCGATGCTGTAAAAAAAGCCCGCAGCGCAATGGCTGCGGGCTTTTCCATGGTTATCGCTCAGCTGACTGATCAGGCCGGCGAGTGACCGAGCACGGCTTTCACTTCAAGGAATTCCTCAAAGCCGTAGTCGCCCCATTCGCGGCCGATGCCGGACTGCTTGTAGCCGCCGAAGGCGCCGTTCGCGAAGTCCGGGCCGGCACCATTGAGGTGGACGTTGCCTGCGCGGATCTGGTTGGCGACCTTGCGGGCATGGTCGAGATCGGAGGACTGCACGTAGCCCGACAGGCCATAGACCGTGTCATTGGCGATGCGGATCGCGTCTTCCTCGGTGTCATAAGGCAGGATGCAGAGCACGGGGCCGAAGATTTCCTCGCGCGCAATCGTCATGTCATTGGTGACGTTTGCGAACACGGTCGGCTTGGCAAAGTAGCCCTTGTTGAAGCCTTCGGGACGGCCGAGACCACCGGTGACCAGGGTCGCGCCTTCGTCGATGCCCTTCTGGATCAGGTCCTGGACCTTGTTCCACTGATTGGCGTTCGAGATCGGACCCATGGCGCCTTTCGGGGCGTCGGCGCCGGCGCCGATCTTGACCTGCTCGGCCGTGGCCTTGGCAATCGCCATGGCCTCGTCCTGCTTGTCGCGCTGGACGAGCATGCGGGACGGCGCATTACAGGACTGGCCGGTATTGGTCATCATCTGCATCACGCCGCCGGCAACCGCCTGGTTGAGGTCGGCGTCCGGCAGGACGATGTTCGGCGACTTGCCGCCCAGCTCGAGTGCGACACGCTTCACGGTCGGTGCCGCGGCCTGCTGGACGAGAACGCCCGCGCGGGTCGATCCGGTGAAGCTCATCATGTCGACGCCGGGGTGTTGCGACAGATAGGCGCCAACGCCTGGGCCATCGCCATTGACGAGGTTGAACACGCCCGGCGGCACACCGGCCTCGTGGAAGATTTCAGCCACGATCATCGCATCCAGCGGAGCGATCTCGGATGGCTTCAGCACCATGGTGCAGCCTGTCGCAATCGCCGGGGCGACCTTGCAGGCGATCTGGTTCTGCGGCCAGTTCCACGGCGTGATGAAGCCGCAGACGCCAATTGGTTCCTTGCGGATCAGGGTCGAGCCGCGCTGCTCCTCGAATTCGTATTCGCGCAGGATCTTGGCGGCCGTCATGTAGTGACCCATGCCGGCAGGGACCTGAGCGGCATTGGCGAGCCACATCGGCGCACCCATTTCGTCGGAGATGGCTTTCGCCATGTCGCCGGCGCGGGCCTGGATTCCGGCGGCGATCTTTTCCAGCAGTTCTGCGCGGAACTCGACAGAAGTCTGCGAGAAGGACGGGAAGGCGTCCTGCGCAGCTTTGACCGCCTTGTCGACATCGGCCTTGGAGCCGAGCGAAATGCGCGCGAACGGTTCTTCCGTCGCCGGGTTCTCGACGTCCAGCGTGCGTGGCTCGACCGGGTCGACCCACTCGCCATTGATATAGAATTTCAGATAGTCCTGCATGTCGATCCTCCGGTAGGTCTTAGTTTTTGCTGTCCAGTATCTAAGCGGCACAGACGGCAATTGAAAGCCATGTCGCCCCGTCACCTCGCGTGAAATTGAGGTAACAGGGCTCGCGGGTGAAAGACGGGCCTATTCCGCCAGGTCCAGGGCGGCCTCGATAGCGGCCCAGTCGACCACCTTGAAGTTCTGGTCAACCTCGGTGACCGGATTGGCATCGTCCTGCACGATCAGCACGCCGCGCGGAAAGCCGGGCAGGGCGGCCGACGAGGCGTCGAGGCCATCGGTATGGCTGACGGCATCGACACTGCCATCTGTGCTTGCTGCGATGCTGAAAACGCCGCGCGGGGCATGCGGGACGGCGCGGTCATAGACGACATAGCGGTCGGCGGCCTGGGCCGAGGCGACGAGATAGCCTGCACCGTCCGGGCCAGCCCAGAGCGACAGGCCTTCGACGTCTGCGACAAGACCATTGGCCGCAGCAATCGTGTCGACAATCTCAGGCGCGCTTTCACTATCCGCGAGGTCCAGTTTCCAGATGCCGTGCTCTTCCTCGCCGATGAAGATCGTTCCGGCCTCATCGTCGACGACGCAGCCTTCCAGCTGAAGCTGGCCGTACTGGCCAACCTGGACTTCGCGTTGCAGGCTGAAGCCGGCATTGTCGGCGACCCATACCTGGATGGAACCGTCCTTGTAGGTCGGGATGATATACATGGCGCCACCGACGAGGCCCATGCAGATGCCATACGGCTCTTCCTTGCCGGTCGGGAAATCACCTTCATGGGTCACGGCCAGACTGTCAGCATCGATGGTGAAGAGGCTGATTGCATTGAACTCGTCATTCGAGGCGGCGGCGAGGTCCTGACGGACATCGACATTGTTGACGCGGCCGACATCGAGGAACTGCACTTCCTGGCCGGAGAGGTCGTAGACGTGAAGACCTTCATCCTTGTTGGTGCCGAGGATCAGGCTTTTCGAGGCATCCGCGGGGTGGACCCAGAGCGCCGGGTCATCGGCGCGGTCGCCGCGGCCGGTCATTGGATCGGTCTCGAAGGCGGCCGGGACCGGTGTGGCGGCAATGCCGTCATCGACCCAGACGTTGTCGGTTTCGCAAGCGGTCAGGGCGAGCGCCGCGCTGGCGAGCATCAGGAGGCGGAAGGTCATGTGGGTATCCTGCTTGGTCGTATTCGTTATGCGGCGGGCCGGAAACGCCAAGAGCGCCCCGGCCCGCCTTTGTCAGCCTTATGCCAACGATTAGTAGGTCAGGCGAGCGCCGAAGACGACGGTCGTGCCGAACTCGTCATATTGCGACAGGCGCCGCTCGCTGCCGAAATAGTAGTATTCCGGCTCGTCGGTGAGGTTCTTGCCTTCCAGGTAAAGCTGGATGTTGTCGTTGACCCTGTATTTGGCCGACGCTTCGACCAGCAACCGGTCATCGGTGTAACGGTCGAGATCCTCTTCCGTCAGCTCGTCGATATAGTCGCCGCGATAGTTGGCCGAGACACGAAGGTCCCACGGGCCCTTGTCATAGCCAATGGCGAGGTTCCAGACCGTATCGGACTGCTTCAGGAACGGAACGTCGCGGCCGTCGGGAAGCGTGCTTTCGCTGTCGGTCAGGGTCAGGTTGGCCGAAACCAGGAAGCCGTCGAGCATCGGGTTCAGGTCCGCAAGGCTCTGAACATAGTTGAACTCGATGCCATACAGGTCGCTGGAGCCGACATTGATGAAGCTGGTCACTTCCTCGACATCGGCAAGCTGGTCGGCCGTCAGATAGCTGAGGTCTACCGGTACGGTGGGCAGGAATTCGCTGAGCGCAACGAGGTCGCCGTTTACGTCTTCTTCCCGCTCGAAAGTCGCCTCGTAGATGGCGTTCTCGATCGTCTTGTAGAACACGCCGACAGACAGCACGGACAGTTCCGTCGGATAGTATTCCAGGCTGAGGTCGAAATTGTCGGCTTCATAGGGATCGAGGTTCGGGTTGCCGAGTTCGAGTTCGTCGCGGTCGTCATTGAACACGGTGAACGGTGCCATCTCGCCGAAGGACGGGCGGACGACGGCGGCATAATAGGCGCCGCGCGCGATCAGCTTGTCGTTGAAGGCGTATTTGGCGTTAATCGACGGCAGCCAGTGGGTGTAGTCATTGGAGACATTCCGCTTCTGCAGATTGGCGGGATCGTCCTCTTCGGCGAAGATGTTGCCGGTCAGGTCGGTCTGGGTGTCTTCCATGCGCACGCCAGCGATCAGCGTCAGATTGCCAAGGTCGAACGTCCCCATGGCGTAGGCCGCCAGGATCTGCTCGTCGATGGTGAAGTCTTCCGCCAGGCTGTCGAAATTGGTGTCATCCTCGTTTAGTTCGAAGTCCGGACCCGCGCCATTGCGGAGCGCTGCGGTCAGGTTCGGGTCAGGCCAGGCCGGCATCGGGTTGGGCAGGCGCCAGCCGGAGATGAAGCTCGCGCCGACGTATGGCGACAGGCCAAGGTCGATATCGGCGGTCTCATGGAAGATGACATTGGCGTCGCGGGTCTTTTCGCGGTCGCGCAGTTTGACACCGGCCTGCCAGGTCACCGGCGTATCGCCGATCAGGCTGTCACGTGAGACGTCGAAGCGGGCCGAGATCTCGGTGTCTTCGTTCAGCGTCTTCTCTTCCTCGAAGGCGTCCATGATGTAGTTGGACGGATCGTAGATCAGGTCGAGAATGTCGCCGGAGAGTTTCGGCGTTTCCGGGGTCGAGAAATCGAACAGCAGGTTGGGATCGGTCAGGCCGGCGTCGGCGGCTGCGTCCTGGACATCCTCGAACCGGAAAGCGACGTCGTGATTGTCGCTGTCGTCTTCCTTGGCGTAGGCATAGGCGACTTCATAGTCGAAGCTCCACAGGTCCCAGTCGGTCTTGCCGCCGAGGGCATAGGTCTGGATCTGGCGGACTTCGCGGCGCTGGCGCACCTCGGCATCGATTTCATTGATCGGAACCGACTGGGTGGTCGAGCTCAGGGCTGAGCCGTCCGCGACGGCGCCATCGTCTTCGATATCGTCGAGATCCTTGAACTCGAACTTGTTGCGAACCTCGTCATCCTCGTAATTGTTGTAGAGGGTGCGCAGGTAGAGCTCGGTATTGTCTGTGACGCGCCAGTCGAAATTGGCGATAAAGCCGAGGCGCTCGCGGGTCAGGTCGTACCAGCGCTGTTCGTAGTCATCGTTCAGGAATGCCGAGCCATCATCCATGAAACCCCATTCGCCGGTTTCATTGTTGTGCGCTTCGACGGCGAGGTCCTGATAGTTCACCGACAGGGCTACGCCGAGCTTGTCGTTGAAGACGTCGGAATAGGTGAGGGTGCCCTTTGGCGAGACTTCCTCGGAGATCTCATTGTAGGCGCCTTCCAGCTTGGCGCGGATGAAGCGGCCGTCGCGGTCGAAGGCGGAGATGGTCTTCAGGTCGATGACGCCGCCGAGGCTGTCGGCATCGACATTCGGGGTCAGCGATTTCTGCACCGTGATGCCGTCCAGCAGATCAGACGGGACGCCATCGAGCAGGACGCCGCGGCGATCTTCAGGTGAGGGCGTGCGCACGCCGTTGATGGAAGCGGCGATCAGGTCGGTATTGATGCCGCGGATCGAGACATAGCGGCCTTCGCCCTGGTCGTTTTCGATCGACAGGCCGGGCACGCGGGCAAGCGAATCGGCGACCGTCGTGTCCGGGAAGTTGCCGAGGCCGTCTGAGTCGATGACATCGATAATGGCGTCAGAAGCCCGCTTCTGGTTGATGGCGCCGGCCTGCGCGGCCTTGGAGCCGACGACGAGGACGTTGTCGAGATAGCGGACATTGCTGCCGACGAGGAAGTCGACATCGATGTCGCCGTCGACCGTCACGTCCTGGGTGACCGTCGGCGCACCGATATAGGAAACTGAAACCGTGTATTCGCCGGCCGGAATGTTTGCGAAGCGGTAGTCGCCATAGCGGCCCGTGGTCGTGGACCGGTCGAGGCCCTCGATCCGCACGATGGCGCCCTCGAGCGGGGCTTCGCCGGACGCATCGGTGACGGTGCCCTGGACGATCTCCGCGGCTGCGATCTGGGCCAGGCCAGCGCTGATAAGGCCGGTTGTGATCAGTTTTCTATAGCGAAATTTCATGGAATTCACCCCTCATTAAGATCGAGAGGCGGCTATCAGCCTTGCGTAACGGTTCGGCGTCAGTTTGGTGTCAGCCAGGTAACGCTTTTTCTGAATTTTTGTGACGAGGCTTTTGCGTCACAGCATGGCTTCAGCTTCAAGTTATGCGCTGGCGCACATATCATCCTTAGCGGCGTTTCAGGCCGCCAAGGATGCCGCGCAGAACATACCGGGTAATGTCGCGGGCCAGCGTCCGCGTGGCCGTCTTGACGGCGGCCTCGGTCGGCGTCTGGCGCCTCGAGCGAGAGGATTTCGAGCGCGCCTTCTTCTTTTCCAGCGCCTTTTTCGCTTTTTCCTCTTCCTTGGCGAGGCGTTCGGCTTCTTCGGCCGCGGCCTCTTCCTTGGCGATCAGGATCTCATAGGCCGACTCCCGGTCGACCGCCTCGTCATAGCGGGCCGCCACGGGGCTTCGCGACATGATCTCCTTGCGCTCGGCAGGCGTGATCGGGCCGAGCCGCGAGGAAGGCGGGCGGATCAGCGTGCGCTGGACCACGCTCGGCGCGGCTTTCTCGTCCAGCGTCGAGACGAGCGCCTCGCCCGTGCCGAGCTGGGTGATGACCTCCTCGGTGTCGAAGGCCGGATTGGGCCGGAAACTCTCCGATGCGGCCTTCACGCCCTTGCGCTCGGTTGGGGTATAGGCGCGCAGCGCATGCTGGATGCGGTTGCCGAGCTGGGCGAGGACGCTGTCGGGCAGGTCGCGGGGGTTCTGTGTGACGAAGAATACGCCGACGCCCTTGGAGCGGATCAGGCGCACGACCTGCTCGATCTTGGAGAGCAGGGCCTTCGGGGCGTCCTTGAAGAGGAGGTGCGCCTCATCGAAGAAGAAGACCAGCTTCGGCTTGTCCGGGTCGCCCACTTCCGGCAGCCGCTCGAACAGTTCCGACAGCAGCCAGAGCAGGAAGGTCGAGTAGAGCTTCGGGGAATTGATCAGCTTGGTCGCGTCCATGATGTTGACCACGCCGCGCCCGTCGAGGCTGCAGCGCATCAGGTCCATCAGGTCGAGCGCCGGCTCGCCGAAGAACTGTTCAGCGCCGTCCCTTTCAAGCCCCAGCAGGCTGCGCTGGATGGCGCTGAGCGAGGCCGTCGCCACATTGCCATAGCGCAGAGAGACGTCGTCGCGGACCTCTTTCTGGCCAAGGTGAATGAGCAGTTTCTGCAGGTCCTTGAGGTCGAGCAGGAGAAGGCCTTCATCATCGGCATACTCGAAAGCGACGTTGAGCACGCCTTCCTGCGTGTCCGTCAGGTCCATCAGGCGGGCGAGCAGCGTCGGCCCCATTTCGGAGATCGTCGCTCGGACCGGATGGCCTTTCTCGCCGAACACGTCCCAGAAGACGGTTGGGACATCGTGATAGGAATAGTCCTCGAACCCGATCTTGCCAGCGCGCGACATGAAGGCGTCGTGAAGCTTGAAGCTTTCCGTCCCGCTCATGCAGAGGCCCGACAGGTCGCCCTTTACATCGGCGCAGAAGACCGGGACGCCTTCATTCGAGAAACCCTCGGCCAGGATCTGCAGCGTCACCGTCTTGCCGGTACCGGTTGCGCCGGCGATGATGCCGTGGCGGTTGGCGCGGTTGAGCAGCAGGCGCTGTGGCTCGTTCTGCTCTGCTCCGCCGCCGCCAATATAGATTGCCTCGCCCATCCGTGCGCTCCCTGACCAGTCTGGCTGTAGAAGCTAGACGTAATCGCACGGACGGGCAAAGCCCTGAATGCCGGATTATTCCTCCTCTTGCGCAGGCGCGCCGACAAACCAGGCAATCCAGGCCGTCGGCAGGAGGACGGTGTAGAGAAAGCCGCCCCAGAAAATCGCATTCCAGTGGTCGAAATTGCTGGGCGTCCAGAGCCACGGGAGTTTCTCCTGCGCATCGGAGGCGATACCGAAATACATCACGAAGATCAGTGTCAGCGCTGAGAAGCCCTGATAGGCGGCGGTATAGGCCCGCCGGCGCAGGTCCATCTCGAACTCGTCCAGGTTCTGCTTTTCATCGCCAACGATGCGCTGGAAATAGCTTGGCACGACAAGGGCCACGCAGAATAGCGCCAGCAGGATGAGCGCGAAGCCGGCTATGTCGGCAATGACGGCCTCGGGGGCGTTGAGCCGGATAATGCAGCCAGCCGGATAGGCCAGTAGCGGGACTGTCGTAAGTGCCCGCAGGCGTCCAGTCTGGATGGGATGTCCGCCAGAGGCGGGCTGACTCGATGATCGGTAGTACAACATGGGTTCAGCCTCCTTGCTGAAGTTTCACCAATTGCGCCGAAAGGGGTGGGAAGGGTTGCCGCGAGAAGACCATTTCCACGGGCAGCTCAAAGTGCTCAGCCAGCTTCAGGGCCAGTTCGAGGCTCGGATTATATTCCCCGCGCTCGAGATAGCCGATCGTCTGGTAGTTCACGCCGACAGCGTCCGCCAACGCCTTGCGCGACTCGTTACGCTCTGCCCTGAGCATGCTGATGCGGTTATAGATCTTATCGCTCATGATGCGTTTATATAGTCAAATATTGTACATGTACAACAAAATTATGTGTGAAGGTGATTTTGTGAGTCTGGAATGGAGCCACATCGGTGGGCTCGGCATTGCTTGGGCAGGCAGGACCAGCAAGGAGATCAAGATGAGCCAGCAGCCCCGCTCATGGATGAAATTCTCAACCCGGAAGCATGGCGTGCTCTACGCTCGTTACCAGGCCATCTATGATGGCGTTGACGCGCTCGCAGCCATTGCTTTCATTGTCGGCTCGGCGTTATTTTTCAGCGAAAGCACCAAGACGATGGCGACCTGGCTGTTCCTGATGGGGTCGGTCTTCTTCGCGGTGCGTCCGCTCGTTCACCTGGTCCGGGATTTCCACCTCGCCAGGCTGCCCGAACAGGCGGAGGCTGAGGAGGGGTAACAGCATGTCGGTACGGTCGGGCGTTGTCGGGATCTGGATTATCGCGACCGGTGTTCTCATTGGCGTTCTTTATCTTGGCCGTTCGATCCTCGCGCCGTTCGCGCTGGCGGTCTTCCTGTTCCTCATCATGGAAGGCTTTGCCCGCATCATTGTCGAGCAGGTCAAATTCGTCGGCCGGAAGGTCGCCCGCGCCATCTCGATCCTTTCCGTTCTTGTAGGGTTCGGTCTTTTTGTCGGCCTGCTTGCCCAGGGCATCGCCCAGTTTGGCGGGCAGGCCAGCGAGTATGAGCAGAAGATCAATAATTTGATCGCGGACGTCTATGGCCTGCTGCAAATGGACAGTGCGCCGACGCTGACGCAGATCATCTTCAATGAGTCCGGCCAGCGTTTCTTTGCCACCATCGCCAACGCAACCGGCGACCTCTCGGGAGACCTTGTCGTCATCCTGATCTACGTCGCCTTCCTGTTCCTGGCGCAGTCCGCCTGGGGCCCGAAGCTGGACCGGTTGTTCCCGGTCCCCGAGCAGCGCGACCAGGTGCGCGAAATCGGCGCAGCGGCGCGCCGTGGCATTGAGACCTATCTGTGGACGCAGACGGTCATCTCGGCGCTGATCACCTTCCTGACCTATTTCACGCTGATTGCCCTAGGCGTGCAGAACGCACTCTTCCTGTCGGCGCTGATCTTCGTGCTCAACTATATCCCGACGGTCGGCTCGATCGTGGCCGCTTTTGTGCCGACCCTGTTCGCACTGGTTCAGCCGGAGCTGCCGGCCTGGCTGCCGGCGGGCGGCGAAAATGCCAGCTATATCTTTGCGGCAATCGTATTCCTGGGGGTCAGTTTCTGGCAATTTGCCATCGGAAATTTCGTCCAGCCGCGAATTATGGGCGAGACGCTCAACCTGTCCGCCCTGGTTGTTCTTTTGTCGCTCGCCATATGGGGCGCGATCTGGGGCATTCCGGGCATGTTCCTTTCCGCACCGCTGACTGTGTTGATGATGATACTGTTTGCGCAATCTGCGTCGACGCGCTGGATCGCGGTCCTATTGTCAGCGGACGGGAATCCCGGTGGGGTCATTTCGAAACCAGCCAATGACGATCTGGTCATTACTGCAGAAACCGCTGACACATAGCCTTGGCACAAAGCGCTTGGCAGCACATATAGGGAGTTCTTTGGCGTGGAATCGCGTCAAATGCGAATCAGGCCTCCGCGTGCGTCCCCCCACCCAGCCTGCGGATTGGCCTGTAGGGCCCGTCAGACACGTCCCCGTCTGACGGGTCCGTCCCGCTCTCCTGACATAGCAATATTGCAGATACGTAACGTTGATGCGTTTAACTAGCGGTTTCCGCCATGAAACTGCGAACAGCATCGGCTGCGAGCGTAAATTGTGCAAAGGATGCACGCGTTGTGGACAGCATGTTGAGCTGTTGCATCAATTCCTTGCGGTCTTCCTCACGCTCGGCGAGCCACTTGTCCGGGTCGCCTGAGGCCAGCGCCTTGGCGGCGGCATCTGCCTGCTGCTGGCGGACATCCTCGATGAGACGGCGCGTCGCCAGGCGCTCCCAGTAACTGGTCGCTTCCATGTTGCGGCTTGCATCATGGCGCAAGCGGTCCAGTCTCAGCGCCTCACCAATCTTGAGATAGGGGCCGAGCGCATCGGCTGGCGCCTTGTCGCTCCGGGCAGCCAGCGTCTGCAGGTCGATCCCGATGGGCAGCAAGGGCATCAGCGCGGCCCGGTCGGCCAGTTGCGCGCCGATGCCGGCCTGGTCGAGCCGGTTGTCGCGCTTGAGCAGCTGGGTCGCCTCGAATCCCGAGAGCTTGTCGGCAAGATGCTTGTCGAGCGCCTCGAACGCGCCGCCGAAACGGTCCACGGCATCGCCGATCGTCAGCCCCGCAGCATGCCGCAGCATGGCCGCGGCGGTCTCCATGACCGCGTCGGCGCCAATCTGCTGCAATTCTGTCTGGATGCCGGCAGACACCTTGTTGTCGAGCGCGTGGATGGATGCGCGGAAGCCGGCCTGGTCGAGCAGGTGCCGGGCCGATTCAAAGGCGCGGCAGATGTCGGGATTGCTGGCATTGGTCCGTTCGATAAGGCGCAGCAGCAGAAGCGGCCCGCCTGCATCGATCAGCCGGTTGGCAAGAACCGTCGCTATGATTTCCCGCTTCAGGCGGTGGCCCTGCATTGCCTCTTCATACTGTTTCAGGGCGTCGGGGAAGTAGGCCTCCAGCGTGTCGGTGAACCAGGGATCGTCTGGCACTTCGGATTCGACGAGGTCGTCGAACAGGGTGATCTTCGACCAGGCCATCAGGACAGCGAGTTCCGGACGGGTCAGCCATTGCCGGTTCTCGGCCCGCTCATGCATTTCGGACGTGTGCGGCAGCCCCTCGACGTCGCGGTCGAGGACGCCGCGGGATTCCAGGTAGCACATCAGCCTTTCATTGGCCTCGTGGTCGCGCGCCGCCGTCGAGCTGGCGAGCGTCAGTGCCCCGGTCTGGCTGTAATTATGGGCCAGGACGTGATCGGCCACGTCATCGGTCATCGAGGCCAGCAGCGAATTGCGCTCGCCATGGGCCAGATTGCCGAGCCGGATCGCTTCGGAGCAGAGGATCTTGATGTTGACCTCATGGTCGGAGCTGTCGACCCCGGCAGAGTTGTCGATGGCATCGGAGTTGAGGCGGCCGCCATTCAGTGCAAATTCAATCCGCCCGGCCTGCGTCAGGCCGAGATTGGCCCCTTCGCCGATCACCTTCGCCTTGAGGTCGCGGCCATTGACGCGGATGGCATCGTTTGCCCGGTCGCCAGCGTCCGCATGCGTTTCGCTCACTGACTTCACATAGGTGCCGATGCCGCCGAACCAGAGCAGTTCGCATTCGGCTTTCAGCAGGGCGTGGATGACCTCGTCCGGTGTCGCCTCATCGCGGCTCAGCCCGGTCAGGGACTTGATCTCGTCCGTCAGCGCGATGGATTTTGCCGAGCGCTCGAACACGCCGCCGCCCTTCGAAATCAGGGACGTGTCATAGTCGCTCCAGGATGAGCGCTGCATGTCGAAAAGGCGCTTGCGCTCCTCCCACAGGCGTTCGGGATCGTCCGGATTGGGATCGATGAAGATGTGCATGTGGTTGAAGGCGGCGACGAGCCGGATCTGCTTCGACAGCAGCATGCCGTTGCCGAAGACGTCGCCCGACATGTCGCCGCAGCCCATGACGGTGAACGGCTCGGACTGGATGTCCTTGCCCATTTCGCGGAAGTGGCGCTTGACCGCTTCCCATGCGCCGCGAGCGGTGATGCCCATCTTCTTGTGGTCATAACCGGCCGACCCGCCCGATGCGAACGCATCGCCGAGCCAGAAGCCGTGTTCGATGCTGATCTCGTTGGCGATGTCCGAGAAGGTCGCCGTGCCCTTGTCGGCGGCGACAACGAGGTAAGGGTCATCGCCGTCCCAGACGACCGTGTTTTCCGGCGGCTCAACAGCGCCTTCGACGAGGTTGTCGGTGAGATCCAGCAGCGAGTTGATAAAGGTCTTGTAGGCTGAGACGCCGGCGTCGCGGATCTCCTCGCGCGATGCGCCGGAGGGGATCTTCTTGGGAAAGAAACCGCCCTTGGAGCCGACGGGGACAATGACGGCATTCTTGACCTGCTGCGCCTTCACAAGGCCAAGCACTTCGGTGCGGAAATCGTCGCGCCGGTCCGACCAGCGAAGCCCGCCGCGCGCGACGGCGCCGAAGCGGCAATGCACACCCTCGACTTCCGGGCAGGACATGAAGATTTCGCGGAACGGCTTGGGCGCTGGGAGGTCGTCGATCTCCTGGCTGGCGATCTTGAAGCTGATGAAGGGATAAGGCGTACCATCTGGCTGGCGCTGCCAGAAATTCGTCCGCTGGATCGCCATGATGAGGTGCGCCAGCCGGCGGATGACGCGGTCCTCGTCGAGCGAGGAGACCTCATTCAGGCGCGTTTCGATCTGGCTGAGCTTGTCCGCGGATTTGGCCTTGCGGTCTTCAAGGCTGCCCTCGAAAGACGGGTCGAAGCGGATGGTGAACAGGTCGAGCAGCGCCATGGTCAGCTTCGGGTGGCGCTTCAGCGCTTCGATCTGCGTGCTGCGCGCCGGGTCGAGGCCGGTCTGGTGGCGATAGGCGCACAGGGCACGGAACAGGGCGGCCTCGCGCCAGGAGGTGCGGGCCGAGAATACGAGCCCGTTGAAGCGGTCATTCTCCGCAAGGCCCTGCCAGATGGCCACGAAAGCCTGCTCGAAGCGCTCGGCAATATCGTCGAGATCAACGGCGCCGCCATCGGCGGCCCTGGTTTTCAGGGAATGGACCCAATAGGTATCCGGCGCGTCTTCAACCGGCCGTCTCGATGGCTCGACCGGATAGCCGGTCTCGAAGCTGACGAACAGGCCGAGATTTTCCAGCACAGGCACGCAATCGGACAGGGCGATGGAGCCGCTGCGCGAATAGATCTTCGCGCGGATCACATTCTCATCATCCTTGTCGAGACGAAGCGCGCGCAACCGCATCGGGCGTGTTTCCGACAGCGAGCTGAAGGCCTCGACATCGGCAAGCGCTTCCTTCGGATCAAAGGCTTCTCGGTAGGCGGCATTGAAGCCGCCCCGGAAGGTGCTGAACCGTTCGAACTCGTCCTGCGGGAGCCCGGCTTCCATCAGCGCGCCGCGGAATGCATCATCCCAGGTGCGTGCAATCTCGGTGACTTCGCTTTCCAGCTGGTCGAGATCGGGTGAGACCGAACCGTCCAGCAGTTCGATCATCAGGTGAAGCCGCGCCAGCGGCGAGGCATCGAAGCGCGGCTGGAAGGAGATCAGCTCGCCGTTGAACGCCTTGGTCATGTGCTCGCTGAGGCGCAGGCGAACCGAGGTGTCATAGGCTTCGCGCGGCACGAAGATAACGACGGACACGAACCGGTTGAACCGGTCGCGGCGCACGAACATCCGCGTGCGCGGGCGGCCAACAAGGTGCAGGGCGCCCCGCATCAGCGGGAGCAGCGTCTCCGCATCGGCCTGGAGCAGCTCATCGCGCGGCCAGGTTTCCAGTATGTTGGACAGAGCCTTGTAGTTGTGGCTGCCTTCGACCGCGCCAGTCGCGTCGAGTACGCGCGCAACGCGCCGGCGCACCAGCGGAATGTGCCGGGCGCTCTCATTGTAGGCTTCGGCCGTGTAGAGCCCGAGAAACCGTGTCTCGCCGACAACGCGGCCTTCTTCATCAATATGCTTGATGCCGACATAGTCGCAGAGCGAGCGCCGGTGGATGCGGCTCTGCAGGGTCGATTTGGCGACGATGAGGGGTGTGGGTTCGGCGAGGAATGAGCTGATTTCCGGTGTCAGCATCAGCGGTTCGGCACCGCGATTGAGAACGTTACGGTCCTCGTCGCGCAGGACGCCAAGATTGGAGCCCTCCACCATGATCGGTTCTTCCGGGAGGACCCGGCCGTCTTCGCCCGTTTCGAACCGGTAGTCGCGCACGCCCAGGAAGACGAAATGGTCGTCTTGCAGCCAGTTGAGGAAAGCCACCGCTTCGCGGCGCATATCCTCATCGCAGTCATTGGCCTTTTCGACGCGCGAAATCGCGTCGTTCATCCGTTCCTGCATGGCGGTGAAGTCGTCCACGGCCATGGCGACATCGTTCAGGGTCGCATCAGCCTCGTCCTTGAGCATCCGGCACTCATGCGAGCTGAGCGCCGGGATGTGGACCTGGATGATCGACAGCCTTACGCCGCGATCTGTCTCCAGGATCGGGTGGAAGAGGGCCTGCACCTCAAAGCCGAATTCGGCGCAGAGGCCCAGCAGGGAATCGACCAGGAAAGGCTTGTCCAGGCTGACCGCTTCAAGCACGCAGCTGCCCAGCGGCTCACCGCCTTCCCCTTTGGCGTCGCGAACGCGCACGCGGGAATCGGGTCCGGAAAAGTCCTTCGCCAGTTCGCCGGCCGCATCGGCCAGCGCGTCGATGTCGCCATCGGAGAATGAGGACAGGTTCTCGGTGTCAGCTTCGGCGTGAAAGCTCTTGCGGATGTCTTCAGGGCGCAGCTTTCCTGCGGGCTCTGGCGTGGCGCTCGCAGCTTGGTCGGGCATTGGGGGTTCCTGGGCTCTCTCGACAAGGGCGTTCTAGCCGGTGGTCATCCTTGCGGCAATCGCCCCCCGCATTGTGCAGATGCGAAGGGCGACCAGCCTTTAATTGTCCTGCTCGCCGAGCGCTTCGACAAGCTCGCCCGTTTTCTCGGAGCGGAACGCGGCACAGAGCGTTCCGGCTTCCCGGGCCTGGGCCAGCGAGCGTTCATAGCCCGGTATAAGAGCGCCTTTCGACACGAAGAAGTCATTGGCTTCCGCCACTTTCTCAGCGTCGCAGAAGGCCGAAACGACACTCGGTGTCTGCGGTTTGCGGATTTCCGGGGCGCGGGCGATCATGTTGTCGAAGCTAGCCTTGTAGAGCCCCCAGGCAACATCCTGATGTGCCGTGTTGCGAACTGCTTGCTGTAGCACCGCCCAGGTTTCCTGGCCCTGCCAGTCGCTGCCCTGCATCTCCTTCATCAGGTCCGCCATCTCGGACTCGCCGCTGTTCTGGACCAGGATGTACAGGATATTCCGGCGTTCATACTGGTTGTCCGTATTGCGGGCATAGTCCAGCGCGGCTTCGTAGAAGTCGCGACCGCCCAGCTTGGTGCCATACTTGATCGCGGTGAGGACCGTATCGGAGTCCAGCGCACTGGGGTCCGGCTCGCCATCGACGCCGACATATTGCGCTGCCTTGTCGGCCAGCGCCTGTTCTTCATCAGGCATGGCGCCGGTTTCCAGCAGGGCGGAATAGAGGTCCTGCAGCAGCAGGCTTTCGCCCTGGCCGAGCTCGCCTTCGCGGGCTTTCAGCGCTTCATAGACGGGCATGTAAGTATCGGTCATGAACTGCGTCATGAGATCCTGCTCTTCTTCCGGCAGGGCACTGTAATAGCCCTCTGCCGTGCCGACCGATGCCATCGCGACGTCCCACTCGGCCGAGGCCGACGCCCGCAGAGCATCCAGCACCGCACTTGCCGGTGCATCGCCTGCCCGGAAGGCTGCAGCGATACTGTCGATGAAGGACAGCTGCTCACGTGGGTCGAGAGAGTCGAAATTCGCCGTGAGGGCCGACCAGTTGTCGTCCGAGAGGTTGAAGCGCCAGTAGCCGCCAGATGCATTCGGCATGACCCAGTCGGCACACTGGCCGTCGAGCGGAATCTCCAGTGACTTGCCGCTCATCATCTCGCGATGAACCACCTCACCGGCGGGGCCGGCAATCGTCATGGCGAGCGGGATCTGCCAGGTCGACGCGTCTGTATCGATCTCCGAGCCGAGCGGTGCATAGCGCTGCTGGGTGATCGTGATCAGCCCGGCATCCGGCGCCTCGCATTCGGTGTCCACCTGCAGGTAGGGGATACCCGGCTGGAAGATGAAGGAGCGGAAACTGTCGACAACACCGGCATTGCCGCTGCCATCTGCGAGCGAGGCCATAAAGTCTTCCACATCGGCGACGTCATCCTCGAAACGCTTCATGTGCAGGCGCATGCCTTCCCGGAAGCCATCCTCGCCGAGATAGGCCTCGAACATGGACAGCACGCCGCCGCCCTTGGAATAGGTGATGCCGTCAAACGCATCGAGAATGTCGGCATTCCGCTCGATGGGATTGCGGATCTGGCGGGCATTGATGAGACTGTCCTCGCCCATGGCGGCGATGCCGCGGCGCTGGGAGGCGCGGTCATAGCCCTGGCCGGGATAGACCTCGTCCATGGTCTTGTAGCTCATCCAGGTCGCGAAGGCTTCGTTCAGCCAGATATCGTCCCACCATTTCGGCGTAACGAGGTTGCCGAACCACTGGTGCGCCAGCTCGTGTGCGTGCGTGACGAGTGCGCCGCGCTTGCGGTTGAGCGGTGTGCGCTCATCGATCAGCAGGGCGCTCTCGCGATAGATGATCGCGCCTGCATTCTCCATGGCGCCATAGGCGTATTCCGGCACGGCGATGAGATCGAGCTTCGCGTACGGATAGGGATAGTTGAAGTAGGTTTCCTGGTAGCCGACCATTTCGTCGGTAATGTCCATCGCCGTTTCGAGCTGGTCGCCCTTGCCGGCCGGGGCGAACCCGCGGAACGGGACGGGTGTGGCGCGCAGCGTGTTGGCCGGAAGCGACGTGCCTTCGCGCATGTCGTACGGACCGACCGCCAGCGCCGTCAGATAGGACTGGATCGGCCGTGTCGTCGCGAAGGAATGCTTCACCATGCCATTGTCCAGCTGGCTCGTCCCCTTCAGCGGGGCGTTGGTGATCACCTGGTTGCCGGGCGGCGCCGTGACGGTGAAGGTCCATGGTGTCTTGAAACGCGGCTCGTCAAAGCTCGGCACCATCCGGCGTGCATCGATGGCTTCCATCTGCGAGGCGAGGTAGGGCCGCCCCTTCTGGCTGGCATGGTAGAGGCCGACCAGGCTCTTGTTGTACGGCGCGGTATATTCGATGACGAGCGTCGCATTGCCTGCCGGGACCGGCTCTGCGAAGTCGATCTTGGAGACGCCGCCCTCCGCGAGGCCGCCCTCGAAGGCGCCTTCGATTTCGGTTCCGTCGGGCAGCTGGGCCACCACGCTTTCGATCGTCTGGTCGAGCGAGTGCAGCCAGATGCGCGCGTGCGGCGCCTTCAGGCGCAGGTCGATGGCGACCGTCCCTTCGAACGTGTCTGCGGCCGGGTCGGTCACAAGGTCCAGCCGATAGGCGGTCGGGGCAACGGTGTCAGGAAGCTGACCGGCCGGCGGCTCCTCCAGCATGACCGGCTTGACCGCTTCCTGCTGGCTATCGCTGGATGCATCGTTGGGATTGGGGCCGCAACCTGTAAGAAGGGCGAGACCGGCAACACTTGCAAGAAAGCTTGTTTTGACCCTGTTAAGCGTCATGAAGGATTCTCCTGAGGACAAGATTACGGACCGCATGAAGCATGGAACGCTGAAATGCGCAAAAATTCACTGCTGAACATATAGCTCGCGGGTCATTTGCACCCCTGGAGTGACAGGAATATGAAAAGGCTTTGGCATTGGCCCATCGATCCACTGGCGAGAACCGTGCGCCTTGCGCTCGGCGAAAAGCGCTGCGCGATCGACCTCGTCTCCGTGCTGCCATGGGCCCAGCCGGAGGAGCTGGCCAGCATGGCGCCGGGTGCGCGCGCGCCGGTCATGGTCGATACAGGTGCCGAGGAAAAGGTCTCCGCCGTCGGCACGCATGCCATCTGCGAATACCTCGAGGAGGCGATTCCAACGCCGCGCCTGCTGCCCTTTGTCGCGCAGGAGCGGGCCGAGGCGCGCCGACTCTGGCGCTATAGCGAGGACAGTTTCGCTGACGTCAACGCCACCTTGCTCACCGAACGCGTCAACCAGTGGGTCCGGCGCGCGCGCGAACCTGACAGCGGCGCGCTGCGAACGGGGGTCCACGCGCTGAAGTCGCGCATGACTTTCCTTAACGGGCTCGCGGAGTCGCGCACCTATATGGCCGGGCGGATGCTGACGCTGGCTGACCTCTCCATCGCTGCGCACCTGTCGGCCTACGACTATTTCGGTGACGTGCCCTGGGACATGACGCCAGACCTCAAGGCGTGGTATTCTAGGATAAAGTCCCGGCCGAGCTTCCGGCCGCTGCTCGCCGACAAAGTGGATGGCACGCGGCCTGCCCGGCATTATGCCGATCTCGATTTCTGAATGAGCACATCAGACAACAGTCCCGAAGCCCGCCTCAAGCAGATGGCGGCTGATATCGGCTTTGCCGATTGCCGGATCTGCCGGGCCGATGAGCCCTGGGCGGCTGGAGCCCGGCTGGAAACGTTTGTCGCGCAGGGCCGGCACGGCGGCATGGACTGGATGGAAACCACACTCGAGCGCCGCAAGGCGCCGACAGCGATGTGGCCGGAGGCGAAGTCCGCCATCATGCTGGCGATGAATTACGGCCCGCCGGCCAGCCCGCTGCCGCTTCTGGAGATGCGCGAGCATGGCAATATCTCCGTCTACGCCCGCGGGGCAGATTATCATGAGCTGATCAAGAAGAAGCTGAAACAGCTCGCCCGCGTCTTCGCGGAGGAAACGGGCGAGGCTGTGAAGGTGTTCGTCGATACCGCGCCGCTGATGGAAAAGCCGCTCGCGGAAAAGGCCGGCCTTGGCTGGCAGGGCAAGCACACCAACCTGGTCAGCCGGGAGCACGGCAGCTGGCTGTTCCTCGGCGCGATCCTGACAGCCGCCGCGCTGGAACCGGATGCGCCGGAGGCTGACCATTGCGGCTCGTGCACGGCCTGTCTCGACATCTGCCCGACCGATGCCTTCCCCGCGCCCTACCAGCTCGATGCGCGCCGCTGCATCTCATATCTCACCATCGAACACGCCGGGCCGATCCCGGCGGAATTCCGCGAGCCGATGGGCAACCGCATCTATGGCTGCGACGATTGCCTCGCCGTCTGCCCGTGGAACAAGTTCGCGCACACCTCCGCCGAACAGAAGCTGTGGGCGCGGGCGGAGTTGAAGCTGCCGGAACTGGAAGAGCTGGCCGCGCTCGATGATGCCGCATTCCGCGAAGTGTTCTCCGGCTCACCGGTCAAGCGCACCGGGCGGAACCGGATGCTCCGCAATGTGCTTATTGCCATAGGAAACAGCGGACAGCCGGATCTCGTTGACGGATCGGTCGTGCCGCACCTGGACGATGATGAGCCAATCGTGCGCGGCGCCGCTGTCTGGGCATTGTCACGCCTCGATATGGCCCGGTTTGAATCGGAAAGAGCCCAGCGTGAAGCGAGCGAAACGGATCCGGGGGTCAAGGCAGAATGGGCGCTGACACCACTATGAGCAAGGCCGGACGGGCATCGGCAGGCAAGCTTGCCATGCGCTGGACCGTGCGCGTCATCAAGCTGCTCGCCCTGGTCTTCGTCCTTGCGCATGCCTATGCGCTGGCCATGAAGTGGGCGCCCGTCCCCGGCAGCATCCTGATGATGCAGCGCACCCTCGCGGGTGAGGATTTCCGGCGCGCAATCGTGCCGCTCGAGGATATCTCGCCCAAGCTGGTCACCGCCCTCATCGCAGCAGAGGATTCCCGCTTCTGCTCGCACAATGGGATCGACTTCGAAGCCCTGCAAAAAGCCGTCGAGGAAAACCAGCGCGGTGGGCGCCGGCGCGGGGCATCGACGATCACCCAGCAGACCGCAAAGAACGTCTTCTTCTGGAATGGCGGCGGCTATGTCCGCAAGGCGGGGGAGGCCTGGTTCGCCCTCTTCATCGACGGCATGTGGGGCAAGCGCCGGGTGATGGAGAATTACCTCAATACCATCGAATGGGGCGATGGCCTGTTCGGCGCAGAGGCTGCCGCGCGTGTGCGCTTTGGCAAGCGGGCCTCCGATCTCACCGAGTATGAAGCCGCCCTGCTCGCAGCCGTCCTGCCCAACCCGCATGAGTGGCGCGTCGATCCGCCGGGGCCCTATGTCCGCCAGCGCGCCGGTACCCTGCAGGCGCGTATGCGCGTCGTGGCGAATGAGGGCCTGGATGACTGCGTGCTGGAACCGCAAAAGTGGGCGGCACGCCAGAGGGCCCAGGCGAACTGAGCCTGTTCAGGGGCAGCGCTTGTTGATGCTGTTGGCAGACAGGCCGCCCACCCCGGCATGCGCGCCCTGCCTGTAATAGGCCGTGTCGTTGGTAAAGACGTCCTTGATCACCCCGTCGCCGGGCGGGCAATCCTCTGCCCAGATGCGCCGGATCGCCGGATCGGTGGCGTCGGTCTCGAACTCCGCCCACCGCTTCGGTGCCATGTCCGGCTCTTCGGCATAGCCCGGCGCTTCGGTGACGAAGAGCGGGCCGGCCGTATCGTCGCAATGGTCAGGCCGGTCATCGCCCAGCTTGTTGCAGTTGAACGCTCGCAGCGATGCTACGGCCTTGGCTTCATCGCTCAGCGGCGCTGCCGGATCGAAGACCGGTGGCGCGCCGCGTTCCTCAGAAAGAGCGGCGTCGGCCTGCTCACCGGCAAGGGCCAGAACAGGCGAGCGCAGGCGTTGGCCGGGACGGGCCGTCACGGCACGGTCTGCCGCAGAATTCGCCGGGCCAGGCTCGCGCGTCTGAGGTGCGGACGAAGGCGCCGGCGTGTCGTCGTCTTCGGGGATGAGCGGTTCCGGCAAGCGCTCGACGATCGAGACCGGGATCACGATCTCCCCGCCACTCTGCCTTCCACCATGCGGGATATTGGCCAGCATCCAGAAGACCGGGAGATTGATCCCGAGTGATGCGAGCAGGAACCAGGGCCGCGGCGCTCTGGCGATCAGGCGTCTTGCCTGGCGGAGCCTATTCCTCAGCAAGGCGCTTGGCCTCGCGGATGTCTCCGCGCAGGACCAGCGTGTCTATGTTGCGATTGTCCAGAAGCAGGGCCCGGCTCATATCGCTTTCGGCCAGCTGCAGATTGTCGAGGTTAAGATGGGCGCGCGCACGTAGCTGCAGCGCTTCGATATCGTTCGGATAGGTCGCTAGCGCCCGATCGAGATCGTCGATGGCCGGCTGCCATTTCTGGAGCATCAGGTAAGCGGCGGCGCGGTCGGTGCGGATGTCGGCATCGTTCGGCGCAAGCTTCAGCGCATTGCTGAGCGTTGTGACGGCGGCATCGGGGTAGCCGGCCGTGACCCAGGCATTGCCGGACTGGGCGAGATACAGCGCGCGGTCAGACTCACCGCCAGCATCCGGCGCATTGGCCAGCTCCTCAAGGCGGGCAGCGCCCTCCTTGTAATTGCCCAGCCCGATGATCGCGAGCGCATTACAATAGCGGGCCGCCGGGCGGGCGCCTTCGCCGAGCCAGCGCAGGCTGTCTTCATAGGCCTGTTCGGCATCCTCATCGACCTGCTCGATGCAGGCATTGAGGCGTTCCTGCTCAGCGCGCTCGATCTCCACGATCGCCGACTGGGCGAACGGCAGGATGGCGGCAGCCATGGCAAGCATACTCATACTCTGATACCCCTCGGGTCCCTTGATCGTAACCAGCGTTACAGAGACGGCATAAACCGCGCAAATGACAGATCAGTCACCAACCCTCTTCCTCGTCGGTCCGGGCTACTCAGCCTCCCGGCTGGCCGCGCTTTGCCTGGACACCGGTGCATGGCGGGTGATCGGAACCGCGCGCAGCGAAGACAAGGCCGAGGCGCTGCGGGAAAAAGGCATAGAGCCGGTCCTGACCGATGACCGGGACGGGCTGTCACGGGCGGCGAAGGCCAGTCACTGGGTTATCTCCACCCCGCCCGGAGATGAGGGCTGTCCCGGCTTCGGCCTTGTCGGCGACTTCGCACAAGAGGCCGCGTCGGTCACCTATCTGTCGACGACCGGCGTCTATGGCGACCTCGATGGCGGCTGGGCGTTTGAATGGAGCCCGGTCAATCCTGGCACGAAACGCGGTGAGCGGCGCGTCCTGGCCGAGCAGCAATGGCTGTCCGTGCGCCGCGATACGCGCCTTGTCCGGCTGCCGGGCATTTACGGGCCGGGCCGCTCACAGCTGGACCGGGTGCGCGAAGGCAAGGAAGAGCAGATCGTCAAGCCGGGCCAGGTCTTCTCGCGCATCCATGTCGACGATCTGGCAAATGGCCTGTTCGCGCTGTTGCAGCATCCCGGTCTGTCGGGCGCCTTCAACCTTTGTGACGAGGAAGCCGCCCCGCCGCAGGATGTCATGGCCTATGCTGCGGACCTGCTGGGCATGGCCATGCCGGTGCCGGTCGACCTGGAGACAGCCGATGTCAGCGAGATGGCGCGCAGCTTCTATTCCGAATGCAAGCGGGTCTCGAATGCCCGTCTCAAGGCGGCGACCGGCTGGCGCCCGCATTACCCAACCTTTCGCGAGGGGCTGAGCGCGATCTTCAAGGCTGAGAATAACTGATATCTGGCCTCACAAACCGGTGATCCGATTGCGTGGCCGCGCCCGCCGCCCTACCTCTTGGTCCAGAACAAGACTGAGCAAGGACGGAAACCTGATGAGCGACACCGAATACACACCGCCAAAAGTCTGGACCTGGGATACCGAAAGCGGCGGGCGTTTTGCCAAGATCAACCGCCCCATCGCCGGACCGACTCATGAGAAGGAGCTTCCCGTCGGCAAGCATCCCTTCCAGCTCTACTCGCTGGGCACGCCGAACGGCGTGAAGGTCACCATCATGTTCGAGGAACTGCTCGAAGCCGGCCACAAGGGCGCCGAATATGATGCCTGGCTGATCAATATCGGCGAAGGCGACCAGTTCTCGTCCGGCTATGTCGAGCTCAACCCGAACTCCAAGATCCCGGTCCTGGCCGACCACACGACCAATCCGCCGACCCGCGTGTTCGAAAGCGGCTCGATCCTGCTTTATCTCGCGGAGAAGTTCGGCGCGTTCCTGCCCAGCGACCACGTCAAGCGCACCGAAGCGCTGAACTGGCTGTTCTGGCAGATGGGGTCTGCGCCCTATCTCGGCGGCGGCTTCGGCCACTTCTACGCCTATGCGCCGACCAAGATGGAGTATCCGATCAATCGCTTCGCCATGGAGGTGAAGCGCCAGATGGACGTGCTCGACCGCCACCTTGCGGACCATGAATACATGGCAGGCGATGAGTACTCCATCGCCGACATGGCCATCTGGCCCTGGTATGGCGCCATGGCGAAGGGCATCATCTATGATGCGGGCGAGTTCCTGCAGGTCCACGAGTACAAGAATGTGATCCGCTGGACCGACCAGCTTGCTGCCCGTCACGCCGTCCAGCGCGGCCGCATGGTCAACCGCACCTTCGGCGAGCCGTCCAGCCAGCTGCGCGAGCGCCACGATGCCAGCGACTTTGAGACGAAGACGCAGGACAAGATCGAGGCGGCGGAGTAGGGGCCAGCACCATCCGGCCAGACACCTTCACCCCGGCCGATCAGCAAATTCAGGAGGGCGCTTGTTTCGATAGGTTCTGGCTATCAAAGCAAGCGCCCTTTTCGATTGGAACGATTGAGCACCGAACCCAGCTCTTATCTGTAAGCAATTTTTGGGGTTTGAGGTGGTCAACGCACGCAAGGTCTTACTCCGCCGGAATGAGTTCCGGTTGAGTTGGAAGGCATGGCTGCATCGGCTTTCGGGGCTCTGTCCCTCCGATGTGACCTCGCCATCCGGCGTCGTTGGCCGCCACCCCGCATAACCAGATTGTCGCGCGCTGCTAGCCTCATCCCACCCCTCAACCCTCCTGGGGCGGCGTGCATGACAACCGGGCACCAGGCTGCCTTGACGCTCTCTCCCAGCCTGGTGCCCGGGCCCCTGCCTTCGGCGGAGCCCGTTCTCAAGCCGTGAGTTCGGTGGGCTCCAGTCTCGGCAGCAAGACCAGGCACAGCGTCGCACCTAGCTGAAGCCCCGCCCCGGCAATCGCCAGCGGGATCAGCCCATCCTCGATGAAGGGTGACACAGCCGCTGTCCCCAGGGCGGCAATTCCGAAAATCCAGAGGATTGTCAGCGAGGAGGCCCGGTCATCATCGCCCTGGCCGGCCATGATGGCGCGCAGGAAACCGGGCGGGCCGCGAAAGCCAAGACCCGAATTCACCAGAATGAAGATCGGCGTCAGCCAGATCGGGTCGCCATTGCCGAACAATGCAAACAACAGGACGAGCACCGCGCCCGTCGTCGCCATCCCCGTGCCAAAGGTAATCATCGGTTCCGGGCCGAAGCGCTTGACGAGGCTGCCGGTGACGTTCGAGGCGATGATGAAGCAGGAAATGCCGACCACCTGCATGGTGATGAAGTGCATCATCGTTCCGCCCATGGCATTTACCATCACAGCGGGCGCCCCGAAGACGAAAACGAGCAGGCCACCAACGACCAGCGCCTGGCTGAGCCCGTAGCGCAGGAAGACCGGCGAGCCGATGAGGCGCCAGTAGGAGCCTTTCTGTTTCTGCTTTTCGCGGTCTTTCGATGGCGGCAGGATCCCGCCCCAGACGATGAACACGGCAGACAGGGCAACCGCCAGCACACCGGTCACGAAGAAGGGGAGTTCCCAGCCGCCCTGCTGAACCAGCCACAGCCCGGCTATCGGTGCGCCGGCCGGGGTCAGGCTCTCGAAACTGGACAGCGCGCCAATCGCGCGGGTCGCGCCCTGTTCGGAAAACAGCGCGCGGATGATACCCGGCGCGAACACGGCCGGTGCAGCCGAGGCGAGCCCCTGGAAGAAACGGATGCCCAGCAGCGTCCACATGTCCGGCGACAGCGTGGCCGCCCCGGACAGGAGGCCATAGGCGAGCAGCGCAAACACAAGGCACCGCCGGCGCCCATAGCGCTCGCCTAGCATTCCGAACAGCAACAGGCCGCTCGCTGACCCGCCGATGAAGCAGGCGATGACGAGCTGGGCAGCTTCCTCGCTGCCAGGCAGGGCCTCATGCAGCGTCGGGATCGCTGGCAGGACAAGGTCTATGCCGGACAGGGCGAGCACCGTGCCAAGCACGACGAGGATGCAGGCAAGCACCGGATATGGGGTGGTTTTCTCAGTCACGTGCAGGCTCGATCAGGTCCCAGAGATTGCCGAAAGGGTCGCGGAAGACGGCGACCGTTCCGTAGGGCTCTCTCATCGGCGCCCGAACGAAGTCGACCCCACGTTCGGCATATGCCTGGTATGTGTCGTCGAAGTCCGTCACTTCGAGAAAGAAGCCAACCCGCCCGCCGGCCTGGTTGCCAATGGCAGCGCGCTCGGTCTCGTCCTTTGGCTGGGCGAGCAGGATCGTGGTTTCGGCCCCTGCCGGCGCGACACGCACCCAACGTTTCGTTTCGCTGAGGCGCGTATCCTCGCGCAGCTCGAAGCCGAGCGTGCCAACGAAAAAGCTGATCGCCTCGTCATAGTCCGGCACGACAAGCGTGACGGTGGCGATCCGCACCGCCGTCACGCGGCTTCGTCCGTACTGACCGCGAAGGGGTCGTAATTGAGGATCGGGGCGAGCCAGCGCTCGGCCGTGCGCGTATCCCAGCCCTTGCGCCGGGCATAGTCCTCGACCTGGTCACGCTCGATGCGGCCGACGGCGAAATAGGCGCTGTCGGGATGCGCGAAATAAAGGCCGGAGACCGATGGCGCCGGGCTCATCGCAAAGCTCGAGGTCAGCGACACGCCGATCCGGTCTTCGGCTTCGAGCAGCTTGAAGATCGTTTCTTTCTCGGTGTGGTCGGGCTGGGCCGGATAGCCGGGCGCCGGGCGGATGCCGCGATACTTTTCCTTGATCAGCGCGTCATTATCCAGCGCCTCGTCGCCCGCGTAGCCCCACAGCTCCTTGCGGACCTTCATGTGCATGTACTCTGCCATTGCTTCGGCGAAGCGGTCAGCCAGCGCCTGCACCATGATGGCGGAGTAATCGTCGCCCTTGTCCTTGAACTCTTTCGATATTGCGTCGGCTTCCGCGCCGGCGGTCACGCAGAAGGCGCCGATATGGTCGCCGCTCTCGGCGATGAAGTCCGAGAGGGCGAAGTTGGGCTTCTCGTTGGTCTTCACCATCTGCTGGCGGATCGTGTGCAGCGTGTCGCCCGTGCCAAGCTTGATGTCATCGCCCTTGCGCTCGGCTCCCCAGAAACCGATGACGGCTTTCGGCTTGAACCAGGCCTCACCGAGCAGGCGCTGCAGCATGGTCTGGGTGTCGCGCCAGAGATCGGAAGCCGCTTCACCGACCTTCTCATCCTCCAGGATCTGCGGATACCGGCCCGCGAGATCCCAGCTCATGAAATAGGGCGTCCAGTCGATATAGTCCTTCAGCTCGTTGAGATCGAAATCCTCGAACGTCTTTACGCCCGTGAAGGTGGGGGCCGGGGCCGACGCCTCCTTGGTGTTGAAAGCCTTCTCGCGCGCTTCGCCGATCGGCAGGCGCGGGGTCGGCGGGCCGCCCGCACGGCTTTCGCGGATACGGTCATAGCGCGCCTTCGTCGTGCCCCACAGCGTCGCGCGATCGTCTTCGTTCATCATCGCACTGACGACGCCGACCGCGCGGCTGGCATCGCTGACATGGATGACGGGCGCGGATGGGAAGGCCGGGTCGATCTTGACCGCCGTGTGCGCCGGAGACGTCGTCGCCCCGCCGATCAGCAGCGGCAGGTGAATGCCCTGGCGTTCCATCTCGGCAGCAACAAAGACCATCTCGTCGAGCGACGGGGTGATCAGGCCGGAGAGGCCGATCATGTCCGCCTTCTCCTCAATGGCGGCCTCCAGGATCTTCTCCGCGGGCACCATGACGCCGAGATCGATGATGTCGTAGCCGTTACAGCCGAGCACGACGCCGACAATGTTCTTGCCGATATCGTGGACATCGCCTTTCACCGTGGCGAGCACGACCTTGCCATTCGACACCTTGTCGAGGCCAAGCTCCTTCTGCTCCTCCTCGATGAAGGGGGTGAGGTGAGCGACAGCTGCCTTCATGACGCGCGCGGATTTCACAACCTGCGGCAGGAACATCTTGCCCGCACCGAACAGGTCGCCGACGACATTCATGCCGTCCATCAGCGGGCCTTCGATGACATGCAGCGGGCGCTCGGCGCGCTGGCGGGCTTCCTCGGTGTCTTCCACCACGAATTCGGTGATGCCGTGGACGAGCGCGTGTTCGAGACGCTTCTCGACGGGCTGCTCGCGCCAGCTCATATCCTTCTTCTTCACCTCGCCCTTCTGGCCGCGATACTGTTCGGCAAGGTCCAGCAGACGCTCGGTCGCGTCGTCCCGGCGGTTGAGGATCACGTCCTCGACGGCCTCGCGCAGCTCCGGATCGATATCGTCATAGATGTCGAGCTGGCCGGCATTGACGATGGCCATGTCGAGGCCGGCCGGGATGGCGTGATACAGGAAGACAGAGTGCATCGCCCGGCGAACGATCTCATTGCCGCGGAAAGAGAACGACACGTTCGATAGCCCGCCGGAGATGTGGCAGTGCGGAAGGTTCGCGCGGATGCGCTTGCACGCCTCGATAAAGTCGACGGCGTAATTGTTGTGTTCCTCGATGCCGGTCGCGACGGCAAAGATGTTCGGGTCGAAGATGATATCTTCCGGCGCAAAGCCGACCTTCTCGGTCAGCAGCTTGTAGGCGCGCTCGGAGATCTCGAACTTGCGCTCGGCGGTGTCGGCCTGGCCAACTTCGTCAAACGCCATGACGACCGTGGCCGCGCCGTAGGACTGCACCTTGCGCGCCTGCTCCAGGAACTGTTCCTCGCCTTCCTTCAGCGAGATGGAGTTCACCACAGCCTTGCCCTGCACGCATTTCAGGCCTGCCTCGATCACCTCCCATTTGGAGCTGTCGATCATGATCGGCACGCGCGCGATGTCCGGCTCGGCGGCAATCAGATTGAGGAAGGTCGTCATCGCCTCGACGCCGTCCAGCATGCCCTCATCCATGTTCACATCGATGATCTGCGCGCCATTCTCGACCTGCTGGCGCGCGACATCGACGGCGGCGTCATAGTCGCCCGCCTTGATGAGATTGCGGAATTTCGCAGAGCCGGTGACGTTGGTCCGCTCACCGATATTGATGAAGATCTGGGAAGCTGTGTCGGTCATGTGCGTGGGCGTCCTTTCTCAAGGGGCCAGTTGCCGTCTTCGAGGACAGGGTAGCCATCTGTTTTCTGGTTGTAGATGTAGATCCAGGCCTTGCCGTAGGGCCGGCCGAAATCGTCGATGAGGTCGGTCTTTTCGCGCCGGTATAGCGAGCCTTTCGGATCGCCCGGGCGGATGTCTTCAAAGTCGTCCATCTGCCGGGCGAGCCGGGCATGGTCGAGCCGGTAGAGCATGCCGTGGCAGATATCCTCGCCCGGCACGACCCCCGGAAAGCCGCCAAGATCGAGCATGCGGCCCTTGAACCGGCAGGGCCCAAGGAATTCGCCATGGCGCGGGAAATCCAGGTGCGCGGGCGCACCGGCGGCCCCCTGTTTCAGGAGGCCGTAGAAGATGAACTGGTCGCCGGAGGAGACGGGCGGGGCAATCATGAGGCGGATTCGGGCCTTTCGACGCCGGTCAGCCCGTCAATGCTTGTCGCATTGGCGGTGTAGAATTTCTCGGCCCAGTCGTCGGGGCTTTTGGCCGGATTGTCGGCATAGCGTTTCAGCTGGTCGCGATCGCCTTTGAACTCATAGAAGGGCACGCCCCAGCCGCAGCTGTCGGAGACGCGGTCGAGCTTTACCGTCACGATGGCGCGGGCCTTGTCGAAGGTCGGGAACAGCGCCAGCAGGTCGGCAAAGCATGGATCGTCGAACTGCACCGCTTCGCCGCGGCCATAGAGACGGACGATGTTTGCCGCGCCCTCGAAGGCGCAGAACATGATGGTGATGCGGCCGTTTTCCTTGAGGTGGGCCATCGTCTCGATGCCTGAGCCGCCCATGTCGAGCCAGGCAACCGTCTGCTCGTCAATGATGGCAAGGCTGTCATAGCCCTTCGGCGAGACATTCACATGACCCTCGCCCGACAGCGGCGCCGTGGCCACGAAGAACATCTTCTGTGCCTTGATGAACCCGATGAGCTTGTCATCGAGCTTGTCATACGTCTTTCCCATGGAAGTCTCCCTCAGCTGGCGAGCTGGAAAGGTTCCAGCCCGGAGAGGCGCATAGCACGCGGGGGCTCGGGGATCTTGCGCGGGACCTTGCCTTTGACGGCCTTCGCGATGGCCGCGATGTGCGGCGGGGTCGTCCCGCAGCAGCCGCCAAGCACGTTGACGAGGCCCGATTTTGCCCATTCCTCGAGCTGGGCGGCAGTCTGCTCGGGCAGCTCGTCATATTCGCCGAACTCGTTCGGCAGGCCGGCATTCGGATAGGCGATGACGCGCGTATCGGCGGCCTTGGAAATGGCGGCGATGTGCGGACGCATCATCTTCGCGCCGAGCGCGCAGTTGAGGCCGACCGCCCATGGCTTGGCGTGGCGGATCGAATGCCAGAAGGCTTCGGCGGTCTGGCCGGACAGGGTGCGCCCGGAGGCATCCGTGATCGTGCCGGAAATGATGACCGGGATATCTTCGCCGGTCTCCGCACGGAAATCCATCACGGCCTTGATCGCCGCCTTGGCGTTCAGCGTGTCGAAAATGGTCTCGATCAGGAAGAAGTCGATATAAGGCGCCATGGCGCGCGCCTGTTCGAGATAGGCCTCGCGGACATCATCAAAGGTCACTTCCCGGTAGCCCGGATTGTTGACGTCCGGCGACAGCGACAGCGTCTTGTTGGTTGGCCCGATCGCGCCGAGGACGCCAACCGGCCTGCCGGCCGCATCGGCGGCTTCGCGCGCGACCTTCGCACCGGCTTCGGCGATCTCGGCGGCAATGCCTTGCATATGATAGTCGCCCTGGCCGATGACCGTCGCGCTGAACGTGTTGGTCTCGATGAGGTCCGCGCCGGCCTCGATGAACTGCGTGTGCACGTCCCGCACGGCGTCAGGCTGGGTGAGGTTCAGCAGGTCATTATTGCCCTGCACCGGGCTGTCCCAGTCCTTGAAGCGCTCGCCGCGGAACTGCTCCTCGGTGAACTTGTACTTCTGCAGCATCGTGCCCATAGCACCGTCGAGGATGAGGATTTCATCCTTCGCTTTGGCTTCGAGGTCCGAAATCCGGTCTTGTCTGGTCATATCAGGCAGCCTCCGCATGTGCCGGCTTCAGGCCGAGCAGGTGGCAGGTGGACAAGGCGAGGTCGGCCTTGTTGAGCGTATAGAAGTGGAACTGGTTGACCCCGCCATCGGCGAGCTTGTGGCAGAGCTCGGCGGCGACGTTCGCGGTAATCAGGTCGCGCGTCGTGGCGTCGTCGTCGAGGCCCTCATAGAGCTTGTGCAGCCAGTCCGGCAGCGAGGCGCCGCACATCTTGGCGAAGTTCTTCAGGCCCTTGAAATTGGACTGCAGCATGATGCCGGGCACGATCGGCATGGTGATGCCCGCGCCGCGCGCCTTGTCGACAAAGTCGAAATAGACGTCCGGGTCGAAGAAGAACTGCGTGATCGCCCGGTCGGCGCCGGCATCCTGCTTGCGCTTGAGGTGGGCGAGATCGGCCTCCCAGCCGCGCGAGTCCGGGTGCGGTTCGGGATAGCAGGCGACGGAGACCTCGAACACCTTGCCGAGGTCCGGCCGGTGGGCACGCAGGTCGCTGACGAGGTCGACGACGCTCGTATAGCGCCCCTCGGGCTGTTTGAAGTCTTCGTCCTGCGGGGCGTCGCCGCGCAGCGCGACGATGTGGCGGACGCCCGCCTCATAATAGTCTTCGGCGGTCTGCAGCACCTCCTCGCGCGGGGCACCGACGCAGGTCAGGTGCGCTGCGGGCGTCAGCGACGTCTCACGTGCGATCCGGCTCACCGTTTCGTGCGTGCGCGTACGCGTCGAGCCGCCGGCGCCATAGGTCACCGACACGAAGTGCGGCGACATCGGCTCCAGCCGGCGGACGCATTCCCAGAGTTTCTCTGTCATCGACTCATTCTTCGGTGGGAAGAATTCGAACGAGACAGAGGGGGTTTTTCCTGCCTGACGTGCGGCAACCGACAGATCGCTCATGCGGCAACTTCCTTCTTGTTTGCGGGTTTGCGTGCGCTCCAGATCAGCACAGCGACACCGCTCTCGAGATCTTGAGGGGGGTCAAAACGGATCGGGTTGTCCAGGTCGAGACCGGCCTGGCTGGCCCAGGTTTTCATATTGTCGGGCCGGATGCCGAGGCGGTGATGGCCGAATTCCTCACGCATGAATTCGTGATCGTGCTGGGCAAAGTCAACGACGATCAGCTGGCCGCGCGGCTGCAGGATACGGGCAGCTTCCTGCAGCACCCGTCCCGGCTCTTCGAGATAATGCAGGACCTGGTGGACGATGACGACGTCGGCGCTTTCCGACTGGAACGGCGTTGCGGTGGCGTCGCCCTGGCGCACGCGGGCGCTGGCAAGGCCGGCTTCGGCGAGGTTCGAGCGCGCAAGCGCCAGCATCTGGTGCGAGAGATCGAGCCCCTCGACCGTGTGGGCCCGGTCGCCGAACAGGGTCAGCATGCGGCCCGTGCCGGTCCCGAGATCGACGACCCGGTTGAATGGCCCGGGCCCAGCCGCCTTGAGAATGGCGGCTTCGATGAGGTTTTCCGGATAGTGCATGGCGCGTATCCGGTCCCATTCCGGCGCGATCTCGCTGAAATAGGTCTCGGCGGCGGACTGGCGGGCCTGCCGCACGGCGTCGAGGCGCCTGAGGTCGGCGGGGAAGTCGCCTTCCTCAAGATCCATCTGCTCGAACAGATTGTCGATCAGCTCCTTCGCCCAGCCCGATGCGGGCAGGCGGTAGAAAACCCGCGCGCCTTCCGGCAGGCGTTCGGTCAGGCCCGCCGATGTCAGTGCTTTCAGGTGGTGAGACAGGCGCGGCTGGCTCTGGCCCAGCAGCGTCACGAGTTCACCCACGGCCAGTTCGCCGCGGCGCAGCAGAACGAGAATTCGCAGCCGGGTCGGCTCGCCAGCCGCCCGCAGCGCTTCGATCAGGGTTTCCGCCGCAACACTCATATTATCATATAAACATGCATTTATATGCTTTGCAATATACAATGCCAATGTGTTGCCACGGAACCACTGCATTCATGCAGAAAAGACAAACCACCTATGTTTGTGTTGAAAGCACCGCCAGCGTTTCACATATCGCGTATCGAACAGACCGGACCCGTACCCATGAAGTTTCAAGCTGTAGCCGCGCTTGCGGTCCTCACTGTATCTGCCTGCGCGACGACACAGCCGAGCCAGTCCGGTGAAGTGTATGATCCGTGGGAAGGCTGGAACCGGAAAGTCTACGGCTTCAACGAGGTCGTCGACAAGGCCGCGCTTGAGCCGGTGGCCCGCGCTTACCGGGTCGCGACACCGACGCTTTTCCGCGAAGGCGTCAACAATGTGCTCAGCAATTTGCGCCAGCCGGTCGTCTTCGTGAACACGGTCCTGCAGGGCAATCCGGATGCATCCGGTGAAACCTTCGGGCGCTTCCTGATCAACTCGACGGCGGGTGTTGCCGGCATCTTCGACGTGGCGAGCGCGCTTGGTGTTGCCAAGCATGATGAGGATTTCGGCCAGACGCTGGGCGTCTGGGGTGTCGAGCCCGGTCCCTACATCATCCTGCCCGTCATGGGCCCGAGCAACCTTCGCGATTTCATGGGCCGCGGTGTCGACAATGCCTTCGATCCGCTGAACTGGACCGAATTCGAGGATCGTGATCTCGACAACGAAATCATGGTGACGCGGACCGTGGTCGGCGCGATCGCCACGCGCGAGCGCCTGATCGAAACGATCGAGACACTGCGCGACCAGCCGGAACCTTATATCGCCATGCGGCGTAACTACACTTCCCAACGTCAGGCCGCGATCAGAAATGGCAAAATTGAGGACGACCCCTACAAAGATTTGCCAGATTTCGATGATTTCGATGAGTTCGGGTTTGAAGAAGAGTCAGGGTCTGACCAACCACAGGATTAAGAATATGAAACTGCGTAACCTAATCATGGCAGCTTCAGCGGCGCTGGTCCTCCCAGCGGCGGCGCTGGCTGACACGCAGACGGAAAATTTCGTCAAGCAGAATGCGAACGAAGTTCTGAATTCACTGAACAATCCCGACCTCAGCAGCGAGGAACGGACATCGCTGTTCAGTGGCTATATGGAACAGTTCGCCAATATTGACGCCGTCTCGAAATTCGTCATCGGCAAGTATGCCAGCCGCTTCAATCCAGATGAATTGAAGCGCTACCAGCAGGCCTTCCGGACCTATGCGCTCGCCGTGTATCAGAACCAGCTGGACGCTTATCGCGGCAATGAAGTCGTGGTCGAAGGCTCCACAGACCGTTCACCCAGCGATTCCATCGTCGATACGACGATCGCCCGTGCCGATGGCAAGAACATGGATGTTCGCTGGCGCGTGCTTCACCGCAATGGCGAGTACCAGGTCGTGGACGTGGCGCTCGATATTGACGGTAACCTGATCTGGCTGGCCATCGAGCAGCGCGCCCAGTTCCTGGCCCTGCTGGACCGCACGAACGGCTCGGCCGATGCGCTGATCGACAAGATCAACGACATGACCGCCAAGCTGGAGAATGAGCGTCGCTAGTCGCCGCTCGCCTCACCGCAGAGATGTTGAAAGCCCTCCCGAGCGGAGGGCTTTTTTCTGTCCGGAATTGTGGGCACCAGGCAAAAGAAAAGCCGGCCCAGTGGCCGGCTTTCCTGGCTTGATGCGGGGTGAAGGCCTATTGCGGCGTGGACGTGTCGCCTGATCCGTCCATGTCAGGCATCAGCCCGTCATCGTCGCTGCTATCTTGGCCGCCGCTCTCGCCCTGCAAGCTGGCCTCGGCGGAGGTTTCCGCTTCATAGGCAAAGCGCGGCATGGAGGTGAGGTCGGCCTTTGCGGCATCAACGACAACAAGCCCGCCATCGCCCTGCTCGACCTGGATGCGGTCGAAGCCGATCGTGCGCATGTCATCGAGCATCAGCGGATCGGAGATTACGGCGTACTGCACCGTGCCGTCCTGGCTGAGAATGATGTCGCGGATCCGAACACTATCATTGGAATTCACGAAGGCGGCCGTCGTGCCCATGATTTCCGAAGCGAGGCGATAGTCGTTCAGCCCGTCCTGTTCGAATTCGGCAACCTCCTGGATCGCCTCTTCGGTCATGCCGACGCTGAAGCGCGGATCGGCGTCTGCCGCCATGGTCAGGTCGACGGCGCTGTAGGGAAGGGCGCCCTTGGTGCCGACAATGTCGATGAAGTCACCGCTCCTGAAGATGACGGATTCAACCTCGCCGCCCGCATTGATGAGCAGGTCGTCGACGGTTGCGATGTCTTCGCCGGTCGCGCCGGTCACTTTGGCGCCGATCAGGTTGCCGGCGCTGAGTTCGCTATCGGCAAGGTAGGTTATGCCGGCATCGCGCGGCGCCATTTCCGGGTCGGCATCCATGAGATTGCCGTTGACTTCGGTCTGGCCGGTCTCGTTGGAAGCCATTTCTGCATTTGATGTATCGGTTTCATTGGCCGCTTCAGCGCTCTGGCTTTCACCATAATTGGCTTCGCCGAGTTCGATATCGTCTGCGGCCTGTGAGCAGGCGGCTGCGCCCATCAGCAGGGCGGCTGCAGCGGTTGTAATCATGAGGTTCTTCATGTCTGTCTCCTTCTGGACGTCAACATCATGGTAAACGGCTGCGCCCACGCGGACGTTCCTTCGCGCCGCCGTCGGGCACCTGAAATTGTTGTCACATTCGGGTTCCGCATCGCTTTCGGGGCGATAATTCCCCGGCCCCCTTGCCGTGGCGCGCGGCTCGCGACATGGTCCGCACCGATTTTGGAAAAACGGTGGAG
Source organism: Henriciella mobilis (assembly GCF_003576315.1). Taxonomy (GTDB): domain Bacteria; phylum Pseudomonadota; class Alphaproteobacteria; order Caulobacterales; family Hyphomonadaceae; genus Henriciella; species Henriciella mobilis. The sequence goes on along the minus strand of NZ_QWFZ01000003.1, from coordinate 130,416 downwards.
CCAGAGCCATGAAGACACGCGCCGCAGTCGCTTTTGAAGCCAAGAAGCCGCTCGAGATTGTCGAGCTTGACCTGGAAGGCCCGAAGGCCGGCGAAGTCCTCGTCGAGATCATGGCGACGGGCATCTGCCATACCGACGCCTACACGCTGGACGGGCTGGACTCGGAGGGCCTGTTCCCGTCCGTGCTCGGCCATGAAGGCGCGGGCATCGTTCGCGAGGTCGGTGCGGGCGTGACCAGTGTGAAGCCGGGCGACCATGTCATCCCGCTCTACACACCCGAATGCCGCCAGTGCAAAAGCTGCCTCTCGGGCAAGACCAATCTCTGCACCGCGATCCGCGCGACGCAGGGCAAGGGCGTGATGCCGGACGGCACCAGCCGCTTCTCCTACAAGGGCCAGACCATCTACCACTATATGGGCTGCTCGACCTTCTCGAACTTCACCGTCCTGCCGGAGATCGCTGTCGCGAAAATCCGTGAGGACGCGCCGTTTGATAAAGCCTGCTATGTCGGCTGCGGCGTGACGACCGGTGTCGGCGCGGTGGTGAACACGGCCAAGGTCCAGGTTGGCGACAATGTCGTCGTCTTCGGCCTTGGCGGTATTGGCCTCAACGTCATCCAGGGCGCGAAGATGGCCGGCGCGGACAAGATTGTCGGCGTCGATATCAACCCGGCCAAGAAGGAGTGGGGCGAGAAATTCGGCATGACGCATTTCGTCAATCCGAAGGAGACCAAGGATGTCGTCGCCCACCTTGTCGAGCTGACCGATGGCGGGGCGGACTATTCCTTCGACTGTACGGGCAATACCGATGTGATGCGCCAGGCGCTGGAATGCTGCCATCGCGGCTGGGGTACTTCGGTCATCATTGGCGTCGCCGAAGCCGGCAAGGAAATCTCGACGCGCCCCTTCCAGCTGGTGACGGGGCGCAACTGGCGCGGCACCGCCTTTGGCGGCGCGAAAGGGCGTACCGACGTGCCGAAAATTGTCGAGTGGTACATGAACGGCAAGATCCAGATCGACCCGATGATCACCCATGTCATGAAGCTCGACCAGATCAATGACGCCTTCGACCTCATGCATGCCGGCGAAAGCATTCGGAGCGTGGTGGTGTATTAGGCCGTCCAATTCGGGGAGAGGAGAAACGAATGAGCTTTGATCTTCTGATTTTCGATCCTCAATTGGTCGAGTATCGGGAACCGGCCGCGTTTCTCGAATGGTACGATGACCTCACCGAGTGGGAGGATGGCGTTGATTATTATGACCCGGCAACCGCGTCGGCTCCACTGCAGTCGTGGTTTCACGAAATGAGGATCGACTATCCGCCGATGAATGGGCCATTCGCACCTTCCCTGGATGAAATCGACCGTGCTCAGGATTATTCGATCGCGCCCGATTCCATCTACGCATCATTCTCCTACTCAGCGGGTGTGAAAGTGGTCGAGCAGGCCTTTGACGAAGCCGCAAAGCGCAGTCTTGGTATATTCGATCCGCAAGACGGTACGGTTTATCTGCCCGCACCGGATGGGATGGCGTTAAAACCTGCGTTTCGTTTGGGGGACTAGCGATGCCTCGTGCAACGGTTTCCAGACTATCGTTTTTCTTTACAAAAAAGAGGTACCTGAAGTGTACAGTCACATGATGGTCGGGTCGAATGACCTCGACAAAGCCAAGACATTTTACGACGCGACCTTCGAGGCGATCGGCGGCAAGCCCGGGATTACCGACCCGAAGGGCCGGCTGGTCTACCTGCACAATGGGTCCGTCTTCCTCGTCACCAAGCCCATCGACGGCGAACCGGCCACCCATGGCAACGGCATGACGATCGGCTTTGCCATGAAGTCCCCCGAGGAAGCCGATGCCTGGCACAAGGCCGGTGCAGCAGCCGGCGGCAAGCCGATCGAAGACCCGCCCGGCTGGCGCGAAAGCAATGGCAACCGGATGTACCTCGCCTATCTGCGCGACCCGGACGGCAACAAGCTCTGCGCGCTCTGCCGCGGCTAGGCAGCCTCAATTGTCGTGAAAGTAGTGCCGCCTCACCCTTTGTGGGTGGGGCGGCATTTTTATTCTGCTCTGGCAAACTGCCGATCGATCCGAAGCGTCAGGCCTTGCGTAGAAAAAATATGAAACAGGAGCTTTTCTCATGCGCCGTATCTTGCTTGCCGCCATTGTTCTCGGGGTCTTCGCGATGAGTGCCAGCGCGACAGAAGAGCCAGCGTTCGAGACGGTTGAGCAGGATGGGAAGATAGAAGTGCGCCAGTACGCACCGCTCATCGTGGCGGAGACCGAGGTTTCCGGCGATATGCGGGACGCCGGAAGTTCAGGCTTTCGCGTGCTCGCCGATTACATTTTCGGCAACAACACCGCGCGCAGCGAAATCGCGATGACGGCGCCGGTCACCCGCACCCCGTCCCGGAAGATCGAAATGACGGCGCCCGTGACCCGCGTTCCAACCCAGACCGACAGCTGGACGGTCACCTTCACCATGCCATCCAAATGGACCATGGAGACGCTGCCGGTGCCCAACAATCCGGCCGTGAAGCTTCGCGAAGTGCCCGGAGAACTGATGGCAACCATCAGGTTTTCGGGATCAGGCCAGATGAAGGCTCACAAAGCCAGGCAGGAAGAGCTTGAGCGCTGGATGGCAGCACACGGCTACGAAGCCACCGGCGCGCCGCGCTATGCCGGCTATGACGCGCCATGGAAGCCAGCCCCGTTCCGCCGGAACGAGGTCCTCATCCCGGTCAAGCCGGCCCAGGACTGAAGCAGCGCTCCGGCTAGGCCAGCACCACCTGGCAGTTTTCCCGCTTGAGGCGGGCCGGCAGGCGGAAAGCCTTCAGCGCTTCGCCGCCCGTTTCATCCAGTAGCGCATGGGCGCGGGCTTTCGCGCCTGCGTCCATTCCACCCAGCACATCGAGCGCAGCCTGCAGCCGCCAGAGCGGAAAGCTGCGCGCGACCGCAGGGCCCTTGTGGCCTTCGATCTCGATGGTGATCTCGCCAAGGCCTCTCGGTACCCGTGCGCCCGGCTCGGCCCCTGCCGCCCAGCCTGCGAATAGCTTTTCGGTTTGGAAGACCGCCGGCAGCGCCTCGCGCATCAGGCGCGACAGGATAGGCTTCAGCGTTTCCGGTATGACGTCATCGGCCAGCAGGTCGCCACCCCCGCCCGTTCCGCCAGCCTGCATCCGCTCGACCCAGTCAGCCACCTTCGGCGCGAGGCGCTTCATCAGCTTCCCGGACTCCGGATCGCGGTAGAGGTGGGCATAAAGCGGACCGTAGAAGGCGAAGTCCGCCAGTGAGGGCCGCCCGCCCAGCAGGAACGGGTGGGCTTCGAAATGCCGGGACAGGTCCGCAAGAAAAGCCTCATAGCTCTTTTCGATGCCCGGAATGGTCGCCTCGCTGACGCCAAGCACCGGCAGGGCGCCCTTGAACCGCGCGCCATTCTTCTTGCCGAGGTCGTATTGCTCTTCAGGCGAAAGCTGCGGGGCCGACAGCGCGCCAAACTCGCCATAGGCCCAGTCCTCATTATAGGTCCAGCGATAGTGCATGGCCGGAATGACGAGCCACTCATCGCCGTAGAAATGCAAAAGCTCGCTGACGAAGCGCTGCAGCGGCGCCTCCGGCCAGGCCGGCGGGTCGTTCGGTTCGCGGCGCTCGACCTCGGCCATGATGTCGGCGGTGTCCTGGACCACTGTCCCGTCCGGCATCTTCATGACCGGGATGACCGGCCAGCCGACATTCGGCAGGATGATGTCGCGATACACCGCCTGGGTCGCAACCTCTTCCCGGTAGTCGATGCCGCGCCAGTCGAGATAGGCGCGTGCCTTGCCGGTGAAATAGCTCACCTCTGCGCCGTAAAGTGTATAACCCGTCATCCGCTTTGACTCTCCCTGACTCGTTCTTATGTCTGACCCCCAGCACGAAAGGGATTTCATGGCCGACTTCAAGCATTTTTCAGTCGTCGCGGGCGGAGATACGGTAGAAGGCCACCAGGTGCCTGATGGCGTGGTGGGCCCGTCGGTGATGTCGGCCAAGATCTGGGCGGATTCGGTCGAACAGGCTGTCGATGTCTATTGCGAGGTCGGCAATCATCTCGGTTTCCGTATCGAGCAGAATGTCGAGGTGCATCGTACGCCCGCCAAGCAGGCCAAGCGCGAGCAGCCCTTTGCCTATGAGGTCCGCGTGATCCCCTGCGCCGAGCACAATCGTGCGGAGTCGGTGCAGGTGGAAGTGGAAAACGTGCGCAACGAATGAGCTGGACAGACCCGAAGTCGATCCGTCACCGCCTGCCGCCCGGCTGGTCGGTGACCGGCTTCTGGGACGGCTCGAAGCTGGAAGGCCAGCTTGCCCGCGAGTGCGGCAAGGGTCACGCCCTCCACAAGCTGAATGTCCGCGCGCTCGCCCGCGATGGCGCCTCTGACGACGTGTTGTTCGAAGCGAAGGATGGACGCGCTTTTCTCGTGCACCTCACCTGGTCGCGCGCAACCGATGACGGCTACCCCGCGTTCAGTGAATACGAGACGCTGGGCGAGGCCCTGTCCGGCCTGAATACAGGCGACGAGTTCGGCCTGTAAGACCCGCGCGTTTCTGGCAGGCGTTGCGGACTACCCTATGTCCTGTGCTAGACCGGGCGAGTTGTCCCGACACAAAAGAGAGGTATCGAATTGGAAACCGTATCCGAGTGGACCTGTTTCGGCGGGGATCTGAGTGTTCATGATCATGATAGCGAGACGCTGGACTGTTCCATGCGCTTCGCGGTCTTCGAGCCGCCTCAGACCTCCGAAGAACCCGTGCCGGTGCTCTGGTACCTCTCGGGCCTCACCTGCACCTGGGCGAACGTCATGGAAAAGGGCGGACTGCAGCGCAAGGCGTCGGAGCTCGGCGTGATGATCGTTGCCCCCGACACCAGCCCGCGCGGCGACAAGGTGCCTGACGATGAGGCTTATGATTTCGGCCAGGGCGCGGGCTTCTACCTCACGGCCACCGAGAAGCCCTGGGAAAAGCACTTCAGGATGGACCAGTACATCATGGAGGAGCTGCCCTCAATCATCCGCTCCAACTTCGCCGCTGACATGCGCCGCCAATCGATTTTCGGGCACTCCATGGGGGGCCACGGCGCGCTCACGCTGGCGCTCAAGAACCCCGGCCATTTCCGCAGCGTGTCGGCCTTCTCGCCGATCGTTGCGCCGACGCAGGTCCCGTGGGGCCAGAAGGCATTCAAGGGCTATCTCGGCGACGATGAGGCCGCCTGGAAGGCGTATGACGCGTGCGAACTGGTCCGGAAGCAGCAGCTCGACACGACGATCCTGATCGACCAGGGCGAGGACGACCAGTTCCTGGACGAGCAGCTCAAGCCGCGCCTGTTCGAGGAAGCGTGTCGGGAGGTCGGCCAGCCGCTCGCCATCCGCATGCGGCCCGGCTATGACCATTCCTACTATTTCATCTCCACCTTCATGGACGACCACATCATGCACCACGCCAAGGCGCTGTACGGGTAAGCCATCCCCCACCCCGACCCTCCCCAGAGGGGAGGGGAGAGGCAGGTGGAAACCATGGTGCGATGATACCCCCTCCCCGCTTGCGGGGGGGGTATAGTGATGTCTAGATAAAAATAGGAAGAGATTTGCGTTTCGGATCCAGAGATCGCTCGTAGGTTAGGCCGAGCGCAGTAAGTTATCCACCCAAAGGATGTGTCGATATCCCGATAGGATACGACGAGCGAATGCTGACAATTCCGCCTTCTCGCTAACGCACGCTGCTAAGTAGCGGACATGTTCTGAGAAGGCGGCATCAATGGCGATGTCACCTGCTTCTGTACGAGGAAACAGAAGGTCAGCGGCTCTAATCTTGCGAGTAATAGCAATTGCGAGAACCTTTCGCCTGTCCACGAGGTCTGAATGATCAAGATGGTAAAGATCGATAGAGATTTTTGCTCGCGTGAATTTCGCTTCGTGAGTGTCTTTGGAATAGGCAGGACGGGGTAATCCTGATTCGTCAAAATCGAGCAGCCCCGGTTCGGCGGGATTGCAAGGGTCAATTAGCACTGGGCTCTCGTGCGCCTCATCAGCGCAACACGCGGCTCTTCGACTTTCATCGCTGGCAGTACGATTTCTGGTTCTTCATTCTGAAGGCAGCGCTCAACGGAACGCCCGATCAAGTGCCGCTCGATTTTCATCCGGCGCTCACCAATCCGGCGCTAATGCGTTGGAATGCCAGCAGCCCGGAAATGCTGCGCTACATGAAGCACTTCAATGCGGGCAAACCGTATTCGGAACAGGTGAAGCCGTTCGGGTTCATGGTCGCGCCGACTGCCCTCACCGAAGCCTGGCTGGATATGCCGGTTAAAGAGGTTGATCCGTCGAAGCGTGGGCGACCGAAAAAGCAAGATCGACCCAAACCAATCGCGTCTTATGAGCAGGATGCTGCCAAACTGGCTGAGCTTGTTTTCGATCGTGGGACGGGTGAGCCGGTTCCGATCAGTGCATTAAATAGGTCTGCCGATGCGCTTGCGTTTTATCAACTCAGCCCGGAAGACAAGTTCGAGAATGGCAGGCCAATCCATACCGGGCGAACTGTCAGGCGAGTTGTGAAAGTCGTCGGGTTCCGTCTTATTGGAAAGGAGGCGAACAAGATCGGAGACTTCGGGGAAGTCGATCCGACTACAGAGCCGTTGTTCATCTCAGAGACTTAGTCAGACTGTCGGCGCTTCAGCGGTTCAACTTATTCGTGAATTGCGTCACAATAATTTCTTGCACCCCCAATCAACGGCAAATCCTTGTTCTGTATTGAATAATGTAGAATTTCACCTTGGAAAGAAGAATTCATTACGGACTTGTAATTTGATCCGAAATACCCGCACGAGCTGTTATTCGCCCCAGGGTTGAGGGAGAGGGTGATGGCTCGTTTGGTTGCAATAGCGCTTTTGTCGGCGGCTTTTCTTGGTTTCATTGCTGCGCCGGTTCAAGCTCAGGGCGGTTCGGCCTTAGGTGTCAAGCATCATTTCGATTGGTCAAAAAAACTGCAGGCTCAATCAGAGTTGGAAGCGCTTGATCACACTTTGCTTGGTGACCAAATTGATTTGCAGTCCGGCGCGCTGACATTTCAACAAGTTGACGTCTCGCTGCCGGGCAACTCCGGACTCGAAGTTTCCGTCCACAGAACGAGAGCGCATGGACGGGAATCTATATTTGGCGGGTTCAAGGATTGGACGCTGGATGTTCCTGTCATCCGGACGAACATCCCATCGAGCCAGTGGAGTGCGACGAATGGGAGATGGGGCAAGCAGCGGTGCAGCTTGCCGCTCGTTTCCTCAATACCCTACCAGCATCGTGTTGCGCAGCAGGACGGTTTTACAGAGTCACGAACGTACAATCACGGCGTGATTATGGATATTCCGGGACGCGGCGTGCAACAGATCCTGGACAATCCGGATGGTGCATCCTGGCCGTCAACGGCGAAAAAGGTCACGGCAGAGGGTTGGTACCTTACCTGCATCTCCAATGTTGATGGGGCTGGCACAGAAGGCTTCTATGCTTTTGCGCCGAACGGTGACCGATACAAATTCGACAAGGTTGCAAGTCGCCGGTACGTTTCCAAAATTGAAACCTGGTTTGCCTGGATGGACTTCGGCAACCGATTTTACACTTACTTCTCCGACTATATGAGTTACGACATGCTGGCCGCGACTGAAGTGGTCGATGTGCATGGCAACTGGGTCAAGTATACTTACGACAATGATGGTCGGCTGACCAAGATCGACTCGAATGATGGCCGACGGATCGACCTCCTTTATTCCGGTACAGAGGGATGGGTGAGCCATGTCGTTGCTAACCCTGGAACCGCTGATGCGAGGACGTGGACCTACCAGTACGGTGTAAAATCTGTACTGGAGCGCAATACCGAGTCCGCCAACCCGTCACCCACAAATAAGTACTACAACTACTCAATGTTGACCGCCGTCACATTACCGGATGGCCGCAGCTGGACCTACGATCTTGGGGGCATGAACGCTGAATCGGTGCCCGGAACCAATCTCTGCAAACAACTCGCGCAGACTGTTTCAGTTGCGCACCCGAACGGGGTGACGGGAACTTTTTCACTGGAGGAGCAAACGTTGGAGCTCGGCGAACAGTCGCCGAACGCCGGTGCGTCTTGCCCCCACACGGAATCGGGTGCCCATCCTTCATCCCGGTATACCGATCAAATGGTTGTGGTGGAGAAAACGCTTTCAGGCGCAAATATCCCCACGGCAACCTGGCAATATGCCTACATACCAAAATGGTCATCTGCTCTTGAAAACTGGACGGAAGTCATTCGCCCGGATGGAGCAAGAATTCGTTCCGTTTTTAAGTCGCCGCACGCCGGTTATCTTTCAGGTGGTGTGCCCGTCGTTCTTGGTGGGGTGCTTCTCAGGGAAGAGATTTTCGCTACCGCGTCATCTGCGACACCGATTCAGAAGCAGATCTACAGCTATGATTATGAAAGCCCTGTCGGTAGCAGCTATGCCGTCAGTGTTGCCGACAAGGCAAGCGCACCGACAAGGCGGGCCACTGTCCGAACCGAGCGAGGAAGCGACTGGTATGAGACAGACTGGACATATGCTCTGAACCGGAACGCTTCAGGTTATAGCTACGGATTCCCAACGCAGATTGTGCAGACGTCCAGTGATGTCGCGCTAAGCCGAACTGAATTGATCGAGTACGAGCATAATACCACGAAATGGCTGTTGGGACTGCCAAAGAAATTTACACGCAATGGCAAGGAGTTCGAAGCGAACACCTTCAACAGTGTCAACGGCAATCTCATGACCTCCCGCAAGTTCGGTGAGACGACCGGGCTGACATTCACTTACAATGGAGACGGAACTGTCAGCAGCGTTACGGACGCACTTGGGAGAGTCAGACAGTTTAGCCTCCATAAGCGTGGGATTCCACAACTTATCAAAGAGGCAGTTGGCACGCCCGATGAAATTACAATCTCGGCGACCGTGGATAATAACGGCTGGATCAAGAGCTTCACCAATCCGCGTGGCATCACATTCAGCTACACCTATAACAGCGTGGGCTGGCTCACTTCCATCAACCGTCCAGGAGCCTGGGCAGATACATCAATCTCCTATTCGGGTCTTGGCAGCGGCATCGTGCAGACGCAGACCCGCGGCAGTCTACGCACCATTACAACGTACGACGAGTTCTATCGACCTATACTGGTGCGTCAGCAAGCGTTATCGGGCGGCGGTGGGTCAATCTACGCCAAGACGAGTTATAATGCGCTCGGTCAAACAGTGTTTGAGGCATGGCCGTCAACCTCGTCCAACCCTGCCGATGGCGTCAGCACCTCTTACGACGCGCTCGGCCGGGTCACGCAGACTCAGGAAACGGTGTATCCGAGTGCGACGACAAGTTACGAATACCTCACCGGCAACAAGATCCGGGTGACTGATCCCGCGAACGCCCAGACGACAACCACCTACCGGGCCTTTGGCGCGCCAGCAACCGATGAAGTGATGTCTGTCGTCGATCCGATGGGCGCCACGACAAGCTTTCAACGCGACATCTATGGCAACGTCACGCAGATGGACCAGTCGGGCACGCAGAACGGCTACACCGCCAGCGTTACCCGAAACTTCTGGTATGACGACCGCCTGCGCCTGTGTCAGCACTATGCGCCGGAATTCGGCTATGAGCGGTTCGCCTACGATCAGGTTGACCAGCTCGTACAGGCCTCCCGCGCCGAAGCGGCTGGCGGCGGCGCGGCATGTCCGTCGGTGACCTGGTCGCTGCGAACCTCCTACACCTATGACAATCTTGGCCGGCAGACCTTTATCGATTTCCCCGGCTCAACGCCGGACATCGCCAGGGCCTACGACGCCAATGGTAACGTCACCGATGTCGACCGCGGCGGGATCAGCTGGGACTATGCCTATAACGAACTGGACCTGCTGAACGTCGAGACGCTGTCGATTGACGGTCGCACCTACTCGCTCACCCATGGCTATGAGCCCTCCGGTAATGTGGCCAACCGGATTCTGCCCGACGGCATGGTCATCGATTTCGACGTGGACGGTCACGGGCGGCCGACAACGGTTCGCACCCAGAGCTGGCGCTATGTCGATGCGATCACCTATCACCCCAACGGGCTGCCCGCATCGGCGGTCTACAAGAACGGTTACAGCTTCAGCCAGACGCTGGATGCCCGCCAGCTACCCTATGACATCGACGTTTATGGCGGCTCGGCCGGCAATGTGCTGGATCTGCGCTACGGCTATGATGCGCGCCGCAAGGTGACCAGCATCACCGACTATGCGGTGGCCGGCCAGAATCGCAGCTTCGGTTATGACCCTGCCGGCCGGCTTGAAACGGCGGCCGGCCCCTGGGGCACGGGCAGTTTCAAGTATGACGCGCTCAATAATATCCGGCAAAAGCAGCTCGGCTCACGCACCGTGTCCATCGGCTATGACACAGCCACCAACCGTGTCAGCCAGGTGACAGACAGCGCGGGCGGGGGCGCGCAGGCCTGGGCCTATGATGCGCGCGGCAATATCACCGGTAACGGCGCCGACACGCTGACCCATGACACAGCGAACCAGCCCGTCTCGGTCACCGCGCCGGGCCTCAGCGAAGCGCACACCTATGACGGCAATCTCAAGCGGGTGAAGACTGTCCGCAACGGCCAGACGACCTACTGGGTCTATTCCGCGCTGACGGGCGGTCTGGCCCATCAGGATGACGTGACCGCCAACAAGCAGACCGATTATCTCTCGGGCGGGGGCGTCACGGTGCGCCGCCAGGGCAATGCCTACTATTTCGACCATCTCGATGCCCAGGGCTCGGCCATGGTGCAGACGGCCTTCCACACCGGCAATGCGGCCCTGCCGGGCCTTTTCCGCCTGGATTTGATCCACTGGATCAAATCCTTGCTGCGCAACCGGCTACAAAAGGGCGAGAGCTCTACACCCCCTTTGGCGAGAAGACGGTCGACGCCCCCGCCAATCGCGACGATGTTGGCTATACCGGCCACGTCCAGGACGACCTGTCGGGCCTGACCTACATGCAGGCCCGCTATTACGACCCTGTGTCGGGCCGCTTCCTCTCAACCGACCCGATGGGGTATCAGGACCAGTTCAACCTGTATGCTTATGTCGGGAATGATCCGGTTAATGCCACTGATCCGACGGGGGAGCAAATGCTCACGAACGACGGCAGGATTAGACTCACTTATTCCATCGGTGGCTCTGGGACATTTGCAACACCGAATGGTGGTGCCTCAGGCGGCGTTGATGTGGCATTCCAGGTAACATTTAGTCTCACAAATCCAATGGCTCCAATAATACTGGAAAAGGTCGCCATACAGTCATCTCACGGAGCATCAGATACCGCTTCCGGTGGTGCTATAGGCGCATCGGCTGACATCGACGCTGCAGAGGTTGGATTATCTCTCGGCGGCATCAGTGATCGCGAGGGTGGCACATTAACGACCGAAGCAGATTATGGACCGTTGGGAGGAGAAGTTTTTACTTCTGCAGAAAAGCCTTCTGTTGATGGAAGCGGTTTCAAAGTAAGTATTTTTGGTCCCGGAGTCGGCGCCGCTGCATCAGTAACTGAAACCAACACTTTGATAGAAACACCCGACATGTCGTCGATTTTTGAATCCGAAGAACGATAGGGCAAACGAGCAAATGGCATGAACTTTCTAAAGCCTCCAAGATTCGTGAAATCGCTGCTAATTCTTATCATCTTACTTGGGATTAGTGTTGTAATAATGGCGTTTATTGTATTCATTATCGGCGTTGAAAATTTGGATTTCTAATCAGTCCGAATGTTTGTGATCGGGCCACACTTCGACTCACTGCCGATAAGATCACGCTCATCGGCAATGCCAGTGTCGGTTCTTATTCTAAATGACCCAGCCCCGTGATCCGGGCCGTTCATTTCGAGAGCCTGGTCGCCTTTGCTCCGAAATAATTTCTGCCTGACATCACTGTACCCCCTCCCCGCTCGCGGGGAGGGTTGGGGTGGGGCCTATTCCGCCGGTGTCTCGACGGGGCTCGCCTTGATCTCTTCATGCGTGGCCGGCCGCGACAGGAACCAGCCGATCACGAACGGTATGGCCATACCCGGCAGGCCTTCATAGATGCCGCCATGCCAGCCGAGGCCATAGCGCCAGAACAGGGCAATGGCGATGCCGAGGACCATCAGGAAGATGGCCGCCGGCTCGCTGGTCTTGCGGTCCAGGGCGTAGAGCACGAGCAGGGGCGCAAAGGCCGCCGCCAGGGTCGACCAGGCCAGGATGACGAGGCTGAAGACGCTCTGGCTGCCCGACAGGGCGAGGATGAGCGCGACCAGCGTTGTCCCGGCCGTCGCCGCCTTCAGCAGCAGTGGATGCTCCATGCGTGAGGGGGTCAGGTCGTGCGTGATCGCTGCCGAACAGGACAGAACGACAGAGTCAGCGGTCGACATGGTGGCCGCGAAAATCCCTGCGAGGATCAGGCCGACAAAGATGTCCGGCAGGAGCTGCAGCGCCATGCGCGGCAGGGCAAGTTCGGTATCGCCAGATGCCAGCTCAGGCAGGTAGAGCCGCGACAGCAGGCCAAGCCCGGCCGCCAGGATGTAGAAGAGGATGAAGAAGCCATAGTACCAGGCGCGGGTGCGCTGCATGTTCTTCTCATCGTCCAGCGCCATGAAGCGGACCATGATGTGCGGCTGGCCGACGACGGAAAAGCCGGCGGCGAGCCACCCCAGGATGAAGAAGCCAATCGCCATGGCGCCTGTCCCGACCAGCTCGCCGCTTTCCGGCCAGAGGTTCATGTAGCGCCCGTCATCCAGCGGCATCATCGAGGCAAAAGCCGGGCCGAGGCCGCCTTCATGGTAGAAGGCCACGACGCAAAGGATGCTGAGCGCGACCAGCATGGACAGGGACTGGACAGCGTCGGTCCAGATCGAGGCGCGGATGCCGCCGGCAATGGAATAGGCGACGATCATGCCCGCTACCGCCACCGCGCCGATGCGCGGATCGAGGTTCAGCACGCCTTCCAGCGCCTTGCCGCCAGCCGAAATCTGCGCGGCGGCATAGGCGCCAAGGAATACCACCATCACAATGGCGGCAATCCGGCGCCAATAGGCGAACTCCTCGCCATGCCAGCGCGACATGACGGATGCAAATGAGGCTTCCCCGGTCTCACCCGTGGCGTGACGAAGTTTCCGGTGAACAAAGAGCGAGCCGAGATAGTCACCAATGATCCAGCCAAACATCAGCCAGACAGCCGACAGGCCCGTCGCATAGGTGTAGCCGATCACACCGATGAACAGGTAACCGGAATTGTTCGTGGCGACGGCGGAAAGCCCGGTGAGCCATGGCGAAACGGTCTGGCCGGCAATGTAGTAGTCCTTGCGTTCGCCGGTCGCGACCCGCGCCGAGGCGAGGCCGACAACCAGGAAGATGGCGAGGATTACCAGGAAGCTTGCAATGATCATTCGTCAGTCTCTGTTGAGGCCATCCAGGCGAGGAAAAGGTCGAACTGCTCGTTCGTCTCATGCTCGCCCCGGGGGTCGAGCTCCGACAGCGCAAGGCTGGTCGTCTGGGTGGCGTTGAACGGCGCCTTCTCCTCGTCGGGAACGGGCGCCTTGTTGACGGTACGGGTAAACATGGTCGCGGCCAGTAGCGCAAGGCTGGCGCTTGCAAAGGCGAACAGGCCGGGTGCGCCGAGCGGTGTCGACATGACGAAGCCTGCAATGAGCGGTCCGGCAACCGAACCGATGCCCCAGATCACGAGGATGCCCGCCATCATGGAGGTCGCCTGGTCGGGCCTTGCCCGGTCGGCCGCATGCGCGACCGCGACGGCATAATAGGACAGGGCGCCGATGCCGAAGACGAAGGCGAGGACCAGGATCAGCGCCGGTGAGGCGACCGTGCTGAACAGCGCAAGCCCGAGGCCGGCCGCAGATGCGATGACGCCGGTCCCGGCAATCACCGTGCGCCGGTCGAGCCGGTCGGAGATCATGCCCGCTGGCCACAGGCCGATCATGGCGCCGGCCAGCAGCGCGGCATTGAAGTTCGCGGCAAACCCGGCCGCGCCGTCCGGCATGATGGACTGGGCATAGACCGGGTAGAGCTGGGCCACGGCATTGTTGACGGCCCCGGCACAGAGCGCCGCAAACGCAGCAGCCGGTGCGTATTTCAGGATCTTGCTCGGCCCGAAGGGCGTCCCCGTCGAGATTTCGGGCTGCGCTTTCCGCGTCGCTGTGATCGGCATGATGGTCAGCGCGAACAGGGCGGCCACCATCATGAAGCCGGCCAGGCCATTGGCCCCGGCGACGATGGCGAACGGTCCGGCAATCGCGCCGAGCTTTGCCACCACATGGTAGAAGCCGAGAATGGCGCCGCGCCGGTTGGACGGGGCACTGTCGGTGATCCAGCTGTCGCCCGCCGTCAGCAGGGCCGCCGTGCTTGCGCCGATGACCGTCTGGACCAGCGCCCAGCCAATAATGCTGACGCCCAGTGTGAAACTGAGCGTCGCAATGATCGCCAGCGCGGCGAAGAAGGAAAAGGAACGGATGTGCCCTATCCGTGTGATCTGCTTGGGCGAGGCGATGGCTCCCGTCAGGAAGCCGCCGGCGTAACAAGCCGCCACCAGACCAAGGGCAGCGTTTGAAGCACCGGCTGCCTGCAAACTCAGCGCGATCATCACGGATAGGGCTGCCGTTGCGCCCTGAAGCACGGTCAGGGCGCAGACAATGGCGAGAACGTTGCGGTATAGCCCGAGCGTTACCCGCCAGTCCGAAGTCGTTTCATGTGCTGGCGCCGAATAGGGCATCAGGCGGCAGCAGCGATATCCGCATCGGATTTGGCACCCGCGGCGTCGCCAGTCTCGACGAGCGCCTTGTGCAGCACCTTGACCGTCTGGTCATAGTCTTCCTCCGCGACAATGGTCTGGAGGTCGGTGTTGCGGGTCAGCTGGTGCAGGCCGAGCAGCTTGATGCCGCCTTCATGGATGGCCGTCGCGGCGCGGGCGGTCAGCCCGTCGACATCCAGATTGGCGCCGATCACGGAGACGATCGCCACCTTGCGCAGCGTGACCTCGGCATTCTCGAAGCAGGCTTCGAGGTCGGCCGCAGCCTTGTTGATCGCCTTGCGCGGTCCGCTGACATAGTGGGTGATCGTGTTGGCATTCGAGCACTTGGTCACGATCCACAGCTTGTGCCGCGTCAGCGCTTTCAGCGCCTCGGCGTCATAGCCCTTCACGCCGACCATGTCCTGTTCGAACAGTTCGAAGGCATAGAGGCTCTGAATACCGGTCACGATTTCCGCGCGCGGGGTCTCCGGCATGAAGTCATCGGTGATGATCGTGCCGGCATCGGCCGGGTCGAACGTGTTCTTGACGCGAAGCGGGATGCCCGCCTGGCGCAGGCCCTTCGCCGCTTTCGGGTGGACCGCTTCCATGCCCATGTTCGAGAGCTGGTCGGCCACGTCGTAATTGGTCTGGCCAATCTTGCGCACCTTGTCGTCGCCGACGAGTTTCGGGTCGGCGCTGGAAAGGTGGAATTCCTTGTGAATGATGGCTTCCTTCGCCTTGGTGAGGGCACCAATGCGCGAGAACGTCACCTCCGTGTAGCCACGGTCATACAGCTTCACCATGCCTTCAAGGCAGGATGCATAGCCGGTCACGATGGGCAGTTCCTTGGAGAAATCGATGCCGCGGAAGGAGTTTTCGATCCGCTCGTCCAGCGTCAGCTTCTCCTCGTCGCGCCAGCCCGTGAGGTCGACGAAGACCGAATTGATGTCCTTCTGGCGCAGGAGCAGCGACGTGTTGTGCGCCGAGTGGGCCTCACCGAGGGCCGCCAGCATTTCGCGGACCGTCATCAGGTGTTCGTCGAGGCGGAACTGGCCGTAGGAGCACAGGCGGTGCAGGTCGATCAGGCAGTTGCGCACGCCCTCGATCCGCTCGAGGACGAAATTGTCCGCCACCTTGCGGTCGGGATGGTCGCCGAAAATCTCCTGGTTCTTCTCGCGCATCGCCTGCGACAGCTCGGTGAGCGCTTCGCTCCACTGCCACTTGTTCTCGGCGCTGGCAAAGAGCGCATAGACGCCCGGCTTGCCGGACTTCTTGTGCTCCAGCAGCATGTTGGTCATGCCGGCATAGGCCGACACGACGACGATGCGGTTGTACATGTCCTTCGGCTTGCGGTCGCCGATCAGGACATTGTCCAGGATAACGGGGGTGTTGGCGATCGATGTGCCGCCGATCTTCTCAACAGTATGGGTCATGGGGTGAACCCTTCCTTGTGGTCTGGTTTGGACGGACGGGCGCCTGCCGGATTGTGCAAGTCCGGCAGGGCCATCCATTCTGGCCGGAGCTGTCTAGCTGGTGGCTTCGGCATCCTCAGGCGCGGCGTAGGAGCCGTCGGCCTGGTGGACTTCGGTACCGGTCACCGGCGGATTGAAGCAGCAGGCCATGTGCAGCTCTTCCTCTGCGCGCAGGATATGCTTGTCGTGCAGGTTCAGCGCGTACATCACGCCCGGCCGGATTTCATGCGTCTCGCCGGTGCCGAGGTCGGTGATCGACCCCTTGCCCTTCATGCAATAGACGCTCTCGAAATGGTTCTTGTAATGAAAGGTGTGCTCTGAGCCCGCTTCCAGCACCGTGATGTGGAAGCTGAAGCCCATCTTGTCGCCAGCCAGCAGCATCCGGTAGGACGTCCACTGCGCATCGGAGACGGCACGATCCGTGCCTTTCATGTCATTCAGGTCGCGAACAATCATTGTCGTTTACTCCGCTGCCATCTGGTTGCTGGACACGGCCTCGCGGGCGCTGTCGAGCAGGATGTCGAGACCTTTCTGGAACATCTCGACCGGCGTGGTGAGCGGGGCGAGCACCTTGACGACTTCATCGTCGGCGCCAGAGGTCTCGATGATGAGGCCTTTCTCGAAGGCGCGGCTGCAGATGTCGCTGGCGAGATCGCCGGTGCCGACGTCAACGCCCTGCATCATGCCGCGGCCCTTGAGTTTCGCGCCGGGGATGATGTCAGCGATCTTCTGCAGGCCCTCGGTCAGGATGACGGCCTTTTCGCGGACTTGCTTCTGGAACGTATCGTCCTTCCAGAACTTCTCCAGCGTGACCTTCGCGGTCACGAAGGCGTGGTTGTTGCCGCGGAAGGTGCCGTTGTGTTCGGCCGGCTTCCAGATGTCGTGCTCCTTCTTGAGCAGCACGCAGGCAAAGGGAAGGCCCATACCCGAAAGCGACTTGGCCTGGGTAATGATGTCCGGCTCGATACCGGCTTCCTCGAAGGCGAAATACTTGCCCGAGCGGCCGCAGCCCGACTGGATATCGTCGACGATCAGCAGCGCACCAAGCTTCTTGGCGAGGCGGGCAATGCCCTGCATCCATTCTTTCGAGGCGGCGTTGAGGCCGCCTTCGCCCTGGATGGGCTCGAAGATGAAGGCTGCGGGGGCATCGACGCCTGAAGACGGATTGTCGAGCATCATCTCGATCTGCTCCAGCGTATCGACATCGTCGCCGAAGGCGCCGTCATAAGGCAGGTGGGTCGTGCCGGTCAGGCCGACGCTGCCGGTTCCGGCGCCGCGGCGCTTGCCGGCATTACCGGTAAGCGACAGGGCGCCCATCGTCATGCCGTGGAAACCGTTGGTGAAGGCGACGACATTCGTGCGGCCGGTCACCTTGCGGGCCAGCTTCACGGCGGCTTCGACGGCATTCGTGCCCGTCGGGCCGGTCATCATGATCTTGTAATCGTCCATGCCGCGCGGCTCGAGGATGTACTGCTCGAACGCCTTCAGCCATTCGGCCTTGGCGTCGGTATACATGTCGAGACCATGGGCAACGCCGTCGCGCTCGATATGCTCGATCAGCGCGGCTTTCATGTCCGGGTCGTTATGGCCGTAGTTCAGTGTCGAACAGCCGGCGAGAAAATCGATATAGGTCTTGCCTTGGGCGTCGGTCATTTCCGAACCCGTGGCCTTTACGAAAAGCGTATCGAAGTTGCGGCAATAGCTGCGCACTTTCGACTCGCGCCTTTCAAAAATGTCTTCCTTGATGTCTGTGAACGGCATGCGTTCTACTCCTTGATGGTCTGGTTTTGTCAGGGGTGAGGCGGCCAGGTGTGCTAAAGTCTGGCCGGCAGCTCGAATGGCCCGATTGTCACGAGGATTTCGCTGTCGTGGCGCCCCTTGAAGTGGCGCTCCTTGTCGAAAAACTCGCTCTCGTTGAGTGGCGCGTCGAGCCAGCGCGCAATACTTCTGAAAAGACCCCAGGACGCTTCATTATCGGGTGTGATCGTCGTCTTGAGATACTTCACATTCCGGCACGCTTCGCGCGAGAAGATGTCGGCGACGAGGCGTTTGGGAATCTTCTTGCCGCGGGCCTTTTCGCCAACAGCAACCTGCCAGAGGAAGAACACGTCCGGTTCTCTCGGCGGGATATGTCCCGAAACCCAGCCAATGACCTCGCCATCTTCGCGCGCGAGCGCGCACGTATCGGCAAAGTGCGTCGTCTGGATCAGGTTCATGTAAAGAGAATTGGTGTCCAGAGGCGGACAGGCCGCAATCAGGTCATGCACCGCTGCGCCATCCTCACTGAGGGGCGGGCTGATGCGAAGACTGGAAGGGTCCTCTGCCTCCTTTTGAGGCATTTCCCGGCGTTTTTCAGCCGCTTGGGTCGATGCCATATTCTTTTCTCTCTCAATCAATATTTTGTTTGACGATCTATTTAATTAGAATCGGGACCGGTTCAAGCCATTCTCTGTGGATAGCGCACACGCGCACATCCGGTATATTGAAGAAACGCGTTGTCTCCCTAATTGTTCCGATAATGCTTAGATGAAAAAATATTTTATTGCACAAAGGAAATAGCCTAAAAATGGCCCAACTATCAGAGGGTTTCGAGGCCGTTCGCCTATCCTCAGTGAACGCCGACATGTGGAGTGAGCATATGCAGGATCAAACCGAAACGGCGCTGGTCGCGTTGCGCCGGATCCTGAAGGCCACGGCCAGCAATGTCCGCACAGTCGCCCACAAGACCGGGCTGACCGCATCGCAGCTGCTCGTCCTGCAGGTGCTGAAGACGCGCGGCGAAACGCTGACCGGAAACCTTGCCAAGGCTGTCGACCTGAAACAGGCGACCATTTCCATCCTGCTCGACAAGCTGCAGGAGCGCGGCCTGGTTGACCGCAAGCGCGGCGAGACCGACCGGCGCCGCGTCTGGGTGCGGATCACCGATGCCGGCAACAAGATGCTGGAAGATGCGCCGGACCTGCTGCAGGAAACCTTCCGGTCCCGCTTCCGCGACCTTGCCGAGTGGGAGCAGGCCAGCCTCGTGGCGGCGCTGCTTCGGGTTGTCTCGCTTCTGGATGCCGAGCAGATCGAGGCCTCGCCGCTGCTCGATGTCGGCCCGATCAACGACCTGCCCTCCAGCACCGGCCCTCGCTGACCGGCCCCCGCTAACCAGTACAGATTGCTCCTCCATCCGGCGCGCTCTATCCTGCCGCCACGCAGGACGAGGAGCATGAGCCGGCCATGACTATCCTAACCGTGCACCGGTTTTTTACGGGTGCCTTGCTGGCGACAATGCTTGCGCCCGCTGCCATGGCCGAGCCGGGCGGCGAGGTCATGCTGGCCCCCGTCGCCACCGAAGACTTCATTGAAGATGCCGAGACCGCGCAGGTCTGGAACGACGCGTCCTATGACGCGCTGATCGGCGCCCTGCAGGGGCTTGCCGATCATGGCCTAGAGCCGTCCCATTATCACCTTGCCGCGCTTGAGGCGTCGCGCAGCGACCTCGCAGAGCGCGACCGTCTCGCCACCGATGCGTGGATGTCGGCCGCCGCCCACATGCTTTATGGCAAGCTCGATCCCGTCTCGGTCGAGCCGGACTGGACGGCCGCGCGCCGCGAGGCCGATCTCGCCGCCGTGCTCGCCTATGCGCTGGAGAGCGGGACCGTCTCGACCAGCCTCGAGCAGCTGGCACCCATCCAGCCGGGCTATCGCCTTCTGAAGGCCGAGCTGGCCGCGCTGCGGCTGCAGGAGCGCGGGACGATCACCCGCGTCAGCGAAGGCCCGGCCCTGAAGCCGGGTATGAGCGGGCCGCGCATTGGCGAGCTGCAGGCCCGGCTCGTCGAACTCGGCCTGCTGGAAGCCGGCGCCGCCATGGCCGAGCAGATGGATGCGCCCACGGTTGAGGCACTCGAAACCTTCCAGACCGCTCAAGGGCTTGATGCGGACGGCGTGGCCGGCGCGGCCACGCTGCGTGCGCTCAACCATGGTGTTGCCGAGCGCATCGAACAGGTGCGCGTCAACATGGAACGCTGGCGCTGGCTGCCGGGCGATCTCGGCCAGAAGCATTTGCGGGCCAATATCGCCGCTTTCGAGGTCACGGCCTATGACCATGGCGAGCCCCAGCGCACGCACCTGACCATTGTCGGCAAGACCTACCGGCGCACACCTGTCTTCTCCGACCGGATCGAATACATCGTCTTCAATCCATGGTGGGAAACCCCGGCCAGTCTCGCCCGCGCTGACAAGCTGCCGCTTTTCCAGAAGGATCCGGGCGCCGTCGCGCGCCTCGGCTTCCAGGTGCTGGACCGTTCCGGCCACATTGTCGATCCGGCGACCATCGACTGGAAAACGGTCTCGGCCGCGAACTTCCCCTACAGGCTGCGCCAGGCCCCGGGGCCCCAGAATGCGCTCGGCCAGGTCAAGATCATGTTCCCCAATCCGCACAATGTGTACCTGCACGACACGCCGACGCGGGGCCTCTTTGCCGAGCGCCAGCGGGCGTTCTCGTCGGGCTGCCTGCGGACCCAGTACCCGATCGACCTGTCGGAATGGCTGCTCATGGACACGCCGGGCTGGGACCGCGCGGCCATCGACAAGGCGGTCGCCTCAGGCAAGGAAACGCGGGCGGACCTCGTTCAGCCCATACCCGTGCATATCCTTTACTTCACCGCTGTGAACGACGGCGCGGGCGGTATCCGTTACCTCGATGACTTCTACCAGCGCGACGATGCCGTGCTGAGCGGGCTCGACAAGCTGCCACAATAGGGCAGTTTTGGCCGCCCTGCGCCAGCGCAACAGAAAGTCTGCCGGAATCAGGGGATTCGGTTTGCCCGCTGCCAAGGACGCCACTAGGTTCCACCATGTTAACAGAGATTCTTTCAGGAGACTGGATATGACGATCAAACGCGGACATGCGGCTGCTATCGCCTTCGGGCTTGTCCTGGCGACGGCGTGTGGCGGGGCCAGCGACGAACCGGCGGAGGCCGCGCCGACGCCGCCTGCTGAGAGCGAGACACCGGCAGCGGACACCCCCGGTGCGGACGAAGCCGATACGACCGAGGCAGCGGCCCCGGATGAGACGGCAGACGCCGCGCCCGAGCCGGCATCGCAATTTGCCGGTTTCCCTGAACCCTATGCGTCAGCCGATTATGATCGCGGCCGCCGGGTCTTCCTGCAGTGCCAGTCGTGTCACACGCTGGAAGAAGGCGGCGCGGCCGTCCTCGGCCCGAACCTTTATGGCCTGTTCTCCCGCAAGGTGGGAGAGGGCGAAGGCTTCTCCTATTCCAGCGCACTGCAGGAAGCCGATTTCGAGTGGACGCCGGAACAGCTTGAGCACTGGCTGGAAAATCCGCGCAGCTTCCTGCCGGGCAACAATATGAGCTTTGCCGGTGTTCGCCGCGAGGACGACCGCCATGCGGTGATCGCCTATGTGATGTCGCAGACCGGCTACGAGCCGTCCTGATCGGTCCACCGCGGCGTGCGTATCAGAATGCAATCCACGACCTGCCCGGTCTCCATTCCAGGAGCGCCGGGCAGTCTTCTTATGAGCCCGGCCGAACGGATGAAGGGCGTGATCAGCGAGCTGTCCTGATTGGCCGCGGCATGGGCCATGACAACGCCGCCATCGGTCAGGCTGATGGCCGCGCGCATATATTGTTCACGCGGACCATTCGCTGGCAGCGGGGCGGCCAGCCGGGCCTTCACGAGGGGGAGCGGCGCGCCGGTCAGGAGCGGCTGCAGGAAGAGGTGGGCGCAGACGAGCGCCGAGGCCGGATTGCCGGGCAGGCCGAGCACGCGCTTGCTGTCAGTCCTTGAAAACCAGGTCGGTTTTCCAGGACGCACGGCCACTTTCTCGAAGACCGGCTCAAAGCCTTCTGCGGCAAAGGCCGGACGCATCAGGTCATGGTCGCCGACCGACGCCCCGCCAACCGGCAGGAAGATGTCGATGTCCGGCGCGCTGATAATGGCCGACCGGATCGCATCGATCGTGTCGACCGCAATCCCGAGGTCGACTGGCTCACCGCCCCAGTCGCGGATGAGGGCCGCAAGGCCAGCCGGATTGGAATTGACGATCTCGCCCGGGGCAAGATCGCTGCCCGGCGGTTTCAGCTCATTGCCATTGGCAAGGATGCCGACACGCAGCTTCTTGTGCACGGGCAGCGCGGCGTGATTGGCCGCTGCCGCCAGGGCAAGTTCACCCGCGCAGAGCCGGGTTCCGGCGGTCAACAGCGTATCGCCTGCGGCAAAGTCCAGCCCGGCGGGCCGCACGAACTCCGAATGGTCATAGGCGTCCCGGCAGATGACCGTGTCGCCGTCGCGGTCTGTGTCTTCCTGGATGACGATGTGATTGGTCCCGGCCGGCATTTCGCCGCCGGTGAAGATGCGCACCGCCTGGCCCGTACCGACCGGCCGCTCGAACGGCGCACCGGCGGGCGCCTCGCCAATCACGGCCAGCCGGGCGCCAGCCTCCCGGACATCGTCAAGGCGCACGGCATAGCCGTCCATCGCAGAGACGGCAGCGGGCGGGCGCGACACGCGCGCCGTGATCGCCTCGGCCAGCACGCGCCCTTGTGCGTCCGCAACGCCGATGGTTTCGGTCTGCGGCAACAGGGCGTGCTCGCCCAGCCGCCGGTGGGCTTCATCGACAGAAATCAGGTCGCTCATGTGCTTTTCCGGTAGGCGCCGGACTTTCCGCCGGTCTTCTCGATTAGTTCGATGCCGCCGATCACCATCGCCTTGTCGACCGCTTTCAGCATGTCGTACAGCGTCAGGCAGGCGGTGGAGACGGCCGTCAGCGCCTCCATTTCCACGCCGGTCTGGCCGGCTGTCTTGACGCGCGCGGTGACGGTCAGTGCCGTCTCGGTCTCGTGCGGGGCAATCTCCACCTTCACGCCGGTCAGCGGCAGCGGATGGCAGAGCGGGATCAGCTCGGCGGTCTTCTTCGCGCTCATGATGCCCGCAAGTTCGGCCACGCCCAGCGGATCGCCCTTTTTCGTGTCGCGCGACAGGGCGAGTTTCAGCGTTTCCGGCGCCATGTGGACGGTGCCCTGCGCGACGGCTTCGCGCGCGGTCGTGGCCTTGGCCGACACATCGACCATCCGCGCGCGGCCGTCCGGGCCGATATGCGTCAGCTCACCGCTCAATGATCGTGCTCCATATGCTCCATCAGGCGGGGCATGATCTCGACGAGGTTGCAAGGCTTGTGGCGGCTGTCGAGCTGCAGCGAGATGACCTTGTCCCAGCCATCCTTCACCGCCCCGTTCGAGCCGGGCAGGCAGAAGATGAACGTCCCGCTCGCCACCCCGGCAATCGCACGCGACTGCAGTGTCGACAGACCGACACTCTGATAGCTGACCTGGTGGAAAATCACCGAGAAGCCGTCAATCACCTTGTCGAAGAGCGGGGTGATCGCTTCCGGCGTGACATCGAAACCGGTCAGGCCCGTGCCGCCCGAGGTGATCACGACATCGACCTCCGGATCGGCGATCCAGGCCGAGACCTGCGCGCGGATGGCGGCCTTGTCGTCGCGCAGAAGCTTGCGGTCCGCCAGGATATGGCCCGCTGCCTCGATCCGGTCGGCCAGCACCTTGCCGGAAGTGTCGGTCTCCAGCGTGCGCGTGTCGCTCATCACCAGCACGGCAATGCGCACGGGGTGGAAGGGAAGGCTTTCATTGATGCCATGCATGTGGGGTCTGTCTCCTCAAACCTTGGCCCAGCGGGCGCGGTCTTGATAATCCTGCGAGCGGGGCTCGATCCAGTGTTCGCCGGTGGCCGTGGCTTCCTTCTTCCAGAAGACGGCTTCGGTCTTGAGATAATCCATCAGGAAATCGGCAGCCTCGAAGGCGGCGCGCCGGTGGATGGAGGCGGTGGCGACGAAGACGATGGCGTCGCCGGGGGCCATCTCGCCGGTGCGGTGGATGACCTTGAGCGCCATGAGCGGCCAGCGTTCGCGCGCCTCGGCCATGGCTGTCTCGATGCCGCGTTCGGTCATCGGGGAATAAGCCTGCAGGGTGAGCGCGCGCACCTCGCCGCTGGAGGCATGATCGCGCACAAGGCCGGTGAAGCTGACAATGCCGCCGGCCCCTTTCGCCTCAGTCTCAAAGGCGGACAGCTCGCGCCCGGCGTCGAACGGCTCGTCGCTGATCCGCAGCATGCTCAGCCGCCTCCCACCGGGGGCATGAAGGCGATCTCGTCGCCGTCGCTGACAGGGTGTGGGTCGGCCACGATCTCGCTGTTCACGGCGAGGCGGATCGTCTTTTCCAGCAAGGCGCCATCGAGGCCGCGATCCCTGTCGAGCCATTCGCGCAGGGCCGATGTGTCGCGCACGGAAGTGGGCAGGGTGAGCGTTTCTTCCGGCCGGCCGAGCGTATCCATCAGGCGCCCGAAATAGAGAAGCTGGGCCATGCTCTCAGCCTCCCGTCGTCGACATGTGACGCGGCAGGGCCGGGGCTTCACCGCGCTTGCGGATGGCGAATTCGTGGCGTTCGGGCTTGCGCAGCAGCGCCTTGTCGAGCGCTTCATCGAGCGCGAATTCCGGCACCATGCTGTCGCGCAGGGCGGCGCGCAGGTCGACATGGTCGTCCTGGCCGAGGCACATATAGATACGCCCCGTACAGGTCACGCGGACCCGGTTGCAGCCCGCGCAGAAATTATTGGTCAGCGGCGTGATGAAGCCAAGGCGCCCGCCTGTCTCTGCGATCCGGACATAGCGCGACGGCCCGGCCTGCGCATCGTTGGCGGCTTCATCGGTCAGCGTCCAGCGCTGCTCCAGCTCGTCGCGGATCTCGAAGAGCGGGACATACTGGTCGACGCGGTCCTCGCCGGTCAGGCCCAGCGGCATCACCTCGATCAGCGTCATGTCGAAGCCTTGCCCGTGCGCCCACTCGACCATGGACGGGATTTCCCCCGCATTCTGGTGTTTCAGGGCGACCGTGTTGATCTTTACCTTGAGGCCGGCCTGCTTCGCCGCCTCGATTCCGTCGAGCGATTTCTGCAGGTCACCCAGCCGGGTGATCTCGCGGAACATGGCCGGGTCCAGCGTATCGAGCGAGACGTTCACCCGGCGCACGCCGGCCTTGTAAAGCCGCTCGGCATGGGCGGCCAGCAGCGTCGCATTGGTGGTCAGCGTCAGCTCGTCGAGCCCGGCACCCATATAGCGGCCGAGCCGGTCGAACAGCTCACCGATATCCTTGCGCACGAGCGGTTCGCCGCCCGTGATGCGGATCTTGCGCACGCCGCGCCGGATGAAGGCGGCAGCCACCGTTTCCAGCTCTTCGAGGCTCAAGAGGTCCTTCTTCGGCAGGAAGGTCATGTGCTCGGCCATGCAATAGGTGCAGCGCAGGTCGCAGCGGTCCGTCACCGACAGGCGGAGATAGGAGACCGTGCGCCCAAAAGCGTCGGTGAGCGGGGGTGGGGCGAGTGGGCTCTGGCCATCAGCCATGAAGGGCCTCCTCGGCAGTCTTGAGATCATGGGTGGTGTCGATATCGAAGGCGAGAGCCGGATCGAGCGGCACGCTGGCTGTGTTATCCAGCGTTTCGAACACGCCCTTGGCGCCGCGGTCGCCCTCGACCGCCATCAGCCGGTCGAAAGTCTCGCGCCGGAACAGGGCCGGCGGCATCAGCTTGCCGCCGCTTTCGGTCATCACGGCGCTCGCGCCAGCGTCCAGCACCGCCTGCAGCCGGCGCAAATGAGCGGCGGGAATATCCGGCATGTCGGCGAGCAGGATCAGCGCCTGCTCGGCCTTGTCTTCAGCCTTCAGCGCGGCGAGCCCGGCAACAAGCGAACTGGCCTGGCCGGTGTCGGCATCCGGGTTGGCGATGATCGTCCAGCCCGCGCCGAGCAGCGAGGCACGCCGGGCATCGTCGCTGCGGATGACGGCAATGCGCGCGGCCGCTTTCTCGTTGCTGAGCAGCCCGGCGGCATGGGCGATGACCGGCTGGCCCTTATAGGCCGCGAGCAGCTTGTCCCCGCCTTCGAACCGCGTCGATTCGCCAGCGGCCAGCAGGACAAGGCCGGTGCGGGCGAAGGGCGCCTTGGCCGTCTGGTGATAGGCCGCGACGATCTCGCCCAGCGTCGAGACCGCCAGCATGGAGGCATCGCGCATCGACGGGATCAGGCCGACGGGCCCATGTATGCGGGCAATCTCGGATTCGGCGACGCCAGCCTCCCGCAGGGCTTCGCAGCGGCGCGCATGGGTGCGCCGCGAGCCGACAGCGCCGACATAGAAAGCTGTACCCTCCAGCGCCTGGCGCAGCAGCGGGCCTTCCCAGTCGCCGTCATGGAACATCAGGATGAAGGCCGTCCACGGATCGTCGCTCATCACGGGCAGGTCGCCGGGCGTGTCCAGCGCGCTAACCTTTGTGAAGCCCTCAGCCATTGCAGCCTCGACATCCTCGCCATCGCGCAGCTGCAGGACGGTTTCGAGCCCGCTGGCCCGGGCAAGGCGGGCGAGCGCCAGTGGATCGGCGCCGCGCCCGGCAATCCTCACGCGAAGCTTCGGCACGTAGCGGGTCTTGATGCCGGTACCTTGTATGGCAAGCCGGGCGGGCTGGCGCGCGGCCAGCCGGTCATGGGCAGTCTTCAGCGCGGCAGGGTCGGGGTTCGGAATGATGGCGACGTCGATGGCCCCGCCGCAGGGCAGCGGCAGGTCGACAAAGGGCGAGCCCGCGCCATAGCGCAGCTGCTTTGTCTCGCCGGAGTCCAGCGCAGCCTGGGCCTGCAGGATGACATCGGCATCGATACAACCGCCGGAAATATAGCCCGCCGCCTGTCCATCCCCGGCGACCGCCATCAGCGCGCCGGTCTCGCGGACGGCCCCGCCTTCGGTCGCCGTGATCACGACAAGCGCCGCATCGCCTGCGGCCTTCCAGTCCAGCCATTGGGCGAGGACGTCCTGGGGATGTTCGAGATAGGTCTGCACCGGGCTCATCGCTCTCCGTTGTAAACGGTGATTTAGAACGAGGCTAGGGCGAATCCAGAGTATGAGAACATTGGAACCTTCGAAACCGAAGCTTTGCTTGTCGTCATCCCGGTTTTCGCAAGGCGAAAGACCGGGACCCAGCTTATTCAAAACAGTGCCCGTTCAGACTGGGTCCCGGCCCGGCCTAGGGCCGGCCGGGATGACGCTGCAAGAGTCCCTGCTATCGCAAGCTCAAGCGATCTATTTCGGCTCCTGATACCCAGTCAGTGATTGCAGTGTCTCTGCTGCACCCGATTCAGCCTCCCGGCAGGCCCTGTCATAGGCCGCAAGTACGGCTTCGCCCGTCGCCGAGAGGACAGAGCCGCCCCGGTCCGAACCGCCCACGCTCGACGTGACCAGCGGCTCGCGGAAATCGGCATTCATCTCCTCGATCAGTTTCAGCGCGCGCGGATAGGACATGGCGAGGGTGTTCGCCGCCGCCCGGATCGATCCGCCCGAGGCAATGGCACGCAGGAGCGCGGCCTTGCCCGGACCGAAACGCCCGCCATTGGCGAGGTTGATCCGGATACTGAGGCTGGCGGCTTCGCGCTCGGTCATCGCCGCACCCCTGGTGTTTCGATGGGCAGGCCCTCGGCCCGCTTGGCGAGGTAGAGCTCGACGGCCTTGTAGGTGTCCGAGCCAAGCGGCATCGGTTCGGCGCGCACGCCTTCATCGCAATCATTGAGGCGCCGGTGCAGGGAGCCGAGCGTCTGCCATTCCAGCCGGTAGGCGGGGAAGGCATTCCCATGGCCCTGGCTGATCGTGTCGCCGCGCAGCTTCTCGCCCCAATGCTCATTGTGGCACTGGCTGCAGGCGAGGTTCAGCTGGCCGCGCCGCGTGAAGAAATAGTCGCGGCCCATCTCATAGTATCGGGCGGCGGGGCCGGACACATCGACCGAGACCGGTTCGCCGCGCGAGAGGTGGGAGACATAGGCGGTCAGCGCCAGCAGGTCGTCGCTCTCATAGTCGAGCGGCGGGAGGGACTGGTGCTGCTCGCGGCACTGGTTGATCCGGCCCTCGATATTGACCAGCTCACCGGACGCCGCGTCGACCTGCGGATAATGCGCCGCCGCGCCCACCAGGTCAGCGCCATCTTCGCCATGGCAGGCGGCGCAGGCTTTTGACCCATCAACGCCTGCCCGGAACAGCTTCTCGCCCCGGTCGATCCAGAGGAAACCGGGATTGGCGAAATCGTCGGCCTGAAGGGCGCGCGTGTCGGGCTGGAGGAAGGCGGTGCCGGAGCGCTTGATATCGTCCGGCAGCGGGTCACGCACCGGTGTCCCGGCCTCCTCGGGCGGGGCCGAGCAGGCCGCAAACACCAGGCAGGCAATGAGGCCGGCCCGGATCATTCCACGGTCAGCTCATGGGTCTCGGACCAGCTCTGCCCGTCCTGGTCGGTCCAGGTGAAGTCCAGCGTGCCGGACTCGGTGGCGCGGGTGTGGAAGCTCAGAAAGGGATTGGCGGCGATGCCGGGATGGAAATCCGAGGCGAAGACCAGCTCGCCATTATACCGGCATTCGAAACGGGTGATGACGTCGCGCGCGACCACATCGCCGCGGGAGTCGCGCCGGTAGCCGGTCTCCATCTTGTGCTGGATCATGGCCTTGAGTTCGATCACCTCGCCCTTGCTGGCAGTGTCTGGGGCGGAAATGCGGATGGTCATCGTAGGGCCTCCTATCCGATCACGCAGGCGGCGAGGGTGACGACTGTGCTGGCCGAGCCGACCCACAGGCTGCCGTCGCTCATCTCGGCGACGGCGCGGATGCGCTGCGTCCCGGCCATGCGGATGCGGGTGGAAACCTCCGCCTTGCCGGCGCGCGGGCCGAGTTCGAAGACGGCAATCTCCGCAATCGGGTTGCGCGGCGAGATGATGGCCATGCGGCGGACATGGTTCTCCTCGGTCATCGGGCTGTCGGCAGAGACGGTAATCGCGACCGAATTGCCGTTCTCGGCAATCGGCGGCAGTTTCACTGTCACCTTGCCTTCATTCAGCCTGCCGTCTCCGAAGATGTCGCGAATGGCGGCGTCGGCGTCCTCCGGCTCGCCGAGCGCTGCGAAGGGCAGGGCGCTCGACAGCATGCCGGCGCCGAGGCCCGTCAGCGCCAGCCGGCGGCTGAGCGTCAATTCATCTGTCCGGTCATTCTTCATTCTTCACCGTCCTGCGTCTTCAGCGTCGATAGCCAAGCGACAAGGTCCTCGATCTGGCGGGCGCTCAGGGCCGGCTCGCCGCGATAGGCCTCGCCCACCTGGTTGAGGCCGCCTGTCCGGTAATATGAGGGCATTACCGTCTGCGGCCAAATCCTTTGCGCGTCGGCAATGCGCAGCCGGATCTGGCCGGGCGTGAGCCGGTCGCCGAGCCCCGTCAGCGGCGGGCCCACATTGCCCTGGAATTCAGCGTCCAGACCCGCAACGGCATGGCAGAGGACGCAGTGGCCCTGCTCCCGGTCTGTGAAGACGGCCTTGCCGCGCGCTGCGTCTCCGGTCTCGCCGCCGAGCGGGGCGGGGATGGCGTCGCCGTCGATGGTGACCGGTTCGGTAAGGCGCTGGCCGGTTTCATAGCCGCAGGCGGCGGCGAGCAGCAGTCCAGCGGCCATCGCCCAAGAGACGGCTCTCATCCAAACGCCTCGGCAGTGATCGTGCGGAACCAGGCAGCGGCCTGCGCGGCTTCGGCTTCGCGCACGGCAGGCCCGCCATCCATCGGGCTGAGGCCGCCGGCGCCTTCGACGTTGGTCAGCGCGCCGCCATCATTGGTGTAGACGCCGGTGATCGAGACGGCCGCATCATCGGCAATGTAGGAGTAGCAGGTATTGGCCAGCACCGAGGCCTGCGGCTCGCGCCCGGCCATGAGGCGCGCAATCTGCGCCGCGCAGACCTTGGCCTGCAGGTTTGCCGAAAAGGCCGATTTCGGCATTGGCGCGGCAATCGTCGCATCGCCGAGAACGTGGATGCCGGGCACCAGCGTGGACTCGAAGGCCAGCCCGTCAATCGGGCACCAGCCGGTCTGGTCGGCGACACCGGCCGCGTCCGCGATGGCGCCAGCCTTCTGCGGCGGGATGATGTTGGCGACATCCGCCTGGATCTCGTCGAACTCGGTGAACACCGTCATCGCCTGCGGATCGACGCGGACCACCCGGCCGAAATCGCTCGCGCCGCGCCATTCCAGATGGTCCGGATAGCGCTCGGCCCAGGCCTGTTGGAACAGCGGCTGCTTGGAGAAGCTGTCCTTGGCATCGAGCAGCAGCAGTTTCGAGTTTGGCTTGTACGTCTTGAGGTAATTCGCGATCAGGCTGGCGCGTTCATACGGGCCGGGCGGGCAGCGGAACGGGGCGGCCGGGGCCGACATCACGACGAGGCCGCCATCTTCCATCGCTTCCAGCTGGTGGCGCAGCAGCGTGGTCTGCGTCCCGGCTTTCCAAGCATGTGGCATGGCTTCGGTGGCCGCTTCGTCATAGCCTTCCAGCGCACCCCAGCGCATGTCGATGCCGGGCGACATCACCAGCCGGTCCCAGGACAGCGTGCTGCCATCCGACAGGGTCACGGTGCGCGCCGCGCCGTCGACCGCCTCGGCCCTCGCCCGGACGATATCGACGCCATAGCCCCTGAGGCGATCCAGCGTGAAAGCCTGCGCTGACATCTCCCGCCCGCCGCCGATGACGAGATTGCTGAACGGGCAGGCATAATAGGTCTCGTTCGGCTCGATCAGCGTGACCGAGGAGGACGGCAGGAACAGCTTCAGGAACTTCGCCGCCGTCGCCCCGCCAAAGCCGCCGCCGATGACGACGAGGTTCGCCTTGGTCTGGCCGAGCGCGGCGGGCGAGAGCCCGGTCATCGCCGCGGCGGCGCCAAGCCCCGTCAGCACGGTGCGGCGGTCGAGTGAAATCCCGGTCATCGCGGCCCCTCATCGGCGAGGTATGTACTGATCGCCTCGATATCCTCGGCGCTGTAGCCGCGCATCAGCCGGTTCATCACCGTCGTGCCATCCTCATCGGATTTGTAGAGCGTCAGCGCCGTTGAGAGCTCGGCTTTCGAATAGCCCTCCAGCGAGACGATGGCGCCGCCGGACGGGCCATGACAGCCCGAACAGGCAAGCGCGAGCTGCGCCGTGCGCCCGGGCACGGCCAGCGCCGCAGCGTCTTTCTCTTCCACGGGCCCGGCACCGTCAGGCGCGCAGGCGGACAGGCCCGCCACAGCGCCCATCAGGGCCGCGGCAAGCCATCGTCCGGCCTGTCTGGTCAAGCGTCCCTCAGCGGCTGGTCCTTCAGCGGCAGCTGGCGGATACGCTTGCCCGTCGCCGCATAGATCGCGTTGAGGACCGCCGGCGCGGCCACGGCAATGGTCGGCTCGCCAACCCCGCCCCAGAAGCCGCCGGACGGCATCACGATCGTCTCGACTTCCGGCATCGCCGCCAGACGCATCGACGGGTAGGTGTCGAAATTCTTCTGCACCGTCTCGCCATTCTCGAAGGTGATCTCGCCATAGAGCGCGGCCGACAGGCCATAGACGAAGGAGCCGGCGACCTGCGCATCGATCTGCTGCGGATTGACGGCATAGCCGGGGTCCGTGGCAGCCACGATACGGTGGATCTTGAGCTCGCCTTCATCGCTAACGGTGACTTCCGCGCAGGCCGCGGTATAGGCGCCGAAGGAATAGAAGGCACACAGGCCGCGCGAGAGCCCGTCATCATTGCCCCAGCCGGACTTGTCGGCGACCGCCTGCAGGACGGCTGCGAGTTCCGGGCTGTCCTGGGTATGGGCGAGCCGGAATTCCAGCGGGTCACGCCCGGCGGCATGGGCCAGCTCGTCCATGAAGCATTCTAGGTAGATGGCGTTCTGGTTGGCATTCACGCCTCGCCAGAAACCCGGCCGCACCGGCGGGTTGCGCATCGCATGCTCGGCGAGGAAGGCCGGGAAGGTGTATTTCAGCGTCTGGTCTTCCACACGTGGATCGACACCGGAGGGCAGCAGGCCCTGGAAGGCGAGGAAGTCCATGCCGTCCTGGAGCGCCTGCGGCATCAGCCCGGCGAAGATGGACTGGCCGGAAAGGCGGATCTTCAACCCGGTGAGGTTGCCGTCCGCATCGAGGGCACCCTGGCAACGCGCCTTCGTCGTCGGGTGGAAGAAGCCATGCTGCATGTCTTCTTCACGCGTCCAGAGCAGCTTGATCGGCGTGCCCGGCATTTCCTTGGCGATGGTCACCGCCTGGGTGACGAAATCGCTCATGCCGCGCCGGCCAAAACCGCCGCCGAGCAGCTGCTTGTAGACATCGCACTGCTCGATGGGCAGGCCGGACGCCTCAGCTGCTGCGGCCAGGGCCGCTTCGCCATTCTGCGTGCCGCACCAGACTTCGCATTTCTCTTCGGTCCAGACGGCGGTGGCGTTCATTGGCTCCATGCAGGCATGGTTCTGGTGCGGGGCGTTATAGGTCGCCTCGATCACCTGCGCGGCGCCCGCAAAAGCGCCGTCGACATCGCCTGCCTGGTTGCCGACATAGGCTTCGTCAGCCGTCAGGCCGGCGTCGAGATCAGCTTCGAAGGCGGCGGAGGAAAAGTCGGACCCCTCGCCTGCCTGCCATTCGATCTGGACCGTATCGAGCGCTTTCTTGGCCTGCCACCATTTGTCGGCGACGACGGCGACCGCATTGTCACCGACCTGCAGGACCTTCTTCACGCCCGGCATGGATTCGGCCGCGCTGGCATCGAAGCTGGCAACTGTGCCGCCGCGTTTCGGGGCCTGCTTGATCGCCGCATTGAGAAGGCCGTCCAGCTTGATGTCGGCGCCATAGACCTGCTTGCCGGTGACCTTGTCTGCGGTGTCGAGGCGCTTCACCGGCTGGCCGATGATCTTCCACTCCGACGGGTCCTTCAACGTGATCTCAGTCGGCACTTCGAGCTTCGCTGCCTCGGCGGCGAGCTCGCCATAGGTGTAGGAATTACCAGACGGGCCATGCGTGATCACGCCCTTCTCGACGGAACACTCACTGACCGGCACGTCCCAGCGATTGGCGGCGGCCTGGACAAGCATCATCCGGGCTGCTGCGCCGCCTTCGCGGACATAGTCGTGGCTGCCGCGGATGCCGCGTGAGCCGCCGGTGGAGAAGTCGCGCCAGACGCGGTCGCGGGCGAGGTTCTCGCCGGGTGTCGGATATTCGGTCGTGACCTTGTCCCAGTCGCATTCGAGTTCCTCGGCGACGAGCTGGGCAAGGCCGGTCAGCGTGCCCTGGCCCATTTCAGACCGGGCGATGCGGATGACAACCGTATCGTCATTATTGATCAGCACCCAGGCATTCACTTCCGGATTGGGGTCTGCATCTGCGGCCGTCTCGCCGTCTTCGCCGGCGCCCGGCGAACAAGCCGCCAGGATGCCGATGGTCAGGCCGGTCGCGCCGGTGCCGATAATGAAGCCTCGGCGGGAAAGATTGATCGTGTCAGCCATGTTCCTGCCCCCCTAGGCTTTTTTCGTCTTGGCGAGATGAATGCCCTTGCGCACCCGCGCGAGCGTCCCGCAGCGGCAGATATTGGTGACCTGCTGGTCGATATCCTCGTCGGTCGGGTCCGGCGTGTTGTTGAGCAGGCCGGCGACCGCCATGATCATGCCCGGCTGGCAGTAGCCGCACTGGGGGATGTCCATTTCGACCCAGGCCTGCTGGACCGGGTGGGAGCCGTCTTCCGAGAGGCCCTCAATCGTGGTGATCTCTTCCTCGCCGGACAGGGCACCGACCGGATAGGTGCAGGAGCGAACCGGCTGGCCGTCGATATGGACTGTGCACGTGCCGCACTGGGCGATGCCGCAGCCATATTTCGTCCCCGTCAGGCCGAGGTCTTCCCTCAACACCCAGAGGAGCGGCGTCGTCTCGTCCGCATCCACGGTGACTTTTTTTCCGTTTACCTTGAGTTCTGCCATGGCCGTACTCCTTCTCGGTCTGGCGGGCGCCAAGACGGATCGGAAGGAAGCGGTTTAAGTGCAACAAAGGTGTTGCCCTGACCTTCTCGGGACGGCTTGGCCTGGACTGTTGCCAATATCCTAGATCGCGGTTCCGGCAGAGACCAGCGTCATCGTAAAAAATATTTTCGCGCGTCCGGCGGCGCGGCCGGCCGGGGCGTCCCCGGCCGGCCCCCTACCTGGAGTCTAGCCGAGCGCGGCCTTCACGGCGTCTGCGCGGATCGGGATGTGGCGCAGGCGCACGCCCACGGCATCATAGATCGCATTCGCGATGGCCGGCGCCACGACGGTGGTCGCCGGCTCGCCCAGCCCGACCGGCACTTCGGTGCTGTCGACGAAGCTGATATCCAGCTCCGGCGCCTGCCCGAAGCGCAGCGGCGAATAGGTGTTGAGGTTGACGTCCTTGACCCGGCCCTTCTCGAAGGCGGTGCCTTCGTGCAGGGCCATGGACAGGCCCCAGAGCGAGGCGCCTTCCATCTGTGCCATGGCGCCATCCGGATCGACCACCGTTCCGGCGTCGGCGACCAGCGTAAGCTTTTCAGCCGTCACCTGACCGCTGTCGCGGTCGACCTTCACCCGTGCGACACAGGCAACCCAGGTCGGCATGTCGCGTTCCTGGCCGAAGCTGGTCGCGATGCCGAGGCCGGTATCGGCGGGCAGCTCGCTGCCCCAGCCGGCTTTCTCGGCGGCGCGGCGGACCACTTCATGCTGGCGCCTCGCGCCGCCGACAGAATTCGGCGCGCTGCCCGCATTGCGGCCCTCGCCGGTCAGCAGGGACAGGCGGAATTCGACCGGGTCCTTGCCGAGCGCGTGGGCGGCTTCGTCCATGAAGCTTTCCAGCGCCCAGTTGGTGAAGCCCGGTCCGACCGACCGCAGCCAGCCAGGCCGGAAGGTCTCGTTGGCGAGCGTGTTCTCGATGGCGCGCACCCGGTGCGGGCCGACCGCGTACCAGTGATTGGCGCCGTTGATCGCGAACGGGTCGAAGGGCGCGCCGTTCACGCCATTCGGCATGAAGAAGGGCGCCATCGCCTTGGTCGGCCAGCCGGCAGCGACATGCTGCTCCATGCCGGTGACCTTGCCTTCGCCATCGGCGGCGAGGCGCACGCGCTGGACGGCCGGTGAGCGGGGGCTGTCGAGCAGGGAGTCATCCTCGCGCGTCAGCACCATCTTCACCGGCTTGCCAAGCTGCTTGGCCGCGATGGCCGCCGGGACGGCATAGTCGCCGTTCAGCCGGCGTCCGAAGCCGCCGCCGAGACGGTAGGTCTTCAGCACGATCTTCTCTTCCGGCATGTCGAGCGCCTGCGACAGCCAGGGCAGGACGAGGCTTTGCCACTGATTGCCGGTATGGATCTCCATCGTGTCGCCATTCATCACGGCGAGCGCGTTGACCGGCTCCAGCTGCATGTGCAGCACCGTGTTGCAGGTATAGGTCTGGTCGATGGTCTGGGCGGCGGCCTCGAAGGCGGCGGCGGTTTCCACGTCGCCCGTGTCGAGGATCGAGCCGGCGCTGTCATCACTGATCAGCGTGCGGGCGCGGTCGAGGATGTCCTCTTCCGACACATCGGCGCCGGGCCCCGGCGTCCAGTCGACCTTGATGGCGTCGGCGGCCTTGATCGCGGCGGGGTAGGTGTCGGCGATGGCCAGCACCCAGCCCGACGTCGTGCCCGACGGATCGTCGATCGCGATCGCCTGGCGGTAGCCCTTGATCTCGGTTGCCGCGCTGTCGTCGATGGAATTCACCTTCGAGCCGTGGCGCGTTGGCGGCATGACGGGGCGGGCATAGACCATCCCGTCCACCTTGGCGTCGATGCCGAACATGGCGGTGCCGTCAACCTTGCCGGCGATGTCGCGCGCCTGGACGGGTTCACCGATCAGGCGACGTTCGCTGGCCGGCTTGATGGCGATCGAGCCGATCTCCTCCTCGGTGAAGGTCTTCTCGATGCCGCCCGCGACGAGTTCGCCATAGCTGACTTTCTGGTCGCCGCAGATGACCTCGCCGGCGCGGGCAGAACAGTCGCCCGGTGCAACGCCCATCTTCGCGGCGCCCGCTTCGATCAGCGCCTGGCGGCCAGCGGCCCCGGCCTGCGAGTAGAGCGGGAAGGTCTGCCAGACCGACCAGCTGCCGCCGGTGACCATGAGGCCCCATTTCGGGTCGGAGTCGACATGGTTGATGCGCACATCCGCCCAGTCGGCCTCCAGCTCATCGGCGAGGATGCGCGCGAGCGCGGTGCCGACATGCTGGCCCATCTCGGCGCGGATGATGTTGATGGTGACGATGCCGGCGCTGTCGATGGTGAACCATTTGATCGGCTCATAGGTGACGTCCGGCGCGGAGGTCGCCTCACCATCACTTTCAGCCTCGCCGCTGCCGGGCGAGCAGGCGGCCAGGAAGCTGAACGCGACGGTCGTCCCGGCAGTCGAGACGAGGAAGCCCCGGCGCGACATGGCTGGTGATTTCGGTGCTCTTGGATCCTTCAGACGGGTCATGATCAGGCCCCCTTCATTTCGTCGGCGGCTTTGCGCACGGCCTTGCGGATGCGATTGTAGGTCATGCAGCGGCAGAGATTGCCGGTCATGATCGCATCGATGTCGCCATCATTGACGTTCGGGTCCTGATTGAGCGCCGCCGCAGCGGTCATGATCTGGCCGGACTGGCAGTAACCGCATTGCGGCACCTGCAGCTCGCGCCAGGCTTTCTGGACCGGATGGTCGGCGGCCGGGTCCAGCCCTTCAATCGTGGTGATCTCGGCGCCGATGGCCGCTTCGAGCGGGGTGATACAGGATCGCCGCGCCTCGCCATTGATATGGACGGTACACGCCCCGCACTGGCCGATCCCGCACCCGAACTTGGTGCCGGTGAGATTGGCCTCGTCCCGGATGACCCAGAGGAGCGGGGTATCATTGTCCGCATCCACCTGAACCGATTTTCCATTGATCTTGAGTTCCGCCATCTGCGTTGTCCTCTCTGGCTGGCTCGTGACACCGGACAAGGCTTTCTCGCGAGCCGTTCGGCGGTGTCTCTGCCGGGGATGATAGTCCTCGCAGGAGCATGAGACCAGCCGGGCGGCAAAATTTCCGCGCGGCGCAGCACGCACCATTCCTGCGCGCGCCCGCCTGTCCTACACTCGGCAGAAGACCGGACAGCCGGCTGACAGGAGGACACGCCATGACCCACCACGCCCCGATCGCGGAGCTGGAAACCCATACCGTCACCAACCAGCCGCAGCCGCTCGAGGAGTCCAATCTCTTCGGCGGAGACCGGGCCCTGCGCAGCGCGGTGTCGGCCTTTGGCGGCGATGTCCATGCCGGGCGGCTGGGCGAATTCGGCAAGGCCTGCGGCAGCGCCGAGGCGATCCAGTGGGGCCGCCAGGCGAACGAGAACCCGCCAAGGCTCAAATCCTTCGACCGCTATGGCC
Source organism: Henriciella mobilis (assembly GCF_003576315.1). Taxonomy (GTDB): domain Bacteria; phylum Pseudomonadota; class Alphaproteobacteria; order Caulobacterales; family Hyphomonadaceae; genus Henriciella; species Henriciella mobilis. The sequence goes on along the minus strand of NZ_QWFZ01000003.1, from coordinate 92,827 downwards.
ACAGGCTGGATGAGGTCGAGTTCCACCCGGCCTATCACCAGCTGATGGCGCTTGGCCTCGATCACGGCATTTCCGGCGCGCCATGGCAGGTGGGCGAGGCCGGGCATGTCCTGCACGGGGCCATGATGATCATGATGATGCAGGCCGATGCGGGCGTGACCTGCCCGATGTCGATGACCTATGCCTGCGTCGCCGCGCTCGGGGCCGATGAGCAGATTGCCAGCACCTGGTCGCCGCGCGTGACGGCGCAATCCTACGATCCGCGTTTCATCCCGGCTGACCGGAAAACCGGCGTCACTATCGGCATGGCCATGACGGAGAAGCAGGGCGGCTCGGATGTCCGCGCCAACACCACAAAAGCCGAGCCAGCCGGCGATGGCGGCTACATCCTGACCGGCCACAAATGGTTCTGCTCGGCGCCCATGTCGGACGCCTTCCTGACGCTGGCCTATGCCGAGGGCGGGATGACCTGCTTCCTTGTTCCGCGCTGGCGCCCGGACGGGACACGCAATGCGATCCACATCATGCGCCTGAAGGACAAGATGGGCGACAAGTCCAACGCCTCCTCGGAGATCGAGTATCATGGCGCCTGGGCCGAACGGCTGGGCGAAGAGGGCCGGGGCGTGCGCACCATCATCGATATGGTCCAGCATACCCGCTACGACTGCACCCTGGGCTCGGCGGGCGGGATGCGGGCAGCGCTCGCCCAGGCGCTCTGGCACACCTCGCAGCGCCGGGCCTTCCAGAAAGCCCTGATCGACCAGCCGGCCATGCGCGCGGTGCTGGCGGACCTCGCCCTTGAGAGCGAGGCGGCCACGGCGGTTGCGCTGCGGATCGGGGCGAGCCTCGACCGGGCAAGGACCGATCCGGACGAGGCCGCCTTCATGCGGCTTGCCACGCCGATTGCTAAATACTGGGTCTGCAAGCGCCAGCCGGGTTTCGTCTATGAGGCGCTGGAATGTCATGGCGGGGCAGGCTTCGTCGAAGAAGGGCCGATGCCGCGCCTCTTCCGCCAGTCACCCCTGAACGCGATCTGGGAAGGCTCCGGCAATGTCATCGCGCTCGATATCCTGCGCGCCCTCTCGCGTGAGCCGGAAAGCCTGAAGGCGGTCGAGGCCGAGCTGGAAACCGCGCTCGGTGTTAATGATATTTATGACCGTCATTGCGCCAGCCTGGCTGATTTCACCGAGCCGGGGGCCCTGCACGAGGGCTCGGCGCGCGCCTTTGCGCAGGCCATGGCGCTTGCCCTGCAGGCCGCTGCCTTGAAGCAGACCGCGCCGGATTTCGTCTTCCATGGGTTCTGTGCCCAGCGCCTTGCCAGCGGGCGGCGCGGCTTCCTCTATGGTGACGTTGACAGCAGCGTCGATCAGGATGCGCTCATCGAGCGGGCCATGCCGGGTTGAGGTCGCGTGGTTTAAATTGACACAATGTGTGCCAATAGCTAGTCTGCCAGCCTGTAGAGGGGGCTTTTCGCTGCATGTCACTGAAGACGTTCATTGCATCGAGGGTCACCCGCCGCCTGACCAGTCCGGAGCGCCTGACAGCACGGCGACAGAAGGCTGATCGCAGGCGGCAGAAGCGCGGGGAGGCGTGTATGGTCGACTATTTTCATGATGCGTCCGATCCGTATTCGCATCTCGTCGCGCAAGTCCTGCCGCAGCTCGTGGCCCGCTACGATATCGAGCTTGTGCCGCATCTGGTTTCCCCGCCGCCAGACTGGGCCGCGCCGGACCGTCAGAAGCTGGTCAGCTATTCCAGGCTCGACGCCGAAAGGCTGGCGGCCAGGGCAGGGCTGGACTTCAAGGATCCGGGCGAGCAGCCCCCGTCTGGGCGGACGCAGATTGCCGAGGCGGCGCTGGCAAAAGCCATCAGTGCGGGGACTTTTTTCCAGGAGGCCGCCGGCATCGGCGAATGGCTCTGGACCGGCGAAGGCCAGATCCCGGAAGCCGGCGGCGATGCGGGCGCGGCCAAGCAGGAAGGCGATGCGAAACGCGACGAACTCGGCCACTATCTGGCCGGCACCTTCCATCTCGACGGTGAATGGTTCTGGGGCATCGACCGGCTGCACTATCTCGAAGCCCGGCTTGCGGCGGCCGGGCTGCGAAAGCCGGGGGCGCCGGATACGCCCATCTTCGCGCCGCCACCACTGCTGGCCAATCCGCCCGCCGCGCAGGGACAGGCGCCGGAGCTTCACTATTATCTCTCCTTCCGCAGTCCCTACACCTGCATCGCCGCCAGCCGGGTCAAGGCGCTCGCGGACGCCTATGGCGCCGAGCTGAAGCTGCGCTTCGTCCTGCCCATGGTGATGCGCGGCATGCAGGTGCCCCGCACCAAGGGCATCTACATCCTCAAGGATACCGCCCGCGAGGCGCAGCGGCTCGGCATTCCGTTCGGCAAGGTTGCCGACCCGGTCGGCGAGCCGGTCGAGCGCGGCTATTCCCTGCTCCCCTGGGCGATGGAAGAGGGCAAGGGGTTCGCCTATGCCGAGAGCTTCCTGAACGGGGTCTGGGCCGAAGGCATCGACGCTGGGTCCGATAGCGGGCTGAAAACGATCGTCGAACGCGCGGGCCTCGACTGGAAGACGGCGAAACCGCTCATCGGGAACGAGGACTGGAAACCGATTGCCGAGGCCAACCGCGCGGAAATGATGGGCCTTGGAATCTGGGGTGTGCCAAGCTTCCGGGTGGGGGATGTTTCGGCCTGGGGGCAGGACCGGCTCTGGCTGATCGAGGAGGCTCTGCAGCGCGAACGGGGCCTGGCCTGAAATCAGACTGGAAGTGTACCGGAATTGTACTGGAATCATACGGAAATCAGACTCTCGCAAGACCCGGCCGCGGCGCGGAAAAAAGGATAACGGAATGCAAGTCGTCAATGAACTGCTGCCAACCGACCCCAAACAGGTCGAAGCATTGATGCAGCCGGGTCCGGATGGGCCGATCTACATGCTCAACCTATTGAAATTCAAGGAAAAAGCAGAGTATGAGGATGGCCGCGAAACGTCCATGACGGGGCGCGAGGCCTATGAAATCTATGGCCGCGCCGTCGCCGGGGTGCTCGAACAGTTCGGCGGGCGGGCCATCCTCGCCATGGACGTGAATTTCCTCGCCATCGGCAAGGTGGAATCCCTCTGGGATGAGGTCGCGATTGCGCAATATCCAGACCGCAAGGCGATGATTGCGATGTCGATGTCTGAGGCCTGGCAGGCGATATCCATCCACCGGACCGCCGGACTGGAGGGCCAGCTCAACATTGAGTGTACAATCCCCCCGGACATGAGGGATAGTGCGTGGGCAAGACGCCTCCTGGAAGGAACCGGATAATGCGCAAGTGGCTTTGGGGGGGCGGCATTGTCGCTGTTGTGATTATTGCAGGTTGGGGCGCACTTCGGCTGCTCCAGGCCGATATTGGCATGACGCTTTTTGAGCGCCAGGCGAAGGAAATTGTCGGGACGGATGCGAGCGCGGCGCTGGAAAACGGCCTGCATGTCTACCTCTGCGGAACCGGCTCGCCCCTGCCTGACCCCTCGCGGGCCGGTCCGTGCCTGGGGATTCTCGCGGGACAGTCTGCCTTTATCTTCGATGCCGGCTCAGGAAGCATGCGGAAACTGGCGCGGATGGGTTTCCCCATGGGCCAGACCAAGGCGGCCTTCCTGACCCATCTCCACTCCGATCACATCGACGGCCTCGGCGAGATGATGCTGCAAGCCTGGATCGTCGGCAGCAGGTCTACCCCACTCCCGATTTATGGCCCGGTGGGCACGCAGCAGGTCAGCGGGAGTTTTGTCTCCGCCTATCAGATCGACAGCCAGTATCGGGTCGCCCACCACGGAGAAAAAGTTGCGAATCCTCAAGGCTTTGGCCTGGCTTCGGAAGAGATTGAGTTCGAAGAGGGCCGCCGCCAGAAAGTGGTCTATGAGGCAGGCGGCGTCACCATAACCGCGTTCCTGGTCAACCATGAGCCGGTCGAGCCGGCGCTCGGATACAGGGTGGATTATGCAGGCCGGTCAGTGACGATCAGCGGCGATACGATCAAGGACGATACCGTAATCCTGATGGCGCGCGACACTGACCTTCTGGTCCACGAGGCGCTGAACCGGGACATGGTCCTACTCATGGCGGATGCGGCAAAAGACAATGGAAACAGCAGCTTATCCAAGATTTTCTCGGACATCCTGGACTATCACGCTTCACCCGCAGAAGCCGCTGAGGTCGCCGAAAGTGCCGGGGCCGGCATGCTGGTATTGACCCATATCGTCCCGCCCTTGCCAAGCCGGTTCCTCTACCCCGCCTTCCTGGGCGAAGCGCCAGACCGTTTTTCGGGCGACGTGGTCGTTGGTGAAGACGGCATGATGGTCAGCCTGCCAGCCAAAAAGCAAACGCAGTCGCTACGGCAGCTGCTCAATTGACCGCAGAGAGGCAGGGCGCAAACTGACGGTATGAGCGAAAAGCCACCCCTCCGCGTCGTTCCTGCCGAATCTCCGGAGTCGGATGGACGTCGCGCCCGCAGCGAACGCAGCAAGCTGCAGATCGTGGACGCCTTGTTCCGCCTGATCCTGGACGGAAACCTGGATCCGAGCGCCGCCAGCGTTGCCGAGGAAGCTGCCGTCGGTCTTCGAACGGTCTTCCGACATTTCGAGGACATGGATTCGCTCTATCGTGAGCTGACAGCCCGACTTGAGGCCGAAATACTCCCCATCGTCATGAAGCCTTGGTCATCGGCGGACTGGCGTGCGCGCCTGCACGAACTCGTCTCTCGCCGGGCCGGGATCTACGAGCGCATCATGCCTTTCAAGGTCGCGGCAAACCTCCGCCGCTACCAGTCCGACTGGCTGATGCATGATTATCAGCGCTTCCTGAGAATGGAACGCAGCGGCCTTCACGGCATCCTGCCGGATGAGGTCCTGGCCGACCAAGGCCTGTCAGCGGCACTTGAAATGGTAACAGGATTTCAGACCTGGCGGCGGATTCGTCAGGATCAGGGCCTCAATCCGCAGGAGGCTGAAGCGATGCTTCTGCGGACGGTCGATGCGCTGCTCGCGGATATTGAGCGGGGCTGATCAGTTCGGCCAGTAGATGACTTCGTCTCCGGGTTCGATCGTATCGGCCAGTGTCTTGTCCACGGCGACTGGCCCTTCAACAGAGTATGGGTAAAGCGGTTCGCGCGCGCCCTTTTTATGCTGCTCCAGCATGGCCGACATCAGGACCACAAGCTCGGGCTCTTCCTCGGCAAGATTGACCTGTTCCGTCGGATCGTCCGCGAGATTGTACAGCCAGACCTTGTCCGGCCGCTGGCTGACCTGCAGCTTCCAGTCTCCCTTGCGAACCACCTGATTGTAGGCGCTCTGCCAGAAGATGGTATCATCGCCCAGCGCGTTCGCCTCACCGGTCGCGAGCGGCAGCAGGTTCCGCCCGTCGATTTCAACTCCGTCCGGCAGGGCTGCTCCGCAGGCCGACGCGAGCGTCGGCAAAAGATCGATGTGCCCGGCCGGGGCGGCTACTTCCTGGCCGGCGGGAATCCTGGCTGGCCAGCGGATGAACAGCGGCACGCGGATGCCGCCTTCAAACAGGGTCAGCTTCCAGCCACGGTAAGGGTCATTAATTTCAGGCAGTCCGATATAGCCCGGCCCACCATTGTCGCTGGAGAAAATAACGATCGTATTCTCCGCAAGACCCTCTTCTTCCAGCGTGTCGAGGATGTCACCGACGCTGCGGTCGAGTGCGCGGATCATTGCCGCGTAAACGCGAAGGCGGTGCGGTTCGAGATCGCCGACGGCGTCATAATCCTCCCGGGTTGCCTGCAGCGGCGTGTGAACACCCCAATGGGCGAGGTAGAGGAAGAAGGGCTGGTTGCGATTGGCGCGAATGACCTTTTGCGCCTCGTCTGTCCAGTAATCCGTCAGATAGCCGCCCGGCTCGAACCAGTCTCCACCATTGAAACTCGCCGCGTATTGCATGCGTGCCCACAGGAACTTGTCGACTGGATCGAAGTCGATCTTGGCGTTGACAACGTCCGGGTCGTGTTCCGGCAGGTAGAGCCCGCTCGCCATCAGCAGGCTTTCGTCGAAGCCCTGCGCATTAGGGCCGAATTCGTCGCCACGTCCAAGATGCCACTTGCCGATATGCGCCGTGTGGTAGCCGGCGTCCTTCAGCACCTCGGCCATGGTGACCTCGGAACCCGGCAGGCCCTGCTCTGAAAACGGCGGCGAGGCCTCAGCCGCGTCCTGGTTCCATTCGACAGGCGGCAGACCGCTCGGCTGGTCCTGTGAAATCAGTGAGAGGATACGGCCCATATTGTCCGGCGTGGGCGTGAACTCGAAGCCGGTCCGCGTGGGATAGCGACCGGTCATAAGCATGGCGCGCGAGGGTGCACAGCTTGAGGTTCCGGAATAGGCGTTGGTGAAGATCGCCCCCTGACGGGCCAGCCGGTCGATGTTGGGTGTTTTCACAGCGCCGCCCGCAACGCCGCCCCCGAAGGTCGAAATGTCATTGTAGCCAAGATCGTCGGCAAGGATGAAGACGATATTGGGCGGGCGCTCGGAGGCCGGCATATCTGCGGTTTGCGGGCCTTGCTGCCAGCTGATCGTACGATTGGACGCCACCTCGACCTTGCCCGTATTCGAGGCGATGAACAGGATCAGCGACTTTCGGTTGAGCCAGGCGAGCGCCGCGCCGGCAACCGCGACGATCAGGATACCCAGAACAAGCTTCTTCAACATGGGGTCAGGCTTTCAGTCTGGTGGTGAACAGGGCCTCGCAGCCTGTTCCGGACAGGGCTTCATCGACGGTCTTTCGGGCGGCATCGTCAAGATTGGCATGCGCCGTACGCAATGCTTCGAGACATTTGGCCTGATAGGGGAAGACCGGTTGGGCCCAAGGGCGGCCATCGACCTCGCCCGAAACCTCGCTGGACCCGGCCATGGCGGCCCTGGCATTGGCGATGAGAAAGGGGACATAGACCCGGCCAATCTCGTCCAGGAGTGGCTTCAGCCGCGCCCCAGCTTTATCAGCGGCGATCCAGTCGCCATCCTGGGGGTCGAGGCCGGACAGGTCTTCCATCCTGTCGATCCATGCCCTTACGCGCTGCGAAGTCTCGCTGGTAACACCGGCTGATGTCGGCTCGATCACGGCAAGCTGGGTCAGCTGGCCGTAGATGGCGAAGTCCGATGCGCCGGGCCGGGCGCCCATGACATAGCCTTGCTGCGCGATAAGGCTGTCGAGAATGGACAGGAGGCGTTTGTAGCTCGCCTCGATGGTTTCTGCGGTCGTCTCATTCGATCCAACGACATAGAGCCGGTCGACCTGGCGTTTCGTGAACTGGTCGGCGGCCTGCTTCGCCTGGTCGGCATCGATGGTGGGCATCGACCAGTAGACCAGAAGCGGGCCCGCATTGCGGCAGTCGACTTCGCGCGCCCAGCGATAATGAAACATCGCCTTGGTCAGCCACTCATCAGCATAGTCCTCGATCAGGGCATCAATGAAGGCGAGGGCAGGGTCTGCAGGAATGACAGAGCGTCCCGAATAGTCCGCCTCCAGCCGGCGGATAATGGGTGTTGAGTCGACGACGGCTTCGAGCGCGCCGCCGTCAGTCGGGAAGTAGAATGTCGGCAGCAGCTTCACCTTGGGCTGCGGCAGGCCAGCGGGCGGATTCTGGTGACCGCCCCAGATCATCTCATAGGGAATATGCCGGTAGCGCAGCAACGCCAGCATCTTGCGCGTATAGGGCGAGCCCGGCGCTCCGAGCAGTTTCAGCCTGTCCAATTCAGTGTCCTCCCGATTTCAACAAGGTGCTGCCAAGGCGCCAGACGCCCCAGACAGCAACAAGGATGAGGCCTAGCCCGATCACGCCAATCCACCAGTAGGATTTCAGCTGGCGCATCTGCGTGTTGCGGGTCAGCACCTTTTGGCTGTCATACCCATCAGGGACGGGCAGGACGCCCATATCGGCGGCATATGTGTCGTAGGCGGTGAGCAGGGCCTGCATGATGTCCGGGGCCGCGGCGGCAAGATCGGTGGTTTCGCCCGGGTCGGTCTTGATGTTGTAGAGCCGCCAGCGCGCATCGCCCCATGGCTTCTGGTTTCGGGTAATCTTGTAGTCGCCGAGGATAAGGGCGGAGTTGCCGGAGACTTCCATGGCGATCGGCTCGTCGGGCCCGTAGATGGCATCAGCGGCGCCTGACAGCAGCGGGACGAGGCTTCGTCCTGTGATCGGTACGCCGGCAGTCTGACCGCTGGCTCCTGCCATTTCGAGCAGGGTCGGCGCGATGTCGGTGACCTGCGCGACAGCGTCCTCGCGAATGCCCCGCTCGATGCCTGGGCCCGCCATGATCATCGGAACATGGATACCGCCTTCGGAGCTGTGAAACTTGAACAGGTCGCCTGGAGAGGACGCCGCCATGGCCCATTCCGGGCCGATGAAGCCCCAGCTGCCCTTCTCGCCAATCCCGTCGAGGCCGAGATGGTAGCCATTGAATCGCATCCAGAGCTTCAGACGCCAGTCATTGTCACCGCGCGACGGCTCGGGCCCGTTGTCCGACGTGATAACGAACACCGTATTCTCGTAGAGCCCCTGTTCCTTCAGGTGGTCGACAAGGCGGCCGATATGAAGGTCCATCGCTTCGAGCATGGCGGCGTTGACGGCCATGCGGGCAGCATAGAGGGCCCGCTCGTCTTCGCTGAGCGACTCCCAGGCCCGCATCCCGGGTCGAAGGGGTTCCAGCGGGGCATTGGCGGGGATGAGGCCGATCTCCTTGGCCCGCTGCCAGCGGCGTTCGCGCAAAGCCTGCCAGCCGTCGGTGTAGGTCTCGCGATACTTCGCCGTGATCTCCGCAGGCGCCTGAACCGGGATATGGACGGCCTGGAAACCGAGATAGGCCAGGAATGGCTGCGCGCTGTCTGTTTCGCCAAGATAGTCGATCATCTGATCGACAATGAAGCGCGAGGAATAGAAATCATCCGGCAGGCTGGCCGGTTCGCCATCCTCATACCAGGGCGCTTCCCGGTAGTACGGCATGTACGACTTGTCTTCCCAGTTGTCTGCGCCGGACGCATCGAGCGCGAAGGACCTGTCGAAGCCATGCGCCGAGGGCAGGGCGCCTTCATCGCTGCCAAGATGCCACTTGCCGGTCAGAAGCGTGCGGTAGCCCAGCGGTTTCAGGCGGGTCGCGATCGTCTCGACGCCTGGTTCCAGGCGCATGGTATAGCCGGGCTTGCCGACATGCTCCTTCGGGAGGACTTCGGGGATGGTCGCAACGCCGGTGCGGTGATTATCGATCCCTGTCAGCAGCATCGCCCGCGAGGGCGCGCAGAGAGGTGAAGTGTAGTAGCGGGTGAACATCACGCCCTGCCGGGCAAGCGCATCGATATTGGGCGTAGCTGCCTCTCCGCCATAAACGCCGAGGTCCATGAAGGCCGCGTCGTCGATCAGCAGGATGACGAAGTTCGGCTTGTCGGTCGACACCTGCGCCGTCGCTTCTGGCGCGATCAGGGCCATCGCGCCGAGCATGCCGGCCCAAAGGCGGCGAAGTCCTCTCATGCGTGTCCTCCCGGGACTTTTTGGCATTATTGGTGCCATAAGTGAGCGGACTTAGAAAGAAGAGATTTCTAGCGGGCGCTGTCCAGCCTGCTGAAAAGCTGGACGCAATCTTCGGATAGCGCTGTTGCCGGGGCCCCGAGATTGGTTCTGGCTTTTTCCAGAAACCCGGAGAAGGCAGTTGCGTCGTCCGCCTCGCAGATATCATCGAGCGTCTTCAAAGCGTCGATCAGCTTTTGCCGGGCGGCGCTCGCAAACGGGTTGGACGCTTGTATCTTCCAGTAGACATGGGCCTCGCCGGATAGGATGCGTGCTGACAGCATACGCATGACCCGGTTGGGCGGCGTATCAAACAAGGCCCCGTCCGCACTGACTGAAGCGATAAACGCCATCAGGGCCGCATGAAGTTGCGCCTGCGCCTCGGCAGCGAGGCGGTCATGCTGTTCGCTATCAAGCCTGATGATGTTCAGGCCAAAGCGTTCGAGAAATCCTGTCAGGTCCTCCGGATAGGCGGGGCGACGCAGCTCGGTGACGACAATGGACCGGCCGGTCCAGTCGAGGCCCGGGCCGAAGAGCGGATTGATTGAAACCAGGCCGCATCTTCCGGCATTGCCCAGGGCCGCGACATATGGCGCCTTCACGGATGTGCAGTCCACCAGTGTGGCATCTTCGGACATGGCGCCTGCGACTTGCGCGGCGGCCTTGCAGGCAATGGCATCAGGAACGGCAAGTATCACCAGGTCGGCGGCCTTGAGCGCGATCCGCATGTCTCGCGAGAGCGCAGTCAGGTCCGCGCTGACAAGACCGGCGCCGGGTGTGATATCCACCGCGAGCGTCTCGAAGCCGGCAGCATCAAGCCGGTCACGAAACATCCGGCCCATGCCGCCGGCGGCGCCGAAAACGATTGCGCGGTTGCAGAACGGCATGCCGGTCTCCCGTCCGTCAGGCCCTGTCCCGGCACACAGTCGCTGGCGCTCCAATGTCCGACGCTCCCAGCGATGTCCTGAACAGTCGTTCGACATAGCGCACGACCAGATGGACTGGTGATCCAAGGTGAACGGTGGCGATCCGGATGCCGGCATCGGTTTCCTGTATGTCGGAGACCTTGTTACCCCGCCGCTTCAGCTCATAGGTGGTCGCGTCCAGCGAATGCACCTCAATGGCCAGGTAAGCTGGCGACCCTGCCTCGCCTGCCGGTTCGTTTCTTTCCTTGGCGACCACTGTGACATTGCCGCCCCTGAGAACAGCGGTCCGGCCTTCGGATGGGCTTCCGCCGGCGACGTCGACCTTTTTGAAGGAGAGCCGCGAGCAGATCATGCCGCAGGCGGTATCCAGGTCGTCGACCTCAATGAGTCCGTGGTCGAACCCGATACCCTGGAAAGCCAGCTCGCCGCCCGGTGTCTTGGCCACATCGTTTTCGACCTGACAGGCATGGGAAATGATTGTGGTCCAGAGCCGCTCGACGAGCTTGGGGTCAAGGCCTGCCTGGACGGCCCGCTGCCTGCGCGTGGTAAACACCTCACCGATGCGCGTCGGCTGCATCACCGCAATGCCGGTGTCGCGCTTGTATTCGGCGACGTCGCGAATTGTGTCGAACCGCTGGCCGAGCAGGCTGATCAGCTCGCTGTCGATCAGGTCCAGGCGGCTGCGAAGCATTTCAAGATGATCGATGGCCATGACGCTGGTCATTCTGCCGGCGCCTGCTGTTCGTTGTGGGTGACGACTTCGACATCGGCCGGGTCGAGCGTCAGCAAGGCGTTGCGGAGCAGTTCGCCTTTCAACATGGTTTCGTCAAACTCGGCGACCGGATCGGACAGCGCGACGATGGCACCGCCCGCGCCGATGGACGCGCGGGTCCCGTTCAGCACGACGGTGCGGATCACGATGTTGAGGTCGACCGCGCCATCGAGGGAGAAGTAGCCGATGGCGCCGGAATAGATACCGCGCGGCCCGGCTTCCAGATCGTCGATGATCTCCATCGTGCGGATCTTCGGGGCGCCAGTCATCGAGCCACCCGGAAAAAGCGACTGTACACAGGACACGGACGTCTCGCTCTTGCGCAGCTCGCCAACCACAGTGCTGACCATCTGGTGAACCGTTGCAAAGCTCTCGATTGCGCACAGTTTCGGAACGGTGACCGTCCCGGTGCGGCACACGCGGTTGAGATCGTTGCGGATCAGGTCGACGATCATCAGGTTCTCGGCCCGGTCCTTCTCGCTGGTATAAAGCTGCTGCTTGAGGGCCTCATCCTGCGGCCGCGTCCTGCCGCGGGCGATCGTTCCCTTGATCGGCTTGCAGTTGACATGGCCGTCTTTTGAAATCTTCACCATGCGTTCGGGCGAACAGCTGAGCACGCTCAACTCGTCAAATCGCAGGAAGGCCGAATAGGGCGCCGGATTCATGGCGCGCAGATGCTGGTAGGTGCCGAGCGGACTCTTCTCGTAAGTTTTCGTCCACTCGTTGCAGAGGCAGATCTCATAGGATTCGCCATCGCGGATCTTGTCGAGCGAAGCATTGATGCGCTCGATATAGGCATCGCGGGAATGCCGTTTGATCCACGGGTCTTCCGGTTCGGTCTCGCGAAGGACGGCATCAAACGCCGGCTTCGATATCAGGCAGCTGTTCTGCAGGCTGGTCTCAACCGTCGTGAACCAGTCCTTCGCTTCGCCTTCCTTACCGGGTTCGACAAGGCAGACCATCCAGGCCTGCTTGAATTTGTGATCGAAGGCGATGAAGCGATCGGCGAAGATCATTTTTGCGTCGGCTTGCGGGCTCTTATGGGCATTCTTGCCGCCGCTGAGCGCTTTTAATTCATAGCCGAGATAGCCGACATAACCGCCCTTGAAGGGTACAGGCATGTCCATGTCGTCGACGAACACAGTGGCCTGCATGCGACGGGAAATGTAGTCGAAGACACTCTCTTCGAACACCTCGGTTCCGGCCGACGTCGTGACGTCCACGCGGTTACTGCTCACGTCATAGCTGAGCGTTTCTGCGCGAGGGCCGGCACCATCGCCCATGAAGGAAAAGCGCCCCTGTTGCTTGGCGTGGGCACTGGAGTCCAGCCAGAAGGCATCGGTAGACTTGCCGTACAGGATCTCGAAACATGCATCCGATGAGAGATCTGTCGTGAGCTCGCGCAGCACCGGTTTCAGGCGGTTCGTCTGGCTAGCCGGCTGGTCGGAAGCGACATCGACCTCCTCGCCGGGATATTCCGCGCGCAGGAATGTATCCGCCAGCTCAAGAAAGTTCGCGATGACCTTGTCGCCGTATTCTGTGGCAATTGATTCCGGATGAAACTGGACGCCCCAGAGCGGCAGTGCCTTGTGATGCAGGCCCATGACCAGCCCGTCCTCGGTCTTCGCATCAACCTCGAGACAATCGGGCAATTCGCTGACAACCAGCGAGTGATATCGAACGGCGTTGAAGGGCGAGAGAATGCCCTTGAACAGCTGCTGGCCATTATGGTGGATCTTGCTGAGGCGTCCATGCATCGGCTCGGGGGCATGCGTCACAAGCCCGCCGGCGAAATGCGCAATCCCCTGGTGGCCGAGACAGACGCCCAGGACAGGCTTGCGAAAATCTCTCAGTATGGTTTCGCAAAGGCCGAAATCGCGTTGCCGGTCAGGCCGGCCCGGTCCGGGCGAGAGGATTACGGCATCGAAATCCATTGAACGGAGTTCGGATTCAGAGATGGCGTCATTGTAAAGGACGATCGGGTCGCTGCCGGATGCGGCGGCAACGAGCTGAGCCAGATTATAGGTGAAGCTGTCATAGTTATCGATTATGAGCACTTTCATTGCCAACAGCCCCCCTTCCTGGCGTCGATGCATCCACAAGTCAGAGCAATGATCATGCCGCTTTCGCGAGCCTGACCAGTGACGGCGGAGCGTTGGCAAATGGATCCCGGACGCAGGTCCGTAGCAACCGTGTTCATTCCCTTTGACATATCTGTGCCGATTGGCTCCCGGCAAGGGTACACGCAGTATTTGTCAGCGGCGTGGTCTGGTACGGTTCATGCGAGAAATGCCTCATCCGGAAAGCCTCCGGACGATGTGGAGACAAGGGTCATGCGGCTCGCAGGCATGAGCGCCGAACGCGGCGAGTACTTTGTACAGGCGTTTGATTACGAAACGCGCGGTGGAAAGCGGCATTCAATCTTCGTCGCACTTCCCGACTGGGTCAGCGACCCCGTCAGTGCTGACCAGGCCTTTGTGCTCGGCGCGTCGATCGCGTTCGTGCTTGGCGAAGATTATACGCAGGACATCCCCGTGACGGAGACAACGGCGCGCAATGTCGATGACGTGCTGAGCATCTGGCATGACTGGCACCCGTACAAGCGAAAGATCGCGATCCGTGCGCCCGTTTCCCCTGATCTCGGTTCCGGCGGACGACCCGCCGCGAAGGAGGCCTGTTTCTTTACGGCGGGCATCGACTCCCTGTTCACCGCGCACAAGCTTGGCCCGGCCATCGAGGCACTCGTCACCGTTGTGCATGTGGAGCGCTTCGATCCGGCCAAAGTGCGCAGCGAGATCGATGAAGTGTCCGAATACGAAAAGTTCGCCAGAGCGACCGGGCGTGTCTTCATACCAGCCGCGTCGAACGTCATGACGGCGGTTCCGGAATATTTCGATGCCTGGTCGTATCTCAGTCACGGCGCGGCGTTTTCATCGATTGCGCATGCGCTTTCGGGCGAGTTGCGGCGTATCCACATCTCCTCATCGGCGCCTTATTTCCAGCTGATGCCCTGGGGCTCGCACCCAGAGATCGACAAGCGCCTCTCCTCGGCCAGCCTTGACGTAAACCATTTCGGGGCGGACTGGGAGCGCTGGGACAAGACGGTCGACCTGGTGCGCGATCCACTGTCGCTGTCGGTGCTGAATGTCTGCGCAAGCGGAAAACTGCCGCCGCCCTATCCAAACTGCTCGAAATGCCAGAAGTGCACGCGCTCGATGATGATGATGGACCTGGCTGGCGTAGACAGGTCGCAGGCGACGACCTTCGACTGGAGCCTGTATGATCTGGACCGTATTTCGGCGCTTCACCTGCGCTCGAAGAACGAGTTCAACTCCATGCATGACGTGCGTAACAAGGCGATCGAACTCGGACGCGGTGATATCGTCCGCACGATCGACCGCATGCTGAGCGGCTCGGAGAAGTTCCTTTTCCTGACGCGCTGGGAATTCTACCTTCGCCAGCGGTTCCGCTCGATCATCTGGATGAAGCCGGCGCTGAAGGCCTTTCGCCGCGGCGTCTATCAGGCGTTGGGGCTCAGGCGCAGCCTTTGATGGCGGGCGGCTGAGTAGCCCGCCTCAGGACCTGACCAGTTCCGGCTGCTCGGCGCCAAGGCGCGAAGCAAGGAAGCCTGCAAAGCTCTCTGACAGGCGCCGGACGTCGTTGCGCAGATTGCCATACTTGCCGCGCATGGTGTGGTAGCTGTCGATATCGGCGCGGTCCATGGCCGCCAGGGCCTGGACGGATTCCGGGATCGTCGGGCCAAACTGCCGGTTCTTCAGGTAAATGTTGCGCAGTTCATGCTCGGCTTCGCGCGCGTAGCGGGTATTCTTGAAGCGCGTGATCACGACGAAATTCCGCTGGGCGATGTCGGCTGCGATATTGGCTGTCATCCAGTCGGAGAACTGTTTCGTGCCCCAGATCGAGACAGGGTCCGCCAGCGTTGGCGTCACAAACGTCTCCGCGAGCATAAGGCCGGCGCGCGCGAGCGGGGAGAGGTAGGGCGGGGTATCGATGATCACGACGTCATAGATCGAATGTACCGGTTCGAGCGCCTCTGAGAAATGCTTGTGAAGCTTGCGCGCGAGTTCGCTTGGACGGGTTCCTTGCCCATAAAGCCGCTCCTCGACCTCCATCTCCGCGAAGCGAAGGCTCGGATGCGATGGCAGGATCGAAATCCAGCCGCGCCGCTGATCGCGCTGTTCGGCCTGATGCAGCTCTTCAAGGGTGACCGCATTTGGCAGGATGAGATCGGCCAGGTTCGGTGTTGCACCCGAAGCAAACTGGTTCAGCAGGCTGATAACGCTCTTGCCCTGCTCATACGCCATTTGCAGGCCACGTTCTGTCAGCATCATCTGACTACTGTTCGCCTGCGGGTCGAAATCCACGACCAGAACATTGGCCCCGAAATAATACGCCAAGCCGTCTGCGAGCATCAGGGTCGTGGTCGATTTACCGACACCGCCCTTCAGGTTCGCCACAGCCACAAATGAAGCTGACAATGAATACTGCTCCCGTCCCTGCCTGCGATTCTGCAGACCTTAGCCGTCAACGCGACTTACTGCCCCCAAGTCTCGTCTTTTCAGGCATGCCACAGGCAAGTCCAAGAATAAAGGCGTACGTCCACATGATGCTCGGGATCTCGAGCGGGAAGTCGACCATGTTATGCAGGAAGAGGAAGATGGAAGCGGCAAGCGCCATGCGGCAGAGATAGGATCGCGTGCGGTAAGAACCCTGGCTGGCGCCGCGCACGATCCTGGAGTGGAAGATGGCCTGCACGGTTGCAATGGCGAGCAGGCCGACAATGCCGCCCTGCAGGAGCCATTGAAGGATCACGTTATGCGCGGCACCCAGCAAGACCAGCATGGCGGCATTGTCCATCGTCGTCATGGATTCGTTAATCCGGTTGAAGCTGCCGAGGCCGTGGCCAAATATCGGTTTTGTCTGCCACTCTTGCCAGTATTCCGAGAGCAGGGCCCAGCGCCCGGCCCCGTCGATATGAAGGTCTCCAGCGCGCTCGCTGATATCGCCGACCGTCAGCGCGAAGGCCAGTGTTAGCGCGAAGGCCAGAGCAATGAGGCCGATGACCGTATAGCGGTGTCTGGCGAGATTAAACGTCTCGGAATTGCGGCGAACGAAGACTTCGATGGCCGCAGTTGCGGCGAGGAATGCAAGGGTCAGGAAAATGGCCGCTCGAGACAGCGACAGCAGCAGACACCCTGCGCAAAGGACCAGCGCCACAATAGAGACATAGCCCTCTCGTGGAATGTAGCTGAACTTCGCAAGGATCGGGATGCCCGTCGCCACGCGTGAGCGCATGATATAGGCAAGGTGCATCGACGATACGATCACGCCGAGGCCCATGAGAGAGCCGAGCGTGTTGGGCGAATGGAAGCTAAAACTGAGCCGGAAGTACCGGTCGGCGCCCGTTCCGGTTGCCAGCTCTGCCGACATCATCGGATAGCTGAGCAGGGCAAGTCCGGCGATGAAAGCAAAACTGCCTGACAAGACTGTCCAGCTGGTCATCAGCATTTGGCGTGACCGGCCAATCATGGCCCCTGAGGTCCAGAACACGATGGCGATCGCCAGCTGCATCACTTCGGTACGGGCCTGATGCCAGTTTCCGGTCCATCCGAGGGCAACGAAAAGCGCGAGCAACCCAAAAAGAAACAGGGTCAGCGGAGGAGAATCTGTGTGTGGACGCATCATAATGATGCATCCAAGCCCACAACACGCCAGCACGCCGACCCAGGCTGAGGCCGCCATTGTGTCGGCACCGTGGGAGAAATGCGCAATCAGCAGTGTTGCCGGGACAAGGAAGCAGGCGGCCACCCGCAGCTTTGTATCATGTCGGACAAACTGTCCCGCATTGGTAATAGACATCGCTTCCCCCTTCTCGATGCTGAGCCCAAATCCGGTTTTTTGTCCAGAAGCTCGGCATTTTGCATGAAGCTTGAGCGAGAAATGTGCCAAACTGGCGCGTTCTTCGGCAGCTGCCCGATTGTGCGGGGGCCGGTTCGCGCCTCAGGGGAATATGCTTGAAAGTCCGGGCTGGCTCGCGCATTGCATTGATTAACATTGTGTAAACAAATTGTTTCGCGCAAAGTGAAGTTGGCGAAGGGACGTCGCCAGCAGGGAAAATCAATAGCCGGGTCGAATAGGGACCAAGATTCGAAACGGCTTCGGTAGTGTATTTGGGGGAATCGGTGCCTTTCAACGATTATTCGAACGTCGCGTTTGAAGACGCGAACAAGACGGCCAGGCAACAAACTCGGCAGGGGCCCGCTGAAAAATTTTCCAAGGCGGGAAGCAGCGTCCTGAAACGCGGGATGGACATTGTATTGTCCGCCGCGGCTCTGGTATTCATTTCGCCGCTGCTTCTTTGCATTGCGGTACTGATGAAGATCAAGGACCCCGGTCCGATCTTCTTCGCGCAGAACCGGATTGGCCGCGATGGCAAGGAATTCCGCTGCCTGAAGTTCCGTACAATGGTGGTGGATGCGCAAGAGCGTCTTGAGGCGCTTCTGGCGACAAATCCGGTTGCCGCTCAGGAATGGCGCGCGACCCAGAAACTGACGGACGACCCGCGGATCACGCCGCTCGGCGACTTCCTTCGCCGCTCGTCACTCGATGAGCTTCCGCAACTGTTCAACATTCTCAAGGGTGAGATGTCGATCGTTGGCCCGCGCCCGATCGTCCGGAACGAAGCGGCCCGTTATGGCGACAAGTATGACTTCTATCTGAGCACGCGGCCGGGACTGACGGGCCTGTGGCAGATCAGTGGTCGCAGCGATACCTCCTATGACGAACGCGTCGAACTTGATGTGACCTATGTCCGCGACTGGACCGTAACGGGCGACATCAAGATCATGGCGATGACAGTGCCTGCGGTGCTGTTCTCCAAGGGCGCCCGCTAGGACACCTTACTCCAGCCAAATTCCCAGCCCGGGCAGAGCGTAAACCCGCTCCGTCCGGGCTGGCGCAATATCTGCTTTATTCAGGGCAGATTGCGAGGAATATGTCTGATGCGTGTTGCCCTGATACACTACTGGCTTAACGGAATGAGAGGCGGAGAGCGTGTGCTCGAAGCCTTTTGTGATCTTTTTCCCGATGCCGACATCTTTACGCATGTCTGTGACCGCAAGAGGCTTTCCTCAAAGCTGAACCAGCACGACATCAAGACGACCTTCATTTCGAAGATGCCGTTCGCGCGGTCGCAGTACCAGAAGTACCTGCCCTTCATGCCGCGAGCGCTGGAGGAACTGAACCTTTCCGAATACGACCTTGTCATCTCTTCGGAGTCAGGTCCGGCCAAGGGTGTGATTCCGCGTCCGGACGCCTTTCACATGTGCTACACGCACTCGCCGATGCGCTATATCTGGGACCTCTATCCGCAGTACCAGGCATCTGCCGGCAGGCTGGCAAAGATCGCCTTTCCGGGTATCGCTCATCGGCTGCGGACCTGGGACGTCACAAGCGCCGCGCGCGTCGACCAGTTCCTGGCCAATTCCAGTTTCGTCGCAAAGCGGATCGAGAAATATTATCGCCGGTCGTCGGAGGTCGTCTTCCCGCCCGTGGCGACGGAGGACTTCAAGATTGCCGACGAGTCGGAACGCGGTGACTATTTCCTCGCGGCTGGCGAGTTCGTTCGCTACAAGCGGTTCGATCTGGCGATCGACGCCTTCAACGAGCTCGGCCTGAAGCTCAAGGTCATCGGCGACGGCGAGGAGCGAAAGGCGCTTGAGCGGAAGGCCGGCGACAATATCGAGTTTCTCGGTCGTGTACCGTTCAGCGAGCTGAAACATCATTTTGCCCGCTGCAAGGCCCTGGTCTTTCCCGGCGAAGAAGACTTCGGCATGATTCCGGTTGAAGTCATGGCGTCAGGCCGCCCGGTCATCGCCTATGCGCGAGGTGGCGCGCTCGACACCGTGGTTGATGGTTTGAGTGGCCTGTTCGTGAAGGAGCAGACTGTCGAGGCGTTCGTCGAGGCGATCGGCAGTTTCAAGGATGAGGACTTCGACCCTCAGCGGATCCGGGCCCACGCCGAGACGTTCGGCCGTGAACCCTTCAAGCAGAAGGTCCGTCAGATCCTGGCCCAGAACGGGATCAGCTAGTTCGCTGGCAGGATTTCATGCGGGCGAATATCTGACACCACTTTGCGCTGATAGTCGCGAAAATCGATGCCGAGCGCCGTTGCCCGTTCCCTGGCTTCTGCCAGGAATGCGCCGTCCATGTGCCACCAGCGTAGGAACTCGGCCCCCCGAAATACATCGAGGCGTACCTCTTCTGGCATGTCCTCCCAGTGATCCAGTGCAAAGCCCAGACGCCAGCGCAACAGGTCCTGGTCGCAGTAGCCGCATTGATCAATCGATGTCTGGAACGCGCTTAGCGCAGTTCTGTCGACGTGGCCCTTGAGCCGACTCTGATAGTAGGCCAGTTCGGCCCATGCATAGGGCTGTTGAGGCTGTTGGGACAGGCTGGCATGCGTCAGCGAAATCGCAAGCCGGGCAGCTTCCGGCGAGGTCAGTTCCAGTGCTTCGGCCGCGGACAGCATGACTTGCGGCCCGGCGCCGGAAGTCAGCAGGGTTTCAGCCTGACTGAGCGATATCCGGGATTGCGTCAGTTTTCTGGACTCGTGATTCAAGATGAGGCCCTGAATACACAGGGCCGCCGTGACCGCTGTGGCAATGATCAGGCCGATTTGCTTCAGGCGCCCGACGGGTAATTCCAGAGGCTGCACCCGGACAGCTTGCACATCATGCCATAGTTTTGACATCAGCCCTTGCCTCCATGTGCACAAGCACAATTCAGAGAACTAAGCGAGTTGTTGAGTATTTGTTCAGGAAATTCAATCCTTGGTGAACTAAACACGTTGTTCCGCGTTCGGGACAAGGTCAAACGATAGCCAAAGTACATGCCAACACCAACTTCCACTTCGACGCCTTCTTCTGCAACTGTGCATGCGCCTGCGCGCAAGCGCGAACGTCGTCGCGCCGAGAAATGGCCACTCTGGAAGACCTATCTTTTCATTCTCGTTTTCTGCACGCTCGCCTGGGGCGCCATCTTTCTGGTCATTTTTACTGCAATTTAGAGGCCGAAGGCCCTGAACTAATTGCAGAAACAGTGACTCGCGCACACTTCTTGCTATAGAATATATGTAAAGTTGGAACTTCGAGCGACGTCGAGGGGGACAGATTGGCTCGTCAGTCAGCAAAAGAGACCGCGGCTAGCTTGCTGCGGCGCCTATGGCACAGGCCGGTCGCCCTCGCGCGATCCGGTCTGGCATCCATGGCCGGCTGGCTCAAGGAACGTTTCCCGGTTCTGGAACGCAGCAGGGTGATATCGCGCCGTGCTGCAATTACAGATCAGCCTGGCCTCGCCTCAATGCCTGTCGCAGCCGCAGCCATTGCCGATGCGGCGCCGCAAGCCGCGCCGGCAGAGCTTCCCGACGGGATTCTTGTCTACGCAGTAGGCGATGTGCACGGCCGCGCCGACCTGTTGCAGGCCCTCTTCAAGCGCATCGAGGAAGACGCACGCGAGAGTGAAGCAACGCCTCACCTCATTATGCTGGGCG
The DNA here is from genome assembly GCF_003576315.1 of Henriciella mobilis. Classification (GTDB taxonomy): domain Bacteria; phylum Pseudomonadota; class Alphaproteobacteria; order Caulobacterales; family Hyphomonadaceae; genus Henriciella; species Henriciella mobilis. The sequence continues at coordinate 71,991 of NZ_QWFZ01000003.1, read as the reverse complement.
ATTATGTCGACCGCGGGTTCCAGTCACGCCAGGTGATTGACTTCCTGATGAGCGACCAGGTGTCCCGGTTTGAGACGTTCTTCCTGAAGGGCAATCATGAAGAGGCGCTGCTGCGCTTTCTGGAACAACCCGAGCATGGTCCTGAATGGGCAAATTATGGTGGTCGCGAGACGCTTGTCTCTTACGGCGTGCGACCGCCTCGGAGCCTGACGATGAACGACGAATGGCTTTCGGCTCATCAGCAGTTCCAGGAGAAATTTCCCGAGTCGCATTTGCACTTCATGCGCGCGCTGGACGTGTCCGTCCGACTGGGTGACTACGGATTCGTTCACGCCGGGACACGGCCTGGCCGGGCCTTTGACGAACAAGAGGAACATGACTTGCTTTGGATCCGGGACGAGTTTCTGAAAGCAGGTGAGCGAGATGATGTCGTCGTGGTTCATGGACATACGCCAGCAGATGATGCCTATAGTGACTTCCGGCGCATCAATGTCGACACAGGGGCCTATTTCAGCGGGCGCCTCACGGCTGTTCGCCTCGAAAAGGACCAGATCAGTTTTCTCAAGACACGATAAGGCTACGCGCAAACCCATGATGATTTCCTGTTTTCGCGCGCTTTGCGCAGTCTTCCTGGCCTCGGTGTTCCTGGCAGCTTGCGAGACGGCCCCCGTACAGGCGGACAGAAATGGCACACCGGACGCAGATGTCATGACAGACCGGGTCGTGACGGAGTACCGTCTCAGCAATGCAGATCGTCTGCGCGTGACCGTTTTCGGTGAGCCCGAACTGTCTGGCGAGTTCGTCGTGGACGGACAGGGTTTTCTATCGTTGCCGTTGATTGGTGACGTGAATGTCGAAGGGATGACCGTCCGCGAGTTCCAGCGTCTGGCTGAAGAACGTTTTGGTGACGGCTACCTGCGCGAACCGCGCGTGAGCGCGGAGGTCGTCAATTACCGCCCATTCTATATCCTGGGCGAAGTCGCCCGGCCGGGCGAGTATCCATACACAAATGGCCTGACCGTCATGAACGCCATCGCGACGGCCGAGGGGTTCACCTACCGAGCCAACAAGCGCTTCGTCTTGATCAAGGGCGCTGAAGTGGATGAAGAAATCCGCGTCGAGTTGAAGCCGACGCTGAAGGTGCAGCCCGGTGACACGATCCGCGTGGTCGAGCGCTTTTTCTAGGGCTCACCTTGCACCGCAAAAAAGGGTGTATTTCTTGCACCGTTGCGATATCGTAACGACTGGCTTCAGGGACGAAGCCAGAAGGGGACAAAAATGAAACACATGGCCATCGCAATGGGCCTCGCAGCGGCCATTGCAGCGGCAGGCGCAGTGTTCATGCACGGCGATACCGCGTTCTTCACTGCACAAGACGATAACGACAAGGTCGTGGATGCCCTTGTTGCAAACGTTCAGAATGAGGCTGGCGAAGTGCCAGCTATTGCTGCGCCGGCCAATGATGGCGAAATGATCCGTCCGACCAGGATTGCCAGCATGAACAAGCTGTCATTCGCAACCCGGCCGGGTGATGACGTGCCGGTTGGCGTGGCCCAGCCCGTCGACCTGAATGGCCTTACCCTGGAAGCATTGAATGCTTGCGCAGGCCAAGCTGACATCGTTGAGATTGCAGGCGAACTGCCTGGCGGTTCACTGCATGATCTGTCGGCCTACGCCGCTTGTGGTGAAACGGTTGGCCAGAAGCTGGACAGTGCACCATCGATTCCGGCCTCTTTTGCCGAGGCACAATCGCCTGAAACGCTCTCGCCGCAATGGAACAATCCTTCGGGCGTTCATTTGCGGCCTCGGTTCGGCCATGCACTCGGTCCGGCGCAGGAAGCCTTTGACTTGCTGAAGCCAGGATCAGCGCCGCCGGCAAGCTCCGGCGTCCAGTCCACCTCGGACTACCGGCCGACCTAATGGCTGCTTAATTTTCCGGCCCGGGACACACGGCTGTTCCGGGCCGGATTGCTTTCAGGGGATAGAAAGCTTCGAAAGGTACACGAACTGGTATCGTCATTGCTTAGGTGACCCGTAGCGTGACGTTTGGGGACACTAGACATGATCAAGACAGCACACTTTGTAACCGCGGCTTCGGTCGCTGCCATTTCGGCTTCTGCGTTTACGGCGCAGGCTCAGGACAGCTTCTTTGATCGAAATAGATACGTCTCGGTCACAGAGCGCCCGCAGCCGGAATTCGATCCGGTGCCGGTTCGCCTAGGCGCCTTCGAGGCTCAGCCCCGCCTTCGCGTGGGTGCGGGCTATCGCAGCAACCTGTTCGCTTCGACCACTGACGAAACCGGAGACTCCTTTGGCGTCATCGCACCGTCTGTTGACCTGGTGTCGACCTGGTCTCGCCATGAGTTTGGAGCGTCGCTGGCAGCAGAGCATACCGAGTATGTCGATACCGGTTCAGAATCGGCCACAGACCTGTTTGCCCGGGCATTCGGCGGTCTTGATGTAACCAGCAGCTTCGGTCTCGTCGGCGCGGTGCTGGCCGAACATACGAATGAACCGCGGGCCTCCGTAGCGAGCGATCCGGCAGCTGCAGAGCCGGTCGAAGTTGATCGTGTTGGCGGCGAAGCCGGGATCAACTACGAACAGGGCCGCGTGCGCCTGCGTGGCCGCCTGTCCGCCGATACCTACAATTTCAGCGATGTCAGCCTGAATGGTGGCGGCACATTGGACCAGGACTTCCGTGACCGTGACGAGATGACAGGGTCCGTCCGGGTTTCGTATGCCCCGCAACGGGACTGGTCGGTTTTCGCCGAAGGCAGTGTCACGTCCCGGGACTATGACGCGCCAACGAGCCCCGGCCAGCGCACCCGCGACTCCGAGGGTACGATTGTCCGCGTCGGCACGAATTTCGAACTTCCGATCCTGCTTCGCGGCGACATCGCCGTTGGATATCACCAGTTCGAATATGACGATCCTACCGCTGAGGATGTTTCCGGCCTTTCGGTCGAGGGCAATGCGAACTGGTTTGTCACACAGCTCACCACGGTATCGGCCAGTGCGTCCCGGCGCGTTATCGACCCAGGCATCCAGTCCACGGCCGCCGCGACGCAGACCGCGCTCGGAGTAAATGTGGACCATGAGCTTCGCCGCAACTGGCTGGTCAATGCTGGTATCGATTTCACGAATTTCGATTTCGAGAACGTCGATCGTAGCGATGACCGCATCGAATTCGAGGTCGGCTCACTGTGGAAGTTCAATCGCAATGCATCGGCACGGCTGAGCTACCGGTTTGCAGACCAGGATTCCAATGTCCGGTCTTTCACTGACAATCGCGTGATGGCGACGCTGATCCTGACGCCCTAACCGGTCGATCGCCTGCCCCTCACCTTGAATGAAACGCATAACCAGACGGAAACAGACCAGTGAACAGCCAGATTCCAATCGATACGCGTTATGCCAATCGTCCCTACTACGCGCCCGAAGGGAACGCGTCGGACGAGAAGATCACTGATCCGAAACAGGCCCTGCGTGCGCTTCGCCGCCGGCTGGCCCTGTTCCTCCTGGTCGTGATTTCGGTATTCGTGACCGTGGCCCTGTTCACCTTTCAGGCGACGCCTGTCTATTCGACCAGCGCCTCAGTCATCATCGACTCGCGTGACAAGACGGTGGTCGACATCGGGTCGGTCCTGTCAGGCCTTCCGCCTGAATCCACCGTAGTCGATACTGAAGTGGAGATCATCCGCTCGCGGTCTCTGGCCGAAAAAGTGGTCCGCCAGCTCGACCTGACCAGCTATCCGGAATTCAATCCGCTGCTGCGCGAGGCGAGCATGTCCGATCAGGTCAAATCCCAAATCAAGAGCTGGCTGGGCGGCGGTTCGAGCAATGTCGCCGAGGAATCCGAAGCGGCATCCCAGAAGAAAGAGATGGAACTGGTCGTCAACTCGCTGCTCTCGCAGACATCTGCGCGCCGCATCGGAACGACCTATGGCATCGAAATCTTCGCCGATAGCCACGACCCGGAACTGGCTGCTGCCATCGCAAACCAGATCGTCGATCAGTACTTTGTCGAGCAGCTGGACGCCAAGTTCGATGCGACCCGCCGGGCAAACTCCTGGCTCGAGGAGCGCCTCGCCGAACTGCGTGAGGAAGTGAACCAGGCCGAGAATGCGGTGGAATCCTACCGTGCCAGCTCGGGCCTGATCAGCGCCGGTGCGACGACGCTCAACGAGCAGCAAATGGCGGACCTCAATGCCCAGCTCATCGTCCAGCGTGCCGAGCTGGCGACCGCCGAGGCGCGTCTTGTCACGGTTCGCGAAATGGCGCAGCGCGGTATCTCTGCTGAAGTCAGCGGCGAGGCCCTGAATTCGCCGGTCATTTCCGAACTTCGCCGCCAGCAGGCTGAAATCCTGCGCCGCCGCGCCGACCTGCAGAACCGTTACGGGCCAAAACACCCGGACATTCAGGGCATCAATAACGAAGAAGCCAATATCCGCGACCAGATCCAGGTTGAGCTGCGCCGCATTGTATCAAACATCGAAGGTGACGTGGCCATCGCCCGCAAGCGCGTGCAGAGCCTCGAGACCAATCTCAACTCGATGCGCAACACGCTGGCCCAGAACAATCAGGCCGCCGTGCGCCTGCGTGAACTGGAGCGTAATGCCGAAGCCTCTCGCTCAATCTATGAAGCCTTCCTGGCGCGCTTCAAGCAGACCAACGAATCCGAAGGTCTTGCAGAACCCGATGCACGCCTCCTTTCGTCCGCGCCGGTTCCGCGTACGCCGTCTTTCCCGAAGACGTCGCTGAACCTTGCTGTCGGCCTCGTCTTTGGCCTGATGCTGGGCGTCGGCGCCGTGGTAGCTGCCGAAGCACTGAACAGCCAGATCAGCAGCGGCGAGGAGATCGAGGAGCACTTCCGCGTGCCATTCCTCGGCAACTTCCCGCGCCTGACCGGTTCGGCCAAGCGCGATGCGCGGACCTATCTGCTGGAAAACCCGACATCAGCCTATGCCGAGAGTTTCCGGAACCTCAGGGCGTCGATCATGTTTGCCGACCTGGACTCGCCGGTGAAGACGGTCGCGATCACGTCCTCGCAGCCGGACGAAGGCAAGACGACCATGACCCACGGCCTCGGCCTGATGTCTGCCATGTCCGGAACGCGGACGCTGATCATCGATGGTGACTTCCGCCGCAAGCGGCTTTCCGACGTGGTCATGAGCGAACCGCCTGAGCGCGGCTTCCTGGAATGCCTGTTCGGAGAGTGCACGATTGAAGAAGCTGTGCAGATCGATGAGGCGAGCAATCTCCACATCCTGCCGCTGACGCCGTCGCGTCACACGCCCCGCGATGTGTTTGGTTCGAAGGCCTTCGACCAGCTCATGGAACAGCTGCAGGACATCTATGAGTTCATCATCATCGATACAGGCCCGCTGCTCCTGCTCGCAGAGACCCGCGTCCTGACGAGCAAGGTGGACCAGGTTGTGATCGTATCGCGCTGGCTCAAGACAAACCGGGCTGCCCTCAAGCAGACCCTGTCCATCCTGCGTGACTTCCGCGCCCGCGTGGCTGGCGTCGTGATCAACCGGGTGGATACCAGCAAGTATCACCGCCAGGGCTACGGCCACTCCGGCTACAAGTCGTACGCGAAGTACTACACCAGCGGGTAAGACTAAGACGATTGAGACCGGCGTTCCGGCGTGCCTGATCCGAGAGGGTCAGACGTCGGAGCGCCGGGACTCTATGCGCAGGGTGGCGCGCCGCTGGATCAGTTCGATCACCGCTTCCTTCGACTTGCCAGCGACATCGCTCGGAGACGCCAGTTTCGAATCCTTGGCCATCTTCTTGAGATCGGCGGCAGACAGTCCGCCAAGTTGCTCTGCAACTTTTTCAGGCGTTTCCCGGGCGACCAGTTCGATGGGATTGATGAGCTTGGCGGCGAGCTTGGGATCGAAAACGACATTCGCGCCGAGCGCACGCACAACGCGATGCGCGAATTCGGGGTTGGCGGCGAATTCGCGGCGAAGCTCCTCGAGAACCCGATCCAGCGCTTCGAGAACATCCTTGGAATCCGAGCTGTCCTGACCACTCATAGCCTGTCTCCCCTTTGATGCCGGCTCAATGGCCGCGCAAGCGCGCACCATGACGCGCAACGTGCTTTGCTTACAAGGGTTTCGGGGGGCATGGAAAGTGCTGCGCGTCGGGCTGTGCCGAAATATCAGGCCCGTCCGGCGGTCTTCTGTTCGAAAAGGCCAAGGAACCGTTCTGTCCATTCCGCTGTCGTTGAGCAGATATTCTCGGCCTTTGAGAAGGCGTTCCTGCTCAGTTTACTGATCAGTGCATCGTCCGCTGCGGCCTCCCTAAGCACTGCGGCCAGGATGTCAGGAGAATTTGCCGGGAAGGTGCGCCCCATATCGAGATGGGCGATCTCAGCAGACAAGGTACTCGGCTCGGAACTCAGTATAGGCAAGCCACTGCGGGCGCACTCGGCAATAACCAAGCCGAACGGTTCACGCCAGCGGCCGGGGACGACTAGCGCGCGCGAGCGGCCGACCAGCTGCGCAATTTCCTCGCGCGTGCAGAAGCCTGGAAATTCGATTTCGGGATAGCCCGCCACAAGACGATCCATCATCTCGCCTTCGCCGACCATGATCATCGGAACGCTTGCAAGCCTCGACGCTCGAGCGGCGATGTCCGCGCCTTTTTCCGCATTCAGGCGGCCGACGAACAGGAAGGCTTCATTCTGCTCGGCTTCGACCCGGTCGGTGGTGTAACCATTTGCCGGATTCGGAATGTTCACAAGATTCGGCGCCCGGAACCCTGCCGCGCGCATCACCTGTTCCATACCGGCATTGAGACAGACAAAGGTCATCTGCGATTGCGCGAAGCCAGCCAACGAATTCAGCCGCAACTGCCGGGCCATGCGCCAGTATTTGTGGGCAGAGTTGCGCCGGTCGCACTGGCTTACCCAGCAGGCGGCCGACATGGGCTTTAGCTTGCAGATCTCACCTGTCTGGAAGTTGAGCAGGCCGCCATTCGGGCAGACATTGAAAAAGTCATGGCAGGAGACGACCGTTCTTGCCTCGACGGGCTTCAGCGCCGCGAACACGCCGGGTGACAGGATCTGCGCCCAGTTGTGCAGGTGGTAAACGGTGGATGGCGTATCGTTCTGTGCGATCCAGTCTGCAACGAGGCATTTTGCTTCAGCGTTGTGAAAGCCTTTGGTCATGGCGGCGAACGTGCCCGCTTTCTTCAGCTTTGACTGGCCAAGGCCGTGCACGTCGATGCCCGCCTCAGCGAGTTCGTCGTCGCCAGATTCGCCGGTCAGATAACTCACCCTGAAGCCGCGCTTTCGGTATTCGAGCGCAGACAGCCGCGCGAGTCCTGTCGCGCCGCCGCGCGCTTCAACGCTGTCATGGATGATCACGATATGGTTCATGGACGACACGCCAAGAAACTCCCCGGGCCCGGCTGCTCCTAACCTGCAATGATTGCACCATACATCATGAATGGCTGGCAAAAGAATTGCATCGACGCGAGGCGAAGCGGACTGTAATTTATCGGCAAGGGACAAAATTCATGACGCCATCGAAATCCCGACTGGCGGTTGCCATTGCGACCTTGGGACGGCCTGAGACGGTCAGGGAAAATCTTGACGCGCTCAGCCGGCAGACACGGCCGGCCGATATCATCCTGCTGTCGGTGACTGGACCTGAAGATGTGCCGGATGACCTTGAAGACCACGTGATTGTCATTGAGGGAACGAAGGGGCTTTGCGCCCAGCGCAACCGCGCGCTCAACGCGCTGGAAGGCAAGGCTGATTACATTGTCTTCTTCGACGACGACTACGTCCCGTCGAAATTCGCGCTCGAAGGCATGGTCAACTTCTTCGATGCCAATCCCGATATCGTCGGCATGACCGGCCATGTTCTGCATGACGACATCAAGGGGCCGGGCATGACCTATGAGAATGCCACGAAGATTGTTGAAGCATTCGACAAGAATCCGCGCCCCAAGCCGCGCGTCCTGAAGGAGGTCGACGATCTCTATGGCTGCAACATGGCCTATCGCGCGAACGCCATCGGGGACAACCGCTTTGATGAGGCGCTGCCATACTATGGCTGGCTCGAAGATGTCGACTTTTCGAACCGGCTGAAAAAGCATGGCCGGCTGGTCCACACAAACGCCTTCTCGGGCGTGCATTGCGGCGTGAAGTCGGCCCGCTCTCCGGGCGTGCGGCTTGGCTACTCGCAGATCGCGAACCCGCTCTACCTGGTACGCAAGGGATCGATGCGCCGCAGCAAGGCGTACACGCTGATGAGCCGCAACCTGCTGGCCAATCACGTCCTGACGTTCCGTCCCGAACCATGGGTCGACCGTTGGGGTCGGGTCAAAGGCAACTGGCTGGCCTTCGGTCACCTGGTGTCGGGAAAGCTTTCACCGGAATACATCACCCGGCTCTGAGCCGAGGCGGTCGACACCACTAGCCAGCTCCAGACTCAAGGGCCGCATGCCTTGAAACTTGTCCTGCTGAATCTGAAATTCTCGCCCAACCTGGGTGATGGCATCATCGCGGAATGCATGGAAGGCGTTCTGCAGGCGAGCCATCCGGGAATTTCCATTGTCACGTGCGACATTGCTGGCCGGACGGATTACGGGCAGGGCATCAACCGTTCGCGCGCCTTCCTGCTGGCCTTGCTTGAGCGCTTGCCAGCTGGTCTTCGCCGCACAATCGTCGCCTCCTGTCTCAAACCCGTCGTCCAGCTCAGGCTGCAGCGCCATTACAGGCGCAGCATGAACGGCGCCGATGTCGCTTTGCTTGGCGGTGGTCAGATCATTGCTGACTCGGATCTCAATTTCCCGCTCAAGATTGCTGCTGTCGCCGGAGTGGCCAGCGACCTCGATATACCCCTGGGCATATTTGCGGCCGGTGTGGGAACGCAATGCAGCCCCGCCGGAATGAAGCTCTTCCAGGGCGCACTGTCTTCGAAGGTTTTTGCGGCCTGGCTTCGCGATAAACGGTCCCTGCAGCGCTGGAATGACGTGTTCGCACCGCCAAGCGGGACGGTCGTCAACGATCCCGGCCTGCTTGCGAGTGTCATTTGGCCGAGTGGCGGCCTGGTGCAAAACGGGCGCGCCACGATTGGTGTCGGTGTTACGAACCCCAGCACGCTCAATCTGCACGCAGATCGGCCCGGTCTTGATCATGCGCGTTGGCGCCAGCTTCTTGCGTCCCTGTCTGAGGAACTCGTGCAGCGTGGTTACAAGGTTCAGCTATTCACCAATGGCGCCCGCGACGACCTGAGTTTCGCTGAGACAGTGTATGGATCAGTCTGCGCGAAGCTGCGGGCTGCCGACGAGGTTCTGGCAGCCCCCGTACTGCACCGGCCATCCGAACTGGCGCACCTGATCGCCAGTCTCGATGGTCTTATTGCGCACAGGCTACACGCCTGCATTGCAGCCTATTCCTATGGCGTGCCGCATGTCGGTCTTGGCTGGGATCACAAGCTGGAAAGTTTTTTCGGGTCGGTTGGCCGACAGGCTTACATGCTTGCCGATACCGAGCCGAAAATCGGCGATATGGTTGACCTGCTCGAGCGAGGTCTTGCCGAAGGCATCAGCCGCGCGGAGCGCCTGAAAACAATTGATGCCACAAGACTGCAGATCGAGGATCTGGGTTCACGCCTGACCGCATTTGTACGATCAGACCTGGCGGCTAATCCTGCGCAGCCCGGATATCATCGTTCAGGCTCGCCAGCTTGACACTCACCACATAGGCCTTGCTGGTATCCATACTGGCGAGAATTCCGCCGGCCTGATCACTTGGCATCAGGCGCAGGAAACCGGCGGCAAAACCGGGGTCCATCTGGTCAAAGATTGGCGCGGCCTGATCGGCCTTCATGGCGGCGTACATCTGCGCCAGGTGTTCGACATCCTGGTCGGCTTCGGCGGACATCTGACGCCAGCGGTCCTCCAGAGTTGCCTGCAGGGCCTGCAACTCCTGGGCTTTGCGATCGAGGTCAATCTGCCGGGCCTGGAGCTCAAGTTCCTGTTCCTGAATGGCCTCTGCGCGCCGGTCTATCGCTTCCTGGTCTTTTTCGAGGGCTGCAGCGGCTTCGCCTGTAAAGCAGACCCGGCCAGGCGTATCGTCCTCAAGGCTGTCGAGATCATATCCGGCCGAAATGATCTCGCCCTTTTCGGGGGCTCCCTCACCATGCTCGGCCGGAGCAGTGTTTTCTGCCGCTGCAAAGGCATGCGGCAGAATGCGTGACGCGCCGCCGATCGTGAACAGGACGCCAAGGGTGATGAGAACGTGGGTGCGGGTGTTGCCGGTGGCCATGCCTTACAGGGTCCTCTCCACCAGGTCCGCGTCTTCATCGTCGAAGAGAAAATCCGAATCACGGATCGTTGTCGCCGCGACGCCGGTGAGTGTCCGCATCTGGCGAAGCAACCGGCGCATCTCCGTCATGCTGTCTTGCGACTGGTCCAGCAGGTCGCCGAGCGCCATCTTGAGCTCGCCCTGCGCGGCCGTAGCGCTTTCGCTTGCTGTCTTGTGAGTTTTCTCGAGTTCGTCGGTGAGGGCTGACAGCCGATGACACATCTGGTCGGCATCCTTCATCAGCGAAGACAGGCGGGTTGCCAGTTCACCGGCCTGCGAACGGGTCTCGCTGGTGGCGGACGATACGGCGGAGACCGACTTCGTCAGCGCCATGATGGTCGCGCCCAGGCCGTCGCGCGTGTCTTGCAGCGCCTTCAGGCGCCGGCTTAGGATGAAGCAGTAGATGCAGGCCGCGAAGGATACGAGGAAAAGGGCCAGGTCGGTCGGTTGAACAATCATCTGATCCATACGCGTCACCTCAACAGGAATTCGGTCACAAGGACGCCGCGCGAAACATCACCGCCGAGGACGACCTCTGCCCGCCTCGAAAGTTGCTCACGCAGCCGCGGATAGAATGCGGCTGATTCGAAGTCGGACAGTTCTATGGATCGCAGATAACTGATGAAGGCGTCGGTCAGCATCGGCTGCGCCTTCTTGACGGCCGCCGCATCATCCTTGTCTGTGACAATGGCCGTCTTGATCTTCACATAGCGGCTGGCTGGCTCGTTGCCCACGGTGATCAGGATGTCGTCGAGTTCGACATAGGCGTGGTCCTCGCGTGCAAGCGGATCGGGGGTGAAGCTCACCGTTTGTCCATCCGGCGTGCAGATGGCCGCGACTTCCGAGCTGCCCGAAGGTGCCAGGAAGAATACCGCTCCAAACGAAGCGGCCGCAGACACAAGCGCAATGACGACAAATGCCATCATGCCGCCGCCTGACGAATCGCCTGACCCGGCCGGTTCCTTTTCCGAGTTGTCAGCCATGCAGCCCCTTCACCGTAACGGTCTGTCTCTCGTCTGCTGTAATCAACGCTGGGTAAAGGAAGCGTTAAGGAATTCGCGGGAGATGTTAACCATTACGTGTGGGATAGTTTCTGGAGCGGGGCACCTCATCCATGCAGTTTGTAGAGACTCTCAAGAACCTGTCCTTGGGAAGGCAACTATCATTGGCCGGGGCGGTGCTGGGTGTCATTCTGGCCATGACATTCATGGTTCGCGGCGCCGTGCAGGAGCCGATGGCGCTGCTTTATTCCGGTCTTGAGCCAGTCAATGCCGGCGAGGTCATTGAGGAGCTGGACAAGCGCGGTGTCGACTATGAAATCCGCGGGGAGGCGATCTTCATTCCGCAAAGCCAGCGCGACAGCGTGCGATACTCGCTCGCGCGTGAGGGCTTGCCGCAGCAATCCGTGCGCGGCTACGAGCTGCTTGACGATGTGAACGGTTTCTCGACGACGTCGGAAATGTACAACGCCAACTACTGGCGCGCCAAGGAGGGCGAGCTGACCCGCACGATCCTGTCGATCCCGGGTGTGCAGTCGGCCCGTGTGCATATCGGCGCCAGCCTGCGGTCTGGTTTTGCCCGTTCGGGCCCGCCGCAGACCGCCTCAGTGACCTTGCAGTCTGCCCAAGGCGTCACGCCGCGGCAGGCCGAAGCGATCCAGTACATGGTCGCGCTTGCTGTGTCGGGACTCAAGCCTGCCGACGTTGCTGTGATCGACCCGCAAAAGGGTATGATTGCGGGCCCGAATGTTGCGAAGTCGGAGCAGCCCTCCATCCTTGCCGATACCCAGTCCAACACCCTGGAACAGAAGATTCTCCGCCTTCTTGAGGCGCGCGTCGGGTCCGGCAATGCGAGGGTTTCGGTCAGCGTTGACGTGAACCGTGAGCGCCAGCGCGTCTCGGAAGTCACCTATGATCCTCAGTCCCGCGTCATCCGAAACCGCACCAGCAATGATGTTAGCGAGACGAATGGGTCGAATGCCGGTGGCGGCGTGACAGTTGCCAGCAACCTGCCGCAGGCCAACAATGGCGGCGGCCGGTCCAGCTCTGTTCGTAACAGTACCGAAAGCGTCGTCTACGAGATGAATGAACGGCGCATCGAAACAGAGATGCTGCCGGGCGACGTCCAGCGAATTTCGGTGGCTGTTCTGCTGAACCAGCAGGCGCTGAACATCGACCCGACGGCCGCAAATTCCACCGCGCTTTCACAGCAGGTCGTCGACGATTTCGAAAACCTTATCCTGGCCGCAGCCGGCCTCGATACCCAGCGCGGCGATTCTCTTACAGTGGAGCTGATGCCGTTTCAGGAAATCGAGGTTCCTGAAATGCTTGAGGCGCCGAGCATGGTCGAGACCATGATCGAACGCTATTCTTGGCCAGCGGCTCAAGCGGGGCTTCTTGGCCTGATCGTTCTGGCGCTGGCCTTTGGTGTCATACGGCCGCTGTTCAAGCAGCCTCCAGCCGGGCAACGCGGTGGCGAGCTGAACTCACCGCAGCTCATCGGTAGTGACGGCAGCGCATCGGCCGCTGCGCCGACCGATCCGTTCGAGTTCCTGAAGGACTATACCAAGGAGCGGCAGGACGAGACGGCTGCCTTGCTTCAGGCCTGGCTGGAAGACGATCAAAAGGTCGCCGTGAATGAGTGAGTCCTTCCTGGCTAACCTGCCGCGCTTCGACCGCGGGGATCACGACTGCACTGTTTCCCTGAGCGAGTCGGGCAATGTGATGGATGCCGAAGAAATGTCGGCGCCCGCCGAGGCCAACAGCGCCCTGCAGGAACAGATGCAGGCAGTCGAACAGACGCTTGCTTCACTGGCCAGTATTACGGAGCAGTTGCAGCAGGAGATGCGACAGCGCGCGGAGTCCCAGATGACGGCGCTTGCGGAAAAGCTTTTTCCAAAACTGGGCGAATCCTTCCTCGCTGAAGAGATCGCCCGGCACTTGCCAGATCTGCTGCCAGCGTCCGTCGCCGATGTTGAGATTCGCGCGGAGCCGGAACTCGCCGCGGCGCTGACGGCACTGATCGATGGCTCCAGCCAGCTGGCCGGGTGCTGCTCTGTGATCGAGGACGAGGCGCCCGGTGCGAATCGTGCCACGATTTCATGGCGTGATGGCGGTGTGGACTTTGACTTTGAGGGTTTGCTTGAGGCCTGTCTCGGACGGCTGAAAGCGGCCTGAGCCTATACGAAGAAGGGGTAGTTTCATGGCCAATCCGGAGCAGATTCAAACGGATCCCGGCGAGATTGACCGGCGCGATTCGTCGGCGGCCAACAAGTTTCGCCGGTCCATATTCAACGTTCCCGTCACCGTGACGGTATCGATCGGGCAGAAGCGGATGAGCGTGTCCGAAATCCTTGAGCTTGGACCGGATTCGGTTGTTGCGCTGTCTTCGCGCATCGAAGACCCCGTCAGCCTGTCGGTCGACAACAAGTTGATCGCGCGCGGTGAGCTAATCGAGATTGAAGAGGGCGGGCTCGGCGTGAAGATCACCGAGATCGTCGAGGAAGGCGAAGAGGGGAATGAATAGTCCGGTAGCCGGATATCGCGCTGCCTTCCTTCTCCTTTTGCTCACGGGCTTTGTCGCGCTTGGAGCATCGGCGCAGGAAGCCGCAAACAATCCGTCCCTGCAAGGATTGCTGAATACGGGCGGTGAGGGCGGTCTCAGCGGGACCGTCATCATCCTGTTCGTGATGGTGACGTTGCTGAGCCTCGTTCCGGGGCTGGCGATGATGGTCACGTGTCTGCCTTTTCTGGTCATTGTCTTCTCGTTCATCCGTCAGGCCCTGGGTGTGCAACAGGCACCACCCAACATGATGCTCATGGCACTCGCCATGTTCCTGACCTTCTTCATCATGGAGCCGACATTTGCCGAGGCATGGGCGAACGGCATCCAGCCTTACACACAGGGGCAGATTGCCGAGGAGCAGGCCTGGACGGCCGCGACGGAACCGTTCCGGATGTTCATGACCGCACGGACCGATCCGGAAGCGATCCCGGTGCTTAGCGAAGCGCTGAACCGGCCTGTGCCAGACGGACAGGCGCCATCATTCTCGCTGCTTTCAACGGCTTTCATGCTGTCTGAAATAAAGCATGCCTTCCAGATCGGCTTCGTAATCTTTTTACCGTTCCTCGTGATTGATCTTGTTGTCGCCTCGGTCCTGATGGCCGTGGGCATGATGATGGTTCCGCCGACCGTGGTGTCGCTGCCATTCAAGGTCGGTTTCTTCGTCCTTGCCGATGGGTGGCTGAAAATCACCGAGGCACTTCTGCGAGGGTACACGGGATGAATACGCCGATGAAGCCGTCTGCCGGCGCCGGCCGGGGCAATCTGACACCCGTCCAGGGGGCGGGTTCTGCGTCGCGTATCGGTTCCATCAGCCGCGCGCAGCGGGCTGCCGTGGTGATCGCCATGCTGGGCAAGTCGGCTGCGAAACCGATTGTCGACAAACTGGACGACCGTGCACTGGAGCAGGTTTCGCAGGAGATCCAGAACATCCGCTACCTGGGCCGAGAGGAGCTGGTGGAGATCGTGGTCGACTTTCTGCAACATCTTCACGGTCAGAATGGCGCCTTCCGGGGCGGGCCAGAGCGGGCGCGGGAAATTGTCGAGGGCGCAATAGGCGAAGCGCGCTTCGAAAACATCTTCGGCGAACCCTTCCAGGAGCTCGATTTCTCGCCGGGCTTTGACGACACTTGGATACGCCTCGAGCAGGAAGATCCCGGGCGGATCGCCGAGTACCTCAATGGTCTGACGCCCAACCTGGTTGCAATCATTCTTCGAAAGCTGGACGTCGCCGTCGCTTCGGAAATCGTGACCTATCTCGAGGATGACAAGCTCGACCCGACCATCGGGTCCATGGTCGAAACCGATCATGTCGATGAAGATATCGATGCGGTCGTCGCCAAGATGGTCAAGATGGAGTTCCTCGACAATTTTGGCGATGGAGGGTTTGGCGGCGATTTCGGTGGTGATGAAAGCCATCTCGCCGCGATCGGCGAAATGCTAAGCCTCGTTCCCAGCGACAAACGCGACCGGATGCTTGCTTTCCTCAAGAGCCAGTATGAGGGCAAGTTCTCGAGCATCGAACGGCAAATGTTCACCATTGAAAGCCTGCCCGACATTCTGCCGCGCAATGCCGTTCCGGTCGTTTTCCGGGAGCTGGACGAGATGACGATTGTGCGCCTGCTGGCGACGCTGACGGGCGACAGTGCGCCGGTCCAGGAATACCTGCTTGGCAACATTTCCTCGCGTCTGGCAGACCAGTACCGCGATCAGCTCGGTGATGTCTTCATCGGATCGCCCGAGCAGGCAGAAGCCATCCAGCGGGAGTTCTTCACGGCTCTTATGGCAATGAAGCGGCAAGGCACCATCAGCATGTAATCCGGGCTGCGTGGCCGCAGCGCCATTGCATGACGGCTCGCGGCCACATTTATGGCGCCATCCTGCCTAGCGGATGATCAGGTCCGCGTGGATTGCGCCTGCAGCCTTCATGGTCCGGATGATATCCGCCATCTCGCCTGGCGACACGCCGAGGGTATTCAGCCCGTCGATCAGCTGGGACAAGGTCACATTCGGATTCAGCAGGGCGATGCTGTCGGTACCGGTCTGCTGGATATCGATTTCGGAACGTGGCAGCACAATCGACTCGCCTTTCGAGAAGGGGTTCGGCTGCGAGACCACGGGTGTTTCGGTCACCTTGATCGAAATATTCCCCTGCGCGATCGCAACCTTGGAAATCGTCACGTCCTCGCCGAGCACGATGGTTCCCGACTGTTCGTCAATGACGATGCGGGCAGGCACCGCGACCTTGATCGGCAGGTTCTCGATATTGGCCAGGAGGCGCGACGGTGAGCCGCTCATCGAGCGAAGGTCAAGGTCGACCGTACCCGGATCGCGCATGTAGGCGATGGGGGTACCGATCGCCGTATTGATCGTTTCCTCGACCCGGGCGGCAGTCGTGAAATCCGGATCGCGCAGCGCCAGCACGATTGAATCGCGCTGGTTGAATTCGAATCCGGTCTCGCGCTCCACGCGCGCGCCATTGGGAATTGCGCCGGCCGTCGTCACGCCCTGGCGCTGCCGTGCGCCCTCAGCCTGCACATCCAGGCCCGAGACCACGATGCTGCCCTGCGCGACAGCGTAGACTTCGCCATCGGCGCCCTTGAGCGGGGTCAGGATCAGCGTGCCGCCTTCGAGGCTTTTTGCGTCGCCGATGGAGGAGACCGACACATCGACCGTCGAGCCGTTTCGCGCAAAGGCGGGCAAAGCCGCCGTAACCAGAACGGCGGCGACATTGTCCGGCTTGATGTCCTCGCCCTGCACATTCACGCCGAGGCGCTCGAGCATGTAAGTCAGGGAATCCTCGGTGAACGGCGAATTGCGGGCTGTGTCGCCTGTCCCGTTCAGGCCGACCACGATGCCGTAGCCAATCAGATCGTTCTGCCGGACACCCTCGACATCGACGATATCCCGGATCCGGGTCTGGGCATCGGCGGTGCCGACAGGCGCTGAGACCTGGAGCAGGACGGTTGCGGCGAGAAGCAGGAGGAGGCGCATCATCGGATCACTTCAGATAGTTGAGCAGGGAAAGACCAGAGAGGCGGGCGGTCAGCATGTAGGAGGCTTCGAGATTGTTCTCGAGTTCCTTCAGGATGGTGGCCGCTTCATACTGATCTCTCATCGTCATGTTGGTGAAAGCTTCGGTCAGTATCAGTTCTTCTGAGTTCAGCGCGTCCAGGCCCTCGGTCAGCCGTTCCTGGATGACGCCGAGCTTCGAGCGCAGCTGGATCATGTTGATCTGGCCGGAAGCGACCGTATCGGCGGCGATCCTGAGCGAGGCATTGTCCTGCGTCAGCAGGGCGGGCGGAGCGTCGTCTCCGGCCACGGCCATGACGGCCAGCCCTCTGACGAGCTCGGTTATGGCGGGATCGATCCCGTTCACCGCGTCAGGGTCGGTAATGCTCGCGGAGCCCTGATAGATATTGGCCTGCCAGCCGCCCGTGGGCGTATTGAAATAGGTGTCGAGCTGGGTCTGGAGGTCTGCCGCATCTGTCGCGGTGACAGCCATCTGCCGCACATCGCTGATAAGCTGGCTGGGATCTTCGAATGGCTGCGTCGATGTTGCATCGCCCGCGAATAGAAAACGTTGGCCATGGCGGTTGTTCAGCGAAGAGAACAGCTTTTCGAGGGCGCTGACCGCATCGCGGCCAATGATCTTGATGTCCGACTTGTTGTCGACACCCAGTGCCGCGAGCATCCGGGCAGGCAGGCCTTCAGCGCCTTCCTGCGCGCTCTGCAGGCTGCGCTGTGCAATGTCGATCCGTGCATCGCGCAGTTGCAAGGCGCCGCGATCCACCTGGATATCCTCAAGCGCCTTCTGGCTCAGCATCGCTTCGCCGATGCGGCCGGACAGAAACTTCGAGAGATCCGCCCGCTTGCCTGTCACAGCTTCAGATGAGACGTCGTTTATCTGCTCACGCAGCTGCGCCACATTCTTTGAAAGCTTGGCGTTGATGAGCGAATAGGAGATGGACATTTTTTCCATGTCAGAGGTCCATTAGCCGTTGAATCATCTGGCTTGCGACCTGAATGACACGGGCATTCGCCGCATAAGCCTGTTCGATGAGAAGCAGTTCCTGCATCTGCGCGTCGACGTCGACGGCCGTCAGCGACTGCTCTGCCTCGAACGCGATTGTGTGCTGCGCCGTTGTCGATGCCAGGACCGAGTCATGCGCGATGCGCGTCTGGCCGACCATGGATGACAGGTGTGCCGACAGCTGCGTCGCTGTGAAGCTTCCCTGGATACCGTTCTCGTTGATCGAGCGGATTTCGGTCAGCGCATCGACCATGGCCGACAGGATCGAGTTGTTTCCGGGCGGACCTTCAGCCGTTGCCGCCAAACCGTCTCTCAGACGCCACAGCTGGCCGCCCGCGGCCGGATCAACAGCGGCATTGATCTCGATCCGTGAGGCCAGACCATCGCCTGCGCCCGGATTGTTGTCGATAAACAGGCCTGGCGCGCCGCTGGCTGTGGTCGGATCGATCCCATCGGCCGACAGGCGCGCAATGAGATCGCCAGCGACCGAGTCGAGCTGTCGGCTGAGTTCCGGAAGGTCATTGTCACGAAGCGTGAAGAGGGCGCCGAACAGGCCGCTGGAAACGGCGGACCAGGCCGATGCGCCAGGCGTCAGGTCCGTTCCATTTACGCTTAGCCCGGAGAGCTGGCCGTTTTCGACGGTCTGCGATGCGACGAAGGAGTTAGAAGGCGAGAACTCGATTGTCTGCGCCTTGCCTGCAATCAGGAAGACGCCTTCTTTTGTCACCACGTCCACGGAGCCGCGATCGCGCTGGACGGTTTCAATCGGAATATACTCGGAGATCGTATCCAGCAGGCGCTGGCGTTCATCCTTCAATGCGGCCACCTGGACGGAGGCCTCTTCATTGCTGGAAATCTCTACGTTCAGCTGTTCGATTTCCTTCAGCGCCTTGTTGACGATCGTCACGCCGTCCGCAATTTCGCGATCAGCCTCGGCGCGCTGGGTTTCGACCATCCGCGACAGGCCGTGAAGCTGATTGACGAGTGAGCGGGCCGCATTCAGCACGGAATTTGCGGTCGCTTCGGATTCGGGAGTTGCCGCGGCTGCTTTCAGCGCGGACTCGAAACTGTTCAGGGAATTGAATAGGCCCGGGCCATCGGTCGAATTGCCGATGCGGGCGGCAATTGTTTGCCAGGTGCTGGACCGCAGGCTCGCCTGCGACAGGTCACTGGTCAGCAGCATCCGCTGGCCGGTCAGGCCATCGTCGCGCGCCCGGTCGATGCCGGCCACCCGCACGCCGTGCGTAGTTGAGCCCAGCGTGGTTTCGGCCAGCAATGCAGAACGCCGGACATAGCCCGGCGTTGTAGCGTTTGCGACGTTCGTCGCGACGATGTCGGCCCTCAGTCCACTGACTTGAAGGCCGGATCGCGCGGCGTTTATGGCGTGTGAGACGCTCAAGGTTCAGCTACCTTTCAGCCGCCGACTAACGTTTCAGGTTAGTCGTTTCCTGAAGCATCTCGTCCACGGTCTGAACGATCTTGGCGTTGGACGTATAAGCCCGCTGCGTCTCGATGAGGTCGGTCAGCTCGGCAGCGATGTCCGTCGTCGATTCCATCAGAGAGTAGCCTGCAACAGAACCAACAGGGCCAGCGGACGCATCCCAAAGGTAAAGGTTACCGCTTTCAGCGGAGACCTGGTAAGCCTGAGAGTCCAGAGCCTTGAGGCCGTTCATGTTCGGAACGTCGCCCACTGGGATCTGATACAGGGTGCGGCGGAAGCCGGTATTGTAGATCGCCTGCAGATAGCCGTTTTCGTCAACTTCCACCGACTGAAGGTCACCAATCGGCGCACCGTCCTTCGTAACGGCTGTTGGCGAGAAAGGAGCAGACAGCTGCGTGATACCAACGCTGTCGTTCGGGCGGCCGATAAACACGTTGACCGGGCCGTGCGGCAGGCTGAGTGCGATCTCACCTGTTGAGGAATCGTAGCTGATCCCGCCATTTGCCGTAGCACTCAGAATCCGGCCGCCATTGGTTGGCGTATCGGCAAAGGTGATATCCATTCCACCGATCGAGGTGTTGGGATCGCCAGCGCTATCGAAGACTTCAACAGTCCAGCTGTTGGAGTGACCGGACGCCGGGATCACCGGGGTGAATTCCAGCGTCAGCGTCTGGGCACGACCAAGATTGTCGAAATATTCGATCGGAAGCGGGAAGGAGTTCCCGGTTCCAATAGACTCGGTGGCATCGGCTGGCAGGTTGATGCCAAGTTCGATGCTCGTTGTCGGCGATGCGGTATATTGCGACGCGGCGATGTTCACCGGGGCAAGGTCGATACCGCTGTTGCGGCTGACATTGCCAATTTCGCCATCCGTGTTGGCAGGCCATCCGAGGAGAAAAAGACCGCTCTGCGTGCGCAGGTTGCCGTTCTGGTCGGCATAGAAGGAGCCGGTCGGCGTCATCATCATGTTCCGTTCCGACGCAATGGCGCTTACGCCGACCTGGTCGGTCACGGGCAGTAGGCCGCGGCCAGCGACGGCGAGGTCGGTCGCGTTACCTGTCGAGATCAGGGAGCCGGTGGCTGCAATGTCCTTGAAGGTGTCGACACGCACACCGCCTGCGGAATAGGCCGAAGAGCGCTGCTGCAGCACCATGCTCGAAAAGTCGACTTGGCTACGCTTGTAGCCGTAGGTCGACGAGTTGGCGATGTTGTCGGAAATCGTGGAAAGGCGGCTGGCATTGGAATTCAAGCCCATAACGCCAGCGTTGAGGGAAGACGAGATACTCATAAGACGGACTCCTACCGAATGTTGCGGTTAAAGAGTCGCGGTCTTTGGTTAACATCGGGATAATCAGCTTTTGGGCGAGCCCACGCTATCTGTAAGGATGGTGATAGATATACGCCGGTTCGGGGCTGCGCTCGGATCTTCCGGCAGCAGCGGGTCTGTATCGGCGCGGCCAGACACTTCCCTGAGGCGGTCGGGGTCGAGACCGGCTTCGATCAGCATCTGGCGGGCCGTGTTGGCCCGGTCGGCCGAGAGGTTCCAGTTATCGTAGCGCGCGCCGCCGCGATAAGGGCGGCTGTCTGTATGGCCAACGATCTTGATGTCGTTCTGGAAGGATCCAAGCGAGTTGTTCACCACGACCAGGAGTTCCTCTAGCAGCCCGGTTGGTGCGCTCTGGCCGATTTCGAACAGAGGCGCGCTGTCGGACTCGACGATTTCCAGAACAATGCCTTCAGGGGACATCTTTACCAGAAGGTGTTCTGAAAGCTGGGTGGATTTCTCACTCAGTTCTGACTGCATCGACTTCAGGTTTTCGCTGACTTCGCTCTGCGAGGCCTGCTGCGGCGTCTTTTCTTTCTCACGCTTCGGCTTGGGATATTCGACTGTATTGTTCCGCGTCGCGCCCGTGCCCATCCGGGCGTAGGTCTGCTCCGTAAACATCGAGGAGCCATTAAGGCCGTCCGAACCGCCACCGGAAATCCGGCTGACAGGAATGGTCGGATTGAAATAGTCGGCAATACCCTTGCGCTGTTCTTCGGTGGTCGCGTTGAGCAGCCACATAAGAAGGAAGAACGCCATCATGGCCGTCACAAAGTCGGCATAGGCCACTTTCCAGGCGCCGCCATGGTGCCCGTCGCCTTTAACAACCTTTTTTCGCTTGATGATAATTGGTTGTGAAGAATGAGATGGCTGTTCTGCCATGACGCCCCGCTTTCGAATTGCAGTCATGGTAAATAACAGCGATAGCTCAAAAGAGCTTCTACGCGGGGCAAGGGTTTGCAACGGTCCTGCTAACCATTCGTCAACCAAATAAATTCACTGGTTGGTAACAGGATTAGCTATTGTTGCCACGAGTGTGCCGTGTCCATCGTACTGAGGAAGAAAATCAGTGCTGCGGGGGGACTTCCCCAAAAGCTCATGCAATGCGACCCGCTCTGGGCCGCACTGATGGCGGCTGCCCAAAACTGGTCCAAACAGGTCTACAAGTCCGACTTGGCCGGGCGCATGACCAATAGCCGGATCATTGGCGGCGCGACCGCCCAGCGCGAACTCGGGCATCGTTTTGCGTTCATGCCGCAAATCATGTCGGGCGGCCCGCTGCTTGCGGTCGCGATCGACCGGGCCGGCGCGGCACGTTACGCGGCAACGCGCCTGCGCCAGCCAACAGAAAATCTGCTCCAGGCCGCAGACCTTTTCTTGAAGCTGATGTGCGAACAGCCCGCCAACGAGCTTTGGCAGCAGGTCGAAAGCGCGCTGCAGCCTGACGCTTTTCCCGGTATGCCCGCAGAGCTCACCGACGCGTCGGCTGTGCCGGACGGTATCGATTCTGATGTGCGTGTTGCCCAGATTACCATCGCAATGGCGGCAGAGGGCGGCGAAGATGGCTGGCTGCTTGAGGGCGGCGAAGACCCGCCGGAAATCGACCTCTTCTTTGACCTCAGCAAGCTTGAAGCCGTCGCAGCTGAATTCCGTGAACGGTCCAGGCCAAAGTCGCTCGGCGGTGGACACGATCGCGAAATGCTTCGCTCGCGCATGCGCAGCTCTTCAGTCCGTCTTGATGTGGTCCTTGGCAGTATTGTCCTGTCGGTCGGCGAATGCTCGCGCCTTAAGGTTGGCGACGTTCTGGACTTGCCGGACGTCGAAAACGGCAAGCTGACGCTATGCGCTGAAACCATGACAGGGCAGGGCGCGATCGCGACCGGCGAAATGGGAAATTGGAAAGGTCACCGGGCATTGAAGCTCGATGGGCCAGTTGTTGAGAGCTTCCTGCGCGAACTCGCGGAGAACTGAAGCTCGACAGGGGTTTGCGTCCGGATGGGCGCGGAGGAGGTTGAACGTGAATGCGATTCTGGGACTGGTGGTTACCATCGGTATGGTGTTCGGCGGCTATCTGCTCGCTGGCGGACACATGGAAATCATCATGCATGCCCTTCCATTTGAAGGGATGATGATTGGTGGTGCGGCGATCGGCGCATTCCTCGCGTCCAACGATTTCAACACGATCAAGCATACCGGCGGCGACCTGATGGCCGCGATCACCGGGCCGAAGTGGAAGAAGACGGACTATCAGGACCTTCTCTGCCTGATGACCGAACTGCTGAATGTTCTCAAGCAGAACCCTGTCGATATCGAAGCGCATATCGAAGAGCCGCAATCGTCGGATATCTTCCAGAAGTATCCAAAGATCCTGAAAGATCACGATGCGATCGAGATGATCTGCGACACCATCCGGTCGATGCTGATGAACTTCGACAACGTGCACCAGGTCGAGGAGCTCCTGGAGAAGCATCTCGAAAGCTTGCTGGAAGAGAAGCAGCATGGGTCGCACGCACTTCAGAACATGGCTGACGCGCTTCCGGCGCTGGGCATCGTTGCGGCCGTTCTCGGCGTTATCAAGACAATGGCCTCGATCGACAAGCCGCCGGAAATTCTCGGCGGGATGATTGGCGGCGCGCTGGTGGGGACATTCCTGGGCGTTTTCCTGGCCTATGGCGTGGTCGGTCCGTTCGCATCGCGCATCCGCTCGATCCGGGCCGAGGAGCATTTCTTCTACTCGATGATCGGCGAGGTGCTCGTGTCGAACCTGCACAAGAACCCGGTCAATATCTGCGTCGAGGTCGCGCGGCGACATGCGCCAGCCCGCGTTCGTCCATCCTTCAATGAAATCGAACAGGCTGTCAGGGGGCTCAAGCAGGCGGCGTGAAACGTCGAGGCATCATCTGTTCTGTCGCCCTCGCCCTTGCTGGGGGAGGGTTGGCCTGTGCCCAGGACTCCGATGGCAGGACAAAAATCGTGGAGCCTGACAGCGAGCTACCCAGCTCGCTTGACCGCTTCGTGAAGAATGCCATCGACGAAGGATTGCTGACGCCATCTGAGCCATCATCGTCGCAGCCTTCATCAACGACAGCGAATACCGCGCAGAACCCGCACGCTCCGATCATCGAAAGGCAGGGGAGCAACCGGGCGCAGGCGGGCGTGTCGCTTCGCCCCAAACAGTCCACCGCCACAAATGTGTGCGCTGAGGAGGACCCGTTCGATTTCACCGAATATCACGAGCTTCGTACATATGATGATCTGCTGGCCTGGCGCAGCACCGCTGAAGCGGCTGAGCCCGAGCAGTTCAAGAACGAGCTCGCACGGGCGTATATCGCCCTCGGCCTCAACGAAGAAGCCCGGCTGCAGCTGAACGGAATCGTTGGCCCGGAAGCATCTGCCCTGCGGCGCCTGGCGGTGCTCATGGAAGATCGTGCCGCGCCTGATCTTGAGTTTTTCCGCCAGCAGGCCGATTGCCCCGACGTGTCAGGCATCTGGTACTCCCTCGCCCTTCTCAAGAAGGACAGGAAAGCCGCAGCCCGGCGCTTCGATGAGCGGATAAACGAGTTCCGCCGGCTTCCTTTCCAGCTACGGGTCGAGATTGCTGCGCGCGCCGTGCCGGCTCTGGATGCTGCTGGCGAGCGTCTGATCGTCGACAAGCTGATGGCCAATTTCAATGAGGAAGATATCGCAGCCTCGTCGCGCCTGAAATTCAACAGAGCGCTCATTAATATGCGAAACGGCGGCGACGCTGCGCGCGATGTGATGCGCAATTACCTGAACAATCCCGAGTTCAGGGAAGAGGCGGCGGCGAGCCTTCTGCGCCATGGTCAGACACTAGAGAAGACAGTCCAGAAGGACGTTGCAGACCGCATGATCGAGAAGATCAGCAGTATTGATTCCACAGGGCCTGTCGCGAGCAGTCTCGATGTGATGCTCAATGACCTGCACGAGGTCGCCGGATACGGGCTGACGCTGCAACTGGCCAGCATGCCGGCAACGCAGCGGCCCGAGGCTCATGACCGCATCGTTTCGCACTTCGTCTCGCTGGCTGAGGACGGCTTGTCCAGTGCCGACACGCTCGAGAATCTTGAAGCGATGGACGCCCTGCTCGCTGCGGCCGATCTGCTCTCGGAACACGACGAACTGGACAATTTGTACACAAATGCCAGCCAGCTGGCGTTGAAGCTGGGGTTCCAGAATCTTGCTGCGACGTTTGCTTCGCGTTCATCCGATCCGGAAGAACTGGTCGAGGCGCGCGCATCCCTGGCCTTCCGCATGGCGGACCATGACGCCCTGAAGTCCTTCACCGACCTTTATCCTGAGAATGCAGAAATCACCCTCCTGGCCGCCCTGAGCGCAGTGAGATCTGGCGACGAAGCCTTGCTGGCCGCTGTGGAGCCGAGGCTGCGGCGCGATGCGAGGACGGTGGTTTCCCTGATCGAGATGGATGCCGCCAGCGGTCGCTGGATTGTGCCCGAATACATTTACGGGACGGCCCGAGCTCTCGGCGACGAAGAACATAAGGCGCGCGTGGAGCGGGTCGAACTGCTGCGTAGCCAGCTTGGCGCCCCGCAACCGTCACCGGAGTACGGCGTCGCCGATATTGGATCGGCCCTGAAGCGAATCCGCACCTCACTCGAACCAGACGAAATGGAGGTTCACTGATGTCGAATGCCGTTTATGCTGCCATCACGCGCCAGACTGGCCTTACGAATGAATTGCAGGTCGTGGCGAACAATCTCGCAAACGCCAGCACGACTGGGTACAAGGCCGACCGCGCCGTGTTCGCTGAGTTCCTCGCAGGCAATGGTGAGGATATCGAACATATTTCGATGGGTGGCCTGGCCGGTCACCAGTTCGACCTGGAGCAGGGCGGCCTCAAATTCACCGGCGGCCAGTTCGATCTTGCGATCCAGGGTGATGGATTTTTCGTCCTCGACACGCCGGATGGTCCGCGACTCACAAGGGCGGGTCATTTCCAGCTTTCCGCGGAGGGCCGGCTCGTTGATGCGCAAGGCAGCCCGGTCCTGAACCCGGCCGGCGGCGCGCTTCTCATTCCCCAGGGCGTGGGCGATGTTTCGATTGCAGGGGACGGCACGATTTCCGCCAATGGCCGCATTCTGGGACAGGTTGGCATCGTGCAGCCGGAAGGCCAGCTTACCCGCGCCGGCAATACGAGTTTCGAAGCCCCGGAAGGTTTTGACCCGGTTGAAGGAGCCCGTGTGGTTCAAGGCGCGCTCGAACAATCGAATGTTTCCCCCGTGCTTGAAGTGGCGCGCATGATCGAAGTGCAGCGCGCCTATGAGGCCGGACAATCAATGATGGACACAGAGGACCAGCGGGTAAGCCGCTTCATCGAAACACTGCGACAACTCTAGGGCTGGACGCCCGCTCGAAGGAGGAACCTATGAAGTCACTACAGATTGCAGCCACCGGGATGGCCGCGCAGCAAATGCGCGTGGATGTCATCTCGAACAATATCGCCAACATGAGTACCGCGGCCTACCGTCCCAGGACGGCTGAGTTTTCCGACCTCATGTACCAGCAATATCTCACGCCCGGGACGATAACCTCGCAGGTGGGGACAGTCGTCCCAGCCGGTATCCAGCTCGGGACTGGCGTGAAGCCCTCCTCCGTTTCCATGGAGATCACACAGGGCTCACTGCGCGAAACCGGCGCTGAACTGGATCTCGCGATCGACGGTACTGGCTTCCTGGAAGTGCGCCTGCCATCGGGCGAGTCAGCCTTCACGCGCGATGGCAACCTGAACCGGAGCGCCGACGGCGAGCTGGTGACCAAGGACGGCTACGCGCTGGCCGACGGGATCATCATTCCAGCCGATGCCCGGCGGATCTCGATCAGCCCTGATGGCGAAGTCGTTGCCTATTTCGAGAACGAGGTTCAGGGCCAGCCAATCGGCAACATCTCGCTGACACGGTTCGTCAACGAGAAAGGCCTGGAGGCCATCGGCGACAACATGTTCCGCGAAACCGAAGCCTCCGGCGCCGCGAACCGGCTAGTGCCCTCTTCAGAAGGGGTCGGCATATTGCGACAGGGCTACATCGAGGATTCCGGTGTTGATGTGGTGAAGGAGATCTCGGACCTCATCGAGGCGCAACGCGGCTATGAGCTGAATTCCAAAGTGATCACCGCGGCTGACGAAATGCTCGCCGCAACGACACGGGTGCGCTAAGCCATGAGTGCCTTCATCAGTCTCGCGGCCAGTGTCGCCGCCATCCTGAACACCTCCGCATCTTTCGTCGCAACAGACGTGATCCGCGCAGGCGAGCAGGTTTCGCCAACCAACATCACCACCGAAGCTGGCGAGGCCGCGCCGGCCGATCATCCAGTCATCGGCCGGGAAGTCCGCCGCACGGTCTATGCGGGCCAGACCGTGTCGATGGACAACACCCAGCCCGCGCGCCTCGTAAGCCGCAACCAGCTGGTCACGATCAAGTACATTCGCGGTGGCCTCGAAATCACCATGACCGGGCGCGCCATGGGCGAAGCCGCGGCCAATCAGGACGTCTCGGTGCTGAACCTCCAGTCGCGTCAGATGGTGCACGGCGTAGTTCAAAAAGACGGATGGGTGCTGGCACAATGAAACACATTTCCACGATCGGCCTTGCCGCAATCGCCCTGGCTGGATGCGCGTCCGGTGGCAGCCAGCAGGCTGCCGTGATGCCGCCGCCGCCAGCAGCCATGCCGGTGATCACACAGCCGCAGCAACCGGAGTCCTATCGCGACAAGAACTCGCTCTGGACCACCTCGCCCACCGCCCTGCTCGGCATGCGCCGGGCCAAAGCGATCGGTGACCTGCTGACCGTTGTTGTTGAAATGGACGACCAGGCCAGCCTGCAGAGCTCCCTGTCGCGCTCGCGCGATGCCAATAATGAGGCAAGTATCGACGCCCTGTTCGGCCTGCCGAACCTTGCCGGCGCCGCGCTACCGAATGGCGCAACCTTGTCGCCGGGTATCGACTATGGCCGCAGCTCATCGCTCAACGGGGCCGGGACGATCAACCGCGCCGAGAAGGTTGCCTTCACGCTGGCGGCCCGGGTTGTTGGGGTCGAGCCGAATGGAAACCTTGTCATCCAGGGCTACCAGCAGACCCGGGTGTCGAACGAAGTTCGTGTCCTGACAGTGTCCGGCGTTATCCGTTCGCAGGATATTACTCGTACAAATACAGTGTCTTATGAGAAGATCGCGGATGCGCAGCTGGCTTATGTCAGCAGCGGGGAAGCGACAGCACCCGTCGAACGGCGTGCGGGCACCAAAGTGCTCGACGCCATTATCCCATTCTGAGGTAGATCCACCATGATGAAGCTCATCGCCCCGGCCCTGATAGCCGGCATTTTCGGCGCCGCAGGCGGGGCGGCGGCCGTCTACCTGAAGTCCGGGTCATCCGACGCCGCGCACACGGTGCCAGCGGACAAGAGCGGTGGGGACCATGGCGGGAGCGATGATGGTCACGGCGCCAAAGGCGGCGACCATGGAGAGACCGCCAAGAAGGACAAGAAGGATAGCCACGGTGCCAGTTCCGGCGGGGGCGGGCATGGGGGAGGCGATACCTCCGGCGCCCCTACCTATTACAAGTTCAGCCGGGAATTTGTCGTTCCGATCATCGAGGATGACCGGGTGAAAAGCCTTGTCATCCTGAACCTCAACCTGCAGATCGACACGGCCTCCTCGCAGAGCCTGTTCTCGCAGGAGCCAGCGCTGCGCGACAACATCATGACGACGCTGATCACGCTGAGTGCGGATGACGAGATCTTCAATTCGCTCAACAGTATCGAGCATTATGAAACGATCCGTTCCATGATCCTGAACAATTTGCAGAATTCATTTTCGACCGGGATCGAGAACGTCCTGATCCTCGACATGGCGCGGCAGGACCTCTGAGGAGACAGAAGGTCTGGCGACAGTCTGATTTCCGTCTATTTTCAGTACAATTCCAGTCTGATTCCAGTATAATTCCGGTCTGGAAGCGGCCCGGGCCTATTCGGCCTTGCGAACTGCCGACATATCGGCGGACACGCGCGAGGTTGTACCGACCCGCATTGTTCCATTCTCGCTGGCGACGTCGGTCACTTCCGTGAAAATGCGCGGCGCAACCGTTCCGAGATACTGGCCGTCCTGGTAAAGCGAGATGCCGAATTCGAACAGCGTGTCGGTGGCCGGTTTCTGGCCGGTCAGGGTCTCCCCGTTCCAGCTGTGAGCAGCCTTCGACATGTCGAGATCCTGGCTCCACACCGCTTCGCCATCGGTATCCACAACGGCGAGGACGGCCTTGTCGACGCCATCGGGGAGGTCGAACTCGAAATCGACCGCATCGCCGGAATAGGGCACCCAGGATGTTTCGACCGACACGCGCTGGCCCAGCCATTCGCTGGCGAGCATGGAGTGGAGATCGCCGATCATGGTCGCAATGCTCTCAAGGCTCTTATTGCCGACGACCTGCTGCTCGAGATTGGAGAAAGTCGCGAGCTGCTCGACGAACTGGGTCGAATCCATTGGCGAGAGCGGATCCTGGTTGCGGACCTGGGCGGTCAGCAGCTGGATGAAGCTCATGAATTCCTCGCCGAAGCGCTCGGGCGAGACGACGGGCTCCTTGGCGACGCCCGACTGCTGCTGGCTGGTCGCCTGCGTATTGCTGGCTGCTGATACGGTGCTCATGGGGCCGACTTTCTAAAGCTTGATGTCCAGGCCCGCAGCGATTGTCCGGGCGCGGTTGGGAAGGTTTGCAGCGGTCAGGGTCTGGGCCACCAGCTCATCCTCGGCAAAGGAAAGGGGCCCGCCTGCGAGGCGGCCGGAAGGCTGCTGGTCCTGCTGCGAGGAATTCTGGCGGAAGGTCATGTCCTGCGATGACAGGCCGTGCTGTTCCAGCGCCTGCGCCAGCTGGAAGTGCAGCTGGCGGAGCTGGCGCATGGCTTCGGGCGTATCGCCCGTCACGGTGATGTGCTGCAGGCCCTGTTGTGCGTCGAATTTGAAATCGATCGAGACGCGGCCGAGTTCCGGCGGGTCGAGCTGCACGGTAATCCGGTCGCTGCCATCCGTCCCGGCGAGCTTGGCCCGGACGATATCGACCACTTCAGGCGGCGTGGCGATCATCGCCGCGTTTGTCTGCATGCCCTGAAGGACGATGCCATTGGCGACATTGATCGCAGGTCCTGGTGCGCCGGCTGCAGGCTGGGCAACGGAGAAGAGCGATTCAGGCTTGCCCGTCGTATCGGACAGGGCGTGCTGGCCGAGCATCTCTTCCGGCGGTGTCATGGCCGCCGGTGACATGATACCTGTCAGGGTGTCGGCATGGCGCTCGCCAGCGGGATGGACGAGCTTATCCTTGCCCTGTTCGACGCCGCGCACGGGTTGCGGTGCGGCGTGCTGAACCGCGGCTGCTTGCGCACTGGCTTGCGGCGGTGTGCCTCGGCTGGCGTCTTTCTGGATGGCTGCGGCGGCGACCGGCGATGCGGCCGCGGCGGCCGTTTCATTGGTCAAGGGGCCACTGGAGGGGCGATCGGCGTAAGGAAGAGTGGCGGCCCGGTCCGGCTGTTGGCCGCGGTCAGCGGCGGCTTGCTGCTCGCCCTTGCTGGAGGCTCCGGCGGACACGTCGTTAGCCGGCGCTTCGGCATCAGCGACGGGGGATGCGACAGGGGCTGGCTTGGCATCTGTTCCGGACGCAGCTGACGCGGCCGGCGACGCGACCTGACTGTCAGCTGGCGCGCGGGCGCCTTCCTGAACGTGGTCGGCTGGTGCCATCGTCTGCGCGGGCTCAATCGCCTGCGCGGCTTCAGATGGCTTGTCCGGGGACACAAGCGGGGTGCCGGACTGTGGCGTGTGATTCGCCTTTGTCTCTTTTGATCCGTCGCCCTCGTCAGCGGACCCTTCAGCCTGCGCGGCCGTTGCCGGGGCTGACACAGCTGCAACAGCCGTTTCGGCCTGCGCACCGGCTTCATCGCGATCGCCCGTCTCGGACGGTGTGTCCTCCAGGTCGGCGGAAGCGGCCGCAGCCGCATCCTCAGCTTCAGCTTTCACGGTTTCTTCGGGAGACGCAGCGCCGTCTGATTTGCCTGTCTGTGCAGCGTCCTCAATGGCGCCAGCATCGCCTTCAACCCAGTTGAGATCGCTCGATGCCGCCTTGCCGGAGCTGGCCTGCTCGCCTGCCGGCGCCATCCCGGTCGTAGCTTTTTCGGGGGCCGGCCCATCCGGATCCATCATGGATTTGCGGAACGCGTCGCCTTGCTGGGCGGGGGCATTTGGGGGGCGGCTCGGCCTTGAGATGAGGTCGATCAGACCTTGCATCTTGGTGTGTACGCTATTCGCCATTTCTCATCCTGAGTTAGGGCTCTCTTAACCGAAGCTGCCGCACGTCGAGTAAAATATGCCTTAACGCGGCGCTCTTTTCTGGCGGCCTCCGGCGGGCACAGCAGACTCTGGTTGGATACATGGCTGACTTTATAAATTCAGTGGCAGTGCAATCAGGCGCCGGGCCGGCGGCCGGCGAAAGGCCGAAACCGGTCCCTGCCGACGAGCGCTCGGAACTCGGCATCCGGTTCGAGAAGATGCTTTGGGCCGAGATGCTGCGCCATACCGGCCTTGAAAAGGCGATGACGCAATCAGGCGGCCAGTCTGCGGCGGCCTTCACACAGTTCATGATCGAATCAATTGCCGAGGACATCGCCCGGCGCAGCCCGCTCGGGCTCGACCCGGTCGGGTCCAGGGCAGGGCAGACTTATGCAGCATTGAATACGGAGGCAGCAGTCGATGCAGGCGAACGTGATTGAGGATGCCATCGGAACGCTTGAAACCGTTCTTGTGCATGAGCGCGAGCTGCTGATGCGCGGCCAGGCGCGTGAGACTGCCGCTCTGGTCGGCGAGAAGATGTCGGCCCTGCAAGTCTTCGATGATGTTGTGCTTAACCGCGCCGCGACGGGTCTTCAGGACGGCCATCGCCGGCGTGTCGAGGCGATCATCGCGCTTGCCAAGGAGAATGCCGAACACTTCAAGGCTGTGCGCAATGGCGTTCGCAATGCCATCGACCGGATCGGCGCACGTACAGAAAACGCATATGTCGGCGCTTACAATGCGACGGGCGGCCAGACGCCTTTCCGAAACGCAACCGGCGGTTATCTGAAGAAAGTTTAGTTGGTTAACTCCTTGTACACTTGCCTCAACTATTCAGCGATGAACCAAGAAGGGTTCCCGGGGCTGTCCCGCTGTCAGGATGACATGAGTTTAAACAATTCAGCCGGCAACGTGTCCGGGCTGGCAATAAGGAAAAACTGATGTCCAGTATTATCACCAACAATAGCGCAATGGTTGCACTCGAGACCCTGCGCGGCATTAACCGCAATCTCGAGGCTGTCCAATCCGAAATCTCGACCGGCAAGAAAGTCGCGTCGGCAAAAGACAACGCAGCCATCTGGGCCATCTCGACGGTCATGTCGACCGACGTGGAAAGCTTCAAGCAGATTTCCGACTCGCTGAACCTCGGCTCGTCCACCGTTGGCGTTGCCCGTAAGGCTGCCGAGTCCGTCACGAGCCTCGTCCAGGACGTCAAGTCGCTGATCGTGTCCGCTCAGGAACAGAACGTCGACCGTTCGAAAATCCAGACCGACATCGACGCCAAGGTTGCCCAGATCCAGTCCGTGGTCGGCGCTGCCCAGTTCTCGGGCCTGAACCTCGTTGACGGTTCCAGCACGGCTGACGTCTCGATCCTGGCTTCGCTCGACCGTTCGTCTTCCGGCACGGTTTCGGCGTCCTATATCGACATCGCCCGTCAGGATCTCTCGATCTCGAACACGGCAACCGGTGCCACCTTCGGCTCTACCGGCGTTACCGACACCTCGATCATCAACAATGGCGGCACGGCTGCCGGTACGTCCGACACGGTCGCCGACACGGCGTCCCAGGACATCACGATCGCCAGCGTCGCTGACGGCAATTCCTACCGCGTCATCCTTGACGACTCCGGTACGACCAACAGCGTTGGCCAGCGCACCTTCGAATACGTTGCCGGTACCACCGACAGCGCGAACTCGGTTGCTGCCAACCTCGCCAACCAGATGCAGACCTTCCTGGATGCAACCGGCGACAGCAACTACACGGTGTCCTACGCTGACGATGTCATCACGGTCCAGAACGACTCTGGCGGCGTGCTGACCATCACGGCTGAATCTGCAACGGGCGGTACGGCCGGCACCAGCGCAGGCGGCCTCGGCAACCTGTCCAGCATCGACGTCACGACCGACGCCGGCGCAACGTCCGCTCTGACCTCGATCGAAAGCCTGCTCGACACCGCCATCGACGCGGCCGCTGCTTTCGGTTCGGCCCAGAGCCGTATCGCTGACCAATCGGAATTCGTTTCGACCCTGATCGACTCCCTGACCTCGGGTGTCGGCGGCCTGACGGACTCCGACATTGAAGCGGCCTCTGCAAAGCTGCAGGCCCTTCAGGTCCAACAACAGCTCGGCGTGCAGGCGCTGTCGATTGCCAACTCGGCACCGCAGTCGCTCCTGTCGCTCTTCCGGTAGTATGACAATGGGCCCGGGCGCTTCTGGCGCCCGGGTCTCTTTTTGAGTCGAAGTGAGTGGAAATGCAGCAACTGGCACACAAGGCGTACGGCGAAGTTACAAACCGCACGGCAAGCGACAAGCAAGTCGAATACGCCCTGTTCAGCGAGATCACTCAGGCGCTCCAGAAAATTTCACAGACTGACGATCCGGCCCCCTCCGAGTGGGCCGATGCCATTGACCGGAACCTCCAGCTCTGGACGGTTCTCTCGACCGACCTGGCAAGCCCGGAAAACCAGCTCAACGAAGACCTCAAGCGCGGCCTGATCGTGCTTGCAGAGTCCGTTCGCCGCATCAGTTATCGCGTGCTGGCTGGATCCGATGAGCTCGCCGATCTGGTCGATATCAATCAGACAATCATGCTGGGCCTGGAGGCCCAAGCAAATGCAACCCAGGAGGAGAATGCAGCCTGATGTCCGGTCTCGTGCTTAAACTTGCAGCGGGTGAACGCGTTGTGATCAACGGCGCCACGCTCGAAAATGGTGACAAACCCTGCAGCCTGCGGATCACCGATGGTGATGCGCGCGTGCTTCGCTGCCGCGACGCCCTAAGGCCCGAAGAGGTCGATACGCCCGTCAAGCAGGTCTACTACGCCATCCAGCTCCTCATCACGGGCGACCTGAAGGAAGACAACGTCCTTCCGGCCCTGCAGAAGGAGTGCGACGCGCTGGCAGACGCCTTCTCGACGATTGATGCCCGCCTCATCCCGTCGCTCTGCGACATGATCGGCCGCGGCAACTACTATTCCGCGCTGTGCCACCTGAAGCAGGTCATCGCCCTTGAGGCGGAACTCCTGCACCACAGCGAACTGATGATGCACCGCAAGGTCGCCTGAGGCCGATGTACCAGCCGGCCATACCCCTGACCGGTTACGGCGGCTGGAAGCTGCTGCAGGCAACCTATGACCGCCAGTTCGAAGGCTTCACGAAAAGCTCGACGGTCGCCAATGACCGCTCCTACTTCCTCGAGAAGTTCTCCAAGCCTGTTGAACTGGAGGACTTCCTGTCCGACAAGCGCCTGCTGCGTATCTCGCTGACGGCGTTCGATCTTGGCGGCGAGGAGTGGAAGGGCGGCTTCATCCGCAAGGTCATGGAAGAGGCGGCCGACCCGGCCAGCACCTTCCTGCAGCGGCTGAACAATCCCGACTACACGAACTTCTCCAAGGCCTTCAAACTGTTCGGCACCAAGCTCGCGCTGACCAGCGATGAATCCGAAGCGCTTGCCGACCAGTTCGAGAGCGCGGCCTTCCGCGAAGCGGTCGGCGAGGTCAATCAGAGCATGCGCCTCAGCCTGAACTATGAAAACAGGATCGAGAGCATCGCCGGGACCTCCTCCAGCGAGCAATCGAAGCTCTACCGCCTGCTCGGCAATGTGCCGATGCGCACGGTGATGGAAACCGCGCTCGGCCTGCCCAAGGATTTCACCAAGCTAGATATCGACCGGCAGGCGGAGATCCTGAAGGAACAGCTGCAGTCGAAGATCGGCATCACCGATGTCTCGCAGCTGGCCGAGCCGGAAAAGATCGACAAGGTCATCCAGCGCTTCCACGCCATGGAATCCATCAATAACGGTCCGTCAGCGACGACGCCGGGCTATGCGGCCCTTACCCTCCTGGGCGGGTCAGGATTTGGCGCCCAGGCGAGTGAGAACCTGTTTCTGAGCCTGATCCGCTAGGCGCAGGCTCCGGCTTTCCGGCGTTCAGCAGGCTCTTCATCAGGTCGAAGGCGAGCGGGATGTCGCCGTCATTCTTCAGCGAAACGAAGCCGTCGAGATGCGGAAAGAGATCGATGGCGCGGTCGCCCTGCGCATCGTGGCCGCGTTCATAGAGATTGGCCCGCAGCATCGGCGCGATCTCCTCATAGAGCGACAGGTAGCGCCTGTAGTCGCGCAGCAGGGCATTCTCATCGTCCGTCGCCGCGCCCGGCAGGGAGCGCGACACGCTGCGCAATATGTCGATGGCCGGGTAGCGGCCGCGGTCGGCGATGCGCCGGTCCATGATGATGTGCCCGTCGAGGATGCCGCGCACCATGTCCGCGACCGGCTCTTCCATGTCGGAGCCCGCCACCAGCACCGAAAAGATCGCCGTGATGTCGCCCTGCGCATCCGTGCCGGGGCCGGCCCGTTCGGCCAGCTCGGCGATGGTGCGCACCGTCGATGGCGGGAAGGCGTTGAGTGCAGGCGTTTCGCCGGCCGTCAGCGCGGTCTCGCGATGGGCTTCGGCAAAGCGCGTGATCGAGTCGAACAGCAGCAGGACCTGGTGGCCTTCGTCGCGGAAATGTTCGGCCGCCGCCATGGCGCAATAGGCGGCGCGTTTCTTTGCGCCGGGCGGCTCGCTCGCCGTCGCCGCGACAATCACGGTGCGCTCGCGCGCCTCGGGGGTGAGCGTGCGGTTGAAGAACTCGCCGACCTCGCGTGAGCGCTCGCCGATCAGGCCGACGACGACCCGGTCAGCCTGCAGCCCGCAAGCGAGCCCGCCCAGGAAGGTCGACTTGCCGATGCCGGAGCCGGCAAACAGGCCGAGCCGCTGGCCGCGGCAGATCGGAAGCACGGTATCGGTGATCATCCAGCCCGTATTCAGGCGCTCGCCAAGGCCCTTTCGCGCATGGGCGGACGGTGCGGCGGCATGCAGGCGCCGGCTCTTCAGGCCGGGCGGGGGCAGGGGCTGGTCGTCGCCGACCACTTCGCCGCGATAATTGACGATCCGTCCAAGCCAGTGATCGCCCGGCGTGACCCGCGCATCGCGCTCGATATTGACCCGGTCACCGATGCGGATCGCATCTGAATCGCGAAAAAGCAGGGCGGTTGCCCGATTGTCGCTTACATTCAGGATTTCGCCATGCACCGGCCCGTCCGGCGTCATCAGCGACACTTCATTGCCGATGCCCGCCGACTGGCTGATGCCCGCAATGCGGATGATGCCCGGCGACACGTCCGTTACTGTCCCCCAAAGCTGGAACAGGCTGTCTCTGGTCTGTGACGTCAAATGCAACACGTAAACAAATCCCGCAGATTCATTAACTTTTTGTTCAAATTAGACAGGCAGTTTTTCCAAACAGTTAACCAGGATGATTCCGGCCGTGATTTCGAATCTCGACATCTTCAAAGTCTACAGCGCAATGGCCCGGCACTCCGCCGAAAGCCAGAAAGTGGCGGCGACGAACATCGCGCATGCCGACGAGCCCGGCTACAAGGCGAGCGAGATTGAATCCTTCCAGGATTATCTCACGCGCACCAGCTCGACCGAGGCTGCGGGCGGCGAGGCGACCCGGTTCAAGACGTTCGACGTCGAGACCGGCGCATCGCCCAACGGCAACACCGTGAATATCGAGCAGGAAGTGTTCAAGGCTGTCGACGCCGTCGGCCAGCACGAGCTTGCGCTGACCGTTTACACCAAGTCACTCGACCTGCTGCGCGCCGCGCTCGGCCGGAAGATCTAGAGAGGGCTGAACCATGAATCCACTCAGGGCTACAATGATGCAGGCGCTCGCCGGCATGGACCTGCAGACCAAGCGTCTCGATGTGACCTCGCAGAACATCTCGAACGTGGATACGCCCGGCTACAAGCGGAAATTCCTCGTCCTCGACGAGCTTTCGACCGGCGCCGACGCCTTCCGGGCCGCGCGTGTCGAACTTGACCAGTCCGAGGGCGAAACCCGCCTCGACCCGACCCACCCGATGGCCGACGAGAATGGATATATCGAGATGTCCAACGTCCAGGTCGTCACCGAAATGGCCGACATGCGCGAAGCCAACCGCAGCTATGAGGCCAACCTCAACTCATTCCAGCAGGCCCGGTCGATGTACCGCTCCCTGCTCGACATTCTCAGACGCTAGGAGGGCTAGATGGCTGATGTCAGTTTCAGTGCTTACGCCGCACTGAATTCCGTCAAATCGGCGCAGACCAAAGCGGCCGCGCCGCAGCAGGACGCCGGAAAGAACGAGGTCGCCGAGACCTTCGCCAACTTCAAGGACGCCGTGCAGGGCGCCGAGAAGGCGGCCATCGATACGGCCGTCTCCGGCGCCGATCCGCACGCCATGGTGGAAGCCCTGGCGAATGCCGAACTTGTCCTCGATGCCGCGGTGACGATCCGCGACAAGGTGGTCGAGGCCTATCAGGAACTCCTGCGGATGCCGGTCTGACGGGGCGGCATGACTGAACTTGCCATCTTCGAGGTTCTCAGGAGTGCGCTCTGGGCGGCGGTGCTGATGAGCCTGCCGATCCTGTCGGTCACGCTGGTGCTCGGTTTCGTGGTCGGCCTGTTGCAGGCGCTGACCTCGATCCAGGAAATGACGCTGACCTTCGTGCCGAAGATCTTCGCGGTGGTCGTCGTCCTGTTCCTGACGCTCGGCTACATGACGCGCATCGCGCTCGACCTGTTCAACAATTCCATCCTGCCGCTGGTCGGCAGCTAGGGCCAAGGGCGCACCATGCCGAAGAGCAAACTCTTTGATCTGTCAAAGCCGACCGCGTTTCTCGCCATCGGCCTGATGCTGATCATCCTGGTGATGGTGCTGCCCGTTCCGGCCTGGGTCATGGATATCGGCCTGACCATATCCTTCGCCTTCGCCATCCTGATCTTCACGACCTCGATCTTCATCGAGAAGCCGCTCGACTTCTCATCCTTTCCCAGCGTGCTGCTGGCCTCGCTGATCCTGAGGCTGGCGCTCAACGTGTCATCGACCAAGCTGATCATCAGCGAAGGCCATACCGGCACCGATGCGGCCGGCGGGGTCATCGAGGGCTTCGCCATGTTCATCATGGGCGGCAATCTGTTTGTCGGCCTCGTCGTGTTCGGCGTGCTGGTGATCGTGAACTTCATGGTCATTACCAAGGGTGCAGGCCGGATGGCGGAAGTCGGGGCGCGCTTTGCCCTCGACGCGATGCCCGGCAAACAGCTCGCCATCGACAGTGACCTTGCCGTCGGCGCGATCAGCCACGAAGAAGCCAAGCAGCGCCGCCAGAAGGAACAGGAAGAAGCCGCCTTCCTCGGCTCGCTGGACGGTGCGTCGAAATTCGTGAAGGGTGACGCGATTGCGGGTCTGCTGATCACCGCGCTGAACCTTGTGGCCGGGATCGGCTTCGGCATGTTCAGCCACCAGCTCTCCTTCACCGAGGCGCTGAACAACTATTCCATCCTGACCGTCGGTGACGGCCTGGTCTCGCAGATCCCGTCGGTGATCGTTTCGGTGTCGGCCGCGATGCTGCTGTCCAAGGGCCGCGACGATGGCGCGATCGACGAGGCGCTCGGCAAGCAGCTCGCCGGTAATGCGACGGCGCTGATGATCGTTGCGGGCATCCTGGCGGCCTTCGCCCTGCTGCCTGGCCTGCCCTTTGTGCCTTTCATGCTCGCCGCCGGCGGGTTTGGTGCGGCGTCCTGGATGATCCGCCAGCATGCCGACGCCAAGGCCAATGAAGCCGAAGAGCCGGAAGAGGCCGAAACACCCAAGGCTGCCCAGATCGGCGATGCCATCTATGCCGATGAAATCCACCTGGAAGTCGCCCCGGACCTGGTCAGCATGGCCCTGCAGGGGGCCGGCGGCTTCGAGAGCCGGATCGAGAAGATCCGCCGCTATATCGCCGAGGAATATGGCTTCGTCCTGCCCTCGATCCGCATGACAGACAATCCGACGCTGAAGAAGAACGACTACCGGATCCGCATCCAGGGGGTGAAGGTCGATGGCGGTACGCTGCGCCCCGGCTCGGTGCTGGCGCTGATGGAAGACAGCCAGCTGCCGCATCTCTCCGGCGAGAAGGTGAAGGAGCCGGTCTACAAGGCCGATGCCCGCTGGCTGCCCAACAGCAAGAAGCAGGAACTGGCCGCCGCCGGTGTGCCCGCCATCGAGGCGACCGAAGTGCTCGCCACGCACATGCTGGAAGTCATCCAGAACAATTTCTCGCTGGTCTTCACCCGTATGGTGATGCTCGACACGCTCGACGCGCTGACCCGGATCAGCGACAGCGAGCGCGCCGCCGCCAACCAGCGCTTCCTCGACGAATACATCCCGGGCAAGGTCTCGCCGGAACTCCTGCTCAGCGTGCTGCGCCTTCTGCTCGAGGAGCGCGTCGCCATCCGCAACCTGTTCCTGATCATCGAGACCGTGGCCGAGGTAAAATCGCAGTCGAACAATCCCCAGCGCATCGTGGAGATGGTCCGCCAGCGCCTTGGCTTCCAGATCGTCGACCGCCTGCAGGACACGCAGGGGCGCCTGCCGCTGCTGCAGCTCGGCGCCAACTGGGAGCAGCGCTTTGCCGAGCATGAGATCAACCGCGATGACGGCCATTCCGACATCGCCCTGCCGCCGGAACTGTTCGGTGAGCTGACCAATTCGGTGCAGTCCAAGCTCAACGAAGCCGCGCAGAAGGGCGTCGTCGCTGCGGTCGCGACCTCCTCGCGCCGGCGCCGCTTCCTGCAGACCGTGCTGGCCAGCAAGGGCATCCGCAATTCGGTGCTCGCCTATGAAGAGATCGGGTCGAAGAGCAAGCCGTACATTGTCGGCGTGGTCTGATGCCAGATAGCGGCTATCTCACCGCTGAATTCACCGCCTGGATCGCGCTTTTCATGACGATCGTCGCGCGGCTGGGCTTTGTTGTCTTCCTGATGCCGGGCATTGGCGAGCAGGTCGTGCCGATGCGGGCGCGCGTGGCTGTGCTGCTGGCCATATCGACCGCCTTTGCCGCTGCCGGTGTTATCCCGCGCCCGCAGCTGGACGGCTTTTCGGACTATTTCAGCCTGCTGTTCAGCGAAGCCATTATCGGCCTCTTCCTCGGGGTCGCGCTGCGCCTGTCGATCTGGATGCTGTCAATTGCCGGGACCATCATCGCGCAGGTCATCGGCCTGTCGCAGATGCTGGGCATCGCGCTGG
This sequence comes from Henriciella mobilis, assembly GCF_003576315.1. Lineage (GTDB taxonomy): Bacteria > Pseudomonadota > Alphaproteobacteria > Caulobacterales > Hyphomonadaceae > Henriciella > Henriciella mobilis. The sequence goes on along the minus strand of NZ_QWFZ01000003.1, from coordinate 31,869 downwards.
AGACCGAGGCGCAGACGCTGACCGCCAACATGCTGTCCATGGCCGGGACGGCGCTGCTGCTGTCGGCCGACTACCATCTCAGCGTGTTTGCGAGGCTGGCCGAGATGTATGCCGAGATACCGGCCGGGGCGCTGTCCGGGATCGACGTGACATTCCTCATCAACAGCAGCTTCAACGCGTTCAATTTCGCGATCCTGCTCGCCTGGCCATTCGTTGCGATCAACCTGCTATACAACATCTGCCTGGGCTTCATAAACAAGGCGCTGCCTTCGCTGATGGTCGCCTTTGTCGGCGCGCCCTTCATGATCGGGGCGGGTCTCATCCTGCTCACAATCTCGCTTGTCACCATGCTCACGGTCTGGATGGAACGTGTGCCCGGACTTGTCGGCTGGCTGTAGGGGGAGGCGATGGCCGAAGACAACGAACAGAGCGGTGAAAAGGAGTTTGAGGCCACCGAGCAGCGCCTGCGCGAGGCGCGCCGGGAAGGGGATGTGCCGCAGTCCAAGGAGGCCAATGCCTTCGCGCTGCTCGCCGGGATCATCCTGGCAGCCTTCGCCTACAGCGCGACCTTCGCCAATGATGCCTTCTCCAAGATGTCATCGCTGTTCTATCATGCCGACAGCTACTCCAATGACATTTTCGCTGGCGGCGGACAGGCTGCGCAGGGCTGGCTCATCGGCGTGCTGATGAGCTTCGCGCCGCTTTTCATCCTGGTCTTCGCCTTCATTCTTGCCGCGCTTGTCGTACAGCGGGCGATTGCCTTCTCGGCCAAGAAGATCAAGCCGGATATGAAGAAGCTGATGCCCGCCGAGAACCTGAAGAAGAAATACGGCCCCAAGGGCCTGCTCGACTTCCTCAAGGACACCGCGAAGATGCTGTTCGCGGGACTGATCGCGGCCATCTTCCTCTGGCATTTCGTGCAGAGCTATTACGGCTCAAGCGCCGTGCAGAAGGGCCAGATGTTCGAGTTCACCTTCGCGCAGGTGATGCTGCTCTTCACCCTGTTTGCCGCGTTCTATTTCGTGCTCGCCGCTATCGACCTGCCGCTCCAGAAGCAGCTCCATGCCAACCGGCTGAAAATGACCCGCGAAGAAATCAAGAAGGAGGTCAAGCAGTCCGAAGGCGACCCGCAGCTCAAGCAGCAGCGCCGCGAGAAGGCGACCAAGATCTCCCGCAGCGAGATGCTCGGCAATGTGAAGGATGCCACGGTCGTCATGGTCAACCCGGAACACTATGCCGTTGCTCTGAAATGGGACCCGGACGACAGCCGCGCGCCGATCTGTGTCGCCAAGGGCGTCGACCATCTCGCCGCCAAGATCCGCGAGATCGCGCTGGACAACAACATCCCGATCCACCGCGATCCGCCCGCGACACGCTCGATCTACCGCCTTGTCGAGATTGACGAGGAAATCCATCCTGAACACTTCGCCGCCGTCGCCGCCGCGATCAGCTTCGCCGAACGCCTCAAGGAGCATTTGTGAGCATGGCCGGGCCCCAGGCTGACAGGACGCTGAAGAAGCTGGTGTCGCTGAAACGCCAGCGGGCCGAGCAGGTTCATGCACTCGCCATCGCCGAACTGCGCGCCGAGGAGCGCCGGCTGGCGGCACTTGAAGCCGAGATGTCCGCGCTGGATCCTGGACAGGGCGATTATGCCGATTTCGTGCTGGCCATGAAATTTGGCCGCGCGGCCTTCCTGAAGAAGCAGGCCGATGCGGTGCGTGAGGTGATCGGGCGCAAGAAACAGGCGCTGCAGGAGGCGCGCGAGGCGCTGAAGAAGGCAATCCATTCCGAAGGCCAGCTCGCCTCCGGTTAAGCCCCCGGCCTAGGCCGCAGCCTGTGTGAGGCCGTCAGCCTGGACCTGGTTCCGGCCAAGGTCCTTGGCGAGATAGAGCTTGCGGTCAGCCTGCTCGACAAAGGTCTTGGCATCGACACCCGGACGGTAGCTCGCAATGCCGAAGGAACAGGTGATCTGGCCGAGCCCCTGGCGGGACTGTTTGAAGATCAGGTTCGTCTTGGCGAATTGCTGGCGGATCTTGTCGATCAGGTTGAAGGCGCTGCGTACATCGGTGCGCGGCAGGATGATGGCGAATTCCTCACCGCCATAGCGCGCAACCATGTCCTGGCCCTTGATGTTTTCGCTGACGATCGTGGCGAAGACTTTCAGCACTTCATCGCCCACCCTGTGGCCGTAAGTATCGTTCACTTTCTTGAAGTGGTCGATGTCGGCCAGCGCCAGGCAAAGCTGGCTGTTATCCTCCGAACTTGAATTCAGTTCCGCGGCGAGGCGGGCATCGAAGGCCCTGCGATTGGCGATACCGGTCAGCGGGTCGCGCATGCTTTGGCTGCGGACTTCCTCAAGCTCCCGGTTGAGCTGTTCGATCTGGCGCTGCGACTGGCGAAGGCCGTCATTCAGCGCCTGGCTCTGTTCGGCCATCCGGCGGTTTTCCACCATCAGGCTTTGAAGGATGGTGTCGATATGGTCGGCCGTGACCGATTGCGGCAGGTCTTCCTCGATCTTGTCGAGGACTTCGGCGAAGCTCTCATTGTCGCTGACGCTCTTCTGGATCATGGTGAGCACGGCGGAGAGCTGCGTCTCGAATTGCCGGCCGATATTCTGCTGCGCAGCCTGTGCGTCGGAGTCCGACAGGTGAGTCTTGCAGACCTCGTCGATTTCGTAGGCGCTGAGAGCGCCGCCGCGCTCCAGCATCTCCTCGACGGTCGAGACCAGTTTCTCGTTCGAGCGCGAGACATAAGCGTACCAGAGGGCGTAGGTGCTGGGATAGGGCGGTGTTTCGTACCGGTCTATCATCTGGAAGGCCTGACCGGCCAGATCGTATACGTCCTTGTGAGACTTGCGTACGCCCGTCTCCTCTCCGGCCCCCACAGCCTTTTTGCTTTTCGCGTCCATGACCAAGTCTCCGCCCCGAAAAATCAATAGCTTGAGCTTATGAGTGAAGACCTTCGATATTTGGTTAACAAAAGACACTTGCCGTGCCGGAAAGTCACGCGATTGCGGGACAGAATGTCTCAGGCGCCGAGACGGCCTACGATGGAGACCCGCTCCAGCTTTCTCGCCAGCTTTGCCGACAGCGGGCCAAGCCGCTGCCGGCGGGCTTCGCGACGGCTGCTCCAGGCGTGAAAGCCGGCGACCAGTTTCTGCGGTGCGCCGACAGCAACCGCCCCGGCACGCACTGGGGCTGCGTAGCTGGCCATCTGCCGTTTGTACTGCACATTGCCGAGGCCGAGATGAAACTCGCGAATGCCCTGGCTTGCGGCCCACTCGGCGAGGCTGAACAGCATGGCATGGCCCGGCTTGCTCTCCGAGAAGGCTTTTTCATAACCGGGGAACCAGTAGTGGAGCACCGATTGCGATCGCATGCAGAAGCAGGCCGCAGCGAAGTCTCCGCCGATTTTCATGATCGAGAAGACGCCGCTCACATCGCCGGTGGACGATCCGGCGAGCCGGCGCAGCAGCGCTTCGGGCCAGCCGAGCGAGAACACGTCGAAATGTCCGGCGCTGGCATAGCCGTCCTGCTTCAGCTCGATCAGCCGGCGGAAGGCGGTTTCGTCGAACGTGTCATGGGTGATCTGAACCTCACCGCTGTCGAGCAGTTTCTCGATCTTGCGGTGGGTGCGGCGGAATGAGCTGCTGGCCTCGTAGCGTTCGGCAAGATAGCCTGCATACCCGCCGGTGAGGTCCATGACCTGATTGCCTTCGCCTGCGGCGCCGGCGAGCCCATGGCGGGCCTGCTGGTAGGGAACCGCAGAGAAGGCATAGCCGCCGAGCCCGCACTGGCGCAGCGTGGCCGGCAGGTCGATGCTTGTGTTCGGCGCTGCGATCACTCCGTGCAGATCCCCGAGCAGGCCATCGGGCGCACGGCCCGTGCCGATCATGTCGCGCCGGAAGGGCAGGAAGGCGAGGGGCGCACCCGCCTCGGTGACCCTGATCACCTCGACCCCCGGATAGACGCTGTCCAGCGCCGTGAGGTAATCGAGCGAGAAGTAGGGGCTCGCCAGGGCGTCGTCCTGCGCGCGCATGGATGTCCAGGCGGCCCTGTCATCGGCGGACAGCGCGGCGATCGGCAGACATGTCGCGGTTTTTCTCATGACTGGCGAAGAACTTGCATGGCCCGGGGCAACTCCATGTCCCCAGGAGGCAATATGACTGCTCTCGGTTACTATTTACAAAAGCCGGTCCAGAAAATTCGCGAAGCTGCGCCGCGTTTGTCGCGACTGACAAGCGGCTGCTGCCGCGTGGACGCCATGTCTCGATCTGTTTCGACGACTTCCCGAAGTCCGCGGTGACCGAGGCTCTGCCGGCGCTGACCCGCCGCGGCTGGAAGGCGACCTGGTATGCCGCTGGCGGCATGATGGGCACAGACCATCACATTCACGGACGCATGTTCGACGCGGGCGACCTGCAGCGCCTCAAGCGCGAGAAGCACGATATTGGCTGCCATACGTTCAGCCATATGGACTGCGCGCCAGCGAGCGACGAGGCAGTGCTGCGCGACCTTGGCCGCAACCACGCCTTCTTCCGCAAGCACCACCTGCCGCGCGCGAAGAGCTTTGCCTTTCCCTATGGCCGTCTGGATGTCTCGGCCAAGCGTCTCCTGATGCGGCGGATGCCGGCCCTGCGCGGTGTGCGCCCCGGCGTTCACAATGACGCCGCCGATCTCGGCCTGCTCAAGGCGACCGGCATCGAAGACCATAATGGCGGCACGGCGCTCGCGCTGGACCAGCTTGCCAGCATGAAGGGCGATCGCGACTGGCTGATCATCTTCACCCACGATATCGCCGACAATCCAAGCCGCTGGGGCTGCACGCCGCGGGCTTTCGAGCAGCTGCTGGATGCCATCGAGGCGTCGGGCGCAGACGTCGTGCCCGTTTCCGGCATGCTCGAGCGGATGAAGCGCGCACGCTGACGCCGGCTGGGGCACTCATGGGCTTCAAGACAGTGAATTGCGGCTTTTCGCTCGAAATCCGGCAAATCGTGAATAAGTTCTAGCAAGACCCTCAAAGATCGCCTGGAGCGAAACCTTTCATGACGAATGACAGCCAGTCATTCCGGGCCGCCATGGCCCAACTCGGCTCAGCTGTGTGCATCCTGTCGACCGGCGGCCCCGCCGGGCGCTACGGCATCACGGCCTCGGCTGTGACCGCGGTGTCGGACGATCCGCCCTCGCTGATCGTGTGCGTGAACCGCAATTCCGGCGCGAACGCCGCGATCAAGACCAATGGCCGGTTGTGCGTGAACGTCCTGTCCTGCGACCAGGAAACCGTCAGTGCGGCGTTCTCAAATCCGTCCGTTGTCCCGGCCAGGCGCTTCGATACGGGCGAGTGGCAGGACAGCCCCATTGGCAATCCCGTGCTTGCGGAAACGGCGGCCTATTTCGATTGCGAGGTCGACAAGGCGGTCGAATACGGCACCCACACGGTCTTCTTCTGCAAGGCGCTCGACATTTCGGTCAGCCAGGCGACCACCTGCCTGATCTATCAGGGGCGCGCCTACCACAAGATCGAAGGGTTCGGCTGAGGCCAGGACCTAGCCGCCGAAGGCACGATACACCGTGACCCGCCGGCGCAGCGCCTCATGCCGGGCCTGCACTTCGGCATCGCTCGCCGACAGGGTCTGGCGCTGGGCATCGATCAGGCTGAGCAGGCTGTCGGCGCCTTCCTGGTAGCGAAGCTCGACAAGGTCGAGCGCCCGCTCGGCCGATCCCAGCGCCTTGACCCGCAGCGCGGCCTCCTCGACCGCGAAATTATAGGCTTCCAGTGCCGCATCCGTTTCCGTGAGGGCCTGGATGACGGCGCCTTCGAAACTGGCTTCGGCGGCCCTGGCTTCGGCTTCGGCCTGCTCGATCTGGGCGCGTGTCAGCGGCAGGTTGAAGATGCCCCAGCTGAGACGCGGGCCGAAACTGTAACCGAGCGCTTCGTCGGAAAAGAGGTTGCCGGGTTCATTGGCGGTGAATGCGGCCTGTCCGGACAGGGTCAGGCGGGGGTAGAGGTCGGCCATTTCCGCGCCCACGACATAGTTCGCTGCGGCAAGCTGGCGCTCGGCCGCGCGGATATCGGGCCGGCGGCGCAACAGGTCGACAGGGGCAGCGATGGCAATCGGCTGGAATGCCTCGACCGGCGGCAGCCTGTCGGTCTGATAGGATTCGAGGTCCGGATAGGTGGTGAGGAAATCCGGTACGGTCTTGCCCGTCAGCCGCGCCAGCCCGGCCAGCGTTTCGGACCGCGCGGACTTCAGCGCGACGATGCCTGCGCGGGTCGATTCCACCAGATTGCTCTGGCGTTCGACATCCATGTCGGCGATCTCGCCGGCATCCCTGAGCTGGCGTGTCAGGTCGAGTACCTCCTCCTGGCGCGCGAGGCTTTCAGTGTTCACGCTGATCCGGGCATCGAGTTCGCGAAGGGTGAGATAAGTCGTCGCAGTCTGCGCGGTAACGGCCCGCGCGACGTCGGCTGCAACCGCCTCGCGCCCGCCAAGCGCCGCCTCGGCCTGGCCGATACTGTTGGCGATGCGGCCGAACAGGTCCGCTTCCCAGCTCGCATCGGCACCAGCCGAATACTGGGTCTGGGCTGTGAACTCGAAAGGCAGGTCCGCGCCAAAGGTACCGCTGGATTGCTTCTGCCGGGTAACGCTGCCGGACAGCTGTCCCATCGGGAACCGGCTCGCGCGTGCTGCATTTACAGCAGCACGGGCCGCTTCGATATTGGCATTCGCCTCCATGAGATCGAGATTGCTGCTGGCCGCATCCTCGACCAGGCGCGTCATGTGGGCGTCGTTGAAGGCCTGCCACCAGTCGGCTTCTGCAACCGCACCGGGTGCCAGCACATCGCTCTCTCCGGCGATCCATGCGTCCTGATAGGTGTCGAGAGCGGGTGGCTCATAGTCCGGCCCGACGGACAGGCAGCCTGTCATCGTTAAAGCGCATAAAGCAAAGATTGATACTTTTGTGGGATGGAAGGTCATCAAAACGGGTCTGCTGGCAAAACGGGTCGGTGGCACCATGTACAATCATAGAGGGTGAGGTCCAGTCGGATATTTGCCCCAGGGTGTGTTGGGAACTGTTATGACGTCCGAAACGGGCTCGCAGAAGAGCCGTGCAGAAAAACCGAGCCGCGTGTGGATTCTGGCCGGGCTGCTTGTCGCGGCTGTCGGCTTCGCGATCATGACGGTTGCGGGCGCCCGGTCCGGGGTCAACGAAACCGCCACGGCCCGTGAAGACAGTATTCCCTATGTCGAGACGGCCAGCGTCGAGTCCGCCGGGCGGACATATGACGTGTCGGCGCCCGGACGTCTTCAGGCGCGCGACTCCCTCAGCCTTGTCGGCGAGGTTTCCGGCAAGGTGACGGCGCTCAACCCGGCCCTGGAAGTCGGCGGCCGTATCGCCAAGGGCGAAACCATCCTCAAGATCGATGATGGCGACTTCCGCGCCGACCTGGCCCGCGCCAGGGCGCAGCTCTCCACGGCGAAGGCCCGCCTGCAGCAGGCAGAGGCCGAGAAGAACCGCCAGCAGAGGCTGTCGGAGATTGGGGCATCCCCCGAAAAGGCAGCAGAGCAGGCGCTGGCGGCTTATGAAGATGCGCAGGCCGCCGTCCAGCAGGCCGAAGCGCAACTCGTCGTGGCACAGCGCACGCTGAACAAGGCCGTCATCACTGCGCCCTTCGATGCCATCGTGACCAGCGAGTCTGTCGCGCCGGGCACATTCGTCGCGCCCGGCCAGCCTCTCGCCACACTGATCAGCGCCGGTGCCGGTGAAATCCAGGCCGGCTTGCCGGCTGAGGATATTGCGGCGGTCCGGGCGGCCATGCGCGCGGCGGAGGATGGGCGCCTGCCGGTTCGCGCCGTGCCGAATGGCAGTTCGCTCGGCAGCAAGACGCTGGATGGCTACCTCGCTGAATTCTCGCCCGTCATCGACCAGGGCTCGCGCACGGCCACCGTGATCGCGGTTTTTCCGGACGCGTTCATCCCCGAGAATGAAGGCGAAGTCTTCACCGACGATTTCATGGACATTGTTGTCCAGGGCGTCTCCGAGACCCCTGTCTGGAGCCTGCCGAAGGGCGCGGTTCGCCAGGATTCCTATATCTGGGTGATCGATGAGGACGAACAGGCCCGCCGCGTCAGTGTCGACCCGATCGACCAGTCCGATGATGCCATTCTCGTGCATGCCCCGGACCTCACAGGCGATGAGCGCGTCATGACGACCGTGCTGTCGGAAGAAATCGAAGGCATGCGGGTCCACGTCATGGAGTCCGGCTCGTGAACCGCTGGATCGAAGGCGTTCTCGCAAACCGGGTTGCTGCCAATCTCCTCATGGTCTTCCTGGTGATTGCCGGCGTGGCGTCGCTGTCGGCGCTGAATGTGCGCGTCTTCCCGCCCATCGAGACCAACCAGATCTCTATCACCGTGCCCTATCCGGGCGCAACGCCGGAAGATGTCGAAACCTCCATCGTCCGGCCGATCGAAGAGCGGCTTGAAGGCCTGGAAGGCGTCGACAAGGTCACTGGCCTTGCTGCGTCGGGCGTCGGCAATGTCATCGTCGATATTCCCGAGAGCGAGAGCATGGCCGACATGCTCGACGAGGTGAAGAACGAGCTCGGCCGGATTACCGTGTTCCCGCAGAATTCCGAGTCACCGCAGGTCACAGAGGTGGAGCCGGATGAGCTGGTCGCCCAGATCATCCTTTATGGTGATGCCGACCGGCGGCTGCTGAAGCAGGCGGCCGACCGCGTGCGCCGGGATCTCGCCGCCAAGGACGGGCTGTCGCTCGTCGAGATCGGCGGCGTGCCCGATTACCTGATCCGGATTGCCATACCCGAGCAGGAGCTTCGCGCCCGCAATATCAGCCTTACCGCGATTGCGCAGGCGATCGGCCAGCAAAGCATCGACCTGTCGGCCGGCGAGATCGAGGACGACCGCCAGCTGCTTCGCGTGCGGGCCGTCGGCGAACGACGGAGCGGCGCCGAGTTTGCCAACATTGTCGTCGGTGCGGGAAGCAATGGCCGGCCGATCTATCTGGGCGATATCGCGACGATCACCGATGACCTCTCCGACGATCCGATCGAAGCGGTGTTCAAGGGACAGCCCGCCTCGATCGTTTCGGTCTTCAGGGTCGGCAGCGAGAAGACGCTGGATAATGCCGATATTGTCCGGGATTACCTCGATACGGAGATCTGGGATGCCTTGCCGGCTGGCATTTCACACGAGCTCTGGCGCGATGAATCCGTCAATTTGCGCTCGCGGATCGACCTGCTGGTGCGCAATGCCATTCTCGGCCTCGTCCTTGTGACGTTGCTGCTCCTGCTTTTCCTCGACCTGCGCATCGCCTTCTGGGTGGCGCTGGGGGTTGGGGTCAGCTTCGTTGCGGCCTTCTTCCCGATGTTCCTCTTCGGGGTGACGATCAACCAGCTCTCCCTGTTCGGCTTTATCCTGGCCATCGGTATCATCGTGGATGACGCCATCGTCGTGGGTGAGAACATCCACGCCAACTGGCGGCGCGGGCATGCGCCAATGGAAGCCGCGCGCCTCGGCGTGTTGCGGGTTGCCCGGCCGGTCCTGTTTTCCGTCTCGACCACGATTACCGCCTTCGTGCCCATCCTCCTGGTGCCCGGCCTGTTCGGCCAGTTCCTCGGACAGGTCTCTGCGGTGGTCATCATCCTGCTGGTGATCTCGCTGGTGGAGAGTTTCTTCATCCTGCCGCGCCACCTCTCGCATCTTGAAGAGAAGAAGCCGGGCCGCTGGTCACCCCGGCGGATTGCCGATCCGGTGCGCGACCGGGTCGCCGCGCGCCTGCGCAGTTTTACAGACGGCCCACTTCGCCGCGTGATGGAGTTTGTCGTCCTGCGCCCGGCCATGATCGTGCTGATTGGCGTCGGTATCTTCTTCGCAGCCCAGTCGCTGACATCGAGCGGCTATCTCAAATTCATCTTCTTCCCGGCCGTTGAGGGCGACTATGTCACCGCTGAGCTGGAGCTGTCGGAAGGCACGTCCGAGGTTCAGACCCAGCGCTTTGCCGGAACGATTTCCGAGGCGGCCAGTGTCGCAGCGAAAAATGTCTCGTCCGACGAGGGCGCGCTTGAAGGCGTGCTGTACCAGATCGGCTCGCCAATCGGCGGCGGGGGCGGCAATCCCCTTGAAGGCGGCGGCGGACCCGGATCGTCCGGCAACCGCGCCTATGTTGTCGCCAAGCTCAAGGAGTCCGCCAGCCGGGATTTCGGCGCCGGCAGTTTCGAGCGCGAATGGCGCCAGGCTGTCGGCAATATCCCCGGCGCGGAGAAGCTGACCTTCACCTCGGACCTCGTCAGCCCCGGTGCGCCGATCCAGCTGCAGATCTCGGCCAGGACCGACGAGCAGACCCGCGATGCCGTTCTCGACCTTCGCCGCGAGCTGGAATCCCGTCCCGGCGTCTATGACGTGCGCGATGACCGCTTCCGCACGACCGAGGAAGTGCAGATCCGCCTGAAGCCTCTGGCGCGTAATTACGGCATCACCCAGAACGACCTTGCCCGCGAAGTGCGCGCGGCCTTCTTCGGGGCCGAGGCGGTGCGCATCCAGCGCGACCGCGAGGAAATCCCCGTCCGGGTCCTTCTGCCCGAAAATGAGCGCGACTCGCTGGAGACCCTGAAGCGCCTGCGCGTGAAAGTCGGTGATGGTTTCGTGCCGATGCACAATCTGGCGGAGCTTTCCATCGCGCCGGCACCGGCCTCCATTAACCGCGTGAATGGCCGCCGTATCTACTCATTGAGCGCCTTCGTGGACGAGGATGTCACGACAGCCGATATCGTGTCCGACCATATGTTCGATGTCGTCCTGCCGCGCCTGCAGCAGCAATATGACGGGCTGACCATGCGCGTGTCCGGCGACCAGGAAGACCAGGCCGAGGCCGAACCGGTCCTCGTCCGCAACTTCCTGCTGGCCATGATCGGGATCTACTGCCTGCTGGCGCTGAACTTCCGCTCCTATAGCCAGCCCATCGTCATCATGGCGGCCATCCCGTTCGGCTTTGTCGGTGCCCTGCTGGGCCACGGCATCATGGGCGCCGACCTGACCCTCCTGTCCTTCTTCGGGATCATCGGCCTGTCAGGCGTGATCATCAACACATCCCTGATGGTGACGGACTTCCTGAATGAGCGTCTCGATCAGGGTGAGGACCCGCACGACGCCGTTATTGCGGCCATGCTGGACCGCTTCCGGGCGATCATGCTGACCACGCTGACGACCTTTCTGGGCGTGACACCGATCATCATGGAAACCAGCCTTCAGGCCCAGTTCCTGATCCCGACGGCCATTTCGCTTGGCTTCGGCATCCTGTTCGGAACCGCGATGCTGATCTTCATCCTGCCGGCGTTGCTGATGCTGCATCTTCGCATCTTCGGAACGACGGGGCAGAAGGCAGCGCGTGAGCAGGCCAGTGCGGGCAGCGCCTGATCAGCACCGCCCGCATGGTTTGTAGATCACTCCTCTGACGGCGTGCCGGCTTCCACCGGGTCGCCGAAGATGTCGAGCAGGGTGACGTCGCCGCCGGCGAAGGATTTCACCGGTTCCAGCTGGGTCTCGCCATCGCCAATGATGATCCAGGTCATGTCCGGCTCGGCGAGGTATTCGGCGATCACGCGCTTGTATTCCTCCAGCGGCATGGACAGGAGTTCCTGCTGTTCGTCTTCGACGAAAGTCAGGCTCTTGCCGTACTTGGAGATCTCCCGGAGCGTTCCGAGCTTCTCGCTGAGGCTTTCAAAGGCGCGGGTGTCTTCCTTGACCAGCTTCTGACGCGTCAGCTCGACGGCTGCCTCGTCAAAGTCAGGCCCGTACTGCACCAGCATGTCCCTGATCACCTCCAGCGACGGCTCGGTCGCATTGGCACGCACGCTCGTGCCGATGCGGAAGGGCTGGGGCACCAGGCCGCCCGTCACATAGGAATAGGCGCCATAGGTGTAGCCCTTCTCAATGCGCAGCACCTGAGCAAGGTCGCCGCTGATCCCGCCGCCGAGCTTCTCATTGGCGAAGACGATCTTGTTGTAGTCTGGATGCGGGGTGGCGACGGTCAGCTTGCCGATGGCCAGCACACTCTGTTTCGAGCCCGGCACATCGATGAAGTAGACCTTGCCCTCATCATCCTGTTCGGGGATCGCGGATTCGGGCAGGGCGACCTTTTCCTCGTCCAGCAGGCCGGCAATCTCACCGAAGACCGCTTCGGCCCGTTCCTGAGAGACGGCCCCGGCGATGTGCATGCGCACATTGGTCGCGAGCATCTCGTCGAAATAGGCCTTCAGGTCATCCAGCTCGATGGCGCTTACGCTCTCCTCGGTACCGATGCTGAACCGGCCTTTCGGATGGTCGGCGCCATAGAGCAGTTTGGCGAAAGCATTGGCCGCGATGTAAGGCGGGCTGGCTTCGCGGTCCTTGATGGTCGTCAGGGCCGCTGATTTCTCGCGGGCGAAGTAATCCTCATCCCAGCGCGGCTCGGTCAGCATTTCCACGATCAGGGCAGCAACCTCCTCGAAATTGCGCGCAAGCGTCGTGGCGCTGATCGTGACGCTGTCGGAATCGGCGCTGACGCTGATGCCGGCGCCGAGCAGGCCGATGGCCTGTTCCAGCTCGGCGGCGGTTTTCGTGGCCGTGCCCTCATTCAGCATGTCGGCGACGAGGCTGGCCGTGCCGACCTTGCCGTCCGGGTCCATCCAGGAGCCGGCATCGAAGACGATGTCGAAGGTCACCAGCGGCAGCTCATTGTTCTCGATGCCGAAGAGGCTGGCTCCGTTTGCGAGCTCGGCCGTCCAGACCTCGGGCATTTCGATCAGCGGCAGGTCGCCAAAAGGCGGCTCGGAGCGGTCATACTGGCTCGGCGTCTTCTCGTAGTCGGCTTCCTCGCCCTGGCTGACCTCTTCCGCGGCGACGTCGGCTTTGACTTCCTCGATCCAGACCTCGGCCTTCTCGGCCCCTTCCAGGGCCAGGTCGGCCTCGCCCTGCGGGACGAAGCTCGTGACCACGGCCGGCTTGTCCTTGATATAGGTCTCGTAGACGCGCATCACGTCCTCGGCCGTGACCGCGCGCAGCAGTTCGGCTTCGGTGATCGCATAGGACGGATCGCCCGCGAACTCATTGTCGCTCGACATCTGGTTGGCCTTGCCGAGCACCGTCGAGAGATTGTTGTAGAGAATGGTTTCCTGCTCGGCCTTGATGCGCTGCAGGTCTGTTTCGTTGACGCCTTCTTCCTCGAACGTGGCAAAGGCGTCCTCGATGGCGGCCTGAACAGTGTCGAGGTCGACACCCTCCTTGGCGCGGACGCGGAAGACGAACTCGCCGGCCAGTTCCATTGAGTTGTTGTAGGCCGACACATCCGGGGCCAGCGCCTCGGTCTCGACAATCCCGCGGTAGAGCGGGGAGGTCTTTGTCCCGGCGATCAGGCGGGCCAGCACGTCGAGGGCCTGCTCGTCCTCATGATAGGCCTCGACGGTCGGAAAGGTCATGCGCAGCTCGGGCAGCTTGGCAAAATTGTCCTCGAACCAGAGCGATTTCGTCTCTTCCAGCTTGACCGGCATGGGGGCGAGCGCTTCGACATCCGGGCCCTTGCGGATCTCGCCGAACCAGCGCTGGACCTTCTCCTTGGTTTCCTCGATGTCGATATCGCCGACGATGGAGAGCGTCGCATTCCCGGCGCCGTAATACTGCTCGTAGAACTCTTTCAGATCGTCCAGCGTTGCTGCCTGAAGGTCAGGCAGCTGGCCGATCACCGTCCAGCTATACGGGTGGCCTTCGGGATAGAGCGCGGTTCGGATGACTTCCTGCGTATAGCCATAGGGCTGGTTGTCGACCCGCTCGCGCTTCTCATTCTTCACCACCTGCTTCTCGCGCTCCAGCGCGGCCTCGGTGACGGTGTTGATCATGTAGCCGAGCCGGTCGCTGTCGATCCAGAGGATCTTGTCGAAGGCGTCCTTGGGCACGACCTCGTAGTAGATCGTGCCGTCCGACCAGGTGCCGCCATTGCGCTCGCCGCCCCAGTCCGGGATGGCCTTGCGGTTCCAGCCACGCGGGACGTTTTCGGAATCATTGAACGCCATATGCTCGAAAAAGTGGGCAAAGCCGGTGCGGCCGGGTTTCTCGCGGTTCGAGCCGACATGGACAACGGTCGAGAAGGCGACGATCGGGTCCGATCGGTCGACGTGGAGGATCACTTCGAGGCCGTTCTCGAGGGTGAACTTCTCGTATTCGAGGTCGAAGTCAGCGGCCTGTTCCGGTGCGCTGGCGGCGTCTGCACCGGCGGAGGCGTCCGCAGTTTCTACAGGTTGGTCCGGCGCACTGGCCTCGGTGGTCGCGGCGCACGCGCCAAGAAGGAGCACCGCGGCGATCGCGGTGGATGCTGTCAGTTTCATGATAAACCCTGCCGGTTTGGACGAAAACCGGACGCCCCTCGCAGACGCCCATCTGCGATGGGTGTAGCATATTGTTTTTCGATGTCACGTCCCGGAGTGGTTTACCCTGCCAGCGTCCCGGCGAAGTCAGCGATGGCGCCGGTGAGCCGGCTCAGCTGCCGACTCTCGATGACATAGGAAGGCGTCAGGTAGACAACCCGGCCGAGCGGGCGGATGAAGGTGCCCTGCTCGATGAACCAGCGCCGCGCCGCCTCGACATCGAAATCCTCACGGAACTCCACAGCGGCGACAGCGCCGCAGACGCGTACATCGGCGACCTGGGGAAGGCTGGCCAGCGGATCGAGTTCGTCGAGCAGCTGCTTTTCCACCGCGCGCACCTGTGCCAGCCGCGGCTCGCGCTCGAACAGGTCCAGCCCGGCATTCGCGACCGCGCAGGCGATCGCATGGCCGGTGAAGGTCGGCCCATGCATCAGCGCGTGTTCGGCGGAGTCGGTGTGGAAGGCGGCGTAGACCTCATCGCTGGCGATGGTGGCGGCGAGCGGCGTCACCCCGCCCGTCAATGCCTTGCCGAGACAGAGGATGTCCGGCGTCACCCCGGCACGGTCTGCGGCGAACAGCTCGCCCGTCCGCCCGAAGCCGGTGAAGATCTCGTCAAAGATCAGCAGTACGCCATGCCGGTCGCAGGCCGCGCGCAGCGTCTGCAGGACAGCCGGGCTATGCATCCGCATCCCGCCCGCGCCCTGGATCAGCGGCTCGACGATGACCGCGGCGATGTCGTCATGCTGGGCAAGCAGCCTGTCCAGCGCAGCAGCGCGATCATCACTGTCCGGCAGGTCGACGACATATTGTTCCGGCACGACACCGGCGAACAGGCTGTGCATGCCTTCCTCAGGGTCGCAGACGGACATGGTCGCGAAGGTGTCGCCATGATAGCCGCCCTTGAAGGACACAAAGCGCGTGCGCCGGGCACCGGTCCGGTTCATGGCGTATTGCACCGCGATCTTCATCGCCACTTCCACCGCGACCGATCCGGACTCGGTGAAAAAGACCCGCGACAGCGTTCCCGGCGTCACCTGCGCCAGGCGGGCGGCGAGACGGTAGGCCTGTTCATGCGCGAGCCCGCCCAGCATCACATGCGGCATCGCGTCGAGCTGGTCATGGGCGGCTTTCAGGAGGGCCGGGTGGTTGTAGCCATGCACGCTCGTCCACCAGCTGCCGACACCGTCGATGAGCGTGCGTCCGTCCTCCATGAGCAGCAGTGAACCCTCCGTTGAGCGGATGGGTGCCGGGTCCGGCAGCGTCTTCATCTGGGCATAGGGCAGCCAGATATGGTCCAGCCCCTTCCTGAACCAGTCATTACGGTTCGGCATGTTCGGTCCCTTCATTGAAAGACAAGGCTTGCGGCAATTGCGCATCTCACTAGGACAGGCCCGAAGCAATTTCGAGGAAGCCTGTCTGCATGAGGTCTTTAGGGAGTCTGACACGTTATGCCGAGGGCCGGCTTGAGCGGCTTCGGGACGCAGGCCAGCACCGCACGCTGAAGCCGACCCGACGCATGGCCGAAGGCCGTGCCGAGCGCGCCGGACGCGGCCTCATTTCCTTTTGCGACAATGACTATCTTTCGCTGTCCTGCGATCCGCGCCTCATCGCGGCGGCCTCGCAGGCGGCAGAGCAATTCGGCGTCGGCGCCGGCGCCTCGCGGCTTATCACCGGCGACGGCCCGCTCAACGAACAGCTGGAGACACGGCTGGCGGCGAAGAAAGGGCTGGAGGCCTGCCGCGTCTTCGGCTCGGGCTACCTTGCCAATATCGGCACGATCCCGGCGCTCGTGGGCAAGGGCGACACGATCGTCATGGACGCGCTCTCGCATGCCTGCATGCATGCCGGTGCGCGCCTCTCCGGAGCCGAGATCCGCATCTTCCGGCACAACGACCTCGCCCATGCCGAAGCGCTGATGGGTGATGCGCCGGGGCAGCTTCTGGTGCTGACCGAGACGGTCTTCTCCATGGATGGCGACCTCGCGCCACTGGCGGACCTGGGGGCCCTTTGCGAGCGCCACGACGCCTGGCTGATGACCGACGACGCCCACGGCTTCGGCGTGCTCGAACAGGACAATCCGGCCCCGCTGCAAATGGGGACACTCTCCAAGGCGGCCGGGGCTTATGGCGGCTATGTCTGCGGCCCGGCGCCGGTGATCGACATGCTGACCAGCCGGGCGCGCAGCCTGGTCTACACGACGGGCTTGCCGGCGCCGGTCCTGGCCAGTGCCCTCAGCGCCCTGGACGTCATGGATGCCGAGCCAGAGCGCGCCGGGCGGGCAAAAGCGCATGCGGCGCATTTCTGCAAGCGCCTCGGCCTGCCCGCGCCTGAAAGCGTCATCGTGCCGCTCATCATCGGCGAGGAAGCCCGCGCCATGGCAATCTCGGCCGAGCTTGAGGAAGCCGGTTATCTCGTCACCGCGATCCGCCCGCCCACCGTGCCGCAGGGCACCTCGCGGCTGCGGATCACCTTCTGCGCCGGTCATT
The DNA here is from genome assembly GCF_003576315.1 of Henriciella mobilis. Taxonomy (GTDB): domain Bacteria; phylum Pseudomonadota; class Alphaproteobacteria; order Caulobacterales; family Hyphomonadaceae; genus Henriciella; species Henriciella mobilis. The sequence continues at coordinate 14,965 of NZ_QWFZ01000003.1, read as the reverse complement.
CGCAAGCCGATGTCGACGGCCTGGCCGACGCCCTGCAAAAGGCGCTCCGGTCATGAGCGCTGTCTTCGTCACCGCGATCGGAACCGAGATCGGCAAGACCTATGTCAGCGCGCGCCTGCTGAAAGGCTGGCGCAAGGCAGGCCACCGGGTCCATGCCGTCAAACCTGTGATGAGCGGCTTCGGCGAGGATGCCCTCCTCATGTCCGATGCCGGCCAGTTGCTGCAGGCCTGCGGCGAGACGGTCAGCCCGCAGAGTGTCTCCGGCATCTGCCTGCACCGCTTCGAGGCACCGCTCGCCCCGAATGTCGCGATGCGCCGCGCCGGCGTCGAGCAGGACTATGGTGCCATTCTCGATTTCACGCGCCGCCAGATCGAGGAAGCCGGTGCCCACAGGATGATTGTTGAAGGGGCCGGGGGCGTGATGTCACCGCTGACCGATGATCGGCTGCAGATCGACTTCATGGCAGACCTTGCCCTGCCGGTCATCCTCGTGGCGGCGCCTTATCTCGGCGCTGTCTCCCATACGCTGACCGCTATCGACGCCTTGAAGGCGCGCGGGCTTGAAATCGAGACGCTCATCATATCGCAGCCAGACCCGGCCAGCCCCGACCCGGACACGCTGGCCGAGGAAGTGTTGCGCTTCCGCCAGGTGCCGGTGTCGCTTGCCGGGCACGGCGCGGGCTTCCTTGCTGGGCACGCATCTGATTAGGTGCGGGGGATCAATCTGTCGGCTGGCCGTGGCTGGCGCGTACGCTGGGAGCAAGGCAACATGACCGGGCGCATCATCTGTTTCGGCGAACTGCTTCTCCGCTTCACCACGCCCGGCCATGAGCGCCTGATGCAGTCTCCGAAATTCGACGTCCACTTCGGCGGCGCGGAAGCCAATGTCGGCGTATCGCTCGCCCGGTTCGGACATGATGTCCGTATGGTGAGCGCCCTGCCGGACAATCCGTTCGGTGAGGCCACGATCGAGGCGCTCCGGGCACAGCAGGTCGATGCGAAGGGTGTGGCGCGCGGCGACGGCCGGATGGGGATCTATTTCCTAGAGACGGGCGCCGTCCGCCGTCCGTCCCGGATCGTGTATGACCGCGCAAATTCGGTCTTCGCCAATACACCGGCCACGGCCTATGACTGGCCGAAGCTCCTGGAAGGCGCGGACTGGCTGCACCTGTCAGGCATCACGCCAGCTATTGGTCCTGAACCCTCGAAAGCCGCGCGCGATGCGGTCCGCACCGCCCGGGAGATGGGGATCAGCGTGGCGTTCGACGGCAATTATCGAGAGGCGCTCTGGTCGGCCTGGGGCGGCAACGGTCCGGACGTGCTGCGCGACATTCTCGGCCATGCCGATGCAGCCTTCATCAATGAGCGCGACATCGCCCTTATCCTGGGTGAGACGCCAGCCAGCCGCGCAGATGCCATGACGCGCGCCTTCGAGGTATTCCCCAGCCTCTCCGCCATCGCCTGCACGTCGAGGGCCCAGACCTCGGTCACCGACCAGACCCTGACCGGCGAGCTATACACCCGCGAGGGACACTGGACCTCGAAGCCTCACACGATGAGCGGCGTCGTCGACCGGATCGGGGGCGGCGATGCCTTTGCGGCCGGCATCCTGCACGGCTCCATCGAGGCCTATGGCGCACAGCGCTCGGTCGAATTCGCGACGGCTGCCAGCGTGATCAAGCATTCCATTCCGGGCGACTGGAACCTCACCACGGTCCGGGAAGTCGAGGATGCGATGAGCGAAAACGGGCTCGACGTCAGGCGCTGAAGACAGGGCGGCACCTGCTTCCCGGATCAGGCGTCGCGGTAGACGGGTTTGCGCTTCTCGATGAAGGCCTGCATGCCTTCCTTTACGTCTTCGGTCGTGGAGCACAGCACCTGGTTGCGGTTCTCGATCGCCATGGCGGCTTCGAGGCTGGCGGCATCGACGGCCATGTTGAGGCCTTCCTTGGTGAGCCGCAGCCCCATGGGCGATGTTGCCAGCATCTCCTCGACGAACACCTCGCCGGCCGCATCAAGCTCTGCATCGGGAACGATCTGGTTGACGAGGCCAACCGCCAGCGCGCGGTCTGCATGGATGAAACGGCCGGTCATCATCAGCTCCGAGGCGATGGTCACGCCGACCAGCCGCGGCAGGAAATAGCTGACACCCATATCGCAGGCTGACAGGCCGAGCTTGATGAAAGCGGCATTCATTTTCATGCTCTCGCCGCCGATGCGGATGTCTGAGGCGAGCGCAAAGGCAAAGCCCCCACCGCAGGCCGCCCCCTGGATCAGTGAGATGATTGGCTGCGGACAGCGCCGCATCTTGATGTAGACGTCCGCGAGGAAGCCCTGAAAGCCAAAGCCGCCTCCAAAGGGCGGCTCATTGCCTTCGCCACGGGCCTTGATATCGAGGCCGGCGCAGAAAGCGCGCCCGGCGCCCTTCATCACAACGATGCGGCAGGCTCGATTGTGAAACAGCCCGCCGAAATAGTCCGACAGCTCGCCGACCATTTCGGTGTTGATCGCATTCAGCATGTCAGGCCGGTTGAGCGTCAGATAATGAACGCTGCCGCGAACCTCGACGCTGATCGTTTTGTAGTCGTACATCTCTTTTCTCCCCTGGAGCCGGCGGCCGCTAGCGTGAGCCCTGCCCGTCATCGACGCGCACGCAGGTGCCCGTCACCGCGTCCGAAGATGGGCCGACGAGGAAGAGGAGGGCGGAGTCGAGCTGGGCGGGATTACCGATCCGCTTGCGCGGGAAGTGCTGGGCAATGTCGCCCATCCGCTCGAGCATGCCGTCCATCATCTCGGACTCGAAGGCTCCCGGCGCGATGGCGTTGACGTTGATGTGGTTGCGGCTCCACTCCACCGACAGCGTCTCGGTGATGCGAACGACGGCGGCCTTGGAGACCGAGTAGAGCGCTGCGCCGTTGCCGGCATAATGGAAGGCTGCAGCAGAGGCGATATTCACGATACGGCCCGGCTTGTCGGCGGCCATCAGCCGGCGGGCAACCTCGCAGCTCAGGATGAAGGGCGCACGGACATTGATGTCGAGCACGCGGTCGATGAGCTCGACGCTCATCTTGTGAGCGCGCTGCGCGTCGGGAATACCGGCATTGTTGACGAGGATGGTCACCGTGCCGAGAGCCTCCTCGGCCTTGGCCACGGCTCCGATCATCTGGTCGGCATCAGTGGCATCCATCTCGACAGCAACGGCTTCACCGCCAGCATCGCGGATTTCCTTTGCGAGGGCTTCGAGGCGGTCGACGCGGCGCGCGGCGAGGGCCACCTTGGCGCCCTGGCTGGCGAGCACCTTGGCAAAGCGAACGCCGAGGCCCGACGAGGCACCGGTGACAAGCGCCACCTGGCCGGAAAGGTCGGTGGATGCGTTGGGAAGGGGATAGGTCATTGGTGTCTTTCCTTAAGGGGCTAGACTGCGGCAGCGGCGTAGGCCGCCTGATTGATGGCGCGCTTGGCGTCGAGTTCGGCGGCCTCATAGGCCCCGCCGATGAGCGACACGTTCGCGCCCGTTTCCATCAGCGCGTCGTAGAGATCGCGCAGCGGTTCCTGGCCGGCACAGAGAATGATCGTGTCGACCTGGAGCAGCGTCGGCTCGCCACTGATGGTGCAATAGATGCCCTCATCGGTGATGCGGTCATAGTTGACGCCGGGCACCATCTGGATACCGCGGCGGCTGAGCGTGAGGCGGTGGGTCCAGCCGGTGGTCTTGCCAAGGCCCCGGCCGACGCGGGAGGTCTTGCGCTGGAGCAGCCAGATCTTGCGCGGGGAAGGGGCAACCTCCGGCTCGACACCGGTGACACCGCCGCGCGGATGGTTCTTGAAGTCGACACCCCATTCCTTCGCGAACAGGTCGATGTCGAGCGCCGAGGATTTGCCGGAATGCGAAATGAGTTCGGCGACGTCGAACCCGATGCCGCCCGCGCCGATGATCGCAACGCGCTCGCCGACCGGCTTGCGGCCGAGTATGGCGTCGATATAGCCGATCACCTTGGGGTTATCGATGCCGTCGATGGCAGGCGTGCGCGGATTGATACCGGTCGCGATGATGATCTCGTCATAGCCGCCATGGCTGAGCTGGTCTGCATCGACACGGGTGCCAAGCCGCAGTGTCACGCCGGTCACGTCAAGCTGGCGCCGGAAATAGCGAAGCGTTTCGTGGAACTCTTCCTTGCCGGGGATGCGTTTGGCGAGATTGAACTGTCCGCCAATCTCGTCGGCCTGCTCGAACAGTTCGACATCGTGGCCGCGTTCGGCGGCGATGGTGGCATAGGCCAGGCCCGCCGGACCAGCGCCGACAACGGCGATCTTCTTGCGCTTTGCGGTCGGCTCGTAGGAGAGCTGGGTTTCATGGCAGGCGCGCGGATTGACGAGGCAGCTGACCTCCTGGCGCCCGCCAAATGTGTGGTCGAGGCAGGCCTGGTTGCAGGCAATGCAGGTGTTGATCTCGTCCTCGCGGCCCTCGGCGGCCTTCACCATGAACTGCGAGTCGGCGAGCATCGGCCGGGCCATGGAAACAAGGTCGGCATCGCCGCGCGCAAGGACCCCCTCGGCCACATCCGGCATGTTGATCCGGTTGCTGGTGATCATCGGCACGCTGACTTCCTTGCGCAGCCGCCCGGTCACGCTGGTAAAGGCCGCACGCGGGACCATGGTCGCGATCGTCGGAACGGCGGATTCATGCCAGGTGAAGTGGGTCGAGATGATCGACACGCCTTCCTTTTCCAGCGCCTTGGCGAGCTGCACGATCTCTTCCCACGACATCCCGTCCTGCAGCATGTCCATGGCCGCGATGCGGAAGATGACGATGAAGTCCTCGCTGACCGCCGCCCGCACGCGCCTGACGACTTCCAGCGGGAAACGCATGCGGTTCTCATAGGAGCCGCCCCACTTGTCGGTCCGGAGATTGGTCTTGCGGACGAGAAAGGTCGACAGCAAGTAGCCGGCCGAGCCGATGATCTCGACGCCGTCATAGCCGGCCTCTTCGGCGCAGCGCGCGCAATTGGCAAAGTCCGACAGCTGTTTCTCGATACCGGCCTCGTCGAGTTCTCTCGGCGTGTATCCGCCAATCGGTGAGGCCACCGCCGAAGGCGCGACGCAGGCTTCGCTGCGAACCAGCGGACCGGCGTGGAGGATCTGCATGCAGATCTTCACCTCCGGATCGGCCTCATGCACGGCATCAGTGATCACCCGGTGGCGGGCGACTTCCTCGGCATTGGCCAGCTTCGCGCCGCCGCCGCCTTCCTCGTTCGGCGAGATGCCGCCTGTGATGATCAGGCCAACGCCGCCCCGTGCGCGCTCGGCGAAGTATTCGGCCTGGCGAAGATGACCGTCAGCCTGTTCTTCGAGCCCGGTATGCATCGACCCCATGATCGCCCGGTTCTTGATCGTGACATTGCCGACCTTGAGCGGGGAGAAAAGCAGCGGGTATTTCGGATGTGCGTCGCCCACAGGCGCCTCCTGTGACTGTCGTGGCAGCGAACCGCTATTTCTTCTGCTTGCCGCTGGTCGGGATGTCCTTGAAGGCAACGTCCTTGTCGACGCGGATGTCGCCCGGCAGGCCCAGCACCCGTTCACCGATGATGTTGCGCAGGATTTCGTCCGAGCCACCTTCGATACGGGTCGCCGGCGAGCGCATCAGCATGGCCTGGAAGCGGCCATTCTGCGGGCTGTCCTCATCCCAGACGACACCCGACTCGCCCTGCAGGTCGAGCGCGAACATGGCGAGTTCCTGCATGGTGGCGCCGGCGACGAGCTTGCCGATCGAGTTTTCCGGGCCCGGCGTTTCCCCCTTGGAGAGGGCCGAGATGGCGCGCATGCCGGTATATTTGAGCCCCGACTGCTTGATCGCGAACTGCGCCAGCTTCGAGCGGACATTGGAATCGGCCACGGCCGGCTCGCCGTCGACTTCGGCTTCCATGCAGAATCTGAACAGCTCCGGAAATCCGGTCGACATGCCGGAGCCGATGGAGAGCCGTTCATTCATCAGCGTGGTGAGCGAGACCTTCCAGCCTTCGCCGACCGCGCCGAGGCGCTGGCTGTCAGGGATGCGGACATCGGTGAAGTAGACTTCGTTGAAGCCGGAGGCGCCATTGGCCTGCTTGATCGGCACGACCTTCACCCCGGGCGAATCCATGCGCAGGAAGAACATGGTCAGGCCCTTGTGCTTGGGCACGTCCGGATCGGTCCGCGTGATGAGCAGGCCCCAGTCGGAGTTCCGTGCACCGCTGGTCCAGATCTTCTGGCCATTGATGATCCAGTCGCCCGAGCCGTCATCGGCCTTCACCGCGCGGGTGCGAAGGCCCGCAAGGTCGGAGCCGCTGGCCGGTTCGGAGAAGAGCTGGCACCAGATTTCCTCGCCGCTTGCGAGCGGCGGCAGGAGCTTTTCCTTCCACGCTTCATTGGCCCAGGCCATCACCGTCGGCCCGCACATGCCGTGACCGATGGTGAACGGGCCGGAGAGGACCGAGTAGACGCCTTCTTCCTGGCCCCAGATGACGCGTTCGATCGGCGTGCGGGCGCCGCCGCCATACTCCTTCGGCCAGTGCAGGCAGGCCCAGCCGGCGTCGGCTTTCTTTTTCTGCCAGGCCTTGCCGGCCTTGATCGGGTCTTCGCTGGTCAGGCCGCTTGAGCCGAAGCTCGCGCGCTTGAGTTCAGCTTCCAGGTGCTTCGGCGCATTCGCGTCGAGCCAGCTGCGGACCTCCTTGCGGAATTCGGCTTCCTGAGGGGTGTCGTTGAAATCCATCTGGTCGTTCCTTCCGTTCAGGCTGCTGCTTCGACATTGCCGGCGCTCATGCGCTCGATCAGCAGGCTCTCCCAGGTCGAGAGCGAGCCGAGCGCAAGGGCGAGGGCGTTGGAGCGGCGGTAATAGAGGTGGCAGTCATATTCCCAGGTGAAGCCCATGCCGCCATGGGTCTGGATATTGTTCTTGGCGCAGTGCTGGAAGGCCGTGGTCGCCGAGACGCGCACGGTCGCGGCTGCGACCGGCAGTTCGGCCGCGCTGGTGGCGAGGGCCCATGCCCCGTAATAGCAATTGGACCGGGCCAGGGTCGCGGACACATACATGTCCGCCAGCATGTGCTTGATCGCCTGGAAGGAGCCGATCTGACGACCAAAGGCCATCCGCTCCAGTGCATAGTCGCGCGCCATTTCCAGCGAACGGTCTGCCCCGCCGAGCTGTTCGAAGCCCATCAGGATCGCCGCGCGGTCCATGACCTGCGTTGCGATGTGCCAGCCATCGCCTGTGCCGCCGATGCGGGTCGCTGGTGCGTCCTCGAAGCGGAGCCGGGTCTGCACCCGCGTAGGGTCCACGGAGTTGAGGTTCTCGCGGCTGACGCCGCCCGCTGAGAGATCGACCAGGACAAGCGAGACGCCATCGCCTTCGCGCGCTGCGACGATGGCGATGTCGGCGATGGCGCCGTCTGCGACCGGCGATTTCGTGCCGGTCAGCTTGCCATTCTCGAAGCGTGCAGAAATCTTCGACGGCTGCATCCGGCCTGAACCTTCATTGATTGCCCAGCATCCGATCGTCTCGCCTGAAGCCAGTTTCGGCAGCCAGGCCGATTTCTGTTCCTCGCTGCCGGCCTGCATCAGGCATTCGGCAACCAGATAGATGGATGAGGCGACAGGCACCGGCGCGAGCACGCGGCCAAGTTCTTCTGCGAGCACACAGAGCTCCAGATGGCCAAGGCCGACACCGCCATATTCCTCCGGGATCGCCGCGCCGAGTACGCCGAGCTCGGCGAGCCCTCCATAGAGCGCCGCGTCATGATTGGCGTCGCCTTCGAGCACGGCCCGGACCGCTTTTGGCGGACAGCGCTCTTCCAGGAAGCGGCGAACCTGATCGCGCAGCTGGTTCTGTTCGTCCGAAAAATCGAGATTCATGTGTCCCTTGCTCCCTTGGCCGGACGTCAGGCCTGACCGGCCAGCGTCCTGTCTTTTTCTCGTCCGCCGCGCGGCAGACCTGTTTGTGACAGATTGCCACCGGGGGCGGCGTTTCGACAAGGATTGCCCGAACGTCACATGCCGCAAGGGCAAAGGGGGAGAGGCTTGTCGGGGCGTAGCTGCCCCGGAGCATCAGCGATCGATCAGCGCCGCGCCTCGCGCCGCAATCATGATGGTCGGCGTGTTCGTGTTGCCAGAGACGATGCGCGGCATGACCGACGCATCGATCACGCGAAGACCGCCCACACCGCGGACGCGCAACATCGGATCGACGACCGCCATGGGGTCATTGTTGGGACCCATTTTAGCTGTTCCGACGGGATGGAAAATCGTCGTGCCGATGTCGCCCGCCAGTTCTGCCAGGTCCTTTCCGGCGGCGGCCGGTCCGGGGACATGTTCTTCCGGCTGGAAGCGGGCAAGCGCGGGCTGGTCCATCAGGCGCCGCGTGACGCGAATGGCATCGGCCGCGACGCGCCGATCGTGATCGGTGTCCAGATAGTTCGGATCGATGACCGGCGCTGCGTCCGGGTCGGGGCTCTGAATGCAGACATGCCCGCGGGAGGTCGGGCGCAGGTTGCAGGCCGCCACGGTAATCGCCGGAAACCGGTGAAGCGGCTCGCCAAACTTGTCGAGGGACAATGGCTGGACATGGAACTGGATATTGGCGCGGCTTTGCGCCGGATCGGAGCGCGTGAAGATGCCGAGCTGGGATGGCGCCATCGTCAGGGGGCCTCGCCGGCGCAGCGCATAGTCCAGCCCCATGCCGGCTTTTCCGAACAGCGAATAGTAGGTCTGGTTGAGCGTCCGCGTGCCCGACACCTTGTAGATGGCCCGCTGCTGGAGATGGTCCTGCAGATTGGTCCCGACGCCGGGACGGTCGACGAGGGTATCGACACCGGCTGCGGCCAGGACGGCGCCGGGCCCGATGCCGGACCGCTGCAGGATTTGCGGACTGCCGATTGAGCCGGCGCAAAGGATGATTTCGGCGCGGGCCGTCGCGCTGAAGCGCTGGCCGTTCTGCCTGAAGATGACACCCGTCGCCTTGCCGTTTTCCAGCACCAGCCGCTCGGTCAGCGCGCCGGTCTCAAGCCGGAGGTTCGCGCGCCTCAGAGCAGGCTTCAGAAAGCCGCGCGCGGCCGACCAGCGCCGGCCGGTCTTCTGGTTGACGTGGAAATAGCCCGAGCCCTCATTGTCGCCGGTATTGAAATCGGCGGTTTTGGGAATACCCATCTCCTCGGCGGCATCGCGGACGGCATCGAGGATCGGCCAGCTGACACGCGGCGGCTCGACCCGCCACTCCCCGCCCGCTCCATGTGCCTCGCTTGCGCCGAGGAAGTGGTCCTCGATGTCACGGAAGACGGGCAGCACGTCGTCCCATCCCCATCCGGGATTGCCCTCATCGCGCCAGGCATCGTAATCGGAGGCCTGTCCGCGCATGGTGATCATGGCATTGATCGCCGAGGAACCGCCAATCACCTTGCCGCGCGGATAGTCGAGCGAGCGGCCATTCAGACCGGGCTGCGGGCTGGTCCTGAACATCCAGTCGGCGCGTGGATTGCCGATCGCGAACAGGTAGCCGACCGGGATGTGGAACCAGATCCAGCTGTCCTTCCCGCCCGCTTCCAGCAGGAGGACGCGCTTGCCCGGATCGGCCGACAGGCGGTTGGCCACCACGCATCCCGCCGATCCGGCGCCGATGACGATATAGTCGTAGTCACCGGAAAGGGGCTGCGCGGGGGCGTCCATCAGCCTGGCTGAACCTCGATGAACCTGCCTCCGTCGCGGGCGAGCCGCTTGAGCGTTTCGGCCGGCGCAAAGCGATCGTCTTCCGCGCCAAGGCGCTGCATTGTTTCGAGCACGGTTTGCGCGCCAACCATGTCGCCATACAGCATCGGCCCGCCCTTGTCGGCCGGCCAGCCATAGCCATTCAGCCAGACGATATCGATGTCGGATGCCCGCTGGGCCTTGCCTTCCTCCAGGATCTTCAGGCCCTCATTGATCATCGGATGAATGCAGGTCGCGATGATTTCGTCCTGTCCCGGCGCATTGCCGGCCTCCACGCCCGTAATCTCGGCGATGATCTTCGCGGTCACATCCGACGGGATCGGGCGGCGGTTCTCATCATAGTCGTAATAGCCCGCACCGGTCTTCTGGCCGCGCCGGTCCAGCTCGCAGAGCGCGTCGCGGATCGGGTTGGCCGTCTTCGCCCCTTTCTTCCAGCCAATGTCGAGGCCGGCGAGGTCGGACATCTGATAGGGGCCCATGCGGAAGCCGAAGGCGTTGAGGGCGGCATCGACGTCCCAGGGCATGGCGCCCTTGTAGACGAGCTTCTGGGCCTGGGCCTGGCGCGCGAACAGGATGCGGTTGCCGACAAAACCCGGGCAGACCCCGACCAGGACCGCAACCTTGTTGATCGTTTTCGCCAGGTCCATGCAGGTCATGATCACGTCATCGGCCGTGTGATCGGCCCTGACGATCTCAAGCAGCTTCATCACATTGGCCGGCGAGAAGAAGTGCAGGCCGATGACGTCCTGCGGGCGGTTCGTCGCGCTGGCAATCTCATCAATGTCCAGGGCCGACGTGTTCGTTGCCAGGATGGCGCCCGGCTTCATGATGCGGTCGAGGTCCGAGAAGATCTTCTTCTTCAGGTCCATGTCCTCGAACACCGCTTCGATCACCAGGTCGCAATCGGCGAAATCTTCCATGTTGAGCGTGCCCGAAAGCCGCGCCATGCGCGCCTCGACCTCGTCCTGCGGGAAGCGTCCCTTGTCGGCACTGCGCTGGTAGTGACCGCGCACGACGCCCAGGCCGCGGTCCAGGGCTTCCTGCTTCTGTTCGAGGATCACAACCGGGAAGCCGGCTGTGGCGACGTTCATCGAGATGCCGCCGCCCATCGTGCCGGCGCCGATGATTCCGACTTTCTTGATTTCGCGTCTCGGCGTGCCGGCCGGAATGTCCGGCACCTTCCACGCGTCCCTGCCCGCCTGGGCAATGTAGTCGGAAACGGCTTCGGGGGTCATGGTTGTATCTGACATGGTGCAAGGTCCTCCACATGGTCGCTACGGCGTTGCGGCGTGATCGCCGTCAATATCTCCCGATGTCATACATCGCGAACACGATCGCGCGAACCTCCGACATCGCATAATCCATTGGAGGGATGATCGATCCGTCCGTGAGACAACCACCAGCGGTCGTTGCGAGTCGTCACGTGCCGGCTTGATCGTTCCCGCATGCGGCGGCGGCGGGCGGACTAGATCGTGCCATTGCGGCGAAGGGCATCCAACGCTTCCCGGTCAAGCTTGAGAAGGCTGGAATACATCTCCTCATTGTGCTCGCCGAGCGTCTCCGGCCCCGGCCAGCGCACGCTGCCGGGCGACGAGGAGAGCTTCGGCGTTACATTGGGCATGGCGATCTTGCCCCAGCGCGCGCTGGCGAGCTCGACCAGGGCCTCGCGGGCAGCATAGTGCGGGTCGTCCAACATCTCGCCGGCGCGGTACACCTTCCCGACGGTTACGGCATGCTCGATCATGTGGGATTCGATCTCGTCGATGCCACGCTCGCGGGTCCACTCATTGGTGATCGGTCGAGTGCCTGCCGGTCCGCGCCGCGCGCCGAATGGGTCGCGTCGATACGCCTGTTTTAGAAGGGTTTATGGAGCTATTCGGACTGTCTCGGAAAAAGCAATGGTGCCCAGGAGAGGACTCGAACCTCCACGTCGTGAGACACACGGACCTGAACCGTGCGCGTCTACCAATTCCGCCACCTGGGCAATCCGGCTGCGAAGGCGGGGTGATAGGGCTGGCAGGCCAGAACGTCAACGGGGAAATCCAGCAATGTAATCACGCAATTGATGACTTCAGAATACCGTGGCCCGGTCGGAGCTACGAATTTACTTTAAGCAAAACCACAGCTTGCATTTCTCGAGAAAAAATGAAACCTATGCATTAATGAACTTGGAGAAACACAAATGCCAGCAACCCGTCTTCCGTTTTGGCGGTGAGGCGCGACATGTGCAAACGCGTCTCTGCCGTCTGATCACAGAGGGCTTTCTAACGCGATACGATACCGGATCACTTTTTAAAGTGGCGCGAAAGTCAACAAGCCGCCCGAATTTAAGCTAGGGGCGTCGCTTGGCCTTCTCATTGAGCTCGTGAAAGCCGCCGGCCATGAAAGAAGCCATGCGCTCCTTGGCGGCTTCAAAGTCATCAGACTTGCAGAGACCGTCAGACAGCCGGTCGATCCGGCCGGTTCGGCCAAGCGTCAGCATTAGGGCGCCTGTGACAAAGTGATAGCCCCAGAAAAGGTCCTCGCGCGACAGGTCGGGAAGGGCCTTCTGGAGGAGGTCGATGAGGCGCAGGACAACCTGGTCGAAATGGAAATCGAAAAGTTCGGCGCCGTAGGTCGTGTTGGAAGACTGCGCGCCGAGCACGCCGTAATTCTTCCAGCCTTCGCCGCCCTGGCTGTAAAGATCGAGGTCCGTATCGAGGAAAGCCCGCAGCGCGCCTTCGACCGTCGGCTTGCCCCCGCTCGCCTTGTCATACTCGTCTAGGGCCTTCATGCGCAGTGAACTTGTTACGCCGGCGCGGCGGGCGATCACGGCATCGAACACGCTCTTCTTGTCGTCGAAATAGTAGTTGAGCAGCGTGTGGTGCACCCCGACGCGCTTTGCGATGTCCTTTAGCGTGACGCCGTTAAAGCCGCTCTGGGCGAACAGATATTCGGCCTCGTCCAGGATCTGCTCCGTGGTTTCGGCGCGCTGTTCAGCCTTGGTCATGCGGCGGCGCTTGGGTGCGGTTTTCGTCATTCGGTCAGTCAGCCATTCTTTTTGATCAGTTCTGGTGAATGGCCAATCGTCCGCCATGTCAACGCTCGGCAAGGTCGCAGGCAGGGTATCAGCCGAGCACTGGCGCTAAGGTTCGCTGTGGTCACGACTGCCCTGTTTATTGTCATTCACCTCATCCGGTTTCCACTCTGACCTATCCAGCCCTGCGCCAAAAGACACAAGCGCAATAATGTTCATTATCGCAAGAGTGAATTTTATTGACACGGCTTTTTTTCTGGTTTCTATCGTCGGCACAAGCGGGAAATCCGCGGGACCAAGGGAGGAAGATATGACGATGAAATTCATGGCATCCGTTTCGGTAATTTCGCTGATCGCGCTTGGAGCGCCAGCCTTTGCCCAGGACGCCGATGCACCCGACACAAGCGAAGCGACACCGGAAAACGAAGCGCGCCAGGAACGCGTCCTGGTGACGGCAACCCGCCGCGAGGAAAGCCTGCAGGATGTGCCGCTCGCCGTGACGGCCTGGCAGCAGGACGCGCTCAGCGAGAAGGGGATCGTCAGCTATGACGGCCTTGCTCGTGAAACGCCGGGCATCGTGCTCAACCAGCCGACGGCCAACTTCAACACCATAACGACGCGCGGTATCGCCACGAATGGCTATGGCGCGAACCTCCAGGCCGCGACCGCCATCTACATCAATGAATTGCCGATCTCCTCGAACGGCAACTCCACCATCCTCGACCCGACCCTGTACGATGTTGAACGGGTCGAAGTCCTGCGCGGCCCGCAAGGCACACTGTTTGGCGCAAACTCTCTTTCCGGGGCCGTGCGCATCCTGACCAAGGCGCCGAACCCGAACGAATTCGAAGCCTCGGCGCTTGTCGATTACGGTCTTGTCGACGGCGATGCCTTCCGCCAGCGCTATAATGGCATGGTCAACATCCCGCTGCTCGAGGACCAGCTCGCGCTTCGTCTTGTCGGCTTCTACCGCGACGAAGATGGCTGGGTCGACAATCTCGGTACCGGCATTGAGGGGTCGAACTCGCTCGAAGCCGTCGGTGGCCGCGCACACCTCCTCTGGGAGCCGACCAGCAATTTTGATCTCGGCCTTCTGATCATCCACGAAGACAATGACCCAGCCGATTCCGGCCTGACCAATCCGGACCGGGGCGAATTCCTTCGTTTCACCGAGCGGCCGGACCTCTTCCAGTCAGATTTCACCAGCTACAATCTGACGGCGAACTATGAAATGGACTGGGCGACGCTGACCAGCTCCTCGACCTATTCCAATGTGGACGGCCTGTTCATTGTCGACCTCGCCGGAACGTTTAATCAGGCGATCCCCTTTGCGCTCGACGCAGTTGGCTCTGACGAGAATTTCGTTCAGGAGGTTCGCCTCGTTTCTGCCGACGGCGGTGACTGGGACTGGGTCGTCGGGGGCTTTCATTTCAACAAGCGCCGCGACATCGATTATGACTACCGCTCTTCGATCGAATTCCTCTAGGCCCGCAATCTGACGGGCCTTCCAGACGAATATTATCAGAGCTTCGCGGGTTATTTCGACGCCATCGAAACAGCCGCCTTTGGTGAGCTTGGTCTGCTCCCTGAAAAGTGGTCCATTATTTGAGTTAGTTCCGGCTTCAGATATGGAGCTGAGACATGGGCAAGAGATCTACGCCTGAAGAGATTATTGCGAAGCTGCGGGAGGTGGAGGTGCGCCTTGCTCGCGGTGAGACGACGGGTCAGGCCGTGCGTTCGATCGGCGTGACGGAGCAGACCTACTACCGGTGGCGCAAGGAGTATGGCGGGCTGCAGGTTGGCCAGGCCAAGCGGATGAAGGAGATCGAGAAGGAGAATGCGCGGCTTCGCCGGGCGATCTCCGATCTGACCCTCGACAACCAGATCCTTCAGGAAGTCATCAAGGGAAAGTTCTAAGCCCTTCACGCAAACGCGAAGCGGTCGATCATGTGGTTGAGACACTCGGCGCAACCGAGCGCCGGGCCTGCCGTGTGATCGGCCAGCACCGTTCCACTCAGCGCAAGCCGCGCGTGCCGCGTCAGGACGAGGATGTGCTGACAGCAGCCATCATCGCCCTGGCGGAACGGTTCGGCCGGTATGGCTACCGCCGGATCACGGCCCTGCTGAGACGGGATGGCTGGCATGTGAACGAGAAGCGCGTCTATCGCATCTGGCGGCGTGAGGGGCTGAAAGTGCCAATGAAACAACCGAAACGTG
>NZ_QWFZ01000029.1 GCF_003576315.1 Henriciella mobilis | reverse complement strand
ATGTCGGGTAACAGGTCGGCGTTGCCGCCGACCCGTCCCCTCAGAACCGTGCTTGCAAGTTTCCCCGCACACGGCTCAAGCAAGTCCCTGTTGTGCCGCGCGGCGGCAGTCGGCGTGGACAAGTCGCAGGTTCCGGTAGGAACCGTTCGCCCTGTCCCCATCCACATGAGACATGCGGATGGTTTCGCCATTGTAGAGGCTCTCGCGGCAGGTCGGGCACTTGTGCCGTTGCCGCTGCGCAACCTTCTGCCAACTGCGCGTGAGGTCAGTCCCTCCCATCCGGCGGGCCCGGTTTCGCCAGTAATCGGCGAGAGACGGATCGTCGGGAGAGTTGCGGTGTTTCACCATCGTCCAGCGCACGATTTTGATCGCGGCTGGATGGATCATGAACGCACCAGACTGCTTGTCCATAAAGGTGTAGCTGAAGTTCGGGCAGTTATAGTGCCGCCCGAAGTATTTCCGCATCCACCAGTGTTTCAGCTTCCTCGCATGGGCACGATGGCACCAGCGACGTTGCCGGACATGGACATAGTGTTCGATCCCTGAGAAGATTTTCCCGGCGACACTGTAACGGTAGTAGTTGCACCATCCACGTATTACCGGATTGGCAGCTGCAAGCAGTTGCCCCTGATCCGAGCCGACATGGGCGCGGAACAGGTCCCTGAGCTTCTTCCTAAACGCTTTAACGGCGTCCTTGGAAGGTTTGATCAGGGTCTTCGTGCCAGCGGCGCGGTCTGCCACCTTATAGGAACGGACATTGAAGCCAAGGAAGTCGAAGCCTTCCCGTATGTGCCGGATACTGGTCTTCTCCTCGGAGAGGTTAAGGCCGCGCCCGGCGAGGAATGCAGCAACGCGCTCCCTGGCCTCAAGCGCTTGCGTCTCAGTGTGGCAGATGACGACGAAGTCGTCAGCATACCGCACGAAGACAGGGCAGTGAGGTTTCACGTATGAGGCGCTTGTGCCTCCACGATACTCAATGCCCAGCGCTTCTTCCATTCCATGCAGGGCGATGTTGGCAAGGAGAGGACTAATGACCCCGCCTTGCGGTGTACCCTGCTCGGTGGCGTGGAACACGCCATCTTCCACATAGCCTGCCTTCAGCCAACGGCGGATCATTCCCCTTGCGGGGAAGTTGCCGATAGCCTCCATCAGGGCGTCATGGTCGATATTGTCGAAGCAGCCTTTGATATCGGCATCAAGAACCCAGACCCGTTTGGACCCGGACTTGGTTGCCAGATATATCCGCTCTATGGCGTCATGGACGCCACGACCGGGCCGGAACCCGTAGCTTGTCCCCTCGAACTGCGCTTCCCAACAGGGCTCAAGTGCATTGAGCACAATGGCCTGCTGGCACCGGTCGATGAGGGACGGGATTCCGAGCGGCCGCTTCTTGCCGCTCGCTTTAGGGATATACACCCTCCGGGCTGGAAGCGGTTCCCATGCCTTGAGGTTCACCAACTGGTTCGCAAGGCCGGCCCGCTCGGTCGGCGTCAGTGCGGTTCGCGCATCGACACCGGGAGAGGCTTTCCCACGATTGATCTGGCTGACCCTTCGGATGGAAACGAGCAGGTTCGCCCGGCTGTGCAGCATCAGCTTTTGCAACGAGCGGACCGTTTTCCAGTCCCGCATTTCAGTCGCCCGATAGATTCTCCGGCGCAGCGTCCTGACGGTTCGATAGGCGGCAGGCCAGTCAATGGTCTGCCAGTGAACAGTTCCGTCGCTTACGATCAGGCCTTGCGGCCCGTCCATCTTTTCACGAACGGTTCGGTTGCTGTTCCACGAGATTACGGGGGACTCACCAGTCATCTGTCAGCACCCTTTCAGGTTGGGCATGGCCCTATCCACCGGGTTATGTATTCCCCGTGCCTTTCGGCTGGCGGCATTCGCTTCTGATAACTTCCTACACCCGCTGAGGAGTTGGGCGGCTCTTGCGAGCCGCTTACCGGGCGCTGTTACCAGCGACCGGACCTCATCGGGGTTACTCAGTTCCGCATCTGTGAGATGCGACCGGGTTAGGTGCCTGCTATACGCCGGGGAATATCGACCTTCCGACTGAGGGATCCACGTGCCCCCAGCCCATTCCCTTGCTCCCCGTAAAAGCCACTTCCGGGGGACTGATGGGTAACGACGCATCAACACAGATTCACTTTCGTTCACCATACCGGTCTTCTCCTTGGGCGGTTCACCGGCGTGTGGCTGCCAGCTCCCCGCTCGTTTCCGGAGGCTTCGCACCAGCCAGTTACCCAGCTCGCACGCTCCGGCTAGAAATGGTCGAGAAGGCTCGACCAGAGGCATCCCTGCCTCACTCAACAGATGCGACTTTCTGGTCGCACCATGGATCGCCCATTCTTCGGCACCCGCCTCAGGGCTCGCCGCCAGCATGGCCCGAACCTTGTCCATGACTTCGTCAGGCTCGGTTGCATCGATCCACACCCCGTGCAGCCGTCCATTATTGTAGGCGGCAAGACAGGCGACATAGATGCGTTGTGTCTCTCGCAAATCCGGTCCGATCGCTGTTCCAAGGGGGGCAGGTGTCTCAGGTGAAAGGGTCATGTCAGCCTCGCAAAAATGGATCCTCGTCCGCGTACCTTTCCCGGCAGGCGGGAGGGGGCGGACGAGAGGTGCGGGCGCCCGGGCGTATGAGGGCCGGGGGCAAGGCGGGAAGGTAGGAGATTGCGGGGGCGCCAATCGGCTCCAGGTCACCGGCGCCTTGCGCGCGGGCCGCGCCCGGGCAGACGCGCCGTCCGCCTCCTCACGGCTGCAGGGAAAGCTTGTCCACACCTGCGAGCGCCAAACAGGCAGGCTGGCGCCGTGGACACGAATCCGTCCAGACTCGTCAGCTATGGCCTTGCATATACGAGACTTCCGGGAAGCTGACCGCGCAGCATTGATTGCGCTCTGGGAGACGTGTGCGCTGACCCGGCCGTGGAATGACCCGAATGCCGACATGGACCGGGCGGTTGCGTCACGCGATGCCACGATCCTCGTCGGCACAGTGGATGACGTGGTCGTCGCCAGTGTCATGGCCGGTCATGACGGCCATCGCGGCTGGATCTACTACCTGGCTGTCAGCCCGGACCGCAAGGCCCGCGGCCATGGACGCGAGATGATGGCCGAAGCCGAGCTTTGGCTCGCGGACCGCGGTGCGCCAAAGGTGCAGCTGATGGTCCGCGAAGGCAATGAGACCGCTGCCGCCTTTTACACTGCGCTCGGCTATGAACCCCAGGACGTCACCGTGTTCGGCAAATGGCTCACGCCATCGCCTGAGGCCGAATGAGGCTTCGATAGGCCACGCGCGCCTGACCCCTCTGGCCGCAAGGCCAGTGGGAAGCAAAGCGCGGCCACCGCCGGCGAGCCCCCGCAGCGCGCGGCCTCCCGGACGGGAGGACGCGTGACCGGAGACGAGCCGGGCCGGCCAGATGACATGGAAGAGGGTGAGGGCTCTCGCCGCCCGGACAGCCCCGCGCCAGCGGGCGGGGGAGGGGCGATGCCTTCAGATCCTCTGCCAACGTCTTGAACAGTTGCTCGGCAGCTCCTGCATCAGGCTCGTGAACTCAGGTGTTCATTCGGGTCGGCTTTTTGCTGGCTGATAGGGGTTAGAGGTTTTCCTCAAGCAATTCGCGATATCCCCCGTCACGCAAGCGCTGGCCTTTTGCGAGCAAACGGGCCATTTCCGACTTCATGGCGCTGGACGGTCCAGCCCAGTCCTTCATGACGCGATCCTCGCCATAGAAGACCATTGCTGTCTCGCGATAGGTCATGCCAGCCTCAAGGGCATCAAGCGCGATCAAGGCGTTGCGGTAGCCAAGTCCCTTGCGTGACCATGTCGGCGACGTCGCTTCGGCATCATAGACGCGGTGGGCCCGTTTGAGCGTCTCGATATATTCGTCAGGGCAATCGAAGCCGGAAACGGAAAACTCCATTTTCACGGGTTCGCCGCACAGGAGCGACTTGCCGCTGCAGCGGATCTGGACGGAGCAGTTTGCCCCTTTGACGAGGAAGTGCTCGCGGCCGGCAGCATCGGTCAGGTGCACAATTCTGCAAAGGCGTGTGCCCTTCTCGAAGATTTCGTCAACTTCGTCAGGATCACGCTCACGGACATGGACCGCGATCTTGCGAGGGAATGTCTGATCGGACCAGAAGACATCTGTCGATAGCGCAGTCTGGTCGGGATCGGGAAAGTAGAGGAGCCCCCAGGCTTCGGCGGCGAGGTCCTGCTCAACCAGCTTCAACAGCTTGATGCCATGACATGCGGTCCCCGTTTCCAGCTGAGGTAGTACGGCGTAGGCATCGTCCCTCAGGGCAGGATTGCGCCTCGCGAACTCCCAAGCCCAGTTCCCGCGAGAGAGATTGGCGGTGTAGTTATACCTAACGAGCATATCGCTCAGGTCTTCTATCGTGCGAATAAGCATGTATCAGCCTCCCGCGTCAGGGGAATGCAGGACATGTGCCAATTTCAATCTATCATGGAGATTGCAAGGTTGCTTGCCTAAGGCAAAAGGGCACGCAAATGTGTGCTTACCGGACTAAAAGCACTGAACACACAAAAGCTGATTGAGCGTGTTCTGACTGCGTCGTTCGTCCAGACAAATTGGAGCTCGCAACAGTCAATAAGGATTGGTCTCTCACGTCGCAACTATTCAGCGGATTTTCGTTCTTTCAATATGTCCAGGGCTACGTCGACGATCATATCCTCCTGGCCACCAACCATACGCCTACGTCCTAGGGTCTGTTGTGAATCAGGATTCACTTATCGACTAAACTGTGATTCAAACTTCCAAACAGGGAGTTCTGAATATGGTCCGCCTGATTCTCACGGATGCCCAATGGGCGCAAGTATCGCCGTTCTGCCTTGGTAAGAAGACCGATCCCGGACGAACGGGGGGCGATGGCCGGATGTTTCTGGAGGCTGTTTTGTGGATAGCCCGCACGGGCAGTCCCTGGCGCGACCTGCCAGCCGAGTTCGGCAACTGGAACACGGTGTTCCAGCGCTTCCGCTATTGGGTCGACCGCGGTGTCTTCCAGCGCATCTTCGAAGCATTGGCGGGTGATCCGGACATGGAATACGCGATGATTGATGCCACTATCGTCCATGTCCACCGTCACGCGCACGGCGCAAAAGGGGGACTCAAAATCAGGCCATCGGAAAGTCGAAGGGCGGATGGACCACCAAGATCCTCGCGCTGACCGATGGGCTCGGTAACCCTCGTGCGGTTTGTACTCCTGCCGGGCAATCGCTTCGACACAGTGGGCGTTGCACCGTTGATCGACGGGGTCGAGTTCGGCGCAATGCTCACCGACAAGGCTTATGACAGCAATTGGATCATTGAGGATATGAACGTGCGCGGCGCGAAAATCGTCATCTCCCAGCGCCCACAGCGCCGCGCCCCCCTCAACATCGACGAGGAGATGTACAAATGGCGACATCTCGTCGAGAACTACTTCTGCAAGATCAAGGAGTTCAAGCGCATCGCATTCAGGTCCGACAAAACTGATGCGAGCTATCAAGCCATGATCTACGCGGCCGCAACCATCATCGAGTTGCGATGAATCTCAACAGACCCTAGTTCAACCAGGATTTCACGCGTATCGATCCCATAATCTTTCGCTGCCTTCTCTGAATGCCGGAGGAAGGATGAGTACACGCCGGCATAGCCAAGTGAAAGCGTTTCGCGATCAACGCGAACGGGGCGGTCCTGGAGTGGGCGGACAAGTTCCTCGGCAGCATCCATGAGCGCAAAAAGATCGCATCCATGCTTCCATCCCTTTCGCTCGGCGGCTGCGATGAACACTTCAAGCGGCGCGTTTCCGGCCCCGGCACCCATGCCGGCCAGCGAAGCGTCCACGCGTCTTGCGCCATATTGAACGCCGACAATGGAATTGGCTACGCCTAGGGACAGATTGTGGTGGGCGTGGATACCCCGTTCAGTTTCAGGGTTCAGGACCTTGTCATAGGCTTGAAGCCGGGCGATGTATCCATCCATGTCGAGCGCGCCGCCACTGTCGGTGACATATATACATTCGGCACCATAGCTTTCCATCATGGCGGCTGGTTCAGCCAATTTCTCAGGCTCGACCATGTGGGACATCATAAGAAAGCCAACCGTGTCCATAGCCAGATCGCTGGCAACACCGATATGCTGTTTCGATACGTCGGCTTCCGTGCAGTGTGTAGCGATCCTGACAGACCTGACGCCAAGCTTGTAGGCATGCTTCAGCTCCTCGATCGTTCCGATCCCAGGAAGGAGGAGCGTCGTCAGTTTCGCCGTTTTCACTGAATCCGCGACGGCTTCAATCCATTCCCAGTCGGTGTGGGCGCCAAAGCCATAATTGAAGCTTGAGCCATTCAGGCCGTCTCCATGGGCAATCTCGATTGCGTCGACTCCGGCCTGGTCAAGGGCTGCGGCAATCTTGCTGACGTGCTCGATACCGTATTGGTGCCGGATCGCATGCATCCCGTCGCGCAAAGTGACGTCCTGAATGTAGAGATTGTCGGATTTGGGATCAAATGCCATCAGGCAGTCTCCTTGGCTCGCCGCCGTGCGGCGATCTTCTCAGCGGTCGCAATGCCAGCTGATGTCATTATGTCGAGATTTCCCGCGTATGCAGGCAAATAGTGGGCGGCACCCTCGACTTCCAGGAAAACGCTGGTCTTGATACCTTCGAATGTGCCCAGGCCGGGAATCTTGACTGGGTTGTTCGAACCGAGCCGTTCGAACTGAACCTTTTGCTTCATCCGATAGCCGGGCACATAGGCGTTGACCTTTGCAACCATTGCTTCGATTGAGGCCTCAATTGCAGGCCCATCCGCGCCACTAGCAGGCTGCTGAAAAAGGTCTCGTTTTGCTTTGCGAAGCATGATTCTCTCTTTTGTGTGGAGAGGGAGGCAGAGATGCGTGGTGAAGATCGGACGACGGATCAGTTGTTTTCGTATGTGAACGTAGAAGACCGGATCGCATCGGATCATCCTCTGCGGCAGATACGGCAGCTGGTAAATGACGCGCTGAAGGCTCTGGACGCAGATTTTACGGCACTTTACGCGCAGGATACCGGTCGCCCGTCGATCGCGCCGGAGCGTCTGTTGCGGGCGATGCTGTTGCAGGCGATCTATTCGATCCGGTCTGAGCGCCAGCTGATGGAGCGGCTTGAGTTCGATCTCCTGTTTCGCTGGTTTGTCGGGCTCGGGCCCGATGAGCCGACCTGGGACGCCTCGACGTTTTCAAAGAACCGCGACCGCCTTCTGGATGGGGATATCGCCGCAAAGTTCCTCAACGCCGTCCTGTCGCTTCGGCGAGTGAAGAAGCTGTTGTCGCGTGAGCACTTCAGTGTGGATGGCACCCTGATTGAGGCCTGGGCCAGTACCAAGAGCTTCCGTCCGAAGGATACCGATAGCGGCGGTGGTCCGGATAGTGGAGGTGGTGGTCGCAATGCACCGCACGACTTCCACGGCGAGAAGCGGTCGAACCAGACGCATGCCTCATCGACCGATCCCGATGCTCGGCTCTATCGCAAGGGCCGGGGCAAGCCGGCTCAGTTATGCTACATGGGGCACGTCCTCATGGAGAACCGGCAAGGCCTCGCCGTAGCGACACAACTGACCCATGCAACCGGCAGAGCCGAACGCGAGGCGGCCCTCGAGATGATCAGGAAACGCAAGGTTAAACGCGGCGCCACACTTGGTGCCGACAAAGGCTACAATGCCTGGACCTTCAAGCGCGATCTGGAGCAGGCCGGTGTCAGGCCGCATGTCGCCCTGAAGTCCGAGACCGGGAGGTGCGGCCTGCCCATCAAGACCCCCGAGGGCTATGAGGTCTCCCAGCGCATCCGCAAAAGGATCGAGGAGATCTTCGGGTGGACGAAGACAACTGGCGGCTATGCCAAGACGAAGTTCAGGGGAAAGCGGCGCGTTGCCCTCGGCTTCGATATCGCCATCGCCGCCTACAATCTCGTCCGACTACCGAAGCTACTTGCGGGGGCCGCAGCATGAACGCCACCATCGCCGCTGC
>NZ_QWFZ01000028.1 GCF_003576315.1 Henriciella mobilis | reverse complement strand
ACTCCATTTCAGAGCCGATCCTAACTCAAACTATGGGCCAGTTTTTCTGAGGCAGACCAGGTTCGCGAGCGGCGGTGTGGTCGCAAGCTTCTTCGCCTTTATTGGTGCCTCCTGCTGCGTACTACCGATCATTCTGGTTAACCTTGGAGTGAGCACGACACTGGTGGCAAAGCTGGGCTTCTTCGCGCGCAATCAGGCACTGTTTCAGTGGGTGACGCTAGCTCTGTTGGCGGCTGCCGCGTTCTTTGCATTTCGAAATGGCCGACCAAGCATGCGCGTTATCGTGTTGCTTGTGATCGGTTTTGCATTGGCGGGCGTTGCGTACGTGCTGCCGTCTTATGAGAGGGAAATATTGGAATGGCTGAACTTGATGTAACTGGTGAATTCATAGCCGATTCTACGCTGACCTGTCCGGAATGCGGCCATCAATCAAAAGACACGATGCCGACCAATGCGTGTCAGTTTTTCTATGATTGCAAAGGATGCGGAACCGTCCTTAAGCCTAATCCGGGCGACTGTTGCGTTTACTGCTCGTTCGGTGACGTAGCCTGTCCCCCAATCCAAGTCGGCGATGATTGCTGCGGGTGATGTCCGCTCCGTCGCCGCAAGCTCAAATGAAACGAGCGTCCTAAACTCGCCCGATACTGTTGAAAAACTCCGAGTCAAAATGGGCGAATTCTGATTCAGTGATTTTCGTGCAGATCGAGGAGATGCGCGATGATGGGACGATTGGAAGAAGACGCTGCAAAGCTGTTCTATGAGTTCTCACTGGATAAGATGGTTCCGGCGGATCACTTGGTTAGAAAGATTGATCGGTTCCTCGATTTCGATGATATCCGGGCGCACCTGAAGCCCTTCTATAGTCACACGGGACGACCATCGGTTGATCCGGAACTGATGTGCCGGATGCTGATTGTTGGATACTGCTATGGCATCCGATCTGAACGTCGTTTGTGTGAAGAGGTTCATTTGAACCTTGCCTATCGATGGTTCTGTAAGCTGGGCATTGAGGACCGTGTCCCCAATCACTCGACGTTTTCTAAGGCACGTCATGGCAGGTTCCGTGAGAGTGATCTCTTCCGGAAATTGTTCGAGCAGGTCGTGTTCAGCTGCATGTCGGAAGGTCTCGTCAAAGGCGAAGGCTTTGCGGTTGATGCCAGCATGATCCGCGCCGATGCGAGTGAGGATCATGCCGTCGAGGCGGGTGAGCCGATTGATTGGTCTGATCCGAAGATCGCGTCGAGACCAGTTACCGAATATCTTGATGCGATCGATCAGGATGGTGCGCCACGCAAGAAGATCTCGCTCACGGATCCGACGGCACGGTGGACGGCTGCAATTGGCGGACAGGCCCGTTTCACCTGGGCAACCAACTATCTCCTGGATGTCGAGACATCCGTCATCGTCGATGTTGAGCCAACACCCGCTTATCGCAAAGCCGAGGTTGAAGCGGCCAAGATCATGATCGACCGAACCGAAGATCGGTTTGGGCTCAAGCCAAGACGCCTGATGGGAGATGCTGCTTACGGCTCAGCGGAAATGCTGGGCTGGATGGTCGATGAGAAACAAATCGAGCCGCATGTCGCGCTCTTCGAGACCCCAGGCGCACCAACGACAAACTTTACCATCAAAGACTTCCAGTATCACGAAGACCGAGACGTCTTCACGTGTCCTGCTGGAAAGGAGCTGCGTCAGTTCTGGAGAAACTACAAAACACCGCGCTCTGGCATCTCGAAAGATAATCGCAGAATGTATCGGTCGCGAAATACCGATTGCGCCGTTTGTCCCCTCAAATCCAATTGCTGTCCATCTGCGCCGTTCCGAAAAGTCAGTCGGTCCATCTACGAACATGCCCGCGATAAGGTGAAACGATTACGCGGAACGCATGAATATGAACAATCGAGACGGGATCGAAAGAAGGTCGAGATGAGCTTCGCGCACTTGAAGTGCCAACATCGCTTCCGACGATTAAGGTTGCGAGGCCCTACTGGGGCCAATGACGAATTTCTTCTCGCCGCAACAACTCAAAACCTTAGAAAACTCGCCAAATACGCCACCAAACCGTCTGCCACTCTCCAAAACGCCGCTTAGAACGGCCAATTGAAGCGAGCACCCCGAAGAAATAGGCCATTATAAAAAGCTAGGTCAAAAGACTGCCGAAAGTAGCCGCGAGTTTTTCAACAGAATTGCCCCA
>NZ_QWFZ01000027.1 GCF_003576315.1 Henriciella mobilis | reverse complement strand
AACATGGGTTTGTCGGAAAAGATTGGCCACTCCTGAAGCGTATCGCTGGTGTGCCAGGCGATGAGATTTGCAGGGTAGATGGACGCATTCTCATTAACCAAACCCCTCATGGCATCGCAAGAAAAACAGATTCTATGATGCGAGATTTGCCTTCATGGGAAGGGTGTATCAGGCTCAGTAATAGCCAGATATTTTTGATGAATCCGCATCCGGCTTCTCTCGATGGACGTTACTTTGGGCCGACCAATGTAAGTGATATTCAAAGTTCAGCGCAGCTTGTGCTGGAGTGGCGCTAAATAGAGATGGCGGCGTTTTCCGGCATATGGCGGCATAAAGCGGCGAAACGAAGCGTTAGATCAGCCAGCAAACCCGAACGGGCAAGATAAAACGCTTGGCGCCAGGTCCTGCCTAACACCTTGTCTGTACATCGATTTTCTGGCGCCCTTTGCATGGCTTCGAGACGCCCGGTGGACGGTGAATATCCCCGCAGCCATTGGGCATAGTGCGGGCGCCAGGTACCAGGAGGCGGTTATGCCGATAGATGATGACTTCACGCCACGGCTGGGTCTGATCAGGGATCGCGGACAGGCAGGCGGCCAGCGGCTATCCAAACGCTTGCGCAGGGCGGCCGCGAGGCTTGGTCCTAAGGGTAAGACAAGCCGCTACTCAGGGCGCAGTCTGGGCCGGGGATCTGCGACGGTGAGGCAGCTGGAATTTCAGCGCCGCAGAATAGCCGCGTTCCGCATGCGGCGGGTCGTTGTCAAATTCCACATAGCCCGCGCCGGGCGTATTGCCGGAAATGGAGCCTTCCGTGCGCATCTTCATTACATCCAGCGTGATGGTGTCGAGCAGGATGGAAAAGGCGGAGAGCTTTACGGCCGTGAAGGTGAAACACCGAGCGCTTCAGACTTCCTGGAGCGCAGCGAAGGTGACCGCCACCAGTTCCGTATCATCGTATCGCCTGAAGACGGCGTAGCGCTAGGCGATCTGCGCGAACACACACGGGCATTGATGGCGCAGATGGAACGTGATCTCGGCACGCGGCTCGACTGGGTTGCCGTGGATCACCACAATACCGGTCATCCTCACACACATGTTGTTGTTCGCGGAAAGGATGCACGAGGCAAGGATCTCATTATCGCACCGGATTATCTGAAAACGGGTCTTCGCAAGCGCGCTTTGGACCTCATTACGGAACGGCTGGGACCGCGTCGCGATCTTGAGATCGCGCGGGCGCGGCATTCCGAGGTTCAGCGGGACAGGCTGACGGCAGTGGATCGGGCCATGTTGCGAGATGTTGAAGTGGGTGAGCTGGTGATCAGCCCGAATGCCTCAAACGAAGCCGACCGGTTTGATCGCAGCCTCCGGCTCCAACGGCTCAGCCATCTGGAAAAGCTTGGCCTGGCCACACAGATAGAGGATGGCCGCTGGCGGATGAAGCCAGACTGGGACAGGACGCTCGCAGACATGGGCCGGCGCAATGATGTGATCGCAACACTGGCGCATCGGTTTGGACAGAAGGAAGGTGTTGAACGGCTCGTAAGCTTTGATTCGGACCGGGAAGAAGGCGGCAAGCTCATGGGCACTGTGCTGGCGACGTTTCCGGATGATGAGTTGCGTGATCGGCGCTCGATTGTTGTGGAGGATTTTGAAGGGCGGCAATGGCTTGTTGATCTGGGGGAGGCAGAGCTAGGTTCCACGCCTACGGAAGGAGCGGTGGTTGAGGTTAGTTCGCGCAAGACGCGGGCGAGGAGTTCGGACCTAGTAATCGCGGATATCGCCGAAGGCACGGGAGGGATTTATTCCGAGCGCCTTCATGCGGAGGCTGATCCATCGTCCACAGCTGCGTTCCGGGAGGCTCATGTCAGACGCCTGGAAGCACTCCGGCGTGCCGGACTGGTGGAACGGCAGCAGGATGGGAGCTGGACTATTCCGGATGACTATCTTGAGAAGGCGGCCGCATTTGAAGCGCGTCGGGGAGGGGGTGTCAGCCTGAAGACTCTGTCCTGGCTCACACTGGAAGAGCAGGTCACGCATAGGGGTGTGACCTGGCTGGACGAAGGACACGAGGACAAGGACGGAAGCCGATTGCGGTCTGTTCGACAAGCCCGGATCGCGTGGTTGCGGGAACACGAGCTGTTGGCGCCGGATGCAAATACGCTCGATGCAGAAGCCCGGGGCCGGCTCAGGCAAAGCGAACATGCCGCGGTTGTCGCGCGAATTGCCAAACAGTCCGGGCGCCTACAAGTCGAGCTTCAGACGGGTGACACGATCACAGGAAAATATGAACGCGCAATCGATCTTGGTTCCGGTCGCGTTGCTGTCATCGGCAATGCGAAGGAATTTGCGCTGGTTCCATGGCGGCCGGAGATCGAGCGCCATCTTGGTCGCGAGCTGGTCGCCAAACGAACCGCTCAGGGCGTGTCATGGACGATCGGGATGAGCCGGCAACGCGGCCTGTCACGTTAGGCGCTTGCATGCCTTTGGATCAGGCTGCCGGGCTTGCTATCGCGTCCGACTGTTGGAGGTGGCGGTGTTGCTCGAAGATGGGGGCTCTTCGTTAGATGCAAAGGACCTCGCCATGCGCCCCGGAAAAATCCTTCTCGGTCAGGTCATGGTCGTCTTCGTCCTGATCGTTCTGACAATCTGGGGAGCGACACAGTGGACGGCCTATATGTTCGGATACCAGCCAGCCCTTGGGCACCCATGGTTTTTCGCGGGCGAGATGCCGGTCTACAAACCCTGGCGCCTGTTCCAGTGGTGGTATGCCTATGAGGCCTATGCGCCGGACGTGTTTGCACGCGCGGGCCTCATTGCTTCAAGCGGAGGACTGCTCGGCATCTTCGCTGCCGTCGTCGGTTCGGTGATCCGGAGTCGGGACGCCGCGAATGTCACAACGTATGGGTCAGCGCGATGGGCCAAATCGCACGAACTGAAGCGTCTTGGGCTCCTGGCAAGTGACGGCGTGTTTCTCGGCACGGTCCGGCATGCCTATCTCCGCCATGATGGACCGGAACACGTCATGGCTTTTGCGCCCACCCGTTCGGGAAAGGGGGTGGGATTGGTCGTGCCGACCCTGCTGTCCTGGACGGGAAGCACCGTCATTCATGACATCAAGGGAGAGAACTGGGAACTAACATCCGGCTGGCGCTCGACTTTCTCGACCTGCATTCGGTTCGATCCGACCGACCGCCGTTCCCCGCGTTACAATCCGCTGCTTGAAGTCCGGCGCGGCGAGTGTGAAGTGCGGGATGTACAGAACATCGCAGATATTCTGGTCGATCCGGAGGGCTCACTGGAGCGCCGCAACCATTGGGAAAAGACCGGGCATTCGCTGCTCGTCGGCGTGATCCTGCATGTCCTCTATGCCGAGACGGACAAGACATTGTCGGGGTGTGCGAAGTTCCTGTCTAATCCAGATCGGACCTTCACGGCAACGCTCACAAGAATGATGCGGACGAAGCATCTTACAACTGAGGCGGGAGAACGTTCGGTCCATCCCGTAGTGGCTGAAGCCGCGAGAGACCTCCTGAACAAGTCTGAAAATGAGCGCTCCGGCGTGTTGTCGACCGCGATGAGCTTCCTTGCGCTCTACCGTGATCCGGTCGTCGCTGCGGTGACGTCAGCAAGTGATTGGTGCCTCATGAATCTTGTGGACGCCGAATGTCCAGTTTCGCTCTACCTCGCCTGTCCGCCCTCTGACATGTCGCGGACGAAGCCTCTGATGCGCCTTATCCTCAATCAGATCGGGCGGCGGCTGACAGAAGAATTGCCGGACGCGAACCGGCGGAAAGTACTCATGATGCTGGATGAGTTTCCGGCGCTTGGGCGGCTCGATTTCTTCGAGTCTGCGCTTGCCTTCATGGCAGGCTACGGCATCCGTGCCTATCTGATAGCGCAATCGCTTAACCAGATCGAAAAAGCCTACGGACCGAACAATTCGATCATGGACAATTGTCATGTCCGAGTCGCGTTCGCGACAAATGATGAGCGGACCGCCAAGCGCATATCAGACGCACTTGGCACAAAGACGGAGCTCCGGTCACAGAAGAACTATACAGGCCACAGACTCGCGCCCTGGCTCAGCCACATGATGGTGTCCCGCCAGGAAACGCAGAGGCCGTTGCTGACGCCTGGAGAGGTCATGCAGCTGCCGGCGAGCGATGCGGTCATCATGGTGTCGGGCGTACCGCCTGTGCAGGCGAAGAAGCTGTGCTATTTTGAGGATCGGAACTTCACACGAAGGGTGTTGCCAGCGGCAAGCGTCGAGATTGCTTCGACAAGCAGCACAGACAACTGGGTCGGATCAACTAAAGCTGAGGCATCGGCGTCAGAAGATAGTGTTGTTCCTGGCGATGCGGGTGAGGGTGGGCTTGAGCTGGCACCGGACATTGTTGAGCCGCCCGAGAAAGCAGACCCTGATCTGGAACCTGATCCCGAGCTGCCTGATGAAGACGGACCTGATCCATTCGAGGCGCGCCATCTCGAAACCATCCGCAGGGCGGCAGCACTCGATCTGGCCGACCCTGACACTTTACCGGATTTTTGAGAGATGCCGAAGCCACGGATAAATTTGAGGCTTGCAGCAGATGTTTATGCCAGGTTGGATGAAGCGACGCAGCGCCCCGGTGTCACGAAGTCAGCCATCATCGAGCAGGCGCTTCGGGAGTACTTTGATCCTGAGGTCAAAACCGGGCTCGAGGAGCGCGTTCTGGCACGCTTGGATGCCTTTGATCTTCGCCAAGGTGAAATCGAGCATGACGTCGGCTTCACGCTCGAGGCGCTTGGTCAGTTTGTGCTCTACTGGCTAACGCGGGCGGATCCTCTTCCGGAAGGGGAGCGCGAAGCGGCACATGCGCTTGGGCATAGAAGGTTCAACTATTTTGTTGAACAGATTGTACGAAAGATGAATCGTGAAGAGAGCTTATCCGAACGTATGAGACTTGAAGGAGGGGCGACCTGAACGCCATGTGTTGAGTGTATAGTTCGATAGTCCAAACCTTTAGGAGCTGCTCTTAAAGTTACCCTAAGTTTGGGCTGGAGTTTTGAGTCTGCAAGACCGCTCTGTGACCAATTTGCCGAAATCTTAGGCCTGTGTGATGGTGGCCAAGCCCAACTTGCCGTTGGATATTAACGCCAAGGCCGGACCACCAATCCCAAGTGCGTTAGGAAACCGCCGGACCGACAAAACCGGTGGGACACCTCTGTGGGGCAGAGAAGGCCTGCCGAGCCTCCGGTAGGGCTTCAAATCTGTCTTCAGGTGTTCGATACGGCTGATCATTGCGGCCCTTAGGGGAATTATTCATCGCAAATCACCTGTAGACCACCGGTCTAAATTTGAGGGTAAACGAATTAGCTTGGGTGGAAAAGTATAGCTTGGGGGGCATGATGAGATGTCACTGCGCCAGCTTTGGTTCTACCTGAAGAGCAGAGAAATGCCTTAAGCGCCTCGGTAAGGATCAGACCTTTGAGCAATACTTCCGGTGGTAGGAGCAATGTAGAAATTTCGAAATAGGCTAAAGCGTGAAGCTATCTTTTCTAGAACCAGTGTAATGACCAAAGGAGTTCGCATGCTGACAAGGGTGGCTGCAATACTCGCCGCATTGACGGCAGCTATACACACTATTGTAGGTGGATATGATACACTTGCCCCCTTTCTGGAAGTGCAGCTTAGTAGTGCAGTGAAGGGAACTTTTCACGCCTGCTGGCACATGGTGAGTGTTTTTCTTGTGTACTCATCGTGGGCGTTCTGGAAACGGGAGCCCGTTGCGCTGCACTTCTCGATATTGTGGGTTTGCTTTTCATTTATATTCATTGCGGTCGGCCTCTGGCAGCAAGGGGTGTCAGGACTGATAAGTTTGCCGCAATGGTCATTGCTTGGGTTGGCTGGCGCTCTTTACCTTATAGGCAGACGTCAACATATTCCTGCAAGCCGGTAGAACAGAGCTGTTACTCTGTTTCCTTCTGTTTCAAGAGGTCGAGAGCGACATCGACGATCATGTCTTCCTGACCGCCGACCATACGGCGATTGCCAAGTTCGACAAGGATCTCGCGGGTATCGAGACCATAATCTGCTGCGGCCTTTTCAGAGTGGCGCAGGAAGGAAGAGTATACGCCTGCATAACCCAGTGAGAGTGTTTCACGGTCGACGCGGACAGGACGGTCCTGCAGTGGGCGAACCAGCTCTTCAGCCGCATCCATCAGCTTGTAGAGATCGCAGCCATGCTTCCAGCCCTTGCGATCGGCAGCGGCGATAAAGACTTCCAGCGGTGCGTTGCCTGCGCCCGCACCCATGCCGGCCAGAGAGGCGTCCACCCGCCTTGCGCCATTCTGCACGGCGACTATGGAGTTTGCGACACCGAGCGAGAGATTGTGGTGAGCGTGCACTCCGCGCTCTGTCTCGTCCTTCAGAGTCTTGTCATAGGCCTGCAGGCGGGCGGAATATCCGTCCATGTCGAGCGCGCCGCCACTGTCGGTGACATAGACGGTTGTCGCGCCATAGCTTTCCATCAGGGCGGCCTGCTCGGCGAGCTTCTCGGGCTCGATCATATGGGACATCATGAGGAAGCCGATCGTGTCCATGCCAAGGTCGCGCGCCATGCCGATATGCTGCCTGGAGACGTCAGCTTCGGTGCAGTGGGTCGCTACGCGCACTGAGCGTACGCCAAGATCATAGGCGCGCTTGAGCTCTTCCACTGTGGCGATGCCCGGCAGGATGAGAGTCGTGACGACCGCATTTTTTACCGAGTCGGCCACTGCCTCGATCCATTCCCAGTCAGTCTGGGCGCCGAAGCCATAATTGAAGCTCATGCCGGAAAGACCATCGCCATGCGCGATTTCGATCGCGTCCACGCCAGCTTCATCAAGCGCCTTTGCAATCGCGGCTACATGCTCGATCTTGTACATGTGGCGGATGGCATGCATGCCGTCCCGCAGGGTCACATCCTGAATGTAGAGCTTTTCACGGGTCGGGTCGTTCAGTCTTCCGGTCATGCTGAGACTCCAAGTTTCATGGTTGCGATCCGCTCTGCTGTGCCAAGACCGGCGGATGTCATAATGTCCAAGTTGCCAGCATAGGCGGGCAGGTAGTGTGCGGCTCCTTCCACTTCGAGGAAGATGGTCGACTTGATACCTTCAAATTCCCCATAGCCAGGGATACTTAGCGGATTGTTCGAGCCAAATCGCTCGAACTGGACCTTCTGCTTCAGGCGGTAGCCTGGCACATAGGATTTCACGGCTTCGACCATCTCATGGACCGATTTTGATATTTCTTCCTCGGTTGCACCTTGAGACAGCGTGTAAACCGTGTCGCGCATGATCATTGGCGGCTCGGCGGGGTTGAGGATGATAATGGCCTTACCTTTGTCTGCACCGCCGACAGCCTCAACGGCGCGTGCCGTTGTTTGTGTGAACTCGTCAATATTCGCACGTGTGCCCGGGCCTGCGGAGCGCGAAGAGACTGAGGCGACGATTTCCGCATAGGGGACGCGCTCCGATACGCGCGTAACTGCAGCCACCATTGGAATGGTCGCCTGTCCGCCGCATGTGACCATGTTGACGTTCTGCTCGGCCAAATGCTTTTCGATATTCACCACGGGTACGCAATAAGGGCCGATCGCTGCCGGCGTCAGATCGACCACAATCTTGCCGCCGCGTTTGCAGATGTCATTGTGCTTTTCGTGGACATAGGCGGAGGTGGCGTCGAAAACAATTTTGATTTGGTCCCAGAGCGCCTCATTGGCGACGAGGCCGTCCAGGCCCTCATGCGTCGTCCATACCTTCATACGTTTTGCGCGGGCGAGACCATCGGAATCCGGATCGATGCCGACCATGGCGCCCATTTCAAGGACTTTCGATGTCCTGAGAACCTTTATCATCAGATCCGTGCCGATATTGCCCGAACCAATAATTGCAACCTTGACCTTGTTGCTCGAGTTGGTTGTCATCATTCTTCTCCATAAGTGAAGCTAACGGAACCAAGCCCGCCAATCCTTGCAACGACGTGATCACCAGGGGCGAGTGTGACCATGGGGCCAAGGGCACCTGTCAGCACAATGTCACCGGCACGCAGGGGGTGACCAACCTTCACCAGAGTTTTGGCAAGCCAGGCTGCTGCAATAAGAGGATGACCAAGACAGGCTGCGCCTGAGCCGATCGAAACAATTTCATGATTGATCTCCATCACCATACCGCAGGTATAGAGATCGAGCCCATCCAGCGGCTCTTGCTCATCGCCAAGGACGAAGAATGCTGAAGAGCCGTTGTCAGCGACTGTGTCGGCAAAGGAGATCTTCCAGTCCGCGATACGGCTATCGACGATTTCGAGCGCGGCGACGGCATAGGCGGAGGCATCGGCGATATCTTCCGGTGTCGGGTCCGTTTTCGTGACATCTTTGGAGAGAACAAGAGCAACTTCCGCTTCGGCTTTGGGTTGAATGACTCGTGCTGGAGACAAAGTTCCATTGTTCCCGATCCGCATGTCATCGAACAGGACACCAAAATCCGGCTGGCCAACGCCAAGCTGGGCCTGGACGGCCTTAGCGGTCAGGCCAATCTTGCGGCCGATGATCTTGCGCCCTTCAGCTTCCCAGAAGCGAGTATTGAGGTCCTGTATCGCATAGGCGTTGACTATGTCCTGCGGATCTAGGCCGTCGCGTAACGGAGGAATGCCCCCGCTGCCATAAGCGTTTCGAAGGCGCCTTGCCAAAGTTTCGTGTGAAATTCCCAACATGGTGTCTGTTGTCCCTGTGACGTATTCGGGTGTCTCCTTCTTCAGATCACAAATCAACTTGCCGCAGTCCCAAAGTGCTCATAATGTGAGCAGATGAATGCAGGTTCGAGACAGCTGGAGAGAGCAGGGCAGGGGACGTCGTCCATAGACAGGGCGTTGTCACTTATGTTGGCTCTAGTTGACGACAATGGTAGAAGCCCAGCGTCTGAGATAGCTCAGCGCCTTGGATTTGCGCCATCCAGTGCAAGGCGCGTTCTGGGAGCTCTTTCCAATGCAGGCGTCGTCACTCGCGTTTCACATGGGAGGTACGCAGCCGGCCCAGAGTTGGCCCGCATCGCAATGAATGTCACCTTGCATGCTCGTCTGGTGCGGGTCGCCGAAGTACCCTTAAGGCGTCTCGCCGGGGCAGCAAAGGGGACCGCGCATTTAGGCGTACTGGAAGGCGATATGGTGACGTATTTGGCGCGGCATAGTGTTGATCCGAGTTTTAAGTTCTCGCAGATCGGTACACAGTTTGAAGCGTATTGTACGGGAATCGGCAAAATTCTTCTGGCTGGTATGCACGAGCAAGAACGAGATGTTTTTCTGGCTAACGGGCCCTTTGTTCCGATTACGGCCGATACTCTAACGGATCCAGAAATGCTACGCAGAGATATCGAGATTAGTGCGCGCCGGGGGTATGCCGTTGATCAAGCCGAGATGTTTGAAGGGGTCCACTGTGTTGCCGTGCCTATCAAACGCAATGGCGATACTATTGCCGCCATATCGCTGTCCCGCAAGGGAGCCCCGCCCTCAGAAGTCAGGCGCAAACGCGACCTTTCGCGACTATTGGCTTGCGCAGATAGTATTTCTATTGCTCTTGGTTGATGGACTTCATCAGCGAATGAGGAGCCCACTGTCGCTGACGAAAATCGACCCCGTCGTTCTCGGGCTAAGAGCGTGGCTAGCAAGAGTCAGATAAATTCCAGTGTGGTCTTCAGGTTGTGCGGCACCGAGTGGGCTTGCTGCATCAACCGTGGAAATAAGTTTCCTGTTTTCGCTGAGCGCCAATTTATCATCGCCGAACGCAGTTACGCCCGTCAATGACGTAGTTGTCCCTCCAGGTGCTGGCCTGCCCAACTTGACTGGCCCAACCTATTTGGGAGAACCGGCGGTTGGTTAGTAGCGGCGTTCATGCCGCCTTCACCCTATAAGGCGGCGTGAAGGTCGCGGGCAAGATAGTTCTAGGAGCGGGCGGTTTGTATCCAAGCGATGAGTGCGGTCTTGCGGTATTGTAAAACAGTCTCCAGTTTTCGATCAGGACTTGCGCCTCGCGCAGATCATAGAAGATTTCTCTGGCGAGCAGCTCGTCTCTGAGCTTGGAGTTGAAGCTCTCGCAATAGCCATTTTCCCAAGGGCTACCTGGCTCTATATAAAGCGTTCTGACGTTCAGTTTCTCGAGCCATTCGCGCAGCGCCGTCGCAATAAACTCGGGGCCGTTATCTGAACGTATATGCTCTGGCGGGCCGTGTTCAACGAAGAGTTCGCCCAAAGTGTCCAGAACATCGCGGGAGTTCAGCTTGCGTTCGACACGGATGGCGAGACACTCACGCGTAAACTCATCGATCACGCAGAGCATGCGAAACACTTTGCCATCATGAGTGCGGTCTTGAACAAAATCGTACGACCAGACATGGCCTTTATAGGCAGGCCTGAGACGGACACATGATCCATCGTTCAGCCAAAGCCGCCCACGTTTGGGTTGTTTCTGTGGGACTTTCAGCCCCTCACGTCGCCAGATGCGATAAACGCGTCCTTCGCTCACCGACCATATATCGTCATTAAGAAGAGCGGTGATGCGTCGATACCCATACCGACCGAAGCGTTCAGCCAAGTTGATGATCGCATCTGTCAGTGCGGCCTCATCTGCTCTGGGTGTCGGGACACGTCGTTGCGTTGAGCGATGCTGGCCGACCACGCGGCAAGCTCGGCGTACTGAGACGCCAAGCTCTTCCACCACGTGATCGACTGCGATGCGCTTACGTGAGGGGCTTAGAACTTTCCCCGCACGACTTCTTGAAGGATTTGATTGTCGAGCGTGAGATCAGAAACTGCTCGCCGTAAGCGGGCGTTCTCCTTCTCAATATCCTTCATGCGTTTAGCCTGGCCGATTTGCAGGCCGCCATACTCCTTGCGCCAGCGATAATAAGACTGCTCACTCACGCCGATCGCGCGCACAGCATGCCCAATCGTTTCACCCTGACTAAGGCGCACTTCAACTTCGCGCAGCTTTGCAATGATCTCTTCAGGCTTGGCTCTCTTGCCCATGGTTCAACTCCATATCAGAGCCGATCCTCTCTCAAAACATGGGCCAGTTTTTCGAAGGCAGTCCA
>NZ_QWFZ01000026.1 GCF_003576315.1 Henriciella mobilis | reverse complement strand
GCTCTACATCGAGCCAGGATCACCATGGGAGAACGGATACTGTGAGAGCTTCAACTCGAAACTTCGAGACGAACTCCTCGCTCGTGAAATCTTCTATGATCTGCGCGAGGCGCAGGTCCTGATCGAGAACTGGAGACTGTTCTACAACACCGCAAGACCGCACTCATCGCTGGGCTATAAACCACCCGCGCCCAGAACCATCTTGCCCGCGACCTTCATGCCGCCTTATAGGTTGAAGGCGGCATGAACGCCGCTACAAACCAACCGTCGATCCTAACATTTCGGTTGGGCCAGTCAGATCGGGCAGGCCACGTCTCAACCGGATCGATCCCGAGCACGCGGTTCAGATCGAGTTCAGCGCTGCGCAATTGCAGCTCTGCCGTTCGGTCCCTGTCTGCGGCGTCGGTCGCTGCGAGGCGGCGGGTTTCCAGAGAGGCGGGAGGTAGGTCACCGCGAGACGCCGCTCTGAGCGCGCGCTTTAACTCGTCGTCGGCGTAGCGCCTGAGCGCTTCAGTTTGCGTCTTTATCCCACGCAAATGCGAGATCCGCGCGGCCAGTAAACGGGCTTGCTCGCCCGTCAGCCATTCCGCCCAGACAATATCGTATCGTAACCGCTCCTGATTGGCGCGCGCTGCTCGCAGCGTTGATGGCCGGCGGGCAAGTGCGGCAAAGTCATAACCAAGCCCAGCGCCGAGCGCCGGGACCAGACCGGTGCCATTCAGGGGCAAATCAAAGCCCAGCGAAAAGGTCGGATCGGGATACAGGCCCGCCGCAAAAACCTGAGCCTGCGCCACGCCAGCGCTTGCACGCAGGGCTTTCAGGTCGGGATTTGTGAAGACCGCAATCACCGCCAGCGCGTCAGGACCAAGCGGCCCCGACAAATCGACGTCTTGAGAGCCTGCAGCCACGTCCAGCGTCAGGCCGGAGTCAGTTGCTAAAGGCAGAGAATCAGGTGTGGACCCGGTGATCGCGCAACCCGAGAGCAGCGAGCCCGCCAGTAGAGTAATGGTCAAATTTAATTTGCGCATGGCAAAATAGCCTTTCTGATCCCCAATGTGATCATTTTGTATAACCCCGCTCCACGGCGGCGGTCATCAAGCCGTAGCGCTCTGAATTATTTGAATAACTTAGCATCGCATGACCAGTCCAAATAGCCAGACAGGTAGCAAGCAGAGCCAGTTTGTTCCAACCTGCATTAGAACCCTCACCGCTCGTCAACACAGGCTGCAAGAACAAGAGTATCGCTGTGGCCAGAAGCGCGCCGCCAAGCACATCACTCGGCCAGTGCGCGCTGAGGTAAACACGAGATAAGCCAACCATCACGATCAGCAATACTGCGACGCCATATATAAACCTGCGACGCGCCGAGGTGCAGCCGAGGGCCAGGACAAAAGCAGCTACACCGAGAATAATGGCGGCATTGGTCATATGCCCGCTCGGAAAACTGAAGGCGTCCACGCCCGAATACAGGTCGGCGGTTGGCCGCGCTCTGCCGACCAGCCCCTTGACAAGGGAGACCAGGGCTGAGGTCCCGATGAAGGCTGCGGCAGCAAGTCCGGCTTTCAACCATGCGCGCTGGATGAGCAACGCCAAAACTGTCGCGACCGCGATCCAGATCAAACTCCCACCATCACCGAGCAGCGTAAATGCCAACATCAGCCTATCCAGTACCGGCGTTCGGGCGGCCTGTATGGCGGCGCTGAGCGAGGTGTCGAAATCGCTCACCACTGAAGCTGTCGTGACGGTCAGCGCTAACGCCGCAAAGAGGCCGATACAAAGGAAGCCTGCCGTAGACCTCGCGCTTGGACGAAACCAGTGAGCGGAACGATTATTCACTATCACCTCCCAGGATCAGCGCTTTCAGCCAATCGGGTGCCATGCGGTCCAGTCTTGAATGTTTGCTGATCTGCCGGGCCAGCCAGACCTTGCCCTGCGACGAATTGCGAGCAAGCAAGGTTGCGCCGCCGACCCCGAGGCCTAGCCCAATTGGCAGGAAGGGAAACGGTGTCAATATACCGACAGGTACTGCGAGAATGAGCATAAAAATACCGATTCCAGCGAGCACCGCGCGCCATAGCGAGACGGCTCGTCGCGCACGGGCGTCGGGGCCGGAAGGCGCAGAGCCCGGATCAGTCATTGGAGTTCAAGGCTTGCGTAAAGGGTTTGAATTCAATTCGGACAGCGAGGCCTGGTTTGGCGTCAGACAGAGAGAGCCTGGCTCGGTGCAACTCAGAAATTGCTTTAACGAGCGCCAGCCCAAGCCCTGAACCCGGTGATTGGCGGGACTTGTCCAGCCGATAGAACCGGCCAAGGACGTTGTCATATTCAGCAGGCG
The DNA here is from genome assembly GCF_003576315.1 of Henriciella mobilis. Taxonomy (GTDB): domain Bacteria; phylum Pseudomonadota; class Alphaproteobacteria; order Caulobacterales; family Hyphomonadaceae; genus Henriciella; species Henriciella mobilis. The sequence goes on along the minus strand of NZ_QWFZ01000026.1, from coordinate 18,454 downwards.
GGATGCCGGGGCCATTGTCGGATACGGCCAACCAGACGGTGCCCGGGCTAGCACCGGTTTCAATCCAAATCTCTGCACCGGCGCCAGCGTGCCGGATCGCATTTTCTATCAGATTTGCGCCCAATTGAAGGAGCAGATCACGATCGCCGTGGACCAGCGTATTGCAGGCCTCTTTTGCCACTGCCGAGACCAGTTTTTGACCGGCATCTTCGACAACGGCCTCATAAGCCTCAGACAAGTTTCCGGCGATGTCTGCCAGGGGGACGGCGCCGAATTTCGCCTTACGCGCACCAGCCTCGATCTGCGAAATTCGAAGCAGGGCATCAAAGGTGGTCGTGATCTTTTCAATCTCACCCGTGGCTTCTTCCAGTTCCTTTTCCAGAACTGGGCTCCCCGAAGCTCTATCCTGCAGGCGCTCGAGTCGTATTCCGAGCCTGTTGATCGGTGTGCGCAAATCATGAGCGATGTCCGCGCTGACCTGTTTGATGCCGCCAACAGTAGATTCAAGCTGGTCGAGGGCTTCATTGATCCGCGTTGACAAACGGCCCAGATCATCGCGGCGATCATTCGTCTCGATCCTGTGTCCCAGTTCACCGCCGCCGATTTTACGCAAGACGTCGGTAATGTGGTCGATGCGGGACTGCCCGCTTCGCGAAAGAATGATGGCCGCCAAGCCGGAAATTATAACAAGTAGGGCTGTTGCGCCGCCAAACGCACTGAGCACCACTGCCGAAATATCGTCGGTTTCTTCGTAGCTTCGCGCACTGATAAGTCGGAAGCCGTCAAATGGTTTATTCAGTAAAAAGTATGTGTCGTCATCATCCTGACCGAGACTTGTCCCAGATACGTCGCCAGTCTCCAACCCTACTGCGTTAGGTATTAGGTGACCTGCGAGAAACGCTCCGTCGCTCGTCCCCAGCCAGATCAGATCGTCTTCGGGATCTAGCGCCAATGCACGCGCATTGACCTCTATAATCAGCGCCTCTCGGCCTCCGGCTTCGAACATTTCTATCATTTCAAGCGAGCGCAAGATCGCCGCTTGTTCGACCCGGTCATCCAGATCATCGCCAATCGCCCCAAGCGCGATCCAGCCAGCAACAAAATATGCTGCGACGAACAGACTGGTTAGAATGAACGCGAACCGGAAATATGTGCTGCGAAGGAGATCTCGGCTAAGCACGAAGCGTGTATCCAACATTCTTGATTGTGTGCAGCAGATCCGTCTCGAATGGTTTGTCGATCTTCGCGCGCAGCCGGCTGATATGGGTTTCAACAACTGAGGTACGTGGATCGAAATTGAAATCCCAGACATGCTCAAGTAGCATGGTCTTGCTGAGCACACGGCCTTCGGACCGCATGAAGTATTCCAAGAGGGCAAACTCTTTCGGAAGCAGATCGATTTGAATTCCAGCGCGCGTCACGGTGCGCCGGACAAGGTCCATCTCCAGATCACCGACGCAAAGCTTGGTCTGCTCGGACATCATCGCCGGGCGGCGCAAAATGGCGGTAAGGCGGGCGGCGAGTTCAGAAAAGGCAAATGGCTTAACCAGATAGTCATCTGCGCCAGCTTCCAAACCCTCAACTCTATCATCGACCCCGCCAATCGCCGTCAGGAACAGCACCGGGGTAGTATTACCAGCCGCCCGCACAGCTTTCAGGACTGCAAGGCCATCCATGCCGGGGAGCATCCGGTCCAGAATGATCGCATCATATGTGCCGCGCGATGCGAGGGTCAGCCCGTCTACGCCCTCTTCTGCGGCGTCAACCAGATGACCGGCTCCGATCAGTCCGGATTCGACATAATCGCGCGTGACAGCGTCATCTTCGACCAGCAGTATTTTCATATGTTCGCCCCCTATAAGCGGAGTGGCGCCCTCGGCAGCTCGCTCTGCCGGGGGCGTCGATTTGTGTAGCGAGGGCTACTCTGTATCGTCGTCGTTGTCGTCACTGTCGCTGCCGTCGTCCGACTCAATCTCCAAAATTGACGCCGTCTGCGTATCAACCGTGACCTCGAGTTCGTTGCCGGCGCTCGTGATAAGTTCAACCTCGTACACCCACGCGCCGTCTTCGTTCTCAAACTCTGCGGACATCGCCTTGGCACCGGTTTCGGTTTCTGCTGCGGAGATGGCTTGAACCAAACTCACGGGCGCTGCGGCTAAAGCTTGCGCCTCGGCAAGGTCGTCATTGTCTGGACTGGCGTTTGCAATTGTAATACCCGCTGCACCAATAGTGAGTATAGCGGTCGTGCAGACGGCAATTGATCTTATGTGCTTGCGCATTGGGAATATCCTACTCTATCTAATTTGCACAGCAGGAGGCGGTGCGTTGAAAAGACGTTTAATCCGTTCGAATAAATCCATCTGCGCACCCAGTTTACATATTTGTATGACCACGGCGGAACCTGGTTCGGACAACCAACTCGAATTGAGTGCGCCCTGCCAGGAGGCTAGTTGCGTTTCTTGTTCAAACGCGCAATTCGGGGCCCAGGACATCACCTGAAACCAATTATAGTGTTGGCGTCAGTGCGACCTCATCAGCTTTTGAACGCGATTACACATTTGTATATTCGGCGAAAGGCGCTGGGCAATTTGCGCACTTATATCAATTAGGCCAGTCGCCTTTGTGAATTGGCAAACGGTCCCCAGAGCTGGTCGGCGCCTTGTCCTTCCGCTTCACCAGTTTCGGTGGTCTGCATGATTGTTGTTCGGCGCCCCCCCCTTGTCGCTAAATAACAGGCGATGCCCGCGCCGCGTTCCTCCCCCCCCCCCCCGAACGCGAGCGCGGGTGTTCGCCGGTTTATCTTTATTCCCAAACATATTGGCCCAAACGGCTTATACTTCGGGCCAATAATTTGTTGCTCACCATCGTCCATGGCGCATTTCACGTGCCAGATTCACGCCTAAGCAATGATCAACGAGCATCTATGTCTTCGCAACCAGTTCAGCAAAAACGTTATGACATCTGCTTAGGTGCACACATCGGGCAGTAGATGAAAATGACTATCCTGCGGGCTTTGCTCCGGCTGCGGTGCAGCCTTTATTGCTGCTTTGATGATGAATTCGAGCACCTCCGATTTTGATGGCATATTACTTTTTCCCGGCTCGGACTATAAAATGCAGCGGCAAGGTTCCCGGTCCACGCCGGGCGTTTGCTGTTTCTTTAATAGCTCTTCGATGCAACAGCCTGAAAGCCAAATGGGTTCTAGCTGAATCTGCGAGCGCACAAGAATGCATTTCCTTAATAGGATTTCATGTGAAATTCAGGCTCGTTTCAGTTCCGGCAGGCAACAGATCCTCACAAAACAGGAGACCTGCCGTGTTAGATACAAAACTATCGCGCCGAATAAGCTTGGCCAAGCGCGCCTTCGTCACCCGGCGCGTTGAACTGACCCGCGCAGCATCCCTTACGAATACTGCACCAAGTGCCGGCGATCTTTGCCTGGCAAGAATTGACAGTCTCGGGCATCACAGCCGTCTGGAGCTTCCTACCGGGCGGCGCGCCTATTTAAATCCCGGCGATGAAGTGCTGCTCGCCTTTGGCGCCCGGTATGCAACAGATCAATTTCATTCTATTGTGCCCAGCTCACTGGCACCTTGCCAGATGGTAGCGGCGGGCGGGATCGCATCCAAGATGATCACGCGGCACGCTAAAACCCGCGTGCCGACTCAAATCACGCCAATCGGATTGCTCACGGACGCCGTTGGCGGCATTCTGAATTTGCACGATTTTTCAATCGAACCTGCAAAAGTGCTACATCGTAAAGACCCGCACATTATGTGCGTGGTCGGGTCAAGCATGAATGCCGGAAAAACCACAACCGTTGCCGAACTGGGGCGGATGGCGCTGCGCGGCGGGCTGCGCCCCTGCGCGATCAAACTAACCGGCACCGGGTCCGGCGGCGATCTCTGGAAATATATTGATAGCGGGATCGATCCTGTGTTCGACTTTACAGATGGCGGATATGCCACAACAGTTGACGTCGCTATTCCAGATCTCGAAGATTTACTAACCAAACTGATGGCTGCGGCCGGATCAGAGGTCGATTTGGTGATCATCGAAATCGCCGATGGCCTTTATCAAAAAGAGACCGCAGGGCTGTTGGCGTCGCCAGGTTTTCGGGCGCGTCTGGATAGTGTTGTATTTGCCGCGTCTGACCCTATGTCGGGCATGGCCGGTGTGCAATATCTGCGGGAACTTGGCCTCGAGCCCAGCGCGGTTTCCGGTGCCGTAACAGCCTCCCCTTTGGCCGCGCAAGAACTGGCCGAAACCTCCGGCGTTGAAATCTTCTCGCTGGAGCGGATGCTCAAGGATGACAATGGCCTGAACATATGCCTGCGCAGCGCTCATGCCACAGAAAGTCTCGGTTTTGCGAAATCTGCCTAAGCTCTTCACGCGCGAGCGTAAGTGGCGTCTGGCTGCTTTGATACTCAATGGATTTGTCCAGGCTGCCGCCATGGTTGCCATCGCCACTGTCATGCAGATCATGATCGACGGTCTGATGACGCCTGATCAGGCTCCAAAGGTTTGGCAAAATGCGCTGATTATGACGACCGCGTCACTCGCCATTGGCTGGCTGAAACGCCGCGAACGTATTGATGCCGAAACGATGGGTCAGGATTATGTGGCCGATATCCGTCTGGACGTCTTCCAGCATGTCAGCCAGCTATCAGCGCGCGCGCTCGGTGAAACCCGCAAAGGCTTTGTGCTGCTAAGATTTGTCAATGATCTGACAGCCCTTCGCCAATGGGTGACGCTTGGTATTGCGCGCCTGGCTGTCTCCGGGGTTGTCCTGATCGGCGCCATGTCCGCACTGACATTCATGAACCCCGTTCTAGGCGGCCTACTGTTTGCGCTCATTGGTCTGGGGACGATCGGCGCCATGCTGCTGGGACGGTCAATCGATTACACAATGCGGGAATCGCGCAGGCGGCGCGCGCATATTGCCGCGAACCTCACTGAAAAACTTGAACACATGGTGATCGTGCAAGCCTTTGCCCAGCGCAATAATGAGCATAAGAAAGTCAAGCGTCAGACCAAGAGCCTCAAGCGCGCAATGATCGCGCGCGCAAGCGCCATCGGTACTTTTCGGGCGATGATTTACGTCGTGGTTGGTCTGGCGCTGACCGTGTCGGTGATCGCAGGAACACTACTCGTACAAAACCAAATGGCAACAACGGGGCAGATCATGGCGGCCCTCGGCATCTTGTCACTGATTACGCCGAGCCTGTTTGATTTCGGGCGTGTTTATGAATACCGGAAAAGCTATGCAATTTCGCTTGAGAAGACCGAAAATCTTCTGCGCAAAGGCCCCATAATAAAAGCGGCAGAGACGCCAAAATCACTCAAGCAGGTCGAAGGTCGATTGACCTTTGATCAGGTCAGTGTGGCAGGGTCACTGGAGGATTTTTCTGGAGAAGCTCCGGCAGGCGGCCGTGTCTTGATTACGGGTCCTAATGGCGCCGGAAAGTCCACTTTGCTTATGCTGGCCTTGCGCCTGATCGAACCCAATCGCGGCCGTGTTCTGATTGATGGACGCGATGTCAGGCAGGTCAAGACAGGTCAGCTCAGACGGTCGATTTCAATCGCCTCTCCGACGCTGCCGCTCCTGCGCGGGTCCATCGGGTCAAATATATCCTATGGGTCAAAAGCAGCGAGCGAGGATGATATCTATGAAGCCGCCGCGCGCTGCGGAATGGACGGCCTCAATCCTGAATCGCCCTATTGGCTCGAAACGCCTGTGATGGAAGGCGGCTCGAATTTTAGTGCTGGCCAGCGCATGCGGATCATTCTGGCCCGCGCCCTGCTAGGAAATCCACCCGTCCTTCTCCTGGATGAACCTGATAGCCATCTGGATGAAGAAGGACTTGAAATCCTGAACAATATTATTCGTGAATATGAGGGCACGCTTCTTATCACGACCCATAACCCGGCCCTGTTAAAACATTCCACGCTTCACTGGCGTCTAAATGATGGACATGCCGAACTCTCGGAGACTGCCGCATGACATCCTCAAAACCTGCGAGTGAAATCGCACGTATCGCCGAACCTCTAGAAGGCATGGCAGACGCGGCCCAATGGAAGGGGCGCATCATCTCTGTCTATGACGCGTCGTCCGGACGCTTGCCCTATTTCATATTTCAGCCGGCCGCTGCTGCGCCTGGCGCCGTCCCGGTTTTGGCGATTCACGGCTGGACGCGCAATGCCGCTGAACATGCGTTTCGCCTTGCCAGCTACGCAGAAGAAAAAGGCGTAGTGCTCATCGCTCCTCTGTTTTCCAAATCCGCGCACAAACACTATCAGCGCCTTGAACTGCGAGAGGGTGAAACTTGCCCGGCTGACGCTCTGGACCGCATGCTGATCGATGTCAGTCACCGCTTTGGCATCGACACGAGCAACATCAATCTTTTTGGTTTTTCTGGCGGCGCTCAATTTGCCCACCGTTATACGTTGATGCGGCCCTCGCGTGTGAACCGGTTAGTCTTGATGGCCGCCGGGTGGTTCACCATGCCTGATTCGAAAACAGCTTATCCGCTGGGACTGGCCGCTTCCGAAGTCCTGGCGGATCGCTCCTTGGACATTGAAGGATTGCTCGCCTGTCCGACCCGTGTGCTGGTCGGCGGTCGCGACATTGACCGCGACGCATCTCTCAAAACCGGTAAACGGATCGACGAGCTGCAGGGCTATACACGCGTTGAACGCGCGCAAAATTGGGCCGCAGAGATGCGAGCCGCGGCGAACACCCGCGGCATAGCGGCCGACATCGATTTTCACATCATCAAAAAGGCTAAACATGATTTTGGCCGATGTGTTCAGAAATACCAATTGGGGGATTTGATCTTCGATTGGCTCATTCCAAATCAAGAAGGAACGGAACAATGAGAGCAATACTTTGCCTGGGCGTTGCAGGGGCAGCCCTTCTTGCCCCTATGGCGCATGCACAGGACGTGACGGCCGATAAGGATGGCATCACATTCGAGGGTGATAATTTCGAACTTGTTTTTGGCGGACGGCTGCATGCAGACACTGTCAGCGTGAATGATGATATCACGCCGATACCCAGCAAATCGGATATCCGGCGGTTCCGGGTTAATGCGACGCTCACTATCGCCGACGATTTGCGGGTAAAATTAGACCACGATATTGGCGGCGTGAGTACGGGATGGAAGAATGCCTGGATCGAGTATCGCGGTATTGACAATCTGTCGATTAAAGCCGGTCAGATGATCGTGCCGTTTAATGGCGAAGACATGATGAGTTCAAACAATTTGAAATTCATGGAACGCGGTCTGCCTTCAGTGCTCGCACCAAACTTCGCTGTCGGTGGACAGGTAAGATATCGCGGCGACAATTGGTCTGTGACGGGCGGCTATTTCGGCGACCCGATTGATCAGGATCCGATCCGCGCAACGGATGAAGGTGAGAGTGTTGTCGGCCGCGTTGTCTACGCCCCGATCAAGGAACGCCGCCGCGCCGTCCACCTGGCAGGCGCGATTGAGCACCGGCAGCTAAAAGACCTAGAACCGTCAAGAGTCAGCGCCCAACCGGAATTCGGATTGTCCAGTGTAACGCTGATTCGCACCGGAACGCAGCCCGATGTCCAAGCGTACACAAATTACAATGCTGAGGCTGGGTATATGCAGGGGCCCTTCATGGTGAAGGGACAGTATATTACCCGCCAGAATGACGCTCCGGCGATTGGCGATCCAAGCTATAACGGCGCGTCAGCTGAGGCGGCCTATGTCATAACCGGCGAGCGACAGCGTTATAGCAGCACGAGCGGAACTTTTGGCGCGATCCGACCGCGCAGTAAATATGGCGCGGTTGAAGTGGCGGCGCGCTACAGCACGCTGGATTTAAGCGACGCTTTGGTGACCGGCGGGGAACAAACAAATTATTCCGTCGGGGTGAACTGGTATATCAATGAGAACGTTCGCCTAATGGGCAATTATATAAAAGCCGACGCCAAGCCCAACAGAAACGGCGTCGACGAAAGCGCCGACGCATTAATGGGACGCCTCCAGATTGCGTATTAGAGCTAATCGCGAAACGGGATCGATTACCTGGTTCGTAAACTCTTGGAGTTGCTCGGTGAGGCATCTGGACGACACCGTCCAGATGTCTCACTTTTGAAGTAAGTCTGGCTACCGTTTCTCAACAAACGGTGAGTATTGCGTTTGCCGCAATAATCCACAATCTACACTCTTTCAGACAGATGCTAGCGTCTCGGCTGAATTCCCAATCCCTTATTGCACATCAATAACAGGTCATCGTCCTGGAGCCATTTTCAAGGACTGCTTGTCGACGCAGAAAACCCAAACAACTGTCGTCCCTGCCCTGGGCCCTGGACCTTGGGGAACAGACTTTGAAGCAAAGCGATCGTTTAAACACGCCGCGTACTCAAGTGCTGGAATCGGAAAGCTCACCAATAATTAACCGATAGTGCAAGGCACACTTTTCACAATTGCTCACGCTAACAAAGCAAAGCGGCGACTCCAAAGAGTCGCCGCCACGATTGTTTATACGTTCACGTGCCCGCGAGCTACTGCAAATCAAATCGATCCAGGTTCATGACTTTTGTCCAGGCGTCGACAAAGTCCTGCGTAAAGCGTTCTTCACCATCGCCCGCCGCGTAGACTTCCGAGACTGCGCGTAACTCAGAATTTGACCCGAATATCAGATCAACTGGCGTCGCCGTCCATTTCTGATCACCGGTTTGACGGTCGCGGCCAATATACACGCCGTCAAGAGACGTCGATTTCTCCCACTCTGTGGACATGTCCAGTAAGTTGACGAAGAAGTCGTTGCTGAGCGTACCCGGACGGGTTGTGAGCACGCCGTTTTGAGATCCGCCAGCGTTCGCGTTTAGGGCGCGCATACCGCCGACCAAAGCGGTCATCTCAGGAATGCTGAGGCTGAGCATATTTGCTCGGTCAACGAGCATCTCTGCAGGCGATGGGCCTTCATTACGATTGAAGTAATTGCGGAACCCATCGGCCGTTGGTTCAAGAACCGCGAAGGAGGCCGCATCTGTCTGCGCCGCAGATGCATCGGTCCGCCCCGGCGTAAATGGTATGCTGACGGTTCGGCCAGCTTTTGTCGCGGCCCGTTCAATCGCTGTGTTTCCGCCGAGAACAATCAAATCAGCCAGCGAAACCTGTTTATTGCCGGATTGAGCCTCATTGAACTCAGACTGCACCTCCTCCAGGCGCGTCAAGACTCTGGCAAGGTCAGCAGGATCATTGGCATCCCAGTTCTTTTGCGGCGCAAGGCGGATGCGGGCGCCATTAACGCCGCCGCGCATATCGGTGCTGCGAAAGCTTGCGGCAGACGCCCATGCGGTTTTGATGAGATCAGTTTCAGATAGTCCTGACGCGATGATATTGTTTTTGAGTTGGCCTATATCGGCGGCATTGATCATCTGATAATCAGCAACCGGAATAGGATCCTGCCACATGAGCACTTCCTGTGGCACCATACTTCCCAGATAGCGCGCACGCGGGCCCATATCGCGGTGGGTGAGCTTGAACCAGGCACGCGAGAAGGCGCGTTCAAATTCTTCAGGGTTTTCCTGGAACCGCAGTGCAATCTTGCGATATTCGGGATCAAATTTCAGCGACAGATCAGTCGTGAACATGATGGGCGCGTGACGTGTTTCCGGATCATGCGCATCCGGCACAAGATTGGCTGCCTGTCCGTCCTTTGGGATCCATTGGACTGCACCGGCAGGGCTTTTGGTTTGCTCCCATTCGAACATAAAGAGATTGTCGAGATACTGGGTTGTCCACATTGCCGGCGCCGACGTCCAAGCGCCCTCCAGGCCGCTCGAAATTGTATCTCCGGCATTGCCCGCGCCGCATTTATTCTTCCAGCCAAACCCTTGCTGTTCAACACCGGCGGCGGCTGGCTCGACGCCCACACAATCGGCTGGCGGCGCTGCGCCGTGCGCCTTACCAAACGTATGTCCGCCAGCTATGAGGGCAACGGTTTCTTCGTCATCCATCGCCATGCGCCCGAATGTGTCTCGGATGTCCTTGGCTGCGGCTACCGGATCAGGCACACCATTGGGGCCTTCCGGATTTACGTAAATCAGCCCCATTTGGACAGCAGCAAGCGGTTTTTCAAGCTTACGGTCACCGCTATAACGTTCATCCGCAAGGAAGTTCGATTCAGGCCCCCAATAGACAATATCAGGTTCCCAATCATCCGTGCGTCCGCCTGCAAAGCCAAAGGTCTTAAACCCCATGGACTCCAGCGAGACGTTCCCGGTCAATACCATTAGGTCTGCCCAGGAGATGTTCTGACCATATTTCTGTTTTACCGGCCAAAGCAGACGCCTCGCTTTATCCAGATTGACATTATCCGGCCAGCTATTGAGCGGTTCGAACCGTTGCTGACCGCCGCCCGCACCGCCGCGGCCATCAGCCATTCTATATGTCCCTGCGCTGTGCCACGCCATGCGAATGAAGAAGGGTCCATAATTTCCATAGTCTGCCGGCCACCAGTCCTGTGAGGTTGTCAGCACAGATTCGATATCCGCCTTGACGGCCTCCAGGTCCAGCGATTGAAACGCTTCGGCATAGTCAAAATCTTCACCAAGCGGGTTAGATTCCGCCGCATGCTGGCGCAAGGGTGCCAGATCGAGTTGTTCTGGCCACCAGAAGGCATTGGATTTGGCTTTTGATGTCTGGACTGCCGCGTTCGTGTTCACTGATGCGGCGTTCATGTCTTTGGTCGCCGGAGCGGCTGCGTTCTCAGATGCCCCTCCGCAAGCGGCCAGCACCAGCACTAGCGCTGTAGCCGAAACCAGTCCGATTTTTTTTTGGTATCTCATTGGTCGTCTCCGTGTTGATGTTTTGGTGCGAGGCCCGCGATAATTCAGAGCGCCCTTGGTGAAACGCTGATGCGGGCGACACCTCAAGAATTTGGTCGAGCATCTAGGCCGGCAGAGTCCGGACCCGGATGACCCGGACGGTGTCACAAAGGCAATAGGTCAAAAATGAAGTGGATCCGATCACTGGCGCTTGCATTTTCAGCAGCGTGCACGGCTTTGTTGTCAAACCACCATAATTCGCCGGGCTTCATCCACAATTCTTCGTCACCTGCCCTTAGGACATTGCCTGGTTCGCTATCAAACACCAGATGGTAGCGGTCGCGAACTCGGTAGTATTCACCGCGGTCGATATGTGGATAGACGCGGGCGCCCGGTGTCAGTTTTGCGACCTTTGCCCGCGACAATTCGCCATTCAGCTTTGATGCAAGGTCCACGAGGCAGGACCGAATTTTTGGGAAGTTCCGAGAAATATTCGTATAGCGCGATTCATGCACGTCCCATCTCTTGCGGCCGGCAATCTTTGATTTGCGAAGCCCTCGAATCGGAATGGCTTGTGCTTCGCGCTGCACTTTGATTTTGGACTGACGTCCTTGATTGAGATCCCAGGCATTTTCAACGGCATTTATTTCAGCCAGCAAATGTGAAACCGAGACTTGTTCTTCGATGAGTCTAAAATTCTGCATGAACCTTGCAACCATGTGTAATGACGTATTGGCTTACCTGTGTGCGTCCAGGCTTAAACTGACCTGAATTTTGCGTTAAAACTGGGACAGTTTTCACTCATCGCTTTCTTTGGAATTAAGGTCCAGTGTGGGTGTCCGCCGCATCATTTGCATGCTCTCCGCCGTGCCCAATCCACAATTCATGGCTATCAATTCTAAGTCTGACATTGGCGAAGGCAGATCGCGCGCGCGCAACAGCTTCCAATTTCCGCGTTTCAATATGTCTGCGTTCGGCATTCAATAGATCAGAAACATCTGTATCTCCAAGCTCATAGCCTCGTCTGAGTCTGGCAATCGCGGCCTCACTCGATTGGCGGGCTGATGCGGCTTGTTGCCAGGTCATTCTGGTCGATTGAGCAAGAGTGACATCCTTCTGCGCCGCCGCGCGCAATTCGCGCTGCTTCAATGCAAAGGCCGCCATGGCCGCGCTGGCCCGGGCCGCATCTCTGTCTGCGGACGCTGAGCGGCGCGGACCACTCAAGGGGATGGAGACGACAACGCCCAGTCCAACCTCGCCACCATTGCTTTCGCTAAATGTACGAAGTCCGACCTCCGGATCTGGTTTGAGGTCAAGACGGCTTCGTCTGGCGCGGGTCGACGCATAATTGGCCTGTGTCTTTGCCAATTCAGTCTCGTGGCTTCGCGAGATGATTTTGTCTATCCAAATGCTAGGGTCTTCAAGCGCGTCAGGCGCGAAGAGCTGAGGAGAATGTTGCGGCAATGGCAGGTCTGGAAACAAGGTTTCGAGCATCGCCTTGGCAATTTGCGCATCGCCGCGGCTATTGGCGGCAGCGGATTTGGCTTCAAACAAGGCACTTTGCGCCAGTTCGTGTTCAAGCTGGGACGCATCGTCATTGGCAAGGCGTTTCGACGCGATGTCCAGACTGGCTTCGAGCGCCTCGACCTGCGCTCGATTGATGGCGTGGACCTCCTCCTTGCTCAGCCACTCAATCCAAAGGGCCGCAAGTTCAAGTGCAATTTGATGGCGGGTGTCTGCGCTGGTTAGCCTTGCGGCCTCAACCCCCAGCGCGCCTATTTCACCATCGAGGCGCGATTTCCCACGTCTGCGAATACCCTTGGTGATCTGGGCATCAAATTCATTAAAGCCGAATTGATTGTCGATAACGCGCTGTGTGTAGCCTCCGGAAAGTGTCCATTCGTAAGGGCTGGCTTGAAGACCAATCGCCTCACTGCGGGCCGCCCTGATCTCATCTCGCGACGCGGTCATTGCGGGATAGCTGTTCAAGGCGTCTTGAACGAGCTCTTCTGCCGGCAAAAAGGATTGGCCTGCTGCTGGAGTAGCAATGACCAAAAATAAGAAGGCGGGGAGAAAGCGTTTCATATCAGACGTCCTGCTGAACTAACCGGTTCGATCCAGTACATAAGGTGCGGAATTGGGAGAGTGCTGCGAATGTCTTCAATGAGGGTATCTGCCTGACTGGGATCCAAAAGAACGATGAGAAGTCGGCGTGCAACCTGGCCTTCAACCCGCTCAGCAATGCTGGCTGAGTCAAACCCAAGCCCGTGGCCCGCCCCGTGCCAGGTCGTAAAGCCAGGGATTGCGGGCTCTCTATCGAGGAGAAAATTGACCAAAGCGTCTTCTGACTTTGGCGGATAGACCAGTGTCAGTTTGCAGAGATTGGAGCCCATTGCGCCGCCTCCATATTAATGCGTGTTGTGTTGCGAGAGGCTCCAAACCGGCGGAACAGGACCGGCAGCAATAATAGCGTGAGCAATGTGGAAGATATGAGCCCGCCAATCACGACAATCGCGAGAGGTTTCTGAATCTCAGACCCTGGGCCTTCAGCAAACAAGAGCGGGACAAGACCGAGCGCAGCGATACTCGCCGTCATCAGGACAGGCCTAAGGCGGCGTATGGATCCTTCAACCACCGATTCTTGCATTGTCCGGCCTGCAGCAAGCAATTGATTGAAATAACTCACCAGAACCAGCCCGTTGAGGACAGCAATGCCGAGCAGCGCGATGAACCCGACAGAAGCAGGCACTGACAGATATTCTCCTGAGACCCACAGGGCCAGCACGCCGCCGACCAGGGCAAAGGGCACATTCGCAAAAATCAAAATGGCCTGGCGCGCAGAGCGCAGGGTCGCAAACAGAACGATGAAGATCAGTCCTAAAGCGACAGGCACCACGATACCAAGTCGCTGGGCTGCGCGCCTCTGGTTCTCAAACTCCCCGCCCCATTCCAAGCGATAGCCGGGCGGCAAGTCGACGCTTGTCTCGACTGCCGTCTGTGCAGCTTCAACGAAGCTGACCAGATCGCGCCCCTGCACAAAGGCCTGCACCAGCGCGAAACGCGAGGCATTCTCGCGATCGATTTTCACAGCCCCTTGGGTTTCTTCTATTCGCGCGAAGTCCTCAACGCGGATCAATCCGCCATCAGGGGTTGCTATCGGTGTTTGGGTAAAACTTGCCTGCGAGGATTTCAGATTATCGCCGCCGCGAATAACAATCGGTGTTCGCCGGCCGGGTTCAACGACTTCGCCAGCGCTCAGGCCTTCGAGCATCGCCCGTAAATCATCTTCGGCGTCTGTAATCGACAATCCTGCCGCACCGGCCGTCAGTCGGTCAATTTTGAGCTGCATGAAGCCAATCGTGTCGTTGGACATGGTAAAGACTTCGCTGGCCCCGTCGACCTCTGCAACAACGTCCTGAATGTTTCCCGCAAGGTCTGACAATGTGTTGAGGTCGGGGCCAAATATTTTAATCGCCAGGTCGCCCCGCGCCCCGGTCAACATTTCAGACGTGCGCATTTCTATCGGCTGAGTAAAGGCCGGGTCCATGCCCGGCAGGGTTTCCATGGTTTTGCGCATCTGATCAATCAGCCAGTCCTTGTCCTGGACGCGCCATTCGGATTTTGGCTTGAGGACGACGAAAATGTCTGATTCGTTGAGCCCCATTGGATCCAGGCCAAGCTCGTCAGACCCGACACGCGCGATGACACTTTTAATTTCAGGGATGTCTTCCAACAGGGCTTTCTGCACCAGCAGATCACCCTCGGTGCTGCGCGCGAGGTTGACTGAGGGAAGCTTTGCCGTTTGCAGGATGACCGATCCTTCATCCATTGTCGGCATAAAGGTTTTCCCGACCTGTCCATAGGCCAGCACAGCGGCGACTATGCCAAGACCGGCCACAGCATAGACAATGACAGGAAGCGCCAGACAAGCTTTTAGCGCCCGCGAATATGCGGGCGTGATCAGACGCATCAGCAATGGATCTTTGCCATGTGTTTCTGGCAAGACAAAGGATGCCAGAACGGGGATAATAGTGAGTGACAAGACCAATGATCCAGCGAGGGCAAAAATGATCGTCAAAGCCACGGGACGGAATAATTTTCCTTCGAGACCCTCGAGCGCGAGCAAAGGCAAAAAGACGAGACAGATAATCAATATTCCAGAAGCGACCGGCAGTGCCACCTCGCAACAGGAACGGTAGACTTTGTGAATGCGGGGGATTGATTTGTTTTTGGCAGGATGGGCCAGTTGCTCAACTGTGTTCTCGACAATCACCACGGCGGAATCGACGATGAGACCAATGGCGATTGCCAATCCCCCAAGGCTCATCAAATTGGCTGACATACCGAACAGCTTCATCATCAGGAATGTGAACAAGGCTGCCAGAGGCAGGGTCACAGAGACAACCAACGCAGCCCGCAAGTTTCCAAGGAAGGCGAGAAGCAATATCAGCACCAGAACGATCGCTTCGAGCAAGGCCTTTCGGACCGTACTAATTGCCTTATCAATCAGTTTTGACCGATCATAGAAGGGAACGAGCTGAACGCCTTCAGGCAAGGACGGGCCGAGTTCATCTATCCGCGCCTGTACATCGTCGATAATGGCATTCGCGTCTGCGCCGCGCAGCGACAAAACCAGCCCTTGAACAGCCTCGCCCTCTCCATCTTTGGTCACCGCGCCATAGCGCGTGAGGCTCCCGATGCGAACATCGGCGACGTCGGCAATTCGGATCACTTTGCCATCCATTTCGCTCACGGTGATCGCTGCGAGACTGCCGAGTGTATCAATCGCTCCGATTGCGCGCACGACAAGCGCTTCTTCGCCGACATTTATTCGCCCTGAACCATCATTACGATTGCTTGCTTCGATGGCGTCCCGCAGGTCACGCGGCGTTAGCCCCGCATCGGCGAGGGCGACCATGTCGGGGATGACGTCAAATGTGCGAACTCGCCCGCCTAAGGAATTGACATCAGCAACACCTGGCAGTGTGCGAAGGGCCGGCCGGATCGTCCAGTCGAGAAGCGTGCGGCGTTCTTCCAGTGACAAACCTCCCCCGTCGATCGTAAACATAAAGACATCGGACAATGGCGTAGATATTGGTGCCAGCCCGCCGCTCACGCCTTGCGGCATGGCGTCCATCGCGGTGTTTAAACGTTCTGTGACTTGCTGGCGCGCCCAGTAGATGTCTGCGCTCTCGTCAAAATCGATAGTAATATCGGCAATGGCATATTTGGCCATTGAGCGCAGAATCGTCTGGCGCGGAATACCCAATAATTCCATTTCAATGGGTGCAATCACGCGCTGTTCGACTTCTTCAGGCGTCATACCCGGAGCCTTCATGATGACTTTGACCTGAGTGGTCGAAATATCGGGAAAGGCATCAATGGGAAGGCGCGAAAAAGAAACTGCTCCAGCAACAATCAGCGCGAGTGTTATTGCAAGTGTAACCAGCCGCTGTGTCAGCGCAAACTTGACCAAATTCTGCAGCATTAGTTCATTTCCTGCAGCGCAATGGCTTTCAGTTCGACAAGACCGCGCGTTGCAAGTTTATCGCCAGGGAGGATCCTACTTCGGAGAGTTTTAGCCTCTTTCGTTGCGCCGCTCACGTTCACGTCCACCAGGCTGAACCCGCCGTCAGTGCGGCGAAATACGCGGTCCACACCCGCTATATTCACCACGGCAGACGACGGCACGATAACCAGGGAGTCGCTTGGCGTGTGACGTGCGACTTGCACGGTGAATAATTGTCCCTGGATTACAGACTCGCCGGTTGGAACGGTTGCTATGAGAGACCCGGCGCGTGAACGCGGATCGATGACTTTCTGGATAGAGAGAATTTCACCAGCGCCTCCACTCGGATATATGATCAAATCTTCCTGCGTTACCTCCGCTATAAGCCTTACGGGCACCTGAACATCGACCCAGAGATCATCTGAGCCATTAAGTATTAATAGAGCTGACATGGCCGCAACATTGTCGCCTACGCCGACATTCACTTTCGAAATAGTTCCGCCAATGGAGGCTTTGACTATGTAGCTGCCCTGAGAGCCGGCCTGCACAAAAGAAGGCGTTGATCTCTCATGTTCGGCGACCATGGCAAGCGCGGTGCGTTCTCGGCCAACAGCTTCGTCCAGGCTACTGCGCGCTGCAATCCCTTCGGCGACCAGCCGCTCCTGACGTTCGCGTGCTGCTTTTGCGACGTGGTATTCGGCGCGGGCCTGTTCCAGGCCCGAGCGATCCTGAACATAATCACGGCTGGAAACTACGAAAAGCGTATCGCCGCGGCTGACCGATTGTCCGGGCAACGCGCTGACACTCAATACCGTGCCTTCATATGGCGCAGAGACGACAGTTAACTCACTTCGCGCGGGAATTGCACGCGCGGGCAATTCGGCCAGAATTGCATTCTCTGCGGCCAAGGCCGTATCGAGCGTAATGCCGAGGCGAGACATTTGCTGATCTGTCAGTTCAATATGCTGGGCTGTTTGTCCTGCAGCTATCGGCGCAGCCATGAACGAGAGTCCAAAGACGGCGATGGCATAGATCTGAATTTTCATGGCTTCGTCCTAAACACACAAACGGATGGACACTCGCTTAGTCCCGTCAATTGAAGCCAAGCTGAAGGCAAGCTGAACTGAAGCTGAAAATCGCCCCCGACCTCGAAGCCGAACCTGCGCAGCGACCATTTCCAGGTTTGGGGGGGGGAAATGGAAACGGCGCTACGCAGGCGGCACTATATGACGAACCGTTCGCGGTGGGGACGCACTTTGCGCGAGACAGACCGCCGTCCGATTAAGGGGAGAATCGGACAATGCGATCTATGAGCCGGCAATCTGAATTGGCGCTGAAGTGTGGCTGAATAATCAGTTGAAATTTTTCAGGCCCGTTTCAGCTTGGAGTGTATTACAGTGGCCTCAGTACGCGCTTATTGGAGATTCTAAAATAAATATTTTGATTGTCGAAGATGAAGAGGAGGTGGCCAACCGCATCGCCAATGGCGTGCGACAATCCGGATTCGTATGCGAACACGCTTACACAGGAGATGATGCCATTCTAATGGGTCAAGATACTGCCTATGACGCCATCGTTCTGGACCTTGGACTGCCGGGTAAAAGCGGCCTTGAAGTTCTGAAAGCCTGGCGCGCCTCCGGGCTGATCACGCCTGTGTTGATCTTAACGGCGCGTAATAGCTGGACTGAGAAGGTTGAAGGCCTCAATCTCGGCGCGGATGACTATTTAACTAAGCCCTTTCACACGCCCGAATTGGCGGCGCGGTTGAACGCACTTGTTCGCCGGGCAGCTGGCAACAGCGATCCCCTGCTCACATATGAGAACCTTACGCTTGATCCTTCAAGAAGTCGCGTCAACTTAGATGGTGCCCCCTTGGAACTGACCGCATTCGAGTTTCGCCTGCTCAAATATTTCATGACCCGCCAGGGTCATGTCGTGTCGCAAAATGAGCTTGTTGAACATCTCTATTCACTCGATGGCATGCGAGAATCAAATACGATTGAAGTCTATATCAGCCGCTTAAGACGGCAAATTGGCGCGGAAAAAATTAAAACTATTCGCGGCCTTGGCTACAGGTTTGGTCTGCCTCAGAAAAACTGGCCCATAGTTTGAGTTAGGATCGGCTCTGAAATGGA
>NZ_QWFZ01000025.1 GCF_003576315.1 Henriciella mobilis | reverse complement strand
AGTGCGGTCTTGAACAAAATCGTACGACCAGACATGGCCTTTATAGGCAGGCCTGAGACGGACACATGATCCATCGTTCAGCCAAAGCCGCCCACGTTTGGGTTGTTTCTGTGGGACTTTCAGCCCCTCACGTCGCCAGATGCGATAAACGCGTCCTTCGCTCACCGACCATATATCGTCATTAAGAAGAGCGGTGATGCGTCGATACCCATACCGACCGAAGCGTTCAGCCAAGTTGATGATCGCATCTGTCAGTGCGGCCTCATCTGCTCTGGGTGTCGGGACACGTCGTTGCGTTGAGCGATGCTGGCCGACCACGCGGCAAGCTCGGCGTACTGAGACGCCAAGCTCTTCCACCACGTGATCGACTGCGATGCGCTTACGTGAGGGGCTTAGAACTTTCCCCGCACGACTTCTTGAAGGATTTGATTGTCGAGCGTGAGATCAGAAACTGCTCGCCGTAAGCGGGCGTTCTCCTTCTCAATATCCTTCATGCGTTTAGCCTGGCCGATTTGCAGGCCGCCATACTCCTTGCGCCAGCGATAATAAGACTGCTCACTCACGCCGATCGCGCGCACAGCATGCCCAATCGTTTCACCCTGACTAAGGCGCACTTCAACTTCGCGCAGCTTTGCAATGATCTCTTCAGGCTTGGCTCTCTTGCCCATGGTTCAACTCCATATCAGAGCCGATCCTCTCTCAAAACATGGGCCAGTTTTTCGAAGGCAGTCCAGGTACAACTTCCGGGTATGTGGAAGACCGCGTCGCTCGTGCCGATACTCAGTCAACATTCCTGTTTGCGCCTGTCGAGATTGTTGAAACGTATGAGTTAACAGGTTTCTCCGCGAAGGAGGCCGAACAACGGATACATCGTGCTCTACGCGCTTTTCACGTAACTATCCGTGTGACGGGTCCAGACGGGCGAACCTTCAGAGCGACAGAATGGTTCAAGGCGTCACCTGAAGTGATTGAAGCTGCGATTCAAAAAGCATTAGCTTGATTTAGTCTGTTCCAGCTGGTGCGTTGAGTTGAGGCGTCACTAAGTCATTTCCTCTCATTACACCTCAAAATATCTTCCTCACAGACGGATTTGGGCAGACGGTGCGTCTGCCAGAGCGCGGTCGCCGCGCAAGGGGGCGGTTCTTTGTCCTGATTGATCGTCTATACGCCTCTTACCTTCAGCACCCCTTGCGCCGCGCCCTTATGCGCTCTGGCTGAGCACCTTTTCGCCGCCCACCCCCGCCTGATGCGGGAAAGAATGCGAGGCGGCGAAAAGGAGACTGACATGACTGACCAACTCGCTAACGCTGTACCTCTTGCAGCTATCACCGTACCGGCACGAGCGGAGAGGCCGCGCATCTATGTGGCCTGTCTTGCGGCTTACAATAATGGCTGTCTGCATGGGCGATGGATTAATGCGACAACGCCTGATGAAATCAGAAACGAAGTGCGAGCTATGCTTGCAGCTTCGCCGATCCCCGATGCGGAAGAACACGCGATCCACGATTATGAAGGCTTTGAAGGGGCAAACCTCTCCGAATATGCAAGCTTCGAGATGGTGTGCGAGCTAGCCGATTTCATCGATGAGCATGGCGAGCTTGGTGGCAAGGTGCTTGAGTATTTTGGTGAAGACCTCGCCGAGGCGCGCGCTGCCTTTGACGAGTATGCGGGCGAATACCGCAGCGCAGCCGAATTCGCCGAACAGCTGCACGAGGACATAGGAACCCAGATTCCGGAGAGCCTTAGTTATTACATCGACTGGCAAGCGGTTGCTCGCGACATGGCGCTGAATGGCGAAATCTTGGTTTTTCAGACCAGCTTCGATGAAGTTCATGTTTTTTGGAGCCGTTAAGCCATGACGTTCCGAACACGGTTTTCTGACTTCGTTTGCGAGGGCGATAGCCTCGCATGCGAAGTGGCGGGTTTCGAGATCGTCGCGCGGGTTGAGCGCGATGATTGCACCGATGCGCCCGACCAGCGACAGGACGGATTCTGGCCTTCGCTTTACAAAGATGCTCCCGGATTTATAGGTCCGGGCCCAAATCACCGAAAGCGCTTCGCCGACGCGCAGGCCAAGGCCGAAGCGGTCATGAAATCATGGCGCGAGCGTCAATGGTTTTATTGCGGGATCGTTCTTTCTGTCGCGCTCGAGAGCGTCCCGCTTGACCCAAATGCGGCGAGCCTATGGGGCATCGAAGCCAACTACCCGGGTAGCGACAATTCCTACCTGACGCAGGTCGCGCAGGAGCTTTTGCCAGAGGCCTTGGACGCAGGGTTCGCCGCCGCCCGCCGCCTTTGCGCGGCGCTCGAAACAAACGGAGCGCGCGCCTGACGGCGCGCCCCCAATCTCAAAACCAATCAACAAGCAAGGAGCCAGACCACGGCCCAGCCCAGACGCCGCCTGACGTTTCAGTCTCCTCGTCAGGCGGATGACGGAGCCGCTCGGTGACACTCGCCGGGCGGTTTTCCGCGTACGAATCCATACGGCCTGGGCGCTGGCAGAGGGTTCATTGATTGAACAGCGCTGAAAATTTCGCCCCGTCTTTGGGTTTCGCGGGGTCTTGTCAGGCTTCTCAACTAGGGAAGTCGGCGGCAAATTCAGATGGGCAAACTTCGCAAACAGCTTTAGTTCGACTGCTGTTAAAAAGACTTGGGGAATGCTGTGGACCCGACCGACCTTCTGATTGATCTTCACCTGCGCCAGCATCGTCAAGGGCCGGGCAGCGATGAGGCGACCCAGCGTGCGCTTGCGCTATCAGGACTGGAAATGGGCCGTGAGTTGAAGGTCGCAGACATTGGCTGCGGGACAGGAGCCTCGACACTGGTGCTTGCCGGTGCGCTCGATGCCGACATCACCGCCATCGATCTGTTCCCCGCGTTTCTTGAAGAATTGCAGCGACGGGCTTTAGCTGCGGGCGTCGCTGACCGAATCACTTGCACCGCCGCATCGATGGACGATCTGAACTTTGATGAAGGCGCGCTCGATGCAATCTGGTCGGAAGGAGCCATCTACAATATCGGTTTCGAAAACGGCATTCGGAAATGGCGGCGATTCCTCAAACCCGGCGGCACGCTAGCCGTGTCGGAACTGACCTGGCTCACAGAGACGCGCCCTTCGGAACTCACCGACCACTGGAACCGGGAGTATCCGGAAGTCGCAACGGCGTCGGACAAGATGCACCAGCTTGAAGCGGCAGGATACGTTCCGGTCGGCTATTTTCCCCTCGCGAAAGCTTGCTGGCTCGATCATTACTACCGACCCATAAAAGCCGCGCTTGATACCTTCCTTGAGTGGCATTCCGACGAGGCCATAGCGCAGGACATCATCGACGCCGAAAAGGCCGAGATCACGCTTTATGAGCGGTATTCGGACTATGTCAGCTACGGCTTCTACATAGCGCGCCGGTTCGATGACTGACGCAGCATGATCGCGCTTTTCCTCCTCAGTCTGGCGCTTTCCACCGATGCCTTTGCCGCATCGCTCGCACGCGGCGTTCGCGCCCGCGAGCGCCACTTGCCGACCGCGCTTGGGTCAGGCCTGATCTTCGGAACAACCGAAGGCGTGATGTGTCTTCTGGGCTGGGTTGGCGGCAGTGTGTTTGCCGGGTCCATTGCCCGTTTCGATCACTGGATCGCGCTTGTTCTTCTCGGGATCATCGGTGCACGCATGATCAGAGAGGGGCTTCAGCACGACACTGATGACGCGCCAACTGCGCGCATGACCCTGATCGGAACCCTTGTCACGGCGATCGGAACCAGTGTGGATTCCGCCACTGTCGGCGTCGCGCTCGCCCTTGCCGGAACCTCAGCCTATGCGGCCATCCTAATTGGTGGCGCGAGTTTCCTTGCCAGCACGGTCGGGTTCATGATCGGCCCGATGCTCGGCGCGCGCTTCGGGCACAGGGCGGAGATTGCAGGCGGGACGGTGCTCATCCTGATCGGAGCCTTCATCTTTTACGAGCACGCCGTTCTTGGAGCCGCTTGAGAACAGTTTGGCTTCGCGCACCTTCAGGATAGCGGCTTCTTTCTGCCGGTGAACATCGCCCGGACGAGGTTTTCGCGATGGGCAAAGCTTGATGCAACGACACCCAGAATATGCAGCGCGACAAGCCCGAGCGTCAGATACGTGAAGGCCGAGTGGACGGTTTCCAGGACTTCGCCGGACCCATCGTCGCCGTATTCGTGATCGTTCTCATCATCGTCTGAATAGGACCGCGTTTCCCGAACCGGATCGGCGCTGGACTGCTGCGTCGCCACGACCCCCGCCAGAGGGCCCCGACCGTCCTCGACCGCAAGCAGCGACATGCCGGAAAGGGTCGTTCCCGCTAGCGACAGCAAGAGTGCGATGATCATCGCCGCGCCTGCTGGATTGTGCCCGAGATGACGGTCCGCCTTCCCGGACATCAGGCCGCGAAGATACCGGAAAACGGCACGAGGCCCCGTCACGAAGGAAGAAAACCGGGCGTGTCTCGTGCCAAGCAGTCCCCAAACGAGGCGGATCACAACGAGGCTCGCAACCGTATATCCGGCCCAGTGATGGATCCCCTGAAACTCGTCGCCGCTGAGATAGGCGATGAAGAAGGCGATGACGATTGCCCAATGACCGATCCGCACGACCGGGTCCCAGACCCGGACAGTTTCCTTCGGTTTTTCCTCAGTGTTCATGATCACTCCTCGACGCTATAGCTTTGAGACATGGATATGATCGGGAGCGCTGGCGGCCTATTCGTCAAATGACAGGCAGGGTGTTTTCCCGAGCAGGAAAGGCCCGCCTATGTCGGATGACAGAGACCACAACCGGCTCCGAATTACCTCCGCGTTCGTATTCGGCGTCATCGCTCTCCTGATCGCCTCAGACCTTCTGCTCGACAGTCGCGATGGTGTTGGATGGTTTCATGTGGCTCTGGAAGGCAGTGTCCTGGTCGCCGCACTCGCCGGTGTGTTCGTGATGCTGAAGCGCTTCAGGCGCGTCGATGCGGACCTCGCCCTCGCGCGGGAGGATGCCGAGCGGTGGCGAGCGGAAAACCAGTCCCTTTTGCAGGGGCTGAGTGCTGCGATCCGCGAACAGTTTGATGCCTGGGGCCTGACCGAGGCCGAGATCGAAATCGGCTTCCTTTTGCTCAAAGGGCTTAGCCATCAGGAGATCGCCGACATCCGTTCGACGAGTGAGCGCAC
Organism: Henriciella mobilis; assembly: GCF_003576315.1. Classification (GTDB taxonomy): domain Bacteria; phylum Pseudomonadota; class Alphaproteobacteria; order Caulobacterales; family Hyphomonadaceae; genus Henriciella; species Henriciella mobilis. The sequence continues at coordinate 1,747 of NZ_QWFZ01000025.1, read as the reverse complement.
GGCGCGCGAGCAAGCCCGGTCGCTCTATCGCAAGGCAAGCCTTTCCGGGCGCAATGAACTCTCTGCGTTCTTCCTTGAGGACCTGTTGCAGAGTGCAGCGTCAGGCCGACCGGTCTCCTGACTGGAACCGACGCGACGCACCTGAACGGGTTCATCCGTTTCCAACCTATGCGTTTCGATCCCTTGTTTCCGTCTCATGCCGTGTGACCTGGACGATACCTGTCGGGCCCTGAAACCTGCCAAGCCAAGAAATTTCCTCTGCGCTTCGCGCATTCATCGCGAAACAAATTTCTTGCCCTGTCAGGTGCTCCACTGCGTTTCGCCCGTTCCGGTTCAGGCCCGCCCTGCATCGCCCCAGCGGTCCGGCGTCGACGGGGACAAGGGGTCCTCAAAGACATATGGAAACGAAAGGAACTTACACCATGGCCAACGCACTAGGATATGTCAGCGAAACCAAATCAGGCTTTGAAGGCGCTCTTGCAATGTTGAACCTCACAAGCTCAATCCGCATAGAAAAGAACGCCGAAAAAGCTGCTGACGGACAACCCGACTACCGCATCTATGCCGGTGAAACCTCAACCGAGATTGGCGGCGGCTGGCTTCGCAAAGCCAAGGCATCGGGCAGAGAATACGTTTCGATCACGCTGGCAGACCCTCAGATCGGCCCTCGCAAAATCTACGCGAACCTTGCCCCCGTGAAAGGCAAAAAAGGTCGTCACGTGATCCTCTGGAACCCGCGCGACTAGAGATAATCTTCTCTAAAAATCTGCCGCCCCGGAGACCCTCTCTGGGGCGTTTTTTGTTCCCGCAACACGGTTAATGTTAGGGCGTAAAATTCAGGCGGGACTTTTTACGGCTATAAATTCCGGCATGTGGCGGCATCCTTTTCGTCGAAAGGAAAAGACGAAAAGGAGCGCCAGATCATGGGAAGCAACAGTCAAAAATCCAAAGGCAGTGCCGAGTTGCCAGAACTTCTCACAGCGCAGGAAGCCGCCGAGTTTCTGCATCTATCACCCATTACCCTAAGTCATTATCGTTATCAGGGGCGCGGGCCAATTTACCGAAAACATGGTTGGCGCGTTTATTATACGAAAGCCGACTTGGTCGATTGGTCGGAAGGCCAGAGATGGGTTTCAACCGGCGAGCCTCTCCGGTGAAACCATGCGTCGATCATTCTTTCTTTTGATGATTGTAGGCGTATGCCTCGCGCTCTTTGGGATAGCGTTTTCACCCTCAGAAAAGCTTCTATGGAACCGAACGGCAAGCGCGCCGACAGGGCTTTATTGGCTGAATGACAACCCATTCACCCTTGGCCGTTGGGTTGTCGTTTCAGCCAAAAGCCCTGAGGCAGTTTGGGCAAGCGAACATGGGTTTGTCGGAAAAGATTGGCCACTCCTGAAGCGTATCGCTGGTGTGCCAGGCGATGAGATTTGCAGGGTAGATGGACGCATTCTCATTAACCAAACCCCTCATGGCATCGCAAGAAAAACAGATTCTATGATGCGAGATTTGCCTTCATGGGAAGGGTGTATCAGGCTCAGTAATAGCCAGATATTTTTGATGAATCCGCATCCGGCTTCTCTCGATGGACGTTACTTTGGGCCGACCAATGTAAGTGATATTCAAAGTTCAGCGCAGCTTGTGCTGGAGTGGCGCTAAATAGAGATGGCGGCGTTTTCCGGCATATGGCGGCATAAAGCGGCGAAACGAAGCGTTAGATCAGCCAGCAAACCCGAACGGGCAAGAT
>NZ_QWFZ01000024.1 GCF_003576315.1 Henriciella mobilis | reverse complement strand
TCAACAAAAAAGGGCCGCTCCCGGAGGAACGGCCCTTGATGTCTTGTGTCAGCCCCTTGCGGGGCGACAAGCACCTGTCCGATGCTTATTCCTTGACCGCCGAGACGACGCCGGCGCCGACGGTGCGGCCGCCTTCGCGGATGGCGAAGCGCAGGCCCTGGTCCATTGCGATCGGCGTGATCAGCTCGACGTCCATCTTCACGTTGTCGCCCGGCAGGACCATTTCCTTGTCTGCCGGAAGCGTGACAACACCCGTCACGTCCGTGGTCCGGAAGTAGAATTGCGGACGATAGTTCGTGAAGAACGGCGTGTGACGGCCACCCTCTTCCTTGGTCAGGATGTAGGCCTCGGCCTCGAACTTCGCGTGCGGCGTGATCGAGCCCGGCTTGCAGAGAACCTGGCCGCGCTCGACGCCCTCACGGTCGATACCGCGGATCAGCGCGCCAATGTTGTCGCCAGCCTGGCCCTGGTCGAGCAGCTTGCGGAACATCTCCACACCGGTCACCGTCGTCTTCTGCGTCGGGCGGATGCCGACGATCTCGACTTCCTCGCCAACCTTGATGACGCCCGTCTCGACACGGCCGGTCACAACCGTACCGCGACCGGAGATCGAGAACACGTCCTCGACCGGCATCAGGAACGGCTTGTCCAGCGGACGCTCAGGGGTCGGGATGTACTCGTCGACCGCTTCCATCAGCTCCAGGATCTTCTTCTTGCCGATCTCTTCGTCACGGCCTTCGACAGCCGCCAGCGCCGAACCGGCAATGATCGGAATGTCGTCGCCCGGGAAGTCATAGGAAGACAGAAGTTCGCGAACTTCCATCTCGACCAGCTCGAGCAGCTCCTCGTCATCGACCTGGTCGACCTTGTTCAGGAACACGACCAGCGCCGGAACGCCAACCTGGCGGGCCAGCAGGATGTGCTCGCGCGTCTGCGGCATCGGGCCGTCAGCCGCGTTCACAACCAGGATCGCGCCGTCCATCTGCGCCGCACCCGTGATCATGTTCTTCACATAGTCCGCGTGGCCGGGGCAGTCGACGTGCGCATAGTGGCGCTTGTCGGTCTCATACTCAACGTGCGCGGTGTTGATCGTGATCCCGCGGGCCTTCTCTTCAGGCGCGTTGTCGATGTCCGCATAGGACTTCGCCGCACCACCATAAACTTCCGCCAGCGTCATCGTGATCGCCGCCGTCAGCGTCGTCTTGCCGTGGTCCACGTGCCCAATCGTACCAATGTTCACGTGAGGCTTGTTGCGCTCAAACTTTGCCTTGGCCATTTGGCCTCTCCTTCATTTCAACTAGCAAAATGCCATCTAATTCAAACTTGTCCGGATCGTTCTATCGCAGCCTGTTGAAGGGCTAGCGAACGATCCGATCTCGCTAGCCCGCCAGGTCCTGAACGATCTTCTGGGCCTCGGCCTTTGGAACTTCCGCGTAGTGGTCGAACTGCATCGTGAACTGTGCCCGGCCCTGCGACATGCCGCGCAGGTTCGAGACGTATCCGAACATGTTCACCAGCGGCACGAAGGCACCGATGACAACAGCGTTGCCGCGCGGGTTCGAGCCCTGGATCTGGCCACGACGGGAGTTCAGGTCACCGATGATGTCGCCCATATACTCTTCCGGCGTGATCACCTCGACCTTCATGATCGGCTCCATCAGGCGCGGATCTGCTTTCGTGCGCAGTTCGCGGAACGCCGCACGCGAGGCGATTTCGAAGGCCAGGACCGAGGAGTCGACATCGTGGAACTTGCCGTCGATCAGCGTCGCCTTGAAGTCGGTCACAGGATAACCGGCCAGAAGACCGTTTTCCTTGGCCTGCTCGAGGCCCTTCTGGACACCCGGCACGTATTCCTTCGGCACCGAGCCGCCGACAATCGCGCTCTCGAAGACAAAGCCCTCGCCCGCTTCGAGCGGTTCGAACTGGATCTTGACTTCAGCGAACTGACCGGAGCCGCCCGACTGCTTCTTGTGCGTGTAGACGATTTCAGCCGGCTGGCCGAGCGCCTCACGATATGCCACCTGCGGCTGGCCAATATTGGCCTCGACCTTGAATTCGCGCTTCAGGCGATCAACCAGGATGTCGAGGTGAAGCTCGCCCATGCCTTTCATGATCGTCTGACCGGACTCGATGTCGCTCTCGACACGGAAGGACGGGTCCTCGGCCGCGAGACGGGCAAGGCCCGCAGACATCTTTTCCTGGTCAGCCTTCGACTTCGGCTCGACGGCAATCTCGATCACCGGATCCGGGAAGGTCATGGTTTCCAGGACAACCGGGTTCGACTTGTCGCACAGCGTGTCGCCGGTCGTGGTTTCCTTCAGACCTGCCAGTGCGATGATGTCGCCAGCACCGGCCCACTCGATTTCCTCGCGGGAGTTCGAGTGCATCATCATCATGCGGCCAACACGTTCCTGCTTGCCCTTGGTCGAGTTCAGCATCGAGCCGCCCTTGGCGATCGTGCCGGAATAGACGCGAACAAAGGTCAGCGAGCCCACGAAGGGGTCGTTCATGATCTTGAAGGCAAGACCGGAGAACGGCTCATTATCGTCGGCGTGACGCGCAACGTTGCGAACTTCTTCCTCATCGCCCGGCTTGAAGCCCATATAGGCTGGCACGTCGAGCGGCCCCGGAAGATAGTCGATCACAGCGTTGAGCAGCGGCTGGACGCCCTTGTTCTTGAAGGCCGAACCACAGAGAACCGGCACGAAGGACATGCTGAGCGTGCCCTTGCGGATCAGCTCACGAAGCTTCGCCTCATCCGGCTCGTCGCCTTCGAGATAGGCTTCCATGGCCTCTTCGTCCTGCTCAACGGCAAGCTCGACGAGTTCGGCGCGCATTTCTTCGGCCTTGGCCTTCAGGCTGTCGCGGACTTCACGGACGTCCCAGGAGGCGCCCAGGTCGGAGCCTTCCCAGACCCATTCCTTCATGGTGATCAGGTCGACCACGCCTTCGAGCTCGTTTTCGGACCCGATCGGCAGCTGGATCGGTGCCGGCGTCGCACCCGTGCGCTCCTTGATCATCTTCACGCAGTTGAAGAAGTCGGCGCCGGTCTTGTCCATCTTGTTGACGAACACAATGCGCGGAACTTCGTAACGGTCAGCCTGGCGCCAGACAGTTTCCGTCTGTGGCTCGACACCGGCATTGGCGTCGAGGACGCACACAGCCCCGTCGAGCACGGCCAGCGAACGCTCGACTTCGATGGTGAAGTCAACGTGTCCGGGCGTGTCGATGATGTTGAATCGGAAGGAGGCTTCCTTCGGCGTTTCGCCATAGATACCCGTCGGGTTCTTGCCGTCCTCGGTACGGAACCAGAAAGTGGTCGTGGCAGCGGACGTGATCGTGATGCCACGCTCCTGCTCCTGTTCCATCCAGTCCATCGTCGCAGCGCCATCATGCACTTCGCCGATCTTGTGCGACTTGCCTGTGTAGAACAGGATGCGCTCGGTGCAGGTCGTCTTGCCGGCATCAATGTGAGCCATGATGCCGAAGTTACGATAGCGCTCCAACGAGTATTCGCGGGCCATGGGATTAACCTTTATTGTCTGGTTCCGGGAGGGGGAACGATGTGTGGGCTTACCAGCGGTAGTGCGAGAAGGCGCGGTTCGCTTCCGCCATGCGGTGCGTGTCTTCACGCTTCTTCACGGCAGAACCACGGCCTTGCGACGCGTCGAGGAGTTCGCCGGCAAGGCGCTCGCGCATCGTGTTTTCATTGCGGGCGCTTGCAGCAGCAGCGAGCCAGCGGATTGCCAGGGCCTGACGGCGCTCGGGACGCACTTCGACCGGCACCTGGTAGGTCGCACCACCAACGCGGCGCGAACGGACCTCAACGGCCGGGGAGATGGCTTCAAGTGCCGAGTGGAACACTTCCACAGGGTCTTTCTTCGCCTTGTTTTCCACCAGATCGAAAGCACCATAAACGATGCGTTCGGCGGTCGACTTTTTACCATCCTGCATGATCTGGTTCATGAACTTCGTGATGACGATGTCCTTGAACTTTGGATCCGGCAGGACCTGACGTTTCTCAGCGCGGTGACGACGTGACATGGCGGGGGACCCTTATTTCGGTTTCTTCACGCCGTAATGCGAGCGGCGTTGCTTACGGTTCTTGACGCCCTGCGTATCCAGAACACCACGCAGGATGTGATAGCGCACACCCGGAAGGTCTTTCACGCGGCCACCACGGATCAGGACAACAGAGTGCTCCTGAAGATTGTGGCCTTCGCCCGGGATGTAGCACAGCGATTCAAATCCGGACGTCAGGCGCACCTTGGCAACCTTACGAAGGGCCGAGTTCGGCTTCTTCGGGGTCGTCGTGTAAACGCGGGTGCAGACGCCGCGACGTTGCGGGTTGCCCTTGAGGGCCGGAGTTTTCGACCGCGCTGGCTTTGGTTTGCGCGGATTGCGGATCAGCTGTTGAATCGTGGGCATGAGGGCCTTTTGACTACTTTCTTCCTTGGCCCCATCGGACCAGTTCAAACCAAGATAGCCCGATGGGGCCATTCCTGACCCGATCGAACCACCAATTCCGTACTAGGCCAGCTTTACGGCGCCGGTTAAGGGCCGCAAAAGACCATCCGACAGGACGGTCCTAGCCAGCGTTCGGCGCGTGTTAAGACCCTGCAGACGTCCCGTCAAGTGTTGCTGACGGTACGCGCTGCGATCAGGGCCTTGTCCACGCCGCCTATTCTGCCGCGTCGGGCGCCGGAAGCGCGGCAGCGGCTTCTTCCGCAGCCCGGCGCCGCTTCTCGCGAAGCTTGGCGTCGCGTTGTCCGGCCACACGGCGGAAGTTGCGCATGCCGCCACCCGTACCGGCCGGGATGAGCCGGCCGACGATGACGTTTTCCTTCAGGCCTTCCAGCGTATCGACCTTGCCCTGCAGGGCCGCTTCGGTCAGCACGCGGGTCGTTTCCTGGAAGGATGCCGCGGAGATGAAGCTGCGCGTCTGCAGCGATGCCTTGGTGATACCGAGGAGGACCGGGACGCCCGATGCCTCGCGCTGGTCCTGCTTGCGGGACCGGCGCACGGCAGCGTTTGCCTCGTCGAGTTCCAGCAGGTCGACATGCTCGCCCTTGAGCAGCGTTGTCGTGCCCGGATCGGTGATCTCGATCTTCTGCAGCATCTGGCGAACGATCACCTCGATGTGCTTGTCGTTGATCGGAACACCTTGCAGGCGATACACCTTCTGGACCTCGTCCACGAGGTAGTTGGCAAGCGCTTCAATGCCCAGCGAGCTCAGGATGTCCTGCGGCGCCGGGTTGCCATCGACGAGGTACTCGCCGCGGCGGATGAAGTCGCCATCCTGGAAGGAGATGCGCTTGTTCTTCGGTACCAGGTACTCGACCGGGTCGGCCCCATCCTCTTCCGGAATGATCGCGATCTTGCGCTTGTTCTTGTAGTCGCGAAGGTAGGACACGCGGCCATCGATATCTGCAATGATCGCGTTGTCCCTCGGACGGCGGGCTTCGAAGAGTTCGGCCACACGCGGCAGACCACCGGTGATGTCCTTCGTCTTCGCACCGCCCGTCGCGGTCCGCGCAAGGCTGTCGCCCGGGCCGATCTCGTCACCGTCATTGACGGAGAGAATGGCGCCTGGTGACAGGAGATAGCGGGCCTCGGTGCCGTTCGGCAGCGTCTTGGCCTCGCCCTTCTCGTCGGTGATCAGCACCGCCGGACGCAGGTCGTTGCCCTTGCTGCCGCGATAATCGACGATCACGCGCGACGAGATGCCCGTCGCTTCGTCCGTCTCGTCGCGGGCCGTCATGCCGTCGACAACGTCGATCAGCTTGGCAACACCGGCAATTTCGGAGACCAGCGGCTGTGCGAACGGATCCCAGTCGGCCAGCTTGTCGCCCGGCTTCACCTTGGCACCGTCCTTCACATAGAGGCGCGTACCGTAGCCAGGCTTGAAGGTCTGGCGGGTACGGCCGTCGCCGTCGAGCACAGAGACGGACATCTGGCGGCCGACAACCACGAGGGTCTTGTCGGTCCGGGTCACCGTCTCGGCATTCTCGAACTTGATCTTGCCTTCGAAGGCCGATTCCACGGACGATTCTTCAGCAACCGTCGCGGCGCCGCCGATGTGGAAGGTCCGCATGGTCAGCTGCGTGCCCGGCTCGCCGATCGACTGGGCCGCGATCACACCGACGGCTTCGCCCTTGTTGACGATCGTACCGCGCGCCAGGTCACGGCCATAGCAGGCCACGCAGACGCCGGTCTTGGTCTCACAGGTCAGCGGCGAGCGAACCTTCACCTCGTCGACACCAGCCTCTTCGACAGCGAGAGACAGGGCTTCGTCGAGATAGGTATTCGCCGGGCAGATCAGGTCGCCAGTCTTTGGACTTTTGACGTCCTCGCCGGTCGTGCGGCCAAGAATGCGCTCGGAAAGCGGAACGACAACATCCGCGCCCTCCATGACCGCATTGAGCTGGATGCCCTGCTCGGTCCCGCAATCGTCTTCGACGATAATGCAGTCCTGGGCAACGTCGACCAGGCGGCGGGTGAGATACCCCGAGTTGGCGGTCTTGAGCGCGGTATCGGCCAGACCCTTACGGGCGCCGTGGGTCGAGTTGAAGTATTCAAGGACGGTCAGGCCTTCCTTGAAGTTCGACACGATCGGCGTCTCGATGATCTCGCCGGACGGCTTGGCCATCAGGCCGCGCATACCGGCCAGCTGCTTCATCTGGTTCTTGGAACCGCGGGCGCCGGAATGGGCCATCATGAAGACCGAGTTGGTCTCACGCTGACGGCCGGTTTCCGGATCCACTTCGGCTTCACCGGCGACGTCCATCATGGCGTCGGCAACCTTGTCGGTACAGGTCGACCAGGCGTCCACCACCTTGTTGTACTTCTCGCCCCGCGTGATCAGGCCTTCAGCATACTGACGCTCATACTCGGACACCTGGGCCCGTGTATCCTCGACGAGTTTCGCCTTGGCTGCCGGGATCTTCATGTCGTCCTTGCCGAACGAAATGCCGGCCTTGCAGGCCTCGCGGAAACCAAGCTCCATCAGCTTGTCACAGAAGATGACCGTCGCCTTCTGGCCGCAGTTCCGGTAGACCTCGTCGATCAGTTTCGAGATCGCCTTCTTGGTCATCAGGTCGTTGACGATTTCCGGGCGCATGCCCTTCATCTTCGGCAGGAGCGACGCAATCATGTAGCGGCCCGGCGTCGTCTCGATGACGCGGATCTCTTCCTCGCCTTCCTCGTCGACGCCTTCGAAGCGTGCCTTGATCTTGGCGTGCAGCGAGAGCTTGCCGCTCTGCAGCGCATGTTCGAGTTCGGCGACGTCGGAGATGGCCATGCCTTCGCCCGGCTCACCATCCTTGTCGAGCGACAGGTAGTAGAGACCGAGAACGATGTCCTGCGAGGGCACGATGATCGGCTTGCCGTTGGCCGGCGACAGGATGTTGTTCGTCGACATCATCAGGACGCGCGCTTCCAGCTGGGCTTCCAGCGAGAGCGGCACGTGAACGGCCATCTGGTCACCGTCGAAGTCGGCGTTGAACGCGGCGCAGACCAGCGGGTGAAGCTGGATGGCCTTGCCTTCAATCAGCTTCGGCTCGAAGGCCTGGATGCCGAGACGGTGGAGCGTCGGCGCGCGGTTCAGAAGAACCGGGTGCTCGCGGATCACCTCTTCCAGGATGTCCCAGACTTCCGGCTTTTCCTTTTCGACCAGCTTCTTGGCCGCCTTCACCGTGCCTGCGAGGCCCTTGGCGTCGAGGCGGGCATAGATGAACGGCTTGAACAGCTCGAGCGCCATCTTTTTCGGCAGGCCGCACTCATGCAGCTTCATGTTCGGGCCAACCACGATGACCGAACGGCCGGAATAGTCGACGCGCTTGCCGAGCAGGTTCTGGCGGAAGCGGCCGTGCTTGCCCTTCAGCATGTCGGAAAGCGACTTCAGCGGGCGCTTGTTGGTGCCCGTGATGACCCGGCCGCGGCGACCATTGTCGAACAGGGCGTCGACCGATTCCTGCAGCATCCGCTTCTCGTTACGGATGATGATATCCGGCGCGCGAAGCTCCATCAGGCGCTTCAGGCGGTTGTTCCGGTTGATCACGCGGCGATAGAGATCGTTGAGGTCGGACGTCGCGAAGCGGCCGCCATCCAGCGGGACAAGCGGGCGCAGGTCCGGCGGGATGACCGGGACGATCGTCATGATCATCCATTCCGGCTTGGCTCCCGAAGCCAGGAAGGCTTCGACCACCTTGAGGCGCTTGGAGTACTTCTTGGTCTTCAGTTCGCTGGTCGATTCGGCGAGGTCCTCGCGCAGCTGGTCAGCCAGCGATTCCAGGTCGAGCGCGCGCAGAAGCTCGCGGATGGCCTCCGCACCGATCATGGCGGTGAAGGCATCTTCGCCATGCTCGTCCTGGGCGTCCATATACTCTTCTTCAGTGAGCAACTGGTTCGGCTCGAGCGGGGTCAGGCCCGGCTCGATGACGACATAGCTCTCGAAGTAGAGCACGCGCTCGACTTCCTTGAGCGGCATGTCGAGCAGCGTGGAGATGCGCGAAGGCAGCGACTTCAGAAACCAGATGTGGGCGACCGGCGCGGCCAGATCGATATGGCCCATCCGCTCGCGGCGGACCTTGGCGAGGGTGACTTCCACACCGCACTTCTCGCAGACAATGCCGCGATACTTGATGCGCTTGTACTTCCCGCAAAGGCACTCATAGTCCTTTATCGGACCGAAGATACGGGCGCAGAACAGGCCTTCGCGCTCAGGCTTGAAGGTCCGGTAGTTGATGGTTTCCGGCTTCTTGATCTCGCCGGACGACCAGGACCGGATCTTCTCCGGGCTGGCGATTGAAATCTTGATTGCCTCGAAGCTCGTGGCTGGGGCGTTCTGGTTGAAGATGCTCGTGACGTCTTGGCGCATAGTATCCGCTCCTTGGGAGGGGTGGCCGGATCATCCCGGCCGGATAAATTCAGTTGTCGTTACTCGACCCGAAAATGCCTGATGGCAGCCTACTCGGCTGCCACCGGCGGTTCATCGTCATCCTCATTGGCTTCGATCAGTTCGACATTGAGACCGAGCGAGCGCATTTCCTTGACGAGCACGTTGAAGCTCTCGGGAATACCAGCCTCGAAGGTATCGTCGCCGCGGACGATCGCTTCATAGACCTTTGCGCGGCCTGCCGTGTCGTCGGACTTCACGGTCAGCATTTCCTGCAGCGTGTAGGCGGCACCATAGGCCTCCAGGGCCCAGACCTCCATTTCGCCGAAGCGCTGGCCACCGAACTGGGCCTTGCCGCCCAGCGGCTGCTGGGTAACAAGCGAGTACGGACCGGTCGAACGGGCGTGGATCTTCTCGTCCACCAGGTGGTGGAGCTTGAGAAGGTACTTGTAGCCCACCGTGACAGGGCGCTTGAAGGCTTCGCCGGTACGGCCGTCGAACAGGGTTACCTGGCCGGACCGGTCAAGCCCGGCACGCTCCAGCAGTTCGACAATGTCGGCTTCACGCGCACCGTCAAAGACCGGCGTTGCGATCGGCACGCCATTGCCAAGGTTGGAAGCGAGCTCGACGATCTCCTCATCGGTCTCCGGCAGCTCTTCGCCTGCACCGTAGACCGTCTGGATCGCCTCGCGCAGCGCCTTGTTGTCCTTGTTGGCATTCCACTCGTCGAGGGCATTCTGGACCATCCGGCCGAGGCCGTTGGACGCCCAGCCCATATGGGTCTCGAGGATCTGGCCGACGTTCATCCGCGACGGCACGCCGAGCGGGTTGAGAACGATATCGACAGGCGTTCCGTCTTCCAGGAACGGCATGTCCTCGGCCGGGTTGATCTTCGAGATGACACCCTTGTTGCCGTGACGGCCGGCCATCTTGTCGCCCGGCTGAAGCTTGCGCTTCACGGCCAGGAAGACCTTCACGACCTTCATCACGCCCGGCGGCAGGTCGTCGCCGCGCTGCACCTTGTCGACCTTGTCGTTGAAGCGGGCTTCCAGCTCGCGCAGCGACTCGTCGAAACGGACCTGCAGCTGGTCGAGTTCACCCTGCGCCTTTTCAGACTTCAGCGCGATCTCCCACCACTGGCTCTGGCGAATCTCAGCGAGGGCTTCCTCGGTGATCTTGCCCGTCTTGAAGCCTTTCGGCCCGGCAGCGGCTTCCTTGCCGACCAGCAGTTCCTTCAGGCGCGCATAGGTGTTGCGCTCGAGAATGTTCTGCTCGTCTTCCTTGTCCTCCTGCAGCTGCTCGATCTGCTCGCGCTCGATCTGCAGGGCCCGCTGGTCCTTGTCGATGCCGTGACGGTTGAAGACACGGACTTCGACGACCGTACCGGCGCCGCCCGGAGGCACGCGCAGCGAGGTGTCGCGAACGTCGGACGCCTTCTCGCCGAAGATGGCGCGCAGGAGCTTTTCTTCCGGCGTCATCGGGCTTTCGCCCTTCGGCGTGACCTTTCCGACGAGGATGTCGCCAGCTTTCACTTCGGCACCAACGGCCACGATACCGGCTTCGTCGAGGTTGCGCAGGGCTTCCTCGCCGACGTTCGGGATGTCGCGGGTGATTTCTTCCGGGCCGAGCTTCGTGTCGCGGGCGGCGATCTCATACTCTTCGAGGTGGATCGAGGTGAAGACATCGTCCTTCACGATCCGCTCGGAGATGAGGATCGAGTCCTCGAAGTTGTAGCCATTCCACGGCATGAACGCGACGAGCACGTTGCGGCCGAGGGCCAGCTCACCGAGATCCGTCGACGGACCGTCCGCGATGATGTCGCCAGCGCTCACCTCATCGCCCACGCGCACGATCGGGCGCTGGTTGATGCAGGAGTTCTGGTTCGAACGGCGGAACTTGGACAGGCGATAGATATCGACGCCGGACTTGGCGGAGTCGATGTCTTCGGTGGCGCGGACCACGATACGGGTCGCGTCGACCTGCTCGATCACACCGGCGCGGCGGGCAACAACGGCCGCGCGGCTGTCGCGGGCCACGACGGACTCCATGCCGGTCCCGACGAGCGGGGCCTCGGAGCGGACAAGCGGCACCGCCTGGCGCTGCATGTTCGAGCCCATCAGGGCGCGGTTGGCGTCGTCGTTTTCAAGGAACGGAATTAGGGCCGCAGCAACCGAAACAACCTGTTTCGGCGACACGTCCATATATTCGACTTCCTCGCGCGGCACGAGCGTCGCTTCGCCGTTCACACGGGCGTTGACGAACTCGTTTTCCAGCTCGCCCTTGTCGGACACCGTGGCGTTCGCCTGGGCGATCGCATAGCGGTGCTCTTCCATGGCAGACAGGTAGACGACCTCGTCGGTCAGCTTGCCCTTCACAACCTTGCGGTACGGGCTTTCGATGAAGCCATACTTGTTCACGCGCGCATGGGTGGCGAGCGAGTTGATCAGGCCGATGTTCGGGCCTTCCGGCGTCTCGATCGGGCAGATCCGGCCATAGTGGGTCGGGTGCACGTCGCGCACTTCGAAGCCGGCGCGCTCACGGGTCAGGCCGCCCGGGCCGAGCGCCGAAAGACGGCGCTTGTGAGTAATCTCGGACAGCGGGTTGGTCTGGTCCATGAACTGCGACAGCTGCGAGGAGCCGAAGAATTCACGCACCGAAGCCACGACCGGCTTGGCGTTGATCAGGTCGTGCGGCATCACGGTGTCGATATCGACCGAGGACATGCGCTCCTTGATGGCGCGCTCCATGCGGACGAGACCGATGCGGTAATTGTTCTCCATGAGCTCACCCACGGAGCGGACGCGGCGGTTGCCGAGGTTGTCGATATCGTCGACTTCGCCCTGCCCGTCCTTCAGGTCGAGAATGACCTTCATGACGCCGACAATGTCATCCTTGCGCAGGATACGCGTCGTATCGTCAGCCGGCTCGTAATCGTCCAGCGCCATGCTGAGACGCATATTCATCTTCACGCGGCCAACCGATGACAGGTCGTAGCGCTCGCCATCGAAGAAGAGCTGGTTGAAGAGCGCGTCGGCCGCTTCCTGCGTCGGCGGCTCGCCAGGACGCATGACGCGATAGATGTCGGACAGCGCCTCGAAGCGCGTCTCGTTCTTGTCGGCCTTCAGCGTGTTGCGCAGCCACGGACCGCGGTCGGCGCCGTCGATGTTGAGAACCTCGATCGACTTGTGGCCCTGCTCACGCAGCTCGGCGACGAGTTCTTCCTCGATCACATCGCCAGCTTCGCCGAAAATCTCGCCGGTTTCGCGATTGACGATGTCGCGGCCGAGGAACTTGCCGACCAGCGCGGTGGACGGAACCAGCAGCTCATCGGTGCCGCCTTCGGCAATCCGCTTGGCAGCGAGGGCCGTGATCTTGCGGCCAGCCGGAGCGACGACCTTGCCGGACTTGGCATCGACCAGGTCGAATTCCGGCTTCTGCCCCTTCCAGGCCTCGGCGCGAAAGCCCGTGATCCAGCCCTTCTTGTCCAGGCGGTAGACGGAGCGGGTGTAGAACAGGTCGATGATCTCGTCGGTATCGTAGCCGAGCGCATACAGCATCGTGGTGGCCGGCAGCTTGCGCTTGCGGTCGATCCGGATGTTGAGGATGTCCTTGGCGTCGAACTCGAAGTCGAGCCAGGAGCCGCGATACGGGATGATGCGGGCTGCAAACAGCAGCTTGCCGGAGGAGTGCGTCTTGCCACGGTCGTGGTCGAAGAAGACGCCCGGCGAGCGGTGCATCTGGGAAACGATGACACGCTCGGTGCCGTTGACGATGAAGGTACCCTTGTCCGTCATCAGCGGGATATCGCCGAGATAGACTTCCTGTTCCTTCACTTCCTTGATGGACTTGGCGCCCGTATCCTCGTCGACATCGAACACGACCAGCTGCAGCCGCACCTTGAGCGGCGCTGCGTAGGTCAGATCGCGCTGCATGCACTCCTGAACGTCAAATTTGGGGGGTTCGAATTCGTAGGAGACGTATTCGAGTGTTGCGCGCTCGTTGAAGTCAACGATTGGAAAAACGCTTTTGAAGACACCACCAAGGCCATCATCGGTCCGCTCCGCGAGCGGCGTATGCATTTGCAGGAAGTGCTCGTAGGAGGAGCGCTGCACTTCGATGAGGTTTGGCATGTCGATGGCTTCGGGAATACGACCGAAGGATTTGCGGATACGTTTTTTTTCCGTGAAAGAAAGAGCCATCTCTTGTTCCGTTTCTTGCCGCGCCGGGCCGAGGACTGGCCAGCGGCGGCTTGCCACCTGAAACGCGAGCACGCGGCAGGACCAGGAAGGTCCCGCCGCGCTTGTAATCTACTGAAATTGCGCCTCGCGCAGACGCAATCCCATTCTGAAGCAAGCCTGAGGGCGGCTTACTTGATTTCGACCTTGGCGCCAGCTTCTTCGAACTTCTTCTTGAGCTCTTCTGCTTCGTCCTTGGAAACGCCTTCCTTGATCGGCTTCGGAGCGCTCTCGACGAGCTCCTTGGCTTCTTTCAGGCCAAGGCCGGAGACGACTTCGCGCACGACCTTGATGACGTTGATTTTCTTGTCGCCGCCGTCGGTCAGGACGACGTCGAATTCGGTTTTCTCTTCAGCAGCAGCAGCTTCGCCGCCGCCGGCACCCGGTGCTGCAGCAACAGCAACAGGAGCAGCAGCCGAGACGCCCCACTTCTCTTCGAGAAGCTTGGCCAGCTCGGAGGCTTCGAGAACGGTGAGGTTGGAAAGATCCTCAGCGATTTGTTCAAGTTTGGACATATCTAAAGTTCCTAGTTCGGGATGAGGTTTGGTCTGTCAGCTTGGGAAAATGACCGGTCAGGCGGCGTCCTTGTTGGCGTACGCACTGATGACACGAGCCAGTTGGCTAGCCGGGGCCTGAACCACGCCTGCGACCTTGGTCGCCGGAGCCTGGATGAGGCCGATAAGCTTGCCGCGAAGCTGATCAAGGGAGGGCAGTTTGGCGAGGTCCTGGACGCCGGAAGCGTCGAGCACCTGCTCGTCCATGATCGCACCGATCAAAACGAGCTTCTCGTTTTCCTTCGCAAAATCCGCAGCAGCCTTGGCAGCAGCAACCGGATCCGGCGAATAGGCGATGACAGTCTGATCCTGGAAAAGTTCCAGGGCCGCATCGCCGCCCTTACCGTCAAGCGCGATTTTCGCCAGACGGTTCTTGACCACCTTCAGCGCGGCGCCCTGCTCTCGCAGGCCTCCACGCAGCTTGGTCATTTCCGCAACAGTCAGACCGGTATAGCGGGCGACAACAACCACCCCCGACTCCTCGAAAACACCACGAAGGGTTTTCAGGGACTCGGCTTTTCCAGCTTTATCCATTGCGGATCTCCTTCTAAGGCGTCCGGCCCATCCGGGCGCCCGGGAATTCGCCTAGAGCAGCCACCGGGCTGCCTTCAGCGCCTGCCCAGGGCCTGGCGAACCCGACCGGCCGGATCGCAAAATCCGGTAGCCTCGACAGTCGCCTCACCCCGTCTATCATGGGAATTACAAGCCGTATGGCAGGACCCATGGTCTTGGACAGGAAAACGGGAGGCCGCCGAATGGTTCGGTGATCTCCCGTCGAGCCGTGCCTGTTAACGTGTTATCCACGGCGCTGCAACCCCTCGCCAACAGAAAATAGCATCCGGGCGGGGTTGTCTTGCGTCGCTTTCCGAAACGCTACTTCGAATCCGGCTCAAAAGCAAACACCCGGGCCGCGAGACCCGGGTGCCTGTCGATATCACTTGTCCGTCAACGGAGCGATCAGGCGAGCGCCTCGGCGGTATCGACCTGGACGCCCGGGCCCATGGTCGAGGACAGGGCGACCTTCTTCAGATAGGTGCCCTTGGCGCCTGACGGCTTGGCTTTCATCAGCGCATCGATGAACGCCTTCACGTTCTTTTCCAGGTCGGCTTCGCTGAAGCTCGCCTTGCCGATGCCGGCATGGATGATGCCTTGCTTCTCGACACGGAACTCGACGGAGCCGCCCTTGGCGTCCTTCACCGCTTGCGCGACATTCGGCGTGACGGTGCCGACTTTCGGGTTCGGCATCAGGCCGCGCGGGCCGAGCACCTTACCGAGACGGCCGACAATCGCCATCATGTCCGGGCTCGCGATGACGCGGTCGAAATCCATCATGCCGCCCTGGACCTGTTCCATCAGGTCTTCGGCGCCGACAAAGTCCGCACCGGCTTCCTTGGCTTCCTCGGCCTTGGCGTCGCGGGCGAACACAGCCACGCGGACGTTCTTGCCGGTGCCGGAGGGCATGGTGACCATGCCGCGGACCATCTGGTCGGCATATTTCGGATCAACACCGAGATTGACGGCGACTTCGATCGTCTCGTCGAACTTTGCGTTCGCGTTGGACTTCACCAGCTTGATGGCTTCGGCAAGGCCGTAGACCTTTGTGGCCTCAACCGTGGAAGCAGCTGCGCGATAACGTTTTCCTTGAGCCATTGTCTCACCCCACCACGTCGAGACCCATCGAGCGCGCGGAACCCTTGATGATTTCCGTCGCAGCGTCGAGGTCGTTAGCATTGAGATCGACCATTTTCAGTTCGGCGATCTCGCGACACTGGGCAACCGTCACCTTGCCGGCAACATCCTTGCCCGGCTGCTTGGCACCCGAATTCGGCTTGCCGATCTTCAGGCCGGCAGCCTTCTTCAGAAGCACGCTCGCAGGCGGCGTCTTGGTGACAAAGGTAAAGGACTTGTCCTGATAATAGTCGATCACGACAGGGATCGGCAGGCCCTTCTCCATCTTCTCGGTCTTCGCATTGAAGGCCTTGCAGAATTCCATGATGTTGATGCCGCGCTGACCGAGCGCAGGACCAACAGGTGGAGACGGGTTGGCCGCACCGGCCGGGATCTGGAGCTTGAGCTGCCCCAGCAGTTTCTTAGCCATGTTATCCTCTCTGGCTGTTTCCGGCCGGTGGTCTTTCGATCCGGCCGCCGTTTGTAGAGGTCCCGTGGTGCAGCCCGGCGATGGTCTTCTCCGCCGGCACCTCCCACGAGGGGTTCGCCCATTGCCTGAGCGAAGGGCGCGATACACACGAAAAGACCCGGCAGGTCAAGCCCGCCGGGTCAGTCAGCCTGAGGGCAGGCGCATCGCTTACATCAAGGCATAGCCCTTGGCATTGATATAGCGCACCAGCTCATCGATCCGGGTGGATGGATGGGGGTGGGTCGACAGGAATTCCGGCTGGCGGCTGCCTGACGAATTGGCGTCCATAACCTGCCACAGGCGGACCGACTGCGTGACGTCGTATCCGGCCTCATGCATGTAATCGACACCGGCGCGGTCAGCTTCCAGTTCGCTCTGGCGGCTATAGGGCAGGATCACACCGAACTGCACAGCGGCGCCGCCAAGCGCGGCAATCGCGCCGCCATACTGGCTGGCGGTTTCCGACGTGGACAGGGCAACCTGCCCGGCTGCGAGCGCACCCTGGGCCAGCATGGCGCGGGACAGGCGGCGGTTGGCATGGCGGTAGACCGTATGGCCGACCTCGTGTCCGAGGACCGAACTCAGCTGGTCGTCATTCTCGACGAGTTCCACAATGCCGCGATAGACGCCGACGCGGTTGCCGGGCATCACGAAGGCATTCACGTCATCGGTATCGAAGACCGCAACATCCCATTGTTCACCGGCTTTCGGTGTCTTGCTTTCAATCCGGCTCCAGACATTGAGCACGCGGTTTTTCATCGAGGCACTCGAGGTCTGCGGTGTCTGTGCCTTCAGGTCGGTCCAGGCCGAAGCGGCCATGGACGCGATCTGCTGATCGCCCATGAAGGCGAGCTCAGTCTGCCCCGTATAAGGATTGGTCGTGCAGCTCGACAGGATCGGGAAGACGCTGCCAGCCGCCAGCCCCGAAATAATCGCCCGCCTCGACAGGTTGACCTTCGGCAAGTCCCGAAGCAGTTCGCCGTCGATTTCGACGCGCTCTGCGCCATCCAGATTCAGTTCGTTCGCCATGGTCACCTCCAATCGGCAATCTTTACCCTGTGTCTATTAACTCTGACAACCGGATAGAGTTCGATGGTGACCGTATGATGGCGCCAGAATGAACGGGAGCTGAAGCCGTTGGCCGCCTCCGGGCCGGTCAGTCTGCCTTCTGGTTGGCCGATACCAGCTCGCGCGCCTGGCTGACCCAGTCCTCCCGGCTCACCCGTCCGGCGAAGTTCAGCTGGTCATCGATCCAGATCTCGTTTTCCGGCGACCATTCGGCGATCTGCGAGAAATGCCAGATGCCGAGCTCATTCAGGATGGTCTGGATGCGCGGGCCAACACCGGTGATGAGCGTAAGATCGTCGGCCTGGCCATCTGCCTTTTCGAGAGCGGGCGGTGCCACACCGGCAATTTCGGGCTCCTCATCCTCGTCTTCGGTCTCGTCATCCTCGGACGACGCATCTGAAGCGGCCTCTTCTTCCGGCTCATACTCGTTTGCGTCATCGTCACCGGGGTCCTCTTCCTCGACCGTGTCTTCCGCATTATCCGCTTCGCTGGCGTCGAGGGCCCGCAACATTTTCTCGGACGGGTGCTCGCTCTCATCCTCGTCCTGCCCGTCATCCTCGACCGTCGACTCTGTCTCGGATGCGACATCGATCGAGGTGACATTGTCGGGCATCTCGTCGCCGGTATCGTTCGAGGCCTCGGCGACCGCTTCAGGCGCATCTTCCTCGACGGCCGGGACTTCCTCGGCTGGGGGCGGCGCGGCCGGCTCCTCGGCGGGTGACTCCTCGAAATAGGCCAGGCGCCCTTCAAGGTAACGGTTGCGCCAGCGCAGGCGCGCCAGCTCTTCATCGGCCGCCTTGTCGACGGGCGCTTCAGCCGGGACCGCAGCGGCATTCCCGGCTTCGACCAGCTTCTCCTCCAGCGCCGCGACCCGGGTCTTCAGGAAGTCGATCTGCCAGTCCTTCTTCTGCTCTGGGTCCTCTTCGCCGGACGACTCGGCAGATTCGGCCGGTCCCTGCCCCAGCTCATGAATTCTTGCCTCAAGCTCGCCGACACGCTCTTCAAGATAGCTGTTGCGGGATTTCAGTTCCCCGACTTCGTCTGAGCCTGTGTTTTGATCGGGCGCTTCCGTGCGCGCATCGCGCAGGGCCTGCAGCTCCGCCTTGGCGCTTTCCAGTTCGCTTGACACCTGCGCGAGGCGTTCGTCAAGTTCCTTGAGCTCTTCGGGTGCAATGGCCGAACTCGCCGCGGCCTGCTCTCGCTGTTTGCGCTGGGCGGCATACAGACTGTCGAGTTCGCTCCGGACCTGCTCGAGCTCGGTGATTGCAACATCCCGCTCGACCGTGGCACGACGGGTCTTGCCCGCGCTCATCATACCCCGGATGATCAGGCCCAGAAGAAAGGCGACAAAGGCCGCCCCACCCAGGGCAAACCAGATATACTCTTGAATCATGTCCATACTGCAGGCTCCATTTCCAGGGCGCTTTAGGGCATACCGATTACAGCGGAGTGTGGCCGAATGTTGATGCCCCTCAATCTTCCGGCGTCCCTTTGATCACCCGGAACAGTTCGTCTCAACAGCTCGATGCATGCCGCATCAATTGTTTTCAGGCAAGTGTGTGCTAAAGGCCGCGAAATGCCTGCATCGCTCGAAATCATATCCAGCACTGCCAATCCTCTGATCAAGACCCTGCGGAGTCTCGACCGGAAGAAGACGCGCAACGAATCGGGGTTGTTCCTGGCCGAAGGGGCCCGCCTCGTCGAACAGGGCCTGCAGGCGGGCTGGCAGCTGGACAGCCTCGTCGTCTCGGCCTCGAGCGCTGAACGCGGCTTTGTGCAGACGCTCATCGAGCGGGCGAAGACCGCTGGCACACGCACCGTACAGGTGCCCGACAGGCTCGCCGGGCAGATTGCCCGCAAGGACAACCCGCAATCGGTGATCGGCGCCTTCAAACAGCGTCATCTCGGCCTCGATGACGTGACCGCGTCAGCTCGCGATCTCTGGATTGGCCTCTACGAGGTCCGCGATCCGGGCAATCTCGGCACCATCCTGCGCACCGCCGACTGCGCCGGCATTTCCGGCGTCGTGCTGATCAACCGTTGCTGCGATCCCTACAGTATCGAGGCCGTGCGCGCCTCCATGGGTTCGGTCTTCGACATGCCATTCGTCCATGCCGGATTCGACGCCTTCGACACATGGCGGTCGCGTGGCGGCCTGAACATGGTCGCCGCGAGCGTGAACGGCACGGCGCGGCACACCGATATCGACATGGCGCGCGGCACCGTCATCCTGATGGGCAATGAACAGTCCGGACTGCCGGATGACATCGAGGCGCGCTGCGACACACTCTGCCTTATCCCGATGCGCGGCGGCGCCGACAGCCTCAACCTCGCCCAGGCGACAGCGATCATGACCTATGAAGCCTGGCGCCAGAGGGACTTTGCCTGAGGAATTCCGAATGAAGTACGACCAGACCCTGTTCCTCGCTGACGACTGGAAAGACTATGCCCTGCTCGACTCCGGGGACGGGATGAAACTCGAGCGCTTCGGCTCTCAGACCGTCGTACGGCCCGATCCTCAGGCTTTCTGGCGCCCGCAAAAACCGGTGAAGACCTGGAAGGCCGATGCCTGGTTCGACGCCAAGGCCGGCGACGATGAGCGCGGCCAGTGGCGCAAGCTCAATCCGAAGGCGCCGGACCACTGGCCGGTCGAATGGCATGGCCTGACATTCAATGCCCGCCGCACGCCCTTCCGGCATCTCGGCGTCTTCCAGGAACACTCCGTTCACTGGGCTTTCGCCATCGAACAGCTAAAGGCCGCTGGCCGTCCGGCGAAAGTGCTGAACCTCTTCGGCTATACCGGGATGATGTCGCTCGCCTGTGCCCAGGCCGGCGCAGAGGTTGTCCATCTCGACGCCAGCCCGAAATCAAACGGCTTCGGCAAGGAGAACCAGTCGCTCTCGGGCCTCGACGACCGCACGATCCGCTGGATTGCCGATGATGCGATGAAGTTCGTGGCGCGCGAAGGCCGGCGTGGCAATAAATATGACGCCATCATTCTCGACCCGCCAAAGTTCGGACGCGGCACCAATGGCGAGACCTGGAAATTCGAGGAGGACCTGCCGGCCCTGCTTGATGCGATCGTTCCGCTTCTGGTCGACGAGCCGCTATTCGTGATCCTCACCGCCTATGCCGTGCGCCTCTCGCACATCGCACTTGCCCAGGCCCTTGGTGACCGGCTGGAGCCGTTTGGCGGGCGCATCGAGATGGGCGAGATGGCCATCCCGGAACAGAAAAGCGGCCGGATGCTTCCGACCGCCATCTGTGCCCGCTGGCGGGCCGACTAGGCTTTCAGGCTTTACGCCGCTTCACGTTCCTTGCGCAGGCTCAGCTGCTGCTTCACGCGTTCAGCCAGCTGGCGCACGCTGAACGGCTTCGGCAGGAAGGACACCTCGCGGTCGTCGTCCAGCTTCTTGGCAAGATCGCGTTCGGCATAGCCGGAGATGAAGATCACACGGGCATCGCCGAGCTGTTCCTTCGCCGCCTTGATAAGCGCAGGGCCGTCCATGCCCGGCATGACGACATCCGAGATGACGAGATCGAACGTGCCGGCCTCGTCCTCGAGGATTTCGAGCGCTTCCTCGCCATCCTCGGCCGCGACAACCTCATAGCCGCGCGAGATGAGGTGCATGACCGCGATGTCACGAACCCCCTTCTCGTCCTCGACCAGCAGGATCTTGCCGCGACCGGAAATGTCCACGGGACGATGGTCGACGGCTTCTTCCTCGGGGCCGACAATCTCAGGCTGCGGGATTTCGTCAGCGCGAAGGGCCGGCAGATAGATCTGGAAGGTCGTGCCTTCGCCAACCTTGGAAATCGGGCAGACATAGCCTTCGGACTGCTTGATGATGCCGTAGACCGTGGCAAGGCCAAGCCCCGTGCCGACGCCGACATCCTTCGTCGTGAAGAAGGGCTGGAAGATCTTGTCCATGATATTGGCCGGGATGCCGTGGCCGGTATCGGCGATCTCGATGAGCAGGTAATCGCCGTCTTCGACGAAATTGAAGCCATGCTTGTGCGCATCGGCGCCCGTAGCCCGGGACGTACGGATCGTCAGGCTGCCACCGGCACGGCCATTCTGAAGCATCGCATCGCGCGCATTTGTGACGAGGTTGAAGATCGCAGTTTCGAGCTGGTTCTTGTCCGCCTTCACATAAGGCAGGTTGCGCTGCGGGATGTTCTGGAACTCGATCCGCTCGTCGAGGATCTGACGCAGCAGGATGGAGAGCTCAGACAGGAAGTCGTTCACATCGAACACTTCGCGCTTGAAGGTTTGCTGGCGCGCATAGGCGAGCAGCATGTGCACAAGGTCCTTCGCGCGCACCGAGAACTCATGGATCGACTTCAGATTTTCATAGGACGGATCGCCGACAGGGTGACGGGTCATCAGCTCGTCATTGTTGAGCATGATGCCGGTCAGCACATTGTTGAAGTCATGCGCAACGCCGCCGGCAAGCTGGCCGATGGCCTGCATCTTCTCACCCTGCGCCAGGCGCAGCTCGAGCTCTTTCTGCTCGGTCATGTCGATGATGTAGGCAACCGACGGCTGGCCGAGATTGTCCAGCGTCACGAAGACGTTCACGGATTTCGGCTCATCGCCTGCCAGTTTCAGCGGCACAGGCTTGTCGATTGCGTCGATCAGCCTCGAGGACAGCTCATCCTCGCCATCCTCATCCACGAGGAACAGGTCGGAGAATTTCGTGCCCGGCGCAGACCGTCCCTCGGCCATTTTCAGCAAGGCCTTGTTCGCATCCATGATGATTGCGCTCTCGACGGAATTGCCTTCCAGGCGCACCGCGCCAAACGGCGCGTCGTCGAACATCGGGTCGCTATCGGGACGGGCCGGGCGGCTGGCGGATGCCGCCAGGAAACGGCCCTCGCCCTCGAGCTGGTTCTGATTGTTGCCGACCACCACGGTCCGGCCCTGCGCATCGGCGCCCCGTCCGGTCCATGTCGTCATGGTCTGCACCGGCATTTCAACCCCGTCGCGGGTCCGGATCATGATGTTCGCCCGGCCCGGCGCGCCTGACTTCTTGTCCCGGCCAAGCATCTTCACGAATTCCGGGCGCATGATGTCATCGAGGCGGACATTCTTCGCCGTTTCCGGCAGGCCGATCAGTTCGCGCAACCAGCCATTTGCATAGGTCAGCGTACCGTCGGGCTTGGCCGCGAAAAAGCCAATGGGGGCATCCTCGACATAGAGCGCTTTCATGTCGGCCGCGCCGGTCGCATTCTCCGCGCCGTTGATCCGGCGCAGGCGCCAGATGATCCGCCCGCGTGGCAGCGGGGAAACGCTGGCCTCGTACTGCACCGGCAGCGCATCGGAGCCGATCGTCATGGCCGGCAGGACTTCGCGGTGCGCATCACCGGTCTTGGCGGACTTTGAAAGCCGGAAGATCGGCGCGGCAAGTCCGGGGCTGGCGCTAAAGATCCGGTCGACCGTGACCGGCCCGGCCGAATCCTGCTGGCCGGCAAGCGCGATGCGCGTCAGCTCACGATAGCGTTCATTGGCAGCAATCGGCGCGCCGCCCTGGTCGGCGATCAGGACCGCCTCGTCGAGCGATTCGATCCAGCCGAAACGCGGCATCTGGGCATTGACCGCATCAGCGGCCGCACCGCGCTGCGGGAAAAGGCCGAGGCGGCGCCCTGCGCCCTTCAGCACCCAGAGCAGGAAGACCATGCCACCCGCGGCCATGGAGATCAGCAGGATCGGGCCTGTATTGCCGACGGCATCCGGCCACGCGATCGCAACGCTGGCGGCGGCGACAGCGATCAGCAGGCAGCCCCAGAATGCCAGCTGAAGCAGGTCGAGATGGTCTAGGCGGCCTGTGCCCAGCCCCAGCTCATCATCAGCTTCGGCGATTCTGGTTTCGTCTGTCGTTGCGGGTGACGTCATGAGGCCCAAACTCCTGCCGCCTGTCTGGCCATTCTGCCATGTGGCGATTCGATTACTCTATACCAGAAGTCACCGAAGCACACTTTGCCCCGGTGACCTGTCCACCTGCGATTTCTCGCCCTGAAAGGTTAATCAATCCAAAAGCGGTGTTAATGCGACCTGTGAAACTTTCGCAATTCCACACCGTTGGGTTCAGCCTGCGAGGCCATTGCGCCGCCCCTTGCACTCTTGTCCTGACGCGGCCACAACACATGCAACCAGACCAAGGGGGGCGTCATGCCTGAGATCTTCGGCGACCTGTTCACGGTGGGCGGCTTCTTCACACTGCTCATGCTGCTGATGCTGCAGGCGGTGCTCGGTTTCGACAACCTGCTCTACATCGCGATCGAATCGAAACGCGTCGGCGAAAAGGCCGCGATCGTCCGGCGCTGGGGCATCGGCCTCGCCATGCTGTTCAGGATCGTCCTTCTGATCATCATTGTCAGCCTGTTCGGCGCGCTGGCCGAGCCCCTCTTCACAGTCGCCATTCCGCGCGTGCTTGATGGAGAGTTCACGCTGCAGTCCATCGTGACGCTGGCCGGCGGCGGCTTCATCATCTACACCGCGGTGAAGGAGATCACCCACCTGTTGACGGTCGACGACCTTGGCCATCATGGCGGCGGCGAGAAAAAGTCGGTGATGCAGGCGATTACCATGATCGTCGCCATGAACCTCGTCTTCTCTTTCGACTCGATCCTGTCGGCCATGGCCATTGCCAACGTCAAGGAGACCGTGGATGGCGTCACCGAGACACGCTACCAGGTCACGATCATGACCGTGGCCATTGTCTCTTCCGGCGTCGTGATGATGCTGATGGCCGACTATGTCGCCGAATTCCTGAAACGGAACCGGATGTACGAAGTGCTCGGGCTTTTCATCCTGTTCCTGGTCGGCGTCCTGCTCGTGACCGAAGGCGCGCACCTGGCCCATATGCACATCTTCACCTTCCCGATCGATGCGATGTCCAAGTCGAGCTTCTATCTCGTTGTCGGGGTCCTGGTGATCACCGATATCATCTCGACCAAGTTCCAGAAGCGCCTGTGGGCGCAGCGCGAAGCGGAGCTGCGGAAGGCGAAGGCCTATGACGCCGCGGAGGCGCGGTCGAAACAGGCCGAATGACGATCAGCTGTTGAACGTCTTCCGGATGCGGATGGCCATATTGTTGCCCTTGCGGCCAATATCGCCCTCAAAGGCCGGCACGCCGTCGCGTCCACCGGACAGGAGCTGAACCGGCTGGTCCGCCGGCAGACCAAGAAGCAACGTGTCGCCAGCCTTGAGGCCCGTCAGCTTGCTGACAGGCACGTTCAGCGAAGCAAGCCGGGCGGTCACAACAGCCGTGACAGGGCGCTTGCGCGGCTGATCCGACGGGCCTGATTCAGGTCTGGCCGCTTTTTGGGCCTGCGTGACCAACAGATCGAGTTCGATGGCCTCATCATTCAGGACGACCTGGAACCGCACACGCTCACCCGACTGGCCGGGCACAAGCGCACCAACAAAGCGGTGTTCGGTTTCGACGCCGATAAATCCGGTCTCCGGATCGAAGGCTGCGCGCAGCGGCGCCAGCAGCTGTTCAATAAGGGCACAGTCAATCGCGCTGAATGCCCGCTTGAATGGCTCCGTCTGGAGATCGGCCGCGCCGCCGCAGGCATGGGAGACCAGTGCGGCGCCCAGCGTCTCGGGCACCTGCAGGACATGGGTCACCGTGTCCTCGCCAGCGCCGTAGCAGATATAGGCCGCGGTGGCGTCCGATGCCGTCTCGACAAGCGCCGCTTCGACATCGTTGACGCGCGCCGATGAGCGGAAGCGGAAGGCCGCCTTCAGCCCTGTAGCCTGCGCGAAGATCAGCGACAGCCTGGCCGCCAGCCGCTTGCCGCCTTCGGCGCCGAGCAGCTCGACATCGTCAAAGGCGCGCTCGACCGGCTGGTCCTGTCCGGGCTGGGGCGCTTCGGTGTCGTTGATGGTCGGCAGGTCCGGACGCAGCAGCGCCTCGATCTCGGCCTTGGACAGGACACCGCGCGGCGTCGGGAACTTGTAGTCATCCACTGGCGGGCGCCGCTTGCCGGGCATGTCACGCATGACTTCACGCTCACGCCGTTCCGGCATGGCCCATTCATCTGCTTCCTGGAGCGGGGCGCCCTGCATCGTGTTCCCGTCTTTGCTTTCAATCATTTCTGGGCCGCGCTGGTTAATGAGGCGTTAGGATTCTCGGCGCTCTGCAGGACAAATACGGCAGGTTTTCGGCATCAGCGCCGAAACTGGCTAACAGAATCGCCTCTGACGTTTACCACTTCGGCGCATGATTCATCAGCCGGAAACATCTGCTTAGGAAATGATTCGGATTCCGGTGGCAAAGTCAGCTTCAACGGATCGGCACTCAGAAAAAACCGCCGGGCGTTGGGTGATGCAAAAGCGGCAGCGACCATTCCGGGCGCTGCCGCTTTTCTCTTTTTAGCTTTTCAAGGCTCGATCAGTCGTCGCGGACCGTACGTTCCTGGCGCTCGTGGCGCTCTTGCGCCTCAAGGCTCAGCGTGGCGGTCGGACGCGCTTGCAGACGGCGCAGGCTGATCGGCTCGCCCGTCTCGTCGCAATAGCCATACGTCCCTTCATCGATCCGGCGCAGGGCCGCGTCGATCTTTGCGATCAGCTTTCGCTGACGGTCACGGGTCCGAAGTTCCAGCGCCTTGTCGCTTTCCGAAGAGGCACGATCGACCAGGTCGGGCAGATTGCTCGAGTCTTCCTGGAGATTGTTGATCGTCGATTTGGTTCCAGCGAGGATGTCCGCCTTCCACTGCTCCAGCCGAGCGCGGAAGTAAGCCTGCTGGCGAGGGTTCATGAACTCCTCATCATCAGAAGGAACATAGTCCGTGATATCTGGTTCTGACATCGTCTCCACTCCTCCAACAAGGCGGGCCTATATAGCGTGTCGCCTGCCTGTGCAAATGCACTTTGCATTTTCCGTGCTAAATGCAGTCTCACACGAATAAGGCGTGAATCGGCCCAAATTGGCGAGTTTTTTCACCGCTGCCACAAAACCCTGCCGATACGGTCTTGCGTCTGACAGCGTGCCCGTGCGGTATAGCGGCATGCCCGGTGCGGGCGATTTGCGTACTAACTTTACCCAGGTCGAACATGGCCAGACTCCGCAGAAGAAGGGAAAGCAGCCGACAGGGGACCTGGCGCCAGGCCCTGCTTTTTAACAGTTTGCTGCTTCTGCTTGCAGTGCTCGGCGCGCGGATCATGACCAATGCCTACACCGCCGAAAGCGTTGGCGACGTGCCGGACATCCAGGCCCGCACCGAAACCCGGCGCGCCATCGACGAGGCTTTCCAGACCATCGTGCCGAAAGGCAATGTCGCGCGTGCCTTCTGGGCCGACCAGATTTCGCGCGAACTGTCAGCGCGCGATTTTTCGGCCGCGCGCGGCTATCTGCTGGCCGCCCCGGTCATGCTGGAGCGTGATGATGGGCGTGCGATCCTCGCGGCGGCCGATGCCGAAGAGACCGGCTCCCAGGACCAGCGGCTGGTGAAAGCCGCCCTGCTCTTCCTGCCGAATGAAACCCGCGCCGAGTATGAGCGGGCCATCGAACCGCCACGTGTCAATATCGAGCCTGACGAGGCCGAGGGCGACGTCATCGCTTCGAGCGAAGCCAGTAGTGACCGCACAGATCCTGATTTGGCGCCCGAGAGCCCTGCCGATGGCGAGGCCGGCGCGGAATTCGGCGACGGCGACGTCCCCGACGAAGACCTCTACGCCCCGCGGCGCGCCTCTGCCTTTTCGCTCGTCGGAGACCGCGCCGACCTCGTCCGCCGGGCCCAGCGCTGGGTAAATGGCGATGCGGTCGACAGCCTGCAGATCCGCCTGAGCGCCATCGGCCTGATCGACATTCCCAACCCGGACGAAGAGATCGACTATGCGCGGGCCATTTCCGTTCTGAAGGCTGCCGGACGGGCGCGCCGCCTGACATCGAAATACCGCGAATACCTGACCGGCCGTGTCGACCTCGCCCTGCCCGAAGAGCAGGCTTTCGCGGCCGTGCGCGATGCCCTTTCCCAGGTTGCACCGATGAACCAGCTGGAAGACCAGGTCGTGGCCGCCTTCGAGGCGACCATCGTGCCTGAAGGCTTGCGGCGGCTGGAAAGCGACCTGGCGGCCATTGACCGGATCGCCGCCCTGACCAGCCCATCCGGTGCGGTCACGCTGCTGGAAAGCGCCGACTCGCCTGAAGATGTCAGGAAGCTGCAACTGATCGCTGAAGCCGGCGGTGACCGCGCCGTCGCACTGTCCAAGGAGATCGGCCCGCGCGTGCTGCGCCTGGCTCAGATCGGCATCAAATGGTCGATGAACCTTGCCCTGCAGATCATGGGGCTCGCCGCGATCGGCATGGCGCTGGCGTGGACGGCGCTGTCAGCGGTCGGCCAGGCCCGGCCGGTTCGTCATATCCGGAGCTGAGCCTCAGCCGCCGATCCCGAACGCGCCGATAATTCCATCGATGATGAGCTGCGTCGACAGGGCCGCCAGGATGACGCCAAAGATCCGCGTGATGGCCCCGGCGACGCTTTCGCCAAGCGCCTTGACCAGCGGCGCCGCCAGCAGGAAGACGACCAGGCAGAGCAGCATGTTCACGCCGATTGCGGAAAGGACAGCGCCCTTCTGCTCCCAGGACGCCGACTGGGTCATGAACAGCATGGCCGTCGCGATCGACCCGGGCCCCGCCAGCATCGGAATGCCGATCGGAAAGACCGAGACGTCATCGGGTTTCTCATGTTCTTCCAGGTATTCGTCGGCCCGCGTCTCGCGCCGCTCGGTGCGCTTCTCGAACACCATGTCGAGCGCGATGAGGAAGAGCAGGACGCCGCCTGCCGCCCGGAAGGCGTCGATAGTGATCTTCAGCTGCTGCAGCAGCCAGGCGCCAAAGAAGGCAAAGCCGAAAATGATCAGCGAAGCGACGAAGATCGACTTCCAGGCCATTTCCCTGCGGTAGCGCGCATCGCCGCGCGCCGTCAGTGACGCAAAGATAGGCGCCACGCCAACTGCGTCGATCAGGACGAAGAAGGTGACGAAGGAAGCTGTGAAAACTGAGAAGAAATCGCCGGTCATGGCGTGCGCTCTAGTCTGCCGGTCTGAGCGCGTCCAGTATCTCTTCCACCGCCGGATGCAGGGCAGTCTTGTCCTTGCGCATATGCGCCGGACGATCGACCGGCTTCAGCTCGGCCATCATCTTGATCAGGCGCAGGCCGCGCGCCCTCTGCAGCAAGCCGTCCAGCTCGTCATCGCCCGACACGCTCGCGACAACGCCTTCGCCGAAATCGATCTGGATGTCAGCGTCGGCTGTCCCCGTCTCGAGGCGGGAAATGCCTTCGTCCAGAGGTAAGATCTCGTCCTGCATATTGCCCGCCGGGCCTGAGTTTGCGTTACCCATGTCGGGCCTCCGCCTCGGAGTCGCGCCGTACCAGCTTACGGCATGTTCCCAACGCCTTGTAGACCTGACCGGCCGCCAGCGACCGGGTGATGGAGAGAATCTCCGTGCGGTCCTTTTCCTCGCGGGTTTCCTCCATCAGATCGGCAAGCGCGGAAATACAGGCATCGTAAAGCGCGCCGCCCTTGTCGCCGGTCAGATACATCTGCATGACCGAGAAATAGGCGGCATCCTGAAGGGTCTTCACCTGCTCAGGAAACATGATGTCGCGTTCACGCAGGATACGCGCACGCGTTTCCAGCAACAGGGTGCCGCGCCGCTCACCATTACGGATCACGGCGCCATTCACCACAACGGCTTCGCCGGGTTTGAGCGACAGTTTGAGCGGCATTCAGCCTTCCCCCCGCAGGATACTTCTATCCGAATCAGGCTTTTACAATAGGTTACGAATGGTTAATACGACATTGAAAATGCCGTTTGCAAACCCCTGCGCAGTTGACGCGAAGTCACATTGCAGCGAGCGGTTGCTCTCTGGCGCGCTGCCTCTATCATCTGGAAGCGGAAGAATTGGAGAAATCGATGCGCTTCGAAGGCACACAGGATTATGTCGCAACAGAGGATCTGCGCGTGGCCGTTAACGCCGCGATCGCTCTGGAACGCCCGCTTCTGGTCAAGGGCGAGCCGGGCACCGGCAAGACCGTTCTCGCCATCGAGGTCGCGAAGGCACTCGGTGCGCCGCTGATCGAATGGCACATCAAATCGACGACCAAAGCCGCCCAGGGCCTTTACGAATACGACGCCGTTAGCCGCCTGCGCGATGGCCAGATGGGCGATGAGCGCGCCAAGGACGTCTCCAACTACATCAAGAAGGGCAAGCTCTGGGAAGCCTTCACCGCGAAGGAACGCCCGATCCTGCTCATCGACGAGATCGACAAGGCCGATATCGAATTCCCGAACGACCTCCTGCAGGAGCTCGACCGGATGGAGTTCTATGTCTACGAGACCGATGAGACCATCAAGGCCAAGCAGCGCCCGATCGTGATCATCACCTCGAACAATGAGAAGGAACTGCCGGACGCCTTCCTGCGCCGCTGCTTCTTCCACTTCATCAAGTTCCCGGACGAGCAGACGATGAACGAGATCATCGAGGTGCACTATCCGGGCATCAAGAAGAAGCTGGTCTCCGAAGCGCTGACCACCTTCTACTCCATGCGCGAAGTCCCCGGCATGAAGAAGAAGCCGTCGACCAGCGAACTGCTCGACTGGCTGAAACTGCTGATGAACGAGGATATCGACCTTGAGACCCTCAAGGAGCAGAACCCGGACAAGCTGACCCCACCGCTGCATGGCGCGCTGCTCAAGAACGAGCAGGACGTCGCCCTGTTCGAGCGCCTGGCCTTCCTGTCGCGCCGCGAAAACACCCCGCGCCGCGGCCCGTCTGGCTGATCGGGCGGGCTCGCTTCAGCGCGAGGCTTTCAGGAAAATTCAGGCTTGAAGGCCTTTGGGCTTTCTCCATAATCCCTCCTCGGGGGAGGGACGCATCATGGCTGTGGCCGATCTGAAGAAACTGAGGCACCCGTCTGAGACGAGCCGGTTCCTGTTCGCGCTGATCGTCGTCGTGCCTTTGTCGCTGGTCGCGCTCGTCTATCTGGTTCTGACGCTCGGCCTGATCCTGCTGCCTATCCTTCTGGTCCTTGTCTTCATCCGCAACATCGTCCTCGCCAGCTTCCTCGGAAACTATGTCCGGGTCAGCGAGCACAATTTCCCGCAAATCGCGCGGTGGAGCGACGAGGTCTGCGCTTCGATCGGCTACGACAAGCCGATCGATGTCTTCGTGTACGAGGACGGCTCCTTCAATGCGATGCTGGTGCCGATCCTCAAGAAGAAGGCTGTCCTGCTGAATTCAGAGACCGTGCACGGCGCCGACGAGACGGAAATGAAGTGGCTGCTCGGCCGGTTCGTGGGATACCTGAAGGGCAAGAAGATGCGCTTCTGGGTGTTCGAAGTGTTCCTCAACGCGTTCGAGAACCTGTTCGTCTTCAACTTCTTCCTCTACCCCTATGAACGCTCCGCCGTGCTGACCGGCGACCGCATCGGCGCCTATGCGGCCGGCTTCAACCAGCCGCGCATTCTCTCGGCCATGGCCAAGCTCATGGTCGGCCCGGATGTCGCCGGTCAGGTCACCGCGCAGGGCATCGCCGAACAGGACGGGATGCTGCGTCGCAAGCCCTTCTTCAGCCTCATGGCCCGGCTGGCCTCACCCTTTCCGCACATGACGCGCCGCTACACCGAGATGCTGATTTTCTTCCGGGAAGGCGCGAGCGATCTACCGCCGCCGGAAGCCCCGAGCGCCTCTGCAGCGAGCCGGCACCCGGCCTACGCGTCCACATCGCCGGGCGGCGATGCTTTTGCCGCCGACCTGCCGGGCAGAGCAAGCGGGCCGGGTCTCGGCATGCTCATCCTGGCGCTGGTCCTTGGCCTGGCCGCCTATGGCAGCCTGACACGCCTTCTCGATCTCTCTGAGCCCCGGCTCGTCGAACCGGTCCTGTCCTGGCTCACCTTCGCCGAGCTTCCCCTGCTGCTCGGTAGCGGCTGGCCGCTCGAATTGCAGTTCTGGGGCTGTGTCGCGGCTGGCGGCCTGGTGGCCGCCCTGGTGGGCCGGCGAAGCGCTGCCGTGAACGCCTATGTCGGCGTCCTGTTCATCTGGTCTCTCGGCTTTGCAGGCTACACCTGGGTCGATGGCGGCATGGAGACCGGCGCGCTCTGGACTTATACTCAGTACCTGCTGCTCGGAACCGTCATGATGCTGATCGCCTGCATCCCCGGCTATCTCGCTTCCCGCCTGTTCGGGAATGAGTGACCTACTGTTCTGACGCGACCGCCACAGGCACCGTCAGGTCGACGCGGCGGATTTCGCTGATACCCCTGTCCGCGTCCAGCTGGCCCTCGATGACCGTCGTGCCGGACAGCGCAAAGACCCGGCCGAGCGTGAAAATCGGCCGCGAATTGCCATACCAGTCGATGCAGGACACCTCGCACTCATAGCTCGGATCCGGCTCGCCATCAGCGCCCATCAGCGTCCCGGCCGAATGCAGTGAGGCGTCCGTGCCGACCTTGATATAGCTGAGATCGGAATTGTCCGAGCGCCACACCCAGCGGCCGGCTTCCCAGGTCTGCTGGACGGTCGGCAGACCGATCAGGCCATCGCCCTCCGGTCCGATGCGGCTATTGAAAGCGTGGCTGCGATTTTCCGATTCATAGCGCGAGACCAGGGTCAGCTGCCCGGCGACCTTCGGGGCCTCGCCGCGAAGATCGATGCTCGACAGACTGAGGCCACGCCGGTCCATGTATCCGGTGGCGACAAGATGGTCGCGGGCACGTTCCAGACGGATGACGCTCTGATGGACATCCAGCGTCAGGGGGCTGGCCGGGTCCGCCAACGGGACAAGTGTCAGCCGCGACGACGCCAGCGGCAGCTGCTCATCGGACGACCAGAGCGGCACGGTCTCATTGTATGTCGTGTAGGCGAAATGCGTGTTCGTGAACCGGTTCTCGATCGTGCCGTCCTCGACGTCCGGCAGCGCCACATAGTCCGCCGGATCGATATCGGCAGGCGCCGCGCCGATCCGCTCGCGCGGCAGCTGCATCAGCGCATAGCCCGCCTGCTCGTCATCCTCACCTTCCTCCAGCTGGACGAAAGCGCGGAACACATCGCTCGCCGCGGCCATCGAGAACTGGTTGACGGGCTCGCCCTGCACCTTCGCGACGCCGGGTGCTGCATCGCCATAGGGGATTGAATAGAGCAGCGCCGGATTGTCGCCGTCATGATCGCCCGCCGAGTTCTGCCACCAGCTCTTGTCGGCCGCATTCACCCAGAGCCAGACAGCGTCCTGCGAGGCGTAGTATTCATAGCTGTCACTGGCGAGAAAGGCCGTGGTGCGGCAGTCCGGAGCCGTCCCTGTATCGGCAAGGACCGTCTTCAGCGGACAGAGCGTGATCGTGTGGAGCAGCGGGTCGTTGGTATCCTGCAGCGGCCGGTAGACGGTCTCTGCCTTGAGGCGCGAGGTGTCCTTCTTCGCCATGGTGCGTGACAGGACTGGCGCGTTCAGCGCCTCGAAATCATCGATGTCGACAAGGTAAAAGGATGTGTGCAGCGCGAGCTGCCCGTTGACGAGGCGGGTCGTGTAATTGTCGCCGTCATAATAATCCATGGCCGGCAGGAAGAAGCGGTCCCGGAAGGTGATCGTGCCATCTTCGGCAAGTTCGAGAACAGCGAAGACGGATGCTTCGGCATCGTAGGAATAGCCGATCACGATCATCTGGTTCCCGAAGACCAGCATCTCGTCATACCAGGTGTCTTCCTCGGCCGTCTGGTAGACGTTCTCGCGATCGACGAATTTCAGGCCGGGCGCGCCATCCGGCATCAGGTCGACCGAAAAGAGACGGCCATCCTGCATGACGATCAGATAGCGCCCGATCTGTTTGACGACATCGCCTTCATCGACGCCGGCCTCCTGCGTGTTGGTGATCGATGCGGCCTCTTCCGCCGAGCCGGTCACCGTGACCTGGTCAACGCCGGCCGCCGGTTCGACGTCCGCCATTTTCGAGGCGGGCTCACTGGGAGCAGGCGCACTGGGGGCCGGCGCGCTCGGCGTGGGTGCGCCCGCCGAAGGTGGCGGGGGTGGAGGCGGCGGCGGCGGAGGAGGAGGAGGCGCTGGCGGTGGCGGAGGTGGAGGTGGAGGCGGTGCCGACATGGCCGGTGCGGCGCTCTCAAACCAGGCGTCGCCGTCCGCGGACTCACCCCTGTCGAGCTTGCCCGTCAGCGTGCGGTAATAGTGCTCGAACTCCGCCTCGCTGGCGAAGGTCGCAAGCGTCGGCCAGACCGTCTGCGAGGGCTGGGAGAAATCCGGTTCAGGTGCAGCGGGCTCAGGCGTTTCTGGAGCCTGCGTCACACAGGCGCCAAGAAGGAAGGCGCCCAGCGCCACCGAGACTGAACCAACTCGCATTATATCCTCCCACCTGCTGCCTGTGACCATCGAAGAAAAATATGGCGAAATCAAGCAATTGGCGCGGAGCTATCATCCTGAAGCCGAGCATGCACCAGGCGTTCGGAATTACCGTCTCCGCCCTGGATCGGGCTGTCCGCCCGATCGACAACCTGCCAGCCCTGCCCCTCCAGCCACGCGCAGAACGCATCTTCGGCATCGCGGACGGCTTTGGCATCGGTGACGATCCCGCCCTTGCCGACATGCGCCCGGCCGACCTGGAATTGCGGCTTGAACAGGCAGACCAGATCGGCGCCCGGCGCGGCCAGTGACAGTGGTACCGCCAGCAGCTTCTCCAGCGCGATGAAGCTTGCGTCACAGACGATGAGACCCGGCAAAAATCCGATATCGCCGCGCGTCAGCTGGCGCGCATCGAACCCTTCCAGCGACCTCACCCGCTCATCCCCGGCAAGGCTCGAATGAAGCTGGCCACGGCCGACATCGACCGCGCAGACCCGCGATGCGCCCCGGCTGAGCAGGACATGGGTAAACCCGCCCGTCGACGCGCCGACATCGAGGCAGTCCCGCCCGGTCGGATTAACACCGAAGAGATCCAGCGCATGGGCAAGCTTCACCCCGCCGCGCGACACCCAGGGATGGGCCGGCGCGGCCTCGATCCGGTCCGTATCGCGGATTTTCGCAGATGGCTTGGTGAGCTGCACCCCGTTGACGGCCACGCGCCCGGCGCTGATGGCGGCCTGCGCAGCTGCACGGCTCTCGAAGTGGCCAAGCGCGACCAGCACGCGGTCTGCCCTGTCGGGATTACTCAAAATTCACGCCCTTCCGGAACGACACAGCCCTGACCGGCATTGGTCACCTTGCCGCTCTTACTATATCAGTGAGGGCGAAACCAAGGAGTTCGGAATCATGCGGAAATTCTCGATACCACTGGCCGTCTGCGCCACAGCTGTCCTGTTTGCCTGTTCGCAGCAGGCCTCGGATGCCCAGGATCAGGAAACAGCGGAGGCGCCTGCTCAGGATGAAGCTGCCCTGCCCGAACCCGGCGGCAGCGAGTCCCTTCCATCGATGATGCGCGCGACCGGAGACCTGCTCGGCGGTGACGGCAACACGATCGGCAGCGTCAACCTGATCGAAGGGCCGAACGGCATCCTCATGGAAGTCAGCATCGACGCTGGCGGCCTCACACCCGGCTGGCATGCCATCCACATGCACCAGACCGGCGATTGCAGCGATACGGGCAGCTACACCGCCTCCGGCGGACACGTCGGCAAAGTCGACGGCGGCCATGGCCTGCTCAATCCAGCCGGCCCCGAGCCGGGTGACCTGCCCAACCTCTATGCCTTCGAGGACGGGTCGGTTCACTTTGAAACATTCACCGACCTGGTCAGCCTGTCTGACGTTATGGACGAGGATGGCGGGGCCATCATCATCCATGAAGGCCGCGACGACCATCTGAGCCAGCCCATTGGCGGCGCCGGCGGTCGCGTGGCCTGCGCCGTCGTCAACTAGGCCCGGACGAGACGGCGCTGACGGATCGGCCGGTCACTCCGAGCGGTCGATCTTCCCGCGTAGTGCTTTTTTCTCGCCGTGTTCCTTCTTGGCCTTGATGCGACGCTCGACGGCGCCGCGTCCTGGCCGGGTCGGAATGCGGCGTTTGCGTTTCTGGGCCGCCTGCCGGATCATGCCCTGCAGCCGGGTTCTCGCCGCCTCGCGGTTTCGGGCCTGCGAGCGGTGCTCACTCGCCTCGACGATCACATCGCCTTCCTTGGTAATGCGGGACTTCCAGCGCTGGCGGAAGCGGGTCTTGATGGCCTGCGGCAGGCTCGAGGCATCGACATTCCAGCGCAGCTGCACAGCCGTCGAAACCTTGTTCACATTCTGCCCGCCCGGCCCTGACGCGCGCACGAATGTTTCGACCAGCTCCCAATAAGGCACTGAATAATCGTCGTTTATTCTGAGATCGTCGCTGGATGACATGATGAAGGGTCTGTTCAGGCAGGGTTCAAGCTTGCGAACCTATTATTCAATCAGGGTTTCAGCACTGAAACCAGATCAACGCCGGACAGCCGGTAATTTCATCGGGAGGCTAAATCAATGGCTCTCTACAAGACACTCGTGCGAATGGGGGCATCCGTTGTCCTCTCATTTGCCATGCTTGCACCGGCTGCAATGGCCGAAGAACGTGGCCGCGGCGAGCGCGGCGGATATCATGACCGCGGCGACCGCGGTGACCGGGGGCATCGCGGCGATCGCGGCCACAGGGGCGACCGCGGAAACCGTCATCATGGCGGGCGGGATCATGGGCGCGACTGGAATCGTGGACGCGACCATGGCCGTGACTGGAATCGCGGCCGGGACCATAAACGGGACTGGCGTCATTCACGCGACCACCGCCGCGACTGGAGCCACAATCGCGACCGCGACTGGAATCGCGGCTATCATCACCGCCGGCACTATTCGGCCCCGCGTGTCGTGAACCGCTACTATTACAGCGCGCCTCGCTACAACTACGGCCATTACCGGCCGCGTGTGACCTTCCACTATGATCACGGCTACTATCATGGCGGCTACCGGATCGGCGGCTATTACAGCTATCGTCCGAACACGATCATCATTCGCGACTATTCGCGCTATGGCCTCTATGCCCCGCCGCATGGCCATCACTGGGTCCGCGATCCCTATAGCGGCGACGCGGTCCTGGCCTCCATCGCCACGGGTGCCATTATCGGCCTCGCCGTCGGTATCCTGGCGCAATAAGTCACCCCGGACACGCAATACAAAACGCCCGGCCCTCGCATGAAGGCCGGGCGATTTTTTTGTTCACCTTTCATTAGGCACGAGTCATGCTTTAATTGTTAGTGCCGGACCATTTTGCGGCCGGTGCTTTGTTTTCAGCAACAGAAAGGAGGTGATCCAATGTCGAG
The DNA here is from genome assembly GCF_003576315.1 of Henriciella mobilis. GTDB lineage: Bacteria > Pseudomonadota > Alphaproteobacteria > Caulobacterales > Hyphomonadaceae > Henriciella > Henriciella mobilis. The sequence continues at coordinate 80,628 of NZ_QWFZ01000024.1, read as the reverse complement.
TGAGAAACCAGGGGCGGCTATTGGATCCGTCCGTGCTGGTGGACTTGGAGAGCAGCCTCTCTTTGACCGCTAGCACTGGCAAAGGCGGGCCCTGAGCCTGCCGGGATTCAGAGCCAAACCGGCTCACGGAGGCCGCCCGTCAGGGCGGCCTTTTCGTTTGCGGAAATAGAGGGATGGCCGCCCGCCTAGTTGCCCGAGGCAGCGCCCCCGCCAAACCACATGCGACCGCGCTGCAGGTCTTGGCTGAGCCGGATTTCGACCGGTTCGCCGGACAGTCTCTGGCGGTAGACCTGCGTGTTCTCCAGGACGCGCTGGACATAGTTGCGGGTTTCGGAGAACGGGATGAACTCGATCCAGTCGATCGGATCAATCTCACCGGTGCGCGGGTCGCCATAATCACGGATCCAGCGCGCCGGCCTCGACGCGCCGGCATTATACGCCGCCGCCGTCATGATGTAGCTGCCATTGAACCGGTCCAGCAGCGTATCGAGATGCGCGCCGCCAAGCGTCATGTTGTAGCCTGGATCATCGGTCAGCCAGGACGTCTTGTAAGGCAGGCCGATATTGCGGGCCTCCATCCGGGCGGTGCTGGGGATGAACTGCATCAGGCCGCGCGCATTCGCATGCGAGACCGCCGACGGGTTCATTTCGCTTTCCTGACGCGACAGCGCATACATCATGGCCCGTTCGACGTCCGGCTCACGGAGCAACTCGAAATCGGGCACCGGGAACGCGGCATCCGTCGCCACGATCCCCTTGGCGAGGCCTGCCTTCGCGCCGCGCACGCCAATGTCTGCATACAGATAATCGGAAGCGAGCTCGGACAGGAGCAGGTAATCCGCCTCGGTCGCGAGCATGTCATCCAGGTGATAGGCGAACTGACGGAATTCACCGGCCTCGCCATTCTCCGCCAGCAGCTTCAGCGCCTGTACGAGTGGGCGGGCGTTGAAGGCCGCGCGCTCCTCCTCGCTTACCGGCTGGCTGGCCTGCAGGAAGAGCTGGGTATTGCCGGTCTTTTCCGCGGCCAGCTGGCCATAGAAGACGAACGGATACTGCGCCGCCAGCGCATAAGCTTCCTGCGCCTCGTCTGTCCGGCCGAGCGCCTCGAGGGCACGGCCGCGCCAGTAGTCGGCCCGCGACTGGCTGATCGGGGTCGAGACGTTCTTGCCCAGGTTTTCGAAATGGCCGAGCGCCTTTTCTGGCTGCTCCAGCTGACGCAAGGCGATCCAGCCGGCCAGCCATTCGGCTTCGGCAAAGTCCGTGCCCTCGCTCATGCCATGCGGCTCGGCAAGCTGGTAGGCGGTGGTGAAATCGCCATCCTTCAGCGCCGAACGCAGCGCCATGGACCGCTCACGCCAGAGATTGTCGCGACCGACAGACGGCACTTCGGCCCCGTCGATCTGCGCCAGAAGCGGGACATAGTTCGACTCCGGCTGGCCCGCCCTGCGGCGCCATTTCGCCCGGTCATAAAGCAGGCCCGGATTGTCCTGAAGGTATTCCGGGACAGCATCGACGGCCCCATCCACACCGCGGCGGCGCAGCTGCAGGCTGGAGCGGGCCTCGACCAGCCTGCGCCAGTCCGGGCTGAGATAGGGCTGCAGCCTTGCGGCCGCCGAATGCTGGGCCGTCCAGAGCAGGAAGTCGGCGCGCTGCTGGTGATCGAACGGCGTCAGGTCACTGCCATAGCGGGCAAGGACCTGGTTGGTGAGGTCGTCATCCAGCGTGTTCCCGTGCCAGGCCTGCCGGATATAGGTCAGCGCCTCGTCGCGGCGCCCCTCACGGCGGAGCGCCTCGGCCAGCGCGACGCGGCCGGCACCAGAGACCGGACCGCCAATCTCTTCGAACCAGTCTATCTGCTGCTGCGAATTCAGCGCCGAAAGTGAAACGGCCTCCTCCGCCCGGACCTGGACGCTGGTCATCTGCGGCCAGTCGCCCTGCGAGCGCAGCAGATTGCTCAACTCGTCGAAGGACATGATCAGGTCGCCGCGGCCGCGATACCAGCGAATCACCTGCCGGACGATTTCCGACCGCGCCTGCGCTTCGAGGCTGCGAACGGTGCTCCAGCGGTTCTCTGCGGCGGCATTGAGTGCACTGCGCAGAATGCCCGCATCCGTTGTCGACACGACATTCGATGCCGCGACCAGATCGGGCTTGAGGCTTGGCGCTGGTGGAATGGCTGCAGACGCGCTGGCTGCAGCCGAAATCAGCAGCAATGCTGCGAGACTTGCCCGATGATTACGTAGGCGCATGGACCCTGCCTGTTTTCTTTGCGTTCACAGCGTGCCAAACACGCTGTGTCGAATCTCGAATTCAGTTATCAACACATAAATCGCGGCAACAATACGATGTTCCATGGATCGATCCCTGCACTGGTCACACCCTTCAAGAACGGTGAAGTAGATCGCAAGGCCTATGCCGATTTGATCGAGCGACAGATCGAAGGCGGTAGCGGGGCGCTTGTGCCGTGCGGGACGACCGGCGAGTCTGCAACGCTCAGCCATGCAGAGCACCGCGAGGCCGTTTCCTTCTGTGTCGAAGTGGCCGCCGGCCGGGTTCCCGTCATTGCTGGCGCAGGCTCAAATTCCACAAGAGAAGCCATCGGCCTGGTCCAGCACGCCAAGGATACTGGCGCCGATGCCGCGCTCTGCGTCTGCCCGTATTACAACCGTCCGGACCAGATCGGCCTGGAAGCACATTTCCGCGCCATTGCGGACGCCGTCTCGCTGCCGATCATCATGTACAATGTCCCGGCCCGCACCGTCTCCGACGTGCAGCCCGACACAGTGATCCGTCTCGGCAAGCTGCCGAACATCGTCGGGATCAAGGACGCAACCGGCGACCTTGCGCGCGTCAGCCTGCATGCCGCCGGCCTGCAAGGCGAGCAGTTCGTGCAGATCTCGGGCGACGATCCGTCGGCGCTTGGCTACTGCGCCATGGGTGGCAAGGGCTGCATCTCCGTGACGGCAAACATCGCGCCCGAGCAGATGGCGAAGATGCACAAGGCCGTCCAGGAGGGTGACCTGGCAACGGCTCAGGAGATCGAGCGGAAATTCATCGCCCTGCACAAGGCGCTGTTCGTCACCCCCTCCCCCGGCCCGGCGAAATACGCGCTGGCCAAGCTCGGCCTGTGCTCCGGTGAGGTCCGCCTTCCCATCGTCGCGCCGCACGATGCAGCCTGTGAGAAGATTGACGCTGCAATGGAAATCGCAGGCCTTATATAGACCGGCATGTCCAAGAAGACCCAGATCAAGGGCCGCACTGATGGCCTCGTCGCAGAGAATCGGCGCTCGCGCTTCGACTACCATGTCGAGGACACGCTTGAGGCCGGTCTCGTGCTCGAAGGCAGTGAGGTCAAGTCCCTGCGCAATGGGCGCGCGAACATCGCCGAGGCTTATGCCGCCGTCGAGAATGGCGAGCTGTGGCTCGTGAATGCCGACTTCCCGCCCTATGAGGGCGCCAACCAGTTCAACCACGATCCGAAGCGGCGGCGGAAGCTGCTCGTCTCGAAGCGCGAGATTGCGAAGCTCGCCCAGGCCGTTGACCGCGCCGGGCGGACGATCGTGCCTCTGAAACTGTACTTCAACGATCGCGGGATCGCGAAACTGCTGATCGGCATCGCGACCGGCAAGCGCGCGCCCGACAAGCGCGAGACGGCAAAGAAACGCGACTGGCAGCGCCAGAAGGCCCGCATCCTGAAAGAGAATTAGGCCGAGACGATCCGCGCATACTGGCCCGGATCGACATTGCCTCCGGAAATCACGACGCCAACGCGTTTGCCCTTCGCCGCTTCCGGCAGGTCATGAAGCGCGCAGGCCAGGGCGGCCGCACCGCCGGGCTCGACGACCAGCTTGAGGTGCCTGAAGGCCTGACGCATCGCGTCCTCGATGGCCGTATCGTCGACCGCGCAGCCACCCGCCAGCAGCCGCTTGCCGAGCGCCCAGGTGATCTCACCCGGCGCGGGCGTCAGGATCGCATCGCAGATGGAGCGCGTGCCGGGCGCGTTCGCCACGATCTCGCCGGCGGCCAGCGAGCGGCGCCAGTCATCATGCTCGGCTGGTTCGGCGGTCCATATCCTTGTGCTGGGGCTCAGCGCCTCGAAGGCCAGCGCGATCCCCGTGATCAGCCCGCCTCCGCCGACACAGCAGATGAGATGGTCGAGCGGGGTGCCGGCCGCCTGCATCTGCTCGGCAAATTCGACACCGGCCGTGCCCTGCCCTGTGATGATGTACGGGTCGTCGAAGCTCGGCACGAGCACCGCCTCGCGAAGATCGGCTTCAGCCGCCGCAATCGCTTCGCGGCTTTCATTGTGTCGGTCATAGAAACGGATCTCGGCCCCGTCGCGCCGCACGCCCTCAACCTTGATGCCCGGCGCATCCGACGGCATCACGATCAGCGCAGGCATCTCAAGAAGCCGCGCGGCCCGGGCGACGCCCTGGGCGTGGTTGCCTGAGGAGAAGGCGACGACGCCGCCTTTTTGCCGGGCCGGGTCGATCTGCATCAGCCGGTTGGTGGCGCCGCGAATCTTGAAACTGCCGGTCAGCTGCAGGTTCTCGCATTTGAAGAAGAGCTCTGCACCAGCCAGTGCGTCGATGGCCTCGTTGCGCAGCACAGGCGTGCGAACAACGTGCCCCTGCAGACGGCGCGCGGCCTCAAGCACATCGTCAGGACTGGGAAGCGTTCCGTCCGGCAGCCCGGTCATCGTTACATGTACCGCCGCGACGGACCCGATGCGACGCGCTGGGTCTTGAACCAGTCGACGAACTTGCCGATGCCTTCTTCGAGGCTGACTTTCGGGTCATAGCCGTAGTCGGCCTGCATCTTGGAAATGTCGGCGCAGGTTTCGGTGACATCGCCCGGCTGCATTGGCTCAAGCGCGATGCGCGCCGTCTTGCCGGTCGCTTTCTCGATCGTTCGGATGAAGTCCATCAGCTGCACGGGCTGGTTGTGGCCGATATTGTAGAGCAGGTGCGTGCGCTCGCCATCGGCGAAATGCGGCTCGCCCGTTGCGATCGCCTTCAGGCCGGCGATGGCATCGTCGATATAGGTGAAGTCGCGTTTCATCTTGCCGCCATTGAAGACGCGGATCGTCTCGCCGCGCAGGATCCGGTCGGTGAACGACCAGTAGGCCATGTCGGGGCGGCCCCATGGACCGTAGACCGTAAAGAAGCGCACGCCGATCTGCTGCAGGTCATAAAGCTTGGCATAGGCCTGGCTCATCAGCTCGTCGGCGCGCTTGGTGGCGGCGTAGAGCGAGACCGGCCGGTCGACATTGGCGTCTTCCTTGAAGGGGGCAACGGCATCGTCGCCATAGACCGAACTCGAAGAGGCATAGACCAGCATCGGCGCCTTTGCCGCACGGCGGCAGAATTCCAGCACGGCGAGATGGCCGGTCATGTTGGACGCGGCATAGGCGAAGGGATTCTCGAGCGAATAACGGACACCGGCCTGGGCGGCGAGATGGATCACCCGGTCGATCGAATCGCGCTCTGGCAAGGCCAGCAGCCGGTCGTGATCGGAAATGTCGAGCTTGCGGAACTCGAACTCCGGCAGGCGCTCGAGCTGGTGCAGCCGCTCCTGCTTGTAGGTGACGTCGTAATAGGCATTGAGATTGTCGAGGCCGAGGACGCTATGGCCCTCTTCAAGCAGGGCTTTCGAGATCTGCGACCCGATAAAACCCGCAACGCCTGTGACTAGAAATCTCATTCATCTACCTCGCCAGCATGGCTATAGCGGGCAGGTGCAGCCGGGAAAAGAAGCTGACTGAGAATGCGCTCAAAGCCGCGAAGCGTAACGGGCGATAATGTCGCGCGCATCCTTGGATGTTTCCGGATTTTCGATCGCATGGGCCAGCACAGCCTCGAAATAACCCGCCTTCGAGCCGCAATCGAATTCCTCGCCTTCGAACTCGAATGCGTAGAAGGCCTGCTTTTCCATCAGGCGCTCCATCGAGTCGGTCAGCTGGATCTCGCCGCCGGCGCCCTTGCCCTGGTCTTCCAGCAGCGCGAAGATTTCCGGCTGGAGAATATAGCGCCCGGTGATCTTCAGGTTTGACGGGGCTTCCTCGCGCGGGGGTTTTTCCACCATGCCGCTCATCTCGATCAGGCGGCCATCGCGGGACTTGGGCGCGATGACACCATAAGAGGAGACGCGCTCTTCGGGCACTGGGTCGACCGCCACGATATTGCCGCCAACCTTGTTGTAGGCCTCGACCATCTGGGCAAGGCAGGAAGGCTTGGCCCGCACGATCACGTCGGGCAGCAGCACGGCGAACGGCTCGTTGCCGATAATGTCCTTGGCGCACCAGACGGCATGGCCGAGACCCAGCGGCGCCTGCTGGCGGGTAAAGCTGGCAGCGCCTGCAGGCAGCTTCGTCTTCTGGACTTCCTTGAGGATGTCGGCCTTGGAGGCCTTTGCCGCGAGCGAGGTCTCAAGCTCGAACGCCTCGTCGAAATAGTCCTCGATGGCGCCCTTGCCGCGGCCCGTCACGAAGACGATGTGTTCGATCCCCGCTTCGAGCGCCTCGTCGACGACATATTGGAGCGCGGGACGGTCGACGACCGGCAGCAGCTCCTTGGGTATGGATTTCGTTGCAGGAAGAACACGCGTGCCATGACCGGCCACCGGCAGAACCGCCTTACGAATTCCCATATTTTCCCCCAAATCATTCATTCTGGTTCATGTGAGGCCGAGGACCATACAGGCTCGCCTCCGATTGGCCAGCGCCGTGCTACCAGATTCCGTAAAAGAAGAATATGCCCAGCAGGGTCGTGATGCCCGAAGCCGATGCGAGGACGCGGCCGATATCCTTGATCCGCTCGCGCCTGTGGTGCGCTTCCATCGACCGGGCGAGGTTTTCCTGCATTGCACGTGCAGGCGATTCTGCCGCCTCGACATCCGGACGCGCGGAAACCTCTTCGAGACCGGCCGCATCCGTATCGGTTGCTGGCGTCTCATATGTTTCCGGCTCGTGGTGATCTGGCTTCTTGATCGCAGACATGTCGGCAGCCCTCTCCTTCAGGCCCCATTTGCCACGCCCATCCCTAATGAAGCGCTAAATGGCGCTTTGTAATTGATCGGGAATTCGGGTTTTCCGGCCATTCGGTACAGCGCCTGCCCGAATATGCCCAAGCAGCGGGCAATAAGCGCTGCCCCGGGATGAATCTGCCCGCGGGGTGTCATCGGTGCGGCAGAATCCGCTATGGTCGGAGCGCGTTTTCAGGACCCTTTTAGCCGATGGAAAACAAGATCCCCGGAAGGCTCGCCTGGATTGGCCGGCTTCGCATGCCCGCGCTGATCCTTCTCACCGCCCTGGCGCTCTGGGCCGGTGCGAAGTTTGTCTGGGCGGAAAGCGACTATGTCGAGACGACGCTGATCGGCGTCCGCTTCCTGGTGATCTCGGCGATTGGCTGGGCCGTCACCTCGCTGACCGATCTCGCCATCAAGCGGCGCATGGGCCGTCTGGACATTGATGTCGCGGACAATTTCCAGGCACGCAAATCGGCAACCCGCCTCGATGTGATGCGGCGGGTCATCATTGTCGTCGGCGCGATTGCAACGCTCGCCTGCGCGCTCGTTGTCGTGCCGTGGGCACGCCAGCTCGGCGTATCGCTGCTGGCGTCTGCGGGGATCGTCGGCATCGCGGTTGGCCTCGCCGCGCGGCCGGTCCTGTCGAACCTGATCGCGGGCATCCAGATCGCCTTCACCCAGCCGATCCGGATCGAGGATGCCGTCGTGCTGGAGAATGAGTGGGGCTGGATCGAGGAGATCGACCTCTTCTACGTTGTCGTCCGCATCTGGGACCGCCGCCGCCTGATCGTGCCCCTCACCTATTTCATCGAAAAGCCGTTCCAGAACTGGACGCGCAAGTCCGGCACGATCATCGGCGCCGTCTATTGGTGGCTCGACTATCGCGCCCCGGTCGCCAAGATGCGCGACAAGCTGGAAGAAATCTGCAAGTCGACCGAGCTCTGGGACGGCGAGGTGGTGAACCTGCAGGTGTCGGAAACCGACAAGATGACCATCCAGGTCCGCGCGCTCGCCACCGCCAGCACAAGCCCGCGCGCCTGGGACCTGCGCTGCTATATCCGCGAGCAGATGATCAACTGGCTGCAGGCCGAACACCCCGAAGCCTTTCCGCGCATCCGGGCCCGCGCCGAGGTGTCCGACGAGCCGATGAATTTCGCCCCGCCGCCGAAGCCATCCGACATCGAACTGGGTGACCAGTCGCTGGACGGCTCCGAGCTGGCGGACAGCGGTGCGGGTGAACCGAAACCCTAAAGCGTGCTCACGACGTGCCCGCCATCGACGACGATGGTCGACCCGGTCATGTAGCTGCCCGCATCGGACGCCAGCAGCAGCAGCGCGCCGGCCAGCTCCTCATGCTTGCCGAAACGGCGCATCGGGACGCGCTTGCGCATCTTGTCACCGGCCTCGCTGTCGAGGAATTCGTCATTGATGTCGGTCTTGAAGTAGCCGGGCGCGATCGCGTTCACGCGGATGCCGTAGCGGGCCGATTCCAGCGCCATCACGCGGGTGAGATGGTCGACAGCGGCCTTGGACGCGGCATAGGCGGCAATGGTGTGCTGCGGGCGCAGGGCGGTGATCGACGCGATATTGATGATGGAGCCGGGCTTACCCGCTTCCATCAGCGCATTCGCCCCGGCCTTGGCGACGCGCCAGACACCGTCGAGATTGGTGTTCATGACCGCGCGCCAGTCTTCCTCGGTCATCTGCGTGAACCAGTTGTCCCGCGAAATGCCGGAATTGTTGACAATGATATCTACGGGGGCGCACAGCTTGTCCTGGACGGTCTTGAAGGCCGCTTCGACGCTGGCCGGGTCGGTGACGTCCATTTCAACCGCGAGCGCCTTTCCGCCGGAGGACTCGATTTCGCCGGCCAGCGCTTCGAGTTTTTCAAGGCGCCGCGCCGCCAGCACCACACCGGCTCCAGCCTTGGCCAGGGCGCGCGCAAACGCTGCGCCAAGTCCACCTGACGCACCGGTAACCATCGCTGTTTTTCCCGTTAGTTCGAACAATTCCATGCCTCGTTTTCCGTTTCGCTATTGCTTTCGCGCAAGATTTTTCCGATCACTCGCGCCATGAAGCTCACAATCTTAAAAGAAACAAGTCCGGGGGAAACGCGCGTCGCGGCAACTCCGGAGTCGGTGAAAAAGCTGATTGGGCTCGGGCATTCGGTGACCATTGAATCTGGCGCCGGAACCGCTGCGGGATTCCCGGACAAGGCTTTTTCGGAGGAAGGTGCAACCATTGCCAAGACGGCGGCAACAGCACTGAAGGGGGCTGACCTTCTGCTGAAGGTCCGCGCGCCGAGTGCCGAGGAGGCCGGGAAATATCCCGAGGGCCTGACCGTCATCGCGCTGATGAACCCGTTCAACATGGGCGACCTCACGGACGCTTATAACGCGAAAAAACTCAACACGCTCGCCATGGAATTCACCCCGCGCATCACGCGGGCCCAGTCCATGGACGCGCTGTCCTCGCAGTCGAACCTGGCCGGCTATCGCGCCATGATCGAGGGCGCGCAGATCTATGGCCGCGCCATGCCGATGATGATGACCGCTGCGGGCACGGTTGCCCCGGCCAAGGTGTTCGTCATGGGCGCGGGCGTCGCCGGTCTTCAGGCCATCGCCACGGCCCGCCGCCTTGGCGGTGTTGTGACGGCGACCGACGTTCGTCCGGCGGCCAAGGAACAGGTCGCCTCGCTCGGCGCCAAGTTCATCGCTGTCGAGAACGAAGAGTTCAAGGAAGCCGAGACCGCTGGCGGCTATGCCAAGGAAATGTCGGACGACTACAAGAAGCAGCAGGCTGAACTGACGGCGAACCATATCGCCAAGCAGGACATCGTCATCACCACCGCCCTCATCCCGGGCCGGCCTGCGCCGGAACTGGTCAGCGAAGCGATGGTGAAATCGATGAAGCCGGGCTCGGTGATCGTCGACATGGCCGTCGCCTCGGGGGGCAACTGCCCGCTGTCCAATCCCGATGAGGTCGTCGATGTCGACGGCGTGAAAGTGGCCGGGTTCTCCAACCTGCCCGCACGCCTGCCGGCCGACTCCTCCTCGCTCTATGCGAAGAACCTGCTCGCCTTCCTGCCGCTGATCACAGCCGAGGATGGCGCGCTGAACCTCGATACCGACGATGAAATCGTCACCGCCATGCTGCTGACCCGCGGCGGCGAAACCGTGAATGAAAGGCTGAAATCATGAAAGCCATTCCAGTAATCCTGTCGGCAGCGGCCCTCGCCCTGCCAGCGCAAGCGGCCGAGATATCGGCCATCAACCCGACGGTCTTCCTGGCCGCGATTTTCGCGTTGGCCTGTTTCGTCGGCTACTATGTCGTCTGGTCGGTGACCCCGGCCCTGCACACCCCGCTCATGGCCGTGACCAATGCCATCTCGTCGGTGATCATCGTTGGCGCCATCGTTGCGGCAACGGCCTCCGGCGCGATCAATGGCGGCTGGATCGCCAAGGCGCTGGGCGGGCTCGCCGTGGCGCTGGCCAGCGTCAACATCTTCGGCGGCTTCCTCGTCACCCAGCGCATGCTGGCCATGTACAAGAAGAAGGGGGAGTAAACCGTGGAACAGTTTGCAAACACATGGGCGCCGCTACTCTACCTGGCGGCCGGTATCCTCTTCATCCTTGCCCTGCGCGGCCTCTCCAGCCCGGCGACCAGCCGGAAAGGTAACCGCAATGGCATGATCGGCATGACCATCGCGGTGGTCACGACGCTGGTCCTGCTCTGGGAAAGCCTCGACCCGACCACCTGGGCGATCCTGATCGGCGGCGCCGTAATCGGTGGCGCAATCGGCGCGCTTATTGCCCGCCGGATCGCCATGACGGCGATGCCGCAGCTTGTCGCCGCCTTCCACTCGCTGGTTGGCCTTGCCGCCGTGCTCGTCGCCGCTGCCGCACTCTATGCGCCGCTTGGCTTCGGTATTGGTGTCGTGGGCGACATCAACCTCGTCTCGCTGATTGAGCTGTCGGTCGGCTCGGCCATCGGTGCGCTGACCTTCACCGGCTCGGTGATCGCCTTCGCCAAGCTCAACGGCAACATGTCGGGCTCGCCGATCCTGCTGCCGGCCCGCCACCTTCTGAACATCGCACTGGCTGCCGGCATTGTCGCGCTCGTCGTGGTGCTCATCATGTCGAGCGGCGCTGCGACCTGGGCGTTCTGGGGCCTCACCGTCCTTGCCCTGATCCTCGGCATCACGCTGATCATCCCGATTGGCGGGGCAGACATGCCGGTCGTGGTCTCGATGCTCAACTCGTATTCCGGCTGGGCAGCGGCGGCGCTTGGCTTCACGCTCGGCAACTTCGCGCTGATCATCACCGGCGCGCTGGTCGGCTCGTCCGGTGCGATCCTGTCCTACATCATGTGCAAGGGCATGAACCGCAGCTTCATCTCGGTCATCCTCGGCGGCTTCGGCGCTGATGATGATGGCGGCGCGTCCGCGGGCGCGCAGGTCGACCGGCCCTTCAAGCAGGGCTCGGCTGACGATGCGGCCTTCATCATGAAGAACGCGTCCAAGGTCATCATCGTGCCGGGCTATGGCATGGCGGTGGCGCAGGCCCAGCACGCCCTGAAGGAAATGGCCGAGCTGCTGAAGGAAGAAGGCGTGGACGTGAAATACGCGATCCACCCCGTCGCCGGACGCATGCCGGGCCACATGAACGTGCTGCTCGCCGAGGCGCAGGTGCCGTATGACGAAGTGTTCGAGCTGGAAGACATCAATTCCGAGTTCAACACTGCCGACGTCGCCTTCGTGATCGGCGCGAATGACGTGACCAATCCGGCCGCAAAGACCGACAAGTCCTCGCCGATCTACGGCATGCCCGTCCTCGACGTCGAGAATGCCGGCACGGTGCTCTTCATCAAGCGCTCGATGGGCTCCGGCTATGCCGGCATCCAGAACGAACTGTTCTTCAAGGACAATACGATGATGCTGCTGTCGGACGCCAAGAAGATGGTCGAGGAGATCGTCAAGGCGCTGTAGCCAATACGGCCAAGCGGCGGAAACCGGTCCCGTGGATCGGTTTCAGGCCGACATTGCAAGACCGGCGGAGCCCAGAGCTTCGCCGGTTTTTTCATGAGACCTGCCGCGCCATTGCAGCGCCGGCAACCGGTCCAGTTCGGGCCGCGCAAACAGGAACCCCTGCATCAGCCGGACGCCGAGGCCATACAGGACCTCGAATTCCTCTGGTGTCTCGATTCCCTCGCAGACGGGCGTGATGCCGAGGTCGCGGGTCATGTTCAGGATGTGCCGGACAATCGCCTGCTTGGCGCTGCTGGTGTCGATCCCGCGAATGAGCTCCATGTCGAGTTTCACGAAATCCGGCTGGAACGCCGACAGCAGGCCAAGCCCGGCATAGCCCGCGCCGAAATCATCGATCGCGGTCGAAAAACCCATCGACCGATAAGAGCGAAGGATGTTGAGCAGGTGATCGGTGTCCAGCCGCTCGCTCTCGGTAAATTCGAACAGGATACGGTTCGTCGGGAAGCCGGACTCCAGGGCCGCAGACAGCGTCTTGCGAATGCAGGCGCGCGGTTCGTAGACCGCGTTCGGCAGGAAGTTGATGGAGAGAAATGGCGCAGCCGCGGCATCGCGCAGCCCCAGCGCAGACGCCTGCGAAATCGCCGTCACGCGGCACGCCTGGTCGAACTGGTAGCGGGTTTCATCCGTGACCCGCGACAGGACTTCCCCGGCGCCTTCGCCGTCACGCCCGCGCACAAGTGCTTCATAGGCGAACACCTGCAAGGCGCCGAAATCAAAGATGGGCTGGAACGCCATCGTGATGCCGAAATCGGTATCGGCGGCGTTTCTGCAGCGGTTGCAATCCGTCATCATCCCGGAGTTTCTCCCCTACTCGCTACAGATTACGGCGGCTTGGTTACCGAGTTCTTTTCGGGCTGACACCAGGCGCAGCAGAAAGCAGGTGCGAGGGCCAGGCCTCTGTCATCCATTCCCGTGACGTCTGCGGGAAGGTTTCGCCAAGAGCGACAATAATGGGTCGTTGCGGGCTTTTCGCCTTGATGTAAGGTCTCGCCATTCGCAATGAGGACGACGACCTTGAAACCATCAAAACTCATCGTCACGGCTGCCGGAGCGTGCTCCGCGCTGGCCGTGCTTTCTGCCCCCTTCTCCGCCATGGCCCAGGAAAAGGGGCCCGTCACCATCGAGGCGCTTGCCAAGCTGAAGCGCGTGTCTTCGCCGGCGATCAGCCCCGATGGCGAGTGGATCGCCTATGTGGTCGAAGGCCGCGTCGAGGGCGCTGACAAGACGCGCGCACAGCTCTTCATGGCCTCCGCCGATGGCAAGACCGTGCTGCCCATGACGTCGGACGCCTATGACGCCCACAGCCCGCAATGGAGCCCGGACGGCACACAGCTCGCTTTCCTCGCTGCGCGCTCCGACCTTGATGAGAACGCCGCGACGCAGGTCTGGACACTCGACATGCGCGGTGGCGAAGCGCGCGCCTACACCCAGGTCACGCAAGGTGTCTCCGGCTTTGAGTGGGCCCCCGACGGCAAGCGCATGCTGCTGATGATCCAGGATGAAGGCGAGAATGCCCGCAAGAAGCGCGAGGCGCGCGAGGCCGGCGAAGACGAGCCCGAACTGCCTTGGGTGATCGACCGCCGCCAGTTCAAGGAAGACGGCGTTGGCTATCTCGACCGCTCGCGCACCCATATCTACGTGATCGCCGAACGGCTCGCAGAGCCGGTGCAGATCACCGATGGCGACCGCGACGACCATGGCGCGACCTGGAGCCCGGATGGCACCAGGATCGCCTATGCCACCAATGTGACCGAGGACCCGGACGGCAACTACAATACCGACATCTTCGTCATCGACGCGGCCGCTGGCAGCACCCCGGTTCAGGTCACGACGAATCCGGGCGGTGAGACATCGCCGGCCTGGAGCCCGGACGGCAAGACGCTCGCCTATACGACGTCGCTGAAGCCCGAGCTGCTCTGGTATGCCACCAGCCACCTTGCCACCTCGCCCGCGACGGGCGGGTCCGTCCGGCTGCTGACGGAAAGCCTCGACCGAAACGTCTTCGATCCGGCCTGGAGCCCGGATGGCAAGTCCATCTACTTCACGATCGAGAATGAGGGCATGCAGCCGATCATGGCAGCTGATGTCCGCACCGGACGCCTCAGCCAATACGTCTCCGGCCAGTTCGCCATCTATGACTATGACGTCGCCGGCAATGGCGACCTCGCGCTGCGGCTGACCAATCCGACCCTGCCTTCGGAAATCTTCCTGAAATCCGGCCGTCAGCTCACCCAGGTGACGCGGACGAATGAAGCGGTGCTGGATACGCTCGACCTCGCCAAGCCGCAATTTGTCTCCTTCGACAATCCGGACGGCATTTCGGTCGATGAATTCATCTATCCCGCCAAGGGCGTCACCGGCCCGGCCCCGGCCATCCTGTTCAATCATGGCGGCCCGGTCGCGCAATATGACTACAGCTTCGAACCCTTCGCCCAGCTCTTCGCGGCCAACGGTTATGCGACCGTTATGGTCAATCCGCGCGGATCAAGCGGCAAGGGTGAGGACTTCAAGAAAGCGATCTTCGCCGAATGGGGCGTGAAGGATTTCGCCGATGTCATGGCGGGCGTCGACAAGGCCGTCGATCTTGGCCTTGTCGATCCAGACCGCCTCGGCGTCGGCGGCTGGTCCTATGGTGGCATCCTGACCAATTACGTCATCACCCAGACCGACCGGTTCAAGGCAGCGGTCAGCGGCGCCAGCGAAGTCAACTACACGGCCAATTATGGCCATGACATCTATCAGCGCGAATGGGAGATCGAGCTTGGCCTGCCATGGGAAAACCAGGAAGGCTGGGACGCCATCTCGCCCTTCTGGGACGCACCGAAGGTCACCACGCCGACGCAATTCATGGTCGGCCAGGAGGACTGGAACGTCCCGGCAATGAACTCCGAGCAGTTCTATCTCGCACTCAAGCGGCTCGGCATCGACACCAAGCTGGTCGTCTATCCGGGTGAGGATCACTCGATCGACCGGCCGAGCTTTGTCGATGACCGCTACCAGCGGTTCATCGACTGGTACGACACCTATCTGAAGCCGTAAGGCAGATGCCGGTTTCCGGCCTGCGCCCTAGCGGGCGTGGGCCGGGCCGAAGATCAGCGCGTTTGCGACCAGCAGGTTGAGACCATTCAGGTAGGCGCGCGTGAACGGGCTTTCGGTGAAGGCGATCACCATGCCCTCGCCATGCGGCTCGACCATGACGAAGGGCTTGAAGGCGATCTGGGCCCGGTTCTCTTCCCAGAGATAGCCGCTCGCCAGCAGCTCATCGGCGGCTGCAAAGTGGAACACGTTCGTCCCCTCATCTGCCATCAGCGGGCGGTAGACGCTGGACCCTGCATAAAGCGCGATCGCTTTCGCATAGCCCGAAGACAGCCAGTGGTCGGTGTTGGCAACGACATTGGCGAGCACGCCCGGAACATCGTCCGGCGCAGCGTCCGGGTCTGCGATCATGGCGTCATAGGCATCCTTGCCCGCGATGTGCGTGCCGTCTGCCCGGGTCTCTTCCTCTTCGCCTTCGCCTGACGCTTCTGCAGCCGAGTCGCCATCGGCATAGGCCTTTTCCAGCTTCGTCGAGAGCAGGCCCGCATCCGCGCTCGCCAGGAAGTCGACAGCGCCGCCGACGCCAACCAGGACGCCGCCCTGCTCGACAAAGGCTTTGAGCGCTGCGGCGCCGCCGTCTCCGAGACGGTGCGCAAAATCGCCCGACGTATCGGGCACGATCAGCACGTCATATCTGCCGAGATCGGCCCCCGCCAGATTGTTCACGCGGATCGGCGCGACCGGAACAGAAAGCTGGCGCTCGATCACGTAACGCGTCGCGCCGGTTTCGGTCGGTATCGTGCCCTCGCCCCAGGCCATGGCGACCCTGGGCATAGCCACTGTCTTGAACTTGTCGCTGCCATAGTTGGGTCCGTCTTCGACCCAGCTGGTCTGCAATGCGACGACTTCGGCGCCGATTTCGCTCGCCATCCGGTTCAGCATCGCGCCGAGCCCTGCGGTATTGTCGGCGACGGGGAAGATGATCGTGCCGCGTGGGAAGGAGCGCCCGCCGGTGATGAAGGCCTCTTCGGTCGCCTTGCCGACAGCGCCTTCCTTCAGGGCCGCCAGGGCGAGTTTCGCGCCGCCCGTATCAGTCCACGGGATGGCATAGCCGAACGCTGCATTCGGTGCCGTCACGGCCGGGATCGGGTCATCGGCGCCCACCAGGCTTGCCGACGACAGGTTCACGCGTGAGCACGTCGTGCTGGTCACGCCATCCATGAGCGGCAGCGACCAGGCCGTCACATCGTAAAGCTCGTGATTGAGCCCGCGGTCACGGCGCCCTTCCTGTTCGGCAACATAATCGGCCGGCAGCGCGGTTTCCTTTTCGAGCAGCGTCGCAATGCGTCGCCCGGCCGGCTGGGCGCGGTCAACGACCAGGGCACCGGACGGATAGCGCGTGCCGCAAGCCTCGAAGCCCGGTCCAACGCGCTGGACGGCAATCTCCTGCGCGGCGAGCCGGCGGCCAAGATCCTCGACCTGCCATCTGCGCTCGGCGAGGTCGAAGATGAAATAACGGCTTTTCGACTTACGCCCCTCATCGGCCACTTCGCTGCGATAGTCGGCAAAGTCCCCGAGGAACAGGTCGTGATTGTTTGCGACGACTTCAGCCGTCGACAGGGTGGAGATGAAGTGGTGCTCGACGCCATCGCGATAGGTCAGCATGCTGCCGTCCTTGCGCTGGTATTCGAGGCCACGGGCAGAGCCCTGCTCATAGGTCATCGCCACCGCGCCGCCGAGCTGCGGCCACATGTCGGCATAGCCCGGATAGAAGGCATCATAGACTTCGCGGGTGAAATATTCGAAGCCGCGGCTGTCGAACCAGCGGGCATGATTTTTCCCGATCAGGGTCTGCTTGGCGCGTTGTTCGTCTCTGATATAGGGATTGAACGGGTCAGCCGATGGCGCAAAGAAGTAGGTCTCTTCGCCGCCCATTTCGTGGACGTCCACAACGACGACCGGATACCAGTCCAGCATCTGCTCGACGCGGCCAACGGTTTCCGGTTGCGTCATCGCAAACCAGTCGCGGTTCATGTCGAACAGGTAGTGATTGTAGCGCCCGCCCGGCCAGGGCTGGTCATGTTCGGCGGTTGCCGGATCGGCGGATGTTTCAAGGCCGCGCGCAGCTTCGAAGGATGCCTTGAAGCGGGCGCGCCCGTCGGGGTTCTGCATCGGGTCGATGATGACGATGGTCTCGTCGAGGATCCTGTCGACCGTCGCATCGTTTTCTGCAGCGAGCAGGTGATAGGCCAGCGTTAGCGCGGCGTCGGTGCTCGAGATTTCATCGCCATGCACGCCATAGGACAGCCAGACAACGGCCGGCGTCCGGGCAACCAGGGCCGCGCGCTCACCCGCCGAAAGCGTGCCAGAAGCGATAGACTTGATGTCGGCCTGGATCTCGTCGATGCGGGCCATGTTCTCCGGCGAGCTGATGACGCCGTAGACCAGCTTCCGGCCTTCCCAGGTGCGCGCATACTCATTGAGCTTCATCCGGTCCGGGGCGGCGTCGGCCAGCATTTTCATGTAGGCAAGCGCATCGGCAGGCGCGGTTATCTCCTCGCCGGGAGAATAGCCAAAGGTTTCCTGAAGCGTCGGAATGGCCGGATCGGCCTCGATGTCGATGAAGGACTGCGCCACCGAAATTGGTGATAGCCACGCCGCAGCGGCCATCAGGCCGCCAATCAGGAATCCACGCATAAGTCTCTGAACCTCCCCAATACGATGCATGCATATTAATTGGAGAGCAGAGCCAAAATACAGGCTTGTGCTGCTTTCAAGCAGATTCCCCCGGCGAGTGTGTCACCGAACGGCTTTTGATGCGGCGGCAGGCAGATTGTGGTCAGAGCGCCAAACCGCAGGATGGTGTGGCTGGCTGGTCAGTCTTTTGGCGTCACATCCGGATCGGGGACGCTGTAGCCATCTTCAAGACGGTGGCCATCAGGCATCTTCCTGACGGCTGCATGTTTGCCGACCTGGGTACTGGAGGCATCATCGGTATCGTCATTCGGAACGTTCGGCACGCGCTCATCGGACATGCCGGTCACGAGATCGGCGTCGTGCTCCTGCTGATTGGCCACAGGTGAGCCGTCCTTGTAGCCCGCAGCGTTCGTGGGCTGGTCTTCGACATCCTCGCCTTTCTTGAAGCCTTCGCCATATCCGCGCTGGCGTTCGACTTCCTCAATTCTCTGATGGTCGCGATCGGCCATGAATGCCTCCTTTGTCATCTCTTGCCGTAAAAACGGGCAACCCCGCACGCTGGTTCCCCGGCTCTGCCAGGACGGCCCCCTTCGCCGGCCCCGAAACGCTGCGAGATGGACAGGGTCTGCGACGCACGTCATGACGTTGGGTCATGGGGCGATCTCTGAACATTGCCGTTTGCGGGGCCGGGATCGGAGGCCTTTCGGCCGCTGCCCTTCTGGCCCGGCAGGGACACAGCGTCACCCTGCTCGACCAGTTCGACGCGCCTGCCCCGGTCGGCTCTGGCCTGATGCTGCAGGTGACCGGCCTGACCATCCTCGACCACCTTGGACTGGCAGACGATATCCGACAGCTCGGCAGCCCGCTGAAGCGGCTGTGGGGCCTGACGACACCGTCGCAGCGCCCGGTCCTCGATGTGCGGTTCGAGCAACTGCGGGCCGGGCTCGTCAGCTATGGCGTGCAGCGCGGGCTACTGTTCGGCCGGCTTCTGGCGGCCGCGACACAGGCCGGCGCCAACTTGCTCACCTCCCGGCGCGTCGAAAGCGTCGATGCGAAGACGGGCGACATCATCCTGGAAACGGGGGAGTTCCTGAAAGGCTTCGACCTTGTCGTCGATGCCCTCGGCGTGCGCTCGCCCCTGACGCGAACACCGCGCAAGGAACTCGCCTATGGCGCACTCTGGGCCACCCTGCCCTGGCCGGCAGACGGCCCGTTCGACGAGACAGCGCTGGAGCAGCGCTACAAGTCGGCCCGCAAGATGGCCGGTGTCATGGCGTCGGGCCGCACCGCCTCGAACGGCCCGGTCAGCCTCACCTATTTCTGGTCGATCCGCCGCGATGACGAGGCCGCCTGGCGCGCCGCGCCGCTGGACGACTGGAAGCGCGAAGCCCGCGCCCTCTGGCCGGAAACCGAGCTTCTGCTCGACCAGGTCACTTCGCATGACCAGCTGACCTTTGCGCGCTATCGCCACCGCACACATCCCGATCCGGTCGGTGGCCCGCGCCTCGTCCACACTGGCGACGCCTGGCATGCCGCCTCACCGCAGCTAGGCCAAGGCGCGAACATGGCGCTGCTGGATGCCTGGGCCCTCTCGCTGGCGCTGGAAGGGTCCGAGGACATTCCCCGCGCGCTGGCCCGCTATGTCGCCCTGCGCCGCAACCATATCCGCCTCTATCAGGCGATGAGCTGGCTGTTCACGCCGGTCTATCAGGGTGACAGCCGCATCATGCCCTTCCTGCGGGACTGGCTCGCTGCCCCACTCACCCGCGTACCGCCCGCGCCGAAGCTGCTCGCCGGCATGGTCACCGGAGCGTTCGGATCGCCGCTGAAAAAGCTCGGCCTGACGCCCATATCTGGCCCCTGATCTGGACCCGGCCCGCACCCCGTGCGATGAGGCGAGGCTCCTATTGGTTGCAAATGCAAAGAGTGCCCATGCCTGCCGATCTCGACATGCTGAAGACCATCGAACAGCGCCTTCTCTGGCTGTCGGCCTGGACGGTCCACAATGCCAACAACATCCGGCCCAAGGAAGAAGGCGCGGTGAAGGTCGGCGGCCACCAGGCCTCCTGTGCGTCCATGGTGCCGATCATGACGGCGCTCTACTTCCATACGCTGAAGCCGGAAGACCGCGTCGCGGTGAAACCGCACGCCTCGCCTGTCTTCCACGCCATGCAGTATCTGATGGGCAACCAGACGCGCGAGAAGCTCGAGACCTTCCGCGGCTGGGGCGGCGCGCAGTCCTATCCGAGCCGCACCAAGGATGTCGACGATGTCGACTTCTCGACAGGCTCTGTCGGCCTCGGCGTCGCGGCCACCGCCTTCAACTCGCTGGTGCAGGACTATATCGCCGCCAAGGGCTGGTCGAAGGAAATGAAACTCGGCCGGCAGGTCGCCCTCGTCGGCGATGCGGAGCTGGATGAAGGCAATGTCTATGAATGCCTGCAGGAAGGCTGGAAGCACGACCTGCGCAACACATGGTGGGTGATCGACTATAACAGACAGAGCCTCGACGGCGTCGTGCATGAGGGCCTCTGGGAGAAGATCGACGCCATCTTCAAGGCCTTCGGCTGGCGCACCGTTGTGCTGCGCCACGGCGTGCTTCAGCGCGAAGCCTTCAAGGAGCCGGGCGGCGAGGCGCTGAAACAGTGGATCCAGGCATGCCCGAACATGGATTATTCCGCCCTCACCTATCAGGGCGGCGCGGCCTGGCGCAAACGCCTGATGAACGACATTGGCGACCAGGGCGATGTCTCGAAACTGCTCGACAAGCGCTCGGATGAAGAGCTCGACGCGCTGATGAACAATCTCGGCGGCCAGTGCCTGAAAACCCTCACCGACGCCTTCGACGCCATCGACGACGACAAGCCGACCGTCTTCCTCGCCTACACGATCAAGGGCTGGCAGACGCCGCTCGCCGGGCACAAGGACAATCATGGCGGCATCATGAACAAGGCCCAGTTCGCCGACTTCCAGAAACAGATGGGCGTGCCCGAAGGCGAGGAGTGGGAAACGTTCGCCACCGTCGATGATCCCGACGCCCTCAAGGCCTTCCTCAATGACGTCCCCTTCTTCTCCGAGGGCACGCGCCGCTACAGCGCGCCGGAAGTCAGAAGCCCCGGCCCCGTCTGGCTCGATGACCGCGAACTCGCCACCCAGGCCGGCTTCGGCAAGATCCTCGACAGCCTCGCCAAGTCGAAATCAGACCTCGCCGACCGCATCGTCACCATGTCGCCGGATGTGACCAGTTCGACCAACCTCTCGGCCTGGGTAAACCGGCGCTCGCTGTTTGCCCGCCGCGAGGTCTCCGACACCTTCAAGGAGCAGTCGATCCCCTCGACCCAGAAATGGGAGTTCTCGCCCGACGGCCAGCATTTCGAACTCGGCATCGCGGAGATGAACCTCTTCCTCCTGCTCGGACAGGCCGGCCTTGCGCACAGCCATTTCGGCGAGCGGCTGATCCCCATCGGCACACTCTATGACCCGTTCGTGATGCGCGGCCTCGATGCGCTGAACTATGCCTGCTACCAGGATGCACGCTTCATCTTTGCAGGCACGCCGTCGGGCATCACGCTCGCCCCGGAAGGCGGCGCGCACCAGTCGGTCGGCACCCAGCTGATCGGCATGAGCCAAGACGGGCTTGTCAGCTTCGAGCCGGCCTTCCTCGACGAGCTGTCCATCATCATGGACTGGAGCTTCGACTATCTCCAGCGCTCCGGCGAGAACGATCCGGACGAGCGCACATGGCTGCGCGACGAGACCGGCGGCTCGGTCTATCTGCGCCTGTCGACCCGGCCCATCGAACAGCTCGGCCCCCGCAACCGCGACGATGAGGAATTCCGGCGCGGCGTTGTCGACGGCGCCTACTGGCTGCGCGAACCCGGGCCGAATTGCGAAGTCGTCATCGCCTATCAGGGCGTCGTCGCGCCGGAAGCCATCGAGGCGGCCGGGCGCATCGGCAACGACCGCCGCGACATTGGCGTGCTGGCGGTCACCTCCGCCGACCGGCTCAACTCAGGCTGGACCGCCGCCCGCCGGGCCCGCGCCCGCGGCCACAGCTCGGCGATGAGCCAGATCGAGCGGCTGATGGCGAAGGTGCCGCGCGACGCGACCCTGATCACCGTCACCGACGGCCACCCGGCCACCCTTGCCTGGATCGGCTCGGTCGCCGGCCACATGACCGCCCCGCTCGGCGTCGAGCATTTCGGCCAGACCGGCACCATCCCAGACCTCTACAAGCACTACCAGATCAACACCGACGCCATCGTCAACGCCGCCCAGCATCTGAGCGCAGGGCGGCGGATCAGGCTGGCTGGAAAGGTCTAGCTGACGGAAGAAGGCCAGGGCAGCCGAACCAGCAGACACAAGCTGCCCGCCCTCCCCGTCTCCACATTCGCGGTCGAAAACCCCGGATGCCCGGACATGAGTGGGTAGATGTCCCTATTTCGCCGGCCTCCATTTCCCGTATCTTGATCGCTCCCCGCAAACAGGTTCAGGCATCTGCCCTCCTCTTGCCGGGTCGGGCGATGACGGTCTGTCGCGTCGCCCATACGCCGCACGGGAGGTCCTGAATGGCTGATGCTGGCAAGACTGAGTGGGACACGATTGTCATCGGTTCGGGCATGGGCGGCATGACCGCTGCCGCAGCACTGTCGAAGTTTGGTCACAAGGTCCTGTTGCTTGAGCAGCATCAGACGCTGGGTGGACTGACGCATAGCTTCTCCCGCGATGGGTTCAGCTGGGATGTCGGCCTTCACTATCTCAGCCGCCTTGCCCCCGAGGACCGCGAGCGCGAACTGCTCGACTGGCTCTGCGACACGCCCATCGACTTCGTGTCGCTGGGGGCGATCTACGACATCGTGCAGATCGGGTCCGCCGAGCCACTATCGCTGTCGCGTCCATACGAAGCGCAGGAAAGGGACCTCAAGGACCGCTTCCCCGACCAGGCCGAAGCGATCGAGGCCTGGACGCATGCGCTGCGCGAAGGGCGCGACGCGATGATGAAGATCATTCCGACCCGGGCCATGCCAAAGGGTGCGGGCGACATACTCGACTGGTGGAACCGGCACGCCCTTGCAAAATGGTGCGCCAGGACAACGCGGGAGGTCATCGACGATATTACCGACGATCCGGACCTCGCAGCCGTATTGGCATCGCAATGGGGCGACCATGGCGGGCGGCCCGGCAAGGCAAGCTTTGCCATGCACGCCCTGATATCGGCGTCCTATCTGTGGAGCGGGTCCTGGTACCCGGTCGGAGGCAGCGCGGCTTTTGCCCAGCACATGCTGCCGACCATATCCCGGCATGGCGGGGAAATCCGTGCCGGGGTCCGCGTTCGGGAGCTGATCGTCGATGGCGGCACCGTTGTCGGGGCCCGCACAGATGATGGCAGCGAAATTTATGCCCGGCGCGTGATCTCTGACATCGGCGCACGCGAAACGATCGACACGCTGTTGCCCGATGCCTGCGGGCACGAAAGCTGGATAGACGAGGTCCGCTCGCTACCCTCCAGCATCGCCCATTTCACCCTGTTTCTCGGCTTCGAGGGCGACATCGAAGCGGCCGGTGCAACGAAGGCAAATCGCTGGATCTACCCGAACGCAGAGACCGACGCCGTCTGGACGAATGCTCCCGACAGCCCGCCGCCGCAGATGACAGTTGCCTTCGGTTCGCTCAAGGATCCGGACCACGATCCCGGGCCGGAACAGAAACATACCGGCCAGGTGCTGGCCTGGACCGACTGGTCCACCGTCGCGGAATGGGCAGACCTGCCGGCCGGCCAGCGCGGCGAAACCTATGCCGATTTCAAGCGCAGGGCCGAAGCCATGCTGATGTCGCAGTTCGAGCGGTACTTCCCCGATCTTGCCAGGCTGGTCGTGTACAGGGAACTGGCGACGCCCCTGTCCACCGTCACCTTCACCGGGCACCGAAAAGGCGCATTTTACGGCCTCGACGTGACGCCTGAGCGCGTCCTGTGCGACGGGCTGCGCGCCCGCACGCCCATTCCGGGCCTGTTTCTTGCCGGTCAGGATGTCGCAACCCCGGGCATTCCCGGCGCCCTATGGGGCGGCCTGATGGCTGCCGCCAGCGTCGATGTGAAAGTGCTTTCGAAATTCAGGCGCTAAGGGCGCCTGATGACGTCCGCGGCGGTTGCATGGGACGGGCCTGACCGACCGGCCGCAGGCACTGGCGCTGCAGCCCTTACTGGAGCAGGTCCTCGTAAAGATAGCTGAACCGCCGGTGAGAAGACCGGTCGTTTTTCAGATCGAGTTCGTTTCGCCGGTTGAAGAATGCTTTGCGGTCCCTGGCCGGAACATCCACACGCATCTTCGCAATGTCCTTGGGCTTGTTTGGTGTGTGGCCATCATTCATGAGGTCTCTCCCAATGCATTTGCGGTCCAGCGGAGGGGCTTCAGGTTCACGCAAACAGCGTGAAGGCAGTGCCGACCAGCAATGTGTAGGCAAGCACGGCGGCCAGAATCAGGAAAATCTGGTATGAATTGCCGACCGTGGACTTGGTCAGGGTGACCGCCTGGGTCATCAGGTCCGGCCAGGTGTAGGAGACGAAATCGCCCTGCGTCATGATCGACGTCAGCCGGCCGTCTTCATCGACGATGGGCAGGCGCCGGAACCGCTCATTCGACATGATCCGCAGCCAGTCGATCAGATTGTCGTTCTCGCTGGCGACCCTGAGTTCGCTTGTCATGATCTCGCCGACGGACGTGTCAGCCGGATTGCGTTCCTCCGCGACGGTCCGCCGCATGATGTCCCGCTCGGTGACAAGGCCGAGCACTTTCCGGTCACTGTCCACCACGACAATGGCGCCGTAATTCTTCGACGACATCTTCTTTGCGGCGCCGAGAATGCTCTCCTCTGGGCCACAGGTGAGGGGATCGGGTTTGGTCGTGTATTCAACGCGGTCTTTGATTTTCATAGGCTTCTCGCTTTCCCCCCTCCAACTGTTCCGAAGCGCAGGCCTGTCAAGAAAAGCCCCGGATCCAGCCGCGCGGACGAAGGCGGGTGCCCTGTCATGCTTTGCTTGGGATGATATGGCGCGCAGTCAGCCGCTCGGGCGAGTGTCGGCGCCCGACACGTCGGCCAGACCGGCACCCTCCCCGATCCCTATAAACACGACCCGATCGACACCGACGCCATCGTCAGCGCCGCCAATCATCTGAGCACGGGGCGGGGGATCAGGCTGGCGGGAGGTTAGGCGAATCCGCTACTCGACTCCCAAAGCGAATTTTGATCGTGTGCGGAAGAGCAGTTCTGGGTGGAGGCTTTATTGGCGAAAGGCGTATTCGTTCACCGGGCAGATTCGATTTATGATGATTTTCCGGAAGAGCAGTACCAGTTTCCAAAACGCTATCTAAATCGCGCGAACCAATTCGTCGGCGACTGGATCGTGTACTATGAACCGCGTGGTGGGGGCGGACGACTAGGGTACAACGCGATTGCAAAGGTTGCGGAGATTATTCCGGACCCATCTGCCGATGATATGTTTATAGCCATCATCGAACCTAATTCGTATCTGCCGCTAGAAACCTTTGTGCCCTACCACTCAGAATTAGGCTTCTTAGAGAGCGAACTGGAAAAAGAGGACGGATCGCTCAATCAGGGCAAAATTCAGTGGGCTATTCGTCCGATTTCTGACCAAGATTTTAATCGAATACTCGCCAGAGGGCTATCCGCCGAAGCTGATTTGCTCCCTCGCACCGATATTGGTGAGCCTGAACAACCTGGCTTCCACGACGCTCCCGAACCGTTTGTGTATGACTATGAACGCGAGCGCATCGAGACGAAGACAAATAGGCTCGTTCGGGACCGAGTTTTTCGACGCCTAGTTCTAAATGCGTATGACAGACGCTGCGCATTCACCGGTCTTCAGCTCATAAATGGTGGAGGCCGCGCAGAAGTGGAAGCAGCGCACATTAAAGGCGTAGCTGAGAATGGTCCCGACACGATTCGAAATGGTATCGCGCTGTCGGGCACAGTGCATTGGATGTTCGATCGTGGGCTGCTTTCTCTAACCGACGACTATAAAATCATGATCTCGCGACAGATTAACAACCGTGAGCAAATCGAAAACTTGATCTATCCATCGGGCTTCGCGACGGTTCCGAAAGATCCGAGAGAGCGCCCGCACCCTAAGTACTTGCGATGGCATCGGGAGCGGTTCAAAAGTTAGCCACTCCTTGGTGGACGTCCCAGCCACACCTGCGTGGAGGGTGACACTCGCAACCCGGCGAACCGACGAAAAGTGGAAAGGGGGATGGGGCAAGATGCGTTGGTTGGTCGTACTCGCGCTATTTGGAATGACATCAGTCATGCACGCAAGCGTGCCAACGGAGCCGATTGATGATTTCGTCGCCTCTGAAATACCCGTGTCGGGAACGCCAGGTGTAGCTTATGCCGTGGTCGAAGGCGGTGAGATCTATTCCGGCGCACGTGGCGAAATTCTGACCGGTAGTGGCAGGCGGATAAGCCGCGACACGCCGTTCGTGATCGGCTCGATATCCAAGAGCTTCACCGCCGTGGCCGTGATGCAGCTTGTTGAAGCCGGCGAAGTCGATCTCGATGCAGGGATATCGCAATATCTCGAGGCCTTCTCGGACAGCCCCGGCGCATCCGTCACGATCCGGCAGTTGCTCAGCCACACCAGCGGGTATTCGACCTTTCAGGGCAATGACACGCTGGGCGACCGCTCGCATGGGGCTGACGCGCTCCAGCGCCAGGCCGAGCGCATTGCCGCGTGGGAGCCGGCCTATCAGCCCGGTGCGAGATGGGATTACTCCAATGCGAATTACTATGTTCTCGGCGCCCTCATCGAGACTGTGAGCGGGCGCGACTTTGCCAGCTATATCGAGGCGGAAATCCTCGAACCGGTCGGCATGGCGCAGAGTTTCGTCGCTGACGGTGAGACTCATGACGGGATCGCGAGAGGCCACACACCGTGGTTCGGTGGGAAACGTGCGGTACCTGCGAGCGCCACTGATCGGATGTCAGCGCCGGTTGGCGGCGTGATATCGACCGCCCGCGATACGGCGCGATACCTCGCTGTCTTGATGAATGGCGAAGACGACATCATCAGCGCGCAGAGCAAATCAGACATGACGCGCCCGGCAAGCGATGTCGCGCCCTTCTACGGCTTTGGCTGGTATCTCGATGCCGATGACGGGACCGTGTTCCATTCGGGCCTCACCCCCGGCGTGGAAACGCTCGCAATTATGGTCCCATCCGAGCAGAAAGGCGTTGTCATCCTGCTCAACTCAGGCAGCGGCATGGGGTTTGGAGAAAACGCCGACCTCATCAACGGCATAAGCGCCAGAGCGCTCGGGCTTGATGAGACGGGCGACGACGGGCGATGGGGCCGGAAGGCCCTGTTCGCCTCGTTCGCCCTGCTGCCTCTGCTGTTCGTTGGAGGCATCATTGTCGCGTGGCTTCGCCGTTCCGGCCTTCGCGCCAAGGCTGGCGTTTCAGGCGCCTTCAGCCTCTGGTTTCCGCTGCTCATGACGCTCGCGCTGGCATGGACCACCATCTTCCTTATCCCGCAGCTCTTCGGCGTCTCGATTGGGACACTGGGCAGATTCTCGCCCGATCTGGCGTTGGTTCTCGTCGCAACAGGCATCATCGGTCTCGTCTGGGCGATCTTTCGCCTGGCCATATTCTATAGTGCCAGCTGCCGGCCGATCGAACCGACTAACCACTCCTGACACACCCCTGTCAGCAGCGCCCCCTTTACCTCCCCCCGCCCTTGCCCCATCTTCTGCGGCATGGCTCCTCCCCCTGCTTCCGGCGTGCGTGACGCCTCTGCGACATTCGACTGGTCCGGCGCCGCGCGCGATGCGGCGGGCGGGCTGCCGTCCGACAACTGGACGCCGCACCGGCCTGACCGGCAGTGGGAGAAGATCGAGGGCGGCAAGCGCTTCAAGGTCGCCTCGGAATACGAGCCGGCGGGCGACCAGCGTACCGCCATCCCGGAACTCGTCGAGGGCATCCAGAATGGCGAGCGCGACCAGGTCCTCCTCGGCGCGACGGGCACCGGCAAGACCTTCACCATGGCCAAGGTCATCGAGGCGGTGCAGCGCCCGGCCCTCATCCTCGCGCCCAACAAGACGCTCGCCGCGCAGCTCTATGGCGAGATGAAATCCTTCTTCCCGGACAATGCGGTGGAGTATTTCGTCTCCTATTATGACTACTACCAGCCGGAGGCCTACGTCCCGCGCTCGGACCTCTATATCGAGAAGGAATCCTCCATCAACGAGGCCATCGACCGGATGCGCCACTCCGCCACCCGCGCCATCCTGGAGCGCGACGATGTGATCATCGTGGCGTCGGTGTCGTGCATCTACGGTATCGGCTCGGTGGAGACCTACACCTCGATGACCTTCAAGCTCGAGGAAGGCCAGCAGATCGACCCGCGCCAGGTCGCCGAGAAGCTCGTCGCGCTGCAATACACGCGCAACGACACCGCCTTCCAGCGCGGCAGCTTCCGCCTCAAGGGCGACGTGCTCGACATCTTCCCGGCCCACTATGACGACTGCGCCTGGAAGCTCAGCTTCTTCGGCGACGAGCTTGAAAGCATTGTGGAATTCGACCCGCTCACCGGCAAGAAGATCCAGGACCTGCCGGCCATCAAGCTCTACGCCAACAGCCACTACGTCACCCCGCGCCCGACGCTGAACAACGCCATCAACTCGATCAAGGCCGAGCTGCGCGAGACGATCGCCCACTTCGAGAAGCACAACAAGCTGCTCGAGGCCCAGCGCATCGAACAGCGCACCACCTACGACCTCGAAATGATGGCCGCCACGGGCTCCTGCAACGGCATCGAGAACTATTCGCGCTACCTCACCGGCCGCAAGCCGGGCGAGCCGCCGCCGACCATGTTCGAATACCTGCCGGACAACGCCCTCGTCTTCGTCGATGAGAGCCACCAGACCGTGCCGCAGATCGGCGCCATGTTCAAAGGCGACTTCAACCGCAAGTCCACCCTCGCCGAATACGGCTTCCGCCTGCCGTCGTGCATCGACAACCGCCCGCTGAAATTCCCCGAATGGGAGGCGATGCGCCCGCAAACCATCCACGTCTCCGCCACCCCCGGCCCGTGGGAGCTCGACCAGACGGGCGGGGTGTTCACCGAGCAGGTGATCCGCCCGACCGGCCTCGTCGATCCGCCGGTCGAAGTGCGCCCCGTCACCGGCACCAAGGAGAACGGCAATATCAACCAGGTCGACGACCTCCTGGCCGAGGTGAAGGACGTCGCCGCGCGCGGCATGCGCTCGCTCGTCACCACGCTGACCAAGAAGATGGCCGAGGACCTCACCGAATACCTCCACGAACAGGGCGTGCGCGTGCGCTACATGCACTCCGACATCGACACGGTGGAGCGCATCGAGATCATCCGCGACCTGCGCCTCGGCGAGTTCGATGTGCTGGTCGGCATCAACCTGCTGCGCGAGGGGCTCGACATCCCGGAATGCGGCTTTGTCGGCATTCTCGACGCCGACAAGGAAGGGTTCCTCCGCTCGGAGACCTCGCTGGTCCAGACCATCGGCCGCGCGGCCCGCAATGCCGAGGCGCGCGTCGTGCTGTATGCCGACAAGGTCACCGGCTCGATGCAGCGCGCCATGGACGAGACCGAGCGGCGCCGCGAGAAGCAGATCGCGCATAATGAGGAACACGGCATCACGCCGACCACGATCAAGCGCGCCGTGGCCGACATCCTCGCCGACCTTGGCGAGGCGCGCGGCGGCAAGTCCCAGCAGCTCAAGGGCGGCAAGTCCCGCCGCACGGGCCGCGGTGTCGCCGAAGACAAGGCGCCGAAGCTCGAACCCGGCGCGGGACACAACCTGCAGGCCGTCATCGCCGACCTCGAAAAACAGATGCGCGAAGCCGCCGCGAACCTTGAGTTCGAAGAGGCGGCACGGCTCAGGGATGAGGTGAAGAAACTCCGCGAAAGCCGCGAAGGGCTGGAGATGGGGCTTTAGGGGCTTAATTTGATAAAAAGTTGGCGCAGATAAGCTGAGCCAAACCCAAATTGATACTGTTGCGCATTCGTTTCTCTACCCATAACGTCATTGTTGAGGGCTGTCCTCAACATGAGGTTTTATAGGGGAAGGGTGTAGCCAGAGGGCCGCGCCCGCTAAAAATATACAAAATTCCAGTATGTTAGAAAGAAGAGCTCTTTTGGCCTATGGGGCCTCAAAAGCAATCTCTTCTTCAGCAAAACACGACAAGTTTTCAATACTGGTTCCCATATTTCGCGCCATGGGCCAGTCAAAGTCCGGTACGGTTTTCGACACTCGCGAGGTCTCCAGACTCCTCTCGGACCAGTTCGGATTGGACGCTCCCGAAGATTTGATCAATTATTGGGTGGGTTCGCTGCTAACTCACCACATCATCGAACAGGCTCAGTCGTTAGATTCGGGTGACGCTTTGTATGTTTGGTCGAACGCGACTGAAAGCAGTGAAATAGAGGCCCCCGAAGACGAAAAGCTCGGCCAGATTGCAAATTCGTTTGAAGATTTTCGTGCTGAGCAAGACGATCTACTGCTCGCGCAAAAAGATATCGATATAATTTCAATAATTCACGATGAACTTATAATTGAACTCACTGACACAGTCAGCTCAAACGGCAAACATGATAGCGAGCAATCGTATATTTTTGGCCGTTTTACCGAATGGCTCGCCAACAACAGACCAGACGAATTTGAGTATCTTTCAGAAATTCGCCATCAGGCGATAATGGTTGAGCTCATACTCAACCTTTTTGACAGCTCAAACAAGAATATAAAACTCAATCTACTAAACATATACTTGGACTCTCCCATTGTCATGGACTTAGTCGGCTTGTCGGGGCCGGATCGAAAGCGACATAGCGAATTTCTTGTGAAATCCGCATCAGATGCTGGAGCAGTTTTGCTTATTGCGGATCCGCATTTGGATGAAATTTATTCGAACATAGACGGTGTTCTGAACAACTTACCTCATAATCGGTACGGCCCAACCGCCGAAGCATTGCGACGCGGAGAACTCTCGGAAGATACGATTGGGTTGATAAGAGGGGCGCTTCCTCGACTTATTGAAGATGCTGGCGTGAAACTTGACAGCTCCATTGAGCATCATGTCTCCCGCTCTCCACTCAACGAAGACTTTTCCGGCAGACTCTATGGTAGAATTCAATCCTATTATAGGAATCTCGCCGCCTGCGAACGCGATATCCAAGTAGTTCGGGGGGTTATGGGACGGAGGGGCCCCAAAGGCTACATGCGCCTCGCCGATGCCAAAGCAGTATTCGTTACGCAAAACTCTATTCTGGCAAATGTCTCGAACAGCTTGGCCGGCCAGGAACTGAACTACAGAATTGGCGCCGTTCCTTTAGTGATCGCTCGAAGCCGATTCTCTGCGATGATGATGTCTTTATTCGGCCTTCAGAAAAGTAAGGAGATATCAAAGCTCGATTTGCTGGTCGCGGCACGCAGCGCTATCAGTTACAATCCAGGAGTACTTGAGGCTATCGCTGCCAACATTAAAAAAATGTCGATTGATGGGCGGGATGACATTGTAGCCCTGCTGAAGGACGATGACTTTGCGCGCCTCATTATGGACACAACCAAAGGCGTTCCAGCTAACGCAACGGCTGGGATAACAAACGAGATCATCCAAAGAGCAAGGCACACAATCGCCGAAGACGTTAAGGGCGAAATTGAAGCTCGTTACAAATCGTCGAACGCTCGGTTCAAGCGGCAAGCAGAGCAAGAACAAGCAGAAAGAAAGAATGCCGAAAATCGTGTGCTAGAGCTTGAAGAAGCAACTAAGCACTCAAGCGAGCAAGCTCGGCGTGAGCGGCGAGAAATCGTGGGCCGAGATTACCGGAGAGCCATTCCCTATTTGCGATCCATCCAAATCGCAGAAGAGAAAGCCAAGGTTGAGTATTTTGGGCTGATGTTCCTATTAGCTGGTTCTATATCAGCAGCAACAATTCTGTTCGACGGTTATCCAAGCCCAAAGCCCGCTTACCTGTTCGCCATTAATGCCGTAATCGTGGTGTTTTTAACTTACGTAAGCGTTTTCAATAACCCTCTGAAAACTCTTTATTCAAAACTTAGGACTGCGGACAAAAGGAACCGATTGCGTGAGTATCTTTCTGTAACTCGGATACCAGACCACATATCCAACATAACGTCTCTACGCCTTGCACACCGGGAGGCACTTCGCGCACAATTCTAAGTGCGCTTTGGTGAAAGAGATAAGGAAATATCCACCCCCTCCCAAACCACCCCCATACTTTCCGCCATGATCACACAGGGGTTCATCGAGACGGGGCTGAACGCCATCCGCGACGCGCTGTTGGCGGCGGCGGATCGGGCGGGGCTGACGCTGGCGGAGACACATGTCACGCACCATGCCGCGCGGCGGTTCCGCTCCACCGTGCGCCAGCTGGAAACCCTGCTGCGCCGCCTCATCGTCCTGATCGCCGCCGGCCTCGACCTCGCGCCCGAGCCGCCGCGTGCCCCTCACCACACCGATCCGGTCATCCTGGCGAAGGCCGGGCCCTCAGGCCGCGAGTCCGGCCATCCGGACACGCCCCGCCCGAAAACACCCCGGCCCTACCATTTCGCCCTGACGCCAAAAGCCGGCTTCGACCCGGACAAACTGATCGCCCTGCGCGAACGCCAAAAAGCAGGCCTGGCGCAATCATACCGGAATTGTACTGGAATCAGACCGCTTCTGGACCGTTTCCAGACCCTGATGCGCCACCTCGACAAGCCCGAGCGCCTCGCCCGGCGCATGGCGCGCCACCTTGCCCGGCTGCGGGCCGCTGGTGAGCCGCGCCCGATCTGCCCGCCGCCGCAGCACACACACCGGCTCGGCCACGAGCTCGGCGTGATCGCGGATTACCTGCCCTTCGCCATCGGTGACGCGCTGGCGGGCTGGTACGATACGAGCTGACGGGGCGGGCGCGGCCTAATCCGCGCACCAGTCCACCTGGCGGCCCTCGTCCAGCGGCCGGGCCAGGCCCTCCTTCGACAACAGCCAGCCAATATGCGTGCCGTCCAGATAGACGTGAGCACGCACGCGCCCGTACCTGTCTGTTTCTTCGGGCAAAAACGTGACCTTGCTGCCCGCCTCGAAGAGCGCCCGCGCGCGGGTTTCGACCGCGCGGCCGAGCGCGTCTTCCGCCGCGCACTGGGCGGCATTGCCGGTCTCCGGACTGTCCCAGCCGATCAGCCGCAGCCGGACCCGCTCCTCCCCGCCGGCTGCATTGAGCCGCCGGAGTTCGAACGTGTCGCCATCGACCGCCAGCAGGTCTCGCACCGACGCACTGACACAGGTCGTCTCCGGGTTGTCGCAGAGATTGGCCGGCTTCTCATATCCGCCCCCGCCGCTGCAGGCGGTTGAAAACACGAGGAAAAACGCCGCAGCCCCCGCTGCCCGCCGGCGCATCCTGGGGCGTCCCGCCCGGCTCAAAACCGGTAATAGGATTTGATGGTCACCGTCACCGAAATGCTGGACGCGCCCGGATCCGGCTTCGGATTGAGCATCAGGCAGGCTTCATCGCCGCCCTGGGTCGATGCAGCGATCTTTCCGGCGATCTTGGAGGGCGAATAGCTCGACCCCAGCGCGGCCAGCTGCAGCTCCCGGCTCGTCATGATACTGTCGGCAGAGGATTTTTTCACGAAGGCGCCTTCGACCGCGCCGCCGCTCACCGCGATGTCAGCGACGAGTTTGCGGTTGGCGAAGTTCGGCTTGTAGCAATACTGGTAGCTCTGGCTGGCATTCACGCGGACCGTCTCGTCCTTCACCGCCGTCTGCGGGAAAACGGTCGCCCGGGCGCCGAGCCAGAGAATGCCGACGATGGCAATTGTGCCGATAAAACCGCCAATGCCGCCGCCCGATGTCTTTTCGCTCATGATCCCCCCCTCCTCCTCGCTGAGAACTATAATGCCAGCAACAGTCAGGGCTTATATTATGACGCCCGAAAAGGCCGGATGGCAAGCCATGGCGGGGCTTTTGAGGGTGTCCACAGGGCTGGCGGGCCAATCCACAGCCGGGCGTCAAACCTGTGAACAAATCCAAAAATTAACCTTGATCCCTCTCGACTCACCCCCGTTTTTGAGAGATCGTTTCGGAACGCCAACGAAGTCCGTATGAGGAGCAAACCTCAGCTGCGGCGCGAAGGCGAAGCACATCGCCCCCGATACGTCGGCCGGGCCAGGAGCAAAGCGGTGAGAGCCGTTGCGCAAAGGGCCAGGCAGAGGCGGCGGGATAAAGCAGGCGATGTCCGTGAGGCAGGGTCCGGACCTGCCACAGCGGTGCTGTAAGCCGTGACCGGAGCGCGATACCGAAGCACGGCGCCAAAGGCAGATGTTTCCCGGCTGGGAAGCAAGTCGGCGGCAGGCCAAAGGCAGAAGCCCCTTTAACGGGACGACTTGCCGGCGGCGGGCAAAGGGAAACGATGGTGGTGTCAAAAGCCGCGAAACGCCCTGGAGCCAACGATTGAAGGCGCGCAGGCCCGACGGGCCCAAAACCGGGCCGGTGCGTCATGCAATCGATACGGGAGTCTGACCGATTGCCGCGAGCGGTGCACACGCAAATGGCAAAAGGAAAAGGCGCCCGGGTGTTCTGAACCACGGACGCCTCATTCGCTGTCACAAGTGTCTGAGTATGACGATTCGGAACACAGTGGAAGGCGCGATTTGCTCTCTCACGAGCGAAGTCGCGCCTTTCTTTTTTTGATTTTGGCGCAAGGGAACTGCCGCTGGCCCCCTTTCCCTGCCTTTCCATCCCGTCTACAAGATCGCCCCGCCTGCAATCATGACCCCAGAAGGGGCCTCGGGGAGCAAGAAAGCATGTTCGAGCTTGTGGCGCTGCATGAGTGCGATCCGCGCCAGGTCGCAGAATTCCTGACGCTCAACCGCGAGCGTTTCCGCCCCTACTCTCCTACCCGGTCGGACAACTATTTCACACGCGAACACTGGAAGGCCGCATGCAAGCTCGCCAAGGTCGAGTGGCGGGAAGATCGCGCCTACCGGTTCTGTATCGTTCACCGGAATGAAAGCGTGATTGGCAAGATCGATCTCGACCGCATCGTACGCGGCCCCTTCCAGTCGGCCACACTTGGCTACATGCTCGACCGTCGCCATGAAGGCCAGTCGGTGATGCGCAGGGCGCTCCAGGACGTACTCGAACTCTCGTTCGGGGAATTCAACCTGCACCGCGTGGAAGCCGCCATCATGCCGGACAATCAACGCTCCCGTTCGCTGGCGGCTCGGCTCGGCTTTCGCGAAGTCGGCCTCGCGAAAGCTTATCTTGAACTCGATGGGGCTTGGCGCGATCACATCCTGTTCGAGATCCTGAAGGACGATTTCTCGCCTGAGACGGGAGAAATGGCCTGAAAAGTGTCCCGATCCGGGATTCCGCCCAAAAAGCGCCGTTCAGGGGACATTAAACCGGTATAATGTATGCATATACGGGTTGACCGTCCCCAAGCCGCTCGCCCTAATGGCGGGGCTGGGGCCTCTGTTTGCCGCGACTTTTAGGGTCGCGGCGCTTGTGGAAAACGCGTAGATTGGCCGCCATGGACGCAAAAGACCCGAAACATCCGGAGCATCTCCCGACGGTGACTCCCGTCCGGAACAATGCCGGAACCCCATCGGAGCACCTCCGAAGCCTTTCCGATGCGCGCCAGAGCGGGCGCAGCTTCCTCTGGATCGGCCTCGCGGGCGCCTTCGCCTGGTGGATCGCTGCCTTTGGCGGCGCGGTTGCGCTGATGGGGCTCGACCAGTTGTCGACCTATTCCGCTGCGGTGATTGGTGCGGGCTCGATCGCGCTCGCCATCCCCGGCCTGATGATCCTGATGGCAGGCCTGCTGGCGCGTGAGAATGCGCGCGCCGCCTCGACCAATGCTGTCGTGCTGGAAGCGGCGGCCCGCTTGCTGATGCCGATGCAGAGTACCGGTGAAGATGGCGCGCTATTTGCCGACCAGATGCGCCGCAGTGCCAGTGAAGTCGACCGCTCGATGGCGCATGCTCTGTCATCGATGAAGGCGATGTCCGCGGAAATTTCCGATGAAAGACAGCGCCTTGAAAGCGTCTCCTACGTCACAGCCGACAATGCCAAGGAGCTCTCCAAACGCCTGCACGATGAGCGCAAGTCGCTTGAGACACTGGCCGCCGACATCCGCAAGCAGACGGAAATGATGAGTGAAGCGATCCCACGCCAGGCCGCCCAGATGCGCGATTCCGCCCGCGCAGCCGCTGCCGATATTGCGCAGGCCGACCAGGCCCTGGAAGTGCGGCTTGAAAACCTCGATTCCGCCAGCTCCAAGCTGTCCGAGAAGGTGAACTCGCTCGACACGATGTCCATCGAGGCCGCCAAGCGCAGCGAGGAATTGATCTTCGCCGTCGCGCGGATGGAGGAAAAGCTCGAACAGTCCCGCAAGATGGTCGAACAGGCGCTCCGTGCCGGCGAAATGGTTGCCGCCAGCGCACACACCACGGGGGACCGGCTGACCGAAGCTGTCAATTCAGCTCTCGACCGCGCCAAGGCCGCTTCCCGGGATATCCAGGCAGAGGCGCTCGAAGCATCCGAACGCGCTGCCGCGTCTCTGTCCCAGCTGAAAGCTGCGGGCCTTGAGGCTGCACAGGCGGTTCGGGCTGCGCGGGCCGAGGCAGATGCCGAGCATGCCCGCCGCGCAGATAATCCGCCCGCAGGTCCAACAACAACACCGACGGAAGACTCCGCCTCGCGCAGGGCCCAAATCCTCGCCTCGTCGCCAGGCCTGCCGAGCGCGCCGTCAGGGTGGCTGAAGCCCAAGAAACCGGCGACGTCGCAGCCCAAGCTCGAAGACGATGATGTCTTCGAGGATACGCCCCAACCTGAGAACACAGCGCCCGAGGCTGGTGACGACGACCTGTTCGAAGGGAGCAGCGCGTCACGTTCCCAAAGTAACGAGTCCTCCCACAC
Source organism: Henriciella mobilis (assembly GCF_003576315.1). Classification (GTDB taxonomy): domain Bacteria; phylum Pseudomonadota; class Alphaproteobacteria; order Caulobacterales; family Hyphomonadaceae; genus Henriciella; species Henriciella mobilis. The sequence continues at coordinate 43,853 of NZ_QWFZ01000024.1, read as the reverse complement.
CTACAATGAGGACGACTTCGGCCAGCAGGCCGGGGCTGCGGACAATGAGAACGAGGATGCCAGCGCGCCCGCACCAGAGGACCGCGACGAGCCATCCGGGCAAAACCAGCCTCTCCAGTTCTTCCGCCGCCGCACGGACCGCCCCCCCTACCTGAAGCCGGTTGGCGGCAGCCAGGCCGTAAACCTTGCCGCCGCCGAAGAGCCTGAACCGGACGATGAGGAAGATGAAGCTGCTTTCGCAGAGGCTGAGGCCGAGACTGAAGAGGTCGCCGAGCCCGAGACGGACGTAAAGGCTGAAGCCGAACCGAATACCGCGCCGCAACAGCACGCGGCAAAGCGCTCCGACAGCCAGCAATGGAGCGACATCATCGCCGACATGGAGCGCGATGAGCATCCGACCATGCCACGCGAGGAAATCGCCGAAGAGGTTATTCACCGCCTCATGGACTCCGGCATTCGCCTGGGCGAAATCTTCCGTCCCCGTGACAAGAAGAAGATCGCCAGTGCGTCCCGCAAAGGCGAGGGCCTGCGCCGCAAGGCGATTAGCGATGCGGCTTCACGCCAGGTCCAGCGGGTTCAGAAGCGCCTCGACGTGGATAGTCAGCTGATGCAGATGTCGCGGGAGTTTCTCGTCATGGAAGAACCGGACGCCCTGATGGCGCTCGACAAGACCTGCCGGTCCTCCAAGAATGCAAGCGCGCGGCTTTCCGCATTCCTGCTCATTGACGCTGCCCTGGGATAAAGGCCATTCTGGCGGTCATGTCCCAAAGGAAGACTGGCCTATGATCCGTTTCGCCTCACTTGCCCTCGCCGCACTCATGATCCCGCTGATGGCACTTGCCCAAGCAGCGACCATGTACAAAACGCCATGGTGCGGCTGCTGCCTGGGCCATGCCAAGTACCTGGAAGACCACGGTTTCGAGGTCGAGATCGTCGAGCTTCAGCCCGACGCCCTCAATGAGCTGAAAGCCGAACGCGGCATCCCTGCCCGACAAGGTGGCTGCCACACGCTCATTGTGGAGGGTTACGTCGTTGAGGGGCACGTCCCCGTTGAGGCCATCGAGACCTTGCTCGAAGAACGGCCTGACATTACCGGTCTCTCGCTTCCCGGCATGCCAGCCGGCTCTCCGGGCATGGGCGGCGAGAAGTCGGCGCCATTCAAGATCGAAGTGATCGGCACACCCGGAAAGATCTTCATGGAGGTATAAGCCCTGACTGTCCGGTCTCCGACAATCAGAGCCTTTACCCGTGTCCAATCGGCCGAGGCCAAAAGCTCTCTCGAAGCGGAAGTCGCAGCCGAGAAGGCCGCAGCTCTTGGCCGGGCCGGGCGCGCCATCGAGACAGCCCTGCTGCGGCTGGAGTATCCTGAAGATCAAACGGCACGGGAAGACCTTCTGCTCGACGCGGCAGAGGCCGTTCAGGCCTACTTCCTTCAGCGCGAATTGAACGGGCTGCGCGACCAGCGCGATATCATCCAGGCCTTCGCCATACCGCGCGCGGTTCTCAACCGCATCGGAATCGTCCGGCGCCGACCGGTATCAGCGTCCGCGAAAAAAGCGGAAAACGCCGAATAGCCCGGCCAGCAGAGAACCCGCTCCACCCAAAATCATGAAGACCGGATCAAGCGAGTCCGCCGTCGCCAGGACCTGACCGAGCCTCGAAACACGAACCTCCACCCGGTCGGTAAAGGTTCGGATCGGCAGGGCTTCATTGTTTTCGAGTGCGAAGAGCTCGATCCGCAGTTCGTGCGTCCCCGTCTCGAGCGGTGTCACCCGCCAACGCCAGATATTCTCGGTCACCGGCGATATCGTCTGCACGGATGGCGAGACGATCTCGATATCGAATGCCGATCCTGACAGGGTCGCCTGCGCTTTCTCCAGCACCTGCGCTTCGCCTTCGACGATGTTGCCTTCGCCGGGAAGTGCGTCGGCAGCGCTGCTGTCGCCGGTCGCATCGATCGCGACGGTCACTTCGAACGCGCGGTTGAACTTTGCCTGGGTCGGGGTCTCATGCGCAATCGGAACCGTGCGCAGCCGTTCCATGAGCCGGTCGGTCGCGCTGGCAACGCCAAAAGTGTCTTCATCGGCCAATGCACCGAAGCTGTCTTCGTCAGGTGTCACCTCGAAGGCGGCCATGTCATCGGCCGAACCGCGCGGGACATCGGCTTCAAGTGATTTGGTCTGGAAGGGCTGGCTCTCGACGACGGCCTTTTCGTCTTGGGCGCCGAAATCGCCTGAGTAGATCCGATAGCCGCCCCAACCGACGAGGGCGACGCCAGCGAGGAACAGGATGAGTGAAACCAATCTCAGCATTGCGCAACCCCCAATTCGACTGTGCCTTCGGGTTATCCGGCTGGTGAGATACCAGTGAACTGAAGACCGCCAGCCCTGTCCAGATGGATTAGCGGCCAATTCTGGCAGGGATTGGGCGAAGCTAGAGCAACCGCTCTTTCGTGGCGGTGAATTTCAGCTCGGGATTCTTTTCCTGAGCATAGCCGACATCCCACGCATTCTTCGCAAGATAAACCGGCGCGCCGTCGAGATCCGTGCCCACAGCCGAGCGGTTCTTTTCGAGGAAAGCTTCGAGCTTGGCCGGATCATCGGACGATATCCAGCGCGCGACATTGTAGGAAGCGGGCTCGAAGACGACTTCAAGATTGTATTCAGCCGCGACCCGTTCAGCCATGACGTCGATCTGCAGGGACCCGACCGCGCCGACGATCATGTCCGACCCGAGCGCCGGCGTGAAAAGCTGCGTCACGCCCTCTTCCGCCAGGCTCTCGAGCGCCTTGCGCAGATGCTTCGACTTCATTGGATCCTTGGGTCGGGCCCGTCGCAGGATTTCCGGGGCGAAGTTCGGAATGCCCTGGAACTTGATGTCGCCGTTTTCCGAAAGCGAGTCGCCGACACGCAGCTGGCCGTGGTTTGGCACGCCGATCACATCGCCGGCGTATGCCGTCTCTGCGATCTCGCGATCCTGCGCCAGAAACATCAGCGGCGCGTGGACATTGATCTGCTTGTTCGACGTCGTCTTAAGGCGCATGCCGCGCTTGAACTCGCCCGAACACAGCCTCAGGAAGGCCACGCGGTCGCGATGGTTCGGATCCATGTTCGCCTGGATCTTGAAGACAAAACCCGAGACGGCCTTGTCGGACCGCTCGACGACAATCGGCTGGTCTTTCTTCTCCGCCTTTTGGGGGCGTGGGCCCGGTGCAAATTCAGCAAGCGTCGCGAGAAGTTCGTTGACGCCGAAATGGCGTAGTGCAGAGCCATAGACGACCGGCGTCATATGGCCTTCTTCATAGGCCTGACGATCAAACTCCGGCAGGGCTTCGGTCGCCAGTTCTGCGCCCTCTTCCAGCTCATCCATGACCATCGTGTCGATGGTGCCGCGCGCTTCCTGCATGCCGATGCGGTGGCTCGGGCCAACCTCAGCCTGCTGATCGGCCGTCTTCTTCCGGAAAGAAATGAAGTCGCCCTTGCGCAAATCCTTCATGCCGGCAAAGCGCTGACCGGAAGCAGCCGGCCAGAACAGCGGCGCAGTGTCGAGCTGCAGCTTGTCCTGGATTTCATCCAGCAGTTCCAGCGGGTCGAGCGCCTCCCGGTCCATCTTGTTGATGAATGTTGTGATCGGGATGTCGCGCATACGGCAAACTTCGAAGAGCTTCAGCGTCTGCGGCTCGATGCCCTTGGCCGCATCGAGCACCATCACGGCGGAGTCGGCAGCGGTCAGCGTTCGGTAAGTGTCTTCGGAAAAGTCCTCGTGGCCTGGCGTGTCGAGAAGGTTGAAGACGAGATTGTCGTGCTCGAACGTCATCACGGAGGCCGACACCGAGATACCCCGGTCGCGCTCGATCTTCATCCAGTCCGATTGGGTACGCCGCCGTTCGCCGCGCGCAGCCACCTGCCCTGCCAGCCGGATCGCCCCGCCTGCCAGCAGCAGATTTTCCGTCAGCGTTGTCTTGCCGGCGTCCGGGTGGGAGATGATCGCAAAGGTCCGCCGGCGTGCGGCTTCTTCTGCTGGCGAAAGGGACATGGAAGCGTACTCGTTCGAAAGGTGGCTCAAGCGCGCTCGCCTACCCGATATTGCAGCTGAATGAAAGATGATCGCTGGATTGCCTTTCAAGCCCAAGCCCGGCTAGGGTCGCCGTTTCGTAAACATAAAGGGTCAGGGCATGTCGGATCAGTCAGTGGCAGGTGAAGCGAAAGGATTTCTTGGCTGGGTCGAGAAAACGGGAAACAAACTACCCGACCCGGTCTTCATTTTCTTCTATCTGATCATCGCGCTGATGCTCGTCTCTGTCGTTGCATCGATGATGGGCGCGAACGCCGTCCTGAACGATCAGGTGCTCGGCGGTATGGCGGAGTCACAAAAGACGCGGTTCTCGATCGGCGAGGATGGCATCATCCCGGCCATAAGCCTGTTTTCGCCGGACAACATCCAGCGCCTCTGGGTCGACATGCCAGAGACATTCACGCACTTCCACCCGCTGGGCTATGTGCTGGTCGTCATGCTCGGTGCGGGTGTCGCAGAACGGTCGGGCCTGTTTGCAGCCGGCATGCGGTCTGCTGTTCGCGGCGCCCCCAAGGCGCTCCTGACGCCGGTTGTTGCGCTTGTCGCCATGGTTGGGAACCACGCCGCCGACGCCGCCTATGTCGTGCTGATCCCGCTCGCTGGTATTCTTTTCGCCTCGGCTGGCCGCCATCCGATTGCAGGCATCACGGCCGCGTTCGCAGGTGTTTCGGGCGGATTCTCAGCCAACCTCTTTCCCGGTCAGCTCGACGCCCTGCTTTTTGGCATTACGGAGGCGGCGGGCGAAATCCTGGTGCCGAGTTACGATGCGAACATTGCCGGGAACTGGTGGTTCATTGTGGCCATCCTGTGCATCTACCTTCCGATCATCTGGTATGTGACAGACCGCGTAATCGAGCCAAAGCTCGGCCGGTTTGTCGCGACCGGCATGGCCGCGAACAGCTTCAATGAGGATGACAAGCCGCTCGAACCTGATCAGGTCAAGGGCCTTAAATGGGCGGGCCTGGCCTGCCTTGGCACACTCGCGCTCTGGGCCTTCATGACCTGGGGGCCGGGCACACCGCTGATCAACGAGTCTGCAGCAGACGAAGCGGTGCCGTGGTACACGGAATACGCGCCTTTCTTCAATTCGCTGGTGGCGTTCTTCCTGGTGCTGTTCCTTTCGGCAGGCTGGGCCTATGGCGCGGCCGCCAATACGATCAACAATCACAAGGACCTCGTCGAGATGATGGCTGAGGCGATGAAAGATATGGGCTATTACCTGGTCCTCGCCTTCGCGGCGGCGCACTTCGTGGCGATGTTCCAGTGGTCCAATCTGGGACTGATCTCGGCCGTTCACGGCGCCGACGCCATCGAGAATTCCGGCCTGCCCCTGCCGATCCTGCTCGGCCTGATCGTGCTCTTCTCGGCCCTGATCAATCTTTTCGTCGGATCGGCCAGCGCGAAATGGGCCCTGCTGGCGCCGGTCATGATCCCGATGCTGATGCTGCTCGGCATCAGCGCTGAAGGCGCGACGGCGGTCTATCGTGTTGGTGACTCGGCGACGAACATCATCACGCCGCTCATGGTCTACTTCCCTCTGATCCTGGTCTTCGCGAAACGGTGGGAGAAGGATTTCGGGCTTGGCAGCCTGATGGCAATGATGATCCCGTACTCGATCTGGATGCTGGTTTCCGGCGTGCTGCTGGTCGTCGCCTGGGTCTATCTCGGCTGGGATCTAGGGCCGGGCGCGCCGATGGAATACACCCTGCCGGCTGCCCAGACGCCCTAATGGGCGGCGGCTGCCTGCTGGTCATCGTGGGACTGGACGCTGGCCTGTCCGGCCAGTGAACCGCGCGCAAACACGTCGAGCACCGGCGCCGGTATAAGCCTCAGCATCGGCTCGCTCGAGCCGTCGGACCGGTGTCGCAGGATGAGACTGTTGGCCCCGGTCCGGGAAATGATCAGGGCGGCCAGATCGCGCGCTTCCTTGTCGGAGAGGGTTTCGCGCGTCACGCGAACTTCTTCGAGCCGGCCCTGGACAAATTCAACGACTTCGCAGGCCCGCAGCCCATAAGGCTTTCCGCAGCCGATCATTTTCCAGCGCCGCTCAAGATGCATCTCGGGCAGTGCCACATTGACGATCTGGTCATTCAGCAGGAACAGCATCCCCGGTACCCCGCAAGCCTTGGGACAAGATGTCCCTGATTTGGTCTTAACGGGGAGTTACTGAGCAAGTTCGATGCCGGATTCGCCTGTCAGGCGCATTTTTCTCAAACGCCGTGAATTTCTCCGGCGGCTGCCTCTGCTTTCACCCACTTGATAAAGGCCCGAACGTCCTCTGACAGGTGGCGCCCCTTGGGCCAGACCAGCCAGTAGCCGAAATCAATACTGGTAGAACCGTCAGCGAAGGGGGCAACCAGCCTGCCGGCTGCCATGTCGGATGAGGCAATCGCCCGCTTGGCGAGAACGACACCACGTCCGGACGATGCCGCTTCAATTGCCATTGAGGACTGGTTGAAACGCGGCCCCCGGGTTGAGTCGACCCTGTCAGTCACACCGCGCGCTGCAAGCCAGCTGGTCCAGTCCGGGCAGGACGGATCCTGTTCGGTGCTCTCATCGTGGATCAGGGTGTGCTTGGCCAGGTCCTCGGGCTTGCGGATGGCATCAGAGCCTTCGAGAAGGCGCGGCGAGCAAACCGGCAGCACTGTCTCGTCCATGAGTTTTTCTGACTTGAGCCCATCATATTCGCCGCGCCCATAGCGGATTGCGAAGTCGGCGTCGGCCGTCGTGAAGTCGGTAATCGCGATGTCGGCGGAGATCCAGGCCTCGATGCCCGGATAGGCGATGTGAAACCGGTCGAGGCGCGGCGCGAGCCATTTGGCCGCAAAACTCGGCGCACAGGATACCATCACCCGACCCTTGCGGGCTGGCTGCTGCATGATGCGGCCGGCTTCCGTAATTTTCGAGAAGGCCTCACGCACCAGTGGCAGGCTGGCCTGCGCGGCATCTGTCAGCAGGACACTGCGTCCCGTCCGACGGAAAAGCGGCGTACCGGCATATTCCTCCAGTTGACGGATATGCTGGGAGATCGCACCCGGGGTAACGTTCAGCTCCTCTGCCGCCTTGCTGAAAGACAGCCTGCGGGCGGCGGCTTCGAAGGCACGCAGGGCGTTCAGGGGAGGAATACGGTCATTATTGTCGGCCATGCCAGGCCTCTCATAGTTTATCTAAACGATCGGATCAGGGGTCTACGCTTGCCGAAGCGCCCCCACAAGTCCCATTTTCCCGCCAGTCCAGCCAGATTTCTTTCAAGCGAGTCCCCCATGCGCCTCTTCCCCGCCTTCTTCCAGATGGACGATGCCCATGTCGTGATCTTCGGCGCTGGCACGAATGCCGAGCGCAAGACGCGGCTGGTGGCGAAGACGCCCGCCCGAATCTCGCTGGTCACAAAAAGACGTCCGGACTGGGCCGAGCCTTTCAGTGACCAGCTGACTATCGTCACACCGGAGCATGCCGGACAAGCGCTGGACACCGCCCGCTTCACAATCATCGCGAGCGACGACGAAGCGGAAGTCCAGTGGGCCTATGAACTTGCCCGCGCCTATGGCGTGCCAATCAACGCCGTCGACCGCAAAGAGCTCTGTGATTTCACGATTCCCAGCATGCTGGACCGTGGCCAGGTCGTCGCTGCGGTAGCAACCGGCGGTGCAGCCCCCGTGCTGGCCAAGGACATACGTTCGAAGCTTGAGACACTCCTGCCGGAGCGTATTGGATCGCTCGCCGCGCTGGCTGAACGATGGCGTCCTGCCGTAAAGGCGGCCATCGACACCGAGACCCGCCGACGTCACTTCTGGGAGGCCGCACTTCGGGGCGCTGTCGCCGAGGCGGTCTATGCGGGTGATGACGCGGGCGCAGAAGCGCTGATGGAAGACGCCCTCTCGAAATTTGCCAACGAAACTGCAGGAAATGAAACCGGACCGGTTCACATCGTCGGCGCCGGACCGGGCGACCCGGAACTGCTGACGCTCAAGGCTTTCCGCCTGATCCAGCAGGCCGATGTGGTCTTCCACGACAAGCTAGTCTCAAAGGAGATCATGGACCTCGTCCGCCGCGATGCCGAACGCGTGCCGGTTGGCAAGTCCAAGGGCGAACACCTCGTCCCGCAGGATGGCATTCATGAACTGATGATCGCCGCCGCTGAAGAGGGCAAACGCGTCGTCCGCCTCAAGGGCGGCGACCCCTTCATCTTCGGACGTGGCGGTGAGGAAGTCGAGGCCCTGCGCGAAGCCGGGATTGAGGCGCATGTTGTGCCGGGCATCTCCTCGGCGCTTGGCTGCGCGGCTTCGGCCAACATTCCGCTCACCCATCGCGACCACGCCCAGACGCTGACCTTTGTGACCGGGCACGCGCAGAAAGGCGGCGTACCCGATCTCGACTGGCAGGGCCTTGCAAAGCCGCACCAGACCATCGTCGTTTTCATGGGTGTCGGCACAGCGCCGGTCATTTCGGAGAAGCTGCAGGAAGCTGGCCTACCGGGAAAAACGCCGGTCGCCGTGATCGAGAACGGCACGCGCGCAAATGAAAAACGCGGCTTTGGCTCGCTGGATTCCCTTTCCCGCGTCATCGAGGAAAAAGGCATTCGCGGACCAGCACTTCTCATTATAGGAGAGGTTGCCGGCCTTCCAGCCGAAGCGCTGAACAGAACAATCGAAGAGGCCCTGGCATGACATCCGTTCGCCCGAAATTGAAGCCGGAGCAGCCCAAGGCTGTCACTGCCTGGGAAACCGCCACGGGCAAAGTCGTCTGGATGGCCCCTGACGGCAGCTGGTCAGACGATCCGGACCAGATCGGTGTCTTCACCGGCGAAGAAGCCGAAAAGCGGCTGGCCGATGCGGAAGCCCAGGAAGGCATTGTCACCGATCCATACTTCATGCAGGTCACTGATGACGGCGCCATCGATGGCCGCGAGACGCTGCGCGAAACGATCCGCGCAAACGGCCCGACAATTCACCCACAATTCCAGAGGTCTGCGCGATGATCCGCATTTTTGGCGACAGTATTTCTGGCAACTGCCTGAAAGTGAAATGGGTGGCTGACCGTCTGGGTGTCGAACACCAGTGGGTCGAGGTCGACATTCTCAAGGGCGAGACACGCACCGACGCGTTCCTCGCCATCAACCCTTTCGGCCAGGTGCCGGTCGTCGAGTTTGAGGATGGTAGAACGCTGGCGCAGTCAAATGCGATTATCTCCTATCTCGCCGATGGCAGCGAACTCGTCCCCGATGATGCCTTCGAGCGCGCAAAGGTGTTGGAATGGATGTTCTGGGAACAGTACTCCCACGAGACAGCGATCGCGGTGCGCCGCTTCCAGAAGCATTACGAGAAGAAAAGCGACGACGAGATCGATCCGCACCTGATGGCCAAGGGCCGCCGCGCGCTTGGCCGGATGGAACTCGCCCTGCTCGGCAATGACTGGATCGCGGGCGGCGAGGCCATGACGCTCGCCGATATCTCGCTGCTTGCTTATACCCGCCTGGCTCACGAAGGCGGTTTCGACGTATCCGAGTTTCCGGCCGTCCAGGCCTGGATTGCGCGCTGCGAGCGCGAGCTCGGCCTGCCCCATCTCCACGAGGTTACCGATGTACAGATATGACGAATTCGACGCGCAGATCGTGCGCGATCGGGTCGAACAGTTTCGCGGACAGGTGGCCCGCCGCCTGTCTGGCGAAATCAAGGAAGACGAGTTCAAGCCGCTCCGCCTGCAGAACGGTGTCTATCTTCAGCTGCATGCCTACATGCTCCGGATCGCTGTACCGTATGGCCAGCTTTCGCCCCGGCAGATGCGGCGCCTTGCCAAGATCGCGCGGAACTACGACCGCGGTTATGGCCACTTCACGACCCGCCAGAACATCCAGTTCAACTGGGTCGCCCTGAAGGATATTCCGGATGTACTGGCCGAACTGGCCGAGGTTGAGATGCACGCCATCCAGACCTCCGGCAACTGCATCCGCAACACGACCAGCGACCATTATGCAGGCGCAGCCAAGGACGAGATCATGGATCCGCGTCCCTGGTGCGAGATCATCCGGCAATGGTCGACCTTCCATCCGGAGTTCGCCTTCCTGCCGCGCAAGTTCAAGATTGCGGTCACCGCAGCTGAACATGATCGCGCGGCCATCCGCGTCCATGACATCGGCCTGCACATGCGCGAGCGCGACGGCGAGGTTGGCTTCGAGGTGCATGTCGGCGGCGGACAGGGCCGCACGCCACACATCGCCGCCAAGGTTTCAGAGTTCGTGCCGGAGAGCCAGCTGCTCGACTATCTTGAGGCGATCATGCGCGTCTACAACCGCTTTGGCCGTCGCGACAACAAGTACAAGGCGCGGATCAAGATCCTCGTCTCGGAAACGGGCGACGAAGAATTTCGCAAGCTGGTCGAAGAAGAATTCGCCGCCCAGCGTGACCATGAAAAGATTGACCTGCCGCAGGCGGAAATCGACCGGATCAACGCGTATTTCACGCCGCCGGCCCTGCCCCCCAAGCCAGCTACATCCGAGGCCTTCGAAAAGGCAAAGGTCGCCGATGCCGGCTTCGCCCGCTGGACCCGCGCCAACCTGCATCCGCACAAGGTCGACGGCTACTCCTCCGTCACCGTCAGCCTGAAACCCATTGGCGTCGCGGCTGGCGATGCCACCGACTCACAGATGATGGTCGTCGCGCATCTGGCCGAAACCTATGGTCATGACGATATCCGGGTTACTCACGCGCAGAACCTGGTCCTGCCGCATATCGCGCTGGATGACGTCTACGAGGTTTACAGAGAGCTTGACGCGGCCGGCCTGGCCACGCCGAACGAAGGCCTGATCTCGGACATGATCGTCTGCCCGGGCCTCGACTATTGCAACCTGGCCAATGCCCGGTCGATCCCGGTCGGTATGGCGATCCAGGAGGCCTTCTCTGATCCGGACGACCAGGCCGATATCGGCAAGTTCCACATCAATATTTCCGGCTGCATCAACGCCTGCGGCCACCACCATGTTGGCCATGTCGGCATTCTGGGTGTCGATCGGAAAGGCGAGGAATACTACCAGATCACGCTCGGCGGGCGTGCCGATGAGAAAGCTGCCATCGGCCAGATCGCCGGCCCGGGCCTTAAGGCGGAGGATGTGCCATCGGCACTGAAACGCCTTGTCGATCGTTACCGTGAGCTGCGAACCAGCAAGGACGAGACCTTCATTGAAACCTTCGAGCGCGAAGGCATGGAGCCGTTCAAGGAAGTCATCTACGCCGGCGCGTAGACCAGTAAGGTTACCCAGAAATGCCACTGATCAAAGACCGACAGGAAGTCGATGATGTCTGGGCTTTTGTCCCGGACGATACACCACTGTCACCAGGCGGGTGTGTAACCGTCTCGCTCGGACGATTTCGCAGCGAAACCGAAATTCTGCTCGCCCGTAACAGCAACATCGGCGTCAGGCTTGAGCCGGCCGATGACCCGCATGAACTGGAGGAGCATCTCCACCGGCTGAACCTGATCGAGATCAGTTTTCCGAAATATACCGACGGGCGCGGATACTCGCAGGCACAGCTTTTGAGGCGGCGTCTCGGCTATGAAGGCGAGCTTCGAGCGGTCGGCCACGTCCTTCGAGATCAGATTCTCTATATGAACCGTTCAGGCTTCGATGCTTTTGAGACGGCACGCGCCGAACTACCTTCAGTCCTGCAAGCGCTGGAAGAGTATTCAGCGTTCTATCAACCAGCGGCCGACGGCGCGACCCATGTGTTCAAGCGCCGGCACCAGAAGGACTAGAGGCATTCATGCCCTATACCGACTATCAGACACGCCTGCGCGAGCCCGTGACCGAACGGCTGGACCGGCTCAACGCTGAACTGCGTGATGCGTCGGCCACGACGATCCTGCGCGCTTCGCTTGTGCGTGAGTGGCCGCAGAAGCTGACTTATGTCTCCAGCTTCGGCGCCGAGAGCGCTGTGATGCTTTCGCTGATCGCCGATGTGGACCCTGATTTCCCGGTCATCTTCCTTGAAACGGGGATGCACTTTCCGCAGACGCTCGACTACAAGGATGAGCTGATCGACCGGCTGGGCCTGACCAATGTTCGTGAAACACCGCCGAGCGAAACCGAGCGGAAGGTGCTAGACCCTCAGAACCGTCTTTGGAAAACGGATCCGGACGCATGCTGTGCGCTTCGCAAGGTCCGCCCGCTGGAGCCGGCGCTGGAAGGGTTCGACGCCTGGATCACGGGCCGCAAGCGCTTTCATGGTGGCGCGCGGCTTTCGCTTCCTGTGTTTGAGCATGCCAGCGGCCGCTTCAAGGTGAACCCGCTCGCCAGCTGGACTCAGGAAGACGTTGACCGTCACTTCGCTTACCGCAACTTGCCGAAGCATCCGCTGGTCGACCAGGGCTATCCATCGATCGGCTGCTGGCCGTGCACGAAGCCGGCCGCGGACCCAAGCGATATCCGGTCTGGCCGCTGGGCCGGTATGGCCAAGACCGAGTGCGGCCTGCATGTCGACAAGAAAGAACGCCCCCGCGTTTTCTAGGCATTCGGTCCCTGCGGACTTATTTATTGAAAATCGATATATTCGTCTCCATATCAACCCTGTTCGACTGAGCAGATGATTGGAGGAGAATGGATGGACCTGACCATTGCCGAGGGTTTCGCGTTGCTGGCACTCAAAAACGAGTCTGGCGAAAAACAGGGACAGTTTGTGGAGTATGGCCTCGCCGGAAGCGCCCTGTCCGAGCTGATCCTTCGCGGTAAGCTTGCACAAGATCAAGCCAAGCCGAAACGGCTGGACATCATCGACACCGCGACGACCGGTGACCGCTTCCTCGACTTTTGTCTATCGATCCTCCTGAAGGCTGGAAGCGGCAAGAAGATCTCGACCTATGTGCACAAACTTGCCGGCAAGTCGAAGCTGTTCCGGGAGCAGGCGCTTTCGCTGGTCGAAAAGGGCGTCCTTCGCACCGAGTCGAAATCATTCCTCGTCTTCAACTGGACGCAATATCCAGAAGCGGACGCGATCACTGAAGAGACGCTCAAAGAACATCTGGCCGCTGTCATGTTCGGCGGAAAAGCAGCTGAAGCACGCGACTGCGTGATCATTGCGCTTGCCGAAAAGACGCAATTGCTCGGGAAGAACTTCGACAAGTCCGAAATCAGGGCCCACAAGGCACGGATCAAGGAAATCGCCAAAGGCGACATGCTAGCCGCGAAAGCAACGGTGGCCGCGATTGAAGCGGCGCTGGCGGCCGTCATCGCCGCGACAACGGTCACGACCGTTGCCGCCACGACCGGCAGCTAGATTTCCAGCAACAGGCCGAACCAGCCGCAAAAAAGACAAATCCGCACCGCAACGTGTAAGCCATATCTAACGCTGTCGAATATCCTTGGTATTATTGAGCATGGCACGAACCGCACGCTTGCTTCTGGTTTCGCTTCTTCTGGCTTGCAAGCCTGCTGGCCTGGCCCTGGCCAAGTCAGCACCTGAAGTCATGGGACAGCACCTCTGGCAGGAGGCCATGCAAGTTCAGACGCGCTTTGCAGCCAAGGCGAAGAACGACAGATATATGGTGGTCATCGATTATAGTCGGCCATCGGCAGAGCCTCGATTCTTCCTGGTCGACCTCAAGACTGGCTCCGCCAATGCCTTTCTGGTCTCGCATGGCCGCGGATCAGACCCCGACCATGACGGCATGGCCGATCGCTTCTCGAACGTCCCCGGCTCGAAGATGACTTCGCTCGGCGCCTTCGTCACAGCGGAGACCTATTACGGCAAGCACGGTCTATCCCTCAGGCTCGACGGACTGGAGACGCAGAACAGCGCGGCGCGCGAACGGGCGATCGTGATTCACGGGGCCGATTATGTTTCGCCGCAGCGAAAGAAAATGGGACGCAGCTGGGGCTGCCCCGCGCTTGAGCGCAGGGTCGCTTTGGACCTCATCCCCAAAATCGCGAATGGCGTTCTGGTCTACACTTACGGGCCGCAGAAAAGCGCCGGCCTAGACTCCGAGATTGTCGATCAGGCGGGTTGAGCCCATCCAGGCCGCCGCGAGCAGCCGGCACGCCTGGCCTTCTGCGAGCGGGCCGTCAGCCAGATCCTGAAGACTGGCCGGATCGACGGCACTGACATAGTCGAGCCTTGAAAAGCCAGCCGCCAGGATATGGCCCCTTGCTTCCCTCACTGCCGTTTCAATGGGCACGCCGATCCGGATACGGCAGGCCGCCCTGTGGAGGGCGCCGAAGATCGCATTGGCTCGGCTGCGCTCCTCCTCACTGAGATAGGCATTGCGCGAGGACTGGGCGAGACCATCGCGGTCGCGCCAGGTCGCCCCGCCAACAATCTCAATGCTAAATCCGAGATCACGCACCATGCGGCGGATAATCTGCAGCTGCTGAAAGTCCTTCTCGCCAAAGACGGCGACGTCCGGCTGGACGTGAATGAAAAGCCGGGCGACCACTGTCGCAACCCCATAGAAGAAGTGCGGCCGGTAGATGCCATCCAGAAGGTCTGACATTTCCTCGACGCGGACATTGGTCAGCGAGCCTTCAGGATACATCTCGTCGACGCTGGGGCAGTAAACAATGCTGCACCCAGCTTCGCTGAGACGGGCTACGTCGCCCTCCTCGTCTCGGGGATAACGCTCGAGATCTTCGCCTGGGGCGAACTGGGTCGGATTAACAAAAATTGAGGCGACGACGGTCTCACACTTTTCCCCAGCTTTATTGACCAGGGAGATGTGGCCATCATGGAGCGCGCCCATTGTGGGTACAAACCCGATTTGATTGCCCTTTTTCCGCTCTGCCGCGACGGCTGCACGCAGATCAGCGCGCGTCCTGACGATCCTGGCCTTCTTATTGTTCACTTGGAGACTGCTCCGAACTCTGATTTCGTAAACGACCTGTTAACCAATTCGCGTGAATTCTTCACTTATGAGAAAGCCCATCATGCCCCGACTGAAAGTGCTGCTCGCCTGTGCGGGCCTGTCCTCACTGAAGCGTCGCGATCTGGATCGAGCCAGTGCGATCGAGCCGGAACCTATCAGGCGTCCGCTTGATGACAACTCGGCTGCACATACAGATGACTGGCTTTTTGACGCACAGCCTGAGGCGACCGCGCATGGCCGTGCGCTCGATACACTGACGCGCTCCATGATGCGGCTTCGCGAATCACTCTCCGGCATCGCGGACTTCGCACCGCTTACCGTTGAGCCGGAGCCGATTCACTCGCTCGGCGCCTTCAGTTTCGATAATGACCTGTTCGACGGCGAACCCATGCTTGCAACCTCGCGGTCGGCAAGCACCGTGGCCCTCGACCATGACCTCTTTGAAGAAGAGGCTGGCGATGCTCTGGTCTTCGGCGTCGAGGTAGGTCAGGCACCGCGTTACCAGCATGCCGCCTAAGCCCCCGCATCCCTGACGCAAGGCGAAAGTGGAGTTTTCCCAAATGCCCGCAGATGGATTCGGCTCAGTCACCACCAGTCGCGACGACGCCGTCACGCTCCAGCCTTCGCCGGACCGTGATTGCCGCGTTCTCGTCGTCGGCAATGAAAAAGGTGGCGCCGGCAAGTCTACAGTCGCGATGCACCTGTCCGTGGCGCTCATGCGCATGGGTCAGCGCGTCGGTGTCATCGACCTCGATGTGCGCCAGCGGACGCTAACGCGCTATCTTGAGAACCGTCTGCGCTGGATGCAATCGACTGGCTCGAAACTGCCAATGCCGGAAATCATCCGCGTGGATGCCAGCACCGACCGTGACCTGGACACCGCCGAGCGCGAAGAAACAGACCGCCTGATGGGCGCGGTTGAGCGCCTACGCGCGGTCAGTGACTATATTATTATTGACGCCCCGGGCGGTGACACCTTCCTCTCCCGCTCTGCTCACACGATCGCAGACACGCTGATTACGCCGCTGAATGACAGCTTTGTCGATTTCGACCTTCTTGGCGATGTGAACCCGCAGACACTCGAGGTCATCCGGCCAAGCTTCTATTCCGAGATGGTCTGGAACTGCCGCAAGAAGAAAGCTCAGACCTCCCGCAAGCCGATTGACTGGGTTGTGATGCGCAACCGCGTGTCTCCGCTAGAGGCGCGCAACAAGCAGAAGGTCGGCGAAGCGCTGAATAACCTGTCCAAGCGGATTGGTTTCCGTCTTGCGCCAGGGCTCTCCGAACGGGTCATCTATCGCGAACTTTTCCCGGCCGGCCTGACCTTGCTGGATCTCACCGAGCGCGGCTCGAATGTGGCTTTCACGATGAGCCATGTTGCTGCCCGCCAGGAGCTGCGGGACCTCGTCATCCTGCTCCAGCTGCCGGCGCTCGCAGGCGCGGAAATTTCTTTCTAGTTAAAGCACGCTCTCGCTTCTCTGTTCGCAGGCGCACAAGGCTTTGGTTTACCCTGAAGCGTCAGGCGCATGTCTCTCAGCATGACTGCGGGTATCTTCACTGTCGCGAAATCGGACGTTGGTGAAACCCGCCGGGGAAACGGCCGGTTAGGGCCCTTCGATAACAGGCTTGGACGGGATCAGGGATTCAAACGCCATATCGTCGCTCGTGCTTTCGTCACCCTCGCCAACGGGCGGCGTGAACACTTGTCCGTTGAGCATCGGCAGCGCCGCGCCATTCGGATTGACCGGCGATTGCAGGGCGCTGAAGGCGTAGCTCGCCTTGATCTCGTCGGCCTGCTTGTTCTCGTCGAAGCTCTTGTAAGCTGCCTCGATAAGGTCGGTGACATGCGCATCGCGTGATTTCGACGTCGATCCGCCGAACATGATCGCAATGACCCGACGGCCGTCACGCTTGGCCGAGGCCATCAGGTTGAAACCCGAAGCCCGGGTATAGCCGGTCTTGATGCCATCAACACCGTCGACGGACTTCAGCAGGTTGTTGTGATTTTTATAAGTCCGGTTGCCCCAGGAGAAGCTGGCCCGGGAGAAGTAATGATAGTAGTCGGCGTGATCCTCGAGCAGACGTTCGGCAAGGATGGCCATGTCGCGTGCTGTTGATAGCTGGCGCGTATCCGGCAGGCCCGAGGCGTTTCGAAAGGTTGTATTATTCATGCCGAATGTCTTGGCTTTCGCGGTCATCAGCGTCGCAAACCGCGACTCGGTCCCACCGAGCCTTTCGGCGACGACCGCTGCCACGTCATTGGCAGATTTCGTGATCAGCGCATCGATGGCATCGCGCACACTGATGGTCGAACCCGGTGTCAGGCGCAGCGAGGATGGCGGCTGTGACGCGGCGTGGCGCGAGACATAGAGGCGCTCGGTATACGAGACCTCTCCCGACTTTAACGCGTCGAACAGCATGTAAAGCGTCATCGCTTTTGTCAGCGACGCTGGATAGCGCGGTTCATCGGCGTGTCTGGCATGAAGGACTTCGTTGGAATCGGCATCGACGACAATGGACGCATACTTCTCTGCGATGGCCGCCGGCGCTAGCGCAACAAGCATGACGAGTGCGCCAATAGCTGCCCGGATATTCTTCCCGCCAGCACGAAATGCCATGGATTTCCCTCCTCAGAGCGTTGCGAACCCCGGCCTCCCGATGATTCGATCATAGGGTGGCTAAATTGTATTATCCACCCGTTAAGCGCACAGTCTTGCACGATGCATACCGCCACTGAATCGTTAATGAACACGGAAAATATTGTGCGGTGCACAAAAATTGTTGCAAGTGCGAACAGATTGGTCTATATAGGCTTCATCAAAGGAGTAACCTATGGCCAAGACCGATACAAACATGTTCGGGGCTTTCACGCCCGAGACTTTCGTAAAAGCTTTCCCGTTCGCGACACAGTTCGGCGACATGGGCAAAGATGCAATGACCGCTGGCACGGAAAGCGCAAAAGCGTCCGTGAAGAGCCTTCAGGATGCCAGCGCCGCAATGATGCGCCAGGCACAGGATCGCGTCAGCATGACGGTTGAGACCGGCAAGACGCTGGCTGGCGCCAAGACTGTTGAAGAAGCCATGGAAATCCAGTCGGCTTATGTCCGCAGCGCTTTCAAGGCCCATCTCGACGGTCTCAGCGAGCTGGCCGGCATCTACTCGACGGCGATGAAGGACTGCATGGAACCCTTCGCCGGCTACACCAAAGAGATGATGGCCGAGACCAAGAAGGCAACGACGAAGGCGAAAGCCTCCTGATCTGCGCACTTCGCAGGCAAGTTTTCTGGTTGGCCGGCTGAGATTTCAGCCGGCCAATTTTTTTGCCTGATTTTTTTCATGTAGGGTGAATACTCATGGGGCCTGGTTGTTTAAGGTTGCTGGATGAGCGCACGTGTAGACTTCGAAAAGATTGAACGCCCCGGCTCGCCGAACACTTACCTCGTCGCGCCCGAAGGCTTGTGCGCAAATGCGACGCCCGATGCAGACGCCCCGAGCTTCGACCTGTCGCCCGAGGCGCTCTTCGCGAAAGTCGAATCGGCACTGTCGGACAAGTCCAACTGGTCGGTCACACATCGTGACCCCGCCACGCGCCAGATCGACCTCGTCGCTAGGACACCGGTGCTGAAATTCAAGGACGATGTGGCAATTCGTGTCCTGCCCGACGGCGCAAATCACGGAAAATCCCGATTAGCTGTCTATTCTCGTTCCCGAGTCGGTTATCATGACTTGGGCGCGAACCGGAAAAGAGTGGATTCGCTGATCGCGGAGTTGAAATAATTCAGATGAGCTGCAGCTTGAACAGCAATGCACTTCTGATCAGGCTTAAAATTGCCCAAACTGAACCATATCTGTTTGACATGACCGTTAGAGACGACAGACCCAGACTCGCCGAGCCGGAAGGACCTTCCGGACCAACGCGCGATGGCGATACGGATGGTACCGGCCTGGCGACCGAAACGCGGGTCAAGACGAAAAAGCCGTCCATGTACCGCGTGCTGCTCCTGAACGACGACTACACGCCGATGGAGTTCGTGGTCTTCGTACTCGAACAGTTTTTCAACAAAAGCCGCGAACAGGCGACCCGCATCATGCTTCATGTGCATCAAAAAGGGGTTGGTGTCTGCGGAGTGTACACTTTCGAAGTCGCTGAAACGAAAGTGGCTCAGGTCATGGACCTAGCGCGGCGCAACGAGCATCCTCTGCAATGCACGATGGAGAAAGAGGACTAAGCCTATGCCGTCACTGACAGACAGCCTCGAAACCGCCCTGGAGAAAGCGCTCAACCTCGCTGGAGAGCGGTCTCACGAATACTCGACGCTCGAGCATCTTCTGCTCGCGCTGACCGAGGATACTGACGCGGTTGAAGTGATGACGGCGTGCAAGGTCGATATCAACCAGCTGCGCCAGTCGCTAACCCAGTATATTGATGAAGAACTTTCCAGCCTGATCACGGACAATCCGGCCGCCAGCGTGCAGCCGACGGCCGCCTTCCAGCGCGTCGTCCAGCGCGCCATCCTGCATGTCGAAAGCTCCGGCCGCGACGAAGTCTCAGGCGCGAATGTGCTGATCTCCATCTTCTCCGAGCGTGAGAGTCATGCCGCCTACTTCCTGCAGGAGCAGGACATGACCCGCTATGACGCAGTGAACTTTGTGTCCCATGGCCTGGCCAAGTCGCCCGGGATGTCGCGCAGCTCGACCCCGCGCGGCGCCGAAGAGACCGAGCAGCAGCAAAAGGCAGGTCCTGCCAAAGAGGCGCTCGAAGCCTACTGCGTGAATCTCAATGAGAAGGCACGCCAGGGCAAGATCGACCCGCTGATCGGCCGCGATTTCGAAATCGAGCGCTGCATCGAGGTGCTGTGCCGCCGGTCCAAGAACAATCCGATCCTTGTCGGTGACCCTGGCGTCGGCAAGACGGCGATCGCCGAAGGCCTCGCCAAGAAGATCGTCGATGGCGAAGTGCCGGAGATCCTGGAAGACGCCGTCATCTGGGCCCTCGACATGGGCGCCCTGCTGGCTGGCACGCGCTATCGCGGCGATTTCGAAGAACGCCTGAAAGCGGTGATGAAGGAAATAGCCGAGCAGGAAAAAGGTGTCCTGTTCATCGACGAAATCCATACGGTCATCGGCGCTGGTGCGACATCCGGCGGGGCCATGGATGCTTCCAACCTGCTGAAGCCCGCCCTGCAAAGTGGTGAGGTTCGCTGCATGGGCTCGACGACTTTCAAGGAGTTCAAGCAGCACTTCGAAAAGGACCGTGCCCTCGCCCGCCGGTTCCGCAAGATCGACGTGGTCGAGCCGTCCGTGCCGGACGCCGTGAAAATCCTCACCGGCCTGAAGCCGACCTTCGAGGAGTTCCACGGCATCCGCTATACCAATGAGGCCATCAAGGCCGCCGTGGAGCTTTCGGCCCGATATATCACTGACCGCAAGCTGCCGGACAAGGCGATCGACGTGATCGACGAGGCTGGTGCGACGCAATGGCTGCTGCCCGAAAGCAAACGGCGCAAGCAGATCGGGACCAAGGAGATCGAGGCCATCATCGCCAAGATCGCCCGCATCCCTCCCAAGCAGGTCACCAAGGACGACGCTGTCGCGCTCAAGAATCTCGAGCCGGACCTCAAGCGCGTGGTCTATGGCCAGGACGATGCCATCGAGGCGCTCGCCTCCTCGATCAAGCTAGCTCGCGCTGGCCTGCGCGAGCCCAACAAGCCGATCGGCTCCTACCTGTTCACCGGCCCGACCGGCGTCGGCAAGACTGAGGTCGCCCGTCAGCTCGCGTCCATCATGGGCGTCGAGCTGCTGCGCTTCGACATGTCGGAGTATATGGAGCGTCATACGGTCTCCCGCCTGATTGGCGCGCCTCCGGGCTATGTCGGCTTTGACCAGGGCGGCCTGCTCACCGATGGCGTGATGCAGCATCCGCACTGCGTGCTGCTGCTCGATGAAATCGAGAAAGCGCACCAGGACCTGTTCAACATCCTGCTGCAAGTCATGGACAATGGCTCACTGACGGATGCGAATGGCCGCAAGGTCGATTTCAGGAACGTGATCCTTATCATGACGACCAATGCCGGGGCATCGGATGCAGCGAAGAACTCCATCGGCTTTGGCCGCGGCAAGAAGACCGACGAACAGGAAGACGCCCTGAAACGCCTGTTCACGCCGGAATTCCGCAACCGCCTGGATTCCACCATCCTGTTCGGTGGCCTTACGCCGGAAATCATCGAGCGGGTCGTTGAGAAGTTCGTTCTCCAGCTGGAAGTCCAGCTGGCGGACCGCAATGTGACAATCGAGCTGTCAGAGAAAGCCCGCAACTGGCTGGCTGAACGTGGCTTCGACGAGGAGTTTGGCGCCCGGCCTCTGGCACGCACCATCCAGGAGCACGTCAAGAAGCCGATGGCGGAAGAGCTTCTCTTCGGCAAGCTCGCCAAGGGCGGCGCGGTAAAGATCGACATCGACAAGGACGACGACGACAAGCTCTCCTTCGAGTTCATCGAGGACAAGGGCAAGAAGTCCAAGCCGAAGAAGAAAAAGGACAAGCCGGAACAGGTCGACTAGGCCAGAACCAGCCCACAAAACCAGAAGCGCCGCCCTTCATCCGGGCGGCGCTTTTCTTTTACCAGACCATGGCTTCCTTGAGCTTGGCGTGAAGGTCAGGCGGGATGTCATCGCCGCCGCGGCCGGCCTTCAGGTCCGCCGGGGCGTCCTTGGGCTTGAGATAGCGCCAGCCCTGAAAAGGCCGTTTCGGCATCGGCTCGACCGCAACAAGCTCCGGCTCGAAAACAAGCTCGCAGGCGCGCTGGCCGTTGCGGTCATCAATGACGCGAATATCGGTGAAGGCCTGGCGAACCTGGATCACGCCCTTGATCACCCAATAAATCGATCCGCCGTCCAGCAGCTCGTCGATCTGTTTGGGGACCATGCGCGTGTGATGCAATGGCGCCGGATGGCGCGTCATCAGCCGCGTCTGCCAGGCTTCAAGGTCGCCGACATCATCCGCGCCGACGCAGAGTTTGACCATGTGCAATGTCACGAGTCGAAGTTTAGCGCGCTGCGAGCCCGGGACCAGAGGCGGACTGCCGCTGGCTTGTGAATTCCGCCTTGGCCTGCTCATTCGCAAAGAAGATCTCGATGGAGGTCACTGTCGCCGTATAGTGCCGGCGAATGGTCCTGAAACCGCCCTTGGCTTCGAGGCTGACCGAATAGGACGCGACATAGGAAAGGCCCCAGTTCGGTTCAGTCTCCAGCAGGTAGGTCTGATCGAATTGCGTCAATCGCCCTCCTTCAGGACCGCGGACCGGGTTGGGAAGATCATAGTCGATGCGCAGGAAGCGCTCTGACACCGGATCAAGCCAGGCCTTCGCATTGACCCGGTCGGCGAACCAGACATCCAGTTCCGTGTCGTTCAATGAAGGTTTGTGGCGGAAGCTCACCCGCCAGGCTGCCCCAAGATCGGCAACGTCCACCCGCTGACCAATGCTGGGCCTGAGGTCATCGGGAAACAGGCGTCCGTCCGGCGCCGCTTCAGCCCCCCAGGAGGCCGCTGCTTCGTCGAGATCGTCATCCTCGCCACGCGCCGACACTGGCTGCCAACGTGCATCGCCTTCAAGGCGCGGGTCGTAGCGGAACGTCCGGCGCGCCCTGTCGCTGACAAGTTCCACTGTAAACGCCGCTCGCAGGGTCTCAGGAGCTTCGGTGGCCAAAAGCGCCGCATCAACCGGGCCGCTCGAGGCCGAGATTTCATATGCGATCGCAATCAGCAGCCCGACTGGCAAAGCACCCTCCTGGCCGGCGCATCCTGCTGCCGGCAATTAACCATGACCCATGCCTAATACCCGCGGGATTTACATCGCCTGAATGCGGCAGAAATCAGGTTACGAGATCAGCACCGGTAGACTTTCTCGCGCCCTGCCCCGCTCGCGCACCATGAACCAGCGCGACCAGCACGAAGCTGATAATCATCAGCAGATACCAGGAGCCGAACTTGGCCGGCGACACCATGGTCCAGACCGTCTCCTGCCCAGGATAGGTCCAGGCCCGCGCGAGCGTGCCAATATTCTCCGCAAACCATATGAAGAGCGCAACGAGGCCAAAGCCGATAATGAGCGGCATAGGCCGATGTGTCTCGTCCGCCCGGAACCAGACCACGCACCGCCCATAGATCAATACCGTCGCCACGAAGAGCCCGGCACGGATATCGACCGTATAATGATGGGCGAAGAAATTGACATAGATCGCGGCCGCCAGAAGGCCCTGCAGCCAAAGCGGTGGAAACCGATCAAAACGGAAATCAAAGATCCGCCAGACCCGGGCCAGGTAGCTGCCGACGGCTGCATACATGAAACCTGAAAACAGCGGCACACCCGCAATTCGCAGAAAGTTGTCTTCCGGGTAGACCCAGCTGCCGGCGCCCGTCTTGAAGATCTCCATGACGGTGCCGACGATGTGGAATACGAATATGATCCGGGCTTCTTCCCAGGTCTCAAGTCCGGTCGCGATGAGGAGCACCTGTATGGCGATGGCCGCGATGACAAGAAAATCGTACCGGCTGATCGGTGCGCCCTCTGGATACCAGAGATGTGTTGCAAGGATCAGGGCAAGCAGCGCGCCGCCGAAGATGCACGCCCAGCCTTGCTTGATGCCGAAGCTCACGAACTCGAAAACCGCTTTGGAGAATGGACCGCGCACAGCGCGCGCGCGAAGTTGCTCGCGATGACGCGAGAGGGCAGATTTTATGGATGATACGCTCGGCATATGTTTCTCTTTGCCGGGCACCGCGGCAGGAAAGTGGCGCAATCGCAACCATTTATAGGGTTACTAGTCAGCGCCGCTCCGCTGGTCTAGGCTCGCGCCTGTGCCATCAGAGGGGATGAATCATGGCTTACATGGACAATCGCAATGTCAGCATGGCTGCCGGCGTCATCATCGGCGGCATCGGCGCTTATCTCGGTTTCGAGCAGGCTGCCGCAACGGGCGTCAGCCCCATACTCGGCGCGCTGATATTTGGCGCCGCAGGCTTCGTTGTTGGCATGGCGGGCGCATTCATTTTCAAATCGCTGGCGCAGTTTCTGGTCTTCCTGGTCCTGATCGGTGCAATCATATATTTCGCGCAGGACCCGATCACGCAGATGACAGGCATCAACCCGGTTGAAGCTGTCCTGAACATCCTGCGCAATCTCGGGCTGACAATTGGCGAGGTTGCGAGCCAACCGCCCGGCGGCTGATCAGCCCACCCAATAGGGTTTCCGCTTCTCGAGGAATGAGGACAGGCCCTCACGGCCCTCCTCGCTGGCACGGCGTGCGGCAATCCGCTTTGCCGTCTCGTGGCTGAGCGCCTGGTTGATTTCCAGCCCGGCAAGATCGAGCACCAGCCGTTTCGCATCCTGGATCGCCCCCGGCGCAGCATGCATGGCGAGTTTGGCCAGGTGCTCTTCCATCGCGGTGTATTCGTCCTGCGTCTGGACGACGTACTGGACGAGTCCGATCTTTTCAGCGAACGCCGCATCGAAGCTTTCTGCGGACACAAACAGCGCCTTCGCCCAGCGCGGCCCGATCGCCGAGATGACAAAGGGGCTGATGGTGGCTGGTGTCAGGCCAAGACGCACTTCCGAGAAGCGGAACTTCGAGTCGGCCATGGCAACCGCGATGTCGCACGCTGCTACAAGCCCGGCTCCGCCCCCCATGACTGCGCCATGGACAAGCGCGACCGTCATCTGTGGCAGCGCAGCAAGTTTACGCAGCATCTCCGCCAGCTTGTAGGCGTCCTGCTCGTTTTCATGCCGGGTATAGTCTGCCGCGGCCTTCATCCATTCGAGGTCTGCGCCAGCGGAGAAGCTCGGCCCGTTTCCCCGCAGGATCACCATACGGATCGTTTCCTGCTCCTCCAGCGTTTCCAGCGCATCGGTGAGCTCCTCGATGACCAGGGCGTTCAGCGCATTGTGACGGTCAGGACGGTCCAGCGTCAGCACGGCGATGCCGCCGGGGGTCGCATCCAGGTTGATGGTCTCGTACTCGTCCATGAAATCCTCCTGCTTTGCAGAAAGCATAGGCCTCCTGCCGGTCTTGTGAAACGGGGATCAGCTGCCTGAATCCGCTTTCCTGTAATGGCTGTCCCTGCGCAGCGCCGGTTTCTCAACCAGATGCCACAACATCAGGCTGGCAAACAGCACACCGACCGCCGCAAGAACAAATGCCGCAGGCAGTGGCAAAGCGGCGAAAAGCCCCGCCATCACCATGGCCTGCAGGATTGGGAAATGGGTAATGTAGACCCCATAGCTGATGTCGCCGAAACGGGCGGCGCGAATGGCCGGTCCAGGCGCGAAGGCCAGGCAGGCGATGACACCGGCCAGCCCTGCCGCACGCAGGGGCTCAAGGATTGGGTGAGCGTAAGATGCAGCCAGGATGGCGGTGCCGGCCAGTCCTAACCGGATGGCTCGTGCCTTTGCCAGATCCCAGACCTTCCAGAGCACCATTCCACTGGCAAAGAAGGCCATCTGGCCGGGCAGCTGCCGGGCCAGTTCCGGCGCCAGCGGATGATCGAGATAGACCGGCAGCAGTAGCCGCCAGGCTTCGGCGGCACCATAGATTATCAATAGCAGGACCCACCAGGCCTTCCCGAACAAGCGCATGACGAGGGCAAGCGCGGGGAGCGCCAGGTAGAACATGACCTCGATCTTCAGGGTCCAAAGTGCGCCGTTCACCTCGGTGAACCGGTTCCCGGCAAACAGCCCTGGCAGGTTCGGCTCGAGAAAGTTTAGGAAAATCAGGTTCGTGCCGAGATACCTTGCGATTGCTTCCACATCGCCCCAGCCGGTCACGAAGCCACTCACAATGGCGGGCAATAGAATAATCACGGCATAGGCGGGATAAAGCCGGCGGACCCGCTTTGAACCGTAGACTCCAAGATTTTGTGATCGCTCGAGCGACCCGAAAACAAGCGCGCCCGATACGATGAAAAACCCCTGGATGCCAAGTTCGGCTGCGCGCGCCAACCCGGTCTCAACCTGACCGCCAGGCCCGGCAGCCGACAGCACACAGGCATGGTAGGCAAACACAGCGCCTGCAAAAACAAGGCGCAGAAAATCGAAGCGGTTGCTGGCCAGCGAAGCCTCCTGAGTCCAGTCCTGTGTTGCAAGCGGCTTTGGCGCGGGAAATCAAGAAGAAACAGTCAGGTGGTGCAGGTGACCACGCAAAGAAAAGCCCGCTCCCACAAAGGGAACGGGCTGGAGTCGGGTCTGAAAAAAGGGGTCAGAAAAACTCTGATTAGTAAGAAGAGCCGGTGTCCGTGCGAACATCGAGTTCGACGTCAGCGCCGACGCCGGCATCCTTATTCTTCCAGGCTTCTTTCGCCGCAGCGAATTCGGCCTTGGAGACCGACCCGTCGGCATCGGCATCGACCATGAGGAACATGTCGGATGCTTCCTGCGCGGAATGATCGCCCTTCGCAGTCTTGTAGGTGACGAATTCCGACTCACTGACCGAACCATCACCATTGGCGTCGATATCGGTGAAGGCGACCATTTCGCCGGCAGATGCCGCCAGGGCTCCAGCTGCGGCAAAGGTGGAAATAATTGCGAAGCGTTTCATGGGTTTCTCCAATCGTTTTCGCGTCGAATTTCTGTGACGCAGCCATAGAGACGCACATACCAGCCAATTTGATGCGTTACGATTCGGTCAGGCCGATTAACTCTTCGAAATTGCGCCAGAAACTGCTCTTTAAACAGACAGTTGCGCGTGCATTAAATCGGCTCAACGCTTTACCAGCGGGCGATCCCTGAACGTTTTTGAACGTATCACGCCCTGTCATGGACCGTTTCTTGCAGCACTGTTGCCGCAATCGGGCATTTGAATGCCGGACACGAGATCATGTTCAGGACCGTACCACCGTGGGGAAACGTTGCAGGTAAAAGACCCTTTTCAGAAGGGCCGGCTGCTAACACATTCAGACCTATGAGTCTGAACATCGCGCCCACGCTGAAGACGATCCCCTTTCTTGAGGATGTACCCAAGCGCGCCCTGCGGGCGGCTGGACGCGAAGCACGCTGGTTTTCGCTGCCGGCGGGCTGGGAGCTGTTCAAGGCCGGTGAAATCTCGAACTCCATCTATTTCGTCCTGTCAGGCTCGCTCGGCGCATTCCGGACCATGCCGGACGGGCGCAGCGACTTCATCGGCCACATTCGCGCTGGAGAACCGGTCGGAGAGATGGCGCTGTTCGAGGGCGCTTTCGACGACGACGGCGACGGCATTCCGGACAATGCGCCTCACACGAGTTCCGTCTACGCCCTGCGTGACGCGGAAATGCTTGAGATTTCCCGCGCAGGCTTCGACCGTCTGGTAAAGGCGGAACCTGAAATCCTGACGGCCATGATCCGGCTGATGCTGACCCGCTTGCGCGAGGGCCGCAAGCCAAACCGGCGCAACGCGCCCAAGGTCTTTGCGCTGGTCGCGACCTCTCCGACGATCGACCTCAAACTGCGTGCCCGTTCGCTCAAGGCCTCGCTCAACAAGTTTGGCCTGAAGTGCCGGATCGTCGAGGAGACTGAAGGTACCGACCAGCCGACGGGCTTCTTCGACAGGCTAGAAGCCGAGAATGATGTCGTGATGCTGGTATCCTCTGTCGGGGATACAGGCTGGTATCGGTTGTCGGTTCGCCAGGCGGACCGGATCTGGGTCGTCGGACGCGCAGACGCCCGGCCGTCAAATCCTCTGATGCCGGAAGACAACTCGCCGGCCCGGTCGCTGAAACTGATCGATGTGATTTTGCTCCACCATGGCGGCGAACGCCAGGCGGCCAAGCCTGCCGAATGGCTCGATGCCGCGAATGCGTCACGCATCCTGCACTGGGAGGGCATGGACGGCCCCTCTTGCGAGCGGCTGGCGCGGATCATGGCCGGCCGGTCTGTGGGGCTTGTCCTGTCGGGCGGCGGGGCACGAGCCTACGCCCATATCGGGGTCGTCAAAGCCCTGCGCGAAGCCGGCATACCGATCGACTTTGTCGGTGGCTCCTCCATGGGCGCTGTTGTGGCCGCCTGTGTCGCCATGGGCTGGGACGATGCAGAGATCGACCGTCGCATCCGCAAGGCCTTCGTCGAGACAAACCCGCTCGGCGACTATGTCCTTCCTGTGGTCGGCCTTGTTCGCGGCAAACGTGTGAACACGCGCCTGCACGAGCATTTTGGAGACGCGGAGATTGGCGACCTCGGCGTGCCCTTTTTTGCCGTTTCAACAAATTTGACGGACGGAACCTACCTTGTCCATCGGCGTGGGCTGCTGCGCGAAGCACTGCGTGCGACCATTTCTCTACCCGGCATCCTGCCGCCAGTCGTTCATGACGGCGAAGTGCTCGTCGACGGCGCGGTTCTCAACAACTTCCCGACCGGTATCATGCGCGAGCTCCATCGCGGCGTGGTCGTTGGATCGGATGTCGCTCGCGCGCCGGAAGGCCTCGCCGCCGAGGATTTTGCAGACCCGCCCGGTTTCTTTGGTTGGGTCTGGAAGCACGGCTTCTCCTCGGCGCCGCCAATTGCGGGACTGCTGATGCGGTCTGCAACACTGAGTGTCGATCCGTCAGCCGGGCGCGAACTGGTCGATGTTCTGGTGGTACCCGAGCTGCGCGATATCGAGCTTCGCGACTGGGAGGCTTATGACGAAGCGGTGCAGGCTGGGTACGAGGCGGCCCGGAAGGCCCTGGCGTCAGGCGAGCTGATCGACTTCTGCTATGGGCCAAAGGCGCAAATTCCAAGCGTGACGATCGATAAGGTCTAGCCGGACTTACGCTGCTTTATCCCAAGCAGGGGCCCAGCCGGGATCGACGAGACGCTGATGACTGGCTTTCAACGCGTTGATCCGCCCCATTTCGTCAGCACTCAGCTCGAAGTCATGCACATCATTGTTCGACGCAATGTGTTCCGGCGACGATGACCGCGGAATTGTGATGATACCGGGCTGCTGCACAAACCAGCGTACGACCACCTGTGCCGGTGTCTTGCCATGTGCAGCACCAATTTCCTTAAGCAGTGGATCGTCAAGAACCTTGCCCTGTGCGAGCGGACAATAGGCCGTCACCGACATGCCCAGCGCATGCGCAGCCTCAAGAACCGGGGTCTGGTCAATGAAGGGGTGATACTCGACCTGATTAGTCACGATCGGCGCTTTCGACAGCCTGACCGCTTCGTCCATTTGCCTGACGGTGAAATTCGAGATGCCGATGTTCCGCGTCATGCCCTGGTCATGCGCATCGTTCAGCGCGCTGATCGTCTCTTCGAGCGGAACGTCCTTGCTCGGCCAGTGCAGCAGGACAAGGTCAACATAATCGAGACCAAGGCGTTCCAGGCTTTTGGAGATCGACGCTTGCAGGTCGCCATCCTCAAATTCGGACATCCAGACTTTGGTCGTCACCCAGATCTCGTCGCGTGGTGTCGGAGAGTCAGCGATGCCCCGCCCCACATGAGTCTCGTTTTCATAAACCTGCGCCGTGTCGATCATGCGATAGCCGGCCTCGATGGCCTTCGTGACGCACATCTGCGCCGTCTCATCACGCAGCTTCCACGTACCAAATCCGATCTTCGGAATATCGACGCCAAAATGTTTCGTCGTAAGGGTCATCGCTTCTCCTGTCTGTCCTGATATCTAAACGCAACCGAGCAAACGGATCGCCACCATCTGTGTTCCGCCCTGGCGGTGCAAAGAGAACAAGCATCAGCTCTGATTTAGGCCTAGCTCCTTTTGAAGCTTTTTCGTCAGGCCCAGAGACACAAGACGGTAGCTTTCCTTCAGATAGTCCTTCAGTGCATCATCACCGACAGCATCAGTATTGTAACGCTGGATCCATTTCATGCCGCGTGAAGCGAGATGAGGTGCCCCCCGGCATCCTGGCTGCTCGCGCAGGATATCGAAGGCGAGGTCAGAGACCTTGAAACTCACCCGGAAACCGTCCGGGCCATTCTCCCCACCGATTGCAAAGACCTTCCCGCCCACCTTCCAGACGTGGCTGCCGCCCCACTGAACGACATGCGTCGTGTGCGCGAGCGAGCCGCAGAATTCGTTGTACTCAGCCAGGGTCATCATCCCGCTCCCCTAATGCCGCCAGACGTCTACTGCGCTTCCAGCAGCATGACGGCAAACAGTCCGTCCGGATCGGTCCAGTGCCGCGTGAGCGCCCAGCCCGCTGTCTCCGCCAGCGCCGAAAACGCGTCGAGCGCGATCTTGCGGGAATTCTCCGTATGGATCGTCTCTCCCTTCCGGAAGGCGAATGTCTCTCCCGCCACTTTCACCGACTGGTCCTTGAGACTTGTCAGATGCATCTCGATACGGCTGGCAGCACCATTCCAGCGCGCTTCATGCGCAAAGGCACCGATATCAATATTTCCGCCGAGTTCGCGGTTCATACGGACGAGGAGGTTCTTGTTGAATGCCGCTGTCACGCCCTGCGCATCATCATAAGCCGGGACCAGGATATCCGGTGACTTTGGCTGGTCGAGGCCAATCACAAAGCAGGCCTGACCTCCCAGGTCAGCGCGCGCATTGCGCAGGAACCGGCAGATATCGTCATCGCCGAGATTGCCAACCGTCGAACCGGGAAAGAAACCGGCGCGACGCCCCGCCGTTTCCGGCAGGGCTTCGCCAAGGTTGGAAGCCATGAAGTCCGACGCAATCGGCTGTATGACCAGATCGGGATAGTCTGCCTGCAATTCGTCTGCAGCCGCGTCGAGGTGGGAGGCCGATATATCGACCGGCACGAATACTGCTGGCCGTTCCAGTGCGTCCAGCAGGAGGCGAATCTTTAGCAGTGAGCCGGCACCGTACTCCACGATGACCGCATCCGGCCCGATGGCTTCGGCCATCTCATCTGCCCGTTCACGAAGGATGCCCAGCTCTGTCCGGGTCGGATAATACTCCGGCAGGCGCGTGATCTGGTCAAAGAGCTGAGAGCCCTTCTCGTCGTACAGCCAGCGGCTGGGGATAGCCTTTTGCGGCTTCGCCAGCCCTTCAAGTACATCTTCGCGGAAAGGATCCCTGGTCAGGCCGTCCATCAGGCATTCCTCGCCAGGCGCAAGCCAGAGAACTGCCAGCGCTTGCCGGGATGGAAGAAGTTCCGATAGGTCGTTCGGATATGGCCCTCCGGCGTAGAGCAGGCCCCGCCTCGCAGGACGTACTGTCCACTCATGAACTTGCCATTGTACTCGCCGATAGCGCCCTCCTCAGCCTCGAAACCCGGATAGGGCGAGTAGGCACTTTGCGTCCATTCCCAGACATCGCCAAACAGTCCGATCAAACCCTTGCCCGCCTGTGGCGCCGGGCTGAGCCGTCCCGTGCCAGCATCGTTGCCCTCAAGCCTTGCACCAGTACCAGCAGCTGCCGTTTCCCATTCGGCTTCACTTGGCAAGCGTGCGCCCGCCCAGCTGGCATAGGCGTCGGCTTCATACTGGCTGACATGGCAAACGGGGGCTTGCGGGTCGACTGGCTGCCAGCCTCGCAAGGTCATTGTCGACCATTCGCCGTCCTCCATGCGCCAGTAAAGCGGCGCGGTCCAACCCTCGGCCTGACACATGGCCCAGCCGTCCGACAACCAATGGTCCGGACGCTCATAGCCGCCATCGGCAATGAATTCCATCCACTCCTCGTTTGTGACGGCGCGATTGGCGATCTCGAACGGTTCGAGCCAGACCTTGTGGCGCGGACCTTCGCAATCGAAGGCGAATTCGCCGCCTGTGTGGCCAATCTCCACCAAGCCGCCGTCAAAGCGCGTCCAGGCAAGAGGTGCCGCTGCTCCTTTCATCAGGCGCGGCTCTGGCGCGCGGAAGGCCGGTTTTAAGGGGCTCTGCGCAAACAGGTGCAGAATGTCTGTCAGGAACAATTCCTGGTGCTGCTGTTCATGGTGCAAGCCAAGTATGACAAGTCTCGAAAGCGCGTCGCTGGCCCCGCCCGACAAGAGGCTCCCCATCGCCCGGTCGACATGCGCGCGGTAAGCCAGCACATCGTCAAGGGCCGGCCGCGTAAGCAGGCCCCGCCTGGGCCGCGGATGCCGGTCACCCACGGCATCGTAATAGGAATTGAAGAGGTAGTCATAACGCTCATCGAAAGGCGAATAGCCCGGCAAGTGCTCGTACAGTACAAACCGCTCGAAAAACCACGTTACGTGCGCGAGGTGCCATTTTGCTGGACTGGCATCCTCCATGGACTGAACCGTCGCATCAGCATCTGAAAGCCCCTCGGCAAGCGCCAGAGAAGTGGCGCGAACGCGTTCGAAGCTCGACTTCAAGCCCGTTTCTTCGTTTTCATGGCCGGGATGCGTTCCGATCGGCATTGTGTTCTCCTTTCGGACTGGCGACCGGCACTCAACGCTGCAACGGTACCGGGGTTTCTTTTCAGACATGTGTCGCCTGACGAAGCTGACAACCATTTTCCGGGTAGCCAAGTCCGGATAGTGACAAATGAGTAGGTGATGTCAAAGGCAGACAGGCCCTCATCCTAAACACACCGTTAAGCATGTTGCCGCAGATTCTACTGGAATCACTACAGTCGCAGAGATTTCCATGGACGCATCAACCTTCGACCTTCTACCCATAATCGTCTGCGAGGTCGCCCCTGTGCGCGATGAGGCGGGAGAGATCATCGACTTCGAATGGACTGGCGCCAATAGCCTGATGCAGAAGTCAATCCTGCCCGAGGGTGGCAGCGTGCTGGGCATGCGCATCTTCGAGTTCGACCCGGCCTACCGGGACTCTGAAATGGTCCGGAACGTCAGAAAAGTCCTCAACACCGGCGAAACCGTTGCGTTCACCACCAGTCAGGGCCGCGCTGTGAAGATGCTCAGCAAGGTGATGCGAACCGTCGTCATTCCCAATGGCGATAGTGTCATCTGCTGTTCGCACGAGGTGACGGACCTGGCTCGTGAGCGCGACGAGGCGATCAGCCAGGCGGAATTGCTCAAGCTGGCGTGTGACACTGCAACCCACTGTATTGCCATCGCGAATGGTGACGGCACACTGATCTACGTCAACGATGCCATGCTTACCCTGTCGGGCTATGAAGCGGGCGATCTGATCGGCCAGAGCGCCGCCATTTTGATGGAGGAAGACGCTTTCAAAGAGTTGGTGACACGGTTCCCCGGTCCGGGGACAGGCTATTCGAACAAGACGGATGCCAAGCTGAAAACCAAATCTGGTGAACTCATCCGGATATCGGTCGCCATGAATGCCGCCCGGCTTCCAGGTGAGGACACAACAGTCTTCATCACCCACATCGAGGATGTTCGTGAAACACGCCGCAAGGCACACGAGCTGCGCGAGGCCCTGCACAGGGCTGAGCAAGCGACCCGCATGAAGTCGGAGTTCCTGGCCAATATGAGCCACGAGATCCGCACGCCACTGAACGGCGTCCTCGGCATGGCGCAGGCACTGGCCCATGAAGACCTTACAGCCTCGCAGACCGAACAGGTCTCGATCATCCTCGATTCCGGGCGCGCGCTCATGGTGCTGCTCAACGACATTCTCGACCTGTCAAAGATCGAAGCCGGAAAGCTCGAAATCTCCCCCGTCGAGAGCGACATCCGCCACAAGCTGAGCAGCCTGTTCAAGCTGCATATGTCGATCGCGGAAGAAAAGGGCATTGACCTGCGCCTGCATGTCGACCCCAACGTGCCGTCTCGTCTTGCCTTCGACCCTGTCCGTGTTCGCCAGTGTATCGGCAACCTTGTCTCAAATGCGATCAAGTTCACCGAGGAAGGCGAGGTGATGATCGTTGTGACCTGTTCACCGGCTGAAAGCGGCAAGGCGACTGTGACCGTTCACGTCACTGACACAGGCTGCGGGATCGCCGAGAACAAGATCGAACACATCTTCGCGTCCTTCTCCCAGGAGGATGGCTCGACGACCCGCCGCTTTGGCGGCACGGGACTTGGCTTGGCCATCACACGCCAGCTGGCACAGATGATGGGCGGCGATGTCACCGCGGTCAGCGAACCTGGCCGTGGATCGATCTTCACGCTGACCTTCAGCGCGGACGTCGCGGATAGTGCCCGCGCGCCGGCGGAGAACAACACGGTTCAACTGGCCAGCCACAGACCCCGTTCCGGCCTCGGCGGTTGCAGGGTGCTGGTCGTTGACGACAATCACATCAACCTGCGCGTCGCGCGCTCATTCCTGAACAGCTACGATCTCAAGATTACTGAGGCGTCCAATGGTGCAGAAGCCTTGGAGCACCTGAATGACGGCGCGTTCGACATTGTCCTGATGGATGTCCATATGCCGGGCCTCGACGGCATCGAGGCCCTGAAGAGGCTGCGCATGTCTGCCAATCCCAACCGCTTCGTCCCGGTGATCGCGCTGACAGCCGACTCGATGGAGGGCGACAGGGAACGGTATCTCAATATGGGTTTTGACGGCTACGTCTCGAAACCCATTGACGAACGCGGCCTGATCAGCGCCATGGGCCAGGTGCTGAGCCTCGGCAAGCCGGCGGAACTGCACAGCGTTGCGGTCTGACCTGTCTCAGCGCCGGGAAATGATGGCGCGTATCCAGTAATAGATCATCACCACGAAAATCAGCGCGCCCGTCATCATCAGGAATGGCGGCAGGTAGCCATAAGCGTTTGCGTGGCCTGGAAGGCTTGTCCCGAACCAGCCAAGACCAAAGGCTCCACCCAGAAGGAAGATCAGGGCGCCAACCATCGCGATAACGGCAAAGACGACCATTTCGGTCAGGTTGCCCGCATCATCGCCGCGGCGCAGGTCCGGGTCGGCTGGCGGAATTTCGGCTGGCTTTACATCGTCGATATACAGGCGGTTTCGGCGTGCCCCAGCCGACGTCTCGACGACATCAAGCTGGCCGGTTTCAATATCGAAGGCGTCGGGATCGAGATCGGCAGCGATATCCTGGGCATCAAGGCCCGCACCATCGTCCTGATCGTCGTCTTCGGCGACAAGCGCGGAAATCGCGGCGCGAATTTCTTCAACGCTCGCTTCCTGCTCGGCAGCCGCCTTGACGGCAGCTTCGGCGGTGTCCTCCTCCTCCGAACCAGCCTTGGTGCTTGTGTCTTCATACTCGCCCAGAATGCGGGTGAGGCGCTCCTTCACATTACGCGCAGCCGCTTCCGTCGGTGTTTCGGCGCGTTGTTCCTCTGCTTCCGGCGCGGCCGCTTCGCTGACCTTGAAGTCTCCCCAGCGGGATGGTTCCGGCTCTGGGCGAGGCTCTGGCGTCGGGCGGAACCGGCTTGAGGCGGCGAGCGGAACCGAGCCGGTCGTTTTCAGGAAAAGCGCTTTTTCGTCTGCGCGGCGACGGATGAGTGGATCCACGATCATGTTCCTCGGGCCGACCTTCGCATTGCACCAGAGTTCCAATGCCCGTGCGGCGGCCATGCGGTCACCGGCATTGAGCGCCGAAAGCACATCGGAGGATTCGAACTGGTCTACGCCCACATTGAATACAAAGGACACCAGCGCATCGAATTCATGCTGGTTCAGCGGCACGAGAACGAGTTCCTGCAAGGCCTGTTCAATCGGCGGCAGGTCAAACTCTCTCAGGATGGCAGCGGCCTCCGGCTGGCTGACTTTCAACCCGGCGCGGGCGGCACGCATATGCCCATAGCCGATCACCCAGCGACCGTCAGGCAGCCGCGTGGAATGAGACCTGAATCCCTCATACGCCATGATCAGCTTCAGTCCGGCTTCGGACGTACGAAGGGCTGAACTCATACTTTGCTCCAAACCGATACAGACGGCACTGTTCGATCAGGCATTACTGCAAGTCATACGCCTGATAGGAGAAACCTGCGCAATTACAGCAGAATAAGGGTCGCAAGGCCGAGAAAGCTGAAGAAGGCCATCACATCTGTCAGCGTGAGCACGAAAACGGACGAGGCCACAGCCGGGTCGGCGCCCATCTTTCGCAGGCCGAGGGGCACGATAACGCCCGAGAAGCCTGCCCAGACGAAGGTTGCGAACATGGCTATGCCAATGGTGAGAGCCAATGCCACGCTCTGGAACCAGAAGCCCGCAATCGCGGCCACGCCGATGGCAAAGATCACGCCGTTGGCGATGCCGGTCAGCGTTTCGCGGACAATGGCACGGCGGCTCGCATCGCCGTCCATCTCCCGCTCGGCAATGGCGCGAACGGCAACAGCAAGGCCCTGGCTGCCGGCATTACCACCCAGCGCTGCCACGACGGGCATCAGGATCGCCAGTTGAACAAACCGGTCAAGCGTGGTCTCGAACATTGAAATAATGCCTGAGGCGATGAAAGCCGTCAGCAGGTTGACCGCCAGCCAGGGGGCACGCGCCTTCACCGAATCCAGCACGGTGTCTGTGCCTTCAGCCGAGCGCACACCGGACAGGGCCAGAAGGTCTTCAGTGTTTTCTTCCTGGATGACGTCGACCACATCATCGACGGTCAGCATGCCCATAAGCCGTCCGGCATCATCCGTGACTGGCGCGGAGGCAAGCGAGTATTTCTGGAACTGGTAGGCTGCATCCTCCTGGTCCATGTTGCCTTTGATGTCCGACTGGACCTCTTCCATGATGTCGTCGAGCTTCACGTCACGCGGGGTCCGCAGGAGCGTCGCGAGCGGCACCTGCCCCTTGAGGCGGTGAGTCGGGTCGATCACATAGACTTCATAGAATTCAGCCGGCAGCGCTTCGGCGTTTTCACGCGCATGGTCGATGGCATGCCCGA
Organism: Henriciella mobilis; assembly: GCF_003576315.1. Classification (GTDB taxonomy): domain Bacteria; phylum Pseudomonadota; class Alphaproteobacteria; order Caulobacterales; family Hyphomonadaceae; genus Henriciella; species Henriciella mobilis. Next base: position 7,262 of record NZ_QWFZ01000024.1, on the reverse strand, counting down.
CCGTCCAGAATTCAGGCGCCGCGAAATACTCGCGCTGCATGAGACGGCCGACTGTGTCTTCGTCGAAGGCGAGCCCCTGTTCGAAGGAGGCCCGGTCCGCCGGCGTCAGTTCGTCGAGAATACGCTCGCGCCGGTCATCCTCAAGGTCTTCGAGAATGGTTGTGACATCGTCTGAATCGAGCTCACCCAGGACCGCCGCCACCGCATCGTCAGGCAGCACGTCGACGGCTTCGACGCGATACTCGTCGCGCAATTCGATAATGATGTCCGTCGGCAGTTGGCCACCCAGCAGCGAAACCGCATCGGCGAAGTCGTCGGTCGAAAGCTGTTCGAGAAGGTCAGCGGCATCGGCCGGATGAAGCCGGTTCAGCGTACGCGACAGCCAGCGCGAATCCTTGTCCCAGACAGCCTCGCGGACATCCTGCTCCAGGGCGAGATGCTTCGCCTGGACGACGTCTTCGACATGATCTTCCTGTGGGGTCTCAGGCAGCTCGGACATGGGGAGAACCTCCTATCCTGAATGGACAGGATTCCTGCCCTACTGCCAACACATCTTCCCCGGGATGGTGCGGTCGAGAGGACTCGAACCTCCACGGATTGCTCCACAGCGACCTCAACGCTGCGCGTCTACCAGTTCCGCCACGACCGCTAAGTCCCGTACGGGAAGAACGCGCGGTATAAGTGCGCAGGAAGGCTTTGTGAAGCCCTCCTTGCACCTCTATATGCGCAGAATGACAGATTTTCCTCCCGTCGAATGGGCCGTCAGCCCCGCGCCTGTGGATTACGAGGCCGCGCTGGCTTTCATGCAGCGCCGCGTGCAGGCGATCCGGGAGACGGGCGCACCGGAACTTGTCTGGCTTCTGGAGCATCCGCCGCTCTACACAGCCGGGACCAGCGCCCGGCCGGAAGACCTGAAGGATGCTGGCCGCTTCCCCGTCTACGAGGCGGGCCGCGGCGGGCAATATACCTATCACGGCCCCGGCCAGCGCGTGGCCTATGTGATGCTCGATGTCGGCCAGCGCGGGCGCGATGTCCGCGATTTCGTGGCAAGGCTCGAGGCCTGGATCATCGAGGCGCTGGACCAGTTCAATGTAAAGGGCGAGATTCGCGACGGTCGCGTCGGCGTGTGGGTCGACCGCACCCAGCCGGGCGGCCCGCTGCGGGAAGACAAGATCGCCGCCATCGGCCTGCGCCTGAAACGCTGGGTCAGCTTCCACGGCATCAGCCTGAACGTGGAGCCGGACCTTTCGCACTTTGGCGGGATCACACCGTGTGGCATTGCCGAGGACGGATTAGGCGTCACGAGCTTGGTCGATCTCGGTCTGCCAGTGACGATGGACGATGCCGACGACGCGCTGAAAAAGGCGTTCCGGAAGGTCTTCCTGTCGGAAGTCGTGGACGCGCCTGCCCCGCTTAGCGAAGCTCAGGCTTCATAGGGACGCCGGTCGCCACTTTCCGCCTGCACGGCTTCTTTCTCGCCCGGATACCGCCCGAAATACGGCGCGCGCGCAACCCACATCAGGCTCCAGATCGCAATCGGCGCGCTGAGCAGGATCATGATCATCTGCATCGGGGGCAGCGCATTCTTCAGCACGAACTCGGCCTTCGGCGGCAATGGCTGTTCAAAGTTCATCATACCGCCCGGACCACCGGGACCACGGCGTCCCTGGCCCTGCGGCTGGCTGGGCGCAGCTTCGCCATTGGCCTCAGCCTCTGCGGCCTTCTTCTCGGCTTCGGCTTTCGCCTTTTCCCGCTCTTCACGCTGCTTTGCGCGGAAGCCGTCCGGATCGGCCAGATAGTCCTGACGCATCTCGAACCGCTTGTCATACTGGGCCGACTGCCCTTGCGCGGTCATCATGAAGACCGCCAGTCCAATAATGAGTGGAATCAGCGGGATGATCGCCAGCAGCGGCGTCTTTCCGGCATCAAGGAGTCGCCGCGAGTGGATGACATAGGAAATCAGCGTCGTGACGATAAACACCACCGGCGTCGCGAACAGCCCGAACTCACCAATCGGCTGGCCGTCCCCGCCGGCTGAATTGAAGATCAGAGCGATCGACCACGGCAGGATGATCACCAGCAGCTGCAGCATGAACAGCAAGGTCCAGGCCCGCGTGAAATGCAGGCGCGGCGACGTGCCTGTTGGATTGAACAGCGTCTGCAGCCAGTTCATGTTGGCTGGCAGCTCACGTTCATCCGTCAGCCAGGGGCGCTTTCGGTCAAGGGCAGTCGTGCTTGAGTCTGACATCCGGGTGGGCCTTCGCGTTCTTATCGAAAAACGCTTATACGCCCTTTTCCTAATTTATCAATAAACGATAAGAAAAATGTCAGCTGAACTCGTCATGCTCAGTTCCAGGCACCGGACCATGCTTGTTGGTGCGTGGCTCGGTCGCCAGCGAACCGACGATGAAGCCTACGATCGCATTGTTTGCGACAACAGTCATGATGGACAGCGGCAGCATGATTTCAGCCAGCCTTTCCTGCGCCTGCATGAAGACGTCGAACTCGCCCTGGGCCAGTCGTTCGGCCGCTTCTGCCTGGATGGCGCGGCCGGATTCTCCCAGAAACATCGGGCCCAGAATCATGCCTTCAATGAAACTGAGCACCAGGGTGCCGAGCCAGACGACGATCACCCACCACCCCGTCGTTCCGGCGTCGTGGAAGCGTTTGGCGTAGACGCAGATATAGGGATAGATCATCAGCAGCGAGACGATGCCGAACATCGTGCCGAGATAGACCGGCAGCGCCGTGACGATCACAGACGCGACAGTCAGCACAACCAGGCCCTGCCAGAACCTGTTCTTCAGGATCCGCCCTTGCGGGTTGAATAGTAGATTGCCCATAGCGTGTCTCCAGCGTCAGAAGGACAGACTACTACGATGTCCGAGGGAGGGGGACAATCGCCTCCTACTCGAATTCGACCATCACTTCGTCAGCTGCGACGCTGTCGCCGGCTGCGACATTGATCGCCTTCACCTTGCCGCTCGCTTCTGCGCGGATGATGTTCTGCATCTTCATCGCTTCGACGATGCAGACTGCCCCGCCCTCCTCGACGTCCATGCCGACCTCGACATCCATCGAGACGACAAGCCCTGGCATCGGCGAGATGACGAGCTTGGACGTGTCCGGCTTCGGCTTTTCTGGCAGACGGGCATGCAGCGCTGCCGTCATCGGCGTGCAGACCAGCGCCCGAACTGACACGCCGCGATGGCGGAAGACATAGCCTTCGGTCTTGTCGGAGAACTTCACTGCGAAGGATTCGCCGTCCAGCTGGCCTTCGAAGAGGTGGGTGCCCGGTTTCCAGTGCGTATAAAGCGTATGGTTGGTCCCATCGATAGCGATGGTGGCCTCATGGTCGCCCAGATCAAGCTCGATCTCATGATGGGTGTCGCCCAGGATGACGACCCAGTCCTTACGCTGTGGGCCGGGCTGGCTCATGCGGCCAGATATCTTCTCGGCGCGCCGGGCGAAGACGCCGTGCACATAAGCGGCGGCTGCGGTCAGGATCAGAGTCTGGTGGTCTGTCGGCTCGGTGCCGTTGAAGCCGTCGGGGAACTGTTCCTTGATGTAGTTCGTCGTGATGTCGCCGGAGCGGAAGCGCTCTTCGTCCATCACCGCGGCCACGAAGGGAATATTGTCCTGGATGCCCTCGATGTGGAAGCGGTCGAGCGCGGCGGCCTGGACGTCCAGCGCGTCGTCCCGCGTCTTGCCGTGCGTGACCAGCTTCGCGATCATCGGGTCGTAGAACATCGAGATCTCATCGCCCTCGCGCACGCCTGAATCCATCCGGACGGTCCCGCCCATGAGTGGGCCTTCCTCTGGCGGATGGAAGCGTTTCAGCCGGCCAATGGACGGCAGGAACTTGCGATAGGGGTCTTCGGCATAGACACGGCTCTCGACCGCCCAGCCATTGATCTTCAGGTCCTTCTGCTTGATCGCAAGCTTTTCGCCATAAGCGACGCGAAGCATCTGCTCGACCAGGTCGACGCCAGTGATCATTTCGGTCACCGGGTGCTCCACCTGCAGGCGGGTGTTCATTTCGAGGAAGTAGAAGCTCTTGTCGACGCCGGAGGCGACGAACTCGACCGTGCCGGCGCTGTCATAATTGACAGCCTTGGCCAGCGCGACAGCCTGCTCGCCCATCTTCTTGCGGGTTTCCTCGTCGAGCAGCGGGCTCGGCGCTTCCTCGATGACTTTCTGGTTGCGCCGCTGGATCGAGCATTCGCGTTCGAACAGGTAGACACAATTGCCATGCTTGTCGCCCATCACCTGGATTTCGACGTGGCGCGGGCTCTCGATGAACTTCTCGATGAAGATGCGATCATCGCCGAAGGAGGCCTTGGCTTCAGCCTTCACGGCCGGGAAGCCTTCCTCGACCTCCTTGTCATTGTAGGCAACGCGAATGCCCTTGCCGCCGCCGCCCGCTGAAGCCTTGATCATGACGGGATAGCCAATGTCCTTCGAGACCTTCAGCGCTTCCTTGGTGTCCTCGATCAACCCCATATGGCCGGGGACCGTGGAGACGCCTGCTTCGGCCGCGAGGTTCTTGGAGCTGATCTTGTCGCCCATCGCCTCGATGGCGTGCGGGTTGGGACCGATAAAGGTGATGCCTTCCTTCTCGAGGCGCTTGGCGAAAGCCGGGTTTTCCGACAGGAAGCCGAAACCTGGATGGATCGCCTCGGCGCCCGTCTGCTTCACCGCATCGATGATCTTGTCCATGACAAGATAGGACTCAGCAGCCGGCGGCGGACCGATATGGACCGCTTCATCGGCCATTTCGACAGCCATGGAATCGGCATCGGCATCGGAATAGACGACGACGGTCTTCACGCCCAAACGCTTGCAGGTCTTGATGACCCGCACGGCGATCTCGCCGCGATTGGCGATCAGGATTTTCTTGAACATGACTGCCCCCTGAAACAGCAGCTACAAAACACTGGGTTGTGGCTTATCGCCCGCATGCGGCGCTGTCCATCAGCTGCCCTTGCGTCAGGCCGTTTAGTTTTCGCTTTCGGCCGCAGTGCTTAGTGATTGAGACGCGGGCCCTTCGCGCTCGAGACTGGCCTCGAACATGCGGATCTTGCTGGATATCGAAACCAGGAAGGCCGTCGACCAGCCGATGAGCAGGAAACCGTTGGCCGATTCTGTCGCCCCGAGCATGCGCCAGGGATGGTCGGGGAGGACGTCGCCAAAGCCGACCGTCGTAAAGGACGAAATCGAGTAATAGAGCGCCTCGTAGACATTATCGAACGCGTTCACCCAGAGAAAGGCCGCCGTGTAGACCCAGATTTCCACTGCATGGAGCAGGAAAATCGAAAGCACGTAGACGATGATCGACATGCCCTGCCCGATCTTGGTTTCCAGGTGTGCGGGGTGAAACCGCTGCCGGCGCATGACAGCCGAGAGGCCGACCAGCCCTGCCAGATGAATCGCATTTGTGGTGATGACCAGAATGGCGGCAATGCCGAGGACAATCAGCATGTGTTATGCCGCGTCCATGGCCTGGGTCGCCTCCTTGAGACCGCGCGCGAACCCCGGCGCTTCGCTTTTCAGCAATTCGATAAGCGTGCGCTCTGCCGGACTGACTGACTTGTCCCAGCCCAACCGGCGCAGGAACCATTTGTCTTCTTCCTCGGTGACCTGCTTGCCGGCCTTGGCTGCGGCCTCCTTGGCCATGTAGCGCGCGCGGGCGGCCGCTTCCGGGTCATAGCTGACCTTGTCGAACCAGGCGCCGCTCGTGAAGGCATTGGCCATCTTGCCGAAAAAGCCGCCGACGCTGACCTTGTTGTCCTGCAGCCAGGCTTCGCGCGACAGTGCATCAGATTCGGTCTGCGGTTCGGGATGAGCGGCAGCGAGGAGATGGTTCAGGATGGCCTTGGCGAAGACATTGTTCCAGCTCTTGGCATTCGGCGCCTCGGCAATGGCGTCATTGGTCCGGAACAGGACCGTCGCCTCATCCCGGCTGACCCAGAGGCCCGAATCGCCGCCCGGTGCATGCAGGATGCGCCGCATCCGCTCACTCATGGCTTCGTCGGCAACACCATTCTTGATGATCCGGCGTGAAATCGCTTCGAGGCAGTAGTGCGAGAGGGATGCCGGCGCACCCTCGGCATGGCGCAGCAGCGACAGCATCAGATCGATCTCGCTCGCTGTTTCGATATGCCCGTCGCGGCCGATTATACCGATCAGCCAGCCGGCTTCCTCGTCCGTGATCCAGCCTTCGGGTGCTTCGCGCGTCAGCAGGAAGTCCTTTATCGCCTCGACAAAGCGCTCGACCCAGACCGGGTCGCGTTCTGCCAGCTGTTCGTTGAGGCGGAACAGCGCTTCGGCTTCCTGGCGGTTTACAACGCCGTCGCGGTAGACTTCGTTCACTATGCGCCGGGCTTCGGCTTCACTCATCTCGCCGAGATGAGAGACACGCGCCATCAGCAGCTGTATCTCGGTTTCCATATGCCCCCCGGGGAACGCAATGATCGGACTGTGCCGGGAAGCATTTCAGACATGGGTTTCCGGATCGTTAGCGCGCCCTGTGCCAGCCCGCCGCAGCGGGCCCTAGCGCATGCGGATGAACTTCGAGAACAGGTAAAGCAGGTCGCGCGGCATATCCGGGTTCATCAGCGCATCGACGGAATCATCTTTGCGGATCACCATGGCTGAGGAGCCCTCGTCATTGTCCACCCGGTGATAGTTCATCGACCATTCGGGAAAGGCGCGCTTGCCGACCGGCTCGCCAATGATGCGGGTCACGCCGAAATGGCGATCATCATTGACGATGCGGTCGTAGATCTCCTCGACTTCATTGCGTTCGCCTTCCAGGGCCTGCATGAAGCTGCGGCCATTATGGGCAAGGAAGCCGGTGATGTAGCGTTCATCATTGTTCGACTGCGAGACGTTCAGAATATGATCGATATCGGCATCCGAAAGGCCGTCCACAGCCGTGCTGACATAGACGAGGCGGTACATGGGTCGAATTCTTTCCTGAGCATGAGTCGACAATGCACTCCGCGTGCATACCCCTCACCGTCCTATTACGTCTCGAAGCCCCCGCCAGTGCAAGGGATTACCAGCTTTACGTGTGATATCTGTTTCCCGAACGTTCTTGCCGTGCATTGGGAAGGCTGAGGACCACTCCAAAACAGGGCTGAGCGCGATCCATGTAAGGCGCGAGCGCGCTGATGCGGTATCCATCCAGCAAACAGGCTGCACCAGCGCCCGCAGCGTCCGTTGGGACGTGCGGCTTGCTGGTTTTCGATCCCCGCTTC
>NZ_QWFZ01000023.1 GCF_003576315.1 Henriciella mobilis | reverse complement strand
GCAGCAGACATGAACGCCAAAATTGTCTTTGCGGTTTTCCTCGCCCTGCAGGTTTCGCTGAGCTTGTGCGAAATCCCTGCGCCAGAGGCCGAGCTTGTGGAAAAGTACAATGACCTGAAGAACACATTCATCAAAAGGCTTCACAATGCATACAACAAGATTGTGGCAGCGGCTGAGGCCAATGAGAACGCACAGGCTGCCAAAGACGCTGTCAATACTGGAGAACTGAACCGCTACATGCAGATTTCTGGACAGGTCGCTAGGGCTGTTGCTGAGGAGACATCCCCAGTTGTAGACAGGGCCCGCTCTGCTGCTCTCGGTGTCTACGGTGCCTACATGCGCCCAGTTATCGGCGAGTACCTGCAAGAAGCCATCACCAACATCAAGACTGTCCTGGATCAAGTCATGCCAGCAGAGAATTAGATCTAGTCCAAAGTGCACCATCTGTAGCCCACCTGTAACAGAGAATCTAGAAACTATGGTTCAGAGAAGCAATGCACAATGTGTCATCTGGCTCTCGTCTAACAACATTCACTTGAAAAGGAGGCCAAGCTCATGTCAGAACCAGCC
>NZ_QWFZ01000022.1 GCF_003576315.1 Henriciella mobilis | reverse complement strand
GCAACCGGCACGCCGAGCGAATTATAGATAAAGGCAAAGAACAGGTTTTCGCGAATATTGCCCATCGTCGCGCGGCTCAGCCGCTGCGCGCGGGCGACACCGCGAAGATCGCCTTTGACCAGGGTGACACTGGCGCTCTCCATGGCCACATCTGTACCGGTTCCCATGGCTATTCCGATATCCGCTTGAGCAAGGGCAGGCGCGTCATTGATGCCGTCGCCGCACATGGCGACGACCGCACCTTTCGATTGGAGTTCGCGCACGATCCGGTTTTTGTCTTCTGGTGACACATCGGCCTCTACCTCATCAATGCCGATTTGGCGTGCAACCGCTTGTGCTGTTGCCAGGCTGTCGCCTGTCAGCATGACGACTTTCATGCCAGCCTTGTGCAAGGCGGCTATGGCTTCAGGGGTCGTTTCTTTGATTGGATCGGCGACACCAATCAGGCCCGCCGGTTTGCCGTCCAGAGCGGCGAACATCACCGTCTGGCCGTCGCGGCGATAGGTTTCAGCATGGGCTTTCAGTGTTTCGTCAAAAGCACCGACCCGGCGCATCATCTTGGCGTTGCCGATGGCGAAAAGCTTTCCATCGACCCGGCCCTGCGCGCCTTCTCCGGTGACTGATTCAAAATCGGTCGACTTCAGGCGCGCTGCGCCGCGCTCTTCGGCCCCGTTGACGATGGCTTGCGCAAGAGGGTGCTCGCTCCCGCGTTCAATCGCGGCAGCGTAAGCCAGGAAGTCTGCTTCTGCGAGACCACTCGCAGGCTCGACTGTCACAAGTTTGGGGTGGCCCTCTGTCAAAGTGCCGGTCTTATCGACGACGATCGTGTCGACTTTTTCAAACGTCTCGAGCGCTTCAGCATTTTTGATCAGAATGCCGCTCTGTGCGCCCTTTCCTGTGGCGACCATAATTGACATCGGCGTTGCAAGGCCAAGCGCGCAGGGACACGCAATAATTAACACAGCCACGGCGTTGACGATCGCAAAAGCCATGGCCGGGTGAGGCCCAAAAATCGCCCAGACGATGAAAGTGATAATCGCGATCACGACGACGGCCGGGACAAACAGGCCGGCCACTGTGTCGGCGAGCTTCTGGATGGGCGCGCGTGAGCGCTGAGCTTCGGCGACCATGCGTACGATTTGCGATAGCATTGTATCTTCGCCGACGCGCGTCGCGGCCATGACGAGTGATCCGGTGCCGTTAACTGTACCGCCGGTAATCGGATCCCCTGCTGCTTTCTCGACTGGAATAGGTTCTCCAGTGATCATGGACTCGTCGACATTCGAACGCCCTTCAACAACTTCGCCGTCGACAGGTACTTTTTCGCCTGGCCGGACCCGTAGCCGGTCACCGCTCTGGACATCGTCGACGGAAACCTCTTCTTCCTGTCCGTCCGCCACGATTCGGTTTGCTGTCGGCGGGGTGAGTTCCAGGAGCGCGCGGATTGCTCCCGATGTTGCGCTTCGGGCTCGCAGCTCAAGAACCTGCCCGAGCAATACGAGCGTCGTGATCACCGCGGCCGCTTCATAATATACAGCGACTTCGCCAGCCTCATTGCGAAATGCGTGCGGAAAGATGCCTGGCAAAGCTGTTGCAACAAGCGAGAAGACAAAAGCAACGCCTACGCCGAGAGAGATAAGGGTGAACATGTTGAGGTTCATCGTCCGTACCGACCGAACACCACGGACGAAGAATGGCCATCCGCCCCAGAGGACGACAGGAGCCGCCAGCACGAATTGAGCCCATTGGGACCAACCGGCGGGCAAAAGCCCTTCGAGGGGTTTGCCGGAGATCAGGTCACCCATGGCGTAAATGGCAAGCGGGATGGTGAAGATGGCGCTGATCCAGAATCTACGGGTCATATCGTCGAGTTCTGAAGTGTCTTCTTCGCCTACGACAACACCTTCTGGCTCCAGCGCCATGCCGCAGATAGGGCACCCGGAGTTTCGGACGTCGCGAACGTTTGGATGCATCGGGCATGTATAGACCGTGCCTGTGTAGCCCTGCGGGACGAGATCATATTTGCCGTCCGCGCCGGCATCGGCGTCTCCGCCACCATGGCAACAATCATGATCATCCCCGTGGTGGTGATCATGATGTCCATGCTCGTGATGTTTATGATCGGTATTGGTCATATCCGCCCCTCCGGGGTTTGGCTTCAGTGTCACTCTTAAAGGTCAACGCCCGGGTTGGGCGGCTGATCTTTAATGGAGTTCTTGCATTAGGCTTTTTGGCGATTGAACAGCCGGTAGAGCGGTACGAAGACAAGCGCGATATACCAGCCGTAAACGTAGGACTCGATGAGGCCGAGGAAGAAGCTTGAAACCGAAATGAATTCAAATCCGGGTAGGAGCTCTTCCCACGCACCGTGCATGTGGAGACTAGGCGGTGCGACCAACCCCCATGCGATACAGAGCGTAAACGTGATGGCGAGAAAAATGGATAGGGCGTGCCCAGTGGGGATGAGGCGCATGGTGTTTTCCTTCTCTTTGGTTGTTGCCGCCACATAATTCGTGCGACAGCGATGCGTTGCTTCGAAAATGAGTTAATACCCATAGGGGGTATTGGTTACTCCGTATATATACTTAGGGCCCGCATCGTTGTCTTGAGCAAGACAAGCGCGCCGACCAATCCGCGTTGGGTGAGGGATCAGCTGAGATCATCGACGGACACCTCCAAACCCGACAGGCCAATTTTTGGGGTCACCCCGAACCATTGTTGCAGTCGGCGAGTGAAATGCGCCTGGTCAGCAAAACCGCCCGCGGCCGCTGCATCAGCGAGACTGGACGACGCCTCCATTGCCTTAGCGGCGCCGAGCAATTGCAACCATTGCAATAGGTTGCTGGGCGGAACACCGAAGTCCGCCTTGACGATCTCTCGCAGCCGAGTTGGAGACAGCGCGAGCTCGCGCGCCAGAGCGGCGGGATTGGCGAGTGCGCGAACGTTGCCAAGGGCTTTTTGTAGGCGTGAATCTATGGCCGAACCAGGCAACCGGCCCGCGAACCTTTTCGCCCAATCGCGCGCCTGATTAGTGTCGGTGATGTGCTCCAGAGCGGCTGATAGATCATCCGAAAGGCAGGCAGGCTGATTGCATTGCTGATCGTTTCGAATTCCGGAAAAGCGCGGGTCAATATAGATCGAGCGCGTCAGGCGTCCCTCAGGACCGATGGAATGGGTCTGCCCAGTAGGGATGTGAATAGCCTTGCCGGTCGGGGCTACTATCTCTGAGTTTGTCGTCACCACGACTGCGCCATCCAGCCCGAGTATGGCCTGATGTGCCAAATGAGCATGTGCCGTGTTCTTGCCAAGGCGAGCGTCGAGCGCGGCCCAGCCGACCCCGATGGCCAACGCGCCAGACCAGGGCGCCGCGCTCATTTCAATCTCCCCTGAGTGTCAGGCTCGGTTGCTTTAAGAAAAGCGTAGATCGCTGTTTCGCATTGACCGCACGCGGTCCCGAGCCTGTTCGGGCTGTTGCTCGTCGTTTCCAGCGAGGCTCTTTCAAGGCCTCTGAAAATACCTGCCATCGCTCGTAGTGCCCTGAGGAGATTTTCTCGGCGGTGTTCGATCGACTTCGCAAGTGCCTCAGAAAGAAGAATGCACACCTCGGCCGTCATGAATGCCATTTGTGCAAACTTAGTTGTGGGTGTGTTTTCAGATGCGCCGCTTATAAGCTTCTCAAATTGGCTTTGAGCCCGAAGCAGTGTTTCAGTCAGTGAATGCGGCGCGGAGGTCATGCAGCGACCTCCGTCGAGACGGTTTTTTGTTTTTTGGGGTGCGCACCGGGCTTCAGCCTGAGCACCGGCTTTTCAATAATGTGCCAGGACGCAGCCGAGGCAAACAGAACGAGCGGCGTGGCCACTAGGCCAAGCATTGCCGGGGCAAGGTCAGGTTGAGCGACCAGAAGCAGCTGCAAAATCGGATAGTGCCAAATATAAATCCCATACGAATAATCTGGGATCTTGGCGACACGAGGCGAAGCACGTTTTGGCAAACCAGCCCGCAGCATAAGGCTTGTCAGGGCAAGGGTTGCAAATAGTTCGCCAAAAGGCCCGCCGCCAAACAGCGCGAACACGGCAATCAATCCAGCGATCGCCACAATTGGGGGTTTGCGCAAGACCGGCCAATGCCAAAGGGTCATTCCAAGTAGGAAAGCTGATGAAAGGCGTAGCAGCGACATCACACTCGGCGGAAGCGCACTTGTATCGATAACGAATGGCGCACCGAGGTAAACCGATTGTACGATTGTGAAGACGCCAAGTATCCGCCAAGGGCCATTAACCAGCCCAATCATAAAAGCTATTCCAGCAAGAATGTAGGCTGCGATTTCGAAACGGATGGTCCAAAGGGGACCATTAAAGTCTGTCTCTAGATTAGTTGTGAAGATTTGGGCAGGCGCGCTTTCGGGGTCCCCCAGAGCTAAAACCTTGACGACGTATAGCCAATCATCAGGCTTTAAAATGGATGTCCCATTTATGGCTCCGAGTGCGGGCGCAAACACAAGCGCAAAAGCGATGAGCACCACGCCTAGAGCTGGATAAATGCGGAGAAACCGCGATAACGCATAGGCGCGCATATCGCGCCGGGTGTGAAGGCTCTTGGCGATCAGGAGACCGGACAGCACGAAAAAGCCATTCACGGCCATGTAACTGGCGGTCCATTCGTGGATGCGAAGCGGTTCGAACCCTGTCGTGAGGAGCCAGACATGACCGAGCACTACAGCGATCGCCAGCACCCAGCGCACCGCGGTGAAGTGGTTGGCGCGAAACAGCGGATCGTTGGCAAAACCGGTCGATGCTGCGTTCATTGCGCGTCTCCCTCAATTGAACTTGCAGGAGACAAGGTTTGAGCTTGGGAAGCTAAAGTCTTTGACTTGCGGTTGCGGGTTTGGGGCGCAGTTTTAAAGGCCAGGGCAGGCTTCTCTATGAAATGCCATGAGATCGCGGCAATCGACAGGTAAACCGGGGTAGAGACAGCCAGAAGCGTCAGTGGATTTAGGTCAGATTGCCAAACAAGCAGAGACTGCATCACCGGGAAGTGCCAAATATAAATCCCATAGGAATAGTCAGGAATACCGGCTATTCGAGCATTTGCCTTTTTCGGCAGACCGAGGCGCAAAATGATGGCCGTCAACGCCCAGTTTGCGAAAATTTCTCCTAGAAAGCTGCCGCCAAAAAGACCAAACAGCGTCGCTAGACCTGCGATCGCCCAGATTGGCGGCCGTCGAAACTCGCGCCAATGCCAAAGCAACATCCCCAATAAAAAGCTTGAACTAAGCCTGAGCATAGGCATCAAATTGACATGCAGGTCACTGTCTTGATGCGCCGTTGCGAAATACACGTAAGCGCTCTGCACAGCCAAATATGTCATCAAAACTCGGATGCGGCCGTTTGCGAAGCCGAATATGAAAGCAATTGCGGCCAATATATAGGCGGCTAACTCATATCGAATGGTCCAGAGCGGATCATTGAAGACGGTTTCAAGATTATCGGCGTAAATATGGGCTGGCTGACTTGCATGATCGCCCATTGCGAGCACTTTCAAGACATAGAGACCCGCACTCAAAAACCGTGATCTTGTCAGCTCCTCATGGGAGAAAAGCGGCATGAAGACGAGCAAGAATGCGACCATGACCACAATGAGAGCTGGGTAGATGCGCAAAATGCGCGATTGTGCGTAAGCGCCCAAATTGCGCCTGGTGTGTAGGCTTTTGGCAATTAACAAACCAGACAGCACAAAAAAGCCGTTGACCGCCATATAGCTCGCCAACCATCCATGAATTTGTAGCGGCTCTGGCCCAACGGTTAGCAGCCAAACATGGCCAAGCGCGACAATTCCGGCCAGTCCCCACCGCACTGCAGTGAAGTGGTTTTGACCTATGAGCGGGTCTGCAAGCTGTGTTTGGCCACCCCCAGCCATTTATCAGTGCTCGTGATCTTCGGTGATCGGCGCGGATGACCAATGGACATGGTGAATCTTCCAGACCCCAGCGTCGCGTTTGAGAACCATGGTTTCCATAGCTTGGCGGTGTACGGGCTCGCCCCTATAGGCGCCATTAATCTCCGCTTGAGAGATCACCGTCGCGATATCGCCATTCTCGATAATGTTTCGGTCTTTGAGGTCGAATGACACTGCCGCCGCATAGGCCATATCATTAGACATATGGTGGCCAGCATACTCTTCGAATGAACGCTCAGCGCCGCCGCCTTCTGCGATCACAGCGCCGGGCGCAAAGAGTTCACGAAGCGCTGCCTCATCCCCTGCTTTTAGCGCTTCGCCGAACGCGTCAGCGACGCTCGCCGGCGACCCGGTCTGCGAGGCCGGGATTGCAGGCGGGCTGTCTTCATCGTGGTGCCCATCGCTATTGTCATGGCTGGCTGGCGCGGTGTCATGCTGGCCGTCAGCATTGTCATGGTCATTCGCGGTCGCCGCCAAGTCTGGCATGGCATCCATGTCATGATCTGCCGCGGCGCCGCTGCCGCCATGATCATGGTCGTGGCCATCTCCGGTTACCTGCGGCAGGCTTTTGACGCCAAGACCGTAGCCATAGACGATTTTACCGCCCCACCAGGCTGTGACGGTTAAGCCGAGCGCGGCCGCAGCCAAGCCTGTGACGAAAATACCAGAGGCGGCTTTTGTTCTTCCCGTCCAGCGCCAGGCCGCCAATAGCAGGATGGCGAGGCCGGATGGTACAGCCCAGTTACGGTGCGTGGTCATCGCTGCATGCGACGGCGCATCATGAGCTACCGTGTAATAGGCCTGAAACCCTGCTGCTATGGTCAACACGATCGCGATCGCACCAAAGGCCAGCATCCAGTCCGCAGCCGGTCGCAGGGTCGCTCGCCATCGCTCGACAGGCGAAAAGGCGGCCAACACATAAGAGGCAAAAGCCGTGAGGCTAAGCGCATAGGCAAAATGCACCAGAATCGGATGCAGGTTCGGTTCAATCAAATCGCCCAAAAGCGCCTCCCAGTTAGCCATATGCGTGAGCGTCGCTGTCTTCAGCGACTGGCATTGTCTGGGTGATACGCCGGACACTTGCCCGACCCCTCAAGAATTGTGGGGTCTGCAAGCGGCGTTAGGTCAGGTCTTTCATGCGACGATCAAATTCTTCCTTGTCTATTTCGCCGCGCGCATAACGTCGCCGGAGGATATCAACCGGGTCACTGGACTTGGAGTCCGACCCGACCCGATTGATGGTTGCACGCACAGCGACATAGATCAGCAATGCCAGGACGCCCCAAAAAATCAGCGCGCCAAGACGACAAAAAGTCAAATCCGCCATTTTTTCTAGTCTCAGTGTCCGCACTGCAAGATCGCGGCAATGCAATGAAGATCAGAACGCCTTTAATGTTTGAACGGCCGAGCAAGAAGATCATTACACTCACGAATCACGTCCATGATATCGAATACTAAGTATGTGCGACCAACCAGAACATGGATCTTACAGAGTTGTAAATTTCTCGCTGAGTTGCGTTCAAATAACCCGGCTAAACCACCGGCTATGAAAAAAGAGGGAAGGGAGCCATTTTGAATGCATCTCAAAAAAGGAGTAGAGATATGACCAATCAACCAACGCCGAACGAGAGACTAAACAAATTGTCGGTATCGATCGAAGCTGCGCGAGAAAGGCTTCGTTTGCAACACGTGCTTTACGCTGAGCATGGCCCGACCCTCGAAGAGTTGGCTGCTCGCCACAAAGAGCTGGATCGAATGCTCGCGGATGAAGTCGACAGCGAAGAGCGACATGGTCATCATGTCAGCCAACTCGAACAAGCGTTTCGTGCATGGGTTAACCATTTGAATTTCGACTTATAGGCTTCTGCAACAAAGGAATACAAAGATGAGTCATGTGAAGCACGAACTGGCCGAGGAGTTTCCACAACACATCGATAGGCTCCATGAATTGAAAGTTACGAATGCGCATTTTCGGCGTCTCGCCGCAGAGTATCACGAGCTGAACCGCGCCATACATTCTGCCGAAGCAGATGTCGATCCGACGTCTGATGAGCATCTGAAAGAAATGCGAAAACAGCGCATCCTTTTGAAGGACGATATTTATAAAATGCTCCGCGCGGAAGAGACAAAACTATGATACTCAGACATGTCGAAGAAGCATGCGGGTGTTTCGCCTTGTGTGACTGACGATTGGGCACGCAAATGTTCCATGGTCGCTGTTCTTGTGAAGTCTCATCGAACACGGCTGGTTAGAAAATAGATGGCATTCAGCGAGGAGTTGCCAATCAGATGAGCTCCATAACTCTACTAGCCCGTCGGCCGATGAGTATTCGCATAATAGGGACAACCAAATTGCGCTCTAGTTTGGCCGTATCTGGTTAGAAAGCTGTAATCATGGAATTTGACGCGCTATTGCTGTCACGTATCCAGTTCGGGTTCGTTATCGCCTTCCACATCCTTTTTCCGGCTTTCACGATCGGGCTCGCTGCCTTTCTGGCCGTTTGTGAGGGGATGTGGCTTCGGACTGGGCGTGAGGTCTATAAGGGACTTTATCTGCACTGGGTGAAAATCTTCGCTTTGGCTTTTGCCATGGGTGTCGTCTCTGGCGTCGTTATGTCCTACCAGTTCGGAACCAATTGGAGCGTCTTTGCGGACAGGACCGGCAGCGTGCTGGGGCCGCTGCTCGGATACGAAGTGCTGACGGCATTCTTCCTTGAGGCAACTTTTCTGGGCGTCATGTTGTTTGGTTGGAACAAAGCCGGCCGAAAGTTGCATTTTGCGGCGACCTGTGCGGTGGCGATTGGAACCTCAATTTCGGCTTTTTGGATCTTGTCGGCCAATAGCTGGATGCAAACGCCGCAAGGGTTTGCTGTGGATCCGGTCACAGGCAATTTCTATGCGACCGATTGGCTGAAAGTGATCTTCAATCCGAGCTTTCCAAGCCGCTATGTCCACATGATGCTGGCTGCCTATGCGACAACGGCAGCTGTCGTTCTGGCGGCAGGGGCCTGGCAGATTTTGCGCGGTCAGAACAGTGAACCAACACAGTGGCAGATTCGAATGGCGGCGCTGACACTTGCTGCTGTCATGCCATTTCAGATCGCCGCTGGTCATTGGTCTGGCGAGGTGGCGCATGAGCATCAACCCGCCAAGATTGCGGTCGTTGAAGCGTGGTGCGACACCAAAGCGGTGCAGGGCACAGCGATCGTTGCCTGGCCTGCTGATAATGAATGCGGACTTGCGAGTGTCGAGATACCCGGCACAAGTCCGCTTCTGTTTCCAAAGGCTAATGGCGATCTGCAGGGGCTGGACGCGTTCGATGCGAGTGAGACGCCGCCGATCTGGATCCCATTCTGGAGCTTCAGGATCATGGTCGCGGCTGGACTTGCAATGTTGGCGTTGGGAGTTTGGGGGTTGTTTCTGTGGTGGCGCCGACGGATTGATCAGCCAGGCCTATTTCACTGGCTGGCGGTGCCGGGTGGAAGCCTTGGCTTCATTGCTGTCCTGACCGGATGGATGGTCGCTGAAGTTGGACGACAGCCCTACACAGTCTATGGGCATTTGCGTACCGAAGACAGTGTTGCGCCGGTTGAGACCGCTGCTGTGGCGACCTCATTGCTCGTATTCATGGTGGTTTACGCGATCGTATTCACAGCCGGCAGTGTTTATATGGCTCGAATTGCGACACGCGGCTTTACTGATGACCCGACCGATACGCCGCGTGGCGAGCGCCGGGCCCCGGGATCACCATTGGGCGCGGTCGATGATCCAGCTGAGGAATTACCGCCAGAGACTGCTGTCGCTGATCGGAGAAAAAACTGATGGATTATGCACTGATCTGGTCACTCCTGATTGCCACGGCGGTGATGATGTATGTGCTGTTGGACGGTATGGACCTCGGCGTTGGCATGCTGACTTTCTTCGCCACGGATGACCAAGAACGCAACATGATGACGGCAACAATAGAACCCGTTTGGGATGGTAACGAGACTTGGCTTGTACTGGGAGGCGGCGGCCTGTTCGCCGCTTTTCCACTCGCCTATTCGATCCTGATGCCAGCCTTTTACCTACCGCTACTATTTATGTTGGCGGCATTGATTTTCCGCGGTGTTGCCTTCGAGTTCCGACATAAGGCTGTGCGCAAGCCAACACGTCTGTTCTGGAATGGTGCATTCTGTGGCGGATCCTTTGTTGCAGCGCTGTCGCAGGGGATTGTTCTCGGGGCCTTCATTCAGGGTGTGACCACTGAAGGCCGCGCCTTCGCTGGCGGCATGTTTGACTGGCTGAGCCCGTTCAGCCTGCTGGTCGGTGCGTCGGTTGTGGTTGGTTATGTCCTGCTCGGGTCTTGCTGGCTGGTTCTGAAGACTGAGGGTGAACTTTACGCCAAATCGCGGCGCTGGGGGCTGACGGCGCTGGCGGGTGTGTCGGTGGCCTTTGCGCTGGTCAGCATGGCGACGCTATCTGTGGATTTGCGGATTACAGAGCGTTGGGGCTTTTCGATGACCGGGCTCGACTGGGGTACGCTTTTGCCGCTTGCGCCCGTGCCGCTGATAGGTCTGCTTTTGACGGCTTGGCTGGCACGCGATCTGTGGATGGTGGCGGGCGAGGAAGGCAGTGCGCCTAACTGGCGCCCTTATCTGCTGGCGGCCGGGATTTTCCTGTCAGGCTATGTCGGGCTCGCGATTAGCCTGTTTCCATGGCTGGTGCCGTTCGAATATACGATATGGGAAGCAGCGGCGCGGGATAATGCATTGGCGCTGATGCTTGTCGGTGCCGCCACGATGTTGCCAATCATTTTGATCTATACTGCTTATGTCTACCGCCTGTTCTGGGGCAAGGTCAAACCTGGCGATGGCTATCATGGCCCTTAGGGACTGGCTTGAACCCGCCCCGCCTTTAGAGGCTGGTGAGGCCGAGCCGCCGCTGACACGTAAGCTGCTCTGGTTTGGGGGGCTGATGCTAGCCGGTGTCTGTGTCGTTGCCGGAAGCGCCTATGTTCTGCGCACGCTATTATTTCTATGATTGTTTTTCTCCCAAGAAGCTGGATCTCTGTGATTTAGATTTTCTGACAATCTGAAACCTGGCGGGCAGGAGAAAGTGCGATGAAGGCATCGAAGTTCCCGACCGCCCAGACAGCGTTCATTTTGAAGCAAGGCGAACAGGCAACCCGGTCGCGGAAATTTGCCGGAAGGCGGGAATCAGTCAGGCGACATATTTCAACTGGTATAAAAAATATGCCGGTCTGCTGCCTTCAGAGATGAAACGACTGAAACAGCTGGAAGATGAGAACATGCGGCTGAAGAAAATCGTCCTAACCTGACGCTTGACCTGGAATTGCAGCAGGATGTTCTTACGCAAAAGCTGTGAGGCCTGCTCGGAAGCGAGAGCCGGTGATTGAGGCGGTTCGCGAATAGGGCGTGTCGATAAGGCATGCCTGCCGATCCCTGATGCGCGATGCGTCCGCCTATCATTACAAACCTCACATATGCGATCAGGCCGCACGGCGCTATCGGAAACAAACCCCCGATATCGCTCATAAATCACGCTGCCGTCACCAGCCCGGCAATGTGATCAATGGCCGGAAAGTCTAATCGGCAGCGGTCCAAACATTGGGCTCAGAGCACTCTCTACTGATTGTTGCGGAAACCCTTCAGTTATATGCTCCTCTCCAAGCCTAATCATTCGGGCGTTTACGCCCCGTCACCATCGCCGTAACGAGACTTTCTTTGTGCGCAAGACTGGAGGTGATCACGCCAAAGATGTGAAGCGCAACAAGCATCAACGTTAAATAGGTGAAAGCCGAATGGACGCCTTCCAGCAACTCTTCAGAGCCTTCTCCTCGTTCATGATCATCTTCATATTCTTCCCCGTCATCTTCATCTCCATGCTCCAATTGAACACGTGATGCCGAAGACTGATCATTTACTGTTTGCGCACTGATGATACCGGCCAATGGCCCCCGGCCATCTTCCACTGCCAGTAGGGCCATTCCTGAGACAGTTGTGATTGTAAGCGAAAACAAAAGTGCCAAGATCATAGCCGCGCCTGCAGGGTTGTGGCCCAAATAGCGTTTGGCACTCCCTGACCGTATCCCTGCGAGATATCCAAAAACCGCTCGCGGGCCTGTGACGAAGTTTGAGAACCGCGCATGCTTTGTGCCAACAAAACCCCATAGCAGCCTCAACACTACAGCAATTGCAACAGCATATCCCGCCCAAACATGAAGGCCGAGTAATTCATCACCGGTTAAATAGGCCGTGAAGAAACCGATGACGATCGTCCAGTGTCCTATCCGGACCAGCGGGTCCCAGACTTTTACTTTTGGCTGTTCGTCAGAAGTACTCATTTTTGGTCTCCAAAATGCTGGTCCAGTTGCGCCCATTCTTTCTTGGAAGGTGCGCCGAAGGTGGTGGTTAGACAACCGTTCCGAATAGTTTGCCGATCAAGCCTGTGACGATCATAGCTCCGGCGCCCCAAAACACGACGCGGGCAACGGCCCGAATTCGCCCAGCGCCGCCGGCGGTAGCTGAAGCGAGGCCAAGCAGGGCAAGCGCAAGCAAAGAGACAGTTGCAATGATCGAATTCAGTGCGTCCATAGGCGCAAGCCAGGCCGCGATGAGTGGCAATGCGGCACCTGCTGCAAAACTCGCCGCTGAAGAGATCGCTGCCAGAATGGGTTGAGCGGTTGCCGCTTCGGTCAGTCCAAGCTCGTCTCGAACATGCGCGCCTAAGGCATCCTTTTCAGAGAGCTGCGACGCGACCTGTTTGGCAAGATCCGGTTCCAGTCCGCGGGCGACATAAATGTCGGCAAGTTCTTGTTCTTCTTCTATCGGAAAATCTGCAAGTGCCGCCTTTTCTGTTTCGATATCGGCCCGCTCAGTATCGGCTTGAGAGCTAACAGATACAAATTCTCCAGCGGCCATCGACATTGCTCCGGCGGTAAGGCCAGCGATACCGGCTATGATAATTTCACTCCGCCCCGCCGAGGCCGCCGCAACCCCGATAATCAGGCTGGCTGTTGAAACAATGCCGTCATTCGCGCCTAGCACGGTTGCGCGGAGCCAGCCAATGCGGTGGAGGTAATGATGTTCATTCGGAAGATTACGGTACGACATGGTATACCCCTCAGACAGTGTTGGCCCATGGTATAACCAAGGGCGCGTGCGTTAGATATGGGTTCCAAAGCGGTCGATTGTTTCGCCGTGGATATCTTTTAAACTCACTCACAGGACGGCAATGTAATATCAACACGAAGCCCGCCACCCGGAGCATCGTCCAGTCGAGTTTCGCCGCCATATAGCTCAACAAGTTCTTTTACAATGGCCAGTCCGAGACCATGTCCCGGTTCAAGTTCATCCCATTGATTCCCGATACCAAATACCATCTCTCTGGCCTCCAAAGGTAGGCCAGGCCCATCATCCTCAATCGTGATGACCACCATATCGCTGAGCGAGCGCTGCGCAGAGATTACAATCTCAGTTTGCGCGAATTTGAAGGCGTTTTCCAAAATGTTTCCGAGAACCTCTTTCAGGTCCTGAGAATCGGTTGTCAGGAAGAGGCCAGGATCAATGTCTGTTTTAACACTAATGTTTTTATCTTTGAAGAGAGTCTGTAGAGCCCGGAGCACCTGAGATAGTTGTTCTCCCAGGGACGTTCGCATTCCGGGCATTCTGGCAACAATGGACGCCCGTGCGCGGGCCAGGTGGTGGTCGATATGTCTTTGCATGACGCGCGACTGTTCCAGAATCGCGGTTGCGCTCTCATCCTGACCGCGTTCACTTAACTCAAAGGCTTCGCCCGAGATTATTGTCAGAGGGCTTTTCAGACCGTGGGCCAGATTGCCTGCGCCGGCGCGGGCGCGTTGCAACATGTCGCCCATGCTAACGAGCAGCCCATTAAACTCATCGACCAGAGGCTGGACTTCTTGTGGAAACGCGCCTTCGAGATTGCGAGTGCCCCCCGCGCGCACATTGCTCAATGATGTGCGAAGCTTGGTGAAGGGCGATAAAGCAAATCTGAGAAGCATGATGGCTGACGCAACCAAAACAAGCGCAAAAACGCCAAGTGATACTCCCAGAAGCGTATTAAACTCTGCGACCATGGCATCGAGGTGGCGCTTATCTGTTCCGACAATATATTGGCGCAACTGGCCGCTGGAGGGGTGTGGATTAATCGATCGTTCTACAAATAAGAGCGTGCCGGTTGGTCCGTCGACTTTGTGGCGTTCCGTAGACGCACCTGGGGGGTGGGGGTCTGGTTCGAGGTCTAAGCTAAATCCGTCAAAAGAGGGACTTTCCAGCTTATTTTCGTCGCCCTCGCGAACGAGCCAATAATACCCAGATTTAGCAACATCATATCGCGGATCGCTGAAATGCTCACCCATAGCGAGGTATCCGCCGTCACGATCTTGTACAAGCCGCTCAAGTTCTAAAACATGGATATCCAGCTCTTCATAGAATTGCTGTGTGACTTGCGCCTTAAAGATATTGGAAAGCAGCAGAAAGGCGATCACGAACCCCGCGCAAATCCAAAATGACGAGGCCCAAATCAAACGTCTGCGCAAAGAGATGTTAGTCATTTTCATCTTAACCAAACCTGGCCTGCCCGATCTGACTGGCCCAACCGAAATGTTAGGATCGACGGTTGGTTTGTAGCGGCGTTCATGCCGCCTTCAACCTATAAGGCGGCATGAAGGTCGCGGGCAAGATGGTTCTGGGCGCGGGTGGTTTATAGCCCAGCGATGAGTGCGGTCTTGCGGTGTTGTAGAACAGTCTCCAGTTCTCGATCAGGACCTGCGCCTCGCGCAGATCATAGAAGATTTCACGAGCGAGGAGTTCGTCTCGAAGTTTCGAGTTGAAGCTCTCACAGTATCCGTTCTCCCATGGTGATCCTGGCTCGATGTAGAGC
>NZ_QWFZ01000021.1 GCF_003576315.1 Henriciella mobilis | reverse complement strand
GCTCTACATCGAGCCAGGATCACCATGGGAGAACGGATACTGTGAGAGCTTCAACTCGAAACTTCGAGACGAACTCCTCGCTCGTGAAATCTTCTATGATCTGCGCGAGGCGCAGGTCCTGATCGAGAACTGGAGACTGTTCTACAACACCGCAAGACCGCACTCATCGCTGGGCTATAAACCACCCGCGCCCAGAACCATCTTGCCCGCGACCTTCATGCCGCCTTATAGGTTGAAGGCGGCATGAACGCCGCTACAAACCAACCGTCGATCCTAACATTTCGGTTGGGCCAGTCAGATCGGGCAGGCCATGTTCTGCAATGGAATTTCGCCATCACCGCGCATTAACTAAACGCAATAAATGAAAGCGTCCATGCAATCATACTAAAAACTGTATCAGAATATGACATCTTATTGGAGCGCGCCGCGCAGATATCTTACCCCCTACGAAACGCCCCCTGACGGAAGAGACGAAGACCTTCGCGGTAAACACGGCCTCAAGTGCTTGGTTCACCAACCGGCCGCCCATAACCAATGGCGGGCAGCGCCTCGACCCAAGCCTCGACCTCTTCGCGCTTCCAGCGCGTCGCATTCGCACTGAGCGCGATGGGCGCCGGGAATTCACCGGATTTGACCCTTCGCCACAAAGTGGTGCGGCTTTTATATCCGGTCATCACCAGAACTTCTTTCGCGGTCAGTAACTTTACTTGCCCAGTCATCACTCATTCTCCTTGTTTGGACGGGCTCAGTGTGACGCCATGGATAAGGATGTGTCGCGCTAAAACGGAGGTAATTCGGGGGTAATGGTCTATAAACACAGGGTACTGGCAACATTCATAAGATCGCTGGCTCGATCGCTTCCAATAGTTTGTTGAGCGGCGCATATCGACCCTGATCGATTTGGCGAACTTGTTCTTTGCTGACGCCCTGCTGCTCAGCAACATGACTGCGGCGCAGTTCGGCTTTGGGGAAAGCCCGGCGATCCACAGCGCGCAAACTTGCGATTATTTCAAACCAACGCCGGACCCGGGTCTCATCATTGTTGCTTGGATCTAGTGTTTTCAAACAGGCCGCTTCAATGGCTCCTAACGCCATGTCGCTGGCTTCGGTAATGAGCCAGACGCCATTGACCGTTTCCTGTGTGCGCAGCTCTGCCATGCCGTCCAGGTCCAGCACCTGTTGAACGGCGCTCATCTCAGCGCGTGTGGACGTGCTGCGCACCTCAGGCTCTTGAACCGCGCACGCCATTGTCTTGGCCTCTACCGCTTTGGGTAAAACCATCTGTTCTCTTTCGCTGGTGCATGCGTGGTGCCCAGAGGAGACGAAATCATCCGAAACATGAGCATGCGGGTCGCTGGCGAGCTCCGGATTTCCGGACACGTATCGCAAAGCCAATGCTGCGATCCCAAGACAGATCGCATAGCCCACAAGCACCGGCCCGCCGCCCGCGCCTATGCCATATAACAGTCCGAGCGCGCCGGCGCTTGCACTCATAAGAAGCGAAAGGATGAGGATGCAGCGGATATTCATGCTAGCCTTCCGACAAGGCCAATCCCTGCTAGATTGAAGAGGCCGTGAGCGATGAGGGCGATCGCAAAGACGAGCCAGACGCCCGCGCCGCGTCGCTGCCGGGCCGCTGTCCAAAAGGTCAGCGCGATATGGAGCGCGGCTCCGCTGGTCAAGGCGATAAGCAATAGTATGACCGCCAATTGATCGCCGACTTCAGCCCGTGCCGCAGGAAAGAGTGAGAGATCATACAAGAGCTCCCCAATGACGAACACCGCGGCCAAGGATAGAACAACCCGTCGCCGCCGTCCGCGATCCCCCAAATAGAAGAGATAGCTCGACCGGATGGCTTCCTCGCAGAAGGCCGGCACCAATGCGCTTGCGAGAAATCCGGTCGGCATCAGCTTATCCCCCCTTTCGCCGCTTTCAGCTTTAGGGTTCCGATCACGCCCCAGACAATGGCTGCGGGGAGCGCGATCAGCATGCCTGGAAGAGACACGACGAAAGACAAAGCGCCAGTGATTGGGGTCAACCAGGATGGAACACGGTCGGCCAACCTCCCTTCAGTGAGGAAATCCTGACGCGATGGGACAAGATGAAAAACGCTGAACGCCATCAGAGCCGGCAGGACATAATCATCGGTCATCGTCCAGCTCAGCCAGATCAGAGCCATCAGGGCCGCAAGAATTAGGGTCTGCATGAGCGTGACGAGCGGTAAATCCTCGACTTTGGGCGGGCTTTCACTGTCCCTGAAATAGAGCCCATATGTTCGGGCAATGGTTCTTGAACTCACTTCAGTGAGCGAGACTGAGAATCTCTCACGCAGCCAATCTGATCCGTGAACATGGCGAAACGGCCAGCGCGCCACATAGGCCGTCATGGCAGCGATCGCCGCCATCGGGCGATCTGGCGGATGCGAAGTGTCGGTCATAAGGGGCTCCTTTGCGTGAGCGTTGCGGGAAGGCATGGCGAAGACAGGCGTGGGGAAAGGGTCATGAGGCGTCCCCGCTCGAAGCGTTGCGAAGGACGAGCACGCGCGCGACATAGTCCTGTGTTTCTGGATAATTTGGCACGCAGCGGCATCGATCGACCGCAGGCTCGCCGGCATTATAGGCGGCGAGCGCGAGGCGTTCATCGCCGCTATATTTGCTCAGCAGAATACGTAAGTGCCTGGCGGCGCAGTCAATGTTCTGGACGCGGTGGAAGCGATTTGTGACCCCGCACCAATTGGCGACGACGGGCATCAGCTGACCAAGCCCGATCGCGCCGTCTTCTGAAACCGCGCCTGGATCATAGGCGCTTTCCTGAGCGACGAGCGCGCGCAATAGATCAGCATCAACGCCATGCCGGTCAGCAGCGCGCTGAATAAGCGTCAGCACCGATGGCAATCGTTCTGGCAATGCTGCTGGCTGCGCGCAGGGCCGGGACAATGGCGCAAGGTCAGCAGAGGCGAACGCCCCCTCCACCCACCACGGCCTGATCGGTTCAGCGAATGCCTGAGCGGCGCTCATCCAGAGAGCGAGAGTGATCAAAAGCACTTTCAATCTCCCACCTCCCGATCAGGCTGCAGGTCCGGGGTGACTTCGTCTTCAAGTTCGAGTTCGTGATCGCGGTCGAGATCGGCGGGCCGCTCCTCCGACATGGGCGTCTCAGACGCGCCGCCGCCGGGTGTGCCCTCCGCTCCTTCTTCGCGGACACGAGCGCCCATGTCCGGCTCTGCCGGTGGTTCGCCGAAATCGGGGTTGGCGTCTTGGCGCGCGGCGTCAATTTCGGTCCGGGCCCGGTCGATAAAGTGTTCGACTTCGAGATGATCCATAGCCGTATGGGCGCTCATCTGGATGCCGGGATTGTGCGCCACGGCGTCCATCGCGCGCTCAAGGCTGTCCGTGATGATGCTGAGCGCTTCTTTGGCGCGCGATCCAATGACGTAGAGATTGGCGAAGGAGGTCATGATGGATTGGCTATGAAAGCCCGCCAAAACGCGGAGCGCGCTGAGGCCCTGAGCCGCATAGACGGTGCGCGAATAATCATGATCGATCATCATGGCGGTGGTGGACCCGGCTTGCAGACGCAGCGTCCGGGTCTCTCCAGCGGTGTCATCGCCCGGCTCGGACACCCGCCCGGTGACTTCCAGGCCGCGCCCGTCTTCGCCAGTGATCGTCAAATCGGTCAGCCCGTCAGCGAGATTGCGGGGATCGCCGGGAAGAATTCGGATACGGTCACCGATTGCGAACGCGGCGCTGGTTTCACGAAAGACTTCAAATCGAGGCAGCTTTGAACGGCCATCCGACAGGGACAGCGTATGAGACGCGCCCTTCGTATCGCGCAAAGCCAGCTGGTTCGCGTCCCGGTCGACCTGGTCCACGCTGAAGCGGGCGCCAGGCCGCGCGCCGATACGTCTCACCATTTGAGAAAAGACAAGCACATCGCCGCTGGAATAGTTTCCGGCGCGGTCTTTTTCAGCCTGCCCCATGGGTTTGGGCCTCAAGACTTGCCGGTCTGTGTCCTCTCCGATGATCTCACCTTCTTGCCGGAGCGTTTGGCGCACCTCATCATGAAACAGCGCCCGCAATTCATGGGTTGGAAAGATGACGAGCGTTTCGGCGCGCTGTTGTGGTGACAAGTCCTGCCATTGCCCGGCAACACTGGCGGCGATGGCTTGAAGCTGCTCCGCGCGGCTGTCTTTGTCCCGGGCCCGGTCGAGCCCCAGATCTGTAATCGCATCGGCTTTCGTCCACGCCGCGACCGCTTTGGACAGCCGCGCTCCGACATCCCGCGGCCCGCCGATGGGTTTATAGGTGTTCGGCGCGCCGGAAACCGGCTTTGCCCCGACCAATTGTTCAATCGCCTCGCGGAGATCTGGATTTTTTTGGCGCACAATGTCAGACAGGGTGACCGTAAAGCCGTGGCTGAGCTTGGAAATAAGATCGGGCACATTGCCGGCGGGAATAGCGGGTAATTGATCACGGTCACCTTGAGCCACAAATCCGCGCACGCCTAACTTATCGGCGATCGCCATGGCGGCTTCCATGTCTGCGTTCCCGGCAAAGGACGCTTCATCAAACAGCAAGACCGTGTTTTCCCAATCGGCCTTGTTTTCGCCTGTCGGAAGGACGCCGGTATGAAAATAGCGGGTGAAGCGCGACAGGAAGGAGGCTGTGGTGCGCGCCTCAATTCCCTGGGCGCGGATCTCATCCCGGGCGGATTTGGTATTGGCGACGCCGTAGAGGCGCACATGGCCAGTCGCCTTTGTATTACTTTTCAGGATGCTTTGCGCCGCCCGCAGCGCGGTTGTCTTGCCCGTGCCAGCAACGCCTTGGACCGAGACGAACCGATCTTTGGAGGACAAGATCGCGGTGACCAGCTGGCGCTGCCCATCTGTCAGCTTGTGGG
Source organism: Henriciella mobilis (assembly GCF_003576315.1). Lineage (GTDB taxonomy): Bacteria > Pseudomonadota > Alphaproteobacteria > Caulobacterales > Hyphomonadaceae > Henriciella > Henriciella mobilis. Next base: position 23,218 of record NZ_QWFZ01000021.1, on the reverse strand, counting down.
CATCCACCTCATAGGCATGGATGGCCCGTTGAGCGCGGTCTGGCGCAAGCACTGGAACCGACTGGCCTTTGCCCCTTTCTGTATGTTCGTGAATCCTTTGCTCGCGTTCCAGCTCGAGACCGGTTGCGGTGTAGAGGGATTTACGATCCCGCCCGACGACAAGCAACCCTTCGGAAACAAAGTCTCGCGCCGCACCTAGAACTTGCGTCTCAGTCACGCCGGGCAAGTCTTCATTCAGGCCCGCGATCAAAGTCGGCAGGACCACATCGTGCAAAGTGAAAGCGGCCTGGCGTTCAGAAACGCGCCGGATCTGATAGGCGAGTTCATGGCGCGCTGCGAGGCGTGTGGCAGGATAGTCTTCGGGGGGCCGAAAAACATCGGGGCGCGGTCCGCTATCTGAGAGCTGAGGCGCCGGATAGCCGGTCCGGGCATATCTGTCAGTGCTGCGCGACTGATCGGTCATCTGCGCCCAGATCTCGTTGATCGCGGCGCCTGCGAGCCGCACCAAACGCCGTGCCAGTCCCGGCGCCTCGCCCGTCCGCGTCGAAGCTGATCCTTCCGGCGTTTTGCCCGACTGCTCCGCGAGCGTCTTGGCGACAAAACCCGGCAAGGCCCCATCCACGCGGGCGGCCATGGCCTCTTTCAAAGGAAGCCGTGTATCTGGTACCAGGGCGCGGATTTGATCGGGCCCAAACCCTTTGGCCTCGGCGACGGCTTTGGCATGCTCTAGCAGATCGACCGTATCGGGCGATTTGGCCTCGCGTGTGGCCCGCACCACAGCGACCTCGCCCTGGCGCGTCGCCACGCCGAGCCGGTCGATTTCAGCGCGGACTTCATCGCGCCGGGTCGACAAGGCCTCGCTGACCGCGCTTAAGCCCTCGGGCGCGTTCTCAAGGACGGCCATGCCTTTCTCATCAAGTCCGACCTGATAGCCGTCGCGCCGCGCCGTATGGGCAAAATTGGCGTGAACATATTGTCCGATCAGCTTGGCGTGTTTGTAGGCGTGCTGGAGATCAACTGCGCGCAGTTTGCCGGCTTTGGTGACCCCAATCGCCGAGGCGACCATATGGACATGGATGGACGGCTCATTGTTGCGATTGGCATCATGGAGAAAAGCGCCGCCGATCAGTTTTGCACCGACCACATCGCGCGTGACGCCTTTAACGGTCTCTCGATAGGTGGCGAAGCGTTCGACATAGTCAAAGGCGCGCTTTGCGGCGGTCTGCCAATGTGAGGCAAGACGTTTGTCCTCGCCGAGCGTGATCAGAACCGACGCCCATTTCGGCGCTGAAATGGTCATGTCCCAGCCTTTGCGCACGCCGGATAGCACACGGACAGGATCGCTGCCCGGCTTTGGCACCTCGCCATTCATCAACTGTGTGAACGCTGCCGGATCGACCGGCCCTTTCAAACCGATCGCCGCCGCGCCTTGCCCGACCCAATTTGAAGGCGCTTCGCCGCCGAGATAGTAATTGGCCTGGGTGCCATAATAGCCCCCGGCATCATCTCCTTTGACCTGAACGATATTGAACATGCCGATAGCCTTCTCAGAGATCCGGCTCATCAGGCTCAAGCGCGATGTCGATCTGATCGCGCCGCACACTGTCTCGCATATGACGCGCCACCATCAACTCGCGTTCACGCTCCAACCTTGCTTCATGGGCTTGGCGTCGCTTCTCTTCAGCCGCTTCATCCTCTTCCAGAATGGATTGAAGGATTTGCGGATCATCCGACAGGGTCAGCGTTTCACCAGCTTCTTGCGCCATGCCGCCGCTCGCAGCTGCGTCTCCCTCTAGGGGCTCCTCAGACGCTTCCTCTGGGGCCTTTCGCGAGCCCTGTTGAGACAGGCACGCTTCAGGGCCTGAAGCGCTTCCCGCCCGTCTCAGGCGATGTAGACGGCGTTGATGGGCGGCGTCATGGGAAAGCAATGCGGCGGCAGCAGGATCGAGTGGTGCCTGGGCGTCCGACTCTGAGGGTTGCGGCCCGGATGGTCCCTCATCTAACGGAGCCGGACCGACCTGGCTGCTATGCTCCGGGCCCGGGTCTTCTGGCAGCGAAGGGAGCACCAAAGTGCCATCCGATGCCACATCCACGCCACCTGGCGGCGTGACCGGCGACGGCGGGGTTTTGCGCAAGAGGAAGCCCGGTGCGCAGGGGTCGCCCTGAAAGGGCGCGATCGTGATCGAGGCCACTGGAAAGGCTTCCGGATAGGACAGGAAGCCGTGCAGGTCGGGGAGCTTAAAGATTTGTTCTGGCAGCACGATATGGGTGAGCTCGGTCCGAGAATGCACGCCGATGGCGTCACGGACATCATTGGGGCCATAGGTCATCGATTGTTCGGCGCGCAGGGTTTCGGCCTGACCAATCCAATCTGCACAGTCGCGGGCATTGTGATAATTGCCGGTCCCGTAAATCACTTTGGTTCGGCAGAGCCCGGTAATCGCTTGAGTGAGGTCGGCGCCATAACGATCCCGCACCAGAGCCGGGTCCTGCACACCAAGCACGAAGGCGCCGCCATATTGACGCGCTTCCTGAAGGCCCTCAACGAGCGAAGGGATCGCGTGCAACGCGGCGAACTCGTCCAAAATGAACCAGATCGTCCGGCCGGGTTTTCGTTCCTGGCTGAGCAGTGATTTGATCGCGGTATCAAACCAGAGCGTGATCAGACCGCGCATGGCTTTCATCTGATCGGACCGGGCCGAGAGGAAGAGACAATTCTCGGCATGATCATCGCCAATCCATTCGCGGATTGAGAAGGGGTTTTTGTTGGCCACCGGCAAAAGCGTCAGGGGCCGGATGCTGGGCGCGAGTACGGCCATGATGTTGCCGCTGGTCTTGCCAAGATCGCCTGAGATCGAGCGCGCCGCGAGTGTGCCGGCGAAGAAGGCGTTGAGCTGGCGTTGATTGGCCTTGAGCAAAAAGTCGATCACTGTGCGCGTCTCCGTCACGCCTTTCGCCTTGAACTTGGCGAGCGCGGTGGCGAGGACTGAGCGGGCGCTTTCTGGCCAGAACCGGTCTTGCGATTTGTCGTCGGGAATAATGGCATGGGCCATCGTGTCGAAATCGGTATCAACCTCTGCTTCGGCAATCATGGACCAGGGCGCGCAGCGGGCATCCAGCGGGTTTAGAATCCGGTCGTCAGAGCGCTCATTGTAGAAGCGTTCAATGAAGGCGCCGGTCTTGTCAAAGATGATGGCGCGGTCACCATTCGCCCGGATCTGCGCCATTAAGTCGAAAAGGAATTGGCTCTTTCCGGTGCCCGTGGTGCCAGCGACCATGACATGGCGGTGATGTGCCCCGAGCGGCATTGCTACCCCGGCGAGACGATAGGGTTTGTTGCCCGCAAAAAACGGCTTGGTGGCGAGTTTGGCATTCGATCGCGAGACCAGGTGATCCAAGTCCTTGGCGCTGACCACTTCCGCGCCGCGTGTGCGACGTTCCTTGATCAAATTCTGGCCAAACTCTTTGAACCAGATGAAAAGGAAAATCATCGCCGTCACGGCAAGGCCGAGCGACACCCAGAACGCGTCCGTGGCGGCGCTCGCCACCCGTCGCCACCCGGCGCTGACAGACGGGTCGGCGAGGCACCATTTCAGTTCGATATTGATGCGGCTGCCATCGGGTTTGGGACAGGAGAAAATCTGGTCCGGATTGGCATTCATGGCTTCCAGGATTTTGATATGGGTGAAGCTCAGAAAGCTATTCCGGTCGACGCCATCTGTCGTCCAGAGCACCCAGGCGGTGAACACCACAAAGCCAAGCCCAAGCGAGACCAAGAGCATGATCTTGACCAGGTGAATGGTCTCGCGGACTTGTAGATTGATGGTTTGGCCGCCGCGCACAAACCGGTCCATCGGCGTGCGCATCCAATTGTTGGTCGTGTCATGTCTCGGGGAGTGACGGTTACTCATCGGATCAACGCCTTGCCTTGTGCTCAATCGCACGCAACCTGGCAAAGTGCTCGGCCTCGCCGATCCGCTCCGCTTCGACGTCGGAGAGCATCATACGAACGAGTTCATCCAAGATAAGCAGCCGGTCGACGACGAGATCTAAAGTCTCCTCGACCGAACCCTTATGGATCGCCTCGTCGAGGATCCGGCGAGCCACCACAGACGGTGACAGACCTTGCTGGGCGGCATAGCGCGCCAGCACCGAATAGGTCTTCGCCGAGGCGCGAAACATGATGCGATTGGCGTTCCCCGCCGGGATTTCCTGGACCGCCATCACATAGACCGCCCACTGTTTTTATTAAGTTTTTTAGTGCCATGCAAAGTCGTCGACAGACCGTCGACACTGCCCGAAACGTCTAATGTTTTGATTTCGCAACAAAAACAGGCCCGAAAGGGCACTGTGTCTTGTGCATTCCTCCAGATACCGCGGCGGCGGCATCTATCTGTAAGCTTCAAAACAAACCCCTGAGTCGAGGGTTTTTCAAAGCGTTTCAAAGATATTGGAAAGGTAATTGTCTGGGTCATCTACGGTTCTCCTCAAAGGTGAGAACCGGATGGAAAGCCCGCGACGTCAGCCCTCTTAAAATGCCGACGGGGCCGGATTTGTCAACTCTATAGTCAGGGCGCACCCGGCGAGCGACCGAAAAAGAAAAGCGCGGCGCAGCCCGGATCGGGCCACGCCGCGCCTAGTCTGCGAGGGTGATTTCAGCTCGCCAATCCGCATCGTTTGACGGGCAATCCCATCTTGCGTGCGGTCTCTACGGCATGCCGTGTGAAGGCCGATTTTTCACTGAAGACCAAGACCCCTTTGGGGGCTTCAGACAGCATGCGCTCATTGCGCCGGAAGTAGCGGTCAGAGGCATGACCTTCGAGTTTATAGATCACCACATCCACGCCGTTTGCCTTAGCCCAGGACATGGCGCAGGCATCCGCGCCGGTCTTCTGACCGGTCAGCAAAAGCACCATACGCCCATGCTTGTTTTTGACCTTGTCGAGCACCGCAGCAACCTTGGTATAGTCACTGTCATTTCGGTCCCCGAACAGGGCGATTTTCGCGCCCTCAATGACCCGGCCTTCGGCGGCCAAGATCTTCCGAGACCGGGAGAGATCCCGGGCGTCAATCATGGCCGATGTGATGATCTTTGAGGACGGCCTGGACCCATGCATGGGACGCCACAATGTGGCGCATCTCGCCTCGTAAGTTGAGGCCCCTGCATCGCGCATCACCGACACCGCTTCCACCGCGTTTTGCAGCGCGCGAAGGCGGTCGGTTTTGCGTTCCAGTTCGACGCTCATGACTTCTGAATAGTCCTGCGCCAAGGCTGCCTCTTTCATGTCAAGCTCGGCCCGATCGGCCTGCTTTTCGAGGCCTTCAATCGTGCGGTGAAGCACGTCTGTCCAGCCTTTCAAAATCCGCTCCAGCGACCCAGCCAGCGGGCCGTCTTCGAGCGCATCTGCAAGTTCGCCATAGGCGGCGCTGACAATGTGGATCAGCGCCTCATCGGGCGGGATCGCCCCGGCGAAGTCTTCTATGCCTGGCGGGTTTTGCATCGCTGCCAGCACGCCGACCAGGACATCATTTTGCGTTTCCATTGGACATCTCCTTTTAGTTGGAAAACACCCCGTCTTCGGATTTCGAAAACAGTGGACACCCCTCACCCAAGTGCGCAGACAGCCGGGTCAAGGACGCGCCAAAGGCGCGCTTCGCTGTGGGGGAAACGATTTTTGGGAGCCTCCGCCGATCGCGCCGCCAGGCCCTGTTATCTCCTGCAGGCGCGTATCCTAAGACCGCGCTGATCAGGCCGATCGGAGGATCACAAAAATGGTGGGGCCCCGCAGTCCTTGAGGCGGCGCTGCTGCACCTTGGTAGACTACCACCACAGTTGAGAGAGAGACCATCCGATGGGCCCGCGCCCGGGACTTGGGCCGCATGGCCCAGCCCGGTTAACAGCGCGGATTAGCCCGTCGGATTCAGGTGAAATAAGCCGCGTTTGCGGCTTGTGATGGAGCGGATCAACGCCCTTTTAGCTTCGCAATACAGCTTGATGTGTCAATCCAGATGCCCTATATTCATGGCAAAGGAGTTGACGCATGCCCTTAAGAGAGCTCACAGAAGACGGTATGATTTCACCGGATCGGCTTGCCAGAAATCTGCGCACGACCAAGAACGAAATCAGTCAGACGATCGGCATCCGACCGGAATCATTGTCGCGTAAATCGCGTATTGCTTCGGTTGCGACCCAGACCGCGCTGCGGCATTTGGTTGAGATACTAAATGCCGTGACCCCTTTGGTTGGCAATATGGTGATGGCCTATGCCTGGTTCCGGTCTGAGCCAATTTCGGGGTTTGGCGGACGCACGCCTGAGCAGATCGTCAAGGATGGAGAGTTTGAAGGCTTACGCGCGCACATCATGCGCCGGCTAGAAGGCGGCTACGCTTGATAAAGCCGAAACCGTTTAAGGCGACGGTTGTCCGCGCATCAAAACCCGGCTGGGCCTATGCGCCGACGTCTGGAGAGGGTGCTGCAAAGCATGGTGGACGGTTCAACCCTAAAGGCGTCCCGGCGCTTTATACATCGCTCAGTTTCGATACATGCGCGCGCGAAGTGCGCTTCACCTTCAACACTGATCCCTACACGTTCTACTATTTGACGGTGTCCAGCCCACTTATTATCGACCTGACCGATCCTGCGATCCGTAAAAAGCTGAAAGTAGGTTGGAATGAGCTTGCTTGCCCGAACTGGGAATCAGAGATGCATCGGGGCTTGGTCCCCGCTAGTCATCGCGTGGCAACCCGCCTGATCGATGCTGGTTACCATGGAATTTTGGTTCCCAGCTTTGCGCCCAACGCTGCCCCTGAAGATGTCAATCTTGTGCTTTGGCGTTGGACCTCAGACGACCAGTCCCAAGCCGGTGATCAGACCGCCGCCCGGGTTGAGGTGAACAATCGGGAGGCCCTACCGAAAGACCGTGCATCCTGGACTTAATCTTCAACGGACCGCTTGCGCGCGCACACGCGCCCGCGCCAGCCGAGGCAAAACCGAGGGCATGATCGTTACCCGCAGGGACAAGACCCGCGCAGGCGGGGCTTGGGGCGCGCCAGCGCCTGGAGCACGGCCCGGAGCGAAGCGCAGGGAGGCGTCCAGCCCATGACGGAGATGCACGAGGCAACCCCGCTATGAACGAACCGCAGCTCTCATCACCAATTTGGCACCCCGCTAAGACCAACCGACCCTCAGCCCAAAAAGCGGGCGAACCCGTCAGACCATGTGCACGAGCCGGGCGGTCTACCGTTCGGTTATACGCGCGGTTCGTGTTTAACTGGGTGGGCCGGTCCTAAGACGCTCATGCCAGATCTGCGCAGCCTGATCGAGGCGTTCCATGTCGCCCTCTTTTAAGAGATCGATCACATGCCTGAGGCCGTCTTCATCCGGAACCGGCTGGATTAGGAACAGCCAGGCGAGATTGTGATAACCCTTGCAAATCTGATTGATCACATGGGCCAGGCCAGGGATGGCGGCGCGCCGGTCCATAAGCGTATCGACGGGAATACGAAACTGATGGGCTGAATTGCGCAAGGCGAGCAATTTGCCTTCCCCGATCCATTGCAAGATCACCGTCTGCGGCAGGCAGAGCAAGATGGCGGCATCCTTGATGTCCAGGAGCGTAAGGCCTGGATAGATATCCGCCCAATCGCCTGTTTTGGTCAGACGGGCGGCTTTCTCCTCCAAAGGGCGCAACTCTTCAAGGCTCATCCTATGCCCCGCTTCTTGTGGCTACATGCGCCCATTCGTAGACCTCACCTGCGCGCCGCGTCGACTTAACTCCGGTTCAGTATCGCAAAAAGGCTCAATGCCCAGATGATAGAGATCGCAAAAGATGAAGACGCCCATTCAGCCATGCAAAACTCATATCCACTCCACGCAAAGAGCAGACCAAAAGCACCGGTGACACCTCGGTATCTGAGCGGCTAATCAGTTTTGTAATGCTCGTCCAAGCGCGCCAAAATGCGCAAGCCCTCAGCCGCATTTCCGCGCGCTGCGCGGGCTCTGAAACGCACTTCGGTATCGGCTTCAGCGATCACCCGCGCGGTGAGTTCTTCAAGCAATTTATTTAGACTGACGCCTTTGGCGGCGGCGAGGTCTTTCAGACGCTCATGTTGGGTGTCAGGCAGACGTAATGTAATTGTGCTCATGATTGGCTCCTAGTCTCCAGATAGCCGCCCGCGGTTACGACATTTAGGCCTTCAAAGACGAGGTCTGCGCGGGCGAAATCCTTTGTGTTCGCCGTTATGATGGCTTCGGCGTTTGCAGCGACGGCAAGTTCGATCAAATGATTGTCTCCTTCATCAGGCAGGTTTGGGCGCCACAAATAGTATATGCTCCGCCATTCAGAAACGCTGAGCAAGGCATCAAGAAGCGTGTCGATATCGCCTCGCGTGAACGGGGCTGACGCAAAAAGTCGGTCTCGCGAGAGGACGTTTTCATATTCCCGCAAAAGCGCATTGCCAAACACAGGAACAATCTGACGCTCCAATGCAAGGCGTAATACCGCTCGCGGCGCGCCGCGAGCATTCATCAGCGCAGACACAAAGATGTTGGTATCGATGACGACGCGATCCATAGATTTTGATAGCATATGTGACAGCACTCTTCAAGCAATAGTCCCATGCGAACAGCCGCCCGCGAAAGCGGGCGGCTGCCTTAGGGTGTTAGGGACTAGAACGGAATTTCGTCGTCATAGTCCGACGTCGAACTTGCGGCCTCGTAGGTTTCGGTACCGGACGTGGAATGATCGCCGGGCAGATCTTCGGATCCGTAGGATGAACCCGCGCCCACCTTGTCGAGCAGGTCGATCCGGTCGGCGACAATTTCGACGCCGAAGCGTTCAATGCCGTCCTGATCGGTCCAGCGGGTGTTCTGCACCCGCCCCATGATTTGAAGGAAGGACCCCTTCTTCACATAGGGTTGAACGAGTTTTTCCACATAAGCCTCGCCCCAACAGATCACAGAAAACCATTCGGTATATTCTACGATCTCCCCGCTTTCCTTCTGGAATTTGCGGGTTGTGGCGATCCGGAACCGGGCGCGTGTGGCTTTCTGTTCCGGAGCGATGCTGATTTGCGGATCTGCGCCGACATAGCCGTCGACGACAAAGACATTAATATCACCAGACATGGGTGATCTCCTCTTGAGTTGAATTGGGTTGAAAAGCGGGATGCGGCGATCTCACGCCGCTTGCGTGTCGGTTGAACTGCGCGTCATTTGCGCGGGTCGCTCCAGCAGCCTCAGATCATCTATGACAACCTCAGTGCTGTAACGGGTGACCTTGTTCTGGTCTTCCCAGCTACGGGTCTGCAGCCGGCCACGGATGCGCAGCCGCTTGCCCTTAGAGAAAAAGGGCTGGATTACCCGTGTGATCAGATTTTCGTTAAAGGTGACGAGATCGAAGCCTTCGACCTCCTCCACCCAATCCTCGCCTTTGCGATAACCGCGCGTTTGCAGCACCCGCAAATTGGCGACAGGCGATCCAGCGAGGGTGGACCGGATATCCGGGTCCCGCGCCAAGCGCCCTGAGAGGATGAATTCTTGAGACATGGTGTCTTCTCCTAGTGTTGTGGCCGGAAGGGACTGTTCCCCGCCGATCCACTTCCAAAAGGCGAAGCCCTTTCCTGTTGGATGGTGACGCCATCATTTAAACCGGCGGCGGCTCCGAACGCTTGAAGGCGGGCCTGACGGCGATGATTGCGAATACCAGGTGACCTGTCAGATGGAACGCGGCGACCATCGGATCGCAGGAGCGCTCACGCGTCAGCGTGAAGCTCGGGTCTTTCCCCTCCCCCACGCTCCGGCGGGCATCCCCATCACTCAGAGAGGCGATTTTGATCAGCGACTGCGTGTTTTTCTCTGCTGGCTCTGGACCGTTTCTGAGCCCTTATTATCCGTTGCCATCTCTTTTCTTTCGCCAACAAAATCGCTCGGTCTTACTTGCTTCTACCACGCAAAAGCACAAAGAGTGAACATTTTTTACCACCAGGTCTTGTATGAGAAGGTGTGTGAAACCACATCATATTGCGGCATACGTAAGGGAAACTGCTGATGGCGATTTCGAGTTCAGTCTCTGGTTCTCCAGAATCTGCTGCAACAGATATTGAGCCACCTTGCGTAACGCCAACTCGTGCCATTTCACACCGCACCAGCACCATTCTCTTCGTTCGCGCCGGCGGTCGTTGCCAGCGCCGGGGCTGCAATGCACGTCTATTTGAACATCACCTCTCCAAACAACCTGGCAACTTTGCTGACCGTGCGCACATTGTCGCCTTCTCTGAAGGCGGTCCCAGAGGAAATGACGGTCCAAGACCTCCTGATATAAATGAAGTCGATAACCTCATGGCCTTGTGCAAGGCCTGTCACAAGGAGATCGATGATCACCCTGAATGGTTTTCTCGGCACGATCTGAGAGCTATGAAAGACGAACACGAACGCCGTGTCGACGCCGCGCTTGATGCATCACCAGATCTTGCTTCCCACATCATTTCGTGCGCTGCGCCGATTCGTGGATTCCGGATCGCAATTCCCCGGCAAGATATGTTTTCGGCTATTCTTCCGCGTCATGCGTTTGATGGCTTGCAGACCTCAATCGATCTTGGGGCATTGACCGGATTGGATGAGCAAGAAGATTTGCTATCTATCGCCTGCCGACGCATCGATCGGGCGGTCTCTTCCGCTTACGGCACCGCCGGTCCTGTAGAAGCGGCGGGACATGTCTCACTCTTCGCGATCGGCCCAATTCCCTTGCTCACCTTTCTGGGAGCGCAGCTCGGAGATAAAGTAGCGGTAGACTTATATCAGCGCCACCGCGACACTGAGGATTGGCGCTGGAAGCCAGACACTGCATTCGATCCGATTGGCTACTGTCTGGAATATCTGGAAGATCGAGGCGAAGATGCGCCTGTGGCCATTCTGCTCTCCCTGAGTGGCAAGATCGATATGGGGACGCTACCGGCCGAAATCTCTGAAACTCACACAATCTATGAGATATCCCTGAAGGATGTGGACCCCACGCCCACCTTCCTCAACTGCGCGCGGGACCTCATCGCGTTTCGAACCTTTTGGCACGAGACGCAGTCCAAGATCGCCGCCCGGCATGGCGATGACCAACCCATCTCCATTTTCCCGGCGGTCCCAGCGCCCATTGCTGTATCGATCGGCAAAGATCGTCTGCCGAAAGCCCGCGCGCCACTTCGCCTTTATGACAATGACACCGCCAAAGGCGGATTCACATTCCAGATGGAAATAGACTAAATGAGCAGGACGTCAGACCTACAAGCCTTATTGGAGGCGCAGCATATTTCGCCAGACAGCCGCGAAATGGCTGAGCTTCAAGATCATCGCGCGGGTGTCGAAGCGGCTATTCGCGCGGCATTCCCCGGAGCCAGTATTTCGATCCAATATGGTGGATCTAAGAAGAAAGGCACGATGATCAAAGAGAGCTATGATCTCGACATCATCGTGTATGCTTATCATGACGAAACCCGCTTAGGCGAGAATCTTTCCGACATTTACAACAATGTCGCCCGAGCTTTGTCGCGAGGCTATTTCGTTGAGCCCAAGACAAGTGCGCTGCGTCTCTATGCCAAAGCCGATGGCGCGCGGGGCGACCGTTTGCACATCGATGTGGTTCCTGGGCGATATGTGGATGAGAGTCGAGGCGACGCCTATCTGCATCAGAATAGCGGCCAGAAATCGCGTCTGAAAACCAACCTCCAAACCCATGTCGATCATATCAAGAATAGCGGCGTCATCGATGCGTTGAAGCTCGGCAAGCTCGCGCGTGTTCGCTACGATCTCGATATCAAGCAGTTTGCGCTCGATCTTGTCTTTATAGAACTTTTGAAAGGCAAAACCGCATTATCGCTGGATCAACAGTTCACCAGCGTCTTACAGAGCATCGCAGACCGGTCGACCCCAATCGCGATCGAAGACCCCGCCAACCCTAATGGAAATGATCTGTCTGGTTTGTTGGACATGCACGTTTGGTCTGAGGTCAGAAATGTCGCGACCACCATGCTGAACCAGGCCGACTCGGGCGGCTGGGGACTTGCTTTTGGCGAAACCTCAAATCTCGGCCCCGCAAGCGCAGCTATCATAACCCAAACGGCAGAGACCGTCGATGCGCCGACAAAACCTTGGGCGAGATAGTCCCCGCCCGCGCTGGTGGAAGATTCATCCGAGTGCGCGCGACAACATAGTCACCGCTTTACACGCCCAGCCCTTGCTGCGCTTGACTGAGGCTGAGGGCCGGCTGGTTATAAAGGGACGGTTTGGCGTGCACAGTGACGGACGCACCCTCGATAGTTTCCCAGTTCGCATCCACTTTCCCGGCAACTATCCTAACGGGTTGCCAATAGTCGAGGTTTTGGGAGATCGCGTTCCAACCACGCCGGACCGGCACATCAATTCTGATCGCTCCGCCTGCCTATATGTGCCTGAAGAATGGCTTGCCCACCGGCCTGATGATGACTTCTCAACTTTTCTCAGCGTCCCTGTACGGAACTTCTTTCTCGGGCAGCTATATTACGAAAAACACAAACGGTTTCCGCCGACTGGAGAGCGCCAGCATTATGGTGCGGGCCTAATAGATGCCTATGCCGACATCTTAGGCGTTTCTGCAAATATAAACGAGATTCATTATTGGCTCCGAATCCTGGCCAGCGATCGCTCGAAAGGGCATTGGGACTGCACGTGTGGATCCGGAAAAATCGTTCGACAGTGCTGTAGACAGCTTGTTTTCGACAAGCAGCAAGACACCCCTGTTTGGCTGGCGAAACGTATGAAACGTGAAATTTTAAAAGAGCTTGAGCACCGAAGGCAAAAACGCACTCGTCGGCGGGTTGATGACCAGAAGCGCGACGTCAGAGAGGCTGCGTAGAATATGAGGGTTGAACGAAGAGGAAAAATTGAGCCGCTTACGCCGCGTTGGATATTATTCCTGCGCGAGGCCATGGGCGGCGTCGACTTGGACGCCATTCAATCCTCCGAGGTTCTGCGCGCGGACTTTGCCTGTCTGTCTGGCTTGATCGCACTGGAGATCAAATCCCTTGAAGAAGACGGGACCGAGCGCATGGACAACCTGACGGATGAACTTCGTCAGCGTCCCGATTGGCCGGAATTCCTTGGAAGCGCACCGGTTCAAGCCATGACCCGTCATATGGATGACCCAGAAGCGGTGAACGCAAAATTCGTAAACCGGATCGGCCGAGCGATCGTGAACCATCTAAAAAAGGCCAACAAACAATTGGGTGCGCATCAGGACAATTTCCCGCGCAAGAACCTTGTCCGACTGATGCTGCTCATCAACGAAGATCATGAATTGTATGAACCCGCGCTCATTGCGCACATCGTGCAGCGCGCATTGAAGCGGACAAAGGATGGACGCCCGCTATACCCCAATATTGATACGGTAATTTTCACAAGCGAACGACATGCGACGGTCAAGAATGGCCAAGTCGTCTTTCCGCTCATCGCGGTTGAGGGTTCTGGACTAGAAACAGACATTTGGAAAAGAACGATTGTCGATCATTTGTTCGAGCGCTGGGCGCACTGGACACATACGCCAACCTACAAAGGCAATCCTAAAGACGTAGACTTCACCACCCTGGATCACGTTCCCGAAAAGATGGCGCGCCAAGATTTGTGGCGACTTCAATATCGCCGCCGCCCCTACATGGCACATATAAGTGATGAAGACCTGAGAGACCGCTTCGATGAAGCAATGGCGACGTCGATGCTCACCATGCACAAGCATGCGCCTGTCAAACCCTCAATCGCGGTAAGAGACCAAGCGATCATTTTGTTCACCCATGTGATGATGGAAATGAGCGAACGGGGCATAACTGCCCCGAAATTTGCAATCGAATCTAAACGATTGGTCGCGGCCGCAGGGCGGCTTAACATGCCGCCCCCGGTTGTGACTTGGTTTGAAAGCATGGACAGGCGTTGAAGACTTCTGTCTTTGCAAAAATAGGCCAAGGTAAACGCATCGGCTTGCAATGCCTTACCGCACCAACTCTCCTTCCAGAATTTTGGCATGCGCCCACTCAGCTGCCGCCTGGCTCGCAAACAGATGATAGCAGCCCGCCACGAGCACGCACCACGCCCCGACATCGCCCGGCTCAAGCCCAGCGCGGCGGACGTCTTCAGACGTTAATCGGAAAGGATCAGAGACGCTCATGCTGCCACCTCTTTCCCCTGAGTCGCAATTTTCGGCGAGATCAAGCCTTTGCCCACTGAGAAGGCCAGAATGTAATTGACTGCTTTGTCGGCATGCGACGCAGCGCTCAAAAGCGCGTTCGGATGGGAGCGAATCGTTTCGGCCCAATGGCCAATATAGGCTGCGTGAGAATGCAGGTGTTCAGGTTTCAGCGCGAAGCGCGCGCAGAGCAACACTGATCCAAGCTCAGCAACGAGCTCTTCAATGGCATACCCTTCATCGCCCCAGCGTTTGGATTCAAAATCCCGATCAAGGCGTTTTTCATGGCCTGTCGCATGAATTTGCTCATGCGCTTTGGTCGTCAGATACGTCTCTGGGCTCTCAAACGCCTCTGGCATGGGCAGCTGGATGAAGTCACCGCTCGGCTGATAGAAGGCCCGGTCGCCGCCATGGCGAAGCTCAACCGGAAACGCGTCGAGCACCGCATCAACCGGCGCGTTGTCTATCGCGTCCCTATTGACCGGGTAAAAGGCGTCAGAAAGCCCGTCGCATTGGTCTGCGCAGAAGACCGGATAGCATTTAAGATATCTCAGAACGCGCGCGTCCTCATCATCTTCGCTGTCTTCAACGATGCGCGTCTTGTAAAGTATGGCGGGCATAGATCGCTCGCCTTTGCGCACTTGACCGCCCGCGCGCTTGGCTTGGGCGTAAGTCAGCCAAAAGGGCGAGGCATATCCTCCAGCCGCGCCCGCCATTAAGAGCGTGACGGCATTCATACCGCCAAAGGGTTGTCCATCGGCGCGAAGCGGCAAATGCACCTCTCCGCAGCTTCTTGCGTCCCAAGGTTTGCGCCATGGACGAACGCCTGTTTCCAACGCCGCCACGATTTGATCGACAATCCGGTCGATCGGTTTCTCACCGGCCATTTTGGCCTCCATGTTTTAAATAGTTTCAGGGTTGAGGAGAGCGATCGAGCGCCCTTAAAAAAAGCGCGGCCGCCGGGACATTTGCCCCGGCGGCCGCCAGTCAGGAGGAGACGCCCGTCTGGGCTCAGGTGCCGGCGTCGCCGAGGCGCACGAAGGGGTGCACCCAGGCCTGCTCTGCCGTCATGTCTTCGACTTTCGAGACGAGGCTCATCTTCTTCTGACTCTCATCAAGCACGCAGCCGAGGTCGGCCGCGATATCGACCAGAGCGCCCTTAGTGAACCCGGTCAGGGTCACGGTATCGGGCGTCCAGTGATTGGACGCCTCCGCGCCAATCTTGGCCGCGACGACGCCGGCAAAGCCGAGATCAGGGCTCCCGACATAAGCCTGCCGCGGCTCGGTCAGGTCGACGCATTGGGCGACCAGGACGGCGAGGCAGGTCATTCTGTCGGTATCCTTGAGCGCAAGGAGATGTTCGATCAGATCTTTGCCATCCAGAGGCGTCACCAATCGATCTACTGCTTCTGTGGTAGCCGCCCAGCTCGTATCTTCTTTGACCACGTCATTCCCGATCCCGGTGCTAAACACCGTTGGTGAGATCTTAAGCGGACTTGCGCCCTGACAGGTGTCACGCAGACGGCCCGAAAGCTGGGCAATGAGAAGCGCGATTGCGACATCGGGACGAGCTGCAAGATCCTTGGCGAAGACCCGCGTGCGGATTTCGCTGAGGCGCTGTTTAAGCGCGCCGGACGGATTGAGGTGCCGCTTGCCGATCTCGTCTTGCATACGAACGGCTTCGTCGGCCGTTTTGGCATCAACATCCTCAGCAGCATCCAAATCAGTACCGGATCCGGTGTCGGCGGTTTCAGTCTCCGCGTCAGGCAGCTTGTAGGTCACCACCGGCATGGACCCAAACGCAATGCGCGCGGTCATGCGGGCGCGAATGTCGCCTGAAATGGCGCTCAGCAGAAACGTATGAAGCGCTTCGAGCGCCGTGATGACAGCCGACCGGCTTTCCAAAGTACCGGTGTCGACATGGTCTCGCCACGCTTCATAAACCGCGTTTTCGAGCGTTTCCCATGTCGTATCGATATCGAGTTCACCTGACTCATCGCCCAGTTCAACGAGATCTTCGAGATCGACGCAGTCTGCGGGATCGTCGGTCTCCACCACAACTTCAACATCGGCGAGGCCCTTGCCCGCAATCGCCTTGAAAAGCGGCTCAACCGCGTCGGCGAACGCTGTTTTCACGGCTTCGGTGGTTATCCAGAACGTATAGTCATCGAAAAGATCGCCCTCGATCTTCCCGCCAGCCTTGGTGTAGGCGGTCTCGGTTATGAATTGGGGGAGATGCTCATCAGAGCGACGCTTTTCAGCTTTGAGAAGATTGCGAAGCTGCCAGTTTTGAAGTTCGCCCGCCAAAGCCTGCTCGATAAACCCAGCGCGCCGGTCCAAATCCGTAATCTGACACAGGGTCTTCGCCATATCGAAACTGACCGCTCGGTTTTCCAAAGCGGTGAGGAAGTCGGCCGGCAAGGCGCCAAGCGCCTGGTATTGGCGGACGGTTCGGGCTTCGACGCCTAAAACGCCAGCGATTCGGTCCGGGCTCTTGATGGATTTGGAGAGCGCGGAGACGGCTTTGAAGATCTCCACGGGCGTCATGGCCCGCCGTTGGATGTTTGCCACCAGACCCGCCGCCATATGTTTCTGGGTGACATGCATGACGGCGATCGATTGATCACTGGACAGGCGACCATCGATTTCCAGCCGCTTGAGAGCGAGAAAACGCCGGCGGCCATCAATGACCTCGAAGCCGCCGCCGCGTTTGATCACGATGAGGGGTTGGACCAGCCCGATCGCAGCGATCGATGTGGCGAGCGCTGCAACGTCTTCATCTTCAGCCACGTCTGCACGAGGATTATCTTTGCCAATTGAAAGCTGGCTGAGCGGAAGGGATAGCGCCTTATGCGCAGGCGCTGCGAGGGTTTGAGTATTGGCCATAGGGGCCTCCTTCTGGTTTTAAAGTATCGCCTGGCCGCACCGGCCAAGCCCCCAAAAGGCGGAGCCCTTTCCTGTTAGCGCGATGTCTTTGAGATAGCTTTTCCGACAATCCATGCGGCTATGGCGCATCCGGCAGGCGGTCATCATCGTTCCAATCGGCGCCTGGTCTTGTCGGCGCGCGCAGCTCGCAGCGAACGCCTCGTCCACGATTGAGTGCAGCGCAGGCTTGCGCGGCTTTAAGCCCCGGAGCGTCATGGTCATGGGCAATTACGATCCGGTCTATGTCGGGCGGCGCCCGGAACACAGCGAGATTTCCGGTGTTCAGGAGCGCCCAGGCGGGCATCTGGAACCTTCGCGCCGCTGAGGCCGTGCTTTCCAAGCCCTCTCCGACCAGAAGTTCATTGGTCGGCTTTGCCAGATGGATTGCGAAACCTTTCTGCCGGCCGAAGACAAGCCGTCGCTTCGTGAGCGTTCTACTCTCAAAGAAGAACGTCGCTTGAACGCCTTCAAACCCGCCACGTGCATTCGAGATCCGAGCGATCAGACAAGGATACATGGCAGAGCCCGGTTTCATCGAAATGGGCCAACTCTGCAGGAACCCAAGGCTTGGGTTAGAACTGAGACTGTCCAGTCCGCGTTGTTTAAAATAGCGCTCTGCAAGTGCACCCCGCGCAGACCGGCGCGACACCCAGGCCCGCCGGGCATGGTCGGTACTTTCGGGGCGAACGTTTCTGTGGGCTGTTTGCGGATCATGGCGCTTTACGCCAAACAAGCGACGGTCGCTGTTTCCGACGAAATCGCCTTCGCCGGCAATACCGTCTCTTAAAAAGGCGGCCTTTACATCTCGCCAATCGGTATCGGAAAAGCAGTGGATCAAGAGTTTTCCATCTGCATTCAGACGAAGTGAAACGGATCGATCACGTTTAGAATGACCTGGCGCGGGTATCGCGCCGCTCTGACGGTCGCAGGCCAACCGGCCTCCATACCGGGACACTATGATTTGTATGAGGCTCATGGACGGGGCTCCTGTACGCTACCGGCTCGCCCGGCGGGCGTCGCCTTTCCTGTTCGACTGCCTGAACTTGCAATCGACCTTTTGATGTCTCTGAAAAACCGGATGGGGCGGGCCCGCCTCTTTGATATCCAGCGTGCCGATAGGCTCACCCCTTAAGAGTTGAAATTCTTAAGGGGAACATGATGTCCGCGCGTACTATGGCTGCGGCTGCTATTCTCTCCGCAAGTCTGTGATACGGGGATCTCGCCATGAAATTAAAACACATGTTCGCACTCAGCTTTCCAGCTTTACTCCTTCTCGGGGCCGCCGCTTGTACCAACAGCCCTAACCCAGTTGAGGAGAAGGCACCTGCCGCCAGCGAGGTGGTGAGCGACACACCTCATGTTGCGCGCGCTTTTGGTTCTGTGCTGCAGCGCGATCTCAATACGCGCATTCTGGAAATTACACATAGCCCGGTACCAGAAGCAGACTGGCCGATCATGCAAATGGAATTCTACGTCTCGAACGAGATTGAGTTAACGGATTATCGGGCGGGCGACGCCGTTGAATTCATTTTCAATTTCGCGGCCGAGCAAACGCCTGTTATTATCGCCATGCGGCGAACGAGCGCTCAGGAACTAATAGGCGCGTTGTGGCCCGAGGCGTTCCCGGAAGACGACGCAGAAGCAGAATCAAACTGACTGAACACCCAGTACGCAACGACAAGCTCAATCTCAAAAAACCTAACGCGACTGAGTGGGTGGAGGCGCGATAGAAGGCTAACATTCGTTTCCTGTGGGCGACAATCAATGTCGACACCAAGTGTTTTGAGGGGACGGCATAGTCTAGCCGTATCCTTGTAAGTGCGTGTCCAGAATCTTTATGCGCATTTGAAATTCTGGAACAAACCAACAAGAGCTGGTCTAGGTATCAGTCAGGAGAATGACGATGTATAATAGACGACGATTTTTAAAAACGACGATCGGAGCTGGCGCACTTGCCAGCGCCTCTGGCTTAGTGCCTGCCTGGGCGCGCCCTGCCAGCGATGGCAATCTCGGCATCCCATCGCTTACAGGCAACCAATTCGATCTCAGCATCGACAAGTTCCCGATACGCATAGATGGCCGCGCCACGGAAGCCATTGGCGTAAATGGCAGTGTTCCTGCGCCGCTTATTCGCTTTCGTGAGGGTGACGATATCGTCTTAAATGTGACAAACGCCTTAGAGGAAGACACGTCGATACATTGGCACGGGCTTCTGGTGCCTTTTGAAATGGATGGTGTTCCGGGCGTAGCCTTTCCTGGTATTAAGCCAGGTGAAACCTTTCAATACAAATTCGCAGTGCCTCAAAATGGCACCTATTGGTATCACTCGCATAGTGGATTGCAGGAGCAATTGGGGCATTTCGGGCCGATCATCGTTGATCCGGCTGGCTCTGATCCGGTCGTTTATGACCGAGAATATGTTTTGATGCTGAGCGATTTTACGTTCGAAAACCCCTACAGGCTATTTTCCAAGCTGAAGGCTAATAGCGGATCCTTCAATTTCCAGAAAAGAACAGCCGCAGATTTCATGCGCGATGCCGGCGAAAAAGGCTTGGCTGAAACTATTCGCGACCGAGCGAATTGGGGCAAAATGCGCATGTCACCGACTGACTGGTCAGACATAACCGGCGCGCAATACACCTATCTTATCAACGGCCATTCAAGTGCTGACAACTGGAACGCCGTTTTCAAAGAGGGTGAGCGCATTCGGTTAAGAATCATCAACGCAGCTGCGATGACAATTTTCAATTTCCGTATCCCCGGCCTGCCAATGACGGTGGTCGCCGCTGATGGGTTGAACGTGCAGCCTGTTGAGACAGATGAGTTCCAAATCGGTGTCGCAGAGACGTATGATGTCATCGTGACGCCTGAACAAATCAAAGCCTATGCCCTGGTTGCCGAGGCGATTGATCGTTCGGGAATGGCGGTTGCGACGTTGGGCCCCGAACCAGGGATGAAAGCGCAGGCTCCCGCGCTCCGCGAACCTGTTCCGCTCACCATGAAAGACATGGGCATGGGTGATATGAGCGCTATGGGCGGCATGCAAATGGACAATGGGTCCAAGGCGGACATGAGTAACATGGCCGGAATGGACGCTCCCACAATGCCTGGAATGGATCATTCCATGATGGAGGGTATGAACGGCAATGATATGGTGGAGGGCCGCGACGCGATTCCGCTCATTGCTCCAGATTTGAAAACCGGTCCGTCCATAGCAAAATTGGCCATGGCACCAACCAGCAGATTGGATGAGCCCGGACAAGGTCTGAATGATGTCGCGCACAGAACATTGACTTATTCACAACTGCGAAGTCTTGAGCCAAATCCCGATCAACGCTCGCCAGCACGTGAGATTGAACTTCATCTGACTTCAAATATGGAACGATATATGTGGTCTTTCGACGGGTTGACCTGGTCAGAAGTCGACGGTCCCATCATTTTTAACGAGGGCGAACGCCTTCGATTGACGCTCGTCAATGACACGATGATGCCACACCCTATCCATTTGCACGGCATGTTTTTCGATGTCGTAAATGGCGGTGGAAGCCATAAGCCCCGTAAGCACACAATCACCGTGAAACCCGGCGAAAAGCTCTCAGTCGACATCAGCGCCGAGCATGTGGGCGACTGGGCATTTCACTGTCACCTCCTTTATCACATGGAGGCCGGAATGTTTCGGGTCGTATCGGTGATGCCAAACAAGTCGAAGACTGAGGCCAATATGATGACCATGCCTATGGCGCTGGAGCATCCCCAAATGAAGCAGCCGTCGATGGACATGAACGATCACGGTTCAATGAAGATGCAGGATCAAGAACAATGACTCACATTAACAAGCGTTGGTCGCAATTGACCTTATGTTGCTTTGCCGCGTTGGCCGTTCCATTTTCCGCTTTGGCTCAAACATCAGGCATGACTTCCGAGAGCACCGAGGAAACCACCGTCGAAAAACCTGCCCCCGTAGCGGGTCAGCAAGCAGATGCATATTACTCAAAAGACGAGATGGAGAAATCGCGAGAAGAATTGAAGAAAATGCTCGGCAACCGTAAAACGGGGTCCATTCTATTCAATCAGTTTGAGGCGCAATCGGTAAATGGCAGCGAAGATTTGTATTGGAACGGACAGGCTTGGTATGGCGGTGATATAAACAAGATCTGGTTTAAGTCCGAAGGCTTGGTTTCACTGAATTCCGGAAAAGCGGATGACGCTGAATTACAGGCGCTTTGGTCTCGTGCGATTTCGCCATATTTCAACCTTCAAACCGGTATCCGCCATGACTTTAAGCCGAAGGGACTAGATCATGCTGTGTTTGGTGTCCAAGGACTTGCCCCTTATTGGTTTGAAGTCGATGTTTCTGGTTATCTGAGCACAAAGGGTGACGTTACCGCACGGGCGGAGATTGAGTACGATTATCGGCTTACGCAGCGGCTTATTCTGCAGCCACGCATTGAAGCCAACTTTTCAGCGCAGGACATCGCCGAACGAGACCTTGGGTCGGGCCTGACGGACGTAAACGCCGGATTGAGAATGCGCTACGAAATCAAGCGGCAATTCGCACCTTATCTGGGTGTAGAATGGCAAGGTAAGTTCGGCGGAACACGGGATATTGCAAAGCTCGCCGGAAACAGCGGCGACCAAACCGTATTCCTTGTCGGCATACGGTCTTGGTATTAGGGGTCCGACATGGCCGCATCACATAACCCTGAATACTCTTTGAAAACTCGCTTGGTTCATATGCTCATCGCTATCGCTGTGATCGTTCAGCTGGCTTCGAGCCTTATTATGAAGGCCCACCCTCAAGATGGGACTGAAGATGTTTTTTTTGAAGTCCACGAATATTCTGGACTGATTTCCTTTGCTGTCATCTGTGCGTTTTGGGTGATCATTTTATTCCGACAAGGCGGGACCACGCTTGCAGAATTGTTCCCGTGGTTTTCGACCCGGCACCGGAAAGAGCTGATCGAAGCAGTCAAGGCTCGTTTGAGGAACACAGACAAAACCGGTCGCTTATCATTTTATGACGGCGACCCGTTCGCGAAAGCCGTGCATGGATTGGGTATCGCCATCATTTCGGTCATGGCAATGACAGGGGTGACCTATTTTGTAGCTCTGAAGCTCGGCGCAGACGAAGGCATTCTCGCATCTGGCGCAATGTTAATCCATGAGCCAGTATCGAAACTGGCTTGGGCGTATCTCGTCGCACATGCCGGCATCGCTGTTTTTCATGCGTTACTGAAGGAACGACCGCTGAGCGTGATGTGGAACATTTCCCCTTGGGCTCAGAAAAAGTAATTAATTTGGTTGAAAGTGCCCGACAATCATCCAGCTTCCAATTGCAACAAAGCCGGAGCCTGCAAGCAGTTTAAGTGGAAGTTCTGACAGATAACGCTCCAGTGCTGCTCCAAGCAAAACCGCAATGCCTGTCGAAGCAATGAGCGCGGCTGAGGCTGCGGCAAACACAAACCATCTATTATGCTGTCCATCCGATGCGAACAAGACCGTGGCAAGCTGTGTCTTGTCTCCGAGTTCGGCCAGGAAAACAGTGGCAAAAATTGAAAAGAAAATACCCATGATTGACATTCACATTTGATTAGAGAGCTGGTTCTTCAACTCTAGGCACATCCGTTTGAAACCGTTCGTTTTTTAGGATGAGTTTGTACAAAGGGACACAAATTATTGCGAGCGCGAGCACGCCCCTCGGGGTCATGTGTTTGGTTATGATTTGGGGGCTTCTGAGCGCGCTCCATGCAAATGGAATAATTATCCTGACCGGGGAGAGTTTGGCCTGCCCGATCTGACTGGCCCAACCGAAATGTTAGGATCGACGGTTGGTTTGTAGCGGCGTTCATGCCGCCTTCAACCTATAAGGCGGCATGAAGGTCGCGGGCAAGATGGTTCTGGGCGCGGGTGGTTTATAGCCCAGCGATGAGTGCGGTCTTGCGGTGTTGTAGAACAGTCTCCAGTTCTCGATCAGGACCTGCGCCTCGCGCAGATCATAGAAGATTTCACGAGCGAGGAGTTCGTCTCGAAGTTTCGAGTTGAAGCTCTCACAGTATCCGTTCTCCCATGGTGATCCTGGCTCGATGTAGAGC
>NZ_QWFZ01000020.1 GCF_003576315.1 Henriciella mobilis | reverse complement strand
AGGTTACGAAAACCTTTACAATTGGCAAACAACTCACATGCCGGATGTGTAGTGCTGGCGGGCGATTTGGCTTGTTTCTCGCGTGCCACTTTCCGTCGCCAAACCGCTTTGTGACGGATGCTTTCCGTCAAACCGTTCTGGTTATATCTCCCCTCCGCCTCTGTTTGGGGACATCTCGTCCCGAATCGTTCTACCTTGACTTCAGTCAGGATCAGTCAAGTCAACAGCCGCGCGCAATGAAAAAAATCTGGGAATCCGCGAAGAGAGAGTTCACTCAGAATCCGGTCACTACGCTGGGAGCGATCGCGGCGGTGTTGGCGCTATTTACGCACAACCCAGAAATTCTGAATGTGATGGGTTCTGACACTGGGTCGATTGAGCCTACTGCCAGAGGCAAGTCCGGCATTGTGACGTGGGTGCTCTTGTACGTGGCGGTTTGCTTCCTGCTGGGGTGGTGGGGCAGCAACGTGTACAAGAGCAGCGCTTTTGCTGGCGTGTGCATCTTGCCAGTCTTCGGATTTGTTGCAGCTGTGACCGGAATGTATCTGGCGTCGATACACCTCGCCTCTTTCCCATTGATCGAGAGTGGAACCGGCTCCGAGGTAGCACACCAATGGCTTGGCCTGCCGTCGCCAATATTTGCTTTAGTCTTTACGTCGGTCTGGGGCTTCATGTCTTTGGCAACGTACCTTCCTCAGACGGATATCTATGAACAGCGAGCTGCCCAAGAGGAGAAGGGCATTTACCTGTTTGCGTTCTTCGTCGTGGAAATAGTCTCGCTCGGATCGCTCTGGATAATAGCTCATTCTTTGCTATTCGCCCTTGTTGAGCCAACAATCGCCAGCTCACCAGAGTGAAAAGCTAAACAACAGCATTTCGACTGAGCGATGACGCTATCAGGCTTCGACCAGTCGCGCGTGCGCGGTTCGCTCTGCGGGCTGCTTCAAGCGTCGGCGGGGTATAGATCGCGTCGAGGGTCTGGTTGCGGTCGAGACTGTTGGCCAGGAGCGCGGCGCGGTCTTCCGGGCTGGCGCCGCCGAGAGCGGCCTCGAGGTTGGCCGTCCTGCGGATGTCCATTGCTTTCCGGGTATCCTCGGGTCCGAGCGCATGTTTGCGCACCTCCGCGAAGTCGGTTGAGAAATCGGTCGGAGACTTCCATGGCTCGGCCTTGCGGCGGCGGGCGTTCTTCGAAGCATGCCGGCGGAAGATGGGGGCGTCCGGATGCAGGCTTACACCCAGCCCATCGATATAGGCGAGGATGTCATCGTAAAGGCTCTGGCTAATCGCCTGGAAGCCGTCGACGCCGGTCTTCTCTCGTGAGCGGTCGATGTATGGCCCGTCGGGCGACATGCGCAGCGCAGCAGAGTTGAGCAGGCGCGCGTCCACAGGAGAGCGGGCTGTCTCATACATGAGCCTGATACACAGCGCCATGCCGTCCATGCCGAGAAGTTTCGCACTCTCGACCTGTGCGGCGATCTCATCTGGTGAGAAGAAGGCCTTTCGACCCTTCGGCGCGGTGTTCCGGATATGGCTTGTCGGGTCCACGGGAATGACCTTCCGGCGCACCGCATCCTGAAGGATCTCCCGCAGCTTGGCGATGGCCCGGCGGCGGGTGCTGGGGCTGAAGTCGCGGTCGAGTTCGCGCTTGAAATCGGTCACATCATCAGGGCCGATATCGGTGATGGTGGTATCGCCGAAGCGGGGCTCGATCCGTAGCCAGGCCGTGTCGTACTCCATGGCGGTTCGTGGCTTGATTTCGCCGTGCTCGACCCGTTCCCATAGCCGCGCGCGGAAATGGTGCCAGAAGTGCGCGAGAGAGCCTGCCACATAGGTCGGCGGGGCCTCGCGGGTCTCCACAGCCTTCTTTGCCTTGGCGGTCTCCTGGCGTGCTTTCTCGCGGCCTTCCGCCGATTCCGGCCAGTGCTTCGCCTTGAAGCCAAGGGCGCGCAGCTTCTTCGACGGTTCCCAGTAGCGCACTCCGTTCTTTACGCGGGTGTATTCAATCGGCTCCATATCCGTTCGCCTGTTTGCCACCGAAGGCCCCCTCGATCAGATTTCCCGCTTTTCTTGATCCCGCATCAAGCGCAGGAAGGGGCGCGCTGTCCATAGGCAGGGCCTCGACCTCGATCGAACCGTCTGAGCGGCAGCGCATGACCGGGCGCATGCCTGCGGAGATGATCTCCTTACAGGCGGCGGACACGATCTGGGGGCGGGAAGGTTGGCGACTGCTCACGAAAACTCCCTCAGAGCTTCGTCACGGGCGCGGTTCAGACGCTCCATCTTCTCGGTTGAGCCCCCCGCGTCGGGGTGAGCCTTTCGCGCGAGCGCCCGATACTGCGACTTGACCGACTCTGCGGAGACGGGCTCGCCAGCCTCGAAGCCCAGAACATCACGCCAATGATCCGACTTTGGCGGCGGCAGAGCGGAGAACGCCTGTAAGGTCTCCTTCGCACTCTGGACGCCGTAGCGCTCGATGCGGCGCGTGGCTTCGATATGCTGAGCCAACCCGGCGAGGTTCTGCGCAACACTCTCGTAGGTGTCGCAGGCGAGCGTGATCGGGTCCGCGCCCATGGTGAAGTAGATCGCGACACCCGGATCATCCGGCTCGCCTTGATTGGCGGCAGGCCGTCCCGTGATCGTCGGCTTGATGTTCGTGCTGATGACGAGATTCGTCCCGCCCAGCCGCTCGACCTCAACCTCCAGCCGTTCGGCTGCTTCAGGAATTTTGATCCGCTTCTTGGCATAGGTGAAGTCGCCGCGCCGGCGGTCGCTCCAGTGCGTGCGAGGCCGGAATGATGGCCATGCGAGGGGAAAAGCTTGAGGCGTCATCCTGCCAGCACCTCCCCATCCTTCACTGGAAAGAACCTGGCGACGGGCACGTCGAGGATTTCGGATATCTCGAAGAGAGTCCCGGCGGAGACGCGGTTTACGCCGCGCTCGTATTTGTGGACCTGCTGGTAGGAGCAGCCGAGCCTGTCGGCAATGTCCTGCATGGTCAGGCTGCGAGACTTGCGGGCCGCTCGGATCTGGCGGCTCACATGCTTGTCGGTGTCTGTGACGGTGCGGGCGGTCATGAGGACGCTCCGATGTATTGGGGGTGAAGCTGGACGCGATCATTCGTTCCGGCAGGGCAGCAAGCTTCGAGGATGTTCGCCCTGAGAAGGTTCGTCACCATGGTGCGGTCCATCATCCCGGCGGTGTCATCGTCCTCGTGGGCGACCCACTTGTCGATCTTGCCGTGGCGAAGGAAGACGCATCCTCGCTTGAGCGCGGCCATACAGCGCGGCCAGTCTTCGTGGCGCGTCCGGCGATTGAGGGCGGTGGTGGTGTCGTCTTCGTCTCTTGGCCGCGGCCCGAGAGCGCGGACGCCATCAGCGAACAGGTCGATACCTTGGTAGAGGTCAGCGCTCATGCGTCACCTATTCCTTTGAGGTTGGGGGGGGGCGGACGGGCCGAAAGTTCTCGAACCCGTCAAAATAGTGGGTCGGCACCCGCTCGGAGATGATGCTGAAGACCCCGTTGAGGTGGTCTAACTCCTCCTGATCGAAGTCGCCAGACGCCTCGCAATTCTTCAGCGCCCGCGATAGGCGTTGGAGGGCGTGATCCTTGTCGGTCATCACGCCTCGACCTTCTTGGTTTCGAGTGACCGCAGGTGAAAGAACAGAACCTGGCAGGCTGCGACGTCGATCATGGCGTCGTGGGCGCCCTCCAGGTCTTCATCGAAGAAGTACTTCATGCACTCTTCCAGCCGGGGCGGCTTCGGCTTGTTGAAGCCCGCCGCAATCATTCGCTCAGTCGGCGGCAGGTTTACGATGGGGGTTGCCGTCTCCATCGTGCAGTATTGCGGCTTCTCCAGCTTGCGGACCCCGCCCATGGTGCGAGCGATGGCCGTGGAGATCAGGGCAACGTCGAACTTGATGTTGTGAGCGACGAGCATGTTGGCGCGCTGATAGAGCTGCTTGAACAGGTCGACGGCTAGCTTGGGCGAGATACCATAAGTGCGGGCCATTTCGTCGGTGATACCGTGGACATCAGATGCCTGTTTCGGGATCGGAACGCCGGGATTCACGATCAAGGAAAAGCTTGCGAGTGTGCGTTGCTCGGCATCGCAGAGAAGGGCCGCAAGCTGCACAATGTGCGGTTGGTCCTTGTGATCGATCGGCAGGCGAGAGTTCGGGAGACCAGTGGTTTCGGTGTCGAAGAAAAGGAACATCAGAAGCGCACCTCCACGTTCGGGACGGAGCCTGCGACGATGGCCAGGACGATCTTCTTCGCCCGGTCTTCGCCGATGCCGCCATGCTCCATGATGGCTTCCTTCGCGGCGGTCATGATCTTCGAGCGGTGAGCCTGGTCAGCTTCGCGCTTGGCCTTGGCAGCGGCCTCCTGTTCACGTTCGCGCTTCTGCCGGTCGAGTTCAGCCTGTGCGGCCTCCGACTTCCGGCGCTCCTCTTCTAGGGCGGCTTCGTGCTTCCGGCGTTCGGCCTCGGCGGCTTCGTCCGCTGCCTTCTTCCGCTCGCACTCTATGCGCTCGGCTTCGGCCTTCTCGGCGGCTTCCTTCTTAGCCTTCTCCCGCTCGGCGCGCTCGCGCTCTTCTTTCTCGGCTCGGAGCTTTTCGAGCTCAGCCCGCTCGTTGATCTCTCGATCGATCCGGGCGTCCTGTTCATTCAGAGATTCAAGCGCTCGCTTCTGTTCCGCTGCGGCAGTTTCGTACTGCACACCGAAGACTTCCTCGGTCACAATCAGGGATTGGACCTGTTCGCGCATCCGCTCGACCGCTTCGATAGTGTCGAAGTGACCAAGCGCACCACGGAAGATCGAGCGCGCCCGGTCGATGGCCATTTTCCGCTTTTCTTCTGCCGCTTCCCATTCGTCGAGCGGCTTGCGGGCTGTGGTCTTGAGGCTGTCGAGCCGATCTCGGAGATCGCGGCGCACCGCGTCCACGGCGTTAATGGCTTTCCGGTGATCTTCGTTCAGCGCCTTGCCGGCGTCGTCGAGCGCAGCCTTGCGGCGTGCGATGGAATAGGCGAGCGAGGCAATAGCCTTGCGGCCTTTGTCCGTCTCGGTGTCGATTTCGCGGGCCTCGATCTCTCCCTCAATCTCCCTCACAAGCGCATCCAGCATGGACGGGTCGCGGAAGATGAGGGCTGGATCCTCGGCCAGCATTTCGCCAACGGCGGCGGAGTTGTGTCCAATCGTTGCTGTATCGGCCATCACACGGCCTCCTTCTCGGCTTCAAGTTCATCGAAACGGTTGGCGACGAGCTTCTGCAGCGTGCCGTGGCGCGCATCGTCCAGCCATGAGCAGGCAAGAGCGGCCTCGCGGATGGCGCTGACCTCGATTTCGGTTTGTGCGCCGACGAGGGCGGCCTCGATATCATCGAAATCCGCGTAAGCGTCGGGCTCCGGCTCGATCGGCTCCTCGACCTCCCCATCCTGGACCTTTTCCGGGTCCGGCATGGTCAGGCCCTTGCGGCCAGCGTTCCGGTCCTCTTCGAACTTGGCGAGGTTCATCTTGAGCCGATCACCAGCGCCGTCCTGCGGGGTCACATTCCGCATGCCGATCTCTTCGGCCTCATCGACGGAGTAGACGCCCATGAGAACATCAGGCGTATGACGGCGGGCCCAAGCGCGGGTGCCGTAATAGGCCATCTGCTGATCAGGGTCTTTTTTCCAGAGAGGGGACTTGCCGCCTTCGCGCATCACGCGAAGCGGCGGGCTCTCATAGACGGCGGGCACTGGATCATCCTTAATCCGCCCGGTGACGATGATCATACGGTCATCGCCTTCGCCCCGGTATTCAAACCGCAGGCGACCGACGAGCACAGGCGAGGAATAGACCATCGCCGCGACGGCTTGCGCCTCATAGGCGATATTGCCGTTGACGAGATAGGCCTTCGTCGAGAGTGCGAAGGGGTCCATGCCCAGCCGCCCGGCCTGCATGTAGATGGCGAGACAAGCGCCCGGCTGGCCGCGAAACGCAGCGCCAACGAGCGGGCCCGCCTTGGCCATGCACTGCGCGAACTCAATTGCTTCGCGAACGGTCGCGGGGGCAGGCAGGAAGCCGCCGCCCATATTGGAGAGGGCAAGCGAGTTGGATTGCTCGCTGACGCGATCCACGGGTTCAAGATTGGCGTTGCTCATAGCAGGTTGGCCTCCAGTTCCTTGTTGCATTTCTCTGTGAACCACTTCGGCCCGTGGAGCGTGATCGGCCCCTCGACGTATGCGGGCCAGTCATTCTCTTTCAGGCAGTCCGCGAACTTGCGGAGCGCGCGCCGGCACTGGCGCTTGCCCATGTCCATGAGCTCGTCGCCCAGCCGGACGGTGGTCACGGCAAAGGGTGCGGTCTTCTCGACAAAGACGAGCCAGGCATCGGTGACATCCTGACCGGTCAGGATTTTCAGGGCGTCGGCGGCGAGCGCGAGCTGCATGTGATAGCCGCGCTTGATGATGTCGCCGTTGAGGATGTGCGGGTCTGCACTGGCACAGGTCTTGAGATCAGCCAGCACCCCATCTGTCGGGATGCGGTCGGGTCTCGACTTCAGCCAGATGCCTGTCTCGGCGTCCTTCCAGATCATCGACTTTTCAGGCTCACCGGCGGTCAGCAACTCGGGCACACCGGACTCTGCTGCTAAGGCATCGTGCATGGACTTGATGGCGGCGAAGTCGTCCTCGGTGATGATGGTGCGGCCTTCGGCCCATTGTTCCTCTCGCCATGCCTTCGCATCATTCGTGCGGAAGCTCTCAAAGGGCGAGATCGCGAGCCGGGAGATTTCCTCCTGGTCGTCGAAGAGAAGCGCATGCACGGCCTTGCCGAACTCGAACGCCGCCTTGCGGGGCTGCTCGATCGCTTCGGGATTGAGGCCCGTAGCCTGACACCAGAAGTGGGCTGGGCTTTCGTTCTCGATCTTGCGGAGACCGCCGGACGAGATGGATGGGCCGTCACAGCACTGGCTGTGATAGGTGTCCATGTCGAGGTCGTAGATCCCCGGCTTGTCGATCAGGACGGGTTTCGCGCTATCGGGCATCGATTTCCTCCAGTGTGATGACTTCCTGCCGCCCATGAGCGGCGGCGAGTTCCCTGCGGCCCCATTCAATCCGGCGGATGGTGGCGTCGGACAGACCGGCGCCCTTGGCGAAGCGGTAGAGCCTTTCGACGGCCCCGATGCCGTTACGGGCACAGCGGGTGCGGGCGGGGCTGGCGAGAGCGGTGGAGAGGTTGAAAGTCATTGGGTTGCCCCCTCTTCACTGAGGAACCCAAGGCCTTGCTGAACCAAAAGCTGTCGCTTTTCGTCCTCGGACAAAACTTTTCCGGACAGCAGGAGGTTGAGCGTCTTGCTGTCGAGGCTAACGGGCCGGGTAGTCTCGGATGCCTCGCGGTCGACCCGAAGCGACAGCTGTCCTCCGATCTGCGCAAACTCGTGCGCCGTGAAGGTCAGGCGTTGACGACCGACATCGAAGTTCTTGTGAGAGTCGTAACCATCCGGCGACATAACCTTCATGATTGAGAACTCGGGCGTATTGACGACTGCGCGGATGAACTCTTGAGTCGCTTGATCAAAAGCCTTTCCAGCGGCGACCATCTTTTCATGCGCAGACTTCGTGCCGTCGGACAAACGCGAGAGCCGGTCGAACGTGGTGTAGAAAACTGGTGGTTTGCTCATGCCGGCACCCCTTCCGGATCGTCCCCGTCGAGGAACTTCGCGGTGTCATTGAAGGCGCGGTCGAAGTAGCGGCGCAGCGCGAAGTGGTCTTCGTATTCCGAGATGGGGCGCGGCAGGGCCATCAGGATCAGGAAGGGGTTCGACCATTCACGAGGCAGGAGCCGGATCGCATCGGTCGCGATCAGCGCCCCGGCCATGCAGGCCCGGTTGAGCACGCCATCGGTCAGCCCATTTGCGGCGATGTAGCCCATCATGCCCTGGCAACGGTTGCGAAGGGTTTCGAGGTGCTCGCGCTGGTCGCGGAGGATGATGTCCTCGCGGTGGACGAAAGAGCTGCGAACCACGTCGCGGGCGGTGAGGGTGACGGCGATGCTCATGCGGACCTCCGGTGGATTTCATGCCGAAAATTACATCCGCAGCGCAGGCAGGTGTCGCGGTCTTCGCCGCGCCCGTCGTGCACATGCGAGATACCTCTCCACAGCGCTTGCTGAATGGCGTCTTCTGGTTCGTGGCGATCGATGGCCTTGCAGACCGCCTCGACCAGATGCGACTCCTGCGAAGTCGGTACACCGGCCAGAAAAAGCAGGTCTGCGAAGGAGTCAGCGAACGTCTCTTGTGCTTGACGCAACTGGTCGGCTCGCTCGGAGAGTTTGACGAGGGTGGCCATCTACGCTGCCTCCCCTTGTGTGAGGGCCGCAAGCTCGACCTTCCAGTTCGGGTTCACGCGGAAGCCTTCCGGCGTCTCCATCCAGTAGATGCCCGCCCGAAGCGCCTCACCGCGAAGCTCATGCTCGCGCTCGGTGAAGCGCTTGTTGCGGGTCTGTGCGACACCCCAGCGGGCCGCATGGAAGAGCTTGTCGTTCGTGCGCGAATGCAGCCAGTCACTCCGGCGCATCCATTCCTGACAGGCCTCATAGGAAGCGTTCTGGTCGGGCGCTTCGCTCCATGCCTGCCGAGGGTCGGTGTAGCTCTCGGCGTGCTTTTCGGATTCGTGCTTGGGCATCGGTCTCTCCCTGTTGGGTTGAGACCGTTATGATAGGAATAATCCTATCCGTCAATAGGAAATAGGAATTTTCTTATTTCCCTATTTTTCGGCGAATTTTCCATCCAGCCGACTCAAGACCGTTTTTTGCAGATTGCCAGCGGCCAGGAAGATGCAGCCCACAAGAAAGAAAAATGGTGCTGCGCTCATGAGCGCCAGGCCCGTCATTACAAGAGCTGGATCCGGAGAGGGGAGTTCATCGCGGCGGCGCTCAAGATCAATGCGCTCTTTCGTGCAATAGGTGGTCGTGTTCGTATATCGATCCAAAGCTCTTCCGGACTCGCACAGATCGAGCAATGACTGGGCGCTCTCCAGGAGGACCAAGTCAGTCTTCGTTGGCCGGTCCATCGCGAAGTACATCATCGCCCCGACAAAAAATGCGGCGGCTGAAGCCAATGTCGCAAAGATGCCAAACGCCCTCATCCGAGAGCCCTTCCGATCCAGATCACGCGGCCGAGCACATTGAGCTTGTCAGCTGACGATATCCTGAACGTGTCATAAACCGGGTTGTCTGACTTCACGATCACTTCCTTGGTTTCCAGGTCGCGCTGACAGCGCTTGACCAGTAGCTCATCCTCGAAAGCAAGGATGTAGATCCCATCACGCACGATCCGGTTGACCGATCTATCCACGAGCACCTGGTCACCATCGTGCAGCGTCTCCCACATCGAATCGCCGCCGACCGTTATCACGGCCAGCGATTCCGTATCGGATCGCGTGAGCCTCCTTAGTTGCTGAACCCGATAGGGCTGGTACCCGACAGGCTCGCCATCCTCGGCAAAGGCGCCTGCGCCGGCCGAGGCCCGCAGGTCATAGATCGGCACTGTCAGAAAATCGTCTTCGGTATTCGTTCGCGGCGCAATCGAGGGCACGCCACCATCCCTATAGTCGCCGGGCGCTCCGCCCAGACTGTCTGCCAGTTTTTCCCGGACATCTTCCGGAAGAACCCGCGGCGAGCCTCGCATCACGAACTGCTGCAGGTAAGCGTGGTTTCTGCCCAGCTTCAGGGAGAGCTCCTTCAGCGTGGTATCTGCTTCTGCAGCACGGTCCACGAGCAGCTGTCGGGCGGGGGACAATTTCATATCGGCCATGCCCCCTAATCGCCGGGCTCGCGAAAAAATGCGAATAGGGGTTGTCCTATCCTATCAATAGGATTATTCATCCTATTCGATATGGCAGACACGCACCCCATCCTATCGCGCATAGAGGCGCATCTGGCGGCCAGTGGCCAGACCCCGACGGCGTTTGGGGTCGCGGCGCTGAGTGATCCGAATTTTGTCTTTGACCTGCGCGATGGCCGCGACCTGCGGCGTGACACGGTCAAGCGCATAGAAATCTATCTGGAAGAGCAGGGCGCGCCCGAGGCGGTGCAGCCATGACGGTTTTCATCCTCCTCTATCTTGCCATCGGCCTCATCGACATGACGGCCCGGCAGATCAGCTTTCAGGGGACCGACGACTCCATCGTGTCCGCCCTGATGGTCCTCGCTTTCATCATCGCCTGCGCGGCGTTCTGGCCTGTCCGGCTGGCGCTGGATGTGTGGAGGCGCTTTGCATGAAATGCCCCGCTGGAAACCTCCCGCCTGAGTGCTGCCGGGAAAGCACAGGTAAACCCGTTCGCCATGACATAGCGGACCAGCAAGGGGCTGCGTTCCATACCCCGCTCAATGGCGTTCATCCCGGCCTAGTTTCCATTCGCGCACATGGGCTCGTCCCCACCCGGCCTGTTGTTGCGCGAGAGCCGGTCGCTGCATGTCCCCGCAGCGGCCGGCTCGCTCTTGTCCTGAAGCGTGCGCTCGATTTCCACCCCGATGCGCAGCTTCTGAATGCCTTTCTCGATGAGAGCCAGCCCCTCGCTATAGGCGGTTCGGGCTCTCGCATCTGTCGTCATGGCGGCTCCGTTTTGTCTGCCTCGTCTCCACGGAGGTCAATCTGATGGAGACGACGATGCATTCCAATTCCGAAATCGGCGACACTTTGCTGGCCGATATCATTTCGCGCCGCTGGGCACGGTTTCAGGCCGCCCGGTGGCCTTCGGGCGAAGTGCAGGCGGCAGACCTGCAGGCCCGTCATGTGGTGGTCGACACACGCACCGTGAGCGGCTGGCGCCAGGGCCAGCTGCCGTCCAACAAACACAAGCTTCAGCTGATCCGCGCGGGCTTCAAGTCGCTTCTCGACCGGGCTTACGAGCCCGCCGAAGCCGCTGGCCGCATCGCTGAACTGGAGGCCCAGGTTGAAACCCAGAAAGCCGCTGCCGCAGCAGCCGAGAGAGAGCTCGCCCTCGTTCGCCAGGCGCTGGCTGGCTTCAGCGATGATCTGGAGGGCTGAGCGAAAGCTCCGCGTCTCCGACCGTATCCGCCGCAGCACCGAGCGCCTGATGGCCAAAGCAAAGGAGATGCTGAAAGATGAGCGATAGCTTCACATGTCCTGAATGCCATCAATCGTGGCCGTATTTCGATGTTCGCAAGAAGCGAGATCCGCGCCTGACCAGTTTTCGCACGATTTGTGAGGGCTGCTGTGAACGCATCAAATCTGATGCGTCGAAAGCTGGCGGGCCTTATCGCGGCGAAGTCGGCTCGAAGGGCGGCGGTGCATCTTCCGACATGGCCGCTCAACTGAAAAGCAAGGCAGGCCGGGACCGCATGCGCATTGTCCGCTGGCTGGCCTCGAACGGCGCACACGGCGCTGAGGACGTGGCCAAGGGTCTGAGCCTGGACGCCGATTATGTGAGCCCGCGCCTGTCGGAGCTTGTGACGCTCGGACTGGCCGAGAAAGGCCCACGCACCGCGCTCACACGCCGGGGCAATCCAGCGCACGTCTATCAGCTGACTGCGGCCGGAGAGGCCGTTGTCTCGAAGGCAGAGCAGGGGAGGGACGCCGCATGACCTCCGACAATCTCCGCCCCCTCTCCAAGCGCGCTGAAAAAGCCGCAAAGGCTATCGAGCGAAAGACACGCCGGAAGCCGGGCGGGCAGAAGAAAACTGAACAGAGGGGGCAGGGCTGATGGGGCGCGTTCTGATCGGCTGCGAGTTCTCCGGCGTTGTCCGCCGCGCCTTTGCTGCGCGTGGACACGATGCCTGGTCGTGTGACCTGCTGCCGGCAGAGGATCGGAGCAACCGCCATATCACCGGCGACATCCGCGACGTGCTGGATGATGGCTGGGATCTGATCGCGGTCTTTCACCCGCCGTGCACGCGGCTTTGCAATTCCGGGGTGCGCTGGCTGCATACCCCGCCGCCCGGCCGGACCCGCGCCGAGATGTGGGCCGAGCTGGAAGAGGGCGCTGATCTATTCTCCGCTGTCTGGAATGCCGACTGCCCCCGCGTGGCTGTCGAGAACCCCGTCATGCACAAGCACGCCAAGGCGTTGATCCGCAATTACGCGCCGCCGGCTCAGACCGTGCAGCCGTGGTGGTTCGGTGATCCGGCCTTCAAGGCGACCGGGCTCTATCTGCGCGGAGTCGACCCGCTGAACCCGACCGATCGGTTGACGCCACCAAAGACGGGCACTGACGCGCACAAGGCATGGTCTGCCGTTCATCGCGCCCCGCCCGGCCCTGATCGCTGGAAAATCCGCTCTCGCACCTTTGAGGGCATTGCCAATGCGATGGCCGATCAGTGGGGCAGTCAGCTTCTCGACCTCCCCGAAAATCAACACGCCCCGACCCCGCTTAAGGAGGTGTCATGACCGTGAAATCAGCCCGCCGTACCGGCTTCGCTCTGATAGCCCTGTCTGCCCTTTTCACGTCTTCGCTGATCGTGATGATCGGGAGGGCGGTGTTTTGAGCCACAACCACGAAGAACACCAGATCCAATGCGCCATCGTCACCCTGCTCGACTGGGCGCTCCCGGCTGACGCTACCTTCTTCGCTGTCCCGAACGGCGAGAAGCGCGGCGGCAAGACCGTCACCGTCAGAGGCAAGAAAGTCCCGCTCTCGGCTATCCGGCTGAAGAAGGAAGGCGTGAAGGCGGGTGTCGCTGACATTCTCGTTCTCTGGGCGGGCCGGGCGATCGCCATGGAGACCAAGACCCGGAACGGGCGCCAGTCGCCGGAGCAGAAAGCATGGCAGGCCGACTTCGAGCGTGCAGGCGGCGTCTACCACATCGTGCGCTCTGTCGATGACGTGCAGGCCGTCCTGGCGGCCATCATCCCGACATTCAAGGCGAAACCCAACACTGGCGCTGAACGCGCCGAGGAGGCTGCGTGAGCAATCCGTGGATGAAGTTCTATCCATCGGACTGGAGGTCTGATCCGAAGCTGCGGCTCGTCTCTATGGCGGCTCGCGGTCTCTGGATGGAGATGATCTGCCTGATGCACGAGGCAGAGCCCTATGGCGAGCTTCGTGTTGCTGGCGTGCCGCTGAAGCCTGCGCAGCTCGCTCGCCAAGTCGGTGAGCCGGTCGAGATGGTCACGGCTTGGCTCCAGGAACTGCTTGAGGCTGACGTTTATTCGGTCCGCAAGAATGGCGTCATCTTCTCGCGTCGAATGGAAAAAGACGAGAATCGTCGGAGAAAACTGCGAGAAAACGGCAAGAAGGGCGGCAACCCAGCCCTCAGAAAACAAACGGAAAATCCGCCTTTGGATAACCAAGCGGATAAGACCCAGAAACCAGAAGCCAGAGACCAGAGTAAGAGTAGTGTTGAGTCCGCGCGCGAGGCTGTTCCGGCTGACGCGATCAGGGACGCCTGCCTGAAAGCCGCTGGTCTGACCGAAGCCGATCTCGGTCCCGGCACGATCTCGCCAATCTCGATCAGAAACCTCGTTAACGCGCCGGAAAACCCGGCCGATCTCGACCTCGATGTCATCCCCGCAATTCAGCAATGCGCCGCCACGCTCGCCAAGCGTGGCCAGAAAATCACGAACTGGAGCTACTGCCATGACGCAATCATCCGAAACCGGGACGCCCGCCTCTCCGGAGCGCCAGAAGTCGAACACCGGCCAGGTGCTCGCTCATCCCAACGCCCGGCCAGCACCGCCAGCGCTCGCAGACATGCCGAGAGAGATCAAGCTTTTGACGAGGTCGCTGACGAGTTCGAAGCTCTCATGGGAGGGCAATACCGCGAGGAAGATGACGGTCCTCAACATTTCGAGAGCCGAGGCGGAGGCCGCGTTATCGACCTTGACCAGTCTCAGTTCACCCGGCTCGCCGCGTCAGATCGCTGAGGTCGTGACCCGCCTGCTGCGCATCTGGTCCGACACATCGGCTTCGGACAAGTCCGTGGTGCAGGACTGGATTCGCCTGTTCCTCGATGTCCCGCTCGCCAGCCTGTTTGCTGCCTATGAGCACTTCCTGCGCTCTGATCGCGAGTTTGCGCCGAAGCCCGGCCAGGTGCTCGCCAAGGCGACGACGCACGCCGAGCTGATCGAGATGAAGCGTCTCGCCGTCGAGGCCGCGCTCGGAAATGGAGCGCACGCATGACCCGCCGCATCGACTGGCCGGCCGTTCTGATCTGGCTCGCCTACACCGCCATTTTCATTGCGCTACTGACAGGAGGACAGACCAATGCCTGACGGAAACATGTTCACACCAGCCGAGTCCGGGATGCTCTCGGACGTGGCCCGCGAAAAGCTGCGTCTGACCATTGAACGCATCGAACGGTTGAATAACGAGAAGGCCGAGATCGCCGACCAGATCAAGGACGTCTACGCCGAGGCAAAGGCGATGGGCTACTGCACGAAGACGCTGCGATCCGTGGTGAAGCTTCGGAAGCAGGACCGCGACGAGCGCCAGGAGCAGGAGAGCCTGCTCGAAACCTACATGATCGCGCTGGGGGAAATCTGATGGCCATCGACATTCCCCAGACCCCGAAAGACCGTCTGCTATCCGAGGCCCTCGATGCGGCGTCGAGATACTTCAGCAAGCCAAACGCCTCTGGCGCGATAGCAGCCGAGCCGATCACGAAAGCCCGCGTCCTCGACCGCTGCAAGGCCCGCTACAACGTCTGGCCGCGCCAGTGGTGCATGGCCTACATCCGCTGGAAGTATCCGGAGATGAGCTATCCGCGCATCGCCAAGATATTCCGGATGAAGGATCACACCACCATCATGCATGCACAGGAAACGGCGAAGGAGAGATACCCCGACGCCATTTTCTGCCAGCCGGTTGATGAAGCCATCGGAGACCGCCTTGAAGCTGTGGGGCTGGCATCATGACGACTCAGGGCTTCCACTGCTCCGGTTCGGCTCTCGACCGCACGCGGGCGCCGCGCCTTCGCCGGCTCCTGTCGGTCGACCGGATGCGAAAGGCACACATGAGCCGTAAGGAGATCGCTGCGGCGGTCGATATTTCCTTGGCCGCTCTCTGCTCCGACATCCAACTCATCAACGAGTTTGGCGTCGATGCCATTCGCGCCAGGCTGGAAGAGGCAGAAGCGCCATCAAGACCGCAAGCACCCACAACGCAGCGTCACTGCGTCTACCTCGTCCCACGAAACGGAACCGTTCGCCGTTGCGGCAAGACCTGCAAGGGTCAGCTCTGCGACGAGCATAAAAGCTCAACTGCGCCTCTGCCGGGAACTGGCCGGTGGCCAGGCGGGAAAGCTCAATCGAAGACAGGGAGGTTTTGATGTTCGATCTCGGAGATCGTGTGCAGTGCGTTGAGGTTGGGCGCATGTCTGACGGTGCGCGAGATGATCACTATGCGGCTGCTTTCCTGACGGTAGGGGCCGTTTATACGGTCAGGAAGCTTATGGATGAAGCGGTTTGGCTGGACGACGTTCATGCTCCAGACCATCGCCTCGTGATGTTTCGCGATGATGCTCCGTTTTTTGGCGAGCGCTTCCGCAAGCTCCAGAAGCTTTCCCCCGACCCTGCGGCCCTCTCCGCCCTCAAATCCCTGACAGTGAAACGGCTTGAGCCGGTGGAGGCGGAATGAGCGATCAAGGGGCCTTCGCATTTGCCGAAACAGGGTCGTCGGCTGTCTTCTCGCCGTGCGGTCTTTATCGTCACCGCCTCGACAGAAAGGTCGCCGACACCGGCCCCGTCGTTGCCGTACCGGGCGTCAATCCATCGACAGCCGACGCTGAAAAGAACGATGCCACGATCCGCAAGGACATTGGCTTTGGCCAGCGTCTCGGCTGGGGGCGGATCATAAAGCCCAATAAGTTTCAGCTCTGCGCGACTGACGTTCGGGAACTCAGGGATGCAGCTGACCCGATAGGGCCATACGCCGACGAATACCTCTACTCGATATTCAAGGAGGCCGATCTGGTCGTCCCGGCATGGGGGCCGCTGGCCAAGCTGCCAAGGCCGCTGCGGCAACGCTGGAGACGTGTCGTTCATATCGCACAGGATGCTGGCCACGACACGCTCTGGTGCTTCGGCACGGCTCAGGATGGCCAGCCGCGCCACACTCTCATGCTGGCGTATTCAACGCCGCTGACTCCATGGAGGCCACCGACACCATGACCGACACTTATTGCAGCTATTGCGGTCGCCCGAACGGCGGGCACACCCTCGCCTGTTCGGCGCTGGCGCGGGATGCGGCCGACGGGGATTCATACCTCCGCAAAGTCAGGTGGGAGCGGGAGCAGCTTCCATTCAGCGAGCGTGAGAAGCCGCCAGCGCCGAAGACCAAAGGGGACGCTAATTGACCACCCTAGCCATTTCACGGAGGCCCTCATTGGCCAAGAGAGCAGGACGCAAGCGTAACCTCAAGGCAAAGCGCTATCCGAACGGCAGCGTCCACCGCCATGATGAGCGAGTCGGCCCGACGCCGGAGCTCGAAGCGCGGAGGAAGGCCCTGCTTGGCGGCAAGAACGCCGCTGGTGAGACAGACTGCGTGCTGGACCATCTCGCATCGCCCGTCAGCCAGGTTCTCACACAGAAGCAGGCAGAGGCCGGGCGGCGGTATGCGACGGCGCGTCTTCGTGCGCTCAGGGCGGCGGGTGTGACACCGGAGGCGAAGTCGCCTCGTCTCTCAGAATGGATTGACCGCGGAAGCTCAGTCGCAACCCTGCCGGCCGATGATGGTCGCGCCGCTTTCGAGTGGCGGAAGGCGCGGCAATGCGTGTATGATGCCGGATCTGACGTTCGCCGCGTGATCGAGCGCGTGTGCATCGACAACCAGCCCCCAAGAGGGCATGAGGTCGGCAGGCTCAGGATCGGGTTGGATGCGCTGATCAGGCTTTGGAGATTGTGATGAGCGACAACCCGACTCTGAAAGCGATACACACTCCTGTAGAAGGGACGAGAGCTCGTGTCCGATCCCGCCTCGAAGGGGTCGAACCAAAGATCAAGGCCGCGCTCGCTCTGTCTGGGCTCCCGCCCAAATATCCAGATTGGTACCTTGATGCCGTCAGTTTGATGAACATGCTCGACCCGTGGAGCCGACTTTACGCGGTGCAGCTGGCGGAAACGTCATGGACCATGAATGCCTATGACGCGGCATACCATGTTCTGCAGAAAAAGAACGGGGGAGAGTTTCGCTTCTAATGACCCGCATCCAGTCCCGCCTCCTCACGGCTATGCCATGAAAGTGCTCGCTCAAGGAAACCTCGCCGGCTTCATCATGAAAGAGGATTGGGCCACTGCGCGCGAAGAGTGGTTAGACGAGCTTGTGGATGTTGAAAGCGGCCGCCGAGAATTGCGAATGGCGCTCAGGAGGCTGCGCCGCACGCTTTATGTCGAACTCGGACGTATCTGGCAGCGCATCACAATATCTCGGTCAGCCTGAACCGCTATCCACAACCTCTAGCCCCACCCCCTTGACATACTCTCCGAACAGATAGAGAACCTGCAGAAATTCAGATTTGAAGAGTGCGCCCGAAGCCCAGAGCTTGCCGGGCGCTTTTCGTATCTGCGGCGGCGCTGAAAGTGGAAGCGCAGGCCAAGCCAGGCTGGCGGCACGCTGTGTCTCGGGCGCATCCCGTGTTCAATAGGTCGCTAGAGCCGGAGTGACGCCCGGCCCGCAGACCCCCTTCACCGCCCGGACCCAGAGCCGGCCGACATCCTCCTCCTGTATGCCCGCGTGCCGAGAGCGTCTGTACGCCGGGCGGTGATGCATCATGACCCATAGACCCAGCCCACCCGAAAGCCTTCTCGCTGATCACGTTACGCAGCAGTTCGTTCCGGCGCCCGATCTTGTTCAGTGGGCACGCGAGACCTTTATCGAAGACAGCGCCACGCTCCACAACCCCGAGCACCAACACCTGAACCATGCGCTAATCGGCGCGCTCTGGACCAATGTCCCGAATGGCCGGCACGGCCGCATCATCCTCGCTCAGTGCGAGACCGGCGCACCCCGCGCCATGGGGAAATGGGCAAAGGCGAGAGCCGAGGTCCAGATCGAACAATGGTTCGGGGGCATCCCTGACTTCATTCTCACCTTCGACGCCGGATACGCGGCGACCTGCTCAGATGTGGAATGGTGCGCGCTTGTAGAGCACGAGCTGCTTCACGCCGCACAGGAGCGGGATGCCTTTGGCGCGCCCAAGTTCAGCAAGTCCACGGGACGCCCGAAGTTCGCGATCCGGGGCCATGACGTGGAAGAGTTCACATCGATCGTTCGCCGCTACGGTGCCGAACCTGCCCACGCGCAGGCGTTCATCGATGCCGCGAAGAAAGGGCCGGAGATCGGCCGCGCAAGTATTGCTCATGCATGTGGGGTCTGCCTTCGACAGGTGGCGTGAGCCTATAGACAGATTGTAGACAACCCATGGCAGCCAAGTCGAAACTCTCTGAGGCTGAGAAGACCTTTATCGTTCAGGCGCTCGCCTGCTTCGACAGCCCGTCCGTTGTGGCAAAGGCTGTCAAGGATGAGTTCGGCCAGGACATCACCCGCCAGCATGTCGAGACATATGACCCCACGAAAAAGGCGGGGGCCGCGGTTGCGAAGAAGTGGAAGGCGCTCTTTGAGGAGACCCGAAAGACCTTCCTCGAAGACACATCCTCAATCGGCATTAGCCACCGTGCAGTTCGGCTCCGCGCGCTCCAGAGGATGGCGGAAAAGGCCGAGAAGCAGGGCAACATGGTCCTCGCTGCCTCGCTGCATGAGCAGGCCGCCAAGGAAATGGGCGACGCCTACACGAACCGTCGCCAGCTCGAGCACTCTGGCAGGGTGGATGGCACGACCACCATTGATCCCAGCAAGCTGCCCACTGACGTGATGGAGGCTCTCCTTGCCGCTCGCAGAACTGAATCTGACGAGTGAGGACTGGCGCTGCATCGAGCGGGAATATTGCTCCCGGTCTCTGGCCAATTTCGCGAAGCGGGCCTGGTCGGTCCTGGAGCCCTCAGCCGAACTGAAATGGGGCTGGGTGCTGGATGCGATCTGCGAGCATCTGGAAGCCGTGACGGCAGGCGATATTAAGCGCCTGCTCATGAATGTGCCGCCGGGTTCGATGAAGTCTATGCTCACGGCGGTAATATGGCCAGCATGGGAATGGGGACCGAAGGGGCTGGCCGCGAACCGCTTTATCGGGACGGCCCATGCCCAGGCGCTAGCCGTGCGCGACAACATGAAGTGCCGGCGGCTGATCCAGTCGCCATGGTTTCAGTCGCTATGGCCGATGCCGCTGGTCGATGACCAGAACACGAAGACGAAATTCGAGAACGATCGCACCGGATTCCGGGAGGCGATGGCCTTCACGTCAATGACCGGCTCTCGTGGAGACCGGGTTATCCTCGATGATCCGATCAGTGCCGATGATGCGAACTCGGATGCTGAGCTGGAGAACGCGCGGCTGACGTTCACTGAGACACTGCCGACCCGGATCAATAACGAGCGCTCGGCCATCGTGGTCATCATGCAGCGGCTCAGCGAGAAGGATACCTCTGGGGTCATCCTCGATATGGGGCTGCCCTATACGCACCTCTGCGTGCCGATGCGCTTCGAGGCCGACCGGCGATGCGTGACATCACTCGGCTGGCAGGATCCGAGACAGAGGGATGGGGAGCTGATGTTTCCCGAGCGCTTTCCCGAGGCGCAGGTCAGGGAGCTTGAAATCACGCTCGGCAGCTATGGCGCAGCCGGTCAGCTCCAGCAGAGGCCCGCGCCACGCGGCGGCGGCATGTTCAAGCGGGAATGGTTTCAGGTCATTCAGGCCCCGCCGGCAAAGTGCAAGTGGGTGCGCGCCTGGGACTTGGCCGCGTCCGAAGACAAGGACTCGGCCTGGACGGCGGGTCTGCTCATGGGGCGCTCGCCGGATGGCGAATACATCATCGCGGACGTGAAGCGCATTCAAGGCGCGCCGGCGGCGGTCGAGCGCCTTCTCGTGAACACGGCCTCTCAGGATGGCCGATCAGTTAAGGGTTCTATCCCGCAAGACCCCGGCCAATCCGGCAAGGCGCAGGCCCAATACCTGATCAAGCAACTTGCTGGCTACAGCTACACCGCCTCGACCGAGAGCGGCGACAAGGAAACGCGAGCCCAGCCGCTCGCAGCACAAGCGGAGGTCGGTAACGTGAAACTCGTTGAAGGCGACTGGAACGCAGCTTTTCTGGATGAGATCACCACATTCCCGGTCGGGAAGTGGAAGGACCAGGTCGACGCGGCATCGCGGGCTTTCTCTGAGCTGGTGTCCGGCTCCAGCTATAATCTGGCGAATTTCTGATGGGCGCTTTTTCCTTCATCGGCGATCAGCTGGTCAACGTCCTCGCGGGCCTCGGCGGTACGCGCGACAAGAGCTCCTCCAATAGCTGGAGATTCGAGGAACTCAC
Organism: Henriciella mobilis; assembly: GCF_003576315.1. Lineage (GTDB taxonomy): Bacteria > Pseudomonadota > Alphaproteobacteria > Caulobacterales > Hyphomonadaceae > Henriciella > Henriciella mobilis. The sequence continues at coordinate 385,541 of NZ_QWFZ01000020.1, read as the reverse complement.
CCGTGAGCAGCTCTCAAACGCCTATCGTGGCGATGGGCTGTCTCGAAAGGTAATCGATGCGCCGGCTTTCGACATGGTGCGTGAGTGGCGCGCCTGGCAGGCAGAGAAAGACCAGATCGAAGCCATCGAAAAAGAGGAAGGCCGGCTCAATTTGCGAGCCAAGGTCAAGAAGGCTCAGAACCTCGCGCGCCTCTACGGCGGCGCCGGTCTCGTGCTTGGTGTGGGTGCTGACGATCCGACCGAGCCGCTTACTGCGGAGCGTGTTGGCAAGGATGCGCTGCGCTGGGCGCACGTCATGCATCGTTACCGTCTGACGGCCGGTGAACTTCGCACCGATCCTGAAGACGAATGGTGCGGCGAGCCGGTCTGGTACGAGTTTACGACCACTGCCGGTAAATCCCACCGTGTTCACCCGTCCCGCGTTGTCCGCTTTCTCGGAAACGAACACCCCGACGAAGACATGAACCCGCACGGCTGGGGCGACAGTGTTCTGCAGTCGGTCAACGAGTCGCTCCAGAATGCGAGCGCAGCCATTTCAGGCATCGCCTCCCTCGTTCTCGAGGCGAAGGTCGATATCTACAAGATCCCCAGACTGTCCGAGAATATCGCCTCGAAGGAATACTCCGACCTCCTGGTGAAGCGGTTTCAGACCTCCGACAGCATCAAATCCATCATCAACGGCATCATCCTCGACGCAGAGGAAGAACACGACCAGAAGCAGATCAGCTTCTCCAATCTGCCTGAGATCATCCGCGAATACCTTCAGATCGTCTCCGGTGTGTCCGACATCCCTGCAACCCGCCTTCTCGGCCAGGCGCCCGGCGGGCTGAACAGCGACGGTGAAAGCGCGCTCCGCAACTATTACGACCGCATTCGTGCAGAACAGACCCTGACAGTCGGACCTGCGCTTTCCCGGCTGGACGAGGTGCTGATCCGCTCGGCGACCGGTCAGCGTGACGATGATGTTCATGCGCTCTGGAATCCTCTCTATCAGCTTGACGAGAAGGAACAGATGGAGGTCGAGAAGGGCCGTTCCGAGACCTTCGGCAAGTATGCCAGCATGGGCCTTGTCCCGTCCGGCGTCCTCGCCAAGGCCGTCGAGAATGCGCTGATTGAAAGCGGCCGCTTCCCCGGCATCGAGGCCGCCTACGAGGAGTTCGGAGAAGAGACCGAAGAGTTCGACCCCGAAGCCGGCGACCCGAACAACCCGGACCCGGACGCGCCGGACGATCTCGACCCGGAAGACGACCCGACGCAGGCTGCCGATGCGGCGCCGCGCACCCTGTATGTGTACCGGAAGGTGCTGAACACGGCAGACATTCTCCGCTGGGCCAAGGACCAAGGCTTCAAGTCTCCGATGCCGGGCAGCGAGCTGCACGTCACCATCACCTATTCGAAGACACCGGTGGATTGGCTCAAGATGGGGCAGTCCTGGGGCGATGAAGACGGTGGTCTCACCATCGCGCCAGGCGGTGCCCGCCTCGTTGATCGCTTCGGCGATGCGACCGTGCTCCTGTTCGCTGCATCCGAACTCAGCTGGCGTCACGAGCACATGAAGCATATGGGCGCGAGCTGGGACCATGAAGAGTACCAGCCGCACATCACCATCTCGTGGAACGACACTGACATCGACCTGAAGGACATCGAGCCCTACCGCGGCAAGATCGAGCTGGGGCCGGAAGTGTTCGAGGAGATCGACACGGGCTGGTCACCTGAGCAGATGAAGGACCGCTCGCCTCAACCCCGAGACGCCCGCGGACGTTTCATCAAACGGTCATGAGCTTCGACCTCGCCGAGCTGGCCCGGCAGAACGGCATCCGCAAGAACCGGGTGCTTCGCGGCATCGAGATCACGGACACGCTGAAGCGCTCGCTCTACCGCATCGTGGTTCGCCCGGTGCAGGCATGGGAGCGGCAGGTCATCGACCGGATTCGTCCGGCTTATGGTCAGGCGCTCTCCACGCTGACCCGCGACGATGAGAGCGACGACCTGGCCGAAGCGATAAGGATTGCCGAGGCGCAGGCAGCCGGCGCGACAGTCATGGTCGACGCAGAGGTGCGCGGCTGGGTGCGCGACGCCCTGAAGTGGCACGAACAGCGCTGGGCCGACTCGGTGAAGGCGGGGACGGGGATCGATATCTTCCCCTTCATCGACCGGAAGGAAAACGCGGCCCGGGTGAAGGCCTTCCAGAGCCAGATCGCCAACCTCATCAAGGATGTGGACGCGAAGACGAAGAAGGAAATCGCCGATACGATCTGGCGCGGCTTTGCCGAGGGGACGCCCCGGAAGAAGATCGCGAAGGAGCTGACCGAACGCATCGGCATTGCCCGCCGCCGCGCGAACATGATCGCCGTCGACCAGGCGCAGAAGCTGAACGGCGAGCTGACCCGGATCCGCATGGGGGAGGCGGGCGTGAAGCACTATCGCTGGCGCCACTCGGGCAAGCGTCGGTTTCGACCGCAGCACAAGCGCCGGGAGGGCCGCATCTATGAGCTCGGACAGCCTGCGGGCGATGAGCCCGGATTTGCGATTTACTGCTTCCCGTCAGGGCAACCAGTCAGCATCCATGACGATGTACTTAAAATCTGGCGCCGTTGGCACAGCGGCCATCTGACCGAGTTCGTTACGGAATCGGGTGAAAGAGTAAGTTGTACAGCGAACCACCCGATTCTCACGAGCACCGGATGGAAGCCGGCTGAGGCGCTGAATGTCGGCGACTATATCGTCCAACCTGATGTTTGCGGCCTCAATGCATTGGACCCATACGTAGAACAGCGAGAGCCCTCGATTGGCGAGGTGTTCGCAGCGGGCAAGACCCTCCTTGGATCGGTAACGGGTTACGCTCGACCGGGAGACTTCCACGGCGACGTTACCGCCGACGAGGATATCGACGTTGTAGACGCCGACGGCGGCCTGCGGCGTGAACTCACAGCCTGCATCAGTCAGGGCGTCTCGGAGTGTGTCTTCGAACATGCCCATGCGACTCTCATTGGCCTCAAACGTGCGGGCGCGCTTAAGGCGCTGCCGCATTGGTCTCTTAGTGCCCGTGACAGCCGCGTGCGCAGCCTCCGTCTGCTTGAAGCGCTCTTCTGGCGTCATCTTATCCCAGACGATGCGCCCGGCCTCGGCAGCGCCTCGGATTGGTACGCCATTGCGCTTGAGCATTTCGGTGATGGTCTTTCGCTGGGGGCCAAGGCGATTGCTGAGAGATTTGACGGACTCGCCGGCAAGGTAGGCCCGGATCGCTTCCGCCTCATCGTACTGTATGCTGTTGTTCGCGCGGCGGCCGACTGTGCTGATCCTGTATCCGCGCCTGGAGTGGAGGTGCTTGGACAAGCAATCGGGATGGAACCCGACCATGGCGCCGATCGCCTTGAGAGTTTCGCCGGCGTCGAGCTTCGATATAGCAAGGTCGAGGTCTGCGTCAGTCGGGCTTGGGAGGGACATGTCTACAATTTCCAAACTGCTTCAGGTTGGTACATAGCAGGAACAGCCGGGGTTGGGAATTGCGGATGCGTGTCCGAGCCGGTTGTCGATGTGGAGCAGAACGCCGCAGAGATGGCGAGCGCTGGACAGCAAAGGCCGCCAACCGCTCCGATGCTGGACGACGAGTTCAACGAGGTGCTGGAGCGCACCCTGAAGGAATCCGAGGAATGGGCTGAAAAGGCCGTTCGCAAGAAGCTACCGACGCGCGTCCATGCCAAGGGCGGCGGAGCCTACTACAGCCCGCGCGATCACGCGATCTTCATGCCGGCGAACATGCCGGCGTCTGCTCGCGCTCCCGTTATGCGGCACGAGCTGGGCCACAGCGTCGATATGCGCGGACGTCTGCTCAACTTTCGTTCGGCATCACTGACGGGTGCGGCTCGCAAGGACTTCGAGGCGATGTTGCGCCAAGAGATGGCCGCAGACGCCGGCGAGTTCATGACGGTTTCTGCGGTTGCACGCAATGCCGCGGCAAAGCTGACGCCAACAAAGGAGTGGGCCGACGATTTGATCGAGCTGATGCGGCGCGGCGATCTTCGCTATGCAAAGAACCTTGCGGGATGGCTGGAACAAAAAGCGGCGGGCGAGCTTGGCAAGGAGTGGCTGTTCTTCGCTGATCTGCTTGAGTCGGTGTCGCGGACGCGGTATGGGTATGGTCATGGATCCGGGTACTATGCGCGGTTCCGGAAGCTGAAGGACGGATATACCGAAGGGCACATGGCTGAAGCGTATGCAAACTGGTTCGCGTTGACGGGTGGCCCGAATGGGTCAGCCTGGAGCGAAATCATCGAGCGCTTTGTGCCGGAGTTCGCCAAGGCCGCACGGGGAACGCTCTGATGTCCATTTTCGACAAGCCGCCACAGCCAACCAGCCTCGATGTCTACAACCAGCGATTTCCGGAGCACGGGATCGTTACGATCATGGTCAATGATCGGCCTGAACTGAACCGTCTTCTTGATGCCGCGGTGAAGCGCGGCAAGCAACTGACGGCGCGCGAACTGGAATCGGTCGGCGCAATCGATGCTGATGACGTGCCGGAAGGCGTGTTCGTCTAGCCCCGAAAGGGACACCATGAAACCCGAAGACATGACGGCGCTCCTGATGGACGCGCTGGAAGCCCAGTGCTCGCAAGGCGAGGCCCCGCGCCTCATGATGGTCGAGGCCGATGACTTCTCGTCGGTCTCTCTGGAGGGCAGCTTCGACATCCGGGCGGTTGCGGCGCATGTGGCGCAGCGCTTACCGCGCGAGCCCATTTTCACTGCCTCTGAGGCGGGCAGCGTCCAGTTCGACGGCAAGGGCGGGCTGACCATCAGTATCGCGCCGGGTGTGCTGGGGTGGGTAAGGTAAAGACATGGCGAAATCGGAATTTTCAGACGACCTGCTTGAGCGTATTTCAAAGCTGATGATCACCAAGGAGGGCGAGTCTGGCCTCTCCATGAATGAGATCATCGACCGGATGGCGGCGGCAATCTTCACGGCGTCCGGCGGTGACGGGTTCGAGGCGCTGGTTATCGCAGCCGACAGGAACGGCGAAGTCGATGCAATGACGGCGCTGGCCAAGTGGCGACGAATGGCGCGCGCGGCGCACAAGGCCTACCTTGAGGCGGTAGACGAAAAGCGATGATCGACGCATTCCGTGGAAAGCAAATTCACATCCTCGGCGGCGGACCCTCAATCAACGATCTCGATATCCGCACCCTCGGCTCTGATCCGGTGATCGCGGTGAACAATGCGGGGCTCGATGTCTTCCCCGATGCTGACGTCCTTTTTGTCATGGACCGGCGCTGGTTCGACTGGAACCGGGAGCGGCTGCATCTGAACCGGTCGAAATACCGCGTCATCCGCCAGTTCCAGGAGCCGCGCGGCTGGACGCTGCCATGGCCGGTCATCGAGCTGCAACACGACAAGTTCGGGACGCTGAGTGAAGATCCGAAGAAGCTGGCTGGCGAGTGTGGTGGCGCCATGGCGCTGAACCTCGCTTATCTTATGGGCGCGAGCCGCATCATCCTGCACGGCTTCGACATGAGGCCGGGCAACTATCACGATGACCACCGCGTGAAGACGCCGGTGAACAAGTACGAGGCCGACTTTATTCCCTCGATCGAGGGAATGGCGGTTCGGCTGGAGGGGAAGGTCGAGGTGTTCAACGCTACGCCAAATTCGGCCCTTCGCTGCTTCCCCTCGCTGGAGACGCACCCGCAATGAGCATCCACCCCGACGCCTTCATCCATCCTATGGCATTGGTGGAGGGGGCGACGGTCGGAGCGCGCACCCGCATCTGGCAATTTGCTTCGGTGATCCGGGGCGCTGTGATCGGAGCGGACTGCTCGATCGCGAGCGGGGCCTGTATCGACGGGTCAACGGTCGGTGACGAAACCGTCATCGCCCATAATCTCGCCGCTGGTCCGGGCTTTCAAATAGGCAGCCGGGTCTTCATCGGACCTAACTGCACGCTGTGCAACGATGGCTGGCCGCGCGCTGGCAAGACCGGGTTCAATGTGTCGGCCTACAAGGATCGCCCGGCCATCATCATCGAGCCTGATGCAAGCATCGGAGCAAATAGCGTCATCCTGCCGGGTGTCCGGATCGGTGTCGGGGCCATGATCGGCGCAGGGTCCGTGGTGTCCAAGGATGTGCCCGCCTGCCATGTCTGGATGAAGCACGGAGAAATGCGGCCGATCACAATGGAAGATGAAATCAGCCGGCAGAACAGGCGGGTACGCTTTGCGGCCTGATCTCGTCGTCGCGACCCTCCTTTGGGACAGCAATCAGAACAGCAAGAGCTTCAGCCAGGCCTATGACGAAAGCTGGGCCGAAAAGCTCTATCGCGGCTTCGCCCGCAACCTGACTATACCCTTCGAGTTCGTCTGTTTCACTGACCGGGAGCGCGACTTCGAGGAGCCGATCACGCAAAGGCTGATGACCAACCGGACGCCGGGCTATGGCGACTGCATAGAGCCATACCGGCTGAACCGGCCGATGATCCTCGTGGGGCTGGATACGATCGTCACCGGCAATTGCGATGCGCTGGCCGAATACTGCTTCACCGCAGAGCGCATCGCCGTGCCGCTCGATCCATACCGGCCCACGCGGGTGTGCAACGGGGTCGCCCTGGTCCCGGCCGGACACGCCCATGTTTATGAGCGCTGGCGCGGCCAGAACGACATGGAGTGGATACGCCGGCAGAACCCGGACGTACTGGACACGCTCTTTCCGGGGCAGGTGCTGAGCTACAAGTGCCACGTCAAGCCGAACGGGCTGGGGGGCGCGCGGATCGTGTATTTTCACGGCAAGGAAAAGCCGCACGAGATCGAAGAAGGCTGGGTCGACCAGCACTGGAGATAATCCATGACAACCAAGTTCACCGACGCCGCCCCGATCTCGGGGACGCGGCGCACTGAAGACGGCTACCTGATTGCCGAGGCGCGAAGTGTTCGGACGGGGATTCAACTGTACCGCGGCTCCGAAGTCGGCAAGGCCGACATGGAGACCGTGCGCGTCTATCGCCCGCCGGAAGAGGTGTTTGCTCAGGACAGCCTGCAGAGCTTCAGCCATGCGCCGGTCACGATCGATCACCCATCCGAGGCTGTGACCGGCGATAACTGGAAGCGTTTGGCCGCCGGCGAGGTCTCGACCGCTGCCAAGCAGGACGGCGAGTGGATCATGCTGCCGCTCATTCTCAAGGATGCGGCCGCGATCAAGGCTGTCGAGGACGGCAAACGCGAACTCTCAGCTGGATATTCGTGTCAGCTCGATTGGACACCGGGCACCTCGCCGGAGGGGCAGGAATACGACGCCGTTCAGCGCGGCATCAGGATCAATCACCTCGCCGTGGTCGACAAGGCCAGGGCGGGCTCACGAGCTCGCATCGGAGATGATGCGAATTGGGGCGCCAGCCCCGTCACCCCGAAAGCAGACGAAAGGAACCCGCATATGCCGGACAATCTGCAAACAGTGGTGGTCGACGGCCTTAATGTCAGCACGACTGATCAAGGCGCCCAGGCCATCAAGAAGCTAATCAGCGACCGCGACACGGCTCAGAAAGCCCTGTCCGATGCCAAGGCGGACCACGCGAAGGCGCTGGCCGACAAGGACACCGAACTCGGCAAGAAAGACGCCGAGATCGAGGATCTGAAGTCGAAGCAGTTCGACGACGCGAAGCTCGACCAGATGGTCGCCGATCGCGCGGATATCGTCGCCAAGGTGAAGGCCATCGCGCCGAGCCTGAAGACGGATAACGTCTCGAATGCGGACCTGAAGAAGCAGGCCGTTGCCGCCAAGCTCGGTGACGAGAAGGTGAAAGACAAGTCCGACGACTATGTCGCCGGTCTGTTCGACCACCTCACCGCCGACGCGAAACCTCGCAATCCTCTGTCTGATGGCATCCAAGATTCGAAAGTCGTCGTTCTCTCCGACTGGGGTGATGACGTGTTTGCCCGTGCGGGCGTCAACGCCAAGAAGGGAGCATAACCCATGGCACTTACCGAAGGCGCTCGTAACGCGCAATTCCTCGTCTCGGAAGCGAACAACTATCGCTCTCGTGGCACCGCCACGGTTGTTGTCCCGGCGAATACCACGCTCGCGGCCGGCACCATCCTCGGTTACGACACGTCTGCCGAGAAGTACGTCAATCCGGACTTCAGCTTCGCCTCTGGTGATCTGGAGAACCAGGCGCTTCTCTACGAGACGCTCGTGAACGACAGCGGATCGGCCGTCGATCGCGTTGTCACCCTGATCGAACGTGATGCCGAAGTCGTTGGCGCTCATCTCACCTATGTGGATGGAGCCGACGACGCAGCCAAGGCAACCGCCAACGCGGCGCTTGCCACCAAGGGCATCATCGTCCGCTAGCACCACTATTGGCCCGCTGAGAAGCGCGTCTTTCCCATAGAAGGATACTTTCATCATGGCATCCATGGATGTGTTCAACAGCTCTGCGTTCAGCATGACTTCGCTGACCGGCGCTGTTGAGAAAACCGACTACAAACCGCAACTGCTCGGTGAGCTGGGCATCTTCGAAGACATGCCGGTTCGCACCCGCACCGTCTTCGTGGACGAGCGCGAGGGCACACTCTCGCTGATCCCGTCCTCTCCGACCGGCGCTCCGCCGGAAGAACTGGTCAAGGACAACCGCAGCGCGGTTCCGCTGAAGACCACGCGCCTCGCCAAGGGCTTCACGCTCTATGCCGAGGAAGTGCAGGGTATTCGCGGCTTCGGGTCCGAAACCGAGTTGATGCAGGTGCAGGCTGAATACCTGCGTCGCATGTCCCGCGTCCGCGACGACATGGAACTCACCCACGAGTACCATCGTCTCGGTGCGCTCCAAGGCAAGCTGCTTGATGCTGACGGCACTACGGTGATCTACGACTACTTCTCCGAGTTCGGCGTCAGCGAAGCCGCAGCCATCGACTTCGCGCTCACCACGAGCACGACGAAGGTTCGCGAAAAGTGTCAGGCGGTCACCCGCGCCATGGCCCGGTCCTCGAAGGGTGCATTCACGTCTCAGACGAGCGTGCATGCACTCGTCGGTGACACGTTCTACGACAATCTGATCTCGCATCCGACTGTCGAGAAGACCTACCAGAACTGGGCGGCAGCCGAAGACCTGCGTTCGAACAAGGCGTTCAGCGCATTCACCTTTGGCGGCATCACCTGGCACAACTATCGCGGCACCGACGACAATTCGACGGTTGCGGTGGCTGCCAACGAAGCGAAGTTCTTCCCGGTCGGGGCGAGCGGCGTCTTCAAGAAGGCGATGGCGCCGGCTGAGTTCGGCCCGTACGTCAACACGCTGGGCCAGGACATCTACGCGATCAACGTTCTTGACCGCGATCGTCAGGCTTGGACCCGTGGCGAACAGTACAGCTACCCGCTTTATATGTGCGTCCGCCCTAACACGCTCAGAAAGGCGGTTGGGAACATCTAATGATCTGAGGCGGGTTTAGGCTCGCCTCACTTCAACCATCCCCACGTGCGACCTTGCATGATCAAGTGGATAGCGGAGACGCTGACATCAAAGCGCTCCGCTATCTCCTGTCTTGTAAGCGACTTTGCCAGTTTTCGAATTTGGCGAACGTCGCTTTCAGTGAGTTTGGAGTTGCCGTGGCGAGACCCGCGATTGCTGTTTCCGGCAGCAACGCGGTCCATCTGGTTTCCCCGGTTGTCATCCCAGCGCAGGTGCTTGGGGTTCACGCATCCTAGGTGACCATTGTTGCAATCGTGACAAGCATAGTCTGAAGGATCAGACGGCTCGCCATGCGCGATGATGCACATCATCCGGGAGGCGATCATTGTGCCCGGTCTGTCTGGGTGACTGATCGTGGCGTAACCGCTCTTGTTGCGCGCGAAGGGCCAGAGAAGACAATCTGTGCCGCCGTGATTGGCGTGATCAAGCAGCCACTGCATGGTGGTTCCGCGAGGCGGTTGCCCGCCCAATGGGTCGCCGTGCCTTTGCCAGCGCCTGTAGTGCTTGTCGCACCAGCCGCGAGCGAGGAAAGGCTTGTCGCAGCCCTCAACAGAACATATTCGGGATTCAGCCATTCGAACCTCCTTACAGGTTGGCTTGGTCAGGGCCCGTTCCGGCGTTGGCGCGCCGGGCGGGTTCGTTCCTGAATATAGACGATTTTTCTATATGAAGGAAATCCTCCAATGCCCAAATACGAGATCGAGAACAACTCCCCGTTCGGCAAGGCCTTCAAGGTTTTTGGCGGAACGGAAGTCGTCAAGCGCGGCGAGACGAAGACCGTCGATTGCGAATACGAGTTCGCCCCGGAACAAGTCGAGGCTTTCGCGCGCGACGATGTGATCATAACGCCAGCGAAGGACTCCAAGTCCGGCGGCAAGTCCGCATCGAAGGACAGCGGAAGCACCAAGACTTCCGGCAATGGTGGCCAGCCCAAGTCCGACACCAAGAAAGACGGCGAGGAAGAATAGGCCATGGCCTACACCGCCGCCGATGCGACCACCTTCAAGGCGCGTTTCCCGGCCTTTGACGCTGTCGATGATGCTGTCATCAATGCGGCACTGGTCCGGGCGCGCCGCGTCGTCGATGCGACATGGCTCGCTGACGATCGGCAGGAAGCCGAGAGCCTGCACGCCGCCCATGAGATGACGCTGGACGGTCTCGGCGCGACACGCGAGGCGCAGCTCCAAGGCTTCCGCCGGCTGAAGCTCGGCTCGCTGGAGCTGGAGCGCGAAAGCGGCCAGTCTGGCTCGTCCAGCACGTACAACCTCACCACCTACGGTCAGCGCTTTCTCGCGATCCTGAAGCGAAACGTGCCGGGTGTGGTCGCGCTCGGAGGCTCCAGCTGATGGCCGGTCTTCTCGGGGGCGACCTGCAGGAGGTCTTCGGCAGCGTCTTTGCGCCGCTCCTGCTGGATGCGACGATCACGAAAGTCTCACTCACCGATGACGGCAAGGGCGGCTTCGCCGAGAGCACGCAGACCGCCGCCGCAAAAGGCATGGTCGAGGCGTACAGCGCCTATACCCGCGCTCAGGCGAACATCCCATCCACCGACGTGAAGCTCATTATCCTGCAGAAGGATGTGGCGCTCACGCCAGACCTCGACAGCAAGATCACGATCCGGGGGCAGCTCTATTCGGTCCAGGCCATCGAGGAAGACCCGGCACAGGCCGCGTGGACCATTCAGGGCAGGCCGATCAATGGCTAAGTTCAAGGGCGTCGGCCGTCATCGGCGCCGATTGCAGAGGCTCAAGGGCCGGGAGCTCGTCAACGAGTTGGGAAAGCGTGTCTTCGTCGCCGCCGATCAGGTGCGGGCGGAGGCGCACGTCCTCATTGCCCGGGGCTCGGTCCAAGGCGCGGGGCACGTCCCCTCCAAGCCGGGCGAGCCTCCGAACCTCGATACGGGGCTGCTTACCTCCAAAACCACAGCGCGCCGGACGGCGCCGCTCAAGGCGGTGGCGGAGTCTGCAGCGCCTTATTCTGTCGCCCTGGAATACGGGACATCGAAGATGGCGGAGCGCCCCTTCATGCGCCCGGCGTCTCGCAAGGTTCAGGCGCAATACACGGTCAATATCAGCGCAGGCGTCAATTCAATTATCAGGAAAGGATAGCCCGATGCCATGGGTGACTTTTAACCAGGACTTCAACTGGCGCTCCTCGAAGCGCGGCATGCGGCAGTTCCGCAAGGGCCAGAAGGTCAATGTGCCTTTGGCCTGCGCCGAGGCGGCAGAAGCGGCCGGAAAGGGCAAGCGCTCCTCCAAGGAGGCCGATGCCGCAGATGATACGACCTCGCAAACCGAGACACCCGACGTCGTCCTCACCGAGACCCAGGAGATCGATGAAGACGAGACACCGAAGAGACAATCGCTGATCGGCAAGCTGACAGGAACGGCAGACCGTGAACCCGGCTGATCATTCTCTCCAGCTGAGGCAGGCGGTGGTTGCGCACCTGCGCAGCGTTCCCGCCGTCACGGCTATCGTTGCCGCCAACCGGATTTATGGTCGGCGTGTGCCGGACAATCCGACATGGCCATTCATTCGCTATGGCGTCCCCGACACGCGGCCCTATGAGGCGACCGGGCAGGGCGGCAGCGACAGCGCCATCACGGTTCACGCTTTCGCGCGCGGTCCCGACGAAGGTGCATGCGCAACCCTTGCGGCCGCGATCGTCGAAGCCCTCTCTGCCGACCAGCTGCCGCTTGAGAGCGGTCTCGGCCTCGTCTCCCTCGACTGGCAGCGCACGCAGGTCCTCGAGGATGGCGACGAGAGCACGGACTATCACGCAATCATCGAATTTTCGGTGGTCACCACCGGATAGAAGACCCCGCCCGGCCCAGGCGGAGGAATCAACGACATGGGGTGTGGGCAGCCCCGTGATGCACCGCTGTGAAGCGGCGCGGCCCAATAGAAGGATGCCCATCTATGGCACAAGCAAAGACCATGACGTTCGGCAAGGCGATGATCATGCTGGGCGACGGAGCCTCGTCTGAGGCATTCGCTGCTCCGTGCGGCTTCACCGAGCTGACCATGACGGTGAATATCGAGAGCAACACCACCAACATTCCAGACTGCTCGGACCCGGATTTCCCGTCCTGGCTGGTCTCGGATGTCGTTTCCAAGCAGATGACGCTCTCCGGTTCCGGCGTGCTCGACACGGACGCCCTGCAGACCTGGCAGGACTGGTGGTTCGGCGATACGGCCGAGAAGAATGTCCGCTGGTTCCGCGACCTCAGCTCGGCTGAAGGTGGCGGCTATTTCGAGGCGCCGGCGATCATCACCTCCTATGAGGAAACCGGCTCTCGCGGCCAGCGCTGGAACGTCAGCGTCGGCATCGCTCTCAACGGCAAGCCGACCTTCGTGCCGGGCAACGCCTGATGCCCGGACCGTATCGAAGCTGCGAAGTCACGCTGGAGTTCGCAGACGCAGACTATCTCTTCCGGCTCCCGCTCAAACGTATCGCGGAGCTGGAAGAGAAATGCGGCGCCCCCATCGGTACGATCTGGAAGCGTGTCTGCCTCACTGGCGACTACAAGGCGAACGACCTCATCGAGACCGTCAGGCTCGGTCTCATCGGCGGCGGCATGGATGCCCAGGATGCCCGCAAGCTGATCGAGCGTTACTGCGATCAGTGGCCGCTCCAGGAGTGGCACAAGCATGCCCTCGCGATCCTCGGCGCCTGTGTCGAGGGCTATGAGGTCGCCGAGAAGAAGCCGGAGGCGGGCGCGCCAAAAAAGCAGAAGGCGGCGGGGACGGATACTTCCCCCTCGCCGCCTGCTACGCGGTCGGCCTCGAAAAAGGCATCCCGCCGAAAGACATCGACGACCTCACGCTCTGGCAGTGGCAAGGCATGATCGCCGAGCACAACAAGCTCATGAAAAGCGACAAGGCCGAGCCCCCATCTGATGAGGAGTTCGATGCCATGAAAGACCGCATCCGGGCCATGAACCTGCCCGATGTGAGGGTCTGACCACCTCCATAACAGCCGTCCTCCGGGGCGGCTTTTTCTTTTCCTGAAGGATGCCCCGCATGGCCGTCAGAGCGGAAGTCATACTGCGCGAGCTTGAGCAGAGAATTGCTCCGTATCAGGAGGCGCTCAAGCATGCCGAAAAGCGGTTCGACCAGAAGATGCGCGAGAAGCGGCAGTCGAAGAAGGGCGGTGAATAATGGCCGTCCGTGCAGATTCGGTCATCGTCGAACTTGAAGCTCGTGTCGCCGAGTACGAGCGCAAGATCGCGGGCGCAGACCGCAAGTTCGACAAGCACATGGATTCCATGCGTCGGCAGGCCGGTCTGACTGAGCGCCGGAATGTCCAGGCATTCAACAACATCAGTACATCGGCGAATAATATGGGTCGCACGCTCGCGGGCGCTGCTTCCGCCTTGGCGCTTGCCGCTGGCGCGGCCGCCGGTATTCGTGTGCTTGCGGGCTTCTCGCAGGCCATGTCGACGGTTCAGGCGGTCACTCAGGCCACGGAAGCGCAGATCGCATCCCTGACGGACAGGGCGCGCGAGCTTGGCGCCACAACCCGCTTCAGCGCAACGCAGGCCGCAGAGGGCATGCTCTTCCTCGCTCGTGCGGGCTTCGACACCGAACAGGTGCTTGGCTCGATCGAGGGTACGCTACAGCTCGCCCAGGCCGGTAATCTTGATCTCGGCCGGGCTGCGGATATCGCGTCGAACGTTTTGCAGGGCTTCCGCCTGGAAGTGTCCGAAACCGCGCGTGTCGTCGATGTGCTGGCCAAGGCTGCGAACTCATCGAACACCGACGTGAACCAGCTCGGCGAGGCCATGAAGTACGTCTCGCCGGTGGCGGCGGGCCTGAATGTGGGCATCGAGGACACGGCAGCTGCGGTCTCGGCGCTATCGGACGCAGGCATTCAGGCGGAAATGGCCGGCACGGGCCTCCGCCGCGTCATGATCGGTCTCGAGAAACAGTCGAGCCAGGGCGAGAAGGTGCTCGCGAAGTACGGCCTCAAGATGGAAGACATCGCGCTTTCATCGACGGGATCGCTTGCAGACAGTCTCAACCGCCTTTCCGATGCTGGGATCGCCACGGCTGACGCCATGACGCTGTTCGGCCTTCGTGGCGGTCCAGCCTTTGAAGTGCTGCAGTCGTCAATCCCGAAGGTGCGTGAGCTGTCCAAAGCCTACGACGAGGCAGGCGGTACGGCAGAGCGCGTTTCCAAGATCATGGACGACAACCTCAATGGCGCGCTGCTTCAGACTCGGTCTCGTTTGGAAGAACTAGTTCTGGCGCTTGGTGAAGCCGGAGCGGAAGACGGTCTTATCATCGCGCTGGAAAACCTGCAAAAGCTCCTCATCGTCGCCGCGGAGAACGCAGACATTCTTGGCGTCGCGATCATCGCGCTGTCTGTGCGGGCGCTGCTGCCGCTTGCCGCCAAGGCATTGCCCGCAGCGGCTGGCGGGATCGCAGCGCTAAACGCGCAGCTCACCGTGGCAAACGCCATCGCAGGTACAAGCGTCACCCGTCTTGGCGCAGTCAGCGCCGTGGCTGGCCGGCTGGGTCTCCTGATGGGCGGGCCGCTGACGCTCGCCATCGCGGCAGCGGCGACAGCCTTTGTCGTACTCGGCAGGGATGCCCGCGCGGGAGAGCGTGCCATCGAGGAGGCAAGGGCCTCCATCGAAAGCATGAACGCTGCTTTGGAGAACACGTCAGAGTTTGACGCTTTCAATGAGGTGCGGAACGGCGCCGACGGTTCCATCCCAGCGCTTAACCGTATGCGTGATGCGGTGCGTGAGATCAGCGAAGCCTTAAACGAGGTAACGTCAGCAACCATCGTCCAGCAATTCTCTCTCGTAACGGGCGAGATTGCGAAGGCCGAAGCCAAACTGGAAGACCTTCGCGACAAGCAGGCCGACGCCGAAAAAATCCAGCGCATCCAGCGCGGCTCCGTTTACAAGGAAACGGGATTCGAAGACAGCATCCTGGAAGTTGAGCAGAAGCTTGCTGTTCTGCGCGGACAGGCTTCCGGCATACTGGAGGGTGCCTTTGGTGAAGGCGGCGTCAATATTGGCGAGGCCTTGGCCGATGGCGGTGTCGAGGGACTGAGGAAGGCGCTCGACAGACGATCGACAGAGCTTCGCAATGTCGGCCTCATCGAGGCAGAGCTAGAGCAGATCGATAAGCTGAAGGACTCGCTTGAGCAGGCGCGCGCTGCCGGAACGGACGCTGCGGTCGAGCGCTTTCAGCAGCAGATCGAAATTGCCGAAGAAACCATCCGACTTCTCGAAGCCGGTCTGGATGAAGTCACAGCCCGCGACCTGGCGCGCGAAACGGTGCAGGGCGAACGCACGTCCGGTGGCCCGACATCGACCGCCGACATCGACGCCGCCAAGGACGCCTTAAAGGAACTCGAAGACGCTTTCAAAACGACCTATCAGATCGAGCGCGACGAGGCCAAAGCCGCCTATGACGAGCAAATCAAGGCGATAGAAACGCTCGGCCTGAAAGGCGAGGAAGCCACTTTGAAGCGTGGCCATGCGCTCGAAGCATACCTTGCAGAGGTCAACCGCATCAATGACGCGGAAGAGAAGGCCGATAAGGATAAGCTTGATCGCGAACTCGACATCATCGACCAGATCGCCGCTGCGCGAGACCGCCTTGCCGGGCGCGGCTTCGCGCTGATCGAACGAGAATATGACCGCCGGGCCAAGGCCATTGAAGACGAGATCGAGCATGAGGGCCGCAGGAACGAAGCGCTTGCCGCGCTGGCGGAAGAACGCGCGCTGGCCGAAGAGGAATATCGCAAAAAGGTCATGGGCGAGGGCGAGTATTCGTCTGACCCGGCCGATCAGATCGAAGCGCAGAGAGATACCGAAATAAAAGACCTGAAGGAGCTTCTGGAAAAAAAGCAAATTCTTGAGGAGGAGTATGAGCTTCGCCGGCAGGAGATCATCGCTGAAAGCGAAGAGAAGATCGCCGAAATTCGGGCTCAATCCGCCATCCAGCAACTTGAGGCCGGTCAGCAGCTGTTTGACGGGCTTGCCGGGCTCGCCAAGACATTCGCGGGCGAGCAGTCCGGCATCTACAAGGCGCTCTTCGCCGTCGAGAAGGCGTTTGCGATCGCGTCTTCCATTGTCCAGATCCAGAGCGGCGTGGCAAAGGCGCTGAGCCTGCCCTTCCCGTCAAACCTTGCGGCGGCCGCGACGGTGGCAGCGCAGGGCGCCCAGGTCGTTTCCACGATCCAGGGCGTTGCCGCCAATTTCGGCGGCGGGCGCGAGCGCGGTGGTCCGGTTCGCCCCGACGAGTTCTACGAAGTCAACGAGAAGGGAAAGCCGGAGCTGCTGGAGCGCGGCGGCAAATACTACCTGATGTCTGGCGGATACGGGCAGGTCCAGCCAGCGGTGACCGCGCCGAACATGGAAGCCCAGCTCGCCCGCATCAGCCAGCCTGTAAATCCGACCTACGTCTCAGGTGGCGGACAGCGGGTGAGCGTGACGGGAAGTCCGGTCAACTTCTACGGCCCTGTCAATCAGGACACGTTGCCGGACATGATGCGCGAACTGGAGGCGCGTGACCGTCGAATGCTTGAAAACGTTCGCCGCGAAATCAGCCGGGAAAAGAAACGGTCTACGCCGCGCCACCAAAGGGAGAGGTTCCTTAACGGGTAAATCTGCCTTACGTTGCCTTCTCCCAAGCACAGGAGGACAACAGTTTGAGGGGATTCACAGCATTGGCGGCAGCGCTCGCATTGGCAGCCTGCGGGACCACGACCGGAATGGCGGCCAAGACCACGTATAGTGGATTTGACGACTCTGCCGTCGTTCACATCAATCCGCATGGCAACGCCTGCACGCAGTTCATCTGTACGGGTTTCGGCGGACAATGGCAGGAGGCCAAGCCCGACATGTTTCTGCTCAGGGCGGCAGTCTTCAATGAGACAACGGCCATCCTCGGCGCTTCGTTCAATATCGACGGTGAGGTGGTCGAACTGGAACCTGCTGGCGGATTCACCGACTTTGAGCGCGTGCTCGATACCGTCGAAGGCTCTGAAAAGGACTTTGTTGCTCCGATCAGCTTGATTGACCGTATACTTACGGCGGATCGGGTTTGGATGCGCGTCACGACCAGCGATGGAAATCTCGAAGATGCCGTCATCGACGGTGGCAAGGACAGCAAAGCGTATCACGCCCTGAGACGATTTTCGGCTGAAATATCTGCTGCAGGCGGCTGAGGTGGCATGCTTGGGATATTCAAAAAAAAGCGAGTGCGAGGTGACATCGCGCTGCTTGGGCTTGAGCACTGGTGGTTTGAGACATTCACCGAAGAGGATCGCCAATGGATGGCGGACACCTACGCCCCGATGGGGGCAACGGCGCGACCGCTAATCGAAGGCAGGCCGTACACGCCCCGGCCGCATCCGTTTGTATACCTTTCGAATGCAGCAGTTTGGTTCAACAAAGAAGGCTATCGCCACTGCGCTTATGCGTTCATCGACAAAGCCTACGAGTCGCCGGTCGATGATGTGAATGTGCTCGACCTGCACTTTGCATACATGAACCACTGCCAGGTATTTTATCGCTGGCGGGATGAGGACGAAGCCGCTCTCTCAAGGGCTATCGCAGCTTGCGAGCGTAGTATCGAGATTAATGAGCGGGCTGCGCAAGAATGGAAACAGCAATATGGCGATCCGGTACCCGCCCACCACTGCTTCAAGCAACTCGCCATCATCGAAGAGAAACGGGGCGATTTCGACCGGGCGATTGATCTGTGTGAGGCGGCAATCAGCAGCGGCTGGAATGGAGATTGGCAAAAACGCGTTGAGCGGCTGAACAAAAAGAAGCACCGACCCCGCTAATCCTTCGGCAGATAGCCCTTATCCTTCAGCCAGTCCGTAAGGATCAGCTCGACTAGCGAGGCGACCGAACGCCTTTCATCCTGGGCCGCTGCCTCTGCAGCGGCCTTTGTTGCATCTGGAACGCGAACGGATATTGCAGAGGTTTTTGCCATTGAATTACTTTGTGTGCAGTTGACATTCAAAACGAAGAAGGCAATATGCACTCAGTTGCACACAAATGCAACAGCGGCCCCCCACGGTGTTACCGCACCGAAGAGGGCCTAACCACTCAAGTCTGTCTTGGAGACTCTCATGGCTACAATTGCCCTAGCACATCCCAAGGACGTAAATCACCTGAAGGATGAAGTTCACGAAGCCGCAAGCATGATCGACGGGTTCATCACCCTGGCCGAGGCCATGCAGGATGAGCTTTGGCAGGTGCTTCAGATGCGCGGCCTGTCCGGGCACTGCAACACCTTCAACGAGGCGCTCACTGTCGCGCTCATCTCTATGCGTTCGCAGGTGAAGACCCTGCAACAGCAGTCAGACGCATAGGAGGCGAGCATGGAACTGGTTCATATCATCGACGGCGAACCCAAGGCCGACAGCCTCACGGTGGCTGACGTTTTCGGCAAAGATCACGGCAAAGTGCTTCGGGACATCAAGGCTCTTGAGTGTTCCGATGAATTTAGAGAAGCCAATTTTGGCTTTTCTACATATCGCCCCGAGAACGGGAAGCGAGACTATCCCTTGTGCCAGATGACGCGGGACGGCTTCACCTTCCTCGTCATGGGCTTCACGGGCGCGAAGGCGGCGGAGTGGAAAGAGAAGTATATCGCGGCCTTCAATGAAATGGAGGCCCGCCTTCGTGGGCAGCAACCGGACCTCAACAATCCGGCCCAACTTCGCGGCCTGCTTCTCGACTATTCCGAGCGGGTGCTTTCGCTGGAAGCCGACCTCTCCGAGGCCCGGCCCAAAGTGGAAGCGCTTGAGCGGATCGCCCTTGCGGACAAGTCCATGTGCATCACAGACGCAGCGAAAACGCTGCAGATGCGCCCGAAAGACCTGTTTGCATGGCTTCAGCGGCACAAGTGGGTCTACCGCCGTGCCGGTGTCGCCCACTGGATCGGCTATCAGGACAAGATCCAGCAGGGTCTGCTGGAACACAAGGTGACGGAGATCACCCGTTCAGATGGCCGCGCCGACATACACGAGCAGGTGAGGGTGACGCCGAAAGGTCTCGCCCGCCTCGCCGAAAAGGTGAAGGAAGCCGCTTAGAGCTTCCCGTCCTTATCCATCAGCCCCGCTCCGGCGGGGCTTTTCATATCAGGAGATCACTATGATTTGCCTCGAAATTTCGTGTTCGGATCGCGGGGGTCGTCTGGAAATTTCACATCGTAATCCAGATGAAATGCCATCAGGGCGCACATCAGAAAATTGGCATTATCCAGATCCATCGTCAGGTTCTGAAGAGCGCCTTTGTGTTCGTATTGAATCTGGACGCCTACGGGCTTCCCATCGCCGAGTGCTACTCGGAAGCCGTTTATATGATCGGCGTGCTGATTGTGCATTGCCTTGCGGTCGTTCACATCAACGATGAACCGTCCGTAGATGCCTTGTTTCTCTGACATGAGCTCCCCTCCTGATTGAGGGCCGCATCCTCCCGGCCCGCGCCGGAGAGTCAACCAGTCCCGAATAGAGCCTCGCGAAAGCGGGGCTTTTTCTTTGCCCGAAAGGTCTCCCATGAGCGCAGGCGAGCAGGCGCCCTGTCTCGGCATTATCGAGGCGGTATGGCAGCGCAATGAAGTCCAGACCGAGACTGTCTCCAACTCAGGCGAGGCGGACACGATCGAGATTGGGGAACCGTTCTGGTCGATCGATGTGAAGGTCAACATCAAGGACCGGGCGCACTTCGAGACATGGGACAGCTTTCTCGCGCGCCGGCGTCTGCACGATCTCACCTTCACCATGTGGCGGACGTTCAAGCCGCGCCCGCGCGACACGTCGATCACATCCGATGCTGGTCTCGGCGTCTCCTCCATCAGCGTGGCCAACAGCACGATCACGCTGTCGGGCTATGGCGCGGGCAAGAAAGCCCATCCGGGCGACATGATCTCCTACATCACCGCAGGCGGCGGCTACTGGATCGGGCAGGCGACCGCTGAGGCGACGGCTGATGGGTCGGGTGTCATCACCATCCCGGTCTGGCCTCGCCCTGTGACGGCGCACGCAACGCCTGCGGTTCGCCGCATCCAGGCGCTGGGCGAGTTCCGCCTGTCTGACAAGCCGCGTATCCGTGAAGGCCACAAGAACTGGTCGATCGATTTTGAAGCCCGGCAGGTGCTGCGCTGATGGCCCGGATTTCGCGCTGGTTCCTCGACATCACGCTGGACGCAGAGACGCTGCACTGGTGGTCGGGTACCGGGACCATCACCTTCGAGAGCAACACCTATACCGGGCTAGGCGACCGCTGGACGCCGCCGGACAGCCTGAAGCGCAAATCCTCGCTCAAATCCGAGAAGATCGATCTGGAGTTCGACAGCTCCCGGCAGAGCGACAATTCCGACCCCATCGGCGGGCTTCTCGATGAGAAGTGGCGCAACCGGGCGATCAGGCTTCGCAGACTGGCATGGGACGCAGGCGACGGGCCGGATGATGGTGACGTGCTCGAAGACGAGCGCGGCCGCATCCGCAATCTCTCCGACACGCTGCAGGCTGGAAGCCCGGCAATTGTCTCCATGGAGATCGAGAGCGGGGCGCTGGCCTATCTCGAACGGCGCATGGAGACCCGGTCTCCCGCCGGTCAGCAGCGCGTGTTCGCGGGCGACAAGGGCTTCGACCTCATTGCGAAGCTCGAAGGCAAGACGCTTGCCTGGCGCACGAAGCACAAGAAGGCCGGCACAGTTCAGTATGAGCTGCAGGAAGAGTATGAACCCGCGCCGCGCGAACTCGTGCTCGGCCGCTTCGCGAAGACAGGCAGCTTCGTCGCTGCATGGACGCATCAGCAGCAGAACAAGTCTCTCACGCGCATCTACGCGATTGCCGACCACCGCATCAACAAGCTCGACAAGGTCTGGATCAATGGCGACCTCCTGATCGACGGTGCGCTCTCGCATGGTGTGCGCACCGAGATCACGGCTCTGCGCTCCGGTGGCCCGCGCGCGTGGATCACCTTCTATGATGGCCGCCCGGACCAGACCGCCGACAGCTTCCTTCAGTCCGTCGAACCGACATGGACGAGTGCGCACAGGCTTCGCGGTGTTGCCTATGTGATCATTGATCACCGCTGGGACAGCGACCTCGCCAACGCCTACGACTACCGCTTCGGCGGCGAGGGCGCGCGGCTCTATGACCGGCGGCTCGACACCACCGCTGGCGGCTCCGGCTCGCAGCGCTGGGATGATCCTTCGACATGGACCTACACCACGAACGCGATGGTTGCCGCAGACCACTACCGTTCCGGCATCCGTATCATGTCCGGTTCGTCAGCCATGTGGTTCGGCGTGGGAGAGGCCGTCGACGCGGTGCCTTATGCGGAATTTGCAGCGCTGGCTGACCACAGCGACGAGAACGTCGCTCTCAAGGCTGGCGGCACGCAGAAGCGCTACGAGGTCAACGGCGTCCTCTCGGCCGCCGACGATCATGCCAAGAACCTCGAGAAGATCGCGCGCCAGATGGCGGCAAGGGCCATCGACCAGGGCGGGCGCATCGCCTTCCGGCCCCCGATCGAGCGCACGCCTGTTATCACGCTCACCGATGGTGACCTGAAGCGCGGGACAGAAAGCGTTGCCGACCCGGGCGGGCTGATCGATGACATGGTCAACACGCTCTCGGGCCGGTTCATCAATCCCGATAACGACTACAAGAAGGACGATTACCCGGAAGTCTCGATCAGCTCTTATGTCGATGACGACAATGGCGAGATCAGCGACACGCTCGACCTCGACCTCGAAATCAGCGGGGAGCGGTCTCAGCGGATTGCCAAGCTGAAGATCGAGGACAGCCGCCGCATCTTCCAGCTGACCGAGACCTACACCGTGAAGGCGCGCGTCATCGAGCCGGGTGAATGGTTCGTGCGTGAGAGCGCGATCCGCGGCTTTCCATCCGGCAAGACCTTTGTTGCCGATGAAGTCACCCGCTTCCTCGATGGCAGCATCGAAGTTGTCGCAACAGAAATCGATCCGGCCCAGCTGGTCTGGGATGAGGGGACGGCGGTCGACCTGTCGGCCCCGCCGAGTTTCGATCCGCTCACCCTGCCGGACATTGATCCGCCGAGCGTCACGGCGACAGCGGTCGAGCTGGGGAGCGGTGGAAACCTGACACCGGGAATCCAGCTTGCTGTCACGCTGCCGGCCGATCTCGACGACATCATCGCTGACCGCACCGAAATGGAGTACGGCTTCTCGGACGGGGCCAGTTCTCCGGGCATCTCGGGGGAGTCCTTTGTCCTCGACTTCGACCCGCGCCGCTCGACACTGGTCTACGCGGGATTCCAGCCCTCGCGGGACTATGTCTTCCGCTTTCGCGGCGTGGAGAACCGTGGCGATGACGGCAAGCGCTATGGGGAGTGGTCCGACTTCCAGGAAGTGACCACCACCGCGAACGCGACCGCAACCAGCTCAGGTAGTGCGGCCGCTGTCCCTTGGTCCGGCGTCACGAATGATGGCGGCAAGCCTGACGATAATGCCGATGTGACGGGCGACAACACGGCGGCGGCAATTGCTGGGCAGGGCAGCGGCGCAACCGCGAACTCCCTTGAAGACCTGAATGCTAGCGATGCTGCTGCTGTGGTTGCTTCATATGCCTTTAGGCCGAGCGCGCGAACCTGGTCCGCATCGTCCTTTAGTATTCCGGGTGGCGCTGTTGACGCGAGCATAGGGCCGAGTGGCGGCGCAGTCAGCACCGGCAACACCGGAACGGCAGGCCCTAAGGCTGATTTTCCTGTCGCTGGCAAGGTTTATCGAGTGCGTGCGGCCATTATGGCAACAGCGTCAGATGGCACATGGAATCCGCATATTATTGCATGGAATTTCGATGAGGCGGGCGACAAATACCCGAGTGACGTGAGTCACTTCAGCGTCGTTCAGTTTGCCGAAGAGACGTCAACCGGCGAAATTGTTGAAGTTGAATGGCTTTTCAAAGATAGCACCGTTTCAATAGATGAAACGGCGACCTCATTAAGAGCGGGGGCGTCTCGCGTTCGTTTTACGGCTGGCATTAGAAATGGCGGCGTTTCGGCGTCGGCAGAGACTTTGTGGCTTACTGTTGAAGAGGTTTCAATATTCGAGTCCTTGCGACCCGCAGAGGCGGGCGCAGATGTAACTTCAGGCAACACCGCAGCCGCGATAGCTGGCCAAGGGGCCTTTGCGACGAAAGATAGCGTTGCTTACGGCTCCGGCTATCTGACGGGCTTCGGTTCACTTGCCGCGCTCGCCTTCACGACACTCGGCTCGAATGTCCGCCTTGAAGACGGCAGCACAAGCGCGACGGATGCGCTCTTGCGCACGTCGCTAGGAACAGCGGCGGCGTTTATCGGCCAAGGTGCGCTGGCCACGCTGAGTAGTCTTGCGTACGGCGATGCAGAACTTACAGGGTTTGGCTCCATCGCCGCGCTTTCACAGATAGCGCTTGGCTCGGCTTACCTGAAGCGCGAAGACGGCACGACCAGCCTTACGGATAGTCTTGTCGTTACCTCGCTTGGCACGGCTGCTGCGATTGATGGGCAGGGTTCGGGCGCGACGGCTGACACTCTCGCTGACTTGAATGCAGACGATGCTGCGGCGGTAATCGGCAGCCTGACGTCCGGCCCGACCGCGCGCACCTGGACGAAAAGCACAGTCGGAGCGCTCGACTCCCTGCCAGATGCCCCGATCAACGCATCGGGTGCGCTATCGGCCAATGGCAATAACAGTGAAGGCGGCCCGAAAGCCGATTTCCCGGTCAGCGGGAAGGTCTACCGCGTGCGCGCAGGCGTCCGGTCCCTGACGAACGAAGGGAGCTGGAATCCGCAGATCATTGCGCGCAGTTATGATGAAGACGGCGTGGCGCTTTCGCCGAATTTCACTGTTTACCTTGGCGGTGCGGAGACAGGCTCCGGGACCGACATTGTCGAGGTTGAATGCTACTACGCAGAGTCCACGACCGGGTTGCCAGCGAATAGTGCCGCGCTCCCGGCGGGTGCTGCAAGGGTCCGTTTCAGCGGCGGCATCCGGAACGCTGGCGCAAGCGCAACCGGCGAAGTTGTCTGGGTCCAAATCGACGAGGTGTCGCTCTTCGAAAGCCTGAGACCCGCCGAAGCGGGTGCCGATGTCACCAGCGGGAACACAGCCGCAGCAATCTCCGGCCAAGGCGCGCTCGCAACCCTGTCCAGCCTCGCCTATGGCGACTCGGAACTCACCGGCTTCAACGTCCTCGCCACACTCACCCAGATCAGTCTCGAAAGCGCCTACATCAAGCGCGCCGACGGCACGACGACGCTCACCGAAAGCCTTGTCATCACGACGCTGGGCGTGGCGGCCTCGATCACTGGGCAGGGCAACCAGGCCACGGCAAGCAATGGGCGAGGCAATACAGCCGCCCGCCCGGCCAGCACGGGAAGCTGGGCAGGCTACGCGAACACCGAAACGAACACTGTGCAGTGGGACGTGCCGGGATCCGGCTGGGTAGATGTCGCGTCTCTGCCGGCCGACAACAACTTCGCTGCCAGTTATGTCGATAGCAGCCTCACCGGATCGCGCAGCGGCGCCGGCACGGTGGTGGCGAGTACGAACATCAACATTTCCGGCGGCGCTGGATCCTATGAAGCGCGCACCGAGCTCTATCCCGACTCCCTGACACCGAAGACCGCCATCACAAGCTCGGTAACATCAGACAGCACTGTGCAGCTGACCGCCACGTTCACTGGTGGTGGCCAGACCGAGACCGGGCGCTTCGAAACCACCATCACGGACGGTGATGGCCGAGTCCGCCTCCTGCGCGGCTCCTACAGCTTCTCCTCCTAACAAACCCGAAAGGAAACCCGATGAAAACGCCTGCCCTTATCCTGGCGGCGGCGCTCACCTGTGCGTGCGCGTCCGCCGATATCCGCGACCGTGAGACTGTAAGCCAGTCCGTGATCGTTCCGGAGGTCTACAACGCCGAGACGGCACAGAAGGCCTACGACACGCTGCGCATCGCTGCCGAGCGCGCCTGCGAGCATACCGACCACGCCTACACCTACCGTCACCGCAAGGCGGACACCAAGCGCTGTGTGGCCGAGGCCATCGAAAGCGGCGTGGAAAGCGTGAATGACCCCCGCCTCACCGCCATCCACGAGGCCGCACAATGACATATCCGCAGACAATTCAGGCGGTCACCGACAAGCTGAACGCAGTCGCCTATGCGGCCAGCTCATCGCTGTCGACCGAAACGCAGCAGGCGCTCATTGCGGCGGCGGCTCATCCGTCCGTGGTAGAGCGCTGCCACAAGGCCATCGCGGCGCTGCATCCGGTCTTTGATGCAGATGGCGCCAGCATGGATCAAAGCGCCCGCGAACTGCTTGCAGGATCAATCCGGCTTTGCAATGAAAATGCATGGGCAGCACGCGGCGGGATCGATTACCCGGGAACGCTGGCAGCGGTGATTGCGACCCTGCCAGCCGCTGACCCGGTCGAAGAAGATACACCGGCAGAATAGCCATGCGCCTCTTAGCCCCCATCCTGTTTCCGCTCGCCGCCTTCGGGCGGCTTTTTTCTGCCCGGAAACCAGAACAGGACCAGCCCCAAATGTCAGGCTTCAAACTCGGATCGCGTTCGCGCTCTGAGCTTACCGGTGTGCACCCGGAGCTCGTCAAATGCGTTGAGAAAGCTATTGCGGTAACGACACAGGACTTCAGTGTCCATGATGGAATCCGGTCTCCCGCAGAACAGCGTGAGATGGTCGCGCGCGGTGCTTCAAAGACGTTGAACTCGAAGCACCTGACCCAGCCGGACGGCTACGGCCATGCCGTGGACCTCGTGCCGTATGTCAACGGCAAGCTGCGCTGGGAGTGGCCGCTTATTCACCCGGTCGCCGCCGCCATGGCCTACGCGGCGCACTCTCTGGGCGTGCGCATTCGCTGGGGCGGGGACTGGCTTTGGCTGGTCGACGAAGGCGAAGACCTCCCGCCGACTGCTGCCGAGTTGGAAGCTCGCGTCAACGCCTATGTCGATCATCGCCGCTCGCTTGGACGGTCTGCATTTATCGACGGCCCCCACTTCGAGATTCATCCCTGACCCACCCCGAATGCCCGGCCCTGCATCGGCCGGTCTGCCGACCCCGTCCGCCATCAGGCAGGCGGGCTTTTTTGTGACTGAAACCCCGAAAGGAAACTCCCCATGTCACCTATCAAATATGCGATGCTGTTTGGCATCCTCGTGCTCGGCCTCGCGTCCTGCGTCGCCTGTACACAGCTCAACGATGTACGCTCGAAAGTCGGCCTGCCGCCGGTCGCCGACATCTCGGCGGCGTGCGAGACCCTGCCAACCGAGACGGCGGAAGCCTCGGAAATCGCCCGCACGGGCAACCGCGTGGCCTGTGAGGCCTTTGCAGGCCTGCTCGGCTATGAAGTGGCCCAGCAAAGCGTGATCAGCCTGCAGGAAGCCGCTGACGGCTCTGGCGACGAGGCCCTTATCAAGGCCGCGATCAAGGCCGGCGAGATCGAGGCGAAGGCCGCGCCGGTCGCCCAGGCCCTCAACCGGGCGATCGATGCCTTTGTTTACCTGCACGGTGAGGTCGTCCGCTACGAGGCTGAAGGTGTGCCGCCACCCCAGACGCTGCTGATCGAAGCGGCGGCTGCCTATGGCACGCTCACCGACAAATGGGCGGCCGCGAAGCCGATCTTCGACCAGCTCGGCGAGATCTAGCCCCGAAGGTCTGGCGGCTGCGCGCCGCCAACGCCAACCCACCAAAAAAACCTCCTATCCTGAAAGGATATTCCCATGGCTATCAATCTTTCCGCCTGGCTGACGATGATCGATCGCGCGGTTACTGTCGCTCGAATCTTCGAGGGCCAGAACAAGGTGATCGACACCGCCCTCGAAATCGTCGAGAGCGCCACCCGCTACACGCGGCTTGGGCTCCAGCTCGACGAGGACATGGCCGCCGCCGTCCAGGAAGCGGCCGATCTCCTGCAGCAGATCATCGACGAGAAGGGCCAGGTCGACGCGGCCGCGCTGGATGCGCAGCTCGAGCGGCTGAAGGCCAACTCTGCGGAGATCTCGGTCAACACCGAAAAGCTCAAAGCCCAGCTTTGACGCCCGCCGACGCCTGATAGGCAGGCGTCAGGGAGCAGCCGGGCAGGGGCATGGGGGCTGTCTGCCCGGCTGCGTTTCTCTCCAAGCGGAGGTGAAAAATGATCGCGATGGTCCACGACCTTACGCAGTTCATCATCATAGTCGTCTACCTTTTCGTCGCCCTCAGCGGGCTCGACGCCCTGTCGGCGCTGCATGCCCGTGCGCCGTTCCGCGCTGTAAAAGCGGCGAGGATCCTCGGCGGCTACCTTCTCGCGCTGCTCTGTCTGCGCCGGTATGAATGGCCAGCTGACAATGGCGTCAAACATGTCTGGTTCTTTGCTGCCGTGGTCTCGACCATGGGCGGCATCGCCATGGCGACTCTCAACATCGAATACCTGATTGCCCGTTCCGGCGACCGGCTGGGGACACTGACCTCGCTTCGCTGGCTGGCAGCCCACTTCGCCGCCGGCATGGCGGTCATCGGTTTCCACGCGGCCCTCAGATCAGGCGCAATCAACAAGCCGGAGCCTCAAGAATGAAACACCTGCTACAGCAGCTGGGCGAAATGTTCTTCCTCGCCTGCGCCGCGGTCGGGGCCGGGTACCTGGTCCTGAGCGAATGGCAGAGAAAGCCGCGCCTGGCCTTTTCGGGTGTGCTGTTTGCGCCAGCGGTCGGCTGGGCTCTTCTGCGGGTGAGCTGGTTTCCGGCCGATCTCGTGCCCGTCGCTGTCCTGCTGGCCGCCATCACCGCGCCGACAACCTTGCTCTGGCTGCATGGAAAGACGTTGCGCGAAGCGCTGGAGGACGTTCTCAACGCGGCAAAGCGCCGGAAGAGAGACGGCGAAGACCAGTAAGGCCACCGACATTTCAGGCATGAAAAAGCCCCCGGCCTTGCGGCTGGGGGCTCTTTTTTATGCGCGAGACCTCGCTTTGACCTTGGCCCACGCTTTCTGATCCCGTTCGTCCATCACCTTCGGTTTGAAGACATGGACGTTCTTGCCTTGGGGCACAGGGACGCGCTGGGGCGATTCCTGCGGTTCGGGGCGGTGTGTGCGTCCCAGTCCGCCAAAAAGCATCAGCAGGGCGAACTGAGCGGCCGCGAAGGCCGACATGACCTGCCAGAGTTCGAAGCGGGTCGTTTCCGATGCTTCGAGTTCGGTCTTCAGCAGGGTGATATTCTCGCCAAGCTTTTCCTGCGTGTCCAGGTAGGTGTCCTTGTTTCGGATCTCCCCCGTCGCGCTCGGATTGGGCAGGGAGACCAGCTTGTCCAGCATCGCGTCGTAGCGAGCCTGGGCCTCTGTCGCCCCATTCGTCAGCCGATCCAGCTCTTGCAGCCCGTAGGCGTTCTGGACGCAATCGAGCCCCATGAAGATGAAGGCCCCGACGAACATCGCAGCATTGCGCTTGATGCCCGCAGCGATCGCTCCGAAAGCGCCGGCGAAGGACACGGCGACGGAAAGCCCAATCAGGCCCCAGCGTACCGCATCCGGCTGATCGGCCAGCCTCACATGCCAGTAAAGGCCGGAGACGAAGGCAAATCCCGCGGTGACCGCAAGCAGGACGGCACCTGCTATCAGGATCAGTGTTGCGCCGGCCACCCCGGCGCTGGTAGGTTGTTTCGTCATTCGAAACTCCATTGAATGTCAAAGAGCCGAGAGGGATGCGACCCCTCTCACCTCAAAACCCGGCCCGCTAGAAAGCGGGTCCGGGCGAGGCGGTTAGCGGCGCTTGATTCCTGCGAGACCACCGGCAACGGTGAGAACGACGAGGATAGCGCCGAAGAGAAGTGTTCCAGTCATTTCAGGTCCTTCGGTTTGGCCGGTCACCCGGCACCCCGAAACCCCACCGCCATGACGCGAAGTGGGGCCGGGACTTACTTTTTCTTCTCCTCGAAAAGCGCCTCGAAAAACGCGGTCCCGATTGTGAAGGCGACCAGGGAAATCATGATGGTCGTTGCTGTCATCAGAGTGTCCTTTCCTGTTCTGATAGGGTTAATGTAGTGCATACGTAGTGCATGGTCAATGGGGTATTGCAAAAAAGTTTGCAATGCACTACATATTTTTCATGAGCACCGATTATGTCCCCCGTTCGTTTAGGTTCACGCCTGAAGAGGCCGAACTCCTGGATCAACTGAAGGAAGAGTATGGCAGTTACAAAGCCGCTCTGATGGCCGGGCTCCGCTCGCTCAAAGGGGAGAGACAGCCAGTCACAAAAGCCGATGTTATGGCGTGGGTGGAGCAGCAAAAATGAACAGCTACCTCTACATCATGGAAGCACCTGATGCGATCAAGATTGGCTATTCGCACTCGCCAGTTGATCGCCGTGCCTCTGTTGCGACTCAATGGAAGGTGCCGCTCAACCTCAAAAGGACCTATCGATTAGGGGACGATCCGGCATCTGCAGAGGCGGCGGTGCATGCAAAGCTCGCAGGCTTCCGGCGAAACGCCGAATGGTTCGAGTTGAGTGTCGAAGACGCCCATGAG
The DNA here is from genome assembly GCF_003576315.1 of Henriciella mobilis. Classification (GTDB taxonomy): domain Bacteria; phylum Pseudomonadota; class Alphaproteobacteria; order Caulobacterales; family Hyphomonadaceae; genus Henriciella; species Henriciella mobilis. Next base: position 355,563 of record NZ_QWFZ01000020.1, on the reverse strand, counting down.
ACGATCTCTCGGATGGGTTTTGAGGAGTGCGACCCGCCGAAATCAAAAGCGTCGGTATTCCGGTTTTCCGATGATGAGTTGCGCCTCCTGGAGCGGCACGCGCAGACCTATGGGAGCCTGAAGGGGGCACTCATGGCGGGGCTACATGCTCTCGACGCCGAGCGGCCACCGGTCACAAAGGCCGACGTCCTTGCATGGGTAGAGGAGCACGGGTGACCTCTCAGCTCGCCGGCGCGTTGGCTGCGGCAGTGGTCTTCCTGGTCTGGCTGGTCCTGACGATCCACCGGCGGCCGCGCCGCTAGTCGTTGGCCCAGCCGCCAACCGATGGGGCGGGAGGCTGAACCTTGCGCGTTTTAGAGTCCAAGTGACGCTGAACCGCCTTCTCCACGATCTCCGCAAGCTCGGATGCCGCTCGATCGCCGATGGTTGGATTCCGGTCCCGAAGGCCGGCCCGCACGCGCTTTGGTGCGGACCGGATTGCAACATAAATAGTGGTGCGCAAGTCGCTCATGGCGTGTGTAAACACCAAGAACAAAACATGCACAACCGTCTTATTGGTTCCAGTTCCTCTGGATCCGCTGCTCGGTGAAGTCGTTGACGTTGAACCAGTAGGCAACGTTCGTCGCAGCATCGACGACGTAGAGGCTGTCATTCTGGTCCATCACGCTCCAGATAGCTTCTCCGACTTCTTTTGGCGTGTACGGGCTTTTGAGGTACCAGAATGAATAGTGGACCTTGGCGGGAACGCCGAGCCTCTCCAGCACCTTTTTGATAGCGTCGTATTTCTGCCCTGGTGAGTACAGGTCGTAGGAAATGTGAAGGTTGTGCTCTGCCATTTTTTCCTCTCATGGCGCAGACCGAGAGGACTTGACCGGCTTGGCGGCTTTCACCAGTCTGGTGGAGGCGCTAGTCGCCAAGCCCCCTCGGGGATTGATACAAGAGCCCGTACTGATCGCCTTCCAACGCAAATCGGTGCGGGCTCACCCCTCAAGCTTTCCGAATTTGTTCTTCTCGGCAAGAGGGATGGTTCGGAGTGTTGCGCGCGCAACGTTGCAGTTGCATTAACAAATGGTTTACGCCCCGCGGCGCGGAAGGCACATCATCGCCCACTGCACCACGCCGGCTTCGGATCACCGCCATCATAGTCCCAGCGCCTCAGGACGCCGCGTCCGACCATCTCGTCGCCGACGTTTCGGCCATCGACAAAGAGATCCACGACAAGGCGTCCGTATCGGTCCTCGCCATACTCCTTGCCGAAATAGGCAAACTTGCCGCGCGTGAACTCGACGACCTCTTCCTTCGCCTCGTAGCCCAGCTCTCGCTCATGCTCGCATTCGGCTCCGCCATAGGCACCGACACCGCCCGTTTCTGGCGCGTCGACCCCGTGAAGCCGGAAGTCCTGACCGTTGAGCCGCCCGCTGTCACCGTCCGACCAGTAGAGGGACGAAGTCGACTCCGGAGCGCAGGCGGCGAGAAGAAGCAGGGCGGGAAGTAGCTTTTTCATGGCCGGGATATGGGCACAAATTTTTCCGTCAAACAATAGGATGTTCTGCAAGTGTTCTCGGCTTTTGAGGCTGTGGAGTGACGGAAAAAATCGGAATGAACTGCAGCATCTTCAACAGTGTGCGCATGATCCGCCGATAGGTTACGAAAACCTTTCCGGTTTCCTTCTATCGCACCTCGTCCCTATTGCTCGGCCACCCACTGGTCGGCGGCCTCGGCCATCAGGATCACGGTATCGACACAGCGCGCAAACGTGACCGGGTCGATCTTGTCGAAAGTGTCGCTTGGTTGGTGATAGTCGGGATGATCCTCGACACCGAGATAGATGATCGGGATACCGGCGCGCAGAAAGGGGGCGTGATCGGACTGTAGCGACCAGTCCTGCTCGCCCCATTCCGGACTGTCATGGCCGCGCTTCAGCGTGATTGGCGCGCCTTCCGCGACACTGTCGATCAGCGGGACGAGGTCAGGATAGTGATAGCCGCCCACGGCATAAAGCTCGCCCTTGTCGGCGCGCGCGACCATGTCGAGGTTGAGGTTCAGGGCCAGACGGTCCTTCAGCGTTTCCGGCATGGCCTGGACGAAATAGGCCGATCCGGTAATGCCTCGCTCCTCGGCATCAAAAAAGACGAAGACAATTGTGCTTTCGGGCGGATTGGCCTTGAACCAGGCTGCCGTCTCCAGCAGGGCGGCCACGCCGGACGCGTTGTCGTCGGCGCCGTTGTAGATTTCGCCGCCATCCATGCCGAGATGATCGTAGTGGGCGGACATCACAATGACCGGCGCATCCGCGCCGAGGTTGCCTTCAATAGAGGCGATCAGGTTTGTGCCGCGCACTTCCAGGTTCGGCTGGTCGAACCGGCCTGCGGCGAAGGGCGCCTGGTAGCCATTATCGAAGTACGGGTCGACGCCCAGTGCCTGCAATTGCTCCACGATCAGGGCCTGCGCTTTCAGGTTGCCGGGCTCGCCTGTACGGCGTCCCTCGAATTCGTCCGATGAGAGCGTTTCGAGATTGGCGATGGCGCGTCCGGCATCATGATACGCCGCCTGGTATCCGGCCGGTTCGACCGGCGCGGCAGGGGCCTGCTCTGCCGCTGGCGCATTCGAACAGGCAGCCAGCAAGAGCATAGCAGCGAAGAGGGATCGGATCATCGGGAAGGCCTCCACAGGAACTGGCTTGACCCTAGAGAGATTGAACGCCATGTGCCAGCCGAAGGAGACAGCCGATGGCCATGGATCGTGCAACACTTGAAACGCATCTCAAGGAAGCGTTCCCGGACGCAGAGATCACGCTCACCGACCTTGCTGGAGACAATGATCACTGGCAGGCGGAAATCGTGTCGGAGCAGTTCAAAGGCGTCTCGCGCGTCAAGCAGCACCAGATGGTCTATGCCGCGCTGAAGGGAAAGATGGGCGGCGAGCTGCACGCCCTTGCTCTCAAGACAAGCGCGCCCGCCTAGGCCTCAATTTTCAGAATCTTCGGTTTCGGCCTCTTCGGGAAGCTGACCGGATGGCAGGCGGCCCTGCAGCCCCGCATTGTCCTTGTAGTCGGCTGGAAGCGTTTCCAGGTGCTGGACCGAATACACCGGAATGCCGTCCTGGCGGCGCCTTGGCAGTGGCCGCGTGCCTTCCGGCGGCAGCGTGTAGGTTCCCGACTCCTCGCTGCGGCGCAAGCCAGGCCAAGGCCGGTCGGCATCACCGATCGAAGCCGGCTGAGCGGGCAGTGGCCGGCGATCCGGTTCATCCATTCGTTGCTGCTGGATACTACCCGTCGGCGCGGGTCTTGGCGCGGCAGGCTGTGCGACAGGCGGGCGGGCTTCGGCCGCTTGCGGCTGTGAGGGGGGCGGGGGCGTGTAGGCCACGCTGACTGGGGCGCTCGATCGCTTCACAATGCCTGAGATGGCGGCGACGCGTTCGACAGGCGGGCCGTCGACCGACTTCAGTTCACACTTCGGCCCGGCCCGGAAGGTCGGCGGCGTCAGTGACCAGGCACGGCATTGCGCATCACTTTCGCAGGTCGCCGCGCAGGCGTCAGGCGTCGAGCCTCGCAAGGTCGCATAGGTTCCAGCCGGGCGGTATGTATCTCTCTCACGGGCCGGCCCGTTACCGTCCGCTGCTGCTGGCAGGATTGCCAAGGCCAGCATCGAAAAGGATGCAAGGGTACGGATCTTCAGGGACATTTACGCGCGCTTTCAGACCAAACCGGTCTCCCGATTTATCAGTCCAGCCCTTAAGGATGGGTTAGGCGTCAGCCCTTGGCGGCGATCTCTTCTTTCAGCGCCTCGATCTCCAGCCAGTCTTCCTCAGCCTTATCAAGGTCTGCCCGCGCTTTATTCAGGCGCCCGGTCAGTTGCTCGAACTTTTTCGGGTCCGCGCTGAACAAGTCGGGATCGCCCAGTTGTTTCTCGAGGTCTGCAATTTCCGCTTCCAGGCGAGGCAGAGCGGCTTCGACTTCCTTTAGCCGGTGCTGGTCCTTGAAAGAGAGTTTGGCTTCACGTTTGGGGGTGTGAGCGGGCGCCTGGGCCTTGGGTTTGTCCTGCGGCGGTGGCGCGGCGGCCTTGCGGGAGGTCAGCGATGGCACCTGCTGCGCGGCATCGCTCCACCCGCCTGCCGTTTCGACCCATTTTCCCTTGCCCATCGGCACCAGGCAGGAGGTGACAATCGCATCGAGGAAGGCGCGGTCGTGGCTGACCAGGATCAGCGTGCCGTCAAACTCGCTAAGCATCTCCTCCAGAAGGTCGAGCGTCTGCATGTCCAGATCATTGGTCGGTTCGTCGAGGACCAGAACGTCAGCGGGTTTTGCAAGCGCGATGGCGAGGGTCAGCCGGTTGCGCTCACCGCCGGACAGGGCCGAGACGGGCTGGCGCAGCTGTTCAGGCGAGAACAGGAAGTCCTTGGCGTAGGCGGCGACATGCTTCGACTTGCCTTGCACCATGATCGCGTCACCGCCAGCAGGCGCGAGCGCCTCCCACAGCGTATCGCTTGGTTTCAGGGTTTCCCGCGTCTGGTCCAGATAGGTCACGGTGAGGGCCTGGGAGAGTTTTACCGAGCCCTTGTCCGGCGCGATTTCCCCTAGCAGGAGCTTGAGCAACGTCGTCTTGCCGACACCATTGGGTCCGACAATGCCGATGCGGTCGCCCTTCAGGATACGCAGTGACAGGTCATCAACGATGATTGTGTCGCCGAACGCCTTTGACAGGCCGAAGGCTTCCAGCACCTTGCGGCTCTGGCTGTCGCCGCTTTCGGCCGAGAGGCCGGCCGTGGACTTGCTCTCGTTTAGCAACGACTTCTGTTTTGCGTGCTGGGACCGCAGCTCATGCAGCCGGGCCAGCCGGCCCATGTTCCGCTTGCGCCGTGCGGTCACGCCGCGGGCGAGCCAGTGCTGCTCCTCCTTCAGCTGCGTCTTCATGCGCTGCAGCTGCTTTTCCTCTTCGGCCTCGATGCCGGCTGCCCAGTCGTCGAAGTCGGCATAGCCGCGCGGCGACTTCCAGACCTTGCCCTGCCGCAGCCAGAGGGTCGTCGTCGTGACGTTTTCCAGGAAACGCCGGTCGTGACTGACCAGCAAGACCGCGCCAGGAAAGGATTTGAGGCGTTCTTCCAGCGTCTCGATCATCGGCACATCGAGATGGTTTGTCGGCTCATCGAGCAAAAGGATGTCGGGGTCCTTCGCAAAGGCGCGGGCGAGGGCTGCCCGGCGGATCTGGCCGCCTGAAAGCGTTTTCGGACTTGCCGTCGGATCGATGCCGAACAGGCCAAGCTCTGCCTCGGCCATCCAGGTTTCATCGGCGCCTTCGCTAGCATAGTCGAGCACCGTGTCGAACGCCGAGAGATCAGGCTCCTGTTCGACAGTGGCGACCACCGTACCAGGCTGCAGCCAGAGCTCCCCGGCATCCGGCTCGTGCCGGCCCGTGACGAGCCGCATCAGCGTCGACTTCCCCGCGCCGTTGCGTCCGACAAGTGCAGCGCGCTCGCCCTTCGCCAAGGTAAACGTCACACCTGTGAAGATTGGCGTGCCGCCGAAGGTCAGCTCGACATCGGCCAGACGGAGGATGGGAAGTTCTGCCATATTGTGTGTGGTGCGCGCGCTTGGCGCGGCTCGTCAAGCCGGTCCTGTCAGGCCTTGAGCTTGTAGCCGATGCGGAACAGCCACCAGACCCAGACACCAGCGAGGAATGTGAACACGCCGGACGCGATCACACCCACCATCAAGTCTGAGTTCGACACGCCAATGAAACCGGCGCGGAAACCGTCGATCAGATAGAAAATCGGGTCGAAATGGGCTGCTGACTGGAACGGTTCGACGAGCACCTTGATGTCGTAGAAGGTGCCGGACAGGAAGGTGAGCGGCACGATGACGAAATTGGTAACAGCAGCGAGGTGGTCGAACTTCTCAGCCCAGATGCCGCCAACGGCCCCAAGGGCTGCCAGGAAGATGGTCGCCATCAGGCTGAACCAGATCACCGGCCAGATGTTCGCGATGTCGAGACTGGCCAGCCCCGAGAAATGAATGGCAAGCGCACCGATGATGCCAACCATAAGTCCTCTTGTGACAGCGCCGAAAATAAAGCCGAGCGTGAGCTCGAGCGGTGAAAGCGGCGGCATGAGGAAGTCGACCTGGCTGCCCTGCACCTTGGCGATGGTCAGCGATGAAGACGTGTTCTGGAAAGCGTTCTGCAGCATCGACATGATGACCAAGCCGGGCGCGAGGAAAGAATTGTAGTCCAGGCCGGCAAAGTCGCCTGTCAGCTCACCGCGATTGCCAAAGGCAAGCTTGAAGACAGTCATGAAGAGCAGTGTCGTGATAACGGGCGCAAACAGCGTCTGCATCCAGACCTTCAGGAAACGGCCCACCTCGCGCTTGTAGAGTGTCCAGAGGCCGATCCAGTTGATCGCGCCATAAGATCTTGGCGGCTTCGGAAGTGGGCGGGCGGCTGCAGAAATCTCATCGGTCATCGCCGCTATTTAGGGGCGCAATCGCACAATGACGATAGGTAAGTGACGCGAATCGAATGATTTTTCTCAGCTTTCCACAAACTGCTACTAGATATAGAAAGGTTGTGGAGAAGAGATATCAGGATATTGTGTTTCATTTCGCCGCTGATACGATATCTAGGTGTTAACGGGGGTGGCTGAAAACAGCTGCTACAACATCTAGGGGTGCAAAGCGCCAGGAGGCAAGTACATGTCTTGGACGGAAGAACGCGTCGAGGTTTTGAAGAAACTCTGGGCAGAAGGTCACTCGGCCAGCCAGATTGCAAAGCAGCTTGGCGGGGTGACCCGCAATGCAGTGATCGGCAAGGTTCACAGGCTCGGCCTGTCTGGCCGTGCAACGCCATCCCGCCCGGTCAAGCGTCCGCCGCGCCTGGCGCGTCCGAAGCCGCGTATCCGGCCCGATGGTGTCTCGCCGGCAACAGAGACCAATCTCGATGAGACCCGCATTCGCCGTTCCGATCAGGACGCGATTGTCTCGGCACTGCAGCCGGCTCCTGTAGCTGACGGGGAAGCGGCGACCATTCTCACGCTGCGTGACTCCATGTGCAAATGGCCGATTGGCGATCCGGCCGATCCGAAATTCGCTTTCTGCGGACGCAAGTCGGATTGCGGTCCGTACTGTTCCGAGCACGCGAAAGTTGCCTTCCAGCCGCAACGCAAGCGTGACCGCAAGCGCAACGATGATGAAGCTTACGCCCGTCGCATCGCAGGCTAGGCCGGCGCAGACTTCACCAGGTGTTTTCGTGAAGAAGCCAGTCCCCAGGGGCTGGCTTCTTTGTTTTTGCTAGGCCGCTTCGGTTTCCACTGAGCTGGCCGTCTGATCGCCGGGTGCGTCGACATCGAAGCGGTCTGCCTCGCGTGACATCCATTCGACGACCTTTTCTTCGTCGACGCCGAGCTGCCGAAGCACGTCGGTTGCCATCTCGATGCCGGTCGGCAGGCCCATGGACAACCAGGCGCGCATGCCCAGCTGGCTGAACCGCTGGCGGTCGGCTTCATTGTCGACGGAAACGAAGCGCGGCGTATCGGGAAACTCCCGCTGTGCAGCAGGTGTGAGATCGCGTGACGTCTCATAGCGCGGTGCACCAATCACAACCGCACGCGGATTTGGTCCGGCAACGGCCTCGACCAGGCGGAGATTGGCTGCATTCCCGAAGGAGACCTTGTAGCCGTCCGCGATGGCCGAGACGAACCGTTCCGGCTCGGCGTCGAGGCAGACATGCGGAATGGAAAAGTCCGACAGGGCGTCGGCTGCCAGGCGCCCAGCCGGCGACATACCGAATATGATCACCGGGCGGTCTGGCGCGACGGGCGTGATTTCGTTCACCGGACGCGTCTGCCCCTTGAAGATTGACGCGACCTTTCTGGACAGGCGCATGCCGGCGGAGGCCCAGACAGGCGCAACCGCAAGGGAGAGAGCGATGGCGCTGACGGCAATCGTTGCGACCAGTGGCGGGACGGCGTCGCTGGTTGCGGTCAGGATGGAAAGGACAACAAGCGTAAACTCCGATCCCTGCGCGAGAAGGAAGGTCAGCTGGACGCTCCCTGGATTGCTCCACTTGTTGAGACGGGCGGCGGCAAAGCCGAACAGGGTCTTCACAGCAAGAATGGCGGCAGCGCCCGCCAGGACGAGCGGCCAATGAGATGCGAGAACGCCGAGATCGACGCTAAGCCCGACCGACATGAAGAAGAAGGACAGGAGGAGGCCGCGGAACGGTCCCGTTTCCATCTGAACCTGGTGGCGAAACGCTGTTCCCGACACGGCGAGTCCGGCGAGGAATGCCCCAAGCGTCAGGGACAGCCCGATCTGTGCTGTTGCAGAAGCGGCACCGAGCACAAGCAGCAGGGTGACGGCGGTGAACGCTTCCTGGTTGCGTGTCTGGGCGAGGCCCTTGAAGATCGGCCCCATCAGGTAGCGGCCAGCTGCGAAGGCTATGACGAAAGCAATGACGGCGTAGCCAGCTGCGATGGCGAGATCCAGGGCGAGCGCCATGCCATCAGTGCCCTGTCCCAGGGAGTTCGCGAATATCAGGAGGAAGATCGCGACGATGTCCTGGAAGATGAGGACGTGCGTTGTCGAGCGGCCAAGCGGACAGGAGCCGAGGCCGCGTTCTGCCATCACGCGTGAGACAACGGCGGTCGAGGACAGGCCGAATGACAGGCCAAGGGCCAGGGCGACCGGCCATTCCAGTCCGAACAGGGCAAGCGCGATTGTGAATGGCACGCTGGTAAAGACGAGATGCGCAGGTGCGAGACCGACAAGGTCCCGGCCGCTCTCTCGTATCTCGCGCAATGACACATGCAGGCCGATGTCGAACAGCAGGAAAACAACCCCGAGTTCAGCGAGAAGGTGCGTTGTCGCGCTTTCCTCGATCAGGCCGAAGGCGTGCGGGCCGATCAGGATGCCGACGGCGAGGTAGCCAACGATTGGAGACAGTTTCAGCGCTTTGGACGCGAGTGCAGCGGCGCCGCCGGCAGCCAGCAGCGTCATCGCCGGGATCAGCGCGTCTACAGGGGTTGTTGCTGCATCAGCCATTCCAGTCTCCTGCTACTCGATATGGAGCAGCTTGGGGGCAAAAGAAAGACCGCTGCCCGACGGATCGGACAGCGGCCTGTTTTCCTGACCGGCGATTACAGGAGGGCAATGCCGGTCGGGAAGATGGGTGTCGACTTACATTGCGCGAGCAATGGTGAAGATGATGGAGCCATCATCGTCGTCGAGGTCGGTGCCGACATAGCGAAGGTCGAAATCGAAGCCTTCGGCAGACGTGGTCAGGCCGACCGAGTAGTCGGTATAGTCGACAAAGCCTTCATCCTCGTCACCGGCGGAATAACCGACGGTCGCGTCGAGGCCGAAGCTCTCACCCAGCGGAACGCCAGCGCTGAGAGCGTAATAGAAGGCCTGGCCGGTTTCGTAGTAGAATTCCGGCGAGTAGGCGATGGACGCACCAATGTCGAGGAATTCGCCGACCGTGGTGCTGCCGCCAGCGTAAAGCTCGACGAAGTTCTGTTCCGGCTCATCCGGAGCATCCGGATAAAGGTAGTAGATCGCACCGATGTCGAGGTCGAAAACGCCAACGGTCGGTGTGAAGCCGGCATAGATGTCGATTTCGGTCGACGTGCCGTCGCCGAAGTCCACGCCCGAAGCCCAGGTGCCGACATAGAAGGAGTCGGAAGCCCAGTCGAAGCCACCGGAAACCATGGGTGCGCCGTCGGTTTGCGAAATACCACGGAACTTGTAGTCGCTCGTCAGTGCAACGTTTGCGCTCCATTCGCCCTCAGCCAGTGCAGGGCCAGCAGCAACGGTTGCAGCGATTGCCATAACAGCAAGGCGTGTGAATGATTTGCTCATAAAGTACCTCCTTTGCATCCTCATCACGGTGCGAATTTGGAGGTGAGAGCAGGCCTTTATCTACGTTTGACAGCGTACAGACGGTAATTTTTGCGCCGCAGCACGAAATTCGGGCAGCCTGCGCAAAATCCGCCTGTAAAAAGTGCTGTTTCGGGTTTCAACGTGCGCTGAGGGGAGCGAATCCGAGGTGCATTCCGGCATCGACCAGCAAGGTTTCGCCGGTCACGTGGCGCGAGCTGTCGGTTAGAAAAAACACTGCAGAATCAGCGATGTCATCGGGTCCGCTCGCCACGCCAAGCGGCGTTGTCCGGGCGACTCCCTCGGTCATGCGCTGGTACTGTTCCTCATCAAGACGATCCTTGAACCAGCGCGTTCCGATGAAGCCGGGGCAAACAGCGTTTACCCGTATCTGAGGCGCCAATGCGCGCGCCAGGGACAGTGTCATGGTGTTAAGTGCGCCCTTGGTCGCAGCATACGCGACCGAAGAGCCGATTCCGGTCACGCCGGCAATTGATGAGACATTGAGCACAGCCGAGGCGCGTCCCGTATTTTCACTCGCCTTGACCAGCAGCGGCTTGCAGGCCTGCATCATCAGAAACGGCCCGGCGACATTGATGGCATAAGTGTCCATGAAGTCCTGCCGGGTGAGAGCGTCGAGGTCAGAGTGATCCCGTGCGTGCCGCGTTATCCCGGCATTGTTGACCAGAATGTCGAGCTGGCCCCATCCGGCGGCGGCATCGGCGAGTTTGCGGCAGCCTTCCTCGGTCGATACGTCTGCGGGAACGAGCTGTGTCTGGGCACCAAGCTCGTTGCACGCTGCAACCGTCTCTTCAGCCTCGCTGATGCTGCGGGTGCAATTGATGATGAGGTCGGCGCCGCGTTCGGCGAGCTTGATGGCAATCGACCGCCCTAGGCCTGTCGCCGATCCCGTCACCAGTGCCTTGCGTCCTGCCAGATCCTTTTCAGCCATGTCTGCGTCCTCCTTTATCCGTGTTTTCAATTGCTTTGGCGCCAGCAGCGGCGGGCGTCAAACAGAACCTCGGTTTAGCGCGCCCGAATCGACCAGGTTAGAGCGTTGTCACCTGGCTGTGCTTCGATATCCATGAAGGCCCGGTGCGAGTGCACGGCCCCTCGCCAGAGTTCGATCCAGCAGGCCAGCAACGTCTCGCGGGCCTCTTCGTCCAGCCCTCGGACGATTCGCAGGCCGGACTGTTCGATGCGGACATGATCGCCGTCCGGGATCACCTGGCAGGTGTCGCCCATGCCGGCAAACATGGCGGACAGGAACGCGGCCGCTTCGGCCGGACCGCCATCGACGGCGCCAACGCTTGCGGCCATGGCGTGGTATTGCTGCAGGCCGGTCAGCCGCGCTGAAAGCTTTCCAAGCTCCAGGGCACGATCTCGCCCGAGCACCGCGCACAATTTCCGCACACCGTTGCGGATGTACTCCATTGCGTAATTACGATTGGCCTTGGCGAGGCGATCCTCGTTCCATTCGCCAGGTGGCGGAGCTGGCTGGGCATCAGGGTCGTAGGGCGGCGGCGATTCGTCAGGACGGAACTGCAGGCGCTCATCCGGCGTGAGATCTTGGTCGAATTCCTGGAAATAGCCGCATAGGCCGAACTGCCCTGTCATGTCTTCGGAAACGCATACAAAGCCGAGCCTCGGATTCCTGAGGCTGACGCCGTTCTGGGCGTACCAGCCTTTCAGAAAGCCGCGGCTCGCCTCGACCGGTACGCCGCAGATCGCGGGGCCGGCATACATCCAGCGCGGATAGCGAAACCGCACCCAGGCCTTGGTTTCGCTCTCTTCTATGTATTCGACGCCGACCCCGCCCATATTGTTGGACAGGACATGGTAGCGTGCGCAGGCCACTGCGTCGGGAAGACCGTCCAGGCCGAGTTTCTGGAAGCTGGAGAGAAACTTCTCTTCATGCTGGGCGCGAAACAACCGGAACATCCAGTCACCGACAATCTTCGGGCCTTCGCGTGTGGCGACCATCAGTTCCAGGCCAAGCAGGTATTGGTGATGCAGGTCGGCCTGTGCCCGGATGGCGGCGAGTATCTTTTCGGATGCTTCGGACATGGCGGATCAGGCCTTGTGATAGGGCAGGCCGGCTTCGATGCTGACGGCCCGGTACAGCTGCTCGGCCAGCATGGCGCGCACCATCCGGTGAGGCCAGGTCTGTTTCCCAAAGGCCATGGTTTCCGGCACGGCCGACTGAATGGCCTTGCCATAGCCCTCCGCCCCACCGATCAGGAAACAAAGGTCGGGCACGCCGCGGTCGCGTAGGGTGGCTATATATGTCGAGAAGGCTTCGGACCGATGTTCGCGGCCATGTTCGTCGAGACGGATGGTGTGGGCACCTTGTGGCAGTTTCGCGAGAAGCCGTTCGGCTTCTGCCTCCATGCCTCCGCCGCTGTCGACCTCAATCAGGTCGATTGAGCGAAACCCGAGCGCACGTCCTGCTTTGCGGAAGCGGTCGAGATAGTCGTCGCAAAGCTCAGCTTCAGGGCCGGATTTCAAACGTCCGACGGCAAGAATGGTAATACGCACGGATCCCGTTCAGCCGACGGCGCTCAGGCGTGGCCGTGGGCGCTGTCGTCAGACCAGATCTTTTCAAGATTGTAGAAGGCGCGAACTTCCGGACGGAACAGGTGAACGATGATGTCACCGATATCCAGCAGGACCCAATCTGCGTTGGGAAGGCCTTCCAGCTTGATCGGACGGCCGGTGGCATCCTTGACGGTTTGTGCCAAGTGATCGGCAATAGCGGCCACGTGCCGGGCGGAACGTCCGGACGCAATGATCATGATATCGGCTAGAGAAGATTTACCTTCGAGATTGATGACAGTGATGTCTTCAGCCTTGTCATCCTCGAGCGAGCTTATGACGGTATCGGCAAGCGCGCGGATATCGTCAACGCTGACAGTGGCGGCCTTGAGTGGCTGCGTGTGGGTAGCAGGCAGGGTTTCGGTTCCTTTCATCTCGAGTCACCAATTTATAGCACGCGTTGCCCTTGCCCTCTAGCGTTTTTGGGCGGCAGTCCGCAGTTCTGTCGAGGATGTCCGGTCGAAGGGGGCTTTCAGATAGACCCAGGCAGGCGGTTCGCAATCGGCCAAAAGAGCCGCATCCCGTTCGCGCAGGCGGCAGGATGCATAACGGTGCGCGAAGGGCGAGCGCAAGGCGCGTGGGCCAGCTGAGGGGCGCGATACAACGCAGATTGGCAGGGTTTCGGCAACCTGTTGCCATCGGTACCAGTCATGGAAGTTCATCAGGCTGTCTGCGCCCATCAGCCAGACAAAATTCGCATGCGGACAGTGTTGGATAAAGTGACCAAGCACATCAGCCGTGTAGCGTACGCCGGCCCAGTGTTCAAAATCGCTGACAAACATGTTCGGGTGATGACCGATCAGTTCGCGCACGGCATGCAGACGTTCGTAGAAATCGGCCGGTGCCTGCTTCAGCGGGTTGCCGCGCGCAGGGAGCCAGTAAATCCAGTCCAGCTTCAGACGCTTCAGCGCAGTCTGTGCGACGTGCATGTGCCCTGAATGGGGTGGGTCGAAACTACCGCCAAGCAGGCCAATCCGCTGGCGTGTGCCGGAGGGCGGCAACGTCCGCACGGGTGGAAGAAAGGCTGAGCTCAACAGACAGGGGCCATACTAGGGACGTGTCTCGCCATGGCCACGAACGACGTATTTGAAAATGGTCAGCTGCTCGGCTCCGACAGGGCCGCGCGCATGGATGCGGCCGGTCGCGATCCCGATCTCGGCCCCCATGCCAAATTCACCGCCATCGGCAAACTGGGTCGATGCGTTGTGAATGACGATGCCAGCATCGACCTGGTTGAGGAAACGCTCAGCTGTTGATGCGTTTTCGGTTATGATCAGTTCGGTGTGGCCGGTGCCGTAATAGGCGATGTGATCGAGTGCGGCATCGAGGTCATCGACAATTCGTACCGAGAGGATAGGGGCGAGGTATTCCGTTCGCCAATCTTCTTCAGTCGCCGGTGTCATATTCGGCAGGATCGCGCGAGCCGCACCGTCTCCGCGCAGTTCGCAACCTGCGTCGCGCAAGGGTGCAGCGATCGCGGGCAGGAGGGTCTTGGCGACAGTGCGATTGACCAGCAGTGTCTCAAGAGCGCCGCACACACCGGTTCGCCGCATTTTGGCATTGAGCACGATATTGACTGTTTTTTCCGGATCGGCATCAGCGTCGACATAGGCGTGGCACAGGCCTTCAAGGTGCCCGATGACCGGCACGCGAGCATCCTGCTGGACGCGTGAGACCAGGCCTTTGCCGCCGCGTGGAACGATGACGTCGATCTGTCCCTGCAGGCCCGTCAGCATGTAACCGACCGCATCGCGGTCCGTTGTGTTGACCAGCTGGATTGCGTCCTGCGGCAGTCCAGCGCCCTTGAGGCCGGAGCGCAAGGCAGTTGCGATGGCCAGGGCCGACTGCAAGCTTTCACTGCCGGCCCGGAGAATGGCGGCATTGCCAGAGCGCAAGCAGAGCGCGGCAGCGTCAGCGGTCACGTTCGGGCGGGCTTCATAGATGATGCCGATCACTCCAAGCGGCGTGCGTACGCGGGCGATGTCCAGCCCGGACGGGACTGTCCAGCGGGCGATTTCCGCACCGACCGGGTCCGGCAGGGCGGCGACTTCGCGGACGGCCTTGGCAATTGACTTCACGCGCCCTGAATCCAGCGCCAGCCGGTCCAGCATGGCGGGGGTGAGTCCCTTTTCCCGCGCAGCGGCCATATCCCGCTTGTTTGCGTCGAGGATCAGACTCTCGGCCGCCTCGAGCGCGCTCGCCATGGCTTCAAGCCCTTCGGTGCGCTGCTCGGGAGACAGGGTCGCAAGCCGGGTCGATGCGGTACGCGCCCGGTGGCCCATGTCGAGCATGGATTCTTCAAGTGTCATCTCGTGCGAACGGGAAATCTGGCTCATGGGCAGCGTTTTGCCGCAAAGCTGCGGGTGCCGCAACTATACGATTGCGCAAGCTTTTCTGCAGCCAACTCTGTTCAGCCGCGCCAGAAGCGCGCGGTCAGCAGGGTGAAAACGGCGACGAATTCAAGCCGGCCGAGCAGCATCGCGGTCAGGCAGACCCATTTTGCCATGTCGGAAAGCGGCTGGAACGTGCCGGATGGGCCGATCTTGGGCCCGAGGCCTGGGCCGACATTGGACACCGATGTCGCCGATGCCGAGATCGACGTCAGAAGGTCTTCGCCCGTCATAGAGATCAGGATCGCGGCAACAACGAAGGTCGCCATGTAGAGAAAGACGAACACCATCACCGATTGCAGCGTATCTGACGGAATGGTGCGCCCGGCATAGCGGATACGGACCACCCGGTTTGGGCGGACGATCTGGGCGGCATAGGCGAGCACAGCCTTGAAGCTGATTTCCAGCCGGAACATCTTGATCCCGCACGCTGCTGAGCCCGCGCACCCGCCAAGAAAGGTTGCGATCAGGAAGACTACGACCGCCGGCTCTCCCCAGGTGTCGTAGGGCGCCGAGGCATAACCTGTCCCGGTCATGATCGAGATGATGTTGAAAAGGGCTTGCCGAAAGCCGTGGAAGATATGGTCGAAGATCGGCGGATCGACGACTGCCTCATGCCAAACGACGATGGCCGTCGCGAAGCTCAGGGCCAGGAAGGCATAGAGGCGGGGCTGGGGGTCGCTCAGCATGGGGCGCCACCGGCCATGCAGGATCAGCAGTGTCAGCAAGCTGAAGGGCAGGCCGGCAATGAACATGAAGACTGTTGCGGCATAAGCGGCCGGGGTGTCGGAGAAATGGGCGAAGGACGCATCATGGGTGGAGTAGCCACCCGCGGACATGGTTGTCATGGAATGCGCGATGGCGTCGAAGGCGGACATGCCACATGCCGCGTAGCTGAGCGCGCAGGCGATCGAAATGATCACATAGACAATGCCAGTCTGCGCGGTGATTTCCGTGATGCGCGGCAGAACCTTTCCGGACACGTCGGAGCTTTCGATCTGGAACAGCTGCATGCCCCCGACGCGGAGCATGGGCAGGATGGCAATGGCCGTCACGATAATGCCGATGCCGCCGATCCACTGGAGGATGGCGCGCCAGAGCAGGATTCCACGGGCGGTCGTGTCGAGGCCCGTCATCACGGTCGCCCCGGTCGTGGTCAGACCGGACACGGCTTCGAACATCGCATCGGTGAAGGACATGCCATAACTCATGAACGGGAAGGTCGCGATGACGGGCAGGACAATCCAGATGAGGGTTGTCAGCAGGAAAGCTTCTCGGGTCGTGGTCGATGGCGGCGCCCCGCCGGACAGGACAGCCAGACCAGAGCCGATAAGGATGCTGATGGCCGACGATATCAGGAAGATGTGCCAGTCTTCCGACCCGTCAGCGATGTCGAGCAGCGCGGACGGAATCATCGCAATGCCCAGCAGGGCAATCATCAGGCCGATGGCAAATATGACGGCGCGAACTTGCATGTCGGCGAGCCCTTACCACTGAAAGTCCTGAGAAGCCGTCAATTTCTTCATCCTTGCCAATTGCCTGGGCAAGCTGATGGGCGGCCACGCAGCGTATCGTTTCGCCTGCAAAAAAATCTGTGCTTTTCTTTCGCTTCCTTAACACTCTGTAAATCAAGAGTTTTCAGAAGGTTAACGCGCCAAGTCGCCAATGTTTGCGGCGTGCGTTCCGATATTTTCGCAATATGTTCTTTTTCTGATCTCTTGTGGAGCAAGCGAATCGTCAGGCTTGCCCATTGGTTCCCAAGTAAGCCCATGCTATCCCAAATCATGATGAGATTGTCCCAAGAAGTGGGGCAATGGGGCACAAGGGAATCGGTTGGTGTTTGTTTCCACCTACGAAACATCGCTCGATGCAAAGGGCCGGGTTTCCGTGCCCGCCCCCTTCCGCGCGGCCCTGTCGGGCGGAAACCGCGTGTTCCTGTGGCCTGCCATTGACGGGTCCGGCTGTCTTGAGGGCGGCGGTGACGAGCTGATGTCCCTCTACCGCCAGACCCTTGCGCGCATGGCACCAAACGATCCCAACCGGCGCGCTTTCATGCACACCATCTTTACCCGGTCTGCGGATCTGAAAATGGATGATACCGGCCGTATCACCATCCCGCCGGCACTGCTGAAGGCGGCCGGTATAGAGAAGCAACTGGTCTTTGCCGGTTCGTTTGATCGTTTTCACATCTGGGAACCGTCCCGCTTCGCTGAATTTGACGCGCAGATGGCCGAAACGGCGCGCGACAATCAGGACGCAATGGCTGAGCCGTTCCAGCAGGCGATGGCTGCGGGTGGGCTGCCCGGGCTCGGCAATGCAGGGGGCGAGTGATGGGGCACAAGCCGGTTCTTCTGGATGAAGTTGTCGCTGCCATGGCGCCCAAGGCTGGCGAAGTGCTGGTCGATGGGACCTATGGCGGCGGGGGATATGCTCGCGCGCTGCTGGCCGCCGCCAAGTGCCGCGTGATCGGTATCGACCGCGATCTCGACGCCATTGAGCGTGCCTCCGCCGCGGCTGAGGCGGAAGATCGTCTCATTCCTGTCCTTGGCCGGTTCGGCGATATGCGCTCGCTGGTCAACGAAGCAGGGTTCGAAACCGTTGATGCCATCACGCTCGATCTTGGCGTGTCCTCCTTCCAGCTCGACCAGGCGCATCGCGGCTTTTCCTTCATGCGCGACGGGCCGCTCGACATGCGTATGGGCCGGTCCGGACCAAGCGCGGCTGACGTCGTCAACCAGATGGATGAGCATGATCTCGCAACCATCTTCTTCCGTCTGGGCGAGGAAAAGCAGTCGCGGCGCATCGCGCGTGCGATTGTGCAGCGCCGCCTTAAGGCTCCCTTCACCACAACCCTCGATCTTGCCGACCTGATCGAAGAGGTTCTCGGCGGCCGGCGCGGGGCTCGCACTCATCCGGCCACAAGGAGCTTCCAAGCGATCAGGATGTTCGTGAATGACGAACTTGGCGAGCTCGCACGGGCGCTTGAAGCGTCGGAATTGCTTCTGAACGAAGGCGGACGGCTCGTCATTGTGACCTTCCATTCGCTGGAGGACAGGATGGTGAAACTCTTCATGCGCGAACGTTCCGGCCTTCAGGGCGGCGGCTCGCGTCATTTGCCTGAAAAGGAAGACGCAGCGCAGCCAAGCTTCGACATGCCGTCGAAAAAGGCCATCGAGCCGTCAGACGCCGAGCTGGAGGTCAATCCCCGGGCGCGCTCATCGAGGCTGAGGGTCGCTGTCCGGACCGATGCGCCTGCCATGGCGAGGCCGGTAAGCACGGGTGTCGATTTGCCGTCGCTTGAGCTGGTGGAGGCTTCCTCATGAGCCGGCGCGCATTCCTGATTGGTCTGGCCGTTATCGGGTTGCTGATTTTCAGCCTGTACCGGGCAAAATACGGCGCGCGCGAAAGCGCCGAAGAGATAGCGGCTGTTGAAGCCGAAATCGCTGACGCCATTGAGGAGCGCAAGGTATTGCTCGGTGAGCTGAGCCACCTGTCACGCCAGGAGTGGATCGAGGAATTCGCCCGCAACGAGCTTGGCATGGTCCCAGCCCGCGCAGAGCAGTTCGTGCGCGCTGACGATCTCGACCGAGTCATCGGGCCCGCCGAAAAGACGGACGGGGAGGCGGGCGATGAGTGATGTCGTGCGTTCCAGTCCGGCTGAGGGGGCTTCACTGCGCACCAAGCTGGTGTCCATGTCCCTGTGTCTTGTCTTCGGAATTATAGCCGTGAAGGCGGGCATGGTTGCCATCAACGGCCCGGAGGGCGAGGCGGGCGTTGCCCGTGCATTCGAGCAGCCCGTCCAGCGTGCAGACATTGTCGACCGGGACGGGGAGCTTCTGGCGACATCCGTTGCGGTCTATTCGCTGTTCGCCGATCCTCGCGCGATCTGGGATCCGGCCGATGTTGCCACTGGCCTCGCCAAAGTTTTTCCGGATCTCGATGTCGATGAGCTGACGGCTGATCTCGGTAATCGGGACCGGGCCTTCGTCTGGGTACGTCGCGGCCTGACGCCGCGCCAGCGCCAGGCGGTGTATGAGCTTGGTCTGGAGGGGCTCGGCTTCCGCGAGGAAAGCCGCCGGGCCTATCCGCGCGGGACGCTTGCCGGGCATGTTCTCGGCTATGCCGGCACGGACGGGCAGGGCCTGGCCGGTGTGGAATATGCGCGCGATGGCGATCTTGCCAATGGTGGCGACCCTCTCAAGCTGACCATCGACTCCAACGTCCAGTTCGCGCTCGAGGCGGAGCTTTCGGCTGCTGCCGGGGAGTATGATATTGAGGGCGGCGCAGGCGTTGTCCTCAATGCGCGCAACGGTGAAGTGCTTGCACTGGCCAGCTGGCCGCCGATTGATCCGAACCGTGCACACGAGCTTTCCATGGACGATCCGGCGCGGCTTAACCGGGCCTCCGGCGCCGTGTTTGAACTCGGGTCAGTCTTCAAGCCGCTGACAGTCGCCGCCGGACTCGATACTGGCGCAATCCGGCCGAGCGACCAGTTCGATGTTCGTGAGCCGCTCGTCATTGCCGGGCGCATGATCGACGACACGCACCCAATCGGTGGTCATGCGACGCCAACGAAGATCGTGGCCGAAAGCTCGAACATCGGCACCGTGAAGATTGCCGTGATGCTTGGTGCGCGCCGACAGCAGGAAATGCTCGCCAATCTCGGTCTTTTCGAGCGCTCGCCGATCGAGCTGGCAGGCAGTGCGGCGCCGATCCTGCCGCAGCAATTCGATGAGATCCATGCTGCGACCATCAGCTATGGCCACGGTATTGCCGTGTCGCCCATCGCTTTTGCCAGCGCCTTTTCGATCTTCGCGAATGGCGGGGAGCTGGTCGAGCCGACCATTATCATGGATGGCAAACGCCGGCGCACACGCCGCGTGATATCCGCGCCGACAGCAGCTCTCGTGACCGCGATGCTGCGCGATGCTGTCCTCAGCGGCACGGGCGAACATGCCGAAGTGGCGGGCTACCGGGTGGCCGGTAAGACTGGCACCGCGGAAAAGCCCGTTGCGGGCGGTTATTCCGACGAGGCCAACATGGCCTCCTTCGCTGCCATCTTTCCGGCAGACAGCCCTGATTATGTCGTATTGATCGTGCTCGATGACCCCAAAGAAGGAGCGAGTCGCGGACGCACAGCAGCATGGAATGCGGCGCCGACGGCTGGCCGGGTGATCGAACGCATTGCGCCCATGCTGGGTGTCGAGCCTAAATTCGAGCAGCTGGATCCGGTCGAAGGCCCGATGGTTCGCTCCGTCTCTGAGAGAAGGAGTTCGCTATGAATCTAACTGATCTGTTTCCTGGGCGCGACCTGCCCGCCATCGAGGTGACCGGCCTGTCTGCGGATAGCCGGAAGGTAAAGCCCGGCTTCATCTTTGCCGCCTTGCAGGGTGTCGCCGCCGATGGGCGGGACTATGTTCCGCAAGCGATTGCGAATGGTGCGATTGCCGTGATTGGCAAGGATCTGCCGGCGCTGGGCGATGCCGTCGCGATCGATGTGGACGAACCGCGCCTGGCTCTGGCTGAAGCGTCGGCCGCGTTCTATGGACGCCAGCCGGAAACGGTCGTTGCTGTGACGGGAACGAATGGGAAAAGTTCGACTGTCGATTTCCTGCGCCAGATCTGGGCAGCGTCGGGCCTCACTTCAGCTTCAATGGGCACGCTTGGTGCGATCGGTCCGTCGGGCCGGATCGATCTTGGGCATACGACGCCGGACCCTGTCGCGATCCATGAAACGCTCGCCACGCTCGCCGATCAGGGGGTAACGCATTGCGCCATGGAGGCGTCTTCCCACGGCCTGGTTCAGTACCGTCTCGACGCGGTCAAGCTGGCGGCCTGCGCCTTCACGAACCTGACGCAGGACCACCTCGACTATCACAACACGATGGAGGAGTACCGCGAGGCGAAGCTGCGGCTCTTCTCCGAGCTTACACCGCCCGGATCGCCGGCAGTGGTCAATGCCGACAGCCCGGAGCGCGGCGCCTTCGAGGCGGCGGCAAAGGCGGCCGGGTTGCGCCCGGTCTCGGTCGGCTGGCGCGGTGACGACCTGAAGATCGAGGAACTGATGCCGCGCGCGACCGGGCAGAAGCTGTTCCTGAAATGGCGCGGCGAATCCTTCGAGGTCGAGCTGCCGCTGATCGGTGAGTTCCAGGCGCTGAACGCACTGACGGCAGCCGGCCTTGCGCTGTCCCTTGGCGCGTCTGTGGCTGACGTTTGCAAGGGCATGGCGCAACTGGAGCCGGTCAAGGGGCGCCTGGAGTTTGTTGGCGAGACCAAGGATGGCGCGGGTGTCTTCGTTGACTATGCGCACACGCCGGACGGCCTTGATGTTCTGATCCGAGCGGCGCGCCCACACACCGCCGGCAAGCTGGTCGTGATATTCGGCTGCGGCGGCGACCGCGATCGCAAGAAGCGCCCGCTCATGGGTGAGATTGCAGCAAAGCATGCAGATGTCGTGATCGTCACCGATGACAATCCGCGTTCTGAAGACCCGGCTTCCATCCGCAAGGCGATCCTGGAAGCGGTTCCGAACGGTGTCGAGATTGGCGATCGCGGTCAAGCGATCCGCAAGGCTGTCGCCGAACTCAGCAAGGGCGACACGCTGCTGATCGCTGGCAAAGGCCACGAGACCGGGCAGATCATCGGCTCGACCGTCATTCCGTTTTCCGATCAGGAGGCTGCAAAGGCCGCGCTGGAGGGCGTCAACGCATGACACGCCCGCTCTGGTCCTCCGATGAGATCGCTGCCGCAACGGGTGGCAAGGTCACCGCACCGTTTGAGGTGACAGGCGTTTCTATCGATACGCGCACGCTCGAGCCGGGTGACCTGTTCGTCGCGCTGACCGATGTGCGCGACGGCCACGATTTCGTTTCCAATGCATTCGAGGCGGGGGCAAGCGCAGCCCTTGTCAGCCGCCCGCTCGAGGGCGTCGACGGCCCGCTGGTCATTGTCGATGACGTGCTGACGGCGCTTGTCGCCATGGGCGTGTTCGCACGCGAGCGCGCCGAAAACGCTGTGCGTATCGCCGTCACCGGTTCCGTTGGCAAGACGTCTGTCAAGGAGATGATCGCTCGGATTCATCGCGGACAGGGCAAGGCGCACTGGTCGGTCAAGAGTTTCAACAATCACTGGGGTGTCCCACTGACGCTGGCGCGCATGCCGGCCGAGACGGAATTCGCTGTGTTCGAGATCGGCATGTCCACGCCGGGTGAGATCGCCCCTCGCTCGCACATGGTGAAGCCGCACGTGGCCGTCATCACGAAGATTGCGCCGGCTCATCTGGAGGGCGTCGGTTCCATTGAAGGGGTGGCACGCGAAAAGTCTGATATCGCTGCAGGCCTCATTGAGCCGGATGGCGTCGTCGTGCTGCCGGCGCGCGATGCGATGCTTCCCAGTCTTGTCGATCACGTCCGCGGGCTGAAGCCGGACGCTGCCATCGCCGTGTTCGGCCAGGATGGAGATGGCGCGAAGCTGGACTGGATAGAGAATCGCGACGGCTGGTCCTGGGTGGAAGCCTATTCGACCGCTGGCGGCATGAGCCACATCGCGCTCGATACGCTGACCTGCAAGCTCGACGTAGAAATCCATGCGGTAGGCGAGCACTGGGCCGACAATGTCGCCTGCGCGCTGCTCGCGGCTAGGCTCAACAGTTCGATCGACCTCTATCAGGCCGCCCTCGACCTTTCAGGCTATGCCCCGCCGCCCGGACGCGGAACAGCTGAGACGCTTGCACTGCCCGACGGCGGCGAGGTGATTCTCGTGGACGATGCGTACAATGCGAACCCCGCCTCCATGCGCGCAGCGCTATCAAGCTTTGCAGCCCGCAAGGGTGCAAGGCATGTCGTTGCGCTAGGGGAAATGCTCGAAGTCGGCGCGACTTCAGAAGCTGAGCATCGCTCGCTCGCCGAGCCGATCCTCGCCTCCGGCGCCACTGTTGCGTTTCTCGCGGGAGAGGGGATGAGGCCGCTTGCAGATTCGCTTGAAGGGAGAATCGAGACCCATTGGGCGGTCAAGGCAAATGAGCTGGATTCGCTTGTTAAAATCTCCTTAACGAACGGCGATCTCCTCTTGATCAAAGGCTCGAATGCATCCGGGATGGGCCGGCTCGCTGAAAGACTGCGCCAATGGAGCGCCGCAGGCGGGCAGGTGATGGATGGTGGCCCAGAACGGGCCGCAGGGGGTGCGAATGCTGTATGAGCTGCTAGCAGCCGATGACGGGCTTTTCCGCCTGTTCAACTATACGACGTTCCGGACCGGTGGTGCGGTCGTCACGGCGTTTCTTTTTTCTGTTCTGACGGGCGACTGGATCATCAACCAGCTTCGCGCACGCCAGGGCAAGGGCCAGCCGATTCGTGACCTCTCTCTGGAAGCCCAGCTGTCCAAGCGCGGAACGCCAACCATGGGCGGTTTCCTCATCTGGATCGGCATTCTCGTCGGTACGCTTCTCTGGGCCGACCTCGGTAATCCGTATATCTGGACGGTCCTTTTCGTCAGTCTGTCCTATGCGTTTCTCGGGTTTTTCGACGATTATGCGAAAGTCACCAAGCAGACGGATGCGGGGGTGTCGGCGAAGGTGCGCCTGCTGATCGAGTTCCTTGTCGCGGCGCTCGCAGGCGCTTTCATCATGGGGATTCACGGCGCTCATACGCCGCTCGGCCATGCTGAGTGGGGACCGCTGAACGACCTGGCGCAGGCGATTGCCTCACTGGCGCCGGAAACCTCCGTCGAGCCGAACGACCAGAGCTTTTCGGGTGGTGTCGCCGTGCCGTTCGTGAACGATTATTTCGTGCCGCTGGGCGGGCTGTTCATTGTCTTCGCAATGATCGTGATTGTCGGCGCAGCCAATGCCGTGAACTTTACCGATGGTCTCGACGGGCTCGCCATCGTGCCGATGATGTTTGCCGCCGCCTCCTACGCTCTGATCGCCTACCTGACCGGCAACTTTGTTTTCGCTGACTATCTCGGCATCCAGTTCACGCCCGGCGCGGGTGAAATGGGCGTCCTGCTCGGCGCCATGATCGGCGCTGGCATGGGGTTCCTGTGGTACAATGCCTATCCGGCAAAGGTCTTCATGGGCGACACCGGCTCGCTTGGTCTTGGCGGCCTCATTGGCGTGGTCGCTGTCGCGGTGAAACACGAATTTGCCCTTGCCATCATTGGCGGCCTCTTCGTCATTGAGGCGCTTTCGGTGATGATGCAGGTGTCCTGGTTCAAGATCACTCGCAAGCTGACCGGCACTGGCAAGCGTATCTTCCTGATGGCACCGCTGCATCATCATTTCCAGAAGCAGAACTGGCCGGAAACCCGTGTGGTTGTCCGCTTCTGGATCCTGTCCGTCCTGTTCGCCCTCGCGGGCCTTGCAACACTGAAGCTGAGGTGAGGCAGGCCAGATGATCCCGATTACCGAGTATGCAGGACGTGATGTGGCAGTCTTCGGACTGGGCCGCACCGGTCTGGCCGCCGCCAAGGCGCTCAGAGCCGGCAAGGCACGTGTGCATGCCTGGGATGACAATGAAGAGACCCGTGCGCGGGCAGAGGCGGCCGGGATCCCGCTATCGGACCTGAACAAGCGGGACTGGCAAAGTTTCGCAGCCCTGGTGCTGTCGCCGGGCATTCCCTACCGTTTCCCGCAGCCGCACCGGCTGGTTCGCCTGGCCCAGATGACCAATGTGCCGGTCGTGGGCGACATGGAACTCTTCGCCCGTGCTGTGCAATCGCTGCCGGAACGGGCCCGCCCGAAAGTGGTCGGGATCACCGGTACCAACGGCAAATCGACCACCACGGCGCTCATCGGACACATCCTCAAGGAATGCGGGATGGATGCCCGCGTCGGTGGCAATATCGGGACCGGCGTGCTCGACATGGCGCCGCTGCACGCCAATGCCGTCTATGTGCTGGAGCTGTCCTCCTACCAGCTCGACCTTGTAAAGAGCCTGCACTGCGATGTGGCGGTGCTGCTCAATATCTCGCCTGACCATCTCGACCGCCATGGCGGTATGAAAGGCTATATCGATGCCAAGCGCCGCATCTTCCTGAACCAGCAGCCGGGCGATACCGCCGTGATTGCCGTCGATGACACGATCACCCAGACCATTGCCATGGACCTTGCCACGCGCGGCGGGGTTCGCGTCAGTCAGGTTTCGTCTGAGTTTGCCCTTGGCCGCGGTATTAGCGCGGTCGATGGCAAGCTCTATGACAGCCTGCTTGGCAACGCCGTTCGCGTTGGTGACCTCAGCGAAGCGCCGACCCTGCCGGGGCGGCACAATTTCCAGAACGCCGCGGCGGCCTACGCCGCTTGCCGGTCACTTGGTCTCGAACCGGGCCGCATCTTCGACGCCATCCGCTCGTTCCCCGGACTGGCTCATCGCATGGAGCAAGTCGGTGAAATTGAGGGCGTGCGCTTCGTCAACGATTCCAAGGCGACCAACGCCCAGGCGGCCGAACAGGCGCTACGGGCCTATCCGAAGGTTTACTGGATTGCCGGCGGTGTGCCGAAAGCCGAAGGCATCGGCCCGCTTTCCCCGCTCTTCAACCGGGTTACGAAGGCTTATCTTATCGGCGATGCTGCCGACGCGTTCTCGCGAACGCTTCAGGGCAAGGCGGCCTATGAGATCTCTGGTACGCTCGATGAGGCGGTGTCGCACGCCTATCAGGATGCCAAGGCATCCGGCGAGGACAGTCCGATCATCCTGCTCTCGCCAGCCTGTTCGAGTTTCGACCAGTTCAAGGACTTCGAAGCGCGCGGCGAGGCCTTCCGCCATATCGTTCAGGACCTTGGTGGCAATGCGCTCGTCAGCGTGAAGGAATCAGCATGAGCGTCCAGTTCGGCGATACGCTGATCCTGCCGCGCTCCGACGAGTCTCATCTTACTGAATGGCGCCGCAGCGTCGATTGGCAGATCATGATTGCCGCCCTGTCGCTGCTGGGGCTTGGGCTGATGCTGTCGCTGGCTGCAGGTCCGCCCGCAGCTGAGCGGCTTGGCCTCGACGATGCCTTCTATTTCGTCAAGCGTCACAGCGTCTTCGCGGTCGCCGCGGCTGTCGGACTGGTTGCCGCCAGCATGCTCGACGCGGTCTGGGCGCGGCGTATCTCGGCTGTCGTATTCTGCGGCTCTTTCGTGATGCTGACCGCGATCCTGATTATCGGTCATGAAGCGAAGGGCGCGCACCGGTGGATCGAGATTGGCGGCTTCACGCTGCAGCCTTCGGAATTTGCAAAGCCGGCCCTGATCGTTCTGTCCGGCTGGCTGCTGGCGCAGCGCCAGCTCTTTCCCGGCGGGCCCTGGGCCGTGGTCGCGCTGGTCTTCTATGTCGTTACCCTGGGCCTTTTGCTGCTGCAGCCGGACGTCGGCCAGTCTGCGCTGCTGACAGCAGCGTTTATTGTGACCTTCTTTGTGTCGGGCCTGCCCTGGAAGTGGGCATCTATCTTCTTTGGTGGCGGGGTTGCATTGTCACTGACGCTTTATGCCCTGCTGCCGCATGTGCGCTACCGGGTGAACAGCTTCGTCAATCCGAGCGAATATGACACCTACCAGATCGACAAGGCGTCCGAGGCGATTGCGCGCGGCGGTCTGCTGGGTGTCGGTCCGGGCGAGGGGACGGTCAAAACCCATCTCCCGGACGCCCACACCGATTTCATATTCGCTGTCCTCGGCGAGGAATTCGGCTATGTCGCAGCGATCGCGCTGATCGGTCTTATCACTTTCATCTGCTGGCGCGGCCTGCGCGCGGCGTCGCGTGTGCGCGACCCCTTTCCAAGGGCGGCCGCTGCCGGACTCTTTGCACTTTTCGGCCTTCAGGCTGCCATCAATATCGCCGTCAATGTGAGCCTTATTCCACCGAAGGGCATGACCTTGCCCTTCATTTCCTACGGAGGCTCATCAATGCTTGGAATCGCGTTGACTCTGGGCCTCGCTCTGGCGCTAATCCGCCGCCAGAGTGCAGCTGCCTGGAGAGAGCATGGCTGAGACCGATAGCGGCAAACCCCTTGTTATCATTGGTGCTGGCGGGACAGGCGGGCATATGTTCCCGGCTGCGGCCTTTGCCGAAGAGATGCGGTCGCGCGGCTGGCACGTCGGCCTGATGAGCGATGCGCGGGGCCTGCGCTATGCTGAAACCTTCCCGGCAGACTGGAAGGAGGAGGTCCGTGCGGCCAGCCCGAATCTGCGCAAGCCCTGGACGCTGCCGGGCGCTGCACTGAAAATCCGGGGTGGCATCAATTCAGCAGCGCGCACGATGAAGCGCCTGAAGCCGGCGCTTGTCGCGGGCTTTGGTGGCTATCCGGCCTTTCCGGCCCTGAGCGCGGCCAGCCGGCTCAAAGTCCCGATCCTGATCCACGAGCAGAACGCGGTTCTCGGCCGGGTCAATCGCCGATTCTCGGGCAAGGCGGCCATTGTCGCGTCCGGTTTCGAACGGCTCGACCGGCTACCGGGCGGCGCTGTGCACCATCCGGTCGGCAATCCCGTCCGTGCCCCCATTGCGGCCAAACGGGAGGTGCCGTTCCCGCCGATGGATGGTGAGCTGACCGTCTTCATCACAGGTGGCAGCCAGGGCGCGAAGATCCTTGGCGACATCATCCCGCTGGCCATCGCGAACCATACACCCGCGACGCTGCGCGCCCGTCTCAAGGTCGTTCAGCAGGTGCGTGAAGAGCAGATGGATGCGGTTCGGGCCATCTATGAGAAGGCCGGCCTCGACCATGAGCTCAAATCCTTCTTTTCTGACATGCCGGAACAGCTGGCGGCAGCGCATATGGTTATCGCGCGGTCCGGCGCCGGTACCGTCAGCGAAATTGCAGCGGTCGGCCGCCCGTCCATCCTGATCCCGCTGAAGATCGCCATGGACAATCACCAGGAAGCCAATGCCGAAGCCCTGGTCGACGCGGGTGCAGCGGACATGATTGTCGAGGACAATCTCTATCCCAACCTCCTCGGCGAGCTGATCACCGTGCGCCTGCAGGATGAGATCGACCTCAAGAACCGGGCGAGCCTTGCCCGTGTGACCGGAACAGTAACAGCAGCGCGCGATCTGGCTGATCTCGCAGAGCAGGCCGCGCGGCGCTAAACGGCAGCTTTTAGCCAGTCCCAGCCAAACGCCTCGTCGCTATCCCCGTCAGCCCGCAGCTTGGCCAGCTTCGCCTTGGCCTCTTCCAGCGTCGGCTTGTGCCCCTCGTTTACCCACCACATGACGAGGTACATCTCGTCGAGCACTTCGAACCACTCATGTCGGCGGTCCCAGAACTTCCTGTGCACCGTGCCCCAGACGAAGCGTTCGAGGCTGGCGGCGTCTTCCCAGACCGAGAGGTTCGGTACGAGCAGGGGGTCGTCTGGAAAAGCGGGCGCGTTGGGGTCGTGGCCAGGATCATTCAGCCCGTCCAGCATCCAGACAAAGCCCGGCATCCGCCTTCCGATGCCGTTGATGAGTTCGAGCGCATCCATGAAGGGTTTGACGCGCGGATCGCCGGTCGGCGCTATGAGCCGTCCGACATTCATCTGGGCAAGGTGCATCGTCATGGCACCAGTTTGCCCGGCAATGCGGCCTGCGCAAGCCCGAATGCCCTGAAATTGCCTCGCTGCCGTCATGCTGCGCATCCGGGTGCTTGCCTAGATGTGCCAGCGCACGCTACGCCAAGGAAACATTCCCCATGCCCTTTGAAGAGCCCGCTTCCATGACGCTCAAACCTTCTCCCTTCGATATCGGCCCGGCACACCTTGTCGGGATCGGCGGCATCGGCATGTCCGGCATTGCCGAGATCATGATGAACCTCGGCTACAAGGTGCAAGGCTCCGACGTGAAGGACTCGGCCAATGTCGAGCGGCTTCGCGAGAAGGGCGCGACAGTGCATATCGGGCACGCGGCTGAGAATGTTGCCGGGGCCGGGGCGGTCATCATCTCGTCGGCCATCAAGGGCGGGAACCCTGAGGTCGAGGCGGCGCGTGCGCAGGGCATCCCCGTCGTGCGACGCGCTGACATGCTGGCCGAAATCATCCGCATGAAGTGGACCGTGGCCGTCGCCGGCACGCATGGCAAGACGACCACGACCACGATGGTTGCTGCGCTGCTGGATGGCGCGGGAATCGACCCGACCGTGATCAATGGTGGGATCATCAATGCCTACGGCTCCAACGCCAAGGCGGGCACGGGTGACTGGATCGTGCTCGAAGCCGATGAAAGCGACGGCACGTTCACAAAGCTGCGCGCCACCATCGCCATCGTCACGAACATGGACCCTGAACACATGGAGCATTACGGCTCCATGGAGGCGCTGCGCAAAGCCTTCGACACCTATGTCGGCAACATTCCCTTCTATGGTTTCGGCGTGCTTTGTACCGACCATCCGGAAGTGGCCGCCATGGTGAGTCGGGTCTCGGACCGGCGGATCATCACCTATGGCTTCAACCGTCAGGCCGATGTGCGGGCGGTCAACCTTGCCTCGGATCCGGATGGGGTGACCTTCGACGTCATGGTGCGCGGGCGGCTTGGACGGCCGGACATGGTGATGGAAGGCGTGCGCCTGCCGATGGCGGGCGACCACAATGTTTCCAACGCACTGGCGTCGATCACGGTCGCCCTGGAGCTTGGCGCCAGCGAGGCGCAGATCAAGCAGAGCTTTGCGAATTTTGGCGGTGTGAAGCGGCGGTTTACGCCCGCCGGGGAATGGACACCGGCGGGCGCCGGGGAAGATGGGCGCATCCGCATCATTGATGATTATGGCCACCACCCGGTCGAGATATCCGCCGTACTCAAGGCGGCGCGGGCGATGCAGGGTGCAAACCGCGTTATCGCCGTGGCCCAGCCGCACCGTTATTCGCGGCTGCATGACCTCTTTGCCGACTTCTCGACCTGCTTCCGCGAGGCGGATATCGCCCTCATTGCGCCTGTCTATGCGGCCGGTGAAGACCCGATCGATGGGGCCTCGCATACCGAGCTCGTTTCCAGTATCCGCGCCCACGGCCACAAGGATGTGCGCGCCTTGGAGACGCTGGACACGCTGCCCGACATCATCCGCGACATCGCGCAGCCCGGCGACATGATCGTCTGCCTTGGCGCGGGCGATATTACCAATCATGCCAATGCTTTGGCCGGGAAGCTGGGTGGCTGAATTGGGCGACTGGCGAGGCAATCTCCCGCCTGCGAGGGGCAAGCTGCTGCATGATCAGCCGCTTGCGCCCTACACCTGGTTTCGTGTTGGCGGGCCGGCGGATGTGCTGTTCATTCCGGCCGATGAAGACGATCTGGCGGACTTCCTGAAGGCCCTGCCGGAAGAGGTACCGGTTACCTTCATGGGGGTCGGCTCGAACATGATCGTCCGCGATGGCGGGATCGAGGGGGTCACCATCCGGCTCATGGGCGGGTACTGGGGGAAGGTGGAGCCGGCCGGGCCGAATTCGCTGTTTGCAAGGGCCGGTGCGCTCGATCTTTCAGTCGCAAAGGCAGCGGCGAAAGCCGGACTTGCGGGCCTGTCTTTCTTCTCCGGAATTCCGGGAACGATTGGCGGCGCGGTCCGTACGAATGCCGGCTGCTATGGCCGTGAGCTGAAGGATGTCGCCAATCAGATCGAGGGCATTACCCGCTCGGGCGAGCGCGTGCGTTTCGAAGCAGATATTGCACAATACGGCGATCCCAAAGTCGAATTCTCCTACCGCCACACCAACTTCCCGGACGATATCATCGTCACGGGAATCCTGCTGACCGGCTCGGGTGCGGGGGACCCGGAGGTGTTGGAAAAAGAGATTGCAGAGCACCAGAAACGCCGGGCGGAGACGCAGCCCATCAAGGAGCGCACTGGGGGATCGACCTTTGCCAATCCCGACCCGCCCGGCACGCCAGACCAGCGCTCCAGCTGGAAGCTCATCGACCAGGCAGGGTGCCGCGGATTGCGGGTCGGTGGGGCGCTAGTCAGCGAAAAACATTGCAATTTCCTGATCAATGCAGGCGATGCGACGGCCGCCGATATCGAGGCGCTGGGCGAGCTTGTGCGGGCGCGTGTGCTGGATGTGACGGGGGTCGACCTGCGCTGGGAAATCCGCCGGATCGGCCGTCTGCAGACGGTATAATTTCCGTACGATTCCAGTCCATTTCCGGTACAAATTCAGTCTGATTGCAGTCTAGAAGCTGCCCTCCAGGCCAATCGTGATGATCGGGCCGAGATTCCAGGTCCGGTCCTCGCGGAACAAGAGCCCGTTCGTGCGCCGCCCATCATAGACCTTCCGGGTAAACTGCTCATCGGTGTCGAGCATGTTGCCGTAGGTGAACGTGCCGGTCATGCCGAAGATGTCCTTGTGCTGGACGAAGGCCCAGGCAAAGGCGGGGCGCACTTCCCAGAGGCTTTCCTGGTCGAGCCGGACAAAGGGGGCGCGGTCATAGCGTTCGGTACCAAAGCCCCAGGCGAGATCAGTGCCCGGAATATCGTGGCGAAACTCGATCAGCCCGCCGATAACGACATCGTCACTGATGCGGCGCGTCTCGCCCGTCAGCGGATCGTCGATTTCGGAATAGCCGGCCTCGACATCGTAATCGAGCTGCGCGCCGCGAAAGCCGACCGGGTCCAGCTTGAACGTCCCGTTCGCCGAAACGGAATAGCGCGTCGCCTTGTCGAGATTGCCGGGGCCTTCGCTGTCCGGGCCGAAGGGAACCCGGTCGACGATGTCCTCGATCGACTCGACAGCGAAGGTCAGCGTGTGAGCGCCCGCTTCGCCATAATCCTTTTCCAGTTCGATCTCGCCGAGCCAGCTCTGCTGCGGCACGATGTCGGGATTGCCCTGGCTGCCATTGCCCGCATTGAGGTTCACCGAGGAGATGAAGTCGCCGAAATCGAGCTGGCCGACTTCGCGCGCCAGCCGGGCGTTGACGGTCAGCGTCTCAGTGGCGCCCCAGGCGAGCGATACAAACCCCTTCGGCCGCGTGAATTCGCGCGTCTGGGCGGCATCGCCCGACTGCGAGAGCTCGGAATACTCCATGCCGAGCGAGGCCTGCACCGAAATGTCCGGGGACAGCCGGCGGCCATGCGTCAGGTTGATTTCGGCGCGCGTCTCCTCGACCCGCGCACTGGCATTGTCGAGCGGCACGACGACAAGGTCTCCGGCATCATCAAGGCGCCGGAGCAGGGCGTCGGCTTCGAGGAAGTTGAACGCGCCTTCGGCCGAGACCTGCCAGTCGCGCCCTTCTGCGGGCTGCCAGCCATATTCGCCGCGCAGGATCGATTCGCCTTCATCGATGGTCTGTTTGAAGATGGTGTGCTCGCTTAGCGTTTCGCCCGCCTGCGTGGTACGCACGCTGTTCAGATAGGGGCTGTGCTCGAAGCGCCAGAGCGCGATCGTCTTCAGCTTTCCCGGGCCGAGCGGGAACTCATAGTCGCCGCCAATCTCCGAGTTCCACTCATCCTCCGAATTGCGGAAGAAGCGCTTGCTGTCAGGCCGGCCATCCAGCGGAAAGCGAAGGGAAAACTCGCGCCCGTCGAATTCATAGAGATTGTACTCGGCATTGAGGTTGGCGACATGGCCGCTCGCCGGGGTCCATTCCAGCGATCCGGAGACGCCCGGCCGGTGGCCAAGATTGGCGACGTCCAGCTTGCGGAATTCGAAGATCTCGCCATCGGCGTCGAAGACATTTTCGCTGCCCTTCGCTGCGCCGCGGATCGGGTCGCCAGTGAGGCCGAGCGTCCAGGTCAAGGCGTCCTGCCGGCCGGTCACCGAGACCGTGAACCTGTCATAGGCGGGCGGCAGGTTTTCGCGGAAGCGGAATGACCAGTCCCAGGTGCCCGACACGCCGCTCACCCGGGCGGTGACATTCGCGACCTGGCCGGAGAGGCCCGGCACGTCCAGCGTCGCGCCGTCGACGACGGAAATTTGCTCTACATTTGTAGCAGGAATACGCTCAAGGGCTTCGCGGGTGGTGACGGACTTGCCGGAGATCCGCCGTCCATTGATCAGGACATTGCCTTCGGCCTGACCCAGCCCACGGTCTCCGGAATTGTCCTCGCGGATCGAAAAGCCGGGGATCCGGCTGACCATGTCGAACGCTGTTCTCGGTGAATACTGGTCGAAATCACCGGGGCGAAAAACATGCGTGTCCAGCTCCGCGCTATCGGCATGCGCGGCGGGCAGGGCGGTGAAATGCTGGGCGCAGGCAAGGGTGCCCGCCAGGAGGGCGGTTTTAATATACATTCCGACGTTTCCTTCTTGCGAAGCCTCTTCTGTGACCCGAGGCCCGTTACAAGTGTAACGACAAGAATCCGGCGGATGGTTCAACTTACCAAACCGTAATGTAGTGTGACCATTTCAAGGCAAGCCTGCGCGCGCAAGGCCTGATGGTGCGGATGCTGCCGGGCGCCGCTGCTGGCTGGCGTCTGGACGCTCGGCGCCTGCACTTCTAGACTTCGCGAATCGGTAATGGAGGCCCGACCCATGAAATCACTTCTAACCGCCGCTGGACTGCTTGCGCTATCGCTGTCAGCCCACGCACAGGAAACCATCGTTGAATATCTGAGCGATGACGTGGTCCAGACCGCCTTCACCGAAAACGGCTCGAGCGATGCGCAAAAGCTCAGCTCGGACGGCGAGGAGCCGATCTGGGGCGGCACGATTGACGGTTATACCATCTACCTGTCGGGGGTTGCCTGCGATGAGATGGACCAGCAGTGCCATGGCCTGCGTCTCATTTCCATCCAGAATTACCCTGGCAACGTCACAGACAAGGCCGCTTTCCTTGCCAGCACGAACGAGATGTTTGCCGCGGTCAAGACAGCGTCCTTCGACGATGAGAACTGGATGATCAACTATTACGTCATCCTGAATGGCGGTGTGACACAGCAGAACATCAACGAGCTGACCGGCATATATGTCGACCTCGTGGAAACCATGTTCGACCGGCTTTCAGGGGACGCCGAAGAGTCCGAATAGGCGCCGTCGGCCCAGGCCGGCGCGTGGAAAATTCCGCAGCGCCCGATGCACGCAGTGTAGCACTGCCTTAATTTCTCGCCGCCACCATGATTGTCTCGGCGCCGGGCCCGCCCGGCCCGGCTGACACAATCGGAGGATGGCATGAAGCGCGTCGCAGTGGTTTACGGGGGCTGGTCTTCGGAGCGGGAGGTGTCCGTCTCTTCGGGCACCCAGATGCTGCGGGCGGCGAAGGCTGCCGGTTATGACGCTGTCGGTATCGATGCCACGCGCGACCTTGCCCGACAGATCGCCGAGGCCGCCCCGGACGTCATCCTGAACGGCCTGCACGGCCCCTGGGGCGAGGATGGCTGCGTGCAGGGGCTCTTCGAGATCCTCGACATACCCTACAGCCATTCCGGCGTGACCGCGTCTGCCATCGCGATGGACAAGCGCAAGTCCAAGGCGGTCTACCAGCAGGCCGGGCTGGACGTCGCGCAGGACGTGGCCGTCACCCGCGAAGAAGCTGCGCGCGCCCACCCGCTGAAGCCGCCCTATGTCATCAAGCCGGTCAATGAAGGATCGAGCTTTGGCGTGGTCTTCGTGCGCGAGCAGAACAATGGCCCGTCGCAATTCGTGCTGTCGGACGATTGGAAGTACGGCGACAACCTCATGGCCGAGGAATACATCCCCGGACGCGAGCTCACCGTAGCGGTTCTGGGCGACAAGCCACTGGCTGTCACCGAGATCACAACGTTAAGGGAGTTTTACGATTTTGATGCAAAATACGCAGCAGGTGGATCGCGCCATGTCGTGCCGGCGGAGGTTCCTGAGCACATAACGCAAAAGGCTCTGGAAGCAGCTCTGAAGGCGCATCAGGCGCTCGGGTGCCGAGGCGTGACGCGGTCCGATTTTCGATTTGACGAAGACAAGGACCGGCTCGTGATACTGGAAACAAATACCCAGCCAGGCATGACACCGACCTCCCTGGTCCCGGAGCAGGCGGCCTATACCGGCATGCCGTTCGAGGATCTCGTCAGCTGGATGATCGAGGATGCTTCATGCCGCAGGTAAAGGGCAGGAAACAGCCGCAGAAGGCCGCCGCGCGCGGGCGCAAGCAGCCGCCGCCACCGCCTGAGCCGGACTATGAGCGCGTAGATGCGTCATCGGTCGTGTTCGGCCTGGTCATGGTGCTGGCCGTGATCGTGGCCGGCGCCGCGCTGATCGGCGGGTCGCTCGCCAAGGTCGGGGACCGCGTCGATGCCGCGCTGGACGGCATGGCGGGCGCGACCGGCTTTGCCGTTGAGGACGTGAAGGTTGTTGGGCTGGAAGGCCATCCGACACTGCAGGGCATGGTCAAGCGCATGTCGGAGATCGAGCCTGGCGAGAACATGTTCCGGGCCGACCCCCATGCCATCCGCCGGCGTGTCGTTGAGACGGGCCAGGTGACCAATGCGCGGGTCTATCGCCTGTGGCCGAACCAGATCCTGATCCACGCCTCGCCCGCCGAACCGGTGGCGCTGTGGCACAATGGCGAGGCCTGGAAAGTGGTCGACAGTCTCGGCCGGACGGTCGAAGGGCTCGACCCGAAGGATCACCCTTCACTGCTGCGCCTGTCGGGGGCGGAGGCGCCGGATGGTGTGCAGGCCCTGCTGCGGGCGCTGTCGCGCAACCAGGACATTGTCCCTGAGGTTTCCTATGCCCAGCGCGTCTCCGCGCGCCGCTGGGATGTGAAGCTGCGCAGCGGGCTGACCATCCAGCTGCCGGCCGACGCGAAGATCGACCGGGCCGCCGCTGAACTTGCCGCCCTGGATGCCCGCGCGGAGCTGACCGACCGCGAGATTACCCGCGTCGACCTGCGTGTGCCGGGGCGTGCTTACCTGAAACCGAAACGCAATGCCGGGCCGGGAAGCGCGCCCGCAGAAAGCTGATCACATCATGGCCAGAGCTGACGCGAAACTGAAACCGGCAAAAGCCGCCCGTATCGGGCAGGCCATAGCGTCGCTCGACATCGGGTCCTCCAAGATCACCTGCCTGATCGGCCGGTTCGATCCGTCCTCGCGGGCGGGTTTTTCCTTCCTCGGGGGCGGGCGCCAGCAGAGCCGCGGCTTCACCGGTGGCTCGATCAAGGACATGGAAGCGCTCGAACGCTCGATCCGCCTGGCGGTTGAGGATGCCGAGCGTGAGGCCGGCGAGCGGATCGAACAGGTCGTGCTCGGCATTACCGGTCCGAAGGTGACGTGCGAATTCGTGGCCGCGGCGATGGACCTTGGCGGGCGCGAGGTGACCCGCAAGGACATGAAGAAGCTGCACGCCATGGCGCTCGGCAAGGTCAATCCCAAGCAGCGCGAGATCCTCAGCGCGCATCCGGTCCTCTACAAGCTCGACGACCAGGAAGGGATCAAGGACGCCGCCGGCATGATCGGCGACAAACTGTCCGTACTCCTGTCGGTCATCACCGCGCCGAGGTCGCTGGTGCGCAATCTCGTCGAATGCGTTGGCCGCGCTCACCTGCAGGTCGACCGGATCATTCCGTCGGCCGTGGCAAGCGGCGCGGGCACGCTGATCGATGACGAGATCGAGAATGGCGCGCTATGCATCGACATGGGCTCCGGCGTGACGGCGGCCTGCGCCTTCATCAACGGATCGCCGGCCTGGCTGGGCCTTGTCCCGGCGGGCGGCTCGAACGTCACGGGCGACCTGGCGCAGGGCATCGGCACGACCTTTGCGGCAGCCGAGCGGATGAAGACGGTCCACGGTACAGCCGATACGGCCAGCCCGGGCCTTGCCGAACGGATCGAGGTTCCCCGCCTCGGCGACGATGGCCGCCTCAATGCCAGCCGCATGGCGCGCGGCGAGCTCGCCGCCATCATCGCCCCGCGCATCGAGGAAACCTTCGAATATGCCGCGAAGATGCTGGCCGGCAGCGAACTGAAGAAAATCATGCCGAGACGGACCGTACTGACAGGCGGCGCAAGCCAGCTCCCCGGTGTGCGCGACATCGCCTCACGCGTCCTGCAGCAGCCAGTACGCCTCGGAAAACCGATCGAGGCCGACATTTTGGGTGAATCTCATGCCAATCCGGTCTTTTCCACAGCTGCAGGTCTGCTATCGTACGAATTCAGGGGATTTGTAGACGTGGCACGGGCTGGCAGCACGTCTGAAGCCGCAGGAGGACCAGGCGGGAACGGACTTCTGAACAAGGTGTTTCGCTGGCTCAGTGAAAATTTTTGAGCCGCGAAGCGTCCACTTAACCGTCTTTTAGTTCAGGGCGGCCAGAGTGTTCCTCGGACACCCCCTTCGGTAGATTGGCAAAGGCGCATAGAATGACTCAGGAACTCAAGCCCAGGATCGTCGTATTCGGTGTTGGTGGAGCCGGCGGAAACGCCGTCGACAACATGATCGACGCCAACCTGCAGGGCGTGGAGTTTGTCGTCGCCAATACTGACGCGCAGGCCCTTGAACGTTCGAAGACCGAAAGCCGCATCCAGCTTGGCCTTGAGACCACATCCGGTCTCGGCGCGGGTGCGCGGCCTGAGGTCGGCGCTGCGGCGGCCGAAGAATCCATCGAAGACATCAATGAATACCTTGAAGGCGCCCACATGGTCTTCATCGCTGCTGGCCTTGGCGGCGGAACGGGGACGGGTGCTGCGCCGATCATTGCAAAGGCGGCCCACGACAAGGGCATCCTGACTGTCGGTGTCGTCACCAAGCCGTTCAGCTTCGAAGGCGCGCGCCGCATGAAGATTGCCGAAGGCGGCCTTGAGCGCATGAAGGCGTCGGTCGATACGATGATTGTCGTCCCGAACCAGAACCTTTTCCGCGTCGCCAATGAGCGCACGACCTTCGCCGAAGCCTTCCGCATGGCCGATGACGTGCTTTATTCCGGCGTGCGCGGCATTACCGACCTGATGGTGATGCCGGGCCTGATCAATCTCGACTTTGCAGACGTCCGCACGATCATGAAGGGCATGGGCTCTGCCATGATGGGCATGGGCGAGGGCGAGGGCGAAGGCCGCGCGCTTGAAGCTGCCCGCGCCGCGATCGACAACCCGCTGCTCGACGATGTGTCGATGACGGGCGCCAAGGGCGTGCTGATCAATATCACCGGCGGCTACGACATGACCCTGTTCGAGCTGGACGAAGCGGCCAATGAAATCCGCCGTGAAGTCGACCCGGACGCCAATATCATTCTCGGCTCCACCTTCGATCCCGAGCTTGAAGGGCGCCTGCGCGTCTCGGTTGTCGCGGCCGGTATCGACAGTGCCATCGGCATGGGCATCGTGGAAACGCCGGCGCAGACGGTCGAGGCCGTTGCCGAAAAGCGCGATGAACCGGCGCCCGCCGCTGAAGAACGCCCCAAGGTCGTCGTTCACGACCAGCAGCAGGAAGACATGTTCGAAACCGATCCGCGCCCGGACTTCCGTGGCCGTCCGCTGCCGGCCGCCCACATGGAAGGCACAGAAGGGGGCGACCAGGTTTCCGCCGATCAGGTCTTCAACCGCCCGCAACCCCAGCCGCAACCCGCGCAGAAGTCCAAGCGGGGCGAGGATGATGGCGGCGCAGGCTTTGCCAACCTCTTCGGCTGGCGCAAAGGCACCGCCCAGGGTGACAATGACCAGGAGGATGTCGATTTCGACGAGAAAATCGTCTCCTCGCCGGAAGACCATCCCGATGCCGCACCGTTCGACGATGCGGACCTCGAAATCCCGGCCTTCCTGAGGCGGTCAGCAAACCACTGACAGCAGTCGGTTTTGTAACAGGATTATCCATTTGAAAACAGGGCTTTGGCGTATGCCGGGGCCCTGTTTGTCATATTGCGAAACATTCCTTGTTTTGAACCAGGGGCGAGACTCCTTTTCTTAGCAGTGTCAGGAAATAAGGGCGTCCCTCATGAGTAGCGTTCAGGTGCAGCAGACCGTCAGTTGTCCCGTGGTTTGCGCCGGTGTCGGCGTGCATTCGGGCGCCCGCGCGCGCATGGTGATGAAACCGGCACCTGTCGGGACGGGCATTCGCTTCCGCCGTACGGACATCAAGGACCGGGACAATCTGCTGATGGCGCGCGGCGACCATGTCAGCGAGGTCCAGCTCGGAACAACGCTGCAGAATGCAGACGGCGTGACGGTCGCCACGGTCGAGCATCTGCTCGCCGCCTGCGCCGGTATCGGTGTCGACAATCTCCTGATCGAGATCGACGGCCCTGAAGTGCCGATCATGGATGGCTCCTCGGCTGTCTATTGTGAGCTGCTGCTCTCGGCAGGCCTGCGCCAGCAGGGCGCGCTGCGCCGCCGGATCCGCATCCTTGAAGAGGTGGAAGTGGGAGACGGGGTGAAAACCGCCCGCCTGAAGCCCTCGGCGGACAACTATCTCGCCATCCACGCCAAGATCGAATTCGAGAGCCGGGCCATCGGTACGCAGCAGATGTCACTGCGGCTGCTACCGGGCATGTTCGCCCGCGATATCGCTTTCGCGCGGACCTTCGGCTTTGCCCATGAGGTGGAGTTCCTGAAGTCCAAGGGGCTGGCCCGCGGCGGCTCGCTCGACAATGCGGTGGTTCTCGACGGCGACACGGTCGTCAATCCGGAAGGCCTTCGCGCCAGCGACGAGTTTGTGCGCCACAAGATCCTCGATGCCGTTGGCGACCTTATGCTCGCTGGCGCCCCTATTGCCGGTATTTACGAAGCCCGCCAGCCGGGGCATGCGCTGAACAACAAGCTTGTCCGCGCCTTGCTGGATACGCCGTCGGCCTGGTGCTGGGAAACCGATGAAGTCGCTGCGGACATGGAGCCGGTCAGCCTCGCAGCCCGCCAGTAGCGCGCACGGCGCCGTGTAGGCTTCGCATCGGCGCAACGCCTTCAAATCCTGAAATCGGTCAGCTCTTCTCGCGACCTGCCTGCGCCGCATGGCCATTTGTCAGCTGGGTTGCCAGCATGGCCTCTCCGGCCCCTTCGCCATCCGAATCGGCCAGCGTGCGGATCATTGTCGCGATGGCGGCACGCACTTTCTCGTCCTTGATCCGGGCGAGGTTACGTACACATTCGATGGCCAGCCGCGAGGAGGAGACCATTTCGTCCTCGACATCGTCCTTGCCAGTCTCGCCCAGGCCGTCAAAAAACCAGGCTGGAGCGACTTCCAGCTTTTCCGCCAGCAGGTAGAGGCGGCCGGCGCTGACGCGATTGGCGCCTGTCTCGTATTTCTGGATCTGCTGGTAGGAAACGCCCAGCGCATCGCCGAGCTGGTCCTGTGTCTGGCCAGTCAGAATGCGGCGGCGCCGGATGCGCTCGCCGACAATCGTGTCAATTTCCGATGCGGTAAACCCGCCCGATTCCTCGTCATCCATTGCTCGCCTCGCCTTTCTGGCCGGGCGCCTGTAGATCCCGGAATCGGCGTGTTGTGTGTCAATTAAACTAGATAATCGCTGCTTAAAAACAAGCAAGGTAGCAGGAAGTTCCTGTATCGTGCCCTTTACATCGCGGCCCTGAAAGTCAAAGTGCAGGCGCAATCTCCAGCAGCCGGAAGAAGTAGATTGATGGTGCTTTCCTCTCGAACCTGTCTTTTCCTCGTATGTGGCGCGCTCCTGGTCACCTCGTGCAGCTCAAATCGGCGTGCACGCGACCTTGCCTATGTCGAGCGGCCGGTGGAGGCGCTCTACAATGCGGCTGCCGATGAAATGGATGCGCGCGACTATGTCAGCGCGATCGAGCTGTTCAACGAGGTCGAGCGCCAGCACCC
Organism: Henriciella mobilis; assembly: GCF_003576315.1. GTDB lineage: Bacteria > Pseudomonadota > Alphaproteobacteria > Caulobacterales > Hyphomonadaceae > Henriciella > Henriciella mobilis. The sequence goes on along the minus strand of NZ_QWFZ01000020.1, from coordinate 315,107 downwards.
CTATTCGGAATGGGCCCGCCGCTCGACGCTGATGTCGGCCTATGCCTCCTACCGCTCGCGGCGCTATGACGATGCCGTCTCCACGGCGCAGCGCTATCTGGCGCTCAACCCGGCCGGGCAGGGCGCGCCCTATGCGCACTACCTGATCGCGCTGAGCTACTTCCAGCAGATTGTCGACGTCGGCCGCGACCAGAAGACAACCGAACTGGCCCGCGATGCGCTGACCGACGTGGTCCGCCGCTATCCGGGCAGTGACTATGCCCGCGACGCGCAGGTCAAGATCGACATGGTCCGCGACCAGCTGGCCGGCAAGGACATGGAAATCGGCCGCTGGTACCTGCGCCGCAACCAGCACCTGGCGGCGGTGAACCGGTTCAAGACCGTGGTCGACGAGTATGAGACCACCAGCCACGCGCCCGAAGCGCTTTACCGGCTGATCGAGTGCTACATCTCGCTGGGCGTGATGGACCAGGCTGTCGCCGCTGCATCGGTGCTCGGATACAATTATCCCGACAGCGAATGGTATGAGGACGGCTACAGGCTGCTCGACCGGCAGGGCCTGCTGGACGTCGCGCCGCCCAGGGTCAGCGCCTCGGTCGAATAGGGTCGCGAAGAACAGACTTGTTCCGGTTTTGTTCTGATGTTATGAGGGCGCATGATCATTGCGCTCTCCATTCGTTCATTCCTGCTGATCGAGCGGCTCGATATCGAGGCCGCTGGCGGCTTCACCGCCCTCACTGGCGAGACCGGTGCGGGCAAGTCCATCATTCTTGACGCGCTGGGCCTCGCCCTCGGCGCGGCAGGAAACCGGAAATTCGTCCGCAAGGATGCCGACCAGGCCAGTATTCTCGTCGAGTTCTGCCTGCCGCCCGACCATGAGGCCTGGGCCCTCCTGTCCGAGCGCGGTGTCGAGGCCTCGCCCTTCGAGACGCTGACCTTGAAACGGGTCATCCCGGCGGACGGTCCGGCGCGGGCCTTCGTCAATGACCAGCCGGTCAATGCCGGCCTGCTCGGCGAGCTTGGCGAAAGCCTGGTCGAAATCCACGGACAGCACTCGGCATCCGGCCTGATGAAAACGGCCCGGCATGGCGACCTGCTCGACACCTATGCCGGCAATGAAGCGCTGCTGCAGGCCTGCCGGGAAAGCTGGAAGGCCTACCAGGCGGCGCGGTCGGCGCGCGAACGCATCGAGACAGACCTGAAAGAGGCCGAGGCCCGCCATGCCTGGCTGGCCGAGACGCTGGAGACGCTCGAGGCGCTCGCGCCCGAGGCCGGCGAGGTCGAGGCGCTGGTATCCGAGCGGTCGATCCTGATGCAGTCGGAAAAGATCGCCGCGGCGGCCGGCGAGGCGGTCGAGGCGTTCGATGGCAGCGATGTCGAAGCGGCCCTTGCGCGCGCCAGCCGGGCGAGTGAGCGGATCCTGTCCTTTGAAGGCCTCGCCGAAAGCGATGGCGCACTGGCGCGGGCCGCCCGCAGCGCTGCCGACGCGCTTGAGCGCGCCCTCATCGAGGCCGGCGAAGCGCGCGCCGCGCTGGATGCGCTGAGTGTCGAGGCCGAGCACGATCCGGACCGGCTCGAGAAGGCCGACCAGCGGCTGCATGCCCTGAAAGGCGCGGCCCGCAAGTTCGGTGTCGAGCCGGACGGCCTGCCGGCGCTGCTCGATGATGTCGCGGCCAAGATCGCGCTCAGCGACGCTCCGCAGGGCGCTATCGACAAGGCCCGCTCGGAAGAGAAGGCGGCCGCAGCGCGCTGGCGCACGGCCGCCGACCGGCTCAGCGAGGCGCGCCGGACAGCGGCGGGCCGGCTGGAATCGGCCATCGAGGACGAGCTCAAGCCGCTGAAGCTGGAGCGCACGCGCGTCCAGGTGCGGTTCGACCCGGTCGGCGACGATGCCTCGGGCCTCAACGGGCGCGAAAAGGTCGAGTTCGAGGTCGAGACCAACCCCGGCGCCGGCTTCGGCCCGTTGCGGCAGATCGCGTCCGGCGGCGAACTCGCCCGCTTTTCGCTGGCCTTGCAATGCGCCCTCGCCGAGACGACGAACGTCCCGGTCATGGTGTTCGACGAAGCTGACCAGGGTGTCGGCGGGGCGGTGGCCGCGGCGATTGGCGAGCGGCTGGCCCGGCTTGCGGGCAACCGCCAGGTCTTCGCGATCACGCACAGTCCACAGGTTGCCGCAGCCGCGTCCGGCCAATGGCTCGTCTCCAAGACAGGTGCGGCCGCGAACGGGCTTGGCGAGACCTTGCTGAAAGGGCTAGATCAGCATGAACGGCATGAGGAAATCGCCCGCATGCTGTCTGGTGCAACCGTGACAGAAGAGGCAAGGGCCGCAGCGACGAGGCTCTTGGAAGATGTATGAACCAGCCCGTTCCCGTCGAGGCGCTCAGCGAAAAAGAGGCCCGGCAGGAACTGGCAAGGCTGGCCATGGAAATCAGGCTGGCGGATGCGGCCTATTACAAGCAGGACGACCCGCACCTCACGGACGCCGAATATGATGCGATGCGGGCCCGCAACAGCGCCATTGAGGCGGCCTTCCCGCATCTCAAGCGCAAGGACAGCCCGAGCGACCGGGTCGGCGTGGAGGTGTCGGAGGCATTCAGCAAGGTCGCCCATGGCGTGCCCATGCTCTCGCTCGACAATGCGTTCTCGGACGAGGATGTCGTCGAGTTCGCCGGGCGGATCCGCCGCTATCTCGGGCTTGATGACGGTGAACGCCTGACCATCACGGCCGAGCCGAAGATAGACGGCCTGTCGCTCAGCCTGACCTACCGGGATGGTGAATTTGTCCGGGCGGCGACCCGCGGCGATGGCCAGGTCGGCGAGGATGTCACGGCAAACGCCCGCACGATTGGCGACATTCCCCGGACCCTTGCCGGCAAGGACTGGCCCGCGACCATCGAGATCCGGGGCGAGGTTTACATGACCGGCGAGGCCTTCAACGCCCTCAACGCATCCCAGGAGGAGGCCGGAAAGAAGGTCTTCGCCAATCCCCGCAACGCGGCCGCCGGCAGCCTGCGCCAGCTCGACGTGTCCATTACGCGCTCGCGGCCGCTGCGATTCTTCGCCTATGCCTGGGGCGAGATTTCCGATCCCTTCGCCGATACCCAGACCGAAGCGGTCGAGAAGCTTGGGCGCTGGGGCTTTGTCACCAATGACCTCTTCAAGCCGCATGACAGCGTCGATGAGCTGCTGGAGGCCTATCGCGACATGGCCGAACGGCGCGCCCTGCTCGGCTATGACATTGACGGGGTGGTCTACAAGGTCGACCGGCTCGACTGGCAGGAACGTCTCGGCTTTGTCAGCCGCTTCCCGCGCTGGGCGATTGCGCACAAATTCCCGGCCGAGCGGGCGGTCACCAAGCTCGAAGCCATCGAAATCCAGGTCGGGCGCACCGGCACGCTGACGCCGGTTGCCCGCCTCAAGCCGGTCACGGTTGGCGGCGTGGTGGTGTCCAATGCCACGCTGCACAATGAGGATGAGATTGCGCGCCTTGATGTCCGGCCCGGCGACATGGTCGAAATCCAGCGGGCCGGTGATGTCATCCCGCAAGTGCTCGGCGTCGTCGATCCCGATGAAAACCGCGCCCCGCCTTTCGAGATGCCGCATGTCTGCCCGGAATGCGGATCGGCGGCGGTTCGCGAGGTCGATGAAAAGGGCGAGGAAGATGTCCGCCGGCGTTGTACGGGCGGCCTGACCTGCCCGGCCCAGGCCGTCGAACGGCTGAAGCATTTCGTCTCCCGCAAGGCGCTCGACATTGATGGCCTCGGGGCCAAGCAGGTCGAGCTGTTCCACAGCCAGGGCGTTGTGCGCGGCCCGCAGGACATTTTCCGTCTGGCCGACCGGATTTCGGATGCCGGCCTGCCGCCGCTGGCCGAATGGGAAGGGTTTGGCGAAACCTCGGCCAATAATCTCTTCGCCGCCATCGATGCGCGCCGCAATCCGCCCTTCCAGCGCTTCCTCAACGGGCTCGGCATCCGCCATGTCGGGGAAACGACGTCCGGCCTGTTCGCGCGCAGCTATCTCAAATGGGATGTCTTCTGGGACACGGTGCAGAAGGCCTCGGAGGGCGACGAGGCGGCCGAAGCCGACCTCATGTCTATCGACGGTGTCGGCCAGACGGCCGTCAACAGCCTCATGGATTTCGCGGGCGAGCCGCACAATCAGGAGATGCTGGCGGCCCTGCTCGATGAGGTTGAGGTGCAGGATGCCGAAGCGGCGGCCAGCGACAGCCCGGTCGCCGGAAAGACCATCGTGTTCACCGGCACGCTGGAGAAGATGACCCGTGACGAGGCCAAATCCCGTGCGACCGCGCTCGGCGCGAAAGTGTCAGGCTCGGTGTCGAAGAAGACCGACATTGTCGTGGCCGGCCCGGGCGCAGGCTCGAAGCTCAAGAAGGCCGAAGAGCTCGGCATCCAGGTGATGAGCGAGGATGACTGGCTGGAGCTGGCCGGGCTCTAGCGCGACGCCGCGATCAAAGCGGCGCGCACTGGGCCACAAGCCAGTCGGCCACCTCGCCTTCAACAAGCGGTCCGATCTTCTCAAGCACTTCGGCATGATAGGCGTCGACCCAGGCCCGTTCGTCCGTAGACAGAATATCCAGATCGATCAGCCCGCGTGCGAGCGGCGCCCAGGTGAGGTTCCTGAAGCCCAGCATCTTGCGCTCCCCGCCCGGAATGTCCGTGGGCGGCGTAACATATTGCAGGTTCTCGATGCGAATGCCGTACTGGCCCTCGCGATAGAAGCCGGGCTCGTTCGACACGATCATGCCGGGGCGCAGGGCGATGCTGTTCCATGCCTTGGCAATGCGCTGCGGGCCCTCATGCACGCCGAGATAGACCCCGACGCCATGGCCCGTGCCATGGTCATAATCGAGGCCGGCCTGCCAGAGCGGGTAGCGCGCCAGGCTGTCGAGATGGGTGCCGGTCGTGCCTTCCGGAAACCGCACCGTGGCAAGGGCGATATGACCCTGCAGGACAAGCGTGTAATGCCGCTTCATGTCTGCCGACGGCGCGCCGATGGGGACCGTGCGGGTCACGTCGGTCGTGCCGTCGAGATATTGCCCGCCACTGTCGACGAGATAGAGCGTGCCGCGGTCCAGCTTCAGGTTCGAGGCCGAGGAGACGCGGTAATGCGGCAGCGCGCCATGCGGGCCGGCGCCGGAAATCGTCTCGAAGGAGAGGTCGTTGAGGCCGCCGAGATCCTCACGGAAGCTTTCGAGCTTCAGCGCCGCATCGATCTCCGTCACCTCGCCGGACTGGGCTTCGGTGTCGAGCCAGTGCAGGAAGCGCGTCAGGGCGGCGCCGTCGCGGATATGGGCCGCTTCGGTGCCCTTGATCTCCGTCTCGTTCTTGCAGGCCTTGGGCAGCAGGACCGGGTCCGGCTGGCGGATGATTTCCGCGCCGGCCGCTTCCAGCTTGCCGAAGAACCAGGCCGAGGCGAGGGCCGGGTCGAGGCTCACCGATTGTTTTCCAAGCTCTGCGAGCGCCGGCTCCAGCTCTTCCATCGGGCGCAGGCGGACCTGGTTGCCAAGATGCGTGCGCAGGGCGTCGGAGGTCTTGCGCGGATCGATGAAGAGATCGGCCGTGCCGTCCGCCTTCAGGATGGCCCGCGATAGCGGCAGCGGCGAGCAGGCGACGTCGCCGCCGCGAATGTTGAACGCCCAGGCGATGGAGGCGGGCGAGGTGATGACAGCGGCGTCGGCGCCATCCTCGCGGAGCGCTGCGGCGATCTTCGCGCGCTTGTCGGTGGCATCCTGACCGGCATGCTCGACACTGTGCGGCACGGTTTTCGTCATCGGCTCGGGCGGGCGGTCGTCCCAGGCCTGGTCGATGGGATTGTCGTCGACAGCCTTGAGCGCCGCGCCGGCCTTCTTTGCCGCGCCCTCCAGCGTGGCGAGATCGTTCGGCGTCATCAGGCGCGGATCGTAGCCGAGCGTCTTGCCTTTCAGCGACTGCTTCTCCAGCCAGCCGAACGGGCCGGGCTCGGGCAGGCCGTGCACCTCGATCAGGTCGGGGTCGGTCTGGTCGCGCACCTGCAGGGTGTAGCGGCCATCGGCGAAGATCGCGGCCATGTCCTGGAAGACCATCGCTGCGCCGGCCGAGCCGGTGAAGCCGGTCGCCCAGGCCAGCCGGTCATTGCAGGCGGGCAGGTACTCGTTCTGGTATTCGTCTTCATGCGGGATGTAGAAGCCGTCGAGACCCTGCGCCTTCATCGCGGCGCGAAGGCGGGGGAGGTTGTTGCGGCCAAGCTGCGGGCCGCCCTTCACATCGAAATTCTGTCTCATACCGCCATACCTAGTGCGAAAGCGGCATCAGCGGAAGGCGGGCCGTCAGCGCATCCGCTCGAAAACGAGGCTCGACCAGCCATCCTTGCGCACGCGGTGGATGAGGCCGAGGCCGCGGCTGGCATAGGCTTCGCGGACCAGCGGCTCCTGATGGCTCAGCAGGCCGGACAGGATGACATGGCCGCCCGGGGCGCTGAGCCCGGCAATAGTGGGTGCGAGACCGACCAGCGGGCGGAACAGGATGTTCGCGAAGACGAGGTCGTACGGACCGTCGCCGCGGATCGTCGTGTTCATGCCGCCACCGGTCTCGAAGGTGTGGAAGGCGTTGGCGACATGGTTCTTGGCGGCGTTCTCATTGGCGACGCGCACGCTGTCGGCGTCGATCTCCGTGCCCCAGGCGCGCTTCGCCCCGGCCTTGATCGCAGCAATGGCGAGCACGCCCGAGCCGGTGCCGACATCCAGCACCTTTTGCGGGCGGGCGAGCTTCAGCACCTCTTCGAAGCCGAGCAGGCAGCCGAGCGTCGTGCCGTGATGGCCTGTGCCGAAGGCGGGGCCGGCCTCGATCAGGATCGGCGTCTTGCCGGGTGCGGACTTCGCCAGCGCATGGCTGCCTGCCACGATGAAGCGCCCGGCCTCGACCGGCGGCAGGCCTTCCAGCGACAGGGTCACCCAGTCACGGTCTTCCAGTGCCTCGATCACCGGGTTTAGCGACGGCGAGGTCTCCAGGATCATCGCCTTGCACGCTTCGGCATCATCAGCGGTCTCGGCATAGGCATCGAGGCGCCAGGCGTGGCGGCCGTCTTCCTTGGCGTCGACGGCGCCGGCCGGTGACGGGTCGGCCCAGGCAAGCGCGTCCCAGGCAGGTTCGATGGCCTCGCGCGGGCCCTTGGCGGTGATCTGGTACATGGGGAAAGGCCCATAGCAGAGCGCTTCAAAGCCGGATAGGGTCAGCCGCATCGAGAGGCGAAAGGATGTCGGTGATGGGTATTCGGATCAATCAGGCGGCCGCGGCAGCGGCCCTTCTCATGGCAGCCTGCGGGGCGGCGCCCGACGGCGTCACGCAGGATGCCGCATCGCCGGAATGGGTGCCGATCCCGGCGGAGAACCTGCTCCTGATCGACACCGAGAAAGGCCCCGTCACCGTCGAGCTCAATCCGGCTTTTGCGCCGGAGCACGCCGCGCGCATGCGGGCCCTGTCGGCGGCGGGCACGATGGACGGGCAGCGCTTCTACCGCGTCATCGAGAGTTTTGTCGCCCAGGGCGGCCTCAAGGACGAGGCGGCCATCGAGGAATGGGCTACGCTCGAGAACGAGAATGACCGGCCTTATGGCGGTGAGCGTTTCGTGCCGCTGGGCAATGAGGACCTGTTCGCGCCGGAGGCTGGCCATATCGACGGCTTCCCGGTCGGCCGGAACGCCGATCTCGACCAGGAGTGGCTGCTGCATTGCCCGGGGGCGATGGCGATGGCGCGCGATACCGATCCGGATTCGGGCTCGACCGAGTTCTACATCGTCCTCGACGCCCAGCGCTATCTCGACCGTAACCTCACCATTTTCGGCCGCGTCATCGACGGGATGGAGCATGTGCAGGCGCTGAAGCGCGGCGAGCGCGCCATCGAGAACGGTGTCATCCAGCCGCCGGAGCGGGGCGACCTGATCGAGCGGTTCCGCGTCGCCTCGGACCTTCCGGACGACGAACGCCCGGCGTGGGAAAAGATGGACACTCGGAGCGATGCGTTCGAGGCCTTCAAGACCTCGCTGCGCGTGCGCGACAATGAGTTCTTCTACCGCAAGCCGCCGGAAGTGCTCGACATCTGCAGCTTCACCGCACCGGTCCGGCCGGCTGGATCGGATTAGCAGATATCAGGGATTGGCCTCGAACAGGGCGAGCGTTCGCTCCAGGGCCAGCCTGTCGCTTTCGGCGTCATAGTCATCCGAGCCTTCACGCGCGAAGCCGTGTCCGGCCTCGTAGAAATAGGTTGGCACGTCAGGATTGGCGGCGGCAAAGGCTTCGCCGTCGGCAACCGGGATGTGCGGGTCGAGCTTGCCGAAATGGGCGATGACGGGGCAATGCGGCGTCTGGTCCTTCGTCCCGGCGAGCAGGGACCCGTAATAGGCTGAAGCCGCCTTGAAGCCCGGAATGTTGCAGGCCGCCAGCCAGGACATGGATCCGCCATAGCAGAAGCCCGTCACGTAGACCGAACCTTCCGGTTCGAGCGCCTCGAAGCAGGCCTTGATATCCATCATCGCATTTTCGAGGCCATTCTGCCGGGCAAGGCCGCCGGCTTTCTGAATGCTCTCGGGTGAGTGATCGTCGACTGAAAAACCCGGCTCGAGCCGGTCGTACATGGACGGGGCGATAACGTGATAGCCATGGCGGGCAAACCGGTCTGCGGCTCGCTTCATGTCGTCATTCACCCCGAAGATTTCCTGCACCATGACGAGCCCGCCCTTGTGCGGGCCGCTGGGGTGAACGTCATAGGCGGCAAACTCGAAGCCGTCCGCCGCTTTCAAATGCATCATTTTTCCATTGAACATGCCTCTTCCTCCCTCCGGCTTGCCGAAAGGAGATAGGGGCTGGCCGGTCCAATCGGAACGGGATGACAAAAAATAGCGAAGGAGGGCCGGGGCCTAGTTGCTCCAGGCCTGGTAGTAGGAATAGCCATCGCGCCGGGCGGTGTAAGTGCTTTCCTTGCGCTCACCATCATCAGTCCAGATGATCCGGTTTTCGCCATAGGCCGGCGCATCGCCGTGCGGACCGGCATAGCGGTCGCGCTGGTCTTGCCAGGACTGGTGAGCATACCGCCCGTCATGATAGCGGCTCTCATGGTAATAGCCGTCACCATGGCGCTCCTGATGGTGCATGTCGCCATGCATCTCCCGGTGATGTTCATGATGGTCGTGCTGGTGGCCGCCATCGTGATGACGATAGGCCGGGCTGTAGCCGCAGCTGGGCGGCGCCATGCGGGTATAGGTCCGCGTATAGGTGCGCACGACGACAGGCTCGGTTGTGTAGCTGCGCGAATATGAGGCCGGTGCGCAGCAGCAGCCGCAGCTCGACGACACAGTATAGGCTGGTTCCACCTCGCGGCGGATGCGCACGACGTGCACCTCCTTGTCGGGATGGTGGACCCGGGCTTCATGCGGGGACAGTGGCGCCGGACCGGGATTGGGCGGCGGGGCATTGCGATACCCATCCGCGAAGGCTGGCAGCGCCGCGGCGGCCAGCAGGCCGGCGCCTGTCAGGATAAGTTTGCGCATGACGTATTCCTCTCGTCCCGGAGATTCCAAAGGCTAACCAGTCGTTAACACGAAAGCCTGAGGCCGGGCAGTCACTTCGCCTCCTGAACGAAATTTTGGCGCACTTGCCCCTATGCGCCTTCTCTCAAAACCGTTTAAGACACGCCGTATGAGTACGTCTTTGAACATCGCGATTGCCGGGGTTGCCGGACGAATGGGCCAGCAGATTGCGCGCACGGCGCTGGCGGCAGGTCATCGCATCAGCGGGGCGAGCGAAGCGCCGGGCTCGCCGAACCTTGGCAAGGATATCGGCGCGATCCTCGACACGTCAATAATGGGCGTGCTGGCGGTGGAAGACCCCGCCGAAGCCTCGAAAGGCGCCGATGTCTGGATCGACTTTACCGCGCCGAAGGCCACGCTCGCCGCGCTGGCCGTCCTGAAAGGCCAGGGCGTGAAAGCCGCTGTGATCGGCACGACCGGGTTTGATGGCGGCCAGGAAGCCGAGATCGCTGAGACGGGCGAAGAGATGCCGATCGTGAAGGCCGGCAATTTCTCGCTCGGCGTGAACCTGCTCTGCGAGCTGACCAGGCGCGCGGCGGAGAGCCTCGGCGAGGACTGGGACATCGAAATCCTCGAGACGCATCACCGCCGCAAGGTGGATGCCCCGTCGGGAACGGCACTGATGCTCGGCGATGCTGCCGCCGCCGGCCGCGGCGCGGACCTCAGGACCCTTCGGCGCCCGCCCTATGACGGGCCGGATGCGAAGCGCGAACCCGGCGCGATCGGCTTTGCCGTGCGACGTTCCGGCGGTGTCATTGGCGAGCATGAGGTCACCTTCGGCTCGGACATGGAAGTGGTCAGCCTTGCCCATACCGCGCTCGACCGGGCCGTCTTTGCGAACGGGGCGCTCGCTGCCGCGCGCTGGGCGGTGCGCCAGCCAGCCGGATTGTACGCCATGCGGGACGTTCTCGGCTTCTGAGCACGGCGCGCGGGGCCCTGACGCAAGGGCAGAGATTGCTATTCCCGAAGGGAAGGGGCCTACCGGACAGATACAAGCCAATAGGACGAGTTGTTTCGGGAGGTTTCCATGGCAGAGGCATACATTATTGACGCGGTGCGCACGCCGCGTGGCATTGGCAAGGTCGGCAAGGGTTCGCTCGCCCACCTTCACCCGCAGCATCTCAGCGCGACGGTGCTGGGCGCGATCCGCGACCGCAACAAGGTCGACACCGCCACGATTGACGATGTGATCTGGGGCACCAGCTCGCAGCGCGGCGCACAGGGTGCCGACATGGGCCGCATGGCCGCACTCGATGCCGGTTTCGATGTGAAGGCCTCCGGTGTGACGCTGGACCGCTTCTGCGGATCGGGCATCACCTCGGTTGCGCTCGGCGCTGCCCAGATCATGTCCGGCATGGAAGACTGCATCATCTCCGGTGGCTGCGAGATGATGAGCTACACCTCTTCGACCGCCGACCCGAAAAACCCGCCGATGATGGATGCCGGCAACCTGCACCTGCGCGAAATGCACCCGCAGTCGCAGCAGGGCTGCTGTGCCGACGCCATCGCAACGCTGGAAGGCATCGACCGGGAAGCGGTCGACCGTCTGGCCGTCGTCTCGCAGGAGCGGGCGAAGAAGGCGATGGATGAAGGCCGTTTCGACAAGTCCGTCATCCCGGTCTACAACCGCGACGGATCGCTCGCCCTCGACAAGGACGAGTTCCCGCGCCCGGGCACCACGATGGAAAGCCTGGCTGGCCTCAAGACCGTCTTCAACATGTTCTGGGACGTGCCGGTCGACGACAAGGGCACGACCTATGGCAACATGATCGAGAAGAAGTACCCGCAGCTGAAGGGCAAGATCCAGCACGTCCACCATGCCGGTAACTCCTCCGGTGTCGTCGATGGCGCTGCGGCCATTCTCCTGACGTCCGAAGGCTACATGAAGAAGCACGGCCTGAAGCCGCGCGCCCGGATCGTGGCCACCGCCAATATGGGCGACGACCCGACGCTGATGCTCAACGCCCCGGTCCCGGCGGCGAAGAAGGTGCTCGAGAAAGCCGGCATGACGACCGACGATATCGACGTCTACGAGATCAACGAAGCCTTCTCCGTCGTCGCAGAGAAGTTCATCCGCGACCTCGGCCTCAACCGTGACAAGGTCAACATCAATGGCGGCGCCATGGCACTCGGCCACCCGATCGGCGCGACGGGCTCGATCCTGATTGGCACCGCCCTCGACGAGCTTGAGCGCTCCGGTGGCAAGTACGGCCTGGTCACCATGTGTGCGGCGGGCGGCATGGCCCCGGCCATCATCATCGAGCGCCTCGACGCCTAAACGGCTTCGCGGTCCTCAGGCGGATTGAAATTTGACGCGGCACGGCCTTGGCCTGTGCCGCGTCATCCGTTTTGCAGGAGCTGGTCCTTGAGCCCGGACATGAGCGCCAGCAGGTTGGCGCGGGTGACCAGCAGGTCGGCGGCGGCCGCGCGGTGCGCGATCGCGGCGCGGCTATACTCATCCTCGGCATCGAGCAGGTCGGTCAGCGTCCGCAGGCCGAGATCATGCTCGCGCCGGGCGCCTTCGGCAGCAATCGCTGCGGCCTCCTCAGCGGCGATTGCGGCCTCCAGCGACTGTTCGGCAGCGATGATCCTGAACCAGACGGCCTGAACGCTTTCGTTCAGTTCCATCTGCCGGTCCCGCAGCGTGGCATCGGCGATGCGCCGCCCGGCACTGGCCTGGTCGATGGCGGCAGGCTTCACCCCGTTGGTGAAGAGCGGGACCTCGACCGTGACAAAGGCGCCGATGTCGGAGATCGGGTCCTCGAAGAAGAAGTAGACATCCTCACCGGCCGACGCCCGCGCTCTCAGCGAAACTTTCGGGCCGAACTCGCCGCGCACTTGCGACTCGCGCGAGCGGGCGGCAGAGAGTGCTGCGCGCGCGGCGGCGAGGCCGGTATTGTTCTGCTGGGCAATCGAAAGGCTGCTCGCCCGCGTTTCCGGCAGGTCGAGACTGATAGCCTCGATGTCGAGCGGCGTTGCATCAGGCTGGCCCGTCAAGCGCTCGAAGCGCAGCTTCGCGGCTTCGTACTGGGCCTCTTCGCCCGCGAGCCGGGCGCGCGCGGAGGCAAGGCGTGAGGCGGCCAGCGCGGTATCGGTCCGGGTGGCAAGGCCCTCTTCGGCATTGGCGCGGGTTTCTTCCTCGCGAAGACGCAGGGTTTCCACCTCCGCCTTGCGGACCGCCACGGCCTCCGCCGAGAGCCACAGATTGGCATAGGCCTGAACGGTCTGCAGCGTAATGGACTCTTCGGTGCCCAGCTTCATCTGGCGCGCGGAGTCGAGCCCGAACCGGGCGGCGGACTCCGCCGAGGCGAGGCTGCCGGATGCATAGAGCGGCAGTTCTGCCTGCAGGGCGACCTGCCGGGGATACTGGTTGACGCTGCCTGTCGTGAAATCGGTCGCCGATGCGCCAAGCTGTGCCTGAGCGCCGACGCTGACGCCGCGCTGGCCTTTTGCCTGCGCAAGGCCCGCCTGCGCCGCATCGAGGCCGGCTTCTGCGGTCTCGATACCGGGCGAGACGGTCAGCGCCTGGCGTACGGCGTCCGGCAGGCTGACAGGATCGGCCGCGGCGGGCAGGGCGAGGACTGAAACGGCCGTCAGGAAGGCGGTCGGTCTCCAGCTCATTTGAACGCGTTTCCCGGCCGCACGCCAAGCAGCTTGAAAATCATCGCTGCCGGGCAGAATCCGGTGAAGGCGGCCTGCAGCATGTTGAGGCCGGCAAAGGCACTCAGCAGGTAGAACCAGGGCGTCACCCAGTAGCCAAGGGCGAGACCAGCCAGCACGACGAGGCCGGCAAAAGCGAGAACAGCACGATCGAGGTTCATTTTCAGGGTCCTTTCAAGGCTCAGCTTGTAGAGGTTTGGGGTGCGATACGGGTGCTCTTCACCCAGTTGACGAGATCCTTCGCCGGCAGGGCGCCCGCGCGCTGATCGGCGATCTTGCCCTTGTCGAAGGCGAAAAGGGCCGGAATGCCGCGAATGTTCAGCCGCGCCGAGGATTGCGGATTGGCGTCCGAATTCAGTTTCAGGAAACGGACCGTTCCGCCGAAATGCTGCGCGGCGTCGGCATAGGCCGGCGCCATCATCCGGCACGGGCCGCACCACGGCGCCCAGACGTCGAGAATGAACCCGCCCTCGTCCTTGGCCAGCATGCGGGCCAGCACCTTGTCGTCGACATCGACGGGCATGCTGGACGCCAGGGCCGTGCTGCAGGTGCCGCACTTTCCCTTTGACAGGTTCGCCCCGGCGGGCACGCGGTTCACCGCGCCGCAGGAGGCACAGACAATATGCTGGCGGTCTGAGGTCATTCGGATTCAACCCCTTTCAGCTTGTGGGTCTTGAGCAGGCTGAGGGCCACGTTCTCGTAGAAGGTCTCGGACTGCCCGGTGCGCAGCTTGTGCAGGAAGTATTTCTCGAAACCGGCTTTCGCGAGGTGGACCCAGCCACCCGAGGCCGACCAGTTGACGTTGCGCGGCGGGATCTGCGGCTGGGCAATGAAGGCGACGCCGCCATCGCCGAAGTCTGCCAGGCAGACGGCATTCCAGGTCGCGCGGTGGGTCGGTTTTTCGCCCTCGATCAGCTGCTTGATGTTGCGGGCTGTCGCCTCGACCATGGATTCGATCATGAAGCCGGTTTTCGGCACGCCGACAGGCACGGGTGTCTTGCCGACAGGCGGGATGGCGATGCAGACGCCGATCCCGAAAATCTCCGGCCAGGTCGGGTTCTGCTGGTGCTCATCGGTGATGATGAAGCCGCGCGGATTGGACAGGCCCTCAACATCGCGCACAGCTGGTACGCCGCGGAAGGGCGGCATCAGCATCGTGTAGTTCGACGCGATTTCGTGGGTCTGCTTGACCGAACCGTCCTCGTTCAGCTCCTCGGCGATGACCTTGTCAGCCTCGGCGCGAACGATGCGGGCATTCGTGATCCACTTGATGTGGCGGTCGCGTATCTCGCTTTCGAGCAGGCTCTTGGTGTCGCCCACGCCGTCGAGGCCGAGATGGCCGATATACGGTTCTGGGGTGATGAAGGTCATCGGAACGCGGTCGCGGATCTTCCGCTTGCGCAGCTCGGTCTCGATGATCATGGCCGTTTCATAAGCGGGGCCGAAACAGGAGGCGCCCTGTGTGGCGCCGATCACGACGGGGCCCGGATTGTCGCAGAAGGTCTCGAAATTGCTGGCGCCTTTGACAGCGTGGTCGATATGGCAGACGGACTGCGTGTGTCCCTGCGGCCCAAGGCCTTCGATTTCGTCAAAGGCGAGTTCGGGGCCGGTTGCGATGATCAGGTAGTCGTAATCGACTTTTGAGCCGTCCGGCATGTGGACGCATTTTCCGGCAGGATCGACCTTTTCGGCCCGGCCAACGATCAGCTCGATCCCCTTTTTCTTCATGGGTTTCGCCAGATCGAGCGTAATGTCCTTGCGGTCACGCCAGCCAACCAGCACCCAGGGGTTCGATGGCTGGAACTGGTAGTAGTCGGTCTCACTGATGATGGCGACCTGGTGTTTCTTGCCCAGCGTCTTGCGCGTTTCGAACGCGGCAATCATGCCGCCGAGGCCTGCACCGAGAATGACAATCTTAGACATGGTTCTCTCCTCCCACGCCGAAAAATAGTGTATTTTAGAACTTTAGCAACTACGCAATATACCTTATATGCAGCCCTGAGACGATTTGATAGACGAACCGCCTGATGCGCCTGCAAGGCAAGTCGGCGAAGAAACGGAGAATGAGATGAGCGACAAATATGACCTCGCACCGGAACGTGTTTTCGAAGACCTGAAGGCCGGCAAAGTCCTGCTTGTCGATGTGCGCGAGCCCTCAGAATTCGCGAATGAGCGCATTCACGGCGCCCTGCTGCATCCGCTCTCGACCTTCGAGCCAAAAGCCATCCCGACCGATGGCAGCCGCCAGGTCATTTTCCAGTGCGGATCGGGCAAGCGCTCACGCATGGCGCTTGAGCAATACCTGAAAGCCACGGACGCGGACGCCGCCCACCTCGCAGGTGGGATCGGCGCATGGAAAACCGCTGGCCTGCCATGCATCCGGCTGGACCCGTCGACGGGCCAGATCATCGATAGCGGGAAGTACTGAAATGATGATACGCGCGCTTACCCTCGGCCTCGCGGCCTGTGTTGCCGCCCTGTCGGCCGCTGCCCAGACGATCACGATCGACGATACGGTCATCACCGATTACCGGCCGGTCGTCGCCCGCATCGAGGCGACCGACTCGGCAGAAGCCCGCTCGCGCCTGCAGGGGGTTGTGACCAGCCTGCGGATCGATGAAGGCCAGGAAGTGAAGGCTGGCGATGTCATCGCTGTCGTGACCGACGAAACGATCGCCCCGCAGATCTCCGCACTGAGTTCGCGTATTGAGGGCCTGTCGGCCCAGATTCAGCAGCAGACCGAAGACCTCGCGCGGGCCGAGAAATTGCTGGCAGACGGTTTCTATCCGAAAGCGCGCTATGAGCGCGAGCAGACAGCGCTCAACGTCCTGAAATCCAATCTGAAAGCGGCTGAAGACGAACGCCGCAGCGTGTCGGCGCGCCGCTCCGAAGGCGACATTCGCGCCCCGGCCGATGGGCGGGTGACCGATGTCCTCATCGTAGAGGGCAGCGTGGTTTCGCCGGGACAGACGATCGCCCGGCTGGTCACGCTCGAAGGGCTTGTGCGCCTCTCCCTGCCGGAGCGCCACCTGGCCTTTATCGGTGAGGGCAAGGAGTTGCCCTTGCGCCTGCCGGCCCGCAGCGGCGCGGCCCAGTCGGCGCAGATCGTGAAAGTCTATCCGGCGCTGCGTGATGGGGCCGTGATTGCGGACGCTGTTGTCGAAGGCGGCCTGAACGCACTCGTCGGTGAGCGGGCCGACGTGCTTGTTCCGGTTGGCGAACGCACGGCGATCGTCATCCCGGCGGAATTTGTCACCACCCGCTATGGCATCGATTTCGTGAAGGTGAGCGTCGGCGACCGTTTCGTCGAAGCGCCGGTCGTGCTGGCCGAACCGCTCGTGACAACGGGTGAGTTCGAGGTCCTGTCCGGGCTGAAGCGCGGCGATGTCATCATGCTGCCGGAGGCGGAAAACTCATGAAACCCGACATTTCCGGGTCGATCACGCGCGCCACAATCGGGTCGCCGCTGACGCCGCTCGTTTTGCTTGCCGCGCTGGCCGTCGGCCTCGTTGCCCTGCTGACCATTCCGCGTGAGGAAGAGCCACAGATCTCGGTGCCCATGGTCGACATCATGGTGCAGGCGCCGGGCCTGAAGGCCACCGATGTCGTCGAACAGGTGACCGAGCCGCTCGAGGAAATCGTCAAGGCGATTCCGGATGTCGAGCATGTCTACAGCCAGAGCCGCGACGACGGCACCATGGTCACGGCCCGGTTCGTCGTCGGCACCGACGCCGATGACGCCGTGCTCCGCATCCATGAGAAGATCCGCGCGAATATCGACCGCATTCCGCCCGAAGTCCCGATGCCACAGGTTGTCGGGCGCGGGATCGATGATGTGGCGATTGTCACGCTGACCCTGTCGCCGGAGCCGTGGACGGGCGATGTCTGGAACGACACCAGCCTGCGCATGCTGGCTGACGAGTTGCTCAAGGAACTGGTCAAGATCGAGGATGTCGGCCTGACCAGCGTGATTGGCGGGCGGCCGATGGAGCTCAGGGTCGAGCCGGATATTGCCGCGCTCTCCTCCTATGGCATTCCGTTGCAGTCGCTGGTCGAAACTGTCGGCCAGGCCGTTCAGGCGCGTCCGGCCGGCATGGCCCGGGGCGAGGGCGACTCGATCATTGTGCAGGCCGGCGACCGCGTCGACGGGATCGGCACGATCCAGCGCCTGCAGCTGCGCGCCCCGGATGGGCGGACGGTCTATGTCTCGGATGTCGCAACGGTGCGCGTTACCGGCGTCGAGACCGAAGCGCGCGCCTGGACGCTGGAACGGCGCGAAGGCGCGAACGGCTTCGAAGCGCTGCCGGCGGTGACGCTGTCGCTGGCCAAACGGCCGGGCGCCAATGCCGTTGTCGTTGCCGACCAGATCCTCGAACGGCTTGAGCTTCTGGAACGCGAGATGCTGCCGGAAGGCGTGCACATTGCGGTCACCCGGAACTATGGCGAGACGGCCAATCACAAGGCCAACGAACTCCTCTTCCACCTTGGCCTTGCGACCGTGTCCATCGTGGTCCTCATCGCTTTTGCGATTGGCTGGCGCGAGGCGCTGGTGACGCTGATCGTCATCCCGACAACAATCCTGCTGACGCTGTTTGCGTCGCTGATGATGGGCTACACGATCAACCGCGTCAGCCTGTTCGCGCTCATCTTCTCCATCGGCATCCTGGTCGACGATGCAATCGTCATCATCGAGAACATCGCCCGGCACTGGGCGATGGGGGACGGGCGTTCGCGCGTGAAGGCGGCGGTCGATGCCGTCTCCGAGGTCGGCAACCCGACCATCGTGGCGACGCTGACCGTGATCGCGGCCCTGCTGCCGATGATGTTCGTCTCCGGTCTGATGGGGCCGTACATGGCGCCGATCCCGGCCAATGCGTCCGCAGCCATGCTGTTTTCCTTCTTCGTCGCGGTCGGCATAGCGCCCTGGCTGATCATGAAGATCGCCGGCAAGGCGCCCGCTGCCGAACACGCCGAGCATGGTGAAACCCGGCTTGGCCGCTTCTACCGGACCGTCGCCGGCCCGATCGTCGAAAGCCGTCGCAATGCCTGGATCTTCCTCGCAGTTGTCGGTGTGGCGACGATTGCATCGCTCGGCCTGTTCGCGACGACGGCGGTGACGGTCAAGCTGCTGCCCTTCGACAACAAGTCGGAGATCCAGCTGGTCCTTGACCTGCCAGAGGGTGCCGCGCTGGAGGACACCGAACGCAGCCTGTTCGCGCTGGCCGACGCCATGAAGGATGTCGAAGAGGTCGAGTCGATCCAGGCCTATGCCGGCACCGCCGCGCCGTTCAATTTCAACGGCCTGGTGCGCCACTATTTCCTGCGCAAGTCGCCGGAACTGGGTGACCTGCAGGTGAACCTCCTGGAGAAGGGCGAGCGCAAGCGCTCCAGCCATGAAATCGCGCTCGACCTGCGTGAGCGGATCAAGGCGATCCCGCTGCCGGACGGGGCGAGTGCAAAGGTGGTCGAAGTCCCGCCGGGCCCGCCCGTCCTGTCGACGCTGCTGGCCGAGATCTACGGCCCGGATGCCGAGACACGCCGGCGCACGGCTGATGTCGTGGAGCAGCTTTTCCGCGAAACGCCGTTCATCGTCGATGTCGACAATTCCTTCGGTGGCCACCAGCCGCGCCTCGTCCTGTCGGTCGACAAGATCGTGGCCAACGACCAGGGCGTCGCTGAGCAGGACGTGCTCGACACGGTCGGGCTGGTCTATTCGGGACGCACCGTCGGTGTCGCCCCGCGCGGCGGCGGACGTGATCCGCTGCCGGTGACGATCCGCTTGCCGAAGTCCGAGCGTGTCTGGTCTGAAACCACCGCGACCATCCCGGTCGCCCGGCGGTTCGCGCCTGCCGGAAGCATGCCGGCGGAAATGGGCACCCTGATCACGACATCCATGGATGCCGGCTCGACCAATGTGTTCCGCCGCGACGGCTATTTCGCCGATATGGTCATGGGCGAACTGGCAGGCCGGTTCGAAGCGCCGATCTACGGCATGATGGAAGTACAGGACAGGATCGCGGCCTATGACTGGGCCGGGGCCGGTCTCGAACAGCCCGCTGTGCGTCTTTACGGCCAGCCGGAAGACGAGACAGTGCCGTCCGTGCTCTGGGATGGCGAATGGGAGATCACCTATGTGACCTTCCGGGATATGGGGCTCGCCTTCGGTGTGGCGCTGATCGGGATCTACATCCTGGTGGTCGCCCAGTTCGGGACCTTCCGCACACCGCTCCTGATCCTGACGCCGGTTCCGCTGACGCTGATCGGTATCATGATCGGGCACTGGATCTTCGGGGCCGCCTTCACGGCAACCTCCATGATCGGCTTCATTGCGCTGGCCGGGATCATCGTGCGCAACTCGATCCTGTTGGTCGACTTCGTCAAGCACCGCCAGGATGAGACCACACCGTTGAAGGACGTCCTGCTTGATGCCGGGGCCATCCGCTTCAAGCCGATCCTGCTGACGGCGCTGGCCGCGATGATCGGTGCAGCGGTGATCCTGAGCGACCCGATCTTCCAGGGCCTCGCGATCTCGCTACTGTTCGGGCTTGCTTCTTCAACCGCGCTGACTGTGCTTGTTATACCGGCGATCTATGTCGCCCTCAGAGGGCCGGATTGGTTGCCCGCACCTGAAGCGGAAACCGACACCGGTTCGCATCCAGCCACGGAAGCTTCGCCTGTATGAGCCAGCCAGCCAATCATCCTGCGTCGCCGGACGCCTTCGACGTCCTGTCGTCGCAGATCGAGGAAGCCTGCGGGACGCTGAGGGCCATGGCCAATGAGACGCGCCTGAAGATTCTCTGCTCGCTGGCGGCCGGTGAAATGCCGGTCAACCAGCTCGCCGAGGCGGTCGGCCAATCCCTGTCGGCCGTGTCCCAGCACCTTGCCAAGCTGCGGGCGGAGGGGCTGGTTGAAACCCGCCGCGATGCCCAGACGATCTACTATCGCGCGACAGGCGGGGTCGGCATGGCCGTGATTGAAACACTGTGCCGCTATTTCGGCGACGAGGCGGCAAAGTCCGCCTGACGGGGCAGGGCTCCCTCCCCGACAAGACGATCAAGACAGCCGTGGCCGCTTACCAGTAGGCGACGTAGATCCCGGCGAGGATCAGCACGATCAGCACCGCGGCGATGTTGAAGCCGGTCCGTGTGTGGAACTCGATGCCGCCAAGGTCGACCGGTTGTTCGGGTTTCGGCGCCCTGGTCATCAGCGACACGATCGCGCCGATGACGAGGCAGGTCAGGAACACGATCCAGATCCGCAGGACGAAGGGCAGCTCCGGCAGCGCAATCGAGGCGATGACGCTGAGCACGACCGACGAGATCAGCAGGGCGAAGGCGCCCGCCTCGTTGGCGCGCTTCCAGAAGAAGCCCAGCAGGAAGACCGCGACAACGCCCGGCGCGATGAAGCCGGTATATTCCTGGATGGTCTGGAAGGCGCTTTCCATGCCGCCAAGGAAGGGCTTGGCGAGGATGAGCGCGATCACCATGGCGGTCAGCGCCGTCAGCCGGCCGACCAGCACATAGTGGCCTTCCGTGCGCTCCTTGGCGATGTAGTCGCGATAGATGTCCATGGTGAAGATCGTCGAGATCGAGTTCATCATCGAGGCGAGCGAGGAGACGATCGCGGCAATCAGCGCTGCGAAGACGAGGCCGCGCAGGCCGCCGGGCACGAGGGTCATGAGCACGCCATAGGTGCTGTCGGGCCGGGCCGACAGTTTGGCCATGTCGAGCTGGCCATTCTGGGCCAGCCACAAGGCGGCAATGCCCGGGATCACCACGATGACCGGGATGAGCAGCTTCAGGAAGGCGGCAAAAGCAAGCCCCTTCTGGGCTTCCGGCAAGCTCTCTGCGCCCAGCGCGCGCTGGATGATGTACTGGTTGAAGCCCCAATAGGAGAAGTGCAGCACCCAGAGCCCGCCAAGCAGGGTCCAGATGCCCGGAAGGTCGCCATAGTTGGGATGGTCCGGCTTGAGGATCATGTTGAAGTGGCCGGGGATCTCGCCCATCAGCGTGGCGAGACCGGCCATGGCGCCGTCTTCACCGCCAACGAGGCCGAGTGAAATCCAGAGGATCGCAAAGCCGCCAAGGATCAGGATGACGACCTGGATGATGTCGGTCATCGCGACGGCTTTCAGCCCGCCATAAAGCGAGTAGAGAACGGCAAATGCGGCAAGGCCGAGCATCGCCGGCAGGACCGCCCAGCCGGTGACCGCCGAGATGGCCAGCCCGCCCAGCCACAGGATCGAGGTCAGGTTCACCGCCGTGTAGAGGATGATCCAGAATACCGCCATGATCGATTTGACCTCCGGCCCGAAGCGGGTCTCGAGGAATTGCGGCATGGTGAAGATCTTCCGCTCCAGGAAGATTGGCAGGAAGAATTTGGCGACGATCAGCAGGACGATGGCCGCCTGCCACTCATAGGCGGCAATGGCGAGGCCGACGACGAAGCCCTGTCCGGACTGGCCTATGATCTGCTCGGCGGAAATATTGGCCGCGATCAGCGAGGCGCCGATGGCCCACCAGGGTAGCGCCTTGCCGGCAAGGAAATAGTCTTCGGTGTCTTTCTGGTGGCCCGCAGGCTCACGCGATACCAGGATTGCGATCGCGAACAGCGCGATTGCGTAAACCCCGACAATGACAAGGTCGATCGTCTCTAGTGCCATACTGTGTGCCTCCCCGCACAAAGCGATATGTGCCGGTCAGCGTTTCTTGTTGTCTGGCTGGCCGGTGCGAGAAAAACCCTTCAGGCCTTATCCCGCCCGGCGTCAATAGCGACGGCGTATCGTGCGTTAAAGCGGCTGCTTGATGCGTTGAAGCGGAAGACCGGTCTCCCGGGAGACCGGTCTTCAACGCCATCACTTCATCCGGCCGTCCGGCATCAGGGAGACGGCCTGGCCGGTTTCGGCAGCCTTGTAGATCGCTTCGATGAGGCGGATATCGCGCAGGCCCATGGCGCCCGGCGTGCGGATCTCGATATCGTCGCGGATGGCGTCCGCGAAGTGGTCGAGCTGGGCGGCGAACTGTATCGCGGGGTCGCCCGGATTGAGCTCTTCCGAGCTGCGATCGCGGCGAAGCGTCATGCGCAGGCCGCCATAGCTGGTCGCCGGGTCCATTTCGAGGACGCCGCGCGTGCCCCGCACGAGCGCGCGGTTCGAACCGGAAGCGTCATAGGAGGTCGACAGCTGGGCAACGGCGCCGGACGGGAACTGCATCTGCGTCTGCACGGAGGCAAAGATTTCCGCAAAGCGCGGATCGCCTTCCGGCTGGAAGGTCCGCGCGCTGATCGTGCTTGGCATTTCATTCGAGAGATAGAGCGCGGACTGCAGGCCGTAGAGGCCGTAATCCTCAAGCGGGCCGCCGCCGGCGAGGGCGCGATTGGCGCGCCAGTTATCGGCCGGCGTGGTCGGCCCCATCCGGTAATGCTGGCCGGTCCGGATCAGCCGGATATCGCCGACAGCGCCTTCATCCATCAGCTCCATCGCGCGCATGTTGAACGGCTCGAAGTGGCAGCGATAGGCGATCATCAGCTTGCGGTCGGCGGCACGGGCCGCGGCGATCATGCGTTCGCATTCGGCGCTGTTGAGCGCCATGGGTTTCTCGCAGAGGACGTGCTTGCCCGCCGCAAAGGCCTTCTCCGCCCACTCGGCATGCAGTCCGCTCGGCAGAACGATATAGACCGCATCGACCCGGTCATCGGAGGCGATCTCGTCGAAATTGTCATAGGAGTAGCGCGCATCCGGCGCCACGCCATAGGCGTCCCCGACCCGGTTTGCCTTGTCGGCATTGCCCGAGACGACCGCCGCGATATGGGCGCGCCGGGCGTTCACGAAGTTGGGCATCATCTGATTCAGCGCGAAGCCGCCAAGTCCGATGACTGCGATGCCGACGCTGTCAGCGGCCCCTTTCTCGGGCGGGGTATCAGGCAGGCGAACATTGCCCGGCATGGGCTGGCCGATGGCGCGAACGCCGGACCCGTCAGATGTCTGCGCGCCAGCGCAGCCAAAGAGCGGCACGGCGGCCGTCACGCCGGCAAGCTGGAGGAGACGTCTGCGGTCCTGATCAAAGCGGGTCATGCGGAACTGTCCTTTCTGTCTGGCGCGTCTGGACGCTTCTCAACGTCGATCGCGACGGAAAAATCGAGACTTTCGCCGGGCTTCAGCGCGTGCAGACCCGTCTCGACGGTCTGGTCCATTTCGAACGCGCCATTGATCTGGGACACAGGTTCGAAACAGAAAAAGGGCGCGCTCGGAGGGATATAGACCACTGCGCCGGCAGGTGAAGCATTTGTCCTGACGGTTATCTCGAGGCCCTCCTCCGGCTGGCGGATTATCGCAACGCCGTCCCAGCCAGCATAGCCATGGTCCAGATCGCGAAGGCGCACGGCTGTGTCCTGCGAAAAGTCGGTCGTCGGGGTCAGCGGTTCAACCTGAAGCGGGCCATGGTTCATCGGCTCGATCATGCCGGCCGCGTTGAACTGCAGTTGCGTCTGGTCGTTCCTCGGAAAATAGGGGTGAAAGCCGAGGCCGACGGGCATGGCGCTGGTGTCGAGGTTGGTCACTTTGAGGGACAGGCTGACCCGGCCCGGCATCAGCCTGATGAGCTGGCTGCACTCATAGGTCCAGGGCCACCAGCCTGCGCTGGCCATCCACATCCGGATCGAAGCGTCGTCCTGATGGGTCACTGTCCAGGCGCTCGTCCAGCCCTCGCCGTGGATGGCGTGCTCATCGCCGTCCCAGTTGCGCTTCAAGGTGTGGGGGCACCCCCCGAATTCGAACGTGCCGCCCCTGATCCGGTTGGAGAACGGCACCAGCGGAAAGCAGCCGGCGTCAAACACCCTCATGGCGTCTGGCCGGGCATCGGGCTGGAACACGTCCACCCCCCCGAATGAGAGGGAGACGATGCGGCCGCCCACGCCGGGCTGGACGGCCATGTCGAAGCCGTGAGCCGACAGGTAGCAAAGCGCCGCCTTGTCCGACAGTTCGGTCGTCCCGGGCATTGCTGGATCAATCACCCGGACAGGTCTCTGCGGCGTCTGCGTCCTCGACGAGTCTTGCCTCGGAGATGGCGAGCTCGCCGGGCCCACTCGCCTCAACGTAGATGGGCGCAATGATGGAGGTGAGATCGATATCGCTGAAGCAGCTCAGCGAGATGCGGACATCCGTCCAGTCGCCATTGCCGAGGTCGGCGGGGGAAAGCTCACGCGAACTGCGGCAGTCTTCGCCTTCGCACGCCATGCCGATCGAAACGGGCGATGTCAGGGTCGAGCGCAATGTCAGCAGGAGTTCGATGTCGGCATTGGATTCGCGGACAAGGTCGCTGACGGAGCCGTCTGTGAAGGACACCCAGCCGCCGGTGTCTCCGAAGGTCAGGGAGATGGCATCTTCCTGGGCGCGATGGTCGACGCGGCTCTCGCTGACGGTGCCAGACTTGAAGATGCGCATGTTCGCGCTGTAGCTGCCATTGGCGAAATAGACATTGGTGTTGCCGCTGGCCTGCAGGGTGTCGGGCACGGTTTCGTCCAGCGTGGCCACCTCGCCAGGTTCGGCATAGGAGAGGCCGTAGCCATAGGCGAAGAGCGGATCGTAGGTCTCGTCGCCGACATTGAGCGGGCCCTGGTCAGGGCGCTTTGGCCAGGAATAGGAGAGCTTGCCGGTAAAGTCATAACGTGGCGAGCCATCCTCGGCGGCGACCAGAACGTCGGCAACGCCTGTTCCTTCGCTGCCGGGAAGCCAGGCGGCGACAAACGCATCAGAGGCGTTGAGCTCCGGGTTCACCCACATCGGGCGGCCGGACAGGAAGACGCTCACGGTCGGAATGCCGTCTGCCTGCAGCTTGCGGAGAAGCTCGATTTCCTTCGAGCCGGCGGCATCATAGGCCAGATGATCGACGTCACCGCGGAACTCGGCATAGGGATCCTCGCCAAACACGATGATCGCGACATCGGGTTTCTCGTCGTAGCTGCCGTCAGGGCTGTGAGTGACGTTGTTCGCGGCTTCAGACAGGCCATCGAGGATGGAGGCGCCGTTCGGGAATTCTTCATTGTCGATGCCGCCGCCCTGCCAGGTCAGCGTCCAGCCGCCGGACTGTTTGGAGATGCTGTCAGCGCCGTCGCCAGCGACCATGATGTTCGCGGTTGGCGCAATCGGAAGGACGCCGTCATTCTTTAGAAGGACCAGCGACTCGCGCACCGCCTGACGGGCGACCGCGCGGTGTTCGGGTGAGCCGAGCAGGTCTGTGCGCCCGGCCAGGGGGCGCTCAGATGGACGCCCCTCTTCGAACAGGCCGTAATGGAGCTTGGCGCGGAGGACGCGGCGGACGGCATCGTCGAGGCGCGCCATCGGAATCTCGCCGCTCTTTACCTGCTCGAGCGTGTTCTCATAGAGGCCCTTCCAGCTGTCGGGTGCCATGTACATGTCGATGCCGGCGATCAGCGCTTCCGGGCAGTCCTCATTGGTGCAGCCATCGATCTGTCCATGCGCGTTCCAGTCGCTGACGATAAAGCCGTCAAAGCCCATCCTGTCTTTCAGGACATCTGTCAGCAGGTACTTGTCGCCTGTCGTCTTCGTGCCGTTCCAGCTTGAGAAGGTCGCCATGATGGACAGTGCGCCTGCCTCGATGGCGGGCGGATAGCCGGCGCCATGGATGCGTGCGAGTTCGGCCTCGGACACTTTCGTGTCGCCCTGGTCCTGGCCGCCCTGCGTGCCGCCATCGCCGAGATAATGCTTGGCGGTCGAGATGACGTGGGTCTCGTCCAGGAAGTCATCCGCGCCGAATTCGCCCTGCAGGCCTTCGACGATGGCTGCGGAATAGGAGGCGACGACTTCGGGGTCCTCGGCGAAGCCTTCATAGGTACGGCCCCAGCGGTCATCGCGCGGGACGGCAACGGTGGGCGCGAAGGTCCAGTCATGGCCGGTGACGCGAAGCTCTGTGGCGGTCACTTCCGCAATCTTCTCGATCAGCTCCGGATTACGCGCGGCGCCAAGGCCGATATTGTGCGGGAAAACGGTGCCGCCGATGACGTTGTTGTGGCCGTGGACAGCATCGATACCCCAGATGATCGGGATCGCGATCTCGACACCTTCGGGATCAACAGAGGCGGCGTAGAAAGCATCGGTGGCGGCCACCCATTCCTCGACGCTGGCGTATGGCTTGCCATTGGGGGCCGAGTTGCCGCCGCTGAGCACCGAGCCGAGCCGGTAGGTCTTCACATCCTCAGGGGTGACCGAGCCATTGTCGGCCTGGATGACCTGGCCGACTTTCTGCTCCAGCGTCATCTTGGCCATGATCTCGTCAATGCGCGCCTCGATCGCCGGATCGATGAGATTGCTCTCGACGGCGGGCCAGACTGACTCCTCTGCAGCAGGCTCAGGGCTCGTCGCGCTATCTGGATCCGGGGCTGAGCGGGCACAGCCTGCAAGCAAGAGCCCGGCTGCCGCCGCGAGGGCATACCATGAAGTTTTGTGGCGCATGATCGTGTCTCCCCTTTTCGCCGTATCGCTGTTCTCCGCATGTCTCTGCGGGGCGCTTTCAGTTGAGGTTCGCGGGTCCCACCCGAGAATGTTGGCGTTAACATTTTCGCTAGACGAAATTAAATCCAAGCGCAACGGAAAAGCCGAAAGCGCAGGACGGAAGGTTGCTGGCGACGGCCGCCGCTCACCGCGCCGAGGGTCTGGCGCATGTCTGGTCAGCGCGCGGCGGCGCCTGCATAGAGCCCGAAGGTGGCGCCGACAAAGCCGCCTGCGACCCGGGTCGAGAGGATCTTGCCATCAAGGCCCGTGGCGATGGCGGTCCAATCCTCGTTGCCCGGTTCGCGGAAAGCGAAGTCATAGGCATCCTTGCGGGCGGTGATCCTGAGCTCGGCCGCCTCGCCGGAAAACGGCGCTGTCGCCACGACTGTTCCCTCGATGGGCTGGTCGGCGCCGGCGCGCTGGCGCAGGACGATTTGAGGCTCACCCGCATCCGAGACGGTCAGGCCGAGCGCGTAGAAATATTCATCGCTTTGCAGCACGGCGAGCCCAGCTTCATCGCCCGGGGATTCGGGGCTGAACGCGACCTTCGTCGTGGCGACAGCGTTCTGGTGCTGCTGGCGCCGGCCGAGATAGGAAGGCTGCGTCCTGGAGCCGAGCTCGACGGGCCTTGCGTCCAATACCAGGGCGCCGCCGTCCAGCGCCCACCAGTCTGACTGGGGCACGCGCAACGTCATCCAGTGGAACGGCAGCGTCTCGCCATCGAAGTCCTCACGCACCGTGAAATTGCCGGACAACGGCACGTGCTCGCCGATCGTGCCGAGCGGGGCAGGGCGGGTGTCCATCCTGTAGTGCACCTCTTCCTCGCCTTCGAGGATGACCGGCCAGCCATCCTTCCAGTCGACCGGCATCAGGAAGGTCTCGCGGCCCGTATTGTACAGGTCGCCCTCATAGGGCCGCACGCCGAGGAAGGTCGCCCACCAGTTGCCGTCGGCGTCCTGGACAAGGTCTGCATGGCCAACAGACGTGATCGGGTTGGGGCGGTCTTCCGGCAGGTGGCGCTGGGTGAGGATCGGATTGTTCTCATACGGCTCGTAGGGGCCCGTCAGCGCTTTGGAGCGCAGCACGACCTGCGAATGATCGACGGCGGTGCCGCCTTCTGCTGCGCTCAGATAATACCAGTCGCCGACATGGTAGATATGCGGGCCCTCGATCCAGATCGGCTTTTCCTCGGGGCGCACGCCGCCATCGATCAGCACGATCGGTTCTGAGATGGACTGGAAGGTGTCAGGATCGATCTGGCGGAACCAGATGGCGCGGTGCCCGGGATAGGTCGAACCGCCCGGTGGCTCATCATTGTTCATGATCCAGACCGAGCCGTCTTCCTCGAAGAAGAGCGATGGGTCGATGCCGCCCACCTCCGGCAGCCAGACCGGATCTGACCATGGGCCGGCCGGATCGGTCGCGGTGACAATGAAGTTGCCGCCGCAATCGACGCAGGTATTGGCGACATGGAAGACGCCGTCATGATACTCGATGGTCGGCGCAAACACGCCGCGCGACAGGCCGAGCCCGTCAAAGTCGAGCATGCCGGGCCTGTCGATGACATTGCCGATCTGCTCCCAGTGGACGAGGTCCTTGCTGTGGAAGACCGGGATGCCGGGGAAGTATGAAAAGGTCGAATGGACGAGGTAATAGCCATCCGGGCCGCGGGTCACGCTTGGATCGGGGTAGAAGCCCGCAAGGACCGGATTGAGGTAGCCTTCGGAGCCGGGCGGATCGCTGAAGGCCGGATCGTTTCCGGTGTATTCGAACCAGTCGAATGAGGCCGACAGTGCGGTGGAGGGGGCGGGCGCATCATCAGTCGCCGGCGCAGACGAACAGGCCGAAAGGGCCAGAAGGACCATCGCCGAAACAATCGAATTTCTTGACATCTGAAGAGCCCCTCCCTTGAGGCGGATGGATATTTTTCTCGCGGACTGGACGCCAGCCACGATTTGTTGTTAGCGTTATCATAAAGTTTCGGAGAGCCATGGCAAGACCTGGCCGGTGACCTATTCGAGGGAGACAATGATGAACGGGCTTTCGCGGCGTGACTGGTTGAAAATGGGGGCCGGCGCATCGGCCTTTGCAGGGCTTGGCGGTTGCGTTGCCGCCGGAGAAAGCGCTGCAGGTAATGCGGCAACAGGCCCGGGCCTGCATGAGCTTGCGGCGGAAAAAGGTATCCGCTTCGGCTCTGCCATGGCGGCGCACCAGCTGGACGATCCCCAGTATCTCGACATCATCCGCCGCGAATGTGCGACCATCGTCGCCGAAAATGAGCACAAATGGTACACGGTCTATCCCGAGCCGGATGTCGTGAACTTCGAGCCGGCCGACCGGCTGGCGGCGTTCTCGAAGGAAAACGGCCTGACCATGCGCGGCCATACGCTGCTCTGGCATCGCAGCATCTGGTCGCCCGACTGGGTGAACGCGCTGGACTTCGCGAGCGCTGCTGAGACGGAGCAATTCGTCGGCCCGCGCATCGCACAGATGGCCTCGCGCTATCACCCCTTCATCTACTCCTGGGATGTCGTGAACGAAGCCGTCAGCGATGAAACAGGCGAGTTCCGGGAGACGTCTCTATCGAAAAGGATGGGCGAGCGGCTGATGGATTTCTGCTTTGCGGTCGCCAAGGAAAACGCGCCGGATGCAAAGCTTGTCTACAATGATTTCATGAGCTGGGAAGATACCAGCACGCTTCACCGGGCAGGGGTGCTGCGCCTGCTGGAAGGCATGCTCAAGCGGGGCGTGCCCATCGATGGCGTCGGCCTCCAGAGCCATTCGAACTATGAGATGCCGGACGAGTTCACCCGCCAGAAGCAGAAGAACTGGATCGCCTTCTGCGACGAGATCGTGGGCATGGGGCTTGAGCTCTACATCACCGAGTTTGACGTCAACGACACCGATCTTCGTCCCGACATCGCTTATCGAGACCGCCTGATCGCGGATTACACGCGTGAGTATTTCGACCTGATGCTGACCTATCCCCAGCTGAAGGAAGTCCTGATCTGGGGAATGGTGGATGACCAGAACTGGCTGCAGGGCTTCCTTCCCAGGACTGACGGGGTCCTGAAACGCCCGACGGTTTACGATGAAAACTACAAAGCAAAGTCCATGCGCAGCGCCATTGCCGAAGCGCTCCGTGCGGCTGACTATCGCCAGCCCATCTGATCCGATCGCGCCAGGGTCGATTATCGGCAGGGTCCGCTCAATCACAAGAATCGGGCTAATTGTCGCAAATAGTTCGCGCTAACACTGAAGGTTCTTGCCATTCCAGCAAGCAGGGCGATACTGACCTTGCCTGCAAAAAAATGGACTGGACGAAAGAAAATTGAACAAGCGTCAGCCGATTACAATCAAGGAAGTCGCCGAGAAGGCTGGCGTCTCCCAAATGACTGTCTCAAGGGTGCTCAACAAGCAGAAGCTTGTGAAGGCATCGACACGTGAGCGCGTCGAAGCGGCCATCGCAGCGCTGAACTACAAACCGAATCTGATGGCGCGCGGGCTTGCCGGCGGCCGGTCGAAACTGATCGGGCTTGCCTATTACAACCCCAGTCCGAGTTATCTGAGTGCCCTCGTGGTCAGCGCCCTCAAGCACTGCCGCGATCTCGGGCATCACCTCGTCATCGAAGACCTCTCGGATATCGAAGACGGCCTCGACACGACCATGATCCTGAAGCGGTTGAGCTCCATCCAGCTGGACGGTCTCATCCTCGCCCCGCCCCTGAGCGGCAATACCAAGCTGCTGGAGCTGATGCAGGACATTGGTATTCCGACCGTCCTGCTTGGCAGCACCGATGACCGGTTCAAGCAGTCGAGCGTCGTGTTCGACGACAGGGCGGCTGCTTACACGATGACCTGTCATCTGATCGACCTTGGACACAAGAAGATCGGCTTCATTCGAGGGCCGCACGAACTGCCCTGGAGCCGCAAGCGCCAGGAAGGGTATGAGCAGGCGCTTATCGACAAGGGAATCCAGATCGACAAAAAGCTCATCCTGGAAGGCGATTTCACCTTCCGCACGGGGATGCACCGCGGAGATGACCTCCTGGAACTGCCCGACCGTCCCACTGCGATCTTCGCAAGCAATGACGACATGGCCGCGGGCGTCATCGCGGCCGCCCAACGCCGTTCGATCCAGATCCCGAAGGAGCTGTCCGTCGTCGGGTTCGACGATACAGCCATTGCCGCCGCGATCTGGCCGCGCCTGACGACGGTTCGCCAGCCGATCGCCGAAATGGCGCAAGCCTCGGTGGACATCATCTCGGATGTGACGGCCGAAAGCTGGAATGGCGAGCCCGTGCGCCTGGTCAATGACAGCATCCACATCGTTGAGCGAGAAAGTCTCGCGCCGCCTGCCTGAGCGCGTCGAAAACAGTTTACAGGTCGCGTCTGTCGTCATTATGTTAGCCCTATCATAAAATGACAGGGAGTGACGTCGATGCGCGATTCTAGAAGCGGCACAGGGCAATTCAAGCACAGCTTGCTGAAGCGGCTTGGCGCAGCAACGGCTGCGGTTTGTCTCGCGGTTGCCTGCCAGAACGCAGCCGGTCTTCAGGCCACGTCTCAGGCGCAGCAAGTCTCGGACGACGACGCACCGTACAGGAATGCGAGCCTCAGCGTTGATGCGCGCGTGGAAGACCTGCTCTCACGCATGACGCTCGAGGAGAAGATCGCCCAGATCACAACGATCTGGACTACCAAGACCGAGCTGTTCGACGAAGACGGCAAGTTCGATCCCGCGCTGGCCGAGGCAGCCTATCCTTCAGGCTTTGGCCATTTTGCCCGGCCGAATGACCTTCAGGGCCCGTCGAGCCCGCTGGAGCAGCCCTTCAGGGATGAGGCGCAGACGGTCGAACTGGTCAATGCGATCCAGAAGTATGCCGTCGAGGAGACGCGTCTCGGCATCCCCGTCCTGTTCCACGAAGAAGGCCTGCACGGCTATGCCGCGCGCGGGGCGACCTCCTTCCCGCAAGCGATCGGCCTTGCCTCGACCTGGGACCCTGAGCTGATCGAGGACATCTATTCCGTTGTTGCCCGCGAGATCCGGGCGCGCGGGCCGCACATGGTGCTCTCGCCAGTGGTCGATGTGGCGCGCGATCCGCGCTGGGGCCGCATCGAGGAGACCTATGGCGAAGACCCTTATCTCGCCGGGGAGATTGGCCTTGCCGCCGTTTATGGCTTCCAGGGACGCACCCTGCCGCTGGCAGACGACAAGGTTTTCGCGACGCTGAAACACATGACCGGCCACGGACAGCCTGAAAGCGGCACAAATGTCGGCCCGTCCAACCTCTCGGAACGTATCCTGCGCGAGGTCTTCTTCCCGCCGTTTGAACACATCGTGGAGAACTCGGAAATCCGCAGCCTGATGGCGTCGTACAATGAAATCGACGGCGTGCCCTCGCATGCCAATGGCTGGCTGCTGAATGATGTCCTGCGCGGCGAGTGGGGCTTCAAGGGTGGTGTTGTCAGCGACTATTGGGGCATTGACGATCTCGTTCGCCTGCACGGCGTCGAGCCGGACATGGAAGCAGCCGCCGTACGTGCTCTGAAAGCCGGCGTCGACTTCGACCTGCCGGATGGCAATGCGTTCAAGCTGCTCCCTGATGCACTGGAAAAAGGCCTCGTCACCGAAGAGGAAATCGACACCGCTGTCCGGCGCATGCTCGAGATCAAATTCCTCTCCGGCATGTTCGAGGATCCATATGCGGACGCCGCCTATGCCGAAGAGATCACCGACAATGCAGACGCGCGCGCGCTTGCTGAAGAGGCGGCGCGCAAGTCGATCGTCCTCTTGAAGAATGACGGTGTCCTGCCGCTGGACAAGGGTGCGTTTGGCAAGATCGCCGTTATCGGACCGAATGCAGACGCGGTGCGTCTCGGCGGCTATTCTGACGTCCCGACCCGTGTCCTCACCGTCCTTGACGGGATCGAGGCTGAGGTCGGCGACGCCGCAGAAATCGTTCATCATCCGGGCGTCGAGATCACCTCGCAGGGCGACTGGTGGGAGAATGAGATCATCCTCGCCGACCGCGAGGCGAACCTCGCCATGATCGAGGAGGCCAAATCGGTCGCAGAAAGCGCGGATGTGATCATCCTCGTCATCGGCGGCACGGAAGCGACCAGCCGCGAGGGCTGGGACAATCAGCACCTCGGCGACCGCACCGACATCGAACTTGTCGGCGAGCAACAGGAGCTGGCGGACGCGATGTTCGCGCTCGGCAAGCCTGTCGTCACCGTGCTGATCAATGGCAAGCCCCTTGGCGTCGATGAGGTTGCAGAGAAGACCAATGCGCTGGTCGAGGGCTGGTATCTCGGCCAGGAGGGCGGCACCGCGATGGCCGACGTCCTGTTCGGCGACTACAATCCCGGCGGCAAGCTGCCGGTGACGATGGCCCGCTCGGTCGGCCAGCTGCCGCTCGTCTACAATCACAAGCCGAGTGCGCTGCGCGGGTATCTCTTCGATACGACCGAGCCGCTTTATCCGTTCGGCTATGGGCTGTCCTACACCACATTCGACATCAGCGCGCCGACGCTTTCGTCCGCCACGATCGGTGTCGATGGCGAGGTGACCGTGACGGTCGATGTGACCAATACCGGCGATATGGCCGGCGACGAAGTGGTGCAGCTTTACATTCGCGACCTCGTCGCCTCGGTCACCCGGCCGGTGAAGGAACTGCGCGGCTTCGAGCGGGTCACGCTCCAGCCGGGCGAGACGAAGACCGTGAGCTTCACCCTTGGCGAAAAGGATTTCCGCTTCTGGAACAAGGATATGGAGCGGATCGTCGAACCCGGTGAGTTTGAGATCATGACGGGCTCAAGCTCTGCCGACACGCAAAGCGTCACGCTGAGCGTGGAGTAGGGCGAGCCCCAGGCTCTGGCGGCCACGCTCCTTTTCGCGCGCGAACGCGGCTGAAAGGTGAGTGTGGCCGCGCGCCACGCTCTGTGCCGGGCCTGACATGGACAAGGGCGACGCTCCCCAACCAGACGCCCCCCTTTAAATTCTGATCGCGCAAAAAAATGCGGCGGACCTGGAAGGCCCGCCGCATATCGTTTTGCTCTGGAAGAGGGCAGATCAGCCCTGCATGTCTTCCAGTTCCTTGCCTTTGGTTTCCTTCACCGCCCACATCACGAAGAAGATCGAGATGATGGCAAACACGGTGTATACGCCATAAGCCCCCGTCAGGCCGATGCCGGGTGCGGCCAGCATGATCGGGAAGGTCAGCGTGATGGCGAAGTTCGCGATCCACTGGAAGAAGCCCGAAACCGCGAGGCCGGAGCCACGCAGCTGGTTCGGGAACATCTCACCCAGCATCACCCACATGACCGGTCCCCAGGAGAAGTTGAAGAACATCACATAGATATTGGCTGCGACGAGCGCGAGCAGGCCCATCGAGCTGGAGAGCTTCAGGCTGCCATCGACCAGCGCGCCGGTCGAGAAGGCGAAGGCGACGAGGCCAAGCGTAACCGCCATGCCGATCGAGCCGATCATCAGCATCGGCTTGCGGCCGATACGGTCAATCAGCATGAGGCCCAAAGCCACGGCTGCGATACTGAGGCCGCCTGACAGGACGTTGGTCAGAAGCGCATCGCTTTCGGTGAAGCCGGCCGCCTGCCAGAGCACGGCGCCGTAATAGAAGACGACGTTGATACCGACGAGCTGCTGGAACACCGCAAGGCCGATGCCGACCCAGATGATGGGACGAAGCACCGTGCCACCGCGGAAGATGTCAGAGATACGCGGCTTGTGATCACGCGCGAGGGATTCCTCGATTTCCGCGACCTTGCCGGCTGCGCGGCGCTGGCCCGTGATACGCTCAAGCACGCTGCGGGCTGCATCCTTCTTGCCGCTCACGACGAGATAGCGCGGGCTTTCCGGGATCGCGAGCAGCGCGATCAGGAAGATCGCCGCCGGGATGAGCTCGATCCAGAACATCCAGCGCCAGGCTTCGAAGCCCCACATCCAGACGCTCGTGGCAGAGCCTGCAGCGCCCGCAATCAGGAAGTTGCTGAGAAAGGCAACGAACAGGCCGGCAATGATCGCGACCTGCTGGATCGAAGACAGGCGGCCGCGCAAATGGGCCGGTGCGACTTCGGAAATGTAGGCAGGGGCCATGACACTGGCAGCACCGACAGCAAGGCCGCCGATGATCCGGTAGATCACGAACTCCATGGACGAACCCGCAATGCCGGAGCCCCACGCGCTGACGATAAAGAAGATCGCGGCGACGATCATCATCGTGCGGCGCCCGAACATGTCGGACAGCTTGCCCGCGGCTGCCGCGCCTGCCGCGCAGCCCAGCAGGATGGACGCGACATTGAAGCCGGTGACGGCTGCATCGGAATTGAACGCCGCGCTCAGCCCGTCGACCGTGCCATTGATCACGCCGCTGTCAAATCCGAACAGGAAGCCGCCAATCGTGGCGACGCAGCTGATGAGAAGGACGAACGCAAAGTCGCCTTCGAACCGGCCGGTGGCCGCTGTCGTATCAGTCATTTTTCCTCCCAATCCCCTTCAATGGAGAACTGCTTTTCTCTTGAACCCAACCCAAAATGTTAGGGCTACCATAAACGACGCTAACTCACACTCTGGCAAGTTTAAAGTGGTTTTGGCACGGATTCGTCGTTTCGGGGACAAGATATGCCCTCGACACAGCGAGCTTCACCGGCGGCGCATGCCTCGGCTTACTGCAATCGAACAAAAAGCCGCACACAGCAGTGTTGTCCACGCAGGCGCAATATGTTAGCGTTATCATATAATCGCGATGGCTGCTGGTGTTCGCACGCAAGGACAACTGCAGGATGTCGCAAGGAGAGGGAAGGAAACCAGAGACGTGTTTCTGGGAATTGATATCGGGACATCGAGCGTAAAGGCCGTTCTGATGGATGAGGCTGGCCGTGTCGTGGACACGGCGAGCGCTGATCTTCCGATTTCGCGGCCGAAGCCGCTCTGGTCGGAGCAGAAGCCCGCCGACTGGTGGACGGCCACAAACATGGCGGTTGCCGGCCTGAACGTGAATCATCGTCACGCCGTGAAGGCCGTCGGCCTGTCGGGCCAGATGCATGGCGCAACGCTGCTCGACAAGGCCTTGAACCCGCTGAGACCGGCCATCCTCTGGAATGACGGCCGCAGTCTGGAAGAGGCCTCGGCCCTCCAGGAAAAAGAGCCGGACTTTGTCGAGAAGGGCGGTAATCTCGTCATGCCCGGCTTTACCGCGCCAAAGCTCGAATGGGTGCGCCGGCATGAGCCGGAAATTTTCGCCAAGGTCGCCAAGGTCCTGCTGCCGAAGGATTATGTCCGCCTGCGGATGACCGGCGAGCTGGCCTCCGACATGTCGGATTCGGCCGGCACGCTCTGGATGGATGTTGCAGGCCGCAAATGGCATGAGCCGTTGCTGGACGCCTGCGGGCTGACCGTCGATCACATGCCGAGCCTGCATGAAGGTGTCGAGGAAACCGGCATCCTCCGCCAGGAGGCCGCTGAAGCCTGGGGCATGGATCGCGTGCCTGTCGTGGCGGGCGGCGGTGACAATGCCGCTGGCGCTGTCGGCGCCGGAATCGTCGATGAAGGCGATGCGCTGCTCTCGCTCGGCACTTCCGGTGTAATCTTCGTGGCAGGCAGCGAGTTCCGCTCGAACCCGGACTCTGCCGCCCACGCTTTCTGCCACGCCCTGCCGGGCCGCTGGCATCTCATGTCCGTCATGCTGAGTGCGGCGAGCTGTGTCGACTGGGCCTGCCAGGCGACCGGTACGCCATCAGCTGAAGACATGATCAACTTGGCCGAACGGGACGCAAGCCTAGCCTGCAAGGAGGTTTTCCTCCCCTACCTTTCAGGTGAACGCACGCCGCATAACAACCCCTATGCGAGCGGCGTCCTGTTCGGTCTCGACCATGACAGCTCCAAGGGCCAGATTGCGCAGGCCGTCCTGGAAGGCGTCGCCTTCGGCATGGCGGACGGCTTCGATGCGCTGCTCGATTCCGGCATCGATGTTCATTCGATTTCCGTGATTGGCGGCGGCTCCCAGTCTGCCTATTGGGGCCGCATCCTTGCCGCCGTCCTGGAGCGTCCGCTCGTCTATCGCGACGGCGCGGCAACCGGGCCCGCGCTCGGCGCAGCAAGGCTTGCCCGCTACTCCCAGCTGAAGGGCACTTATGACGAGGCCTTCGCCGCGCCCCGCGCGATCAACGTTATCGAACCACACGACCCCGACATCGACCGCCTGCAGGAGAAACGCGTGAAGTTCACCCGTCTCTACCAGGCGCTGGTCGGCGAATTTACAGGAGATTGAAATGGCAGATTCGAATGCAAGTCTTGGGAGCCGGTCACCCTTCGCCGACATGGCGCCGGTCAAGTTCGAGGGCGTAAGCAGCGACAACCCGCTGGCCTACCGCTACTATGACAAGGACCAGATGGTCCTCGGCAAGCGGATGGAAGACCACCTGCGCATGGCCGTCTGCTACTGGCACACCTTCTGCTGGGACGGCTTCGACGTGTTCGGCGCTGGCACCTTCAACCGCCCCTGGCAGCGTACCGGAAATGACCGCGCCGCCGCCGATGCGCGCATGGCCGCCGCTTTCGATTTCTTCAAGGTGCTCGGCCTGCCATTCTACTGCTTCCACGATGAGGACATCACCGAAGCCTCCGACACGCCCGACGAGCTGTCGAACAATTTCAAGCGCCAGACCGATCGTCTGGCCGGCTACCAGGAAGAGACCGGCGTCAAGCTGCTCTGGGGTACGGCGAAGCTGTTCGGCCATCCGCGCTATGCCGCCGGCGGCCTGACCAATCCGGACCCGGAAGTTGCCGCCTGCGCGATCCGCCAGATTCGCGACTGCCTGGAGGCGACCCACAAGCTCGGGGGCGCAAACTATGTCCTCTGGGGCGGGCGCGAAGGCTATGACACGCTGCTCAACACCGACCTTACCCGCGAGCTGGAGAATTTCGGCCGCTTCCTTTCCATGGTCGTCGAGCACAAGCATAAGCTCGGTTTTGACGGCAAGATCCTGATCGAGCCGAAGCCGCACGAGCCGATGTACCACCAGTACGATTTCGACGTGGCGACGATCTATGGCTTCCTGAAACGCTTCGACCTGCTTGGCGAGGTGCATGTGAACATCGAGCCGAACCACTCGACGCTGTCGGGCCACAGCTTCTCGCACGAAGTGGCAACGGCGGTCTCGCTCGGCATGATGGGCTCGATCGACATCAACACCGGCAACTACCAGAATGGCTGGGACACCGACCAGTTTCATCTCGACATCCGCGACATCACTCTGGCGCTGGTCGAGCTGCTGCCATCCGGCGGACTTGATACTGGGGGCTTCAACTTCGACGCCAAGGTGCGCCGCCAGAGCTCCGATGAGATCGATCTGGTCTATGCGCATGTCGGCGGCGTGGATGCGCTGGCGCGGGCACTCCTGTCGGCGGCAGACATTGTCGAGCGCGGCGAGATCCAGGCCTTCAAGGATGAGCGCTATGCCGGCTGGAAAGGCGAGCTCGGCCAGCGCATGCTGTCGCCGGACGCGTCACTGGAAACGATTGCCGACCACGCTGCGAGCGCAGGCCTCGACGGCAAGCACACGTCCGGCCGTCAGGAATATCTGGAAAACCTCGTCAACCGCAGCCTGAAATAGGAGGCGAGCCATGAAGTTTTTCGTCGATACTGCCGATGTCGCAGCGATCCGCGACCTGCATGCAACCGGTCTTGTGGATGGCGTCACGACCAATCCCAGCCTGGTCGGAAAGTCCGGCCGCGATTTCCGCGAAGTCATCGTGGAAATCTGTGAAGTCACCGATGGTCCGGTGAGCGCTGAGGTCATCGCGACCGATGAGGCCGGCATGCTCGAGCAAGGCCGGGCGCTGGCCGCGCTGGCACCCAATGTCGTCGTGAAGCTGCCGCTCACGCTCGACGGGTTGAAAGCCTGCCGCAAGCTGAGATCCGAAGGCACGCGCACCAATGTGACGCTCTGCTTCTCGGCCAATCAGGCGCTGCTCGCAGCCAAGGCCGGGGCAAGCTACATCTCGCCCTTCATCGGCCGGCTGGACGATATCAACATCGATGGCATGGACCTCATCCAGGACATCCGCACTATCTATGACAATTACGGCTTCGAGACTGAAGTGCTTGCCGCCTCGATCCGCAGTGCCAACCATGTGAAGGAATGCGCGCTTATCGGCGCCGATGTCGTCACCGCGCCGCCGGATGTGATCCGCTCGCTTGCCGGCCATGTCCTGACCGACAAGGGCCTCAAGGCCTTCCTCGCCGACGCAGAGAAGGCCGGCATCAAGGTCTGATCCGGGAGAAAGACAATGAGACAGGCCGCAAGGACACTCGCCGCACTCGCACTTCTGGGGGGCTGCCAGGCGGCGGGGGCTGGTCCATCGGCGGCCCAGCTCCTGGTCGACGGGGCGTATACCGACCATGCGGTCGTGCAGCGCGGCGCAAACCTGCAGATTACGGGTAAAGCCGATCCGGGCGCTGTGATCACCGCTTCGCTTGCGGGCCAGACTGTGGAGACACGGGCCGGTCCGGATGGGGCCTGGTCTGTCAGCTTTGAGCCGCTGCAGGCAGGCGGGCCGTATGAGCTCTCCATCAGCGACGCCACGACGAGGTACACGGCTGAAGACATCCTGGTTGGCGATGTCCTGCTATGTTCCGGACAGTCCAATATGGAATACCCGGTCTACCGGGCGCTCAATCCGGATTCCGCAATTTCCGAGAGCGCCGATGACAGCCTGCGCCTTCTGACCGTGCCACAGGAAACGGCGCTTTCGCCGCAATCGCAGCTGCCGGAAGAGGCCAGCTGGGCGCCAGCATCGCCTGAAAACGTGCGGGACTTTTCCGCCGTCTGCTATTTCATGGGAGAGGGCCTGCGTGCGGAGCGAGGCATACCGATCGGCCTGATCGATTCCTCATGGGGCGGTTCGCAGATCGAAGCCTGGCTGCCACAGGCGCGCCTTGAGGCAGCCGGCGGATTTGACGAAAGCCTTGCCACGCTCGACCTCTATCGCGAAGACCCGGACGCGGCGATGAAAGCCTATGGTGCGGTCTGGGAGCGGTGGTGGACAGCCGAGCATGAAAGCGCGCCGTGGGAGGCCAAGCTTGACCTTTCCAGCTGGAAGCGTGTCCCCGAACAGTTCGCCGACTGGAAAGCCTATGGTGATGCTGACATCGAGACCCATCTCGGCCGGCTCTGGTTTGCCCGCCGCTTTGACCTGACAGAGGAACAGGCGGCCGGACCGGCGACAATCTCGCTCGGCCTGTTCGATGATTCAGATGCGGTCTGGATCAATGGCGAATTCATCGGCTCGACCTCAAGCTGGACAGACCATCGCGTCTATCCCGTCGATCCCGGCGTGCTCAAAGCGGGCGAAAACACGATCCTGATCAACGTGCTGAACAGCTACGGCCCGGGGGGCATGATGGGGCCGGGCGAGGTGATGCAGCTTGAGCCGGAGGTCGGCGAGGCTGTCCCGCTCGCGTCGGGCTGGTCCTACAAGGCGGTGATGCAGGCCGATGATGGCGGTCCGCGTCCGCCCTGGGAATCGGTGACTGGCTTCACCACGATTGGCAACGCGATGATTGCGCCGCTGCACGGCACGCCGATGAGCGCCGCCATCTGGTATCAGGGCGAAAGCAATACCGGGCGGGCGGATGCCTATGAGGGCCTGCTGGATCAGCTGATTGCGGGCTGGCGCTCGAATTTCGGGTCAGACCTGCCAGTCCTCGTCGTCCAGCTGCCGGGCTATGGCGCGATGCCTGAGTTGCCGTCGGAGTCTGGCTGGGCGGGTGTGCAGGATGCCCAGCGTCGTGTCGCGCTGGCCGACCCGCTAACGGGTCTTGTCACGACGATGGATGTCGGGCACCGCACGGATATCCACCCGCCTGACAAGCTCACCGTCGCCATGCGCGCGGTCGATGTGCTGGATGGCTTGTCCGGGGCGTCGGACGCCAGCACCACAGGCTACTCACCGGTGACGGCCGTTCGGGATGGCGGATCCATAAAGATCGACCTGCCTGAGGGCGATTACACCTCGATCTCGAGCGACCGGGTGATCAGCGTCTCCGTCTGCAACGCGGCTGGCCAATGCGACTGGGCTGATGCCCGTCTCGATGGCAGAACACTGGTTGCCACGGTGCCGGACGGCATTGAGCCAGCAACCATCCGCCACTGCTGGGGCGATGCACCGATCTGCAATCTCTACGCAGACGGGATTATCCCGGTCACACCGTTCCAGCTGGACGTCAGGTAGCAGAAGGGCTGCGCCGGCCGGGAGCGGTTCCCGGCCTTGCGCCCCGGCGCCTAAAAGCGCAGGTCGCCGTCCAGCAGGGCGTCGGGCATATCCTGATAGCAGACCGGCCGCAGGAAGCGGCGGATCGCCATCGTGCCGACAGACGTCGCGCCGAAATTGGTCGTCGCCGGATAGGGGCCGGAATGGACCATGGCGTCCGACACTTCGACCCCCGTTGGGAAGCCATTGAACAGGATCCGGCCCGCCGTGCGTTCGAGCGCCGGAAGCAGCGAACGGGCCGTTTCCCGGTCGCCCGCCTCCATCTGCACGGTGGCAGTCAGCTGGCCTGCAAGCGCCTCGGCTGCGCGGCTGTAGGCGGTGTCATCGGGGACGGTAACAACGATGCCGGCGGGGCCGAACACTTCTTCCGACAGGGCGGGGTTTGTGAGCCATGTGTCGAGCGACGCCCTGAAGATAGCAGGACCGCCCTGACGGCCATCGGCCTCTGAACAGGCCAGCTCTTTGACATTGTCGCTCTGCCTGAAGGTCGACGCGCCTTTGCGGTAAGAGGCGGCGATGGAGTCGGTCAGCATGGTCTGGGGCGCGGATGCGGCGATGGCCTTGCTCGCAGCGTCCACAAAGCCATCGAGACCTTCGCCTTCGCGAGCGAAGACAATGCCCGGATTGGTGCAGAACTGGCCGGCGCCGAGTGTCAGCGATCCGGCCCAGCCTTCGCCGATCTGTACGCCTCTTTCCTTCAGCGCGCCGGGTAGAATGAAGACCGGGTTGATCGAGCCGAATTCTCCATAGAACGGGATCGGCTCCGGCCTTGCGGCGCAGCGGTCGTAAAGGGCGCGCCCTGCACCGAGAGAGCCGGTAAAGGCGGCGGCCTTGACGAGCGGATGGTCGACCATGGCCTGGCCAAGCTCATGGGTTTCGCCCTGAATGAAGCCGAACGTACCGGCTGGCATGCCGCAGGCATCAATGGCCTCTGCGATGGCGCGCGCGACGAGTTCGCCGGTGCGCGGATGGGCCGGGTGTGCCTTGACGATGACGGGGCAACCAGCAGCAAGTACGGCGGCCGTGTCGCCGCCAGCGGTCGAGAAGGCGAGCGGGAAATTGGATGCGCCGAACACGGCGACCGGGCCCATGGGACGTTGCATGAGGCGCAGGTCCGGGCGCGGGGCAGGTTGGCGGTCGGGCTGCGCTTCGGCATGGCGCCGGTCGAGGTATTCGCCCTTGCGGATATGGTCGGCGAAGAGGCGGAGCTGGCCGGTCGTGCGCCCACGCTCGCCATTGAGGCGGCCCTCGGGAAGGCCGGTTTCGGCCATGCCAGCCTTGGTGATGGCTTCGCCGCGGGTCTCTATGCAGTCTGCAATCTTGTCGAGAAAATCGGCCCGCGTTTCGCGCGAGGTCCAGCCATAGGTTCGGTAGGCCTCGTCGGCGGCCTTTGCGGCGCGATCGACTTCGGCTGCGCCGCCGCTGGAGACGTCAAAGCTCTCTCCGTCGAGGCCGTTGGATTCGAAGGTCTTCGTAGATGCGTGCCATTCGCCTGCGATGAGATGCTGTCCGGTGAGCTTGTCGGTCATGTCTATCCTTTCGGATTCGTTGGGTCAGTGATTGTGGCGCGGTAGCCGCGCGGTAACGTTTCGAAATTCGTCTGCGCCCTTGATGACGGCGCCATCGCCGAGCTGTGTGACGGAGGCGCGGTACATAGCCTGCCACGGGGTTTCGCTGCCCCGGACGGCATAGGCGAGGTCCTGCTTGCGGCGGGCGATCTCCTCCTCGTCGACGAGCGCGTCGCAGTGGCCTGTATTGAGGTCGATCCGAATGACGTCGCCATCCTTTAGCCAGGCGAGGCCGCCGCCTTCGGCCGCTTCGGGGCTGGCATTGAGGATGGAGGGGCTGCCCGAGGTACCGGACTGGCGGCCATCGCCAAGGGTCGGCAGGCTGTCGACGCCGTTTTTGATCAGCGCGTCAGGCGGTTGCATGTTCACGACCTCCGCCGAGCCTGGCCAGGCGACCGGTCCGGCGCCGCGCATGACGAGGATGCAGCGCTCGTCAATGTTCAGCGCGGGGTCGTTGATCCGGCTGCGATAATCTTCCGATCCGTCGAACACGACGGCGCGGGCCTCGAAGACGTCTGTCTTGCCGGGGTCCGAGAGATAAGTCTTCCGGAAGTGGTCCGATATGGCGCTCGTCTTCATGATGGCGCTGTCGAAGAGGTTTCCGGTGAGGACCTTGAAGCCTGCCTTTTGGCGCACGGGCGTGTCGTAGGCATAGATCACTTTGCGATCAGCCCGGCGGAGGTTTTTGAGAGTTTCGCCGAGGGGTTTGCCTGTCACGGTCATCGCGGCCTCGTCCAGCTGACCGGCACCTGCAAGCTCCGTCATGATGGCCGGGATGCCGCCAGCGCGATGGAAATGTTCGCCGAGATATTCGCCGGCCGGCTGGACATTTGCGAGCAGCGGAATGTGGTAACCGAACTCGTTCCAGTCGGCGGCTGTAAGCTCGACGCCGGCATGGCGCGCAATCGCCATGAGGTGGGGATAGGCATTGGGTGAGCCACCAATCGCGGCGTTCACGCGGATGGCGTTCAGGAAGGCCGCGCGCGTCATCACGTCGAGCGGCTTCAGCTTTTCCTCGACCAGGCCAACCGCGCGCTTGCCCGTCTGGTAGGCGCATTGCGGACGTTCCTTGTAAGGCGCCGGGATGGTGGCCGAGCCGGTGAGCGACATGCCGAGCGCTTCGGCGAGCGAGTTCATCGTCAGCGCCGTGCCCATCGGGTTGCAGTGGCCGGCAGACGGCG
Source organism: Henriciella mobilis (assembly GCF_003576315.1). Taxonomy (GTDB): domain Bacteria; phylum Pseudomonadota; class Alphaproteobacteria; order Caulobacterales; family Hyphomonadaceae; genus Henriciella; species Henriciella mobilis. Next base: position 271,319 of record NZ_QWFZ01000020.1, on the reverse strand, counting down.
TTGATGCGGCGACGCGTTCGATCAGCGTCTCGCGCGTGATCTTGCCGGCCGCATACTCCTTGCGCACGCGCCAGAGAACCGTGCCGGACCCCACGCGTTCGCCATTCGACCAGCCGTCGAGCATCGGGCCGCCGGAGAGGATGATCGCCGGCAGGTTGGTTGTCGCAGCGGCCATCAGCGCGGCCGGTGTGGTCTTGTCGCATCCCGTGGTGAGGACAACGCCGTCGAGCGGATAGCCATGCAGGATCTCGACAAGGCCGAGATAGGCGAGGTTACGGTCGAGGGCGGCGGTCGGGCGGCGGCAGTTCTCGAAGATCGGATGCATCGGGAATTCGATCGGGATGCCGCCAGCGTCGCGCACGCCATCCTTCACGCGCTGTACAAGGTCGACATGAATGCGATTGCACGGCGCAAGGTCCGAGCCCGACTGAGAGATGCCTATGATGGGACGGCCTTCGCGCAGCTCCTCGAGCGTCAGGCCGTAATTGGTGAAGCGTTCGAGGTAGAGTGCGGCCATGTCGGCATGATCGAGATTGTCGAACCAGTCCTGCGAGCGCAGCCTGAATTGTCGCTTGCCGGTATCGGTCATCAGAGCACTCCTCGCTTTGCAAGGTTGGTCATCAGCGCGCCGGTTCCGAATGTCCAAGGCGCAGTCGTTTCCGAAGCGGTCGTCCAGTTGATCAGGGTGCCGAGAGAGCGCGTTGATATCTTTACGCAATCGCCAGCTTCGTGCGTGAAGCCCTGACCTGGCGCGCGCCTGTCTTCCACCGGGGCGAACATCGTTCCCAGAAGGACAAGCAGGCCGTCCGGATACTGATGATGCTTGCCGATTGCCTGTGAGACGAGGTCCTCCGGCCGCCGGGAAATCTTTGACATGTCGCTGGCGCCCTCCAGGTGGAAGCCATCCTTGCCGACCACTTCCAGGCTGATCTCGGCGCGCCCGACATCCGCCAGGCCGAAATCCCCATCGAACAGCCGGATGAAAGGGCCGATGGCGCAGGATGCATTGTTGTCCTTCGCCTTGCCGAGCAGCAGTGCCGATCGGCCTTCCATGTCCCGGAGGTTCACATCATTGGCGAGCGTTGCGCCGACAATGTCACCCCGCGAGGTCACGACGAGGGCGACTTCGGGTTCAGGATTGTTCCAGTCGGAGGCCGACAGGATGCCGATCTCCGCGCCGCAGCCCACCGCGGACATGGGCTGGGCCTTGGTGAAGATCTCAGCATATTCGCCGAAGCCAACCTCCAGGTATTGCGACCACAGCCCTTCAGCCTTCAGGCGGGTGCGCAGGGTGTCTGCCTCGGCAGACCCCGGCTTGATCGACGCAAAGTCGCCCGCGATGGTCGCTGACAGTTCAGCGCGCAATTCTTCCGCGCGCGCCGGGTCTCCGCCAGCGCGTTCTTCCACGACACGCTCAAGCAGGCTGGCAGCGAAGGTCACGCCCGCAGCCTTTATGGCCTGCAGGTCGCACGGCGCGAGCAGGCTGCCGAGGCAGCGTTCATCATCGTCCGGCAACAGGAATGCGTCGAGCGGTCCGAGATCGGGCAGGCCGGACAGTTCGGTACGGTCCGGCAGCGTCGATTCCAGCAGGGCAGACACGGTCGGCGCGACAGGGATCAGGTTGATCACACGGCCGCCGCTGATCAGCACGGGGCAGGGGCCACCTTCCTCATGCGACCAGACCCGCCCAATCAGAAACGCGTCTGCGTCATCTGGCAAAATCTGATCTGAACGGAGCGGCAAATCCATGGGGCTACTTTCTGAAAGATAGCGTTAACATCAAACATTCGCGGTCGCAAAGGCGGTTGGCCGTCAGGTCGCTATGAGCGCAATGAGGCAGGCGATGAGGAAGCCCGATACGCCGATGATGGTCGTCATCACCGTCCAGGTCTTGAGCGTCTGCGTTTCGGTCAGGCCAAGATAGCGGCTCACCAGCCAGAAGCCTGAGTCGTTCACATGGCTGCAGACAATGGCGCCGGATGCGATACTGGAGACGATCAGGGCGAGGCCTATGGGCGAGGCATTTGCCGTGTCGATCATGGCTGAGACGAGTGTGCCGCTGGTGATCATGGCGACGGTGGCAGAGCCCTGGGCGACCCTCAATATGGCTGCAATCGCGAAGGCCATGACGATGGGGGCGAGATTGGCGGAGACCATGAGGTCGGCGATCTGGTTGCCGAGCTCGGAATCGACCAGGACCTGCTTGAACGCGCCGCCCGCGCCCGTGATAAGAACGATAACGCCTGCCGGCTCCAGCGACTTTCCCATGACCTTGTTCAGGGCTTCCGGTTCAAAATCATGGCCAAGGCCCAGCACGACATAGGCGACGGCGCAGGCGACCAGCAGGGCCGCAAAGGGATGTCCGACGAAGGTCAGGACACCCTGGACCGCCTCTGGCACAGGCAACATTCCTGCGAAGGCGCCAAGGACGATGAGCGCAAGCGGAGCGAGAATGATCAGCAGGACGGCAAGGGCCGAGGGCGGTTTCGCGCCGTCCGTTTCGGGAGCCACTTCTTCGAGCGCTTCAGGCAAGGAGGCCGGTCCGGCATCCAGTACAGGTCCTGCCAGTCTCGATGCCATCGGGGCGAATACGATGCCGCCCAGCAAGACGGCCGGGACGCCCGTTGCCAGACCGGTCAGGAAGACCCAGCCAAGATTGGCGCCGATGAGGTCGGCGACTGCTATCGGCCCGGGCGTTGGCGGCAGGAATGTGTGCGCCATGCCCATGCCCGCAAGCGCGGGGATCGCAAACCAGAGAACCGGGCGGCCGGAGCGTCGCGCCAGGCCGAACAGCATTGGCGCGAGGATGATGAAGGCAACGTCGAAGAAGACAGGAATGGACACGGCAACGCCGACGCCGGCCAGGGCCCACTGAGCGCCGCGTGGTCCGGCTGTTGAAAGGGCTGCGCGGGACAGAGACTGGATGCCGCCGGAATGCTCGAGAATGGCGCCGAGCATCGCACCGAGGCCGACAACCACCGCAACGAAGCCGAGCGTCCCACCCATGCCGTCGCGGATCGAGCCCATGATGGCGTCGGCCGGCATGCCAGCGGCCAGCGCAACGCCAATCGAGGTCACAAGAAGCGCAATGAAGGCTGGGATACGTGCGAGGATGATCATCGCCAGCAGTGCTGCGATGCCTCCGATGATGATCAGCAGGCCAAGAAGAGAACTATCCATGACAGACCGTCGAACTGGCGTGTGTCTGCGCGCTGGATTCAAGATTTGTCTGGCGATCGCGTTGGATCGCTGGGCAGCGTTTCACGGACGATTCCTCCCTTGTCCCTCGGTCATTTCGAATGGCTGGTTGATCCAGCGTCTTGGTCTTCGAATTCCAAAAGCAGTTTGACAGTGCCTAACAATTTTGGAAGTGGGAACGCTAACATAATTCATGGCGAAGACGCCAGACCAAGGGAGGACGAAATGGCTGTGGTGCAGAATTTCGCGCGAATTATCGAGCATTTACGGGCCGAACGCGGACAGCGCGGCAGGGCTGCCAGTGCTGTGGCGGTTGCGTTTGCAGCGGCGTCCTGTGTTGCTGCGCCGCCTGCGCAGACCGCTGCACCAGCGCCGCCTGTTTCAGAGGCTGAACCAGCGTCCGACTTCAGTCCGCGGGTCGAAAGTCTCCTCGATGAAATGACCGTCGACCAGAAAATCGGGCAACTCGTCCAGGCGGCTGGCGGGCGCAGCAAATCGCTGAATTCACGGCTCACCGATGCCGAGCTCGACCGGGTGCGCGCCGGCAAGGTGGGATCCTATCTCCATGTCGCGGGCGCCGAACCGCTCGGCGCGCTTCAGCGGGTCGCCGTCGAGGAAAGCGAACACGGCATCCCGCTCCTTTTTGCCATGGATGTCGTGCACGGATATCGCACGATTTTCCCGGTGCCGATCGCGATTGCCAGTTCGTTCGACCCGTCTGCCTGGGAAGAGGCCGCACGCATTTCTGCTGTAGAGGCCACGTCGGCCGGCTTGCATTGGACATTCGCGCCGATGATCGACATTGCCCGCGATCCGCGTTGGGGCCGGATTGTCGAGGGCGCCGGGTCCGATCCCTATCTATCGAGCCAGATGGCGGTTGCGCAGGTGCGCGGCTATCAGGGGACCTCGCTTGCCGAGCCCGACACGATACTGGCGACCGCCAAGCATCTCGGTGCCTACGGCGCGGCCCTGGGCGGGCGCGACTATGGCTCTGCCGACATTTCTGAGCGCACCTTCCATGAGGTTTACCTGCCGCCATTCTATGCTGCCGAAGAGGCTGGCGTTGGTTCCTACATGACGGCGTTCAACGATATTGGCGGCGAGCCCGTCACCGGAACCGAGGCGCTGGTCGATGGCATCCTGCGCGATCAATGGGGATTTGACGGTCTTGTCGTGTCCGACTGGAATGCCATCGCCGAGCTTCTCAACCATGGTGTCGCTTCAAACCGCGGCGAAGCAGGCGCGCTCGCGCTTCGGGCGGGCGTTGATATGGACATGACGAGTGGTGTGTTCGGGGAAGACCTGGCTGCGATGCTGGAAAGTGACCCGGCGCTCAAGGCCGATCTCGACCTGGCGGTCGGCCATATCCTTTCGGTGAAGGAGCGGCTCGGCCTGTTCGACAATCCGCTGGCCTATCACGACACCGCGCGCGAACAGGCGAGCCTCCTGACCCCTGAGCACCGGGCTGCCGCGCGCGAGATCGCCGTCCGCAGCATGGTGCTTTTGAAGAATGACAATCAGACGCTACCGCTGAACGAGCCTTCAGGCGACATCCTGGTCATCGGGACCCTGGCCGAAGACCGGATGACCCAGCTCGGCTCATGGCGCGCGCGGGGCGAAGCGGATGATGTTGTTTCGATCCTCGAGGGCCTGACCGATGGCGCACCGGACGGCGTCAAAGTGCGCTACGAATCCGGCGGTGGTATCCAGACGGTCGATGAGACGGCAATTGCGGCGGCGGTTGAGGCCGCGAAAGCAGCAGGCGAAGTCATCCTCGTCATCGGCGAGGATTTTGACCTGTCGGGCGAGGCCCGCAGCCGCTCATCGGTCGAGCTGCCAGCCGGACAGAAGGCGCTGGCCGATGCCGTGCTGGCGGCCAGGCCGGATGCGGTCGTGCTTCTGGTCACGGGCCGGGCCATGGCCATTCCGGATGTCGCGGAAAAGGCTGACGCTGTCTTGCTGACATGGATGCTTGGCGTTGAGGCGGGACCGGCTGTTGCGGATGTCGTTTACGGGGCCCGCATGCCTGCCGGCCGCCTGCCTGTCGATTTTCCGAGGGCTACGGGGCAGCTCCCCTTCACTTACTCCGAACCACCAAGCGGACGGCCCGCCAATCCCGATCTGTCGGTCGATTCCAATCGCTATATGGACCTGCCGATCACGCCGCAATTCGCGTTCGGTCACGGGCTGACCTATACGACATTCACCTACGGCGAACCGCAGTTGAGCAAGCGCGCCGTCGGGCCGATGGACGCATTCGATATCTCGGTGGATGTCACCAATAACGGTGAACGCGACGGGGAAGAGGTTGTGCAGCTTTACATGCGCGACCCCGTTTCGCGCACCGCACGGCCCAAGAAGGAGCTACGTGGCTTCAAACGGGTTAGCATCCCGGCCGGACAGTCGGTTACGGTCACGTTCTCGCTTTCGCCTGCGCAATCGGCGACTTATGACGGTGATGGCGGCTGGCTGATTGAGCCGGGGCGTCTCGATTTCATGATCGGGTCGTCGTCGGATGATATTGCGGGCGAGGTCTCGGTCGAGGTGACCGAAGGCGCGCAGACGCGTGTTCCGGCGGCTGCGATTGAAACGGAGGTTTCGGTCCAATGAGGTTTCACAGGCGGCAAGTTCTTATTGGCCTCGCGGGCGCCGCAGCGGCGTGCCAGGCACCGGCCCCGTTGGTGAGCGATGAGGGTGCGACCGTCACGCTCGATGTGTTCGATGACGGCTTGCGCGACACTGTCGATCCGGGCGCGAAGCTGATCAAGCGGGCCGAGGGATTCACCTGGAGCGAGGGGCCGGCCTGGGACCCTGTGCGCGCGCGGCTCTACTTCTCCGATGTCCCTCAGAACAAGGCGTGGATGTGGAGCGAGGCGGGCGGCAAGGAACTTTTCCTCGACCCCTCCGGCGCGGCGGAAGCCGAAGGGTTCAGGGAGCCCGGTTCCAATGGCTTGCTGTATGCGAATGACGGATCGCTCCTGGTCTGCAATCACGGGCTCAGGCGCGTCGAGCGGCTGAACATCGAGACACGCGAGCGGTCTGTCGTCGCCGACCAGTTCGACGGAAAACCGTTCAACAGTCCGAATGATGTGATTGAAGCCTCCGATGGTACAATTTACTTCACCGACCCGCCCTACGGTCTGGCGGGGATGAACGACTCGCCGCTGAAGGCCCTGACGTTCAATGGTGTATACAGGCTCCGGCCCGGCGGCACTGTGGAGCTGCTCCTCGATGACATGACATTTCCCAACGGCGTTGCGCTGTCGCCGGACCAGACCCGCCTCTATGTGAGCCAGTCAGATCCGGCCGCGCCGATCCTGCGTGAACTCTCCTTCGATGGGGATGGTGCAATTGCGTCGGATCGAATTCTTTTCGATGCCGCGCCTTTTGCTGAAGATGGCAGCCCAGGCCTGCCTGACGGCATGGCCGTCGATGCCGCCGGTCGAATATTCCTAACAGGCCCGGGCGGGATATTTGTGGTTGCGCCACAGGGGCAGGTCCTCGGACGGATCAGAATGCCCAAAGCGACAGCAAACTGTGCCTTTGGCGGCGACGGTTCGCGTCTGTTCATCACTTCGTCTGACGTGCTGTACGAACTGCCGACGAAGACCATGGGTATCTAGGGTTGTCCGGAAAACAGCCTGTTTGGGCTGTGTTTGTTCGGTCACACCTGCCCCATGGCGGGTCCAGGTTTCACAAGGTTTTTTGTAGAAAACTCAGGAACTTAAGATAGCGCTATCAAAAATTTTGGGAAGGGGATTGTCAGCCCCTCGAAACAATGCTCTGTTAGAGCACGATAGCGCTAACATTATGGCGCATCACCACAAGGATGATCATCCTCGATTGGAAAGAGGGTGGCGAAGGGAGGTAAAAGTGACTTCAAGCAACCAGCGGAGCTATACCCGTCGTACAGGCGCTATCGCGTGGCGTAGCCTTTTGGGGGGTGTATCGGCCGTATCCATCGCGGCGGCGATGCCTGCTCACGCTCAGGACGCCGACGCCGAGTCAGAGGCCCGGCAGGACGTCGTCGTTGTAACGGGCATCCGGTCATCGCTCGAAGAGGCGATGGACATCAAGCGCAACGCCAACGGCGTTGTCGACGCGATTTCCGCCGAAGACATCGGCAAGTTTCCCGACACGAACCTCGCTGAATCGCTTCAGCGCATCACGGGTGTGTCGATCAGCCGGACGAACGGCGAAGGCTCGGAAATCACCGTCCGCGGTTTCGGTCCGGACTTTAACCTCGTCACACTGAACGGGCGCACCATGCCGACCGCGGAAACACGTCTGGTCGGCCAACGCGGCAACTACGGCGCCGGCGGCGACCGGGCATTCGACTTCTCCAACCTCGCATCCGAGGGCGTTAGCGCGCTCGAAGTCTACAAGACGGGTCAGGCCATCCTGCCAACCGGCGGCATCGGTGCCACAGTGAACATCGTGACACAGCGCCCGCTGGACAATGGTCAGTCCGGCTTTGTCGGCTCGGGCCAGATCAAGGGCGTCATCGATGACAGCGTCGTCAACGGCGACGATGTGACCCCGGAACTCTCCGGTATCGCGAGCTGGTCGGATGCAGAGAACCGTATCGGCGTCAGCCTCTTCGGCTCCTACGCCAAGCGCGATTCCGGCGCGCCGACGCAGCAGATCAATGACTGGATTGTCTTTGATCCAGCGGTCGATGGGCCGTTTGAAGACAGCAGCTATGTGCGCGGCGATGGCAGCACGCAGATCACGAATCCGCCGAAGGATGGGCAGCTCTATGCCATTCCGCAGGACAGCCGCTACGACCTGTCCGAACTCTCGCGGGAGCGCATCAACGGTCAGCTGGTCATGCAATTCCGGCCGATGGACAACCTCACCCTGACGGGTGACTACACCTTCGCCCGCAACGACTCCGAAGAGCTCCGTTTCGAACAAACCAACTGGTTCGCGACCCCGTTCGATCAGATCATCTTCAACAATAACGGTCCGGTTGCCTCTGCTGCCTTCATGCAGGAGAACAATAACGGGTCGAAGGATATCGGCTTTGAGCAAACCGATCGTGCGACACGCGATACGCTGAGCTCACTGGGCTTCAATGCCGACTGGGAACTGAACGACGATATGTCGGTCATTTTTGACGCTCACAGCTCGATCTCCAAGTCCCGCGGCAACAATCCGCTGGGGCACAGCGCGACCTTCGTGACGTTCGGTGCGCCGGTGATCCTGAGCCACTCGGTCGACTACCGGTCCGGCTATCCGGTCCAGGACTACACCATCGATGACAGCGTGCGCGGCAACGGCAACGGTATTCTCGATGCCGGCGACCTCGGCACCCAGGTGCAGCGCTCCAGCACCGCGTCGGCGAAGAACAGCATCGACGAACTCGATCTGCGCTTCGAATGGGAACTCGACAATTCCCGCCTCGTCGTGGGCGGTAACTACCGCGACAGTACCTTCGACCGCGCCACGGCGACGACGCAGCAGGACCTCGGCTCCTGGGGCATCGGCAATCCTGGTGATGTGGAGCAGTTCGCACCGGGTCTTGTGACCACCTACTGTCTTCAGTGCGTGTTCGACGATCTGCCGGTCGGCAAGGCGGATACGGCCTTCCGCTCGAGCCCCACGCAGCTCTTCCCGATCTTCCAGGATGCCTATGCGCAGAACGACATCATCCGGGGCGGTTCGAACGACACGGTGAGTGAAGAAATCACATCGCTCTATGCTCAGTTCGAGATGGAGAGCGAATTCTTCAATCGTCCTGCCCGCATCAATGCCGGCCTGCGTTATGAAGAAACAGAGGTCAGCTCTGATACGCTCCAGACCGTTCCGACGGCCATTGTGTGGACGGCTGACAATGATTTCGTCATCCAGAACGGTACCGACCGCGAATCGGTGAGCGGGTCAGGCAGCTATGATTACCTGCTGCCCAACCTGGACTTCCAGATGGACCTCACCGACGACATCGTCGCGCGGGCATCCTTCTCGAAGACGATCGGCCGTGTGGCCTTCTCGAACCTGTTCGCATCGACGACGGCGAATGCGCCCAACCGTCCGACGGTCCTTGGTGGCCAGGTGACGGGCGCATCGCAGAACCCGAATCTCCTGCCGCTTGAATCGGACAACTTCGATCTCTCGCTGGAATGGTACTTCGACGAGTCGAGCTATGTGTCGGTTGGTTACTTCGACAAGCGGGTGAAGAACTTCATCGGTACGGGTGTCGTTGACCGCAACCTGTTCGATCTTCGCGATCCCACTGCGGGGTCAGCGGGTTCCCGATCCGGCGACGCGCTGGACATCATTTCCGATCTTGGCGTTGACCAGTCGGAAGCCAACCTGTTCACCCTTGTTGCCCTGATCGATGCCAATGGTGGCAATGTTGCTGCCGCGCAGGCCGAGTTCCAGTCCCGTCTGGGCACGGACGGCGCTGCCGCGAATGCGCTTCCTCAGAGCTATGTCGACGCCATTCTCGGCCAGTACGATGTGGTTGCAAATGGCGATGACCCGCTCTTCGCCTTTGCGGTGGAGCAGCCGATCAACAACCGGGAAGGCAAGATTGACGGCTTCGAGTTTGCCGGTCAGCACTTCTTCGGCGATACCGGCTTCGGCATTGCCGGCAGCTACACGGTCGTGAATGGCGACGTGGAACTCGATCCGGGCGCGAGCCCGTCCGAGAACCAGTTCGCGCTGACCGGCCTGTCGGACACCTACAACATCACCGGCATCTACGAGAAGTACGGCTTCTCGGCGCGTCTGGCCTACAACTGGCGTGACACCTTCCTCGCGCAGACAAACCAGACCGGTGACCGTTCCGGTATCTATGTCGAGGACTATGGCCAGTGGGATATGAATGTCAGCTACGACATCACCGACCAGATTGCCGTGTCCTTCGAGGCGATCAACCTGACCGGCGAGGACCAGCGGACCTACCACCGTGTGCCTGAGCAGGTCTACTACGCCTACGAACTGTCGCCGCGTTACATTCTGTCAGCGCGCTACAGATTCTAGAGAAGTCGCCTCGGACACCAGGTCCGTTGGCGGTCAAAAAGAAAGGTCGCCGGTTTCCTCCCCCGGCGGCCTTTCCGCTATTGAATTACATGCCATTTGTGCAGAGTGTCAGGGCTTGCGGCTGTCAGCGGGAAGCGGACCCGGCCAGTCTGACGGGCATCAAAGAACGGAGCCAGGCGTGTCCAATACCGTCCTTCTGAACAATGTCGATCATGCCGACCTGAAGGTCAGCACAGCGCGTGGAGAAGAGTTCGGGGACGGCGTCAATCAGGCCGTGGTCGTCCCGACCGAGTTTCTGGAGCTGCAGCGCGAATTCCCGATCCTGCTGAAGAAGGATCCGGCCGGCGCCTATCAGGCGGTCGTGTTGCTTGGCTTTGACAGCGGGGAGAACCTGTATCTCGACGGCGACCGCTGGGTGTCATCATACATTCCAGCCATTCTGGCGCGCGGGCCTTTCACGATCAGGATGGCCTCCCAGGAGGATCAGGCGCAGTCTGAGCCCATGATCAATGTCGATCTCGATCATCCTGCGGTCGGCGATGAGAATGGCGTACCCCTGTTTCTCAAGCATGGCGGCAATTCTCCCTATCTCGAGCACGTCGCAGGCATCCTCCGGCGACTGCATGCCGGAGTGGAAGTGCGAAAGCCGCTCTTCGCGGCTCTTGAGAAATTCAACCTCATCGAGCCGGTCAATATCGAAGGCGAATTCGGTGAGGGCATGACCTTCAGCATACCGGGGTTTTCGGCGGTCAGCATCGAACGGCTGAATGAACTGGATGCCGAGGCCCTGCATCAGCTGAACCGGGCAGGCTACCTCTACGCGGCTTACATGATGGTCGCTTCGCTGAACAATATCAGCCGTCTCATCCAGATGAAGGCGAGGAAGGTTGCCGCGCAGTCAAGTGGGGGCTCAGGTTGAACACGGCCAGCTTTCTCGAAAACGCAAGCCGCACCGAAATCCTGGAGGTTTCGGGCCCTGGCGGGATACCGTTTGCGAGAATTATAGAGGCTGACAGGCCGGTCATCGTCCGCGGTGTCGGGCGGCAATGGCCGATCGTGAAGGCGGGGCTCGACGGGCCGGACGCCGCGATGGACTACCTCGCCCAGTTTTACAGTGGCCGGCCGCTGGTCCTCTACACCCTTGCACCGGAAGCCGAAGGCCAGCCCTTTTACGACGAGACCGTTACCGCGATGAATTTTCAGCGGTCGCAGGTTTCGCTTGAGGCATTTTTCTCCGCTGTCAGACAAACTTTCGGGCAGCCGAACCCGCCCGGCTACTATGTTCAGTCTACGGATCAGATGCTGTTCTTTCCTGGCTTCGAGGCTGAGAACGGTATCGATCTGGCGCCGCTTGCGCCCTTCGCCAAGGCGCCGCCCGTCGTTTCGCTCTGGCTCGGCGGCAAGACGACGGCCCGGGCGCATTACGACATGTCGAACAATATCGCCGTCTGCCTGGCCGGGCGGCGGCGGTTCATCCTGTTTCCGCCCGACCAGGTTCACAATCTCTATCCGGGACCTCTGGCGCCGACGCCGGGCGGGCAGGTCATCAGCATGGTCGACATTCACAATCCCGATCTCGATGCGCATCCAAAATTCGAGGAGGCTGCGCAAGCCGCGCAGATCGCCGATCTCGAACCGGGTGACTTGCTGATGTATCCCGCGCTCTGGTGGCATCAGGTTGAAGCCAGGGAGCCGTTCAATATCCTCCTGAATTACTGGTGGAATGCGGTACCATCCTATGCGGACTCGCCAATGAACACCTTGCTGCACGGGCTGCTGAGCCTGCGCGACCGTCCTGCTTCCGAGAAGGCCGCCTGGCGCGAGATGTTCGACTATTACGTGTTCGGTGACGCCGGCCAGGCCGGGGCGCACCTGCCAGGGGCTGCGCGCGGTCCGCTGGGCGAAATCGATGAGATGATGGCGCGCCGCCTTCGCGCAGAGGTGCTGCGCAAACTGAACCGTTGAGAACCTCATGAGTGATACGCAGACAAATCTGGTGAAGCGCGTTGTGATTGCCGGTGGCGGCACGGCGGGCTGGATTGCGGCGGCAGGACTGTCGCACCATCTCGGCCCGGCGCTTGAGATCACGCTCATTGAATCCGACACGATCGGCACGGTCGGCGTTGGTGAAGCGACCATCCCGACGCAACGCACTTTCCATGCGCATCTGGGCCTTCGCGAAGCCGATTTCATGAAGGCCACCGGCGCGACCTTCAAGCTTGGTATCGAGTTCGAAGGCTGGCTGAAGCCCGGCCATCGCTACATCCACTCGTTTGGCACGCTCGGCCGCCACACCTGGGTGGCGCCTTTTCATCATCTCTGGCTGCATGCGAAGAGCCATGGGTTTGGCGGCTCGCTCGACGACTATTGCCTCGAGCTCAAGGCCGCGCGGGCGGACAAGTTCTACACCGCGCCGGACAAGTCGGTGCTCAACTATGCCTACCACCTCGACGCGACGGCCTATGCGCGATTCCTGCGGGCCTTCAGTGAGCAGAAGGGCGTGCGGCGCGTCGAAGGCCTGATCGAGCATGTCGAGCAATCGGGTGAGACCGGCTTCATCGAAGCGCTGAAGCTGCAATCGGGCGAACGCATCGAGGGCGATCTCTTCATCGACTGCACAGGCTTTCGTGGATTGCTGATCGAGCAGGCGCTGAAGACCGGTTTCGACGACTGGAGCGACTGGCTTCCGATGAATGCTGCGGTGGCCGCGCAGTCGGAGGCGACCGGGCCGGCCATCCCCTATACCCGCGCGATTGCCCATGAGGGCGGGTGGCGCTGGCGGATCCCGCTTCAGCACCGTGTTGGCAATGGCATCGTTTTCGACAGCAATTACCTCGATCCGGATGAGGCCGAGAAGAAACTGCGAGACGCCATCGACGGGCCGCTGCGCACCGACCCGCGTCTGATCCGCTTCCGGACAGGGCGCCGCAAGCGTGCCTGGAACAAGAACTGTGTCGCACTCGGCCTGTCGGGCGGCTTTCTGGAGCCGCTGGAATCGACCAGCATCCACCTCATCCAGCGCGGTGTCGCCGATCTCGTCGCACTCTTTCCCTATCACGGCGTGACGGAGGACCTTGCGAACCTCTTCAGCCGCAAGATGAACCGCGAACTCGAACAGGTGCGCGACTTCCTGATCCTTCACTACAAGCTGACCGAGCGCGAGGATTCCGATTTCTGGCGCGGGCGCAAGGCGATGGATATCCCGGATACGCTCGCCGAACGGATCGCGCTGTTCCGGGAGAGCGCCTATGCCTATCACAATTGCGACGAGCTGTTCCTGACCGACTCCTGGGTCCAGGTCATGATGGGGCAGGGGCTTTACCCGACCGGGTGGCATGCGGTCGGACACATGTTCCCCGATGACAAACTCAAAGGGGCGCTCGATGGGCAGCGTGCGCAGATCGAGCGGGCCGTGCAGCAATTGCCCGCGCATGAGGATTTCGTCCGGCAATACTGCCCCGTGACGCCCGCATAGAAAAAAGGCGGACGCTCCCGCGCCCGCCGCCAATCAGTTCTGGCAGGTCCGGTGGCTAGTCGCCGGCAACCGCGACCTCGACCGATGAGACATTTTCGGCAAAGCCCGGCTGGCCACCGCCTGCGGAGACTGTGAAGCTTCCTGCCTCCGGGAAGGTGAGATTGCCGTTCTCGTCATGATAGCCGACCTGGCTTGCCGGGACCGTCACTTCAACACTCGCGGTTTCACCGGGCTGGAGATCGACAACGTCAAATCCGACGAGTTCGACCTTCGGCACCGACCGGTTCGGGCGGTCGGTGCGAGTGAGGTAGACCTGCACGACTTCCCGGCCGGCCATGTCACCGGAATTGGTCACGTCGACGCTGACGGTAAGGTCTTCGCTCGGCACGTAATCGCCCGCGACGCCGACATCGGAATAGCTGAACGCGGTATAGCTCAGCCCATGCCCGAACGGGTAGAGCGGCTCGCCCTCGAAATACTTGTAGGTCCTGTTTTCCATCGAATAGTCGAGGAAATCCGGAAGGTCTTCGACGGACTTGTAGAAGGTCACCGGCAGGCGCCCGGATGGGCTGTATTCGCCCCAGAGCAGGTCGGCGATCGCCTCGCCGGCCTTTTCACCGGGATAGAAGGCCTGCACGATGGCGGGCAGGTTTTCATCTTCCCAGTTGAGCGCCATCGCACTGCCCGAGAAGTTGACCATCACGACCGGTTTGCCCGTTGCGTGAAGCTTCTTGACGAGCGCTTCCTGCGGCGCGGGCAGCTTCAGATGCGTGCGGTCCCCGCCAAGGAAGCCGTCGAGCTCGACCCCCATTTCCTCGCCTTCAAGATTGGCGTCGATGCCGCCGAAATACAGGATGACATCAGCGTCCTCGGTAGCGGCGAGGGCTTCGGCCTCCAGGTCACGCGAGACGTTTGTCCAGTTGAGATAGGCGTATTTGTCGAGTTGGTCGCGCGGCCAGCCGCTATCGAAATTCAGCGTCATCGTGAACGGATAGCGCTCACCTGCTTTCATTTCGACATCATCGGTTTCGCCGACTTCGCGGCCATCGATTTCGACCTTTGACCAGCGAGACGGCTGGAAGCGGTAGACGCCATCTTCTTCAGGGACGATTACGCCTTGCCAGATGGCGCCGAACTCATCGTTGAGGCCGTTCGTCCCGGGCGTGCGCTCCCAGTAGAAGTCGATGTTGTCCTCGACCTGTTCGAGCAATGGCTCGCCGGAGATGAACTTGTCCTCGTAATAGGCAGCCTGAACGCCGGAAACGAGCTCGCCGCTCTCGTCTTCATGGAAGAGCACATTCGCCGGCACCGGCTTGTAGTCGGAGTAGATGTCGCCAGCGATGGTAGAGCCGAGCGCATAGGTGACATTTTCCTCGCCGACCTTGGCCTTTATCCCTTCCAGCGCCGTGACCGGCTGGGTGGGGCGGCCATAATAGTTGGCGACCAGCGTCCACCAATTGTCGGCATTCGGCCCGATCACGGCGACTTTCGTATCGTCCGCGAGCGGCAAGATGCCGTCATTCTTCAGCAGGACGAGGGATTTGCGCGCTGTCTCTTCCGACAGCGCGATGTTCTCATCGCTTGCGACGATATCAATCGAAGTATCTGCATACGGAACGAGGGATGGGTCGTCATACATGCCCAGGCGGAAGAGCGCTGTGTACAGACGGATGACCGATTGATCGATCGTCTCTTCATCGATCAGTCCCTGCGCCACGGCTTCCGGCAGGGCGTCCATCTTGTTGCCTTCACCGTCACCGCAATTGAGGTCGGTGCCCATCTTCACGGCAACGGCGGCTGCTTCGGCGCGCGTGTCGACATAATCATGCGCGACATAGGGCGCTTCGCCCGCTGCGACTTTCTCCTCATCATAGTAGAAGTCGCCGATTGCGCCGCAGTCCGACACGACATAGCCATCAAAGCCGAGATCGCCGCGCAGGAGATCGACCATCAGGCGTTCGGATGCACAGGCCGGGGCGCCCCAGACGGCATTGTAGGCGCACATGACCGATTCCACGTCAGCTTCATCCATCGCCATCTTGAAGGCCGGCAGATAGGTCTCCCAGAGGTCGGCATCGGTCGCGACATAGTCGTCCCGGTGGCGGGACGGTTCCGGGCCGGAGTGAACGGCATAGTGTTTCACGGTCGCCACGGCCTTCAGATACTTGTCGTCATCGCCCTGGATGCCATTGACGAAATTGACGGCCATGCGGCCCGTCAGGAACGGGTCCTCGCCATAGGTTTCCTGGCCGCGGCCCCAGCGGGGATCGCGGAAAATGTTGATATTGGGCGACCAGAAGGTGAGGCCGCCATACATGGCGTAGACGTCTTCGGCGGCGTAATAATGATGCTTCGCGCGGCCTTCGTCGGAGATGGTCGTCGCCACCTCAAGCATCAGGTCCTCGTCCCAGGTTGCGGCAAGGCCGATGGCCTGCGGGAAGACCGTAGCATGACCGGCGCGGGCCACACCGTGCAGCGCTTCGTTCCACCAGTTGTATTCATGGATGCCAAGGCGCGGAATGGCGGCGGCCTTGTCGTACATCTGGGACGCTTTTTCTTCCAGCGTCATGCGCGAGACGAGATCTTTCGCGCGCTCTTCCGGTGACAGGTCCGGGTTCATGTAAGGCAGAACGGCGGGCGCCTCAGCGGCCTGTGTGTCCTGCGCCGCTGGCGCTGCCCCGGTTTGTCCGGCCGTTGTCGCGTCATTGGCGTTACAGGCCGTCAGCATCGCGATGGCGCATGTTGTGGCCAGCCAGCTGCTTCTGGAAAATGCGTTTTTCATTGAGTTCTATCCTCCCGAGGACGAGTTGGGGCGTAGGGAGCCCGCGGTGGGCGCATGGATTTTGCGCGTGCTTGTTGCTGAAAATGTTGTACGCTAACATTTCTACCGGCGACAACCCGCAACCCGCCGATTCCGGCCATTCCGGAGATAAAAAATGACAATGGGAGGAATGCGATGCGCTTCAGAGCTATGGCCCTTGCTGCGCTGGCGACGGTACTGATCGTCCCGCTGGCGCAGGCGGAAGATGGATACCGGCTCTGGCTGCGATACACGGCCCCTGCGAGCGGTGTTGCCTATACGCCTTCGAACATTGTCACGGGCTGCGATGATCCGTCTCCCACCATCCGGAAATCGCTGGATGAGCTGGATATCGCATTCGAGTCCCTGACCGGAAACAAGCTGCCGCGCGGCGAAGCGCCTGGCCGGGGGTCGCTTGTCCTGGCAAGTGCAGCCTGCACCGATGGCCTTGCGCAAACCGATCGCCCGGACGTCTCGGGTCTGGGGCGGGATGGCTACACCATCAGCACCCTGGCCACAGGTGACGGTGATGCCGTGCTGATTGCGGGCCAGTCGGACGCCGGCCTGATGTATGGCGTTTTCGATCTTCTGATGCGGACCTCGCGCGGTGAAGATGTGCGCGGCCTCTCCGTTGAGGAGGCGCCCTCTGTCGACCTCCGGCTGTTGAACCATTGGGATGATCTCGACCGTCATGTCGAGCGCGGCTATGCGGGCCAATCGATCTGGAACTGGCACCTCCTGCCGGATTTTCTCGACCGGCGCTATGAGGACTATGCCCGCGCCAATGCGTCGATCGGGATCAATGGTGTGTCCCTGACCAATGTGAATGCCGACGCGACCGTGCTGACGCCGCCATACCTGGAGAAAGTCGCGGCGCTGGCCGATGTATTCCGGCCCTATGGGATCAAGGTGTATCTCACCGCGCGTTTCTCAGCGCCCATGGAGCTGGGCGGGCTGCCGACGGCGGACCCGGTCAACGAAGATGTGCAGGAATGGTGGCAGGCCAAGGCGGACGAGATCTATGCCCGCATTCCCGACTTCGGCGGCTTTCTCGTCAAGGCGAACTCGGAAGGCCAGCCCGGCCCGCAGGACTATGGCCGCAGCCATGCCGAGGGCGCCAACATGCTGGCCGACGCGCTTGAGCCCCATGGCGGCGTCGTGATGTGGCGCGCCTTCGTCTATTCGGCCGAGGAGCCGGAGGACCGGGTCAAGCAGGCCTATACGGAATTCAAACCCTTGGACGGGGCCTTCCGCGATAATGTCATCGTCCAGGTGAAGAATGGACCGCTCGACTTCCAGCCACGCGAGCCCTTCCATCCGCTTTTTGGCGCAATGGAAGTCACACCGCTGGCGCTCGAGCTTCAGGTCACCAAGGAGTATCTCGGCTTCTCGACGCATCTCGCCTATCTCGGCACGCTTTGGGAGGAGGTGCTGTCGGCAGACACCTACGCTTACGGTCAGGGATCGACGGTCGCGAAAGTCGTCGATGGAGCGCTGACGGGCGAACCGCTGACCGCCATCGCTGGCGTTTCGAATATTGGCAGTGACCGGAACTGGACCGGTTCGCATTTCGATCAGGCCAATTGGTACGCTTTCGGCCGTCTGGCCTGGGATCCGGAGGCGTCGGCAGAAAGAATTGCGCGGGACTGGGCGGCATTGACCTTCAGTACGGGGCCCGAGGCGCGTGACGTGATCGTGGACATGATGATGGCGTCGCGCGAGGCGGTGGTGAACTACATGACACCGCTCGGGCTCACCCATCTCATGGGCACAGGGCACCATTATGGGCCGGCACCCTGGGTGGACGATCTCGGCCGGGCGGACTGGACGCCCTATTACTATCACCGCGCCACAAAGGAAGCGATCGGGTTCGACCGGACGCAGACGGGCTCCAATGCCATCGCGCAGTATGCCGAACCGTTGCGGGAGAATTGGTCCGATATCGCCACGACCCCTGAGGAACTGCTCCTCTGGTTCCACCGCGTGCCATGGGACCATGAGATGAAATCCGGGCGCACGCTCTGGGAGGCGCTGGTCGATCACTATGATCGTGGCGTGTCCCAGGTGGGCGAGCTGAAGGTGCACTGGCAGTCTCTCGAGGGCGCCATTGATCGCGAGCGGTTTCGGGAGGTTTCGGCCTATCTCGACATTCAGTCAAAGGAGGCCCGCTGGTGGCGGGACGCTTCACTGGCTTACTGGATGAGCGTCAACGGACTTGATTTGCCTGCAGGGACGGAACCGCCCGCGCACGACCTGGGATACTACAAGGCACTCGAATTCCCCAATGCGCCGGGCCAAGGCGAATAGGCATGATCGAAGTTGAGCTGATCGACATCATCGATGTCGCCAATACGTTGGGCGAGGGTGTTGTCTGGCGGGCGAGCGACCAGACGGTCTGGTGGACCGATATTCAGGAAAGCCGGATGTTTCGCCTGACCTGGCCGGTGGGCTCGGTACAGTCTTTTGGCCTACCTGAGCGCCTGGGATCCTTTGGCCTCGTTGAAGGCGATGACAGCCGGTTTGTCTGCGCCTTCGAGAGCGGGTTTGCGCTTTTCGAGCCGGAAACCGGCAAGATCGACTGGCTTGCGCGGCCGCCCGAACTTGAGGCTCACAATGTGCGGCTGAATGATGGAAAGGTTGGTCCGGACGGGAGTTTCTGGGCAGGATCCATGCATGAAGGGGGCGGTGAAACGCCCTGCGAGACAGGCTTTTACCGGCTGGCCGGGGCGTCTGGCGTCAGGCTGGAGATACCGGGACTGGGCATACCGAATGGCCTGGCCTGGTCTCCATCCGGCGATGCAATGTATTATGCCGATACGATGGAAGGCGTCATCCGCCGGCGCGATGAAAAAGGCGCATCATCTGTCTTCGCGAAGCCGCAGCAGGGGGCGCCGGATGGCGCAACGGTCGACAGCGAAGGGCGTTACTGGTCTGCGCTGTGGGGCGGTGGCAGGCTTGCCGTCTTCTCGCCGGATGGCGACGCGCTCAGTGCGATTGACTTGCCTGCGCCGCAACCGACTTGTCCCGCCTTTGGCGGTCCAGACATGAACCTTGTCTTCGTGACGTCCGCACGGGAGGGGCTTGATGGGCAAAGCCTGAGCGCGCTTCCGAAATCTGGTGGCCTGTTCGTGCTGCGAACGAATGCGCGCGGACTTCCTGGATATCGCTATCGGGTGTAGCAGACCGTCATTCGCGGGCGGACCCTGTCGCAGCCCTGGTGGGTATCCGGATCCTCTGGAGACAGACAAATATGAGCACCAGGACGCCGATGACGATCTTGGTCCACCAGCTGTTCAGCGAGCCGTTGAAGGCGATGTAGGTCTGCACAAGACCCATCAGCATCACGCCGACAAGCGTGCCGATCACATAGCCATAGCCCCCGGTGAGCAGCGTGCCGCCGATGACCACTGCGGCAATCGCATCCAGCTCGAGACCGACAGCGGCGAGGGCGTAGCCCGATGAGGTGTAGAAGGAAAACATGATCCCGGCGAGAGCGGCGAGGAAGGAACTGAGGGCATAGATGCCGATCGTGGTGCGCGCGACAGGCACAGCCATCAGGCGGGCCGATTCCGCATTGCCGCCCATGGCGTAGACATAGGTTCCAAATCGCCTGTAGTGGGCAAGGATGAGAGCGCCGGCGAGCACGATGACGAGCATGATCGCCTGAGCGCTTATGAAGGCGCGGCCCGGCAGCATGACGCCCGCCGCGTTTACCGCGTCATAGACAGAATGCTCGATGGGCACGGAGCGTTCGCTGACCACGACGGCGAGCCCCCGCATCAGGAACATGCCGGCAAGCGTCACGATGAAGGGTTGTAGCCTGTAAAAGTGGATCAGGCATCCCATGCCGGCGCCGAACGTCCCGCCGATGACCAGCACGAGCGGAAATACCAGCCATAGCGGCCAGCCCGCCTGTATGAGGACGGCGGTCAGCACGCCGGTGAAGGCGATGACCGCCCCAACCGACAGGTCGATGCCGCCGGACAGGATGACGAAGGTCATGCCGATGGCGGTCACCGCGAGAAAGGCATTGTCGGTGAACAGGTTGAGGAAGACACGCAGCGTACCGAAGCCGTCATACTGCAGCGCGCCGAGGATGAAGAGCGCTGCGAAGAGACCTGCGGTGACGAGGACGGGCGCGTGGCGGGCCGGGATCATGCGGTGAACCTCCTGCGCAGCGAGGCAAGTTGGGCCTGCGCGACCGGCGACTGCAGCATCAGAACGGCGACAATCACGGCCGACTTGATCACCAGGTTGAACTTCGGCGGAATGCCCGACAACACGACGGCGGTATTGAGCGACTGGATGATAAGCGCGCCAACAACAGCGAGCACGAGCGAATACCGCCCGCCCATCAGGCTGGTGCCGCCGATGACGACGGCGAGGATGGCGTCGAGCTCGATCCAGAGGCCGACATTGTTCGCATCGGCGCCCTGGATGTCGGCGGTTGCGACGAGGCCTGCGAGCGCCGCGCAGAGGCCGGCAATCGCGTAGACAGTCAGCTTGATGGCGCGCACGGGAACGCCGGCATAGTGGCTCGCCGAGGCATTTGCGCCAACCGCCTCAACGAACAGGCCGAGCGCTGTCCGGCGGGTGATCAACAGCATCGCAGCGAGAACGAACAGGACCAGCCAGACTGGCATGGGCAGGCCGAGCAGTGTGCCGACCCCGACAAAGGCGAAGGCCTCGTTCTGGAAGGTGATGATCTGGCCATCGTTCAGGAGCTGCGCGACGCCGCGCCCGGCGACGAGCAGGATGAGGGTCGCGACAATCGGCTGGATTCCAAACCCCGCGACGAGCGTGCCGTTCAACAGCCCGGCGGCAAGGCCTGCGCCGAGGCCGGCGAGGATGATCAGCGGCGCGGGCAGGTCCGTCCCGACAATGAGATTGGCCGCGACGGCGCCCGCAATCGCCATCACGGCTCCGACCGACAAGTCGATTCCGCCAGTAGCAATGACGAGCGACATGCCGATGGCGATCAGGGCGACCGGTGCGCCGCGATTGAAGATATCGATGACGCCGCCGAACACTCGCCCGTCCTGAATGGTGAAAGCAAAGAAGCCCGGATTGACGATGATGATGACCAGCCAGATGAGGCCGAGCGCGACCAGCGGCCAGAGCGCGCCGTGGCGCTGCAGTGTGGAAATGATCGACTTCGGCCCGGTCATGAGGCAATCGCCTGCAAGACGGCGTCCTCTGTGATGTCCTCGCCTTCGATCATTGCGATCTGGCGGAAGTCGCGCAGCACGATGACGCGGTGGCTGAAGGCGACGAGTTCTTCCAGTTCCGAAGACGTCACAATCAACGCCATTCCGCGCTCGCAGAGCTGGTGGATGAGGCGCAGGATTTCAGCATGAGCGCCGACATCAATGCCGCGTGTCGGCTCGTCCAGGAGCAGCACATCCGGCGCGATGGCGAGCCAGCGCGCGAGGATGACCTTTTGCTGGTTGCCGCCACTGAGAAGGCGGACGGGCTTGTCGGCGTCAGGTGTCGCAATCTTGAAATCGGTAATCGCCTTCTCGGCCATGGCGCGCTTCTCACGGGCCGGAATGGGCCGCCACCAGCCGCGCCGGGCCTGCAAGGCGAGGGCAATATTCTCCCGCACGCTAAGCTCGCCCACGATGCCGTTTGCCTTGCGGTCCTCCGGGCACAGCGCGATGCCTTTTGCAATGGCGCCGCGCGGCGATGTGATGTGCACATCGCGGCCATTGCGGCGAATCCGGCCACTGGAAAGCGTGTCGAGACCGAAGAGTGCGCGGCAGACTTCGGTGCGCCCGGAACCGAGCAGGCCGGCAAGACCGATCGCCTCGCCCGATTGCGCCGCCAGGCTGATCTCCTGCACCGAACCCGATACGCAGGCACTGTCCATTTCCAGCGCCGCGTCGTTTCCCTCTGTTACTGTTCCGCGGCTTGCGTGGCTGCTGGCCGTGCCCTGGAGCTCATAGCCCAGCATGTGCTCGACGAGTTTCGGGCGAGGGAGTTCGGCTGTCTCGAACGTCCCGATCTTCCTGCCATTACGCAGCACCGTTATCCGGTCCGATAGCGCATAGACCTGGTCGAGAAAGTGGGTGACGAAGACCACGCCCAGCCCGGCGGTCCGCAGGTCGCGCAGGATGTCGAATAGCACCTCGACTTCGCTGGCATCCAGGCTTGCCGTCGGCTCATCAAGGACAAGAATTTTCGCGCGCTGGTCGACACCTCGGGCAATCGCGACAAGCTGTTGGATGGCGACGGAGAACGCACCCAGCGGGCGGGTCACGTCGATGTCGAGACGGAATCGCTTCAGCGTTTCGCGCGCCTTGGCATTCATCTGCTTCCAGTCGGTCAGGCCGAAGCGCCGCGGCTCGCGCCCGAGCAGGAGGTTCTGCGCGACCGACAGGTTGGGCAGGAGATTGACCTCCTGGTACACCGTACTGATCCCCGCCGCCTGTGCTTCGCCAACCGATTGCGGCGACAGCGTCTCGCCGCCCAGCGACATTTCCCCGCCATCGCGCGGATAGACGCCTGTCAGCACCTTGATCAGTGTCGACTTGCCCGCGCCGTTTTCGCCGAGCAGCGCGTGGACCTCGCCGGGCCTCACCTCGAAGTCGACATCGTCCAGTGCGACGACGCCCGGAAATTCCTTCCGGACCCCGCGGAGGGAGAGTAGCGACGTGGCAGCAGTCATTGGCTCAGCCGGCGGTCCGCTTCTGGTATTCCTCGGCGGCGGTCTCCTGGGTGAAGAGGTCGCCATTCACCGAGATCAGCTTTTCCACGCTCTCGCCGCGCAGATGCGCCTCGATTGCGTCGAAGGCCGGGCCGCCCATATGCGGGCTCAGCTCGACCGTGGCGTTGGTGTCGCCATCGGCCATGGCCTTGAAGATGTCCGGCACGGCATCGACGGAGACGACGAGAATGTCGTCGCCTGGATCGATACCGGCTTCCTTCATGGCGATCACCGCGCCGAGCGCCATCTCGTCATTATGCGCCCAGACCGCGCAGATATCGGCAGGGTCCATGGCGCGCAGGAAGGTCTCCATGATTTCCTTGCCGCGGGCGCGGGTGAAGTCTGCCGTCTGTGTCATGACGATCTCGGCATCGGGGTAGTTGGCGATCACCTCATTGAAGCCGGTCATGCGGTCGATGGCGGCCGTGGCGCCGACCGTGCCCTGTAGCTCGACGATGTCGCAATCGCCGCCCGTCTCTTCCATCAGCCAGCGGCCGGCCTTGCGGCCTTCCTCGACGAAGTCGGACGCAACGCGCGTGAGGTACAGGCTGTCATCTTCGAGCGCCATGTTACGGTCGACGATGACGACCGGGATACCGGCGCGCTTGGCTTCCGTCAGCACGGGCTTCCAGCCGGTTTCGACGACGGGCGCGATGACAATGGCATCGACGCCCTGGGCAATGAAACTGCGCACAGCGCGGATCTGGTTTTCCTGTTTCTGCTGTGCGTCGGAGAATTTCAGGTCGATGCCCCGGTCGCGCGCTTCGGCCTGCACGGCCTGCGTAAACGACGTCCGCCAACCGCTTTCGGAGCCAACCTGAGAGAAACCGACGGTGAGCTGGTCGTCGGCGCCGCCCTCCGAGCTTCCGGAACCGCACCCTGCGATAGCGATAGCGCTAACAATTAGCGTGATAAGCTGTTTCATTTGGCCTCCCGTTTTTCTTTCTATTCTAGAATTCAGATCCAGCCGCCGTCGACTATAAACGACTGGGCCGTACACATCCGCGCATCGTCCGAGGCGAGGAACAGCGCCATGGCGCAGATATCCTGCGGCAGCAGCTCGCTCTTCAGCGACTGACCGCGTTCGATCTCGCGCTTTACCTCTTCGCCGACCCACATTGCCTTTTGCTTCGGTGTCATCACCCAGCCCGGCACCAGCGTGTTGATGCGGATATTGTCGGCGCCGAGATCGCGGGCAAGGCCGCGCGTCATGCCCTCGATGGCGGCCTTGGACGTGGTGTAGCCGGTCATGCCGCCCTGGCATTCATACCAGCTCATCGAGCCGAAATTGACGATGGAGCCGCCGCCGGCCTCAAGCATCTGGGAATGCGCGGCCTTGATCGCGAAGAAGGCGTGGCGGAGATTCACCGCGATCCTGTCATCCCAATAGGCTTCAGTAACCTCGCGAAAATCGTGGCGCGTATCGTCGGCGGCATTGTTGACGAGAACGCTGATCGGGCCGTTCGCCTCGCCGACCTTTGCAATGATGTCGGCAAGCTTGCAGGTGTCGCGTAGATCACATTCGAAGAAGCTGGCGCCGGTTGTGTCTGCAAGGCTTTTGCCCGCATCCTTCTGCAGGTCCACAAAGCTGACCTTTGCCTTCTGGGCTGCAAATGCACTGACCAGCTCGGCGCCGATCCCCGTCGCACCACCCGTAATGAAGACAGTCCGGCCGGCGAGGCTCGGATAGGTGTTTGTAAGTGGGGCAGGGGTGGTCATGGCAGTATTGCTCAATGGGAATGGGGCGGGACGGCGGCGCCCCGGCAGCCAACAAGAAAATCGAAATCGCAGCCTTCATCGGCCTGCAGCACATGCCGGCGGTAGAGGCCTTCATATCCTCCGGCAGGTTGGGCGACGGTACTGGCCCGAAGCTCAGCGAGGCGGGCCTCGAGCTCCTCATCCGGGATATCGAGATGCAACCGGCCCGCGCGCGCATCGAGTTCGATCATGTCGCCATTGCGCACGGCGGCGAGAGGACCGAATTCTGCCGCTTCAGGTGCCACATGCAGGACGACGGTGCCAAAGGCGGTGCCGCTCATCCGCGCGTCCGAAATGCGGACGAGATCGGTGATCCCGCGCTTCAGCAGTTTCGGCGGCAGGCCCATATTCCCGACTTCAGCCATGCCCGGATAGCCTTTCGGTCCACAATTCTTCAGCACCATGACAGAGGTCTCGTCTATGTCG
Organism: Henriciella mobilis; assembly: GCF_003576315.1. Taxonomy (GTDB): domain Bacteria; phylum Pseudomonadota; class Alphaproteobacteria; order Caulobacterales; family Hyphomonadaceae; genus Henriciella; species Henriciella mobilis. Next base: position 245,969 of record NZ_QWFZ01000020.1, on the reverse strand, counting down.
AGATCAGGATCGGCAAAGCGGGCCTTGTAGTCCTTGAAGTCTTCGAAGACGACGGCGCGGCCGCGATGCTTCAGCAGCTCTGGCGTAGCGGCCGAAACCTTCAGCACGGCGCCGCGCGGGGCGAGGTTTCCGCGAAGGATGCAGATGCCGCCGCTTGCGACCAGCGGATTGCCGAGCGGGCGGATGACCTCGTCATTGTGGCAGGGCGCGTCCTTGACGTTCTCCCAGATCGGCTTGCCGTTCGCCGTCAGCGCGCCGCGGTGCAGGAGGCCGAGTTCACCGAGGCGGCGCAGGACGACAGGCAAGCCGCCGGCATAGTAGAATTCCTCCATCAGGAACCGGCCGGAGGGCTGCAGGTCCACAATGGTCGGCACGTCCGCGCCCAGCGTCTGCCAGTCATCAAGCGTGAGATCGACGCCGATCCGCTGGGCGATGGCTTTCAGGTGGATGACGGCGTTCGTCGATCCGCCGATTGCGGCGTTCGCGCGGATCGCGTTCTCGAAGGCTTCGCGGGTAAGGAGCTTGGAGAGGGCAAGGTCTTCCTTCACCATCTCCACGGCGCGCATGCCGGAAAGGTGCGCAAGGCCATAGCGCCGGGAATCGACGGCGGGAATGGCGGCGTTCTCGGGCAGCGTCACACCAAGGGATTCGGCCATGCAGGCCATGGTGGAGGCCGTGCCCATCGTGTTGCAGGAGCCAGCCGAGCGCGACATGGACTGCTCGGCGGCCATGAACTCGTCGAGGCTGATCTCGCCGGCATTGTATTGCTCGTTCATCCGCCAGACGAGCGTGCCGGAGCCGACGGGCTTGCCCTTGTGGTAGCCGTTCAGCATCGGCCCGCCGCTGACGACGATGGCCGGGACATCGCAGCTTGCCGCGCCCATGAGCAAGGCCGGCGTGGTCTTGTCGCAGCCGACCAGCAGCACGACCCCATCGACGGGATTGCCGCGGATCGCCTCCTCGACGTCCATGCTGGCAAGGTTGCGGGTCATCATGGCTGTGGGGCGGAGGTTCGACTCGCCATTCGAGAAGACAGGGAACTCTACCGGCAGGCCGCCCGCCTCGTAGATGCCTTGCTTAACCCGATCGGCAACACCGCGAAGATGTGCGTTGCAGGGGGTGAGTTCAGACCAGGTATTGCAGATGCCGATGACGGGCTTGCCGTCGAACTGATGTGCCGGAAACCCCTGATTCTTCATCCAGGACCGGTACATGAAGCCGTTCTTGTCGGCTGTGCCGAACCAGGCCTGAGACCGGAGTTTCCTCTTCTGGTCAGACATTCAATGCCTCTCCCTGAACCGTTTTTTGCGGCGCTTTCTGAACGCGGCTTGATTTGCGTCATCTGGTCATACAATATGAGTAAGACGCTGCCAACACATCGGTTACCTCATGTCGCTGAAACCTCGAAACCTCACCGAACAACTCGTCGAGACCCTGGGTCTGCGAATTGTCTCGGGCGACTATCCGGTCGGTGATCGTTTGCCGAGCGAGCAGTATTTCGGCGAGGAATTCGACGTTAGCCGGCCCATCCTGCGGGAAGTGACAAAGGTCCTGATGGCCAAGGGGCTGGTGGAGTCGCGTTCGCGGGTCGGGACGACGGTCAGGGCGCGTGAGAACTGGTCGATGCTGGATCCGGACGTGCTGCGCTGGACAATCCAGTCGCTGCCCGAGCAGGACTTCATCGACTCCCTGTTTGATACGCGCATGGTCTATGAGCCGGGCGCTGCGGCGCTGGCGGCGAGGAATGCAAGTGAAGAGGACCTGGTGCGCATCCGCTCAGCCTATGAGGCGATGGAGGAGGCCGATACCACGTCTGATCTCATGGACCCGGACCTTGAATTCCACCAAGCCATTGTCGATGCGACGCAAAACCCGTTTCTCGCCCATATCGGGCGCACGCTCTACAATGCGCTCAAATACTCCATCGAGCTTACCAGCCGCCATCCGCACACCCATGACCTGTCCCTGCCGCGCCACAAGGCGGTCTGCGATGCGATCCTGAAGCGCGACAGCGCAGGGGCGGCGCGTACGATGCAGATCCTCCTCGAAGAGTCGCGCCGGGATTTCGTTCATGTTGCCGGCATTGACGAGACGGATCACCAATGAACCTCGTTCAGTATCTTGACGATTCTGGCGCCGGGCGGGTTGCCTGTGTTCTCGACAGCGAAACGCTGGCGCCGCTGGAGCCTGCGATTTCGCTGTATGACTTTGCTCTCAAAGTGATGGAGCAGGGGCTTCGACTGTCTGACGCTATCCAGGCTTCACTGGGTTCTGGGCGTCTGAATTATGAAGCGCTGCTTCTGGAGGGGCGCATCCTGTCGCCCATTAGCCACCCCGACCCGGCCCACCTTCTGGTCACAGGGACAGGCCTGACCCATCTCGGCAGCGCCGACACCCGCGACGCCATGCATGCGAAGCTCGAAGCGGGCGGGGAAAACCTTACCGATTCCATGAAGATGTTCCGCATGGGGCTTGAAGGCGGCAAGCCGGAAAGCGGGCAGGAGGGTGTGCAGCCGGAATGGTTCTACAAGGGCGACGGGCTGTCGGTCGTCAGGCCTGGTGGAGACCTTGTCTCACCCCGATTTGCGCTTGACGGCGGCGAAGAGCCCGAGATCGCCGGCATCTACATCATCGCGGCGGATGGCCGGCCGCGTCGTCTCGGCTTCTGCCTCGGCAATGAGTTTTCCGACCACACGATGGAGAAGATCAACTATCTATATCTTGCCCATTCGAAGCTGCGCCCCTGCGCTTTCGGGCCAGAGCTGCGGCTCGGCGAGCTGCCTGCCGACATACGGGGCAGGTCGATGATTTCGCGCGATGGAAAAACAGTCTGGGAAAAGCCCTTTGCCAGCGGCAAAGACAATATGAGCCATTCCATCGCCAATCTCGAAGCGCACCATTTCAAATATGAAGGTTTCCGGCGGCCGGGCGACGTGCATGTCCATTTCTTCGGGACGGCGACGTTGAGTTTTGCGGATGGTATCGAAGCCAAGCCGGGGGATGTTTTTGAGATCAGCGCGGAGGGCTTCGGCGCTCCGCTGCGAAACCGCATCGTGGAAGGGCAAGCCCAATCCGACTTCCACCCATTGCCGCTATAAGGCAGGGGCGCCCGGACAGGGGCGAAACAACGAGAATAGATCAGGGAGAAAAGAATGATCCGGTCTGCATTATTAGCGGCAAGCATGATAGCGCTATCGGCGTGTGCGACGATCGAGGCGCAGACGCGTGCCACAGTTGATCCGTCCTCGCCCATCGGCACGATCGCACCAGAAGTGTACGGCCAGTTCCTCGAGCATCTCGGGGCCCAGCCCTATGGCAGCATCTGGGTCGGCGAAGACAGCGATATCCCCAATACGGATGGGATTCGCGACGATGTCTTCGCCGCGCTCGACAAGCTGGACATTCCCGTGATCCGGTGGCCGGGCGGCTGCTATTCGGACCGCTACTATTGGCGTGACGGCATCGGCGAACGGGCACTGCGTACCAACGCCGCCTGGGGTGGGACGCTCGAGCCGAACACGTTCGGGACGCATGAATTCTTCAACCTCGCCGAACGGCTAGGTGCGAAAACCTATCTCAACATCAATATCGGCACCGGCACGCCGAAGGATGCCGCCGACTGGCTGGAATACATCACGGCCACCCGAGGCGACCGCGCCGAGGAACGCCGGTCCAATGGCCGGGACGAGCCATGGACCGTGGATTATCTCGCCATCGGCAATGAGACCTGGGGCTGCGGCGGTCATATCACGCCGGAATACTACGCGGACACGTACGCGCTCTATTCCAGTTTCGCGAAGACCGAGGGCGAGCAGCCCAAGCGCATCATCTCCGGCTCGCATGACGAGAATATCGAATACTCGGACGCCGTATTGAGCCATCCTTACATCGCCGATCTGGCCGAAGGCATTTCCGTGCACGTCTACTCCCTGCCGACCGGCGACTGGGGCGCCAAGGGCGCAGCGGTGGGCTTTCCGGAGGCGGAGTGGATTTCCACCCTGTCACGCGCACTCCGCATGGAGGATGTGATCACGGACCAGATCGCGATGTTCGAAGAGCATGAAGACCTGGGTGACGACTTCGGCCTGTATGTTGACGAATGGGGCACCTGGTACGACCCGGCCACGGAGGACACGCCGGCGCTTTACCAGCAGAACACTATGCGCGACGCGGTCGTCGCGGCCCTCAGCCTCAACATATTCCATGACCATGCTGACCGGGTCGCCATGACCAACATCGCCCAGATGGTGAACGTGCTGCAGGCCATGATCCTGACGGATGGCCCCGACATGGTGCTGACGCCGACCTATCACGTCTTCGAGATGTACAAGCCCTTCCAGGGCGCGACGGCGCTGCCGGTAAGCTACGATGCGCCGGATTACAGCCATGGTGACCACACCATCCCCGCGATCAGCCTTTCGGCGGCGCAAACGCCGGACGGCAAGCTGGTTGTCGCCCTCATCAATTCCGACGCGAAGGCCGCGCACGCCGTTGATATCAGTGCGTTCGGGGCGAGTGCCTTCACGGGACGGATCCTGACAGCGGAAGCCATGGACGCGCACAACACGTTCGAGGCACCGGAGGCTGTCACGCCATCGCCGTTCGAGGTCGAAGGCGGCGTGGCAAACTTGCCGCCGCATTCGGTCGTTGTCCTGACAGAGGAGCAGTGAGTGATGTCTGCCAAACGATCATCGCTGACGACCGGCCTTGCTGCGGTCCTCCTTTCAGCCTGCGTATCGCAGGGCGCACCGGCGGCAAATGAGCCCCGACTGCCGGGGGCCAACCCGCTCTTTTCGGATGCCTTCACAGCCGATCCCGCGCCCATGGTCCATGACGGGCGGGTCTATCTCTATGTCGGCCATGACGAGGCCGGCCCAGACCAGATGTTCAACATCACCGAATGGCTGGTCTATTCCTCCGACGACATGCGCAACTGGACGGCGCATGGCCCGGTCATGAAGCCCACCGACTTTGCGTGGGCCAAGCGCGACGCGTGGGCGTCCGAGGTCGAGGAGAAAGACGGCAAGTTCTACTTCTACACAACGGTCGAGCACGACGACACCGATCCCGGCAAGGCGGTCGGGGTGGCCGTGTCCGACAGTCCGACCGGGCCTTTCGTCGATGCGCGCGGGTCTGCTCTCATCAGCAACAGCATGACGAAGATGGCCGCGCACTCCTGGGATGACATTGATCCGACCGTGTTCCAGGACGATGACGGCACGGCCTGGCTCTGGTGGGGCAACCAGATCCTCTATTATGCGAAGCTTGCGCCGAACATGATCGAGCTCGACGGCCCGATCCAGACGCTCGACATCGCGCCCTACGAGGAAGGCCCCTGGATCCACAAACACAACGGGACCTACTATCTCCTCTACGCCGCGATCCACCGCAGTGTCAGCGAGGATGAGCAGATCCACTATGCGACGGCGCCGAGCATCACCGGTCCGTGGACGCTACAGGGAATGCTCACCGGTTCGGGTGAGAACAGTTTCACCATCCATCCCGGCACGGTCGAGTTCGAAGGCCAGTGGTATCTCTTCTACCACGATGCGTCACAGACGATCGACGGCGTGCCGGGGGCACTCGGCCGCCGCTCCGTCCGCGTCGAATATCTCTACCATAATCCGGACGGCACGCTTCAGCCGGTCGAACAGACGCCCGAGGGCATCAGCGTTCCACCGCAACCTGCGCCCGCAAGCCAGTCCACCGAGGAAGGGCAAAAGCCATGATGATCCGATCCATGATCGCGGCCTTCTGTACCGTTACTTTCGCCGGCCCGGCGCTTGCTCAGGACGGGACGATGTATCCCATGGAGGCGCCTGCCGAGGCTGGAGCGATCCCGTTGAATACAGGCGGCGTGGAAGGCCAGACGGCCAGCGAGTCCTGGTTTCGCCAGTGGGGCGATCCGATGGCGCGCAACATTACCGCAGCCACGCTCACGCCTTTCCTGGCGGACCCGGAGACAGCCACTGGCGCCAGTGTCATCGTCGCGCCGGGTGGGGGCTTCATGTGGCTGTCCATGGGCAATGAAGGCTGGGAAGTCGCCGAGGCGCTTCAGGACAAGGGCATCAACGCGTTCGTCCTGAAATACCGGCTACAGCCGACAGCAGACACACTCGACGCCTTCAAGGAAGAGATGGAACGGCGCTTCGCCGAGGCGGGCAATCGGGACGAGGATGATGACACACCCGCCGGACCGCCGCGCTGGGATCTCTCCAACCAGCTGGAGGATGCCGAAGCCGCTTACGCCATGATCCTTGAAAACAAGGATGAGTGGGGTGTCGATCCGGCGCGGATCGGCATGATCGGCTTTTCCGCCGGCGCTGGCCTAACAATGCACACCACGCTCAATTCGGAGACCGTCGACCTCGCCTTTATCGGCCCGATCTATGGCGGCATGGGCCCGGTCGACGTGCCGGAGGGTGCGCCGCCCATGTTCGCCGCAATCGCGACGGACGATTTCCTGTTCGGCGGCGAGTTTGGCTTGATCCAGTCCTGGTTCGATGCCGGTATCCCGGTTGAGTTCCATCTCTACCAGAATGGCGGCCATGGCTTCGGCCTCGGCAATCCGGACCGCACCAGCAACAAGTGGTTCGATGCCTTCATCCACTGGCTGGACGTGAACGGTTTCCTTGAAGCCAGCTCCGAGGAGTAGCGGGCGAACACCTCGCCGATTTACTGGTAAGGCAATGTGTGCTTGGACGAGGCCCAATTGCCACCTTGCAGGTCGGAATGGTCAAGGACACCTTGCTCGATTACAGATTTTCCGTCGCGCCGATGATGGACTGGACGGACCGGCATTGCCGGATGTTCCATCGTGCATTGTCGAAGCGTGCCTTGCTCTGGACCGAAATGGTGACCGCAGATGCCGTGATCCACGGTGATCGCGACCGCCTGATTGGCTTCAGCGCTGACGAGCACCCGGTTGTGCTGCAGCTTGGCGGTTCGGACCCGCACAAGCTCGCCGAGGCAGCCCGGATCGCGGAAAGCTTCGGCTACGATGAAGTCAACATCAATTGCGGTTGCCCATCGGACCGTGTGCAGTCTGGCCGGTTCGGTGCCTGCCTGATGCAGGAGCCGGCAACCGTGGCCCGCTGTGTCAGCGCGATGCGGCAGGCGGTATCCATTCCTGTGACGGTCAAGTGCCGGGTTGCTGTCGATGATGACCCGCCGCGCGAGACCCTGTTCGGCTTTGTCGATCAGGTCGCCGATGCCGGCTGCGAGGTCTTCACCGTGCATGCGCGCAAGGCCTGGCTCTCCGGGCTCAGCCCGAAGGAGAACCGGGACATCCCGCCGCTTGACTACGGCCTGGTGGCCGACCTCAAAGCCGAGCGGCCCGAGCTCACGATTGTCCTCAATGGCGGAATAAAGACGCTCGGCGAGAGCGCTGAACACCTAAAGACCTTCGACGGCGTCATGCTTGGTCGGGCCGCCTACCAGACGCCCCACGTCCTGACGCATGTCGACCGGCTGCTCGAGACCGGGCAGGGGCATGACGCTTTCGATATGCAGGCCTGTCTGGACGGGCTGCAGGCTTACCGGCCCTATATGGCGGCGCGCCTGGAGGAGGGGGTGAAACTGTCCTCCATGACGCGGCATATGCTGGGCCTCTTCGCAGGCCAGCCTGGCGCAAGAGGCTGGCGGCGTACGCTGTCTGAAAAAGCCGTTCGAGCTGGTGCGGGGCTCGAAGTGCTGGACGAAGCGCTGTCTCATGTTTCGCCGCACGTTGTTCCGGCATGATGGCCGCGTTCGTCTCGGAATACGGCATCCTGCTTGTCTCCCTGATCGCCGCCGGCCTTGCCGCCGGGCTGGCTGCAGGCCTGTTCGGGATCGGTGGCGGAGCGGTCATCGTGCCAGTCCTCTATTTCCTGCTGACGGCGCTCGGCTATGGCGAAACCGCGATGCACGTTGCCATTGCGACGTCGCTTGCGACCATCATCCTGACATCGATCCGCTCCGTCATGGCGCATAACAGGCGGGGGGCGGTGGATTGGGCTGTCATCCGCGGCTGGGCGCCCTGGATCGTGCTGGGCGCCGTTATTGGCCAATCCATTGCAGGCTATGTGTCGAAGGACGTCCTGACGTTCATTTTTGGCGCCCTGCTTCTGGTGCTGGCAATGCAGCTCTATTTCGGACGTCCCAGCTGGCGGCTAGCTGAAGACCTGCCCAAAGGCCCGGCCCGGATGGGACTTGGCAGCGCGCTTGGGACGCTCTCGGCCATCATGGGGATTGGCGGCGGAACGTTCGGCGTAAGCCTGATGACCGTCTGCGGCAGGCCGATCCATCAGGCTGTTGCCACAGCGGCCGGCTTTGGCGTTGCCATCGGATTGCCGGGCGCGGCCGTTGCGATCGGGAATGGCATTGGGAAGGCCGGTCTCCCGCCTTTCTCGCTGGGCCATGTGAACCTGCCCGCCTTCGCGCTGATATCGATCTGCACGGTGACCATGGCGCCGGTCGGCGCGTCCCTCGCTCACAAGCTCGATGCCGGCCTGTTGCGAAAGCTCTTTGGCGTGCTGCTGGTGGTCGTATCGGTTCGGATGGTCTGGAAGGTTATTGGCGGATGATCAGGCGATCGCCGCGGAACTCATAGGAATAAAGCTCGCGCAGGAAGCTCATGCCGAGAAGCGACTGCGTCAGCTCCTCGCGCATCACCATGGCGCTGACATTCTTCACCTCGACCTGACCGATCTTGATGGAGTCGATCCGCACGCTCGCTCCATGAGTAAGGCCACCAGCGGTGCGGATTTCCCAGATATATTCGAGTTCATCGGGCGAAAGCCCCATCTTGCGGGCATCGTCCTGGGTGATCGCGACCGTGCTGGCGCCGGTATCCACCATGAAGTCGACGCTGGCCTTGCGGTTGACCAGCGTTCGCGCCCAGTAGTGGCCATCGTCCCGGATGGAGAGCACGGCCTGGCGCCGTGTTGTGTCGGCAGGCTGGGGTGTCGTGGTCGCGGAGTTGATTTCAGCGGCTGGCCGGCTGGTATCAGGTTCAGGCGTTTCATCGAGTTTCGGCACGACGAAGATGGCGACGGCGCCGGCAATCGCGGCTGCGCTGATCAGCGTGGAGACCAGGCGCGCGCTCATGCGTTCGGGCCAAGCTTTCCGAGCGATTTGAGATGATCCATCCGGTCGCCCAGCACGCTCATCACGTCCTGGCGCTGCTCATGGGTGAGTTTGGTCCAGGTGCCGATTTCCATCAGCGTCCGACCGCATCCAAGACAAAATCCGGTCTGGCCGTCCACGGCGCAGACGGACTGACAGGGCGACATGATGGGAATTGGCTTTTTCGTCATTTCAATTTCACTGTGCGACTTTTGTCGTAGATTGGCAAAAAATCACGAATCTTTCATTGACTTCAACGGGTCTTTCAGGCGGTTTGCGCCCATTCCTATGTGTGAGTGAATACGTTGAGTGACGCAGCCTCTCCTGCAACGCCTTTTGATGATGTGCGCGATTTGGCACTTCGCAAGGTCGAACATGATCCGGCCCCTGCAGAAAGCGTAAGTCAGGCGCTGCTCGGCATGGGGCGCGAGGGCGATTTCGGGCGCCTCGGTGAAGCCGCCGAATGGCTGGCCTACTGGCAGGGCCGGTTTCCGCCGCGCATCGAGAACGCAACGCTTGCCCTGTTCGCTGGCTCGCACGGTATCTCGAGCAAAGAGATCACGCTTTCCAGCGATGACAGTACCCGCTCCAAGGTGGAAGCCCTCCGCGAAGGAAAGGCGCCGCTTTCGGCAATCGCTGCACAGGTTGGCGTAAACATCCGGGTTTTCGAACTTGCCCTCGACAAACCGACGGCGGATTTCGCGGAAGTCCCGGCGATGTCCGAACGCGAGTGCGCGGCGACGATTGCCTATGGTTTCGAGGCTCTTGAGGGAAAGCCGGACCTCCTCGCCCTCGGTGTCATCGGTGCCGGAATCGGGACGTCTGCGGCGGCCGTGGCCTGCGCGCTTTATGGCGGCACCGCCAATTACTGGGTTCGCCCCGGGCCCCAGACTCCCAAGGATGTCAGCGCATCTCGCACCGAACTCGTGAACAAGGCCCTGGCGACGCATCGCGGCCACCTGGATGATCCGCTGGAGGCTTTGCGCTGCCTTGGCGGGCGTGAGCTGGCCGCTTGCGTTGGTGCCATCCTGGCCGCGCGCATCCAGTCTGTGCCGGTCGTCCTCGATGGCTTCGCCACGACAATTGCGGCTGGCGTTGTCCATGCCATCAATCCGGATGCCGTGGCGCATGTGCTGTCGGGACATGTGACGAAACGTCCAGCCCATGAGGCCGCGCTTGAGCGCATCGCCATGAGGCCGCTCCTGCCGTTCGAATTCAATACTGGCGGGGGCATGGGGTCGGCTGCCGCTGTCGGTGTTCTGAAGACAGCATGCGCGCCTTTTCTGGGCCAGCCGGCGAATTAAGTCCGGAGAAACTGCTAAATCGGGTGCGACAAGGCTTACGTTGACGTCCGCGTCAACTTGCTTTCGTTCCATCGTGCAGGCAGAAGGGAACGAAATACCAAATAAGAAAATCGATCGCGAGGATAAGCGTATGAACCTGGAATTCACCCCGGAGGAAGTCGAGTTTCGCAAGGAGGTCCGGGCCTTCATCGAAGAAAACTACCCCAAGCACCTGCGCGGTGTCGGGGCACGAGAGGATCTCGGCAAGGACGACATGCTCGCCTGGCACCAGATTCTCGGCGAAAAGGGCTGGTCTGTTCCGGCCTGGCCAGAGAAGTATGGCGGCACGGGCTGGACCCCGACCCAGCGCTACATCTGGTCTGAAGAGAATGCCCGCATGGACACCATCATGCCGCTGCCTTTCGGCGTCTCGATGGTCGGCCCGGTGATCTACACCTTCGGCTCAGAGGAAATGAAGGCCAAGCATCTTCCGGGTATCCGTTCCGGCAAGGTCTGGTGGTGCCAGGGCTATTCAGAGCCGGGCGCAGGCTCCGACCTCGCTTCGCTGAAGACGACGGCCGTGCGCGACGGTGACCACTATGTGATCAACGGCCAGAAGACCTGGACGACGCTCGCCCAGCACGCAGACTGGGGCTTCTTCCTCTGCCGCACCGATCCAAACGCTGCCAAGCCGCAGGAAGGTATCAGCTTCATCCTCGCCGACATGAATACGCCGGGTATCGAGGTGAAGCCGATCAAGACCATCGATGGTGGCCATGAGGTCAACGAGACCTGGCTGACCGATGTTCGCGTGCCGGTGGAGAACCTCGTCGGCAAGGAGAATGAAGGCTGGACCTATGCCAAGTTCCTGCTCGCGCATGAGCGCTCCGGCATTGCTGGCGTGGCCCGTTCCAAGCGCGGCGTCGAAAAGCTGCGTGCGATCGCCTCGACGGAGCTGCTCGACGGCAAGCCGCTGATCAAGGATGACGATTTCATCCGCAAGATCAGCCAGCTCGAAATCGACCTGACAGCGCTCGAGTTCACCGAGCTGCGGACGCTGGCTGGCGAAGCGCAGGGCAAGGGCCCCGGCCCGGAAAGCTCGATCCTCAAGGTGAAGGGCACGGAAATCCAGCAGCGCCTGACCGAGCTGACCCTGGAAGCGGTCGGCCATTATGGCCACCCGTATTTCCGCGGCTTCCCCGAGGACGGCTCGAACGAATTCCCGATCGGGCCGGACTATGCCCATCAGGCCGCGCCGACCTATTTCAACATGCGCAAGACGTCCATCTACGGCGGCTCGAACGAGATCCAGCGCAACATCATCACCAAGATGATCCTGGGGCTGTAGACCCAATGGTGCGTGCACTCATCCTGCTTGTCATGTCGATTGCATCTGCGCAGGTGAGTGCCGCCCAGCAGGGATTCCAGTCTCCGCAGCCGGGCACCATGATTACCTGGAAGTACGAGTTCGGCGACCAGACCTATATCCGGTTGAATGAAGTCGTCATCTCCGGAGAAGACTTCATCATTTACGATCCGGACATTCAGCGCTCCAGCGGTGAAGCGGCGGACTACATCGTCGAGTTTTCGGGGGTGCATTCGCAGTCGTGCGACCAGCCACTGCCCGGCGATGAAGACCGGGCGGCGCTGTCGGCGATCTGGCCCCTGATTCCGGGTGCTTCGGCCTCCGTGCGCACAGGGGTCAAAAGCGTCTACAGCGTTGCAGAGCCGATGAAGGTTGAGCTCATTTCCAATATCGAGGGGGCCGGTGATGCATTGTCGGTCCAGACGGCGTATGGCGAGGCCGAAATGACCCTTGCTGTCTCGCCGGTTCTCGGTATGCCGGTTCAGGTCGTCTGGGCATCGGGTGACAAGGGCCAGGTGCTGGAAGTGATCGAGCCTCAAGGGGGCTTGAGCCCGACCGACATGGCTGGCCAGGACCTTGGATACTGCTCGGAGCTTCTGGAGTGAAAGTGAACGAGATACCCAAAGGCGCGGCATCGGGCTTCAGGTCGTTTCCGGTTGCTCCGGTCGCCGCTGCTGCTGTCCTGGCAAGCCTGTCTTGTCCCGCCTCGGCGGACGAGCCGGCCTTGCCGGAACTGGAGGCCGGTTCGTCTGTCTTCTGGTCGTCCAGCACCGGCGGCAGCGCGGATACGTTCCGCGAGCGTGTGGTTCTCACTGGAGACGACTGGGTACTGTACCAGAGCATCTTCGACACTGAAGAAGACGAGGCGATGTCACCCGACAGCCTTTTCCTGCTCTATGGCGGCATCGACTATCGCAGCTGCTTTGACACGCCGCTGCCGACCGAAGCCGAACGTGACGCCATCAAGGCGCTGCGGCCATTCAGCGAAGGTGCAACGGTCGAACTCGCATCGCTGGAAGACGATCCCGTGGTGCGGGTTGGAGCCGCCACGGAATACTTTCTTATGGGGCAGACGCATCCGGCCCATGAGGTCCTGATCGACTACGGGGATGAAGACCTGAATGAGAAACTTGTTGTCCTTGATGACTATCCGCTGACGGTGGTTATCGACTGGGATGATAGCAGCCAGGACCGCGTGATGATGGTGTCTGGTGCCAAAACGACCAAGATCACGCCGCCCACGGCAAGCCAGCTCGGCGCCTGTGCGGCCATACTCGACGAATATTGAACAAAGGGAATTTGGAGGAAACCGATGGATTTCAACTTTTCAGAAGAACAGACAATGATCCGCGACAGCCTGGCCCGGCTGCTTCGCGATCAATATGACTTCGACACCCGCCGCAAGGTCTCGGAAAGTGATGCAGGCTGGCGTCCGGAGATGTGGCAGCAATTCGCCGAACTCGGCCTTCTCGCTGCGCCGTTTTCAGAAGACGATGGCGGTCTTGGCGGCGGCGCCGTCGACTCCATGGTCATCATGGAAGAATTCGGCAAGGCCCTGGTCGTCGAACCCTATGTCCCGACGATCGTCTGCGCTGGCGGATTCCTGAAGCATGCGGGCACGCCCGCCCAGAAGGAAGAGCACCTCACGGCGATCATCGGCGGTGAGCGTGTCTTCGCTTTCGCCTATGCTGAGCCGCGTGGCCGCTATGACCTGCACGACCTCGAGACGATGGCGAAGAAGGAAGACGGCAGCTATGTGATCAACGGTCACAAGGCCGTTGTGATTGGCGCGCCGTGGGCGAGCCACCTCATCGTGACCGCCCGCACATCGGGCGACCGTCGCGACAAGAACGGCATTTCCGTCTTCATCGTCGAGAAAGACGCCGATGGCGTCACGACGCGTGACTACCCGACAGTCGATGGCCGCCGCGCATCCGAGGTCTACTTCGAGAATGTGACAGTGCCGGCCGATGCCCTCATCGGCGAGGAAGGCAAGGCCCTGCCGCTGATCGAGCGGGTTGTCGACGAAGCCACCGTCGCCGTCTGTGCCGAGGCCATGGGCGCCATGGGCGTCGCCCACCAGATGACCGTTGAGTATTCCAAGCAGCGCAAGCAGTTTGGCATCGCCATCGGCAAGTTCCAGGTCCTTCAGCACCGTATGGTCGACATGTTCATGGAGCATGAGCAGTCGATTTCCATGACCTATATGGCGACGCTGAAGCTCGATGAGGATGAAGTCACGCGCAAGAAGGCGGTTTCCGGTGCCAAGGTCCGGATCGGCCAGGGCGGGCGTTTTGTCGGCCAGGAAGCGATCCAGATCCATGGCGGCATGGGCATGACGGACGAACTGGCTGTTGGCCACTATTTCAAGCGCCTGACCATGATCGACAGCGAGTTTGGCAATATCGATCACCATATGCGCCGCTACACGGCGCTCAGTGGCGAAGTCGAGAAGGTCGCTGCCGAGTAAGTCGTCCAAAAGCTTTCATTTGACGCAAGGACCCGTCCTGCCCAAGCTGGCAGGGCGGGTCTTTTTTATCGGGAGGATACATGTACAGGAAATCTCTCGTCACGGCGCTGGCGGCGCTTGGGCTCTCTGCGGGGGCCAATGCACAGGGCAGTGGTCAGCCCGAACCGTGCAGCTCGCCGCCCTATGAGGCTTTTGACTTCTGGCTCGGCGAATGGACCGTGACCGATCTGGCCGAGCAGCCGGCTGGAACGAATATCATCACGAAGGAAGAGCGCGGCTGTCTGATCGTCGAACACTGGACGAACACGGCTGGCGGCACCGGGCAGAGCTACAATTATTACGACCCGGGCGACAAGAAGTGGCACCAGCTCTGGGTCAGCGCCGGCTCGGTCATCGAGTATTCCGGCGGGATCAACCAGAGAGGCCACATGTTGCTCGAAGGTGAGATCAAGTACCGCAATGGAACGACCTTCCCCTTCAGGGGCAGCTGGGTCCCCAATGATGACGGCTCGGTCACGCAGCACTTCGAGCAGTACAATCCCGAAACCGAGGAATGGGACGACTGGTTCATCGGAACTTACCGGAAGTCGTAAGGTCAGGGCTCGACATCAGGGCAGCCAGCCTGCCATAGACCATCCCGGAACCTTCATCAGATTATCCGGGAGCGCTGCACCATGTCCGTCATCAAACTTGAAAAATCCGGCCCGATTGCGACCCTGACGCTGACCCGGCCGGACATGATGAACGCGCTCGGCCAGGAAGGCGACGGTCCTGCCGTGGCCGCGGCTTGCGCCGAGATCGAGGCAGACCCGGCGATCCGTGTCGCAATCCTGACGGGCGAGGGAAAGGCCTTCTCGGCCGGCGGCGACGTCAAGGCCATGCGTGACCGCAAAGGCGCCTTTGGCGGCAGCCCGAACGACATCCGCAATGGCTATCGCCGCAACATCCACCTGGTGGTCAAGTCGCTCTACAATCTTGAAGTGCCGCTGATTGCTGCGGTGAATGGTGCGGCAATCGGCCTTGGCTGCGACGTCGCCTGCATGGCCGATGTCCGGATCGCCGCCGATCATGCGAAATTTGGTGTGACCTTCCTGAAGCTCGGCCTCATTCCCGGCGACGGCGGGGCCTGGCTGCTTCCGCGCATTATCGGCAACTCGCGCGCGGCGCAGCTGCTTTTTACCGGTGACGTTATCGACGCACAGACGGCCAAGGAATGGGGGCTGGTCTCCGATGTCGTGCCGGGTGACCAGCTGATGGACGAGACCATGAAGCTCGCCGAACGCATGGCTGTCCAGCCGCCGCAGTCCCTACGCCTTGCCAAGACGCTGCTGCGTCACGGCCAGAGCGCCTCCTATGACACGATCATGGAGCTGTCGGCGGCCTCGCAAGCCCTCATGCACGAGACCGAGGACCACATGGAAGGCGTGAACGCCATTCTCGAAAAACGCGCGCCGAAGTTTGAAGGCAAATAGCCTGACCGCCATGCCGTCGCCGCGCCGCCTGATTTCTACCGGTTCGCCCTTTGAAGGGACTTTGGGCTATTCGCGCGCGGTGGTGCAGGGCGACTGGTGTTTCGTGTCCGGCGTGACCGGCTACGACTATGCGACGATGGCCATGCCAGAAGATGCTGCCGCGCAGGCCGAAGCGTGTTTTGCCACCATTTCGCGCGTCCTGGATGAAGCGGGCTTCGGAATGAGTGATATCGTCCGTGTCCAGTACACAGTGGTCGACAGAGGCCTGGTCGACGCCATCGCGCCCGTACTCGGCCGGCATCTCGGGACGATCCGCCCGGCCGCGACCATGGTGGTCGCCGGGCTGATTGCGCCGGAAATGAAGATCGAAATCGAGGTGACCGCCTTTCGGGGCTGAGCGCCCGCATCCGCGACGTCATGGCTTGCCCGGCCGAAACAGTTGGTTATGGTTCTACAAACAGAAAAATCACTGGGAGGACTGCATGATCGGAGTTGTCGCGAAACTGACCATCGCCGAAGGGAAGAACGCCGAGTTTGAAGAGGTCGGCAAGGATCTCATGGCAAAGGTCAAGGCAAACGAATCCGGCACGCTGACCTACCAGCTCTACAAATCGAAATCCGACCCGCAGACTTACATCTTCATGGAGGAGTATGCCTCCGAGGATGCACTCAAGGCACACGGCCAGACCGACTACTTCAAGGCAGCCGGCGCCAAACTGGGCGCCTGTCTCGCAGGTCGCCCGGAAATCGAATACTTCGACATCGTCGAATAGGCGCTGAGCCGGTTCGGCGCGCATAATGGCTGAGCATAGAGCCCCCGGATTTCTCACCCGCCTCGCCTATGGCGTAGGCGGCGCGGCAGGTGGCATCAAGAATAACGGCTTCGAATATGTGCTGCTGTTATTCTACAGCCAGGTGCTCGGCCTGTCGGCGGTTCTCGTGGCAGCGGCGCTTTGGATTGCGCTGCTGATCGATGCCGTTTCCGACCCGATTGTCGGCTACTGGTCGGACAATCTGCGTACCAAGTGGGGCCGCCGCCACCCGCTCATGTACACGGCGATGATCCCGGTCACGATCGCCTATTTCTTTGTCTGGAATCCGCCCGGAGACCTTTCCGGGCTCGGCCTGTTTGCCTGGCTCCTCGGATTCACGGTCGCTGTGCGCCTGATGTACACCCTGTTCGAAGTGCCGAGCACAGCGCTCGCAGCGGAGCTGACCCAGGATTACGACGCGCGCACATCACTGATGTCGTTCCGTTATTTCTTTGCCTGGGTTGGCGGCCTGACCGTCCAGATCATCCTGTTCCTGTTCCTTCTGAAGCCGAGCGAAGGCGACCCCTCGGGCTTCTTCCATATTACCGGCTGGCACACTTATGGCCTGCTTGGTGCCTGTTGTATCCTGGCGTCGATCACCGTCACGTCCTTCGGGACGCACCGGCATATTCCCCACCTCAAGGCGCCCCCTGCGCCTCGCAAGCTCACCCCGTTGAAAGTGCTGGGTGAGATCTGGGAGACGGTGTCCAACCCCTCGTTCCGGGCCCTGTTTCTCGCAACGCTGTTCGGGTTGCTGGCATCCGGCGTCTCGGCAACCTTGAACCAGTACATCAATGGCTTCTTCTGGGAGTTCTCGAATACCCAGATCACCGGACTGACCGCAGCCGTCTATGTTTCGTCGATCCTCGCGCTCGTTCTCGCGCCGATCGCCGGCCGCATCTTCGGCAAGAAGCGCGCGGCCATCACCATCGGCATCCTCGCGTTCACGATAGCGCCTATGCCGGTCATCGCACGCCAGTTCGGTCTCTTGCCGCCGAATGGCTCAGACGAACTCTACATGATTGTGCTTGGTATCACCGTCTTCGACCTGGCCCTGATCATCGCTTACCAGATGCTCGCCGCGTCCATGGTGGCTGATATTGTCGAGCAGAACGAACTCGTGACCGGGCGGCGGTCCGAGGGCATCTACTTCGCGGGCATCAGCTTCATGCGCAAGCTCGCCCAGGGCGTGGGTGTGCTGACTGCGTCCTTCATCCTTGCCGTTGCTGCCATCACGCCCGGCATGCGGGCTTCGCAGGCAAGCGACGAAGCCGTGCGGACACTCGGCTGGGGCTATGCGCTGACCTTGTTGTCGCTATGGATGATCATGATTGTGTGCGTCAGCTTTTACCGGATCAGCCGCGAGGACCACGAGAATAATCTGCGGGCATTGGCAGAGCGCGACCAGGCCACTTGATTGCTGCGGCCGGAACGTCTTTCTGAATTGTCATGAATTGCCTGATTGCGCCCCCGGCGGCGCCGCAATAGAGCCATTTTCATGATGCAAACCAACACCATGACCCGCCATGTTTCGAAACTGCTTCTGGTGAGTGTGGTCGCTGTGCTCGCCCTGCTTGCAGTTCTTATCAGCCCGCTCTTCTCAGCCGGACAGGCTGGCGCGCAGGGCGTCAGTTTCTTCGGCAACGATACCGACAAGCAGGTGCCTCAGACCCACGCGCAGGTGGAGCTGTCCTATGCGCCACTCGTCAAGAAGGTCTCGCCGGCGGTGGTGAACGTCTACACAAAGAAAGTCGTTCGCCAGAACGTTTCACCCTTTGCCAATGACCCGATCTTCCGGGAGTTTTTCGGAGCCCCTCAGGAGCGTGTCCAGAATTCGCTCGGCTCCGGGGTGATCGTCTCTGATGACGGCGTGATCGTCACCAATAACCACGTTGTGGCCGATGCCGACGAGTTGCTCGTCGTCCTCTCGGATCGCCGCGAATACGAGGCAGAGCTCATCCTTGCTGATGAGCGTACCGACCTTGCCGTGCTGCGCATCGACACCGAAGGCGATCCGCTTCCGACCGTACAGTATGGCGACACGCGTGATACGGAAGTCGGCGACATCGTTCTGGCCATCGGTAACCCGTTCGGCGTGGGGCAGACGGTCACCAGCGGCATCATCTCCGCGACGGCGCGGACCGATGTCGGCGTGTCCGACTACGCCTTCTTCCTGCAGACCGATGCGGCAGTGAACCCCGGCAATTCCGGTGGCGCGCTGGTCAATACGA
The DNA here is from genome assembly GCF_003576315.1 of Henriciella mobilis. GTDB lineage: Bacteria > Pseudomonadota > Alphaproteobacteria > Caulobacterales > Hyphomonadaceae > Henriciella > Henriciella mobilis. The sequence continues at coordinate 227,230 of NZ_QWFZ01000020.1, read as the reverse complement.
AGGGTGAGCTGGTCGGCATCAATTCCGCCATCTTCTCGCGCTCTGGCGGCTCGAACGGCATTGGATTTGCCATCCCGGCCGAGATGGTCAAGCGGGTCGTCGATGCTGCGGTCAACGAGGGGCGTATTGTCCGCCCATGGCTCGGTCTGAAGGCGCAATCGGTGACCTATGACATCGCCAAGTCGCAGGGCATGAACCGGCCGGTCGGCGTGATGGTGACGGAAGTCTTCGATGATGGCCCGGCCGACGAGGCGGGCTTGAAGCGCGGCGACCTGATCACGGAGATCGATGGCCGCGAGGTTTTTGACGAGAACGGCCTGAAATTCCTCGCCGCGACGCGTTCACCCGGAGAGGTCTCCCAGCTGAAAGTCCTGCATGGCGGGCGCTATGAGACCGTCGGTGTCACGCTCGCGCCGCCACCGGGAGCGACCAAGGCTGAACTTGAGCTGCTGGAAGGCCGCCATCCGTTTTCCGGTGCGGAAGTTGCCGAGCTTTCCCCCCGCCTCGCTGAGGAGATGGGCCGCGATCCATTCGTGACAGGGGTGCTCGTAACCCGGATCCTGCGCGGCGCATATGCCTGGAGGGTTGTGCGCCCCGGCGACCTGATCGTCTCGGTCAACAATGCGCCGATCAAGACCTTGGAGCAGCTGGACGAGGCCCTCGATACCGATGCGTCGCGCTGGGCGATCGAGCTTGATCGCAATGGCCGCCGGATTGCCGGCACGGTAACCCTGTAAAACCGGCCTGACGGTCTCGCTATCCTGAAAGGCGAGTGCTAGCTTTCCGCAATCTTGGTTGCGGGAGGCATTTATGTACTTGAAACAAACCCTGTTGATTGGCGCATCGGCCCTGTTGGCGGCCTGCGCCCAGACGCCTGCTAAAGACGCGGCAGAAGAGGCGGTGTCCACGCCTGCGAACGATATTGAGCAGGTCGCGGATGTGGTGGTTGAGCCTGTCTCGGTCCAGCAGTATCCGGCGTCGCTCTTCCATGAGACGACCAGTTACGGGCTGGGGTCGAACAATGGCTACGTTTTCTCTCACAACAATGATGCCATCCTGGTCTCGACAGATGAAACCGGCATTTTCAACGCAGTCGCAATGGACAAGACGGGGGCGATCACGCCGCTGACCAGCTCTGACGACAATGCCGTCTACGCTCAATCCTTCTTCCCCGATGACGACCGGGTCCTGATCACCTCCGACAGCGGCGGCAACGAAATCTATCACGTCTACGTCCGCGAAATCGACGGCACCCTGACCGATCTTACGCCGGGTGAGGAGGTGCGTGCGAGTTTTGTCGGCTGGCGCGACGATGGCGAGGTCTTCTACATCCAGACCAATGAGCGCGATCCGCAGACCAATGACCTCTATGCCTACAGCACGGCGGACTATTCGCGGGAAATGATCTTCGAGAACGACGGCAAGGATATTGCCGACATCTCACCGGACGGGCGCTGGCTGGCCCTGTCGAAAGACCGCACCAATGCCGACTCCAATATCTATCTCGTGGATTTCCTGGCGGACGATACCGAGCCTCAGCTCATCACCGAACATGAGGGCGATATCTCTTATGGCGTCTACGATTTCACGGCAGACAGCGAAACGCTGATCTACGCCACCAATGAGCATGGCGAATTCAATCAGGCCTGGACCTACAATCTCGCCAGCGGAGAAAAGCATCCGCTGATCGAAGCGGACTGGGATGTCTCGTTTGTGTTCGACAGCCCGACGGGACGCTACCTCGTTTCCGCCATCAATGCGGACGCGATGACCGATCTCACGATTATGGACAATGAAACCGGCGAAGCGGTTGAACTGAAGGGAATTCCTGACGGAGAGCTGGGCCAGATCCGTTTCGACCGCGACGAAGAGACGATTGCTTTCGGCGTGAACACCGACACCTCACCTTTCAATCTCTACGTCGCCGGCCTCAGTGATGGCGAGGCTACACGGCTGACCAACGCGCTGCCTGAAGCGATTGACGAGGATGATCTCGTGACCGCCGAGGTCGTGCGGTATGAGAGCTTCGACGGCCTTGAAATCCCGTCCATCTTCTACATGCCCAAACAGGCATCGGCGGACGATCCTGTCCCGGCGCTGGTCTGGGTCCATGGCGGGCCCGGCGGACAGAGTACGCGAGGCTATTCGGCGACCATCCAGCACCTGGTCAATCACGGCTATGCGGTGCTGGCCGCCAACAATCGCGGCTCGTCGGGCTACGGCAAGACCTTCTTTCACATGGACGACAAGAACCATGGCGAGAAGGACCTGCAGGACATCGTCTATGGGCGGAAATACCTGGAAGGCGTGGAGGGCATAGACCCCGAGAAGATCGGCGTTCTCGGCGGGTCCTATGGCGGCTTCATGGTTGCAGCCGCCCTCGCATTCGAGCCTGAGGTCTTCGATGTCGGTGTCAATATTTTCGGGGTGACCAACTGGGTCCGTACTCTGGAAAGCATTCCGCCATGGTGGGGCTCGTTCCGCGATGCGCTCTATGACGAGATGGGTGACCCGGCCACCGACATTGAGCGGCTGCGCCGCATCTCGCCGCTCTTCCATGCCGACCAGATCACCAAGCCAATGCTGGTCATTCAGGGCGCCAATGATCCACGCGTGTTGCAGGTCGAGAGCGACGAACTCGTCGAGGCCGCCCGCGCCAATGGTGCCACCGTCGAGTACGTCCTCTTCCCGGACGAGGGACACGGCTTCCAGAAACGTGAAAACCGCATCAAGGCGTCCGAGGCCTATGTCGATTTCCTCAATACCTATCTGAAGGGTGAGGCCCCTGACGAGGACCCGGCACCTTCCGGGAATGCGGCGGAATAGACGCGCTTCGATTGGCTAGTTGGGGAAGGCCGGGCCACAACCCGGCCTTCTTTGATTCAGAGCCCGCTGAGTTCGAGCTGAAGCCCCGAGTTCAGGACCGCCAGGTGCGATGCATCGGCGCCCAGCGCAGCGGGGCGGCGGGCTGAGGGATAGGCCTCGGAGAGAGCGCTCAGCACGGTTTCAGCCTGCTGGTGAAAGGCGGGTGCGTCGGCCGCGATCGCCTCGGCATTGTCGATCATCAAGGATTCAGCGGTCTTGTAAAATCCGTAGCCGTCCAGATACGGCTCATAAGCGTCGCTGTTTCGGGCCGACATGTATTGTGCGATGGCCCGGTCGATCTCGTCGGCGATCACCCGCGCCTTTATCGTGACATCATCAGCCTGGCCCTTGGGCGCAAACTCGCCGGCCTGGCGGATGGTGGCGATGATGTCGCTAGCGCGCGCCCGCAAAGCGTCATCGCTTTCACCGCCGAAGACACCGTGGGAGGCATCAATCAGCTTCTGCTCGAAAGGGGCCACGCCTTGCTGACGGAGAACTGGTTCCAGATCGAAGAGGATCTCGCTGACCGGATGGGCGAACATTTCGGCGGCGGCCTTGCGTTCGCCAGCGTCCAGCGCGTCTATCCCTGCGCGGATGTGCGCCTCGACTACGGCCAGGGCGCTCAGATAGACGGCTGGGTCTTCGCCTGCCGCTGCGATGTTCACCCCGCCTTCGCCTTCGCCGCCCTCGGCGCGAACAGGTGTTGAGGTGACGTCGATTTCGTCGACAAGCCCGGCACTGGACGGCGTCGCTTCGGCCGGCTGTGATGCTTCACTTTCAGGCGATACGGAGCCCTGGTCATTGCCGCACGCTGCGAGGCCTATGCCGCCAAGCAGGGTCGTCGACAGGCCGAGAACGGCCCAGGATTTGTAGGAGGTCGCCATTTGGTCGCACTTTCAATGTTCGGGCTTACGCAGTTGAGTATGGGCGATACGGGTAACTGCAAACCATTCGCAAGTGCAAGCCATGCTGATCACAATTCCCGGACTTCTCGACCCTGATGCCCTGGCTGGAATCCGGACCTCACTTGAGGCGGTGGGATGGCGCGATGGCCGCATCACTGCTGGCGTTCAGGCCGCGCGCGTAAAGTCCAATCGGCAAGCTGACCTCTCGACCCGAACTGGCGCTGAACTGCATCGGCGGCTTTATGACGCAATTACCGGCAATGCGATTTTCGAGGCCGCCGCCCAGCCGAGGAAGCTGTCGAAGCTCATGGTCAGCCGGACCGGAGAGGGCGAAGGCTATGGCACGCATGTCGACAATGTCCTGATGGGCAGCGGCGACACGCGCATCCGTACCGACATTTCCTTCACCCTGTTTCTCAGCGATCCGCAGGACTATGACGGCGGAGAGCTGACCATTGACTGGGCCGGCATGGTGCATTCGATGAAACTCGATGCCGGCTCGCTGCTGCTCTACCCATCGACCAGCCTGCACCGGGTCGAGACGGTGACGCGCGGTGAGCGCATGGTCTGTGTCGGATGGGTGGAGAGCCTGGTGCGGACGGCAGAGCAGCGGGAAATCCTGTTCGATCTCGCCAATTTGCGCGCCAACCTGTCAAAAAGCCTGCCCATCGAAGCGCCAGAACAATTGGCGCTCGCCAAGATCACAGCCAATATCCGCCGGCTCTGGACAGATAGTTGATGCGGTTCAGGCGGCTTGGGCGCCAATCGTGGTGCGGTGGAGCAGGCGGTCATGGCCCTGATAGCCGCCGGTCGCCATGTGCAGGCAGGAGCGGTTGTCCCACATGAGCAGCATGTTCGGCTGCCATTTGTGGCGGTACTGGAATTCTGGCCGCGTCTGCCAGCGATAAAGCTCGGTGATGAGCGCCCAGCCCTCTTCCTCGTTCATGCCGTCTATGCCGATGATGTAGCCGGCGCAGCCAAAGAGGCCTTCGCGACCGGTCTCCGGATGCTTGCGGATGATCGGGTGAAGCTGGGTCTCCATCGCCTCGTCTGACGGGCGGATGTCCATGCTGCGGCCCGTATCTTTTTCGCCATACATGCCCGCCTTGGCGTAGCCGTTTCGCGCGGAATGGACGGCCATCTTGCCTTCCAGCTTCCCGCGCAAATCATCCGGCATTTCGGCGAGCGCCTTGTGCTGGTTGGTGAAGAGGGTGTCGCCGCCGACAGGCGGTATGGTGATGCCATAAAGGCAGGTGCCCGCGGGTGGGGACTTCTGGAAGCTCCAGTCGGTGTGCCAGGTTTCGGCGAAGACGGGGCCAGTCTCGTCGGCGTTGCGTTTGACGGCGATGATGTGCTCGCGGCCTTCAATCGGCGCGATGTACGGATCGTCTCCGAATGGTCCGAAGTATTGCGTGAAGCGTTCGAGGTCGTCGTCGGTGAGGTGCTGGTCCGGGAAGGCGAGGACGTGATGTTCCAGCCAGACCGAGCGGATGTCGGCGATAGTCTCGGCATCCAGCGGTTTTGACAGGTCAGGGCCGGTGATGCTCGCGCCACAGGCCTGACCGCTAGGTGTGATGGTGAGTGTCAATGTTTCTCCTCCTCGTCCTGTTCGGATGACCGCTAGTCCATTGTCGGAATGGGCGGGCAGGTCATGATCTCGACAGCCTCGCCGGGGAAGATCGAGAAGTGAGGATGGTTCTCGAACAGGCGCGCGGCGGCATCATGTGAAGCTGCTTCTACGATCACGTAACCAGAGAGATTATTCTTCGTGTCAGTGACACCGGCCTTGGACGCTTTCTTTGTCGCGCCAAGCGGGCCGCCTGCATCGACAATCTGGCTCGCATGCTGCTCCATCCAGTCCTGCCAGGCTTTCATGCCCTTGGCGATAACTTCCGCTGATGGCGGACCAGCGTCAGGACCGGGTGGGGTGCCTGTATAGACGGCTAGGAATTTCGGCATTGTTGTTTCCTCCAGCTGACATCTTATCACCATGCTTCGAACCGGCTAGGTGTGCGCCATGAGCGATCTCTTCTCTGCATCCGGTATGGCCGATGAGGCGCCGCGGCCTTTGGCGGACCGGCTGCGCCCGCAGACGCTGTCGGAAGTGGTTGGGCAGGACCATCTGCTCGGCCCCGATGGCGCGCTTGGGCGGATGCTGAAGACGGGGCGGCTTGGCTCGATCATCTTCTGGGGCCCACCCGGTGTCGGCAAGACGACGATCGCGCGCCTGCTCGCCAAGGAAACCGATCTCGAATTCGAGGCGATCAGCGCGGTCTTCTCCGGCGTGAAGGATCTGCGCGCCGCCTTCGACCGGGCCGAGAACCGGCGCGGAATGGGCAAGGGCACGCTTCTCTTCGTCGACGAGATTCACCGCTTCAACCGCGCCCAGCAGGACGGCTTCCTGCCCTTCGTGGAGGCGGGCGTGGTGACGCTGGTCGGCGCGACGACGGAGAATCCGAGCTTTGAGATCAACGGCGCCTTGCTGTCGCGTTGCGCGGTGCTGACGCTCAAACGTTTGACACCGGAGGCGCTGGAGGAGCTGCTTCAGCGTGCCGAAGCGCTGGAGAAGCGGAAGCTGCCGCTGGACGCGCGCGCCCGCGAAGCGCTGATCGACATGGCCGATGGCGATGGCCGCTACATGTTAAATCTCGCCGAGCAGGCCTTCACGCTGGCCGACGATGGAAAGCAGCTCACCGCCGAGCAGTTGTCCAATGCGCTGCAGAAGCGCGCGCCCGCCTATGACAAGGACCGGGAAGAGCATTACAATCTCATCTCCGCCCTGCATAAGTCCGTGCGCGGGTCGGACCCGGATGCGGCACTCTACTGGCTTGCCCGCATGATTACCGGCGGAGAAGACCCGCTCTATCTCGCCCGCCGGATTGTCCGCATGGCGAGCGAGGATATCGGCCTTGCCGATCCGACCAGTCTCATGATCGCCGCAGAAGCGGCCCGCACCTATGAACGCCTTGGCAGTCCCGAGGGCGAACTGGCGCTCGCGCATGCGGTCGTGCATCTGGCAACGGCGCCAAAGTCGAATGCCGTCTATGTCGCCTGGAAGTCCGCGCAACGGTCCGCCAAGGAGACGGGCTCGCTGATGCCGCCGAAGCATATCCTGAACGCGCCGACTGCGTTCATGAAGGAAGAGGGCTACGGCAAGGGCTACAATTACGATCACGATGCCGAAGAGGGCTTTTCGGGGCAGAACTATTTCCCTGATGGAATGAAACGGGAAGCGTTCTACCAGCCCAAAGGCGAGGGCCGGGAAGGGCCGATCGCCGAACGGCTGAAAAAGTGGGCAGAGCTGCGCCGCCAGAAAGGGAGCTGATTTGGCGCAATTGCGGTTCGTGCCAGACTCTGCTCGTATCCAGCCAGCAAAAAACTATCGGAGCCCTCCCATGACCTTGCGTCCACTGGCCGGCCTGCTCGCTGCTTCCAGCCTGCTTGCCCTGACCGCCTGTAACGATTTTCACCAGGAAAGCGGTAGCGAGATCATTCCGCAGGCAGAGGCGCAGATGTCCACACACGGCCATGGCGTCGGCGTCTCTAAGGACGTTCTCGAGGTGCACAACGACATGCTTGTCATGGACACCCACCTCGATACGCCGGCCTACTTCCACTCGGCGAAGTATGATTTTTCGAAACGTCAGACATTCGAGGCCGATGGGACGCATGTCGACCTGCCGCGGATGAAGGAAGGCGGGCTCGATGGCGGCTTCTGGGTGATCTTCACGCCGCAAGGGCCACTTGACGAAGCTTCATATCATTCGGCCCGCAACAGCGCGCTGCTTCGACAGATGGCGATCCGTGAAATGGCGGCGAAATACGCTGACGAGGTCGAGCTGGCCTTCACGGCCGACGACGCTGAACGCATCGCAGGCGAAGGCAAGCGCGTTGTCTATCAGAGCATGGAGAATTCCTACCCGCTCGGCACGGACGTCTCGCTACTGGAAACCTTCTATATTGGCGGCCTTCGCATGGTCGGGCCGGTTCACTTTCGCAACAACCAGTTCGCCGACAGTGCAACCGACGTGACGGGCGAGAAGTTCGATGGCCTTTCGCCGCTCGGTGAGGAGCTGGTGAAAAAGGCCAATGAGCTGGGCATGATCCTCGACGGGTCCCATGCCGCGGACACAACAGTCTACGACATGATCGAACTTTCGACGACGCCGCTCATCCTGTCCCATACCGGTGTCGATGGCGTGTACGAGCACTTCCGGAATATTCCCGATGAGTTGCTGCTGGCTGTCGCGGAGGATGGCGGTGTCATCCAGATCAACGCTTACGGTTCATATCTCGAAGCGCTGGAGCCAAGTCCCGAGCGCACGCAGGCGCTGGAGGAACTCGACGCCGAATTTGGCGATACCGCTGACATGGATAAGGAAACCATGACCCGCTACTGGGAAGCGCGCCGGGCGCTCAATGACGAGTTCCCGCCCCCGCGCTCGACCTTCGAGAAGTTCATGGAACACATGCTGTATGCCCTGGAACTGGTCGGCCCTGACCATGTCGGCATGGGCGCGGACTGGGATGGCGGCGGCGGCGTCGACGGCATGTCGGACATCACCTTCCTGCCCAAGGTCACCGCAGCGCTTATAGATGCTGGCTACACGAAAGAAGACATCCAGAAGATCTGGAGCGGCAACATGCTCCGGCTTTTGCGTGCGGCGGAAGAGGCTCGCACGTCTGAGCTGGCATCGCCTGACGTGCTGAACTAGGGACGCGGCCTCGCGGTCCGCGTCCCAGCCAGACTAGCCGTACATTTCGGACAGGAAGTCCTTGAGCGCAGCGAGTGAGCGGCGCTCGGCGGCAGGGTTGTAGACGGTCCCGAAGTCGGGATCGTTGGCGCCTGGATTGGTGAAGGCGTGCATCGTGCCGCCATAGGCATGCAGCTGCCAGTCAGCGCCGGCTTCAGACATCTCCTTGGAGAAGGTCAGCACGTCTTCCGGCTTGGCCATCGGATCGTCCCAGCCGTGCAGGACCAGCACCTTGGCCTTCACCTTGTTTCCATCGGTGTTTCCGGGTGCGCCAAGCAGGCCATGGAAGGAAGCGACGCCATCGACCGCCATGCCGGCGCGGGCCATGTCCAGGACGGACAGGCCGCCGAAGCAGAAGCCAATCGCGGAGGCCTTGTCGCAACCGGCCTCCTTCTTCGCAGTCTCAAGGCCGAACTGGAGACGGCTCTGGAGTTCCGCCCGGTTCGAGGCCAACGGGTTCATCAGCGCCTGGCATTCCTCGACGGTCTCGCCGCGCTTGCCCTTTCCGTAGACGTCCATCGCAAAGGCGGCGTAACCCCACTCGGCCAGCATCTTCGCCTTGCCCTGATCGAATTCGCCCGGCCCGCCCCAGGCGTGAGCGATGACCACGACCGCCTTCGGCGTCCCTTCGGGCATCGCCAGGAAGCCCTCATAGACCTGTCCTGCCTGTTCGTAGTCGAGCGATTTCGTGGAAATGGCCATGCTTTGTGTCTCCTTCTTGTGTTTGAATGCACACTTAGTTGTGTGAGGCCGTTACGGCCAGCCCTTGCCGGAACGCACGGAGTGGTTTCTTAGTTCGAGTATCATGAGAAAACGCCAGATTATTATTGATTGCGACCCGGGTCTCGACGACGCCGTCGCCTTGCTCGTTGCTTTTGCAGCCTCCGACATGATGGATGTGGTCGGGATTACTACCGTGGCCGGCAATGTTCCCGCGCCACTGACCCTGCGCAATGCCCGCATCATTCGCGAGCTTGCCGGTAAGGGGCGCGAAATCCCAGTTTGCGGCGGTGCGCCGGTGCCCCTGCTGCGCGATCCGGTCACCGCCGAAGACTTTCACGGCACCACCGGTCTCGGCGGCATTCCGTTTCCAAAGCCGCGCGTGAGAGCCTCGCGGGCGAATGCGGTGAATTTCCTTGTGCGGACCCTGCGCGCGGCAAAGGGCTTCCCAATGACGCTGGTCGTAACGGGCCCGATGACGAATGTCGCGCTGGCGCTGACCATCGCGCCCGATATTCGTGAGGGCCTGAAAGAGATTGTGGTCATGGGCGGTGCCGACACTGAAGGCGGCAACATCACGCCGCATGCGGAGTTCAATATCTTCGCAGACCCGCATGCTGCGCAGGCCGTGTTCCAGTCCGGCATCCCCATGCGCGTGCTGAATCTCGATGTCACCCACCAGATGCTGACAAGCGACGAACAGGTCGACCGCGTCCGGGCGCTTGGCTCGCCGGTTGCGATCAGGGCGGCTGACCTTCTGGCCGCGTCCAACCGGCTTGAGGAACAGGGAAAGGGCCGCAAGGCGCCGCTGCACGATCCGTCGACGATCCTGGCCCTGCTGCGGCCAGACCTCTTCGAAGGCCCGATGGCGACAGTCAGCGTCGAGCTGCAGGCAGGCGAGCGCTTTGGCAAGACGGTGCCCGACTACCGCCAGGGCGGCCACATTCGCTGGTACAACGAGGTCGATGCTGATGCGGTCTTTTCGGAGATGCTCGGCCAGCTGGCGAGGTATGGAGAATGAGCGCGCCGAGAATAATCACAGTCGGCTCGGTCAACCTGGACCTTGTCGCGGCTTGCGAGACGCTGCCAAGGCCCGGCGAAACCGTCACGGGGGCAACGTTCGCCCAATATCCAGGCGGGAAAGGCGCAAACCAGGCGCTTGCGGCGCGGCGGCTGGGCGCCGACGTTTCAATGCTCGCGCGGGTCGGCAAGGATCCGAACGCCGAGCTGGCGCTCGCGCTGTTGCGGAAAGATGGCGTTGACCTGTCGCGGATTGTCGAGGACGAGTCTGCGCAAACGGGTGTCGCGCTGATCGGTGTTGATGCGTCAGGAGAAAACTTCATCATCGTCGCGAGCGGCGCAAACGCCGAGCTTGATGCGCGCGATGTCGAAGGCGCCGGGCCAGCCGATGCAGTGCTTTGTCAGCTCGAAGTGCCGATCTCCGCGGTCATTGCGGCGAGTCAGATCTCCTCAAAGCTTTTCGCGCTCAACCTCGCGCCTGCCATGCCGGTTCCAGCCGGCCTGCTCGAGACGGCGGACCTGCTGATCGTCAATGAAGTGGAGGCTGACTTCTACGGAGATGCCTTGTTCCGGGGCGACGGTCTCGTGGCCAAGACGCTCGGGCGCGATGGCTCGGTCCTGTACCGCGCCGGCAAGGAAGTCGCCCATATGCCGGTCTACGCCGTGCCTGTGGTCGATACGACCGGGGCAGGCGACACGTTTTGCGGCGCGCTCGCCGTCGCGCTGGCTGAAGGCATGGAGGAGGGCGCCGCGCTGCGTTTTGCGTCCGGTGCGGCGGCATTGGCCGTGACAAAGAAAGGGGCTCAGCCGAGCCTGCCCTGGCGCAGCGAGGTCGAGTCCTTCCTGGCGGACAAGGCGTGAGCGATGGCCGAACTGCCCCTTACTCGAAACCGGACAAGCCCTGAGCGGGAGGCAGCGATCCGCGAGGCCGTCCGGCAAGCCGACCAGGTGCCGTCTTCCGGCGCCAGTAGCCGGCTCGCAACGATCGAAGATGCGCCAGCCCTGTTCGAACTTCTAGATCATCCCGGTGTCCGCGACTGGATCTATTCGCTTCCGCGTCCGCTGACCCTTGAAGGCGTGCGGGCCTATATCGAGACATGTGTTTCGCGGCGAGAACGTGGCGAGGTTCTCCTGTCGCTCAATTTCGATGAAGAGGGACGGGTTTCGGGCTTTTCCGAAGTTCACATATGGCCGGAATGGGCGGCGGGTGAAGTCGCGGGTGCCATGCGGCCTGACCTGCAGAACAAGGGGCAGGGCGGCAGCGGTATGGCGGCGATGTTCACCTGGATGTTCGAGACATTCGATCTCGACCTGATCAGCAATACGACAGCCCTCGACAATGTCCGTATACAGAGCCTGTTCCGCAAGACGGGCTGTGAATACAAGGGCGATATCGAGAGCCGCCGCCCGGATGGGACGACCCGCGCTTCGCAGGTCTGGGAAGTGACTCGCGAGGTCTGGTTCGAGCGGCTGGGCCGCACCGCCTAGTCGTCGCGCAGCTTTCCTTCGCTATCGCGGATTTCCGGCCCGTTGACGCGGGCGCGTCCGTCGCCGAAGGGTGTGTCGCGCTCGCTCAGGGCCTGCTTCAGCCCGGCTTCGCCCACGCGCTTGACGAAGGCATGGGCCGATGCGGCCTGGTGTCCGCGTACATCATTCTCGACGGCGAGACGCTGCATGGTCCGTGCGCCCATCAGCTCCATGCCGAGATTGATCGCCCGCTTGTTGGCGGCGAGGATGTCCGGATCGATCAGCGCCATGCGGTCAGCGAGGCCTTCGACTTCCGCTTCGAGCATGTCTGCCGGCACAGCCTTCATGGCAAAGCCGAGCTGGGCGGCTTCCGTTCCTGTGATCGAGTCGCCAGTCAGCATGAGGCGCTTGGTCCATTGCGGGCCGACATTGTAGAGCCACATCTGGTTGGGCAGCGCGCCGAGATTTCGACCGGCCGGGAAGGATACTTTCGCATCATCGGCGATGATGACGATGTCACAGAGAAGCGCGATGTCCGTGCCGCCCGCGACGCATGGGCCGTGGACCTGGGCAATGACAGGCTTGTGCAGGTCGAAGATCGCCATGCGGTAGCGCTGGGCCCTTTCGAGCTGCCAGATATCATCATCGACGCTGCGGGCGCCGCGTTTGTTTCCGGTCTCGGAGTCGAGCCGTGAGACTGGCACGGCGCTGGACCCGGATAGGTCATAGCCGGCGGAGAATCCGCGTCCCGCGCCCTTGATGATGACGCAATGGACATCGCGGTCATTGTCGGCCTGCCAGAGCGCCTCGGACAATTCCGCCTGCATCTTCATGGTGAGGGCATTGAGCTTGTCGGGGCGGTTCAGAGTGATCCGGGCCCGGCCATTTTCGGCTTCGTAGATGATCTCGTCGAACATGGTGCTGCGCCCTCGTTAAGCTGGGCGGCTGACGCGATAGACGCGCCGTGCTGTCCCGGCAAACAGGGCGGCCTTCTCGAATTCCGAATAGTCCGCCGTGATCTTCTTCAATCCGTTCCAGAGTGTCCGGTACGAAATTGAAAGGCGGTCGACGGGGAAGTTGCTTTCCAGCATGCACCGCTCCGGGCCGAAGCACTCGATCGCGTGGTGATAATACTTCGCTTGCGCGTCCACGAATTCATCGGATGACGGCGGCGTGTCGCGCTCATTCCAGCCAAAGCCATTGTCCGGCATGGCGAGCCCGCCGAGCTTGGCATAGACATTGGGCTGGGCGGCTACAGCCGCGATATCGTCTTTCCACTTGCTGAAATTGCTGTCGCGCTTGCCTTCATAGGGCCCGACGCCGAGTGGGGTCCCAAAATGGTCAAGGACCATGACAGTGCCCTGCACGGCAGCGGCTAGGTCGCGGAAGTCGAGAATCTGGTGGTGATAGTTCCAGGTGTCATACGTGAAGCCGCGTTCGCCGAGATGCGCGACGCCCCGTCGGAAGTCCGGGTCGCGGTAGAGCCCTTCCGGCGAGCGGGGGCGGATCCGGAAGTGCTCGCTGTGCGGATCAAACGGGCCGGAGTGCCGGATGCCCCGGAACAATCCGTTGGCGGCTTCAAGATGGGCGTCGAGCACCTCATCGAGCTGCGAGATGGGCAGGCGCAGATCCGCATGCGAGATGATGGCAGCGATGGTCGCCTTGTCCGCTTCACGGGCTGAACGCGCGGCTGCAGCTGCAACAAACTCGGTCTCGCCCACAGGCTTCAGATGGTCGGGTCCATCCTCGCGATAGGCGGCGCGGCATTCCATGAAGACAGTCTGCGTGACCTTGTGGCCGTCTTCCGTGTCGCGCCAAAGATCGTCGAGGTCGTAGACAATCCCGGCCGGATTGGGTTTTGGCCAGAGATGGTGATGCGGATCGACGATCTCCCGGTCGGGGTCGATGACCTCCTCGCGGTGTTGGTTCAACCAGTCATCATTGTCGAACATGCGTTTGCCTCCTCGAATCCGTCAGCCTCTGAAGGGCTGTATCGTTATTCGAAGCGCAAAAGCGTCTGGGGGCAAGAGGTGGCGCAACGCAAGTTTGATTGACTGGGCCAGCGCCATGGGCTGCTCCGCGCGGAAGGCGGTCAGACCACGTACCCAGGCCAGCTTCGGGAAATGCGGGTGGCTAAGCCTTCACAAGGCCGATCTCGCGCAGGCGTTCCATGAGGTAGTCCTGCGCCGTGATGGGCGGTTGTTTCTTGCCACCTTCCGCAAGACACTGCGGCAGCTGCTCGATCAGGTAGTCCTGATTGAAGTGCAGGAAGAAGGGCGTCGAATAGCGCGGGAACTTGGCGCGCTCCGGTTCCGGATTGACGACGCGGTGGGTCGTCGATGGCAGGACGCCGCCCGTCAGGCGTTGCAGCATGTCACCACAATTGATGACGAGAGACCCCGGCGGCGGGTTGACGGACAGCCACTGGCCCGAGCGGTGCAGCACTTCCAGCCCCGCCTCTTCTGCGCCCAGCAGGAGCGTGATGACGTTGATGTCCTCATGCGCAGCGGCGCGAACCGTGCCCTTGGGTGGCGGGTTCTCCTGCGGCGGATAGTGCAGCAGCCGCAGGATGGAGTTGCCGAAATTGACCTTGTCGTCGAACCAGTCCTCCGGCAGGTCGAGGTGAAGCGCGACGGCGTGCAGGAGGTCACGGCCGAAATCGTCGAGCGCTTCATAGAAGGCATAGGTCGCGCTGTCGAAGCCGGGCACCTCATCGACGACGGGTGTCTCCTTCATGGTGGCGCGATACTTTGAATCAGCCGGCAGCTTGCGTCCGGTATGCCAGAACTCTTTCAGGTCCGCCGCTTTCTGGCCCTTGGCATTCTCGGTGCCGAACGGGGTGTAGCCACGCTGGCGGCCATTGGCAGCGTCGTGATACTTCTCCTTGGTCGCCTCCGGCAACTTGAAGAAATCCTTTGCGGCCTGATTGGCGCGGGCGATGACGGCCTCATCGACGGGGTGGTCCGTGATGACGGCGAAGCCGGTCTCGCGGAAGGAACGGCCAAGCTTGTCGGCGAAGGCCTGCTTGTCCTTCTTCCAGAGCGGATAGGGGATGGGTTCAAAGAGATCTGTCATGACGCGCGCAATATACGCGTCGTTCCCGCAATGCCCAAGCCGCTTCGTCAGAGCAAGATTGACGCGGGGTGGCCGGCTCAGCGCCGGCGCTGCTCGTCGAGATAGTTCACCAGCCTGTGTACCGGCCATTCGACGAAAGCCAGCAGGACGAGGCCGACAATGTTGAGAATGGGAACAACCATCATCAGGGCATAGGCGCCCTTGAACCCTGCCTTCTCGAAAATTCGCCAGAAGCAGACAAGATTGAGCGTAAAGAGGATCAGCCAGAAAACAAATATCATGGCCGCGATTATAAGCCGCCCAGCCGGGCATGCACCGGTTTTCTGAAGAATCCGGCCTGCAGCCCCCTTTGGTTAATTTCCGCCTGCTGGTCGTTAACACACAGACGATTTGAGCGTCTCGCTGTTAACCATGTCGCAAAGCTCTGAGGGCAGGCTGAACCCCGTCACCGAGGCGTGACGTGATGGTTTTTGGAGACCCGGTAAAATCAGGCCGCATGAAGCGCCAACCGGGTCTGGGTGTAGATGGAGAAGTCAAATGCCTTATTCAGATATGGCAGTAGATGTCGCCCCGGAAACGGGAATTGGTTCCAACGCCACGGGCGAGGAACTGTGCCGCGTGGGCCTGGCCTATTCGACCGGCGTGGGTGTCGATGCCGACATGATTGCTGCGCACAAATGGTTCAATCTGGCCGTGCTGAAGGGCTCGGAAGAAGCCAAGGAATATCGCCAGCAAATGGCCGACATGCTGTCCAGCGAAGAGATCAAGCGCGCGCTGAAATCGGCCCGCGACTGGCTGAACCTGATGAACTAGTCCGGCGCTGCGCGAAGCTGCCGTATGGCCCAGCAAGCTAGTGCTCTTCGCCAAATACCTGTGCCGCCAGCGCGCCTGCGATGGTCAACAAGGCGTCGTAGCCGGCACTATTGTTGTTGAGGACAATGATCAGGCCATCCTCGTCCGGCAGCAACATGATCAGGCTCAGATAGCCGATCAGGCGCCCATTGTAGTAAATAACGTCGGTGGTCCTTTCGCCGCCGAGAGGCAATTGTCCAAGCGCCCAGGCCATCGGCAAGTCTTCGTCGAAGGCATTGCGTTGGCCAGCTTTCGAGTACACTTGGCCATCCATGACCGCTTGCCCCCAGCGCCGCAAATCATCGATAGTCGAATACATTGAGGCCGTACCCCGGAACAGGACGGGGTTCACGATCGGAACAGTTTCATAGGTTCCGTCGTCGAGTCTGAGAGAATTCGGTGCGAGTTGACCGGGATCTTCATAGAGTTGACCGGTCGCCTGCATCCCGAGAGGGCCCAGTATCTGCGAACGCAGATAATCTTCATAGGTCATTCCGGAGTAGCGATCGATGATGCGCGCAAGCAGGAAGTAGTTGACGTTCGAGTATAGGTAATCGCTTCCCGGTTCGAACTTCAGCTCCAGCGCGCTGATGGCGTCCAGGAAGCTTTCGTCGCTGAAGGACCGCTTCACCTCATTGTCAAACCAGCCCGGAATATCGACGTAGTGCGGGATACCAGATCGGTTGCGCAGCATCTGGCCAAGCGTAACCTGGTCGGCCCAGTCTGTCTCGAGCGTAGGCAGCAGGTCGGAAAGCGTGTCGTCAAGCGCAACCAGATCCTGATCTACCAGCTCCAGAACCAGCGCGGCGGTAAAGCTCTTGGTCATCGAAGCGATTGCAAACCGGGAGTCGAGGTCTATTGGGTTCGCACCTTCTCCGGAAGACGAACTGACCGCCTCACGGACAATGATGTCATCGCCCCTGGCGACAAGAATGGCTCCCGAGAAATCGACGCCGCTTGGGATGCTGGCAAGAACAACCGTGGATGCTTCGGACTGTTCCTCTGCTGCTGAGGTCTTCGGTGAGCTGGTTCGCTCGGCGGCGCAGCCACCAGCCAGAAATGCTAGCGCGAGGACCGCCATCATCGTGGATTTCATTGCGTTTTCAATTGTCCCGCAGTTTGTGTGATGCGGCCTGAAAAGCAGATGGCCGGAAACCGGGCAAGCCCGCGGCTGCGGTGCTGGCAGGCCTAGCGCCGGATATCGCCCGAAATGTCGTAGTACAGCGAGAACTGGATCGGGAGCGCATTCCTGAACCATTGCTGCATCAGCAGGTTTTCCTCTGCGATGGCAGAGCGGGGCACGTAGACAACGTCAAACCGGCGCAGCGGCGTAAAGTCGGCATAGCGCGGATCGTTGATGCCTTTGTTCACATCGAACACGGCCGACATGACCTGGCCGCCCGGCATTCGCCTGAGAACGGCGACCTGGGTTGGCTTGGCGCTTTCGGAGAAGCCGCCCGCCATGATGATCGCCTGCAGCGGGTCGATCTGACCGGGAAGGTCCACCATGCCGGGATTGCGGACCTCGCCTCCGACAAAGATCTTCTGGCTCTCAAATCCAGTCGGGATCACATCGATGTCGGGATCCTTCAACTCGCTCGCATAGGCCTGCAGCAAGGCACCGCGCAGTTCGCCAGCCGTGCGGGCCGATGCGCGAAGCGATCCGATATAGGGCAGGTTCAGTGAGCCATCCGGCGCTACCCTGATCTCGCGGTCGAGTTCGGGCGCCGTGTGGAAGATCAGCTGGATCGTGTCGCCAGGCGCCAGTAGGTAAGCGGCGTCCTGGCCATCTTCATGGCGCCAGTCCGCAACCGGGAAATATTGCGTCGGCTCGGGATCAACGCTCTGGCAGGCGCCAAGCGCAATCAGGGGAAGGATCAGGCAGGCGCGTCTCATTTCCGTCCGCTCAAAATATGCATGCTGCAGCGCGGCCAAGGCTCTTCGTTAATGTTTAAGGAATTATCAAGCGCCTTGGGTCAGGACTGTGCTAACCATAACAGTGGGGCTTTGACACGCATGGCAGCATCGCAAGACTGGGGTCCGGGCGGCGACAGCCGTTCCGAGGTCGGCGTCGTGCGCCGGCGCCCCTGGATGGGTGCGGCCGAGCTTGTCCTGCAGCTGTGGCGGGCCAAGTGGCTGATGCTGGTGATTTTCCTCCCGATCTTTGTGCTGGGCCTTGTGGCGGCCATGCAGATGCCTACCAAGTATGAAGCCCAGTCGCGGCTCTATGTCCGTCTTGGCGAGGAGAGCGTCTACCGGCCGAAGGTCGGAACCGAAGGCGCTGGCGCCACTCCGGAACAGGAGCAGCTGATCCAGGCGGAAATCGAGATCTTGCGCAGCCCAGTCGTTGCCGAGCGCGCGCTGGCACGCTTTCCGCTGTCGCGCGTGTTTCCGGACCTTGTCGAAGCGATGGAAAAGCAAATCGCTGAGGCGCCGGACTCTCGCCGGGAGGCTATCGCTGAACAGACGTTCCAGAAGGGCGTGGCGGCGCTTCGCAAATCCTTTGAGGCCGGGTCTGCGCCGAAGACCCCGGTGATCGGAACCGCGCTGTCGCACGAGGATGCCCAGCTCTCAGCCGAGCTTCTGAATGCGATGATCGGCGCCTATCTCGACTATCGCAGCGAAGTCTTCTCGGTCGGCGGATCGGACTCGCTGCGTGACCAGCGCAAGAAGTTCGAAGGCGAGCTGCTCAATGTCGAGAGCGAGATCCGCGCCTTTCTGAGGCGCAACCAGATCGGTGACTTCGAAAGCGAGCGCCAGACGGCCCAGCAGCTGTTTGCGACCATTTCCGGCGAACTCCTGACCAACAAGTCCCGCGCGAGCGCTGTTGAGGGGCAGCTTGATATCAATAACCAGCAGCTTGCCACCATGGAGCCGCAGCAGGACCTCTATGTCGAGGACAATTCCGCCCAGCGCCTCAGCGAGCTTCGCATGGAGCGTGAGGAGCTTCTGTCCCGCTACACTGAAGACTCGCGCGCCGTTCAGGCGATCGATACCCGCATCGACCAGCTGCGAGATTATCTGAACTCGCGGGATGGCCTGTCTGGAACGACGCGTCGCGGGCCAAACCCCGTCTACCAGCAGATCGAGCAGGCAGCGGCCAACCTCGAAGCCGAAGCCCAGTCGCTGGCCCTGCAGCGGGCAGAACTCGAACGCCAGCTCAACAGCATCGAAGCCCGGCTTCAGCGCCTCAATGAATTGCAGCCTGAATGGCAGGAGCTGCAGCGACGCAAGGCGCTCATGGAGGCGAATGTGCAGAACTTCTCGGCGCGTGAAATCGAGGAACGCGCGCTCGCCGAAATCTCCAACCAGTCAGCCGATAGCGTGCGTGTCCTCGAGCCTGCCCGCGTGCCAATCCAGGGCTCGAGCCTGAAGCTGCCCATCGCGGCGCTCGCTTTCCTGTTTGCCGGATTCACCGCGCTCATGGCCGGCCTTCTGCGGGCATTGACGCGTGATGGCTTTGCGACCGCGCGCTCGCTCGAGCGGACCATCGGCGTTCCGGTTGTCGGAGCGGTTGGCCGCGTTTGAGTGGGCTTGGTTAAGAAAAGCGTTAACCAGACCCATGTAAGCCCGAATTTCCATCAGATTGTGGGCCGATGCGGGATTTACGGGATCAGATAGACGGCGTTTGGCACGCCGCGTCCAGGCTGTCGTCAGGCAGTGGCGGATGCTGCGTCATGTTCATTGCCGCGCGCGAGGGTGAGGGCACCAGCAGTGTCGCCGCCTCATTTGCGCTGCTGGCCGCTCGCAAAGCCCAGAAATCGGCCTGGCTCCTCGACCTCGACCTGCGCCGGAACGCGGCCTTTGCCGCCTTCGAGGATGGCTTTGCGCGCGGCGTCGGACGGCCGGGACGCGCTTATGATGCCTCGCTCAGGACGGAGCCGATCTACACCGTTTCCTCTCCCGTGAAGGGGCAGAGCGGCGCCGACGTGGCCAACAAGCTGCTGAGTGTTCATGAGATCGATCGCACGCGGCTGCTGGTCTCGCGGTTTCGCAACGAATTGCTGGGCCATGGACAGCGCGTGCGCCTGAAGTCGCAGCCTGAATGGTGGTCGCGGGTGCGCCAGGCCGCCGACTGGGTCGTGATCGACGCACCGGCCGTTACCCGCTCATCTGCCGGCCTGTCTTTTGTTTCCGAGGCCGACGGCGTGTTCATTGTCGTTCGCGCCGATTCTACAGGCCCCCAGGAAGTCGCTGCGCTGCGCGACGAGATTGCTGCCAGTGGCGGGCGCGTTGCAGGACTGGTGCTGAACAGGATGGGAAGCGATGCGCGTTTCGCAGACCGCCTCGCCGGCTAGAACGCCGCTGGAAACCTTCTTCCGCTTTTCTGAGTACGCGGTTGTCTTCCTCTGCCTGGTGATGTTCACGGAGGGCCTCCTGCCGCGCCTCTTCGCAAGCGAGACCGATCCTGAAAGCACGCTGCTGCGGATGCTTTGGCTGCCGGTCTACGGTTTTATCCTGCTTGGCTGTGCGAGCATGCCGATGCGGTTCTTCTCGGCGCTGCTCCGGATACCGTTCCTGGTCTTCATCCTGGTCCTGGCCTGTGCTTCGTGGAGCTGGTCAATCGACTCCGCGGTCACCGAGCGCCGGGCCATCGCAATTGTCGCGACGACGCTCGGCGGGCTGTTCATGGCAATGCGCTATGACTGGCGCACCATGTTGCGTCTGTTCGGTGCGGTCTGGCTGTTCATGGCGGTCGTATCAATCGTCTCCGGCATCGTTGCGCCAGGTTTTGCCGTGATGCAGGACGTCCACACGGGTGCATGGCGCGGCATGTGGTGGGAAAAGAATGCGCTCGGCGGACACATGGCGCGCGCGAGTTTCCTCATGGCCTTCCTGCTCCTGATGGACCGCCCGTGGCGCAAGCTGTGGGCGGCGGCCCTGGTCATGTGCGTGGCGCTCGTCCTGCTATCGACATCGAAGACCGCGCTGATCGGCCTGTTGTTCGGCATCGGTGTCCTGGTCGCTGGCGCATGGATGCGTCGCGGCGTTGTGTCGACCCTGTCCATGCTGTGGGCGGGCGTTGTTCTTGTCGCCGGCGCGGCCATGGCGCTCGTCCTTGCTCCGGAATTTGTCTTTCAACTGCTCGGCCGGGACGCGACGCTGACAGGGCGAACGGATATCTGGACCGCTTTGATGGATGCCATCGCCGCGCGGCCATGGCTCGGCTATGGCTATGGCGCGTTCTGGGGCGTGGATTCGCAGCCTGCCTACATGGTGCGGCTGGCGACCGAATGGGCCGTTCCCACCGCGCACAATGGGTGGCTGGAGACTGCCCTCTCGATCGGCCTTGTTGGCCTGGCCGGGCTCATCATGAGTTATCTGCTTTTTGTGTTCCGGGCTGCCCGACTGGCCGTGAGAGACTGGACCGGCCTTTTTGCGCTCGGTGTCGCGGGCCAGTTCCTGCTGTTCAGCCTGTCTGAGAGCATCGCCCTTCAGCAGAACACGATCGTCTGGGTGACGCTTGTATCTGTGGCGTCCAAAGTTGCGCTCAGCGTGTCAGCGCCTGCTCGAAGCCGTCAGTCGCAGCCGCCGAGACCTTCAGTGGTTGGCCGCAATGGCCCCGCCGCCCGGCGTGCCGGCATGTGAGGCCTGGGTTTCGTCGTCGGGTCTTGCGGCCTGGCGAACGGTCGATGCGCCGTAAAAGCGCATCTTCTTCCAGAAGAACACCTTGCCGAGACCGCGGATCGCTTCATCCAGCTGGAAGGCACGCCGCGGCTGGCGAGCTACCCAAAGGCCGAGCCAGGCCGAGCCGTGCAGGACGAACTTGCCGGCACCGATCCCCATCCACATGAGGAGGCTGCCAATGCGCGGCGGGCTGGCCTTGCGCGCGAGCGTGCAGGGGCCCTGACCGTAGGCGAAAGCCCGGCGGAGGGTATAGGAGAGGCTGATGCGCTGGGGCAGCGGATGTTCGTTGACGCCTGCGCTGGCGGCCCAGGCAAACTTGCCACCCGCTTCCGCTATGCGGGCAAACAGGACGTCATCCTCACCGCCTACCTCATTCATTCGAGCGTCAAACCAGGGCTTGGTGCCCGGGATCTGGCGGGTGTCGAGCAATGCGTTTCCGCAGCCCCATGGCTTGTGGATGTAGCCATCGCGATGGCCGGGGTCGCGGGCGAAGAAGTGCTCGAAATAGGCGCGGTGCTCGGTGATGTAGTCGGGCAGCGCCGTCAGGACCGGGCCAAAGGTAACGGCCGCGCCGAACCGCTCATGGGCTTCCAGAAGCTTTTCAAGCCAATGGATCGGGGCGGTCTGGTCGTCATCAAGGAAGGCGGCAAGCGGTGTGGTCAGCGCGTCCATGGCGGCGTTGCGAGCATTGGCGACACCGGGCTCCGGCGCATGAAGATAGGTCAGCGCGATCGCTTCAGGTGCTCGCGCCTCCAGTGCGTCATAGGCAAACCGGGCCGTCGCTTCGCGCGAGTTATCGACGATCAGGACCTTGAAGCCGTCCTTGCGCATGCTCTGCCAGAACAGGCTTTCGACAGCGCGGTGAAGGCTCTCGGGACGATTGAAGGTCGGAACAACGACGGTGACGGTTTCAGCGGTCATGCGACCTCCTTAGCGCGGATGGAGGCAAGCGCCACAGACGGCGTGACGATTTCCGCGCCAGTGTCGCGCGCAAGCCGCACCAGACGCCGCAGATGAGCCGGCGTGGTGCCCCATGCGCTGTGCTTCTCGCGAACGTCATGTGTGAAAATGAAGAGCAGGGCCGGTGAGGCGGCAGCCTTTTCGATGGCGTCAGCGGCGCGTGCGATGCTGGATTCGGTTTCGTCCAGCTCATAGGCCGACAGTTGCATAAGGTCGCTGCCCTGCACATTGGCGCCAGGTAGCACGCCGCGGGCGGCCATGAAGCGCGAGGTAAGCTTCGGCTTCAGCGAGGCGCGGGTTTCGCCATAGGGCCAGGCGAACTGCGTGACGGGCAGGGTATGCCCAAGCGCTGCCAGCCTGGCGATATTGGTATCGATATCGGCGAGCACTTCGGCGGTGCCGGTCCGCGCGCAATCAAGGTGTGTTTCGGTATGGGCGCCGATTTCGTGCCCGGCGGCAGCCAGGCGGCGAAGATCATGCGCATCGAACAGTTCGCCGGTCTGGTTCTTCGTGCCGACCATGCCGGTGCAGGCATAGAAACAACCCCTGGCGCCAACTTCATCGAGAATTTCGGCGCCTGTATCGGCAGCAGATTTTGGAAAATCATCAAAGGTGAAGCAGATTTTGGTGTGCTCTGGCGTCGCCGGCAAAGGATGGGCAACCGACCAGCGCGTCATGCGCCGAGCGATTTTGGCCGGTAGTGAGCGGTCTGGCTGGTATGGTTTCATGGTTCGTCCCCCCGATTTTTTTAGCGATGCCTATGCAAGATGCTCGCCATAGCGGAAGGCCCGGTACAGCTTCAGCGCAGGCAGGCGCAGGCTGATCGGCAACCATTCCGTTTTCGCCACGGACCGGCAAAGACCCGTCCATGTGGCCTTGAAGGGCAGACGTTGCGACAACCGGGCTATTTTCCAGAGCTGCATCTGCCGGACAGCGTCCGGATGACGCTCGGCCAGCCGTGCAAAGTTTGCTCCGGAGCCGCCGAATTTCGCCAGAAGGGTTTCGGTATCGTCGAGGCCGAGATGCGTGGCCGTGTTCTCGATATGCCGGACGGGATACGTTTCTGCCACCCGCAGGCCCCAGTCGACATCCTCCCAGCCCCAGCCGCTGAAGCCGTCATCAAATCTGACGGTTTCGAGGATCTGCTTGTGGACGAGGATATTGGATGTGAAGACATACCGTCCCGGCTCCTCGGAACGGGCTTCGGCCGACAGGCATTCCGACAGAGCAGACTGGGCCGCATGCAGCCGGGTTTTCTTGGTAGGTGTGACCTGGCGCAGCGTGAAACCGCCAGCGATCAGCGCCGGACCATCTGCCTGCTCGATCGACTTCATGTAGCGGCTGAGAAACAGGTCCGTGTCGGGTCGCATGTCCGCATCGACAAGCAGGATCCAGTCGCTCTCGGCCATCGCAACCAGACGGTTGCGTGCATGCGCGCGCCCTGCGTTCTGCGGCGCCGTGATCAGGCGGGCTGGCCCGGGATACTTCATGATGTGGCCGGCCAGCTGCTTGGTCAGCGTCTCATCGCCAGACCCGTCATCGAATAGCAGCAACCCCGTTTGCGGCGCTTCGGCAAGGCGCGACAGGCCCGACAGGAGTGGGGCGGCATGGTCGCGATAGCAGGGCACACAGATCGTAATCGCAGTGTCACACATGACCTGGTTCGACAAGATTGCTTCGCCAGCTTCAGTGCGGTCGATGGAATAGGTGAGTGGTTCGCTCTCCGACGGATAGGCAGAGTCCGGCATCTTCTTCATGTGTCCTATCGCTGCCGCCGCCAGTCACCCAGCAGGCATGGTGCTGTGGCGAGCATGATGAAGAGGTCGAACCAGAAAGAGGCGCGGTTCACGTATTCCATATCCAGCCGGACGCGTTCGCGAACTTCCTCGCGCGAGTGAACAGGGCCCCTTGAGCCATTGATCTGAGCCCAGCCGGTAATGCCGGGTTTCACGCGGTGACGGTGGGCGTAGTCGCTCACCAGGCCCTGTACTTCTGCGTCTTCGGTGGTCATGCCGATCGCGTGCGGGCGCGGGCCGACGAGCGACATCTCCCCGCTCAGGACGTTGAGCAGTTGCGGCAGCTCGTCGATGGACGTCATGCGAATGAACTTGCCGACGCGGGTGACGCGGGGGTCGCGATGAACCGTCTGCTGGCCCATCCGGTTCTCGGCCTCAGGGTCGTGCCGCATGGACCGGAACTTCCACACGCGGATGATCTGGTTGTTGAAGCCATGACGCTTCTGCCGGAAGAAGACGGGGCCAGGGCTGTCGAGCTTTACCGCGATCGCCGTCGCGAGCAGGATCGGGCTGAACAGGACAAGCAACAGCGACCCGAACAGAATGTCCGCCGCACGCTTGATGACCACGCGGCGCAGATTGTCCGGAGCGCCGGACATGTAGGCGGCTGGCGAGCGGGCGATGCGAGCAAGCGATTCCGATTCCGGGTCGAATCCTTCAAGGTCCAGCAGCAGGACAACGCGCTGCGGCAGGACACGGAGCCGGTCGACCAACTGGCGCACGCGGACCCGGGCGTCCGAGGTCACGGTGACGATGATGCGGTCGATATCGGGAAGGCGGTCCCAGTTCATCAGGTCATCGAGCCGGCCGACGACGGGAACGCCGCCCATGGCAATGGGCGCGCGCGACAGGCGGTCGTCGAACACGCCGACAATATTGAGCTCGCGCGATTCACTGTTGCGCTGGAGGAGCCGCCGGGCATTGGGCGTTGCGCCGACGAGCACGACGTTCTCCGACAGGACGCCATTGCGTGTCAGCACTTTGAACAGGATGATGACATGCGCATGCACGGCGACGGCGAAGGTGAAAGCGAGGCAGGCTGCACCAAGTACGATACTGGTATGGCGCGCCGGATAGAGCAGCGAAACAACGACGACCAGACCGGCCAGGGCGAGGCCTGAGCCTATGCTGCTGCGCAGGAGCATCTGAGAGACCGGCCGGGCGAAGGAGAGATTGTAGGCATCCGCCCTTCGAAGGCCCCAGCTCATCACGACCGGGATGAAGACGAAAGGCAGCACGGCGGCGACGGATGACTGCAGCAAGCTGTATCCACCGGCATTCAGGAACAGGAAGGAGACGATGGCCGCGACGGCGATATCAGCCAGCTTCAAGGCCTCGCGCATCATCGGGCGGTTGATCGTCCGGTTTCGTGGCCGGATGCGCTCGGCTGCGTCGCTGAGGCTTGCCCGGCTCGTAAGGACGGGGGTCGACACCGCGCCGCCGATATCTTCGGTTCGCTCCGGTGTCGCCGGGATGCCAAGTTGTTGAAGCCCATCGGCCATGCGGTGAGGACCTGCCTGAGGTTGCGTCCCCGCTTCATGCCAGAACAGGCTCAATATCGGGTTTCGCCGATCGGTGAAATTTTATGGATCGGCCGTTCCTGCATCGATCGAGTGGGCGTGTCGGGCGTGCCGGATTGGCAATGATGGCAACAGACGGGCGATTTTGCAGGCGTATTGGCCGCCAAGGTGCTGCCTAGATCCGGTCCTTGTACCACTCTCGGGTCAGGAAGCCGTCGATCATGTCGCAGACCAGCCCGATTTCGGTCAGGGTCTGGATGAACCGGTCGGGGTCGACCAGCGGCTTGAAGATCGAGCCCGCCTCGAACTGGTTTCCAGCCTCAAGCGCGATCGTCATGTGCCCGTCTTCGAAAATGCCGCGCAGCTTGCCGCCCTGGAAATGGCGCTCCAGCGCGATCAAACGCTCCATCCGGTCGGGCGTCAGAAGGGTCCGCGCTTCGACCTGGTCGGTCGAGTGAACGGTGAAGGCGTCCTCAAGCTCCTTGGAGACGAGGTCGACCCGCTGCAGGTCACTGGCTCCCTTGCCGCGCTTCCACCACTTGTCACGGGCGATGATTGTCCGGCCGAGGAAGGGTTCGGGATAGTCGATATTGAAAAGAAGCCCCTGGAACTTGGTGACAGTGCGGCGGTTCTTGCCCGATCCCTGCTGTTCGGTGAGCTTGCACTCGACCATGGTGAAGTCGGCTTCGGCCCGCGTGCCCGATATCAGGTCCTCGAATTTGCGGCTGTCATAGGATGGCAGCAGGGCATAGGCTTTCAGCCGCTCGAAGGCTGGTGTCGGCGGTTCGTTCAATTCCTTGAGGTTGCCCGCCTGCGATTTCACCCAGTTGCCGAGGCTCGAGAAGCCGGAAATTCCGCTAAGGTCAGGATGCATGGTGTCATAGTTGAAGCCGAAGCATTCGCAGGCAGCGCCAACGACGAGCTGCTTGGTCTGGGACTTCATCGAGAAAACGGGAATCCAGACGGCAGCAGAAGCCAGTACGGTCAGGACGATCCCGGCAAAGATGCCGAACGGGAACATGACCTGGAAGCCGAGTACCCAGGTCAGCGCGATGACCGACAGCAGCGCAATCGAGCCGACGATGGCCGTCCGCTTGATGGCCTTGCCGATCACCGCCTTGCGCTCTTCCTCCATGCGCTCCAGCTGCGGCTGCAGGACGTCGCGCCACACAGCGATGGCCGGCTCGAATTCCGGGCGCTTGCTGCGGATACTGTCGAAATAGATGTCGAGCGCGGCCTGCATGGCTATCGGTCCCCTGGCTTATGCCAATCGCGTTATTCGCCTGTCTCGGACCAGAGGTTCCGGTCCGGTGAGGCAATGTGCGAAAGCCGGGTTAGCAAGCCGTGAAGCATGCGGGATTCTTCGGGTGACAGGGACGCCAGCAGCTCGCGCTCATAGGCCAGGGCACGGGGCTTGATCGCTGCATAGATTTCGCGGCCCTTGTCAGTCAGGCGCAACTCGGCCTTGCGCCGGTCGGCATCGTCGGACTTGCGCGAGATGATGTTGCGCTCTGTCAGGCTGGCGGCGGCCCGGCTGACGGCGGGCTTGTCCATCAGGGTACGATTGGCCACCTCAGTTGAGGTCAGCCCGTCGCTTTCGCCGAGCACGGCGATGATGCGCCATTGCCAGATCGATATATCGAACTCGCGCTCATACATGTCGGCGATCTTGCGTGAGACGGCATTCGACAGCACCGACAGCCGGTAGGGCAGGAATCCATCGAGTCTGAGGGTCTCCTGCGGATGGTCGGCCGATTTCGTCATGCTGTCTCCACGCTCCGGAACTTGATTTAGTTGCAAATGCAACTATTATGAGTCGGGTCATTCACAGGAGGATTAAGCACATGGCGGACCTGTTTGAAAATCCGGCCGGTCTGGACGGCTTTGAATTCATCGAGTTTTCTGCGCCTGAGAAGGGCCAGCTGGAACCGGTTTTCGAAGCGATGGGCTTCACGAAGGTCGCCCGCCACCGCTCCAAGGATGTCGAGCTTTGGCGTCAGGGCGGCATCAACCTGATCACCAATTACGAGAAGGGCTCGCCGGCCTACTATTTCGCCAAGGAGCATGGCGCCAGCGCCTGCGGGATGGGTTTCCGCGTGCGCGACGCGAAGGCGGCCTATGATCATCTCCTCGCGAATGATGCCGAGCCTTGCGATGTGCCAGCCGGCCCGATGGAGCTTAAGCTTCCAGCGATCCGCGGCATCGGCCATTCGCTCATTTATCTCATCGACCGCTACGATGATGGCGAGGGCGGCCTCTCCATCTATGACATCGATTTCGAATACCTGCCGGGCGTCGAGAAATTCCCCGAAGGCTGTGGCTTCAAGCTCGTCGATCACCTGACGCATAATGTCTACAAGGGCCGGATGAAGTACTGGGCGGACTTCTATGAGAAGCTCTTCAATTTCCGTGAGATCCGCTATTTCGATATCAAGGGTGAGTATACCGGCCTGACCTCCCAGGCACTCACAGCGCCTGACGGCAAGATCCGTATCCCGCTCAACGAAGAAGCCGAAGGCGGTAAAGGGCAGATCGAGGAATTCCTGCGTGAGTATAATGGCGAAGGCATTCAGCACATCGCGCTGATCTGTGACGACCTCGTTGCCGCCTATGACAAGCTGAAAGCGCGCGGCGTGCCCATGATGACGCCGCCACCGGACACCTATTACGAAATGCTGAACGAGCGCCTGCCGGGTCATGGCGAGGACGAGAATGCGCTCCGCACGCGCGGCCTCCTGCTCGACGGCACGACCGAAGGCGGCGAACCGCGCCTCCTCTTCCAAATCTTCGCAGAACCGCAGATTGGCCCGGTCTTCTTCGAGTTTATCCAGCGCAAGGGCGACTACAAGCAGGGCTTCGGCGAAGGCAACTTCAAGGCCTTGTTCGAAAGCATGGAACGTGACCAGATCAAGCGCGGCGCGCTGAAGGTGGAAGAGGACGCATAAATTGAGCACGGAACGACCGCAGCAGAGCTGGGGTGCCCGAATATGCCTTATCCTTGGCATTTCGGCGGGCATCGCGATCAACCGCGTATTTTTGGATCTGGAGGGCGGTGCGGCTATCGCGGCAGCCACGGCATCAGGCGCGGCAGGCGGCGGGCTCGGAGCGTTTGTCGGGAACCTTCTGTTCCCGTCAAAAGCTCTCCAGAAAGAAAAAACGGAGGATACGTTCAAATGACCACCGCAACGATCCCGAACCTTCAAGGCGTCCACCACGTCGCCTATCGCTGCAAGGATGCCAAGGAGACGGTCGAGTTCTACAACAAGGTACTTGGCATGGACTTCCAGCTCGCTATTGCCGAAGACAAGGTTCCCTCGACCGGTGCGCCGGACCCGTACATGCACGTCTTTCTCGATGCCGGGAATGGCAATGTGCTCGCCTTCTTCGAGCTGCCGACAAAGCCGGAGATGGACCGTGACCGCAACACGCCGGAATGGGTCCAGCACATCGCCTTCAAGGTCGCCACGATGGACGACCTCATGAATGCCAAGGCGCGGGCCGAGGAGATGGGGCTCGACGTTGTCGGCCCGACCCATCACGGAATCTTCAAGTCGATCTATTTCTTCGATCCCAACGGCCACCGCCTGGAGCTCGCCTGCGACATCGGCACGCCGGACCAGATGGCGCAGCTGAAATCGGTCGCCCATGACATGCTCGAGGAATGGTCGCGCACAAAAAAGGCGCCTCGCCACGCGGCCTGGCTGCATGAGAAGATCGCCGACGAGACGGCCTAGCGCCTGAACCGGTCGCTACAAATTAGCCTTCGGATATGTCCGCGCTACTCAGTCTGCTCGGCGGCGTTGAACGCGGCGATATAGCTGAGGGCCTCGACAAATGACTGCCTCAGCTCCTTCGGGACGGCGTCGAGCAGCTCTTTCTCGTGCGCTTTCAATTCGGCGTCCGCGCGTTTGGCGACTTCCTTGCCCTGAGGTGACACAGTGAGCCCGTAGGAGCGGCCATCGACCGGTGTGCGGCTGACCAAGTCCTTGCTTTCGAGCCGGCTGACCAGCGGCGCCATATTGGCGCGGGCGATGCCGAGCGTCTGACAGGCTTCGCTCTGCGTGACACCCGGATTAGCCTGTATCAGCAGCAGGACTGACGCTTCCGCCAGGCGCAGGTCCAGGGGACGCAGCCGGTCGTAAATCGCATTGAGGTTGGCGTTACTGGCATGCCTGAGCAGGTAGCCGGGATAGTCGGCGAACGGATTCTTGATCATCGCTGGTCCTTGTGCGCACGCCTTTGAATAAAGAGGCTCCCCGAACCATTTGCAACGGCTGCGCCGCATGGACGAAGTGTCAGGGGGCGGCGGTGCCTGCATTCGCGGCAGAAATACAGGCAGCGGGCTCATAGGGTTTGGCCCTTGCTCTGAAACGGATTTGCCTCGGGATGGCGCTGACGTCCCGGCCTTCTTCGGCGGATTGGCTTGAGACCGGCAAAGGCAGGTCCAGCCGCAGTACGAAAAGAGTCCGATTCCAGTATCGCCGCGGTATGATTCCAGTCTGATGACCAAGCCAACCGGAATACGGACCGGCGCAGGCTCCATCCGGGGCCAGCCACCAGGCAGCACCGCCATGCCTTGCGCCCCGACCGGACTGGCTAGCCTGTGGGGACTCCAACACCGCTCGAACCATCGCGCGCCCGGGAGCGGATCATCCAGTGGTAGAGAGATATATTACCCTTAAGGTTTCAAGACTCTGGCCTTGGTTCTGCAAGCGGCGTATTGAAGCTGAAGGGACGACGTGCTGCACGAATCATCGAGGGGCGCGAGACGTCTGCACGCCGCGCCATTTTTTCAGTGCGAACACATTTTTTTGCACACGCCGTGCCGGATTAGGCGAACGTCCCTGCGAAGCGCCTCGTCGCCGCGTTTCTGCTGCGCCGCAAGCCTGCTCCTTCTGTAGCACTTACAGAAAATTTCTCTTTCTTGCGCTCTCCTGCACGATGGCATGCTGGTGAAGGGCCGGAGGGATTCTTGCGCCTGAAGCGCCGGTGTGACGGGGCGGGCGACTGCAACAAGACACTGGTTGTGAACAAGTTTTTAACCAGCCCTGACTAGTCGGACAACCAACCCGGGGGGAGGCAAAACGTCACCATGTACACGAACTGCGCACAAGAAGGTCGGAAGGCGGCAACGCCGTTAGTCGCGATTTTTCTTGGCAGTTCAACTACCGGTGATAGGGGCGCTGGAAACGCGTGCGTTCAGGCAGGTGAAGGCACTCCAATTTCCCCCGTTCGGTCGGCTATCAAACCTAATCTGGTTCCAGAAAACGAAACGGTCTCCGCAGGATGTGCAGTCGGGACGTCCGTGAACCAGGCATGCCAAAATCAAAATACATTCCGTTTCGTGGAGCCACAAAAATGAACCTCTTTGCTAACCGGAAGCTCTCGCAAACGCTTCCAATGACGATTGTCGCCTTCAGCGTCTCGACCGCCGCGATCACGGCGGCGCTCGGCTATATGAGCGCTGACAATACGTTCCGTGAGCAAGCCAAGGAACAGCTCCATCATACCCTGAAAGCACATGAGCATTCTCTCAGCGCGTGGCTGGAATCGATCGAGGCCGATATTCGCGCAAACAGCGAAAACCCGACCGTCCGCGAAGCGATTGGCGGTTTCAGCGAGGCCTTTGCCGGGCTCGGCGCGAGTGCTGGCGAAGACCTCCGGCGCGCCTATTCCAGCGCGGAGAGCGATGGCGCCGGATTGCCGACTGTGGTCTCTGAAACCGGCGAGTCCGTGAACTATCGCGACGTCCACGCCGACTATCACCCCTACTTCCGGGGCCTTCTGGAAGAAAAGGGCTATTATGATATCCTGCTAATGGACCGTAGTGGCAACGTCATCTACTCGGTTTCCAAGCAGGCTGATTTTGCATCGAATGCGCTTTCTGGGCCGGCGGCCGAGACCGATCTGTCACAGGCCTTCAGCAAAGCGCGCTCAAACGCGTCGAGTGGTGATCTCGCTTTCCTCGACTTCAAGCCTTACGCGCCTAGCGATGGGGCCCCGGCCAGCTTCCTGTCCACGCCAATTACCGATGAAGCCGGAAACTTCATCGGCGTGCTAGCCTACCAGATGCCGATCGACCGGATGAATGAACTCGTGTCGCGCACCGAAGACCTCGGTGAGACCGGCTCTTCGGTCATCGTTGGCGGCGATTTTCTGATGCGCAACGACACGCCGCTCACCAGCGGGGACGATATTCTGGCGACCCGGGTCGATAATGAAGCGGTCCGCAAGGCGCTGGCCGGGCAGTCCGGCGTGATGGCGACGCCCGACCTTGCGGGGCGGGCCGCGTTCACAGCCTACGATTCCTTCGAGTTCGAAGGTGTGCGCTGGGCCTATCTCGCCAGCAAGACCAAGGCTGAGATCAACGCACCGGCGGCAACGGTCGGCAATCACATGATGATCCAGATAGGGATCACGGCGCTGGTGCTCGGCGTGCTTGGGGTCATGGTGGCCCGCCGCGTAACGCGCCCGCTGACAGCTGTGCGCCAGGCCATGGAAGATGTGTCCAACAAGAAGTTCGAACTCGCCATTCCGCATACGGATCGTCAGGATGAGATCGGCGACATGGCGAAGACGCTCGATACGTTCAAGGAGAAGCTCGCTGAAGCTGACCTGATGGACCAGGAAACGGCAAAGACGGTTGAGGCGCTCGGCGAGGCGCTCGGCTCACTGTCCGGCGGCGACCTGACCTACCGCATCGAGAATGACTTCCATCCGAAATATGAGCAGCTGCGCCGCGACTTCAACTCGACCATGATCAACCTCGAAGAGGTGCTGAGCTCGGTCGTGCTGAGTTCCAACCAGATCGGTGACAGCGCCCGGGAAATCAGCCATGCAGCCGACGACCTGTCGCGCCGCACCGAAAGCCAGGCGGCTACGCTGGAAGAAACAGCAGCCGCGCTGGAGCAGATCACCTCGAGCGTATCCTCCACCGCGTCGAGCGCCAAGCAGGCTTTCGATCTTGTCTCCTCGGCCCGCAACAGCGCGGAGTCGAGCAACAAGGTCGTCAACGATGCCGTGGCGGCCATGGGCAACATCGAATCCTCGTCCAATGAGATTGCCCAGATTATTGGCGTCATCGACGAGATCGCCTTCCAGACCAACCTCCTGGCGCTGAATGCCGGCGTTGAGGCGGCCCGGGCTGGCGATGCAGGCCGCGGGTTTGCGGTTGTCGCATCTGAAGTGCGGGCTCTGGCCCAACGGTCTTCGGAAGCCGCCAAGAAGATCAAGGACCTCATCACGCAGAGTTCGAGCCATGTGTCGGACGGCGTCGAGAATGTCGGCCAGACCGGCAAGGTGCTGAAGGAAATCGTAGAGGCTGTCGCGAAAGTCAGCGAATCCGTCGCCTCGATTTCAGCGGCCGCGCAGGAACAGTCGACGGGCGTTGCGGAGATCAACACCGCGGTCAACCAGCTCGACCAGGTCACGCAATCCAACGCAGCGATGGTCGAGGAGTCGACCGCGGCAAGCCATGCGCTGACCCAGGATGCCGAGAAGCTGATGCAGTTCGTGGCCCGCTTCCGGTTCAACCGCGCTGGCCAGACGGCCATGGCCGCGCCGGCACCAACCGTTACCAAGAAGCCGGTCAATGCGGTCAGCGAGCAGCAGCAACGGGTGAAGGCCTTCGCTGAGACCCAGCTGAGCCAGGCACCCGCCGCCGCTCCGAAGCCTGCTTCACGGGGGACGAGCGCTCTGAAATTCGAGCCGGACACATCAGTGGACGATGAGGACTGGAACGATTTTTAAATCAATCTGACTGACGCTGCTGCGTTCCATCCCGGGAACGCAGCACGCCTCGTTTCCCTCTTCATCGAGTAGCATCCATGCCCGTTCGTGTTCTCATTGTAGATGATTCACCGGTCATTCGGGCGATCATGAAGTCGGTGCTTCGCCAGGATCCCGAAATCGAAGTGATCGGAGAAGCTGGAGACCCCTACGAGGCGCGCGAGGCCATCAAGCGCCTCAATCCCGATGTGATAACGCTCGACGTGGAAATGCCGCGTATGTCGGGCGTCGAGTTCCTGAAAAAGATCATGCAGCTTCGCCCGATGCCGGTTGTCATGGTATCGAGCCTGACGGCAGCCGGTAGCGAGAAAGCCATCGACGCGCTGGCAATTGGTGCTGTGGACTGCATCGGCAAGCCTGTTGGCGGCGACACGCCCAATCCCTTCCTTGAGCTGCCCGCCATCCTCAAGAATGCCGCGCGCGCATCAGCAAATGTACAGTATACTGAGCAAAAAACGGTACGGCGAGAGGCTTACAATCCTGCCGACAAGGTTGTGTTCATCGGCGCCTCGACGGGTGGTGTGGATGCATTGTTCCGTATACTGCGTTCATTTCCGGCCAGCTGTCCGCCAACGCTGATCGTGCAGCACATGCCGTCCGGGTTCACGGCGAGTTTCGCCTCCCGCCTGAACCATCATTGCGCGCCGACCGTCCGGGAAGCGACGCATGGCACCGTGTTGCGGCCCGGCCACGTCTATATTGCGCCGGGCGGCGACCGGCACCTGGAGGTGTCCGGCAAGCACGAGCCGACCTGCCTTCTTGTCGACGGGCCGCCTGTGAGCGGGCATAGTCCATCAGTGGACAGACTTTTTATGACAGCGTCAGCGCTTGGGCCTCGGGCTGTGGGCGTGCTGCTTACCGGTATGGGGCGCGACGGCGCTGACGGCCTGAAAGCCATTCGCGACCGGGGCGGCTATACGATCGCCCAGTCCGAAGCGACCTGTGTCGTCTATGGCATGCCGCGTGTTGCCGCCGAAATCGGTGCGGTGAATATCCAGCTTCCCCTCAACATGATCGCCGCGGAGACCTTGAAGGCCGCCGGTGAATGGATCACAGCATGACCGCACTGCAACCCACCCAGCCGATACTGGCGAGCCGGCACAACATCATCCAGGGCGAGTTCGCGACGTCGGGCGATCCGGGTGTCATGCTGACCACGCTGCTTGGCTCCTGTGTGGCGGTCTGTCTGTACGATCTGACGGTCCATGTCGGCGGAATGAACCATTTCCTGCTGCCTGAGACGGGCAATGCAGACACTGCCAACCTGTCCTATGGCGTGAACTCGATGGAACTGCTCATCAACGACCTGTTGAAGCAGGGCGCCTCGCGCATCCGGATGGAGGCCAAGGTCTTTGGCGGTGCCCGGATGATTGCCGGCCTGTCGGATATCGGCGAGCGCAATTCGAGCTTCGCGCTCAAATTCCTGCAGATGGAGGGCATCCCCGTCGTGTCGCAATGCGTCGGCGGCACACGGGCGCGCAAGCTGCGCTTCTGGCCGGCAACGGGACGGGTGCAGCATGCCTTCGTGGCGCTGGCGCCGGATGCCGTGAAAGTGCCGGTCGCGCCGCCGCCGCCGCGTCATGTGCCGGGCGACGATATCGAACTCTTCTAGAGGCCCCGCGCGGCGTTCCATCCGGTCTGTGCCGGCTCAGGACGCGGCCAAGGCGCGCCTTGCGATGCCGGCGGCACCCACAACCCTCTCTGAGACAAAAAACGCGCCCTGCCGGCCTGGCAGGCGCGCGTGTAGGCCTTCTTCAATGGAAAAGCGGGGAGACGCGCGGGCGCGTCAGAAAAGGGTGACGGTGTCGGCCTCGTCCGGCATGTCGGGCTGCTCGCCGGGATGGAGCAGCATGTCGCGCACCACGGCAAGCGTACTGGCCTCGACCAGCGGCTCGAGCCCTTCGGGCGCTTCAAGGCCGGCGGCGTGGGCCGAGCGCATCACGTCGGCGAGGGCGCCAAGCGTCTGCGTCAGGCGGTCGACATTCTGGATGTGACGCGATTCCTCGACCGAGAGGATTGAGTGGTCGGCGATATAGGTCGACAGCGTGTTCTGGATATGCAGGCAGTGCGCCTGGCAATCGGTCAGCAGGCGAGCGGCGCCTTGCCAGAAATCGGAAGAGTGGCCGTAGGAAACAGGGTCGCGTCTGGCGGTGGCGGTCTTGGACATTCTTATAGTTTCCCGACAACCGCTTCGACGGTCTTGCGCAGC
Source organism: Henriciella mobilis (assembly GCF_003576315.1). Lineage (GTDB taxonomy): Bacteria > Pseudomonadota > Alphaproteobacteria > Caulobacterales > Hyphomonadaceae > Henriciella > Henriciella mobilis. Next base: position 191,671 of record NZ_QWFZ01000020.1, on the reverse strand, counting down.
GAGTCCGCGTTGAAGGGCTTGGGCAGGAAGTTGTTCATGCCGTAGGAGCGGCCGACGCGGATGATGTCGGGACTGCTGGATCCGGAGACGAGGATGAAGCCGACGCGTGCTGTCTGCTTGTTGGTGCGGATGGTCTTCAGGAATTCCAGCCCGTTCTTTCCCGGCATGTTGTAATCGGAAATGACAAGGTGCACCGGCGTGCGAAGCATGAAATTCAGACCGGCGTTCGCGTCCGCCTCGGTAAAGACATTCCGGATGCCAAAGGATTCAAGCGTGTTTTGAAGAATACCCCGGCTGGTCGACATGTCGTCCACCACCAAGACTCTCAGAGAATCCTTGTTTGACACCGCTTATTCTCCAGTTCGAAAGGTATAGAAGCCGTTTGATTACCGACCTTACGCAAGCAAACGTAAAACAAGTATTGCGCTAACTGTAATCTATCTGAGGGAGAGAATAGCGGAAAACAGACAGTGTAGATTTGCCGCTTCACTCAGCGGTTCAGCTATTTTTTCTGTAGGTTGTAAGCCCAGCTGTAGAAAACCTTGCCGCAGCTGGACCGTTCACGCGCTCGGAGTGTCCGATAAACAAGTAACCGCCGGGGGCCAGTACACGCTCGAAGCCGTTCCAGACACCGTGCTGCGTCGGGGCATCGAAGTAGATCGTGGTATTCCGGCAGAAAATGATGTCGAACGGGCCTTTGACGGGCCAGGCCGGACTGATCAGGTTCAGCGGCTTGAAGGCGACCAGCTGTTTGACCGGAGCGCCAACTTCATATTTCGACACGTCGCCATCAGGGGCCGCGCTGAAGGCGTTTCGTCGCATATCGGCCGGGATCATTTCGATGTCTTCGGCATCGTAGATGCCCTGACGGCCTTGGTGAAGGATATGCTTGTCGATATCGGTGGCCAGGATTTTGACATCCAGCTTGCCAGCGTCCGGCAGGAGCGACAGCAGCGTCAGGGCGATCGAGTAGGGCTCTTCGCCGCTGGAGCAGCCAGCCGACCAGATGCGCACCCGTCCACCCTTGCGGGCCTTCTCGACCAAGGGTGGCAGCGTCACTGTCTTGAGAATTTCGAAGTGGTGTGGCTCGCGGAAGAAACGTGTGACATTGGTCGTCAGCGCCGAGAGGAGTTCCAGCCGCTCTGCCTTGCCCTGTGGGGTGTCGAGGAAGTCGCAATACTCGCGAAAGCTTGTCATGCCGGTCGCGCGAAGCCGCTTGGACACGCGTGAGTGGACCAGCGTTCGCTTGCTCTCCGGCAGGCAGATGCCAGCCTCTGTCTTGATCGAGTCGGCGATGCGGGTGAACTCGCTGTCGCCCAGCCCTTCGATCCGGGTGGCGGAAACAGACGGATCGGCGTTCGCTACGCTAGCGCTCATGCGGCAAGGTTTTCCGGTTCAACGTGCGCGATGCGCGACAGGTCGACGATCCGGATCATGCCTTCTTCGCGCGTGACGACGCCCTTGAAGAACTCCTTGGCGGATTCCGAGGCGATGTCCGGGATCGGCTGCATGCTCTCGGTGCTCAGGGACAGGATGTCAGAAACGGCATCGACCTTCATGCCGACCAGCTGATCGGCGTTCTGGGTCACGACGATCACGGTCGACGCGTCCGGCTCGCGCACGGGCATGCCGACGCGGGCGGCGAAATCGATGATCGGCAGGATGGCACCGCGCAGATTGATCACGCCGCAGATATGGTCCGGGGCGCGCGGGATGCGCGTCGGTTCGGTCCAGCCGCGAATTTCCTTCACGGACATGATGTCGACGCAGAATTCCTGTTCGCCGACCCAGAAGGAGATGAACTTGTCTTCGTGTTCACGACGCTGGTTTTGCTGTTCAGCCATTTGCATACTCCGATCTATGCGGCCCGAATGACGTCTGAGAGCCGGTTGCGGCCTGTTGCCAGGGCGGCAACATCCAGAATGAGTGCGATTTCGCCATTACCCAGAATGGTCGCGGCGGCGATGCCCGGGACCGAGTGATAGTTTTCTTCGAGGCCCTTGATGACAACCTGGCGCTGATCAAGGATCTGGTCGACGATAAAGGCGGTCCGTGAACCGCCTTCGGTTTCCGTGAGCACGACGACGTGGTGCGAGAGCTTGTCCAGCGGCGGACGGTAACCCAGTTCGCAGGCAACATCGACCAGTGGAACGAATTCGCCGCGGACCATGATGCCCCGGTCGGCATTCGACAGGCCGTGAACCTGTGAAGGATTGAGCTTGAGTGTTTCCACCACATCGGTCAGCGGCACCACCTTCGTCTGGTCGGCGACGCGGACCAGCATGCCATCAAGGATGGCAAGCGTCAGCGGCAGGCTGATCGTGAAGGTCGTGCCCTTGCCGGGCGTCGAGGACAGGGTCACCCGGCCGCCGAGCGACTGGATGGCCTTCTTCACGACATCCATGCCGACCCCGCGCCCCGAGAGGTTCGAGACATTCTTGGCAGTCGAGAAGCCCGGCATGAAGAGGAGGTTGTCGATTTCCGCTTCGCTCAGGGCAGCATCAGGGTCGATTAGCCCCTTTTCGACGGCGATTTCGCGCACGCGCGTGCGGTTGATGCCGGCGCCATCGTCGGCGATTTCAATGATCACGCGTCCGGAGCGGTGAGACGCGGTCAGGTGAACCGTGCCTTCCTCGCTCTTGCCGGCGGCGGCACGGTCTGCCGTCTGCTCGAGGCCATGGTCGACCGCGTTGCGGATCATGTGCGTCAGCGGATCGGAGAGGCGCTCAATGACGGTCTTGTCGACCTCGGTGCCTTCACCCTCGGTCACCAGGCGGACCGATTTGCCGGTGGCGGCGGCCGCTTCGCGCACAATGCGTGACATGCGCTGGAACAGTGGTTTGACCGGCTGGGCGCGGATCGCCATGACGCCTTCCTGGATGGCGCGGGTCAGGCGCTTGAACTCATCGAGGCCATCCATCAGCGGTGAATCCTGCGGTACACCGGAATTGGACACGGCCTGGGCCAGCATGGACTGGTTGATGACGAGTTCACCGATCAGGTTGATCAGGCGGTCAACGCGGTCCAGCTCGACCCGGACGGTCGCTGTCGGCCCGGCGCGCGATGACTCAGCGCGGGCGGGCGAGGCGCCGGAAGATTTCTCGGTTTCGGCTGGCGCGGCCTCTGCCGCAGCCGGTTCCTGCAGCTCAGGCAGGTCCGGGATGGCGGCCGGTTCATCGGCATCTTGTGACGGCGTGGCAAGTTCCCAGCCGGTTTCTTCGCCCTCATCAGGGGCGCCGAGCGGCGGAAGATCGATCTCTGGCAACGCGTCAGCGGCGGCACCGAAACTTATCGTCAGGTCGCAATCGCCTTCGACGAACTCGAAGATCTCACGAATGTCGTCTTCGCTGACGGTCTCGCCCTTCAGCGTGATGTCCCAGGACAGGCAGGATTGGGCGGTGTCGATGTCCGCCAGGTCGGGCAGGGCGTCGGTGTTGCAGGTCACCTCGGTCTCGCCCAGCTCTGCGAGGGCGCGCAGCAGGAGCACGGGGTCGTTCCCGCGCTCGAAAATCGTGGCATGCGGCTTGAAGCTGATCGTCCAGCTATCGCCGCCAGGCGCGGGCAGGTCATCCTCGACGTCGCCGAAATCCATGGAGAAATCGAGCGGAATGGCTTCGAACTCCACTTCGCCGGCATCGGACCCGTCGGAATCGATGAGCGCGTCGAGTTCGAGCATGATCGCGTTCATGCGTTCGGCATCGACCGAATCGCCAACCGAAGCGGCTTCGACGAGGTCCGACAGCTGGTCAGCCGAGCGGAAGAAGACCGACATCAGAGCAGGCGTCAGCTCCATGCGGTCCGCGCGCACTTCGTCGAGCACCGTCTCGAATGTGTGGGCGAATTTTACGAGCTCATCCAGCGAGAACGCACCGGCGCCGCCCTTGATGGAGTGAACCGCGCGGAAAATGGCGTTGACGGTTTCGGGGTCTTCATCGCCGCCTTCGATGGCCGCGAGGCCTTCCATGAGGGCCTGGAGCAGGTCTTCGCATTCAAGGAAGAAGGTCTGCCTGATTTCGTCCATCGGATCCATGCGGTTCTGCGTCCTTTCGGGGTCAGGCGGCGACGCGCCGGATGACGTTGACGAGCTTGTCGCGGTCGAACGGTTTCACGATCCAGCCGGTTGCGCCGGCATCGCGGGCGCGCTGCTTGAGTTCCGGGGCGCTTTCAGTGGTCAGCGTGAGGATCGGGACCTGCTTGTACTGGTCGATCGAGCGCACTGATTCGATGAAGCCGAAACCATCCATGCGCGGCATGTTGATATCGGTGATAATGACGTCGGGCGTGCACTCATTGAGCACTTCCAGACCGTGCACGCCGTCATCGGCGGTGTGTACTTCGAAACCGGCGCTGGCCAGGGCGGCCTTCACCATGTCCCGCATCGTTCTTGAATCGTCGACCGCGAGAATCCGCAATGTCATGTATCGGCTCCTGACTCTGGAAAAAGCTCATCCTGCAGCCCGGTGAGCTGGACGATTCGAATGAAGTCCGCCTCCGGGTTGACGATGGCGAAGGGCTGGCCGTCACTGGCCCAGCTGCGTTTCGCAGACACTAGAAGCTGTACGGCCTGGCCGCCGCAGCGCACGACGTTCGACGCGTCGAGCTCGAGCGGCTGTCCGCGCCGGGCAAGCAGGTCCGCTTTCAGGGCTTCACAGAAGACGCCTGACAGATCGTCCGGAAGTGTAATGCTGTTAGCTCCGTCCAGGGCGCTCATCTTTGCGCCTCCGCACAGGCTGCGAATTGCTGGTGACCAATCATCGCCGAACGCACGAGGCTCGATTGCCCCGCTCCCTTATGCCCCCCGGGTCGCCTGATGACTATTCCGGTTTCGCGCTGTGGATACTAATTCATCAGGGACAGATATGGCCGCGTCCTTAAGAATTGGTTGCGCGGCATAGCCGTCTTGCAGAAATTTGCAGCTGTAATGTCAGGACCATAATGGTTGCTGCAGGATGGCCAGGCCTGCGGCGAGTAGGGTGCCGGCAACAGGTCTGGCCTAAATACCGCAGCTCTCTGAGGTGATGTCCTGGAAGGTCCGCCGGGTGCTGGTTGAAGCAAGGATGGTGGTTCGGGGGAGACTTGAACTCCCGACCTCATGATTATGAGTCATGCGCTCTAACCAGCTGAGCTACCGAACCGGACCGGTGGTGGGCCGTGCCTGCCCGCAATGCCTGCACGCGGTACAGCAAGCGGGCTCAATACACATTCGCGCCCGCCTCGGCAACCGCCTATTCCAGCAGGCCTGCCACATGGTCTGCAATCGCCAGGGAGGAGGTCAGGCCCGGGCTCTCCATGCCGATGAGATTGATGAGGCGCGTATCCACAGTGATGAAAGTGAAGTCGCCGGACGGCTCACCCTCGCCGACGATTTTCGGGCGTACACCGGCATAGTCCGGGGCGAGGGCCCCGTCCGGCAAGCCGGGCCAGTAGCGTCTGACAGAGGCATAGAAGCGGGCGGCGCGGGCAGGGTCCACCTGGTAATCGAAAGGCGGGCCAGCGCCTTCGGGCAGCCATTCGGCGTCGGGGCCGAGCCGGCCGCGCCCAGACAGGTCGACCGTCAGGTGCAGGCCGAGGCTGGCGCTGTCGGGCATCGGATAAATGAGCCGCGAGAAGGGCGTCTTGCCGAGCACGCTGAAATAGCTGCCCTTGACGAAACGCGGCACGGGCAGGGCGCCGGTGTGCGGCCCTTCAATAGACTTGGCGATGGCAATGGCATTGTGCCCGGCCGCGTTGATCACGGTGCGGGCACGGATAACGGTTGGTGTCTCGCCGCCAGTGACAAGCTCGACCCCGTCTTCGAGCAGGGTGCCCGAGCGCACCGGCGTGCCGAAGGCGATCATGCCGCCATGATCCTCCAGCTCGCCCTGCAGGGCGAGGAAATAGCCATGGCTGTCGAAGATGCCGGAGACGGGCGACCGGATCGCGGCTGTGATGTCCGGACTGAGCGCCGGTTCGATCTCGCGTGCGGCATCGCCCGAAATGAGCTCCAGGTTCTCAACCCCGTTCGCCTCGGCCCGCGCCATGATGGCGCCGAGGCCGCCGGCTTCCTCGGCATGGGCGACGACCAGCTTTCCGCAATTCTTGTAGGTGACACCATGCGCATCGAGATAGGCGTAGAGGGCGCGCCGTCCGCGCACGCAGAAATCTGCCTTGTGGGAGCCGGTCGCATAGTAGAGCCCGGCATGGATGACTTCGGAATTGCGCGAGGAGGTATGGGTGGCAATCGCATCCTCGGCTTCCAGGATGATCACATCCCGGCCTTTCATGGCGGCCGCCCGCCCGGCCGCAAGGCCGATGACGCCGGCGCCGATGATCACAAGGTCTGCTTCGAGTCGCTCCATACTCTTCAACTAGGCAAGTTTCCCCAATTGGGCGAGCCGCGATTTCGCGCTATACTCGATTACCATGAAATGGCTGGGTGCCTTTATCAGTCTTCTCCTGCTGTCCGGCGCGCCTGCATCGGCAGATCCGATCGAACGGGCCTTCGCCTCGGGACAGTTCCTGCAATCGGCCGAAATGGCCCAGCTTGAGGGCGGCGCCGACAATTATGCCCGCGCAGCCCGCGCCATTCTCGCCGACGCCATTATCGAAGGTAAACCGACCGATAGCAGACTCGACGAAGCAGAAGCGCTTGCACGCAAGGCCCTCAGCCTCGATCCGGAGCATGTCGAAGGCCGGCTGCAGCTGGCGATCACGCTGTCGCTGAAAGCGCGGAAGATGTCGACGCGCGAAGCGCTCGATTCCGGTTATGGCGGCACCTCACGGGATCTGGTGAAGGATGTCCTCGAAGCCCATCCGGACAATGTCTATGCGCAGGGCTTCATGGCGGTCTGGAACATTGAGGTCGTCCGGCGCGGCGGCGGCCTTGGGGCGGCCTTCATGGGCGCCAGCGTCCAGAGCGCGCGTGAGCACTACACCCGCGCCGTCGAGACCGGCGAGGCCGACCCGGCGCTCCACTGGCAGTATGCCCGTGCCCTCGCAGCGCTGAATGCCCGCAAGTATGAAGACGAGATCGCCACCTGCCTCGACCGCGCGGTTTCCGGAGAGGCTGACGATACGTTGACGCGAATCATGCAGGCCCGCGCGCAATCCTTCCAGCTCTATGTCAAAGACCATTCACGCAAGGATATTGAACGGGCCGCAGCGGCGCTGCTCTAGTGGCTGACCTTAGCGGCCATCGGTCCAGCCAGCGCTTTCGCCGATCAAGGGCACCAGCCGCGCGGCGCACAGGGATGCTGCCGGGCCAGTCTGCGGGCGGCTGCCTAACGCTTCGGAATGAACGATGAGGGCGAGGCGGACATCTTCCGCCGTCAGATTGCCATTTCGCTTCGGATCACCCAGCACCGCTTCGCTGGCCTTCAGGGCGTCCCGCATCGCCGCGAGCTTGCGATCGGTTTCGGCAAGCTCGCTGTGACGGCTGCCGCCCGCCTCGCTGGCGCCGAAGCCATCCAGCTTCATGAGGTCTTCAAGCGCGAGCTTCTGGCGCTCGATTTCCGGTTTCAGCACAACGAAACAGCTGGCCGCCGCATCGCCGGCGGCGCTGAGCTTCGTGTCGGCAAAGATGGGAAAGGGCGTGCCGTCATTCATGCGCAAGGGCGGCGGCGGACTGGATGTGCCGAGCAGGGCGCTGGCCGGAGACGGGACGACGACAACCTTTTCCTCAAGCGGTTCGATGGAGACCGGGCGCGCAGCACCTGCCTCCCGGGCCCAGGCGGCGCCGCCTGCGGCGATCACGATGTCGCGTGGCAGGCGCTTCAGGGCGGCCGGGGCTGAGCGGGTATCGCCGCCACGCGCAGCCTCGACATACCATTTCGCCGCGGTTTCCGGATTGGCGGGAATGCCTTCCAGGCCGAATTCGAAGACGCGCCCAAGGTGCACGGTCGAGGAGCGTTCGCCGAGGCTGGCGGCCTGTTCGAGCAGGGCAATGCCAAGAAGCTGGTCGGCTTCGATTCCGAAACCGTAGAGATAAGCCTGACCGAGGATCGCAATGGCTTCCGGCTCACCATCTTCGGCGTAACGGGCGATCACATCGATATGGCTGTAGTCTTCCTTCAGATAGGCATCGACCGCCGCATTCAATTCCTCCGACTGCGCAGAGGCGCTCGCCAGTGTCATGGTGCCGGTCAGAAATGCTACCAGGAAAAGCCGGATCATGACGGGCACTTTAAGGAGGAGGCGGGGCTCGTCCAGCGGCAAGTGTCAGCGCCGGCCCGGATGGCGATGCAGTGATATGTTTTCAGTCGCCCCGGACCGACAACTGGGCCGTCAGCAAGACAAGCCGGTCGCGGCAAAGCCCCGCTGAGGGGCCGGACAGCGTGTCGCCTTCATAAGCGATCTGGTGTCGGGCGACCGCCTGATCGACCGCATCGCCGGAGACACCGCCATTGCGCTCCGGATTGCCCAGGAGCTCCACCGCGAAGGTCTTCGTGGACAGGAAGCGTTCGACATCCGACTTCACGAGGGTCATACGGTTCAGCGTGACCTGCCGGTCCACGCCCGTCTGCGATTTCGCTTGGTCGATCAGGGTGCGCAGCTCGTCGCTTCGGTCGTCGATTACGGGCGTCAGGACGACCGCGCAGCTTGCCGCAGCATCTCCGCTCGCATTGAGCGACGTATCCGCCAGCAGCGGGAACTGGGTCCCGTCATTCATCGTCAGCGGTTCAGGCACGGATGCAGGGCCGGTGCCGAAGATCATGTCGGCCAAGGCATTTGCCAGTTCGGAAGGGTCAGGATCTGTGTCGGCTCGGGCCTGCGGTGCCGGTGGTGCTGAGGCTGCAGGCGCAGGCGTGTCCGGTGCAGGAGGGCTCGTCGATCCCGTGCCGAACAGTGTATCGGAGAGCGCATCGACCTCGTCCTCGCTCATCGAATAGAGGCCGCCGCCTGCATTGCTGGTGACGGGCGCATTGGCGGCTGATTGGGAGACCGGGGGTGTTGGCGTTGTATCGATGTAAGCGCCGCCGCCAGCGGCGATCACATCCGCGCGGGGCAGGCGCTTCAGGGCTGCGGGTGAAGAAAATGATTCGCCTGCATTGGCAGCCTTCACGTACCACCGGGCCGCTTCGGTCGTGTCGACGGTGCCCGCGGTGCCATTCTCATAAATACGGCCGAGCTGGACTGCGGCTGACCGGTCACCCGCCTCTGCAGCCTGCTGAAGCAGGGCAAGTCCTTCGCCAGTATCCTTCGGGCGGCCAAGGCCATAGAAGGCCGCCTGTCCCAGCACGCTGAGCGCCTCGGCATTGCCTTGTGCGCCATAGCGCTCGATCACCGCCATCTGGCTATAATCGTCCTCGATATAGGCATCGATGGCAGCGTCGAGTTCCGGCGGCTCCGCGAGGGCTTGAACAGCCGGGAAAAGGGCGAGCATCGCGGCGGCTCGCCAGATGGATCGGTTCGTCCCCATGGACACCATCCTTACCGCCACGGGGAGGCCTGTCCAGCTGACAAGCGAGGGCGTTATGCCTATTCGGCGGCGACGGCGCCCTCGATGGCCTTCTGCTCTTCCAGCCAGTGTTCAGCTTCCAGCGCGGCCATGCAGCCCATGCCGGCGGCCGTCACGGCCTGGCGGTAGGTCTCGTCGGTCACGTCACCCGCCGCGTAGACGCCGGGAATATTGGTCTTGGTCGTGCCAGCTTCGGTGATGATGTAGCCGTTGGCCTTCATGTCGACCTTGCCCTTGAAGAGCTCGGTCTGCGGCGCGTGGCCGATGGCGATGAAGACGCCGTGGACGTCGCGGGTGACTTCTTCGCCGGTCTTGACGTTTTTCAGTTTCGCTGCGGTCACGCCGAGCGGATTCTCATCGCCGATGACTTCCTCAAGCACCGTGTCCCAGAGAATCTCGACCTTTGGATGCTTGAACAGGCGGTCCTGCAGGATCTTCTCCGCCCGGAAGCTGTCACGCCGGTGCACGACGGTGACCTTGGAGGCGAAATTGGTGAGGAACAGCGCTTCTTCCACGGCCGTATTGCCGCCGCCGACGACGAGCACTTCCTTGCCGCGATAGAAGAAGCCGTCGCAGGTCGCGCAGGCCGAGACGCCGAAGCCCTGGAACTTCTCCTCGCTCGGCAGGCCGAGCCATTTGGCCTGCGCGCCGGTTGCGATGACCACCGCATCTGCCGTGTAGACCGTGCCGCTTTCGCCGATCGCCTTGAAGGGGCGGCTCTCGAAATTGACTTCAGCGATATGATCCTCGGTGACTTTCGCGCCCATCTTCTCGGCATGGTCGCGCATCTTCTCCATCAGCTCCGGCCCCTGGATCTCGGCAAAGCCGGGATAGTTCTCGACCTCGGTCGTGATGGTGAGCTGGCCGCCGGGTTGCAGGCCACAGACGACGCGGGTGTCGCGCAGGGCGCGCGCGGCATAGATCGCCGCCGTCCAGCCGGCCGGGCCAGACCCGATAATCAGGATTTCAGAATGGATCGTCTCGCTCATCGCCCGCTCCGGTATGCTTGTCTTGTCGGCCTGATGGTATGGGGATTCTGGCGCAAAGATTAAACCCCATACCTGCTCAACTGGCCGTGAAACCGGGCTATTGCACAGGCTTGCGCACTTCCACGGTGGAGTGCGTGACGTTGAACTTCTCAGCCAGCCTGTCCTTCACCGCCTGGCGAAGCGCATCGAGGCAGGCGCCGTCGCGGGCGGTGACATCCAGCGTCACGAGCGGCTTCTGTTCGGTCAGCGCCCAGGCGTGGATATGGTCGACGCTGAGCGCCCCGTCGAGATGGGCTTCGAGGTCGGCCTTGATATCGGCCGGTTCCAGCCCCGACGGCACGCCTTCAATCAGGATATGGGCCGACTGCAGGGTGATCCGCACGCCGCCTATCACGATGAGCGCCGCCACGAGGATGGAGAGCAGCGGGTCGATGGGCATCCAGCCGGTGGTCATGATCACAACCGCCGCCGCAATCGCTGCCACAGAGCCAAGCAGGTCACCGGCGACATGCCAGAGCGCGCCCTGCAGGTTGAGGTCTTCCTGGTCGCCACCATGCAGCAGGAAGAAGGCAATGATGTTGACCAGCAGGCCAGCCACCGCGACGCCCATCAGGACATTGCCCATGACAGGCTCCGGCGTGATCAGGCGCTGGATGGCCTCGACCACGATCCACGCGGCCAGCACCAGCAGCGCCATGCCGTTGACGAAAGCGGCGAGTATCTTGAAGCGCGCCCAGCCGAAGCTGCGCTGGTCGTCCGCCGGGCGCTCGGCCAGCTTGAAGCCGAGCCAGGCAAGCGCCAGCGAGCCGGCGTCGGTCAGCATGTGCGCGGCATCTGCCAGGAGCGCGAGCGAGCCGGAAATGACGCCGCCGACCACTTCGGCGATCATGAACAGGAAGGTCAGCAGGGCGGCGAACGCTACCCGCTTGCGGGCGTCGGCCGTATCGACGGACGGGGCATGATGATGGTGGGCGTGACCGTGCCCGTCGTGCCCATGCGCATGAGAATGGTCGTGTGCCATGCTGCCCCAGATGCTGCGCCAGACGCCAAAAGTCAATAAAAATACAGAAAAAACAACAGTTTAGATATGTTATTCCGTTTCATTGCATCCAGTCTGGCAGGACGACCTTGTCGCCGGAATCGTCCAGCGTCTTGAGCTTTGGCTGGGGATGGCGCGCCAGCAGCTGCTTGACGATCTCCTCGGCAACCCGGTCGGCTTCGCGCAGTGGCTCATAGGACCAGCCCTCGAGGAAACCCTCGAACCAGCGGGCGCAGCCTCGCCGGATGAGGCTTTCGTGAAAACGGTCGAATTTCGGGCTGGAGCCTTCCAGCCTGGCAATATGGATCGGCAGGCCGTGCCAGGCCGCGTCAGACAGCATATTGGCGCTGTCTTCGGTGACGATCGCGGCATCGGAGTATAGCAGCCAGGCGAGATAGGGGTTCGGGCCATCTTCGGGGCCGGACCAGAACCGTGCGCCGATGCGGTCGGCCAGCGCCCGCATCTTGGCGACAATCGGCACCGGCGTGCGCCGCGACGTCGTGATACGCAGCCGCCAGCCGAGCCCCGACAGGCGCGTCAGGTCCTCGCCAAGCTTGTCGGCAATGGCGTCTGTAAAGGTGTGCGCCTTGGAGTCGCCGCCGAGAATGACAATGCAGGAGCGGCCATTCTCATCGGCGAGGTCGGCAAAGGCCTGACCGGCATCCTCGATATTGTCGGGCGAGAAATAGGAGGGGGCTCCGACGGTGCGGATGACATTCGGGCCGTCCAGCTCGTCATGCTCGGGCACGACGATCAGGTCGAAGGCGTCATGGGAACTTTTCGGGTCGAGCACCTGGACGGTCAGTGTCTTGCCGCCCGACAGCTCCCGGACGGCCGCGGTGAAGGGCGCGCTGCGCCGGCCGGCGGCGATCCAGACGTCTGGCCAGGGCGGCGAGAGCACCGAGCGCTGCTCAGGGGGCAGGGCAAACTTTTCCAGCGGCCAGCGCGGGCCGGGCAGCCATGTCCAAGGGGCGCGCGGTGTCAGTGTGATCGGCGTATCGCGATGGCCTTTGCCCTGGATGTGGGCAATCCGCATCCATCGGCCGGTCGCAGCCAGCGCCTGAACGATGGAGCGGACCTGGGCGGCATTGCCAGCCCGGCCATCAGATACGGCCCAGACCGACGGGCCGACCTGCGGCGCGATCGGTGCCTTGGCTTTCTGCTTCGACTTTTCGTTCACGGACATTCCCCGCGATTCGTGTTCTACGAGAGTCTGCCAGCTTTTCTCGAAACTTGCACGTCATAGCCGTAAGTGACGCGCAGCCGCGCCGTCCGGCCGGTTGGCCGGCAGCGTCATGACGTTGTCCGGAAGACTCCGGGCTACTTGAATTCGACGGCAGAAATCTCGTAGACGCGGGCGCCGCCGGGGGCGGCCACTTCGGCTTCATCACCGACTGTCTTGCCAATCAGGGCGCGTGCAATCGGGGACGTGATCGAGACCTTGCCCTTGGCGATATCGGCCTCATCCTCGCCAACGATGCGATAGGTCGATTCCTTCTCGGTATCGACGTCGATCAACGTGACGGTTGCGCCGAAGACGATCTTCTCGCCCTTCAGCTTGGTCACGTCGATGACTTCTGCGCGCGCAAGCTTGTCCTCGAGTTCGGCCACGCGGCCCTCGATGAAGCTCTGCTTTTCCTTGGCAGCATGGTATTCGGCATTTTCGGACAGGTCGCCATGCTCGCGCGCTTCCGCGATTGCGGCGATCACAGCCGGGCGCTCAACTGACTTCAAATGCTTCAATTCTGCGTCGAGGGCCGCATGCCCTTCGGCGGTCATGGGTGTTCTTTGCATGTTCTGGATAACCGTCGTTGTAAACTTGTAGGTTCTGACCAAACGGGAGAGGCGTCAAGTAGGGACTGTTCAGGCCGACTGCAAGGGGCGGACGCTGAGGTCGCGGTCCCGTTGGGCCCTTATGGCCTGCACCGAGGCCCGCGATGCCGCAAGGGTCGTGAAGTACGGGATCTTGTGGACAAGCGCGGTTCGCCGGATCGAGGCGGAGTCCTTGAGCGACTGGACACCCTCGGTCGTATTGAAGACGAGATGCACACCGCCATTGATCATCCGGTCGACAATGTGCGGCTGGCCTTCATTGACCTTGTTGACCCGTTCGACGGCGATCCCCTTACTTTCAAGGTAGGCTGCGGTGCCGCTCGTCGCGACAATGTTGAAGCCGAGATCGATGAGATCGCGGGCCGCTTCGGTGACCAGCGCCTTGTCATTATCCTTGACCGAGATGAAGACCGTGCCGGTGTCCGGCAGGTGCACGTCGACCGCTGTCTGCGACTTCAGGAAGGCGGCGCCGAAATCGTCGTCCCAGCCCATGACCTCGCCGGTCGAGCGCATTTCCGGGCCGAGTACAGGGTCGACGCCGGGGAAGCGGGCAAACGGGAAGACCGCTTCCTTGACGGCGACGCGGCGCGGCTTGGCTTTCGACAGGTCGAAATCCGTAAGGCTCGCGCCCGCCATGACCTTGGCTGCAATCTTGGCAATTGGTGCGCCGACGGCCTTGGCGACGAACGGCACTGTACGCGAGGCGCGCGGATTGGCTTCAAGGACGAAGATCTCCTCGCCCTTCACAGCAAACTGGATGTTGATCAGGCCGCGCACTTTCAGCTCTTTCGCCAGCGCGGAGGCAGACTCGCGAAGGCGCGTCTTGATGCTTTCCGACAGCGTGTAGGGCGGCAGGGCGCAGGCGGAGTCGCCCGAATGAACGCCGGCCTCCTCGATATGCTCCATGATGCCGGCAACATGGACATTCGTCTCATCGCAGAGCGCGTCGATATCGACTTCGATCGCGTCTGACAGGTAACGGTCGAGGAAGAGCGACTGGTCGCCTGAGACCTTCATGGCCTCCTTGGCGAAGGCTTTCACATCGGCGTCGTCGCGGCAGATTTCCATGGCGCGGCCGCCGAGGACGAAGCTCGGGCGCAGCATGATCGGATAGCCGAGCTGGCGCGCCTTTTCGAGGGCTTCCTCCTCCGAGCGGGCCGTGGCCGACGGGGCCTGCTGGATGCCGAGACGGTCGAGCACAGCGGCGAAGCGCTCACGGTCTTCGGCGAGGTCGATGCTGGTCGGGCTGGTGCCGAGGATCGGGACGCCTGCCTCATGCAGCGGCGTGGCCAGCTTCAGCGGCGTCTGGCCGCCGAACTGGACGATGACGCCGGCCAATTCGCCCGCGCTCTGCTCCTTGGCGATGATCTCGGAGACATGCTCTTCGGTCAGCGGCTCGAAATAGAGCCGGTCAGATGTGTCATAGTCGGTCGAGACGGTTTCCGGGTTGCAGTTCACCATGATCGACTCGATGCCGACCTCGTCCATGGCGAAGGCGGCATGGCAGCAGCAATAGTCGAACTCGATGCCCTGGCCGATGCGGTTCGGCCCGCCGCCAAGGATGATCGCCTTCTTGCGGTCAGACACGCCAGCCTCGTCATCGGCCTGAGCCTGGCCATAGGGCGGGTGCTCATAGGTCGAATAGAGATAGGGGGTCTTCGCCGCGAATTCGGCGGCGCAGGTGTCGATACGCTTGTAGACCGGCCGCACGCCGAGCTTGTGGCGGTGCATGCGGGCGGATTTCTCGCTCTGGCTGGTCAGCTCGCCGAGGCGTGCATCCGAGAAACCCATGCCCTTGATCGAGGTCATGTCGTGGGCGTTGTCCGGCAAGCCGTCACGGCGCAGGCCTTCTTCCGTCTCGACGATGGCTGCAATCTGGCGCAGGAACCAGCGGTCGATCCCGGTGATGCGGTAGATGTCCTCGACGCTGAAGCCCTTGCGGAAGGCCTGGGCGACATGGCGCAGGCGATCCGGCGTCGGGCGGGCGAGCTCTGAGCGCAGCGCTTCTTCTGTATCGGCTTCGGTCTCGTTGAGGCCGGTCAGGCCCGTTTCGAGCGAACAGAGCGCCTTCTGCAGGCTCTCCTGGAAGTTCCGGCCGATGGCCATGGCCTCGCCGACCGATTTCATCGCCGTGGTCAGCAGCGGCTCGGCGCCGCGATACTTCTCGAAGGCGAAGCGCGGGATCTTGGTGACGACATAGTCGATGGTCGGCTCGAAGCTGGCGGGCGTCACGCCGGTAATGTCATTGTCCAGCTCGTCCAGCGTATAGCCGACGGCGAGCTTGGCGGCGACCTTGGCAATCGGGAAGCCGGTGGCTTTCGAGGCCAGCGCCGAGGAGCGCGATACGCGCGGGTTCATCTCGATGACGACGAGGCGGCCATTGTCCGGATTGACGGCGAACTGCACGTTCGATCCACCCGTCTCCACCCCGATCTCGCGCAGCACCGCAATCGAGGCGTTGCGCATGATCTGGTATTCCTTGTCGGTCAGCGTCAGCGCCGGGGCGACGGTGATCGAGTCGCCGGTGTGCACGCCCATCGGGTCGATATTCTCGATCGCGCAGATGATGATCGCGTTGTCCGCCTTGTCGCGGACGACCTCCATCTCGAATTCCTTCCAGCCAAGCAGGCTCTCATCGACGAGGACCTGTCCGACCGGCGAGGCGGCAAGGCCGGAGCGCACGATCTCTTCATATTCCTCGACATTATAGGCCACGCCGCCGCCTGTGCCGCCGAGCGTGTAGGCCGGGCGAATAATGGCGGGCAGGCCGACTTCCTCAAGGACGTCCATCGCAGCCTTCAGCCCGCCGATCCGGTCATAGCCGATGATCTTGCCCGCATCGTTGCGGATCTCGGGGGCGGCAACAATCGCCGCGCGCGGATTTTCAAGGCCGATCCGGTCCATGGCCTCGCGGAAGAGGCGGCGGTCTTCTGCCTTCTCGATGGCATCGGCGCGCGCGCCGATCAGTTCGACGCCGTACTTGTCCAGCGTGCCGTCCTTGTAGAGGTCGAGCGCGCAGTTGAGCGCGGTCTGCCCGCCCATGGTCGGCAGGATGGCGTCCGGCTTCTCGGCGGCGATGATCTTCTCGACATAGAAGGGCGTGATCGGCTCGACATAGGTCGCGTCCGCCAGGTCCGGGTCGGTCATGATGGTCGCCGGGTTCGAGTTCACCAGGATGACCCGGTAACCTTCCGATTTCAGCGCCTTGATCGCCTGGACACCGGAATAGTCGAACTCGCAGGCCTGGCCGATAATGATGGGGCCGGCTCCAATGACGAGGATTGATTTCAAATCGGTGCGTTTGGGCATCGTTTCTCCTCGCTATCGCAGACCGCCGGTCAAACGGGTGCGCTATAGCGGGGAGTCGATAGGGTGGGCAAGGTCAGTCGACGGCAAAACTGCACCGGACTGCGGATTCATTTCACCGAAGTGAGATGTGGCGCCGTCCCGGAGACGGTCTCAGGGATAGAGTAGCTGGCCGTCCATGGTCTGTACTGCGTCGATGGCGGTACACTGCAGGAGGTCACTGGTATCGCCCGAGCAGGTCACGGTGGCATCGACCATCAGGTGCGCGCGCTCGGCTTTCACGGCGCAGGAAACAGCGGTTCCGCTCTGCCCGGCCTCTATGCCCATCACATTCGCGACAAGCCCGTCCGGCAGCACGTCGGCGGCTTTCTCGACTGCGGCTTCACAGGCCGTCAGCGCTGCGCGCTTGGCGGAAATCTTGGCGCCGCAAGCGCCGAGGATGAGCGGAGACAAGACGATGCCGGCAAGGAAGATGCGAGACATGGGCCAGGACCTTTTCTGATCTGAAGGGAAACAGACCCTGACGGGAGCTTCCATTTTGATAGCTAACCAAGAGTTAATGTGTCCGGTCAAGCAGGCTGCGTGCCAATTGCGCTTGCCGGGCCCTCAGAACGCAGTGCCCCCACATCCGGGGACGTGGATGCGGGGGCTGGACCTGCCCTTCGGATGGGGGGACGGGGCAGGCATTCCTGCGGCTTCGGCTACCAGCGGTTCGGGTCGTACGGATAGTCGTCATAGGCGTCGACATAACCGTCGCCGTCACTGTCCTTTTCGTCGGGCTGGTCCTTCACGCCGGGCGTGTCGCAATCGGCGGCTTCCGTACAGCCTTTGGCCGCGCCGGCCGCACCGCCGACCGCAGCACCGATAGCCGCGCCTTCAGCGGCATCGCCATCGCCAGTATTGTTGCCAATCACGGCACCGGCCACAGCGCCAGCAGCAGCGCCCGCAGCGGCATTGCGCTCGGTATAGCCGGATTGGGTACAGGCCGCCATGGCAAGGGCTGTGGCGGTCACGGCTGTGGTCTTGATCCAGATATTCATGGGACAACTCCCTTTCGTTATTGCGGCAGACCAACGCCACGTATCGAAGGGGGTTCCGGATTGTCCTGTGCAGATTGTGTGACGATTTAGCGGCAGGGTATGGCCGGCTGAGCCTGGCGGCTATTGGACCAGCCGGGCCTCCCGGCGCGGCTCGATCACAAGGGGCAGGTCTGTCTGGCTCATGTCGAATTCGATGGCCAGCTTGCCGCCATTTGAAACTTCGAGCGAATTGGCGACGATCTGCAGATAGGGCGATTTGGTGCGTCCACTGCCGCCCTGCATGACTTCGATGTCATAGCCGGGCATGTAGATCACGCCTTCGACGTTCAACTGGCCGCGAATGCGCATCTTCCGCTGCAGCCGGTCGACGTCTCCCATCTGGACAAAGGCCATGCCGGCCAATTCACCGTCTGCCGGGGCGACGATCGACAGCTCGGAGCCGCCCTTGATGTCGATATGGCTCGTCAGGCCCTGGAAAACGAAGGTTACGCCCTCCGCAACAACCGTCCCCCTGGCGTCGATCTTCAATCCGCCATCGCGGATGTAATAGGTTCCCGGCTCCAGAGTGACGTTCCGCGCGCGAATGGCAAGGCCGCCGCAATAGATGCCGGGAGACAGCCGGGTGGAGCCGATCCGGACAATGTCGACTGAAACGGAATCGCACAGGCCTGTCACCGGGAGTTCAAGATCTGCCAGCGGATCGGGCAACGGCTCGCACTCGGTTTCCGGTTCGGGCGTAACACGGGCTCCGATCCAGCGGTCGGCTCCGCCTGCAGTACAGAAAGCCCGGGCTTGGGACGAGCCGCCCACGAACCGCATGGACCGTGCGTTCGTGGAATTTGACCAGACGATACAGTTCTCTGCGACCAGCCGGCTATTATCCATGACGCGCAAGGCGACATGGGTGGGGTCCAGCGTCAGCACGCAAAGCGGAAAACCCCAGGTGGCTTCAGCGACGGCCAGCCGGCGCATCGGCGCGGACGCACTCGCACCGGCAAACTTGGCGAAATAGTTCACGGGCTTGAATTCAAGCTCGACAGCCAGGCGCGTATGCTGCCCGTATGCGTCTTCCGTCACGGCGTCGACAGCGAGATCGCGCAGCTCGTAATTGGAATTGTTCGTGGCCAGGCGCTCAGCTTCTTCCCGCGCGGCCATCAGGCGGTCCTGGGCTTTGGGCGAGGTGTGGTTCAGGAAGACCGTCGCCCCGCCCAGAGCAGAAGCATCGGCGGTGACCTGGAGCTGCTGTCCGGCCCGCGTATCCATGCCCAACGCAATCGTCGCGCCGACAACCGCCATGATAGACATCAGGCACAGGCCGAATATCGGCGCAGCGCTGCCCGCTTCGTTCTTTCTGAGCAGAATACGAATGTGTCTATGCCATCGCCACATCACGGATTCCCTATCGGTATTAGGGAATTACGACGCGTTGATTGCGAAAAGCTTAATTTCGTTAAGAGCTATAAGTAGAAAAAGTAGCTGTTCTATTGTGCGCTCAGGAATTCAGAGCCCGAGTACTCTTTTCGCGATGATGTTTCTCTGAATTTCATTGGTTCCGCCGTAAATAGACTGTGCTCTTGTCCCGTAATACAGGGACACGCCAGGCGCGGCGAAGTTTGCAGAGGCATCCCTCGAAAGCCAGTCAGGTGTCACGGAATCGTCAAATTGCCGGTTGCCATTGAGGCCAGCGGCATCGAGGTACAGAGTCGTGATCTGCTGCGCGGCCGAGGTCGCCAATACTTTAACGATTGAGGCTTCCTTTCCCGGTGCACCGCCATCCTTCACGGCGGACAGGACCCGAAGCACCGTCATTTCAAGTGCATCAACCGCGAGGTCCGCATCGCTGAGCTTGCGGGCAAAGTCCGGTTCGTCGATCAGCCGGCGATTGCCACCGGTCGGGACGTGGCTCGCAATCTCGCGCAGGTGGCGCAGCTGCTTTCGCTTGCCGCCAATGCGGGCATAGGAGGTGCGCTCATGGCCGAGCAGGTACTGGCTGTAGGTCCAGCCCTTGCCTTCCTCGCCGATGAGATAGTCGGCCGGCACGCGGACATTGTCGAAATGGACCTGGTTGAGGGCGTGCTTTCCGTCGATGGTGATGATCGGCGTCACAGTGATGCCGGGCCGGTTCATCTCCGCAATGATGAAGCTGATGCCTTCCTGCTTTTTTCCGGAATTGTCGGTCCGGGCGAGGCAGAAAATCCAGTCGGCATGCTGGGCCGCCGAGGTCCATATCTTGGTGCCATTGAGGATGTATTCGTCGCCCTCGCGCACGGCGGAGAATTGCAGCGAGGCAAGGTCTGAGCCGGAATCCGGTTCCGAATAGCCCTGGCACCAGCCTTCGCGCCCCTCGCGGATACCGGGCAGCCAGCGCTCTTTCTGCTCGTCCGTGCCGAAGGTGTAGATGATCGGGCCGACATAGATGACGCCCATCGGGGTCACGGTCGGCACGCCGGCCCGTTCCAGCTCCTCGTCGAAAATGTACTGTTCCTCAAGCGACCAGCCCGGCCCGCCATGTTCGACCGGCCAGGCCGCGGCGAGCCAGCCCTTGTCGCCGAGCGCCTTTTCGGACTTGCGGACCTCCTCCGTCGTCAGCGAGGCGCCCTTGCGCGTCTTTGCAAGAATGTCTTTCGGGAAATCATTCGCGAAGAAAGCGCGCACATCTGCACGGAAATCTTCGAGTTTCGGGTCAATGCTCAGGTCCATGAAAGGACATTACACCACCGCAAATGCCCCGTCAGTCATGACCCGAGGTCAGCTCCAGCGCTTGGCCAGCTTCTGGTCGATCGCGTTGGCGTCCTCTTTTTCCGCGCCGGCATAGCCCGTCAGCGAGTCCGCCACGAAGGGGTTGTCCTGGCGTTCCTGACCGAAGGTGCTCATGGGCCCATGACCCGGAATGAAGCGGATCTCCGGGCCGAGCGGCCAGAGCTTGGAAGTAATCGAGTCGATCAACTGCGTGTGGTTGCCGCGCGGAAAGTCTGTGCGCCCGATCGAGCCGCGGAAAAGGACATCGCCGACAAAGGCGAGCGCGCCGTCCTTGTTGTAGATCACGACATGGCCCGGCGTGTGGCCGGGCGTGTGCGCCACGCCGAACTTGACGCCATCCAGCTCCAGCTCGTCGCCATCCTCGAGATAGCGGTCGGGCGTCACATTCTGGCCATCGGCGATGCCATAGCGCTTGCCGGACTCCTCGATCATGTCGAGCAGCCACTGGTCATCCTTGTGCGGGCCGATGATCTCGCAGCCGGTGCGGTCCTTCACCGCCTTGGCGGCGCCGGCATGGTCCATATGGCCGTGGGTCAGCCAGACCCCGACAATCTTCACGCCGAACTGCTCGGCCGCGCCCATCAGCTTGTCGATGTCGCCGCCCGGATCGACGAAGACGCCTTCCATGGACTCGATCGACCAGATCATGGACGTGTTCTGCTGCAATGGCGTCGTCGGGATGACGCGGATTTCGAGCTTCGGCTTGTTCGGCTGTTGGTCTGTCATGGCGTCCTATTTAGGGTCTGGTTTCCAGCGTGAAAAGGAAAGCCTGAGTGTCGCAAGGTTATTCAAGACCACGCCGACGGTAAAATAGTAGAGCCCGATGCGCGGGTAGAAGCCGACATAGGCCATGGTCTGCGACAGGCCGATCAGCAGCGCGGCGAGGAAGACGTCCAGCATCGACCACTTGCCGAGCACGTTCAGCCACCAGGCGAGTTTCGGGCTGGGCGGGGCGCCGCGCCGGAAGATCACGGCGGCGAGCAGCGACTTCGACAGCGGGAAGACGCCGGAGAAAAAGATCACGACCAGTCCCATGAAGACGAGGTCGAACTCGAACAGGGTCCGCACCACGCCCCAGAGATTGTACTCGATCTGAAGGCCGATCGTATTCGGCTTCATGATGGAGGGCTGCGAGATGCCCATGATGATCAGCGCGGCCGAGACATAGAGCGTCCATTCGGCCGCCACGTCGATCAGCTTGCTGGGCAGCTTGCCATCTGCGGTATCGGGGGTCGCGGGAGGAGGGGGCGTTTCGCTCATTATGGTTCCGACCTTCAGCGGCTGAAGCAGGCGCTGTCAACGCTTCCAACCCCGTGCAATCGGAACTAGTGTCACATTCTGGCGTCAGACAGTATCATCACAGTCCTCACCGGGAGACATCCGACCCATGAATCGCGGCATTATCGTTCTCGCCGGCCTCGTGATGCTGGCGGTCTATTACTTCTCCAACCAGGAGACCAATCCGTACTCCGGCAAGTCCGAGTTCAATACGATCTCCATCGCGCAGGCGAGCCAGCTCGGCGCGCAGTCCTACCAGCAGATCCTGCAGCAGCAGCGTGGCGACGTGCTGTGCCCGACCCTGTCGGCGGGCGCCTGCAATGATGAAGCGCTGGAAGTCGTCACCACGGTTCGAGACATCGGCGCGCGGCTCCAGAAGGCGGCCATCGAATATGAGCAGGACCTGCTTGACGCGGGCTGGTCGTTCACACCGGTCGCCCGCGACTTCGACTGGACCTACAATGTCATCCAGTCCGAACAGCCCAATGCCTTCTGCCTGCCGGGCGGCTATGTGGCCGTCTATACCGGCATCATGGACATTACCGGCAATAATGATGGCCGTGTCACGCTGGCTGACCTGGAAGACCCCGACAAGCTCGCCGTCGTCATGGGCCATGAAATCGGCCACGCCATGGCTCATCACGGCGCCAAGCGCATGAGCCAGGGTCAGCTCGCCCAGCTCGGCATGGCGGCGGTGGCGGTGGGTGTCGGCGACATGGATCCCGGCCAGCGCCAGATGGTGATGCAAGCCATGGGCGTTGCCGCGCAGGGCGGGATGATGGCCTTCTCGCGCCAGCATGAGACCGAAGCCGACAAGATCGGTCTCGAGCTCCTCGTGCGCGCCTGCTACGACCCGCGCGAGGCGCCGGAACTCTGGGAACGGATGGGCAAGGCTGGCGGCCAGCGCCCGCCGGAATGGATGTCGACCCACCCGGCCTCGGAGACCCGCGCGCAGAACTTCCGCGAATGGATGCCTGAGGCGATCGCGCAGTATGAGCAGAATTGCGGGCCGCTGCGCTGACCCGGATGGTCACCTGTCAGCTGTCTGTCAGGAAGCTGGGTCCCGCCCCACTGCCGATGCATAGGCTTCGATCAGCGGGCCCATGTCATTCATTCCGGGAAATTCCGGGAAGCTGTGTGGCGCTGACGTTTCTGCCCAGGGCAGTTTGGCGCTGGTAAATGTCTCCAGGAAGGGGGCGTACCAGCTCGTATCGTCACACAAAGTGGCGCGGACATTGACGAGGAAATCCAGTTGCGGCGGACGCGTGAACATCCAGGTCAGGCATTCGGGGCAGAAATGGTGTGGGAGATCCCGCTTCAGGCCACCGAGCACGGTCTCTCCCTTCAAGACTTCGAAGCCATCCGCCGGAACAGCCACGCTCGTCGAGAACGCGCTGGACGACATTCTCTGACACCCCTTGCAGTGGCACGCTGATGTGAAGATTGGCGGAGCGGAAATCCGGAAGCGGACCGCGCCGCACCGGCAGCCGCCTTCGATTGGCAGTTTCGGGTCTTCCATCGCGCCTTGCTCCCGTCATCATTTGAGACCATCAATTGGCGCAGTATTGCTATTTATTCCTGAGCGCTACAACGGATGAGGGATGCCATGTTGTTGAGAATCGCCATCGCTGCCTGCCTGCTTGCGATACCCGCCTCGATGGTGTCTGCGCAGACCGCCAATGTGAAGATTGTCGAAGGCGATCTGCCCGGTGAAGCCGAGTTCGAGGCGCTGCAGGTGATCGAGAGCCTTGAAGATGGCGACATCGCATGGCTCGACCTCGACATGCTCCCGCTCGCATGGCCGTCCGTTGCCCAAGAGGACGGCACCTACACAACGCCGCAGACCTGCGAGTTCGGCATGGTGGAAGGTGTCGAGACCATTTCCGTGCCGACCGGTTCCAACCACCAGCTGATGACGGTCTGGCTCGGCAATCGCGAGCAGCACCCGGCCAATGGGCTGTCCTGCGAGTATGCCCCCATCGTGGGCGGCGAGGCCCCTCAGGATTGGGCGCGGATGCGGTTGACCGGCTGCTATTATGTGCGCGCCGTCTCTATCCCGACAGCCCGCGAACTCGTCCTCAATCCCCTGCCGCCCTCAGCTTGCGGGCTTCACGATTAGACGGCACGCCCCTAGGCTCGCATCTAGATGCCACTCCAGGAGCCCCCAATGACAGCGAAGTCCTGCCTTCTCAAGACGGCCGCCCTCGGCGGTGTCCTGCTTGCCAGCGCCTGCGCGTCAGAGCTGCCAGCCGGTGCGCCGCCCGTCGACCCCTACGGACCGCCGACCGCGATGAACCAGCCGCATGAGCGCTCGCAGGCCCAGTCTGACGCTGAAGCGCCGGACGATGGTCAGGCCGCGCAGTCATCAGCGGGCGAGGGCAAGGACGAATAGGGCGACCCTAGCTGAGCGGGTCGATGCGGTCCATGCCGGACTGGTTGACCCGCCACCAGCCTGCAAGGCCAAGGCGTTTTTCGTTTGTGACCTCGACGGCATGGGGGATGGCCTCTGACAGCATCAGGACCACGCCGCCCGGCTCCGGAATGATCCGTGCGGCCGGGGCGTCCGACTCCCCGGCACCTTCGGGCCAGATCGCAAGGGCGCCGCCGCGCGCCTCGTCCCAGTCTTCGTTGAGATAGGCAACGAGCGAAACCACCCGGTTGCGTGCCCCGGCGAAGCTGTCGAGGTGGCGGTCATAGAAGCCGCCGGGCGGATAGACTGCGAAACAGACTTCCATCTCGAACAGGCCGAGCATCAGCTCGCGATTGAGGCTCTGGCGCAGCGCTCCAGTCCACGCCTGGAAGGCGCGCTGGGCTGGGGTCGAGCCATCGAACCAGGTGATGCGGGTCAGGCGAATGTCCCGGTCGACCTGGAATTCGTCTTCCCGGCCGATGCCTGCCAGCGCGAGGTCTGCTGCCGCGTCGCGCGCGATCAGCTCCTCGCGCAGCGCAGCCGTCAGCCCCTCGGGGAGGAGCCCGGGCTGCCAGGTCCAGCCTTTGCTTGCAAGGTCGTCAGCGATGGCGCCGAGGCGGTTGTCGCCCGGCAGGGCACAGATGGCGTTCAGCTCTGTTGGTCCTTCATGAAGCGGGCGAACCGCTCGAACAGGTAGAAGCTGTCCTGCGGGCCGGGGCTCGCCTCCGGGTGGTGCTGGACAGAAATGATCGGTCGGTCCTTTACACGAAGCCCGGAATTGGTGCCATCGAAAAGTGACCGGTGGCTTTCTTCCACGCCTTCGGGCAGGGTCTCGGTGTCGACTGTAAAGCCATGATTCATAGAGACAATCTCGACTTTTCCGGTCTCGAAGTCCTTCACCGGGTGGTTGGCGCCATGATGGCCCTGCGGCATCTTCATGGTCTTTGCGCCAAGCGCCAGCGCCAGCAGCTGGTGACCGAGGCAGATGCCGAGCAGCGGCTTGCCACTGTCGATGAGCTTGCGGATCGTGTCGCCGCACCGCTTGATCGTCGCGGCCGGATCGCCCGGACCATTCGACAGGACGACACCGTCGGGATTGAGCTTCATGATCTCTTCGAACGGCGTATCGCCGCGAACAATCGTGGCGCGGGCGCCGACATTGGCGAGATTGCGCAGGATGTTCTTCTTCACGCCGAAATCGAGGACGACGACATGGAAAGGCGTCTGGTCATTGTCGGTGAAGCCGGCGGTAACGTCCCAGAGGCGTTCGGCATTCTCATAGGCCGCATCCCCGACAACATCGAGGGCGAGGTCGGTCTGCTCTAGGCCTTCCCAGGCGCGGGCGGCCTCGATCAGGGCCTCGATATCAATTCTCCCCTCGGGCGAGTGGGCGACGGCGCATTTCGGCATGCCTTTCTCGCGGATGATCCGGGTGAGGGCGCGTGTATCGACGCCTGAGACGGCCGTGATGCTCTTCTTCACCAGCCAGGCATCGAAATGGTCCTGGGCGCGCCAGTTGGATGGCGGCGTGATCGGCTCACGGAAAACGGCGCCGGTCGCTGCCCTTGCTGCAGGCGCGGAGGATTCTTCGTGGTCTTCCGGGTTCGCGCCGACATTGCCGACATGCGGGAAGGTGAAGAGGACCACCTGCCCGGCATATGACGGATCGGTCAGAATTTCCTGGTAGCCGGTGATGGATGTGTTGAAGCAGAGCTCACCGACGGCGATGCCCGGCGCGCCGGAACCGGTCCCGAGGAAAACCGTTCCATCTGCCAGAGCGATCGCACCCGTCGCTGGAGAGTCCTGTTGATTTTCGGCGGCCATGGGCGTATCTCCTCGCGTCCTGTCGGACGTCATTAGGATTTCGGTCACCAATCGACCTCATCCTCGGGCGCGAGATAGGCGTGCAGTGACCTTTGCGTCAAGCGCTCAGGTCCATGTGAAAAAGTGCCAGGTATGGGACAGACAGACGTTTCTCCAACCAACTCCATTCGCGACCGCCTCGTGGCCGCGCTCAACTCTGCTGAAAGCGATGACCCCCAGGGCGTACGCGCGCGAACGCTTCGCCTTGTGAAGTGCGCCATGCGCGACCGCGATGTCACCGCGCGTACCCAGGGCCAGTGCGAGGGGTGCGAGGATACAGAGGTCCGCAAGCTGCTGGAGACAATGGTCGCCCAGCGCGAGGTCTCGGCCCGCGAATACGACGAGTCCGGCCGGATCAGCGACGCTGAACGCGAGCGCGAAGAGATTGCCGTACTTGAGGCCTTCCTGCCGCGTCCGCTTGATGGCGATGCGCTGGAAGATGCTGTCGAACAGGTCGTCGAGGACCTGGAAGCCCGCAAATTGAAGGATATGGGCCGTTGCATGGCGGAGCTTCAGAGCCGCTATCCGGGCCGTATCGATACCGGATCAGCCGGTAAGGCCGTTCGCCGCGCCCTTGGCTAGGGCGCCCGTCCCCATACCGTCAATTCAGGTTTCAAGCTCCGGCAAGACCAGGTAGCCGTAAATGACGTCGGCGATTTCGTCGGCGAAGGCGTCGCCATCCAGAGCCATCACGTAGCCAGCCCCGTCATCCCCAAACAGTGCCTTTTCGACGAGAGCGGTGTTCGCGAGATAGATCATCGTGTCGGCCGCGCGCTCGAGGTCAAGCCTCGCAATACGGTTCGAGACGAGCTGCAGGAAGGCCAGATTGCCTTTGCGGGCCTCGTGCCATAGCGCTTTCCAGTCATCGCCGATAAGGTGCGGTTTCAGCCGCCCCTGGAGATAGACCGCTCTCAGGATATGCGCCTGTTCCAGGATGAAGCGATGCGCCGCGCGCATCTGTTGTCTCAGAAGTGTCCTCAGATCCGCCTCGGCCAGGGTGTCGGTCTCAATGGTGGCATGCGCCATCTGCGTTTCGCTGCGCGCCTGCCAGAGGTCGAACAGGAGCGGGACGAGCGCCTCCTTGTTCTCGAAGCGCCGGTAGACCGTGCCGACCGCGACGCCAGCCTCGGCGGCAAGCTCAGCGATGCCGATATCGTCGAAATCCTTCTTGCGCAGCAACCTTTCGAGCGCGGCCATGAGCTTGTCACGCGTCTTGCGTGAGCGCGGTTGCGATACCGGGTGAGGGGATGGTCTGCGGGTCTGCTTTGACAAAAGGACTGTTCCGTATTATGTGAAAGTGAATTCACATTCATAATAGGGTGATGCGGTGATCGCGTCAAGCCGAGTGTGGTGTTGCGGGGCGAAGGCAGGGCCGAAGAGCCTGGGCCGGTCGCCATGAGATGAAACGGGCGCAGGCAAGGGCGCCGCAAATGGCAAGTGAGGAAAGCTCATGCACGATTTTCTTGAGACGGAACCGGCCCTCGCGCTTGGCCTGGCCAGCGTTCTGGCGATCTGGCTGGTCGGCGTCGGCAGCGATGTCTGGCGCCGCGCCCGGGGGCGCAAGCCGCAGACGCGCAGTCCCTGGTGGCACTGGGTCGTGACAGTGGTGATGCTCTGGTCGTTGGCGGCGATATCGGTGTGGGCGTGGTCTGCCTCAGGCCGTCCGGTCATCACGCTTGGCTTCGAGCTCGGACAGGGCTGGCAAAACTGGGTCGCCTGGGCGCTCGCCATCGGTTTCCTCGCACCGCAAATCCTGCAGCTGGTCGCGATCAACCGAAGCGACGACATGAAGGCGCAGGTGCGGGCCCTCGTCTTCGAAAGCCGGGACTATGACACCGTCATGCCGCGGCGGCGCGCAGATGTCTGGGGCTACCAGATCGTTGCTGTCACGGCCGGTATTACCGAAGAGATCGTCTTCCGTGCCTTCCTGATCAGCGTGTTTGCGCTGTGGATGCCGGTCTGGCCTGCGGCCGGGCTCGCGCTCGTGCTGTTTCTCACCGCCCATGCCTACCAGGGTGTGAGCGGCATCGTCCGGATCCTGCCGGTAAGCGTCGTCCTGACGCTTTGCTATGTCCTCTCCGGATCGCTCTGGCCGGGGATCGTCCTGCACGTGGCGGTCGACGTGCTGAGCGGCGTGATGGTCTGGCTGGTGCTGCCGCGCGCCGGGATGATCGAATTGCCGGATCGTGCACCAGACGCTCAACCAGTTGGTTGACTTATTCGCCACTTCCGGCTAACGCTAAACCAAATGGTTGAGCAATATGCCCATCTTGATCAGGCGTTTCATGCGCTGGCCGATGCGACGCGGCGCGGCATCATCGCCGAGCTTGCCAGGGGCGAGCGCACGGTGAGCCGGCTGGCGGAGCCCTATGAGATGTCGCTGGCGGCGGTGTCCAAGCATGTCGGTGTCCTGGTCGGGGCCGGCCTTGTGCATCGCCAGAAGGTCGGCCGCGAGCAGGTCTGCACCCTGCAGCGCGAGCGCCTCGCCGAACTGGAGCAGTGGGTTGCGACCTATGCCCGCTTCTGGGGCGACCGGCTGGATGCGCTCGAGATGGCCTTGAAACAGGAAGAAACCAAAGGAGATGGGTGATGGCTGAATATGGACGCCTGATTGACGGTACGGTGCTGGAATTCGAGCGGCTATTGCCAGGGCCGATCGAGCGGGTCTGGGAATACTTCGTCAATCCGGATCTGCGTCAAAAATGGTTCTGCGCGGGCAAGACCGATAATCACGCCGGCGGCACGCTGACGCTTTCATTTGATCATACGCGCATTTCCAGCGCGCCGCCGCCGCAGAAGTATGCCGACGATCAGGGCGGTGACTTCGATTGCGAGATCCTCGTCTATGAGCCGCCGCATCGGCTCGATTTCAGCTGGCCGTCGGAGCAGGGCAATCCACCAACCGAGGTGTCGGTTCAGCTCAGTGAGCGCGATGGCCAGGTTCACCTGTTGCTGCGCCACACCCGGCTCGAAAGCGCCGAGTTCATCAATGGCGCGTCCGCTGGTTGGCATGCCCATCTCGACCTGCTGGAAGACAACCTTTATGGCCGCAAGGTCACCGATTTCTGGCCGCTCCACACCGCGCTGGAAGATGAGTACGCAAGGCGGCTTGGCTAGCCTGCTGTCCGGTCATCTGTCCACAAGCCGGTACTTGGCTGTGCATGACGGTAATCGGCCCTGTGATGATTCGCGGGCCCGCGTTACACTGACCGATCATGTCGTCCCCGATTCGCATCCCTGACGGTTTTGTTGAGGAGCTGAAGGCCCGTATCCGGCCTTCGGACGTGATCGGGCGCAAGGTGAAGCTGAAGAAGCAGGGCAAGGAATGGGTTGGCCTCTCGCCCTTCACCAATGAGAAAAGCCCGAGCTTCTACGTCAATGACCAGAAGCGTATCTTCAAGGACTTCTCCTCCGGCATTGGCGGCGATGTCATCTCCTTCGTCATGGAGACCGAGCGCCTCTCCTTCATGGAAGCTGTCGAGAAGCTCGCCGAGGAGGCGGGCATGCAGCTTCCCAAAGCGACCGCGCAGGACGAGGCGGCGTATGACCGGTTGCAGCGCCTGCGTGAATGCTGCGAGGCCGCGTGCGCCTTCTTTGAAGACCGGTTGCGCGCGGCTGAAGGCTCGGAGGCCCGTATCTATCTTGAAGGCCGGGGCCTGGGCGCAGCCGCCTGGGCGCGCCACCGGCTTGGCTATGCGCCCGATGACTGGCGCACCACGATCGAGCATCTGAAGTCCAGAAGCTTCGGCATGCAGGAAATCCTGGATGCGGGTCTCGCGGTCCAGAAGGAAGGCGGCGGCGAGCCATATGACCGGTTCCGCGGCCGGGTCATCTTCCCGATCACGGATACGCGCGGCCAGGTCATCGCTTTCGGCGGCCGGGGGCTGCAGCCCGATGCCAAGCCGAAATACCTCAACTCCAACGATACCGACCTCTTCCACAAGGGCCGCGTCCTGTACCGCTACAAGGCTGCCCGTGAGGCGTTTGGCGACACCGATGAAGGCGGCCTGATCGTCTGCGAAGGTTATATGGATGCCATTGCGCTGGCCGAGGCGGGCTTCGGACATGCCGTTGCCCCGCTCGGCACGGCGCTGACCGAGGAGCAGCTTAGCCTGCTCTGGCGCGCGGGACCGGAACCGGTGCTCTGCTTTGACGGCGATGCGGCGGGCCTGCGCGCCGCCTATCGCAGCATCGAACGGGCGCTGCCGCACCTGCAGCCGGGCCGGTCGCTTTTCTTCTGCCTCCTGTCGGGCGGCATGGACCCGGACGACCTCATCCGTCAGTCGGGCCCTGAAGCAATGCGCACGGCGCTGGAGCACTCCCTGCCGCTGGTCGAGGTGCTGTGGCGGCGTGAGCGCGACGCTGAGGCGGTCGACACGCCGGAACGCCAGGCCGGGCTTGAAACACGGCTGATGTCCGCAGCTGCGATGATTCAGAACGGCTCGGTCCGGGCCGCCTATGAGCGCGATCTCAAATCCCGGATGCGCGACTATCTCTGGCAGCGGCGGCAGGCGAAACGCGCGGCCAGCGGGTCCGGTCAGCGCGGCGAGGCGGCGCAAAAGGGCGCCCCGCAGACCAGCACGCCACCGATGACGCGGGGTCTCGGCCTGCTTGTGCGGGCGGTTGAAAGCCCCCATCTGATCGACATCGCTTTAGAGACACTCAGCATGGCAACTTTCCCGGACCCGGATGTGGCGGCGATCCGCGATGTGCTTATTTCCCTGCCTGAAGCTGACAAGGGTGTTGACCGCGGCACAATCCGTGACCATTTAGTATTGCGAGGTAACACGCGCGCTGCAGACTTGCTCGAAACTTATCCCGAAATTCCTGAAATTGCCCCGGATGGCCCAGAGGAACGGGAATGGCTGATCGCCCTGGAGCAATATGTGGCAAGGGAAGAGTCCGGACCCTATGGTCTGGCGGGTGCTGGTGATGAGGTGACGTCGTCGCCTGAAAGCTGGCGCCGGCTGCATCATGAGGTGTCGGAACGAAAAGCCCGTGCGGCGCGTCTCAACGAGGCAGCAGAACAGGTGGATCGCGACTGATCCACTGGTATTTCAGAACGAGTTGTTGCAGAGAGCGGGCTGCGGCGACAGGCGGGAGAACTACATGGCGAAAGCCCAGAAGAGTGAACACGAAGACGGCGAACTGGAAACAGAAGACCGTCCGGTTCTCGATCTGAACGATTCCAAGGTCAAGAAATTCATCAAGCAGGCAAAGGCGAAGGGCTATGTCACCCATGACGAGCTCAACAACGTCCTGCCGTCTGATGAACTGACGTCCGACCAGATCGAAGATACCATGTCGGCCCTGTCCGAGATGGGTATCCAGGTCGTCGAGAACGAGGACGAGGTCGACAATGCGTCCGGGTCCAAGTCGACGGCCGTGACCAAGACCGGCTCCGGCGCGGTCGCCAAGAAGGGCAATGCGCGCGGCACCGACCGGACCGATGATCCGGTGCGGATGTACCTGCGCGAGATGGGCGCCGTCGAACTGCTGTCGCGTGAGGGCGAGATTGCCATCGCCAAGCGGATCGAGGCTGGCCGGGACGCGATGATACGCGGCCTCTGTGAGAGCCCACTGACCTTTGAGGCCATGATGGTCTGGCGCGACGAGCTCATGAATGAGCGAATCCTGCTGCGCGACCTGATCGATCTCGAGACCACTTACGGTGCGGAAAACCCGACGCCGGAACCCGAAGAGAAGACCGAAGAGCAGAAGGAAGCCGAGGCCCGCGAACGCGAGAACGAGACGACCGAAGAGCGTCTGGCCCGCGAGGAACGCGAGGACGAGGAAGAAGGCGCCGCCATGTCCATGTCGGCCATGGAAGCGGAACTTCGCGACGGCGTGCTCGGCAAGCTGGACGAAATCGCCATCGCCTTCAGCCAGTATCGCAAACTGCAGGAAAAGCTGGTCGAACGCCGCCTTGAAGGCAAGGCGCTGACCGACAAGCAGCAACAGGAATACGAAGCGCTCTCGCAATCCATCGTCGACAATCTCAAGACGATGCACATCAACAATGCCCGGATCGAGGCGCTTGTCGAGCAGCTCTACGCCATCAACAAGAAACTGATGGGGCTTGAGGGCAAGCTGATGCGGCTGGCCGATGCGCATGGCGTGCCGCGCAAGGAATTCCTCGACCTCTATTTCGGCAACGAGCTCAACCCGAACTGGCGCGAAACGGCGCTGGAGACGGCAAAGTCCACCAAGAAGTGGGAAAAGTTCTTCGATGCCGAGGATGAGCAGGTCGCCGAAATCCGCGAAGAAATTTCCGCCGTCGCGCAGGAAATCGGCGTGCCGATCGACGACTACCGCCTGATCGTCCAGCGCGTCCAGAAAGGCGAACGCGAGGCACGTGTCGCCAAGAAGGAAATGGTCGAGGCGAACCTGCGCCTCGTCATCTCGATCGCAAAGAAATACACCAATCGCGGCCTGCAATTCCTGGATCTCATCCAGGAGGGCAATATCGGCCTGATGAAGGCGGTCGACAAATTCGAGTACCGCCGCGGCTACAAGTTCTCGACCTATGCGACCTGGTGGATTCGCCAGGCCATCACCCGGTCGATTGCCGACCAGGCCCGCACGATCCGGATTCCGGTGCACATGATCGAGACGATCAACAAGATCGTCCGCTCCCAGCGCCAGATGCTGCACGAGATCGGCCGCGAGCCGACTCCGGAGGAGCTGGCCGAGAAGCTTGGCCTGCCGCTGGAGAAGATCCGCAAGGTGCTGAAGATCGCCAAGGAGCCGATCTCGCTCGAAACGCCGATTGGCGACGACGAGGATTCAAACCTCGGCGACTTCATCGAGGACAAGATGGCGCTGCTGCCTGTCGACAGCGCGATCCAGTCCAACCTGCGCGAAACGACGACCCGCGTGCTCGCCTCGCTCACCCCGCGTGAGGAACGTGTCCTGCGCATGCGCTTCGGCATCGGCATGAACACCGACCATACGCTGGAAGAAGTCGGCCAGCAATTCTCGGTGACCCGCGAACGCATCCGCCAGATCGAAGCCAAGGCTCTGCGCAAGCTCAAGCACCCGAGCCGGTCGCGGAAGCTCAGGAGTTTCCTGGATACGTAAGTTCTAAAAGGCGGCCTCCGGGCCGCCTTTTTCTTGAACCGACCAGCCCCGTCGCGGCGCGCCATCCGGATTGATACTGATAGCACTCTAGAAGCGCCGGCGGTTGAATCGCGTCTCCATGGGCGGTATCAGCCGCGCCCTGTGCCTCGAACCGAAAGGCTTGTGCCCATGCGTGTGAAGATCGATGCCAGCCTGGACTACGCCCTCCCGGGGGCAGCCGATGTATTGCTCGCCATCGAGGCGCTGGCCGGTGATGACCAGACGATTGTCGCCGAACGGCTAGACGTTTTTGGCCCAGCTACCCTCAGCCCCGTAGAAGGCTGGGACGAGCTCGGCCGGCGGCGCTGGATGAATGCCGGCGGGCAGATCCGTGTCGAGTATGAGGCAACGGTGGATGTGTCGCGCCCTTCGGTGCAGCTGACGGGCATGCAGGTGCCGCCGCGCCGGCGGCTGCCAGCAGAGGTCATCCCGTTCCTGTTTCCTAGCCGCTTTTGCGAGTCCGACCGGCTTGAAACCTTTGTCATGACACGGTTCGGCCAACTCACAGGCGGGGACCAGGTGCTCGCCATGGTCGACTGGATCCTGGCCAATTTCGCCTATGTGCCGGGCGCCAGCACGCCAGAGACGACGGCAACGGACAGCTTCCTGAAGCGGCAGGGTGTCTGCCGTGATTATGCGCATGTGCTGATCAGCTTCGCGCGTGCCGCCGGCATTCCGGCCCGCATGGTCTCGGCCTATGCGCCTGGGCTCCAGCCGCCGGATTTCCATGCCGTTGCCGAAGTCTGGCTCGACGGGGCGTGGCGGCTGGTCGATCCGGCCCGGATGTCGAATGAAAACGAACTGGTGCGCATCTGTTCGGGCCGCGACGCGACCGATATCAGCTTCATGACCATTTTCGGCATGGCCGACATGCTTAGCCAGAGCGTCGCCGTGTCCGTCCTGGCACCTGGTTCCTACAGCTAGGCCGTGTGGACGTTCGGCGCCCGCGCCACAAATGTCGCTTGTCAGGCGAGTCGATTTATGGTCCGTATCGTTTTCCGATAAAAACGAGTCTGGGGCTGATCCATGAAAAACACGCTTTCCACCATCCTTCGCGGCGGCGCCTGCGCTGCGGCCATTCTCGCCATGTCCAGCTGTGCTGCGGTGTCCGTCGCCGAACCAGCGACGGGGGCGACGGCTGCGCCAGAAGCGGAAAGTCAGGCGCCCGCCGGCGCCGTCGTCTGGGACCTGACAGACCTATATGAGACGCCAGCCGCCTGGGAAGCGGCCTATGCCAACGCGCAAACCGCCATCGCGGCGCTGGACGAAAACAAGGGCACGCTTGGGCAAAGCGCCGAGCAGATGGCAGCCGTCTATCGTCAGACCTCCGATACCGCGAAGGAGGTTGTCCGCCTTTATACCTATGCATCGCTCAGCCATGATGAGGATCAGCGCGATGCCGGCGCGCAGGAACGCTTCGGCAAGGCGCGACAGCTCTATCAGGCGCTGGGCGAGGCAACGAGCTGGATGAGCCCGGAAGTCCTCAGTATCGGCGAGGAGAAGGTGATGGCCTTCCTCGCCGAAGAACCGGCGCTTGCCGATTTCCGCTTTGGTATCGAGGACACGCTGCGCCAGGCGCCGCATACACTGGATGCGCAGGGCGAAGCCCTGATGGCGCAGGCCGGCCTTGCGTTGTCGCAACCGAACCAGATCTATTCGCTGTTTGCCAATGCCTCGATCCCGTGGCCGAGCGTGACCCTGTCCGATGGAACCGAAGCGCGGCTCAACCAGGCCGGCTATTCGCGCTGGCGCGGTACGGCCAATCGCGAGGACCGCAAGACGGTCTTCGATACGTTCTGGGGCGCCTGGGGCCAGTATGAGAATGGCATGGGCGCGACGCTGAACGCGCAGGTCCAGTCTGCCATCTTCCGGGCGCGGGCGCGCAATTTCGACAGCGTCCTCCAGCGCAACATGTTCGACGATGCGCTGCCGCCGGAAATCTACACGCAGCTGGTGACGCAGGTGAATGACGCGCTTCCGGTGTTCCATCGTTATCTGGAACTGCGCGGCCGGATGCTCGGCATCGACGATCTTCGCTATTACGACATCTATCCGCCGATCATCGAGGCAGACACGGGCGTCTTCGATATCGAGCGTTCCAAGGCGATCACGCTTGAGGCGCTGAAGCCGTTTGGCGATGAGTATATCGAGCTGCTGGAAGAAGGGCTGGGCGAGGACTGGATGCACTCCCACCCGCAGGAGGGCAAGGAGTCCGGGGCATACATGTCCGGCTCTGCCTATGACGTGCACCCTTACCTGCTGCTGAACCACAATGACGACTATAACTCCCTGTCGACCTTCGCTCACGAATGGGGCCATGCGGTCCACACAATGCTCGCAAAGTCCGAGCAGCCCTTCGACACGGCGGGCTATTCGACCTTCATCGCCGAGATGGCATCGACCATCAATGAGATCCTGCTCGAAGAGTACATGATCGCCAACGCGAAGACGAAGGAAGAGAAGCTCTACTATCTCGGCTATGCGCTGGAGAGCCTGCGCGGTACTTTCTACCGCCAGACCATGTTCGGCGAGTTTGAACTTGCCATCCATGAAGCGGCCGAGCGCGGCGAGCCGCTGACCGGTGCGAAGCTGACCGAGATCTATGCCGGCCTGCTGCGCAAGTATCATGGCGAAGAGCAGGGCGTGATGACGATCGATGATCCGTACACGATCGAGTGGGCCTACATCCCGCACTTCTATTACGAATTCTACGTCTACCAGTATGCGACATCCGTCTCCGGCGCGGCCTGGTTCTCCGAGCAGTTCCTGGCCGGAGACGATGAGGTGCGCGAGAACTTCATCAATGTCCTGAAGGCGGGCGGCTCGGCCCATCCACATGACATCCTGCTGAATGAAGCCGGCCTCGACATGACCCAGCCCGACGCCTACGAGGCCGTCGTGCGGCGCATGAACGACATCATGGACCGGATGGAAGCGCTGCTCGACGAGGAGTAGTGGCGTCCCTCGAATGAAGAAACGCCCGCAGGACCAATGTCTTGCGGGCGTCTTTGTATCCGGTGTGGGCGAGTGCGCCTAGCTCGAAGCCTTCAGGGCCTGGTCGAGGTCGGCGATCAGGTCATCGGCGCCCTCGATGCCGATGGACAGGCGCACCACGTCCGGCGCGGCGCCGGCGGCGATCTGCTGCTCCTCGGTGAGCTGGCGGTGGGTGGTCGAGGCCGAGTGGATGACCAGCGAGCGCGCATCGCCAAGGTTGGCCACGTGGCTGAACAGTTTCAGGCTGTCGACGAACTTCACGCAGGACTCATAGCCGCCCTTCAGCTGCACGGTGAACAGGGCGCCGGCGCCCTTCGGGCAGATGCGCTTCGCCCGGGCCTTGTAAGGCGAGGAGTCGAGGCCGGGATAGGTCACGCTGGCAACGGCGTCGTGGCCTTCCAGCCAGGCCGCGATCTTCTCGGCATTGGCGACATGCTTCTGCATCCGCAGCGACAGGGTCTCGATGCTCATCAGCGTATAGTGGGCCGCCTGCGGATTGAGCGTCATGCCAAGGTCACGCAGGCCGACCGCGATGCCGTGGAACATGAAGGCGGCCGGGCCAAAGGTCTCGTGGAACTTCAGACCATGATAGGCCGGCTCGGGCTGCGACAGGGACGGGAACTTGTCAGA
The DNA here is from genome assembly GCF_003576315.1 of Henriciella mobilis. Taxonomy (GTDB): domain Bacteria; phylum Pseudomonadota; class Alphaproteobacteria; order Caulobacterales; family Hyphomonadaceae; genus Henriciella; species Henriciella mobilis. The sequence continues at coordinate 154,974 of NZ_QWFZ01000020.1, read as the reverse complement.
CGCCGACCAGTCGAACTTGCCGGAATCCACGATCGCCCCGCCGGTGACCGTCCCATTGCCGGTCAGGTACTTTGTCATCGAGTGGACGACCAGCGTCGCGCCATGCTCGATCGGGCGGCAGAGATAGGGCGTCGCCGTCGTATTATCCACGATGAGCGGGATACCGGCTGCGTCAGCGATGGGCGCGATGGCGTCGAGGTCGGTGACATAGCCGCCGGGATTGGCAATCGTCTCGCAGAAGATGGCGCGCGTATCGTCATCAATCGCCGCCTTCACCGCGTCGAGATCATCGAAATCGACGAATTTCGCGGACCATCCAAAGCGTTTGAAGGTCTGGCTGAACTGGGTGATCGTGCCGCCATAGAGCCGGGTCGATGCGACGATGTTCCGGCCCGGCGCCATCAGCGGGAAGAGCGCCATGATCTGGGCGGCATGTCCAGATGAGCAGCAGACAGCGCCCGCCCCGCCTTCAAGGGCGGCCATACGGTTCTGCAGCGCGCCGACTGTGGGATTGGTCAGCCGGGAATAGATGTAGCCAACCTCCTGCAGCCCGAAGAGCCGGGCGGCATGGTCGGCATCCTTAAAGACATAGGCTGTGGTCTGGTAGATCGGCACCTGACGCGCGCCGGTGGCCGGATCGGGCTCGGCGCCGGCGTGGACCTGGATGGTCTCGAATTCCTGCTCTGGCGTATCGGACATGATGAAGCTCCCTTCCTGTATGGCGCCAGCGGTATCAGGGGCTGGCGCTTGATCGTCTGTCGGCGCTTTGTGAGCCGGGCAGGGCCGAAAGTACAATGTTTTTTGGGCAACGAACCAGCGTGAGGTCGCGCTGACCCAATCGTTCTGAAGATGGTTAAACCCTAGAAGCTGCTGCCGCCGCCAATATGTCCGTCGCCAAATTCGCTGGGTGGTTTCCAGACGAGCGCGCCCCCGACCAGAAGGAAAATACCGCCCATGATCAGGCCGAGATATTTTCTTGCGAATTCCGTAAAGCCCCCGGTCAGCTCGGCCTCGCAGTCCTCGCCTGTCGGACAGGGTCGCACGAGAACGTCCACGGTCTTGCCCCGTTCGAACGCCGATCTCGAGGCTCTTGTCTTTGCCGTGAACCGCCGCACATCGCCCTCAAGCGTCTCGTACTGGATGACCGGGGCAAACTTGTTGCGGTCCTCGTAGAAGTAGTATTCCGGGCGTTCATGGCCGACGACGATGCCGATCACGCGCTCCGATGATCGTTCGATAGACAGGAAGCGCGATCGCTCCTTCATGGCCACCGTCGTGATGAAGAGCCCCGCACCGACCAGCACCACGCCCACGATCCTGAATACAAACCTGGCAAACATGTCCTCGTGTCCCCTCTAACCGGTCTTCGATCGGCTCTGCCTAGTATGATTCTTCCATGGCCGGTCCGTCAGCCTGACGCGCTATCCAGGGTCGGCCCGCTGCAATGCCTAGGCGCGTTGGCGGATCCTGTAGACGCAGCGCCGCGCTCCAGCGAGCAGGTGATCTTCGCGCGTCACCTCCGTGTCCGGGCCGAGTGCTTGCTGGAAGACGTCGAGCTCGTTCGCGCAAAGCCGCTGACAGGCGGTCGCGGCCGAGCAGATCGGACAGTGGTTCTCGATCAGCAGCCAGTCCTCGCCATCCTCGGCGGCGGCGGCCATGTAGCCCTCGGCGCTTCGCAGTTCGGCAAGCCGTTTGACGCGCGCTGCCGTATCCGCCAGCGGGCCAAGCGCCTCCTTGTAGGCTGTCAGCTGGGTGTCGCTGTGGCGGTCTATGACTCGGGCAAGGCCCTCCTCACCGAACATCTCGCGGATCGAACCGATCATTTCCAGCGCAAGGCCCTGGTGGGCATCAGGAAATATACGCGCGGCGGCGGACGTGAGGGACCAGATCTTGGTTGGCCGGCCGCGCCCTTTCGGCTTGGCCGTCTCTTCGACCAGGCCCTCCTCGGCCAGCTCATAGAGATGAAGACGGACCGCCATTGGCGTCAGACCGAGCGTATCGGCGAGGTCAGCAGCCGATTGAGGACCGCCACGTTTCAGCAGGTCCAGGACCGTATTGCGGGTTGCCGTCAGCGCGGGCTGGGAAGACGTCTGGGTCATGATTCTTTTTTAAAAGGGATTGCTTTCAAAAACAAGTCACATTAATTAAAGGAAAGTCTTTATTTAATGGAGGGATAAATGATCCGTCTTGAGCATGCCAATCTCGTTGTCACCGACATGAAGCCCACACTGGATTTCCTGAAAGCTGCTTTCCCGCACTGGCGCGTCCGGGGTGGCGGCAAGGGGACCTGGTCAGGCAAGCCGCGCGAGTGGCTGCACTTCGGTGACGACGAGACCTACATCGCCCTGTCCGACAATGGTGAGGGCGAGCCGCGCGACCTGAAAGGACACCAGCCCGGTCTTGCCCACCTCGCTTTCGAAGTGCCAAGCCTTGGCCCGCTGAAAGAGCGCCTCGCCGCGGCAGGCTTCGAAATCACCAATCCCGGAAGCCCGACCGAGCATCGCTCGAATGTGTACTATATCGACGGCAACAACATCGAGTTCGAGTTCGTCGAATACTATTCGGACAACCCGGCAGAGAAGAACCGCTATGACTGAGGCGGTGTCCGGCCATGCCGCGGGGCGGGCTGACATGCCACCCCAACCGGCCTATCAATGGTCGCGCATGATCGATCGTCTGACCGTTTCAACGCAGGGGCCCGGCCTCTATGAGTTCACCCTCCAGGCCCGCCGCTTCGTCTCCGAAGCCGGTATGTCGGAAGGGCTGCTTACGGTTTTCGTTCGTCACACATCCTGTTCGCTGATCGTCCAGGAGAACGCCGACCCCGATGTCCAGGCTGACCTGCAGGCCTTCTTCAGCCGCCTGGTTCCGCCCGCCAGTGATCCGTCCATGTCGTGGATCCGGCACGATACGGAAGGGCCCGACGACATGCCGGCCCACATCAAGGCCGCGCTGACCCAGACCTCGATCGGTATCCCGGTCAGTGGCGGCGAGATGCTGCTGGGGACATGGCAGGGGCTTTACCTGTTCGAGCATCGAGACCGGCCGCATCAGCGCCAGGTCGTGCTTCACCTGGGCGGCTGATGACCGGCCGCCACAATGTCAGCATCGCCAGCATGGCGCCGGGCATGCTGACGGAATCGTTCGCGCGCCGCGGCCGGTGCACCCTGGCGCTTGTGCGGCTTGCAAAACAGGCAGCCGGCGCGGGTCGATTTCGGTCCCTTGCGTTTGTGATGCGCCATCGCGCCCTCCACGGAGTTTTTGGATGAGACTGAACCAGGTAACCGTGCCGTGCGTCGATTATGAGGCGAGCGTGGCGTTCTACAAGACACTCGGCCTGAAGCAGATCGTCGACAGCCCGCCGCGCTATGCCCGTTTCGAATGTCCCGAAAGCGATGGCGGCGGCGAGCCGGCAACTTTCTCCCTGCATCACGTTGAAGGCTGGACGGGGTGCGATCACCCGGTCGTCTATTTCGAGTGTGCGGATGTCGATGCCACCGTCCAAAACCTGGCAAGGCAGGGGATCGCTTGCACATCCCCGCCTCGGGACCAGTCCTGGCAGTGGCGCGAAGCATATCTGCGTGATCCGGCCGGCAACCTGATCTGCCTCTACCATGCCGGAGAGATCCGCCGCTTCCCGCCCTGGCGCATCGACGGACGAACAGCGTACCGGCAGGTCTTGCGCCTTTGCCGAACGCGGCGTGGTTTTTCCTCTTTCTGCTGGCGGCCAGCTTGGCGTGACAGATGTCTCCATGGTACGCAGGATTTCGCCGAGAGGGCGAAATTCCGAAAGAATGCTTGGCGGGGGATAAGCGAACACGATGAAATCGATCAGGTGTGGGGCAATGGCCCTGCTGGCAGGTTCTGTCATTCTTCCGGGGGCGCTCGCGCAGACCGACAATTGCACGGCCCTGCGCGCGCAGACCGATACGCTGGTTCAAAGCTATGCCGCCACGGCGGCGGGTCTGGCCTCAAGACTGGAGGCTTATGACGCCGCATCCCAAGCGCTTGCCGGCGTTTATGATGGCCAGTCGACGCGGGTTGAACTTTACGAGGCCATTGCCGCCGGAACGCTGGAAGGCAGCCCGTCGGACATTCTCGGGGCAGAAGATGGCCGGCTGGACGACGCCGCCATGCGAGAGTCCGCGGCAGCGCTGATTGCGGCCATCGAAGGCGTCAACGTCCATCTCGACACGCTGGCCGTCCAGAAACCGGCCATGGAGGCGGCGCTCGGCATTCTGCAGGACCAATGCGCCGAAGCGGAGGTCGCGCCGGCTTCCCCCGCCGCAGTGACAGCGGCAGCAGCGCCTGCCGGAAACAATCCGGCCGCCGGACCGATCCCCATCGTGTTCACGAACTTCTGGAAGCACGAGGCCAGCGGCCGGATTTATGAGGGCCGCGGCCAGGACTTCTATCGCGACGACAAGCTGGCGGTGAAATTGTCCTGCGATGGCTTTGGCACCGTGCGAGAGCAGCCCGGCAAGCTTTGCGAGGGCGAGTGGTTCGACCAGTCCGGCAAGCGGGGCGGCGATTTCCGGGCGGTCCATATCGTCAATGCTGACACGAAGCTGCCCATGCTGCAGGGCGAGCTGACGACGCCGTCCAACCCGGATAGCTGGGCGCCCTGGGACTTCTATGAAATGACCCGGGAGCAGGCCGAAGCGGCGGGGCTGGTCGATGTCGCACCCTGACGGGGGAATGATGGTAGCGCTCCCGTTGCCCGTCTTCGCGAAACTGCCCTTTTCGCTACAGGCTGCCTGTGCTTTATGGCCCGGGTGTTGCAGTGCGTCATTGGCCTTTACGTCGTGTCAGTGACTAGCCATATATACGACGGAACAAGCACCTAACCCCGCTGGAATGGAGGCGTTGCCGATGCTGCTCAATATGTTGAAAGCCAAGCTGCACTCTGGAACGGTGACGCAGTGCGACCTTCACTATGAAGGCTCTGTGTCCATCGACCAGGCCTTGCTTGATGCTTCGGGCATCCTTCCCAATGAGCGTGTCGATATCTGGAACGTCACCAATGGTGCCCGCATCCAGACCTATGCGATTGAAGCGCCGCGCGGCTCGCGCACGATTGGCGTGAATGGCGCAGCCGCCCGCCACTTCTCGGTCGGTGACAAGGTGATCATCGCTGCCTTCGCTTCGATCGAAGCCGACAAGGCCCGCCAGCATGCGCCGACAGTCGTGCTGCTCGACGATGAAAACGAGATGAAAGCGCCAAGCGCGGCCTACTAGGCCGTTTTGGATCCGTCCTTCAGCGAGTCTCTAATACTCGCCCGGCTCGTCGAACTCACCGGCGCCATCGCCTTCATATTCATATTCGTAGATCGTCTCTGTCGTCTCCGCTGAGGTGTCGATCCCGTTCAGCTCGGCCCAGCGCTGCATGGCGACGCAGGTCGACGGTTTCAGGAGCAGCTCGCTGGCCGCGGCGCTGAACTGGTCGCTCGTGGCCGCGGCCCATACACCAGCGGAGCTGTCGGCGGCGTTGAAGCCGAGTTCCGACAGGCCGCGCTCGATCCGCGTACAAAGCAGGCGGGCAAGGTCCGGCTCGGGAAAGTCGTTCAGGCTGGAAATCCGGTCGAACAGGTCCAGGCGGGAGAAGATATAATCATAGACCGTCAGCTCCTCGCCGATCTTGAAGGCGAGGATGTCCGCACCAACAACGCCGCGATAATCAGGCCATTCTTCATAGCCTTCCGGGTCGGGCTGGGTGGCGCTGGTAAAGACCGAGACGATCGGCGCGTCGAGATAGATCGCCCAGCCGCCCAGCATTTCCCGGTTGGATGTGTCGCGAATGTCTTTCGGGTCCGGCATGGCGGCATAGACCACCAGGATCGGCCGATCGGACCAGGATTTGATCGCCATCGTGCTCACCGTCTGCTCGGTGATCGAGCGGCCGAACAGGGTTGAGACCGAATTGTCGAGGAAATTCGAGGCTTCCATCATCGACGGCGCCGAGAAATAGGTGACCAGCGATGAGGCCGGCGCCAGCAGGCTCGCCGCATTGGTCAGCGAAGCCATGACATTGGCCGACGCGCCGGAGCTTTCACGCTCGTCCGACAGTTGCATGCGCAGTTTGGCGGTCAGCGTCGTGTTCGAGGAAATCTTGAAATAGGGCGTGGCATAGAGCGCCAGGCTCTGGTCTGTCGACCAGCTTTCGCCCTGTTCGCGATTGGAGGAAAACGAGGCTGAGAACAGCGCTTCGGTGGCCTTCACATCAGGCTTCTTGATCTCGAACTCGGCCAGCAGGGCGCGAGAGACTTCCTTTGAGCCCATCATGCGCGACAGCCAGCCGCGGCTTTCTTCCTTGTAGTTTCGCTGCGCAGGTGCCTCGGTATATTTGCCGGACGCGGTGCCCTCGATGTCGCGGGCTTGCGGATCGAGCGTGACGATCCGGATGCGCGTATAGAGATCTTCCAGCGGGATGCCCCAATTGGAATTGGCGGCGTCCTCATCGATCGCGATGTCGATGTAAGGCAGGAAGTCCTTGGTGACCTTGGAGCCAGACGCACCATAGCCTGCGGCCGGCGCGGGCAGGTCGGACGGGTCGAAATCGTCTGGTGTGGATCGCGGGCGCGAGGGGACGGGCGAGGGCGGCGCACCGGGATACGGGTACTCGCTGTAATATGGTTCGGGCTCGGCCTTGGTCTCTCCGCTTGTCGGCGTGGCTGGTTCGGTCTGTGTGGCGCAGGCTGCAAGCAGCAGCAATGACGCGGTCAACGCATGTTTCATCCCAATGTCCCCTTCCGGATATCCGCTCCCCGGAATGTGACACTAGTGAAAGGAAGGGCCGCTGGCGACCCCCCAAAAGGGCCGCCAGCAACAAATCGATCGTCGGTGGCGCGTTATTTGCGCAGTTCGAAAGTCACATTGACATCAACGGTGTAGCCCACTTCGCCCCCGGATATCTTGGTCGAGCTGTCGGCCTCGGCACGCATCGACATCATCGGCACGGGGCCGCCATAGTCACCGCCGCTTTCGGAGATGGTGACGATGCGCGCGACCCGGTAGCCGGTCGCATCGGCATAGAGCTGGGCGCGTTGCAGGGCCTTCTTCACCGCTTCACGGCGCGCCTCGTCGCGGGCTTCGGACGGGTCTTCCAGACCAAAATTGAGGCCGGAGATCGTGTTGCCGCCTTCCGCGACGATCGTGTCCATGGTGGTGCCAAGCATATCAAGGTCACGCACCTTGACCGTGACCTGGTTGCTGGCCGTATAGCCGGTCACCTTGGGCGGGCTGCCATCGCGATTGGAATAATCATAGCGCGGCTGCAGCGAGAGGTTGGAGGTCTGCATGTCGCGTTCGGCAATGCCGGCTTCACTGAGTGCGGCATAGACGCGGTTCATGCGTTCGGCATTCTGCGACATGGCGGCGGAGGCGGTATCGGCTTCAGTCTGCACGCCAAGGGTGATCGTCGCCATGTCCGGCGCGCGGGTGACCTCGCCGCTGGCCGAGATGGAGAGCGTGGTTTCCGGCTGGATGGAATTGGCGTGACTGGACGGGATCGGGGCCTCGCCCGGCACGGCCGGTCCGGCAGGCGCCGTCTGCGCGAGGCTCGTGCCGCATGCGACGAGCGCGCCGGCTGCGGCCAGCGCAAGGATCGGGCGGGCGGTGATGATCTGTTTCATGTATGCTGTTTCCTCTCTTCTGGGGACTTGCAGTCTCGATTCAATTGCGCCATTGCGGCACGAACGTGACAAGGACATGATACCTGTACGATATTTCGATTGGGGCCTGTAGCTCAGTTGGTTAGAGCGGACCGCTCATAACGGTCTGGTCGGGGGTTCAAGTCCCTCCGGGCCCACCATTCGCTGCCGGTCGAGCTTCAGCTCGAGGAATCGATCCGGTGGATCGATTCCATGCACGCGAATGACGTGGCAGCGTCTTCAGTCGACCCTCGCTTCGCTCGTCACGTGGATCGGGCTCAGGGCTGCATCGGCCGCCCCGCTACTCGCGCCCCATTTCCTTGCAATCATACATGGCCCAGCTCTGCACCCGGTCGTCATCGATCGTCGAGATCGTCGCGACCAGCGCCACACGGTTGGCGCCGTAGGTGATCTTCTGGGGATAGTCGTGATCCGGATTTTCGAATGTAATCGACAGGCCGGTGCGTTCCGTCTCGACAAACTCGGTCGGGGCAGCGCCGCGTGGCGAGGCGATATAGACTGCGCCGCCGGAGCGGTTCTCGATGCGCAGATCCTCGAAGAAGGTCACCTTGCCATTTTCGTCGCGATTGACGGCATAGCCGAATTTCAGCCCGCCCAGATCCTCCGACCAGACTTCGCGCTGGTCATAGCGCTCATGCGTCCAGCAGCCGGTCATCCAGTCGAGCGGGCTGGCATTGGCCTGCACGTCCAGACCGGTTTCCTGTGCGTGGGCGCCAGCGATGCCAAGGGTCAGCGAGGCAGCGAGCAGGGCAGTGAGTCTTGTCATGTCGGATCTCCGCTGGCGCCTATCGCCCAGTATCGAACTTGTCTTCCTTGCGTTCGCCGAAAAGCATCTGCTGCTCCAGCCGGCTGCGCAAGGCGCCGTAATAGGCTTCGAGGAAGGCGAGGTCATCTTCGCCGGTCTGCTTCTCCCGGCCGATCTTCTCGCGGATGCGTTCGGCGACGCGCGCCTTTATCTCGCGCGTGGACTGACGCAGCACGTCTTCCAGCACGTGCAGCTCATGGATGCCATAGGCGTCGAGCTCGGCCGGGGTGAAGGCGAAGGACGCCGCCGTGGAGAGCGGGGAGGCCGAGGTGATGTCCTTCTTGAGCTTGGTGCGCGGGGCATGGATGACGATCGTCCCGGCAATCAGGTCGCCGACACGTAGCTTGTCGCGGTTGAAAAGCGGGAAAAGAACGAACACCGCCGTCCAGGCAATGCCCAGCAGCCGGATCCAGGCGCTGACCTCATCCTCCACCGTCATCAGCAGCAGCGACAGCGGCAGAAAGACTTCCAGCTCCCGCATGAAGTTGCGCGCGAGCACGGCATTGGCGGTCAGCCGGCCGCCATTGCGCGCGGCGACGCGCAAGCCAAGTGCGCGCTTGCCCGGCGTTGCTGCCTTCCGGCCGATCTCGAAGAAGATGAAGTAGAAATTGCGCAGGAAAAAGACGACCACCGCCGAGAGCGATCCGGCGACACTCCAGCCGCGAAAGCCCATTGAGGAAAACATCCACGCGATCACGAAGACCGACACGATGATCAGGATGATCTGCAGCGTGAAGTCGAGCAGGAAGGCGCCAGCCCGCTCGGACGCTGTTGCGATCTTTAGGTTCAGGGCCGCACCTTCCGGCGTGACAAGCGCCCGTACGCGCTTGGCCTGGCGGGCATTCTCCTTCAGGCGCAACTCACGCCGGCGCAGCGCCTCGCGGCGGCTGTCGACAGCAGGGGCGGCAGAAGCCTTCGCCATCAGCGATCCTCCTCGCTGGCGCGCGGCCAGTAGAAATAGGTGAGCCAGAAAATCAGGCTGGTGACCGCGATGACATAGCGCGTCATGTCTGAATTGATCAGTTGCCGTCCGAAGCCTTCGAGCAGCGCAGCGATGAACAGCATCAGCACCGCCCCGATGATCACCAGCGCGGCGGAATTGCCTGCATCCCGCATAGACTGCATGCGGCTTTTCGTTCCCGGAAAGGCGACTGCGCCGCCAATCATGAAGCCCGCCGCGCCTGCCAGCACAATGGCGAACAGCTCTGTCACGCCATGGATGAACAGCCAGCCGGTGAGCTCGGCCGCGAGCCCCTTCTGCCAGAAGACGGCAAAGAAGCTGCCGAGATAGACGCCATTATAAATCAGCAGGATGGCGGTCGGGATGCCGAAGCAGAAGCCGAGCGCGAAAGCGAAGATCGCGATCCCGCTATTGTGCGAGAAAAGCTGGGCGGCGAATGCGCCGAGCATGTCGGCGATGTTGGTGTCTTCCGTATACAGCGTGTCGCGCAGCGAGTCATAGCTCGCATCCGGGTTGCGCGAGTCCCAGCCCTGATGGATCGTCCAGTACCATTCCATGTCCTGCAGGCAGAGGAAGAAGGCGACAAGGGCCCCGCCGAACAGGCAGAGCGCGGCCAGCAGCGTCGGCTTGATCGCGGCTGAGACGGAGGCTGGCCAGTCCCGCCGGAAATATTGCGCCATGCGGGCGCCGATGCTGGCGCGTGTCCCGTAGACGAAGAAGTAGGCGCGCGCGCACAGCGTCTCGAGATAGGCGAGCACGTTCTGGTCGAGCGAGATGGAGCGGGCGACCGAGAGGGAAGAAACCGCCTGGCGGTAGAGCCGGGGCAGGGCCGTCAGCTCCTCGTCGGAGAGCGCCTTCACGCCGCGTTTCTCTGCCCGTGTGACGATCAGGTCGAGCTTTGCCCAGTCGGATTCCCGTTCCTCGCGGAAGCGGTAGGATTTGATGACGCGATCGTTCACAGCAATTCCCTCCGCTTGATATCGAGATAGCGCGAGACGAGATCGGCACCGAAGTGCTCCGGGCTCGTCTCGATGATCTGGACGCCCATGCGCTGCAGCTTGCGGAACACGACCTCGCGCTCCTGCAGGAGCGTGTCTGCGATTACCGCGCGGCTGACATCCTCGGCCGAATGCGGCTCGGCGCGGATCATCCGCGCCAGGGCCTCATCCTCGAAGGTGGCAAAGAGGACGATATGCTTGTCGGTCAGGCGGCGGACATTCTCGAGCATCAGCTCGGCCGAGATGGTGTCGACGAAATCGGTGAACAGGATGACCAGTGAGCGCCGCTCCAGCCGCGAGGCGAGCGAGGTGAGGGCGAGGGTATAGTTTGCGTCCTCGACGGAATAGTCGAGCTGCGAGGCCAGCCGCTGGACATGCGGGAAGGCGCCCGTGCCGGTGAGCACATTGCTGGCGACGCCAGGCCGGGCATCGAAGCCGAATATGGCGGTGCGGTCACCTGAGCGCAGCGAGACATAGGCCAGCAGGAGGGCGGAATTGATCGCCCTGTCGAGCTTCGGCACCCCGCCCAGCGGCTCGCTCATCAGCCGGCCGGTATCGAAGGCGAAGACGATATTGTGGTTGCGCTCGGTGCGGAATTCCTTGGCGAGCAGCATGCGGTGGCGGGCCGAATGCTTCCAGTCGATGGACCGGCGGTCCATGCCGGCGGTGAATTCGCGCAGGCTGTCGAATTCCGATCCGTCGCCACGCTCGATCTGCATCTTGATGCCGAAATCTGCGTCGCGCTGGTAAAGACGCACGGCCTCTTCCTTGACCCAGCGCGTGTTCGGCGTGATCGGGATCTCGATTTCCAGCGTCTCGATCTTTCGGATGGCGACGAGGCCGAAAGGGCCGGTCCAGCGCGCCCAGAGTCGTTCCAGCCGCCCGGTCCCGCGCCGGATCGGTTTCAGCGTGAAGGCGCTTGTATGTGCGCCATTCTGCCAGCCTTTCAGGATCTTGCGCCGGGGCGAGGCGATCAGCGCATTCGTCTCAAGCTGCACCTCGACCGAGCGGGGCAGCGGCCCGCGCCGGAAGGCGAGGGTAATGTCTGCCGGGTCCTCGCCGGACATGTAAAGCAGAGCCGGTGCATCGACGCGGATCTCAGCTTCCGGCGCCCGCCCGGCGAGGATGAGGTCCGTGAACATCAGCGCCATCACTGCGATCACCCAGCCGCCGGACACGGCCCACAAGCCCGGTGCCCAGATGGCGATGTAAAGCAGCACGGGAACGCCTGCCAGCATCAGCCAGATGGAACGGAGGGTCGGGGCGATCATCTCGGGGCGGGCGTCTGGTCGATCAGGATTTCGAGGGTTTCGTCGGTGGTGCGCCCTTCGATCTCTGCGGCGGGGGAGAGAATGACGCGGTGGCGCAATGCCGGTGTGGCCAGCAGCTTCACATCGTCGGGAATGACATAATCCCGCCCGTCGAGTGCGGCGTGCGCCCGGGACGCTGCGGCCAGCGCGGAGGCGGCCCGCGGACTGGCGCCGGTTTCCAGTGCCGGAGTCTCACGGGTCGCACGGACGAGGTCGACGATATAGCCGACGACATCCTCATTGATCCGGATGCCCGACACCGCGTCGATGGCGCGCGCCAGCTCGTCGGCCCTCACCGCGGCGGTGACGCCAAACGCGGCGGGCGTCTTCATGCCGGTGCGGTTGCCGTGGCCGGTGACGATGGCGACTTCTTCCTCGCGGCTCGGATAGTCGAGGACGTGCTTGAACAGGAAGCGGTCAAGCTGGGCTTCGGGCAGCGGATAGGTGCCCTGCTGCTCGATCGGGTTCTGGGTGGCGATGACGGTAAAGCGGTCGTTCAGGCTGTGTGGCTTGCCGTCGATGGTGACCTTGCGCTCCTGCATCGCCTCGAGCAGGGCGGCCTGCGTCTTCGGCGGCGTGCGGTTGATCTCGTCGGCAAGCAGGATGTCGGTGAAGATCGGCCCCTTGGTGAGCGAGAACTCGTTTGTCTGGAAGTTGAAGAGGTTGGTGCCGATGACATCGCCTGGCATGAGGTCTGGCGTGAACTGGATGCGCCCGAAATCGAGATCAATGGCAGCCGCAAAGCATTGGGTCAGCAGCGTCTTGGCCGTGCCGGGCGGGCCTTCCAGCAGGATGTGGCCGGCCGAGAACAGCGCTGTCAGCATCAGGTCGACCGTGTCGCGCTGGCCGATCACCGCCTTGGCGACCTCGGTGCGGATCCGGCCCGCCAGGTCCTGAATCTCACTTGTTTCCATGTGTCATCTCCATTCGCCAGCGCCAGAGCGCGCGGGCCTTGTGTCTCAGATCATCGCGATTGTGAGCCGGTTCGGACAGCGCGCCGCCGATACGGCTCCAGTTATCGTCAAGGCCGGTCTGCTCACCCATCCGGTCGAGAAGGGCGGCGATTTCCGCCTCGCTCAGCGTTTTCGGCAGGCCGAGATCGCGGGCGAGCGCGCGCCGGGTCAGCGACAGGTAGCCAGGCGCCATACGCGCCTCACGGCGGGCCGAAGCGATAAGGTCGGCGGAATTGTCGGCCAGCGCCAGCTTGCCCGGCGGGAAGGCCGGCGCTTCGCGCTCCGGTGCCCCGAAGCGGATTGCGGCGGCCCAGCCGATGAGCAGCATGGTCGCCAGCGCGACCAAAGTCGCCCCGAGGAAGGGGATGTCGAGCAGCGTCTTCAGCAGGCTGCCGGAGCTTTCGAAGCCATGAATGGTCGCGTCGAAGACGACGTCCTGACGCCCGTTATCGAGATACGCAAACAGGCTGAGCCCCATCAGGGCGTTGTCGACCCGCGCCAGGCCGAAATTGTTCAAGAGGTCGGGGTCCGAAAGGACGTAGATGTCCCTGTCCGGCAGCTTTGAAAGGAGCTGGCCGCCCGGCACGCCGATGATCTCTTCCAGCGTGTCCGACTTGATGACCTGCATCTCGTGGTCGAAATCCGGCGTGAATGTCCCGAAGGGCGTGTCGACCGCGCCCGGATTACGCAGACGGTGAAGGCTGGCATCCTCCTCGACCAGGCCGAGCATCGCATCCACGGCGTCCTTGCTGGCAAGGCGCGTGTCGAGTTCGAAGGCCCGCCGGGCCGGATTGGCGAGGAAGCTCCATTTCGGCAGGACGATCAGCGCCGGTCCGGCAAGTTCATCGATCTCGAAGCCGCGCCCGTAGAGCGGCAGGGTCAGGACCATCAGCCGGCCGTCGCTATAGTGCAGAAGTTCGCTGCGACGTGAGACGGTCACTGCGCGCCCGTCGCTTTCAAGCATGTTGATCAGGCCGGCATATCCCGAGGCCGAGCGGGAATAGGGCGTCGCGCCGGGCCGGTCCTTGCGGGCAAGGTCCGGCGACCAGGCCATCAGCGCCATTACCGCCGCAAAGGACACGATGGCAATCGCGATCAGGATGATCACGAGGCGGGCGGAGAAGGGGTTGGTGGTCTCGGGCAGTCGTTCGCTGGCGGGGGTCATGCGGCAGCCCCTCCGAACGCGAAGGATTCATAGGATGAGCGCGCGCTCTGCCAGCCTGTCTGGTCGACCGGGCGGCCACCAAAGAAGCTGTTCTCGACAATGCGGATGATCGGCGACAGCGCCTCGCGCGTGCGTTGGGTGAGATCCGACAGGGAGCTGATCTCCCGCGCGGTCAGCGATTGCGGCACCCCGCCGGAGCGGCGCTCGCGCAAATCCTCGATAGAGCGGAAAAGCAGAAGGTGAACCGCTTCGGCAAAACGCCCCTCGGCGGCGAGCGCATCGGCCTCTTCCAGCAGGGTTGCTGCCCGTTTCGGGTCGGGGCGCTGGTCCTCGATGTCGGATACTTCAGGTCCGTCATCAGTCTTTTCGCGCCGGAAGCGCAGGCCAGCCACGTCGCCAAACATGTACCACAGCGCGTAGAGGATCGCCCCGGCAATCGCTGCGAAGAGAATCCACTGGAACAGCCAGCCGAAATTCCGGAAGATCATGGCAAAGAAATCGCCAATCCACTCGATGAAGGGGTTTCGCTGGCGTGGACGGGTCTCGACCGGTTCGGGCGTCCATTCGGGGCGCTCTGTCTGCAGGCGATCATTGGCGGTGTGAGCATCGACGAGGCGCTCAACCTGCTCGCGGTCTGGCGGGGCCTGGGTGTCCTGCGCGCTGGCGGCCGGCACAAGCATTGGCCCAAGAAGCATGACGCAGGCGACCAGCATCGTCCGGACAGCTTCTCGCACGCAGTCGCCTCCTCTCCTGTGGCAGTTCATCCTGCCACTCCACCCACAGATTACGACTATTTCAGAGCAGCGGCGCGGCGTCCATGGGGCTCTTGAGAAACTGTGCGCGAAACGCGATATGGCGCGCATGCCGTTGAAGGACCAAGAGATGGATCGCCAAGCCCGCTATGCAGAGCTGAAACTGGAAATTGAAAGCCTGGTGGCGGGCGAAACCTACACGCCCGCGCGCTACGCTTCCGCGGCCTGCCTGCTGGCGGAAGCCTTCCGGCCGCGCTTCTTCTGGACCGGCTTCTATGTGGTTGATCCGGACAAGCCCGAAGAGCTGGTCGTTGGCCCGTATCAGGGAACGCTTGGCTGCCTGCGTATTCCTTTCGGCAAGGGGGTCTGCGGGGCCTGCGCGGCGACGGGCGAAACACAGCTTGTCCCGGATGTTCACGCCTTTCCGGGCCACATCGCCTGCGACTCGCGCTCGAACTCCGAGATTGTCGTCCCAGTCTTCGACGCCGAAGGAAAGCTGGCAGCGGTGCTCGATGTCGACTCGACCGAGCATGATGCGTTCGATGCAGTCGACCAGGCTGGCCTTGAGGCGATCTGCAAGATCCTGCTGACGGTCTAACGTCCGGGCCCTGGTACAGCGGCGCATGGCTCGCCATACATGGCGCCCTGGTCAATGCAGAAGAATTCAGCGCCCGACAGGTCCTCGGGCTTGTCGCCCTCATTGTCGCCGACGAAGGCCACTACCTCGACGCCCGGATAGCCCTGAACGGCCAGCATGGACGGCACCAGCGCAAACCGGGCGGTCTTGTCGGACGGGCCGTCCGGGCGAGCGCGGGTCAGCAGGACACGGAAATCGTCATGTCGGGTGAGACCGACATCGAAGAGGTTCTCCTCGGTCCAGAGCTGTTCGCTGTCGGCGCGGTTGGTGACCAGCGCGACATGGCCGCCAAGCGCATTCACTTTCTCGATGAAGTCGATTACGCCGGGCACAGGCGGGGCTGACTTCTCCGCCGTCCAGGCGTGCCAGCTTTCGGGTGTATATGTGTCACCCGTCGTTTCGAGGCGCACCTGGTATTCGACATTGTTCAGAACCGTCTCATCGACATCGAGAATGACCGCCCAGCTTTTTGGCTCACGCGCGGCGGCGACGGCTTCGACATAGGCTCCCGCTTCGGCATAGACAGCTTCGGCCTCCTCTGCCCAGCCTGGCGAATTGGCGACCCAGTCAACGCCGGGGCTAAGCGCTGGCGCGGGCGGCGTGGTCGTGCAGGCGGCGAGTGCCGCGGCGAAGGCAAGGCAGGAAAGAGCAATTCGCATGGCCTGAATCCTCAATGGGGTGGGCGAGAAATCTAGATGGGCTGGGCCTGGCCGGACAGGTCGCGGTTCCAGCCGATCTGTTCGATGAATGCCGACATCTCGGTCGTGAACCAGTGCAGCGTGTCGACGAAGTTCTCGCGGGTGACGCCGCCCTTCATGTTGACGCTGAACTCGACGAAGGGGTCGCCGTCCTCGTCGAGATAGGCTTTCGAATAGCGGTCATGGTTCCAGTCGCCGATAATGTCGGGCAGCTGGGCGGTCTCGAAGTCGAAGCCAGACGAGAAGCTGATGACCTCACAGCCGGTAAAGTCGGCGGTGCAGGCCTGGAAATACAGCCAGAAGCTGGTGCCATCATATTCGGACTCGATCTCGATCGCGCCACTGGCCAGCGTCTTCAGCTCGGCCTTGAAGCCTTCATTGCGCAGGATGCGGGCGATCAGCTCGGGGTCCGTTGCATCGACGACCTGCGGTGCGCTTTCCTCGCCCGCCTCAGGCATGGCTGCGAACTGGGCAGTGGCAGGCAGGCTGGTCACAGGGGCCGTGAGGGCCAGCGCCGCCAGCGCGATAAGGCGTGTCTTCATGCAAATCCTCATGAGACGGATATGCTGCTACGCGGCCGCGCGGACCGCAAGCCTTCAACTGGTCAAGGCTTTCGTCTCGATCAGGTCCTGATGCTTGAGGCCGGCCTCGCGATGGCGGTGTGCCTCCTGGTAGCGCGGATCGCGCATCATGGTCAGCATGTGCTGGCGAGAGGGATAGCGCACCACCAGCACCCGGTCCCAGTCCTCGTCACCGCCAATCAGGAAGCGCTGAACCGACCCGGCATAGACAATCGACAGCCCGATCTTCGGGTCGCTGGTCAGCGCTTCGAGGCCTTTTCCGTAGCGATTGTAGGCCTCTTCGCCGGAGATGGCCTCACCATGTTCCGGGTCGCTTTCCTTGTATTGGGCCTTGTCGTGGAATTTCAGCAGGTTGATCATGAAGATCGGCTGGCCGTCATCCTCGGCTTTGGCGAAGGCGCTCATCTGGTCTGTGGTGGGCTGCAGGGCTGGCATATGTGTTTCCTCCGGGTGTTCCCTAGAGATTTAACCAGGCCGGCCTGTCACACAACCTCGTCCCAGTCGCGGCTGAGCCGGTTGGCGGCGTTGATAATGCCGACCATGGAATAGGTCTGCGGGAAATTCCCCCACAGCTCACCATTCGATGTGTCGATATCCTCCGACAAGAGGCCCAGCCGCGTGCGGTGGGCGAGCACATCCTCGAACATGGCGCGCGCCTCATCGATCTTGCCGATCCGCGCCAGCGCGTCGATGTGCCAGAAGGTGCAGGCAGTAAAGGCGGTTTTCGGAAGGCCGAAATCGTCTTCGACCCGGTAGCGGTAGACGTGATACCCGTCGCGCAGTTCTTCATCGATCCGCTCGACCGTTTTCACGAAACGCGGGTCCTTCGCGTCGATGAATCCAATCTCGGCCATCAGGAGCACGGACGCATCGAGCGCGTCCTCGCCGAAAGCGCCGGTAAAGGCCTGCCGCTTTTCGCTCCAGGCCAGCTTGAGCACGCCTTCGCGGATTTCGTTGGCGCAATCGGTCCAGTAGGCCGCGCGCTTGTCGAGGCCGAGATGCGTGGCGATCCGGGCAAGCCGGTCGCAGGCCGCCCAGCACATGATGGCCGATGAGGTGTGGACATGCGCAAAGCCGCGAAACTCCCAGATGCCGGCATCCGGCGTGTTCCAGACAGCATAGGCGCGCTCGCCGACGCCTTCGAAGTGCGCAAATTCCAGCGCGCCGGCCTTTGCGTAGAGGCGGTCGTCGAAGAAAGCCTGGCTCGCGCCGAGGATGACGTGTCCGTAAACGTCATGTTGGATGTGCTCGGCGGCCTGGTTGCCGAAGCGAACGGGTCCCATTCCGCGATAGCCGGGCAGGGCGCCGGCAATGTTCTCCGTCAGGTCGTGCTCGAGCGCGATGCCGTAGACGGGCTGGATATGCCCGCCGCGCGTATGGGCGACGGTGTTCCTCAGATAGGCGAGATAGTGTTCCAGCGTGCCGACCGCCGAGAGCCGGTTGAGGGCGGTCACGGTAAAATAGGCGTCGCGTAGCCAGCAGAAGCGGTAGTCCCAGTTGCGCTCCGAATCGGCATGCTCGGGGATGCTGGTTGTCAGGGCTGCGACAATGCCGCCGGTCTCCTCATAGACGCACAGCTTCAGCGTGATCGCGGCCCGGATGACCGCATCCTGCCAGTCCGGCGGGGTGGCGAGGCGCCGAGACCAGCTCATCCAGTGATCGGCTGTGCGCTCCAGCCATTCCAGCGCAATGACGCCGACCCGGTCTGACAGGCTTTCATCCGGGCCGAGCACGAAGCTCACTTCCCGGTCCAGCACGAAATCTCGCCCGTCCATGACATAGGAGACGGGCGCATCCGTGGTAACGCGGAAGCCGGCAGTCTCATCGAGAAAGGCGATGTGATTGACGCCGCGCCGGGTGACCATGTTGTACTCGCCGCGCTGGCTCTGTGCGAAGAGTTCAACCCGGATCCGCGGCATGCCTTTCAGCGGGGTGATCCGGCGCACCATGGACGCCGGACGGAACATGCGGCCCTTGTCCATGAAGCGCGGGCAATAGTCCGTGACGCGAACCGAGGAGCCATCATCGGCTTCAAGTACAGTTTCGATCACCGCTGTATTGCGTTGATAGGTCTGGGTACTTTTGACGTGACCCTGCAGGGAGACGGCGAACTGACCACGCCCGCCAAGCAGCTTGTTGAACACCGGTTCGCCGTCGATCCGCGGAAGGCAGAGCCAGACAATGTTCGCATCCTCGTCGACGAGTCCTGCGACGGTGCCGTTTCCGATGATGCCGAGTTCGAGATTGCTCATCGCTTCCCCTGTTCGATCAGCCAGTTCGTTACATCCTGCGGGTCATCGACCCGATAGCCAGCCGCGGTCTCACCGCTGCCGACCTTTATCGACTGGCCGCCCAGCCTGTTGACGACCTTGAAAGCGTCCTCATCGGTCGTGTCGTCGCCGACCATGATGGCGGTGCGGTCAAGGAAGGGCGCGTGCGAAAGCATCACCTCCACAGCCTTGCCCTTATTGGCATTGGCGGGCTTTGCCTCGATCACCATCTTCCCGGCCTGGACCTTGTAATCCGGATTGTCTGCCAGCGTGTCTTCAAGCCGGGCAATCAGCATCGGGCCTAGGTCCGGTGCCTGACGGTAGTGGACCGCAAGGACCGGACCCTTGTGTTCGATCCGCACACCATCGAGGCCATGAACGATCATTTCGACAGCATTGATGATGGCCCGCGGCGCTGCGGTTGGCATGGCCGGTGGCGCCTCGTCGGGGCCGCAGATATCGAGGCCGTGGCCGCCGGCCCGCCAGTAAGCCAGCGGTACGCGGGCCGAGAGGTCACGAATGTCCCGGCCGCTGATAATGGCGATGGCGTCGCCGAGCAGCGGTTCCAGCGCAGCGAGCGCTTGGCGCGTTTTCGCCGGCAGGATCACCGTGTCCGGATCGTCCTGGATGGGCGCAAGCGTGCCATCGAAATCGAGGAAGAGCGCGTGGCGCTCATCCAGGCGCGGCAGGGCGGAAAGGTCAGTTGTCATCAAGTCAGGTCTGTCGAGAGGTCATCCAGGAATTTGTGTCGCCACCATTCGATATCCTGCGCCATCACAATGTCGCGCAGTTTTTCCCATCTGGCCTGGCGTTCCTCCAGCGTCATTTCGAGGGCGTGATAGATGGTCTCCGCCACCTTGTATGTGTCGTGCGGGTTTACGATCAGGGCGTCCGTCAGCTGTTCGGCGGCGCCGGCAAATTCCGACAGGACCAGCACGCCCGGGTCATCGGGGTCCTGCGCCATCACGAATTCCTTGGCGACCAGGTTCATGCCGTCGCGAAGCGGGGTGACCAGGCAGACGCGGGCGATGCGATAAAGGCCGGCCAGTTCGCGTCGGTCATAGGACCGCGCGAGGTAGCGCAACGGGATCCAGTCGAGGTCGCCGTAGTCGCCATTGATGCGCCCGGCCAGCCCGTCGAGCTGTGTGCGCAGGTCCCGATATTCCTCGACCTTGGAGCGCGAGGGCGGGGCGATCTGCGTCACCGAGACCCGTCCGCGCGTGGAGGGGAAATGGTCGAACAGCTTGCCGACCGCCTCGAAGCGCTGCGGCAGGCCCTTCGAATAGTCCATCCGGTCAACACCGAGCACGAGATTGCGGCCGCCCAGGAACCGGCCAATGCGGGTCGCGGCGGTCCCGGCGCGCGGGCTGGTGGCCGCTTCGGCAAAGCCTTTGGCGTCTATCCCGATTGGATAGGCATTGGCACGGATGCGGCGTCCGAACACGCCGATCCAGCCTTCGCCTTCGTCGACCGCATCGTAATTCTCGAGAAGATAGCGCACGAAATTCGATCGGTCGGTCTTCGACTGGAACCCAAGGACGCTGAATTCACACATGGCGCGGGCAATGCGTTCATGCTCGGGCAGGGCGCGGAAGACTTCCGGCGAGGGGAAGGGGATGTGCAGGAAAAAGCCGATCGGGCCGGTCCAGCCGCTGCGGCGCAGGAAATCGCCCATCAGCAGGAAATGATAGTCGTGCACCCAGACCGAGTCGCCCTCCTTGAGGCGTGGGGCGACGAGTTCGGCGATGCGTTCGTTCACATCGGCATAGACATCGAAGTCCTTGGACGAGAAGTGCGCCAGGTCCACCCGGTAGTGGAAGACCGGCCAGATCACGCGGTTGGCATATTGTAGGTAAAACCCATCATGCTCGGCTTCGGTGAAGTCGGTGGTGACGAATTCCACGCCTTCATCGGAGAAGACCTGCGGCTCGCCAACCTCGTCCTCGACAATGTTGCCGGACCAGCCGAACCAGATTCCGCCCGTGCTTCTCAGCGATTCCCACACGGCGACGGCCAGCCCGCCAGCGCGCGCACTGGCATCGGCGGCGGTCCGGTTCGATATTGCGATCAGTCTTCCCATGACGGCTCCTTGCTTCGCTGAACCATCTACGTCGATTCCTCAGCTGCAAGCTTAGTGTGCTGCTGGGCGCTGAAAAAACAAGCATTGGCCCAAAAAGCCGTCACTCGCTCCAGTCGCCGCGATCAAGGTTTCAGGTGCCGGTTCAGGAAGGCCATGCGGGTCTTCATCAGATGGGTCTGCAGGGCCTGACCGCGAATGCCGTGGCGCTGGCCGGGATAGGTCATCAGGTCGAACATCAGCCCCTTTTCCTGCATCGCCGCCATCAGCCGAGTCATGTTGTCGAAGGTGACATTGTCATCGGCCATGCCGTGCATCAGTAGCGTTGGCGGCAGCGCGCCCTCAAGCCGGTCGAGGTGGTAGAAAACCGATGATTTTTCATAGCCCTCGGGATTGTCCTGGGGCGTGTCCATATAGCGCTCAGTGTAGAAGGTGTCATAGAGCGACCAGTCGGTCACGGGTGCGCCAGCGGCGGCGGCCGCGAAGGTGCCTTCCGGCGACTGCAGGATGGTCATGAGCGTCATGTAGCCGCCATAGGACCAGCCCTGGATGGCGATCCTGTCGGCATCGACGAAGGGCTGTGCTTTCAGCCAGTCGACGCCAGCGCGCTGGTCGCGCACTTCCGGCCCGCCGGTCTGGCGGTAGATGACATCCTCAAAGCGCTTGCCGCGGTTCGCCATGCCGCGATTGTCGAGCCGGAAGACGATGTAACCCTGACGTGTAAGGTACTGATCGGAGAGACTTTCCCAGTCCCGGTCGACCGTCTGCACGTGCGGCCCGCCATAGACATCGATGATGACCGGATAGGTTTTTGACGGATCAAAGTCCGCCGGTTTCAGGATGGAGTAATGCAAAGTCTGGCCATCTTCGGCCTCCAGCGTACCGAATTCCGGCACGGCATGGGTATCCAGATAGGGCGCATAAGGATGGCTCTCATCGAGCGCATTCTCCTCGATCCAGCCGATCAGCGCGCCGTCAGCGCTGTAAAGTCCCGTCTGTGGCGGCTGAGTGGGAGAGGAGGACGTCCCGACAAAGGATTTGCCGTCCGGCGCCATGGTGACGGACCAGGACTTGCCAGCTTCGGTGATGCGCACCGGCGGCGGACAGTCGACCTGCGCGCGGGCAGACATAGGCGTCAGATCGGTGCAATTGCTGTCGGGGAGGCGGCCAGTGTCGCGGCTGTTTTCCAGCTCCTCATCCGTCCACGGAAGGCGAATACGATAGAGGTGCTGCTCCAGCGGCGTGTCGGCATAACCGGTGAAATAGACCATGCGGGTTTCGCGATCGATGGCTTTCAGGCTGTCGATGGCCCAGTTTCCGCCCGTAATGGGAACAAGGTCATCGGACTCGCTGCCAAAGCGCGACAGGGCGAGATGACGGTAGCCACTCTGTTCGGTTGAAAGGACGATGCCCTCATCAACGGTGCAGAAATCCTTCGAGAGGTTGACCCATTTTTCCTGTCTTTCCCTGAGCGGTGACCAGACGCGCCATGGCTTGCCGTCGGTGCGGTGATAGGTGATCTCCGTCTGGTCGCGGTTCACCGTCTGGAACCACAGGCTGCGGCCCGCCCAGTTGACGCGCGCCAGGTAAGTGTCCGGACCGACGCCATAGATGTTGCTCACCTCGCCAGTTTTCATGTTCCGGACCATGAGATTGACAAGCGCGTTCGGCCGGCCGGCGCGTGGATAGCGTTGGTCGATGACTGTGGTCTGCTCGGCAGCGATGTCGAAACGCTCGACAATGTCGACCTTGCTTTCATCGACGCGGGTATAGGCGATGTGGCGCTCGTCCGGGCTCCACCAATAGCCGGTGTATCGGCTCATCTCTTCCTGGGCGACGAATTCGGAGACGCCATAGGCGATGGCCTTGTCCGGCTCGGCGTCGGGGCTGATCTGGCGCTCTTCGCCGGTCGCCAGATCGATGACGAACAGGGCGCCATCGCGGATGAAGGAGACGAAATTTCCCTTCGGTGAAACCCGGGCATCATATTCAAAGGCGTCGGTGTCGATCAGCTGGCGGACCGAATGGCCATCCTCGCCCAGTGAGACGAGATAGAGATCGCCGCCAAGCGGCACCAGGATCGTGTCTGCTGTTCCCCACGCATAATCGACAATGCCCTTGCGGCCAGCGATCCGCTTGCGTTCGCGCAAGGCTTTCTCTTCTTCCGATAATTCGCCCTCGTCCGGCACGAGTACGGAGGAGTCTACCAGCATGGACTGTTCGCCAGTCTCGACGTCGAACTGCCAGAGATCGTAGCGGCTGCCATCGTCCTCACGCGCCTTGAGAAAGGTCACGCGCCTGCCGTCCGGGGAGTACTTTACGCCCGTCGCCGATGGGCCGGAAAGGGAAGGAGAGGCGTAAAGCCGCTCGATGGTGAGTTCGGCTCGATTGGTCACTTGGGCAGTCTCCCTGTCGCGCGCCTGAGCAGACACACAGCCGGCGCTTCCCGCAACCAGGGCAGTGAGAACCAGCAGAGTCGAAATGCGCCGTTTCATTTGGAAACCCGTAGAGGCCGAGCGCCGGCCGATCAAGCGCCCCATTCCGGTCATTCAATGGGCTTGGCTGCCTGCTCTGGAATGAAGGGCAGGTTGACTTGCCTGCCGCCTTCGATAAAAAGGCAAGTGAACAATCACTCACAAAGAATCGGGAATAGCCATGCTCAACTATATGAAATCCGCCGCTGCGGTCGCCGTGCTCATCACGCTGGGGGGATGCAGCGCCTATCTCCAGTCCAGCTCCGGGACCGATTACCTCGCCCGTTATGACCGGCTGGGCTATGACGCCGCCCCTGTGGCTGGCGGTCAGGATGCTGCGGATGTCGATGCCGATGTCCGGCGGATTGCCAGCGCTGAGCCGCGCCTGGAGTTTCCTGCACGCATCGGCCTTGCCCGGGTCGGGCGTTTCGGGCTCACCGCGATTCCCGGCGATGAAGCCCTGATCTGGCAGGCGGCGCTTGAAGATATTGGCGATAGCTTTGGCGAGTTTGTGCCCGTTAGCCCGCTGATCGCTTCCATGGTGTCTTCGCCGGCGCCTGAAGGCACGGACCGGGCAGGTGCCATCATTGCCGATATCCGCCGGGGCGCGGCCCGCCAGCATCTCGATTATGTGCTGATCTATGAAGTCGGCTCGTCATCGTGGGAGAAATCGAACGCCGTCTCTCTGGCGGACCTGACTATTGTCGGCATGTTCGTAATCCCGACCCGCAGTATCGATGTCGAGGCGTCTGCCAGCGGCCTGCTCGTCGATGTGCGCAATGGCTATCCCTATGCAACGCTGACCGGGCATGCGGAAAAGTCCGGTATCAGCCGGGCGGTCTCCAGCATTTCCACGGCGCGCGACTTTGTCGATACGGCCGAGGAACGCGCCGTGGCCGAGCTTGCAAGCGACGTCGCCGAGGCGCTGGAAGGGCTGAAGCAAAGGAGCCTTGAACTGGCCGCCGAATGACAGAATTCAAGAGCAGAGCCGCTCTGAGCCCTGACTTGCCGGCCTTTCCGATGGGCTCGCGACTCCTGCCGGAGCGCTGAGGCAGCACACCTTCCGGCTTGATTACCGCCCCGCTCAGCGTCTACACCGCGAGGCAACTGTTCCCACTCCAATTTGATCGAGCGTCATCCCATGGCCGGACCCCAATACGTTTACCATATGCAAGGCCTTACCAAAGCCTATCCGGGCGGCAAGAAGGTCTTCGAGAACATCCACCTCTCCTTCCTCCCGGATGCCAAGATTGGCGTTGTCGGCGTCAACGGCTCGGGCAAGTCCACGCTGATGCGGATCATGGCGGGCGAGGACAAGGATTTTAACGGTGAGGCCTGGGCCGCTGACGGCATCAAGGTCGGCTACCTGCCGCAGGAGCCGAAGCTCGATCCCGAAAAAACCGTCTTCGAGAACGTCGCTTCCGCCTGCCCGGAAAAGCAGATGGTCGACAAGTTCAATGATATCTCGATGAAGCTCGGCGAGGAGTATTCCGACGAGCTCATGGAAGAGATGACCGCGCTGCAGGAGCAGATCGACGGCGCCGATGCGTGGGACATCGACTCCAAGATCGAGATGGCGCTCGAAGCGCTGCGTTGCCCGCCGGACGATGCCGATGTCACAAAGCTCTCGGGCGGTGAGATCCGCCGGGTTGCGATCTGCAAGCTGCTGCTGTCCAAGCCCGACATGATCCTGATGGACGAGCCGACCAACCACCTCGATGCCGAGACGGTGAACTGGCTGCAGAACTATCTTATGAACTTCCCGGGCTGCGTGATCCTGATCACCCACGACCGGTATTTCCTCGACAAGATTACCGACTGGATCCTGGAGCTCGATCGCGGCCGCGGCATTCCCTACAAGGGCAACTATTCCGACTGGATCGAGCAGAAAGCCAAGCGGATGGAGCAGGAAGCCCGCGAGGACGCTGGCAAGAAGCGCACGCTGGCCAAGGAACTCGAATGGGTCCGGGCTGGTGCGAAAGCCCGCCAGACAAAGTCGAAAGCACGTATCCAGGCCTATGAACAGCGCGCTGCCGAGGCGGAGCGCGAGAAGGTCTCCCACGCACAGATACGCATCCCGCCGGGCCCGCGCCTTGGCAATCTGGTCATTGAGGCCGAGAACATTCGCAAGGCGTTTGGCAACAATCTGCTGATCGACGATCTCAGCTTCTCACTGCCGCCGGGTGGCATCGTTGGTGTGATCGGTCCGAACGGCGCTGGTAAATCGACGCTGTTCAAGATGATCCTCGGTCAGGAAGAGCCCGATTCCGGTTCGATCCGCGTCGGCGATACGGTAAAGCTCGGCTATGTGGACCAGTCCCGCGACAAGCTCGATGACAAGAAGAATGTCTGGGAAGAGATTTCCGACGGCCTCGATGTCATCGACCTTGGCGGTGTTGAGGTGAATTCGCGTGCCTATACCGGCGCCTTCAACTTCAAGGGCTCAGACCAGCAGAAGAAGGTCGGTCTGCTGTCCGGCGGTGAGCGCAACCGTGTGCATCTCGCCAAGATGCTGCGCCAGGGCGCCAACTGTCTGCTGCTCGACGAACCGACCAACGACCTCGACGTGGAGACGCTGCAGGCACTGGAAGAAGGCCTCGACGGCTTCCCCGGCTGCGCTGTCGTCATCTCGCACGACCGCTGGTTCCTCGACCGCATGGCAACACACATTCTCGCCTTTGAGGGCGACAGCCACGTCGAATGGTTCGAGGGCGACTTCTCGTCCTATCTGGAAGACAAGAAGCGCCGCCTAGGCCCCGACGCTGTCGAGCCGAAGCGCGTGAAATTCAAGAAGTTCGCGCGGAATTAGTTGCGCCACACGGTCTCGCATCTCCTGCCTGCGGGTATCGCTGCGGCGGCGCTCGCGGGACTGGGATGGCTGGCTCACTCGGACGCGGCCATTACCGGGCTGGACGGGGCGCTCAGCGAGGCGGTGATCGCCCTTCGCAATCCGCCGCTCGACTGGGCGGTGGTGCTATTGACCCTGTTCGGTGACAGCCTTGCGCTGACCTGCATAGCCGTCGCCATCGTGCTGACGCTTCTCCTGTGGCGTGCCTGGTGGCCGGCTGCGGTATCGGCGGCGACGTTCATTGCGACACCGCTTATCGTGAAGGGCATCAAGCTTCTCGTCGCCCGGCCCAGACCGACCGAAGATCTCTATGGCGGTGTTGAGAGCTTCAGCTTTCCGTCCGGCCATATGACCAACTCCATGGTCATCTATGGAGCGCTCGCCATTTTTGCGGTCCACGCCCTAACTGGCATACGCAAGCGCACGGCCATTGCCGGACTCAGTGTCCTGATCGTTCTCATGGGCCTCTCCCGCGTGTACCTTGGTGCTCACTGGCCAAGCGATGTCATTGGCGCGGTGCTGCTGGCGTCGGCCATGCTGCTTCTCATCGCATGGGGTTTCGACCAGATGCCAGGCGAGGAGCGCTTCGCTCGCGCTTTTGCAATCGTGACGATCGTGGTTCTGGTTGTCTGGACGGTTTATGGTCTGCTCACGCTGGAAGCCGCGCTCGACATGTATGCGCTTGATGTCACGCCGGAAGGCGCGATCGAGATGAATCCCGACCGCAACCAGCCCTGAGCCTTTTGCGTTTGCGCACCAGTTGGTAGCGCCATCCTAACCTGGCTGCGCCAGACTTGAGCAAACAAGCGGAATTGTGTCGGGAGCATTCCCTTCATTTCCCGCACAGGAAAGGTTCATCATGTCTGTTAGCTCTGCCAGAACGGTGGAGGGGGGCAATTCGGATCAACGTTGGGAAGCACACCGCCTTGAAGCGGTAGCTGCGCTCGACATTCTTGATACATCACCGGAAAAGCCGTTTGACCGGATAGCGCGTCTTGTGAAGGCGGCGCTTGATGTCGATACAGCTCTCATCTCCTTCATCGATGCCCATCGCCAGTGGCACAAGGCGAATGTCGGCATGGACGATCAACAAATTCCGCTGCAAGAGACCCTCTGCCGCCATGTCGTTAAGTACGGGGGGCCGCTTATCGTTCAGGATGCCCGTCAGGACCCGCGCTTCGCCAAAAGCCGCTTGGTGACGGCGGAGCATGGCTTGCGTTTCTATGCGGGAATCCCATTGAAGACCCGGGACGGCTTCGTTGTAGGAACGCTTTGCGCCATTGATAGAGAGCCTCGTCAGTTCCCCGCCCGCGATCTTGATCTGCTTCAGGATTTTGCGGACCTGGTTGTCGATCAGCTCGAACTTCGTGAGCGGGCGATGACTGACGAATTGACCGGCGCCCTTTCGCGGCGGGCATTGTATGATGAGGGCGGGCGACTTGCCGCGCTCACCAGCCGGCACAGACACAATCTGACCGCGATCGCCTTCGATCTCGACCATTTCAAGTCGATCAATGATAATTATGGCCATGCGGCAGGCGACGAGGTGCTCCGGCGTGTCGCAAAGACCGTGAAGCTGCTTGTGCGCAAGAGCGACATCTTTGCGAGGGTTGGCGGCGAAGAATTCACTATTCTCCTGCCCGAGACCGACCGTCAGGGCGCTGCAGAAGCGGCTGAGAAGCTGCGTAAGGACATATCCGCGCTGCGCTTCGAGTTCGACGGCACGACGGTGGGTGTAACGGCGAGCCTCGGCGTCGCTGCCTTCGATGCTTCCACCGGGGACATTGAAACATTGCTTACCCGCGCGGATGCCGCCCTCTACAAGGCCAAGAATGACGGGCGTAACCGCTATGCGGTCTGGGGCACGGGCGATATCTCGGTACGGTCCGCGCGTCGGCGGGTTCTCAAGGCGGGCAAGGTCAGCTTCAACAATGGTGGATCGTCCATCGACTGCACGGTTCGGACCCTGGGGCAGGAAGGGGCGGGTATGGACCTGATCTCGACAGCTGATGTCCCTGACGAGTTCCGGCTCATCATTCGCTCCGACGGGCTCGATGCCTCGTGCCGAGTCACCTCGCGTACCCGGACCCACATTGAAGTTGAGTTCCGGTAGCTGACAGGCCGGCCAGGCTGCGCTACTGGGCGGACTATGCCAGCGCCGGTACTTTTCTGGTTCGAGTTTGCCTCGACCTATTCCTACCTCTCGGTCATGCGGATCGAGGCGGAAGCGGCGCGCCGGAAGGTCGAAGTCAAATGGACGCCCTTCCTGCTCGGGCCGATCTTCAAGGCCCAGGGCTGGGATACCTCGCCCTTCAACCTCTATCCCGCCAAGGGCCGCAACATGTGGCGCGACATGGAGCGGCGGGCGGCGAAGTTCGCAATTCCGTTCAAACCGTGGACCGGCGAAGACGGCCGCATTTTTCCGCAGAACGGTCTGCTTGCGGCGCGCACCGCCATCGCTGCCTTACATGAGCCGTGGGGCCGGGACTTCGTGCGCCGGGTCTATACCGCCCAGTTTGCCGAGGGGCTCGACATCTCGAACCCGAATGTGATTGGCGACTGCATCGAGGCGGCGGGCGGCGTTGACCGGATCTACCTGCATATGGGGCATTCCAATACCCAGAAGCAGCGCCTGAAGGAGAATACCGACGCGGCCATTGCTGCCGGCGTGTTCGGCGCGCCGAGCTTCACGGTAGGCGGCGAACTCTTTTGGGGCGATGACCGCCTCGAGGACGCGCTAGACTGGGCGCTCAGCCACCCCGCCTGAAGGGGGACTTCACAACGATGGTGGTCTTGCCATCGTCTTCTTTTGCGTCCTCCGGGCGCACGGCCTGCGGCGAGAAGCTGTCGCTGGTCTCATCCATCGCCATCCGGCCGGCTGGCGGTGTCGCGGCGACCTGGTCTTCCGGCACGATCTGGAAGCCGAGTGCGCCAAGCAGGAAGTAGAAGCCGATCCCTGTGATAACGGCGGTGGCCAGCGTACGCACGATGAACCGGACGATGGCGCCTTTGATCGTCCAGGCGAGCACAGCTGCGCCGCCACCGCCCGCCAGGCCGGCGCCGGATGCCACGGCGGCGAGATCGAACACTTCATTGAACCAGTCCATCACCATCTCCTTTGTCTGCAGGCACCCGAGCGGACGCCTTTCTGAAGGGTGACTATGCCGTCAGAGCGGCGCCTGCGCCAGATGGTGTGAAGGTCAGGCCTCGTTGTTGAGCACAAGCCGCACGCCGCCAATGTGCACGCCGTCGCCATTGCTGTGCAGGTCCAGCTTGTCCGCGCGTTCAAGCGCTTTCATGGCGCTGTTCAATGTGATGCAGAAGCCTTCCAGCTTTGTCTCTTCGCCGGGCTGGAACACCAGTGTCTGGTCGTCCTCCAGCTGGATGCGGGTGACGTCCGGATGGGTTGAGGCAGGCACGCCGAGGGCTGCAGCCCAGCGCGAGGCGAGGGCGTTCGGGTCAGGGCTCTCAAGGATGGCGCCGCTCAGCTCGCCTTCGATGGAGTTGCTCTCCCAGTGCGGGCCGGCCCAGCGCCAGCTTTCCCACGGATGGGCCTCATCAAGCGAGACGATGGCGGCGCCGACATCGGCCGGGTGGATATGGCTGGCGGCGATGTCATCAAGGTCGATATTCCAGACCCGGCGGATGCCCGCCCCGTCGAGGCGTGCGCGCGCGGCCTTGATGTCGTCGGTCTGGAAGATGGCCATATAGCCGCCCTCGCCATTGCGCTTCAGGAAGCGCTGGACGGGTGCATCGTCCTTCACCGGCCAGATGACTTCGAGGAACTGGTCGCCAATCGCAAAGACGGCGTTCTCGAGCCCGAACTCCGCCACGCCCGGGTCGGCAAAGGGCTCGCCGAGATCGAGCACGGATTGTAACTGATCAGCGACTTCCGAGGTCTCGGCGGCGATGACGAGCTGGCGCAGGCGTAATCGTGTCATGAACCTAGGATTAGCACGCCAGACAGGGCTTTTGCCAAGAGGAATCTGGACAGGTTTCCATGGGCGTGCCGCGGGCCCCACCGCGCATGCCTCTGGGGAGGGCCTGCATCAAGTGCCAAAGGGCACAATACTACTGGTGACGTTGGTTGAAGACGTTGAAAATGCTCTTCATTTTCTGCGGCTTCTTGGGCTTGGGCATCGCAGCTTCAGCCTTTCGTTTCCGCAGGAAGCGTGTCGGTCTCTGGTGACGTGTCATGGGATGGTCATCCCTTCTGTTTGCGTCGCGGCGTGCGATGCGGGATGTTCAGGATATCTGTCGGACGTCGCATCCGTCAGGCCGGAACAGCGCGGGCCAGGCGTGAGCCAGATTGTGGGTGGCAGGCCATGAAGGCGCCCGTCTCTATCGGCCATCCGGGCGCAGAAGGCAATGGCGCCCCTCACGCACGGGCGATCAGCCGGACCGCGAGAGGGGCAGGGCGCTTACTTCTTGCGCTGGTCGAAGACGTTGTGGACGCCGGTCTTCAGTGACGGGTTGGAGGCGTTCGTCTTCGGCTTTTCTTTTTTCGGTTTGCGGATTTCGCGGTTCGATTTCTGTTGTTTGGACATGGGGATGGTCACTTCTCATGCATCGCAGCCAGCGATGCGGTTTGCCCCTGAAAGCCGGGCAAGCGGAATGCTCGCCGAGGGCAGGGACAGCGCCGGAATGGCTTTGCGGATTTTGGTGTGACGTGAGCCGCAAAAGGCGTGGGTGAGATATCGTGCGCCCGGTGGGGGAATGCAATGGGTGTATGAGTTTCTATACGCCGGTGAGAGCGGTGATGGAGGGCTTGGAAAGAGCGTTGTTCTAATGCGCCTCCGCCCATGTCTTCGCGGCCCGCGCGTCGACGTCCAGCGGGACGCTGAGCTGTAGCGCGGGCAGCGGCGCCTTTTCCATCACTTTGCGGACGGTCTCGATCGTGTCCTCGGCCTGGGCTTCCGGGACTTCGAAGATGAGTTCGTCATGCACCTGCAACAGCATTTTCGCGTCGAGCTTCTTCTTCGCGAGCGCTTCCGGCATGGCGATCATGGCGCGTTTGATGATGTCGGCGGCGGAGCCCTGGATCGGGGCGTTGATGGCCTGGCGTTCGGCGAAGGCCCGCTGGGCGCCGTTCTTGGAGTTCATTTCCTTCAGGTGCAGTTTCCGGCCGAACGCGGTCTTCACGAAGAGGTTCTCCTTCGCGAAGTCCTTGGTCTCGTCCATGTATTTCCGGATGCCGGGGAATTTCTCGAAATACGCCTTGATGTAATCCGACGCCTCGCTGCGCTCGATGCCGAGCTGGTTGGCGAGCCCGAAGGCGGAGATGCCGTAGATGATGCCGAAATTGATCGCCTTGGCCTTGCGGCGGACCATCGGGTCCATGCCCTCGATGGGCGTGTCGAACATCTCGCTCGCCGTCATGGCGTGAATGTCGAGGCCCTCCTTGAAGGCATTCTTCAGCGCGTCGATGTCGGCGATATGGGCGAGCAGGCGCAGCTCGATCTGCGAATAGTCCGCGCTGATCAGGACATTGCCGTCCTCTGCGATGAAGGCTTCGCGGATCTTGCGGCCTTCCTCGGTGCGCACGGGGATGTTCTGGAGATTCGGATCGGTCGATGACAGCCGGCCGGTCTGCGCGCCCGCCATGGAGTAGGAAGTGTGAACCCGCCCCGTCTCGGGGTTGATCGCGTCCTGCAACGCCTCTGTGTAGGTCGAGCGCAGCTTCGACAGCATGCGCCAGTCGAGGATGATCTGCGGCAGCTCATGGCCCTGCGCGGCGAGGTATTCGAGCTGGCTCGCATCGGTCGACCACTGGCCGGACTTGGTCTTCTTGCCGCCGGGCAGGCCCATCTCGCCGAACAGGATATCGCCGAGCTGCTTGGGCGACCCCATGTTGAACTCGCCGCCGGCCGCCTTGTAGGCGGCGTCTTCAAGGCCCGCCATACGCTGGGCAAAGTCCGACGACATGCGCGACAGGTGATCGCGGTCGACCTTGATGCCCGCGCGCTCCATACCGGCCAGCACGGGGATGAGCGGACGGTCCAGCGTCTCGTAGACGGTTGTGACCTTCTCCCGGTGCAGCCACGGCTTGAAATGCTGCCACAGGCGCAGTGTGACATCGGCGTCCTCGGCGGCGTATTCGGTGGCCTTGTCGAGCGGCACGCGGTCGAAGGTGATCTGCGACTTGCCGGTGCCGGCGACCTCCTTGAACGGGATCGGCGAGTGGTGGAAGTAGCGCTCCGACAGCTCGTCCATGCCATGGCCGTGCATGCCGGCGTGCAGGGCGAAGGAGATCAGCATCGTGTCGTCGATGGGCGTGACGTGGATGCCGTTGCGGGCGAAGACCGTGTAGTCATACTTGAAGTTCTGGCCGACTTTCAGGACGGACGGATCCTCAAGAAGCGGCTTCAGCGCCTTCAGCGCATCTTCCTTGCGGATCTGGCGCGGCGGGTCTGCGTCGAACATGTCGCTGCCGCCCGAATGGTCCGGATCGATATGGCCGAGCGGGATGTAGCAGGCTTCGTTGGGCGAGAGGGCGATTGAAATACCGACCAGGTCGCAGGTCTGGCAGTCGAGGCTGTTGGTCTCGGTGTCGAGCCCGATGACGCCTGCCTCATGGGCGCGCGCGATCCAGTCTTCCAGCGTCTTGAAATCGCGGATGCAGACATAGTTTTCCGCGTCGAACCCGATATCGCCAGCGGTGGTTTCGTCGATCACGCCCTCGGCCTCGAACGTCTCGCGCACGCGGCGGGTAATGGTGCGGAATTCCATCTTCTCGAGGAAGTCGATCAGCGTCTTCGGGTCCGGATCGGCGACGGCAAGGTCTTCCAGCGCGACCTCGACCGGCACGTCATCCTTCAGTGTGACGAGCAACTTGGAGGTGCGGACCTGCTCGGCATGCTCGATCAGGGTCTGGCGGCGCTTGGGTTGCTTGATCTCCTCGGCGCGTTCGAGCAGTTCCTCGACAGTGCCGTATTCCTCCAGCAGCGTTGCCGCTGTCTTCACGCCGATACCGGGTGCGCCGGGGATATTGTCGACGCTGTCGCCAGCGAGCGCCTGGACGTCGATCACCTTGTCAGGCGTTACGCCGAATTTTTCGAACACGGCGTCAGCATCGATCTGCTTGTTCTTCATCGTGTCGAGCATGTGGATCTTGTCGGTCACCAGCTGCATCAGGTCCTTGTCCGAGGAGACGATGGTGACGCGCGCGCCCTTCGCCTCGGCCTGGCGGGCATAGGTTGCGATCAGGTCGTCGGCCTCATAGCCTTCCTGCTCCAGCGCGTGGGTGTGGAAGGCGACGGCGGCCTCGCGCACCAGCGGGAATTGCGGGCGCAGGTCCTCCGGCGGCTCGTCGCGATTGGCCTTGTATTCCGGATAGAGGTCGTTGCGGAAAGAGTAGGACGACTTGTCGAAAACGCAGGCGAAATGCGTCGGCCGTTCGCCGCCTTTCAGCTCTTCCAGCAGCTTCCAGAGCATGTTGCAGAAGCCCGATACCGCGCCGACCGGCAGGCCGTCCGAGGCACGGGTCAGCGGCGGCAGGGCATGATAGGCGCGGAAGATGTAGGCGCTCGCATCGATCAGGTAGAGATGGCTGTCTTCGGTGACGGGCGCAGATGGCATGGGCGATTCCTCTGTTAGGAAGCCTGTGTAGCGAAGCGCGCCAGCAAGCGGTAGGGGCTAGCGTGAAGTCTCCCACACCTGAGCGAATGTCCAGCCGCCGATCGCGCCCGCAACGGTGAAAATCACGACATAGTGGATGTTGCTGGCAGGCGTCACTAGAGCAATGCTGGCCAGTCCCGTAGCGCTACCCGCAATTGTGAGGAAGTTGGCGTTCGCACGCGAAAACATCTGATCTGAAAGAAGCAGTGCAACAGCCGCTGCAGCGCTGCCGACGCAAGCGACAACGGCCCCGACGATCCCCAAGAGTTTGAAGTGATACAACGATGGAAGCCAGTTTCTGGGCGTATCAGTGATCAGGACCCACAGCCACGCTGCGCCGCCGATCCACACCGCTGCCGCAAGTGACGCGATGACTGCAGACAAGCAGAATCGGCTGAAATCATACATGGTCCCGCCACCCCGACACGGACTACGACGCTAGAAGTCGCTGCCGCCTGTCGGCCTGCCGGGGATCTCGCCGCGCTGCTGCTCGCGCAGCTCCTCCAGCGTTGGGCGGTCGCCCGGACGGTTTTCCGTCTTCGGGGCCCGCAACGATGCGACGCGCAGCTCGGCATGGCCGTCGCTGCGATAATCCTGGCTGAGATCGGTGATGACGGAGCTGAACTCCGTGAAGCTCACGCGCCGGTCGAGATTAGGGTCGAAGCGCACCGGATTGGCCAGCGAATCATCGCGTGTCGGCAGACTGGCCGCCCATTTCTGCTGCTCGATGGCGGTCACGACGCCATCGCCATTGCCATCGGCGGCCGCAAAAGCAATCGCGATCCCGGCATCCAGTTCAGCATCCGAAATACGCCCGTCGCCGTCCCGGTCGAACGAGGCCAGCAGGCCGCCGCCGGGTTTCAGCTTGTCGGTTTTGAGGATCGTCTTGTCGCGATCGGACTTCACCTCGCCGGAGCCGGGCAGGCGCACCAGCGTGTCATCCTCGGCAAAAGCCGGCTGCGCGCCGAATGACAGCAGCAGGACCGAAACAAGTGCAGATGCAGGCAAAAGCCGGGTCATGAGACCTCCTCAACATCACTCCACGAAACGTAGCTTAACGCGCCGTTGCAGAATTACCACATTAGGAATGCGTCAGAAGTGAGATGGGTCCCTGTCCGGATGTAGTCGGCGCGATGGAGCAAGAGCATGGACAGGGGGATGAGATCTCTTGTCGGCCAATGCTGCTCGCTCCCTTGCTTTCGCCCTGCGCCTCCGCTAAACGGCCCATATAAACGTATAAAGGAACATTGATATGTCGAATGACTTCGCTGTAGCGGACATCTCCCTCGCCGACTTCGGCCGTAAGGAAATCGCCATTGCCGAGACCGAAATGCCGGGCCTGATGGCGGCGCGCGAAGAGTATGGCGCCGACCAGCCCCTGAAGGGCGCCCGCATTGCCGGCTCGCTTCACATGACCATCCAGACAGCTGTTCTTATTCAGACGCTGGAAGCCCTCGGCGCCGAAGTTCGCTGGGCCAGCTGCAACATCTACTCCACCCAGGACCACGCCGCCGCCGCGATTGCCGACAATGGCACGCCGGTCTTCGCCCACAAGGGCGAGACGCTCGATGAGTACTGGCAATTCTGTGACAAGATCTTTGAATGGCCGGATGGCAAGCTGATCAACCTCATCCTCGATGATGGCGGCGACGCGACCATGTACATCCTGCTCGGTGAGAAGGCAGAGAAGGACCCGTCCGTCCTCGACAAGCCGAAATCGGAAGAAGAGATCGCGCTGTTCAAGCAGATCAAGAAGCGCATCAGCGAAACGCCAGGCTGGTTTGCCAAGGTGAAGAAGGAAATCCGCGGCGTCTCTGAAGAGACGACGACCGGCGTGAACCGTCTTTACCAGCTCTCGAAAAAGGGCGAGCTGCCTTTCCCGGCGATCAACGTCAACGACTCGGTGACCAAGTCGAAGTTTGACAACAAATATGGCTGCCGGGAGAGCCTCGTCGATGCGATCCGCCGCGGCACCGACGTCATGATGGCCGGCAAGACCGCTTTCGTCGCCGGCTACGGCGATGTCGGCAAGGGCTCGGCAGCCTCGCTCGCTGGCGCCGGTGCGCGCGTCACGGTCTCCGAAGTCGACCCGATCTGTGCCTTGCAGGCCGCAATGGACGGCTTCGACGTGCAGACCCTCGATGACAGTGTCGGGAAGGCCGACATCTTCGTCACCGCAACCGGCAACAAGGACATCATCACCGTCGATCATATGCGGGCGATGAAGGACATGGCGATCGTCTGCAACATCGGCCACTTCGACAATGAGATCCAGGTCGAGGGGCTGCGCAATTTCCAGTGGACGAACATCAAGCCGCAGGTCGACATGATCACCTTCCCGGATGGCAAGCGCATCATCCTCCTGTCCGAAGGGCGCCTGGTGAACCTTGGTAATGCGACCGGCCACCCGTCCTTCGTGATGTCGGCCTCCTTTACCAACCAGACGCTGGCCCAGATCGCCCTGCACAAGAACAAGGGCGAGTACAAGAACGAGGTCTACACGCTACCCAAGCACCTCGACGAGAAGGTGGCGCGGCTGCACCTCGCCAAGCTGGGCGTCGGCCTGACCGAGCTGTCGACCGAACAGGCTGACTATATCGGGGTGACGACTGAAGGACCCTACAAGCCGGAACATTACCGCTACTAGGTGTCCGGCGCGCCTTGCGCGCTCGCCTTTGGGCTGACGCCCCGGGGCGGATGGATACATGCCAGGACGATGAGAAGCGCCAGCGGCAAGTCTGGCGCTTCTTTCATTTTTCTGACCCTTGCAGCTGCCCGCGAAAAAAGTGACACTTCCGTCAGATAAAAAGGACGGGAGGCCTTTCGGAATGCGCACAATGATCATGGCGGCCGCCGCGGCGGCCCTGCTTTCGGGCTGTGGTGGACCGGGCGGAACGGAGGATACGGACGCACCGGCCAGCACGGACGCCGCCGACACCAATGCGAGCCTGGAGCCTGGCGATGATTTCGCCGCGCGCCTGCAGACCCTCCTCATCGAAGCCGAGCCGGGCAGCACGATCACGCTGCCGCGCGGCACGTTCATGATGACGGACGGCCTCTCCCTCGATGTCGATGGGGTGACGATCACCGGCGCGGGCGAGGGTGCAACCATCCTCGATTTCTCCGGCCAGCGTGGCTCGGGCGAGGGGCTTCTGGTCACGGCCGATGATGTAACGCTGGAGAATTTCACCATCCAGGAGACGAAGGGCGACGGTATCAAGTCCAAGGATGCCGACCGCATCATCTACCGCGACCTGACGGTCGAATGGCTGGGTGAGCCGGACGAGGAGAATGGCGCCTACGGCGTCTATCCGGTCGAGAGTACGGATGTGCTGGTCGAGCGTGTGACGGTGCGCGGCGCCTCGGATGCCGGCATCTATGTCGGCCAGTCCGACAGGATCATCGTTCGCGACAGCCTGGCTGAATACAATGTCGCCGGGATCGAGATCGAGAACTCCACCAACGCTGCGGTCTATGGCAATACGGCCCGCCACAATGCGGGCGGCATCCTCGTCTTCGACCTGCCGGACCTGCCGGTCATGGGCGGCAATTCCACCGCAGTCTATGACAATGACATCCTCGACAATAATACCCGCAACTTCGCTCCGCCCGGCAATATCGTGGCTGGCGTGCCGTCCGGGACTGGCGTCATCATCATGGCGAATGACAAGGTCGAGGTGTCGAACAACCGGTTTGGCGACAACCAGACCGTCCAGATCCTGATCACCGCCTATACCGAGCCGTTCACCGACGAGGCCTACAACCCGCTGCCGCGCAACGTCGCCATCTTTGGCAACACCTATGGCCGCAGCGGCTACAATCCGAAGGGAATTCTCGGCAGCTTCGCGCCGCTGGTCGGCGGCAGCCTGCCGCCAATCGTCTGGGATGGCGTCACGCGCTGGGGCGATGAGACGGACACTGATGTGAACATCTTCATCGACGAGCCGGACACGGTCGGCTTCATCAATCTCGGCCTCGGGACATACCCCATCAGCGTGGAGAATGCCGCACCGACGATGGACAGGCCGGACGCGGACCGGTTTGATCCGCTACCGGCGATCACGCTCGAACACGCCGAATGATGCGGCACCTTGCGGCCGCGTTGCTGGCTGGTCTGCTCGCGGCGTGCGGGCAGACGGCGGCCGGGCCGGACCTGAACACGATCCTCGCGGAAAAGCCCGCGCGGACGCTTTCCGAGTACGGCCTGTTCGCGGACGCCAGCGCGCGAGAGCCGGCCGAGGGCGTCGTTTCCTACAATCTCGTCAATCCGCTTTTCTCCGATCACGCGGCCAAGCACCGTTTCGTCTACGTGCCGAAGGACAAGGCGGCCGCCTACCGGCCCGATGAGGTGTTCGACTTTCCGGTCGGAACGGTGCTGGTCAAGACCTTCGCCTTCGCCCCGGACATGCGCCAGCCCTCGGTCGATGAGCGTTATCGCGAGACGCGCCTGCTGATCCGCAAGGCCGAAGGCTGGGCGGCCTATCCCTATGTCTGGAACGAGGAGGAGACCGAGGCGGTCTATGCGCCCGCCGGGGCCTGGCTGGACCTCGCCTTCACGGACGAGCACGGCACGGCGCTGGACATCGACTATCGCGTCCCCAACCAGAACCAGTGCAAGACGTGCCACCAGCTCGGCGATGCGATTGCGCCGATCGGGCCGAAGGCGCGCAATCTCAATCATCAGGGCCCCTATGGCCATGCGCAGCTGGCAGACTGGGCCGCGCGCGGCATCCTGGCCGGTCTTCCCGAGGCGCCGCCCACGGTGCCCGAGGTATCCGACGCGACCGCGCCGCTGGAGCAACGCGCCCGCGCCTATCTCGATATCAATTGCGCGCACTGTCACCGGCTGGAGGGCTCGGCCTCCAATTCCGGCCTTTTCCTGGGCTATGAGGTCGATACCCCGACGGCCATCGGCATCGGCAAGCATCCGACGGCCGCCGGGCGTGGCTCAGGCGATGCGGTCTTTGTGATCGCACCGGGGCAGCCGGACAAGTCCATCCTCAGCTACCGGATGGCGTCCTCCGAGGCAGGCATCGCGATGCCCGAGCTTGGCCGCTCCGTCATCGACGAGGATGGCGTTGCGCTGGTGCGCGAGTGGATTGCCGGCATGGAGGCGCGGTAGGCGCTTTCCCCGCGCCCCGGTCGGACAGCGAAACGGCGCCGGATCAATCCGACGCCGCTTGCCGTGGGAGGATGCGGCGGGGCCGCGGGCTAAAGTTAAAGTTCGAATTCCCAGGAGGCCCTGCAGGTATTGTAGGCGGCATGCCCCTTCCAGCTGCGTGAGGCGTCGTCAGGATCGTTTGACAGGCACCAGGCGCGGTCGTTGGAGACGCCCTCGACGTCGACTTCCTCGCCATTCTTGTAGACGAAGATCTGGTCGAGCATTGCGCCATCGGTACCGTCGGTCTCGATGCGGTACCAACTCGCCGGACCATCGGTGATCACGTCGAACTCGATGTCGTAGCAACCGAGGATGCCCCGCTCGGTGTTTTCCTTGATGGAGCCGCGGCCGATTTCCTTCTTGTTGGCATCCATGAAGACTGCCGTGATACGGTCGTCGGTGCCCTCATTGTCGATCCCGTCAACGTCACAGTCGATATCGAGACTGTAGCGGACCTTCGGCTTGTTGCTGCTGGCGGCCGCCGCCAGCGTGTCCCACTGATTGAAGGTGACAGGCTGGCCGGAATAGCTCCAGGTATGCTCCGTCACGCAAACGCCGTCTGAGGCATAGTTCCAGCTACCATCG
This sequence comes from Henriciella mobilis, assembly GCF_003576315.1. GTDB lineage: Bacteria > Pseudomonadota > Alphaproteobacteria > Caulobacterales > Hyphomonadaceae > Henriciella > Henriciella mobilis. The sequence continues at coordinate 115,412 of NZ_QWFZ01000020.1, read as the reverse complement.
GCATCGCCGCGATCAGTCGAAAAGCACCAGCCCTTGTCATTGTTGAGCCCATAGGTGCGAATCTCGTCGCCATCCTTTTCGAGCACGATCCGGTCGACCATGAAGCCATCGTCCCCATTGGTGCTGATGGTCACGTACTCGGCCGATTCATCAAGCGTCGCTTCCAGGTCGACCCAGGTGAAGGTGCAGGCCGCGGCGGTGACGCCATCGGTCGAGGCGCTGCCCAGCTTTCGCCGGCTGGAGCTGTAGAAGGTGGCTGTGATCGTGTTTCCGGTGCTTTCATTGCCGATATCGTCAACCTCGCAATCGATCGAGACCGAATAGTCGAGGCTCTGCGTGCCGCGCTGGGAAAGTGGCTGGTAGGCAATTTCGAGCTCGTCCGTGTGAACCTGGCCGACCGGATTCTGCCGGCCCGACCAGAGGCCAAGGATGCGACCTTCCTTGCCATAAGGCGAAAACCCTCCGGCAAAGCGGAAGGCCGGGCGCTGCTGGACGCATGTCTGCGCGCGCTGGGTGCGTTCGATATTGGCTTCGTACACCGTCTTTGCCTTGCCGCGGACGAAGTCGATCTCTGCCAGAACCACAACGTCTTCATATTTCGTGCGCACGTCATACCCGGCTGCGATGGCGCCAGCGCCCTCGGCGACGCAGCGAACGCCATAGTCGCCCTCACGAACCCATTGGGGGTAGTCGGTGTTCTCAAGGTGGCCGACATCGCTGGAGAAGGCCGAGGCGAGGAACAGCTTGCCGTCTGCCTGTGCGATAAGATTCGAGCCTTGCCCGGATGCCGGGACCGAAATCGTCCGGCAGTCGTCGAACTTGGTGGACCGGCTCATCAGCGAGGCGTTGCGCTCGGTCCGGCAGATTTCCGCATCGACATATCCGGATTTGATCAGCCCGTCGGCGTTGAGCGTGTAGTAGCGGCCTTCAGCGCGGTTGTAGACGAGGCCGGTTGCGTCCCGTCCTCCCTCTGTCTTCAGGTGCCAAAGGTGTTCGACCTCACCTTCTGGCGAGATGTGGTAGTAGCGTGACCCACTCTTCCTGACGCCGAAATCCTTCCAGGATGTGCCGACCGCGACGATGTCGCCCGCAGCCTGAATGGCGCTTGGGTGGCCCTCGAGGCCGTCATCGCTGTGGCAATAATAGGTCCAGTCGAGCGTGCGGTCAGGATTGTCGGGATCGAAGGGCGAGGAAAAGGCCAGCACGCCGCCGCATCTGGGGGCTTCATCGTGCTCCTGGCGCGATATTGAGACGACGAGCCGGCCGCCAGCGGTCATGGTGATACCCTGGACGTGATCGCCGATGTGCATGCCGGCGCCGTACTTATCGACGAAACCGTCGAGGTCAGCTTCGAAGATGGATGCCTTGCGGCCCGTCATCTGCCGGATGGCGTATTCGACATCCTCGACGACCGGACTTTTCGTGACAGCGTCTTCAGCCCTCTGGGCCAGGATCTCGACGAGGTCGTTCATGGCATAGTGATCGTAAGGATTATCGGCATAGTCGGTTTTCAGGCCGCCGACATCGGCCGCCGTCGCGTCGCTGAGATCGCAGGCATTGTCATTCTTGTGATAGTCGAACGACTTGCAGGAGAATTCCCGGACGGTCATGCAGGCTGAGGCGCATTGCTGTTTTGTGACATTGTCGAGGCGCAGATTGTTGTGGCCCGCAATCGCGGCATTCGGGGTCCACTCAAAGTTCTCCAGCTGGGCATGCGCGATTCCGCCCGCGCCAGCGCCGGCAAGCATCAGCAGGGCCGCCAGGCGTGCCCGCCGATTGGTCAGTTCTGTTTTCCTCATGAGACGATCTGTTCTCCGGTCTGGTTAAATCCCGTGCACGGCAGGTGCACGCTCGGCTCCCGGGCACGAGGCTAGCCGCTGGCTGGAGCAAAGGACCACTGAAGAAGCGTCTTCATGGCATGAAGAAATATGAAGAGGGCCGGGAAACGCCATTGAAACAAGCGAATAGGTACTGCCCGGAATCTGACCAGAATCCCGGTTTCCGGCCGCTATCCGTTCCCTGCCGCGGCCTGTTCGGTTAACCATGAGTCTGGTGAGGGGGGAAATCTGTACCAGCATGACAAGGAGAATGCTCTACCGTTTCGAGGACTTCGAGATCGATTCCGGATCGATGCGGCTTTTCAGGTCGGGTGAGCCGGTCGCAGCCGAACCGCAGGTCATCATGCTGCTTCTGCTGCTTGTGAGAAAACACGGTGAGACCGTCACAAAGGCCGAGATCAACGACGCCGTCTGGGATGGGCGCATCGTCTCGGCGTCCGCATTGACGAGCCGCTTGCGGGCCGCCCGCGCCGCGATCGACGACGATGGTTCGAGCCAGCGTCTGATCCGGACCATTCCGAATATCGGCCTGCGCTTTGTCGGGAATGTCGAGACTGTGTCCACCGGCGCGCCATCGTCTCCGGGCGCCGACTGGCTCAGTTGGCCGATGCGCTGGGCGAGCCGGCGGCCGCGGCTGCTGGCAGGTCTGGCGGCGGCGCTACTGGCGACGGGCTCAGGCATCTATCTGTGGCTCCAACCACCGCACGCGCTGCGTTCGCAATTCGAGGTCACCTACAATGCTGCCATCAGCGGTCACAATACTCGCCCCCTGACTTTCCTCTCTCTGAAGGGGTGCATGACGGCCTGCCTTGAGGAGACGGAGTTCTACTGCAAGTCCTTCGACTTCTCCTCGATCCGCAAGACCTGTGACCTGAGCAACGCCTCAGCAAAAGATGTCGGCGGGCTGAAGACGGACTATTACCGCAACCCTTACGACCATTATGCCCGAAAGCCCTCGGACGGGCAGGAGCAGCAGTCAGCGCCGCGTCAGTAGACCGTGTCAATCTTGTCGATGGTCGTGACGATCTCGCCGCCGCAGCGGATTTCGACGCGTTCGGCTGGTACGCCCTTCTTGCGGTAGACGATCTTGCCGATGCCGGAGGGGTGGTCCCATTCGACGATATCGAGCAGCAGCGTCCCGTTTTCGCTGATGCCGCCAGACTGGAAGCGGCGCGAAATTTCGTCGGCTTCGATCTCGATCACGATGACAAGGTTTCCACTCGGCCCATCAGGGCCAGGCATCTGGTTGCGCCAGGCCGAAACGTCCTTGATCGCAAAGCCGCAGAGGTTACCAGCCGCGTCCGGGTCGCCGTCTTCAGCCATTGGCATGCCGGTCATGCAGCAGGCGCCGAGAAAAAGTGCCGAGGACAGGAGAGCAGGCGTCTTCATGTCTCCGGCCTACCATGACTTCGACAGCGAGAACCAGTAGACGCTGGCTGGGTCGGCGTTGGCCACATGGTTCGGCTGGGTCGACAGCGTGGCCGTCAGGCCTGCATCGACACCACCCGGCAGGCCGAAGCCCCAGCTGGCCTCATAATTTATTTCCCGTCCGCTCGGCGAAAGGGGCGCGCGGATCGTCTCGGAGACGAAGTTGAAGTCTTCGTCGAGGCCGGTGACGCCGACAAAGTCGAATGTGCCGCCCTCGGCGCGGCGCGGCTGCGCGACGGTCAGGCCAAGCTGTCCGAACGCGGTCACCGTGTCGGCGCCGACCGACCAGCGGCTCGTCCAGACATTGCTGGTTTCGACGCCCGGCAGGTCGACGGTCGCAGCCTCGACGCCGGCCGACAGGCGCAGGCTCCTCATCGGGCGATACGCCCCTTCGAGCGCATAGGCTGAGAGCTGCGAGCGGTCCTCCCCGCCAAACCGGCCCTGGATAACGCCGCCCAGCGCCGTGCGCTCATCGCGTATGGTCGAGATCTGGCCGCGAACGCCCCAGCGCTCCTCGATGCGCGACAGGCCGACGCCGGAGACTGAAAGATCCTCATCGTCGGAGGAGAATATCTCGAAGGACATCTCGCCGATATCGTGGCTGAAGCGGGCCCAGCCACCATCCGAGAAGCCGGTGCGGGCGCCGGCCTCGTTGATGAGGCTGACCTCGGGAGCGAGCGATTTCGCCCCGAAACCACGCCCGAATTCGATCGAGCCGCCGGAGAAATCGTATTGCGCCGTGAACTGGGCCATTGGCGCTTCGTCATAGGGAATGGCCGGATCGTCGCGGAAGGCAGGCTGGTGCCAGGCAAAGGTCACCGGACCCTGGCGCACGGCATGCGACTGGCCGGCAGCGGCATCGGCGCGATAATCAAAATCGGCCACGCGTGCCTTGCCTGCGGGCATGTTACTGGCGGCATCGAAACGGTAGGCGCGGTTGAACTTGTCGGTAAAGACCAGCTCGCCCAAGGCGCCGGGCTGGCTTGCCCAGTCGCCGAAGGCGCCCGCGGCGGGCGCATAGGAATATCCCGTTGGGATGGCCTTGCCGTTGATGGTGAAGCTGGTCGTGCCCTGCGGCGCGAAGGCGGCCGCAAGGTTCATGGTGCCGACCCCGGATACTGCATCGACGCCAACCCCGGCCGTCTCCTCGCGGATGAGGTCCGGGCTGGTGCTGACATAATCGTCTGCGCTTTCGAGTAGGGCGGAGAGGGCATCCTCCGGTGTCATGTTGGGAAATAGGTCGAGCATCAGCGCCAGCGCGCCGGAGACATAGGGCGCGGCGAATGATGTGCCGCTGACGATGTAATAGTCGCCCTCGTCGTCGGTATCATTACAGCCATTGACCTCGCCCGGCCCACACGTCGGAAGGTCCGGAAAGAATATGTCGTCATCCGGTCCGGTCGTCACGACGCCTTCGCCAGGCGCGAGAATGTAGAAGTTCTTGTTGTTCGGGTCTGAGCCCGGCTCGCTGCCGTCGCCGGCGCGGTTGGAAAAATCCGAGATGATGCCGTTGAGATCCACCGAGCCGACAGCCACGACCCGGCCAAAAGTACCGGACGTGCCGGCGACATTGGCGGGTTCGTTGAGCGAGGTGCCCGTCGCGGCGATAGGGTCGCCTGTGTCGGGATCGGACCCGGCCGGCTCGGCATCGTTGCCAGCCGAAATCACGACGAGGATACCAGCGGCCGCCGCGCGGCGCACGGCGTCTTCGAGAATGGGATTGGTGTCGGGCGTGCCGCCCAAGGACAGGTTGATGATGCGCACGCCCCTGTCGATCGCAGCGTCTATCGCATCGGCAAGGTCCTGGTCGGGAAAGCGGCAGCCAGCATCCTCACCCGTTTCCTGGCAACTGCCTGGCCGGTCGGCCCGGATGGCAAGGATGTCGGATTCAAAGGCAATGCCGTGTCCGGCAAGGTCATTTTTGTTCGCAGCGATGACGCCAGCGACCAGTGTGCCATGGCCTTCATTGTCGATGTCGTCGGCCGCTCGCGTATCGGCATTGATGTCGAAGCTGGTCGAGAGAATGCGCCCGACCAGGTCCGGATGGTCCGGATCGAAGGAGGTATCGATGACCGCAATGGTGATGCCCTGGCCAGTCGCACCGGCGGCGTAGGCCGAAGAAGCGCCAAGAAAGGGCAGGCCCTCGGTGAAATTGTACTCGCTTGTTTCGAAGTCGCCCGGATCACCCACCGGTGGAGGCGGAGGAGGTGGTGGCGGAGGGGGAGGCGGGGGCGGCGGTGAAACAGGCGGCGTGGTTGTGCCGCCGCCCCCTCCGCCTCCGCCACTTGCACAGGCTGCCGTTCCCATAAGCAGCGGCACGGCTAGCGAGGCGCCGAGCAGGAGGCGCGACATGTAAAGGCGCTGGCGGGGCGATGACGGCATGGCGTCGGTCTCCGGTAAGGACGCGGGACCCTGACCGCGCCGGGAATCGTCTATCGTCAAGCTTGATGCCTAACAAATTGTGGAGCAAGCACGTATTGTGCCTTCGGGCGTTGGAGGATCAGATCATGGCGTTGCGCGCAGCGATAAGGTTTTCGTCCCTGGCGGTCCTCGCCATGATCGGTGTGTCATCCTGTACGGCGACCGGTCCGGGAGCGTCTGGAGAGGCCGCCGGACCTGCTCCATCGGCGATGGATGCGGCCTGCACGACGTTGGCTGCGGAAACGGATATTGCTGTCATCGTCGAGGCCGGTAAGCCGGTCGAGGGGCTGGCGCTTTACGTTGCCGACTGCCTCGGGCGGGCCGATCCGGCCATCCGAGACGGTTTTGCCTATGAATCCCTCGCGCGCCTGCTTCGGGCCGGTCTTGTGCCGCAGGAGGAGCGCGAGCAGCTTCTGGCCCGCCTGTCCGCCAGCGTGAACGCGCATCGCATTGATACGGAGGCAGGGGGCAATGGCTTCCTTGCCCCGTTCGCCGCGCTGGTCCTGTCTGAAGTGGCTCGTACGGACCGCGTTGAGCCTTGGATGAGCGACGAACAGCGTGCGGCCCTTGTTGAGACGGGGGCGTCCTATGTCGAGAGCGTGCGCGACTATCGGGGGTTCATTGAGGGCGAGGGCTGGCGCCATGGCGTGGCGCATGGGGCCGACCTACTGATGCAGCTCAGCCTCAATCCAGCGATTGGCGGGGAGGAGGCCGAACGCATCATGCGGGCCGTTGGCAGCCAGATCGCATCAAACGAGGCGCCTGCCTTCATTTTCGATGAGCCCCGGCGTCTGGCGCGGCCGATCCTGTTCCTGACGCAACGCGGCCTGCTCAGCCAGGAGCAGCTGGACGCATGGTTCGAGTGGATGGCCGAGCCGGCGCCGCTCGCAAGCTGGGATGATGCCTTCTCTTCGGAAAGCGCGCTGGCGCGCCGGCATAATCTGCGAGCGTTTGCCTATACAATCCTGGTGTCGGCGACCGAAAACGAGGATGAAAACCTCAAGCGTCTGAGGCCCGGTGCGCTGCATATCCTGTCCACAATTCCCTGAGAGCGTTGCGCACGGGGTTGGGTAAGGGTTACCGCGTCGTTAAGACGGCCTTAACGAGAACGCCCCATTCCGTTAACTAGTAGCGTAGCCCAGCGTGCAACTGATTCGCGCCGGAGGGATATCATGAATGCTGAACAGGTCCCTATCATCATTGCCGCCGGTGCGCTCGCACTCGGTCTGGCCTTTATCCTCTGGGCCTTGCGAACCTCCGAAGGCGCGCGCGGCGCGGCGAGAAAGTTCCGCGAACGGGCCGGCGATGCAGAGACGTCGCTCGCCGAGCTGAAATCGGTTCTCGGCGCACACCCCGGTGTGATCCTGGTCTGGCAGGGCGATACGCTGGAAGATGAGGGCGATACCATCGCGCCGCCGGAAATCCACGGCTCGCCCATCGCGTTGGCAGGGCTTCTGCGGTTTACAGATGATGCTGTCTCCCCCGATCCGGCGATCCGCATCATTGAAGGGCTCGCCGACCTTGAAGCGCGTGATGGTGCCGGACAGGACACGACGCTGCGGATCCGGCTTCGGGAGCTGCGTGAGAATGGCCAGCCCTTCTCGTTGACGCTGATCGGCCCGTCCGGGCGTTTCCTCGAGGCCGATGGCCGCACAGCCGGTGCGCGGGCAGTGGTCTGGATCACCGACTCGACCATCAAGGGACTGGAAGAAAGCTCCGCGCGCGGCAAGCTCGAAGAGGCCCGCCAGGTCATTGCGCGTGACCCGACCGCCTTTCTCGACATGCTCGGCAAGGCACCGTTTCCAGCCTGGCGCGTCTCCGGTGTGGGCCGGCTGCAATGGGCGAACCCGTCTTATATCGAGGCGGTCGAGGGCAGCTCGCTCGACCGCACGCTCGACCGCCAGATCATGCTGGATGACAAGGCCGTCGAGCAGATGCGCCGCACCATCGCTGAGGGCAAGGATATCGACGCCACACGCCATATCGTGATCGGCGAGGAGCGCCGGGCCATGCGGGTTCTGACTTTTCCACTGTCGGGCGGGGCCGGTGCGATGGCCTTCGACGTCACCGAGGAAGAAGCTGCGCGCGAGGATCTCAATCGCCATGTGAAGGCGCATGACGAGACGCTGAACCACGTCGCCGATGGCGTCGCCATCTTCGGACCGGATCGCAAGCTTACCTTCTACAACCGCGCCTTTGCGGCGATGTGGGACCTTGAAGAAGGCTTCCTGCTGGACAGTCCGAGCCATGGCGAACTGCTCGACAAGCTGCGCGAACGCCGCCGCCTTCCCGCCCGGGCCGACTATGCCGAGTGGCGCGCCAATGAGCTGTCGCACTATCTCGACATTTCCGGCACTGAGGAAGACAAGTGGTCACTGCCTGATGGGCGCACGCTGAAGGTCACCCGCCAGCGCCACCCGATGGGAGGCCTGCTGCTTCTGTTCAAGGACATTACCGGCGAGCAGGACCTGCAGACGCGCTTCAACGCCTTGATCAAGACGCAGACCTCGACCCTCGACAGCCTGCATGAGGCCGTCGCCGTGTTCGGCTCCGATGGCCGGCTGAAGCTGTCGAACAAGGCCTTTACCTCGCTCTGGTCGCTCGATCCGCAGCTGATCAAGGACACGCCGGACTATGATGTGATCATCGAACAGTGCGTCCCACTCTTCCACGACCGCGAGACCTGGTCGCAGATCAAGGGGCACATCACCGATCCGTCGGCGAATGCGCGCCAGATGACGACCGGCGAGATGAAACGCTCGGACGGCTCGACGCTGACCTATGTCACCCAGCCCTTGCCGGACGGGAACACGCTGATCGCCTTTGCCGACGTCACCGCCCAGCGGGCCGTCGAGGGCGCGCTGCGCGGGCGGGCAGAAGCCTTTGAGGCGGCCGATCGGCTGAAGACCGAATTCGTTCGCAATGTCAGCTACCAGCTGCGTTCACCGCTGACGACCATTCTCGGCTATGCCGAATTCCTCCAGTCGGGTGCCAATGGCGAACTTAATGAGCGTCAGCTCGACAATGTGAATTCGATCCTGTCGGCTTCGGATCACCTCAACAAGCTGATCGAGAACATTCTCGACCTTGCCCTGATCGAGGCGGGCCGGATGGATCTCGACCTTGAAGACTTCAAGCTCGCCGAGGTCGTGCAGGAAAGCGTCGACCTGACGGTCGGAAAAGCGAGCGATACGCAGGTCACCGTGCATGCCGAGATCGAGAAGGGTCTCGGTACCATCCATGCCGACAAGCGCCGCATCCGCCAGGTGCTGTTCAACCTGCTCTCCAATGCCATGCGCTTTACCGAGCCGGGCGGTGAGATCACCGTCTCGGCGAGCCGCGTGGAAAACATGGCGATCCTGTCGGTCAAGGATACTGGCCGGGGAATCGAGGCCGAGCGCCAGGCCTCCAGCTTTGACAGCTTCACCTCGTCGGACCAGCGCGGCGCCGGACTTGGCCTCGCCCTGGTGAAGAACTTTGTCGACCTGCATGGCGGCAATGTCGGCATGAAGTCGGTCGAGGGCGGCGGCACGGAGGTTGTCGTCTGGCTGCCGGTCACGGCCGTGACCACCAAGCGCACGCCGCTGGAGAACGCCCCGCTTGAGGCCAACGCTTGAGCAGGACTGATCTTAAAGACTGCTGACGTAACGGCAGGAACAGGATAGGGGAGGCCGGGGCTTGAATGCGCCGGCCTTTGTCGCTTCAAGGCACCTAGAAGTTTGCCGTATCCTGAATGGAGCGGCGCCGATCTATTCAGGCCAAAGGGAAGGAATGCCCATGACCGACATGCAACCGCGCCACGACTGGACCCGCGAAGCTATCGCCGCGCTCTATGAAGCGCCCCTCGACACGTTGTTCTCAAAGGCGCTGGAAGTGAAGTCGGCCAACTGGGCGGATGGCAAGGTGCAGAAGAGCCAGCTGCTCTCCATCAAGACAGGCGGCTGTGCGGAGAATTGCGGATACTGTTCCCAGTCGGCGCATTTTGATACCGGGCTGAAGGCCGAGAAGCTGATGGCGCTGGAGGACGTCGTCGCCGCCGCAAGGCAAGCCAGGGATGGCGGTGCGGACCGTTTCTGCATGGGCGCAGCCTGGCGGGAGCTGAAGGACCGCGACCTGCCGAAGATCGCGGCCATGGTCAGCGCGGTCAAAGCCGAGGGGCTGGAGACCTGCGTCACGGCCGGCATGCTTGAGCCGCACCAGGCCCATGCGCTGCGCGAGGCAGGCCTCGACTATTACAATCACAACCTCGATACCTCGCGCGAGTATTACAGCACCGTCGTCTCGACCAGGACCTATGAGGACCGGCTCGAAACCATCGCGCATTGCCGCGAGGCGGGCATCAATCTCTGTGTCGGCGGTATCCTCGGCATGGGCGAGGGCCGCGAGGACCGGATCGGGCTCATCCATGAGCTTTCGAAACTCAATCCCCATCCGGAAAGCGTGCCGATCAACATGCTGGTCCCGATCGAGGGAACGCCGCTTGGCGACAGCCCTGCGATCAGCGTGATCGAGATGGCGCGGGCGATTGCCGTCTGCCGCATCGTCTTCCCGAAAAGCTGGGTGCGCCTGTCGGCAGGCCGTGAGGGCATGACCGAGGAAGGCCAGGCGCTCTGCATGTTGGCCGGGGCGAACTCCATTTTCGTGGGTGACCGCCTGCTGACGACGGACAATCCGGGCGAAACGCGCGACGAAGCGCTGTTGTCGGCGATGGGTTTCGAGCATGCCTCGCGTGAGGAAACCGCGACGCCTGCGCGCAAACATACGCTGATCGGCGCCTGAACCGGGTTGCAATCCTGACAGCTCGCTTAAATTATTTCCGGAAGGAGATGCCGGATGAGTGACACTATCCAAGCCGTGATCTGGGATTTCGGCGGTGTGCTGACCTCCTCACCCTTTGAGGCGTTCAACCGCTATGAGGCCGAGAACGGCTTGCCGGAGGATTTCATTCGTTCGGTCAATGCGCGCAACGGTGACACGAATGCCTGGGCGAAGCTGGAGCAGTCGAAAGTGTCGGCCGAAGAGTTCGATGGCCTGTTCCGAGAAGAGAGCCGTGCGCTCGGCCACGAAGTGCCGGGCAAGGACATACTGGCGCTGCTGTCGGGTAACCTTCGCCCCCGTGTGGTTGAGGCATTGAGACATGCCAAGTCGAAGGTGAAGGTCGGTTGCATCACGAATAATGCACCGGTTGGCAAGGGCGCGGGCATGACCAGCGATGAGGGCCGGGCTGCCGAAATCGCGAAAGTCTTCGAGCTGTTCGACGAGGTGATCGAAAGCTCCAAGCTGGGCATCCGAAAGCCCGATCCGCGGATATACGCGCTGATGTGCGAGGCGCTCGATGTCGATCCGAACCATTGCGTCTATCTCGATGATCTCGGCATAAACCTGAAGCCGGCGCGCGCCATGGGCATGACGACCATCAAGGTACTGAACGAAGACCAGCTGCTCAGCGACCTGGCGGAGGCGACGGGATGGCCGCTTCACGAGTGATCCTCGCCAGCACCGTCCTGGTGCTTGAGCTGGCCCTGCTCGTTGCCTGCGAGCGTGAAGCACCGCGTGACACCGTTCGCCTGCAGGTCGAGGAAGCGCCGGACTACATGAACCCGGATGCTGAACGCGATGCCGGTGCGCCCAGCCTGTCGGAAGAGGCCGCGGCTACGGTGGGGACGCTGCAAACCATTATCGAGTCCAATTCGATCTACAGGCTGGCGCGGTTTGCCGACAGTCAGCCCGGCTTCATTTCGAATTTCGCCGGCGCCTCGCATCGCGAGCATTGGGACCTGTTGCGCCGGACCGGTTTCGACCCGATCCTGCGGCTGGAGGACTTGCTGGAAAAGCCGTATGGCACACGCTCGGTCGGGGAGGAGACCTGGTATGTCTGGCCGGACCTGGCTGCGCTGGACTCCAGTGAGCTGCAACCCGAACGCCTGAATTTCCGCCAGCGCGCCCGGCTTGAGGATCTCGTTGGCGATGCCGGTGTGGAGAAAATTCGGAACGGAAGTGGCTATCCAGGCGTACGCATGGCAATCGCCAGTGATGGGCGCTGGCTCTACTACGTCCATGAAACGCAAAGCGAGGAGTGAGCCGCATGGCAGACAAGATGGATCCCGCAACCGCAATCGGACAGCTTGAAGGCTGGCAAAAGTCAGGCTCCAAGGAAGCGATCACCAAGACGTTCAAATTTGCCGATTTCTCGACGGCCTTCGGCTTCATGAGCGCCATCGCCACGCAGGCTGAGAAGGCCGACCATCACCCTGAATGGTTCAATGTCTACAACACCGTCGAGGTCACGCTGACAACGCATGATGCCGGCGGCGTCACGCAAAAAGATATCGACCTGGCAAAGAAGATGGACGCGCTCGCATCCAAGCTCGCCTAGGCCATTCTCTGCTGCTTCGACGCGTAGAACTCAGGATCGGCCTTGCCGTCATCAATGCTTGGGGCGGCACAGTGATCCACAGACAGGCAGTTGCGCAGGACTGTCATGAGCTGACGCTCGTCAATCGGCTTGGAGACATAGTCGCACATGCCGAGCGAGATGTAGCGTTCCCGGTCGCCGGCCATCGCGTCTGCCGTCAGGGCGACGACTGGCACTCCGGCCCACGGTTTGCCGCTTGAGCGGATGTGGTTCAGCGTGGTCGGTCCGTCCATATGCGGCATGTGAATGTCGAGCAAAACAATATCGACATGCTTGCTGGCCAGCTGGTGCAAGGCTTCCATGCCGCCGTCGGCTTCCAGCACATTCAGGCCCATGGGCTCCACGAACAGGCGTGCGACGCGGCGGTTGATGTGATTGTCGTCGACGATGAGGGCTGTCTTGCCGTTCATGTAGCCATTCGACTGTGCAGATGATGACGGCGCGCCATCATCCCCGCCTGCAGCCACCAGGGATACCGGGCGGGTCTGAACAAGGCCTGCATCCACGGTGAGTGTGAAGACTGAGCCCTTGCCCGGTTTTGACACGACGCAGATATCGCCGCCCATGGCCCGTGCGAGTTTGCGGGAGATGGCCAGGCCAAGCCCTGTGCCGCCATAGTTCCGGGTTGTCGAACGGTCGGCCTGATGGAAGTTCTGGAACAGGTTTTCGATCTGCTCCTCAGTCATGCCGATGCCGGTGTCGGAGACATGAATCTTCAGCCGCGTCATGTCCGGAGAACCGGATTCCTCACAGGTCGCAGCCACGATGACCCCGCCCTCATGGGTGAATTTCAGCGCATTCGATACAAGATTGTCGACACATTGACGAAGACGAACAGGGTCGAAGGAGAGTTTCGAGGGTACCGACTTGTCGACGATGACCCTCAATGAGAGGCCTTTTTCCTCAGCCTTGGGCCGGTAGAAATTTTCGGTTCGCTGCAGCTTGTGACGGAAGTCGCCAGCAATCGGTGAGATTTCGAGCTTGCCAGCCTCGATCTTCGACAGGTCGAGGATGTCGTTCAGCAAGGTCATCAGGGATTTCGAACAGTCGAGAATGGCATTCACCATTTCGCGTTCATCGGATCTGAGTTCGCGATGTGAGAGCGCCTGGGCCATACCGAGAATTCCGTTGAGAGGCGTGCGGATCTCGTGGCTCATCGAGGCAAGGAATTCGGACTTCGCCTGGCTGGCTGCAAGGGCGGTGCGCTTGGCATGGCGAAGCTCGCGCTCGTGGTCGCGAACGTCGGTAATGTCGGAACTGATACAAAGCACGCTGCCGTCGGGCATCTTCGAGAATGTGGCCTTGATCGAGTGGCCCTCAACTGTATCCACATCAATCGTGCCAAAGTTGCGGACCTGCTCCACAAGTCGGCTTGAAAATGCGCCAATATCGAATTTTTCGATATCGAAACCTGGCGTTTCTTCCAGGGTGGTGCGCGCGCTGTTGTACATCGCATCCTCGAGGGACTGGCCTTCCTCCAGCATCCGGTAGAAAACAGGAAAGTGCCTGCGGGCGGTGTCATTGACATAGAGCAGGCTGAAATCGGGAGCGTGAAGTGCGAAGCCATTGTCGATGTGCGACACCGCGTCGAGCATCTGGTCCAGCGTCAGACTGATTTCCTTCTTGTTCGTCGCCATTGGTTCCTCTCCTCGAGATTCTTATTCGCCGGAAATTGCATCAGACTGGTTTAGAATTCCTTCATGCTGTCATGGCGCCGCGGTATGCTTGACCTTTCCTGCGCCAGCTGGAACTGAAACAGCACAGACAAAATAATGAAAGGGAGCGAACATGGGTCGCGTTTCAGGAAAGATGGCGCTGGTGACCGGTGGGGCCCAGGGCCTCGGCGAGGCGACGGCAAAGATGCTGGCGCGAGAGGGCGCGAAAGTCACGGTGACGGACATCAATGGCGAGGGGGCCAGCAAGGTCGCCGCCGATATCAATGCCGCGCATGGCGAGGGAACCGCCTTTGCCTGGCAGCATGATGTGACCGATGCGGAGCAGTGGCAGACCGTCCTGAAGGCGGCCCATGATGCGATGGGCGGGCTCAACGTGCTGGTCAACAATGCCGGGATAGGATCGCTCGGCTCTGTTGAGGACGAAGAGTATGAGACGTTCCGGCATGTGCAGAATGTCGACGTCGATTCCATCTTCCATGGCTGCAAGTACGCGATCCCGCTGATGCGGGCGCACGGCCTCGGCTCGATCATCAATATTTCCTCGATCGCCGGTATCGTCGCGAGCGGTAATTATGTCGCCTACAACACCGCAAAGGCTGCTGTGCGGCACATGTCGAAATCGATCGCGCTGCATTGCGCCAAGACGGGCGGGCAGATCCGCTGCAATTCGGTTCACCCGGTCTTCATCAACACGCCGATCCTCGACCGCACCAAGGAAATGTTCGGCGAGGAGGAAGCGCTCGCCAAGCTCGGACGGCAGATCCCGCTCGGCAAGGTCGGCGAGCCGGATGATATCGCCTATGCCGTGCTCTATCTCGCCTCCGACGAGAGCAAGCTTGTGACTGGCATCGAACTCAAGGTCGATGGCGGCATTTCGGCGATGTAGACCGGCCATATGGAAACAGGGGACAGATTGATGAAGTTACATGGACTTGCCGCCGCATTGCTGTTTGGCGCAGCCGGGTGCCAGAGTGCCACAGGCGATGATGCGGACGGTCAGAAAACGGCGGACCCGCTCAAGGCCACGCTGTCGGTTGAGGCCTGCCCTGACATTGGCAACCGGGCCTATTTCTTCTGGATGGAGCCGCGTTCGGCAGAACCCGGCGACAGTCTCGCGCTTTTTCCTTACTGGACGGACATGCCTGGCGGCTACAACGACCTGCCGCCGGGCTGCGTGGACGATCTCGGCGTATACCCGGAGGGCGCTGTCACGTTCAGCCGGCAGGAAGATGGGCTGGCAATAGCAACGATCAGCCCGGACGCAGAACCAGGCACGCGGATCAGGCTGGACGCGACCTATCCGGATGGCCACAGGCTCGGCGGGCTCGTCGACGTCTACCGTAAGGCGGACAATCCGCTCGTCGGCACGTGGCGCCAGAAGGCTGAAGACTGTCCCGATGGCAGCGAGGCCATACAGGAGCTTGTCTTCACCGGGAGCGGCGAGTTCTCGGTCACCTGGACGCCCTTCGAGGTCTACAAGGACTATTGGGGCGTCTATGAATATGACGCGGAGTCGAACGCCTTTCGGATTGCTATCGAGGGCGGAAATCAGGTCCCTGAGGATATCTATGAGCAGGGGACCGTGCTGATCGAGGGTGACGAGCTCGACTTTGATCAGGTCTTTTTCGGAACACCCCGACAGGCCTCGGAGCCGTGTTCCGCGAATTTCGTCAGATAGGGTCCAACCGGCCGGTTTCCGGCTTGCCAGCCTCTTATGTTCATGTAATGTTCCGGCCGTCTGAAAGGAGACCGGGACATGATTGGATATGTGACTTTAGGGACGAACGACCTCGAGCGGGCGGCAAAATTCTATGATGCGCTTGCTGAAGAACTCGAGACGCCGCGCATGATGGAGTTCGACACCTTCATCGCCTGGGGCAAGCCCGACGGGCCAGCCGGTGTGGCCGCGACAAAACCCTATGACGGCAAGACGGCCACCGCCGGCAACGGGACCATGGTTGCGCTGCAGGCGAAAGACAAGGCGCAGGTCGACAGGCTCTACAAGATCGCGCTGGCCAATGGCGGCACGGACGAAGGCCCGCCCGGCCCGCGCGGCGATGAAGGCTTTTACGCAGCCTATTTCCGTGACCCTGACGGCAACAAGCTCAACGCCTTCACGATGACGGCCTGAAGCCGCTTAGGCGGGCGCCTTGCTGTTCCTGTATAGCCTGTAGGCGAGCAGGGTGCCCATCATGGCGGCGCTGACGAAAAGCGGCAGGCGGTGCTCGAAGGAGTAGAGGATCGCCCCGATCAGCGGGCCGAAGATGAAGCCGGATGGCGGGGCGGCCGACAGCAATGCAGCGGCGCTGCCCTGCTCGTGGCGCTCTACGGCAAGGCTGCCGAGCGCATTGGCTGCCGGCACGGCCAGCGCCGAACCTGCGCCGACAAGGGCGAAGGCGGCACAGACCGCCGGATAAGGCGTAATTTCCGCGGCGGCCAGGTAGCCGATGACGATCAGGCCAAGGCCGATGGGCAGGATGCGTTTCGGGTCGGGCCGGTAAGGCTGGACGTAGCCGAACTGGATCACGATCATCGCCACGGCCAGGCACGAAAAGGCGATGCCGGTGGCCTGGATGCCTTCTTCCCCTGCAAGCCCGTAACGGTCTTCGATCAGCCAGGACAGGGTCTGCTGGATGGCGCCGACAGCGACGAAGTAGCAGAACAGGAAGGCCAGATGCGGAAACACGCGCGGGTCGCGCATGCGAAGCGGCTGCGGTCGCGAGCTTGAGCGGTTGCCGCGGGACTTCGGCAGGGTAAAGCCAATGACCAGACCTGCGAAGCCGCAGAAGACGATTGATCCCCAGATTGGCGCCAATTCTCCGAACTCGGCCAGCACGCTCGCCCCTGCCGGGCCAAGGATAGAACCAAGCGCCATCGCCGCGCCCAGCATGCCGAGGCCTCCCGCTCGCGTGTCCGGCGTGGTCGCGTCCGTCATGGCCGCCATGGAGGCCGGCTGCAATCCGGGTGAAAGCAGTCCGAAGAACAGACGGGTGAAGACGAGCAGGAAGAAGGTCGACAGGCCTGTGATCAGCCCGGCCAGGGCGGCCTGCAGCGCGAACAGGAAAAGCATGTTGGTGCTGCCCATCGCGAACAGTGAGAACACCATGACCCGCTTTCGCCCGAATCGGTCGGCCCAACGGCCCCATTGCGGAATCATCAGGGCGTAGATCGCTGCCGAGAGGGTTAGGATTCCGGCGACCTCGATTTCCGTCAGGCCGGCCCTGCGCGCCAACGGCGCAACCACGACGAAGTTGATCGTCATGCCGGCACCCATGGCAACGCTGCCGAACGCAATGGTCAGTTTCTGAAGCGCCGAGAGGGGCCGCAGCGGCACCTCGATATCGGCAGGTGTTGCGCTCATCCCGGCATCTCCTCCGCTGCAAAGAGTGGTGCGCTCTGCCGGGGTCGGCAAGGAAAACGTCGCAGTATCGTGGCTTTTCGCGGCGCTGACGTCGCGTGAGTATCCGTAACTCCCCTTATTTGTCAGCCCACGGCGCATGGCACACTGGCCCTTCGAAGCAATGAGAGGCCGGAATGGACGGCAGTTTTCCCTCAGCAAGAGACATGTTTGACGCTGTCGGGGCAAATGGCGTGAGCCAGGCGTTCCGCGACCGTGTCGATACGTTCCTCGCCGGGGCGCTGACGAATGAGCTTCGCGCGGCCGGACGCGACACCGTTGGGCTGAAATCGACCCGGGCCGCCTGCAAAGCCTGGCATCGCAAGCTGTACCAGCAGGGCTGGGTAGCGCCTGCATGGCCGGTCGAACATGGCGGTACGGGCTGGACAAAGGCCGAGCAGCTCTATTTCGAGACCGCCTGCGCCGAACAGGATGCCCCGCTTGTCCACTCGTCGGGCATCCGAACGATCGGACCGTT
Source organism: Henriciella mobilis (assembly GCF_003576315.1). Lineage (GTDB taxonomy): Bacteria > Pseudomonadota > Alphaproteobacteria > Caulobacterales > Hyphomonadaceae > Henriciella > Henriciella mobilis. The sequence continues at coordinate 97,759 of NZ_QWFZ01000020.1, read as the reverse complement.
GATCATGGCGATCGGAACGCCTGCGCAAAAGCAGGCCTACCTGCCTGGAATCCTGAAAGGCGAACACGAATGGTGCCAGGGTTTCTCCGAGCCGCAGGCCGGGTCGGACCTCACGGCGCTGCAGCTGCACGCCGAGCGCGATGGCGATGATTTCATCCTGAACGGTTCGAAGATCTGGACCAGTTTTGCCGGCGACGCGACACACATGTTTCTGCTGGCGCGGTGCGGCGCTAAAAGCGATGAGCGCGATGGCGTCGTCATGCTTCTAGTCGAGATGGACCGGCCGGGCATTGAGGTCCAGCCCATCAAGTTCATCGACGGCAATTGCGAGACAAGCCAGGTCTTTTTCACGAATGTCCGCACGCCCGTGACCGACCGTCTCGGCGAGATCGGTGGCGGCTGGGCTGCGGCGCGCACGCTGATGACCATCGCCCGGTCGAACAATACGACGCCCGGCCTGTTGCGCCGGGCCTTGCGGGCCGCACGGCGGGCTTCGGATGAGACAGGCCGCGAACCGGCGCTCGAGGCCAGGCTGGCAGGCCTCGAAATGCGTCTTGATACGTTCGAAGCGCTGGCCTCCCGGAAGATGAGCCAGGCGGTCGGCGGGACGGACCGGATGACATCGTCCATGCTAAAAGTGGTCGCGACAGAGCTGCAGCAGGCAATCAACGAAGCGGCCGTATCGGGCGCGCCGAATGAGGCGATGGTGCTGGCCCGCTACTTCGCCAACCGGGCTGCGACCATCTATTCCGGTACCAGCGAAATTCACCGCAACACCATGGCGCGGCTGAGCGGTCTTTGACGCTTCAGGTCGGGCGGCCGGTGCGCCGCTTGGCATTTGCTCCGCTTTTCGGCAAGCTGCTACCTCGCTGTGGGGGGCTGGAGCGAGCAGGGGAGAGAGTGTCATGCGCGCTGAACGGGTCTTGGCCATGATCGCCGCGGGAGGACTTATCGGATGCACCGGACAGCCTGCGTCTCCCGTGTCTGACGGCACCGAAGCGCCAGTTGCTGCCGCATCGGCTGAATGGGCGGCGATCAGCGGGACTTACGAGGTTGTCGCGGTACGCCGTGCGAGCCTGACAGCCGCCCCGCTTGATCCGGATAGCGACAATAGCGACTTGCTTGGCGAGGTCGTGACGCTGGATCCAGCCGGGATCACAAGTCCTGGCGGTGAGTGTGTGCCCGATGGGCTGGTCGGGTCGGAGGGGCCGGATGTCATCGATACCGACCCGATGCTGGCGGATTTGCGCTTGCCGGGCCTTGATGAGGCCCAGCCCCAGCCTAGCCGGGTTTACACCGTGACGTGTTCAGACGGGTCGTCAGTCCCGGTCTACATGGCCGACCGCCGGGCGATTGCGATCCCTTGGGATAACGGGGCAAGTTACCTCATCGCCGAACGCCCGCTGACGCCGCAGCAGGTGAAACACCTTCAGGAAGAACTGATCGACATGAAATTCCAGTCCGGGCCGGCAAGCACCGACTGGACCGAAGACGGCCTGACCGGCCTTCGCGCCTATTATGATTACCGCAAGCTCGGCGATGGTGCCTACAATTTCTACCGGCCGGTGCTCACGTCCGGCCTGCTCGACGGGCTGGGTGTCGAGGAACAGGACTGATCAGTTTCGATCATTGACTTGATCCAGCAGCCCTGAGCGCGATCCATCGCGAAGCGGGGATCAAAGCAATCAAGCCCCTGCCGAGGCATTCATTTGCAAAAATTTGGTCCACCGGACCAATTTTTTCGCCGAAGGCGAACCGCAAATGAATGGTGGAGCCAGGCGGAATCGAACCGCCGACCTCGTCATTGCGAACGACGCGCTCTCCCAACTGAGCTATGGCCCCGTGACCGGAGCGCCTATCTGAGAAGTGCGGGCAGTTTCGTCAAGCGGGACTTGCGGCGGACTGCCGCGATGGCGTAGCGAAGCAGATTACCGTCCCCATATTGCGAAACAATACAAAAGTAGATTAGTCAGGCCCCGGGAATACTGGAGAAGAACATTGCGCGCGCTTCTAGACATTGTGTTGTTGGTCCTTCAGCTGGGCATCTGGGTGCTGATCGCGCAGGCCATCCTGTCCTGGCTGATCGCGTTCAATGTCGTGAACATGCGAAACCAGTTCGTTTCCGGGCTCTGGAACGTCCTGCATCAGGTCACCGAGCCTTTCTGCCGGCCGATCCGCAACCTGCTGCCGCGCATGAGCGGGCTCGACCTCTCGCCGCTGATCCTCATCCTGATCATCATCTTCCTCGAGCGGGTCATCATCTACTACGTCTACCCGGCCGTTATCTGATACGGCAGGGATGATGCGCCTGACCGTCCGCGTCACGCCGAACGCCTCGAATGACGATATACAGGGCCGCGCGGTCGATGATGCCGGACGCGAATTCCTCAAACTCAAGGTCCGCGCCGTGCCCGAAGGCGGCAAGGCCAACCGCGCTGTGGAAAAGCTGCTCGCCAAGACGCTGAAGCTCCCGAAATCTGCCGTCAGGGTGGTGACCGGCGAGACGAGCCGCATTAAGGGCGTGGACATCGACACGGAAGACGGTAGCGCCGCGGCGCGCCAGATCGAGGAGTGGATGGGGCATGGCCGAACGGATTAGCGGGAAAGATGTCGCAGCAGACGTAAAAGCGAGCGTTGCGGCGGCGGTGAGGACATTGCCGGGCCAGCCGACGCTGGCCGTGGTGCTCGTTGGCGACGACCCGGCCAGCCAGGTCTATGTCCGACACAAGGTCACCGATACCGAGGAAGTCGGCATGCGCTCCATCAAGAAGACGCTGCCAGCCACCGCCACGCAGGCAGAAGTCGAGGCGCTGATTTCCGATCTGAACCAGGATGACGAGGTTGACGGCATCCTCCTGCAGCTGCCGTTGCCCGGTGGTCTCGATGCCAATCAGGCGATCGAATGCATCGATCCGGACAAGGATGTGGACGGGCTGACCGAGGCTAGCGCCGGGCGACTGGTCCTCGGCAAGACAGGGCTGCGCCCCTGCACGCCGACGGGCAGCGTCATTCTCGCCAAACGTGCGCTGGGCGACAATCTCTCCGGCAAGAACGTCGTGGTGATCGGCCGCTCCATCCTGGTCGGCAAGCCGACGGCGCTCCTGTTCCTTGCGGAGAACTGCACTGTCACCATTGCGCACTCGAAGACAAAGGACCTGCCGGGTCTCTGCCGGACGGCGGACATTCTCGTGCCAGCCGTGGGGCGTCCGCAAATGGTGAAGGGTGACTGGCTGAAGCCGGGGGCGGTCGTCATCGATGTCGGTATCAACCGGATCGATGCGCCGGAACGCGGCGAAGGCAAGACGCGGCTGGTCGGCGATGCGGACTTCGCCGATTGCGAGCCGGTCGCGGGACACATCACGCCGGTGCCTGGTGGGGTCGGGCCGATGACGAGGGCCTGCCTGCTGCAAAACACGGTGAAAGCCGCCTGCTACCGGCGCGGATGGACGCTGCCGGACGGCGTGTAGGCGGTCATGGCGGACAAGGTTCGCGGCACGCAAGGCTATGCTGACGAAGCCGACGAGCTCTTTGTCCGCTACGAGTCCTACACTTTTGAGCGGACCCATGCCGCCTTGCAGGCTTTCATTCCGCCGCCGCCGGGCCGTGTGTTGGACGTAGGCGCGGGGACCGGGCGCGATGCGGCCTGGTTTGCCGATGCCGGCTACGCGGTCGTTGCCGTAGAACCCTCGGATGCCATGCGCGAGCGGGCTTTGGCCCTGCACCCCTCACCGGAAATCGAATGGGTCGATGACAGCCTGCCAGAACTCACCAGCCTTGCCGACAGGGCGCGCGCGTTTGACCTGATCCAGCTTTCAGCGGTCTGGATGCATCTGGATGCCGATGAACGGGCCATCGCCATGCCAAAGCTGGCCGCGCTGCTGAAACCCGGCGGCCGGCTGATCCTTCTGGTCCGGCATGGCCCGGTGCCGCCGGGGCGCTGCATGTTCGAGGTGCCGGAGGAAGAGACGCTTGCCTTGGCTCAAGCCGCAGGGCTGGCCTGCCTGCTCAGCGAACGCCGCGATGCCGCTGGCGAAGCCAACCGCAAGGCCGGTGTCAGCTGGATGAACTACGCTTTCGAGAAGACTTAGCGTCGGCGCATGCCCGTCAAAGCGACAGCATGCGGCAGGGCGACCATCTGGACAGTTTGAGGCCAGGCGGGCAAGCAGCGTGGATGAGCCAGCCGATCCGCCCGCCGGACAGTCCCCTCTTCGAGCGCCTTTGGCAGGTGCAGTCCGGGTGCTGCGCGCTGTGCAGCAAGCCGATGCCGCGGTCCCGCTTCGAGGTGGCTCATGCCACCATCTGGAAGCGCGAGCGGCCGACGTTCGACCATATCGTCCCGCGCGCGGCGGGCGGGCCGGACCGCGCGGACAATCTTCAGCTTGCCCATGCCCGCTGCAACAGACGCAAAGGCCGCGCTCAGGCCTGGCCGGTCGGGCGGGAGACCACATAGACCGCACCGCACAGGATGAGGCCAATGGCCAGCGCGAGCCACGCCCAGCGCTCCCACAGCACGATTGTGCTGATCCCCGCAGAAAGCGTCATGCCGAAGAGTGCTCCGCCCTTCGAGGCGCGCGATAGCGTGCCCTGTTCGATGAATTTCTGGACCGATGGCCCGAATTTCGGACGCGCATAGATCCAGTCGCGCATGGCCGGGCTGGACCGGGCAAAGCAGAGCGCGGCCACGATCCAGAAGATCGTCGTCGGCCAGACCGGCAGGAAAATGCCGATCCCGCCAAGGGCCAGGAACAGGAAGCCAAGCATGCGTGCGATCATCTGGCTCGGTTTCCTTCGACTGCGGCTCTGTTTGAGAATGGTTCTCGCATAAATGCGGCGGGCCTGCCATCCGGTAAATGCCGGAGGTGTTTAGCTGTCTGCGGGCGTGCCGCCGAGCGCTTCAGCGGCAGCGGCCGCGCTCGCCCAGGCCCACTGGAAATTGTAGCCGCCGAGCCAGCCGGTCACATCCACGCACTCGCCGATAAAGTAGAGGCCGGGCACAAGTTTGCTTTCCATGCTGCGCGATGACAGCCCGTCTGTGTCGATCCCTCCGGCTGTGATTTCTGCCGTGCGCCAGCCTTCGGTCCCGGTCGGCACGATTTGCCATTTGGTCAGCGCAAGACTGATCGCCTCGATCTCCCGGTTGGAGAGGTTGGCGAGCTGCTTGTCGCCGGGGATGTCCGGCCAGGTGACGATGTAATCGGCAAAGCGGGCAGGCAGCCATCCGGTCAGCCAGGACTTGAGACTGGTGCGGGGGGAGGCCTCCTTTGCGGCGCGTAACGTTTCGGCAAGGGGCTGTCCGGGGGCGAGGTCGATGCTGACCGGTTCGCTCTCGCGCCAGTAGGAGGAGACCTGCAGCATGGCCGGGCCGGAGAGGCCGCGATGCGTAAACAGCATCGCTTCATGGAAGGCCGGCCCCTGCCGGGCCTGGGCATCGACCGGGGCCGAGACGCCCGACAGGCTGGAAAAGGTTTCCTTCAGGGCGCCGCTGAACGTGAAAGGCACGAGGGCCGGTCTGGGAGCGATCACTTCATGGCCGAACTGGCGGGCAATCTCATAGGCAAGTCCGCTCGCGCCCATCTTCGGGATGGACAGCCCACCGGTCGCCACGACGAGGTTCTTCGCTGACACCTCGCCGCCGCTGGTCGTCACATGGAACTGCGAATCAGCATGGCGAATGCCGCTGATTTCGGTCTCCAGCCGCAATTCGCCGCCGACTGCAGCCAGTTCGTCGAGCAACATCTGGATAATCGCACCACTTTTCTGGTCGCAGAAAAGCTGGCCGAGCGTCTTCTCCGTCCAGGTCAAACCGTGGCTGGCGACCAGGCCGCAGAAGTCCCATGGCGTGTAGCGGGCCAGGGCGGACTTGGCGAAGTGCGGATTGGCCGACAGGAAATTGCTGGCTGCGGTGTCGATATTGGTGAAGTTGCAGCGCCCGCCGCCTGAAATCCGGACCTTTTCGGCAGGGCGTTTGGCATGGTCGATCACGAGGATTCGCCTCCCGCGCGCGCCCGCGCGAGCGCCACAGAAGAGACCGGCAGCGCCAGCGCCCAGAACCACGGTGTCGAAGAAGTCGGTCAGAATGAAAATTCCTTAAAAAGTCCAATTCTGGCCCTGTTGGAGGCACAGCAACTTCCTGTAAAGGTATCTGCTCAGACAGGGAGGACTCGTAACATGACTGGCCGCACAAACCGGGCAAGGGGCATTTTTCTCGCAGGTCTGCTCACTGCCCTTGCAGCGTGCGGTGGTGGTGACGAGCCGCCCCACGTCGTCCCTGAAGAGGCGGGTGGACAGGTTGTCGAACGCTCGCGGGCCGACCAGGTCGCTGCCGAACGGCGCGAACGCGAACGTCAGCGCCTCGCCGCCCAGGAAGAAAACGACTTCGTCTATTTCCGCTACGCACCCGACACGACCGGGGATCAGCCGCGCGCCTGCCTTGTCTTCTCCAAGCCGCTCGATCCCGATACCGACTATTCCACCTACATCGAAATGCGCCCGGCCGTCCGGCCGGCTTATGACGTTGATGGCCGGGAGCTCTGCCTCGAAGGCCTCGACTTTGCGCGTTCCTACACCGCGACCATTCTCGAGGGCCTGCCTTCTGCCGAGGGCGAGGAGATCGCGCGCGAGGAAGATGTCCAGATCAGCTTTGAGGACCGCCCGCCTTATGTTGGCTTCGCCGGCTCGGGTGTGATCCTGCCGCGTGAGAACGCCGACGGCCTGGCCATCGAGACGGTCAATGTCGAGGCGGTCGATGTCACCGTCTACCGCGTCAATGACCGTGCGCTGGCCTTCAAGAAGATCACCCAGGGCGAAGACGCCCCGCAGGGCCGCTATTCCTACCTCTATGGCGAGGACGATCCGCGCGATGTCTCCTCCGAGGTCTGGTCCGGCGAGATGTCCATCGACAACATCACCAATGCGCCGGTGACCACGGTCTTCCCGCTTCCCGATGTCATTGGCGAGCTGAAGCCTGGGTCCTATTTCGTCGAGATCCAGGACGCCAGGGAGCTGGACCGGTATGAAGGACCACCAGCCTCTGCGCGTCGCTGGATCATGCTGACCGACCTCGCCCTGACAGCCTATCGCGGCGAGAACGGTCTCGATGTCACGCTGCGCTCGCTTCAGGACGGCGAAGTCCTGCCGAACACCCGCGTGCAGCTGGTGGCCTTCAACAATGAAGTCCTCGGTGAGGCCGACACGAGCGAGGTTGGCCGCGTGCGCTTCGATGCGCCGCTGCTGGACGGGAAAGGCAACCTCGCCCCGCGCATGGTCATGGCTTTCGGAGCGAAGGGCGACCTGGCGGTGCTGGACCTGACCCGCGCCCCGATTGACCTGTCCGAGCAGAGTACGGGCGGACGCCGGACGCCGGGCCTGGTTGACGGTTATATCTATGCCGAACGTGGCATTTACCGGCCGGGCGAGACCGTGCACCTGACAGCCTTGATGCGCGACCGCACGGGTGAAGCCATCGAGAACCGCGCCGGCAATCTGATCGTCTACCGGCCGAACGGGCTCGAAGCTGACCGCTACCGCTTCCCGAGTGCAGAGGGCGGCGGCCTGCAATGGAACTACGCCCTTTCAGACAGCGCCTCACGTGGCATGTGGCGTGTCGTGCTCGACATTGACGGTGCCGGAGAGGCCGGGTCGCTGCGCTTCTCGGTCGAGGATTTCGTACCGCAGCGCATTGCTGTCGAGCTTGAGACTGATGAAGATACCCCGATCGACGCTGGTGGCACGCGCGAGATCGAAGTGGATTCGCGCTTCCTCTACGGCGCCCCTGGCGCCGGCCTGACAGTCCAGTCTCAGGCGCGGGTCGAGGTCGATCCGAGCCCGTTCGATGCCTTCAAGGGCTTCACCTTCGGGCGCCATGACCAGAGCTTCAGCGAGCAGATCATCGAGCTGTCGGACCAGACGACGGACGGTGCCGGCAAGTCGGTGATCCGGCTGTCGCCGGGAAACCGGGCCCGAGACGCCGACCGGCCGCTGCGCCTGAACACAACGGTCAGCGTGCTTGAACCGGGCGGCCGGGCCGTCACCGAAAGCGTGCGCGTGCCGTATCGTCCGCGCGATGTCTATATCGGTATCAAGGAGGGGTTCGACCGGCGGGCCGCGCGCGGCGAGCCGGCGAGCTTCGAACTGGCCGCCGTCGATCCGCAGGGTGCGATTGTCGATACGCAACTGAACTGGAAAGTCATCGAGATCGACTACCACTATGACTGGTACCGTGAGGATGGCCGCTGGCGCTGGCGCCGCTCGCGCACCGTGGCGACAGTCAATGAAGGCGTTGTCGATACAGACGGCACGACCCAGACCGTCAGCGTGGATGGTCTCGACTGGGGCCAGCATGAGCTGATCGTGACGGCCGAAGGATCGACCGCCGAGGCCAGTACCGGCTTCTATGTCGGCTGGGGCGGCTACGTCTCCGACGATGGCGTCGAAGCGCCCGATCGTGTGCAGGTCGTCGTCCAGGACCAGAAGATCGTTGCCGGACGCCCGGTCGCGATCACGGTGAACCCGCCCTATGATGGTGAGGCGCAGATCGTCGTGGCGACCGACAAGGTCATCTCCGTGGAGACACGCGATGTCCAGGCAGGCGGTACGCAGTTTACCCTGCCGGTGACCGAGGAATGGGGCGAGGGCGCCTACATCCTCGTCAACGTCTACACCCCGCGTGACCCTGTCGTGCAATCCAAGCCGCGCCGCGCTGTCGGTGTCGGTTATGTGCCGCTCGACATGGAAAGCCGGACCTTCGAACTCGAGATCGATGCGCCGGAGGTGGTGCGGCCGCGCCGCCAGCAGACCGTCGAGGTCGATATCTCCGGCGGCCCGCGCGAACATGTCTGGCTGACGCTGGCGGCTGTCGATGAGGGCATCCTGCGCCTGACCAAATATCAGAGCCCGGATCCGGTTCAGTACTACTTCGGCAAGAAAGCGCTCGGCGTTGAAATCTATGACGATTATGGCCGCCTGCTTGATCCGAACATGGGCCTGCCTGCGGAAGTCCGCACGGGCGGTGACCAGCTTGGTGGCGAAGGCCTCAGCGTCGTGCCGACCAAGTCGGTTGCACTGTTCTCCGGCCTCGTGGATGTCGGCCGGACGGGCAAGGCGAAGGTCACCTTCGATGTGCCGGAGTTCAATGGTGAGCTTCGCCTGATGGCGGTTGCCTGGTCGGAATCCGGCCTCGGCGCGGCGAGCCAGGCCATGACCGTGCGCGATCCGGCGCCGAGCGAGCTGATCCTGCCGCGCTTCCTCGCGCCGGGCGACGAAGCCCTGGCCACGGTCTCGATCGACAATATCGAGCTTGAGGACGGTGCCTTCTCTGCGTCGCTGGATGTGACCAGCCCGCTGGAAGTACCGGCCACGCAGCTCTCGCTGACCATCCCCAATGGCAAGCGGGTCGATGAGGGCGTCATGATCCGGTCCGACGCGACCGGCATCGCCGACGTCAAACTCAGTGTGGATGGTCCCGGCAACTATTCGGTCGACCGGAACTACCAGATCCAGACGCGCTCGCCCTGGCTGCCGGCAACGAGCATTTCCACGGCGATGATGGAAGCTGGCGACAGCTGGTCCATCCCCGAAACGCTGCTGGCGGATTACAAGCCCGACACGGCCGAGGTGACGATCACCTTCTCCTCGCTGCCGCTTGATGCGAACGCGCTCTACACCTCGCTGGCTCGCTATCCCTATGGCTGCACCGAGCAGACGATCAGCCGCGCCATGCCGCTCCTCTATGAGGAACAGCTGGTCGCCATGGGGGCTGACGAAACGGCCCGGGAGCCAGCCCGCGCGCAGGTTCAGGAAGCGGTCACCCGCATCCTGAACCGCCAGTCCTCCGACGGCGCCTTCGGTCTCTGGCGCGAGGGGGACCGCAATGCCTCGCCATGGCTCGGGGCCTATACGGCGGACTTCCTCTACCGCGCCAATGCGGAAGGCTACGAGGTTCCGGATGAAGCGCTCGACCGCGCTTACCAGTCGATGCGCCAGATCGCCCAGGGCGATGCCTGGCGGGTCTATGGCTACGACACGGATGTGTGGGAGAGCCGCTGGCACGATGACACGGAGAAGAAGCTGATGCGCCGGTCCTCGGCCTATGCGCTCTACGTGCTCGCCAAGGCTGGCAAGGCGGATATGAGCCGCCTGCGCTACCTGCATGACCGCGAGCTGCGCGACATAGAAAGCCCGCTCGCGCGGGCCCATCTCGCGGCAGCGCTCTCCTACATGGGGGATCGCTCGCGGGCCAAGAGTGCCTTCGATGCGGCCGAAGAGGCCCTCGGCTACAATAATGACGGTGACTATTACCAGACGCCGCTGCGTGACCTTGCCGGCATTCTCGCGCTGGCCGCCGAGACGGGCTTCAATGACCATGTTGCCCGCCTTGCGGAGCGGCTTGGTGCGGACGCACCGGACCCGAGCGAGCTGACGACACAGGAAAAAGCCTTTGCCCTCCTGGCCGTCAACGGCATGCGCGGCGATGAGGAGGCCGAGGGCCTGCGCCTGGAGGTGGAAGGGCTCGGCCGTGGCAATGACAATGACCGCCGCTACTCGCTCACGGCTAGCCAGGCGACTAGCGATGTCAGCTTCACGCTTGGCGATCGCTCGACGCCCGTCTTCCGCACCGTGATGGTCCGCGGTGAGCCGTCCAGCCCGCCGCCGGCGACGTCCTCAAAGCTGCAGGTGGCCAAGGCCGTCCGCACCATGACGGGTGGCCGGGTCGATCTCGGCAAGGTCCGTCAGGGTGACCAGATGGTTGTGTCCGTCGTGATCACGCCGGAGCAGCGCCGGACCAATCCGGTCATCATTGCAGACCTTCTGCCTGCCGGTTTCGAGATCGAGACGGTGCTGCGGTCTGCAGACGGCGACCGGCCGAATGGCGGCGCCGACGGCGCCTTCTCCTGGCTAGGCGAGATCGACGATGCCAACACCGCCGAAGCGCGCGATGACCGCTTCGTTGCGGCTATCGACGTTCGCAGCGAGCCGGTTCGCCTGGCTTATGTGGTCCGCGCGGTGACGCCAGGTGCCTTCGCGATGCCGGGCGTGACGGCTGAGGACATGTATCGTCCCGACGTCTTCGCCCGCTCGGCCCCAGGACGCGTGACCATCGATACGCAAAGCGCGGGAACAGGCGGCCAGAGATGATCTGGCTGAAGCGGCTGGCCATTGCCTTCGCGGCATTGCTGGCCGCCGCCTTCGCGTGCGACCGTATCTTCCCCCCGCCGCTTGAGCGCGGCGATGTGGTCTCGGTCATGGTCACCGACAGGGATGGCCGCCCGCTACGCGCCATCCCGACGCCTGAGCACCATTGGCGCTTCCGCGCCGATCTCGATGAGATCGACCCGGTTTTCGTCGAGGCGCTTCTGGAAGTCGAGGACCAGCGCTTCTGGAGCCATGGCGGTGTCGACTGGACAGGCATGGTCCGTGCGGTCTGGAGTTCTGCGCTGGCAGGCCGGGTGGTATCTGGCGGTTCGACCATCACCATGCAGACGGCCCGCCTGCTTGAACCGCGCCCGCGTACGATCCCGTCCAAGCTGATCGAGATGTTTCGCGCCCACCAGATCGAGGCGCGCCTGTCGAAACGGGAAATCCTCGAACTCTATCTCACCCTGACGCCCTATGGCGGCAATATCGAAGGGCTGAGAGCAGCGAGCTGGCACTATTTCGGGCGTGAGCCGGACCGGCTGTCGGATGACCAGATCGCGTTGCTCATCGCCCTGCCGCAAAGTCCCGAAGTGCGCCGCCCGGACCTTCGCCCCGAAGGCGCCGTTGCAGGCCGCAAGGCGATTGTCTCCAAGCTTGAGCGTCTCGGCTATCTCGACGCCGCGCGCGCTGAAGAGGCGCGCACGTCGCATCTCCCGACAGGCGAGTACGCCTTTCCGGCGCGTGCCTGGCATGCCACCGGCCGCGCTGCGAAGGACGCAGATGGTGATGTGCGCTCGACCCTGGATGCGAAGTTGCAGCAGGAGCTTGAAGCGCTTGCCGATGAGCATGCCCGCGAATTCGGCAATGAAACGCAGGTCGCCATGCTGGTGGTCGACATCCCGACACGGGCGGTCCGGGCGGCGGTCGGATCGGCCTCGCGCGACTTGCCAGGCGGCTGGCTCGACCTGACGGCGCAGGCCCGCTCCCCGGGATCGACGCTGAAACCCTTCATCTATGCCATGGCGTTCGACGATGGCTCCGCAGCACCCGATACGCGCATTTCTGACCTGCCGAAGCGCTTCAAGTCCTATCAGCCTGACAATTTCGACCGCATGTTCCGCGGCGATGTCCGTATTTCCGAAGCGCTGCAGCACTCGCTCAATGTGCCCGCTGTCCTGGCGCTCGACCGCGTCGGGCCTGAACGGTTCGCAGCCACGCTGGCACTGGCAGGCGCGCCGCCGCGCATTTCAAAGGGCGCTGACAAGGAGCCCGGCCTGGCTCTGGCGCTCGGCGGGGCAGGGCTGACGGCGCGCGAACTGGCCGTGCTCTACGCCGCGCTTGGCGATAATGGCCATGCCAAGCCGCTGGTCTGGCGGGTCGAGGACGAAGAGAAGATGGCCAAGGCGCGCGGTTACAGGTTGATGAGCCCGGACAGCGCCGAAAAGATCCTGCGCATCCTGAAAAACGCACCGACGCCGGAGGGCCGTATGCCGGGGCGGCTGACGGCGAATGCCCCCCAGATCGCCTTCAAGACCGGCACATCCTACGGTTTCCGCGACGCCTGGGCAGCGGGCGTATCCGGCGATCATGCCATCGTCGTCTGGGTTGGCCGGGCCGACGGGGCCCCGCGCCCAGGCGCGACGGGCCGTGACACGGCGCTGCCAATCCTGTTCGAAGCGGCAGACCGGGCAGCCTATCACCTCGGCGGCAATGGCGGGGCCAAGTCGCGGCTGATGAGCCAGCAGGCCGCCGAGGCCAAGGGCGCGCTGGCCCGGTTCGACCGTGGTGGCGAGGCACCGGAAATCCTGTTCCCGCCACGCGATGCGGAGCTGTGGTCAGGCGATGTGAACGGCAAGCCCGCGCGGCCGTTCGTGCTGGCCGGCCGGGGCGAGGGCAAGCTGCGCTGGTACATCAATGGCGTGCCATGCGACACCGATGATGCGGGCCTGCCGGTCTGGAAGCCTGAACAATCCGGCTTCTACAAGGTGAGCGCGGTTGATGAGGCCGGGCGTGAAGCCACTGTCAGGGTGCGTGTACTGGGCGCGTCGACGGCCGGATAGGGCGCCAGAAAAAAGCCGCCCCGGCAAAGGGCGGCTCTCCATGGAAATGCTGTATTCAGACGAGGTTGAGGTGGAGCTGGCTCAGGTCCACGGATTGAACCGAGTCTTGGGCCGCACGGGCCTTGCCTCTTCGGCGGTATTATCCGGCTCCTCGCTGGTCTCGGTCTCGGTCTCGTTGTCGACCAGCGACAGTGCGCGATCAGGCTCAGCCGGTCCGGTCGAGGCTTCGGGCTGCGCCGGAGCCACAGCATCAAGATCGGCCTCGGATACGGACGCTTCTACCGCGTCTTCGCCCGTGTTGAGGTCGCTGACATCTGGAATATCCGAAGCCTGGGCTGCCTCGGCGTCGCCGGGATAGTCGTTCGTTGCATCGATGAAGACGGGCGCCTTGCCGACGGACTCAATGTCCGGCCTCGGCGTACCGGCCGGGCTGGGCGGTGTCGGCTGGAAGCCGTTGGCGCGTGCCCCGAAACCGATACCAGCACCAAGGCTGCTGAGCGAGAATGACCCGGCCGGCTCAGATGGCTGGGCCGGTGCCGGTTCAGAGGCAGGCTGCTCGCTCGACACGCTCATTGGCTCTGCGGATGCGTCCGACTTTGTCTCTGGCGGTTCCATGGAGACATTGGTCGATGGCTCTGGAGCGGCCGGTTCAAATGTCTGCGGTGACGTCTCCGCGGGCTCGGACGTGTCCGCCATAGGCGCACGGTCTTCCGAGACTGTTTCCGCTGGGTCTGCTTCCTCCGGCATCGCCATGTCCGAAGCGCCGGCCAGGCTTGCATCGACTGTGTCCTCCTGCGGGCCTTCGTCGGCTGTTTCGCTGGAGGCGTCTGCGCCGACGGCCTCAAGACCCGCGGCCCCGAACGGGACGTAACGAACATTGCTCTCCGGCTGGGGTGCTGGAACAGCGTCCGTGGCCGCGTCTGCTTCGGCAACGGCTCCGGCAGGTTCTACCGGTTCGGTGGCGAATGTTGCTGCTGGCTCGACAGCAGGCTGTTCCGCGCCATCGTCAGCAGGCATTTCAGGCTGGGCTTCGGCGACCGGCGCGTCGGCGGCGGGCGCATCGTCCCAGATGTAATTCGGGGAAGCGGAGGCGGCGGGTTCCGGCGTTTCGCTGTCGGTGACCGCATCAGCCTGGGCAGTCTCATCGGCGTCCACGGCCGGCACTTCGTCGGGCACGGGGGCCGCAGCTTCAGGGGCCATTTCGTCCGGTGCCTCTTCGAAAGCGGGTGCATCGTCCGGTGTGATGGAGAAGGACGGCGACAGTGGCGCGTTCTGCTCGGTGACTGTGTCTTCTTCGCTTTCGTCCGCGGGCTCGACGGACCGGGCATTCACCTCATCGGCCAGACGGGCAACGGCGCCGCCGACATAGGCTTCGCTGTCTTCGGAGTCGTCTGCGGCGCTCTCATCCTCGTCGCTTTCTGCCGCTTCGGAGGCAAGCGCCTCTTCCGGCGCTGCTTGGTCTTCGGATGTCTCGGAGAAATCGTTGGTCTCGTCGATCACCGCATCGGGGACGCTGGCGTCAAGGGCGAGGTCCGGCGCCGGTGTTTCGTCTGTCTCTGCTGCCTCAGCGGGAGCCGGTTCAGCGTCTGTGGCCTCCACGCTCTCGGGCTCGGTCTCACCGGTATCCGGCGCATCGACCGCGTCCGGGCCCACCGGGCTGAGCGCGGTTGTGTCATCGACCGGATCCTCGACCGCATCGGGGCCAACGGGAACGGCCTCTTCGCTGGCTTCTGCGGTGGCCCCTGCTGCTTCATCGCTGTCAGCGGGTACCGCGTCTGCCGGGGCGTCGGAGAGGCCCGCCAGCAGGGTGTTGATCGCATCTTCAGTTCCGCGCGCGTCGCGGCAGGCATCGCGCGCAAGCCGCGCAACCAGATCGCCATAGGTGCCGCCATCGCCATGCATGGTCGCGTTCAGGACCGTCGAAGTCGCATCTTCAAGCGACTTGCCGCTCTCGGTGCTGAGAAGCACGCGGGGCGGTTCCGGGGTCAGCCGGACGACATAGCCCTCCGTCGCGTACAGGACGTCGCCATTGTCCTTTTCGATCCAGTCAATCTTCTTCTGGGCCGTCATGGTGGCGAGGCGGTCAATCAGCTTTTTCGTCGAAGGATGAAGCATGAGGCGGGTCCAACATCTGTTTCTGGTTGCAGGTCCGTTCTGTTCGTCTAACCCCTAACACGCGAATGATCAAAGCGTTCGGGCGGTCTGCAGTGTGAAAATGTAGTTACATCCCAAAAACCCGGCAAAGCTGTGGCAATACGGGACAAGCTACCCCGGAATTTCTACAGGCCAATCGTTTCGGGTACGTATCGTTCCAATTATGTAATCGACTGTCACGGGAATTCGATTACGAAAGAGGTCATGGAATACGAAGCCTGGATCCGGATGGGAGTCTTTCTCGGCGTCTTCCTGGCGCTCGCCTGTCTGGAGAGTCTCCAGCCGCGCCGCCGCGCCAGCCTGAGCCGTCTTCAGAGATGGCCAGGAGCGGGTGTGCTATTCATTGCCGGCGCGGCCATTTCACGGCTGATTGCACCGGCGGGCCTTGCTGGACTCGCGATCTGGGCGGACGGGCAGGGCATCGGGGTTTTCAACCTCGTCGAAGGACCGGTCTGGGGCGTTGGGGTGCTATCCTTCCTGATCATGGACCTCAGCGTCTGGGCGCAGCATGTGGCCATGCACCGCGTTCCGCTGCTCTGGCGCATGCACCGGGTCCATCATGCCGACCCGCACCTCGATGTGGTCACGGCGCTGCGTTTCCATCCGGCCGAAATCCTGGTGTCACTGGGATGGAAAGCCGCCATCGTGGTCGCCTTCGGCATTCCGGCCTGGGCAGCCTTCTTTTTCGAAGTCGCCCTTAACGCCTTTGCACAATTCAATCATGCCAACTGGGCCTTGCCAAAGCCGGTGGATGCGGTGCTCCGGCAACTGGTCGTGACGCCGGACATGCACCGGGTTCATCACTCGACCGACTACACCGAATCCAATCGCAATTTCGGGTTTTGCCTGTCTGTCTGGGACCGGCTGTTCAGGCTCTACAAAGCGCAACCCGATGCGGGCCATGAAGGCATGACGATCGGCCAGACAAGCTGGCGCGAGGCAAAGGACCAGGCGCCCTTTGCGCTGCTCCGGCAGCCGCTTGAGCGCCCGCCTCAATCAGACGCATAAGCGGCTTTCACGCTCGCAATGTCGCGGATGAAATCTTTCACCGGCTCGCCATCGGCAGCTGACAGTTCGGAGCGAAAGCCCTGTACGGTGAGGTCGGGCGCGACGAGCAGGTAGCTCGGCGTCCACGCGATTTCCAGCGCGTCGCGGATCGAGGCATTGGTGTCGATGACGGTCGGGTAGGAATAGCCTTTCTCCTCGAAATAGGCTTCCACCGAACCGTAGCGGCCATAGGCTTCATCGGCGCGGGCAGCGCTTGGCGGTGTGTGGATCGACAGGAAGTGCAGGTCCGGGTCCTGCGCAATGGCGCTGGCGAGCGCGGCGACATATTTCGCATCGGCCATGCAGTCGCTGCACCATAGACCCCAGACATCGATGACGGTCCACTGGCCGGCGAGATCTTCCGTTTCGAAGTTGGTCCCGTTGATCCGCTTTCCGGCAATGTCCGGCAGCGCCTTGCCGAGAAAGGCGTATTCGAAGGGCCGGCCATAATCGTCGCGCGGCACATCGCCCTGTTCGGTCTTGGCGGACTCAGGGATCGGCGTGCCGGGCGTGATGAAGCCTGTCGCATCGGTATCGTCAGCGCCGCCACTGCCTCCGCATGCGGCGAGCAATGCAAGTGCGCAGGAGGCGATCACGGGGCGCAGCATGGGGCAGGTCCTCTCATATTGGGTGGCGACAGATGTAGGGACCTCGGGCGAATTGGAAACCCCTGAAGCCCGTCTCGCGAAGATTTGAGGGGAAAATGCGCAAAAAAAGGCCCCGGATTGCGCCGGGGCCTTGTCTGTCTTGAAAGGGCTGGCCAAAGGCGTTGTTAGCCGCCTGAGCCGGGTGCCCTTGTCTGCAGCGCATCGCGCTGGATTTCGGCCGTCCCTTCCTGGCTTGCCTTGGTCTTGGCGTACCAGGCCGCCCGGGTTGCGCAGATGCGTTTCGGAATGATCGAACCGATCTGGTCTTCCGTCCGGCAGACACGCTCATCCGGGTCCAGGCCCTGCTGTTCCAGCTCGGCGCGCAATTGCGGGGTGACTTTGAAGTTGGCTGCGCCGCCCGTATTGGCTCTTTGGGGGCCGGATGTGCACGCGGTGGCGGCCAGGCACAGCCCGGCGAGTGCAATCGCAGTCAACTTCATGAAGTCTCCTTGTTCAGTCAGGCTTTTCGTCTGACAGAACAATTACAGGTTTAGCTGTAAATTTCAAACAGACCCGCTGCGCCCATGCCGCCGCCGATGCACATGGTCACGACGCCCCACTTGGCCCCGCGGCGCTTGCCTTCCAGCAGCAGGGAGCCGGTGCAGCGTGCGCCGGTCATGCCGAAGGGGTGACCGATCGAGATCGAGCCGCCATTGACGTTGTACTTCTCCGGATCGATGCCGAGCCGGTCGCGGCTGTAGAGGCACTGCGAAGCGAAGGCCTCGTTCAGCTCCCACAGGTCGATGTCGTCGACCTTCAGGCCATGACGCTCGAGCAGGCGCGGGACGGCGAAGACCGGGCCGATGCCCATCTCGTCCGGATCGCAACCGGCGACATTGAAACCGACAAATCGGCCGAGTGGCTCGATATTGCGCTTCTTGGCTTCGGCCGCTTCCATCACGACCACGGCAGCGGCGCCGTCGGACAGTTGCGAGGCGTTACCGGCGGTGACGTACTTGCCTTCCTTGACGACCATGCCGCCGGAGAAGACGGGCTTCAGGCCTGCCAGCGTTTCATAGGTCGTGCCCGGGCGATTACAGTCATCGCGGTCTGCGACGACCTCCTGATAGGTTTCTTCGCCCGTTTCCTTGTTGACCAGCTTCATCTTGGTCTTCATCGGGACGATCTCTTCAGCCATCCAGCCCTTTTCCTGGAAATTGGCCGTGCGGCGCTGGCTTTCGGCCGAATACATGTCCTGCGCCTCGCGGGAGACATTGTAGCGGTCGGCGACGATCTCTGCGGTTTCGATCATCGTCATCCAGATCGCCGGCCATTTCTGCATCAGCTCTTCTTCGGTGTAGCGATAGGTGTTCATGTGACCGGACCGGGAAACGAGCGAGAGACTCTCCACGCCGCCGCCGATCGCAACCGGTGCGCCTTCGTTCATCACCGTGTGAGCCGCATTGGCGATAGCCTGCAGGCCGGAAGAGCAGAACCGGTTGATGGTCGCGCCGGACGTGCTTGACGGGCAGCCGGCCCAGAGCGCCGCATTGCGTGCAACGTTATGGCCGGTGGCGCCTTCGGGCTGGGCCGAACCCAGGAAGACATCCTCGACTTCCTTCGGGTCGATGCCAGCGCGCTCGATCGCGCCCTTGATGGCATGGCCTGCCATCTTGATGCCGTGCGTGTCATTGAGGGCGCCGCGGCCAGCCTTGGTCAGCGCGGTGCGGGCGGTCGATACGATAACTGCTTCTCTCATAGGGATAATGTCCTCCGGTAGGCTAGGTTCTTGTTGCCGCGGACCCTAATGTCGGCGGACCTAATAGGCCAGACTTTTCAACGGTGGCGCCGGTATGCCGCAGCGGAAAGGTTTCGATGGACATCCGCGACAGGCCGGACGGTCTTTTTTTGACCGCGTGGATGGTGCCCGGCCCGGCGTTCGGTATGATCGCTTCCGGGCGGAAGGTGGTAGCGGTCTTCGTCCCCGACTGATTTGCCAACCCGCTGATGGAAGGGAAAACTTATGAGCAATGTCATCGGCCTGGGCGGTATATTCTTTCTCTGCGACGATCCGGCGGCGACGGCAAAGTGGTATGAAGATGTGCTGGGCATGGCGCCGAATGACTATGGCGGGTTTGATTTCCTGCACGCAGCTTCGGCGAAGGCCTTTCCCGAGGGGGCGCGGTCGATTTTCGCTCCCTTCAAGTCCGGCAGCGATTATTTCAAGCCGTCTTCTGAAACTGTCATGTTCAACCTGATGGTTGACGACATGGACGCTGTCCTGAAACGGATCGAGACGGCCGGTGTCGAGCTCGTTCAGCCGCCGGAGGACTTCGATTATGGCCGCTTTGCCTGGCTCATGGATCCCGACGGGCGCAAGATCGAACTCTGGCAGCCGAAGGAACGTGGCTAGGCAGGCGTCCGCCGGAATGAAAAAAAAGGCCGCCCTTAACAGTGAAGGGCGGCCAAAGTATTCAGAGAGTGAGATGAAAGCTTACTTAGTCCTTGGCGGCTTCGTTGCACTTGGCGAGGTCTTCCTCTGAGAGGCTTTCCTTGTCGTTGCTGAAACCGGCCAGTACGCCAACTTCCGAGGCGACTTTCTTGCAGGTGCGCACGGTGACCGTGCGGCGGTTGAGTTCGGCGACGCATGTATCGCCGCTGCAGCTCCAAAGGGCTTTTGCAGCGACAACGTTTTCCTGAGTCTCGAACGGCGTGGCGACCTTCGCCGTGAAGCTTGTGCCAGCGGCAGCCGGCAACACGATCGCTGCAGCCGCAGCGGCGAGAGGGATGAAACGATTCATTGGGAGGAAACTCCTGGTGCAGTGCTCGGGGTTATTTCTGTCGGCGGTTGTTTGCTTGTAATCCGCAGTCTCAGTTTATGGCGGCTGAATAAATTGTCAATCGTTCAGGGCGGTTATTTTCGGGCGGCGGCACGCTCGTGCAATGATCGTTACGCAAGGCGCCCGGAAAAAATGTTCCCGAGTTGACGCGACGGCGCTGATTGCAGGCTCACCGGGGCCCGGTATTCTGGGCGGTAGATATAGAAAAGAAGGGCAGGGAGACCGCAGATGGACTTCAATATACCCAAGGAAATCGCCGATTATCTCGTCGTGCTGGACAAATTCATCGAAGACAAGATCAAGCCGCTGGAAGAGCAGGATGACAATATCCGCTTCTTCGACCACCGCCGCGAATGGGCGCGGACCGATTTTGACAATGGCGGCCTTCCGCGGCCGGAATGGGAAGAGCTTCTCACCAAGGCGAAGAAGCTTGCCGATGAAGCCGGGCACCTGCGCTATGCGCTGCCCAAGGAGTTTGGCGGCCAGGACGGGACCAATCTCGGCATGGCCATCATTCGCGAACACTTCGCGCGCAAGGGACTTGGCCTGCACAACGACCTTCAGAACGAGCATTCCATTGTCGGCAACTTCCCGCAGATCCTGATGCTGCGCGACTTTGCGCGGCCGGACCAGAAACACCTCGCGGAAGCCGCACTGAAAGGCGAGTTCAAGGCCTGCTTCGGCCTGACTGAGCCCGACCATGGCTCGGATGCGACTCACATGGAAACCCGCGCTGTGCGCCACAAGAAGGACGGCAAGGATGGCTGGCTGATCAACGGCTCCAAGATGTGGATCACCGGGATGCACGTCGCCAGCCACATCATGCTGTTCTGCCGGACCAGCGGAAACGATGGCGACGCGAAAGGCATTACCTGCCTGATCGTCCCGGCCGATGACCCGGCCATCGAGATCGATGAGTACATGTGGACGTTCAACATGCCGACCGACCACTGCCGGTTCTACATCAAGGACCTCTGGGTGCCGGAAGATGCGGTATTCGGTCCGCCGGAAGGCGGTCTCGCGCTTGCCCAGCATTTCGTGCACGAAAACCGCATCCGTCAGGCGGCAAGTTCGGTCGGCGCGGCGATGTACTGCATCACCGAAGCCATCAACTACGCCAATGAACGCCGCCCCTTCGGCAAGGCGCTGTCGTACAACCAGGCGATCCAGTTCCCGCTGGTGGAGCTTGCCACTCAGGCAGAGATGCTGCGGCTCTTCATTTTCAAGACGGCCTGGCAGATCGACCAGATGTCGAAACCGGACGTCGCGATCTATCTCTCCGACAAGGTGTCGATGTGTAACTACTACGCCAACCGGCTCTGCTGCGATGCGGCCGACCGGGCGATGCAGGTGCATGGCGGTATGGGCTATTCGCGCCACAAGCCGTTCGAGCATATCTACCGTCACCACCGCCGCTACCGGATTACCGAGGGCTCCGAGGAGATCCAGATGCGGAAAGTGGCCGGCCACCTGTTCGGCTTCATGGGCCCCAACAAGGGCGCCAACCGCAACGAACCGTTCGACTTCGCCGTGCGGTAGTGATTGCGGGTCTTGCGGTCGAAAAACGTACCGCAGGCCCGTCAGCGGCGCGATCGGATGCGTGGCATGGGCATCAGCGTCTGTGCCGTTGCCCTTGATCCGGCCCGGAGCGCCCGGAAAAAACTGGAGAAATGCGCGGGGGATGCCTCGCGCTACTTTCTGGCGGAGAATGCCGGCGAGCTGAGGCGCGCCTGCCCGGTTGCTGCCAGCCAGCTCTCAAACCCTGCAATGACTGAGTAAGACTCAGGCACGCTCGCAGGGAATTTCCATCGCAATTGCGTCATCGCCTTGCCGGGCGGGCGACTCTGAAATAGGTGTGTCGTTAGTAATATCTCCTCCCCGGGAGAGAGCAGGCAAACGTCAGCCTGCCGCCGAAGGCGCAACCGCCCCGGAAACGCTCAGGCAAAAGGACCGGGAGAGAGACCACACGCTGGAAAGAGGCAGGCACGGTCATTTTCGTGCTGATGGCCTCGCCGAAGGAGCAAGCCGGCCCGGTACATGGGCGTCAGGCGGAATCTCTCAGGCGCCGAGACAGCGGGGGCGGCCATGATCCTCGAAAGGCGAGGGCGTGTGGCCGTTTGACCGCAAAGGGCGCCATGGCAGACCAGGCTACACACGATCTCAGGCAGACGCCCCTTCATGGGCTGCACGTTTCGCTCGGCGCGCGGATGGTCCCGTTTGCCGGCTATGATATGCCGGTCCAGTTTGAAGGCGTGAAGCCAGAGCACCTCTGGACCCGCGAGCATGCCGGCCTGTTCGATGTCTCTCATATGGGGCCGTGCTTCCTGACCCTGAAAGAAGGCCCGTCAGGCAGCGAAGACGCCCACAAGGCAATTGCCGCGCTGATTGAGGAAGTCGTTCCGAGCAACATTGCCGGTCTCAAGCCGGGGCAGGCGCGGCTGACCACGCTGCTAAATGATGATGGCGGGATCCTCGACGACCTGATTATCACCCGTCTGCCGGATGAGAAACAGAATGGGCGGCTCTACATCGTCGTCAACGGCGCCGTGAAAGCTCAGGATTGGGCGCTGTTCGAGAAACAGTTCAAGGGCCGGGCAGTGCTCCAGCCCGCCGATCACCGGGTCCTGATGGCCCTTCAAGGGCCTGAAGCCGTCGAGGTCTTTAAGGATGAATTTCCGGGCTGTGAGGCTCTTGGTTTCATGAAGGCCATGCTGGCCGCCTGGGAGGGGGCAGAGTGCATGGTGTCGCGCTGTGGCTACACCGGTGAAGACGGGTTTGAAATCCTCATACCGGCTGATGCGGGCCAGACGCTTGCTGCAAAGCTGCTGAAAGATGACCGGGTAAAGCCGATCGGCCTCGGCGCGCGCGACTCGCTGCGCCTTGAGGCAGGCCTCTGCCTGTATGGGCATGACATGGACGCGACGCGCACGCCGGTCGAGGCAGACCTGCAATGGGTGATCCAGAAGTCACGCCGCGAGCGCGCTGATTTCCCCGGCGCAGCAAAAATACTCGACCAGCTTGCCAATGGCCCGGCCGAAAAGCGCGTCGGGATCCGGCCGCTTGAGCGCGCCCCGGCGCGTGAAGGGACCGAGATTCAGGTGAACGGAGAAACCGTCGGCATCGTGACATCCGGTGGGTTTGGCCCGACGGTCGATGCGCCCGTCGCCATGGGCTACATCCGCGCCGACCTCGCCGAACCGGGCACGCAGATCGAACTCATGGTGAGGGGCAAGGCGCGCATGGCGGAAGTCGCCGCACTGCCTTTCATCGAGCACAATTACAAACGTTGAGGACCAGCCAGATGACGCAGAAATTTACCCAGCAAGTCACCTTCTACACCGAAGACCATGAATGGGTCACCGTGCACGGCGACCTCGCCACGGTGGGCATCACCCGCTACGCCGCCGACCAGCTTGGCGATGTGGTCTTCGTCGAGACGCCCGAGGTTGGCAAGACCGTCAAGAAGGGTGACGAGATGGCCGTCGTCGAGAGTGTGAAGGCCGCCTCCGACGTCTACGCGCCCATGTCCGGCGAGGTGATCGACGCCAATGGCGCGCTCGCCGACGCACCGGAAAAGGTCAACGAGCATCCCGAGACCGAAGGCTGGTTCTGCGTCATCAAGTTTTCCGATGGCGCCGAAACCGAGGGCCTCATGGATAAAGATGCCTATTATGAATACTGCAAGGGACTTGCCTGATGCGCTACCTGCCCCTCACACCCGAAGACCGCAAGGCGATGCTCGCCGTCACCGGCGCGGCGTCTATTGACGACTTCTATGCCGACGTTCCCGAAGCCGCCCGCCTTGGCGGCAAGATCGACGGCCTGCCTGACCATCAGGGCGAGCTGGCGGTCGAACGTCATATGGCGGCGCTCGCGGGGAAGAACCGGACCGCGTCCGAAGGCCGCTTCTTCGTGGGCTGCGGGGCTTACAAGCACCATGTGCCAGCCACGGTCGACCACATTATCCAGCGCTCGGAATTCCTGACGACCTACACGCCTTACCAGCCGGAAATCGCGCAGGGCACTCTTCAGACCCTGTTTGAATTCCAGTCCCAGGTCGCGGCCCTGACGGCGATGGATGTCGCCAATGCCTCCATGTATGACGGCTCGACGGCCTGCGCCGAGGCGGCGCTGATGGCCTGCCGGGTGACCCGCCGGCGCCGCGTGGTCCTGTCTGGCGGCCTGCACCCGCACTATGCCTCGGCGACCCGAACCGTCTGCGAAGCGCAGGGCATCGAGGTCGTTCAGCTGCCGCCGGCTGTCGATGGCGAGCTGGCGCTCAGCGACGCGGTCAACGACAAGACAGCCTGCGTCATCGGGCAAAGCCCGAATGTCTTCGGCACGGTCACGGACCTGACGCCGGTCTCCGAAGCCGCGCATGCTGACGGGGCGCTGCTCGTCTCGGTCTTCACTGAAACGGTCGCGCTCGGCATGGTCACGCCGCCGGGCGAGATGGGCGCCGATATCGCGGTTGGCGAAGGCCAGTCGATCGGCAATGCGCTGAACTTCGGCGGGCCTTATGTCGGCCTGTTCGCGACCAACCAGAAACATGTCCGCCAGATGCCGGGACGGCTCTGCGGCGAGACGCAGGACGCCGATGGCCAGCGCGGTTTCGTGCTGACCCTGTCGACGCGCGAGCAGCATATTCGCCGGGACAAGGCGACGTCGAATATCTGCACCAATGCGGGCCTCTGCACGCTCGCCTTCACCGCGCACATGACGCTGCTGGGCGACAAGGGCCTCACCCAACTCGCCACGCTCAACCACGAAGCCGCCTGCCTGCTGGCGGATGCTCTGGAAGAAGTGAAGGGCGTTGAGATCCTGACACCGCGCTTCTTCAACGAGTTCGCCTTCCGCGTGCCGGGCAATGCCGAAGCCGTGCTCGCCGAACTGGACGAGCTTGGTGTCATCGGCGGCGTGCGCGCCTCCCGGCTCTTCCCGGGCAAGAAGCTGGATGATGTCATCATCGCCTGCGCGACCGAGTGCACGACGGAAGAAGACATTGCCGTCTACGCTGAAGCGCTGAGGGAGGTGCTATAGTGACAGACACCCCCCAACACCAGGACGCCTGGGACCACAAGCGTGCCATCATGGAGTATGAAGCTTTCCTGCAGGAACGCTTCCGCGCCATCGGCATAAGCCCGGCACGCCTTAACAAGCGCAAGCAGCAATTCCAGGCGATCATCGACAATCCCGAAGTCTGGCGCGAACCGGACAGTTTCAAAACGCTCTATTCGAACCTGCGCCGCGAGATCATCGCCATGGGCGCAGTCAATGTCAGCGTTGCGAACAAGCGCATCCGCGAAAAGTTTGGCGCCAATTCCCCGCATTTTGTGGAGACCCACGCATGACCATGAATTCCCAAGGCCGTTCCACAACGCCAACCGAGGCAAGCTCAATGTCCGATATCCATACCGTTTCCGGCTCGCGCGGTCTGCAGCAGCGCGAAGACCTCATCTTCGAGACGGGCTGCGTCAACAAGACCGGCGTCGACCTGCCCAAACCGAAGGGCGTGAAGCCCCGCCTTGGAGGGGTTGCCCGCAAGCGTCCGACCGACCTGCCGGGACTGTCGGAACCAGAAGCCGTGCGCCATTATGTGCGGCTCAGCCAGAAGAATTACGCCATCGATCTCGGCCTCTTTCCGCTCGGTTCCTGCACGATGAAGCACAATCCGCGGCTGAATGAGAAAGTCGCGCGCATGCCGGGCTTCGCCGACATCCACCCGCTGCAGCCGCAATCGACGGTGCAAGGGGCACTGGAAATGATCGACCAGCTGGCGACATGGTTGAAGACGCTGACCGGCATGCCTGCCGTGGCGATGAGCCCGAAGGCCGGCGCGCATGGCGAGTTCTGCGGCATGATGGCGATCCGCCGGGCCCTGATGGCGCGCGGCGAAATCGAGACGCGCACGCGCGTGCTTGTGCCCGCTTCGGCCCATGGCACGAACCCGGCAACGGCGGTGCAGTGCGGCTTCAAGGTCGATGAGATCAAGGCCGACAAGCGCGGCCGCGTCGACATGGAAGACTTCAAGGCCAAGCTGGAAGACAGCTCGGACATTGCCGGCATCATGCTGACCAATCCGAATACGTGCGGCCTGTTCGAGACCGATATCCGCGAGATCGCCGACCTCATCCACGCGGCCGGCGGCTATTTCTATTGCGACGGCGCGAACTTCAACGCGATTGTCGGGCGCGTGCGTCCCGGCGATCTCGGCGTCGATGCGATGCACATCAACCTGCACAAGACCTTCTCGACGCCGCATGGCGGTGGTGGACCGGGTGCCGGCCCGACCGTGCTATCCGAAGCGCTGGCCGACTATGCGCCGGTGCCGTTTGTCGTGAAGGATGAAGATGGCTTCCACCTGGTGGAGGAAACGAAAGGGGAGGGCGAGGACGCTTTTGGCCGCCTTTGCGCCTTCCACGGCCAGATGAGCATGTTTACGCGGGCGCTGACCTATATGCTGAGCCACGGCGCCGATGGCCTCAAACAGGCGGCCGAAGATGCCGTTCTCAACGCCAATTATATCCAGGCACGGCTGAAGAAGGTCATGACGCCAGCCTTTGACGGCTACTGCATGCACGAAGCGCTATTCTCCGATGCCTTCACCGCCGAGGGTATCGAAACGCTGGACATCGCCAAGGCGCTGATCGACGAGGGCTATCACCCGATGACCATGTACTTCCCGCTGGTTGTGCATGGCGCCATGCTGATCGAGCCGACGGAGACCGAGAGCAAGGCCGAACTCGACCGGTTCTGCGACGCGCTTGCCGCGATTGCCGAGCGGGCCGCCAGCGGTGATGAGAGCCTGAAGGGGGCGCCTTATCTTGCTCCGATGCGCCGTCTCGACGAGACGCAGGCTGCTCGCAAGCCGGTGTTGCGCTGGGTCCCGCCAGAGCCGGAGTCGCTTGCGGCAGAATAGCCCAGTCGGCTTAAAAACGGGTAATTCACGGGCTTTTGAGTCTCCGGCCAATTGCATTTGCTGGCTGGCTCCGGCACGCTGTGCTTACAGAATGGTGAAGTGTGTTATTCGGGATTTGCGCCTGAAATTCATCACATTCAAACCATCTTCTAGGCAGAACTAGAAACGATATCCATATAGTCCCGAATGTTGAATTCAGAGCCAGAGCCGGACACAGACTCCGAGGCAGATAGCAAGAGGAAACGCCGCGTGCCGCTGCAGACCGTGACAACAGGACTCCGCACTGTGGTGCGCCAGTTCCTGGCGCTGCTCGGCCTGTTCTTCATCATTATTGCCATTCCGATCGCCTTCCTGACGCCGATCCTGCCGATTGGTCTGCCGCTTGCGATCCTCGGCGTCGTCCTGCTGGGACGTAACGCGATCTGGGGCAAGCGCTGGATGGAGAATATGCTGGCGCGCAACCCCCGCCTCGAACGCTTCGCGCCGAACTGGCTCATGCGCGCCGTCTTCGGCCGCGAAAAGAGCAAGACCGGTTAGGCGGGTCACCGCGCCTGCGCTTCGATAGGCAGACACCCCGACAACAGGACAAGAAAAAGCCCCGCCGGATCGTTTCGGCGGGGCTTTTTTGAATTCGGGTCCGGAGCAGGGCGCCTAGTTGAGCGCCTTGTCGATTTCTTCCAGCGCTTCGGTGAACAGGTCACCACGCTTGCTGGAGCTCGAAATGATCTCCTTGGAGGCGCGTGTGGCTGCGTCAGCGGCGGCCCGGCGGACATCCTGTGCGGCTTCGGCTTCGGCGCGCGCGATACGGGCTTCGGCCTGGGCTTCGCGGCGGGCCACCTTCTCGGCGAGGTCCTTGCGGGCCTGCTCGACCATCAGCTTGGCGTCAGCCTTGGCCTGCTGGATCATGGCCTCGGCCGTCTGGTCGGCCTCTTTCTGCTTGCGCTCGGCCTCAGCCAGCATGGCGGCCGCTTCCTCACGCAGGGCGCGGGATTCGTCGAGCTGCTTCTGGATGTCGCCAGCGCGGTCGTCGAGCGCCTTGCCGACAGCCTTGAAGGCGCCGAGAGCGGCAGCGATGATCAGGAAGACGATAAGCGCCGCCGTGGCAACATGGGTCACCGGATCGAGGAACGGGGCAACGATGTTCATGAAGGTCGCGCCGGACTCGTGGGCACTGCCGCTCGTTTCAGCGGCGAAGGCGAGCGGTGCGCTTGTCGCGGCGAGGAGAACGGGAACCAGACGTTTCATCATCATTTGCTCCTAGTCCTTGGTCGCGCGCTGGACGGCGGCCTTGGCATCGGTCTCACTGACCGAGACGCCGAAGCGGGCCAGCATGGCCTGGGTGGTTTCGGTCGCGATGGAATCGACATTCGAAAGCGCTTCGGACCGGACCTTGCGGATACGGGCCTCGGCTTCCTCGAGACGCGTGGCGAGATCGGCATCGACTTTCTGCGTCTCTGCGGCAATCTCGGCTTCGACCTTGTCACGCGCCTTGTCGGCCGTCTCGCGGGCCTTGGAACGGGCTTCGGCGAGGTGAAGCTCCTGCTGGCGCTTGGCTTCCTTGGCCTGTTCGTCGAGGCGGGCCGCTTCGTCCAGCGAGTCGGCGATGGTGTCGCCGCGTTTCTCGATCACACCGCCGAGTTTCGGCAGCACGAAGCGGGACAGGACGATGTAAAGACCGCCGAACATGATCACCAGCCAGAAGAGCTGGGACGGGAAGTGCCACGGATCAAAAGGCGGGAAGGCAGCGCTTCCGCCGGTTGCGCCATGGGCGGCTTCAGCAGCAAAGGACAAGAGCATCATGGCCTAACCTTGATGAACAGGTCGAAAAGGGAAATCGGCCGGCCCGCAAGGCGGGCCAGCCGGATCTGATTGGGGTGTCGTCAGACGACGAACAGAATCAGGATGGAGACCAGGAAGGCCAGAATGCCGAGCGCTTCCGAGAGGGCCATACCGATGAAGAGGTTACCGGTCTGCTGCGGGGCAGCCGACGGGTTGCGCATGGCGGCGTCGAGGAACGAGCCGAAGATGTTGCCCACACCGATTGCCGCACCGATCATGCCGAGCGTGGCCAGGCCTGCGCCGACATATTTGAGGCCGAGAGTGATATCGCCTTCCATTTCGTGATCTCCTTTGGGAAAGACTGATTTAGGTTTGGTGCCCGTGAAGCCTGTTCGTGCGGGCGCGTCAAGTGTTGTGGCACGGCGCGATTGGCCGCACCGGCGAAGAGACGTCCTTAGTGAGCCGGGTGAAGCGCGTCGTTCAGGTAGACGCAGGTCAGGATCGCAAACACGTAGGCCTGCAGGCCGGCGACCAGGAATTCGAGTGCGTTGAGTGCCACGCCCATGGCGAAAGCCAGCGGTGCAATGACGATATAGGCGCCGCCCAGCGTTGCCAGTGTCACCGCGAAACCGGCAAACAGTTTCAGCATGATGTGCCCGGCCAGCATGTTGGCGAACAGACGCAGCGCGAGGGTGACCGGGCGGGCGATGAACGAGATGACCTCAATCGGCACCAGCAGCAGGTAGATCGGCCACGGCGCGCCAGCGGGCGCGAATAATTTCAGGAACTTCAGGCCGTTCTTGTAGAAGCCATAAAAGATCACGATCGAGATAACGAGCAGGGCGAGGGCCGCCGTCACGATAAGGTGGCTCGTCGTGGTGAAGGCATACGGCACCATGCCGATCATGTTCGCGAAGAACACGAAGAAGAAGAGGGTGAAGACGAACGGGAAGAATTTCAGGCCTTCCTCACCGGCCGCGCCGCGGACCATGTCGGCGACAAAGCCATAGCCGATCTCGGCAATGGACTGCATGCGCGATGGCACGAGCTTGCCGCGCGAGGCAGCCATGCCGAAGAAGGCGACGATCAGCACGCAGCCAAGCAGCATGTAGAAAGAGGCATTGGTGAATGAGAGGTCGAGTCCGCCGATCGGACCGATCTCGATCAGCTTCTTCACCTCGAACTGGTGCATCGGGTCGGCGATTTGCCGGAACGAAAGATTCATCAGCCCTGGTTCCCGTTTTCCGGACCGTCTGACTGGTCCGATCCCTGACTTTGCGCGTTCGCCGTCAACTGGCGATAGGCGCGTATAACATTGAGGATACCGGCTGCAAGGCCGAATCCCAGCATAACAAGCAATCCCCACGGCTTGGTGCCGAAGAAGTGGTCGATCACCAGTCCGATCAGGATCCCGACAAAGACCGACGCCCCGAATTCCGCACCATAGCGAAGCGCAAGGCCGCCAGCCGAGACGTTGCCTTCCATCTCTGCATCGCGCCGCGCCTTCTTGGCCTCCCTTGCCGCCCGGTCGGCCTGAGCTTTTGCGATGCGCTCGCTAAGATCATTCCGCTCTGGACCGGCCATGGAAATCACCTGAATGCCGCTCGATACAGACATGGGGAGGACCCCCTGCCATTTGCGCCGGAAGCTATTTGAGAGGTGTTTGCAAGTCAAGCCAATGTATTGCGGCGTAATGCTTTGAAAAAGAACGAAAATTTAGCAAATGTACTTTTGCCGCAGGGCCTATTCCGCTGCGACCAGTTCTTCGGCAGCATCCAGATCGACCGAAACCAGTTTCGAAACGCCTTTTTCCCGCATGGTGACGCCGAACAGCCGGTCCATCCGGCTCATCGTCACCGGATTGTGGGTAATGACGATGAAACGCGTATCGGTGCGCCGGCGCATTTCATCGAGCAGGCGGCAATAGCGGTCGACATTTGCATCATCCAGCGGGGCATCGACCTCGTCGAGCACACAGATCGGCGAGGGGCGCGACAGAAAGACAGCGAAGATCAGCGCCGTCGCCGTCAATGCCTGCTCGCCGCCGGACATCAGGCTCAGCGTGCCAAGGCGCTTGCCGGGCGGCTGCGCCATGATCTCAAGGCCCGAATCAAGCGGATCGTCGCTATCGACCAGGCGCAGTTCTGCCTCGCCGCCACGGAACAGCGTGGTGAAGAGCGCCTTGAAGTGCTCGTTCACGCGTTCAAAGGCTTCGAGCAGGCGGGCCCGGCCTTCATCGTTGAGGGCAGCGACCCCATCGCGCAGCTTGGCAATGGCGGCGATCAGGTCTTCCTTCTCGCTCGCCTGCGTGCCGAGCCGTTCGGCCAGCTCCTCGGCCTCGGCTTCGGCCTCCATGTTGACGCCGCCAAGCTGGTCGCGGTCACGGCGCAGGAAATCGAGCTGCCGGTCAGCTTCGGAAACTTCCAGCGTTTCCAGCTCTTCCTCGTCGATCCCGGCGCGGGCCAGCGTCATCAGGCCTTCCGGCATGCGCTGGAACTGGGTGCGCGCGGTCTCGACCGCGTCTTCCAGGCGGCTTTCGGCATTCTCCAGGCGGACTTTCGCACCCGCAAGTGATTCGCGTGCTTCCATGGCGGCGTTCGCCGTTTCGCGGGCGTGCTGCTCGCTCTCGCGCGTCGTGCTTTCCTTCTCCGCAAGTCGGTCTGCGGCCTGCTTGCGCTCTTCCTCGAACTGGGCGACGCGCTCGGCCAGCGCGTCGATCTGGCCCTGCATCTCTTCCGGTTTGGAGCGGGCGCGTTCGGCGTCGGCGGCCGCTTCCGAGCGGCGCTTCAGGAGGTCCTGCAGCCGCTGCTCGCTATTGGCGAGGCGGCCTGTCCAGCGCTCGACATCCTTCTGGAAGCCCTCGCGACGGGCAATGGCCTGCTCACGGTTGCGGGTAATATCAGCCAGCCGGCCGCGGCATTCGGTTTCGTGTTCGCGTGCCCTGGTCAGCGCCTCGCGGGCACCGATCGCAATCGTCTCCAGCCGCTCCAGCTCTGTATCGTCACCGCCGATGGAAACCAGCGCCAGCGATTCCTCGACGCCGCGCAGGTCCGACTCGACACGCGCGAGCGCCTCACTGGCCGATTCGCGCTTGACGTCCGCGCGCTCGAAGGCCTGCCGCGTTTCAGCGGTGGCGGATCGGGCGCGGTTCAGCTCGCTTGCCTTGGGCGAGACCAGCTTGCGCGCCTCTTTCAGGTCGTCTTCCGCTTCTGCCCGCTGGGCTTTTGCCGCACACAGGGCGTCAGCGGCTTCGTCGAGTGTGTCGCGCGCCGGACCGATTTCGGCCTGGGCGGCTTCCAGCCGTGCCTGCTGGGCCAGACGCTCGGCAGCCGAAACAGGGGCATCGGGTGTGCGGGTGAACCCGTCCCAGCGCCACAGATGGCCTTCAGTGGTGACCAGCCGCTGGCCGGGCTTCAGCCCCGTGGCGAGGCGGGCACCGTCCTCGACGCTGACCACACCGCATTGCGAAAGGCGCGCGGCGAGTTCACCGGGGGCCTCGACGAAATTATGGAGTGGCTCAGCCCCGGCGGGCAGGGCGTCGGTCTTGATCTCGCTGCCCGCCCAGTAGAGCGATGAATCGCGCTGGGTCGAGGCCTGCAGGTCATCGCCGAGGGCGGCGGCGACCGCCTTCTCATATCCATCGCGTGTGCGCACCCGGTCGATGACAGGTGGGGCCTTCGGGCCCGAGGCCTGCTTCAGGAGGCGCTCAAGCGCTGCGATCTCCGACTCGAGCGTGCGCACCACCTGGTCGGCTTCATCCTTCGGACCCTGGGCTTCAGCTTCGGCCTCGCGGGCTTCAGCCAGGGTGGCTTCTGCCGCATCGACGGCGCGTTCGGCGTCATGCAGCGCCATCTCGGCGGTTTCTTCGGCCTTCTCGGCTTCAGCCAGCTTCGCCTGGAGTGCAGCGGTGTCCGGCATGTCGGTCAGCTGCTGGTTCAGCCGGTTGGCATCGGCTTCAAGGCTCGCCTTGCGCCGGCGCTGGGCTTCCGCGCTGGCTTCGGCCGCCTGACGCTCTGCCTTCATCGAGGCTAGCTTGGCCGCCACATCATCGGCAGCGGCCTGGGCGTCGTTCAGCTGTTCGCGGGCGGCTTCAAGGTCGACCTTGGCCTTGGCTTCGAGCTCTTCATTCGCCTTCGGGTCTTCCGTCGGCAGGGCGGCGAGATTGTCCTTGGCCTCTTCGAGGGCCTGGGCGGCTTCGTCCTTCTGGGCCTGTTCGCGCTGGATATCGTCCATCAGCCGACGCGCTTCGCTCTCATGGCGGGCAAGCAGGTCAGCGGCATTCTTGCGTTCGGTTTCGAGCCGGGCAAGGTCGATCCGCGCCTGTCCGAGCTTGCCGGAGACAACGGCTTCCGCATCGCGAAGCGGCTGCAGGCCTTCGCCGGCTTCGATGCGGCGGGTCTCGGCGACGGCGGCCGCGCGCGAAGACTGCTCGACAGCCTCACGGCAGCGGGCCAGTTCAGCCTCGGCCTGCGCCTTGGCCTCTCGGGCCGCCTCCCATTTAAGGTGCGCGAGGAAGGCTTCGAGCGCGGAAATCCGCTCCGACAGCTCTTTGTACTTGCGGGCCTTGCGCGCCTGGCGCTTCAGGCTTTCCAGCTGGCGCTCGACTTCGGCCGACACCTCCGACAGGCGCTCGAGATTGGTCTCGGCGGCGCGCAGCTTAAGCTCGGCCTCGTGACGGCGCGTATTGAGGCCGGAGATACCGGCAGCTTCTTCGAGGATGCGGCGCCGGTTCTGCGGCTTGGAGCCGATGAGTTCCGAGATCTGGCCCTGACGGACGAGAGACGGCGAATTGGCGCCGGTCGAGGCGTCGGCGAAGATCAGCTGGATATCCTTGCCGCGAACGGTCCGGCCATTCAGCTTGTAGGTCGAGCCAGCGCCACGCTTCAGCCGGCGCTGGATTTCCAGCACGTCGGAAGCATTGAATTCCGGCGGGGCGGTGCGTTTCGAATTGTCGAGAACAAGGGTGACTTCTGCCAGCTCGCGCGCCGGGCGCTGCTGCGAGCCGGAAAAGATCAGGTCATCCATTTCCCCGCCGCGCATCGCCTTGGCAGAGCTTGCGCCCATTGCCCAGCGGAGCGCTTCGAGGAGGTTCGACTTGCCACAGCCATTCGGGCCGACGATGCCGGTCAGCCCCGGGAGAACCGGGACCTCCTGCGGGTCGACGAAGGATTTGAAGCCTGCAATGCGCAGTTCTGTAATGTGCAAAGACAGGCTCCCCCTGTTGAAGTTACTCCGGATCAGCCTCGCCGGAGGTCGGTTCGACGATTTCCATATCGCCGGATTCGCTCGTGGAGTCTGCTTCCGGTGCAGCCTCTGGCTCTTCAGCCGTATTCGTGGCGGCCGGTGCGTCCTCGCCGAGGGCTTCGTCGAGAACCGCTTTCATGCCGTCCCAGCGGCGCCATTCATAGCCGGGCAGAACCTGGCCATTGAGCAGGACGGTGGGCGTTCCGGTCACGCCGTCATTTTCGCCTTTCGACACCGAGCTTGCGATGGCGCGGCGGATATCGGAGTTCTGCAGGCAGGCCTCGAAGCTGGCGTCGTCCGTGATGCCATGATTGGCCGCGACCTGCTTGAGGGCAGCCTTCACCTGTCCGCCTTCGCGCGCGAGGCTGAGGATGCCGCGCTGGCGCTCGAACAGTTCTCCCAGCACGTCGAAATACTGGTCTTCGCCGGCACAGCGGGCGACGGCAAAGCCAGCGACGGCGATGTTTGCAGGCGCGGTCGGGTATTCGCGGAAGATGAACTTCACCTTGCCGGTTTCGACATATTCTTCCTTCAGCTGGCCGACGACGTCGTTCTGGTATTGAAGACAGGCCGGGCAGGTCCAGGATGCATATTCGATGATCGTTACCGGCGCATCGTCTGCGCCGAGGACCATTTCCTCGACCGCGGCATTGTCGACCGATGCGTTGCCGCTGGACGATGAGTCGTCTGCGGCGCCACAGGCGGCTGCGGCCATCAGCGTTCCAGCGATCAGTACGGCGCGGCGGGACATGAACTTCATGATCATAACCTTTGCTTAAGAATTGGGTTGGAGTGGTTTCCAATAGGTTAACGGCGCGCCCGGCACGCCTGTAGCATCAGGACTCATCGGTCGTTAGCACAGCCTCTCCCAGCGCCAAAATGGCCTTGCGCAGTGCCGGGTCTTCGATCGAGGCGACGGATTCGTCGAGAAATTTTCGCTCGGCTGCGCTGAGCGGGCGCTTGCGTTTGCGGGCAGCCGGCATTCCGCCGCGCGTTAGCGGCCCCTGCGTGATCCGGACCTCCCGGATATCGCCGCCCAGCGAGGCGGCAACGCGCTGGCGGATCGTTTCGCTCTGGTGCTGTACCATGGTCGAGGCGGCCGGGATGCATTTCACACTGAGGACGCGGCCCTTGCCCTTGCCGCTCGCGCCGATCTTTTCGGGCTCGCATACCTTGGCGAGCTGTTCGCCCACAATCTCCGGCCAGAGCAGTTTCAGGCGGCCAATGGCCGGGCCCTTGTCCGGCACTTTCTTGCGCGCAATCTGCAAGGCGAGCTTGCCGAAGGAGTCCGGCAGGGCATCGGCGCGCTTGCCCCGCTGGTATCGCAAGGCGATACGCGCGCGCGCTTCTTCCAGCGGATCGAGGCTTGACCTTGCAACCATGAGGGCGATTGTGCCGCGCATGCGATCAGGTGAAAAGACCGCGCATGCGGTTTCAACAAGATTTGACGGTCTGCCGGCGGCGCTGCTCGACTGGTATGCCCGCCATGCCCGCGATCTGCCATGGCGGATCGGGCCGGGTGAGCGTGCGCGAGGCGTCACCCCGGATCCCTATCGGGTGTGGCTGGCCGAGATCATGCTGCAGCAGACGACCGTTCCGCATGCCGCGCGCTACTTTCACGCCTTCACCGAAACCTGGCCAACCGTGGAGGATCTTGCCGGCGCCGACGATGGCGACGTCATGGCCGCCTGGGCAGGGCTTGGATATTACGCGCGCGCCCGCAATCTGCTGAAATGTGCTCGCGCGGTTGCCGAGGCAGGCGCCTGGCCGAAGACTGAGGACGCGCTGCGCAGCCTTCCCGGCATCGGCGCCTATACGGCCGGGGCCGTTGCAGCGCTGGCTTTTGGCGAACGGGCGCCGGCGGTCGATGGCAATGTCGACCGTGTGTTTGCGCGCCTGCTGGCCGCGAAGGGACCCTGGAAAGAGGAAAAGGCGCGTATCGCCGCGCTCGTCCGGGCGCTTGTTCCGGCTGACAGGCCGGGCGAATTTGCCGAAGCGCTGATGGACCTTGGCGCGACCATCTGCACGCCGAAGCGCCCAAACTGCCTGCTTTGCCCTGTCCGGGACTGGTGCGCCGCCCACGGCGAAGGCGAGGTCGAACGCTATCCGGTCAAGCCTGAGAAAAAGGCCCGGCCGCAGCGCCGCGGCGAGGTTTATGCCGTGTTCCGGGGTGGCGACGTCCTGGTCGAGCGCCGGCCCGATCGCGGCCTGCTTGGCGGGATGCTGGCGCTGCCGACAACGGAATGGCTGGAAAGCGGTATGGCAGAGCGGCCGGGCTGGGCCGGTGGTGGCGACGCGATCGGGGAGGTTCGTCATGTCTTCACGCATTTCGAACTGCGCCTGACCGTGAAGCGGCTGACGCTGGCAGATGCCCCGTCCGGTTTTGACTGGATGCCGGCGGATGAGGCGGGCGAAGCCTTTCCCAGCGTCTTCAGGAAAGCGCTGAAGCTCGCGCGGTAAAGCATCGGTCTTCCGTTGCGCGCCAGACCGCTGCTTCATGCCATTGTGTTTGCGCAAGTATCCGTTCGCAAACGACTCTGTTTCCTCCGAACTGGCTTCAGGCCTGATCGGCCTTGCGGTACTCCTCATCGCGTTCGGATCCGATCAGGTCGCGCACGGTCTCTTTGGCATAGCCAAATTCCTGCAAGACGCGGCCGGCAAGCTGCAGGCCGGCCTCGATAGCATCCGGGATGACAAAGGTCGCCCCGGCCTTGCGCAGGGTCTTGCCATGCTCGGCGTCGCGGGCACGGGCAAAGACCGGTACGGTCGGCCGCAAGGTCCGGATCGCGCGGACCATGTTCTCCGCGCTTACGGGGTCATCTACCGTCACGACGAAGAGCGACGCGCCCTGTGCGC
This sequence comes from Henriciella mobilis, assembly GCF_003576315.1. Classification (GTDB taxonomy): domain Bacteria; phylum Pseudomonadota; class Alphaproteobacteria; order Caulobacterales; family Hyphomonadaceae; genus Henriciella; species Henriciella mobilis. Next base: position 61,140 of record NZ_QWFZ01000020.1, on the reverse strand, counting down.
CGGCCACTTCCAGCATTTCCTTGCGCGCCGCATCACCGAGTTGAACCTGCCAGCCTTCATTCCGGCCCATCTGGACCGAGTGGAAGCTGCGCTCCATGATCACGATGTCGGCCTGCTCTTCATCGAGGATACGGGCAATCGTGCGTCCGACCCGGCCGAACCCTGCGATGATCACATGGCCTTCGCGTTCGGAAAAGTCGTCATTCGGCATCTGCGGCGCGTCCGGCACCTTTATCCGTTTGGCGAGCGACTGGCCGAGCCGGGAACCAAGCGGGATGAGCAGCATGGAGAGGCCCGCAACGGCTGTGACGGGTGTGGTCAGTTCCGGTCCGAGAATGCCGGCCCCCGCAGCGGCAGCCATGACCACAAAGGCAAACTCGCCGGCCGGCGCCAGAAGGAAGGCACTTTCGGTCGCGACATTGGCCGGTCCGGCGAAGAGGCGCGCAGCCCCCCAGGCGACGACGGCCTTGAGGATGATCAGACCGGCAAGGCCGCCAAGCACGATGGGCGCAATCTCGGCGATCACCGCCAGGTCGATGCTCATGCCGACCGTCATGAAGAAGATGCCGAGCAGCAGGCCCTTGAACGGGTCGAGATCGACCTCGGTCTGATGACGGAATTCGGTCTCGCCAAGCAACAGGCCGGCAAGGAAGGCGCCGAGGGCAACCGACAGGCCTGCCATACCCGTCATGACAGCAGCGCCGATCACGACGAACAGGGTCAGCGCCATCAGGAAATCGCGCCCGCCCGTACGGGCTGCCAGCCGGAACACGTGCTGCAGGACGAAGCGGCCGGTAATCACGATGATCACGATGGCGATCAGCCCCTCAAACAGGGCGCGCAGCACGGTCTGCACAATGTTCACGCCGGTTTCGGGCGACAGGAAGCTCACAAAGATCAGGATCGGCGCGACGAGAATGTCCTGGAAAAGCAGTACGCCAAGCGCCGTTCGTCCGGCGGGGGTTGCGGCGCGGTGTTCGCTGGTCAGCACCTGCATGACGATGGCGGTCGATGACAGAGCAAGCGCAAGGCCGATCACGGCCGCGGCCTGCCCGTTGACGCCGAACAGCCAGAGGGTGGTGCCGATCAGCGTGGCGCTGAGGATCGCCTGCAGTCCGCCCGCGCCGAACACGATCCTCTTCATGTCCCAGAGCTTTTCAAATGAAAGCTCAAGACCCAGCAGGAAGAGCAGGAACAGGACGCCGAGTTCGGCGAAGGGCGCAGCGGCTTCAGGCTCGGAGACGGTCAGGAACTGAAGTGGCTCCCAGAGATGTTCGAAGGCGCCAAGACCATGCGGGCCAAGTGCCACGCCCGCGATGAGAAAGCCGGCAACGGCGGGCAGCTTGAGGATCCGGAATGCCGGGACGATGACGCCCGCCGCAAACAGGAAGACGAGCATGTCCTTCAGAAAGATTTCCTGGCCTTCATGCCCCATGACAGCTCCACGCGCGAATACCCGGCAACCCGGGATTTGTCCCCGGTCACCATAGGCGGTTCGGCCGCGAGCGTCAGCCCGTCGTCAGCGGGAACCTGCCTTTGTGCCTGCGTGCCTCAAAGGCGGTCAGTTGAGGCCCATTTCCTGCCGGTAGCGGCGGCGCAGCAGGTCGATCGGAGCAAGGTCGCCCTTCGGCGACTCATAGTGCCAGAAGGTCCAGCCATTGCAGGCCGGGGCTTTCATGACATGCGCGCCGAGCCGGTGGATCGAGCCGGAGGCATCGCCCGTCGACAGGCTGCCGTCGATGCGAATGCGGGCATAGTGCCGCTTCTTGGGAGACCACAGACGGTCGCCCGGTTTGAGCCAGCCATTCTCGACCAGCGCGCCGAACGGCACTCGGGGCAGGGCTTTCGCGCTTTTCTGGGTTTCCAGGGCATCGTCGCCAAGCGGCGTGATTGCGGTGAGGCGCTCGCGCGAGAGGCGGATATAGGCCGGGTCCTGCTCGATGCCGACATAGTCCCGGCCGAGCATCTTGGCGGCAGCCGCCGTTGTGCCTGTGCCGGAGAAGGGGTCGAGCACGACATCGCCGGGATTGGTTGTCGCCAGCAGGACACGTTTGAGCAGCGCTTCGGGCTTCTGTGTCGGGTGAGCCTTCTTGCCCTGGCCGTCCTTCAGCCGCTCGCCGCCCGTGCAGAGCGGGATCGTCCAGTCGGAGCGCATCTGCTTGTCTTCATTGAAGGCTTTCAGGGCGTCGTAATTGAAGGTGACGCGGGATTTCTCGGTCTTCGCCGCCCAGATCAGCGTCTCGTGCGCGTTCTGGAACCGTGTGCCCTTGAAGTTCGGCATCGGATTCGACTTGAGCCAGATGACGTCGTTCTGGATCCAGAAGCCAGAATCCTGCAGGATCGCGCCGACGCGGAAGATGTTGTGGTAGGAGCCGATGACCCAGATCGCGCCATCGTCCTTGAGGACACGGCGGCATTCGGTCAGCCACTGGTGGGTGAACAGGTCATACGCATCGAAGCTGTCGAACCGGTCCCAGGCATCGTCGACACCATCGACGGCCGACTGGTCGGGCCGTGTCAGGCCGCCGCCAAGCTGCAGGTTATAGGGCGGGTCGGCGAAAACGAGATCGACCGATTTGTCCGGCAGGCGCGACAGCACGTCGACACATTCACCTTCAATGATCGTATTGCGGATCAGCTCCATGGCGTGTCAGCCCCTCTACACGAATCAACAAGAATCGCCATTCCCGCCCTGATTTGGTTTCCGCTTCGTTACGCAGTGAATCCTTCAGCTGCAGACGGACGCTCCGGGCGTATTATTTCGCAATCGTAACGACATTCGGGACCTGTGGACAAGTCTGTGGATGCATTCTGTGAAAGACCTGGACTGGCTGTGGACACCGTCACTCAGATATCCAGCCGCATCTGGCCATCCGGGGTTTCGGGCGGGCGGAAGAGGTCTGTACGCAGGCGCGGGCGAGGGGCATCGAGGCGAAGGCGCCGGGCGGCTTTCTGGAAGCGCTGGGCGATCAGTCGGGCATGCGGGCCCCGGCCGCGTCCGCGCTCGAACCAGTTGGAATCATAATCCTGTCCGCCGCGCATCTCGCGCAGCAGGTTGATGATGCGGGCCGCGCGTCCGGGATAATGCTCGGCCAGCCACTCATGTACGATATCCTTCAGCTCATAGGGCAGGCGTAGCATGACATAGCCCGCGCTTGAGGCACCATTGTCGGCGGCCGCTTCCAGCAGGGCTTCCAGCTCCGGCTCGTTCAGCGCCGGGATGATCGGCGCCGTCATGGCGATGACAGGGATACCGGCATCGGCAAGCGCCCGGATCGTTTCCAGCCGCCGGTAGGGGGCGGCAGCCCGCGGTTCCATCAAGCGTGAAAGGCGCGGGTCGAGCGTCGTGATCGACACCCCGACCCGGGCGAGGCCCCTGGCAGCCATCGGGGCGAGGATATCGATATCCCGCTGGATGAGCGCCGACTTGGTCAGCAGCGTGACCGGGTGATTATGCGCCGACAGGATCTCCAGGAAGGTCCGCGTAAGCCGAAGACGGCGCTCGACGGGCTGATACGCATCGGTGTTCATGCCAAGCGCGATCGGCTTTACGACATAGGACGGGCGCGACAGCTCGCGCTTCAGAAGATCTGGCCCGTCCGGCTTGAAGAACAGCTTGCTCTCGAAATCGAGTCCTGCAGACAGGCCGTGAAAGGCGTGTGTCGGGCGCGCGAAACAGTAGACGCAGCCATGCTCGCAGCCGCGATAGGGGTTGATCGTCCGATCGAAGGAAATGTCCGGCGAGCGGTTGAAGGTGATGATCGTCTTCGCCGCTTCCGGTGTCAGCGTCGTCTCGAGGCGCCCGGCGGCTTCTTCCACCGTGCCCCAGCCATCATCGAAGGCTTCGCGCGTCTCGCGTTCGAAGCGGCCGGTCTGGTTCGAGATCGCGCCGCGCCCGCGATGCTCGAAACGCTCGGCAACGCCGGCACAATCGTCGCGCGATACACGTCCTGTCGGTTTGAGTTTCTGAGTCTGTCTCATGCCTGGCAAATTCAGCACAAGGAACAGAACAAAACAAGAACAATTGGCGCAAAGCCTGTGGATGGAAACAGGCCGGCAGGCGCTCTTCCGGCGTATCAGCCGCGCATTGTGCTGAAGCTGTAGATCATCCCGCGCAGGTGGGAGGGCAGGGAGGCCGGGATGAACAGGTCGATGTCGGAAGACAGGGTCAGGCCGTCCGGCAACGCGCCCACCTTGCTGGATACCGTGTTCAGCGTCATCGGCGATTTTTCAAAGCAGCGGCGGGCGCCAGACTCGCGGAAAATCGTCACGACATGATTGTGGCGACTGTCCTCGCAGATGCGGGTGTAGATCCGCTCGACCTCTTCTTCCGGGCCTTCGAGAATCTGCAGGAAATTCATGCCATTGAACAGCAGCGTGCCTGACACGCCGGCTTTCTTGTTGTTTCGGATGGCGGATTCGAGCACGTCCTGCATGTCTTCGGCGGACAAGTGGGTGTGAGAGGTGCTCACATAGGCAAGGCGGTACATTAAAGGCCCTTGTTGTTACGTTTGCTGACTTGGTTCAATGCAGCGCCCAGCGTCTATAACCTCAATCAAGATGACTGCACTCTGCCACCTTCATGACTGATCGTTAAACATTTTCCAGTCCTTGCCGGTGTCGATATCGATCAGCTGCGGCAAGAGCGAGACATGCGCGTGATCCGGCAGGTTCGACCAGACATCCTCCATGGCGTGCGGGCCGGACCAGCGAACATCTGCAAAGACGTCCGGGTAGCGCAGGCTTTGGCTGAGGCCGAACAGCCAGAAGCCACCATCGGCGGCGGGACCGAACACGGCGCCCTTGCGGCGAAGGTGGCGTTCGGCCTGCCTCAGATGCCGGCGCGAAAGGCCCGGCGTGTCCGTGCCAACGAAGATGACCGGTCCATACGGTGCGCGCGTCATGGCCGCCGCAAGCCGGTCGCCCAGATCGCCGCGCACCTGCGGAACGTGTTCGAACGCCAGCGGCCACAATCCGCCCAGCGTATCGCCGACGGCTGACGGCGGCTCTATGTGCAGCTGCACCTGCCAGCCAAGGCCGCTCGCCGCGCGGACGGTCCGGGCGGTTGTAAAATGTGCGATACGACGCGCCTCGGCTCGGCCCAGATCGTCTGCAAGGCGGGTCTTCGAGACGCCCGCGCGCGGAGGCTTGGTAAAGATCATCAGGGTCGGTTTGGTCATGCAAATGCCATCAAGTCTGCTAAGCTCCAGAACAACCGAACGTATGACGAGGGGAATGGATCATATGAAAGGTCTTAAAAAGCTGGGCGCCCTGGCCATCATGATGGCCCTGGCAGGTTGCTATATTTCGCTTGAGCCGCTGATTGATGACAAGGCGGCAGTTCTGCCTGTCGACGGCCCGATTACCGTCTGCCTCGATGATGACGATCCATGCCTCACGCTTGAGCGGCGCGGCTATGGCTATTTCGCAGAGTCGCCGGACGAAGCGGAAGACGAGGTCGCGATCCGCTTTGCGCCGTTTGTCCAGGCCGCTGACCGGCAGGTTTTCATCGCCGAAGCAGGCATCAGGGAAGAGGATGGTATTGCCTACATGTACGGCCTCGCCCGCCGGCTGGCCGAACCGGATGCGCGCGGCGCAACCATGCAGATTGCCGCGCTGGACTGCGAGGAACTGGACGAAGCAGCGCTGGAGGCTTTTGAGGCCAGCGGCGGGATGATCGACGATGGCAAGATCCGCGAATGCCAGCCGGCCTCGCTGGACCAGCTGAAGCAGACGCTGCTCGCCGCGCATGAGGCCGGGCTTGCCAGCGACGAGTGGTGGCAACTTCACTCCGAGGATTTCTAGCGGTATTCGCGGGCAAGCTTCTCCGGCGAAGCGCCCATCAGATAGCGGGTGATCAGCCAGGCATTCTTCCAGCTGCGCCTGCGCCAGCCGTCGCGCTCATACTTGGCGGCGGACGTGCGCGCTTCTGCCGAAAGGATGGCGAGCCGTTTGCGGCCGATGGCCTGTACGATACGGACATCTTCCATCAGCGGAATGTCGTCATAGCCGCCAATCTCGTCATAGAGCTTTCGAGGGATGAGCAGGCCCTGGTCGCCATAAGGCAGGCCGAGCCAGCGCGTCCGGCGATTGGCGCGTGAGGCGATGCGTTTCGCCATGCGCGCGTCGGAGCGGTAGACGAGCGAAAAGACGGCGGCCTTGTCCGGGCGGCTTTCGAGGTGATCGGCCACCCGCTCGGTCCAGTCGCGCGACAGGGCCGTGTCGGCATGCAGGAAAAGCAGCCAGTCGCCGCGTGCCGCCTCCGCCCCGCGGATCAGCTGCGCCGCCCGCCCAGGTTCGCCCGTGACCAAGTCTGCGCCCGCGCCTTCGGCGATCAGGCGCGTCGCATCGTTCGACCCGCCATCGCTGATCACCAGTTCGCGGATCAGGCCCGCCTCGATGCCGGGTATCAGGCTGTCGATACAGGCCGGCAGGTCGCCGCCGGCATTCAGGGTCGGAATGATGATCGAGATCGGTGCGGGCATCGCGTTTCTCTTAGCCCGAATTATCGCGGCGTCGAGTGCGGCGGTTTGCCGGGAACGGGCTGGTGCGGCCGCGCGTTTGGTGGGTCAGATATTAAAGACGAAAGGAAGACATTCATGTCGACGATCTACGAGACGCTGAAGAAAGACCATGACCGCCACCGCGAGCTGCTCGCCACCATTGCCGATACGCAGGGCGATAGCGAGACCCGGCGCAAGGCCTGGGATTCCTTCTACCACGATGTCAGCGCCCACGCCGCCGCCGAGGAAGAGACCTTCTATTCGAAGCTCATTGCGGACGAGGATGGCCAGCCCGAGGCGCGCCATTCGGTGGCTGAGCACAAAGAGATCGACGACATGCTGGAAGAGCTGAATGAAATCGACTTCTCATCGCCGGCCTGGCTGCCGAAATTCAAGGAAATGCGCCACCGCTACGAGCACCATATCGAGGAAGAGGAACAGGACATCTTTCCGGTCGCGGAAAACGTTCTAGGTGAAGATGGGAACGAAAAGTTCGGATCGGCGTTTGAGAAACGGAAAGACGCCGAGCTGGAGCTCGTCGAAGAGAAGGCCGAAGAAAGGCTCGAACAGTAGAAGTGGCAGGATCAGGCGCCGGACTTCACATCCGGTGGACATCCGCCAGATAAAGCCCGGGTGTAGAGCAACCCCTCCTCTTACGCCTGTGGCCCATCGGCCTGGAGTGTACCCCTCACACTCCAGGCTTTTTGTTTGTGGATAGCTCGTGCACGCGCGCTGGACGGCCCCATGTTCAGGGATCATCTATCCGGAGCGAGTCCATGAACCTGCATTCAATGATCATTCCCGCTTATATGAATGCGCTGGGAAACCTGTCCGGGGAGGTCGCGAAGGCAGTCGGCTGGGCCGGAGACTCGGACATTTCGGTAGATGCGCTGCTCAAAGCCAAGTTGGCGCCAGATATGTTCCCGCTTGAAACGCAGATTCGATTCACCTGCCATCAGGCGCGCGAAGTAGTGGCCCGACTGACGGACGAACCTGTCCCCGAAATTCCGCAGGTATCCGGGCTTGACGCTCTAAATGCTCTGATTGATCGCACAGTCGGCGAACTGGCTGCGGTTCCGGCCGATGCTTTTGATGGCGCGGAGGGGCGGCAGGTCAGGCTCGATCTGCCAAATGAAATGGTCTTCGAAATGACGGGCTTCGAATATGTCCGCGATTGGGCGCAGCCGCAGTTTCATTTCCATCGCATGACGGCTTACGCAATTATGCGCCACCTCGGTGTCCCGCTCGGCAAGGCGGACTATGTGGCCCACGCGCTAAAGTATCTTAAGTCACCGGTTTGAACAGATGCACGGCTTTCCGGTCGTCATCCCGGGATTCGGTTTAGCGAATGCCCGGGACGCAATGCCGTTAAGGTCAGTGGTGGCCCTGAAGGACTCCGTCCCGGCTCTTCCTGCGGTCGGCCGGGAGGACGGTTGAAACGATCAGCTCAACGCTTCCAACCTTGCCTGGATGTTCAGCAGGTCTCTCCAGGCGCGACTCTTTTCTTCCGGGCGACGCAGCAGGAAGGCCGGGTGGAAGATCGGGAACATCGGGGCCTCATAGCCGCCCGGCGTCTTCAGCGCATGTTCCGACCCGCGCAGCTTCATGATGCCGACGCGCGACTGCAGCAGCGACTTCGCTGAAACCCCGCCTGCCGCGATGATCAGTTTCGGCTGGCCCAGCTCGATCATCCGGTCGACAAAGGGCCGGCAGAGTTCCAGCTCGTCATCGCTCGGATTGCGGTTCCCCGGCGGGCGCCAGTAATTCACATTGGTGATGAAGGTATTTTCGGTGCGCGACAGGCCGATTGCGGCCAGCATCCTGTCGAGCAGCTGTCCGGCCCGCCCGACAAAGGGCAGGCCTTTCGCGTCCTCCTCGGCGCCGGGGCCTTCGCCGATCACCATGACAGGGGCGCCCTGAACGCCGTCGAAACAGGCGGTGTTGCGCGCTGATTCCTTCAGGATACAGCCGTCGAAGCCTTCAATCGCGGTCTTCAGCGCGTCCAGCGTATCGGCACCAGCGGCCAGTTCGCGCGCCTCGTTTACCCAGTCCGCATGGGTTTTCTTCATCAGGTGGCGCGGCAGGCGCTGAGGCTCTGCCTTGGCCGCAGGTGCAGCGGCGGCGCGGGCTTCAGCGGCCTTGCGCAGCGCCCGCATCTGCACCTCGTCAGCCTCCACGCCCATTTCGCCCCACCAGTCGGTGAGGGCCTTTAACGCTAGGGAAGGATCAGGCTGGGACATACAGACCCTTTGGCAATCGGCGGATTCGACGGTAGACCGTCACCAGCACATGTATAGGGCAGGCGGGCAGGCGCCGCCACAGTCGGGAGTGAATTGATGAGCGAAGCAGTGGAACGCGAATCCATGGAATTCGATCTTGTGATCGTTGGCGGCGGGCCTGCAGGCCTTGCAGCAGCGATCCGGGCGAAGCAACTGGCAAATGAAGCCGGCGACGAGCTGGAAGTCGTCGTGCTCGAAAAAGGCGGCGAGATCGGCGCCCACATCCTGTCGGGCGTGGTGGTCGATCCGGTCGGCCTGGACGCCCTCATCCCCGACTGGCGCTCGCGCGACGACCGTCCGCTGAAGACGGAAGTGACGGGCGACAAATTCATCTGGCTTGGCCCGAAAGGCTCGATGGACATCTCCTGGCTGCCCATGCCGGGCTATATGAAGAACCACGGCAATTTTACCGGCTCGCTCGCCAATGTGACGCGCTGGCTCGGACAGGAAGCGGAGAATCTCGGCGTCCAGGTCTTCCCCGGCTTTGCCGCATCCGAAGTCGTCTATGGCGACAATGGCGAAGTGAAGGGCGTCGTGGCCGGCGTCATGGGCATCGCCGCCGATGGCAGCCACAAGCCGGACTATGAGCCGGGCATGGAGCTGCTTGGCAAATATGTCCTGTTTGCAGAAGGCGCGCGCGGCTCGCTCTCCAAGCAGCTGATCGCGAAATACGCCCTCGATGAAGGCAAGGAGCCGCAGAAGTACGGCATCGGCCTGAAGGAGCTCTGGTCTGTGCCGGAGCAGAATTTCAAGGAAGGTTACGTCCAGCATACGCTCGGCTGGCCGCTCGACGACAAGACAGGCGGCGGCAGCTTCCTCTATCATTTCCGCGATGGCGGAGAGCCCTTCGTCTCGCTCGGCTTCGTCGTGCACCTCAACTACAAGAACCCCTACCTGTCGCCCTATCAGGAGCTTCAGCGCTGGAAGCACCATCCCGACATCCTCAAATACATCGAGGGCGGCAAGCGCGTGGCCTATGGCGCGCGGGCCATCGTCGAGGGCGGCCACCAGTCGCTGCCGAAGCTGACCTTCCCGGGCGGCGCACTGATCGGCTGTTCGGCCGGCTTCGTGAATGTGCCGCGCATCAAGGGCAGCCACAATGCCATCCTGACCGGCATGATGGGAGCCGAAGCCGCCGTCGCCGCGATCAAGGAAGGCCGCCAGGGCGACGAGCTGCACGCCTATGCCGAAGCCTATGAAGGCTCTTCGGTCCGCAAGGAGCTCTTCGCCGTGCGTAACGTGAAGCCGCTCCTGTCGAAACTGGGCACGACCATCGGCACGCTGATGGGTGGTGTCGAGATGTGGACCACGAAAATCCTCGGTGGCTTCTCCTTCTTCGGCACGCTGAAGCACGGCAAGTCCGATGCGCAGGCGCTTGAGCCCGCTTCCAAGCACAAGCCGATCGATTATCCCAAGCCTGATGGCAAGATCAGCTTCGACAAGCTGACCAATGTCTCCTTCACCAACACCAACCATGCCGAGGACCAGCCGGTCCACCTGATCGTCAAGGATATGGAGCTGCAGAAGAAGTCCGAGCACGACGTCTATGCCGGTCCGTCTGCGCGTTATTGCCCGGCAGGTGTGTATGAGTGGGTCGAGGAAGAAGGCAAGGAGCCGCGTTTCCAGATCAATTCGCAGAACTGCATCCACTGCAAGACCTGCGATATCAAGGACCCGAACCAGAACATCAACTGGACCACGCCGGAAGGCGGCGGCGGACCGGCCTATCCGAACATGTAGGGTGCCAGGGGGCCATTTTGGCTGACGATGTCCAGAGTTTCGAGTTCAAGCCGGCCCTTATGCGGGGCCGGGACAACTGGACCCTGGACGCCGGCTTCCTGACCCGGAATGGCGAGCTGTTCTGCAGCCTCGACAATGTCGCCGGTGTTCGGTTCGCGCAGCTGTCAGCCCGCCATACGCACAGTTCGTGGCTCGACCTCACGCTTGAAGACCGCAAGGAGCGCATTTCCTGCAACCTCCCGCCGGGCGATGAAAGCAACAGCCAGTTCCTTGCGCTCGCCGCGGCGATCCTGGCCGACCTTGAAACGCGAAAGCCCGACCTGAAGGTGGCGTTCGGGGCCGGCGGCGCGGTGCGCATCGCGATGTTTGCGATTGGCCTCCTTGCACTGGTTTTCGGTCTGATCGTGTGGATCATCCTCGCCAATGGCGGGGTCCGCGAGAGCAGGGCGCTGATGGCCTTCCTTTTCGCGGGCGGCTTTGTTCTCTTCGGCGGTGGCCTGGCCTGGTCCTACCGGCCATGGGCGTCGGCTGCCATGGTGCCGGTCGAGACGGCCCGGTTACTTGTCGCGGGTCTGGCGCTGGACGATCAGCCAGAGCAGGGCCAGGACGACGGCGAAGCTCCAGAAGACCGCGAAGGGTAGCGCGCCGCCGCCGGATGCGGCGATCACGGCGCCGACCGCGCAGGCCGCTGACAGCCCCCACCACGCGACGGCGACGTCCCAGTGGCCCCAGCCGGCTTTCCGCAAGGCCTGGTAGGCATGGTCGGTGTGGGCCTCGAACCACGCATCGCCATGCTTGGCGCGCATGATCAGGGTCAGCAGGACATCCACGAGGAAGGGCAGGGCGAGCGTGGCGACTGTCCATACGGAGAGGCCCGAGATCAGTGCCAGCGTCGCAAACAGCCCGCCAAGGCCGAACGCTCCGCAATCGCCCGCATAGAGCGTGCCTTTCATATTGTGCACGAGGAAACCGGCTATCGCCGCGATGATGACGGCCAGGCCCGGCGGGAAGGCTTCAGCGAAGACAACCGCCTGCGCACTGCCCAGCCCGGCAAACATGATGCCCAGCGAGCCGATGGACAGGCCGTCGCTGCCATCCATGAAGTTCGCCGCATTGGTAAAGACGATCAGCCACAGCGCCGAGCCAGCCAGCGTCACGACCGGCAGGCTGATAGAACCGAACGGCGTGTCGAGCGCCGGGACGGCGTTTCCCAGAAATGGTGCTGCGATACAGATCAAGCCGACCAAGGCCAGCTTGACCTTGGCGGTCATGCCGAAAACATCATCCCAGGCGCCGATCAGACAGAGCATTGATGCGATGGCGAGTGCGACGAGGATGAAGTCGAAGTCGCCTGGCAGCCAGTCGCTCTCAGCCATGCCGGGCACCCATTCATAGCCGACGGCTGCGAGGGCAAAGACAATCGCGATAGCGAATACGATTCCCATGCCGCCGAGGCGTGGCACCGGTGCGGCCTGCTGTTTGCGCTGGCCGTCCGGTGCGTCCACAACGCCGGACCGCTTGGTCAGCGCGCAGGCCGCAAAAGCCAGAGGAGAGGCGATCAACGCGCCGGAGAGGGACAGGATGAACGGCATCAGTGGGCCTGGCTCCCGCCAAGCAGCGTCGGTGCGATCCACCAGCGCGGATGGCGCATACGTAGCGTTTCGTTGGCGTGCCGCAGATCCGTCCGCGATGAAAAAAGCGCGAAACAGGTAGCACCGGAGCCCGACAGCCGGGCCAGCAAGCTGCCCTTCAGCCCGGCCAGCTCACCGAGGACATTGGCGATTTCCGGCACGATCGAGATCGCGGGTGCCTGAAGGTCGTTGCGGGTCTCGGCTTCAAGCCAGGCGGCAAGCGTCTCAACGCCCTCGAAATCCGGCAACTCGGCCAGTTCGAGCGGAGCAGCCTGCCCCGCCGCATCGAAGGCGCGGAAGACCGGTCCGGTCGGACAGGCGAGTCCCGGATTGACCAGCAAGATTGGCAGGTCCGGCAGGTTCGTCACCGGCGTGACCTGCTCGCCCTCGCCACGCATCAGGCAGGGGCGACTGAGGAAAGCGGCCGGGACATCGCCGCCGAGGCTCGCGGCGATGGTCATCGCGACCGGTGGGGTCAGTGTGCCGAGTTTCACCAGGATGCGCAGCATTGCTCCGGCATCGGCCGAGCCGCCGCCCAGACCGGCAGCCACTGGCAGCTCCTTGTGCAGACTCATCGCCATGGGCGGCACGCGCAGTCCGCGCGCCTGGCAGGCGGCAAGCGCCTGTACGACGAGATTGTCCGGTGTCGCCAGATCATAGGTCGCGAACTGGCCGTGCAGGTCGAGGCTTGGCTGGGTGGCCTTGCGGGCTTCCAGACGGTCAGAGGCTTCAGGGCCGGCAAACATGACCAGCGAATCGAGGTCGTGGCGCCCATTCTCCTTTGCCGGGCCAACATGCAGGAACAGATTGACCTTCGCCGGGGCCAGCATCAGGGACGCTGAGCCTGCGCTGGATAAGGCTTCGGCCCGGTGAGCAGCTTGCGCCGCAGGTCCTCGATCTCGTCCTGGTTTTCGACAAGGGTGATTGCCCGCTGCCACTGATAGCGCGCTTCGGTCGTGCGGCCTGCAGCCCAGTAGGCGTCGCCGAGATGGTCGTTGATTTCGGCTACTCCGGGGGAGAGTTCGACTGCGCGTTCGAGGTATCCAATGGCGGTTTCAATATCGCCCAGCTTGTAATGTGCCCAGCCGAGACTGTCCGTGATCGCGCCGCTGTCGGGGCGAAGTGTCAGGGCCCGGCGGATCATGTCCAGACCGGCTTCAAGATTGGTGCCCCGGTCGACCCAGCTATAGCCGAGATAGTTCAGCACCTCAGCCGAATTCGGATTGAGCGCGAGTGCCTTTTCCAGGTCCGCTTCCGCCAGCGGCCAGAGACCGAGCGTTTCGCGCAGCGCGCCACGTGCATAGTAAAGCCGCCAGTCCGAGCGGTTCTCCCGGGTGTCCTGCTCGATGATCTCGGTAAAGACCTGTGCGGCCTCGCCGTCGCGGTCGAGCGAGCGCAGCAGGTCGCCCATCTGGATCTTGAGGTCGCGATCCGGGTTGTTGGCGAGGGTGCGGTAGACCAGGTCGAGGGCTTTCTCGTTCTGCTCGTCGCGCCGCAGGGCCCAGGCAAGCTGGCCGCGCGCGCTGGTGTAATAGGGTGAGCTGACCGGGATCGACTCCAGCATCTGGATCGACTCGCCGCTGCGCCCGGCCGTATCCAGCGCGTCGGCCCAGAGCGAGCGGGCCGCGTGCAGGTCGGGGTCGAGGCGCAAGGCGACGGCGTAGTAGACACCTGGCAGGTCAGTCTGCGACTGCGCTGCCAGGGCTGCAGCAGGCACATAGACCGACAGCGCGGCCCCCTGGCGCGCATCCAGGCGCTGTACGCTGAGTGTCTCACCGGCCCGGATGCGCTCAGCGAGTTTCGAGACCACCGGATTGGGGCCGGCATGCGTCAGGAAATTCTCAAGCACGCCCAGCGCCTTCTCGCTCTTACCATTGGCCGACAGCAGCCGGGCATAGCTGTCGGCAGCCACGGCGATCAGCGTGCCATTGGCATCGATCCGCGAGAACGTGTCGAGCGCGGATTCATCGTCGCCGCTCGCCACTTCCATCAGCGCGAGCAGGTTGAGGACCAGGCTGTCGAGATACGGGTCGCCGCTGGACGCATCGAGCAGCGCCATCTGTGCTTCGCCCGGCTTGCCTTCGCCGAACAGCGCCCAGGCGCGCAGGGCAGTGAAGATCAGTGCATTAAAGACGGCCGGCTCGTCGCCCACGAGCTGTACCGGGACGGAGCCATAGTCCTTGCGGGCCAGCGCATCGGCAGCCAGCGTCATGCGCGCCAGGTCCGAGCTGGACAGCGTTCCCGCGCCGGCCTTCGCCGAGATGGAGCGGGCAAGGCCAAACTCGTCGGCGAGCAGGGCAGAAAAGACCGCGCGGTCGATGATCGACAGGTCGCCTGGCTGGTCGCGCGCGACAAGCGCGTACTTCTCGGCCGCCTCGACCGGATCGTTGATCAGGGAAGCGTAGCGGGCAATCAGGAACTGGCTGTAATTGTCAGCTGCTGCAGCTGTGGCCGCTTCGGCACGCGCGGCGGCCAGCCGCGCAGCCAGCGTTTCCTCGCGGCTGTCTGCGACTGTGGCACAGCCGGCAAGACAAAGCAGGGAAATGGAGGCGACGGACCCGAGACGCAACATAGTCATTAGATGATCGAAACTCCCGCCGAGTGCAAATCTGCCGTTCAGGTTCGGCACCGGCTAACGCCCTGACCCTTTAGGCATTGTGGTGCCTGAAGATTGAGAAAACGCAATCTTCAGGCCAGTTCCGCCTCAGATATCCTGGCGGCTGACTTCACCCTGGTCGCCGAGAGAAACGTCCGGAAGCGGCTTCTTCTCAGGTGGCGGACCGTCGATGCCATTTTCCAGCTTGTCCTTGATCTTGGCGCGCTTGTCCTCGCTCGGATAGTCGCCCAGCGCCCGGCGCCAGGCTTCCTTGGCCGCTTCCTTGTCGCCAAGGTGCCAGTAGATATCGCCGAGGTGGTCCTCGATTTCCCAATGTGTATTCGGTGCGAGTTCCCGGCGGCTCTGTTCGATGTAGCGCTTGGCCCCTTCAAGGTCGCCGAGCTTGTAGCGGGCCCAGCCGAAACTGTCGGCGATATAGGGATCCGAAGGGGCGAGCGAGTTGGCGCGCGCCAGAACGCGATAGGCCTCTTCGAACTTGTCGGTATGCTCGACGAGGAAATAGCCGAGCGTGTTGAGCATGTAGGGATCGTTCGGCCGGGCCAGCGCCTCGGTGCGGATCAGGCGCAGCGCCTCGTCAATCTCATCGGCTTCTGCCAAGGCATTCGCAAGCGCCATGCGGCGGTCATGCGTATCGTCCAGCTGGCGGGCTTCGCGGGCATGGTAGAGCGCCTGGTCGAACTGGCCGAACTGCGAATAGATGGCTGAGCTTGAGCCATGCGCATTCGCCTTCTCGGCATCGGTTTCGGCGAGGTCAGGCATGAGTTCGGCGATCTCGGTGGCTTTTGGCTCATCGTCCAGTAGCGCGTAGATCATCATCGCTGTGGAATAGGTCCCCAGCGCCTCATCCTCTTCGGCAAGGTCAATCGCCTTGTCGAGCGCGGCGCGGGCCTTGTCGTCATGGCCGAGACGGACCTGCGACTGGGCGACGGCAAGCTGCAGCCCGGCCGTCATTTCAGGGGCTGCGCGCGCGACATGGGCGGCCGCTTCGAACAGGGTTTCATCGTAAAGGTCGCCGACCACGCCGAGCCGCAGCCCGTCATTGCCCGGATCGATGAGGAGGGCGAGCTGGTCAAATGCCGATTTCGTATCGTCAAAGCCGCGAATGCGCTCCCCGGCCAGCGCCGAACGGATCAGCCGCTGATAGGCGAGCGACAGGGAATAGTCGCTCATTGAGCGCGCAAACGCACCGTCCACATCAAGCGCTTCGGTCTCAAGGCCGCGGCCGGTTTCGAGCTGGTTGATCGCCGCGGCATAGGAAGCGGTCTCTTCCGGCTCGGCCTCGGCCAGCCGTTCATACAGCGCCTTGGCCTCGTCGAGCCGGCCAAGCCGGCGCAGCAGCAGCGCCTGGCGGGCGATGACCAGTTTCACATGGCTGTAGAGCAGGTTCTGCGGATCGAACTCGTGTTCCGGTGCCTGGATCTTCGTCGGCGTGATCGCGGAATAGACGGCGAGGGCTTCTTCCTCGCGTCCGGCAACATCGAGCAGGGCAGCGAGGGACAGGTCGCCGGTCAGGCCGGGCAGGCGCGAGCCGACTGTCCTGTGGGCATCGACGGCAGCGTCGAAGTCACCGCTCTGGGCGAGGTACCAGGCCTCCAGGAAGCCGGCCATGGCCGCCATCTCTTCGCTTTCGAGCGCCGGCTGCAGGGTTTCGAGCGCGGCGGCGGGATCGTGGCCGGCAGCCTTGTCGATCGACAACACGATCGAGGCAAACGGGGTCGGCGCGCCCTCGCGTTGGTTATTCGTCCTGATCGAGGCGATGAAAGCCGCCATGTCGCCCGCCTTCACGGCATCGACCGGCGAGTCGTAGGCCAGCAGGCCGACCGGCCGGCCATCCTCGTCGAGCACCGCCGTCTTCATGGCCGCGTCCGACACGTCGTAGACGCCGCTATAGGCTGACAGGGCACCGAGGACTTCCTGCTTGCGCGCATCCAGCGCCTGCTGTTCGGAGGCTGAAAGACTGCTGCCGCCAGCCGGGTTCGCACAGCCCGCAATGCAAAGAGAAGTAAGCGCGATCGCAGACGTCAGAAGCTGTCTCATGAATGTCCTCGTGGCCGGTCAAAAAACTGTGCCGGGGCAGGGCGGGCCTGTCCAGTCCCGGCCAGCTGATACCAGAGATGTGGCATGAGTCTGACCGGAACTGTGATTGGCATATGGCGAAGCAGCAGGCTCAGTAGGCCCGCTTGACGCAGAAGTCGGCGAGGTCGCTCAGCACGTCCCGCCACTGGCTTTCAGGAAGGGTCTTGAGCGCCGATTTCGCGAGGCCCGCATAGGCTTCGGCTTCGGCAATTGTCGCTTCAGCTGCGCCGGTCGTGCGAATGAGATGGATGGCCCGGGCAAGGTCATTGTCGGTCTGTGTCTCGACATTCAGGGCCCGCTCCCAGAAGGCATGGTCCTCGGTCTGGCCGCGGCGCCGCGCAATGATCACGGGCAGTGTGACCTTGCCTTCCCGGAAGTCGTCGCCGACCGCCTTGCCGATAATGGAGGTGGCACCGCCATAATCGAGGACATCGTCGACAATCTGGAAAGCGAGGCCGAGATTCTTGCCATAGGTCGCCAGCGCCGGGGCATGGTCCTCGCTGCCACCAGACAGGGCGCCGGCCCGCGCGGCCGCTTCGAACAGTGCAGCGGTCTTGGCTTCAATGATGGCGAGATAATCTTCTGTCGGCAGGTCCAGCTTGCCCTGGGCGGCGAGCTGGCGAACCTCGCCCTCGGCAATCACCGAGGACGCATTCGACAGGATGTCGAGAATTTCCAGCGAACCGGTTTCGACCATAAGCGTAAAGGCCCGCGCGAACAGGAAGTCGCCGACCAGGATGGAGGCTGAATTGCCCCAGACAGACTTTGCGGCGGGCTTGCCGCGCCTGAGGTCGCTCTCATCGACGACGTCATCATGCAGGAGGGTGGCGGTATGGATGAACTCGACCGCCGCTGCGAGGGCGTGGGTCGAAGGGTTGGCGCCGCCGACAGCCTGGGCGGCTGCCAGGGTCAGCATTGGCCGCAAGCGCTTGCCGCCCGCTGACACAATATAACCCGACAGGTCCGGAATGATGTCGACCGGGCTCTTGGCGCGCTGGCGCAGCAGCGTCTCGACGCCTTCAAGATCGGATTCAAGGAGCGACTGGAGCCTGTCGATGACAGACTTGATATTGCCGGAATTGCGCGCTGTGGCAGTAATGGTCACGAGGGGTCCTGTACTCTAAGGCTCAGGGCAGTAGCTATGATTAGCATGAAGTTGCAATAACATGGCTGCGATCAAGGGCCGCATATAGCGGAATAAGAGTTATGGAAGAAGTGTTTCGCACAAATGATCCCGTCAAGCTCAGCTATATCCGCCACTTGATGGCGGAGGCGGGGATCGCCTGCTACGTGCTCGATGAGCATACCGCCTATATCGACGGGCGAGGGCCGATGGTGCCGATCCGTGTGGTCGTTCACCCCGATGATGCCGAGCGGGCCCGCAGCGAACTGAGCGAGCTTGACCAGGATGGCTGAACCGGATGTGACGGCCGATGCCTTCCTTGGCGGCCATGTCACCGTGTTCCAGCCGAAGAAGGGGTTTCGCGCAGGGACTGACAGCGTCCTGCTCGCCGCTGCGCTGGATGCTGAGCAGACCGGCGAGGCCTGCGAGTTCGGCTGCGGGGCAGGGGGCGCGCTGTTTCCCGCAGCATGGCGGTTGAAAAAAGCCAATTTTACAGGGCTTGAGGCCGATCCCCTGATGCTCGATCTGGCACGCAGAGGGCTGGCCGAAAACGGCTTTGGAGAGCGGGTGCAGCTGCTCCAGCAGGACATCGCCCAAATCCCGCGCGACTGGGAGAACCGCTTCGATCTCGCTTTTTCCAACCCGCCCTTCTTCGAGGCGGGCAAGATCACAGCGCCCGGCGAAGGCCGCGCGCGCGCCTATCTGGAGTCGGTCCCGCTCAAGGACTGGATTGGCGCGATGCTGTTCACGCTGAAGCCAAAGGGCCGCTTCGTGATGATCCACCGCGCCTCAGAACTGGCCCGCATCCTCGCGGCGATCGAGCGGCGCACCGGTGAGATCACCGTGATGCCGGTGCGCTCCTGGCCGGGGGCCGATGCCAAGCGGGTCATCGTTAAGGCGCGCAAGGGTCTGCGGTCCGGCCCGATGCGGCTGCTCGCCGGGATCGACATCTATGAGTCAAAAGGCGGCCCGCGCACAGCGCTTATGGAAGAGATTTCTCGCTCCGGTGGCGCGCTGGATTGGTGAGAATCCCGTTGATTGGGATATGGCCCATCTCTTTGAGGTCGGTGCGTTGTCCAACAATTGCCGCTTTCCGTGTTAAAGTGAATTCATGCAGGTCTATTTCACCATGCTGATGATCTCCGGCGGGATTGCCGGACTGGCTGCCGGTGTGCTGGCGCATCCGAAATTCTACGCCGTGGTGTTCAACAAGAGCCGCTTCGACAGCGCCGATCACGATCACGCCTGCGACTGATCGCGCGGCGGGCTCTCGGCACCCTGCAGTTGCGAAACCTGCCGTCTGGGAGTAGGCCGGAAACCTTTCTATCTGGCCACCGACTCAGGCGCCCCATGACTGCACCGACTGCCCGCGAAAAACCCGCTTCCTTCCAGGACCTTATCCTGCGGCTCCAGGCCTATTGGGCCGCGCAGGGCTGTGCCATCCTGCAGCCCTATGACATGGAAGTCGGCGCCGGGACGCTGCATCCGGCAACCGTGCTGCGGGCCCTCGGGCCGAAGGACTGGCGCGCCGCCTATGTCCAACCCTCGCGCCGCCCCGCCGATGCGCGCTATGGCGAAAACCCCAACCGGCTCGGCCATTACTACCAGTACCAGGTCATCCTGAAGCCGAACCCGGCCAATCTCCAGGACCTCTATCTCAACTCGCTCTACGAGATCGGCATCGACCCGTCCGTCCACGATATCCGCTTTGTCGAGGATGACTGGGAGAACCCGACCGTCGGCGCCTGGGGGCTTGGCTGGGAAGTCTGGTGCGACGGCATGGAAGTCAGTCAGTACACCTATTTCCAGCAGGTTGGCGGGCTCGACGTCTTCCCGGTTTCCGGGGAGCTGACCTACGGCCTCGAACGCCTCGCCATGTATGTCTTCGGCGTCGACAATGTCTACAACCTGCCTTTCAACGACCCGGCCTCGGAGACCCCGCTCTCCTATGGCGACGTCTTCCTGCAGAATGAGCGTGAGCAGTCGGCCTTCAATTTCGAGCTGGCCGATGTCGAAATGCTGCAGAGCTGGTTTACCGGCTGCGAGAAGCAGTCCACGGCGCTGCGCGAGGCGGGCAAGCCGCTTCCTGCTTACGACTTCGCGCTGAAGGCCTCCCACGTCTTCAACCTGATCGATGCGCGCGGGGCGATCTCCCCGACCGAGCGCCAGGCCTTTATCGGCCGGGTGCGAGACCTTGCCCGGGGCGCGGCGGAACTCTGGGCGAAACAGGAAGAGGAGCGCGCGGCATGAGGCTGGCGGCGTTCCTCCCGGTTGCGCTGATGCTCGCCGCCTGCGGTGAGGGGCCGGCGACGCCGCCCGAGACCGCGCCTGCCGCCCCGGTCATCGCGACCGACATGGTGAACCCGGTCGAGGACCCGTTCTGCACCTTCACCGCCGAAAACGCCGAGACGAGCGGCGAGGAGATCCCCTACGTCTTCGTCACCAGCATCGGCGACAGTGTCTATCATGGCTATGCCAAGCTGGACGGCACGGTACGCGAGCTGACCGAGATAGAGGCCGGCTTCGGCGCGGGGCTGGAAACCCGCCGCTATGTCACCGACGACGACAGTATTGAGCTGGAAGTCATCCTGCTGACCGAGCAGGAGCGGCCGACGGCCACCGAATATACCGGCTCCGTGCGCGTGATTTACCCGGTTGAGGGCGAGGCCGTGAAATTCTATGGCGAGTGCCAGGCGGAGGACTGAACCATGTTCAAGCAAGTCGCGGGCGCACTGTGCGCCATCAGTCTGGTGGCCTGTTCTGGCGGTCAGGCGGCGGACGAAGCGCCAGAGACCGCGGCGCTGGTCATCGAAGAGATGCATGTGCCGCACTCGAACACCTACTGCAATCTCATGAAAGCCGATCACGAATTCGTCTATGATGATCAGGAGACCTGGAAGTTCGTCTTCATCACCGATGTGATGGGCGATCCGCAGCCGGCCACGATCCGCATCAATGGCGAGGACATGCGCTTCAATGAGGAAAGCCGCACTGCCGGCGAAAGCGGCCTGGAAACCTGGCGCTACCGCTCCGAGGATGGCGATATCGCCGTCGAGCTGCAGCTTCGCGAAACCGGGTCCGGCCAGGAATATACCGACTATGAAGGCACGATGGCGATCGTCGAGCCTGTCCAGACAGAACAAATTGCGGTGAAGGGTGATTGCGGCGTCTGAACGCGTCGCGCCGCCATCCAGACACCAAGCACGGGACTTGAAACGACTTCATGGCTGAACTGCTACTCGAACTCTTTTCCGAAGAGATACCCGCCCGCATGCAGGCGAAGGCCGAGGCTGACCTGAAGGCTGCCGTCGAAAGCGGCCTGTCCGAGGCTGGCGTGGCCTTCGAGCGGATCACGGCTCTCTCCGGCCCGCGCCGCCTGACCGTCTGTGTCGAGGGGCTGCCGGCCAAATCGGCTGATGTGAAGGAAGAGCGCAAGGGCCCGAAGGTCGGCGCGCCGGAGAAGGCGGTCGAGGGTTTCCTGCGCGGGGCGGGGCTCAATTCCATCGATGAGGCCGAGGTGCGCAGCGACCCGAAGAAGGGCGATTTCTACGTCGCTGTCCGCGAGGTGCCGGGGCGTCCGCTGCCGGACATCATCGCCGAAATGGTGCCGGACATCGTGCGCAGCTTCCACTGGCCGAAGTCGATGCGCTGGGGCCGCGGCGAGCTGCGCTGGGTACGCCCGCTGCAGCGCGTGCTCTGCATCTTCGATGGCAAGGTGGTCGATTTCGAGATCGACGGCCTGACATCCGGCAATGAGACCGAAGGCCACCGCGTGCATGGGCGCGGTCCGTTCAAAGTATCCTCCTTCGACGAGTACAAGACGCTGCTCGAAAGCAAGGGCTCGGTCATTCTCTCGCGCGAGGACCGGCGCCTTCTCATCGATGAGAAGGCGCATGTGATCTGTCATGAACGCGGGCTCGAGCTGGTCGAGGACAAGGGCCTGCTGGAAGAGGTGACCGGCCTCGCCGAATGGCCGGTCGTCATCCTCGGCGACATGGACCCTGATTTCCTCTCCCTGCCGGGCGAGGTCATCCAGCTCTCCATGCGCACCCACCAGAAATACTTCGCCGTGCGCGACCCGAAGACCGGCGATCTCGCGCCGCACTTCGTCGTGGTGGCGAACATAGACGCGACCGATGGCGGCAAGGCGATTGCCGAGGGCAATAGCCGCGTCCTGTCGGCCCGGCTCGATGATGCGCGCTTCTTCTGGGACAATGACCGCAAGACGCCGCTGGCGACCATGGCCGAGAAGCTGAAGACCATCGACTTCAAGAAGGAACTCGGCACGGTGGCCGACAAGGTTGAGCGGATCGCTGCGCTGGCGCGCGATCTGGCGCCCAAGGTCGGCGCCGATCCGGATCTGGCCGAACGCGCCGCCCGCCTCGCCAAGGCCGATCTCGTCTCCGGAATGGTCGGCGAATTCCCCGAGCTGCAGGGCGTGATGGGCGGCTATTATGCCCGCGAGCAGGGCGAGGATGAGGCTGTCGCCACCGCCATTGCCGAACATTACAAGCCCGTCGGCCCGTCCGACCAGGTCCCGTCAGAGCCGGTGAGCATCGCCGTGGCGCTGGCCGACAAGCTCGACACGCTGGTCGGCTTCTGGGCCATCGACGAGAAACCGACCGGCTCGAAAGACCCATTCGCGCTCCGCCGCGCCGCGCTGGGCGTCGTGCGGATAATTCTGGAGAACGGGGTTCGAATAGATCAGACGCAGTATCTAGCCGATGGCATTGCAGATATGCTTCTTCGCCAACCGAATGCAGTGGATATCTCGGCTGAGCAAATCGAACACGCTATAGCGAGCGCGTCACCCGAGACGTCGGTCGCTGACTTAAGGCGCGAATTCGCGGCTACGCAAAGAGGTGCGCTTCACCAACTATTTGGTTTGGCCGACAAAAAGGCTGAGGACCTCCTTGCCTTCTTCGCCGACCGTCTGAAGCAATACCTCCGCGATGCGGGGGCGCGCTACGACCTGATCGACGCCGTCTTCGCACTCGAAAATCAGGATGATCTCGTCCTGATCGTCAAGCGCGTTGAGGCGCTCGGGGCGTTCCTTGAGACCGATGACGGGGCGAACCTGCTGGCCGGTTACAAGCGCGCCGCCAACATCCTCAAGGCCGAGGAGAAGAAGGACGGCAGGGCCTTTGAAGGCACCCCCGATCCGGCCCTTTTCGAGCAGGACGAGGAACGATCCCTCGCCGCAGCCATTACCGAATCAGTGACCAGCGCGGAGGCAGCATTGGCCGGCGAAGACTTCGAAAAAGCCATGGGAGCGTTATCATCACTCCGGGCCCCTGTTGATGCTTTCTTTGATGCTGTAACGGTCAACGCGGAAAGCGCCGAGTTGAGGCAAAACCGCCTCTTGATTCTCACGAGTATTCGTGACGCTTTGCACCGCGTCGCCGACTTCTCGAAGCTGGCGGCATAATTTACCGGGAGCGCTTCGAATGCTGATCATTCTGCTCCTGGCCGGCCTTTTAGGGCTTTGGATCTGGAGCTTGTTGAACATGCCTTCGAAGCGGGCACTGGAAATCTTTGAAGCACATGGCGAGACGCCCTCGGCGGCCTCTGACCGTGACTGCGCTTTCGTGACCGATCTGTACCGCCGCTTCGGGACAAGCCCCTTCACGCTGAAGGCCGTCCGGGACCGTCACCTCGACCGGGAAATCGCCGGGCAATTTGGCGTAAATCCTGCAAGCCTGGACGACCTGGAGGCGCTGGGCGTGCGGCTGCCAAAACTGAATTTGCTGGTGTCCTTCGAGCCGGGGCGCTATCGCCTCACGCAGAAGGGTGCCGAACTGGCGGAACGCCTGGAACGGACACATAAGAGTTTGGAGAACGCATAAATGGCTGACACGGCGGAGACACTCACCAAGGAACAGTGGGTCTATTCCTTCGGTGGCGGTACGGCTGATGGCAACACCACCATGAAGAACCTGCTCGGCGGCAAGGGCGCGAACCTCGCCGAGATGGCCCGGCTGGGCCTGCCGGTTCCTCCGGGCTTCACCATCACCACCGCCGTCTGCACGGCGTATTACGAGAATGGCGAGACCTATCCGAGCGATCTCACCGAGCAGGTGAACGATGCGCTGGCCGCCGTCGAGAAGGAAACCGGCAAGGTCTTTGGCGATGCCGACAACCCGCTGCTGGTGTCGGTGCGCTCGGGCGCGCGGGCCTCCATGCCGGGCATGATGGACACCGTCCTCAATCTCGGCCTGTCGGAGGTCACCGTGAAGGGCCTCGCTGCCAAGGCCGGTGAGCGCTTTGCCTATGATTCCTATCGCCGCTTCATCCAGATGTACTGCAATGTCGTGCTCGGCCTGAAGCATGACACGTTCGAGCACATCCTGGACGACTACAAGGAGCGCCAGGACTACCAGCTCGATACCGAGATGACGGCTGAGGACTGGAAGGAAATCATCGTCCAGTACAAGGCCGCGGTTCAGAAACAGCTCGGCCGGCCGTTCCCGGACGATCCGCGCGAGCAGCTCTGGGGCGCCATCGGTGCGGTGTTCGGCTCATGGATGAACGACCGCGCCATCCTGTACCGCAAGCTGAACGACATCCCGGCCGAATGGGGCACGGCGGTGAACGTCCAGTCCATGGTGTTCGGCAACATGGGCGACACCTCGGCCACGGGCGTTGCCTTCACGCGCGATCCGTCGACCGGCGAGAAGGTCTTCTATGGCGAGTTCCTGATCAATGCGCAGGGCGAGGATGTCGTGGCCGGTATCCGTACGCCAGCGCCGATCTCGCATTCACGCGCCGAGGCGATCGGCTCCGATGAAGCCCCGCTCGAAGACGCGATGCCGAAAGTCTATGAGGAGCTGGTGGCCGTCGCGAACAAGCTCGAGAGCCACTATCGCGACATGCAGGACATCGAGTTCACGGTCGAGGACAACAAGCTCTACATGCTGCAGACCCGCAACGGCAAACGCACCGCCGCGGCTGCGCTGAAGATCGCTGTCGACATGGCCGAAGAGGGCCTCATCAGCGAGGAAGAAGCCGTCCTGCGCCTGATGCCGGGCCAGCTCGACCAGCTGCTCCACCCGACCATTGCGCCGGATGCAACGCGTGACCTCATCGTCAAGGGCCTGCCGGCCAGCCCCGGCGCCGCCGTCGGCAAGGTGGTCTTCGATTCCGACGAAGCCGCATCGCTTGCTGAAAAGGGCGAGGACGTCATCCTGATGCGCGTCGAGACCTCGCCTGAGGACATTCACGGCATGCACGCGGCCCGCGCCATTGTGACCGCTCGCGGCGGCATGACCTCGCACGCCGCTGTTGTTGCGCGCGGCATGGGCCGGCCCTGTGTCTGCGGCGCTGGCGGCCTGATGATCGATCCGGCAGCCGGGACGTTCCGCGCGGGTGGACGCGAGTTCAAGAAGGGCGATGTCGTCACGATCGACGGCGCCGAGGGCGAAGTGCTCGCCGGCGCCGTGGAGATGGTCAAGCCGGATCTCTCGGGCGACTTCGGCAAGCTGATGGCCTGGGCCGACAAGGTCCGCAAGCTCAAGGTCCGCACCAATGCCGAGACGCCGCATGACGTCGATACCGCCAAGAATTTCGGCGCCGAAGGCATCGGCCTCTGCCGCACCGAGCACATGTTCTTCGAGTCCGACCGCATCCCGGTCGTACGCTCGATGATCCTCGCCGGGGACAAGAAGGGCCGTGAGGCGGCGCTCGCCAAGCTGCTGCCGATGCAGCGCGGCGACTTCGCCGAGATCTTCCGCATCATGGAAGACCGGCCCTGCACGATCCGCCTGCTCGACCCGCCGCTGCACGAGTTCCTGCCGCATTCCGAAGAGGAAATGGCTGAGGTTGCCCAATCGGCCGGCGTCAGTGTCGAGGCGCTGAAGCGCCAGGCTGACGAGCTGCACGAAAGCAACCCGATGCTTGGTCACCGCGGCTGCCGGCTCGGCATCACCTATCCGGAAATCTACGAGATGCAGGCGCGTGCCATCTTCGAGGCAGCCGTACAGGTCGCCAAGGAGACCGGCTACAGCCCGATCCCGGAAGTGATGATCCCGCTGGTGGCGACCCGAAAGGAGCTCGACATCCTGAAAGAGAAGGTCGATGCGACCGCCAAGGCCGTCTTCCAGGAGACCGGCACGACGCTGGAATACATGGTCGGCACGATGATCGAGCTGCCGCGCGCCGCGCTGCAGGCCGGTGTCATCGCCGAAACGGCCGCCTTCTTCTCCTTCGGGACCAACGACCTGACGCAGACCACGCTCGGCATCTCACGCGATGACGCCGCGCGCTTCCTCAAGGCCTATGAGGAGCAGGGCATCTACGAGAAGGACCCGTTTGTCACGCTCGACCAGGTCGGCGTCGGCGAACTGGTGAAGATCGCCGCCGAGCGCGGCCGCAAGACGAAGCCGGGCATCAAGCTCGGCATCTGCGGCGAGCATGGCGGTGACCCGGCCTCGGTGGCTTTCTGTCACAGGCTGGGACTCGATTATGTCTCATGCTCGCCCTATCGGGTGCCGATTGCACGGCTTGCTGCGGCGCACGCAGCGCTGGCAGAAGACGAGAAATGATCACGCTAAAATAGAGCGGGGTGGACAAGTCACCCCGCTCGAACGTGCGTTTTGGGCGTTGCTTTCCGGCAACAGTGTATTTTGTTGCCGAAACAAATCCGGCGCCATCTTAACCCAATCTAAGCCTGAATCTGCTGTATTTTTTGGAAAGAGAAAATGCTGCGCTGCAAAAGCGTTCAGGTTAACAGATTGGGTGCTCACAGAAATGTAAGTCTTCAAAGACCGCTTTTCGTTGCTATGTGGCGGTCTTGTTCACTATCCAGTCTGATCAACGCCAGGGCTTGAACGGCAGGTGAACGGGGTCACATGGCCCGGTTCATGCTTGCTGTGAAACAACACTGGTGGAAATTAAGGGGCAGGTGATGTCACTGAAGAAGACCACACAGGGGTCGCGAATTTTCGCGGACAGGTCCCTTCGCGGCAGAATTGCGCGTTGGTGGCTAGCAAAACCGGGCAAGGAGCAAGGTGCATACGTTGCTCGCGCCGGGCTTGCATCCGTGTGCGCGGCAGGACTCGTCGTTGCCCTGCCGACCATTTCGTCCTTCAACATCCAAAAGCAGGCCGAGGCTGAAGCGCGCGCGCAGACGCAGCGTTTCGCCGAAATACAGGATGCCGGCGAGGCTGTCCGGGCAGATCCCAAGGCACCAAGCCTCATGCAGCATGAGTGGCTGCGCAATGTCGAATACTCGCTCGAGCGCGACCCCGACGGGGCACTCAGCCGCTATGCCGGGCTCGAGCGCGATGCCGCCGTGCTGGCCGGCATGAAGAGCTTCGATCCGGTCCACCTGGCCCGCGCCGAGGATCTCAGCCGTCAGACGCGTTGCCTTGCCGAGGCGGTCTATTACGAAGCACGCAGCGAATCGACGTCCGGCCAGCTGGCCGTCGCCGAAGTCATCATGAACCGCGTGCGCGACCACCGTTATCCGAACACGGCCTGCGAGGTCGTCTACCAGGGTGCCACCCGCACCACGGGCTGCCAGTTTACCTTCACCTGCGACGGTGCGCTCGACCGGGCCCCGCGCGGCTGGCGCTGGGACAAGGCGCAATCGATTGCCGCGCATGTCATGCTCGATCTTGAAGAGCCGCGCACGGGCGGCGCGACGCACTATCACGCGACCTATGTGAACCCGGTCTGGAATGCCGGCCTGATTCAGACCTCGCGGATTGGCACGCACATCTTCTACCGCTTCCCGCGCGGCGCCGAATGGGCGAGCGCCAAGGCGGCCCAGCGCGCCCGTATCCAGCGCGATGCATCCGGTGGCGGCAGCAATTCGAAATCGACCATCGTGACGATCGACACGCCTGAAACCACGGACGATCTCAATGCCCGCTCGCTGAGCGTGCTGAGCCCGGCACCGTAAGAGGTCTTCATGGCGGACGACGGACGGCTATTCGAAGACGTCGATACCTATATCAACAGCTTGTTCGCCGTCGAAGACGGTGTGCTGAGCCGTGCGATCGAACGCACGAAGGCCGCAGGCCTGCCGGAGATCCAGCTTTCGCCGGGCCAGGGCAAGCTGGTCTACCTGCTGGCCAAGCTGATCGGCGCGAAACGTATCCTCGAAGTTGGCACGCTCGGCGGCTACTCCACGGTCTGGCTTGGTCGCGCGCTGCCTGAAGGTGGTGAGCTGATCAGTGTTGAGCTCGATCCCGACCACGTTGCCGTCGCCCGCGAAACCCTGGCCGATGCCGGGCTGGACTCATCCTGCCGCGTGATTGAGGGCAAGGGCCTCGATGTGATGAGCACGCTGACAGGCGACTTCGACATGGTCTTCCTGGACGCCAACAAGGATGGCTATCCGGCTTATCTCAAGCAGGCGATCCGGCTGGTCCGCCCGGGCGGGCTGATCGTGGCCGACAATGTCGTGCGCGAAGGCGCGGTGCTGGAGCCGTCCAAGGTTGATCCGAACGCGATCGGCGCGGCCGCCTTCAACCAGGCACTGGCGGGCCATCCGCAGCTCGAGGCGATCGTGCTGCAGCAGGTCGGCATCAAGGGCCATGACGGCCTCGCCATTGCGCGCGTGAAGGATTAGGGGCAGGCAGCTTCGGCCTTACTCCCGCGGCCCGAGATTTTTCACCAGCTGCTTCTTCAGCATGCCCGGCATGAAACGCTGGATGAAGCGTGTCCGCTCGGCCATCTTGCCGGCCATGTAATGGGTTTCGTTGCCGTGGGCCGCGTCCCAGGCTTTCTCGGCGGCGATTTCAACCGGATAGACGTCCTGGCCCGACTCCCGGATCATGTCGGACATCTTCTCGTTCGCACCGTCGGCCTTGCCCATGTCGAGGATGGGCGTGTCGATGAACCAGGGCATCAGCGAGGTGACGCGAATGCCGAGATTTGAGAATTCGACATCGAGGGCCTCGGTCAGGCCGCGCACCGCGAACTTCGTCGCGGAATAGACCGCCAGCTTCGGGGATCCGACAACCCCGGCGGTCGAGGCCGTATTGACGATGCGCGCGCCCGGCGTCTGCTTCAGCAGGGGCAGGGCGGCTTCGACGCCATTGATGACGCCCTTCACATTGACGTCGACGACCCAGTCATTGTCCTCGCCGGAAATATCCTCGAACCAGCCATGGCGCCCGACACCGGCATTGTTGAACAGCACCGTCATGCGCCCATCGGTTTCCTGGCCGAAGGCATCGACTGCCGCTTTCCAGTCCTCGCGCGAGCGCACGTCCAGCTTGGCCTTGATGCAGTTTTCGGCGCCGATCTCCTGCTCGACCTCGGCGAGGCCGGCCTCGTTCACGTCGTAAAGACCGACGAACCAGCTGCGGTCGGCGAAGAGCTTCGCGGTCGCCTTGCCGATGCCCGACGCGGCACCCGTAATGAAGATGCTCTTCCGTCCGCTACACTTTCCCATGTCGATTCCTGCTCCTCCCATTTGCCGCCTTTTGCCATGCAGCATGACTTTCGGCAAACAGGTTCAGGGCAGGTCGAGACCGACGTCAAGGTTTGACGCTGAGTGAGTGAGCGCGCCGACGGAGATATAGTCGACCCCGGTTTCGGCGATGGCGGCCACGGTGTCGAGGGTCACACCGCCCGACGCTTCGGCCTTGCAGGCCCCGTCAATCATGGCGACCGCCTTGCGCAGCGTCGTTGTGTCCATATTGTCCAGCAGGACCGCATGCGGCTTGTGCGGCAGGGCCTCTTCAAGCTGTTCCAGCGTGTCGACCTCGATCTCGATCATGCGCAGATGGCCGGCATAGGCATGCGCCCGCTTGAGGGCTTCAGCGACCGAGCCGCAGGCGGCGATATGATTGTCCTTGATCAGCACCGCATCATCCAGGCCATAGCGATGGGACGTGCCGCCGCCGCAGCGCACCGCGCGCTTTTCGACGGCCCGGTGGCCGGGCGTGGTCTTGCGGGTGCAGACGATCTCAGCCTCGCTGCCTTTCACCGCCTCGACAAAGGTCGCCGTCAGCGTCGCGATGCCCGAGAGCCGGCCGAGAAAGTTCAGCATGGTGCGTTCGGCAATCAGGATGGAGCGCGCCTCGCCGGACAGGGTCGCGATCACGTCGCCGGGCGCGAGCGTGCTGCCATCGGTCAGGGACTGGTTCAGCTTCACGGACGGGTCGACCAGCTTCAGGGCCAGGGCCGCCGCGTCCATGCCGGCCAGCCGGCCGGGCTTGCGGGCGCGGATCCGGGCTTCGATCTTCGTGCCCGGCAGGATGGTGGCGTCGGTGGTCAGGTCGCCCGCGCGGCCGAGGTCTTCGGTCAGCGCGAGGCGCACAATCGGTTCGAGGACAAGGTCGGGCAGGGGCGGTGGGGCAATCATTCGGCGGCCTCGCTGTAGGCCCGGCTGACGGGCTTGCTGACAAAGGTGCGCCGGGGCGTTGCGGCGCTTTCGGGGAAATCGGACCGGAAGTGTCCGCCGCGGCTTTCCTCGCGGGCCAGGGCTGCCTCGGTCATCAGCCGGGCCGTGAGCAGGGCGCGCGCCGGCCCGTTGGCCGCTTCAAGGTCCTCGATCTCTCCGGCCAGCCGTTTCAGGCCCTCGGCATTGCGCACGACGCCGCAATTTTCCGCCATGGACACGCGCAGCGACATCAGCTCGTCGGCGGGCAGGTCAGCGGCAACGCTACCCTCGGAGGGGCCGGGCTGGGTGAGCCCGGAGCCTTGCAGCCTCTCCCCGATGCGCGCGGCAAAGACGACGGCTTCGAGCAACGAATTGGAGGCCAGCCTGTTGGCGCCGTGTGCGCCTGTCGACGCGCACTCGCCGCAGACGGACAGCCCGTCCAGGGTCGAGCGTCCCCAGAAATCGGCGACCACGCCACCCATGTGATAGTGCGCGGCCGGGGCGACCGGTATGGCTTTCAGGCGCGGGTCGATGCCAGCTGCCATGCAGGCCGCAAAGACCGTCGGGAAATGGGCCGGGAAGTCCTTGCCGACGGCGACCGTAGCGTCGAGGAAGGCGCCGTTGCCAGCGCTGATTTCCGAATGGATGGCGCGCGCCACTTCGTCCCGCGGGGCCAGTTCGGCCTTCTCATGATAGCGCGCCATGAAAGGCTCGCCCGAGCCGTTGCGCAGGATTGCGCCCTCGCCGCGCAGCGCTTCGGTGGCAAGCGGAGCCGGGTCGAGGCCCACATCCATGGCGGTCGGGTGGAACTGGACAAATTCGGGATCGGCGATCAGCGCGCCGGCCTGGTAGGCCATGGCCAGCGCTTCGCCGCGCGACTGAGGCGGATTGGTCGTGACCCGGAACAGGCCGCCGGACCCGCCCGTGCACAGTATGGTCTGGCGGGCAGTCAGAGGCGCGAGCCTGCCCTTCGGGTCGCGCGTCACGATGCCGGCAACCCGGCCATTGGCGTCCTGCAGCAGGCTGACCGCGCGGTAAGGCCATTTCAGCTTGATGTGCCCGGCGTCCTGCACGGCGGCGGTCAGCGCGCCCATGATCGCCTTGCCGGCCAGGTCCCCGGCGACACGGGCGACGCGGGGATGCGAGTGCGCGGCCTCCAGTGACAGGGCAAGCGCGCCTTCGGGCGTGCGGTCGAAGGGCACGCCGAGCGAAATCAGGTCCAGCACGCGGGCCGGGCCTTCCTCGGCGATGAGGCGGGCAATGACCGGGTCGACCAGGCCGGCCCCTGCGGAGACTGTGTCCGCGGCATGGGTTTCCGGGCTGTCCAGCGGATCAAGCGCGGCGGCGAGCCCGCCCTGCGCCCAGGCTGAGGATGCTGCCTCGCCCAGCGGAGCCGGTGCGATCACCGTGACCGGGCGCGGCGCCAGTTTCAGCGCGAGGAACAGGCCAGCCAGGCCCGCGCCGACAATCAGTATGTCTTCATCATCTGCGGGCGGCGCAGATTTGATCCGGGTCATGTCAGCCATGGTGTCAGCCCCGCGCCAGCATCAGGAGATTGCCCCCTCCGCCCGGCGCCACTCCGCCGGATAGGCGCCGCTGCCAAGCAGGACACCTTCAAGATGGGATTCGTCATGGATCACGAGCTGGAAATTGTCCGGCAGGTATCCGGTGGTCGGTTCCCCGACGAGAAAGGTCTCGATGGTCGAGCGGACCGTCGCGACACCGTCCACGATATCGACCGAGCAGCTCTGCTGGACGATATAATGGACATCGGCGGCCGGGCAGTCCTGTTCGGCCGTCAGCTCGCAGTCGAACCGTGCCGGATCGCTGGTTGGCATGAGCCGGGCATGCCCGTTGAACTTGCAGATCGCCTCCAGGTCGGCCTCGAACGACCACAGGCCGGCGAGATTGGGCGGAAGGGGAACGGAGGATTGCGCCGTGGCTGGCGATGCCAGCCCGGTCAGCATAAGGAGCGAAGCGGCAAGGGCTGGGCGGGCAATCACGAAATGCCTTCCTCGGCCCGCACGAAGATGGCCGGGGCGGTTGCCGCCGAAATTAGCGACCCGTACATCCGCTTGGCGCTCTGGATTGTGAGGGCGAAATTGTCCGGCACATAGACGAGGCCCTCCAGCTTCGATTCCAGGAACTGGTCGATTTCGGAGCGGATGGTCAGCTGGTTGTCGATGCGCCGGGCCTGGCATTGCTGCAGCACGACCGAGCGGCCCCACATCGAGCAGACCTCGACGGCCGTCAGTTCGCACTCATAGAGGCCGGATTCCGGCGATGGGGTCAGCCGCATGGTGCCGGTCATGACGCATTGTCCGTCCCGGTAGGGCTTGGTCTGGAAGGTCCAGTTGCCGAGAATGTCAGCCGAATCCTTGCCTTCGGTCGCCTGGGCCCCCGGCGCAAGTGCGGTCAGGAGCAGGGCTAGGCTGGCGAGAAGGGCTGGGCGCATCCTGTGGCCTCCGGCAAACGGGCTGGCGGACAAACGGTCTTCTGTCCTGAAAGTCCAGAAGACCGCTTCATCACGGCAAGATCAAGGCGTTATTCTGCCGCCGAAAAGACTTCGATTTCCATCGGCTTCAGCCCGGTCTGGAAAGCGAGGGGCTTGTCCGTCTTGGGCAGGGCCAGCATCGCATCGATTGCAGCCTTGGCCCGCACGCGAACATCTTCCTCGATCACCACCTCATGCTTCATCTCCGTGAGGCAGTCGAGAATGTTCTCGAGCGTGATGCGCTTCATGTGCGGGCAGAGATTGCACGGGCGCACAAAGTTCACGCCGGGGTTCTCGGCAGCGACATTGTCGCTCATCGAGCATTCGGTCAGCAGGACGACCTTGTTCGGGCTTTCTTCCTTCACGTAATTGGCGAGCGCCGAGGTCGAGCCGGCAAAGTCAGCCGCTTCGAGCACGTCTGGCGGGCATTCCGGGTGGGCGAGGATGACGACGCCCGGATGCGCTTCGCGCAGCTGGTGCACGTCGTCGGCATTGAACAGCTCGTGCACCTCGCAGGCGCCCGGCCAGGTGATGATACGGATGTCGGTCTGGGCGGCAACGTTCTTGGCAAGGTACTGGTCCGGCACGAGGATAACCGTGTCGGTGTTCCATTCCTTCGCGATCGCCTCGACGACCTGTGCGGCATTCGAGCTGGTGCAGGTGATGTGGCACTCGGCCTTCACGTCGGCGGTCGTGTTCACATAGGTGACGACCGGATAGTCCGGATAGCGCTGCTTGATCAGGCGTACATCGGCGCCCGTGATCGAGGCGGCCAGCGAGCAGCCGGCTTCGAGGCTCGGGATCAGTACGGTCTTTTCCGGCGCAAGGATCTTGGACGTCTCGGCCATGAAGTGCACGCCGGCCTGGACGATAATGTCGGCATCGACCTCAGCGGCCTCGCGGGCAAGCTGCAGGCTGTCGCCGCGAAAGTCGCCAACCAGCCGGAAGATGTCCGGCGTCATGTAATTGTGGGCCAGGATGACCGCATTCTTCGCCTTCTTCAGGCGGTTGATCTCGGCCACGAGCGGCGCGATTGACGGCCACTCCATCGGGGTCACGAAATCGGAGACCAGCGGGTAGAGGTCATCGGTTTCAGCCTTCACGGCATCATCATAGGCCAGCCCGCGGGCCTCGGCGGCGCTCTTGGCGCGCAACGGGGTCGGCGTCGGGCAACCCGGTCCGGAATCAATCAGTCTGGCCATAGTGTACCTCCACACTTTTGCTCAATATGAGCATTACTTGGGTGTGCAAAACTCCGAATTCAAGTCTTTCCCGGCTGGAAAAGGAGAATCCGACGCGACACCTCACCCTTATAGGCCGGGTGAGCAAAAGCCATGTATACCTGCGCACAGGGTTTGGCAAGGCCGGTGTCGGAATTGTGACAAACCGCGTCATCGGCAGGGCCTTGCGCGGCTCTGTTCCGGGCGCGTCAAAAAAGATTCCAAATAGAGTCAGAGCCTTGTTTCAAAATTAAGATTTCGTTTACCAAAAATGACTCGCCATGAGAACAAAGGGGGAATATGAAGGCGTCAAGGAACGGAAGGAGAACATCATGACGAAGGTCAGTTTTCGCGGTCGCTCTGGCCGCACGCGCGTCTTCACGCAGATGGACGTAGACAGCGACTGGGCACGCCGGTCGGGTGTTGCCCTGTTCGCCGCCCCGGACACCTATGGCTGGCGGATCATCCGCATGGTCGAGATGACGGGGCGCCTGCACGATGTCCAGCCGGTCTGGGCGCAGCTCGATGCTACCCGCTACGGAGCGAGCGCGATCTTCGTGCACGATGAAAAGGATTTCGAGACGCGCCGTGCTGTTTTGGCCGATCTCGAAGCGGGTCTGAGTCCGGTTTTGCCAGTTTTTCCCGGCGCTCAGCCCGCACCCATCCAGATGGCGGCCTAGCGCTTAAGCAGCTCGCCATACCAGGCTTCCACGTCCGCTTCGACCATGTCGAGCGGGCGTGGGCCACCATCGAGGACCACCGCATTGAAAGCGGCCGGGTCGAACCGTCCGCCCAGCACCGCTTCGGCCCGCTCACGCATGTCGAGCAGCCGCTGGCGGCCATAGAAGTAGGACGCAGCCTGGCCCGGCCAGACGGCATAGCGGGCGACTTCCTGCTCCATCGCCGCCCGCGGCAGGCCGGTGGTGCTGACAAGGTAGTCGACCGCCTGGTCCTTGCTCCACTTGCGCGAATGGATACCGGTATCGACGACAAGACGTGCGGCCCGGAACAGGATCGACTGGAGATAGCCGATCCGGCCGAGCGGGTCAGTCGCGTACATGCCATGCGTGTCGGCCAGGTCCTCGGCATAGACGGCCCAGCCTTCGCCGAATGCGCTGTCCCAGATCATCTGCCGTAGGAGTGGAATGCGCCCGGCTGTCGCGACGAGTGCGCTTTCGACATGGTGGCCCGGCACGCCTTCATGCACGATCAGCGTCGGCAGGGAGAAGTCCGGCCAGGCATCCATGTCCTCCAGATTGACCTGCACAAGACCTGGGCTCGAGCCATTGGCGGTGGCCGGCACATAGCTCGCGCCGGAGAAGGCCGCCTCGCGGAAGGCGGGCATGCGCGTGATGACCAATGGCGCATCCGGCGGAAGTTTCACCATGTCTGGCAGCAGGACCCGGGCATCGGAAAGGCTGGCCTCGAGCCTTGCGAGCACGGCGGCGCGGCCTTCCGGTGTGGCGGGGTGGACCTGGCCCGGCGACGCGGCCAGCAGCTGCAGCCGCTCGGCTACGCTTCCGTCTTCGAGGCCGATGGCGGCGAGGGCGATATCCAGTTCAGCGGTGACCGCCTCGACGGCCGACAGCCCCTCCCGGTACAGGAAGTCGGGATCCGGATCCGGTTCGGTATAATAGGCGAGGACGTCGCGGTAATAGGCTTCACCGCCCGGCAGCCGCCAGACACCCGGCGACTGGGACGCTTCGGCCTTGAGGGCGGCGACATCGCCAGCGAACGCCTCATAGGCCGGGATCACGTCCTGGATCAGGATTCGGGCCGCTGCGGCCCGGTAGTCATTGGCGGACCGCTCGTCACGCTGGGGCAGGGTGGCCACGACATTGCCGAAGGTCTGCAGCAGCGGGTGGGCGTCCACGGGCTGGGAGGCAAACTGGCGCAGGCGCGATTCCAGCAGGTCGAGCACGAAGCCGGGCGGGACGACGCCATTGGCCGCGTCCGACAGCAGCCGCCGGCGCTCATCATCCAGCGCGCCGGGCAGGGCAGCCAGCCGGTCGAGATAGGCTTCGGCGTCGGCATGCGTGGCGAGCGGCTGACTGGACAAAAGCAGGTCGGGCACATCCACCCAGGCGCCCGTCAGCTGATCGACAGCATAGGGGCGCGCCATACCCGGCTCGTAGCGCCCATAGCCATAGGATTCGAGCGCGGTGAGTTCCTCATATTCGTCCCTGACGATTTCCAGGTGGCGGGCAAGCGTGCTGTCGCCGGGAATGGCGGGCAGGGCGCCGAGCCGCGAGAGGAGTTCGAGCCGCAAAAGCCGTGTGCGCTCGAAGCGCGCCTGCGAGCGGTCGTCGAGCCGGTCCTGGAAACTGAACCCCAGCCGCGCCTCTTCCATGCCGAGGCGGGTCGCGGTTTCCGGCGAGAGGGCGAATTCGGTATTGGCCGTGTCGCGGAAGGCGCGGTTGATCTCCTGGACCGTGCGGCGGGCGATGCCATCCTCGTTTACGGCCGGTGCGCACGCCGTCAGGAGGGCGACCGAAAAAAGACCAGTTGTTACAAGTGATTGCGCGATCGACTTCATGAATTCTCTCATGCGGGCGTGTCTTCTTTCATGACACCTTCTTCACAGTCGCAGTTTATGGGCTGTTGGCCGGTTGTCGCTCCATGGCTTATCCGGTAAACCCCGCCGGTCAACTACAGGAGTTCCCCGTGGAAAATACGCAGCCTGCGCAAGGGTCGGCGCTCACCGGACAAGTTCTTTTCTATTCCAATCCTCAGCCGCTTTCCTCCGAACAGCACGGTGGACTCGGCCTGAAGCAGATCGAAAAGCCATTCGCATTTCTTGGCAAGGCACATGCGGTGCCTCTGACGGTCAACGAGTTCGGTCTCGCCTCGACCTCTTACCCGATCATCTTTGTCGGCAACGAAAAGACGCCGATCGGCGCCATGGGTATCCGCCAGGACGAAAACCTTTTCGTCACCGCCGACGGCAATGTCGACAGCGACTTCTACATCCCGGCATTCGCGCGCCGCTATCCGTTCGTTTTCGCGAACGACCAGTCGCAGGAGCGCCTGCTGCTCTGCGTCGACCGTGACGCGCCGATGGTGTCCAACCAACCGGACGTGCCCTTCTTCGAGAACGGCCAGCCGACCGAGTACACCAACAACGCCATGCAGTTCTGCCAGGAATTCGAGCGCCAGCGCCGCGCCACGACGGAATTCGTAAAGCGCCTCGACCAGCTCGGCCTGTTCACGCAGAAGTCGGCGAACTTCCAGCCGCGCGATGCGCAGGGCAATCCGTCCGGCGAACAGCAGCGCGTAGCCGAGTACTGGGCCATCGACGAGGAAAAGCTGAACGCCCTGCCGGACGACCAGCTCGGACAGCTGCACCGCGAAGGCATTCTCGGCGCCTGCTATGCCCACGTCATCTCGCTTCTCAACTGGTCGCGCGTCGTCAACCGCGCCATGCGCCAGCAGTCGCCGCAGACCCCGCCGCAGCCGCAGGGTGGCTCGGAAGGCCCGAACCTGCAGATCTAGGCATACGGCCCATTCGGAAAATCACAGACGGCCGGGCTCCAAGCCTGGCCGTTTTTCTTTGCCGGCAAGGGGGGGCTGCCATATCTGGCGCTCACGTTTTGGCGAGGTGGTTCACAACGCTACGAAAACCGCCATATGGCTAGGACATTGTTTCCGGGCGAAATCGAAGAACACATTGATGACAGCACTTCTGAGAACTTTTGTGCTCGCGCTTGCCGCACTGGCCGGGGGCCTTGCGGGCCAGGCCCAGCCGGTTGATGGCGGGCATGCGCGGGTCGAACTGGTCAGCGAGCGCGAGGTCGCAACGCCCGGCGAAACCGTCTGGCTGGGCTTCAGCTTCGAGATGGAC
Source organism: Henriciella mobilis (assembly GCF_003576315.1). Classification (GTDB taxonomy): domain Bacteria; phylum Pseudomonadota; class Alphaproteobacteria; order Caulobacterales; family Hyphomonadaceae; genus Henriciella; species Henriciella mobilis. The sequence goes on along the minus strand of NZ_QWFZ01000020.1, from coordinate 23,282 downwards.
GAGAACTGGCACATCTACTGGAAGAATGCCGGGGACGCCGGCATCCCGCCGCAGATGTACTGGGACGACGAGACCACCATCGCCACCGACCGGATCGGTGAGATCGAGTGGCCCGTCCCGCACGAGATAGAAGTCGTCGTAGACGAGATCATGGACTATGGCTATGACGACCGCATCGTCCTCGCCTTTCCCGTGACCATCCCTGAGGACCAGGACGATGCGATCCGCTTCGGTGGCACGCTCGACTACCTGATCTGCGAGGATATCTGCATCCCGGAATCGGTCGAGCTTGAGCTGTTCATGGACGTCGGTGATCGACAGGTGCCGGACATGCGCGGCGCCGAGCTGGTCGCATCCGGCCTCGCCAAGGTCCCCCCGCAATTCGAGGGCACAGCACGGCTGACGCCCGATGGCGACAAGTGGATCCTGTCGCTCAGCGGTGGACAGCTGGCCGGCCAGGTCGGGGAAACACGGTTCTTTCCCGACACCCATGATATCCGCCATGCCTCGCCCCAGCCATCCGAGTTCGGCGAAGAGGGCCTGCGCCTGACGCTGACGCCGCTGGCCGAAGAGATGCCAGACGCGCTGACGGGCGTGGTCGCGATCTCTGTCGGCGACGGCGAACGCGTCGCCGCGCGGGTTTCGGCCGAACCGGGCGAGGCGCTGGAAGGCACGACCGGCATTGCCGGACCGGCCTCACGATCAGGCGAAGGCGCTGGCGGTGGCGCGGGCCTTTTCCTGCTGCTCTCGGCCGCGCTCCTTGGCGGGCTGATCCTCAACCTCATGCCCTGCGTGCTGCCGGTCCTGTCGATCAAGGCGATCGGCATGGTGCAGGCTGCCTCGAAGGGTGAGAAGGCGCACCTGCGCGAGCACGGCATCTGGTACACGATCGGTGTGGTCCTGTCCTTTGCAGCAACGGGCATTGTCTTCCTGTCCCTGCGCGCCGCCGGACAGTTCGTCAGCCTCGGTTTCCAGCTGCAATATCCTGCCGTTGTCGCCGCGCTGGCGCTGATCATGGTGCTGATCGGCCTGTGGCTGCTCGGTGTGTTCAACCTGGGAACCTCGATGCAGAATGTCGGCTCTGGCCTGGCGGCGAAGCAGGGGAATGCGGGGGCGTTCTTCACGGGCGTGCTCGCCGCTGTTGTCGGTGCGCCCTGTGTCGGCCCATTCGTTGTCGGCGCGCTCGGTGCTGTCCTGGACAAGTCCGCGGTCACGGTGATGGCCGTCTTCCTGACGCTTGGCTTCGGTCTTGCCCTGCCATTCCTGGTGCTGAGCTTCGTGCCGGGCCTCCACCGCTCGCTGCCGAAGCCCGGCGCGTGGATGGAGCGGCTCAAGCAGGCTTTTGCCTTCCCGATGTTCCTGACGGCGGCCTGGCTGATCACTGTGCTCGGCAACCATCCCGCAGCAGGCGCAACGGCCTTCGGCGCGGTCATCCTCGCCTTCGGTGTGTGGCTGATGAGTGTCTCGGGCGGGAAGCTGCGCGTGCCGGTGCTGGCCGCGGGTGCGGCGCTCACCGTTTTCGCCATTGGCTGGCCGGTGGTGACCGGGCTGCAGGAAGGGCCGAAAGAGGGCAGTGTGACAACCTATGCCAGCGTGACGACCGAGCCATGGTCGCCCGAGCGGGTCGATGAGCTGCTGGCCGAGGGCAAGGGCGTCTTCGTCGATTTCACGGCAAGCTGGTGTGCGACCTGTCAGGTCAACAAGCGCACCACGCTGACCAAGCCGGATGTGCTGGACGCGATGGCTCAAGCAAATGTGAGCTTCCTTGTCGCCGATTTCACTCGCCCGGACGAGGCGATTTCGGCAGAACTGAAAAAACATGGAAGTCCGGGCGTTCCGATGTATCTTCTCTACGCGCCGGGCGAGCGCGAGCCGGAAGTTCTGCCGACCCTGCTCAGCCCTGCCATGATGAAGCGGAAGCTCGGTGCCTTTGAAACCGCATCCGCGGATGTCAACGAAACGCCATAGAGCCAACCTTTCAGGAGCTTATGACCATGCCAACCTTCACGCGTAGAAATCTTGGCCTGGCTTCCGGAATGGCCGCTGCGGTCGCGCTGAGCGCTGCGGCGCTGATCGCCTTTTCCGCTGACGCCTCACCGGCCATCGAGCCGGGCACGACGGCGCCGGGCTTTACCGGCACGACCAGCAAGGGCGAGACGGTGTCCCTGTCGGATTTCGAGGGCAAGACCGTCATCCTGGAATGGACCAATGATGGCTGCCCCTTCGTGAAGAAGCACTATGCCGAACCGCCGGAGAACATGCAGACCCTGCAGACCGAGGATGCCGCGCCGGACGACATTGTCTGGCTGCAGATCATCTCGTCTGCCCCTGGCAAGCAGGGCCATGTGTCGGGCGCTGAGGCCGATGCCATAAATGAGGGCCGCGGGGCCGCGCCCGATCACGTCATCCTGGACCCGTCGGGCGATATCGGCCGGCTCTATGACGCCAAGACCACGCCGCACATGTTCGTCATCAAGGCCGACCAGCAGGTCGCGTATGCCGGCGCGATCGACTCGATCCGCTCGGCCCGCGTGGAAGACATCGCAACGGCAGACAATTATGTCCGCGCGGCGCTCGATTCCGTTGCAGCCGGCGAGCCAGTCGAAGTGGCCACCTCGACGCCCTATGGCTGCTCTGTGAAATACTAGGTTTTCCCGCCTGGAACCATTAAAGCCGCTGGCGCCCGCCGGCGGCTTTTTTGTTGCTACTTTACCCGTTCGACGCGGAACAGCACGCCGCGGTCGAACTTCATCATATAGCTGCCAAGGGCGGCGGACTTGATGGTGGCTTCATTGACGCCGCGCTTGGCGGAATAGAACACGTCCTTGCTGTCGGTCTGGCGCCAGACCTGGCCGTTCTCCAGCGTCACGACGAACTGGCCGCGCACCTGGTCGACCTTGGCCACAGGCACGGTGAGGCTTTCAGTCTCGCCTGCATCGCCAAAGGCAGAGGCCGCCAGTCCCGGCAGGCTGGGGATGGAGAAGCCGAAGGATTCCTTCCTCACCTTCTCCACATCCTCACGCGTGACGGCGACCACCTCGCCGGCATCCTCTGCCTGCTTCAGCGCACCAACGGCCTCGTCATAGCAGTCAAGGCGCGCATCATCGGCCTCGACGGCGGCGCAGGCATAGACGCTGTCTGTCGAGGCGGGGCGATCCTGCGCGGCGGCGGGCAAGACCGTGCTCGCCAGAAGGAGGGTGAGGGGTATTTTATGTCGCATTCGCATTCATCTACTGCTCAAGTGTGCCGCGCTATCTTCCCAAGCGCGCACTTGCATGAAACACTATGACGGTCAGGAAATCACGGGAACACATGATGAAATTCAGGAAGATGGCGTTTATGGGGGCTGCTGCTGCGGCCATGGTGGTGTCGCTCGCAGCCTGTGGCGGCGGCGGTGGCGGCGAGGATGAAGCTACGGTCCTGCGCCGCGGCATCTCGGCCAAGGTCGACACGCTCGACCCGCACCGCTCTTCGGCGAAGTGGGAGAATATCGTCATCTCCGACATGATCACCGGCCTTATGACCATCACGCCGGACCGCACCGTTATCCCCGGCGTCGCTGAAAGCTGGGAGACCAGCGAGGACGGCCTTACCTGGACGTTCAAGCTGAAGGAGACGGTCTGGTCGGATGGCGAACCGCTCACCGCCGAGGACTTCGTCTACGCCTTCCGCCGCATCCAGGACCCTGTGATCGCGTCGCAATACTCCTCGCTGCTCTACATCGTGAAGAACGCCGCCGAGGTGAATGCCGGCGAATTGCCGCCTGAAGAGCTCGGCGTGCGCGCCATCGACGACTACACCTTCGAGATCACGCTGGAAGAGCCGGCGCCTTACCTGCTGGGCCTGCTGACGCACTACACGACCTATCCGGTGCCCAAGCACGCGGTGGAGCAGTATGGCGAAGCCTGGATCCAGCCGGAAAACATCGTCGTCAACGGGCCCTACAAGCTCGCTTACTGGCGTACGGGCGACCAACTCGTCTCCGAGAAGAACCCGCTCTGGGAAGGCGCTGAGGATCTCTGCTTTGACCGTGTGGCCTATTTCGAGCTTGAAGACGCCGCTGCTGTCGAGCGCAAGATCGAAGCTGGCGACCTCGATATCAACAACGCCTTCGATGGCGGGCGGACCGAAGAGCTGGAAAAGAAATTCCCCGGCTGGGTGCGCACGACGCCGGGCCTGATCACGACCTACTGGTCGTTCAACTCCAGCCAGCCGCCCTTCGACGATGTGCGCGTGCGCAAGGCGCTGGCCCTGGCGCTCGACCGCGAGTTCATCGTCAACAAGGTGCTCACGCCCGGCTATGTGCCGGCCTACAGCTTCGTGCCGCCGAAGATGAGCAATTATGACGTCGAGCGCCCGGAAGTGAGCTTCAAGGATATGAGCCGCGAGGACCGTCTCGCCGAAGCGCGCAGCCTGCTCGAGGATGCTGGCTACGGGCCTGACAATCCGCTCACCTTCGAATTCATCCACCGCTCGACGGACGACAATCCGAAAGTGGCACCGGTCGCGCAGGCGAACTGGAACGAGATTGCTCCGTGGGTGAACGCCCAGATCCTGCGCCAGGATACCAAGGTGCTCTATGCCCGCCTGCGCCAGAGCGACTTCGAAGTGGCGGACGGCGCCTGGGTCGCCGATTTCGACGATCCGATCAACTTCCTATACCTGCTCGATTCCACGACCGGCCAGCAGAACTACGGCCGCTACGACAATCCGGAATACGACGCGCTGCTCGAGGAAGCCAGCCGGACCCGCGACCTCAAGGAACGCGCGGAAATCTTCGCGGAAGCCGAAAAGCTGATGCTCGAAGACTATCCGATCACGCCGATGTGGGTGCAGGTTACCAAGAACCTGGTCGACCCGAGCCTGACGGGCTGGGCGGAGAATGCGCAGGATGACCACCTGTCGCAATATCTTTGCCGCGGCGCGAACGAGGAAGTGAGCACGACAGCAGAAGACAGCGACGCCGGCTAAGGCGCTCGCTGGCTCATCGAGGGGAGAGGGCGATGAGTACAGAACTGGAGGCGGCAGGCGCCGCATCGCTGGGGGCGGTCAGGACGGGTGGCAAGGCAGACCTGTCCGGTCAGCCCTGTCGCAATTGCGGCGAGATGGTCGAGGAGCGGTATTGCTCGCGCTGCGGCCAGCTCGCGGCCAGTTATCACCGCCCCTTCTTCTCGCTCGTGACCGAGAGCATTTCCGACAGTTTCGCCCTCGACGGGCGGATCGCGCGGACCTTGCCCTTGCTGCTCTTCCGGCCCGGCGTGCTGACGCGCCGCTACACCGAGGGCAAGCGCGCCCGGTACATGCCGCCCTTCAGGCTGTTCCTCCTGTCCAGCCTGATCTTCTACTTCGTTGTCTTTGCCTTTGTCGGAAGTGCCAACTGGCTGAACTTCTCCGATGTGAATGTCGACGGCCAGCAGCTCAGCGCCGAAGAGATGCAGGAGTTGCGGGAAGCCTTCGTCGGGCCCGATGGGGAATTCGACGAAGCGCGCATGCGCGAATTCCTTGAGAGGGTCGGCGCGGAAGACGAGATCGTTGATGCTGACCCCGCCGTTGAGGATACCGCGCCCGGCCCCGATACCCCGTCGCCGGATGAGGCGGCAACGCCGCCCGAAATGCCTGACACGGTCGGTGAAAATCCCGAAATCGAGGAACGCGTCCAGCGGATCATCGACAATCCGCGCCTGTTCGTCTCGGCGATCGAGACCTGGCTGCCGCGGCTCAGCCTGCTGCTGGTCCCGTTCACCATGCTGGCCATGTCCCTGATGTATTTCTGGCGGCGGAAGGTGTTCGTCTACGACCACGCCATTCACGCCCTGAACCTGCACTCCTGGATGTATCTTGCCGCGACCTTCGCCATCCTGATCGGCTGGCTCGCCAATCCCGGGCTGGCCGGTATCCTGTTCACGATCGCCGTGCCGGTCTATGTGACGCTCAGCCTGCGTGGGGCCTATCAGACAGGATTCATCACGAGTTTCCTGCGGATGCTTGTCCTCAGCATCTTCTGGCTGTTTGCCGTGTCCATTCTCAGCGTCGGCGTGGTCATCGCGAGCGCGCTGTCTGTTTAATTCAAAAAAGCATGAGGAAGATAATTCCCCGATTTCCTGGAAATCGGGGATACTTTCTCCTGCGCCCTCTTCGTAAAGATTAACCCACGTTAAGGTAGAGTTTTTGCGAATTCTACATTTGTGGCGCAAAAGCGGTGCTGCCGCATAGAGTGATGGAATCCCTCCAGAAATTCTGCTCCAACTGGCCCTCAATGAGGATGCTAAAGCCCCCAAATCTCCAATAGATATTACGGAAGTCACGTCCAATTGTGCGACTATCGTGCAACACCACTATTCCGATTGTTCGCCTGGCAACAATCTTCATTGACCGCCAGATGGCCCTTTCCATAGCTTCGTGAACACTCGCTAAGATTGCGGGCGCCGAAAGGGGGGATCGGACAATCTTACATTTGGAGCAAAAAATTGCAGACAGGAAAATTCAGAAATAGACTGCTTTCGACGGCAATTATTGCCGGCGCAGCAGGCTTTCTTCTTCCCGCCACGGCCGTGGCGCAGGACGATGTCGAGCGGGTTGATGACGGTGCGGGCCAAGCCGAAGAAGCCGTCTCCCGCCAGGAAACGATTGTCGTTACCGGCTCGCTCATTCCCCAGACGGGGAACCTCGTTGAAACCAGCCCGGTGACGGAAATCGGCGCCGAGGATTTCGACATTCGCGGCGCCCTTCGCGCCGAGGACATCATCAACACGTTGCCGCAGGCATTTGGCGCTCAGGGGTCGAACCTGGCCAATGGCGCGACCGGCACCGCATCGGTGAACCTGCGCGGGCTTGGCTCTGAGCGGACGCTGGTCCTGATGAATGGCCGCCGCCTGCCATATGGCTCGCTGAACACGCCGGCCGCCGATATCAATTTCATTCCCTCGCAGCTGGTCAAGCGCGTCGACATTCTCACCGGCGGCGCGTCGGCCACATACGGGTCTGACGCCGTATCGGGCGTTGTGAACTTCGTCCTCAACGACGAATTCGAGGGCGTGCGGATTGATTCCAATTACTCGTTCTACCAGCACAATAATGATGGCGAGCTGCAGGGCCTGCTGAAGGAATTCGCGGCCATCAACCCGTCGCAATACCGGGTTCCGTCGGGCAGCACGATTGACGGTGAAGCCGTTGACATCACCGCCATGATGGGCGGCGAGTTCGACAATGGCCGTGGCCACCTCATGGCCTTTGCGGGCTATCAGAACACCAATGAAGTCCTGCAGGGTGACCGCGACTACGCACAATGCGCGCTCGGCACCCGCAATGAAGGCTCCGAGTTCACCTGTTCCGGTTCGTCGACCAACCAGTTCACGAACCTGCTGGACACCGATGGCTCCTACGCCATTCCGGGCGCGGTGGCGGCCAACACGCTGGGCGAGGAATATACCGCCCCGGCGATCTGGGGCCGTGTCGATCCGGACGGTTCGGGCCAGTTCATCCCGCGGAACTTCACGAGCGACACGTTCAACTTCAACCCGTTCAACCACTATCAGCGTCCGAACGAGCGTTACAATTTCGGCGCGTTCGGCCGGTATGACATCACCGAGAACATCGAGGCCTATACCGAGCTGATGTTCATGGATAACCGCACCAATTCGCAGATCGCCCCGTCCGGTGTGTTCGGCCTTGGTGTGAACGGCTCCAGCGGCGGTGTGAACTGCAACAATCCGTTTCTGTCGGCCCAGCAGGTCCAGTATCTGTGCGGCGAGATCGCGGATGACACCATCAATCGCCGCCGCAATGCCGATGGCGAGCTGATCGACATGAGCGGCAATGTCCTCGCCGAGGATGACGACACCTTCTATCCGGACCAGGACAACCTGCCGGACCAGATGGCGCTCGGGCCGGACGGCATCGCGCCGATCCTCAACCTGCGCCGCAATGTCGAAGGCGGTCCGCGTAACAATGACATCCGTCACACCACGTGGCGCGGCGTCATGGGCATCCGGGGTGACCTGGAAGGCACGAGCATCGGCTACGACGTCTCCGCGAGCTTCGCCAACGTCCACCGGTCCGAGGTCTACAATAACGACCTCTCCATCTCGCGCATCCAGAAGGCCCTGTTCGCGGTCGAGAATGATGCCGGCGACATCGTCTGCTCGGTCAATGCCGACGACGATCCGACGAACGATGACGCTGCATGCGTGCCGTACGACATCTTCTCCGGCAACGCTCCGGATCCGGCGGCTGTGAACTACATCGTCAGCCCGCTGAACCGCGATGGCGAGACGACGCAGACGATCATCAATGCCCGTCTGTTCGGCTCCATGGGTGACTGGGGTATCCAGAGCCCGATGGCCATGGACGCGCCTGGCTTCGCGCTTGGTGCCGAGTATCGCCGCGATACGCTGGACTCCAATCCGGACGTGGCCTTCCAGTCCGGCGACGGTGCCGGCCAGGGCGGCCCGACCAATCCGATCAGCGGCGCCCAGAACGTCGTCGACGTGTTCGGCGAGCTCAACGTGCCGCTCATCCAGGACCGTCCGGGCATCGAGACGCTCGGTTTCGACCTGGCCTACCGCAAGTCGTTCTATGACGAGGTGGACAGCGATTCCTACAAGGTTGGCCTCGACTATGCGCCGACTTCGGACATCCGGTTCCGCGCCTCCTATCAGCGGGCCGTTCGCGCCGCGAACGTCTTCGAGCTGTTCGACCCGCAGGGCATCGGCCTGTTCGACCTGACGGCCAATGATGCCGGCATCTACGATCCCTGTGCTGGCACCAGCCCGGAATACACCCAGGCGCAATGTGCCAATACGGGTGTGACGGCTGACCAGTATGGCAGCATTGCCGACAACCCGGCTGGCCAGTTCAACACGCTGACGGGCGGTAATCCGGATCTCGAGCCGGAATCCTCGGACACCTACACGTTCGGCTTCGTCGCCACGCCGACGATGATCGACGGGCTGACCGTTTCGGTCGACTATTTCGACATCACGGTCGAGGACTACATCAACACGGTGCCGCAGGAGCTCGCGCTCGATACGTGTGCCCTGTCGGGTGATGCCTTCTTCTGCTCGCTGGTCAATCGCGGCAATGGCGGCACGCTCTGGGCGAACCCCACCGGCTTCATCACGGCCACGAACATCAACACCGGTCAGATCTCGACCAGCGGTGTCGATGTCCTCGCCAACTATGTCTACGATGCCGGCGGTATCGGCGTCTTCGACTTCGACTTTGTCGGGACATGGCTCGAAAGCCTGGAAGTGCAGCCGCTTCCGGATGCGAGCGTCGGCGGTGTGTTCGACTGTGCCGGCTTCTATGGCGGCCGCTGCCAGTCCAACTTCGGTTCGGGTGCCAACCCGGAATGGCGTCACAAGGCGAGCGTGACCTGGGGTCAGCAAGTCTGGTCGCTGACCGGCACGTGGCGCTACTATGACGAGGTGACGCTGGACGGCACCAATGGTGGCGGCATCAACGGCACGCTGGATGCGCAGAACTATTTCGATCTCGCAGGTCGTTATCAGGCGCTTGAAAACGTCTCGCTGCGCGCTGGTGTGAACAACGTCACCGACGAAGATCCGCCGCTGTCCTCCGTCGTCGGTACGGCGCCGGGCAACGGCAACACCTATCCGCAAGTCTATGATGCGATGGGCCGTTACATCTTCCTCGGCGCGACGGTGGACTTCTAGTCCGCTACCCGCCTTGAAAAGCAAATCGGGGAAGGGCGGCTTTCGGGCCGCCCTTTTTCTATGCCGCGACGGGCGCATTGCCGAGCGCTGGCCGAGCCGCTAAGAGCGCGGGCGATGACCCGCAACCGGCCTGTCCCCAACATCAAGCCCGAAGACGCTGCCTTCATCCGCTCGCTGCTGATGCACGAGGATGACAAGGTGCTTGTCTTCAACAAGCCGCCGGGCCTTGCGGTGCAGACGGCGGGCGGGCGCGGCCAGTCGGTCGACTTCCTGCTCTGGGCGTTCGCCAAGTCCAATGGCAAGCGCCCGCGCCTGGTTCACCGCATCGATAGCGGCACCTCGGGCGTGCTGGTCGTCGCGCGGACCCAGCCGGCCGCCGCACACCTGTCGGAGCAGTTTGCGAAACGCCGCGCGAAGAAGACCTATCTGGCGCTGGTCTCCGGCCAGCTGCCGGACGCTGATGAGGGAACCATCGATACCCCGCTGCGCAAGGTCCCGTCCGACCGGGGCGGGCGCGAGAAGATGGTCCCGGCTGAGGCTGGCCAGAAAGGCGCGCTCGAGGCTGAGACCGGCTGGCGCATTCGCGCGCGGGCGGGCGTGCATGCGCTCATCGAGGCAAGTCCCGTCACGGGCCGCATGCACCAGATCCGCGCGCATCTTGCAGCGCTTGGCTGCCCGATCCTCGGCGATCGCATCTACGGCAGCGGCAAGCTCTCCGCCCCGCGCCTGATGCTGCACGCCAACCGGCTGGAAATCACCCATCCGGATGGCGAGCCGATGGTTCTGGAAGCGCCGCCGCCTGAGGATTTTCTCCAGCAGGCGGCAGCATTCGGGCTCGCTTCCTAGCTGTCGCTTGCCGCAGCGGGCGTCAGCTTGATGAGCCGGCCGCCCGGATCATCCTCAAGTACATAGATCGCGCCGTCCGGGCCCTGCTCGACCTCACGGATCCGCTTGCCCCATTCATAGCGTTCGGCCTCGGTCGCGGTGGTCTCCATGGTGGAAGAGGTACCGCCGGAGCCCATATTGTCGAGCGGGGTCTGCTGGAACTCGACACGCACCAGCGCCCTTGAGGACAGCCCGCCGATGAAGGCGTCGCCCTGCCAGTCGGCAAACATCTCGCCATCATAGATGATCAGGCCCGCCGGGCTGATCACCGGCGTCCAGGACAGGGCCGGGTTCTCATAGATCGGATAGTCTTCATGGCTGCCGAAGAACTGCTTGCCATTATAGTGCTCGCCTTCCGAGACGATGGGGTAGCCGTAATTCTCGCCCCGGACGATGCGATTGAGTTCATCGCCATTCTTCGGGCCCATCTCATGCGCCCAGAGCTGGCCATCGGCATCGAAGGCGACGCCCAGCATGTTGCGGTGGCCAAGCGACCAGATCGTGTCGGCGACGCCGCCATTGCCATAGAACGGGTTGTCCTCCAGCGGTGCGCCATCGGTTGTGACGCGGATGATCTTGCCGAGGTTCATGTCCATGTTCTGCGCCGGGCTGAAGTGCTGGCGCTCGCCCGAGGTGATGATGAGATTGCCATCCGGCGCGATGGCGAGGCGGTGGCTGTAATGGCCATTGCCGGTCACCTTGTTGGACTGTTCCCAGATACGGGTGATGTCCGACAGGCTTCCGCCATCGGCTGTGAGCGAGAGGGTGGCCTTGTCGACGACGGCGCCGCTCAGCGTGTCGTCCTGCGCGTCGCGCTCGACATAGGAAATGAAGACGGTGCTGTTGGTGGCAAAGTCCGGGTGGACGATAATGTCGCCAAGGCCGCCCTGTCCGCGCATCTCGACCGCGGGGACATTGGAAATCTCGCCAAGTTTCGCGCCGTCGGTGCCGAGCAGCCAGAGATCGCCATCCTGCTCCGTCACCAGCGCGCGCCCATCCGGCAGGAAGGCCATGGCCCAGGCGCCGTCGAAGGTTTCAAGCGCCTCGGCCGTCAGCGCCGTGCCTTCGGTTCCGGTGACCGGCATGGTCTCATTGGCCGGGTCCTGTTGCTGCGCAGTGGCGCAGGCCGTCATGGCGACAATGGAGGTTGAGAGGAGGGCGGAGCGGAAGAGGTGGTCCGTCATGGGCTTTACCTTTCTGGCATGGGTTGGGGCTAGCCTTGCAGCTATGTCACCAACGCCAGATGGAAAGCCTGGTTTCCCGAAAACCTAATCGTACCAGTCGAGCGCGTTGTGATCGGAGATCAGATCGACCGCCCCGTTGAGCATGCGGAAGAACATGTCGTCGCCGCGCGCTGTCTGGGTGACCAGCATGGCCGCGAAGAAGGCGGTGAAGAAGTGCTGGAAGGCCCCGGCAATATAGTGGCGGGTGAATTCTTCGCGGGCATAATCCGATGCGCCGAGCCGGTCCATTTCCGCCAGGTAGAGGTCGATCAGGGCGGCCTCATTCCTTCGCCGCGTTTCGGGGTCGATTGCGCCGGAAATGAAGTAGCCGACATCGGCACCCGCCGGCCCGTAGCCGAAGCTCTGCCAGTCCACCACCGTCACGGGCCGGTCTTCGCTTGCCGGGTTGAACAGCATGTTGTCCGGTCGGAAATCGGAATGGATCAGGCTGCGTGAGCCATCGCGGAAGGTGGTCTGCGCATCGAGGTTGCGGCTCATCGCATCGCCGATCCTTGCCGCTTCCGGGCTGACACGGTCGCCATAGCGCGCCTTGAAGCCCTGCCAGAGCGCGGCGATCATGTCGGGATCGAGCGGATTGGGCGCGTTCTTCGTGTTCATCACCCAGGCATAGTCGTCCAGCCTGTCATCATTCCAGAAGGCCGAGTGGAGCTTTGCCGCTTCCTTCACGACCAGCCTTGCCTGGTCCAGCGTGACACCAGCCAGCTGGTCGCCCTGTTCGGCTGGGGCGAGGTCCCCCATCAGCAGCACGAAGTCGTGGGTCTCCTCATTCACATCGGTGAAGTAGCAGGGCGGTGTGGTGATGCGGGCATCCGGCTCGAGCAGCTGGTAGAATTTCACCTCGCGGTGGTAGTTGCCGAGCTGGATACCGGCCGCGCGGCTCTCCTGTCCTTCGGCGGGAAACTTGCCGACAAGGGTCCTCGGCGCGCCGGGGGCAGCGTGCTCATAGTCGAGCTTGAAGCGCACGCAGTCGCCAATCTGTCCTGTGCCGACCTTGCCGGCCTCGAAAGCGCGCACTTTCGCATCGATGCCGCCAGCGGCCAGCGCCCCGGTCAGCCAGTCTGCGTCGATCGCCTTCCAGTCACGTATGTCGGGCATCATGAAGCGTCCGTCAGCGAGTGGACGTAGACTTCATTGTGGGCGATGAGGCCGTGCTCCAGCAGGACAAGGTCGAAGCCGCGGATCCGGCCCTCCTTGCCGCCCTCGCCGATATCGCAGGTCCAGCGCCCGCAGAAGCCGCCATCGATGTGCCAGGTCGTATCCGGCTTATAGACCATGGGCGGTGTCGATCCGAACAGCGTCTCCAGATAGCCGCGCAGCGCCTCGCGGCCTGTCAGGCCATGCGCGGTCTGCGGGTCCTTGTAGACCGTGTTCGGGCTGTAGAAGGCGACGAGGCGGTCGACATCCTTGTCCGTCCAGGCCTGCAGCCAGTCCGCATTGAAGCGTTCGATATCCATCGGGCTCATCCGTTCAGCACCTTTTCCCTGTGGGCTTCTGTGAAGATTTCGGCGGGCACGCTTTCCGGTCCGCCCATGATGGCAAAGCCGTGCAGGCCAAGCGCCGGGTCGGCGGCCCGGCGTTCATGATAGGAGCGCCGGCGCGCCCGGGCGTCCTCGCTGAATTCCATGTCGAGCGCGGCCTGAAGCTGGCCGGCAAAGCGAAGCCGGCGCATTCGCTCAGTGCGTTCCTCGGCATAGGAAGAAAAGTCCGGCGCGGCGCCCCCAGCTGTCGCCTTCAGGATGTCGGAGACGATGCGCACATCGCGATAGGTGATGGACAGGCCAAGCCCGTTGATCGGATCGTTCCAGCCTGCCGCATCGCCGATCAGCACGCAGCCTTCGGCGAAGGGCTCATCGGTCCAGCTGTCATTGTTGAAATAGGAAAAGAGGGGGCCTGCCGGTTTGCCGGCGGCCAGCGCCTCATTGGCGGGGGCCGAGCGCATGCGGAAGGCGTCGAGGAATTTGCGCGCGCCGTCCTCGCCCGCGAACCGGCCTTTCTCGTCGAGGGCATAGCCGCCATAGACGCGCACCCTGTCGCCGCCCTGCGGGAAGGCGAGGAAGCCGAAATTGCCCTCGGTCCCGATGGCCTGGCGGGTAACTTCCCAGCCATCGACGCCTTCGACCAGCAGCCCGGCAAACCAGTGATGCGGCTTGTCCTGGTGCAGCGCGATGCCGGCCTCCTTGCGAATGAGAGACTGGCGGCCCTCGGCGCCGACGACCAGCGGCGCTGTGGTCGTCTGTGTCTCGCCATCCGCCTCATAGGTCACTGACGGCGACGCGCCGAGTTTCACATCGGTGACGGTCACGCCGCGCAGCGCCTTAGCGCCGGCACGAACAGCCTCGTCGAACAGGGTCTGGCAGTGATGCGGATGGCCGATGGTCAGCGGCCCCGGCACGCCCTCGGCAAAGATGCCGAGCGGCAGGGCGGTCTGTTCGGCCGTTTGCGGATCATAGCTCTCATCATAGGTGACATGGCTGGTGATGTGATGGCCGCCGGCGCCTTTCAGCAGGTCATAAAGGCCGAGCCGTTTCGTCTCCGCCACGCCCCAGGGCGCAATCCATTCCCCGCGCACGCGGTCTTCATATGCGGTGGATTTCTCAAGCAGCAGGACCGATTGTCCCGCCTTCGCCATAGTGGCTGCCAGCGCTGAGCCGCCAATGCCGCCACCCACAATGATCAGGTCATAGGCCATGCTTTCCTCCCGCCATGCCTCTTCATGGGCACTGACCCGCAAAGCCTACCCGCGCCGCCCGATCTGGCAAGACGCGACGCCGCGGCAGCCAGCCTGAAGCGCGGTCTGTCATTTCCCTGCCAATCGCAGTAAAGGCAGGGCCATGAACGGTTTTCTCTATGTGGCCCTTGGCGGTGCGATCGGCGCGAGCCTGCGGCATGGCGCGGGGCTCGCGGCTGTGCGCCTTGGCCTGTCGGGCTGGCCATGGGCGACCTTCTTCGTCAACCTCCTCGGCAGCCTGCTGATGGGCCTGCTGATCGGCTTCCTGGCCTTTCGCGGTGAGGCGCTTGGCGGCGGGCAGGGTACGCGCCTCTTCCTGGCGACCGGCCTGCTCGGCGGCTTCACCACCTTTTCGGCCTTCTCGCTGGAGATCGCGCAATTCGTCCAGAAGGATGAGTGGACACGCGCCATCGCCTATGCGGGTCTGTCGGTCCTGCTAGGCCTCGCGCTGGTCCTTGCAGGCATGATCATCATGCGCAAGGTGCTCGCATGAACCAGCAAGTCATCAACGAAACCGTCAGCCCCAAGGAAGAGGGCGTGCGCCTCGACCGCTGGGTGAAACGCCGCCTGCCGGTGACGCAGGGCCAGCTCGAAAAGCTGCTGCGCTCCGGCCAGATCCGCGTCGACGGCTCGCGCGCCAAGGCGAATACGCGGCTTGAGGCCGGCATGGTGGTGCGCCTGCCGCCGATCCATCAGCAGACCGCCGAAGAGAAGAAAGCCTACAAGCCCGGAAAGGCCTCCTCCCGGGACGAGCAGTTCATGCGCGAGATGGTCATCTACCAGGATGACGACATGTTCGCCCTGAACAAGCCGGCCGGTATCGCCGTTCAGGGCGGCACCAAGCAGGGCGGGCGCCACATCGATGGCATGCTCGACATCCTCTCGGACGGTGAATACCGCCCGAAACTCGTCCACCGGCTGGACAAGGAGACCTCGGGCCTCTTGCTCATCGCCCGCCATCCGGCCGCTGCCGCGCGCCTTGGCGAGCTGTTCCGCTCCCGCGACATGGAGAAGGTCTACTGGGCCGTCACGGTCGGCGCGCCGAAGCCGCCTGCCGGACAGGTGCGCTGCTGGATGGCCAAGGGCGAGGGGCCGGAAGGGCGCGAACGCATGGTCCACGCCGCCCAGAATGACGAGGGCGCCCGCCACGCCATCACCGACTATGTCACCGTCTCGCAGGCCGGCCAGAAGGCCGCCTGGGTGGCGCTGCGCCCGCAGACCGGCCGGATGCACCAGCTGCGCTTCCACATGCATGAGCTCGGCACTTCCATCCTCGGCGACGACAAGTATGTCACCCGCCGCGAAGTGCCCCAGGGCGTCGCGTCTGGCCTGCACCTGCATGCCCGCGCCCTGCTCGTCCCGCGCCCGAACAAGAAGCCGCTACTGCTGCAGGCGCCGCTGTCGGGCCACATGAAAGAGACGTTCAAGGTGCTCGGCTTCCTCGAGGAAGAGGCAGGCAAGGACCCGCTGGAGCTGTTCCTCTAGGCCGGGAATCGACGGATGGGACCGGTATGACTCTCAAACTCGCCATCTGGGACATGGACGGCACGATCGTCGATAGCCGCGAGGTGATCCAGACCGCCATGTGCCGGGCCTTCGGCATGTGTGACCTGCCCGAGCCGGATTATGAGGCGACGCGCAAGGTTGTCGGGCTTGGCCTTGAGGAGGCCGTCCGAACGCTCGCGCCGGACTATCATGATGTGCCGGGGCTCACCGAAGCCTACAGGCAGGCCTTTGTCGCGCGCCGCGCGGAAGAGACCTTCCGCGAGCCGCTCTATGACGGCGCCATGGAGACGCTCGAACGCCTTGCCAATGACAACTGGCTCATCGCCATGGCGACCGGCAAGTCGCATCGCGGCATCCGCGCCATCTTCGAGATGCATCCGCTGGAACAGTATTTCGATACCATCTGGTGCGCCGATGACGGCCCCGGCAAGCCGCATCCCTTCATGGTCGAACAGTGTATGGGCGTGCTCGGCTGCGAGCCGCACCAGTCGCTGATCATCGGCGATGCGATCCACGACATCACCATGGGCCGCAATGCCGGCATTCACACCATGGGCGTCAGCTGGGGCTTCGGCGAAACCCACGAACTGGAAGCGGCCGGCGCGCATGAAGTCCACCACGACTATGAGAGCCTGAATACGGGCCTGGATCGTTTCGCGGAGGAAATCCTCGGCCGTCATGGAACCGAACCGGCGGCGTGACGTTTGTTCGGCGAGTCTTGTTCAAACAAGGGGAAACCTCATGAAGAAATCCATGCTCGCCCTTCTTTTCGCCATCGGCGCTGCCGGCACCGGTACGCTGGCGGCCTGCGGTGACGCCAATGACGGTCCGGTCGAAGAGGCCGGCGAAGAAGTCGATGAAGCCGTTGATGAAGTTGAAGACGAAGTCGACTAAGCACGGCGACACACGATTCACTGCCAGCTGGCAGTGTGATGGGCCAGCCCGACCGGGCTGGCCTTTTGCGTTGTTTTTATGAAATAAATTTCAGTTTCCAGGGATCGAAAGATACTCGCCTGCGTTGTTCCGGCAGTCTATTTTCTCAACGGGGCAATGTATGAAACCGAGTATACACCACGTCTTCGCGGGGCTGACCGCGGCAACCCTTGGCGCGGGCGCGATGGCGCTGGCTGCGCACTCCAATCCGACACCGGGCGCCACCCTCGCCAAGCAGTTCACCGCGCAGGACCGGGCCGTCTTTACCCATGGGTTCCACACCGCAGACGGGCTGTGCGAGGTCGGTTATTCCCAAAGGGATCTGTGTTTTGAATCCTCGCCCCTGGAAAGCCGGATCGTAAAGGGTGAGCCCTTTCCGAATGACATGTATCCCCTGGCCCTGGAATGGCGTGCCGCCCTCGCCATGCCCCAGAAGGCCGATCACCTGAAGACCATCCGCATTGGCCAGACGGTCGCCCTGGTCGACCGCGAGACTGGCGTGGTGACCGACATGATCCGTCTGGGCGAAACCGTGCAGGCGGTCAGCGAGCAGAACAGCCTCGGAGGCTGACGCAGCTTTTCCGTTTCCTTGGGGCGGATGACGTGGCAACTAGCGGCCATGCCAGCCACACCGCCCAACAGACCCGATCTCCCGAAACGCTTCTACAAGGCCGTCTCCACGTCTGCGCAGGATGGCGGCTGGCGGATTGAGCTTGATGGCCGGCCGGTCAAGACGCCGGCCAAGGCCGCGCTTGTCCTGCCGAGCGAAGCGCTTGCAGCGCTCGTCGCCAGTGAGTGGGACGCGCAGGACGAGGTCATCAACCCGGCAGCCATGCCGCTGACCCGGCTTGCCAATGTCGCCATCGACCGCACGCCGGACACGCGGGCCGAACTCGCCGATGAAGTCGCGAAATACACCGGCACCGACCTTGTCTGCCACCTTGCCGATGGGCCGAGCGAGCTGCGCGAACGCCAGGAACAGCACTGGCGCCCGCTGCGCGACTGGGCGGGCCGGGCGCTTGGGGTGATGCTGCTGCCTGTCGAAGGCGTCATCGCGATGCCGCAGCCCGACGCGTCCATGCAGGCGGCCCGCGACCATGCGCTGTCGCTCGACGATTTCAGGCTGACGGCATTCGTCTGGTCGACCGCGCTTTACGGTTCGGCCATCCTCGCGCTGGCGGTCGAGCAGGGCGAGATTGATGCAACCTCTGCTTTTGACCTTTCGCGTATTGATGAAGACTGGCAGATTGAACAGTGGGGCGAAGACGAAGAGGCCGCCGCTGTTACGCTCGCGCGCAGGCGCGATGCGCTGGCGCTGGGGGCCTGGTTCGACGCTCTGCGAAAAGGATGAACTGGCTGGCGGAGGCGGCAGGAAATGATCGGGCGTGGACTGTCCCTTGTGGTATTGATGGCCCTGCTGACACCGCTGACTGTCTCTGCTGAACGCGAATGGCCCAAATACGGGGTGATGTCTCTGGAAGATTTCCAGGCCTATTTCCGGCCCGGCAACTATCTCGCTTTCATGGATGAGCTTCAGATTACGCGCCGCGATACCTTGATCAGCGTTGACTGGTATGAAGAGGAAGGCGGGACCCATTTTTCCTCGACCTGGTCAGTTCTGGGGGTCGCCGAGAACCTGCTGCGCGACGGCGACGCGCCATTTGCCAAGACAAAAGGTTTGCCATCGGAGATGACCATGGTCTGGCAGCCTTCGAGCCGGAGTTTTGGCTTCGAGATATCCGCCGACGAATTCGACGATGAGCCAGACCTGTCACGCGTCTGGCTGTCCCTGAATGACGATCTGGCAATCTCGCCGAACGATGTCGAATACGGCTCGTGGGAAGCCTATTTCGATGAGGCCTATGAGCAGACGGACGGGGCTTGCTGTCTGTCGGAAGACGAGTACCGCGAGGTCTCGATCGGCGCCTTTCGCTTCAATTGCTCCTTTGTCGCCCACAAGACCTGGGAAGTGATGTGCATCGATCGGCATGTCGCGACCGGTTATACGTGGCGGACGTTCTATGCGCGGCTTGATGATTCGATCGGCTGACGGCGCTGTCCCATACACCGGATTGATCCGTGCTCGAACGGCATCCTTGTCATTCTGCGTTGAATAAAAAAGAAAAATTTGGTGAACGCCAGCCGAACGTGCCGGTCATGCCGGGTTCCGTCGCCCCGTGTTTTCCTGCAGCCATGATGAAACGCATCATGACCCCCCGAGTGGCGGCGCTGGCTTTGGCGGCAACTCCACTCCTTGCTGCTCCGGCCTTCGCAGATGGCCCGGATCGTGGACACAGGCCTGCGGTGAGCGACCTGTCGCTCAGCGTTGGTGACGCGTCCTTCTATGTATCGGTCGGCCATGACAACTGGCGTGGCCGGAACGGACGCTATTACCGCTCCAACCAGTGGGGCCAGCGGCCCTGGGAAGTGCGCCAGCTGAAACGGGATGCCTTGCAGCGTTGCGCTGGCGCCATCCAGCGCCAGGGCTACCGGGCCGGGTTTCGCGACGTCGACATCGACGATGACTTCCGCATCCGTCAGCTCGGCCCGCGCGGCTTCCGCATCCGCTTCGACGATGTCGAGTTCGAAGGCCGCCGGCGCGAGTTCGAGCGCGATGTGAGCTGCACGGTCCGCCGCGGTAATGTCGTGGACATCAGCGGCCTGCCGCAGCCCGGCCATGGCGGCTACCGCCATGGCGGGCGCTACGATCATGACTGGAACCGTGGCCGCGACTGGGACCGCGGTGGTCATGACCGGTGGAACCGCCACGACCGCGATGATGATCGCGGCCGGCGCACCGGCCCCGGCGGTGTCCGCGACTATGACGGCGAGCTGAGGGGCGGGCGCCGCGCCGGAAGCTAGGCCTTCACAGCCTTTGGAAAAACGGAAAGGGAAGGGCGGGTTGTCTTAACGGCAACCCGTCCTTTTTCTTGCGTCTGAAGCCCCGCTGCGCTTCAAGTTCGCCAGTACAGACGTGTCTGATGGGAGCCATGCCATGAAGGAAGTCATCGAAGCGCTTGAGGCCAAGCGCGAGGAAGCGCGCCTCGGCGGCGGCAAGGACCGGATCGAGAAGCAGCATGCCAAGGGCAAGCTGACCGCGCGCGAACGCATCACCATGCTGCTCGACGAGGGCAGCTTCGAGGAAACCGACATGTTCGTCGAGCACCGCTCGCACGATTTCGGCATGGAAGAGCAGCGCATCCCCGGCGACGGTGTGGTGACGGGCTACGGCACGGTTAATGGGCGCCTGGTCTACGTCTTCTCCAAGGACTTCACCGTCTTCGGCGGTTCGCTCTCCATGGCGCAGTCGGAAAAGATCGTGAAGGTGCAGAAGGCCGCGGCGAAGAATGGCGCGCCGGTGGTCGGCATCTTCGACGCCGGCGGCGCGCGCATCCAGGAAGGCGTCGACAGCCTTGCGGGCTATGCCGACATCTTCATGGAGAACGTCCTCTCCTCCGGCGTCATCCCGCAGATTTCCGTCATCATGGGGCCGTGCGCGGGCGGCGACGTCTACTCCCCGGCCATGACCGACTTCATCTTCATGGTGAAGGACACCTCCTACATGTACGTGACCGGCCCGGACGTGGTGAAGACGGTCACCAATGAGGAAGTCACCCACGAGACCCTCGGCGGCGCCTCCGTGCACGCCAAGAAGTCGGGCGTCGTCGACGGCGCCTTCGAGAACGATATCGAGGCGCTGATCCAGATCCGCCGCCTGGTCGACTTCCTGCCCCTGTCGAACCGCGAGCAGCCGCCCGCGCGGCCGAGCTTCGATGATCCCGATCGCGTCGAGCCAAGCCTCGACACGCTCATCCCGTCCAATCCGAACACGCCCTATGACATGAAGGAGCTGATCGAGAAGACCGCCGACGAGGGCGACTTCTTCGAGATCAGCCCGGATTTCGGCGCCAACATCCTGTGCGGCTTCGGGCGCATGGAAGGCACCACGGTCGGCTTCGTCGCCAACCAGCCGATGACGCTGGCGGGCGTGCTCGACATTGACAGCTCGCGCAAGGCGGCGCGCTTCGTGCGCTTCTGCGACTGCTTCAACATCCCGATCGTCACCTTTGTCGACGTGCCGGGCTTCATGCCGGGCACCAAGCAGGAATATGGCGGCCTCATCAAGCATGGCGCCAAGCTGCTCTTCGCCTATGCCGAGGCGACCGTGCCGAAGGTCACCGTGATCACCCGCAAGGCCTATGGCGGGGCGTATGACGTGATGAGCTCCAAGCACCTGCGCGGCGACATGAACTATGCCTGGCCGACCGCTGAGATCGCCGTGATGGGCGCGAAGGGCGCGGTGGAAATCATCTTCCGCAAGGATATCGGCGACCCGGACAAGATCGCCGCGCACACCAAGATGTATGAGGACAATTTCGCCAACCCCTATGTGGCGGCGAAAAAGGGCTATATCGACGACATCATCATGCCCCACTCAACCCGCCGGCGCATCTGCAAGGCGCTCCGCACGCTGAAAACCAAGAAGCTCGAAAATCCCTGGAAGAAGCACGATAATATTCCGCTCTAGCTTCGCAGCCTTTCACGCCTTCATGGTGAGCGAAGTCGAACCAAGAAGGCGAGGGGGCACCAGATGAGCCTTTCAGACATCCTCTTCCTGATCGCTGCGGGACTCTCTGTCCTGGGCGCGCTGGCGCATGAAGTGGCGGGCGCGCCGAAAGTCCTGAAGCCGCTCGAAGGCTCGGGGCTCCCGAAGGACGTGATCTGGCTTCATCATTTCTCCTGGCATGTCGGCACCGTGGCGGTGCTGGCCATGGCCGCGCAATTCCTGCTCGCCATCTGGCATCCTGCGGGCGACATCTTCGCCATCATCGCGACCCTGACGAGCGCAGGCTTTGCCGTGCTGGGCATCACGCTCGCCAGCTTTGGAAACAAGGCGCTCTGGCACACCCCCGCGCCTTATCCCTGGACCCTGATTGCGGTTCTCGGCGGAGTGGGGTTATGGTTGGGGTAGGGCGGGCGCTTTGCCGACAGGGCGCTGGAAGCGTCTGCCGTTTCCGGTGTGCGAGACCATCGTGCTATCGCGAACTTCCCGCGAACAACGAGCATGGTTACCCCTCATCCCCGGCCCTTCTCCCCAGGGAGAAGGGAGAAGAATGAGTTGCATTCCTTGCGCTTCTGCCAATGATGTTTTGCATGCCGAGGCAACCGAAGACCTATCGTGCGCGCAAGCTCCGCCAGCAGGCCAATGCGCCCGAACAGGTGGCGTGGCAGACCTTGCGAGCATTGCGGGCGTATGGCTTTCCCGTGAAGCGGCAGTACGCCATCGGTCCCTACATCGTGGACTTTGCGATCTTCCGCGAAGCTGGTCATCGAAGTTGATGGGGGGATTCATGACCGTGAAGCGGTCGCGCAGCATGATGCCATGCGTCAGCGTGAGATCGAGGCGATGGGGTGGCGTGTGGTCCGGTTCAGCGCGGAAGAGGCGATGAGTGCGGATACTTTGTGGGGTCGGATGACGGAACTGCTTGGACTTTAAGCGCGCTTTCCCCTCTCCCTCGGGAGAGGGGCAGGGGTGAGGGGGCGCGGCGCCTGATATCACATGCGCCGCCTGCCGTGATGCGCCGAGCAGGTATCGCTGAAACGCTATACCCTGCCGAAATGTGGTTCCCCCCTCATCCCTGACCCTTCTCCCCAGGGAGAAGGGAGAAGACGGAGATTGCCGCCAAATCCCCACAAAAAAACGCCAGCGGGCGGACCCACTGGCGCTTTTCGTTTTGTCTGGGGCCGGGCGGACCCGGCCTGGTATCAGACTAGACCAGTTCGATCTGGTCGACAGCCGATTTGCCCTTGCGCGGGTCAATGGCGGTCGTGAACTGCACCTTCTGGCCGTCTGAGAGCGAACGCATGCCGCAGCGCTCAAGCGCGCTGGCGTGAACGAACACGTCGTCGCCGCCATTGTCGGGTGCAATGAAACCAAAACCTTTTTGGTCGTTGAAGAATTTAACGGTGCCTTGGGTCATAGAATAACTCCTGCAAAGCGTTACAACGCGCGACATTGCGCGTCGGGGGTTCGAAACTTCTTGGGAGTCGTCTAAGTCGAGAGCGCAGCCACCTCAGGGGCAACCGCAAACAAGGCCTGATAGTCCGGCGAAAGGGTCGAGGCCCCTTCCATCGTCTATTTTGCGACGCAACGCAAGCGGAAACATCTGCTGGGCTGCGATGAGAGGGCGGCGGATTTCCCGGGAAGCTCATAAAAGTTTCCCACTCCCACAAAACCCATGCTCCAATCCGAGGCATGCTGACCCGCGCCTGGATTCTTGAAACGCTGGCCCTGCTGCCGCTCTATTACTG
>NZ_QWFZ01000002.1 GCF_003576315.1 Henriciella mobilis | reverse complement strand
TACGTCCAGGAGAATTATGAAGAGTTCCTCAGAGCCATGGAGCTTCCAGAAGAGGTTATCAAGATGGCCAAGGACATCAAGCCTGTAACTGAAATCAAACAGACAGGTAATGACTTTGTGATCACCTCCAAAACTCCCGGAAAGACTGTGACCAATTCCTTCACTATTGGCAAAGAGGCTGACATTACCACCATGGACGGCAAGAAGCTCAAGTGCATTGTCAACTTGGAGGGGGGAAAGCTGGTGTGCAACACTGGAAAATTCACCCATATCCAGGAGCTTAAAGGA
>NZ_QWFZ01000019.1 GCF_003576315.1 Henriciella mobilis | reverse complement strand
TAAACTCGCCCGATACTGTTGAAAAACTCCGAGTCAAAATGGGCGAATTCTGATTCAGTGATTTTCGTGCAGATCGAGGAGATGCGCGATGATGGGACGATTGGAAGAAGACGCTGCAAAGCTGTTCTATGAGTTCTCACTGGATAAGATGGTTCCGGCGGATCACTTGGTTAGAAAGATTGATCGGTTCCTCGATTTCGATGATATCCGGGCGCACCTGAAGCCCTTCTATAGTCACACGGGACGACCATCGGTTGATCCGGAACTGATGTGCCGGATGCTGATTGTTGGATACTGCTATGGCATCCGATCTGAACGTCGTTTGTGTGAAGAGGTTCATTTGAACCTTGCCTATCGATGGTTCTGTAAGCTGGGCATTGAGGACCGTGTCCCCAATCACTCGACGTTTTCTAAGGCACGTCATGGCAGGTTCCGTGAGAGTGATCTCTTCCGGAAATTGTTCGAGCAGGTCGTGTTCAGCTGCATGTCGGAAGGTCTCGTCAAAGGCGAAGGCTTTGCGGTTGATGCCAGCATGATCCGCGCCGATGCGAGTGAGGATCATGCCGTCGAGGCGGGTGAGCCGATTGATTGGTCTGATCCGAAGATCGCGTCGAGACCAGTTACCGAATATCTTGATGCGATCGATCAGGATGGTGCGCCACGCAAGAAGATCTCGCTCACGGATCCGACGGCACGGTGGACGGCTGCAATTGGCGGACAGGCCCGTTTCACCTGGGCAACCAACTATCTCCTGGATGTCGAGACATCCGTCATCGTCGATGTTGAGCCAACACCCGCTTATCGCAAAGCCGAGGTTGAAGCGGCCAAGATCATGATCGACCGAACCGAAGATCGGTTTGGGCTCAAGCCAAGACGCCTGATGGGAGATGCTGCTTACGGCTCAGCGGAAATGCTGGGCTGGATGGTCGATGAGAAACAAATCGAGCCGCATGTCGCGCTCTTCGAGACCCCAGGCGCACCAACGACAAACTTTACCATCAAAGACTTCCAGTATCACGAAGACCGAGACGTCTTCACGTGTCCTGCTGGAAAGGAGCTGCGTCAGTTCTGGAGAAACTACAAAACACCGCGCTCTGGCATCTCGAAAGATAATCGCAGAATGTATCGGTCGCGAAATACCGATTGCGCCGTTTGTCCCCTCAAATCCAATTGCTGTCCATCTGCGCCGTTCCGAAAAGTCAGTCGGTCCATCTACGAACATGCCCGCGATAAGGTGAAACGATTACGCGGAACGCATGAATATGAACAATCGAGACGGGATCGAAAGAAGGTCGAGATGAGCTTCGCGCACTTGAAGTGCCAACATCGCTTCCGACGATTAAGGTTGCGAGGCCCTACTGGGGCCAATGACGAATTTCTTCTCGCCGCAACAACTCAAAACCTTAGAAAACTCGCCAAATACGCCACCAAACCGTCTGCCACTCTCCAAAACGCCGCTTAGAACGGCCAATTGAAGCGAGCACCCCGAAGAAATAGGCCATTATAAAAAGCTAGGTCAAAAGACTGCCGAAAGTAGCCGCGAGTTTTTCAACAGAATTGCCCCATCTAAGACGTTTGCCTCATCCTTCCGGCATCGAAATTCTTCATCTATCACGATGGTTCTTAGGAGTTCCCGCAGGGTCGATTTCGTGCCTTTTGTGTCTCGATAAGACTCGATTATCTGCCTAGTCAGCAAGGTGTCCTTTGTTTCAGCCTTAGGGCATGAAACTGACCACGACCATCTTCTGGCAAGTTTTGCTCGTTCTCTGCATCGCTGTTTGTGGTGTGTGGTATGCGGCGCAGTGGACAGCTGAGCAGCTTGCCTATTCACCGCGCCTTGGTGAGCCTTGGTTTGTTTTCGGCGATACACCAATTTATCAGCCGTGGCGTTTCTTCGCCTGGTGGTACTCCTTTGAAGCTTACGCGCCGGAGACCTTTGACCGAGCTGGGCTGATTGCTGGCTCGGGCGGTGTGATCGGGCTCTTTGCTGCCGTGGTCGGGGCTGTGCTTCGATCGCGAGAATCAAAAAACGTCACGACCTACGGGTCTTCGCGCTGGGCGAAGCGTAGCGAGATTCGCCGTGCAGGCCTGCTTACCAATGATGGTGTCTTCCTTGGACAATTGCCGGGAGCTTATCTGCGCCATGATGGGCCAGAACATATTATGGCTTTCGCTCCGACCCGCTCCGGTAAGGGTGTGGGTCTCGTAATCCCGACATTGCTGTCTTGGCAGCAATCTGCAGTGATCCACGATATCAAAGGGGAAAACTGGCAGCTTACCTCGGCGTGGCGTTCTAAATTCTCTCGCGTCGTGCGCTTTGACCCGACCCACCCGGCGACGCTCCGATACAATCCGATTCTGGAAGTACGCAAGGGCCAAAACGAAGTTCGTGATGTTCAAAATATCGCTGACATTCTGGTCGACCCAGAAGGCGGGCTAGACCGCCGCAACCATTGGGACAAGACAGCCCATGCGCTGCTCGTCGGGGCTATCCTTCACGTCCTTTATGCTGAGGAACAGAAGTCTCTTGCTGGCGTTGCGCATCTGCTTGCGCACCCAGAAAGAAGTTTCCGCGACACGTTGGAATTGATGCTGCACACCGACCACCTCGGTACCGATGAAGCGCCGAGGGTTCATCCAACCGTCGCTCAATCAGCTCGTGAATTGCTCAACAAATCCGAGAATGAACGCTCTGGTGTTCTTTCTACCGCGCTCAGCTTTTTATCGCTTTATCGTGACCCAACCGTGGCGCGGGCAATATCGACATGTGACTTCCGCATCGACGATCTTGTGAAGGGCAAACAGCCACTGTCCCTTTATCTCGTCGTGCCGCCCTCTGATATTTCACGAACACGTCCATTGGTTCGCTTAATGCTGAACCAAATTGGGCGGCGACTCACAGAGGAACATGCCGCGCCTACGATTGAAAAGCGCCAAGTGTTGCTCATGCTGGACGAGTTCCCGGCTCTTGGACGGCTCGACTTCTTTGAAACGAGCCTTGGATATATGGCGGGTTATGGACTTCGCGCATTCCTGATCGCTCAGTCATTGAACCAAATCGCCAAAGCCTACGGGCCCGACAATGCCATTCTCGACAATTGTCATGTCCGGGTTGCGTTCGCCAGCAATGATGAACGCACGGCCAAACGTATTTCTGACGCGCTTGGGTCCACAACAGAACTGCGAGCGATGAAGAATTATGCCGGTCACAGGCTGGCACCGTGGCTCAGCCATGTGATGGTCTCGCGTCAGGAAACCGCGCGGCAATTGCTAACGCCAGGCGAAGTCATGCAGCTGCCGCCGGATGATGAGATTATCATGGTCGCCGGTGCCCCGCCGGTACGCGCAAAGAAGCTACGCTACTATGAAGATCGCAACTTCACTGAGCGCATTCTGCCTGAAATTGATCCCGCGCAGTCTAATTCCAATCCAGAAGCGCAACTGCCCACTCGGTGGGATGGTGTGAGGGCTTACGTGCACGAAGATCTGATGCCCTCCGATGACGATACGGGCGGGCATGAACAGACACCACGTTTGGAGAAAGACCCAAACGTCGCTCCTGAAGCCGAACCGACAGATGAGACTGAGCAAGAGAGTGAGGAGCACGAGGTATCCAAGCAACGTACGCTCTTTGGGAAGGATTTGGCTGAAGCAGATGCCTTCGACGAACTCACCACTGCGAGGCTGTTGCAGGGGAGGGAGCGATGAAGCCCAGAATCCACACCTATGTTTCAGACCTCAATTTTGCGCGCTTGCATGAGCTTGCGAAACGTCCCGGATATAGTCTTTGCGGCATCGTTGATGACGCGCTCACTGAATATCTGAGCGGGAATAAAGAGAATGAGCGCGAAGCCGTTTTTGCGCGAAGATTAGATCGCTTGTCACGGCAGTTAGATCGGCTCGAGCAGAAAGATACCGTCCACGGCGAAACGCTCGCGCTTTACATAAGATACTTCCTGATGGTGACGCCGCAACTGCCATCGAGCCAGTTGGATGTCGCCCGCGCCAAGGGTGAAGAGCAATTCGATCAGTTCCTCGAACAATTGGGACGCGATCTTCAATCTGGAAAACGCAGCCTTCAAACCGCAGTCGACGAAGTGGTTGCAGGCGCTAGCGATTTCTTCTCTGAGGCAGAGCTAGAGCGACTGCACGTACCTGCACCCGACCGAAGCACAAAAGAGGAGGCGGGTCATGCGTGATGCAAACGCCTTGGAGCGAACGGCCGATATGCTGACAACTGCGCTTGGTGAGCAAATTGCTGATGCGCTGAGCGATCCCACTGTCATTGAGATTATGACCAATCCAGATGGGCGGCTCTGGATTGAACGCCACGGGGAAGGGCGCAAAGACACAGGTTCTGAACTCTCGCCGCACGAAGTTGAGCGGGTCATCCGTCTGGTCGCGAGCCACACCGGACGCGATGTTACACGCGCGGCCCCCATCATATCTGCAGAACTCCCCTTAGGGGGCGAGCGGTTCGAAGGAGTCTTGCCACCGGTTTCGGAACAACCATGTTTCTCGATTCGAAAGCCCGCCGCTCGAATCTTTACCCTAGACGATTATGTCGATGAAGGCGTGATGAGCCCGCAAAATGCGATTGCTCTCAAGCTGGCTGTCTTGGAAAAAGAGAACATTCTCATCGTCGGCGGAACAGGGTCCGGCAAAACCACGCTCGCGAATGCTTTGCTCGCGGAGATTGCTCAGACAGGTGACCGGGTCATCCTGTTGGAAGACACAAGAGAGCTACAGTGCTCGGCACCTGATACGGTGGCGCTCCGCACTCAACCCGGCTCGGTCACCCTCTCAGATTTGGTGCGCTCGACGCTGCGACTGCGACCTGACCGGATCATTGTTGGGGAAGTGCGCGGCGGTGAAGCGTTAGACATGCTCAAAGCCTGGAATACAGGCCATCCTGGCGGGATCGCAACTGTTCATGCAAATTCTGCCGAAGCTGGTCTTTTCCGCCTTGAGCAATTGGTCGGTGAGGTGGCGCACACTGTCCCTTACGAACTCATCGCCGAGACAATCGATTGCGTGGTGTTCATTCGGCGCAAGGACGGCGTTCGCCAAGTCGAGTCCATCCTCAAATTGGATCGCCAGTGTGGCGATGGATACGTGCTGAAACCGGCTCAAGCCCCGCTGCGGGAAGTTCCTTCAACATCATCTTCAAAACCCGAAAGGACAAAACAATGAAGACGACCATTTCGAAAGTGGTGGCGCTCAGCGTAATTACCATTGCTCTTACATTGCCAGCCCACGCGGCGGGTTCCGGTATGCCATGGGAAGGGCCGCTAGATTCTATCCTTCAATCAATTGAAGGCCCGGTTGCCAAGATCCTCGCAACGATCGTGATTATCCTGACCGGCCTTGGCCTCGCTTTCGGGGAAAGCGGCGGCGGCATGCGTAAGCTATTGCAGATCGTCTTTGGTCTTTCCATCGCGTTCGCGGCCACCAGCTTCTTTCTTACCTTCTTCTCATTCGGTGGCGGAGCGACGTTCTAATGCAAGACGGGCCTGCGCTTCCTGACGGCTATAATGTGCCACTTCACAGGTCGCTGACCGAGGTCATTCTGCTCGGCGGTGCACCGAGAATGGCCGCAATCCTCAATGGCACTCTCGCCGCCGCGCTCGGTCTTGGCATGCAAATGTGGGTGGTTGGAATTGTCTACTGGATGGTCTCCCACGGGATCTGTGTTTGGGCCGCCAAACGCGACCCGAAATTCATGGAAGTGCTCACCCGCCATGTTCGACACAAGGGGTATCTCTCATGCTAAATCTGCTGGAGTATCGTGGCCGTCCTAAACGGCTTTCAGATTATCTAAATTGGGCGGCTATGGTCGCGCCCGGCGTGGTCCTCAACAAGGATGGCTCGCTGCAGCGAACCTGTCGCTATCGCGGGCCTGATCTTGAAAGCGCGACCGCAGAGCAGCTTGTTGCCTATATCGCGCGGGTCAATAATGCGCTTCGCCGGTTTGGATCAGGTTGGGCGCTGTTCTTTGAAGCTGAGCGACGACCGTCGACAGAATATCCAGACAGTTCATTCCCAGATGCGGCGAGCTGGTTGCTCGATGAAGAGAGACGCAATGTGTTTCTTGAAGCAGGCAGCCACTTTGAGAGCGATTCCTATCTAACCTTCTGCTGGATGCCACCTGCTGATCGGGCTGCCCGGGTCGAAAACTTGATGATCGAAGATCCAGGGCAAGTGCCTGAAGCCTTCTGGAATGATACGCTGGCTTCCTTTTTAGCCAACACAGATCGAAGTTTTGACCTCATTCAAACGTTGATGCCTCAGGCGAGTTGGCTAAGCGATGACGAGACGCTGACATATCTTCATGGTTGTGTCTCGACCAAGCGCCATCTCGTCAGAATGCCAAAAACCCCAATGTATCTAGATGGCTTCTTGACCGATTGTGATCTAACCGGCGGCCTAGCGCCATGCCTCGGCGATCATGCACTTCGTGTCATTTCACTCCAAGGGTTTCCAAATGCGACTGAGCCAGGGCTGCTAAGCGATCTCAATCATCTTGGATTTTCCTATCGATGGGTGACGCGCTTCCTGCCCATGGACAAGACCGAGGCCGAGAAAACCCTCAATCGCTATCGCCGACAATGGTTCGCCAAACGCAAATCAATCGTGACGGTTCTGAAAGAGACCCTGGAGAATGAACCAGCAGCGCTCGTAAATACCGACGCTGAAAATAAAGCTGCTGATGTCGATGAAGCGCTTCAGGCATTGGGCGCAGACCATGTTGGGTTTGGCTATCTTACCACCGCAATTGTCACCACGCATCGTGATCCAAAAATTGCAAGTGAGCAGGCCAAGGCCATCGAACGCGTGCTCAACGCACATGGATTCACCGCGATCAACGAAACACTCAATGCCGTCGATGCCTGGCTCGGCACACATCCCGGGAACGCCTACGCCAATGTGCGCTTGCCGCTCATCCATACGCTGAACCTTGCCCATATGGCACCGCTCGCCGCCGTTTGGGCAGGCCCGGAACGCAACACACATTTGGATGGACCACCGCTCTTAATGGCGCGCTCGTCTTCGAACACACCCTTTCGTTTAGTGACACATCAGGGCGATGTCGGTCATACAATGGTGGTTGGCCCGACGGGTGCGGGCAAGTCAGTACTCCTGTCACTGCTCGCGCTGCAATTTCGAAAGTATAACGCCGCCCGCGTCTTCGTCTTTGACAAAGGACGCTCGGCCCGCGCCGCCATGCTCGCAATGGGCGGGCGTGAATATGACCTTAGCCTAGATGGCGGTCTATCGTTTCAGCCCCTCGGGCTCATCGATGATGAAGCCGAACGCGCTGCCGCTATGACATGGCTGTTGGGTCTTTTCAAACAAGAAGGCGTTGAGTTGACGCCGGCGGTCCGAGACGCAGTATGGGAAACCTTAGTTTCCCTCTCAAACGCGCCGAAGCGTCAGCGCACGCTTACGGGCTTTTGCGCCCTACTGCAATCGACCGAGCTGCGCCAAGCGCTGCAACCTTTCACCCTTGATGGTCCATACGGCGCACTGCTGGATGCCGAGCATGACAGTTTGAAACAGGGCGATCTAGCCGTCTTCGAAATGGAGCATTTGATGCACGATAAGCGCCTTGCTGCGCCCGTGCTCTCCTATCTGTTCCACCGCTTGGAAGCTCGCTTTGATGGCGCGCCGACCTTACTCGTCCTCGACGAGGCTTGGGTCTTCTTAGACCACCCGATGTTTTCTGGGCGCCTGCGTGAATGGTTGAAAACCCTGCGGAAGAAAAATGTCTCTGTCCTGTTCGCAACTCAGTCTCTGTCAGATATTTCAGGTAGCACCATTGCGCCAACGCTGATTGAAAGCTGCCCGACGCGGATTTTCCTTCCAAATGCGCGGGCGCAAGAACAAAGTCAGACAGCGACCTATGAGGCGTTTGGCTTAAACGCCCGTCAGATTGAGCTGATTGCTCGCTCGACGCCGAAACGCGACTATTATCTACAATGCCCGGCTGGAAATCGCTTGTTTGATTTAGAGCTAGGCCCAATTGGTCTGGCACTTTGTGGGGCGGGGTCCAAACAGGATCAAAAAGCCATTGATGAGCTTTTGGCCGATCAAGCTGCAGGCGAAGCATTCACTGCCGCATGGCTCGAACACAAAGGCATCTCCTGGGCCGCAGATCTTATCCTTCAAACCAGCAATGGAGGCGTCCCATGCGCAGCCGAATAATCTCAATCGTCCTCGGCGCGGCTGCTCTTTCAGCGACCTTTGCACCTCCCGCTGATGCCTTGTTTGGCGTGGGAGATGTCGTCATCGATCCCACCAATCTCATTCAGAATGTCAATACCGCCGTCAACACGCTGAACCAAATCAACAATCAAATACAACAATTGCAAAATGAAGCGCAGATGTTGATCAATTCTGCTGAAAATCTCGCGCGGCTTGACCAGTCGTCCATTCAGGAATTGCAACGTCTTTTGCAGCGTATTGATACTCTTATGCGCAAGGGTGATGAGATCACCTATGAGGTGGCAACCTCTGAACGCCGTTATGAAGAGAATTTCCCTGAGAGCTATGAACACCTCACAAATCAGGAAATTGTGGAGCGCGCGACCGATCAATGGAAACTCGCGCGTAAGACCTTTGGCAATGCGATCCAGGTTCAATCCGGCATTGTTACGTCGATCGCGGAATCCCGCGAGACGCTGACGACGCTCGTCAATCGAAGCCAGGAAGCGGTGGGCAACCTGCAAGTCAATCAAGCGGGCAATCAGCTGATTGCGCTGAGCGTCGAGCAACAAATGCAAATGCAGCACCTTATGGCCGCCCAGCACCGCATGCTTGCAGTGGAGCATGCCCGGCGCATGGCTATCGAGGAACAGGCACGCATCCGCCACCAGCGCTTTCGCGGTGACGGTGCCGCCTACACGCGCAATTAAGGGGCAAAGCGGATGAACGACCTCAACGTCATCGATCAGTTTGTTGTCACCTTCTCGACCTATATCGATAGCGGGTTCGGGTTGTTGCAAGCGGATGTGGCATTCCTGACGACGGCCCTCATAACAATCGATATCACACTGGCAGGGCTGTTCTGGGCGATGGGGCCTGACACAGATGTCATCGGCAAGTTCCTGAAAAAGGTGCTCTATGTTGGCTTCTTCGCCCTGATCATTGGCAATTTCGCCTTCCTCGCCGACGTGATTTTTCAGAGTTTTGCGCAATTGGGGCTCAACGCAACAGGCGGCACGATTACGGCCAATGATATTATGAAGCCGGGCTTTGTTGCCGCCACGGGTTACAATGCGGCTTACCCCTTGTTGGATGAAATCGCGAAGTTGACCGGGCCAATCGCGTTCTTCAAAAACTTCGTAATCATCTTTGTTCTTGGCCTTGCCTGGCTTATTACGCTTCTAGCCTTCTTCTTTCTGGCCATTCAGCTCTTCATCACAATCATCGAATTCAAGCTGACCACTCTGGCTGGATTTGTTCTAATCCCCTTTGCCCTTTGGAACAAAACATCCTTCTTGGCCGAACGGGTTCTCGGCAATGTCATCTCATCCGGGATTAAGCTGATGGTGCTCGCCATCATTGTGGGCATTGGATCAACAATCTTTGGATCCATCACATCGACCTTTGCACCCGATGCGGTCACCCTGGAGCAGGCCTCTTCGGTCATCCTTGGATCTCTGGCTATGCTGGCTCTCGGTATTTTCGGGCCTGGCATTGCAACCGGCATTGTTTCAGGCGCGCCGCAACTCGGAGCCGGGGCGGCCATCGGTACAGCCGCTGGGGTAGGCGCAGGGGCTGTTGCAGGCGGCTCCATGGCTCGCGGTATAGCTGGCGGTGCTGGCCGAGCGGCTTCTACTTCAATTGGAGCTGCCGCATCAGTCGCGGGTGGCACACGGGCCTCATACGCACTTTCATCAGCCACCTCAGGAAAAGCAGGCGTGGCTCGCGTTGCGTCTGGTGCCGGAGGTGTCGCTGCTGCGGGTTTCGCGACCGCGAGACAATCTGCGGCCCGAGTCTTCTCGCGCATGACCGGTGATGCTGGGCGGCGCTATCGCACTGGCGGTCAAGCGGCATTTGCGGCGACGGGTGGCACAGGCGGTCCGACCCGTGTCGTAAGCCCCGCAAATGATACGTCCGGCCCTGATTGGGCGAAGAGAATCCGCCGCAGCCAATCAACACGGGATGCGGGCATGACGGCAGCCGCCGCTGTTCGCGATGGTGACCGGCCCGGTGCAGGCGAAGCACCGCGACTAAGAGACGAAGAGGATTAATCCGATGATGTGGAAACGACAGACCAACACCTTTAGCGACACACCCGAACCGGTCACGCCCTACCAGCGCGCCGCCCAAGCCTGGGATGACAGAATCGGGTCGGCCAGAGTACAGGCCAAGAATTGGCGTTTGGCTGCCTTACTGGCCATCGCCATGTCGGCCATGCTTGCTGCTGGTCTCGTTTGGCGCTCCACGCAGTCTTATGTGACGCCCTACGTCATTGAGCTATCTAGCGAAGGTGCAGTGCGCGCCGTCGGCCCTGCCGACGCAACCTACGAGCCAACAGATGCGCAGATCGCCTACCATCTGGCGGCCTTCATCAAGAATACGCGCTCGGTCTCAATTGATCCCATCATCGTGCGCCAGAATTGGTTGCAGGCCTATGCCTATGCCACCGACCGAGCAGCCTCGACATTGAACACATATGCGCAAGAAAATGATCCTTTTGCTGAGATTGGCACACGGTCTGTCTCGGTCGATGTGTCGAGTGTTGTCCGAGCGAGCGATGATAGTTTTACGCTCCGCTGGCGCGAAACCACCTTCCGCAACGGCGCAGAGATGGGCCGTGAAAACTGGACCGCCACGCTTTCAATCATTTCTGACGCGCCGCGCGACGCGGAAACACTCCATCAAAATCCGCTCGGACTCTACGTCCACGGCATCAACTGGTCGAAAGACTTAAACTAAGGGGGCTTCTATGAAGAAGACACATTTTCTCACCATCCTTCTCGGAGCCACTGCTTTAGCGGGCTGTGAGACATTCACTATGGACTCAAAGACTGCGGACATTGTCCTTGATGATGAACCCTTTATCGAGGCGGTCTATCTATCTGACGCTGATTTAGATGGACCGGAGGTCGTAGACACCCCGGTCGCGCAGGCGCCGCTTGTGGCCCGAACATTTGGGCCCGGCATCTCCCCGAAGGAACTCGCAGGAGCAGGTGAGACCGAAACGCTCAAGCCCTATCAGGCCATAGAGCGGGCCAACGCATCGGCCGCCATCGAGCCGTCACCGGCCAACTATATGAACGCAATCCAGATCTACCCTTATACGCGCGGCGCGCTCTATCAGGTCTATACCGCACCAGAGCAGGTCACCGACATCGCCCTACAACCGGGTGAAGAACTAATGTCTGTCTCAGCCGGTGACACGGTGCGTTGGGTGCTCGGCGATACGGTGTCCGGTGCAGGTGATCATGCTCAGGTCCATATTCTCGTCAAACCGATTCAAGCAGGGCTTAAAACCAATCTGATCATCACGACTTCACGGCGTGCCTACCATCTTGAGCTTCACGCTTTTAGAGAAACCTATATGGCGGCGGTGTCATGGCGCTACTCTGATCAACCGCTTGTACGCCGCTCGCCGGTGGCCAAGACATCAGGAGAGAAATCAGCAGCGTCGCTTGGCTTGCAACTCGACCGATTGCGGTTTCGCTATGAGATCAGCGGAGACAAGCCACACTGGCGACCGTCGCGCGTGTTTGATGATGGGCGAAAAGTCTACATCCAGTTCCCCGCGCGCTTGGATCAAGGCGAAGCGCCGCCGCTCTTTGTTGTTGGCCGCGATGGAAAATCCCAGCTCGTGAACTATCGCATGCGGGACAATTATTATGTTGTTGACCGGTTGTTTGCGATGGCTGAGCTGCGCCTGGGAGAGAAAAACCAAGACGTCGTTCGTATTGAGCGTAATGATCTGCAGATGGCATCGCGATGAGCCCGAACGATCCATCTATCGGAGTGCAAGACCTGGCACTTAGGTCTTCGCCTGCGCCCATCCGCAGGTTCAGCAAAAAAGCGCTCGCGGTTGTCTTGGGCGGTGCTTCGGCCATTGTGCTCGGCTCATTTGCATTGGCGATGAGTGGGTCCCGAAATGATACAGTCGCTCCCGCGCGTGAGCTATATTCGACGGCAAACAAGCCGACGGCTGCGGGACTGGCGAACCTACCTGTTTCTTATGCAGAGGTCGATCAAAAGCCCGACATCTTGGGTCCGCCCTTACCGGGCGATCTTGGGGCACCGATTCTGAAAGCCCAGCGTGAGGGCCGCCTTGATCCGCAACCATCCGTCGTTTTCGATCTACCGCGCGATGATGCTGCAGTCGAAGCAATTGAACGTGAGGCCGAGCGCACCGAAGCCGCGCGGCAGAGTGGCTTGTTCTTTACAAATGCAGCGGAGAACAGGTCATCGGTTGAACAGGCCGCGGCGCGATTATACGCACCCGCAGCGGCGCAAGACCCGTTCGCTGCATTGAAAGCCTTGCAAATCGGACCGCAGCAGCAGGGGTATGGAGGCGATCCAAATTATCAGGACCGTAAAGCTGACTTTGTGGCTGAGAAACTGGACCGCTCAATTTACAATCCCTATCAAATCGAAACGCCCGCATCGCCTTGGCAAGTCATGGCAGGGACCGTCATTCCAGCAACGCTGCTCACGGCGATTAATTCAGACCTACCGGGTCAGGTTGTCGGTCAGGTCACTGAGCCGGTCTATGACACGGTCACCGGGCAGACCGTTCTTATTCCGCAAGGCAGCCGGATTATTGGCCGCTATGACAGCGTCGTCGCTTATGGCCAGTCGCGGGCATTGGTCGTCTGGAATAGGATCATCATGCCGGATGGAACCTCCATCCGTATTGAAAACCTACCTGGCGTTGATGGACGTGGAAATGCTGGTCTCAAGGACCGGGTCAACAATCACAGCCTGCGTATCTTCTCAGCCGCTGCGCTTTCAAGCCTCATCAGCATTGGCGCAGAGCTTTCAGACGATGAGGATGACCGTATCGCAAGCGCGCTCCGAGACGCTGCGCAAGATGGCGCGTCACAAGTTGGCAATGAGGTTATACGCAGGCAGCTCGCCGTGCAGCCAACCATAACAATTCGGCCTGGTTGGCGCCTGCGCATCCTTGTCCATCAAGACATTATTCTTCAGCCCTATGGAGGTGGCTAAATGACCGGAACGAAACTCAAAATCGGCCCGCTTGCTGATCGTACACCCGTTAAACTGTCCGTCGCAGTAGAGCCCGAATTGCATGGCGATCTTAATGATTATGCTGAGGTTCACTCTCGCACCTACGGCAAACAGGTGAGCGTCGCTGATCTCATTCCATCCATGTTGCGCGCGCTTATCGAAAGCGATGCCGGGTTCAAACGGGCTCGGCGCGATATGAAGCCCTAAAAACCAAGGAGAATGTAATGGCAAATATCGGCATCTTCACACGCACCAGGACGGGGTATGAGGGCTCGATCTCAACGCTGTCTCTGTGCCTTTCGGTGCGGTTTGTCCCAAACCGAAAAAAACGCGGAGATCACTCGCCTGACTATTTTATCAAAGCTGGAGACAGTGATCTTGGCGTTGGCTGGAATGCACGATCGAAAGGTGATGGCGGGAAGGACTATATCAGATGTGTCCTCGATGATCCGACCTTTGCCGAACCGGTTCAAGCAGCGCTTTTTCCAAGACCTGATGGCGCAGACCTCGTCTGGAAGCGTGCGCCGAAAGTTTAGCCGTCGTGCGAAGAGCGCTACAAAAAGTGGAGATACATCATGTTCAATCGGCTTAGCGATACGAGCCGATTGATTCTTCGGCAAGGCTCTATTCACTCACTCACGGATCGCTCCGCGGCTACTGATCAGTGACCTAAATCATAAAATCTAAGTCGGTGAGCCACTTTGAATTGATATGAAGCGCCTTCGCGCCTTCTAGCTAAAGTAGCAAATGTAAGAATACCCGACCAAAGTCCTATAAACAACTATTATTATTGAGTTTTTGGCATGGGGCTTGCCTTTACTTGACTGTGGGGGATTTTGATATGGTCAATGTTAAATTAGATGAATTTGCAACTTACCGTAGCTCTTATGACTACACAGCCTATCTTTCCAATAGGGACTGGGCGTTTGAATATTTAAGACGCAATTCCAAGTTTCAGGCAGTCGCTTGGGAAGCGTTCGGGCAAGCGCCTAAGAGCAAATTAGCGTGCCATGACATTAAACTCATTCGTCTAAAGACGGAGCAGCCGGCGGCAGAAGAATGGGGGCTTAAATTCTTTCCAAATCCAGACATTGCTGCGCCAAAAGCAACCGTATTTTGGACGCCAGAGGCTGATCCAGAAATTGTGCATGTTACTGTACTTCCGCGCGAGCCAGGTGAGCCACATGACCTTTTTGATGAGACGATAAAAAAGTGCAAAATGGTCCATTTGACCGATGATAAAGGCATCGAGCACCTCGTTCATGTCGGTCCTGGCAGGTCCGTTCAAGTCCGGTGTTCAGGCCATACTTTGGTCACGACCAAACCTGTTAAAACATCATTCAGCGTCGATGCAGTCAGAGGACTCGATTCGCATCTGGAAATTGTGAAGAGAGCAACTGAGGTCTATGGAGACCACGTTAAAACGCCGCCTGTATTCTCTCAAAAAGCACGATTGCTCAGAAATGGACTGATCGCTTTAGACGGCTCTCGGGCGGGTTTGACCGACCGCCAGATCGCTTCCATCATTGTCGGAGACAAATCGGTTGAAGAAGGGATGGCAAATGGCGACCGTTCATTGATCCAACGCGTTAGATATTACCGCGAACGAGCACATGAACTTTGTGAAGGGGCCAATGGTGCCCCACCAAGGCCAATCGACTTTATGTGCGATACGCGCTGAAAGATGTGGTGAAACCAATCCAACCATATGGATATTGTGTGTATCGAACGATCCATCAATGGGCTGATAGAGACGCTTCCGAAAACGACATCACTAAAGTAGGAAAAATTGAGCTTAGAAAACCATCGCCGATTCAGCGGCGCGCGATACTATCGATCTTCTTTCTTGCGCGCCGTGTAAACCACGCGACACATACCGCGACCGGTATGACAGAAAAGGCAATAAGAGTGCTATGATCGAGGATTAAGGGTGGCGCGCCTCTCAATAGGTATGAAATTAGCCCCACAGAATAGTATGTAATTGCCGCGACCGAAAGGCCCTCCACGGCCTGCGCGAGGTGCACTTGTTGACGCGCACGCTGCTCCATTGAGGCGAGCAAGTTTTGGGATTGCTGCTGAGCAGTATGGTCCAATTGGGTGCGCACCAACGCGAGGGCCTCAGAAATGGAAGTTGAAATAGATTCAGCGCGTCGTTCAAATGCCCGTATAGTTTTCATACCCGGATCAAGGCGGTGTTTAATGAATCCCCGCAAAGTCTGGCGTTGCCCGATCTGGGTTTCATCCAAACTTGCCAATCGGTCCGACACCAAGTCGTAGTAAGCGTTGGAAGCGGCTATGCGATAATAAAGCTCTGACCTAATCGCTGATACAGATTTTAATATATTGGCCAACTCGCGAATGGACTCATCAAGGGAAGTCTGGGTTTGGTTCAAGATAGAGGTTGCCTTTTCGGCGCGAGATTCAAGCTCATGTAATTTGGGAGTTAGACTCCGAACGGCCGGGAGGCCAAGCAGGCATGCCATTCGATAAGTTTCAAGGTCTAAGAGCCGCTTGATCAATCGGCCGCGGGCAAATCCATCTTCAAATTTTCCTGACACCGTGTACTTAACAAGGCCGTGATCAGAAACTCTGAAGTCTGTCGTTGCCGCGATACCTTCAAACATTACATTCCCGCCAAAGATGCGAGCGTCTCCGAACGCATTTTCTATTGATATCGTCTCTGACACGAGAATTCTCGCGCCCGAAAGCTGATTGCCCGGGCACCTCCGGACTAGGTCTAGCGTCTCCAAACTTGGACGGTGTTCGCCAAAGAACGTCAGAGATACAAATTCAGTGTGCCTTTCGAAACGCAAGATTCCATCTGGGCGCTCGATCAACTGATGACGTAGCTCCAGATCAAATTCCGATGGCCAGGTATTGGCATCAAATTGCGGTGTATGAAGCACCCAGTGCCAAGCTTCACCTGCTTTCCATTCGACTGCGACGGGGGGGCGCGCGTGCGCCTCGTCCTGAATAAAGGCTCGGTCGACGTGTTGGGTGTGAAGTTGTTCTGGAGAGGCCAAGACGAATTTGCTCCTTTGAGTATTGACCAATGTGCCGTTACTTTTGACGGCGCTTCGCTGTTCGCTGCTGTGCATATCGCGAGCTCGCGCAGTTTCAGAAACTCGTGATACGCAATTAGGACCACGTTATTGGCGGAATTCGTATTGTCTACTCTATTATCAGATTGTAAACTAAGTATATGAATTCGCTCGTCTGTACCGTGTTGTTCGTTTCTCAAGATCCGAAAGCCAACAAATCCGCCAAAGCTGTTTTTGCCGATGAGCGACACTATCGCCTCATCAATTGTGAGACTGAACAAGACGCAGCGGAAAAATTCAATAATGTCGATTGCCAGCTGATTATCTGCGATGAAGCGGTGCTAGCGAATGTACGGAAAAATTTTCTTGTTACCGCTCGCGTGAAAGGCCCGCAAACGGCTCGTATCGTATTCGGAGATGACAGTAAGAGCGAGCGAATTGGCAAGATCGCCAGAAATAGCGCAGCGTTTTTGCGGATGCGTAAACCGCTCAAATCTGAGCATTTGGGCATGGTTGCAAAACGCGCTTTGGAGATGGCCGAACTCTCTAGACGACACAGAATTCTATCGCGCGAACTCAAACTATCGATTGATGACGATCTATTTGGCGGGCATAAAGAAGAGGCGATCAAGGCACCCTGGTCTCGGTTCGAAAAGTTAATCTATGTCAGCCCATCGATGGACGCATTATGCGCGGCGGCAAGACAGGCTGCGAGAACCGAGCTTCCAATCCTCATTCAGGGAGAGACGGGTACGGGCAAAGAATTGCTGGCGCGCGCGGTGCACTACAACTCCAGTAGGCGTGAATCCCCGATGCATGTGCAAAATTGCGGTGGCGTTACAGATGAAGCGCTTCATTCGGAGCTTTTTGGGCACGTTTCAGGCGGGTTTCCAGGCGCTATATCGGATCGACTGGGGCTCTTTCGCGCAGCGGACGGCGGAACAGTATTCTTAGACGAGATATCAGAGATTTCACCCGCATTTCAGGTAAGTTTATTGCGTTTCTTGCAAGAAGGCGAAGTCAAGCCGCTTGGTTCGGATTTTGTCCAAAACGCTGACGTGAGGATCATCGCCGCTAGCAATCGACCGTTGGATCGGCTCGTTTCAGAGGGTAAGTTTCGTAAAGATTTGTATTACCGCCTCAAAGGGTTCGAGCTGGATATTCCAGCGCTTCGAGATCGCGTTGACGATATTCCTGCATTGGCAGCATTTTTTTTGGAGCGAGCTGCGGAAATTAATAGCAAAAGAATCGTCGGCATCTCACGTGAGGCTCTGGATAAATTGTCGATGTACGATTTTCCAGGAAATGTACGCGAATTGGAGATGGAGATTTCTAGAGCAGCTGCATTGGCCTACAACAACAGTTATATTCTTCCTAAGCACTTCTCTGAAGTGATCGCCTCTATCGAAGCGCGGAAAGACTCTCTTGCCAGTATCGAAGCTGACGGAAGAACACTTAAAGAAATCATCGAAGACTTAGAGAGCCAAATCGTTTTCCGCGTGCTGACAAGACTGAACTGGAATCAATCCAAGGCGGCGCAAAGCCTGGGTCTGTCGCGAGTTGGAATTGCAAATAAGATTAAACGATACGGTCTTGATCAGAAAGCTAGACAACTCAATGAGTAAAGATGACAGGGTTATCCCGTTTCCGCACGCCGCAGTTTCAGGCCGAAATCGTCAAAAACCAGCAAAAATTATTGGGTATTCTAAACTCGCATTGACGTTGAATCCATCCGGTGATCGGTGCGTCGGACATTGGTGTAGCCAATGCAGTGGAGTTTGGATGGGCTATGGCCCTGAAGTGGAGTGCCCTGTTTGTGGCAATCGGCAGGGCTAAACACGATGTAACATGTTCGCGTCTGCTGCGAATTAAGTTTGCATCAACAGCCGGGTGCAAACTATCTTTGCGCTGTGCCATACTGGTCTCGCAAAGGCATTTTGCGCTCTAATCAATTGTTCGTGCGATTAGATAGAGCTGTGCCGATCAAATCCCGAGCTCTCCGCGCAAGAATGCAGCTATCCGCTTAAGCCGGGCCGACTTTCAATCGATACGGCGCTCCTAAGCAAACACGAACGTAGTGGCAATTCGTGCATGAAGCCATTCCTGCGACAGAGTCTCTGTAAACTTAGTTAGCGTTTTGTGCCGGTGGTGTTTGGCATGGATATCAACTGATAAGCTGACTCATAATTTACAAACGGCGAAAAGCGCCGAGAACAGCGGAGGAAACTAATCATGGCCAATCTTCTTTGGTTGCAAGGGGGGGCTTGTTCAGGGAACACGATGTCGTTTCTAAACGCTGAAGAGCCCAGCGCATGCGATCTCGTAACTGACTTTGGAATTAATGTTCTGTGGCAGCCATCTCTCGGCCTTGAGTTAGGCGACAACGTTAAAACTATTCTGGAGAAGTGTATTTCTGGCGAAATTCAGCTCGATATTTTTGTATTCGAAGGAACTGTGATCAATGCGCCAGATGGAACCGGTGAGTGGAACCGGTTCTGCGGCGAGCCCATGAAGAACTGGGTAAAAAAGCTATGCGATGCGGCCCAATACGTGGTTGCAATCGGTGATTGCGCTACATGGGGCGGCATTCCAGCGACCGCTCCAAACCCTTCCGATAGTGAAGGTCTTCAATTCCTCAAACGCGCAAAAGGTGGTGCATTGGGGGAGAACTTTGTTTCCAAAGCTGGGCTTCCAGTCATTAACATCCCTGGATGTCCAGCTCACCCCGACTGGGTAACTCAAATTTTGGTTGCAGTAGCTTCGGGGCGAGGCGGAGATCTTACTTTGGACGAATTCCAGAGGCCAAAAACATTCTTTGCGAGCTTTACCCAAACAGGCTGTACGCGAAATATGCATTTTGCGTACAAAGTGTCGACCACCGCGTTTGGGCAGCGTAAGGGCTGTCTATTCTACGATCTAGGATGCCGCGGTCCAATGACCCACAGTCCATGCAATCGCATCTTGTGGAACCGGCAATCTTCAAAAACACGGGCGGGTATGCCTTGCCTGGGCTGTACTGAACCAGAATTCCCATTCTTTGATCTTGCGCCGGGCACAGTTTTCAAAACGCAAACAGTTATGGGGGTTCCAAAGGACTTGCCAACTGGGGTCGATAAAAAAGGATATATGAAACTGACCGCTGCCGCCAAAAACGCTTCTCCGGCTTGGGCCGAAGAAGATATTTTCGTGGTTTAGGCGAGCGCAGAGGGAAATAAGACAATGTCAGCTATTCAAACACTTGATATATCGCCAGTCGGGCGAGTCGAAGGCGATCTAGATGTTCGCGTGGATATCCAGGACGGTGTGGTCACAAACGCTTGGACAAATGCAGAGATGTTCAGGGGCTTTGAGGTTATCCTTAAAGACAAAGACCCGCAGGCCGGGTTGGTCGTGACGCCGCGGGCTTGCGGGATATGCGGCGCGTCTCACCTGACCTGTGCAGCGTGGGCGCTCGATACCGCTTGGGGTACAACGGTACCGCGCAATGCGATTTTGGCGCGCAATCTGGGGCAGATTGTTGAGTCGCTTCAGTCGCTACCTCGCCATCACTATGGCCTGTTCATGATTGACTTTACGAACCAAAACTACGCCAAAAGTCAGTATTTCGAGGAAGCCGTTAAACGCTATTCACCGTTCACTGGAACTTCATATGAAGCCGGAGTGACAATATCTGGAAGGCCCGTAGAAATTTACGCTCTACTTGGCGGGCAATGGCCGCATTCCTCATACATGGTGCCAGGTGGTGTAATGTGTTCACCAACACTTACAGACGTAACGCGCTCTGTCGCGATCCTTGAGCATTTCCGTAGAAATTGGATCGAGCCACTTTGGTTCGGCTGTTCAATGGAGCGTTACGAGGAAATCCAGTCATATGATGACTTCATGGCTTGGTTGAATGAGAAACCTGAGCACGCGAATTCAGATCTCGGCATGTATTGGCGCATGGCGATGGATATAGGCCTTGATAAATACGGCCGAGGCCACGCAAAATTCATTACTTGGGGATACCTGCCGCATGAGGACAAGTATCAAAACCCGACAATCGAAGGGCGCAATTCTGCCGTTATCATGAAATCAGGTGTTTATGACGGTGCCACCGATACGCATAAGCTCATGGATCAGGCAATGACACGAGAAGACGTGACGCACGCTTGGTATGATGAGGTTGGTGGAACTCACCCATTTGATCGCGTGACCAATCCAGTAGGTAAGAATCCCATCGATCATGAGGGTAAATATTCTTGGTCGACTGCGGTGCGCCATTCCGAAAACGGACGACTTGAAGCTGGGCCACTGGCTCGTCAATTGGTTGCGGGCGGCAGCCATGGAGAGGCTTGGCAGCATTCAGATCCACTGATCTTGGACATGTACCGAAAGATGGGGGGGCCTTCTATCGCACTTCGCCATTTCGCGCGTATGCATGAGCTTTGCAAACTCTATCGTGAGGCTGAGCGAATTCTACGTGAGTTCAAGCTGAACGACGATTGGTATATTAAGCCCACAGAAAAAGATGGCCAAGGCTGGGGTGCAACCGAAGCTATCCGCGGAGCGCTGTGTCACTGGATCGATGTAAAAGATGGTAAGATAAGCAATTACCAAATCATTGCTCCGACAACGTGGAATGTGGGGCCGCGAGCAACGGACGGCGAAAGAGGCCCAATCGAGGAAGCCTTAATTGGAACTCCAATTCAGAATCCATCAGATCCCGTCGAGGTTGGGCACGTTTGCCGTTCGTATGATAGCTGCCTTGTTTGCACAGTTCATGCGCACGATGCCAAAACAGGTGAAGAGCTGGCCAGGTTCCGCACAGCGTAAAACTTGTTTTAAACGAGAGATGTGCGTCATGAAAGGGAACTCATCGTTCCTTCCATGACGCGCATCCTGAAAGAGCAGTGATGACAGAAAAACC
This sequence comes from Henriciella mobilis, assembly GCF_003576315.1. Lineage (GTDB taxonomy): Bacteria > Pseudomonadota > Alphaproteobacteria > Caulobacterales > Hyphomonadaceae > Henriciella > Henriciella mobilis. Next base: position 14,117 of record NZ_QWFZ01000019.1, on the reverse strand, counting down.
GGGAATGTCCGAACAGGGAGACGTTGGCAAAACACTCGAACGATATGGTGTGACACCAAAGGATGCCAACCATGCAACTTTGATCAAAATGATAGAGGATATGTTTGAAGAGGGACTTGCTACTCAACTCGAGCCGTTTCCAGAAAATGATAGAGAGTTCTCAAAGTTACTGGATCAATTGCGTGAACTGAGCCCTGATGACCTTCGGCGAAAACTGATCATCAGTGGTTGGAAGCTGTCGCCCCATGGTGAGGACGACATGCGGTGCCAAGAGTGCATGTACTATCTTGTTCACAAACGTTGGTGTGACTTGCCTGAACTTGATTTGCCCGCCGAACCAGAATGGTGGTGCCGTTTGTGGCGGATTTAGGAGGGGGATATGTCCGATATTGGGGCCACTCGCGACGAAGATAATCTACGTGAAGAGATCGCTCAAAAATTAAAGGCGGGATTAAAGACTGAAGTATTCCCACGCGCTGAAACCTCTGCCGCTGTGAACGCGATCATTATGCGGTTGCGTGAAGAGGCTGGCGCGAATGTCGAAAAGAAGCTCGTTATCGGCGGCTTCACCGACCACACGATCGAAGTCGAAGACATCGAGCAGCCCTGCGAAACGTGCATGTATTATCTGGTACACAGGAAGTTTTGTGAATTGCCAGAATTGATGCTGCCTGTTGAGCCAGAATGGTCTTGTCGGCTGTGGCGGATATAAAGCTGGCAATCATCGGATGCGGAAACACAAACCGCAGTGACGATGGCGTTGGCCCGCACGTCGTCGCTGAACTACGAACTCGTGATCTGCCAGGTTGCGCAAAATTGTTCGATGGTGGCACTGACGGAATGGGGGTCATGTACCAAGCCAAGGGCGCAACTCACCTGATCATCATCGATGCCCGTGCACCAGAAGACCAGCCCGGCGCGATATATGAGGTGCCAGGAGAGATCCTTGCCGCTCCACCTCCGCAAAGTCTGAATTTGCATGATTTTCGGTGGGATCACGCATTGTATGCGGGAAAAAAAATTTACGGAGATTCCTTTCCCAAGTACGTGAAAGTATTTCTGATTGAGGCGGAAAATTTGGAACTGGGCCTGGAGCTTTCCAGCGCCGTACAAAGCTCGGTAGCGCGAATTGCGAGTCGAATTGAAGCGTTAGCCGCGGCGGGAACAGCGGGTGCTTGGTCGTGAGTGCATGTCTTTCTGTCCGCAAAGGGTCGATATATATTCCCTCGTCAGACTGCGAGACCTATTTTCGTGGTCTCGACGCCGTAATCGTAGTTGTGAGAGAAAACGAGCTCAATGTTATGCCAGTTCAGCAAATGAGTGCTGGCGGTTACATTCTCAAAATTCGGAACGCGAACGGCGATCGGGTTGTGACCGCGCCTGACGTGTTTGCCGAGCATCAACTCATGGATTGGAATGATGATGCTGTAGAGGCTGTTTGGTGCTCTGAGCGAGGCGCTCTGATATGCGCTTTGCCTAAGGTGTAAACTAACTTTACGCTATGAAAATTTTGTAGACAGTTAATTTTTCCTCCGCTACGGCTTGTCACCTAAATAATAATTGCGGTGGCAAGCCGCTTTTTTTGCGTGGAGGAGCCCGGATGGCACGGGAGAGTAGAGCTGCGGTTGAGGCCGATGCAGCCCGACAAGCAGTAATCGATGCCGATGCCGGGGTTGCAGAGAAAGCTGAGATGCTCATGGAAATTGCTATGGGGATGCAGCAGAAGCCGAAATCTCGAGAAGATTTGATCGAAGCCGTTTCACTCTATCAAGAGGCCATAGAGATGTGTCCGCCTGAAGAGGCTCTATTGGAGGCTAGGATATTCTCCCGAATGGCGACCGCGCAAATGATGATCCCCGCTGACGATGTTACGTTTTTGGACGCGGCCCGCTCATCAATGGAATCCGCGCTCGCAACACTGAGTACGCAAGGTAAGCCAGCGGAAGTTGCGGAGGCGGAAATGAATTACGGCCTAATACTGCAAAATTTGGCGGGCGCGAACCGCGCTCGGATCCAGGATTGTATTGGTGCGTATCAAAGAGCGCTTCGCACATTCGAAGCGAAACAATACCCAGCGGAGTTCGCTATTCTGCAAAACAATCTAGCGACCGCGTTTCTTTCTATTCCGTTTACCGACGAACGATCAAAAATGCGAGAGGCATTGGCTGTGCAGGCATTTGAGGAGGGCTTGAAAGTGGTCACTTTGGTGGATCACCCCAGCGAATACGCAATGCTGCAAAACAATCTGGGTAATGCTCTTCAATATGCTTCCTCTAGTCATCGAGTAGAGAATGGTTTCCGCGCGTTGGAGGCTTATGATGAAGCGCTGCGTGTTCGAAACATCTCAGATACCCCTTTAGAGTATGCAAACACGATATCGAACAAAGCAAATTGTCTCGCTAACCTGCCGGATGCGCTTGACGCTCCAGAAAAGGGAAATCCCGAGAACTTGGCCGATGCCATAGCTTTGTACAAAGAAGCGCTCGGCCTTTTTCAGCAGTTTGGCGAACTGCAAAAGGCGGACGCAGTGTCAGCAGCAATACTCGAGCTCGAAGTAGACATCGAGAAAGCACAAAACTTACTGAATTAAACGGACTGGGAAGGAAATTTTATGATTGCGACGCTGATTGCTTTAGGGCTGGGAGCCTTGGCCGCTCTAGTGGGAGGCATTAGTTCAGGGATTGTTATTGGTGGCGAAGCCCTCGGCAAAGAAATGGCCGGCGCGATGGGGGGATTGTACGGGCTGTTGTCAGGTGGAGCCGCCGTCATTCTCGGTTTGCTCATTCTAACTTTTATTGTTGGAGCTGCCTAATGTTTGAGATGATTTTTGACTCAGTGAAACTGTTTTTTACGGGCCGTCTTTTCCAAAATTACTCGAAAGTCATTCAGCTGTTTTTGGTCGGAGTGCTTTGCGGGACTGCAATCCTCGTTGCGCTTGGATACTTTGTGTCTCCGATCGTGGGAGCGATTGGCGGCGGCCTCGTGGCGGGTATCATGCAACCCGTTCTCTTCAAAAACTTGAAATATAAATAAAGTAATGGGTGATCCGAACCTCTCACAAACCGCCGAAGAACGGGATCTTAGTAGCCTGCTTTCAGATCTGGCCGCGCTTGAAGCGCTGGCAGAGAATTGGCCGGAACAGCAAAAAAATGCTGCTTCGGCTCGAGGGGAAGCCATTGACGCTCTAAATGCTGCAGCATTTCGGCGCCTAATACGGATATTACAGTCGGTGCCAGGAATATCGAGCGCTCTGCGCGAAGCGGCAGGTGACGAAGTCGTTTACACAGTTCTTCGCCGTCACGGTATCTTGAAACCAAGCCTGCATGAGCAGGTGGACGAGGCGCTGAATTCTATCCGTCCTGCGCTAGCTTCACACGGCGGAGACGTTGAACTTGTATCCGTCGAAGAAACGTCAGTTACGGTTAGGTTTTTGGGTGCTTGCGATGGTTGCCCAGCATCTGCTTTGACCTTTTATGGCGGCGTCAAAAAAGCCATACAAGACAAGTTTTCAAACATTGTAGAGGTCAAACAAGCAAAAGGGCTAGGCGGAGGCGAAGGTGTCGAATACGCCTCTCCGTTCGCAAACTTCCAGAGAGAAGGTTGGACCAAAGCCATCGCGCTAGATGAAGTTTTGGACGGTACAACAAAGGTTCTAGAAGTAGATGGTGAATCCGTCATTCTCACTCGCTTAGGCGACAAGGTGACCTGTTTCAAAAACGCCTGCGCTCATATGGGCATGGCTATGGATGGCGGTGACATCGATGATGCGATCATCACCTGTCCTTATCACGGCTTTCAATACTCGTTGGAAAGCGGTGAGTGCTTGACCGCACCAGAGGTGCAGCTTCAGCCGCACGGGGTGCGGGTGAAAGATGGTCAGATAGAAGTTCGTTTAACAAGGTAGTGACATGAAAGTCTCAATGGCGTCTTCATTTGGTCCAATCAAAGCAGAGGGAACTGCTTTAAAGGGCGCGCCGCTTTTGTCGGAAGACGGCCCCTATGTTGTGCTGGGCTGGCAAGAACAAGAACTCGTCATGCCGAACACACCATCAGCATCTGTGCTATTTGGGCCGCGCGGAGCGGCACGGGCAAAAGACGGATCACTGTGGGTCGCTGATACCGGCCACCATCGTTTATTGGGGTGGTTAACTGGGCCGACTGTGGACAACCAAGATGCGGATATACTGATAGGTCAACCTTCTTATTCGCGCGAAGGGCGGAACGCCAAAGGCGAACCCAGTAAGTCAACTTTAAATGTTCCGACGGGTGTTTCGCGATGGCGCGACGGGATTGCTGTAGCAGATGCATGGAACCATCGCGTTTTGCTTTGGCACGAAGTGCCAAAAATTCAGAATCAACCTGCAGATATTGTCCTTGGTCAAAAGGATGGGTGTTCCATCGAAGCGAACCATGGCCGAGACGCTCCGCGCGCGACGAGTCTGCATTGGCCATATGGAGTTGTCGAGGTTGATGGGAAGCTCGCCGTTTGCGATGCGGGCAATCGGCGAGTTTTGATATGGAATTCTCCTGAGGAAACAGGACAACCCGCAGACCTTGTTCTTGGCCAAAACAACATGGAGACGAGAGATGAAAACTGTGGTCAAGAAATTGGCCGCATGGGGATGCGCTGGCCACACGCAGCAGTGAACTGGCAGGGCGGATTTGCAGTCGCTGACGCTGGGAATAACCGAGTCATGCTTTGGGATGAGTGGCCAACACAAAATGGCCAGCCTTGCAGCCATGTTCTGGGGCAGAAGAATTTCACGGACTGCGATCACAATCTTGCATCTTACTATCCAACGTCCGCCGCCCTTAATATGCCTTACGCGGTAGCCGTTAGCGAAAACAAGTTGCTCGTTGCGGATACCGCAAACTCCAGACTCGTAGGCTGGCGGGAAACGACTACCGGCGCCGATGCGGATTGGCTAACAGGGCAACCGGATTTTGCTTCGAAAGGTGATAATCGATGGGGAATTATTGAGCGAGATTCCCTCTGTTGGCCGTATGGCATCACGAGTTCAGATGACGAGTTGATTATCGCGGATAGCGGAAACAACCGTGTCCTTCTGTGGAGGATGGCGAAATGAGCTCCCGCCTCGCTGGCGAATTGATTGTGGTGCGCGGTCAAGTCCAAGGAGTTGGTTTTCGGCCAACCGTCTGGCGGCTTGCGCATGAATTAGAATTGGTTGGCGATGTTTGCAACACTCCTGAGGGCGTCAATATTCGACTATGGGGTGATCGGATCTCGGCTTTTGTTGAACGCTTGCAGAGTGAAGCGCCGCCGCTAGCGCGTATTCAAGAGATGGAACGTCGATCAGTGAGCGGTGAAATCCCCACTGCATTTGAGATCGCCCAGACATCCGAAGGCGTGATGCGCGTTGCAATCACGCCGGACGCTGCCACTTGTCAGGATTGTCTAGACGAGATCAACGACCCTTTTGATCGGCGCTTTCGGTACCCATTTGCAAATTGCACAAATTGTGGCCCTCGCTTTTCAATCATTCACGGCGCACCTTATGATCGTGCAAAGACCAGTATGCGAGCCTTTGATCTTTGCGGTGATTGTCAAACGGAGTACGAGAACCCGTTAGACCGACGTTATCACGCTCAACCCGTTGCATGCCACATGTGCGGTCCAAAAGCTTGGATAGAAAAGCTCGGTCAGGGCATCGTTAACTGCGAAGCCTTCTCTATGTTAGATGATGTTGACGCAGTCGGCGGGATGCTGAAATCAGGTGAAATAGTTGCCATTAAAGGACTTGGCGGATTTCATCTCGCTTGCGATGCGACTAATTCTGCTAGCGTTGAAAAACTACGAGAACGAAAGCAGCGCAAAGACAAGGCGTTCGCGCTCATGGCGCGCGATATCGAAGCGATCTCGGCCTTTGCCCACATAACTGCGGAGGAGGAAGCGCTGTTACGCTCCAGCGCTGCTCCAATTGTCCTACTTGAAGCGCGACGCGATGCTCACTTGCCGGACGCTGTCGCCCCCGGACTAAATCGTCTGGGCTTCATGCTGCCGTATACACCGCTTCATCATATCATGCTGAAGCGCATGACACGGCCAATCGTTATGACATCTGGTAACATCTCCGGCGAACCTCAATGTTACACGAACGAAGCTGCTCGAAACCGGTTGGCAGAAGTCGCCGACTTTGGCTGCATGACCGATCGAGATATCGTCAATCGCATTGACGATAGCGTGGTGCGTTGTGATCTTGGTGCTCCCAGAATACTAAGACGAGCGCGCGGTTATGCGCCATCTTCGCTATCGCTTCCTCCAGGGTTGGAGAATGCGCCTCCCATGATTGCGTACGGTGCGGATCTAAAAAACGCCTTCTGCTTAGTCAAAGATGGCGAAGCCATTTTGAGTCAACATATGGGGGACCTGGCGGACCCCACGACCGCGGACGAACTAACGCACAATCTATCACTCTACCGTGATTTGTATGAACACGTTCCGGCAACAATCGTTGTGGATCAGCACCCAGAGTATTTTTCCTCCAAATTGGGTAAACACGACGCGGATCAGTTGGATCTTCCACTGATCGAGGTGCAACATCACCACGCGCATATTGCGTCGTGCATGGCGGAGAATGCGTGGCCAACGGATGGCGGCGATGTTCTCGGGATCGCGCTCGATGGAGCCGGGTGGGGCGGCGACGGGACAATATGGGGCGGAGAGTTTCTGGCTTGCAACTACACTTCGTTTAAACGACTGGCGATGCTAAAACCGGTGGCTCTACCTGGTGGTGATGCTGCAGCGCGTGAGCCTTGGAGGAATGCGTACGCGCATATTACTGCACAGATGGGGTGGGCTGAGTTCGCAATGAATTTCTCTGACTTGGATATATTCAAGTTCTTGAGTTTAAAGCCAAGAGACACCCTCGATAGCATGATCTCAGAGCAGGTGAATTCACCTAAATCAACATCCTGTGGCCGTTTGTTTGATGCAGCTGCCGCAATTGCTGGTCTGGCGCCGGAACGTCAAACCTATGAAGGTCAAGCTGCAATGCTATTTGAGGCCGCGATTGACCCAGGTGCGCTCGATGAGAGTTCAGATCTGGATTACCCATTTTCTATTCCCCTAATAGATGGACATGGCATGCCATACATCGAACCGTTAGCTGTATGGAGAGCGATGCTTGGCGATCTGGTATTGCAAACCCCTATAGGTGTGATTGCAGCTAGATTTCACCGCGGTTTAGCCCGGGCAATTGTGGCGATGACCAAACGCCTCATGGGGAACCAACCGACTTTCTCAGCGGTCGCTCTCTCGGGCGGCTGCTTCCAAAATCAAACTCTCTTCAAACTCGTGCATGGACATTTGAGAGACGCTGAAATCGACGTCCTGACACACAAACAAGTTCCAGCAAATGACGGTGGTATTGCGCTTGGACAAGCCGCGATCGCCGCCGCAATTATTCTTAACCAAAACCAAGGGAGCAAACGATGTGTTTAGGAATTCCAGCACAGATTATGTCCATTTCTGATGCGACTAAAAAGCTTGCAATGGTCGAGGTCTCGGGAGTTCAACGCGAGGTCAATGTTGCCTGCATAATGCCAGAGAGCGGCGACGCGGATGAATTGCTCGGCGCTTGGGCATTGATCCACGTTGGGTTTGCGATGAGCCGGATAAATGAAGAGGAGGCTAAGAAGACTTTAGAGATCCTCATCCAGCTCGGAGAAGCGCAAGCAGAAATAGAGGCAATGCGCCACGGACAAGCTGCATTGGAGGGGTCATCATGAAGTACGCTGACGAGTTTCGCGACCCTGAGGCGGTCAATACGGTTTTATCAGAGATCGAAAGCATTATTGACGAAATTGGTGCCACCGCCGACCAGCCTATCCACATTATGGAAATTTGCGGTGGGCACACTCACGCAATCTTTAGGTATGGGTTGGATAAGCTAACGCCGGAAGGGCTAGAGTTTATTCATGGCCCTGGGTGTCCTGTCTGCGTGCTACCCATGGCCCGCGTAGACGAATGCGTAGAGCTAGCTGAGCGCCCAGAGGTTATATTTACGACCTTTGGCGATGCCGTCCGGGTGCCCGGGACTAAGAAATCGCTTCTCCAGGCCAAAGCAGATGGCGCGGATATTAGGATCGTTTACTCGCCTCTAGATGCCTTAGAACTGGCGCGCCGAAATCCTGATCGCGAGGTGGTTTTCTTTGCATTGGGCTTTGAGACAACAACGCCGTCAACCGCTCTTTGCGTGCAACAAGCAGCACAAGAAAAAATCTCCAATTTTTCCCTCTTTTGCAATCACATCACAGTCCCGCCACCGATCAAAGTTCTCTTGGATGATCCATACATGAAGCTGGATGGGTTTGTTGGGCCAGGTCACGTTTCCATGGTGATAGGCTTGGAGCCTTATGAGTTCATTGCCCGCGACTATAATAAACCAATCGTCGTCGCCGGATTCGAACCTGTAGATTTGCTGCAATCAGTGATGATGGTTTTGGAACAAATCAAATCAGGGCAAGCTAAGGTCGAAAACCAGTATGCCAGAATTGTTCCAGATCAAGGCAATCCCGTTTCCATCGCCGCCTGTGAAGATGTCTATGAACGGCGTGAATCTTTTGAATGGCGCGGCCTGGGTGAAATCGATGAATCTGGCCTCAAAATCCGAGAAAAGTACGCGTCGTTCGATGCTGAGAGAAAATTTGGCATCGGCTATGGCCAAGCATCACGGGTCGTAGAAGAACCCGAAGGCTGTCGGTGCGGTGATGTAATGACGGGCCGTATCAAGCCAATTCAATGCGAGCAATTCGGCAAAGGATGCACGCCGGAACGGCCATTGGGTGCGTTAATGGTTTCTTCCGAGGGAGCATGCGCGGCATACTATCAATACGGAGGGGTTCGTCCGGACCTGGAGCCGGCCGCATGAAACAGGCCGCGCAAACCGCCAGAAAACTGCGCGCCACTCATGTAACGCTCGCACATGGCGGCGGCGGGAAAGCCATGCGTGATCTGATTGAAGATGTGTTCACAAGCCGCTTTAAACCAGACGGTGCTGAAGACCAGGCCCGATTGGAGCCGGGTGCCCTCGCTCAGGAAGGCGCGAAGCTTGCCTTCACTACAGATAGTTTTGTGGTCTATCCTCTGGAATTTCCGGGCGGTGATATTGGGCGCATCTCTGTATGTGGCACAGTCAATGATCTAGCGGTCGGAGGTGCTACTCCACTTTGGTTATCTGCCTCGTTCATTTTGGAGGAGGGCATCGAGGTGGATCTTTTGCGCCGCGTCGTTGATTCGATGTGCAAGGCTGCCGATGAGGCGGGCGTGAAAATTGTCACCGGAGACACTAAAGTCGTAGAACGGGGAAGCGCCGACAAATTGTTCATTACGACGTCAGGCGTGGGTGTCATCCCGTCAGGTCGAAATCTCTCCGCCACCTCCGTCCGTGAGGGAGACGTTGCAATTGTCAGCGGGCTGCTAGGAGATCACGGCGCAACGATATTGGCTGCCAGAGGAGACTTGGCAATCAATGCGGATATTAGGTCAGACGGCCAACCTCTTGGTGAACTGATGGACGCAGTGATCAATGCTGCGCCAAATTTGCGTTGTTCGCGCGACGCGACTCGCGGTGGATTGGCTTCAGCCTTGAACGAAATTGCAGAAGCGTCCGCTGTCAGTATTCTAATCGACGAAACGCTATTACCCCTTAGAAAAGAAGTTAGAGGTGTTTGCGAAATCCTCGGCCTTGACCCTCTTTACCTGGCAAACGAAGGGGCTTTGGTCGTTTTCGCTCCGGAAAGCGAAGCCAATGCAGCGCTTGAGGCCATGCGATCTGTCAAAGCGGGAAAGAATGCTGCGATCATTGGGCATGCAAAAAGCGGAATTGCCGGTCGTGTGGAAATGAAAACGATATTTGGAGGAGCAAGAATCGTCGAAATGCTGGTGGGTGAACAGTTGCCGAGGATTTGTTGAATGTTTGGAATTCTCGCACTCGGATTTTTGATTGGCATGACCCACGCTCTGGAAGCAGACCATCTCGCAGCTATGGCGGCTATTTCAAGCGACCACACTGCACAAAAACGAAAGATGATGTTGCGTGGCGCATTTTGGGGGGCTGGACACAGCCTTACCTTATTTGCCTTAGGTGGCGTGGTGATTGTCTTCGGTTTTGTTTTAACCGATGCCACGGCTGCACGACTGGAATTTTCTGTGGGCGCGATGCTGGTTTTGCTAGGACTACATCTCGTTTTTCGTATGTGGCGTCGCAAAATCCACTTTCATGCACATCGTCATGAAGACGGAAAAGCACACCTGCATGCTCACAGTCACCATGGTGAAAAAAGCGCACATTCTGATTCATCACATCAGCACTCTCATCCAGATGGCTTGCCCTGGCGCGCGCTTATCGTAGGGCTTGTCCATGGTGCCGCTGGATCGGCCGGATTGTTGACGCTTGTCATTGCAACCACGCAGAGTGCATTGGTTGCTTTGGCCTATATCCTCGTTTTCGGTGTCGGATCCATCGTCGGTATGGCGGTTCTCTCTTATGCAGTCGCATGGCCGCTTGGCGCAATCGAGCGTTCCGCACGTAAAATCCACGTGACCGTTACGGTTCTTGCTGCTTTGTTTGCGGTCGGCATCGGCGTGAATGTGATGCGCTCTACTGCGGCGCTGGCTTGGGTAGGAGCCTGAGATGCACGAGTTGGGATTAAGCCGTTCCATAGCTGCGATCGTGACAGAAAACTCTAGGGGACGCCAAGTTCGAAGAGTCTCAGTCGCAGTAGGTCCACTCGCCTGCGTCGAGAAGCGTGCTCTGGCGTTTTGCTGGGATATTGTAACCGAAGGCGGGCCGCTGGCTGGATCATTACTGGAGTTTGTAGACGCCGAAGGCGACGTGTTTTTGGTTAAAGAGTTTGAATTTGAGGAGGCTGCGTAATGTGCGGAACTTGTGGATGTTCAGATCCTATGAATAGCGTGACTATCGAAGATGCAAAAACTGGCGAACGCCGGGTGCTGCGAGAAGGTGGGATCATAAAACACAATGAACATGAACCCCATCATCACCACCCTGATCACGAGCATTCCCATGAAGGAGATGATCGTCCGCATGTACATGGGCCTAATGGCGAGATTATCAGTCTTGAAGCTGCCGTCATGTCGAAAAATGATGCTATTGCAGCGCAAAACCGAGGTTGGTTTGAAGGACGGCGTGTTCTCGCGCTCAATTTAGTCAGTTCACCTGGTGCGGGCAAAACTTCCTTGCTCGAATACACAATTCGAAATTTTTCAAAAGACCATCCGATTGCAGTGATTGAAGGGGATCAGATGACTGCAAACGACGCCGAACGCGTGCGTGACGCAGGTGCGCAGGCAGTACAAATCAATACCGGCGCGGGTTGCCACCTTGAGGCAGATATGATCGCGGAAGCGGTTAAATCACTCGAATTGGAAGCAGGTGCCGTCTTGATGATCGAAAATGTGGGGAATCTCGTTTGTCCTTCGATGTTTGATCTCGGCGAGCGCATGAAGATTGCCGTGATTTCGGTGACTGAGGGAGAAGACAAACCGCTAAAATATCCGCACATGTTTCGGGCGTCGAAGTGTGTGCTGATCAATAAGGTCGATATTGCCGAGGCTGTCGAGTTCGACGAAAAGCAATGCCGCGAAAACATTCTATTGGTTAATCCTGAGGCGAAAATTTTAGCCTTGTCCGCGAAGACCGGAGAGGGAACTGCAAAATGGTTCGAGTTTTTAACGGAGCTATGTGAGAGCTGAGGGCTACAGTCCGGAAGAGAGTATTGCGGTGCGCTCTCAATTGCCGGTTTTGATACCTCATACGATTAGAATTACTCATTCTAGGGTCGGTCAATCTGTCATTTGACGGCCCGTTTTCCGTTCGCCATATACGAGAAAATTTTGCCAAAAATCCCAAACGGAATGGCGGCGCAACTTATCGGTTGAATTTAAATAGAAGTCAGTGACTTGGTCACTTTCGGTTTGAATGGTTTCTGAACTACGGACCACTGAAGAGGAGAATTATGTGAGACTTATCTTACTTTTGTCGCTGATCTGTGTCGGGGTACATGGGCACGCGATCGCCCAGCAATCCAACTTCAGTACGGGACCTGTCATCCAAGATTTCGGTCCTGTGGCTCCGGTGTCTGATGTTCGGCTTGATGCTGAAACAGAGTTAAAAGTCGCATTCGATGTAGCCGAACCTGCAAAGGCGGGACAGATCAATCGCCGACTGGAAAGCGCGGCAAGGTTTTTAAATATGCATGGTGATTCCGGCGTGCCGGTTGAGCAAATGAGCGTAGCTATCGTGGTACATGGTCCCGCAGCGATGGATCTTGTCACATCCGAGCGATATGGGAGTGACAACGCAAATTCTGAGTTGATCGCTGCGCTGATCGAGGCCGGAGTGTCGATTGAACTTTGCGGGCAAACCGCCGCGTTCAGAGAAATTTCTGAAGCCGATCTTCTGCCAGGCGTGAAACTGTCTCTGTCTGCTATGACATCTCACGCGCTTTTACAGCAATCCGGCTACACTCTAAATCCATTCTAGAGTTCAGTAGATGCGATCGGTATTTGTCCTAATAGTAGCGATTTTTGCTTGGCAGTTCGTGGCCGCCGCACAGATCCAGTCAATGACCGCGACCGAGGCGCATAACCTGCAAAGCCAAAACGGGGCGATTCTGATAGATGTACGAACACCTGGCGAATGGAAGAGAGACGGAATGCCAGCCGGATCAATCGGTATTTCGATTGCGGAGACTGACTTTGTCTCACGCGTTCGCAACATTGTCGGCGGTGACTTGGACCGACAAGTGATCCTTATTTGCCAAACCGGAGTGCGATCTTCACACGCTGCCAGATTATTGGAACAGAATGGGTTCCGTAACCTTAGTAACGTTCAAGAAGGTATACGAGGCAGCTGGCGAGCAGGTCCAGGTTGGATCAAGAAAGGCTTGCCAATGAGCCGGAAACCATCCGAATGAAGCTCCTAATACCTCCGCCTTTGATAGGACTCGTAACAGCCGCAGCGATGTGGATTGTCGCCAGAAATGCAGTCAGTTTTCAAGTTGAGCAACCGCTAATCGAGCATCTCTCATTGGGGGTTATTGCAGTTGGAATAGGTATAGAGCTTGTTTGCGTCTTCCAGTTTTTTCGGGCGAAAACCACAGTCAATCCGTTGAATCCGGATCAGGCGAGCAGTCTCGTTATAACAGGGTTTTATCGATATACTCGAAACCCAATGTACCTGGGATTGCTGATTTTGTTGCTCGGGTGGGGGCTAAGACTTTCGAACCCGCTGGCGTTGCTACCAATTCTACTATTTGTTGCCTACATGACAGTGTTTCAGATTAAGCCTGAGGAAGAAGCCTTAAAGCGCAAGTTTGGCGATCCGTACTTAGAGTATTGCGCACGAGTGCGCAGATGGCTGTAGAAATTTTTCGTCACTTAACCGGATACTTAAGCGACCAAGAAAGACTATCCGTGGTTGCGTCTTGCTGGTCGGATAGACCGATTTTCATATCGATATGGCCGTCCTGAGGCTCGCTTGTATAGGTGCCAAAAATCCGATCCCACAGCGATAAACAAAACCCGAAATTGGTATCGTGTTCATGACTGTGAACCGAATGGTGAACCCGATGCATGTCTGGCGTGACGAGTATGGTCCTCAAGATACGGTCCAGCCATCGTGGAAGAGCGAGGTTTGCGTGATTGAACATCGCGCTGGCGTTTAAAACGACCTCAAACAAAATGACCGCTATCACGCTTGGTCCCAGCAAGAATACCAATACCAGCTTGTAAAGCGATGAAGCGGCAATCTCGATTGGATGAAACCGCAACGCGCTGGAGGCGTCTAAATCGCGATCAGCATGATGAACGCGATGAAAACGCCAAAAAAGTGGAACCTTGTGACTAATTAGGTGTTGGAACCAAATCGCCAAATCGAGCGCGGCGATCGCGAGTAGAACTGACACGACGAGCGGAAGTTCAATGTAATGGAGCAAACCCCAGCCGAGCTCTAAACTCAAACTGGCTGCTGCCGTCATCGCAAGGAGCGGAGCTGCGAGTGCTAACACCCTGTTGCTCTGCCCCACAGGGGTGGTCCACCGGTAATGTTAGTCCGGCGGTTTCCACGTAGCGG
>NZ_QWFZ01000018.1 GCF_003576315.1 Henriciella mobilis | reverse complement strand
TGTAGCGCGACATTCTGGATGAGAAGCGAGCGTCAATCAGGATGAGAATCTGGAGCCGCGATTTTTGAATGATTGCGTCAAAGATTGACGCTTGCAAGAGGTTTGTCAGTTTGATTGTCGCGGCGCGTCAATCAGGCATGATATTGTTGGTGGTTGCGAACGCGGCGGGCCTTCCTGGTCCCTTTCGTCGCTCAACGGCCTGTCGGCGCCGATAGCTTTCGACATTCATCTCGAATATTGTTGCGTGGTGAACGAGGCGATCGACGGAGGCGAGTGTCATGGCGGGATCGGGGAAGACCTTGTTCCATTCCCCGAACGGTTGGTTGGCTGTGATCAACATGGACCGGCGCTCGTAGCGTGTGCTGATGAGCTCGAAGAGGACGCTGGTCTCGGCCTGATCCTTGGTGACGTATGCGAAATCATCGAGGATGAGCAGATCGAACTTGTCGAGTTTTGCCAGGGCGTTCTCGAGAACGAGATCTCTACGGGCCTGTTGCAGCTTCTGGACGAGATCGGTGGTTCGAGTGAACAGAACCCGGTATCCGCTCTCGATGAGCGCGAGTCCGATCGCCGAAGCGAGGTGGCTTTTGCCGGTTCCGGGCGGTCCGAACAGAAGCAGGTTTGCGCCTTTGCCCAGCCAGATGTCGCCCGCGACAATGGCCATGACCTGAGCCTTCGAGACCATCGGCACGGTGTCGAACTCGAATGTGTCGAGCGTTTTTCCAGGCAGGAGGCGGCCCTCTGCGAGATGCCGCTCGATGCGGCGGCGATCACGTTCGGCCAGTTCGTGCTCAGCCAGTGCGGCGAGGAAGCGGGCGGCGGGCCAGCCTTCCTTGTCAGCCTGGTCTGCGAACTTTGGCCAGCTGACCTTGGTTGCAGGCAAGCGCAGCTCGTTGAGGAGCAGGCTGAGCCGGGTCGGGTCTGTCGCGGAGTTCTTCATGCTCCTTCTCCCGTCGCCAGCGCAGGTGTGGAGCCGATGAGCGCTTCATAGGCCTGAAGCGGCTCGAGGCGGACGACGACATTGGGCAGGCTGGCGGCATCAGGCGCAAAGCGGGTTCGCAGACGGCCCATGTCAGGCAGGTCGCCAGTACCCAGACAGATCGACAACTCTTCAGCCAGTTCGCGCTCGCAGCCGCGTTCGTGGGCGAGACCAAGCAGCTCGACCATGATCTGGCACGCCTGGCGCTCGGTCAAACGATCGACGAGGAGGTCGAAGGTCTGCCTGTAGGCTTCACGTGGGAACAGCTGGTCGCGGTAGACAAGCCGCATCAAGGCCATCGGTTTGCGCTTCAGGGCATGGATGACGTGTCGGTAGTTGACGACCTGATCATGCTTGCCGGAAGGCGAAGCGCGCCCGCGCGGCAATGTCATGAGATGTGTGCTGCCGATGAAGACGTCGAGGCGGTCGTCATAGAGGCGCACGCGCAGGCGATGACCGATGAGACGCGAGGGCACGGTGTAGAAAACTTTGCGCAGGGTGAATCCGCCTGAGGATGTGACCCGCACACCGAGTTCCTCAAAGTCGGCGCTACGCTGCTCGGGCAGTTGCCTGAGCTCACTTCGCTCTGCGTCGATGCGTCTGGCATTGCGCGCGTTGCGGCGGCTGACGATCTCGTCGACGAAACCGCGATATGCAGTGAGGGTGTCGAAATCGCGCGCCCCCCGTAGCAAGAGGGCATCCTCGATCGCGCGTTTGAGGTGGCCGTGCGGGCCCTCGATGGCGCCGTTCTCGCGGGCGATGCCGGCATTGTTGCGCGAGGCGACCATGCCATAATGGGTGATCATCTCGTCATAGCGGCGGGTCAGGTCCTCGCGCGCCTCCTTGCCCAGATTACGGAAGGCCGCCGACAGGCTGTCCGTGCGGTGCTCACGCGGCACCCCGCCCAGCGACCAGAGTGCGTTCTGCAGGCCTTCTGCCAGGGCGACGAAACTCTCCCCACCGAGTACGACATGGGCGTGTTCAAAGCCGGAATAGGCCAGCCGGAAATGGTAGAGCCGATGGTCCAGAACCTGGTGGGTAATCGTGATGCCGAGTGCGGCCATGTCGGTGAAATCCGAAAGCCCCAGCCGGCCGGGTTCCTGCACCTGGCGGAAGATGACGTCCTGCTCCTCGCCATGAATGGCGCGCCAGGCCCGAATGCGACGCTCAAGCGTGCGCCGTACGCTCTCACCCAGATCAGGATGACGCCGGATCAACTCCTCGAAAACAGCCACGGGCCGGAGGCCCGGCGCTGCCTGCAACATCGGCACGACTTCGGCATCGAAAATGCCGGCCAGGGGATCAGGGCGCCGGCGGCCGCGCGCCTCGGTCTTCTGTGAAGGCGGTCTTGGATCCTTCTCGATCCGATAGGCGGTTGCCGGGCTGATCGACGCCTTCGCGGCGGCAACGGCTATCGGGTAAGTCTTCCTGTACGTCATATAGAGCCTCATCTGATGGTCGGTTATGTGGCGGCCGGGCAAGATGCGATCCCTCCGAATGGAAAATCGCCAGCTTACTCCACCGACCGCGAGCACCAGAAAGTCCTGAAAAACTTACGCTTCGGGGCAGGAACTCCAGTCGGGCTACGCCCTCCCTACGTTCCCGCCCCGAAGCGTTCTCATCCCGTTTGTCGCGCAACTCTCATCCTGATTGTCGCGCTGCAAACCGCCTTGTTGCGCACAAAGCCTTCATCCCGGATCTTGACCCGGATCGCATCGAAAAAGACCAGGGGATAGCAGGCATCGAGCGGGCGGTTCTGCCATTCGGCGACAGCCTCCAGAACCGCATCGGTAATCGTCGAGATCAGGTCGGCAGAGATGTCGATCCCGTATAGCTCCTCCAGATGGCCCCGGATCTCGCGCACGCTCATGCCGCGCGCGTACATCGAGATGATCTTCTCGTCGAAATCAGGAAACCGGCGCTGATACCGGGCGATCAGCTTCGGATCGAAGGTGCCCGACCGGTCGCGTGGAATGTCCAGAGTCACCTTCGAAGTGCCCGTCAAAACCGTCTTCTTCGATACGCCGTTGCGCCGGTTGGACCGTCCCTCAGAGCGTTCCTCGCCAAGATGCTCGTCCAGCTCCGCGTTCAGAATGCGTTCCGAGAGCGCCTTCTTCAGATCATCCAGGAGACCATCCTTTGCAAAAATCTCCTCAGGATCACGTCCTGAAAGCAGCTGGTCCAGGAGTTCTTTCTCGATTGCCATGTGATGCGTCCTTTCTTTCCATCACTATGACCCCGGCACAAAATTTCTGACACTCCCGTTCACCATGAACCGGCCGGGGATATACTCGAGCTCCTCGGTGACATCCTCGCCAACGCGCTTCAGCTTGCCACCGCAATCATTGCAGGCATCGCCCGTCTCAAGCACCTGGTCGATCCTTGGCAGGTGATCCGGCAGCGGCTTGCGGGCCGGCTTGTCCTTCGAGGCAGGCTCTGGCGCGCCAGCGGGAACCTCTGTGCTGCGGGTGATCTCCAGGTCTTCCAGCATCAGCTGGAGCTGCTGGAGGCCTTCGGCCGATGACCCGAACCGATGACGGGCCATCCCTGACAACTGGAGCTTCAGCTTCTCGATCAGCAGGTCGCGGCCACGCAACTCGATATGCGCGTCGCGCAGCATCGCCTTCAGCGCTTCGACATCATCGGGAAGATCAGCCACATCCGACATAGGCAGGAATCTACCCTGCTTCGCCTCGCCAGTGAATCCCGAAAATCGCTTTACCCTGTCGTCAGAGGCCGCCATGTCTGCTTCGTGATCCGCCAGTCGATCCCTTCAAGCAGCATCGACAGCTGCGCCTGGCTGAGGTGTACCTTGCCATCCTTCGCCGCCGGCCACACAAACCGGCCGCGCTCAAGGCGCTTGGCAAACAGGCATGCGCCCTGGCCGTCCCACCAGATGATCTTCACAAGATCACCTCCGCGTCCCCGGAACACGAACAGGTGGCCGCAGAAGGGATCCTCCTCCAGGACCTTCTGTAAGCGGTACGTAGACCTCACAGCTTTTCGGCTTGTAGGCAGCACTTTTTGTATTTTTTTCCCGACCCACAGGGACACGGATCATTTCGGCCGACCTTTTCGGTTCGCGGCTTGAGCTGATGGTTTGAAAGACGGTCTTGGTGCAACTCCATCACGCAGACAGCGATCATCTGCGGGGCTTCATAGCTGACCTGCTCGTCGAGTTCATCGTAGAGTTCAGGATCCTCGTCGGTTGCCCGCGCGATCGTGGCGAGGGCGACAAGCATGCCGAACGCATCAGCTGCCTGATCATCGTCTGGCCGATCCTTGAACGTCGACCAGGCCCGGGGACGCAAGGCGATCGCCTTGCCGAACCCCTCGGCCCAGAACTCCCACAGGAACGTCCCGTCGATGTCCTGGTCGAGCAACGGTTCGTAGGTGTCAGGATCATCAAGCCTGGATGTGATGTCGTTGTAGAGCGCCATGATCAGGCCGAGGATTTCGTTTGCCTCAGTCTGGTCCTCGAACACCGGACCGTCTCCGCCCCAGACGACAGGCAGCCATACGCTTGGCAGGATCATTTCGGGGCAGACGAGGAGGCCGGTGAGGAACCCGTCGAGCTCGGGCACCATCATGACTTCATCGTCTTCCTGAGAGACGAGGAAGTGATCGAGCCGGGCAAGGCCTTCGTCTGTCAGCTTGCGCATGCGAACGGCCCCGGCAGGAGTTCATCAAGTCGGCTCATGGGATGGCCCTGGGCAATGGCTTCGAGCGTTTTGGTCAGGTAGCCGAGCGGTTCGACGCCGTTGAGTTTGCAGGTTTCGATCAACGACGCGGTGCAGGCCCAGGCATGCGCGCCTTCATCATGACCGGCGAACAGATGGTTCTTGCGGCCGAGGGCCAGCGGACGGATGCGGTTCTCAACCGGGTTGCTGTCCATCTCGACATGGCCGTCAGAGAGGAACACCTGCAGCCCGCCCCAGCAGTTGGCGATGTAGGTGAGATGCTCACCCAGCCTGGACTTGGCAGAGATGCGTGCGCGTTTCTGCTTGAGCCAGTCGCCGAACGCAGCCACCAGCGGCGCGGTGCGGGCCTGGCGGACAAGCCGGCGCGCTTCCGGATCAAGGCCGCGGATTTCTGCTTCGATGGCGTAGAGCGCTGCGATCTGTTTGAGGCCTTCATCGGCAATGGGCGAGTTCGAGGACTTCTTGATCTCCACCAGCTTGCGGCGTGCATGCGCCCAGCAGTTGGCAAGCACGAGCGCGCCCTCCGGCCGGCCTTTCCGCGCGAGGCGCTTGTAGCCTGCATAGGCATCGACCTGCAGCGTTCCGGTGAACCCATTCAGGAACGCCTCGGCATGCTTTCCGCCCCGGCCATCAGCGTAGAAGTAGACCACACCCGGCGGACCTGTCCCGCCCCATCCGCGTTCATCCCGGGCCAGCGCCCAGAGATAACCGCTCTTGGTCATGCCTCGTCCAGGATCGAGCACCGGGCACCGGGTTTCGTCCATGAACAGGTGGCCTGAGGTTTTGAGGATTTCAGCAAGCCGCCGCGTCAGCGGAGAGAGATGATAGCCCGCGGCCCCGCTCCAGCCGGCGAGTGTCGAGCGATCCAGCAGGACACCGGACCGGGCAAAGATCTGCGCCTGCCGGTAAAGTGGAAGATGATCGCCGTATTTGGAGACGAGGACCTGCGCGATCAGCGCTTCGGTTGGCAAGCCGCCTTCGATCAGGTGCGCCGGGGCCGGCACCTGCGTCACGCCAGCCTCGCAGGTCCGGCAGGCATATTTGGGACGTACCGTGACGATCACCCGGAGCTGCGCCGGCACGCAGTCGAGCCGCTCCGTGCGGTCCTCGCCGATCCTCACCATCTCCCCGCAGCCGCACGGGCACTCAAGGCTCTCCGGTTCGATCACACGTTCGATCCGCTCAAGATGGTCTGGCAGGCGGCCGATATTGCGCCGGGAAGGCTCACGCGCCGTGCACCCGCGACTGCGCGCTTCGCTTTCTTCCTCAGCCTTTGCAACCGCCGTCTCGAGATCTTCAAGCAACAGGTCGAGCTGGTCCGGATCAAGGCGCTCAGACTTCTTGCCATAGAGCGCACGGCGCAGCTCCTTCACCAGGTACTCAAGCCGCGCGTTCAGGGCTTTGATTTCCCCAATCTCGTCGGCGATGGCGGCGGCGCTCTCTTCAGCCGCAGCGGCCTTTTTTTCAGCAGCGGCAGCTTTCTGTTCGTGCGCGGCGATCTGTTCTGCACGCGCCTCAATCAACTCCGCCTGCGCCGCCAGAACCGCCCGCACCTTCGGCGGAAGTCCGGCAAGTTCTGAAGCAGTGAGCGTCTCGGGCATAAGCCATATTATACACTGCTTCGTTCGCGGTGACTCGCTTATTCGACAAGGTTCGGACGGCGAACATTCACCGCGCGTACCTTGCGCCAGTCGAGACCTTCAAACAGCGCGCCGAACTGGGCTGCCGAGAGCTTCATCACCCCGTCCCGGATCGGCGGCCAGGCAAAGCTGCCCTGTTCGAGCCGCTTGTACGCCAGCACCAGCCCGCCGCCGTCCCAGGTCAGAACCTTGATCCGGTCCGCCCGCTTCGAACGGAACACGACGATGATCCCCGAATGAGGATCGAGGCCCAGCTCCGACTGCACCACCGCCGCAAGACCGTCATGGCCTTTGCGGAAGTCCACAGGCTTCACCGCCACGACCACCCTCAGGCCCTGTCCGGTCAGGATCATGTGATGCGCAGGACGCGGACAATGTCGCCAAGACGGGCCGCGCTGATATCCGCCGGCACCCGAACGACGATCCCGCCCGTCTCGATGCTGATCGCCCCGCACCTGCTTTGATCTTCATGCTCGGCCGTGCGGAGATCGCCCACGACCAGATGGGCAAAGGGTTCTTCGCCAGCCGATGGTAGTATCAGTCGCCCCTCGCGCACCGCCCGGCGCCATCCGGTTAGATGCTGCGGCGTCAGGCCGTGGCGATGCGCAACCGCGCTCACCTTCACGCCCGGCTCGAAGCTTTCGGCAACGATCTGCGCTTTGACCTCATCGGGCCAATTGCGACGCCCCGTCGGACCCTCGAGAACCTCAAGCCGGCTTATGTTGCTCCCAGCGGAAGCCAACAAATGTTGCACTGTTTGTTCCAACGCTTTGCTCCAAACCAAAACGCAAAGCTCGCCGAAACAACGTCGAAGGAGAACCCGTCATAACGGTGGGGCGGTCGCACCGCTTACGACCTTCTCGGCCAGTGCGGAAAGGCCATTAAAGCCCTTGCGCATGTCGGTCACGCCAGCCGCCAGCCAGACCCTGGTCGAAGCCGGAACCGGGATCATGTCACCTGCCTCAGGGCACGCAACACCCTCACCAGGGATGGCTCGTCCCTGCAGCGGATACGCGCTCCCGCCGCCAGTTCCACGATCACCTCATCGCCTGGCCCCGATAAAGGTTGGGCGGTCACCGCGACAGGCGCCGGACCGATCTTGACCGGAAGGAAACCCGTGACCGCCTTGTCGCCCCCGAAGCGGGGATCACGAAGCCAGTTGAAAATGACGTTCGCGTTCATGCCATGTCGGCGGGCCACTTCGGCTACCGACACAAACGGCTCCCGCGTCTCGGCCAGGACCTGGAGCTTGAAGGCCCTTGAATAACTCCGCCGCTTGCGCACAGGCTTATGGTCAAACATGGTCGGATCGTGTCCACTTGAATCAGGCGGACACTATCCGCCTCCATCCAACCAAAATCAGCATCGAGGCGTTCACCACAAGGGCGGGGAGACCGGACGGTTACATAGAATATATTATAATTGTCTGTAGAGCATCATACCGAATTTGTGGGGAGGCTCGTAAATACTGTTGATCGACAGCCACCCAACCCGTTCTACCAACACCATATCTGTCCAGATCGCCCCCTTTCAGGCCCGGACACGCCCGTGCTGCGAGCGCGCACAATCGAGACGTCCGCCGAAGCACAAGGAAAGCCAATGGCAGATAAAGTACCATGTGCAGCGACGGCAATACGTCCCTTTCTTGGCATCACAAACTCTCCTAATTTCGAATTACTCATTGGTAGCAACCAGGTAAGATTCGAGAAAATCGAGGCGGTCATTGCCCCAGAATATTTGATCATCGACAAACATAAGAGGCGCGCCGAATACGCCTCTTTGATAAGCTTGCGTACGCACCTTGCGATATTCGCCCTGGCCGGTTGGAGATGCTATGAATTCGCACAACCCATCGGCGTCGAGGCCAGTTTCTTCGGCACAACTTCGTAACTCGCTGAGATCACCAGGATCGATGCCAAGTCCCCAGATTCGGTGGTATGCCGCTGTGACAAAAGCTTCGGCCTGGCCATGGCCGCGAGCGTAAACCACCGCGCAGTTCCAGTCTGCACAGGCGAAACTCGCAGGAAATTTCAATGGCGCCGCGTATTTGACTGCCCAACGCTCCAGATCAGCCATCATGACCTTTATTTTCGGTGCAACTTCACGGTTGGATGGGCCATAGTTGCCAGCGGCAATCTTCGCCTCCGGAATGTCGATCGGCCAATATTCGATCTTGCAACCAGTCCTCCGGGCCAGGTCTGGCAACTTCAGCTGCGCGAGATAGCTGAAGGGACTGATAAAATCAAAATAGAAGTCGATTGTTTTGGTCAAGGTGCAATTCCAAAGCCGACCAGCTTCTCGTAGTTGTGCCAGAACCCAATAATGGCGCCTTCAGTGACCAGGTGGTCGGCATCATCGGGGCGATCGCCGCCCATGGCGATGTATGAGGCCGCGTCGTGTTCGCCTATGACAGCTCTCTGCACTATCTCGACCGCTTCGCCATCTTCCATGGAGACCAGCCCGGCCGGACCGATCAGGTTTGCCTGTTTCTGCCTGATCGCCTGCATCTCGACATCGTCGTCGGCATAGCCAAAATGGGTCCAGACGAGTTCGAAGCCATCGGTGCCCTTAGTCACGGTCTGCCTGACAGCCAGAGTGTTCTGGATTTGCTGGAGCACTAGGTTCGGGAAGACAGCAAGGATGACGAGGGTCACACCATCGTCGAATTCCTGCCGACCCTTCAGGAGCGACATGTCCTGAAGTTTGAACTCGGTGTCAAAAGTTCGGGAGTCGCCGTAGGCCTGCTTATCTGCCGCATCATCGTTGCTGGCGGCGATCGAATAAAGCAGTGAATGGCGCTTGTTAGCATCCATCACGCTCTTGCCCGTCTGTGTGGAGCGGTAGAGACCGAAAGTGTTATGGAACAGGTGGAGCAAACTCGCGTGATAAGGGTCGCGTGTGTTCTCCGCATACAGCTTCCAGTTGCCGTGGACATGCTGGCGCTGATCTCCAAGAACCTTGATCGGCTTGCACATGATACGTTCGATGTGCTCGATCACGATCGGCCCCAGAAAGTCACGCAGCGGCTCTACAGTTTCCGAAAAGCTGGCGAAGACCAACCCACCTACAGAATCTACGCGCAGCTTTCTAAGGCCATGCTCCTTCATGTCGAAGTCGCCCGGCATACCGCCCTGACCCTTAAGCCCGCGCCGGAACGGAACCCCGATCAGATTGCCTTCCAAATCATATGCCCACTGATGGTATACGCATTCCAGACTGGGCCGGTTGCCGCGCATCTCGCGGCAGACCAAGGCACCGCGGTGGGCGCAGCGGTTGACCACAACATGGACTTTTCCGTCGCTACCTCGGGTAACTATTACCGGGGTCTCGCCGATGAAGGTCGACTTGAAGTCTCCAGGCTCGGGAACTTCGGCTTCTAGTGCGACGAAGGACCACGTCTCACCCTGGAAGATGTTTTCCTGCTCGCGCCTGTAATAGTCCGGATCCGTGAATACCCGATAAGGAACACGGTAGCCCGCGACGTCCGCTGTTGCCGAAGACCCTCTGTTTTTAAGCGCTTTTTCTGCCATAACTACATTTCCATGATAAGGGTCAGATTGGACGAACCATCATTGTATCGATGACGTTTGTGTCAAAAACAGCGACCTTTGATATAAAAAGAGGCTGGTCTTCGCTGCAATCGATCTCGTCAATATACTTCCCGGCATTGTATATTTCGGTGTGTCCGTCCGCACGGGTCATGAGAACGGCGTAGTTCGTTTGCGTCGTTATCTTGAATTCATGCGCCGAAACGATGCGCGTCGGACCAAGGATGTGGCGATAGCTGTGGACCGGGAAAATGTTTGCCTTGCGTAGGGAAATTATGCGGTCGACCAACATGCCCTTGCTGTCGCAGAATATTGCGGACAGTGTCAGATTGCGATCATGGTTCTCGCGTGCGATGACGCGGTAGGTGCAATCCGGTACGAACAGGTCGGGCCATTTCTCCAGCCGGTCGTCATCTATCAGTTCGGCGTGGGTCGCGTTGAGTTCGGTCGCAAGTTGCTGCAAGCGAAACCGCTCAGAAGTGGACAGGTCCATTTCAGGCCGCTCCGCCCAGTTCGTCGATGCAAACCCAACCATCCTCGATAGCAACCGCGTATGTTTTGACCGGAACCTGACATGGAAAGGCCTTCGCCGCCCCCGTGGCGATGTCGAACGAACCGCCATGAAAAGGACATTCGATGATGCCGCCATCCTGGTACCCATCGGTCAGCATGGCGTTTCCATGGGTGCACATGTTGTCGGTGACGAAGATGTCACCATTAACATTGTAAACAGCGAGCGCCGGCAGGTCATCCAGAAACACGCCGATCGGTTCGCCATCCTTGACGTCGGCAACTGGACAAAGACGTACCTTATTTGTCATAGTGTTTCGCAATCCTTTGAAATAATTGATATGACAGCCATTTTGGAGGCCCCTTACTGGAGAGGGATATCCATGCCGTACCCCTGGGCCTCATTGCCGTGGCCGAAAATATCGCGGGTGTAGAATTCCTGCTGGGCTGGCGCCTTGCGAGCACCCCAACCAAATTCCCACAACCAGCCGGACGGGTTGGCGCAGTAGAAGGTGAGGGCCAAATCGTT
Organism: Henriciella mobilis; assembly: GCF_003576315.1. Classification (GTDB taxonomy): domain Bacteria; phylum Pseudomonadota; class Alphaproteobacteria; order Caulobacterales; family Hyphomonadaceae; genus Henriciella; species Henriciella mobilis. Next base: position 37,661 of record NZ_QWFZ01000018.1, on the reverse strand, counting down.
GGCATGTTTGCCAAGCTGAAGCGCGACATCGATCTGCCGCTCGCGCACGATGTCGTGAGCGAGCCCGAGGTCGTCCAGTTCAGTATATTCAAACATCAGATGGTTGATGCGCTTTTCCATCGGGCCGAGGCCGAAGGCGACCGAGTGCTGCCGTTCGTTGCAATGCATGAAGTACGGCATGGCAACCATGCCGTTGGGCAGGTGCAACTGGTATTCAACCGATCCGCGCAGCCCCAACAGGCGGTAAAACGCGGCTGCGGCTTCGACATCGTCTTGGCGCAGGATGCAGTGACCGATCCCTTCCGACCCGGTGACGAATTTGCCGAACATGGGGCGTCCGGGATGGAAAGGCTTGTGGGCATCCACTTGCGGGCCGAAGAAGATTTCGGTGGGGTTTCCACCGGGATCGGTCAACTTGGCCAGGCCGAGCACGCGACGCTCGCGGGCTTCGGCATCGCTCGCCACAGTCACTGCTACCCCGGCGTTGGTCAGCTTTTCAACCATTGCCTCGAACTCGGTCGGATCGCCAAGCCGCCAGCCCATATAGGCCAGATCGTCAGTGTCGCCTTTGATAAGTGCAATGCGATGATGCCACAGATCCATCCGGAGATAGATCCGATCACCCTCACCTTCGTCGACGACTTCCATTCCGGCAACCTCGGCTGCGTAGGCTCGCCACGCATCGAGATCTGTCACTGACATGCCCAGATATCCAAGTTCGGTGACCGATGACATTTGCTACTTCTCCCCTTTATCTCTGCCTTGGACGTTATGTCCAAATGCCCAACGGATCCGCCGTCGCCATTATTGCGACTTCGACTATCCGATTCTGTGGGTGTTATAACTCAAGATTTCTCATGGTGCAATACGTTGCATATACTAAATTCCTCGTGTATAGAAGGCAATGGTTAGGTCTGACAGTTCGATTCGTTGCCTGATGTTTCTCCATGTTTCCGACGATGCGGACGTGGGAAGTTCACGGCGCTCAAGGATTTCGGGCGCGGCATCTGACTGGAATTTAAAAAACGGGAGAAATCAGACATGAATGCGACGGAAGAGCTCGTTGGGCGTATTGCCGACCTGCAGGTCCTGCGGGGCCGATTACAATCATGGCTGGCCAAGGATGAAGCGCGCGGCGTCTATCAGGTAGATCGTGCCGCTTTTACCGACCCCGAAATGTTTGAGCTTGAGGTAAAGTACGTTTTTGAACGCAACTGGGTGTTCGTTGCGCATGAAAGTCAGGTCGCTAAGCCCAACGATTTCATTACAACAAAAATCGGCAGGGTGCCTGTCCTTATTACGCGAGACAAGGCCGGGAACCTTCGTGGCATGATCAATGCCTGCGCGCATCGGGGCGCGCGCGTCTGCCGTGAAAAGGCCGGAAATAAGAAGAATTTCATGTGCCCGTTTCATGGATGGACCTATTCATCGGCAGGCGATTTGCTGGACGTCACGGAAGAAGCGGCTGGCGGCTATGCGCCGGGCTTCGACAAGGCTGATTTTGGTCTGCCGCAAATTGCGCGCCTTGAAAGCTATCGCGGTTTCATATTCGCAAGCCTTTCCGACGACGTCTTGCCGCTTGAGGATTATCTGGCTGGGTCGAAAACGTTCATTGACCTGCTTGTCGATCAATCCCAGACTGGAGAGCTTGAGGTAATCCCTGGTGCCACCCGATATCGTTATCAGGGCAACTGGAAGATGCAGGTTGAAAACGGTCTTGACGGATATCACGTCAGCACTGTCCACGCCAACTACTTCATGACCGTCCAGCGGCGTGTTCTGGGCGAATCGAAAAACGATACCAAGGCGATCGATTTTGCCAACTTCAATCAGCAGGATGGCGGGTCGTTCTCTTTCAAGAATGGCCATACGGTCCTGTGGGCTGACTATGCCAATTTCAAGGATCGGCCGAACTTTCAGTGGATCGATTGGTTGACTGCCACCCACGGGGAAGAGAAGGTATTGTGGATGAACAAACGGATCCGCAATCTCCAGCTTTTCCCCAATGTGTTCCTGATGGACCAGACCAGCAGCCAGATCAGAATCATTCACCCGATTTCGGTCGATGAAACGGAAGTCACGACCTATTGCATCGCGCCTGTTGGTGAGAGTGCTGAGGCCCGGGCCTTGCGGATTCGGCAGTATGAAGACTTCTTCAACGCCAGCGGCATGGCGACACCCGATGACCTGACCGAGTTCAACAATTGCCAGATTGCTTTCGCCAGCGGTGAAGGCCGGATGAATGATATGTCGCGCGGCGCTCCCAGATGGGAGAAGGGCGCTGGACATTTCGGTGCAGGACTGGATGTAGACGCCGTCCTCAGCAGTCCCGCCGTGGCCGACGAAGGCCTTTATGTTGCGATCCATGATGAGTGGGTGAACCGCATGAATTCGGCGATCGATCGCGAAAGCGCTGAACTGATGGCGTTTGGGGACAAGGGGCTGGTTTTATGACTGACGTAGATGCAAAATGGCTGTCGGTGTTGCGCTTCCTTGGGCGAGAGGCCCAGGCGCTGGACGAGAAGGACTGGGATTCCTGGTTGGCGCTCTACGACGAGGAGGCTGAATACTGGGTCCCTGCCTGGGATGATAGCGAACGCCTGACCGCCGATCCGAAGCGTGAAATCTCGCTCATCTATTATCATAACCGGGGCGGGCTGGAAGATCGGGTGTTTCGCATCCGGACCGGCCGGTCTTCATCCAGTACGCCTGCTCCGCGGACGCAGCATATGTTCACGCTGCTGTCGGTCGATGACACCGCTGCTGGTTTGCAGGTGCGAACCTCATGGACCGTCACTTCGGTGCTTGAAGGCGATGTCACCGTTTACAGCGGATCCGCGCACTACGACCTTGCGCCAGCAGGCAATTCCTTTGTGATCAAGCGCAAGAAGACGATTGTGATAAACGACGTCGCCAAGACAATGCTCGATGTCTACAGTATCTGACCGGCCAATGGGTTCGCTTGGCACACGGCCGGTCGTTGGAACGATGATCGGCGATCCTGCCGGGATCGGTCCGCAGGTTGCGGTCAAGGCGCTTGCGAGCGGGCAAGTTCACGAAGTGTCTGTCCCGGTTCTGGTCGGGTCGTCTGCGGCCGTCGAACGGGCCATCGACATGACCGGGGTCAAAGCGCGCGTGCGTGCCATGAAGTCGCTCGAGACGCCCAGTGACGATCCGGGCGTGATTGATGTGATCGACACGGGTGCCTTGCCTGCCGGGGTTCTGCCGCTGGGCGAAGACACTGAGGCGGCGGGGCACGCGACGGCGCAATGGCTTGATGAGCTTGATGCGCTGGCGCGGGACGGATCCTTTGCGGCGACGATCATGGGACCGATCAGTACCGGTTCGCTGAAGATGGCCGGCAAGCTGGACAAGGTTATCAGCCCTACGCCCGGCGAGAGCTATCTCGTTTTGCTGACCGGCCCCTTGCGGGTTGCGCATCTGACTGATCATATGTCCTTGCGTCAGGTGATCGATGTCATTTCCGCTGATCTTGTGGCCAAGGCCATCGGGCAGGTGAACGACGCGATGCAGTCCTGGGGCATTGCCAAACCGCGCATTGCGGTTGCCGGGCTTAATCCCCACGCCATGGGCGATGAGGAGCGGCTGGCCATCGCGCCGGGTGTCGAGCAGGCCAAGGCCATGGGGATTGCCGTCGAAGGGCCGGTCGCGCCGGATTCGGTCTTCCGCCAGTGTATCGAGGGCCGCTACGACATGGTTCTCGCGATGTTCCACGATCAGGGCCATATTGCTGTCAAGACCTGGGGATTTTCGGGCAACTGCGTAATCATGATGGGGCCGCCCTATCTCCACATGTCGGTCGCCCATGGCACCGCCTACGACATTGTCGGTTCAGGCATAGCGGACGCGGCGATGATGCTCAGCGCGATGCGCACCTGTGGGCGGCTCGCATCTGGGAAGGGATTTGAACTTGAAGGAGTGATGGAATGAACACTCAAGTGCGGGTTGAGGCCCAGCGATCAATCCCCACGGCGATCGACTATAAGGTCTATCACGACCCCGAAGTATTCGCTGCGGAACAGCGCAACGTCTTCAAGGGTCGCACCTGGTGTTACCTTGGACTAGAAGCCGAAATTCCCAATGCTGGCGATTTTCGAACGAGCCATGTCGGTGAAACACCCGTCGTTCTGGTGCGCGGGCAGGAGGACAAGGTTTTCGCCTGGGTCAACCGGTGCGCGCACAAGGGAGCAACTGTATGCCGCTCACTGCGCGGCAATCAGGCTGATGGCGCTTTTGTCTGCGTATACCATCAGTGGGCTTACGATTCCGAAGGAACGCTAGTTGGCGTGCCGTTCCGGCGCGGCATGAAGGGCGTCGGCGGCTATGATAAGGATTTCGATCCGGCCAATCACTCGCTCGAGAAGCTTCGGGTGGAGAGCTACAAGGGGATGGTGTTTGGGACGTTTTCGTCTGAAATAGAGCCGCTCGAGGACTTTCTAGGCCCCGTGATGCGCAAATATATCGACCGGGTTTTCCAGCGCCCGATCAAAGTGTTGGGCTATTCGCGGCAGTATATGGCGGGCAATTGGAAGCTCTATTCCGAAAACAGCCGGGATAGCTATCACGGCGCCTTGCTACATCTGTTCTATCCCACCTTCGGCATTTACCGCCAAAGCCAGGACAGCGCGGGAGAACTTGCCGAGCAGGGCTTCCATAACGTCTTTACGGTGTCCAAACCCAAGGGCGACATCGATTACACGTCGTTCGGCGACGAAGCCAATCGGGAGATGCAAGGGGCCACGAAATTGCAGGATGAAAGACTGTTGCAATTCCGGCCCGAAATTGACGACGATGTGGGGCTGCACATCCAATCGCTGTTCCCCAACGTAGTGCTGCAGCAAATCCAGAACACGCTGGCGACTCGTCAGATCGTGACGCTTGGCCCTGACAAGACCGAGCTGGTCTGGACTTACTTTGGCTATGCCGACGATGATGAGGAAACAACGCGGCACCGCCTGCGCAACCTGAATCTCGTTGGGCCTTCCGGGCTGATATCGATGGAGGACGGCGAAGCGGTCGAGCTTTGCCAGCAGGGGACCATCGGGGCGGAAGGCAAGTTTAATTTCATCGAAATGGGTGGCGACGATGTACGCGAATATTACGCACCGATGGGCATGGATGAGAACGCCGTGCGTGGATTCTGGAAAGGATATCTGGAATTGATGGGTGATGCCTTGTCGGCCTCGACAGCGGAGGTGCCGGCATGACGATCGCAGATCCAGTTCTGCAAGGTCTGATCGATTCCCTGAACGCCGCTTACGGTCTATGCCTCGATGACGGGCGCCTTGAAGATTGGCCCGAGTTCTTTGTTGAAGATTGCCTCTATCAGGTGATCGCTCGCGAGAATGTCGACAATGGCCTGCCTGCTGCAGTGATGTATTGTGATAGCAAGGGAATGCTGGTTGATCGCGTGGTGGCCCTGCGCCAGGCCAACGTGTTCCCAGAACATTTCAGTCGTCATCTAATCTCTCGGGCGGTTGTGACTGGGAGCGAAGGGAACACGGTGACGGCGGAGGCCAGCTATGCCGTGCTGCAAACCCGCAACGACGGTGAAACGCGCATCTTTAATGCCGGAAAGTATGTCGACAGGTTCCTTGTCGAGGACGGCGCGGCAAGGTTGGTCAGCCGGACGTGCGTCTACGACACCCACCGGATCGCGACCCTGCTGGCGACCCCGATCTGACGGCCGCAATTTTTACCAACAAGAGACAAGAGGAGAAACACAATGCAATTGTTTATTAGTCCCGGCGCCTGTTCGCTTGCACCGCATATTGCCCTGCGCGAAGCCGGCGCGGATTTCGAGGCGGTCAAGGTCGATCTCGCAACCCGCAAAACCGAAGCAGGCGACGATTTTCTGGCCGTTAATCCATCCGGCAAGGTCCCGGCGCTGACCCTGGACAACGGTCAGAGCCTGACCGAGAACCCAGCAATTCTGCTTTATATCGCCGATCAAAATCCCGGAGTCGGCTTGGCGCCAGCGGAGGGCAGCATTGAGCGCTATCAGCTGTTGAGCCGCCTCAGCTTTCTCGGCTCGGAATTGCACAAGGCGTTCGTCCCGCTGTTCACGCCTGGCACAACGGACGACGCCAAGGCCGCAGCGACGGTCGCCGTGAAAGGTCATTTGGCCGGACTTGATCAGGAAATCGCTGGCAAGGAATATTATGTCGGCGAAGCATTTAGCGTCGCTGATATCTACCTGTTTGTAATCCTCGGCTGGCCCGCCCATGTCGGCATCGACATGGCAGCTTATCCTGCGCTCGGCGCTTTTGCTGGCAAGATAGCGCAGCGTCCCTCGGTGGGAGCAGCTCTCAAGGCAGAAGGCCTCATCTGAATTTCTTTCGCTGACACTATCGGGAGCAATTGCGATGGTTGCAAAGCTTTGGCCTATTGCAAATGCATTCTTTTTAGAGCAATAACAAATAATAACAAATTTGGTCTTTTGGAGTAAATCCGGGCGGGTTCTTGCAGGAACAAGATTCGTCGGGGTTACCGGAACCAACAAAAAAAGTTCGGGAGAGAGTATGATCACCGCTTCGAATGAAGTCGCACGCGCCGAGATCGGCAAATCGCTGGTCGTGGATAACTGCGCAACCAATTATCATGATGTCGGCGAAGGCGCGGCGGTTTTGCTGGTCCATGGCTCAGGGCCTGGCGTCACTGCCTGGGCCAATTGGCGACTTAATATGCCCGAACTCGCTAAGCGGTTCCGAGTCATTGCGCCAGATATGTTCGGTTTTGGCTATTCCGATTCCAAGGGCCGAGTCGAAGACAAGCAGATCTGGGTTGATCAGTTGGCAGCTCTGCTCGACAAACTTGGCATCGACAAGGTGTCAATGGTGGGCAATTCGTTCGGTGGCGGCATTACCCTTGCTTTCATGATCGCTCATCCAGATCGGGTCGAGCGGGCGGTGCTGATGGGGCCAGCCGGTCTTGAATTTCCGATTACACCCGCGCTTGAGGAAGTCTGGGGCTACGAACCTTCGGTCGAAGCCATGCGCTCATCACTCAAGTATCTTGCTTGGGATCACAGCAGGCTGACTGACGATCTGGTCAAGTCGCGATATGAAGCAAGTATCCGTCCGGGTGCGCATGAACCTTACCATGCGACCTTCGGCGGCCCAGACCGCCAGAGCAATATAGCGATGCTGGCAAGCCGCGAAGAAGATATTACCGCGCTGCAGCACGAGACCCTGATCCTGCATGGCCGGTCCGATCAGGTCATTCCGCTGGAGTCGAGCGTGCGCTTGGCCAATCTGCTGCCTCGTGCGGACCTGCACGTTTTCGGCGAATGCGGGCACTGGGTTCAGATTGAGCGCATGGCCAGCTTTAACCGAATTGTGTCTGAATTTTTCACCACCGGCCTCAATGGCTGACGCATACAAGGAGAACTGAAATGGCTGTAACTGGTGTACTCCGTCCAGGATACGTGCAACTGAGGGTCCTCGATCTCGACGAGGCTATTGTTCATTACCGTGACCGGATCGGTCTCAATCTCGTCAGCGTCGAGGATGGGCGTGCCTATTTCCAGGCGTTCGACGAATTCGACCGCCACAGCATCATCCTGCGCGAAGCGGATTCGGCCGGATTAGATCGGATGGCGTTCAAGGTCGCGAAAGACTCCGATCTTGATCATTTTGCCGCACGCCTGCTCGACGCGGGAGTTGACGTCGATGTCATTCCCGCTGGCGAAGATCCGGGTGTCGGACGCAAAATCCGCTTCAACACGCCGACCGCGCATGAGTTTGACCTATACGCAGAAATGGAGCTGTCCGAAACCGGGCCCGCAGTACGGAACCCTGATGTCTGGATCGCCGAGCCCCGCGGCATGCGCGCGACCCGGTTTGACCACTGTGCGCTCAACGGCGTGGACATCTCGGCGAGCGCCAAGATCTTCGTGGAAGTTCTCGACTTCTCCGTCACCGAGGAACTGGTCGACGAAAGTACGGGGGCACGTCTCGGTATCTTCCTGTCATGCAGCAACAAGGCCCATGATGTCGCCTTTCTGGGCTATCCGGAAGATGGCCGGATCCACCACACTTCGTTCTTTCTCGAATCCTGGCACGATGTTGGGCACGCGGCTGACATTATCAGTCGCTACGATATCTCGCTCGACATCGGCCCTACGCGCCACGGGATCACTCGCGGCCAGACGATCTATTTCTTCGATCCGTCGGGCAACCGCAACGAGACGTTCAGCGGCGGCTATTTCTACTACCCCGACAACCCGCGCCGCATGTGGCAGGCGGAAAACGCAGGCAAGGCGATTTTCTATTACGAGAAGGCGCTGACCGACCGCTTCATGACGGTAAACACCTGATCATGGACGGTTTGGTGACAATCCGGACAATCGGACACGGCTTGGCCGCACAAGCGGTTTCGGCCGCCGTCGCCAAGGGCGAGGAAACCGGTTGCCCGGTCGTTGCCGCCGTCATCGGTGGAGGAGGCGAACTGGTGGCTCTGCTGCGAGCAAGCGGAACACCCTTTCCCTCGTCACAAATTGCCCAGGACAAGGCCTATACCGCCGCCAGCTTTCGGGTTGCGACGCCTGACGTGTACAAGATGGTTTCGGGCAATCCGGCGCTGAGCGCCGGGATAACCGTTCAGCCGGGGATCGTGATGTTTGGCGGGGGGCTGCCCATCGTTATCGATGGCGAATTCGTCGGCGCAATCGGCGTCTCTGGTGGATCTGAAGAACGCGACATTGCCTGCGCCAACGCGGGCCTATCCGCAATCGGCGCAGGGCAGCAGTGAGCGGCCAGCGCCTCAATAAATTGGAACGATAGAACTCAAATGACTACCAATTCGCCTCGACCTGTAGCCGACACCATCCTCAATTTCATTGGGGGTTCCTATCGCAAGGGCAGCCAGGGAAAGACCTTTGACAACGTCAATCCTGCAACCGGACAGACGATCGGCACGGTTCATGAGGCAAGTGAAGCCGATGTCGCCGATGCAGTGGCGGCGGCTGAGGCGGCTCTTGATGGTCCTTGGGGCAAGATGACGACGGCCGAGAGGGTCAAGTTGATCGTCGCGGTGGCCGCCGAAATCGAGCGCCGTGCGGATGATTTTCTCGATGCCGAGGTGGCCGATACCGGCAAGCCCCGTCACGTGGCTTCGCACATCGACATTCCTCGCGGCGCGGCGAATTTCCGCATGTTCGCCGACGTTATCGCGACGATGCCAGGCGAATCCTTCACCACGCCGACGCCCGATGGTGGGCAGGCGATCAATTATGCCGTGCGCAAGCCCAAGGGCGTGATCGCGGTGATCTGCCCGTGGAACTTCCCGTTGCTGCTGATGACCTGGAAGGTCGGACCGGCGCTAGCCTGCGGAAACACAGTGGTAATCAAGCCTTCGGAGGAAACCCCCCGAACAGCAGCGCTTCTGGGCGAAGTCATGAACGCGGTGGGGATGCCCGAAGGTGTCTACAACGTCGTCCATGGTTTCGGCGGCGGCTCGGCGGGCGAGTTCCTGACCTCCAACAAGGATGTCGATGCGATCACTTTTACCGGCGAGACCGGAACCGGGCAGGCGATCATGCAAAAGGCTGCAGTCGGGGTCCGCGACGTTTCTTTCGAGCTCGGCGGCAAGAATGCGGCGATCGTCTTCGCCGACGCTGATCTCGACAAGGCGATTGAGGGCCTGTCACGCTCGGTCTTCCTCAACACCGGGCAGGTCTGTCTCGGCACAGAGAGAGTATACGTCGAGCGGCCGATATTTGATGAATTCGTGCAGCGGATGGCGCTAGCCGCGCAGACGTTCAAACCCGGCGTGATAGGCGATCCGACCTACCTTGGGCCGTTGATCAGCGCAGAGCACCGCGACAAGGTGCTCGGCTATTACGCGAAAGCGGTCGAAGAAGGGGCGACGGTTGTCGCCGGCGGCGGCGTTCCGAAAGTCGATGGCGATCAGGCGGGCGGCTTCTATGTCGAGCCGACGCTGTGGACCGGACTTGCGCACGACAGCACAGTGATGCGGGAGGAGATCTTCGGTCCGTGCTGCGGGGTAATCCCGTTCGACTCCGAAGACGAGGTTATCGCGCTGGCCAATGACACCGACTACGGATTGTGCGCGACCGTGTGGACCGAAAACCTTTCGCGCGCGCACCGGGTGGCAGCGGCGATGCAGGTCGGTGTGTGCTGGGTCAATTGCTGGTTCCTGCGCGATTTGCGCACGGCGTTTGGCGGGTCTGGCCATTCCGGGATCGGCCGGGAGGGCGGTGTTCACAGCCTCGAATTCTACACTGAAACCGCAAACATTTGTGTGAAGCTCTGAGATTATGACCATGGAAACCAAGATAGACCCTCGGGTCATTCAACAAGCAGCCGAACAGTTGCGCGGTGCCGCGACAAGCGGAACGCCCGTCGCACCGGTTCGCGACCTCATATCGGCGGGCGGGGTGGATGCGGCCTATGCCGTGCAGGAGGTCAATACCCGGCACTATGTCGACAGCGGACGAAGACTGGTAGGCCGCAAGATCGGCCTCACTTCGCTTGCAGTCCAGCGGCAGCTTGGCGTCGACCAGCCCGATTACGGCATGCTGTTTGCCGACATGGACGTGCCTGAAGGCATACCGGTTTCGCTTGATCAGGTGATTCAGCCCAAGGTCGAAGCTGAGATCGCGATCGTCATCGGTCGCGACCTGCCCCATCCGGACCTGACGACCGCCGAAATGATCCGCGCGGTGGAATATGTCGTGCCGGCGATCGAGATCGTCGACAGCCGGGTGGCCAATTGGGACATTCGCATCTGGGATACGGTTGCCGATAATGCCTCAAGTGGCCTGTTCGTGCTGGGCGCGGTTCCGCGCAAGCTCGATGGGCTCGATCTGCGTGAATGCGGCATGGTGATGGAGATCAAGGGCGAACCCATTTCGGTCGGCGCTGGTATCGCCTGCCTGGGCAGCCCGATCACCGCATCGTTGTGGCTGGCGCGGGTCATGGCGCGGGTCGGCCGGCCGCTGCTTGAAGGCGACGTGATCCTGTCCGGCGCGCTCGGCCCCATGGCCGGAGTGAACCGAGGCGATGTCGTCGAGGCAAGAATAAACGGTGTCGGAATGGTGCGGGCAGAATTCGCCGCCGATACCAACTGAAAACTGGATGAAAGACAAGCGTATGCCAAAAATGAAATGTGCGATCATAGGCTCGGGAAATATCGGCACCGACCTGATGATCAAGTTGCTCAAAGGTTCAGATGTGCTCGAACTTGCCGCAGTGGTTGGTATCGACCCGGCATCCGAGGGGCTGGCGATGGCCCGCGAACGGGGCGTGGAAACCACCCACGAGGGGATTGAAGGGCTACGCAAGCTGTCCGTCTATTCGGAGATCGGGATCGCTTTTGACGCGACCTCGGCTTACGCCCACAAGGAGCATGATGCCGCGTTGCAGCAGGATGGCAAACTGGTCGTTGACCTGACACCCGCAGCATTGGGACCATTTTTCGTGCCCCCGGTCGGAAATGTGCTCGACAGCAGCGTCCGCAACGTGAACATGGTCACCTGCGGAGGCCAGGCGACCATCCCGATCGTCGCAGCCGTATCACGCGTGAGTCCTGTCCATTACGCAGAAATTGTCGCATCGGTTTCGTCGCGTTCAGCGGGGCCGGGAACCCGCGCCAATATCGACGAGTTCACCCGGACCACTGCTAAGGCGATCGAGGTCGTTGGCGGTGCGCGCCGCGGACGCGCGATTATCATCCTCAATCCGGCTGAACCGCCGATGATCATGCGCGACACGATTTTCACGCTGACCGATCAGGTTGACGAGGATCTTATCCGGCAGTCGGTGCAGGACATGGTGCAGACCGTCCAGTCTTATGTCCCCGGCTATCGCCTCAAGCAGGAGGTACAGTTCGAGCGGTTTGGTTCGAACCAGCCTCTCAAAATCCCCGGCTATGGCGAGTTCGTCGGTCTCAAGACCAGCGTTTTCCTCGAGGTAGAGGGGGCGGGCGATTACCTGCCAAAATATTCCGGCAACCTCGACATTATGACAGCTGCGGCCAAGGCGGCCGGCGAGCGGCTTGCATTGCAGAACCTAGAAAGGGTGGCACCATGACCTTCAACCCTGAAACCGGCAAGCTTTACATCCAGGACGTCACCCTGCGTGACGGGATGCACGCAATCCTTCACATGTACGGCACCGACAGCGTCCGCACGATCGCCAAGGCCCTGGACGATGCCGGTGTCGACGCCATTGAAGTGTCGCACGGTGACGGTCTCAACGGCACGTCATTCAACTATGGCTTTGGCTCTCACACCGACTGGGAATGGATCGAGGCGGCAGCCGACGTGATCAAACGGGCGGTGCTGACCACGCTGCTGGTCCCTGGCATCGGCACGGTCGAAGAGCTTCGCCGCGCTTACGCATTGGGTGTTCGCTCGGTACGTGTTGCAACCCATTGCACTGAAGCAGACGTTGCCAAGCAGCATATCGGTATCGCCCGCGATCTTGGTATGGATGTATCGGGCTTTTTGATGATGAGCCACATGATCGACGCCGAGGCGCTGGCCCAGCAGGCCATGCTGATGGAAAGCTATGGCGCGCACTGTGTTTATGTGACCGACAGCGGCGGCGCACTCGACATGGACGGTGTGCGCGAGCGGCTGCGGGCTTACGACCGCGTTCTCAAGCCAGAAACCCAGCGCGGCATGCATGCCCACCACAATTTGTCGCTCGGTGTCGCAAATTCGATCGTTGCCGCTCAGGAAGGCGCAGTACGGATCGATGCCAGCCTTGCAGGCATGGGGGCAGGGGCGGGCAACGCCCCGCTCGAAGTGTTCGTTGCTGCGGCCGACCGAAAGGGCTGGAACCATGGATGCGACGTGATGGCGTTGATGGACGCAGCGGAAGATCTGGTCCGTCCACTCCAGGATCGCCCGGTGCGGGTCGACCGCGAGACGCTGAGCCTGGGCTATGCCGGTGTCTATTCAAGCTTTCTTCGTCACGCGGAAAAGGCGGCCGAACAATACGGCCTCGACACCCGCGAAATTCTGATCGAACTGGGTAAACGGCGCATGGTTGGCGGGCAGGAAGACATGATTGTCGATGTTGCGCTCGATCTCGTTTCCGCGCGGGCAACATAGGCGATGGCAATGGACAAGATTGAACGTTACGCGGAAATTCTGGACAGCGCGGCGCTTCATGCGCGCGCAACGCCCCAACTGACGCATACCGACCCCGATCTGAGTGTGGCGGATGCCTATCTGGTGCAGAAGCTGTCGGTCGATCGTCGCCTCAGCCGCGGTGAACGCCGAATCGGAGTCAAGATGGGTCTGACGAGCCGGGCCAAGATGCTGCAGGTCGGGGTCGACGAGGTAGCCTGGGGACGCCTGACCGACGCGATGCTGATCGAGGAAGGCGCGTCGATGTCTCGCGCACGTTTCGTTCACCCACGGGTTGAGCCGGAAGTGGCCTTCCTTATGAAGGCACCGCTTTCCGGAAAGGTCACAGCGATGGAGGCGCTGGCGGCGGTCGAAGCGATTGCTCCAGCAATGGAAATCATTGATAGCCGGTACGAGAACTTCAAGTTCGCTTTGTCTGATGTTATTGCCGACAACACCTCGTCTTCTGGCCTTGTGATCGGACAATGGAACGATCCAGCCAAGGATTTCTCGAACCTCGGGGTTGTGCTCGAAATCGACGGCCATGTGATCGAGGTCGGTTCGACTGCAGCTATTCTCGGCCATCCCTTGCGGTCGTTGGTCGCCGCGGCGCGACTTGTCGCTGAAGGCGGAGAAGAAATCTCAGCAGGCGACATCGTCATGGCAGGTGGCATCACCGCCGCTCCCAATCTCGCGCCCGGTCAAACCGTCCGCACGAATATCCAGGGGCTTGGTGCCGTAATGTTTCAGGTGGAGGCGTAAATGCCAATCATCGAGGTCAACATGCTCGAGGGTAGATCGCCGGATGACAAAGAACGGTTGATCCAAGCCCTGACCGATGCTGCCATAACGTCGATCGGGGCGCCGCGTGAATCGGTCCGCATTATCTTGCGCGAGATGCCGAGCGGCCACTTCGCGGTCGGTGGACAGTCCTTCGCGGCGAAAGCGGCCGCAAAGGCCGCCGGGAAGGAATGACGTGACAACTGGGCTGCACCTGATCCGGATTGTCGGCGGCGGAGAGTTCAGTTGCGGTGAGGACGAGTCGGTCTTGCTGGCCATGGAGCGATGCGGATCGAGCGATATTGGCGTTGGTTGCCGGGGCGGCGGGTGCGGGATCTGCAGGGTCAAAGTGGTCGAAGGGGGCTATAAGACCGGCAAAATGAGTGCCGCAAAGGTTTCAGAAAGCGACCGTGAAGCGGGTTATGCCCTAGCATGCCGCCTCTATCCGGCCGCTGACTTATTAATCGAAGTGTAATATAAATCTAGAGGAGATATGAAATGGCTACCAAACTCAAAAACGTTGAAAACGAATACGGAATTAAGAGCGAATACGGTCACTTTATCGGCGGCGAGTGGATTTCCGGTGATAGTGGGAAGACGATCGACCTGATCAATCCGGCCACAGGCGCGGTGCTGACCAAGATCCAGGCCGGTAATGCCAAGGATATCCAGCGTGCAGTGGCCGCTGCAAAGGCCGCCTTTCCGAAGTGGTCAGAAAGTTCGCCTGCCGAACGTCAGGAAATCCTGATTGAGGTCGCGCGTCGGCTCAAGGCGCGCCATCAGCATTATGCCACGCTTGAGACCCTGAACAACGGTAAGCCAATCCGCGAATCGATGTATTTCGATATGCCTCAGGCAATCGGCCAATTCGAGCTTTTTGCCGGCGCGGCGTATGGCCTTCATGGTCAGACATTGGATTTCCCCGATGCTGTCGGCATCGTTCACCGCGAGCCGCTGGGCGTGTGCGCGCAGATTATCCCGTGGAACGTGCCGATGCTGATGATGGCGTGCAAAATCGCGCCAGCCCTTGCTTCAGGGAACACGGTTGTGCTTAAACCTGCCGAGACGGTCTGCCTTTCGGTGATCGAATTCTTCGTAGAAATGGCGGATCTTTTGCCCCCAGGCGTGATCAACGTGGTCACCGGCTACGGTCCTGACGTCGGTGAGGCGCTTGTGACTCATGAGGACGTCCGTAAGGTCGCCTTCACCGGGTCGGTGGCGACGGCCCGCCGGGTCATGCAATATGCATCCGCCAATATCATCCCGCAGACGCTCGAACTGGGCGGTAAGTCCGCGCACATCGTTTGTGGGGATGCTGATATCGATGCCGCGGTCGAAAGTGCCACGATGTCGACCGTGCTCAACAAAGGCGAAGTTTGCCTGGCTGGCTCACGCCTGTTCCTGCACGAGTCGATCCAGGATGAGTTCCTTGCGAAGTTCAAGGTGGCGCTCGAAGGTATTCGTCAGGGCGATCCGCTGGACTTTGCGACCCAGCTCGGCGCACAGGCGTCGAAGATGCAAATGGACAAGGTCGAGAGCTATCTCCAGTTGGCTACCGAAGAAGGCGCCACCGTTCTGACCGGCGGCAGCCGTAACGACAATCTTGCCGATGGGCACTTCATCAGCCCGACGGTCTTTACCAACGTCAACAACTCGATGCGTATTGCGCGTGAAGAGATCTTCGGCCCCGTTACCAGCGTGATTAGCTGGAAGGACGAAGACGATATGATGAAGGTGGCGAACGATACCAATTACGGCCTCGCCGGTGGTATCTGGACCCGCGATATCGCGCGCGCGCACCGCATGGCACGCAAGCTCGAAACCGGCACGGTGTGGATCAACCGCTACTACAATCTGAAGGCCAACATGCCACTCGGCGGTTACAAGCAGAGCGGGTTCGGTCGTGAATTCAGTCATGAAGTGCTTAACCACTACACCCAGACCAAGTCGGTCGTGGTGAACTTGCAAGAGGGTCGCACCGGGATGTTCGATCAGTAATTTTGAACTGAACGACAATCGGCGAAGAAGGAGAGAAAATTGTCTAAGAGGCTTGATGGACAGGTGGCGCTACTTACCGGTGGCGCCACCGGGATCGGCGCGGCGGTAGTCGCGCGCTATATCGAAGAAGGCGCCAGGGTCGGCGTGCTCGTCAAGGATGACGAGCAGACAGAACTGGTGCGTTCGCGACATGGAGACAGCGTCGTCGTGGTAACGGGAGACGTGCGTTCCTATGCGGACAATTCCCGCGCCGTTGCGGAAACCGTGGCGGCGTTCGGCAAGCTCGATGTGTTTGTCGGGAACGTTGGAATCTGGGATTTCATGGTTCCGCTCGAACAGCAGGAGCCCGAGCAGCTCGGAAAGGTTTTTGACGAGATATTCGATGTCAACCTCAAGGGCTACTTTCTCGGTGCCCGCGCCGCCATCCCCGAGCTCCGGAAGGTTAAGGGAAGTATTATTTTTACCGCCTCGACTTCAAGCTACTACACTGGAGGAGGCGGCACTCTATACGTTGCGTCCAAGCACGCTGTGCTCGGGCTTATCAAACAGCTGGCCTGGGAACTAGCACCGGACATCAGTGTCAACGGCGTTGCGCCGGGTGGGACACGGACCCCGCTCAGCGGTACCCAGACCGGCGGCTTTGCAGAGACAAAGATGGAACAGATGCCCGGGCTTGACGATTTGATTTCCGGCATGACTCCGCTCGGAAGGATCGCCGAACCTGCCGACCATGCTGGTCTCTATACCCTTTTGGCTTCGCGGCGGGACTCTTCGTACATGACCGGAACAGTGCTCCTCAGCGATGGCGGAATCGGAATCGGGAAACGTCCGGACGGGTGAACACGATGCCGAGAGCTAGGGTTGTTAGTATCAAGCGCATGATAGGAGGATAGAAGCCATGGCTGAGAAATTTCAATTTTCCGACTTGTTCGTCATTTCGGGGGTTATTGGAGCCGCCCGGTGGAAACCGACGCACCTTGGTCCGACCGTCGCGCCTCCCCAACTGGTCGAATTCGGCGGCGATCTCACAAGAGATCGCGCCGAACGTATGATGGCTCACGCCGAAGCCGGGGGACTCGCAATTTACGGGATCGGGCAGCTCAGCTACCATCGTGCACCTGTCGACAAGACAGTCGTCTATCCGATCGACGCCTTTTACGCGCATGGTCAATACACGTCAGTTATTGCTACCTTGAACCGCGTTGCAGTTCTGCTCGACAACACCCAAAAGGTGGATATCCAGGAAGTGGTTGGCAAGATGATCCGGGTCGATAACTGACTCGGGGTTGCAGAATCACTGTCTCGCGCCCGGCTTGACATTGTTGCTCCAAGGCGCAAAACAGCGCTTGGCGCACAGGCTATTTTAGTGCGGGGTTACCGCGCGCTGCTCCGATCGAGGAAACGATCTGCAGAGATCGCATGGCGAGACACGCCGGCTTTGAGTAACACTTCTTCAGCGAGGTCGACCATCGCGGGCGGGCCACAGAGATAGGCCTCGCATTGTGCCCGGTCTGGTATTTCGGCGATCTGCTGCGTCACCAGCCCCCGGGCGCCTTCCCAGGGGCTATTCGGTGATTCTTCGGACAGGACCGGTATAAATTCGAACGGCGCATTCCAGTCGGCGGCGAGTGCGCTGATTTCATCAAGGCAATAAAGGTGCGCCTTGGTCCTGGCGCCATACAACAGGATAACCGGCCGATTGGCGCCAAGCGCACGGGCCTCCTGCAAAATCGCCATGATCGGAGCGAGGCCGCTGCCACCCGCAATGCAGAGCATTGGCGCCTTGCTTGGCTTGAGGTGGAACGCGCCATAGGGCGCCGCCACCTCCATCTGCGTTCCGATGCGTTCACCGCCAAACAACCAGTCGGTGAAAGCGCCTCCCGGAACATGGCGGACATGGAATTGCAACTGCTTTGCCGACCCGTTTTCGGGTGCGAATGCGAAGGAGTAGCTTCGGGGGCCGTCGATGCTAGGCAGGCTCAGATCGGCGTACTGGCCTGGGGTAAAGGACAGCGGTCGGTCAAGCTCGACAATGAGGTTGATTATATCCGGGCAAAGCCGGGTGGCTGCGACAATCGTTGCCGGATAGTTATTGACAGCTTGCTGGCTCAACAAGGGAGCGTCGAGTGCAATCGTCAAATCCGAGCGGGGTAGGGCCTGACAAGCAAGCCTGTATCCAGCCGACAGTTCGTCGCGCTCCAGAACCAGCGCGGATGGACTTAATTCCCGTATCTTGCCGTCCAGAAGCTTGAATTTGCAGGTTCCGCACGAACCGACTTTGCAATCGTGCGGCATGGCCATGCCCTCGGCGAGCATTGCTTCGAGCAGGGTTTTGTCTTGGGCGACAAACAACTCCCGCGCTTCGGAGGTCAAAGTCACCTTGTTGGGCTTGGGCTTTTTCAGGAAGGAAAACATGAATGCGATCTATTCTGTTCGATTTGCGGCAAGTGGGATGAAAGTAAAAGGAAGTGTCATCCCCGGAGGGACGACGCTCGAGTAACATGCAGATGACCGGACGGATGTTGGTGGACTGTGTCAGTCGATGGCGAGCCACTGCGGCCAACCGGCCCTCGCGTTGGCGGCTTGTGCAAGTTTGCGCTCGCCAGGTGATGCAAACCTCTGGTCCCAGTCTTTGAGGCGCGGCTGGGCGATGAACCGGTTCCAGACTGGCGGGACCAGTCCGCACAGGAAACACAGAAACAGCGACGGCATCTGCGGCGCCTCGGGCTCGGGCCGCAGTTCGTAGAATGGGGTGTGCCCGTCGAGGTGGTGGTTGATGTGATTGGTGATCTCGACCCCGATCGGACGCACGATCATGCCAAGATGGTTCCATGCGTGATGCTTGGCGATCGGCTCCCCCTCGATCCGCAGCAGGCCGTAATGTTGAAAGTAATTGAAGCCTTCAACCAGCATCTTGGCAAAAAACATCGCGGTGACCGTCACGAGTCCGGCGATAGGACCGGCGAGAACGACCATCACACCGATAATTGCGCCAACCAGCACCAGTTGCAACCACATCGCATTGCGCCAGCTCCATTTCGAATGACCCAGACGCGAAAGGATCTCCGCCTGCTTATCCCAGGTGTCCTTGTACGAACCCCAGGTGGCCGAAAACACGAAGCTGTAGATGGTCTGCCCTCTCAAGGGTGTGTCACTATCTTTCGCTGTGTCGAGATGCACATGATGGGTGACAATGTGCGCAATATCGCGATTGGGATCGCCATAGAAGGCACTCAATCCTTTTGCCACAGCCCTTGGGAACCAGTGCCGGCGATGCATCAACTCGTGCGCGACGGGCAGGGTCGGAACCGCAGAAAGCCATGCAAGGCTGGCGATCGATCCGGCGATCTGCCAACCCGAAGCCGCATCACCCAAGATAGGATTTGTGCCGGAGTTTACCGAGTGGGCGAAAACCAGATAGAGTGCGATCATCAGCGGTAGCTGCAGATAGATCGCGAAATCGGCGACGGACGAAATGCCGAGTGCGCGCATTTTGCTGTCATTTGGAAGGGCTATGTCAAGCATCATCAGCACTGGGAAGGTGCCAAAGCCGAGCCACACGAACGGGCCGCCGAGGACAAACCCTGCGATGCCCGTCATGGTCATCAAGGGCACAAGATAATACCGTAATGCGTCCACTTTATTCTCTCAGATCCGTCCGGTCCGCAGGCCGGCCATATTGTAGTCCGTATATGGGAATGCCCCGCGCCGAGGCGCGCATGGTTAGCGGCACGAAATGCGACTGGCTTCGCATTTCGTGCCGCCGCATCCCTAAAGGAAGATGTTCAGGTTTTTGCTGAGCAGGACATTATGCTTGAGTATGATTCGCCGTTTGACCAGCTGAAATGCAGCTCCCGCTTCGCGCCAGATATCGACACGGTTGCCGATCAGCGAGTCTTCCTCACGCTCATTGCGATTGCGATAGGCGTAGAAGTTGGAGAAGACTTGGTATTCTCCTTCCTTCTCAGTCATTTCTACCTCAACGTTGGTGATGATGTGCGTGTAACGCGTGGCCGGATCCTCGGACCAGGCCGTACCGGTTTCCAGCCGCGAAAGCCGTTTCTTGATCTCCTCCAGATTGTCGTTGTAATAGGCCATCCGGGTCAGATCGTTTACTTGGTCGGTCTTGTCGCGGCGATAGCGCGTTTCAATGCCGGGCATATGATAGAGCAAATCGTCGGCCAGCATCTTGACCCAACCAACATAGTTCTCATCGTCGAGCATGCGCGCTTCGCGATAGACGGTCTGGGTCAAGGCGTGCGTCAGTTCGAGCGAGGCGCTCTGGCCCGTCTGCGGGCGTTTGAACGTGGTGTTCTTTGTCATAGTGATGATTCCTTTCAGAGCGCGAACAGGCCGGGAACGTCGCGCGTCTCGCTAACGCCTGTCAGGCGCGGTTCTGGGCGCTCGGGCATTGCATCCAGCTTGTCGGCTTCCATCATATCGAGCCAACGCTGGTAGAAACCGCGCTGGTTGGCGTCGTTATACTGCCCGCGATAGACGATGCCCGGCAGCGTATCGTGCTCGATCTGGCGCGATATGCCGCAGCGGTAGTGCAGGCGTTCGTGGCGGGTCACTACGCCGCGGTTGACCGTGGTACAGTTACTCCAGTTTTCCCCATCGTCCATCTCGAACGTGCCCCCTGGGCCAAAGGTCTGCATGACCCCCTTGGTAATTTCATCCTTGATGTCATCGGGCATCGCCTTGTTGACGATCACCCAGGTCTTGAGTTCGAACTCCATTGGTCCCTTGGGCTGCCACTGACGGAAGGTCGAAATGCCTGGAAGGAACGACACGTTGGGGAAAATCGACGCGGAGGCGACCGATCCGAAGATTTGGGAGCGCATCTCACCCAGCCGCTGGGCCATCTTGGGCCGGATTCTTTCATAGTATTCCATAACCTTCGGTCGGCCCAGGAGGAAGAGATCGCCGACCCCTTCGGTGCCGAATTCCCACCCGTGGCCGTTGACGCTGGCATGGTAGGAATTTTCCATGTCGACCGGCGGGAAAGGCTCGCCATTGTTCATCGAACGGCAGCCGGAATCATGGGTCCAGCCAGCATGGTAGGCATCACCGATGAAGTTCTCGACGCCGAACTTCCAGTTGGCGTTAATCACCGACTTGATGCAGCCGCCGATCAATTCGGTGCCGCCTTCTTCGTTGTCGAGCAACATGTCGAGGTACCAGCGAAAGTCGCCCAGCCACGCGTCCAGGCTCGGACCGTCTTCGGCGAAGGTCGCAAACACCAACCCCTTGTAACCGGCTACCCGGGCAACCTGCTTCAAGCCGTTCTTTTTCCGATCAATATCGATTTCGTCGTAGCAATATTCCTCATGCATGCCTTTCAGTTCACCGCCGGTATCAAAGGCCCAGCCGTGGTAATTGCAGACAAACCGGCGGGTGTTTCCGGCGTCGGCAAAGCACACCTTGTTGCCGCGATGCGGACAGGAATTCAGGAAGACTTTGATCGAGCCATCGGGCTGACGCGCGACGATCACGGCGTCTTCGCCCATATGGGTGGTTAGAAAATCGCCCGCCTTGGGCAGCTGGCTCTCGTGGGCCACGAACAGCCAGGACCGTGCGAAGATGCGGTACAGCTCTTCCTCGTAAATCTCGGCATCGCTGAAGATCCGGCGATCGAGCCAGCCTTCCTTGAGGTCCATGTATTGTGAAAATTCTGGCTCGCGGCCGATCCGTTCAATGCGCATCATTTCTCTCCCATTAACTTCTTTGTAACTTCATTTTAGAAAATTGTAACTTCATTTTAGAAAATTGTAACCTCATTTTAGAAAAACACGTTGATGTTGCTGTCTGGCAGCACCGCATGGTCAAGCGCGATGTCACGCGCAGCGAGGCACCAGCCCTGCGTGCCATGGCGCCACCGGTCGGTGCGCCCCGCAGTAAATTGACGCGCCAAGCCGTCGATGCGGTTGCGATGAATAACGATCACCGAGTGTACGATCACCTCGTTTTCGGCATCCGCAGGTTCGATTTCGACGTTCGATATGACGCGGCGCACGAAATTGGGCGGATCCTCGGCCCACACATATCCCGAGCGCAGGCGATCGATCCTGAGTTTAAGGCGCGCAAAGTTCTCGTTAAAAACAACGCCAGCACCGACTGCCGCCGGCGGCGACCGATCTGCCCGGAAGCGCCGCCGTTTGAGGTCCATTCGGTAGGTAACATCGTCGCACAGCAGCTCCAGCCAGTCCTCGAAGCGTTCGGCATCGAGCAGGCGCGCTTCGTGATACAGGCGCTGCGTCAGAGCGATCATATCCTCTACCAGGACCGGGGCAGGGTTCATTTCAAGCATTCCCAGGCTCCTCAACGGAGAGCGAGTTGATGTTGTAGGTGGGAACCTCGGCCCAGCTTTCAGCCTGCATGTGTTCTTGCCAGCGGCGATAGAAATAGCGCTGGTTGTGCTCGCTCACCAATCCGGCTGCGATGTCGCCGGGGAAGCCATCGCGCGGCCCAGAACGGCCGAGCGCCATGTTGGTGAAGACGTCCATCTGCGCCGTCCGCCAGCCACGCGACTGTTCGGTGCAGGCGGCAAGATTATCGCCATCGTCATTGTCAAACAGGCCCGCAAGCCCGAAGGTCAGGCACTGATTGTCAAGGATTGCTGCTTGCATCTCGTCAGGCATGTCGTTTTCCACCATCGCCCAGGTCCATTGCTCGAGCTTGCCCGGACCCTTGGGATGATAGACCCGAAACCAGTTCAGGCCTGGCAGGAACTGGAGATTGGGGAAAATCGTGATGTTGATCTGCGAACCCCAGAGCTGTTCGCCGCGCACCTTGCCCAACCGCTCGATCGCCGTGGGACGATTGGCCTCCAGATAATCCATCATGGGCTTCGGTTCGGGGTAGAAGGCGTAGCCCGAAATCCCGTCGAGCGAGGTCAGCGCCATGTGGCCGTTCATTCCGGCGACGGAAAGCCCGCCTTCGAGGTTGGTACTCGAATTGCCGACGCTGAGACCGGCAAGGTCCATCGACTGGACGGCCGACATCGCTCCGGCATGCGCCCAACCCAGATGGTAGCCATCGCCGCAGACATTCTCAACCGGCAGCTTCCAGTTGCTGCCCAGCTCCATCTTCTGGGTTTCGCCGAGCAGCGAAGTTCCGCCTGGCATCGCATCCAGCCAGACATCGAGGAAGAATTTTGCATCGCCAAGGTAATCCTCGAGCGAGGGCGCATCTGGATCGAAGCAGCCGAAGACCAGGCCCTTGTATTCGGCAACATGGGTTACCTGAACCAGGCCCAGCTTGCTGCGGTCCAGTTCGCCAAAATAGGCCTCGTTTTCCAGCGGAACCCCGGCGAGCGACCCGTCTGGCGCGAACGACCACCCATGATAATTGCAGGTAAAGGCCTTGGCATTGCCGCGATCGGCGCGGCAAATGCGGTTCCCGCGGTGGGTGCAGCTGTTGAGGAATGCTTTGATCGATCCGTCTTTCTGGCGAATGACGATGACGTCGTCCTCGCCCATGAAGGTGCGGAAATAGTCACCAGCTTTGGGGATCTGGCTGGTGTGAACGAGGAACAGCCAGCAGCGACCGAAAATGCGTTCAAGCTCCTGTTTGTAGAGCTCCTCGTTCGAGTAGATCGTCCGCTTTTGACGGCCTGTCGTCGTATCGACCAGGTCGGAAACATCCATCTGCGTCCTCTCCTCCGAGTCGCCGCCGCAGTTTTCCTTCGGTCAGCCAAGTCCAGAATTTTGCATATATGATTCATAAACTGTGCCAAATTCAAAAGTCAAGGAATCTCGTGCATATATAAAAGATCTCTACTTTTAACCCCGTTAAAGTTTGACATATTTGTCGAGTGCTGGATGATGTTGTGGCGCACAGTGTACATTTTTGTTATGATAAGGCATGAAGCATCTCCCCGCGTACACCGACCTTACCAGCCGGCTCCGTTTTTCGCCCGAGCAGGGCCGCATCTGGCGTGACAGCGAGCGCTGCGTATTGCTGAGTAATTCTGCGCTAGTCATGTTGCGGAACGAAATAGTTGTCCAACTGGGCTTAGTCAGCGCTCGCCGACTATTCTGGGAGATAGGGTTCGCCGAAGGCGCGCGTTGCGCAGTCGAAGCAAAGCATTTAAGGCCCGGCAGCAGTTTCCTTGATGCCTTTGCGGTCGGCCCTCAAGCCCATGCAGTAACCGGGTTCGGCTGGACCGAGATCGAAACTTTGGACACCGATACCGAGAACGGGCATTTCGATGGTCGTTTTCTGGTCCACGATTCGATTGAAGCCGGAATCCATCTCGCGACCGATGGCATTAGCACCGATCCTGTGTGTTGGTTGCAAACTGGTTTTGCCAGCGGCTTTGCAAGCACTTTCGCGGGTCAGCCCATAATCATGCGTGAAATCGAGTGCAAGGGAATGGGGCATCGGGCCTGCCTGCTCCATGGCAAGCCTGAAGCCGAGTGGCCAAGCCTGGACGATGTCGAAACGGCAGTGGTTCAAATCGATTCAAGCGGCCTCAAGAGTCAGGACGACCAATTCGTCGCTGGAGTATCGGCAGGCTTCCACGCGGTGCGCAACTTGATCGAGCGGACTGCAGGGACCGATGCCACGCTGTTGTTCTTGGGGGAGACGGGAGTCGGCAAGGAGGTGTTCGCCAGGATGGCGCACCGGCTTAGCCTTCGCCGCGACGCGCCTTTCGTCGCGCTGAATTGCGCAGCAATTCCTGAAGGCTTGATCGAGGCCGAACTGTTCGGTGTGGCCAAGGGTGCTTTCACCGGCGCCATGACCGACAGGCAAGGACGTTTCGAACTCGCCCACGGTGGTACGCTGTTTCTCGACGAGATTTCGATGCTGTCACCCCTGGCGCAAAGCAAGGTTCTGAGGGCCATCCAGGAAGGCGAATTCGAACGTGTGGGTGGTACCAAGACCATTCAGGTAAACGTTCGCCTGATCGCCGCCTCCAACATCGATCTCGAGGCGGCAATCGCTGCGGGGACATTTCGTCCGGACCTGTACTTCCGTCTTTCAACACTGCCGATCTGGGTTCCGCCGCTGAGAGAGCGGCGCGAGGACATCCCGGGATTAATGGAGCACTTCCGCGCCAAATATACCAAGCGTCACGGGCGTACCGTAGAAGGCTTCACGGCGCGGTCGATCAATGCGCTGCTGATGCACGACTATCCCGGCAATGTCAGGGAACTGGAGCGGATGGTTGAGCGTGCCGTGCTGCTCGCCGACGAAACTGGTGCCATCGATTTACGGCACCTCTTCATTGGATCGAACAGGGCGCTCATCCCAAGCAGTCTGACCCTGGCTCAGGATGGCCGTGTGGTCGGCGCGGAGCCGAGCTCCGAAGAGTCGTCTGGGATTGACCAGCTGGTCGGCTTGCTTCGCCAGAACGGCGAAACGCTTTCGACGATCGAAGATGCGATCGTTCGTGCATCAGTCGAAGCCGCCGGCGGTAACGTTGCACTAGCGGCCAGAGAATTGGGGCTGACGCGTCGGCAACTGGCATACCGTATCGAGAAAATTCGAAATGACAGATATTGACAGATATTGACGGATATTGACGGATTTACAACATATTGTATATTGTGCAACACAAACCTTAGCAGAGTGTGCAAGGATAAAGGTATGGCGGCGTTCGTGAAATTGGGAGAAATCGAGTGCATTCGGTAGCGATTGTAGGTGCGAATCTTGCTGGTGGGCGAGCGGCGGAA
The DNA here is from genome assembly GCF_003576315.1 of Henriciella mobilis. GTDB lineage: Bacteria > Pseudomonadota > Alphaproteobacteria > Caulobacterales > Hyphomonadaceae > Henriciella > Henriciella mobilis. The sequence continues at coordinate 12,083 of NZ_QWFZ01000018.1, read as the reverse complement.
GCGCTTCGGCAGGCGGGGTTTGACGGTCAGATCACCCTTATCGGTGAAGAGCCGTTGAGGCCCTATGAACGCCCACCTCTTTCGAAAGAACTTCTGTGGAATACGGCGGAGGCTCCGAATAATTTTTTCTTGCAAGATGAGGGCTGGTACGCGGAAAACAGGATCGACCTGCTTCTCAACACGCGTGTTGAAGCGCTGGATTTGAATGCGGGCGGAGTGCGCCTGTCCGGCGGGTCGCTGGTCACCGCCGACAAGGTGTTGCTGGCGACCGGCGGGCATGCCCGCAAACTCAATTTAGCGGGAGCCGATTGTGCCAATGTCCATTATCTGCGCACCCGCGACGACGCCACCAGGATGGCACTCGACCTTCGTCAAGGGGCGCGGGTCGTTATTGTCGGGATGGGGGTGATCGGTGCTGAAGTGGCAGCCAGCGCGATCAAGCTGGGCTGCGAGGTAACCGCGATAGAGCCGCTGGCGGCGCCGATGGAACGGGCGCTGGGCAAGCGCTTCGGCCTATGGCTGGGTGAGCAGCACAGCAAGCGTGGGGTCAGGACCTATTTCAACCGGGGCGTCACGGGGTTCAAGTTCGCGGACGGTCGCGTCTCCGCCGTAGAGATCGACGACGGCACCCTCATCCCTTGCGACGCTGTCGTAGTCGGCGTGGGAATCATTCCTGCAACGTCTCTGGCGATAGATGCCGGGTTGACTGTAAACAACGGGATCGTCGTCGATCGTCGTTGCCAAACCAGTAGTCCAATAGTGTTCGCCGCCGGCGACGTGGCCGAACAGGACGGGTTTTTTGGTGGTCGATTCCGTCAGGAAACGTACCAAAACGCGGCCGACCAAGCCCAGGCTGCGGCCTTGGCAATGCTTGGCCACGAAGTCGATTACTGCAAGCCGATGTGGTACTGGAGCGACCAGTTCGATCTGAACATCCAGTTCTGCGGACAAATTCCGGTAGAAGCCGAGATTGTCGTCCGCGGCGACGTCGAAAGCAACGCATTCGTCGCTTTCTTCCTCTCCGGGAATACCATTGAAGGAGTCCTGACTGTCAACCGCGCTGCCGACATGGGAATTGGCAAACGGCTGGTCGAACGGCGGGTGATCGCCAGTGCGGACCGGCTTGCCGATGCGGATGTTTCATTACGTGAGCTGCTTAAACAGACCGCTTGATGGATGGCAGCGCCGCGGGACCGGCCTATCCGATACCGCCGCCTGCGACGAAGAGCGTCTGTCCCGTAACGTACGACGCTTCTTCCGATGCAAAAAAGCAGATTGCGGCGGCCAGTTCCTCGGGTTCGCCGAAACGGGCCATCGGGGTGTCGCGCATGGTTTGCTCCATCACCCCGGCAAAGCCCGCCTTGACGGCGTCGCTCATTGGCGCCGGATCGCGCGGCGTGACCCGGGTAACATTGACACCCCCCGGCGCAACGCAGTTGATTCGGACACCGCTGGTTTCCAGTTCCAGCGACAGGGCAGCGGTCAGCGCAGCGACTCCGCCCTTGGCGGCGGCATAGGGCACCCGGTTCACGCCGCGTGTGGCCACTGAACCGATATTGACGATCGAACCGCGCCCGGCCGCGAGCATATAGGGCACCACTGCGTGGCAGCACCAAAGAGTCGGCCACAGCGAGCGGTTAATTTCTGCCACGATCTCGTCTGGTGTATAGTCCCAATAGGGTTTGGCCCAAATCGTGCCGCCCACATTGTGGACTGCCACGTCGATCCGGCCAAATTGATCGGAAACCGTCCGGTAAAGTTCGGTCGCTCCCTCGCATTGCTCAAGGTCGAAGATGGCGGCGTGGGCGTCCGCGCCGTCGGCCCGCAGCCGGTCGACCGCATCCTGCGTGGCTTGAGCTGCGCGGTCAGCGACGATCACCGTCGCGCCTTCTTCCGCCAGGCGCTGGGCGGTGGCCAGCCCGATACCTTGAGCTCCGCCTGTCACAACCGCTACCTGGTTTTCGAACCGTCTGCATATAGGCATGGTCAGTCTGCTCCTCTTTCCCGAACTCCTGAAAAAATACGCAAGGTCGAAGGACGATCTTGTATATATCCGCACTTTATGTCATGCAAGGAAAAGCATTACACAATGCAGAACGCCGGGACACTGCGGCAACAATCACCTGACGTAAATTCTAGGAGAGCGACGAAGATGACGCGTACACTTATGGCCCCAGCCGACATCAAAGGAGCATGGGCAATTATTCCCACTCCGGCGAAGGACAATGCCTCGGATTGGCGCGCGACAAAAACGGTGGATCTCGATGAGACCGCGCGCGTGGTAAACGGTCTTATCGACGCAGGAATTAACGGAATTCTAAGCATGGGCACGCTTGGGGAAGCGGCGACCATGACCCACGATGAAAAGCTCGATTTCATGAAGGCATTGGTCGATTCTGCGGCTGGCCGGGTGCCGATTTTTGTCGGAACTACCTGCATCAACACCCGCGATACCGTCGCGTTAACCCGGCAGGCGCTCGATATAGGTGCGGATGGCACTATGTTGGGAGTCCCGATGTGGTGCGCGCCCAGCCTCGACGTTGCCGTGCAGTTCTACAAGGATGTCGCTGAAGCCGTCCCTGAAATGAACATTGCGATCTACGCCAATCCCGAAGCTTTCAAATTCGATTTTCCACGTTCATTCTGGGCACAGGTGGCCGAGCTTCCGCAGGTCGTCACGGCGAAGTACATCGGTGTCGGCACCCTGCTGCCAGACCTTGCGGCAATTCGCGGTCGCATCAAGCTGCTGCCGATCGACTTCGACTATTATGGTGCAGCCCGTATGGACGATTCAATCGACGCCTTCTGGTCCAGCGGTGCCGTGTGTCATCCGCTGGTGACAACTACGCTGCGCGACCTCGTGTCGCAAGCGCGCGCGACGGGCGACTGGAGCGCGGCGCGGGCTTTTATGGGCCAGCTCGGCCCAACGGCAGCGCCGCTGTTCCCGAACGGCAGCTTTAAGGAATTCTCGACCTACAACATCGCGCTTGAAAAGGCGCGGATGAATGCCGGCGGGTGGATGAATGCCGGCCCGGCCCGTCCGCCTTATCATCTTTGCCCGGAACCCTACCTCGAAGGCGCGCGCCAGTCGGGCAGAATGTGGGCTGAGCTCGGCAAAGCACTCGAATCTGAGAAATGATATCAGCGCGATAATTTGGGAGAGAGCAGATGACGGAGATTAACCTGTCGTGGCCGAAAAACTATAATGAAGTTCCTAAAGAAGCCTTTGTTCGCAAGGACATCTATGCGGAGGAGGTCAAACGGATTTTTCACGGCACCGAATGGCACCCGGTCGCCCATGAAAGCGAATTGCCCAACCCAGGAGATTTCAAGACTTTCCGGTTGGCGGGCGTACCGCTGCTTATCGGGCGCGACGTCGAGGGCGTGGTGCGGGTGTTCTACAACGCTTGCTCGCACCGCGGCAATCAGCTCGAGACGGCGATCATGGGCAACAAGACCGAATTCGAATGCCCTTACCACCGCTGGCTGTTCGATTCGAAGGGTGACCTGGTCGGGTGTCCTAACCCACGGGAATTTCTGCCCGGTTTCAACAAAGCTGACTATCCGCTTGCCCAGCCGCGGTTCGACATCTATTTTGGCCTGATATTCGTGACGCTTTCGGCGGAAACCGAGCCGCTGCTTGAATATCTGGGCGACTCGCAGAATTGCTTGCGCGAGCTGCTTGCGGGCGACGGGCGGCTCAAGCTGCTTGGCTACCAGAAGGTCCGTTATGATACGAACTGGAAGTCGTATACCGATAACGATGGCTATCATGCTCCGTTGCTGCATCAGGCGTTCAAGATGCTCAACTGGCAAGGCGGCAAGGGTCGCCAGTACACGGCAACGCACCGCGGCCACATCTGCTTCGAATCGGCCCTTTCTGTGGCAACCGGGCCTTCCGTGCTCAAGGACAAGTCGCTGATCGAGTTCAAAGGGCAGGACCCGGCGGTCGGATCCCGGATCGTCTCGCTGTTTCCAACCTTCGTTTCGACGAAGCATCTTGACGTCATCAACTTGCGCTTCGCTACACCGATCGATGCGGAGACGGTTGAAGTCCACTATGCCTATTTCGCCCATCAGGATGACGACGAGGACATGGTTCGCCATCGCCTGCGGCAAAGTTCCAACCTGCTCGGCCCGTGCGGCCTGATCAGCATGGAGGATGCTTCGGTCTTTCACCGCATCCACATCGGAAACCACACACCAGGGTCGGCCATCTTCCAGAAGGGAGTACATGACCCTTTGAAGCTGGAATCGGAATTTCTTCAGAATGACGAGAGCGGCAATCTTCCGCGCTGGGAATATTACCGTTCGGTCATGGGCTTCGAAAGGGCGACAGTATGATGCAGACAGATACATCGCTCGAAGCGGCGCTTAACGCCCTGCTGCTGGCTGATGCTCACGCGCTCGACAGCAAGGATATGCCGGGGTGGCTTGGTAATTACGCGGACGAGGAGGCTGCCGCCTACTACTGCCGTTCGGCGGAAAATTCGGAGCACGGACTCGCCCTTGGATTCATGTACGACGACTGCCGCGCCAGGCTCGAGGATCGCGTCACCTTCGTGAACGACATCTGGGCTGGCACCTTTCAGGACTATCGAACCCGCCATTTCGTCCAGCTCACCAGCTTTAATCGCGTTGATGCAACCACCCTGGAAATGCGATCAAATTTTTCGGTGTTCATGACGCCTAAAGACAGCGGTATCACCCAAGTGCTGGCGGCAGGGCAGTATCTCGATACTGTTCGGCAAGACAAGAATGGCGAACTGAAGCTGTTATCGAGGCGCGCTGAGCTCGATACCTCAGTACTTCCGCGATATCTGGTCTATCCGATTTGATCAGGTGGTCAGCCGAAGCGACGGATATTTTCCGCCAAACCGGTAACCAGTGCTTCGGCCGCAACAGAAGGGCCTGGCGTCATTCAGGCCCTTAGTTGTTATAATTTGAACGATAACAAGTGTTTGCCTATGGGAGCCGATTTGACATTTGAGCCCCGCTTGCCGAACAAAAATATTATGCCATGCTGACCAATGTCGGCATGGCCGTGTAACTTTAAAAAATCGCTTCCGACAATCCCTGGGCGGTTTAGTATGGGCGCCGGGCGTTCAACGGGGTTGCCTGATTGCCATGTCATTTCAGGATAAGAGTTGTATATTATACAACATGCGTCTATAGTCCGCACAATTGTGCAACGAGCAATTGAACACAAAACATGGAACGCCAAACCGAGATGGCTGAACCCATGGGTTAATTAAGATTTGGGAGATGTGGTATGGCTGCGAGTGTTTTTCCAAAAAACCAGGAAGAGTATTTCGAGCAGTTGCGAAGGGCACCGTTACTGGCGCTGCCGACCTTCTTGCTTTTCGTTGCCTCGATGGGTGGCATCGGAATTGTCTGGTATCTGGCATTGACGGGGCAGATACCTATCTGGCTCGGCACCATCGCCAACGGCCTGATCACCTATCTGCTTTTCAGCGTAATACATGATGCGGCCCATATGTCCCTTTCCAGGGTCAAATGGCTAAACGAGACGATCGGAGCGATCGGCCTCTTCTTCTTGTTCCCATATGCCCCGATGGTACTTCTGCGGTGGGTGCACAACAAACACCACAGCTATGCCAATGGCCCACTAGACCCTGATCGCTTCGAACACGAGTCGTCATGGTGGCAGGTGCCGTTTCGCTGGACGATGTTTGACGGCGCCTATATTTATTATTTTTTCAAGTACGGCCAGAATGTTCGCAAAAAGCACGACAAGGAACTCGTCGCTTTTTACTCGGTCTTGCTCGCGCTGTTTGTAGCGGCCCTTTATTTTGGATACGGCTTCGAACTCTTCATGTTGTGGTTTCTGCCCTCGCGAATCACGCTGTTCCTGATTGCGATCGTTTTCGTGATTCTGCCGCACTATCCGGCGATGGTTGCACAGGATGAAGAGCCCTATATGGCGACGACGATGCGCTACGGATGGGAATGGCTGCTGACACCGTTGCTGGTTTATCAGAACTACCATCTCATCCATCATCTCTATCCGGAAATTCCCTTTTACAGGATGCATAGGGCCTATTTCATCAAGTTCGATGAGATCAACCGTCAGAACATCAGCCGACAGACAGCCTTTGGGGTCAAGCCGGAGAACATGGAGTCCCATCTGGCCTACCGCCAGGAAAAAGACGCGGCATTGCAGCCAGCTGAATAATAGATGGCCCGACAGGCTGCCCGATCAGATCACTGCCGTCCCTACGGCTGCGAACGGCCTCTCGCCGCGATCGGTCAGGCTGGCCTCTACTCATGGACAGGCGCTACGCTGCACGCGCTCCCGCCTTCCGCACTGCGCCGATCACAAGGCACAGGACCGCCAATCGGCAGCGCGGGCTGGTTACGGTGCTGGAACAATCGACCGGGCGGAGCATCATCCCCAGGAAGCTCGAACGGAGAAAGTCCGCTGACGAAGCGTATTTGGGAAGCAAGCAAAGGGGCGTTCGGCAGGCTGGCGCAATTTTGCTCAACCATGTAGACCAGCGAAAACAGCAACGGCGAGGATGTCCATTATGAGTGCCAAAGAGATTGGGGGAGGTGTGCCCCCTCATGCAATCCCAGCTGGTCCCCCCGAATTCGACGTGGGGTTTGCTTCAGACACATCGCCATGGACGCCCTATCAGAAGCTGGTGCTTCTGCTGTGCTCCCTGGTGATCGTGCTCGATGGTTTCGATGCGCTGGCGCTCGGTTTTGCCGCCCCGGCGATGCTGCCCGACCTTAACCTGACCAAGGAAGAACTTGCGCCGGTGCTGGCGATCGGCCTGATCGGCATGACCATAGGCGCCACAATCGGCGGGATCATCGGCGACAAGTTTGGACGCAAGATAGCCCTGTTGGCCAGCACAATCATCTTCGGATCAATGACGGGCGCAATCGCTTTCGCCAATGACTTGCCGACACTGGGACTATTCCGCTTTATTGCGGGTATCGGTCTGGGCGGCGCGCTCCCGAATGTCACCGCACTGGTTGCAGAGTATACGCCCCAACACCGTCGCAGTTTTGCGGTTACGCTTAGTTTGGTTTGCATGGCGGTTGGCGGAGTGGTCGGCGGGTTTGTTTCTGCCGAAGCGCTTCCGGCATTGGGCTGGCGGGGATTGTTCGCTGTGGCGGGCGCCTTGCCGCTAGTGCTGGCATTGGCGCTGTTTTTGTTGCTGCCGGAATCTCCACGATTTCTGGTGACCCGGCCGGAACGGTCGAACGAATTGCGCCAGATCTTCGAAAGGATGCGGTTCGACGTGCCGTCGGACGCCGTGTTTGTCGATCGCGCCGAATCGGGTGTCAACAAGCCATCGGCGGCAACCCTTCTCCGCCCTCCCTACTTGCGTGATACATTGCTCTTGTGGCTGGCCTTCTTTGGCTGCCTGCTGGCGGTGTTCATGTCGTTTAACTGGCTTCCGACCATGCTCGCCGATGCCGGCTTCGACCTTCCGACATCGAGCCGCGGCCTGCTGACGTTTAATGTGGGGGCGATTGTGGCTGCGGTGCTGGTATCCTGGATAATCCTTTTCACCGGGTCGCGGTTGCCAATGGTGATTATGGCGCTTGGCGGTGCCGGGGGGGCTTTGGCGTTGAGCCGCATGGGGTTTGACCCGGCCGCGCCAAAGCTGCTGCTCCTGACGGCGCTGGCCCTGCTTGGTGGCTGTATCGTAGGCCTTCAAGTTGTACTCTACGTGCTCGCGTCACACGTCTATCCGACGTTGCTGCGTGCAACCGGGGTTGGACTTTCGGCGGGAATCGGCAGGGTCGGTGCGGTATTGAGCAGCTTTATCGGCGCAGCGGCCCTGTCCGGCTTCGGCCCGGTGGGCTTCTATTATGTAGTGGCCGCCGCCATGGCCGTGACGGTGATCGCGTTGCTGCTGGTGAGGAGACACATCCCGCCCAGCGCGAAAACCGGGGCAACCCCGGCCGCAGGGACCTGACGCTGAGCGCTGCGGTTGGGTTTTGAACGTCGGTCGCGGGCGTCGCAGTCTTGATGGTTACCGAAAAACTGATTGAGCATGATCGGCCCTGCAAGATGCCACGAACACCTTCTTGCCTAAAGTTCGCTCGCTAGCGTCGAGCGGGCACGGATCATCGGCCCGACGCGTGTCATCGCCGATTGCGCGAGCCTCCTCGATGCGCGACGAAATCAACCAGGATAGCTATGTGACCGAGGCCGACGAGATCGTTTTTCTCGTCGAGGAAGTTCCGCGCAAACTGCGCAAGCTGTTTGATGCGTCCGTGGCAAAATTTGGCCTGTCTCGCACTCAGTGGCGCGCCCTTGCCTATATATTCCGCTCACCGGGACTCACCCAGACCGAACTTGCAAAACACCTAGATCGTGAACGCGCGAGTGTGGGTCATGTGATCGATCAGTTGGAAAAGGCACATTTTGTCGAGCGGCGTTCGATGGAAGGGAATCGGCGCGTCTGGAGCCTGCACCTGCTTCCCAAGGCTATCGAGATACTTCCATCACTTCGGTCGGAGGCCGACGCGATATACGCGCAACGACTGGCAGGAATTTCCGCAACGGAGTTTGACACGGTCAAGACCCTGCTTGGGAAAATGTCTGGCAACCTTGGGTAGCGTCCCGGGACTTGGTGTAAATTCGACCTGAGGAAGGTCATCGTGCGCGAATCCGTCGAGGTTGTGGTTGCGAAACTCAACCAGAAGGACCTCACACGATGACCGAAGACAGATTGGCTTTATTCGAGCTGATTGACCAGAGCGCAGACAACGATCTGGTGCGCGACATGCTGGCCTTTGCAGCCGGGCGCTTGATGGAGATGGAGGTGGAGGCGCATACGGGCGCGGCTCCCGGTGCCCGCTCCGCGGATCGCAAGACCTACAGGAATGGCTACCGGGAGAGAGCCTGGGACACACGGGCTGGCCGGATCGATCTGGATATCCCGAAGCTGCGCAAGGGCAGCTACTTCCCATCTTTCCTTGAACCGCGCCGAACGGCCGAGAAGGCGCTGACGGCCGTTATCCAGGAAGCCTACATCAAGGGCATCTCGACGCGCGCGGTGGACGACCTGGTCAAGGCGATGGGTGGCACGGGCATATCGAAGAGCCAGGTCAGCCGGCTGTGCGAAGAGATCGACGAGCGTGTACAAGCCTTCCTGAACCGCCCGATCGAAGGCGAGTGGCCTTACCTGTGGATCGACGCCACGTACATCAAAAGCCGGCAGGGCGGACGGATCGTCTCGACCGCTGCCATAGTGGCTGTCGGGGCCAATGCCGAAGGCAAGCGCGAGGTTCTGGGCCTCGCCACCGGCGAATCGGAAGCAGAGCCGTTCTGGAAGGACTTCCTCAGGTCCCTGACAGCACGCGGCCTGCGCGGCGTGAAGCTCGTCATCGCCGATGATCACAAAGGCCTGCGTGCGGCCGCATCGAAAGTGCTGAACACCAGCCAGCAAAGATGCCTGTAGCGCGACATTCTGGATGAGAAGCGAGCGTCAATCAGGATGAGAATCTGGAGCCGCGATTTTTGAATGATTGCGTCAAAGATTGACGCTTGCAAGAGGTTTGTCAGTTTGATTGTCGCGGCGCGTCAATCAGGCATGATATTGTTGGTGGTTGCGAACGCGGCGGGCCTTCCTGGTCCCTTTCGTCGCTCAACGGCCTGTCGGCGCCGATAGCTTTCGACATTCATCTCGAATATTGTTGCGTGGTGAACGAGGCGATCGACGGAGGCGAGTGTCATGGCGGGATCGGGGAAGACCTTGTTCCATTCCCCGAACGGTTGGTTGGCTGTGATCAACATGGACCGGCGCTCGTAGCGTGTGCTGATGAGCTCGAAGAGGACGCTGGTCTCGGCCTGATCCTTGGTGACGTATGCGAAATCATCGAGGATGAGCAGATCGAACTTGTCGAGTTTTGCCAGGGCGTTCTCGAGAACGAGATCTCTACGGGCCTGTTGCAGCTTCTGGACGAGATCGGTGGTTCGAGTGAACAGAACCCGGTATCCGCTCTCGATGAGCGCGAGTCCGATCGCCGAAGCGAGGTGGCTTTTGCCGGTTCCGGGCGGTCCGAACAGAAGCAGGTTTGCGCCTTTGCCCAGCCAGATGTCGCCCGCGACAATGGCCATGACCTGAGCCTTCGAGACCATCGGCACGGTGTCGAACTCGAATGTGTCGAGCGTTTTTCCAGGCAGGAGGCGGCCCTCTGCGAGATGCCGCTCGATGCGGCGGCGATCACGTTCGGCCAGTTCGTGCTCAGCCAGTGCGGCGAGGAAGCGGGCGGCGGGCCAGCCTTCCTTGTCAGCCTGGTCTGCGAACTTTGGCCAGCTGACCTTGGTTGCAGGCAAGCGCAGCTCGTTGAGGAGCAGGCTGAGCCGGGTCGGGTCTGTCGCGGAGTTCTTCATGCTCCTTCTCCCGTCGCCAGCGCAGGTGTGGAGCCGATGAGCGCTTCATAGGCCTGAAGCGGCTCGAGGCGGACGACGACATTGGGCAGGCTGGCGGCATCAGGCGCAAAGCGGGTTCGCAGACGGCCCATGTCAGGCAGGTCGCCAGTACCCAGACAGATCGACAACTCTTCAGCCAGTTCGCGCTCGCAGCCGCGTTCGTGGGCGAGACCAAGCAGCTCGACCATGATCTGGCACGCCTGGCGCTCGGTCAAACGATCGACGAGGAGGTCGAAGGTCTGCCTGTAGGCTTCACGTGGGAACAGCTGGTCGCGGTAGACAAGCCGCATCAAGGCCATCGGTTTGCGCTTCAGGGCATGGATGACGTGTCGGTAGTTGACGACCTGATCATGCTTGCCGGAAGGCGAAGCGCGCCCGCGCGGCAATGTCATGAGATGTGTGCTGCCGATGAAGACGTCGAGGCGGTCGTCATAGAGGCGCACGCGCAGGCGATGACCGATGAGACGCGAGGGCACGGTGTAGAAAACTTTGCGCAGGGTGAATCCGCCTGAGGATGTGACCCGCACACCGAGTTCCTCAAAGTCGGCGCTACGCTGCTCGGGCAGTTGCCTGAGCTCACTTCGCTCTGCGTCGATGCGTCTGGCATTGCGCGCGTTGCGGCGGCTGACGATCTCGTCGACGAAACCGCGATATGCAGTGAGGGTGTCGAAATCGCGCGCCCCCCGTAGCAAGAGGGCATCCTCGATCGCGCGTTTGAGGTGGCCGTGCGGGCCCTCGATGGCGCCGTTCTCGCGGGCGATGCCGGCATTGTTGCGCGAGGCGACCATGCCATAATGGGTGATCATCTCGTCATAGCGGCGGGTCAGGTCCTCGCGCGCCTCCTTGCCCAGATTACGGAAGGCCGCCGACAGGCTGTCCGTGCGGTGCTCACGCGGCACCCCGCCCAGCGACCAGAGTGCGTTCTGCAGGCCTTCTGCCAGGGCGACGAAACTCTCCCCACCGAGTACGACATGGGCGTGTTCAAAGCCGGAATAGGCCAGCCGGAAATGGTAGAGCCGATGGTCCAGAACCTGGTGGGTAATCGTGATGCCGAGTGCGGCCATGTCGGTGAAATCCGAAAGCCCCAGCCGGCCGGGTTCCTGCACCTGGCGGAAGATGACGTCCTGCTCCTCGCCATGAATGGCGCGCCAGGCCCGAATGCGACGCTCAAGCGTGCGCCGTACGCTCTCACCCAGATCAGGATGACGCCGGATCAACTCCTCGAAAACAGCCACGGGCCGGAGGCCCGGCGCTGCCTGCAACATCGGCACGACTTCGGCATCGAAAATGCCGGCCAGGGGATCAGGGCGCCGGCGGCCGCGCGCCTCGGTCTTCTGTGAAGGCGGTCTTGGATCCTTCTCGATCCGATAGGCGGTTGCCGGGCTGATCGACGCCTTCGCGGCGGCAACGGCTATCGGGTAAGTCTTCCTGTACGTCATATAGAGCCTCATCTGATGGTCGGTTATGTGGCGGCCGGGCAAGATGCGATCCCTCCGAATGGAAAATCGCCAGCTTACTCCACCGACCGCGAGCACCAGAAAGTCCTGAAAAACTTACGCTTCGGGGCAGGAACTCCAGTCGGGCTACGCCCTCCCTACGTTCCCGCCCCGAAGCGTTCTCATCCCGTTTGTCGCGCAACTCTCATCCTGATTGTCGCGCTGCA
>NZ_QWFZ01000017.1 GCF_003576315.1 Henriciella mobilis | reverse complement strand
CACGTTTCGGTTGTTTCATTGGCACTTTCAGCCCCTCACGCCGCCAGATGCGATAGACGCGCTTCTCGTTCACATGCCAGCCATCCCGTCTCAGCAGGGCCGTGATCCGGCGGTAGCCATACCGGCCGAACCGTTCCGCCAGGGCGATGATGGCTGCTGTCAGCACATCCTCGTCCTGACGCGGCACGCGCGGCTTGCGCTGAGTGGAACGGTGCTGGCCGATCACACGGCAGGCCCGGCGCTCGGTTGCGCCGAGTGTCTCAACCACATGATCGACCGCTTCGCGTTTGCGTGAAGGGCTTAGAACTTTCCCTTGATGACTTCCTGAAGGATCTGGTTGTCGAGGGTCAGATCGGAGATCGCCCGGCGAAGCCGCGCATTCTCCTTCTCGATCTCCTTCATCCGCTTGGCCTGGCCAACCTGCAGCCCGCCATACTCCTTGCGCCACCGGTAGTAGGTCTGCTCCGTCACGCCGATCGAACGCACGGCCTGACCCGTCGTCTCACCGCGAGCAAGGCGCACCTCCACCTCCCGCAGCTTCGCAATAATCTCTTCAGGCGTAGATCTCTTGCCCATGTCTCAGCTCCATATCTGAAGCCGGAACTAACTCAAATAATGGACCACTTTTCAGGGAGCAGACCATATTGAGGGCGGCTATTTTGTCGGTTTTCACGAGCGTATTGTGCTAATTGCGCCCGGAGAAGACGGGCCAGACGTCACGAAACTTACCGATGGGGATCCAGGAGCAGAAGACTTCGACATTCCGGTAAGCAAGAAGTCGTAAAATGTCTTTCAGTCCGACCAGACTTAGCATCGCACGAAAACGTGCCATGCTAACCAAGAAGGCGTTAGCCGAGACAACGAATTTGGCGGCGCATACGATCACGCGATGTGAGAATGGCGAGACTGAGCCCTCAGACGAGACTGTGCAGTCTTTTGCAAAAGCGACCGGTTTTCCCGAGAAATTCTTTTATCTCTCAGATATCGAAGAGGCTGAAGGGGCAAGCTTTCGAAGCCTGACAAGCATGACTGCAGGCATAAGAGATGCTTCGCTCTCGGCAGGTGCGATCGGCTTTATTGTATCTGACTGGATTGAAGAGCGATTCAATCTGCCTGCCGTGAAGGTTCCAGATCTAAGCCTATATAGCCCAACAGTCGCCGCTCGGGTTTTGCGTGAAGAATGGTCTCTCGGCGAGAAGCCGGTCTCTAATATGGTGCAGCTTCTCGAGTCGAAGGGTGTACGCGTTTTTTCTCTTTCTGAAGACACCGCGAAAATGAATGCCTTTGCGATTTGGCGAAATGAGCGCCCCTTCGTCTATCTCAATACATTCAAGAGCGCTGAAAGCAGCCGTTTCGATGCTGCTCATGAATTAGGACATCTCGTTCTTCATCAGGATGGGGCGTGCGTGGGTCGGGAAGCAGAGAATGAAGCCAATGCATTTGCAGGCTCCTTTTTGATGCCGTCCTCAGATGTGCGCGCAGTGCTTCCTCGCGTTCGGTATCTCAACCAGGTCCTGCAGCAGAAGAAGCGATGGAGAGTCTCCGCGGCTGCTCTCGCTTACAGGCTGCATAAATTGGAAGTCATCACCGATTGGCGATACCGAGATTTCTGTATCGAAATATCGAAGCGAAACTTCAATAAAAATGAGCCCTATCCTATCGCACGAGAAACCTCCGTTGTTTGGAAGAAGATTCTCCAATCCTTGTGGTCGGAAAGACGAACGGTTTCTGACATTGCGAGCGATTTGTATCTCCCTGAACGGGAAGTCAATTCTCTCATTTACGGATTGATGGGTGAAGTGGGGTCCTCGTCCCCGGCGGGGGATAAAACCGGCGTGCCGATTAAACTTGTCGAATAAAAATTAGGCGCGATATTCGCGACGAGTCGTAAGATCTGAATTCATCCCTCAAGCCGCTCAATCCAAGTCTGTGACGGTTCTCCTATTAGGCGATTTTCATTCTGCAGATTCCCCTGCATTCTCATAGCTCACGCAAAACATGCGCCCTAAGACGGCCCCGATAGTTCCCAGGGCAGCAAAATCCACAGCTTTTCGAACCACAATCCCGAAATCTGCTACCATAATGCTACCACGGCAAATTTTCGCCATTTCAGTTAAAAAGAAAAGCCCCCGAAAATCCGAAGATTTTCAGGGGCCTATTTGGGTGCGGGAGTAGGATTTGAACCTACGACCTTCAGGTTATGAGCCTGACGAGCTACCGGACTGCTCCATCCCGCGTCAGCTTTTGCCGGAACAACACATAGATGCGCGGCCCCGAAAACACAAATCCGGCCACGAGGGGCCGGACAAATCGCGAACCGGCATTGACGGCCGGCCACGTCCCGCCCGGAGGCGGAAATTGTGAAGGAAAGACTTGTCTGCAAGGATTAGTGTGTTCGCCTCACCGCCCGTTTCAGCAGACCCGGCAGCGACTTACTCTCCCACATCTAAAGATGCAGTACCATCAGCGCGAGGGGACTTAACGACCGAGTTCGGAATGGGATCGGGTGGGGAACCCCTGCCATAACCACCGGGTCGGCGGAAACGGGCAATGGAGCGAAAGAACCAACATGTTCACTTGTTACCACTTGGTAGGTCGGTGTTTTCGATCTGAAAGCAAGTGTGCTGGTACGTTCACCACCACACACGAAGCTTCGCAAGATCAAGCCTATCGAGCAATTAGTACTGGTTAGCTCCACGCGTCGCCGCGCTTCCACACCCAGCCTATCGACGTCCTAGTCTAGAACGGCTCTCAAGGGAAACCTGGTTTTGAGGTGGGTTTCCCGCTTAGATGCATTCAGCGGTTATCCCGTCCATACATAGCTACCCTGCTGCGCGGCTGGCGCCACGACAGGTCCACCAGAGGTATGTCCATCCCGGTCCTCTCGTACTAAGGACAGATCCTCTCAAGTTTCCAACACCCACGGCAGATAGGGACCAAACTGTCTCACGACGTTCTGAACCCAGCTCACGTACCACTTTAATCGGCGAACAGCCGAACCCTTGGGACCTGCTCCAGCCCCAGGATGTGATGAGCCGACATCGAGGTGCCAAACGATGCCGTCGATATGGACTCTTGGGCATCATCAGCCTGTTATCCCCGGAGTACCTTTTATTCGTTGAGCGATGGCCCTTCCACTCGGGACCACCGGATCACTATGACCGACTTTCGTCTCTGCTCGAGTTGTCACTCTCGCAGTCAGGCAAGCTTATGCCATTGCACTCAACAGACGATGTCCGACCGTCTTGAGCTTACCATCGCGCGCCTCCGTTACTCTTTAGGAGGCGACCGCCCCAGTCAAACTGCCCACCATGCTGGGTCCCGGCCCCATCCAGGGGCGCGGTTAGACATCACAAAGAATAAGGGTGGTATTTCAAGGACGGCTCCACTCAGACTGGCGCCCAAGCTTCAAAGCCTCCCACCTATCCTACACATACACTTTATGATGCCACAGCAAAGCTGCAGTAAAGGTTCACAGGGTCTTTCCGTCTGACCGCGGGTACCCCGCATCTTCACGGGGAATTCAATTTCGCTGAGTCGATGCTGGAGACAGTGGGGAAGTCGTTACGCCATTCGTGCAGGTCGGAACTTACCCGACAAGGAATTTCGCTACCTTAGGACCGTTATAGTTACGGCCGCCGTTCACCGGGGCTTCAATTCGGAGCTTGCACTCCTCCTTTTAACCTTCCGGCACCGGGCAGGCGTCAGACCCTATACGTCGTCTCGCGACTTCGCAGAGCCCTGTGTTTTTGATAAACAGTCGCAACCCCCTGGTCTGTGCCCCTCATAGCTGGTTGCCCAGTATGAGGCCTCCTTCTCCCGAAGTTACGGAGGTAATTTGCCGAGTTCCTTCAGCATCGTTCTCTCAAGCGCCTTGGCATGCTCTGCCAGTCCACCTGTGTCGGTTTAGGGTACGGTCTTGCGGGAGGGCTATTTCCAGGAACTTCCAGGCTGCACCCCCAATCCAATAAGGGGATACAACTTTCGAAATTCGTCACACACTCCCAGGCCACAGAATATTAACTGTGTTCCCATCGACTACGCCTTTCGGCCTCGCCTTAGGGGCCGGCTAACCCTGCGCAGATTAGCTTTACGCAGGAACCCTTGGACTTTCGGCGAGAGGGTCTCTCACCCTCTTTATCGCTACTCATGTCAGCATTCTCACTTCTGATACCTCCAGCATCCCTCACAGGACACCTTCACAGGCTTACAGAACGCTCCGCTACCGCTCCAATGGAGCCCACGATTTCGGTATATAGCTTTAGCCCCGTTACATTTTCGGCGCAGGGTCGCTTGATGAGTGAGCTGTTACGCTTTCTTTAAAGGATGGCTGCTTCTAAGCCAACCTCCTCATTGTCAAAGCAACCCCACATCCTTTCACACTTAGCTATAATTTGGGGACCTTAATCGGTGGTCAGGGTTGTTTCCCTCTTCACGACGGACGTTAGCACCCGCCGTGTGTCTGCCAGATAGTACTTCCAGGTATTCGGAGTTTGGTAAGGTTTGGTAAGACGGTGAGTCCCCCTAGCCCATCCAGTGCTCTACCCCCTGGAGTATTCATCTGACGCTCTACCTAAATAGATTTCGCGGAGAACCAGCTATCAGCAAGTTTGATTGGCCTTTCACCCCTAGGCACAGGTCATCCGAGTACTTTTCAACGTACAACGGTTCGGCCCTCCAGTGGGTGTTACCCCACCTTCAGCCTGCCCATGCATAGATCACTTGCCTTCGGGTCTAATGCTACGTACTCGGTCGCCCTATTCAGACTCGCTTTCGCTACGCCTACACCTAACGGCTTAAGCTTGCACGCAACACTAAGTCGCTGACCCATTATACAAAAGGTACGGTGTCACCCCGAAGGGCTCCACCTGCTTGTAGGCATCCGGTTTCAGGTACTGTTTCACTCCCCTCGTCGGGGTGCTTTTCATCTTTCCCTCACGGTACTGGTTCACTATCGGTCGGTAAGGAGTACTTAGGCTTGGAGGGTGGTCCCCCCATGTTCAGACAGGATTTCACGTGTCCCGCCCTACTCTAAAAGGTCTTCATTTTACGGATACGGGACTATCACCCACTTTGGTTGAGCTTCCCAGCTCATTCTCCTTGTTTCAGACCAGGCCTGGTCCGCGTTCGCTCGCCACTACTAACGGAGTCTCAATTGATGTCCTTTCCTCCGGGTACTTAGATGTTTCAATTCCCCGGGTTTGCTTTTCAACACCTATGTATTCAGTGTGAAATATCTCACTAGTGAAATGAAAGACAACGGGCCCGCCTAAGCGAGCCAATAGTCCTTCATCTCGGAGATGGGTTTCCCCATTCGGAAATCTGCGGATCAAAGATTGCTCTCATCTCCCCGCAGCTTATCGCAGAGTGCCACGTCCTTCATCGCCTCTTACCGCCAAGACATCCCCCGGATGCCCTTTTGACGCTTGATCTCATTCGAAACTCGTGTGCGGAGGTGAACGCACTAGGCGCTCGCATCCGCTACACATATTTCAGATCAGACATGTTGGTTTCTTGCAGACTGACCCTTTGGCGCGGGCTGTTATGTCATACTCCTATGACACCCACGTTGTTCGGCTGAAGCTGGCATCACCAGACCCGAATAAATTCGAGCCGAGCGGCGATACGAGCCGGATCAGTCTTTCCCTCACGATTTACAAACATCCCGGATACGAGATCCGGAAACTCTTGAACTTCTTTCATTCGCCACAAGACCTGGTGGAGCCTAGCGGGATCGAACCGCTGACCTCCTGAATGCAAATCAGGCGCTCTCCCAGCTGAGCTAAGGCCCCTAACACCAGAACTGTTCGGCTATGGCATAGGGCCCGGCGCACTCCCTCTGGGTCGTGGTGGGCCGAGATGGAGTTGAACCATCGACCTCACGCTTATCAGGCGTGCGCTCTAACCACCTGAGCTACCGGCCCTTAACCAGGACCCGGGGGCTCGCTGAACTATGCCGCCCAGCTGGCCGGTACGGCGAATGAAGGAAGAGAAACGAAGACGGCACGAACTGCCGCATATGTTTTGCTGTCAGAGCAAGCTCTGCAGCTATGTCTATAAGAGCTTTCGAAGCCTGGCCGGAGCCGGACTGTCAGAAAGCATCCTTAGAAAGGAGGTGATCCAGCCGCAGGTTCCCCTACGGCTACCTTGTTACGACTTCATCCCAGTCGCTGATCCTACCGTGGCCTGCTGCCTCCGAAGTTAGCGCACAGTCTTCGGGTAGAACCAACTCCCATGATGTGACGGGCGGTGTGTACAAGGCCCGGGAACGTATTCACCGTGGCATGCTGATCCACGATTACTAGCGATTCCAACTTCATGCCCTCGAGTTGCAGAGGACAATCTGAACTGAGACAGCTTTTGGGGATTATCCCATTGTCACTGCCATTGTAGCACGTGTGTAGCCCCGCGTGTAAGGGCCATGAGGACTTGACGTCATCCCCGCCTTCCTCCGGCTTAGCACCGGCAGTTTCCTTAGAGTGCCCACCCAGACGTGCTGGCAACTAAGGATAAGGGTTGCGCTCGTTGCGGGACTTAACCCAACATCTCACGACACGAGCTGACGACAGCCATGCAGCACCTGTGCACCTGCCAACTAAATGAAGGAAACCATCTCTGGTAACCAAACAGGGCATGTCAAACGCGGGTAAGGTTCTGCGCGTTGCTTCGAATTAAACCACATGCTCCACCGCTTGTGCGGGCCCCCGTCAATTTCTTTGAGTTTTAACCTTGCGGCCGTACTCCCCAGGCGGAATGCTTAATGCGTTAGCTGCGTCACCTGCACGCATGCGCGCAGACAACTAGCATTCATCGTTTACGGTGTGGACTACCAGGGTATCTAATCCTGTTTGCTCCCCACACTTTCGCGCCTCAGCGTCAGTACCAGTCCAGTTAGCCGCCTTCGCCACTGGTGTTCCACCGAATATCTACGAATTTCACCTCTACACTCGGTATTCCGCTAACCTCTCCTGGTCTCTAGGCTGCTAGTTTCAAATGCAGTTCCGGGGTTGAGCCCCGGGCTTTCACATCTGACTTAACAGCCCGCCTACGCGCGCTTTACGCCCAGTAATTCCGAACAACGCTAGCCCCCTTCGTATTACCGCGGCTGCTGGCACGAAGTTAGCCGGGGCTTCTTTACCAGGTACTGTCATTATCATCCCTGGCGAAAGAATTTTACAACCCTAAGGCCTTCATCATTCACGCGGCATGGCTGCATCAGGCTTTCGCCCATTGTGCAAGATTCCCCACTGCTGCCTCCCGTAGGAGTCTGGGCCGTGTCTCAGTCCCAGTGTGGCTGATCATCCTCTCAGACCAGCTATAGATCGTAGACTTGGTAGGCCATTACCCCACCAACTATCTAATCTAACGCGGGCCGATCCTTCACCGATAAATCTTTCCCCCGAAGGGCGTATACGGTATTACCTTCCGTTTCCAGAAGCTATTCCGTAGTAAAGGGCACGTTCCCACGCGTTACTCACCCGTCTGCCACTATGTCGTTCGACTTGCATGTGTTAAGCCTGCCGCCAGCGTTCGTTCTGAGCCAGAATCAAACTCTCAGGTTGAGTGTCCGATCTCTGACGAAATCCATCCGGGGAAAACCGGACGGAGAATTGCTGATTGCAATTTTGCGTTTTGACGAGAAACCCTCATCACAAACTAACCGGCCGAAACCGGTCATATTATGAAAAGGTATTTCACTTGAAACGCATTCGTCATGATCGTCGTGGAGCCTGAGGCTCCGCAAGCAATTCATGCCGCCTGCGTTTCTCTTCCTAATCCCTGCGATGTCAAACAGCTGGGCGCTTGGCCCGGCCCGGTCTGGAGCAGTCTGCCCCGCGCCGGAAGTGGCGGCTTATATGGGCCACCCTTTCCCCCGTCAACACCCTTTTTTGCGCTTTCTGCAGAAGATCGCAGCGAACCGCGAAACCTGCAATTTTCAGCGCAGAACCGGCTCATTCGATAGTGCCCTTGGGCACCGTCTCGACCGGTGAGCGTCTCAGGAGAGTGGCGGCATATATGAGCCAGCCAGAACTCCGTCAACACCCTTTTCTGCACCCTCTGCAGTTGGTGGTGCATGAGCACCCGAACCGCAGAATTTAAAGCACAAACCGGAAGGCCAAGGCTGCAAGCAACCCCGTGTTTCCGGCGGGCCCTTTCAGAAGGAGAGCGGCTTCTATTCGCCACCCCATCTTCCGTCAACAACCCTTCTGCACTTCTCTGCAGGATAATGGCAGCAAAGCCGTTTCCCGCAATTTTAGCGCAAAACGCTGCCTCACCGAGCCGATATCAACCGGCCCCGCAAAGACAGAGGCGTTTCTGATGGAACCGGCCATATACAATCTGTTCGTGCCGTTTGGCAAGCAGAAATATCGCCTGACGGGGGATTTCTTCAGCCCCCCTTGATGTACTCGGCCATGGCGTCGGCCTCAGCCTTGTGCTCCTCGATCTTCCACTTCACCAGATCGCCAATGGAAATGATGCCGGCAAGCCTGCCATCCCGGAGAACTGGCAAGTGACGGATGCGCCGGTCAGTCATCCGGCCGAGGCATTGATCGATCGTCTCCTGGGGCGTTGCGGTGATCACGCCGCGGGTCATCGAGTTCTCGACCGTCATCTGAAGCGCATATGCGCCGTGCCGGGCAACCTGACGCAGGATATCACGCTCCGACAGGACGCCGGCCAGCTGATCGCCATTCATCGCAACCACGGCTCCGATTCGAGCCTCGTCCAGAATCCTCGCCGCCTCAGCGAGTGTGTGATCGGCCTTGATGATTGTGACGTCACCGCCCTTGGTCTTCAGAATCTGCTCTATCAGCATGGACATCCTCCCGGTTTTTTATCGTTGCGTCATCCTATCACACGTGGGCGCACGCGCGAAGAAGCATCGCGAATCGGCCCGGCGCGTGCCGGTTTGGGACAGGACTCGCCTGCAAGGCGTATCATCAGGCCTCAAATTCCCTGCTGCCTTGTTCCCCACAGGCGCGAAAATGGGACGAACCACTCCCCTGAACTGGCACACCCATTGCAACCATCTTCCGCAAACAGCCCCAAAAGGGATCGGCAGATGAAATTCAATACTGACTCCATTACAGGACTTCTCGGCCTGGCGGCCCTGACGGCTATCGCCGTCGTTCCGCAAGCCGAAGCCCAGGCCGCTTCGACGGTTTCCGAATTCGAGCGTCCTTACGGTTTCGGCTTCGGCCAGGAATCGCAGCCTTTTTCTGCGGCCGGTCGTGACGCCAGTGGCAACCGCGTCATCGTCAACGGCCTTCTCGAGGGCGGCACCGGTCTCGGCTCGGGTCTCTACACCGGCTGGGGCCAGACTGAAGGTGCCGCCGGCATGATCGGCACAGGGACCGCTGTCGGCAACCAGCTCAATGTGATCACCACCGGCAACTACAATACGGTGATCATCGATTCGACACAGATCAATAATGGCGACCAGACCGTGGTCCTGAACGGGGAGCTCGACCTCCAATGAATGTCCTGACCGGAGAAAAGAAATCGGCCCGCAAGAGCATCTTCGGCGCGGTCATTTCGGCAGCCTTCCTGGCTGCAGGCTGCGTGTCACCCGTCGCCGGACCGAGCGGGCAGTACGCCAAGCCGATCGGCAATGCACCCGTGACCGCCAATCCGACGCCTTACTCTGATGGGCTGGTCTGCATGGGCCACTATGCCCGCCAGTCCGGCTACCGCGCCCCGCGCATCGCCGTTGGCCGCATTCTCGACTATACAGGCAAGGCTGACCTCGAAGGCGGCCGCCGCGTTACGCAGGGCGCGTCCCTGATGGCGATTTCCGCTTTCGCCAAATCCGGCGCACGCCTGGTTGAGCGATTCGATACTTCGGTTTCCGAGCTCGAACTGAAATACGCAAACAACAAGCTGATCGGTGACGAACAGCCGGACAATTTCCGCAAGATCACGGCCGGCTCCATTCCTGGCTCCGACTTCTATCTCGTCGGCGGCATCACCGAGCTGAACTACAATATTCGTTCAGTTGGCGCCGAAGCCTTCGTCGGCGACACCGATGCGATGGACCCGAAAGGCTCCTTCGGCGGCAAGCTCTACGTCATCAATGTCGGCCTCGATCTTCGCCTCGTTGATACCGAAACGCTCGAAGTCGTCGATGTGATCTCCTACCAGAAGCAGATCATCGGCCGCGAGGTTTCGCTCGGCATCTTCGATTTCGCCAATGGCAACGTGTTCGACGTCGGCGTCGGCGGCCGCGCCCAGGAGCCGATCCAGCTGGCCGTGCGCTCGGTCATCGAACGCGCCGTCCTGGAAATGATGGCCAATCTCTATGCCGTCCCATCCAGCCAGATCTGCGATGCAACCGTCGGCGCGATCTCCACGAATGGCACAACGGGCGACTTCGAACCCTTTGGCGGCTCGCTCGAGGACTATAACGGCCCGTCACGCGAACAGGTCGCCGCCTGGCACGACAAGCGCGATCCGAACCTGCGCGGCCGCAACTAGGACAAGAGCAGCTCCGGCTGACACTTCAAGGAGACCGGCATGATCAGGTCCACCAACAGACTTACACTGGCCGCGGCCCTCGCTCTCGCCCTCGGCGCGGGCTCAGCAAGCGCCCAGGACAGCGATCCGGAGGCAGGCGCGATCAATCAGCTCCAGCTGAATGATGTCTGGGCCGACATGGATGTGTATGTCCCCGAAAGCACAGGTGCAGCCGTCTCGACCGCGACGTCGCTCGGCAACACTGCCGCGGCGTTGCGGATTTCCGGGGATGTCTCCAGCGAGATCACACAGACTTTCGATGCCCGGTCGACAGCGACCAATCGCCTGCGCGGCTATTCCGCCGGCACGGCTGTCGCGACGACCACATCCTATGGCAACGCCTCCCAGGGCGGGACAGATTACGGATCGAACGCATACTACGCTGACCAGACCGCGTCCGGCCTGGTCGAAGCCTACACCGATATCGAATTGCTCGGCGCAAGCGAGCTGGCTTCGGCGACGACAGCCATCGCCAACGTGTCCAGCACTGACAACAATTATGGGGAAAGCGACGCCAGCCAGGTCCAGCAAAGCTCGGCCGATGTGATCGCTGAAACCGACGCGGACATGTGCTGCGACGGCTATTATGCCAGCTTCGCCACGTCCGCCGGCGCCAATGCGACGTCTTCGACCGGCTACACCAGTACGAACATCAACCGGGTCCAGCAGGAAACCGCCGCTGGCTCGTCCGTGCAGGCCGCGACCGACGTCTATATGAATGACGGCAACAATGTCAGCGCGGTGACGAATGCGTTCGGCAACTCAGCCACTGTCTACAATGAATGGGGCTATGCATCGCTTGGACAGGAAGGCGAACCGGTCGAGCAGCGCAATGGCGCCGACATCGACGCCCAGACCTATGTCACCCTCGACCATTGGTCCGGCTATGCGACCGCATCGTCCTATGGCGTCGGCAATTCGGCCCTGATTTCCAATGTCGGCTCCGACACGGCGATCTATGCCAACCAGACCAATGACGGCACCGTCGGCAGCCAGGCCAGCTTCTCCGGGCAGTCCTGGGTGGGCGGCACGGGCATGGTCTCGGCGACCTCCATCGGCAATGCCGCGACCGCAACGGTCTGCAACTATTGCAGCGATGCCGCCGTCGGCGGCCGCATCAACCAGACGAATAGTGGCCAGGTTTACGCCTACGGCCAGGCGACGAGCGTCTATGGCAACGGCATCTACGGATCGGCCACCGCCATCGGCAACTCGGCCACATTGCAATCAGCCGGAGAGTAGTCAGCTCTTCCGGTTGTGGATCTGCCGATCCCGGAGAAACCCCTGCCCCCCTCGCACCCGGCAGGGGTTTTTCTGTATCTGGCCAGCGTGCGCGAGCGATCTAGATTGGCATTCATGCTTATACGTCTCTTCCTGGCCTTCATGGCCCTCATGTTTCTCGCCTTCGGCGCCTGGTCGCTCGCAGATCCGCTTGGCATGACCAGCCAATTGGACGTGACGGTCAGCGGTCCGAACGCGGCCTTCGAGATGCGCGGCATCTTTGGCGGCGTCAGCCTCGGCATGGCCGCCATGACGGCCGCCGGTGCCCTGCGCCCAGCCGCATTCCAGCGCCCGGCCCTGTTTGTCCTGCTGGTCTATATGGGCGGATACACGCTGGCGCGGATGACCTCCCTGATCATTGGCGACAGCCCGACCTTCAGCGGCTGGTTCTTTGCTGGTTTTGAAGTGCTGAGCTTTATCGTGACGATCTTCGCCCTGCGCGCCAGCGAGCGCCGGACGCCATAAAAAAAGCCCCGCCGGTTTGGCGGGGCTTTCTGAATGTCTTTGGGTGTCGCCCTAGAAGTTCACCTTGAACTCCGCGCCGTACATCGCCGGCAGGCCCGGATAGACGGCAACCGTGCCGGTCTGCTCAGGCACGTTGAACGAAGCGAGGTTGTAGTACTCGTCGGTGATGTTCTCACCAAATACCGAGAACTCCCAGCCGCCGTCTGCCGCCTGGATGCCGACACGCGCGCCGAACAGCGCATAGGCATCATTGTCAGCGATCCCGCGCGTGGAATCGGACGTCGCCGTTTCCGAATTGTAGCGGGCGTTGAGGTGGAACAGACCGCGCAGGTCAGGCGAGATATCGTAAAGATAGGTTCCTGATGCCGTCAGCACATGTTCCGGCGTGTTGGAAAGCTGGACCCCCGACTCCGCAAGGATGTCGAACGTGCCGTCGCCACGCGGGGTGCGAAGCTGCGTCTTACGTTCGGCCTTTGTGTAGGCATAGCCGGCCTGCAGCGTCAGCCCGTCAACCGGCTGGATCGAACCGTCCAGTTCGAGGCCGTAGCTTTCGACGTCCGAATTCAGGACGCGGAAATTCGTGCCCGTGAAGACGTTCTCCTGGAAGTCGGCAACCTCCTGGAAGAAGATGGCACCGTTGAGGGTCGCTGCGATCTGGTCGAAGCTCGCCTTCCAGCCGAGCTCATAGCTGTCGACCGTCTCTGAATCGAATTGCAGGTCGGATGGCTGGGCGCCATCGCCACCAAACAGCACGCTGTCAAAGCCCGAACGGTCGAGGTTGTAGCCGCCGGCCTTGAAGCCGCGCGAATAGGACACGTACGACATGAAATCCGGCGTGAAGGCATAGGCCAGCTTGGCTGTGCCGGTGACCGTTGTTTCATCGAAACTGTCGCTGTCGGTGCCGTTGTACTCGGTATTCACAGCCGGGTTACACGACAGCAGGACGAGGCTGCCTGCCCCGCTGGCGATAAGGTTCTGGACAACCGCCCCGCCTGCCGGGTTGTTGAGGAAGAAATCACACGAGGGAACAGTCGAGTTGAGGTCGTACTCGATATCCTTTTCCTCGTAATTGACGCGCGCACCGATCGTCGCGGTCAGCTTGTCCGTCAGCGCGATTTCATTGTGCGTGAAGAGCGCAGCAGCATTCGTCTTCACCTCGAAATCGTCATTGTTCTGGCCTGCACCGTCAAAGAATTGCGGCAGGAAGAACGGCACGGCGCCCGGCGCCGTCGGGAGTGTCGGCGCGCCGGTCGCCGGGTTCACGTAACCAAGCAGCGGCGGAACGCCCGGCAGAGAACCGAACAGCTGCCCACCGGTTGCGCCGGCCGAAATGAAGTCCGTGTACAGATTGGCCTGGGTGCCGACTCGGATCGTGTCGCTATAGCCAAGCTCCTCATTCATGTAGAACGCACCGACGAGCCAGTCGAGCGGGCCATAGGTATCCTGCAGGCGGAACTCCTGCGTGAACACCTTGTCGGTGATCTCCGTGCCATCGCGATAGGCGCGGTCGATACCCGAAAAGTCGATGTCCTGATCACGAATGGCCTGCCAGTCGCGATAGGCGGTGATCGAGGTGAAGTTCATCGTGCCGAAACGGTTGCGATACTCGGCCGATACGCCCCACTCCTCGACATCGTCAGAGATCGGACGGTTGGGCGAAAGCGCGACCTTGTAGTCGTCCGGGCTGGCGTCTGCGAAACCCTGAAGCCCGGCCAGAGCGGCAGCGCCGTTCACCGCAGCAGCCGTCGGTCCCTGGATCAGGTTCACACCGATGCAGCAGTCTTCATCGGTCTTGCCATAATCGGCGATCAGGCGAAGGCTCGCATCGTCCTGTTCGAAGAGCAGCTGGCCGCGCATCAGGAAGCGGTCGAGATTGTTGAACTCACGGTCGGAATTGACGTCATCGATATAGCCGTCGCGCACCCGGCGCTTGACATCGACACGGGCCGCCATCGTATCGGAGATCGGACCGGTCACCGAGGCTTCGGCGCTGTACATGCCGTAATTGCCGACACCTGCCGTCAGGCTTGCTTCCGGATCCCATTGCGGCTTGGCGGTATTGATCGAGACGACACCGGCAGACGTGTTGCGCCCGAACAGCGTGCCTTGCGGCCCGCGCAGGACTTCGATGCCGGCCAGTTCAGGCAGCTCCGAAAGCGCAATACCCGTGCGCGTGCGGTAAACGCCGTCAATCACGACACCAACGGCCGGCTCGAAGCCCGGATTGTTCGCACCGGTACCGATACCGCGGATGGAGATACTCGTCCCGGATGCCGCCGACTCGGTCTGCGACACCTGGATGGACGGCGCGATCTGCTCAAGATCGTTGAGCCGGGCAACGCCGGTATCGTCCAGCAAGGCAGCGTCAAATGCGGTGACCGATACCGGCACGTCCTGGACGGTCACCCCTTCGCGGCGCGTTGCCTCGACAACCACAGCGTTCAGCCGGCGCTGGGCGTCCTGGCCTTGCTCTTCCTGCGCCGAGGCCTCGGCAGCATCGGCCGTCTGGGCGGCAGCGACAGGCGCGGCGGCCATCACAACCCCAAGCCCGACACCGAGGCAAAGTGCGGTCTTGAAAGAATATGTCGAATTCGAAGTTCTGGGAGCCAACTTCATCTCACGTCTCCTGATCTGTTTGTTTTATTATGGTTTGAGCCTGGGACAGGCTCTATCAAAGTTGTCACGAAGCCATGCATGGTTGCAAGGCACCAAGGCTGCGACACAGCGAATCAGCTGTACCTCGCTCCGGAACAGGACCAAAAAAAAGCCCCGCTAGAAAGCGGGGCATTGCAGTTTCACGTGATGTTGAAGTGTTCTTCGATCAGTAAACGCCCTGGCCAACGCCGCCGTCGAAGACCATCGGCTTGGGCGCCGACTCGCGGACCCGCTCAACTTCGCGTGAAACCGTCTTCATGACGGTGCGCTGCTGCGGAACACACTGTTTCTCGGCGCGGCGGGTCTGCACGACCTTGATGC
The DNA here is from genome assembly GCF_003576315.1 of Henriciella mobilis. Classification (GTDB taxonomy): domain Bacteria; phylum Pseudomonadota; class Alphaproteobacteria; order Caulobacterales; family Hyphomonadaceae; genus Henriciella; species Henriciella mobilis. Next base: position 249,028 of record NZ_QWFZ01000017.1, on the reverse strand, counting down.
CGGGACCATAGCGGCGCAGCAGCGATCGTTCATTACAGTTGCGTTGCGGGATCTGCGGCTTGCAGGCCAGTTCGCCGCCCGCCGTCTGGACAAGCGCCTCGCCTTTTGCGCAGGCCATGGTCTGTCCGTGGTCGAAATTGGCCTCGCCATTCTCGACAGACCCAAGCGTGACCTGCATGCGCGTGCCGGCCATGCAGCGATAGATCTCGCCGCGATAATCACCGGGTACAGACTGGCCGGATTCGACCTGGGAAGCCGGATGGGGCGCGCCCGTATCGTCCAGGCAGACCGCCTGAACGGCCATGCGCACTTCGCGATAGCTGATCTCGTCGACGCAGTATTCCTCAAGCGTCGGCACCTGCTCGGTCACGGTTTCGGTGTAGGTCTCGCCGCTACCGACGACGTTCAGCCCATCGATCGCGGACGTCGCAACCGGCGCCGGCCCGGAGAAGCCACCACCGCCGCCAGCATAGGCATAGACCTCGCTGGAGGCGGATGCGCCTGCATTAACATTCAGATAGGTCTCGCCGGAGATGTGCAGGCGTCCACCACCCACATTCACATTCGACCCTGTGATCGAGATATTCGGCCCGCCAATGTTCACGCCTGGCACATGCACACCGTGCTGGCGGCCCGCCGTGCAGCATGGCGCGTTGTCCCGGGGTGTGTAACTCGGCGGTGGCGGCGGCGCTGCACAGGTGTTGCAGCCGCTTCCACCACCGGCGAATGCAGCGCTTCCAAGCGCAATGACCGTTGTCAGGCCTGCAGCAGCCGCAAGAATGTTCCGAGTTGAGACGCGCATACCAGATCTCCGTGGCAATTCCCCTGACAGGATGCATCTTCCGTGCCGTTTCTCCCCCGAGCCGGGAAAAATGAAACAGCCGCGCGACACGCCATCGCCTGCAAAGGGAATGCAGCTGGCCCGGGTATTGCGACGTGGGGATCGCTGCGGCTGGGAGGCCGTGCCAACCAACGTGATGAATATAAAGAGCAAGAGCACCGCTAAATGCTGGACACGACCCTTCATCCCAACAGCCTGACTCTCCTGTCAGCCTGGCAGCGCATGCATACAGATTCCACCGATGGCATCGACGGGCCGCAAACCCGCGACCATCCCGATCTCATTTCCCGCCTGTTCGTTATCCAGGACGCAGGCGAAAGTGACTGGGCATTCCGTACCGCCGGCGCGCAGATCGAAACTTCGCTCGGCCGTCAGCTGGCCGACTATAATTTCCTGGGATTCTGGACCGGCCCCGACCGGGACATGCTGGGCCTCGTGCTGAAGTCCGCCGTGCTGGAACGTCAGCCGGCCATCGTCCGCGCCTGCGCCGAGAACCTCACCGGTGAGCGGATCGACGTCGAACTGATCCTCGCCCCGCTTGCCCAGCCTGCCCAAATGGATGGCGGCCCGCGCGTGCTTGGACTCTATCAGACCCTTGGCGGCGACCATCGGCTGAAAGGCCGGCCCGTCTGGCGCCACCGCGTGACCGCGATCTTCCCGCCGGATGTCCGTGAACCCGAACCGCGCGTGAAACTCGTCGCCAGCAACGACTGAACGCTAGAGCGGCTTCAGCCCCGCTTTGAACCGTTTCCAGTTGGCGACATAGCCCTGCGCAGAGGCCTTGATCAGCGCGACCTGTTCGGGCGTCAGCTGCTTCACGACCTTGCCCGGCGCGCCCATGACCAGGGAATTGTCCGGTATCTCCTTGCCTTCGGGGATCAGGGAATGTGCCCCGATGATGCAGTTGCGGCCAATCCTGGCCCCGTTGAGGATGGTCGAGCCGATCCCGATCAGCGTTTCGTCCGCGATCGTGCAGCCATGCAGCATGACCATGTGGCCGACCGTGACATCCTTGCCGATCGTCAGCGGGACGCCGTGGTCGGTGTGCAGCACGCAGCTGTCCTGAATGTTGGAATTCTCGCCAATCTCGATAGGGTCATTGTCCCCGCGCAGGACGCAATTGAACCAGACGCTCGCATTTTCCTTGAGAATCACCCGGCCGAGGACGGTCGCATTGTCGGCCACCCAGAAGTTGCCGCTTTCGGGCGTGACCGGTTTTACGCCATCGAGCTCGAAAAGTGCCATGTTTGAAATCCTTTCCCTGTCATAGAAATTTCGCAAGCGGAATGGTCTGGTTAAGGCTCGCTTAATACTGGTAACCTCTAATGGTTGAGAGATTCGGGAGGCAAGTGCCGATGGTCCCCAGACCGTCTCTGCCAGACACACCACCCGGCCCGTCCCGCGGGCCCGATGCCTCCTCTTCCCGTTTTCCCGCCACCGCCGCGCGCTTTCGCCCGGCGGTTTTTTTGTACCCAAAAAGGAGATCCTCACATGGGTAAAAGAGCCTCTGCCAAGCGTCAGAAAGCCAATGCCGAACTGGAAGCGATGGGCTTCTTCGAGGAAATGGGAGGAAAATCGCGCAGCGAGGCACGGCTGTACGCCATTCAGGGCGGGTGGCATCCAGACGATGCCGAGAAGGTGAGGAACCCGAACACGCCGCGCGACCAGCGCTACCAGAAGAACATCAAGCCGCGCTCGGAGAACCAGGCACGCCTCATGACGGCTCTCGAGACCAAGTCGCTGGTCTGCGCCCTCGGGCCGGCGGGTACGGGCAAGACCTATCTCGCCATCTGCAAGGCCGTCGAGGCGCTCCAGAAGGGCAAGGTCGCCCGGATCATCCTGTCGCGGCCAGCCGTTGAAGCCGGCGAGCAGATCGGCTTCCTGCCCGGCGCGATGGAAGACAAGCTCGCGCCATACCTTCGCCCCCTGTACGATGCGCTCGCAGACCGGCTCTCGCCGCAGCAGCTCAAGCACATGATGGCCGAGGGCCTGATCGAGATCGCGCCGATCGGCTTCATGCGCGGGCGGACGCTCAACAATGCCTTCGTGGTCATCGATGAGGCGCAGAACTGCACCTATACACAGCTGAAGATGCTGCTGACCCGGCTTGGCTGGCACTCCACAATGGCCGTTACCGGCGACCCGGCCCAGTCGGACCTGCTGCCGTCCCTGTCCGGCCTCGCCCAGGCGGCGGAAAAGCTCCAGGGCCTTTCCGACGCCGAAGTGATCTATCTCGAAGGCAAGGACATAGTCCGCCACCCGCTCGTCGCGGAAATGCTCGACGTTCTTTAGGTCCAATCAGCAAGGAAAGGCCAGAAACAGGCGGGCGGCTTTCGGGCCGCCCGTTTTCTATTCGACCGGTTGAAACACCCGCCCATGTAGCCATGCGCCAGCCTCGCTCACGCTCTGGCGCTCCATGTCGACTTTCCCATTCGCCCGGCGCATCAGACCGGTATCGATTGCGCCCTGAAGCGGCTCCAGCGCGTTCAGCAACGCTTCGTTCTCGCCGGCCCGCGGTGAGAGTAGCAGGAAGGCGTCATAAGGCGGCAGGATCGCACGCGTGTCCTCCAGCAGGACGAGATCGAACGCATCGATCCGCGCGTCGGTCGTATAGGCGGTGATCAGCCCCACCTCGCCGCCCTTCACCGCATCATACATAAAGGCCGAATCCATGCTGCGGGTCTGAAGCGACTGCAGGCCGTATGCGTAACGTGTGCGCGTCCATTCCGAGCGTCCGAAGAATTCAGGATCACTGGCAATGGAGATGTCGAGGCCCGACAGGTCGGCGATTGTCTCAAGATCATGCTCGGCCGCCGTCTCCCGGCTGGTCGCAAGCGCGTAAGCATTCTCGAACCCGAGCTTACCCGCCGCCATCACGCCACGCTCATTCAGCAGCCAGGCCGTGACGCGCGCATACATGGCCGAGCGCTGGACCGGCTCGTCGCGCTTCATCAGCGCCGCCCAGATCGTACCGGTATAGTCGACATAGACATCGATGGAATTGTTGGCGAGCGCATCGAAGGCGACCGTCGTCCCCAGCCCATCGCGGATCTCAACGCGTGCGCCATCGGCCTCGAGGGTCCGCTTCAGAAGGTCAGCCAGAATGTACTGTTCGGTAAAGCCCTTGGCGCCGATGACGATTGTCTGGCCTTTCAGCGTGCTGGCGGCCGCAACCTCGCCCGGCGCCGCCGCGCTGCGTTGCCCGCCCTGCCCCGACGCGAAGACGGAGAGCGCCGGCGCGACTATAAGCATCAGGCCCGCCACACCTGCCAGCGCATGCACGCGAGAGCGTTTCTGCGCGGACTTTTCGAACTGCCCAATGACCTGGTCCAGGGCGAGGGCCAGCGCCGCCGAGACAAGGCAGCCGAACAGCACCATGGCCCAGTTCCGCGTCTGCAGGCCCTGGAAGATATAATTGCCGAGGCTGCGTGCCCCGACGGGCGTGGACAGCGTCGCTGTGCCGACCACCCAGGCCGACGCCGTGCGCAGACCGGCAACGATCACAGGTGCCGCCAGGGGCAGGTCGACCTGCTTCAGCCGCTGCCTCGCCGTCATGCCGACCGCCAGCGCTGCCTCGCGAATATCGGCGTCGACGCCCTGCAACCCGACAATCGTGTTTCGCAACATTGGCAGGATGGAATAGAGCGACAGTGCCGCGAAGGCCGGCCAGAAGCCGATCATGCCGCCCATCAGCGGCACCATCAGCGCCAGCAGGGCAAGGCCTGGAATGGTCTGTACGACACTCGCCGTCGCCAGCGCCGGACCGGCCAGTGCCTCACGCCGTGCCGAGAGAATGCCAAGCGGCACCGAGACAAGCAGCCCCGCCAGCAGCGCGCCCATCGCCAGCCGCAGATGCCCGGCATAGTGACCGGGAAAGACCGCCCACTCCTCTGCGAACAGCCCGCTCATGTCTGCCCGCTTTCAAAGGCCCGACCGACCCGTTCGGCCATCAGGCGCGGGGCTTTCAGGAGATCCGACACCACCGGGCTGGCCGGAGCGCTGATCAACTCCTCCGGCGTGCCGACCTGCACGATACGGCCGTCGCTCATCACAGCGATACGATCGGCCAGACGCAGCGCTTCGGCAAAATCGTGGGTCACCAGAACCGTAGCGAAGCCAAGCTCGCGCTTCAGCCCTCCGATATCCTCGATCAGCCCGTCCTTTGTCAGCGGGTCGAGGGCGGCAAACGGCTCGTCCATCAGGATGATGTCGGGCTCACCTGCCAGTGCCCGCGCCAGGCCTATGCGCTGGCGTTGCCCGCCGGACAGTTCGGCCGGATAGCGACCCGCATATTCTGCCGCCGGCAAGCCGACCATATCGAGCAAGGTGTTGAGCTTGGACTGCTGGCGCTCATCGTCCCAACCCAGAAGGGCCGGCGTCACGAGAACATTCTCCGCCACCGTCATATGCGGGAACAGGCCGGCATGCTGCATCACGAAACCGATCCGGCGGCGCCACGCATGCCCCGGCATGCCGAACGCATCGACCCCGCCCAGCGTGACCGCCCCTTCATCAGGTTCGATCAGCCGGTTGAGCATTTTCAGCGTGGTTGTCTTGCCGCAGCCGGAATGGCCGATCAGGGCCAGCGTCTCGCCGGCATCCAGCGCAAAACTCACCCGGTCAACGGCCCGCGTATCGCCAAATGACTTTGTGAGATTGTCGGCCCGCAGCAGCATGCCTGCGATGGTAGCGTTCCTAGCCCCGAATGTCTTCGGAAAGAACCGTCATCTGGAACTGGTAGGCCACTTCGCCCTCGTCGACGTCCTTGTAGACGACGGCGATGAACTCGGCGCCGAGATAGACTTCGACGGAATCGTCTGTCTGGCTGCGCGACACAAGCCGGATTCCGGGATTGAGCTTTTCCTTGAGATAGGCCTCAAGGCGCAGCGTTTCTTCTTTTTCCATGAATCTCTCCTGTCGGTTCCGGACCGGCCTTACGGCAAAACGCTGATGGCTTAAATGCCGGGACCGCAAAAATCCTCAGTTGCCGTAATAGGTCGGCGGTGCATCGCCAACAGGCTTGGGCGCAGGAGCCTCATCCTTCTCTTCCGGCGGATTCACCAGCCGCCACAGCACGCCGCTGATCCAGAAGATGAATTCCACGACGGCCCGCGCAATCAGCGTCATGATGATGCCGAAGATCGTGTTTTCATTGACCAGCGTGCGGAACAGGAACTTGCCGCGCTCATCCATGTCAGGGTCACGGATGTTGCCTTCGATCCAGTTCGTGAAATCGGACAGCCGGTTAAGAAGGTCGGGGAAGAAGGCGAAGCCGAGCAGCATCATGAAGATGACCATGAAGAAGGTCGCCACGATCTTCGATGAAACGAGCGAGAATCCGCGAAGCAGCTTCCACATGGCAATCTCCCTTCCAGCACCCGGAAGAGACGTTAAACAAACCAGCCGGTTCCGCCAAGGCGGACTATTTCGACTCCGGTATGGTCTGATCCATATTGCGCGCTGGCTGTGCACCTTCGCCGCCAACGACGCGTGCCGGTACGCCAGCCACGGTCGTGCGCGCCGGCACATCCTTCAGCACCACGCTGCCGGCGGCGATCTTGACCTCGTCGCCAATGGTGATGTTGCCGAGCACCTTCGCGCCAACGGAAACAAGCACGCCCTTGCCGATCTTCGGATGGCGGTCGCCGACTTCCTTGCCTGTCCCGCCCAGGGTCACGCCCTGCAGGATCGAACAGCCATCGCCGACCACCGCCGTTTCACCGATGGTAATTCCTGAAGCATGGTCCAGCATGACGCTGCTTCCCATCTTCACAGCCGGATGGATATCAACGCCGAACAGCTCACTCGCGCGGGACTGAAAGTGGAAGGCCAGCGTTTCGCGGCCCTCGCGCCAGAGGCGGTTGGCGACGCGGTGTGTCTGTAGCGCAAGGAAGCCCTTGAAGAAGAGGAAGGGCTGCAGCATGCCCCGGCAGGCCGGGTCGCGTTCCAGGACGGCCTGCATGTCGGCCTCTGCGGCATCGACCAGCGCGTGCTCGTGGTCATAGACCGTCGCGATGATATGGCGAATCTGCTGCGCGCCCATTTCCGGGCCGGCAAGCTTTTCAGCAAGATGGAAGGCCAGCGCCTGGCAGATCGTATCGTGCGAGAGGATGGCGGCGTCGATGTAACTCGCAAGCGCCTGTTCGTCGGATGCCGCGGCCTTCGCTTCGAAACGCAGTCTTTTCCATGGCGGCGGCGGCGCACCGATATCGGGGTTCTCGACCATGGCTAGCGGCCTCCGTGCCGAACTCACAACGGGGGCTGAAATGGCGTATCGCAGGCAGGCGTTCAAGCCCTGGCGGGAGATTCGCTCTTTTCATTGCGATGGATGTAACGGATCGCAAAGCCATTGCGCAGCGTGCGGACCACCTCACCGCGCAGGTTGCCGATGGTGACAATCTCACCGACGGAGGGGGCTGGTCCATCCGCCTCGAAGGCTGCGCCCGACAGCGAGATGTCGATCGTGCGGCACTGTATGACACGGCCATCCTGGCGCGTGACCAGCGCCGGGCCACCCCCGGCATAGCGTGGCGCTTCGCGTTCGTCGGTCAGGCCAAGCTGCTTGTAGTTCACCAGCCAGGTCAGGCGGTCGGCAATCTTGTCCCGCTTGCGGGGCGTGATGTTGAACTTGACCGCAAAGCCCTGCGCCGTCTGGCGCACGACTTCGGCTTCAAGCCGGCCAAGATCGTCGAGATAACAAATGAGTGAGGATTCAACGTCCGGGCGGACATTGGCGATGATTTCCGCGCCACCGCAGGAAATGTTCCGCGTCAGCAAGCCGTGATCTTCAGAGCCGTCGCCAAGGAAGCGGCCGTTCAGCGCCAGATCAACCCTGACATTTGCCCGCCGATCCTTGCGCAGATCGGCTCGCATGAGCGGTTGGACTTTAGGCTTGATGCTGCTTTGCAAGATGCCACTCCATCGTCCACGTTGAGGACCCGTCCCGGACGCGACCGGAAGTGGAAGACTATGCATCGCCCGTTCATAAATGGTTGAAGGTTTATGCGAAACTGACACTATCGTCATTTATCGCCCGTCAACTATCTGGGCCGGAGGAGACGCTCAATGAACCAGCACGAAAGCTTCGATTACATTATTGTCGGTGCGGGCAGCGCGGGATGCGTTCTCGCAAACCGGCTCTCGGCTGACCCGTCTGTGTCAGTCTGCCTGATCGAGGCCGGCGGCAAGGATAACAGCCTCATGGTCCGCATGCCGGCCGGGGTGGGCAATCTGATCAAGGAAGAAAACCCGCACAATTGGGGCTTCTACACCACGCCTCAGGCTCACATGAATGGCCGCAAGCTGTGGTGGCCGCGCGGCAAGGGCTGGGGCGGATCCTCTTCGATCAATGGCATGATCTATATCCGCGGCCATGCGCGCGACTATGACCAGTGGCGCCAGTCGGGTCTCAGCGGCTGGGGCTATGCCGACGTCCTGCCCTACTTCCAGCGCTCCGAAGGCTACCAGAATGGCGCCAATGCGTATCATGGCGGCGACGGTCCGCTCGTCGTGGAGGAAAGCCCGCTCGACGCTGAGCCCTATCAGGCTTTCATCAAGGCCGGCGAACAGGCCGGCCATGCCGTCACGAAGGACTTCAACGGTGCCCAGCAGGAAGGGATGGGCGCTTATCAGCGCACGATCAATGACGGCGCCCGCTGGAGCACCTCCTACGCCTTCCTTCGTCCGATCCTCGACGAGCGGAAAAATTTGACCGTGAAATCCACCGCGCTCGTCAGCAAGGTCGTGTTTCGCGGCGGCCACGCGCATGGCGTCGAACTGGTCGCCAGGAGAGGGGCAGAACCTGAACGGGTCGAAGCGGCGAAGGAAGTCATCATCTGCGCCGGCGCCGTCCAGTCGCCCCAGCTGCTGATGCTGTCCGGTGTCGGGCCGGCCGACCATCTGCGCCAGCACGGCATCACGGTCATCGCTGACCGGCCAGAGATTGGCCGCAACCTGCAGGACCACCTGGACGTGACCGTCATCCACAAGATGACGAAGAAACTGTCCGCCTATTCCAAACAGGCCGGCCTGAAGAAGATCGCCGTCGGGCTGAATTATCTGCTGCGCAAGCAGGGGCCGGGCCGCGACAACTTCCTGCAGGCCGGAGCCTTTCTGAAGTCCCGCGAGGGCCTCGACCGGCCCGACCTGCAGCTGCACTATGTGAATGCCATCATGATGGAGCATGGACGCCAGCAGATGAACATGGACGGGTTCACCATCCATGCCTGCCAGCTGCGCCCGGAAAGCCGGGGCACGATCACACTGAACAGTGCCGATCCATTCGATCATCCGGCAATCGATCCCAACTACCTGGCGACCGAGGAAGACCGCCGCGCCATTCGCGAAGGCGTGAAGATCTGCCGGGACATCGCACGCCAGGAGGCCTTTTCCGGCTTTCGCGGTGACGAGATCCTGCCCGGTCCGGGCGTCCAGTCAGATGCCGACATCGACGCCTTTGTCCGCGAGACCGGCGAAACGATCTACCACCCTGTCGGCACCGTCCGCATGGGGATCGATGACGCCGCCCCTGTCGATGGCGATCTGAGAGTTCGCGGCGTGACGGGCCTTCGGGTGGTCGACGCTTCGGTGATGCCGACGCTCATCGGCGGAAATACCAATGCACCGACCATCATGGTTGCGGAGAAGGCGGCAGACCTGATCCTCGGGAAGCCGGCGCCAACCCCGGCCGAGATCGCCGAGCCGGCCTAGGCCGTCTCTTCGAGCGGCGCATCCCAGACCCGGCGGATATGGACATCCGACTCCGGGCCGAGATTGAGCCAGGCCAGCCGGCCCGTCGTCGCATTCGAGATCATGACCTGGTCGCCCGGGCCGATCGTGGCCTGCAGGCGTTCGCGCACGCGGGCCTGGCGGGCGCGCGAGCGGAGCGTCCAGACCCCGGGCATCACCTCGGCGAACTTGCCCAGCCGATTGAGCGCCCCAATGATCTGCATCTTGCCGGTCCCGTTGAGCCGCGTGACGATGAGATAATTGGCGGGTTCGTTGTCGGCGTCATCGCCATGGCGCCCGCCGCTCTCGAACAGGCTTCGCAAGGCATCATGCTCATGAGCGGCGAGGAATTCGTCGGTTGCCGCGCCCGAAACCCGGCTTTCAGGGCCGATCCGCCGCTCCCGGACAAAGGACTGCATCTGGCCGAGCGTATAGGGACCATAAGTCGTGCCGTGAACCAGCACGCGCCATTTCGGCGGATCGACCTCTCCCAGCTCAAGCGCAGTATCTGCCATTTGCGGCCTTTCCCTCATTGCCAGCGACACACCTGTTTCTTCACGTAAAAAGCTGAGCAGGGCGTTAAAACGCGTGGGCCAGCCGCAGTTGTCTTTTGAATTTTCGGTAAATTTCAGCCTTTACCTTTTCGTCCCGTTAGAACCCCGGCCCATAGCCTTGGCAGACGGTTTCAGAGTGCAAGGGGAACTGTCATGCCACGCACCCACCTGTCCAACGCTACGCTCTCCGGAAGTCTTGGCCGCGCTGCCGGGACACTTGCCCGATCAAAACAGGGCGGAACGACCATGCTGTTCGCGCTTCTCGCCATTCCAGTCATCGGCATGGTCGGCTTCTCGGTCGACATGGTCCGCAGCTCGAATGCGAAATCCGCGCTTCGTGCAGCCCTCGATGCCAGCCTGCTTTCCGCAGCGCAGGAAGGGACGTCCAGCTTCCAGACAACGGCGAACGCCTATTTCGGATCGAACGTAAACCAGCTGGCAAAGCTCGACCCCATCGCGAATTTCTCCTTCGCCGAGACCCGAAACGAGGTCGTCTACAAAGGCACGGCGACCGCCAATGTCGGGACAACCTTTGCGGCCATTCTTGGCATCAACAATATCCCGGTGACGCTCTCGGCGTCCGTCACACAGCCAAAAGACATTGCCGAGACCTGCATCTGGGTGCTCGACGAAAGCGCCAACCACGCGCTGACCTTCAACTCCGAAGCGACCGTCGTCGCGCCGGAATGCGCCATCCAGGTCAATTCGATGAACAGCGCGGCGGCCAGCTTCAGTTCGAACATCAATATCCAGTTTTCGGACATCTGCATCGCCGGCCCGGGCGTGACCAACAATTACGGGCCGATCGCTAACATGGAGACGTCCTGCGAGCCCAAGCAGGAGCCGTTCACGGCCAAGATGCCGACCGTCAATCCGGGTGACTGCGACTATTCCAGCAAGAATTTCAATGGTGGCAATGTCACCATGCATCCCGGCACCTATTGCGGGAACATCAACTTCAACAGCGAGCCTTACGTCGATTTCGCGCCTGGCCTCTACATCCTCAACGGCTCAAGCTGGAACGTGAATGGCGGCGAGTGGTATGGCGATGGCGTGACCTTCTATTTCCATGACAACAAGTCCGGCATCCAGTTCAACAGCGCTGTGAAGTCGAACCTGACGCCGCCGACCAGCGGCGACTACAAGGACATCATGTTCTTCGAACCGTCCGGCCTGCCCAAGTCGAACTTCATCTTCAACGACTCGCGCGACTTCAAGATCGAAGGCCTCGTCTACCTGCCGAGCCGCGACACGACCTACAATGCCAATTCCATCTGGCATGCCCGGAAGTTCACCTTTGTCGTGAACACGCTGAAGCTGAACCAGACCAACTGGGACCTGACGCCGGGGGTCGAGTCGCCTGCCAATGATGGCAACGATCCGGCAGACCTCAGGATTTCGAGCTAGGCGCGCGCCCCCACCTGCGCCTACTCGGCCGGCTGCGCAGCATCCCTTGGGTGCTGCCAGCCGCGTCCCGTCACTGCCCGCCAGGAACGGAGCATCGGCTTCATCGTCATGATCCGGAACACAGCTGGCGCGAAGTAGAGCGCGAGCAGCGCCGAACCGGCCACCCCGCCGGCAATGGCCGTCGCCAGGGGCAGCCAGAAGACATCTCCCGTAAGGATGATCGGCACGAATCCGCCCATTGTCGTCAGCGTCGTCGCAACAATGTGCCGTGTGGCGGCGACGACAATCTCGCGCTGCGCAATAACATCGTCTCGCCGCGCGGCCTCGCTGCCCTGTAGCAGCGACAGCACCACGATCGAGCTGTTGATCGAGATGCCAAGCAGGCCGAGCGCGCCGACAATGGCGTTGAAGCCCATAGGCAGGTTGAACATCCACACCCCGCCAAAGGCGAGGCCGACCGACATCCCGCCCGTCATCAGGATGACAAGCGCCATGCGGAAGGAGTTGAACACCAGTGCCACCGCCCCGGCCATGATCAGCACAAGGGGGACGGCCAGCGATGCGAGATTGCCCAAGGCCTCGGTGCGGGTTTCCTCTTCGCCGCCGATGATGATCTCGTAGCCGGGCGGCACGCTGAAGGCCGATGAGTCGAGTGCTGACTGGAATTTCTCCATGACGGGCGGCGGCAGCGAATAGGGTTCGGTGAAGCCGTAGATCTGGTTGACCCGCCGGCCCATATATCGGGTGATGACAGCGGTCTGCGGATCGAGCGTGATCTCACCCAGCGACGCGATGGGCGCGCCGGACCCGTCCGGGCCGTTGCCGATGGTCTTGGAGCGCAGATCAGCCAGCTGAGAGCGGCGTTCGGGCGGCGCGATCACCCGCACCGGGACTTCCTCGATGCCCTCCAGGATGGACCCGGCTGGCACCCCTTCGAGCTCGGCGCGCAAGTCATTGGCAAGATCGACCAGCCGGTCTCCTGACATCGCGGTGGCCGCTTCGTCGGCGCGGATGGTCACGACGGGCGCCCCGAGCTGCAGGCTCGCCTGGGTATAGGTAATGCCCGGGACGCCCGAGAGAATGCGGCGTGTCTCGTTGCCGAGGGCGTTCAGCGTCTCGAGATTGTTGCCCTGGATGAAGAATTCGATCGGCGCATCCACAGGCGGGCCCTGTTCGAATGGAAGCGCCAGGAACTGTGCTTCAGGAAAATCCTCGCGCAGCTTGTCCTGAATGTCGCGCACCATGATGCGCGTGGACATCGCATCCTTGAGCTGCACCCATCCGGCTGCGAAGCCCGGCACGCCCTGCGTATTGTTGAAAGCGTTGTAGTAGACACGCGGCGCGGCTTCGCCGAGTGTGAAGTTCACCATCTCGACATTGCGATAGGTGTAAAGCAGGTCCGTCGCCCGCTCAGCCGCACGGCGCGCTTCATGGATGGTCGCCGTCGGCGGCAGCGTGATCTGGACCTGGAACTGGTCACGTTCAGTCTGCGGGAAGAATTGCAACGGCAGGGTGGAGCCAAGCATGAAACCGGTCACGGTCGGGACAATCCCGATCAGCAGGCCGAGGACCGGGAAGCGCAGGACAGCACCAATCGTCCAGCGATAGCCATCGGTCACGGCGTCGATGGAGATACCGTCCCGAAACCAGTTCTTGCGCTCGCCGGGCTTGCGCTTGCGGTCCAGGTGACCGGCAAGGAAGGGTGTGATCGTCATGGCGAGCAGGAAAGACGTCGCAACCGAGAAGATCACCGAAACGCCGATCATGCCGATGAATTCGCCTGCGCCGCCCGGCATCATGGCAATGGGGGCAAAGGCGAGGGCGGTTGTCAGTGTCGAGGCGAATAGCGGCCCGAACAGCTTCCGGATGGCGATGTCGATCGCATCGATGATCGAATGGCCGCGCGCGCGTTCCTGGTCGTACTCATCGAAAACGACGATGGCATTGTCGATCAGCAAGCCGAGCGAGATGACCAGGCCCGTCACCGACATCTGGTGCAGGTTGTAACCGAACAGGTTGAACAGGAGCAGTACCAGCGCCACGGTCAGCGGCAGCGCTGCACCGACGACAATGGCCGCCCGCCAGCCCATGACAAGGAACAGGACGAGGAAGACGATCAGGGCCGAAAAGGCGAGGTTCTGCGCCAGGCCATTCAGGCGCGTCTCGGTGTAGACGCTCTGGTCGAACAGGATCCGGACATCAATTTCGTCAGGCGACTCCGCTTCGAATTCGGCCACCAGGTCGCGGGCTGTCTCTGCCCATTTGTCGACGCGTTGATGCGGCTGAATGAACGCGCCAACAACAATTGAGCGTTTGTTGTCGGTAAAGTTCGCAACCGTGGCCGGATCTTCTATGCCCTTGTGGACGTCGGCAATGTCGCCGACGCGCAGGGCGGTCCCGTCCGCACGCTGCTGGAGCGGAACGGCCCGTATCCGGGCGATGCCGTCAAACGCGCCACCGATTTCAAGGCCGACATTGGAGGTTTCCCCGCGCACTTGTCCGGCCGGCGTCTTGGCATCCGCAGCAGCAATGAGCTGGGCCGCCTGCGGCATGGACAGACCGGCTGCGGCGAGCGCCTGCGGGTCTATGATGACCCGGACCTCCTCTATGGGGAGTCCGTAGATCTCGGTTTCTTCCGTCCCGGCGAGCGTCTGGAAGCGATCCGACAGGGCGCGCGCAAACCGCGCCATGACAGCGAGTTCCGGCTCTCCCTCGCCTTCCCAGACGAGACCGACAAGGATGGTGCTGGCACCGACATATTGCCGATGGACCTCGGGGATGCTGCTACCCTGCGGCAGGTTCGCCCGCGCGCCGTCAACCTTTGCCCGGATCAGCGTCCACGCATCGTCGACTTCGGCTTCCGTCAGCCCTTCGTCGATCTGCAAGCCGATTTGCGAGACATTGGCTCGCGACGTCGACTGGACCTCCTCGACCTCGGGCAATTCAAGCAGGGCCGACTCGATCGGGTCGGTGACGGTGGCTTCGATGCGTTCGGCATCGGCGCCGGGCAAGGTCGTCAGGACATAGCCATAGCGCTCGACCAGTGTCGGGTCTTCCTGGCGGCCAAGCGTCAGGATCGAACCGATCCCGCCAGCGATGACAACCATGATGAAAAGAATGCTCAGCCGCGGCAGACGATAGAACAGCGTGCGCATGGCGGCTTATCCCTCGTCAGCCGCATTGGCGGTCTGGTCGAGGCGCGGCCGAACCTCCTGGCCGGGCGTGATCCGCTGCAGGCCGTCGATGATGATGAGATCGCCGTCGGAGACCGCCCCCCGGACAAAAGCCTGGTCGCCCTCACTCTGGATGACCTCCACAAGACCGGGACGCACAGTCCACGTGTCGTCATCCTTCCTGGCGATATAGATGGACCACAGGCCGCGCTGGCCTTCAGACAGCGCCGTTACCGGCACCCATAATCCTGGTTCATTGACCTGCCGGGTCATGTTCATGCGGACCACGGCGCCGACGGAAACAGCCTCCGGATCAAGGATTTCGAAGACGCTTGCGACCGTCCGTTGACCGGCATTGATGACGCCCGTCACCGATCTCAGCTCTGCTTCGACCGGGCCCCGGTCCACGGTGAGCGTATAGGTCTCGCCCGGCTCAAGTTCGGCTGCGAGGGCCGATGGCAAGCCAATACGCGCCTCGAGGGCCCCCGTCTCGACCAGTTCAAAGACAGGCGCGCCCGGAGCGGCGATGGCGCCTTCATCGAACATGCGTTCGGTGATCACGCCCGCGAAGGGCGCTGAAATCTGCGACAGGTCAATCTGGACCCGAAGCGCTTCAGCCTGGGCCCTGGCGGCATTGATCCGTGCCTGTGCCGTCGTGGCCTGCGCAGCGGCTTCGTCGACACGCTGCTGGGAAACATGACCCTTCTCAAGGAGGGCTTGCTGGCGCTCCACCGTTGAAACGGCGAGCGAGTGCGCGGCGATTGCTTCGTCGACCTGCGCTTCGGCGGAGGCCAGCTGCGAACGCAGTGCGCGCGTGTCGAGAACCGCCAGGCTCTGTCCCTGCTCGACCCGGTCGCCGATATCGGCCCTCAGAGCGGCAATCCGTCCGCCGCTCTGGAAGCCGAGCTGGCTGGTACGCTTGGCTGACACAAGACCGCTGAACTTCTCATCGAGATCGAGCGATGCCTGCAGGCGCGCCTCGATGACATCCACACCGAGCGGGGTCGGCGCTTCATTGATGACGAGCGGTCCCTCGCTGGACCGTTGGGACAGGACAAAGGCGGCGAGGCCCGCCAGCGAAATGGCGATGACGATCAGAAAGAGAAGGCCCTTGAGGAAACTCGGCCTCGGCTCTTTCGCCACGTGTGCTGATGGCTCCTGCATGGTGCGCTCCTGCTGGGCTGGTCTCAGTCTCGTTTGGTCGGACCGGATTCCAGGCTCCGGATGATAAGGTCGGCGTGAAAGTCTATGAAGTCGTCCTGGCTCATGGCGCTGGGCATGGTCGCCATGGACGGAAAATCGTTGAAATGGGCAATCATCATCGCAAGGCCGTGCATCGACGCCCAGATCGACTTGGCGGCTGTATCGCGCACCAGCTCTGGCCGGAAACAGCCATTGTCCAGCCCCTCGCCCACCATTTCGGTCAGGATGGCGAAGGCCTGGGCGCGATTGGAATCGCTGAACTCGCAGCCCTCCGGCACGGTCGGCGCCGGTGGCGCCACACCTGAAAAGGCCGCCACATAATGATGCGGCTTCTCGAGCGCCTTGCGTACATAGGTCGACACGCACCGGCGCGCCCGCGTCGGGAACGGCTCGGCCCGGTCGGCAATCAGGTTGACGCTCTCGAGGATGCGGCCGAAGAAAGCCTCCTTAAGCTCGTCGATCAGCTCGTCCTTGGACCCGAAATACTTGTAGATGGCGGCCGGGGAATAGTCGATTTCGTCCGCGATCCGGCGGATCGAAAGCCCGGCTTCCCCTTCAACCGCGAAGACCCGTTCGGCGGCTTCAAGAATAGCCCCGCGAACACGGATGCGCCGGCGCTCTGCAGGAGTGTGAAGCTCGTCTTCCATGGGAACTCAGCGTAAACCGACCAGACCTCTCACATAGCGCACGAGAGCAAAAAAGAAAAGGGTGTTCATTTTGTGAACGCTGTTCACTCAGCACCAGCCGCTGATGGTCTGCGCATAGGCCGGACTTGTGTCTATGAATTCAGCGCCGTCCAGATTATCTAGCGCGCATGACCGAGATGTTTCCTCCCGCCCCGCCCGTCGGCGAGCCGATGCTCGCCACACGCCCGTCCAGCGATGTCCGCAAATTCCTGTCGCTTCGCCGTTCGGCCAACAAGGTCGCGATCGGCAATCCCGGGCCCGACCGTGAGCAGCTTGACGACATCCTGGCAGCGGCCACCCGCGTGCCCGACCACCGGCGGCTCTCCCCATGGCGCTTCATCGTCTTCGAAGGCGATGCGCGCGCTGCGTTCGGGGAGGCCGCGGCCAAGGTTCACCTGGAAGAGGCCCCGATGGCGGGTGACAAGGAAGTTGAGACAACACGCGGCCTGTTCATGCGGGCCCCCGTCGTGGTGGCGGTGATCTCCAGCCCGAAGGACGATAATCGTACCCCTGTGTGGGAGCAGGAACTCTCTGCCGGTGCGCTCGCCTACAACCTCCTCCTGACGGCGAATGCCGCTGGTTGGGCCGGCTGCTGGCTGACCGAATGGATCAGCTTCTCCAGCGGCATCAACAAGCTGCTCGGGCTTGAGCACAGTGAACGCGTGGCCGGCTTCATCTATCTCGGCACCGCGACCATGGATCCGCAGGAACGCGCCCGGCCGGACGCTTCATCGCTCATCCAGCGCTGGACTCCCTGACGTTTCCAACCCCCTCGCCTTGCGAGAAATATTGCAAAGTCATGTGAGCTCGTGAATTGTCGATCCTGTTGATTCGGGGACGCAAGACGCATGATCAGACGACTCGCCGCCATTGTCGCAATGGCCGCCATCTCCCTGCCGGCCCATGCCTGGAAGAACTACAGCTCCACTGACAAGTTCGACACCGAATGCCGCCAGCCCAACAAGGGCGTTGGCTGCATCATCGAGGCCGAACAGGTCTATGTTCGCCCCTCAACAGAGGGCGCCGCTCCCAAGAAGCTGTCCCTGGTGAAGCATTTCATACCCGACGAGGAAACACTCATCCCTATCCTCGAACGCCAGGGCACAACCGGGCCGGCTTACGAGAAGTTCGCCCAGGACAACCTCGGCTTCGGCAAGAATAATTATCTCTACTACATCGCCAGGCAGACCGTTCTGACCGGCATTGCGGACGACCAGGGAAACATCCTGCTGCCGGCTGAATACAGGTGGGCTTATCCCGTATCCGACAAGCTCGCCTATGTGCAACGGGTCGATCTACAGTATGGGTACGTCACGCTGGACGGCACAGCATCGTTTACGCCGACCTCATTCTACTGGTCGCATATCAATCAACACTACGGGAAGAAGCCAGACCAGCCCGCCGTTGTCCGGTTTGAAGGCCCGACAAATTCAGACGGTCTGAAATCCTACTTCTTTCCAGGCCCGACGGGCGAGTTCGACCTGACCCTCGACCGCGTCGTGGAACGGCGCGAGCCGGACAAGGGCAACGACTATTACGTCTTCAACAACAATCTCTATGCCTTCCCCGTGCGCGCCGAAGATGGCAGCGAATTCTCTGTTTATGTCGACCCGTTCAAGCTGGAGATCGACCATCTCGGTCCGCAGCTCACCATCATGGCGATTGGTCACTCGCTCGATAACAAGCCCCCCAATCAATGGACCCGGTTGAGCCCCAAAAGCTATGAAGAACTCGATCGTCTCGCCAGGAGTTCCGGCACCGACTTTGTAAATATGCCGCTGGAAAAGCGGGGGACGCTCGCCTCCGGCCACGGCGTCTTTAACGGCGACATCTATGTGCCGCTGAGCCTGGAGGATGGTACGCCGGTCGAACTGAAGGACGGCGCCGTGGGCATGGTGCCTCTCTATGTGAACGACCACATGGACATTTCGGTTTCAGGCGTACGCGGTTGGCTCGTTGTCTACGGCGAAGGGCCGGATCGCTATTACCGCTTCATTACCCATGTCGTTGGCGGGCCGGAGTTCAAGGAGCCACTAGCCGGTAACGTGAACGAGCTGGCACCGATCAATGTCAATCTGTATGCGGTCAACGCCCTGAAACTGGCAGACGTTTGGGTCGGGTCAATGGATGAGGGGCTGTACCGCGACATGTTCAGGGGTCAGAACCCCGACGACATTCCATCCATGCCGCTTCACGCCGCCGTGCGCTTCTTTGAAGACCCGGACCTTGGCGCGGCAGGCGGTATTTCTGACTGGTACACGCTCGGAGCTTCCGGGGAAGATGCTTACGTCCGCCAGACGGCGGAGCATCGTAATCCTCAATTCTACAAATCATCTCCCGATGATCCGCAAACCCTCGTCACCGAAGAGATCATCAAGCAGGCACGGGCCCTGTTCGAGGAAAAATACGACTCCCGCATGGGGCGCGAATACCCCGAGCAATGGGCGGCGGTCCGCGCCGAGCGCCTCGCCAAAAGCCAGCGCGAAAAGGCCGATGAGATTCTCGCCAATGGCTACGAAATCCAGTTCAACGACGTCTTCTACACCGTTGCACGGACGCAAGGCGGCAAATACCTGCAGGCTTACTGGAACAGGTACAAGCAGTTGCCAAATGAGGCCGATGCGAGCGACATCTGCAGCCGGTTCGGCTATAACAGCCGCGAGTGCGGGACTGTCTGGCGCTGGGCTCAGGCCATGTATGAGGGCCGCGCCCAGGCTGAGCGCGTTGCCGCCGAAGAGTATGCCCGCAAGGCCTACCGCCACCCGATCTTCGACTGGAAGCCAGATTACCGCCCACCGCCAAACTATCAGGGCCGCTGCTACATTCTGGGCGATGGCACGGAGAAGTGCTTCTACGACTAGCGGCCTTGCATGATCGCAGGTTCCCACAGCCGCGCATTCGCGCCAGAAAGGCGTCATGTTTTCATTCCTGAAGACCAATGCGCGATGGATCGCGGGCGGCTTCCTGCTCACCTTCTTTTCGTCTTTCGGCCAGACTTTCTTCATCGGCCTGTCGGGTGAAGAGTTGCGGGCGAAATTCTCGCTGAGCGATGGCGAGTTTGGCCTGACCTACATGGTCGCCACCCTGGCCAGCGCGCTGACCCTGCCCTTCATCGGCCGCATCCTCGACCGGATGCCGGGCCGCAATGTCGCCTGGTTCGTCATCCCCTGCCTGTCTGCAGCCTGCCTGCTCATCGCCTTTGCGCCAAGCATCGCGGTGATGGTTCTCGCGCTCTACCTGCTGCGCCTCTTCGGCCAGGGCATGATGACCCATATCGCCCTGACCGAGACCGGGCGCTGGTTTGCCGCCAATCGCGGCCGCGCAACCTCGCTCGTCGTCCCCGGCCATCAGGCAGGTGAGGCGTTGCTGCCAATCTCCTTCGCGCTGATTGCCTCGGCGGCGGGCTGGCAGGCGGCCTGGATCGTCGCCATTGCCGCGCTGATGATGCTGGCGCTTCCGCTGATCCATGTCCTGTGGCGGGTGGAGCGCGTCCCCGGCGAGACTGCCGACAAGGGCCCTGCACACCATACCGCCCGCGACTGGACGCGCAGTGAGGTGCTCCGCGACCCCTATTTCTATGCCTTGTTGTCCTGCGTGCTGGCGCCGCCCTTTATCGGCACGACCATCTTCTTCCATCAGGATTACCTGGTTGAGCTACGCGGCTACTCCCCGCTCGCCTTTGCTGCCGCCTTTCCGCTGAAAGCCGTGACAACGGTGCTGTTCGCCCTTGTCTGTGGCCAGCTCGTCGACCGGTTCGGGGCGCCCCGCCTGCTGCCGCTCTTCCTGCTACCGCTCGCGGTTGCCAGCGCGGCGGCCGCCTATCTCTCATCGGCCTGGGGTGTCTATGTCTTCATGATCCTGATCGGCGTCAGCTATGGCTTCACCTCGACCCTGCTCGGCGCGCTCTGGCCGGAGGTCTATGGGGTGAAACATCTTGGCGCGATCCGCGCGGTGATCGTCGCGGCCATGGTCTTTTCGACCGCCCTCGGCCCGGGCCTGACAGGCGCGCTCATCGATGCGGGCATCGACCTTCCCACACAGCTTGTCTGGATGAGCGTCTGGTGTCTTGGCGCCTGCATCCTGATGGCGGTCGTCTCGCCACGGCTGGTCGCCCGGGCGGCCGCGAGCCATCGCTAGCTAGCGCAACTGGTCTTCGGGGACGCGCTGCAGGTCGATGGCAAGCTCCTGGAGCCAGCGGTTTTCCCGGCCGGCAAAGTGGTCCCGCAATCGCTCTTCCACCGCCGCAGCCGACCAGACAGTTGCCCGCTCCAGACCGATACACTCTTTTAAAGTCGCGGCCTTTTCGCCGCCCGGAAGGCCCGGATGCGCAATGCTTAGCCGGCCGGTCGAGGCATCCTGGCGAAACATCAGGGGATGGCCCTTCAGATTGCCCGGCACATCAAAATGGCCAATGACGGGCCAGCGCTCACGGTGCAGGTCGTCACCGCGCACATGCACGGCAAAAACGACGTCCAGGTCCTTCAGCACCTCCGGCGCCAGATCGGCAGGCGTCAAGACATCGAAGGCAATCAGCAAGCTGGCTTCCGACACCTGCACGTAGCCCTTTTGTCCGTCACCGAGGTCGAGCTGCAGGATATCGCCGGCTTTCGGTCTGCTCATGTCGTCTCCCTGCACGTGTGTCAGGCCAACCCGAACAGGGCCTCGCTCTCGCTCAAGAAGCTGTCGCCGCCGCGCGTGATGCCGGATACGCGGCCGGGCGCTTCCGCCAGCGCCGTTTCGGCGAAGAAGCCTGCAAGCGCCGTCATCCGGCCCCGCATCGTCCCGCCCTCGGTGCGGGCAGCGACCGCGCCGCGCGTCAGGAAATGACCGCCGATAACGTCGCCGGCAAGTTTCAGATAGGCCGTCGCGCTGGCGAGCCCCTTGTCACGGTCGGTCTTCATCGTCTCGACCATCCAGCCAGTGGCTTCTTCCAGCGCATCGGCAGCGGCCACCAGCCGGTCGGCAATCTGGACAAGCTGGGGATCATTCGTCTCGCGCGCAGCCTGTGCCGTGGCGCGGACATCGCCCAGCATGTCAGCCATGGCCTTGCCGTTCGCCATGCCGAGCTTGCGGCCAACAAGATCGATCGCCTGGATGCCGTTCGTGCCTTCATAGATCGGCGCAATCCGCGCATCGCGATAGAGCTGCGCGGCCAGCGTCTCGTTCATGAACCCCATGCCGCCATGGATCTGGACGCCCATGCTCGCGACCTCGACGCCCATATCGGTCGACCAGGCCTTGGCGATCGGGGTGAGAAGGTCCTCGCGCAGTTTTGCAGCCTCGCCGGCATCGCCGTCTGACGTCTTCGCGATATCCGCCGCCACGCCGCAGGCATAGCAGATCGCCCGCGCCGCCATGACATTGGCGCGCATCGTGGTCAGGGTGCGGCGGACATCAGCATGGTGGAGGATCGGTGCCGGCCCATCGACGCCCTTTACCTGGCCCTGCTTGCGTTCCTGCGCATAGGCATAGGCCGCCTGGTAAGCCGCTTCGCCCACGCCGACACCTTCCTGCCCGACATTGAGCCGGGCGGAGTTCATCATGGTGAACATGCAGGCCAGGCCGCGGTTTTCCTCACCGACCAGCCAGCCTGTGGCACCGTCATACTCCATCACGCAGGTCGGCGAGGCATGAATGCCGATCTTCTTTTCCAGCCCGATACACTGGACATTGTTGCGTTCGCCCAGCGAACCGTCCTCATTGACCAGGACTTTCGGCACGACGAACAGCGATATGCCCTTCGATCCGGCCGGCGCATCCGGCAGGCGGGCGAGGACAAGGTGGATGATATTCTCCGCCATGTCGTGATCGCCCCAGGTGATATAGATTTTCTGTCCGCTGATGGCGTACGACCCGTCGCCGTTCGGCACGGCCTTGGTCTTCAGCGCCCCGACATCGGAGCCGGCCTGCGGCTCTGTCAGGTTCATCGTGCCCGTCCACTCGCCGGAGACGAGCTTGGGCAGATACTTCTCCTGCTCTGCCGGGTGGCCATGCTCGACCAGCGCCTCGATGGCCCCGAGGCTGAGCAGCGGACAAAGACCGAAACTCATATTGGCGCCGTGGATGATCTCGAGCACAGCATTGGCCAGCGTCTTCGGCAGGCCTTGGCCGCCCCATTTTTCCGGTGCTGCCAGGCCCATCCAGCCGCCTTCGGCAAAGACTTTGTAGGCATCGGCAAAGCCAACCGGCGCGATAACCCCGTTCCCGGTCAGCTGTGCGCCCTGTTCGTCGCCCGGCTGGTTCAGCGGCGCCAGAACATCAGCAGCGAACTTGCCGGCTTCCTCAAGGATCGGCTGAACCAGGTCCATGTCGAAAGCGGGAAATCCCTCGCCCAGCACCCGCTCGAGGCTTGCCAGCTCGCGAAGGGCGAAGTCCATGTCCTCAACCGGCGCTCTGTATGTCATCTCATGCGTCTCCCGGATAACTACTATGTCCCATCATCCTTTTGACAGGGCTGGAACGATTGCGGTTACCGTCTACTTAGTCGTACAACCAATGCCAACACCACAAGGAGTTCCCGTCCATGCGTCGTTATATAGCGCCCCTCGCCGCTCTCGCCTTCGTTTCTGCACCTGCCTTCGCGCAGTCGCTCGACGATGTCGCCGCAGGCACCTACCAGCTCGACAGAAATCATGCCTTCCTGACCTGGACGATCGAGCACAACGGACTCTCCGACTATACGGTGAACTTTACCGATTTCGACGCAACGCTGGACTTCAACCCGGAAGCGCCGGCCACCTCTTCGATCGAAGTCACGATCGATCCGCTGGGCGTGGAGTCGAACTATCCCGGCGACTACAAGGGCACCCACCCTGACAGCGAGTTCGACAGCTGGAACGAAGCCCTGTCGAAGGATGCACGTTTCCTCAACGCTGGCTCATTCGGCGAGATCAAGTTTGTCTCTTCCGGTGCCGAAGTGACCGGCGAGAATACCGGCACGGTGACGGGTAACCTGACCTTTCTCGGTGTGACGCGCCCGGTGACGATGGATGTCACCTATAACGGCGTGACCAACTACCCCTGGAACAATGGCCGCGACACGATCGGTTTCACCGCATCGACGACGCTGAGCCGCTCTGCCTTTGGCCAGGAATCGCTGGAAGAATTCCTTTCCGATGAGGTTGTCGTGGAATTCTCCGGTGAATTCCTGCAGGCTGAATAAGCTGACAATTTATAGCCAAGAGGGCTGATAGACATGAAACTGACCCCGATTTTCCTTGCCGGCGCCAGCGCGCTCCTGATCGCTGCCTGCAATCCAGCTGAAACGCCGGCAGAACCCGGCACGTCCACGCCGGACGCAGAAACCGAAACGTCAGCCGCCGAGCCGGCCGAGGCTGAACCGGCTGGCCCGCTGGCCGATGTCGCCGACGCGACCTACGCGCTCGACAAGAACCATGCGTTCCTGAGCTTCACCGTCATTCATGGCGGCGTCTCGGAATACACTGTCGACTTCACCGACTTCGACGCCACGCTGGACTTCAATCCCGATGAGCCGGAAAGCTCGTCCATCCGCGTCACGATCGACCCGATGGGCCTGAATGTGAACTATCCGTCCGATTTCAGCGCCTATCACCCTGACAGCCCTTATACGAGCTGGCCGGAAGCCCTGTCGAAGGATGCACGTTTCCTGCAGGCCGGATCCTTCCCGGAAGTCACCTTCGTTTCGACCGATGTCGAGCGCACCGGCGAGACGACTGGCACCGTGACGGGTGACCTGACCTTCCTTGGCGTGACCCGGCCGGTCACCCTCGACGTGACCTTCAATGGCGTGGGCAATACACCATGGACCGGCGAGCGTGACATTCTCGGCTTCAACGCCTCGACCACGATCACCCGGTCCGAATACGGCCAGGAGTCCCTGCAGGGCGTCATCTCCGACGAGGTGGAGATCGAGTTTTCGGGGGAGTTCCTCCAGGAGGAATAAAGCCGGGAGCGCCCAGACATGCCCTATTCCGCACGCTATAGCGCCGTGGCGATTGCCCTTCACTGGGTGATCGCCGCCGGCATCATCTTCATGATCGGTCTTGGCTGGAACATGGAGGGCAGCGAAAGCCTCTACCAGCTTCACAAGTCGATCGGCATCACCATCCTGCTTCTGACCGTCGCGCGGATCGTGTGGCGTCTGCTGAACCGGCCGCCGGCCCTGCCGGGCGACATGAAGCCGTGGGAGAAGACGCTCAGTCATGGCGTGCATGTCGCCTTCTACGCCCTGATGCTGCTGATGCCGCTGACGGGCTGGCTACTGGTCTCGACATCCCACGATTTCGACGTTCCGACCGTGCTTTATGGCCTTGTCAGCTGGCCGGACATTCCGGGCGTCGGCTTCCTGTCGAATGAGACCGGTCATGGCGTGGTGGAGTTCGTCCATTCCAAGCTGGCCTGGGTCGCGATCATACTGCTTGGCCTGCATGTCGCCGGCGCCGTCAAACATGAAATCTCCGCCGAGGAAGGCGTTCTCAAGCGCATGATCCCTGGCCTTTTCGGCAAGACGAACCGGCCGAGTGCGCCGCCGCGCGCCTTCTTTGCGGCCTTTGGCGCCGCGCTTGGCGTGTTTATTCTCATCGCCGGCGTGCCGGCCCTTTTCGGCGGTGGATCGGGCAATGCGACGCCTGCCGCCGAGGCGTCCGCAGGCGCGGCCATCGAGGCGAACTGGACGGTCGATCCGTCTGCTTCGTCGATCGAATTCTCCGGCACCCACGAAGGCAGCATCTATCGCGGAGCGTTCAATGACTGGTCAGCCGAGATCCAGTTCGATCCGGACGACCTCGACGCCGCCCGGGCCCGCGTCACGGTGCGCACCGGCTCGGCCGAGGTGAACCGCAAACTCTACACTGACAGCCTGAAGTCGGCTGAATGGTTCAACGTCTCGCAACACCCGCAAGCGACGGTCGAGCTCGGCAATTTCCGGCAGACGGATGACGGCTATGTCGCCGATGCGACGCTGGCCCTGAAGGACAGCTCCGTCACCGTGCCTTTCGCGTTCACGCTCGATATCGATAGCGACACAGCAACCATGCAGGGCTCCACCAGTGTCGAGCGGACCCCGCTCAATCTCGGCCAGCAGTCCGATCCGGGTGCAGACTGGGTCGGCGAGACGGTCAACATCACGGTGGAGGTTCGGGCCTCGCGCGCAGGCTGAATGGGTGCTAACGGGCAGCTGATGCCTGCGCCTGTTCTCACTCCTTCGTCCGACGTGATCGCGAAAGCGGTCGCGATCCTGCGTTCCGGCGGGCTCGTCGCCATGCCGACCGAGACGGTGTACGGCCTCGCCGCCGACGCCGCCAATCCTGAAGCGGTCGCCGCCATTTACAGGGTAAAGGAACGACCCGTTTTCAATCCGCTGATCGCTCACCTCGCCTTTCCGGAGGCGGCGTTCGAACAGGGCCACTTCTCACCCGCCGCGAAAGCGCTCGCGAACGCGTTCTGGCCTGGACCGCTGACCCTGGTTGTCAATGCCGTGCCCGCCACGACGGTCTGCGACCTGGCGCGGGCCGGCCTCGACACGCTGGCGCTGCGCGTCCCCGCACACCCCGTCGCCCGTGACCTGCTCGGCGCGTTTGGCGGGCCGCTGGTTGCCCCGTCCGCCAACCCGTCCGGCCGCATCAGCCCGACCCGGGCGGAGCATGTCGCGACCGATATGGGCGAGCTTGTCGATCTCATTCTCGATGGCGGCCCTTGCCAGGAAGGCCTGGAATCCACCGTGGTCGACGCGCGCGGCGACGCACCCGTCCTGCTAAGGCAGGGCACGATCACGCCCGGCAGGATCGCGTCCGTCTGGCCCGGCCTGACCGAAGGTGGACAGGACGGCCGGCCGGTCTCCCCCGGCCAGCTGCTTCGACATTACGCCCCGGACGCCACGCTGCGCCTGAACGCCGACAAGGCCGCGCCGAACGAAGCCCTTCTCGGCTTTGGTGCGGTGGACGCCACCCTCAACCTCTCCCCCTCCGGAGACCTTGCCGAAGCGGCGGCAAACCTCTTTGCCATGCTGCGAGACCTCGACCGCAGCTACGACCGCATCGCGGTGTCGCCCATTCCACCAGAAGGCCTGGGCGCGGCGATCAATGACCGTCTGGCGCGCGCTGCCAATCGAAGTTAGACAAGCAGTATGCACCCGGCACCGGCCTTTCTGGACACTGATCGCGACCGGCTCCTGAGGCGGATCGAGGCCTGGCCGTTCGCCCTTGTTGTCGGCGTGACGGAGGGGCGCGCCCGTGTCGCCCACACGCCAGTCATCCGAAACAACGGAGAAACCCTTCGCTTTCACCTGGCGCGGACGAATCCTGCCTGTCAGGCCATCATCGAGGCGCGCCGGGCTTTGGTCGTCTTCACCGGGCCGAACGATTATATCTCGCCGGACTGGTATGGCATGGAAGACCAGGTGCCGACCTGGAATTACCTGTCCGTGGAGGCTGAAGGGGCTGTCCGTCCGCTGGACGATGACGGCGCCGCTGTTGTTCTCGACACCCTGTCTGCACGTTTCGAGGAAGACCTCTACCCGAAGCCGGAATGGACCCGGGCGAAGATGAGCGCCGGCCGGTTCGAGGCGATGCTGAAAGGGATCACGGCCTTTGAAATGGCGCCCGAGAGGCTGGAAGGGATTACCAAGATCGGCCAGAACAAGCCCGATGAGGCGCGCCAGCGCGCGGGCGCGGCCTTGAAAGCGGCGGGCGGTGACCCAACCCTTTCCACAATGATGGAGCGCAAGTCATGAGCCAGCTGCCCACTGAATTCCTCAACGAGGCCAAAACCCTGCTCGGCGACAAGGGCTGGAGCGAGGATGCCGACCGGCTGAAGGATGCCGCAACGCCGTGGCGCGGCAACTGGCCGGGCGAGACGCCTTTCCTTGCGATGCCGGGATCGACCGAACAGGCCGCTCAGCTGGTCAGGCTCTGCGCGAAGCACAAGGTCGCGCTGGTGCCACAAGGCGGCAATACCGGCCTTGTCGATGGCGGCACGCCGCATGGCGAAATCACCGTCTCGATGCGCCGGATGAAGGCCATTCGCGCGGTCGACACGAAGAACAACTCGCTGACCATTGAGGCCGGTGCGCCCCTGGTCGACGCTCAGGAAGCGGCCGATGAGGCGAACCGGCTGTTCCCGCTCTCGCTCGGCTCCGAAGGCCAGGCGACGATTGGCGGGCTGATCTCGACCAATGCCGGCGGGGTCGCCGTGCTGCGCTATGGCATGATGCGTGACCTGATCCTCGGCCTCGAAGTCGTCCTGCCCTCTGGCGAGGTGTGGGACGGGCTGTCGGGCCTTCGGAAGAATAATACGGGCTATGACCTCAAACACCTGTTCGCCGGCGCGGAAGGCACGCTTGGCCTGATCACGGCGGCGACTCTCAAACTCTTCCCGAAAGTGGCCAAGGCAACTGGCTGGGTAATCTGCAAGTCGGCCAGCGATGTCGTCGACCTGCTTACCCTGGTGCGCGATCATGCCGGCGATACGGTGACCAGTTTCGAAATCATTCCAGCCCGGGCCATTTCCATGGTGCAGGCCGACGCGCCGGATACGCGAGACCCGGCCCCGTCCGAACTGCCCTGGCGGGTGCTGGTCGAAGTGTCGATGGCGCGCGAAGAGCTGGCGCGCGACACGCTTATGGAAGCGCTCGGCGACGGCATCGAAAAGGGCCTCGCCGACAATGTCATCATTGCCGAGAACAAGGCGCAGGCCGACAGCTTCTGGCACATCCGCGAAACCATCCCTCTGTCGAAGCGCGCCTTCGGGACAGCCATCAATCACGATATCTCCGTGCCGGTTTCGGCGATTCCGGCGTTCCTCGACGTCACCGAAGCAGAGATCCACAAGGTGGCCGCGGAGGCAGAGATCGTCGCCTTCGGCCATGTCGGTGACGGCAATTTGCACTACTCGGCCTGCGAGCCGAAACACGCGACAAGCCCCATCCTGTCAAACCATGCCGGCGAGATCACGCGCATCGTCCACGAGCAGACCATGCGCCATGGCGGCTCGATCAGTGCCGAGCACGGGGTCGGCCGGCTGAAGCGCGACGAGCTGGCCGGGATCCGCCCGCAGGTCGCCACCGACACGATGCGGGCGATCAAGACAGCGCTCGACCCGCTCGGCATCATGAATCCGGGCCGCGTCGTCAGCGTCTAGCGCCCTGGCCTAGGCCGCCACCGGCTCAGCCTGCGACGGGACGCGGCCCCGCCCGCGCCCGGCGGCAAGCACGAGCAGGGCCACGAGGGCGATACTGGTTGCCTGGGAGGAAAAGACTTCCAGCATCACCGCAAAGAACCAGGCGGGCAGCCCGCGGGCCGGCGCCTTCGCATTGAGGATCTCCGGCCCGCCCTCGCCAAGCAGGCTCATCCGGGCTGCCTCGATCTTTGCTTCCAGCTCCGCGCGCCGTTTGGCGAGGCCGAGCTCATTCTGCGCGTCGCGATAGGGTTTCTGATGTGTGCGGCCCACAGCCTCGACCCCGCGCAGATAGGCCTCCAGCCCTTCGACCGACCGCGTATCGGCGGGAATACCGTCAAGCTGGCGTTGATAGCCGGCGATCTGCGCCTCGACCACTTCTCGCGCCGACGCTGCCGCTGCCGCAGACTGGCTGCGGACATCCCTGTTGGTCTCCATGAACATGGCCGTGCCGAGCACGCTCGTCGCAGCGCCGGCCAGCGCGAAGGCAAGCGCGCGAAGGCCCTCCTTCCGTCGCCCGCCCGAAACGTGCCACCAGAAGAAAGTGAAGCCGCCAAAGGAGCAGACCGAGGCGATCACCCCGGCCCAACCCCAGATCCGGCCCTGCACGTCATCGGCGACGCTCGCGCTGAAAGCCTGGTAGTTCGCAAAGGCCGACAGCCCTGCTGCCGCCAGGCCTGCGCCGAGGAAGACCAGCGACAGAAGGATGATGATCAGGGCCTCGAACACGCCCCGGCGGCGCGGGCGCACCTCGGCGCCTGACGCGCCTGCGGCAGCCGTCCCGGCTTCAGCACCGGGCAGGGCCTCCCGCATTTCCTGCGCGCCGCCAAAGCCCTGCGGCTCGTCGAGAAGCTCGGCCCGCCAGGTTTCCACCTCCTCGTCGCTCGCCACCGTTTCCGGCTCCCGGCGGACGGCCGGCAGCCGATCCGGCCGAAGCGGAATGATCTCCGCCTCGGTGAACACTTCAGGTTCCTGGACGATCTCAGCGTCCTCGAGCTGGCTCAGATAGGTCCGGATCGGGGCGGACACGCCACAGCTGGCGCAACGCGCCTGGCCTGTGGCGAGGCTGAGCTTCAGCGCGCGCGGCGCATGACAGGCCGGGCATTCCACCCGCGCCGTATCGCTCTCGCCAAAGGCGTCCTCAAAGCCGTGCGCGACCAGAAGCGACCAGAGTTCACCCCTGCGTTGGTGACTAGCTTCCATGAAATTGTGCCCTGCTCGTTGAATTCCGCGATCACCAGCGGAACACTAACAGAACAAACAGGGAATAAAGTCAAGACCTGTCGACGAGCACCGCCACGAAAAGCGCCGGTTGGTTACCTTCAACCACCCAGGCATGATTGGTTGCGCG
Source organism: Henriciella mobilis (assembly GCF_003576315.1). Lineage (GTDB taxonomy): Bacteria > Pseudomonadota > Alphaproteobacteria > Caulobacterales > Hyphomonadaceae > Henriciella > Henriciella mobilis. Next base: position 218,933 of record NZ_QWFZ01000017.1, on the reverse strand, counting down.
CTGAACGACGACGTCGCCCGGCTCGATGACGGTCTCATCATCGTCCAGCAGCAGCCGGACACGGCCCTTCACCAGGATGATAGCGTCCAGCGTATCGGTCTTGTGCATGGCCGGATGGCGTGACGTATCCGGCTGGTGGTCGCCCGCACCCATGTCGATGAAGGCCTTGCGGGTAACTTCGCGCAAGGTCTCCGGCGGCACACCTTCCGGGGTCGGGCCGATGGCAAACCAGCGGATCTTCACCGCGCCCTTGGGCGGAGACAGGTTCGGCTTGCCAAGCCCCCTGTCGGTATCGTCCTGCGTGTCGATTTCGCCCGACGTCGCGTCGGTCCATATCTCGAACAGGCCGCCAAGCTCTCCAGTGCGGAACTCAGCCGCCTGCGGCCCGTCGATCAGGATGCGTGAGCGGCCCGTTTCGGATTCCCCCGTCACCACCCGCCGCAGCGCGAAGCCGCTTTCCGATTGCTCTGACATTGATTCCTCCCATTCCTGTTTTGCCTTTCCATACTCTCCGGGCAGCAGGGCGTCCAATGCGATCAGAATGGCCGGTAGCACGCCCGCCAGACGAAGACGCGAACACGGGATACGCGCGTTCTGAGCCGGCCACACGCGGGCCGTGTAGAACAACCGGGTCAAAGCCTCACCATTGCGTCAGAAAGCAGCGGTACAAACACATCGCCCCTTCCCGAAGTTGACAATCGTTCTTAAGATTCTGCTAGTGGGCATCGGTCATCTTATGACTGTGCCTCAAGGCTCCGGAGGAATACATGCCAAGAATACCGCGATCGCTCGCTATCCCGAAAACGTGGAAGACATTCAACTTCCCCAGTTTCTTTGCGGCGATCCTATACCCCCTCCTGGGGCTCGCCCTTCTGATCACCATGGTCGCACTCGGCTTCGCCATTGCGCATATCGAGCTGAAACTCTGGTACCTGCCGCTGTCGCTCGGCGTGATCGCGCTGACCATCTTCGTCTGCAATGCCGGCATCGGCCCGCTGCACCGGATCATGCAACACCGCGCAGGCGAGATGCGCTGGCCGGCGCAGGTGCTGACCATGCTCAACCTGATGATCGCCATGCAGGGCAATGTGAAGGACTGGGTGAACTACCACTCCCAGCACCACCGATTCTCCGACAAGCCCGGCGATCCGCACAATCCGTTTGAATCCAAGCGCTGGGCCTGGGTCGGCTGGATCCTGTTCCGCGACAAGAAGGACCTTAGGCGTCCGATGCCGATGTGGCTGAAGACCCACCCCGTCATCGTCTGGATGGACGGTTTCTACAATTCGCTTTCACTGGTCATCCACCTCGTCATCCCGGCCGCGATCTACCTCATCGTCTGGGCCGCAGGCGGCTCGCTCGTCCTGACGGCGATCATCCATGCCAGCGTCGTGATCGGCCGTGCGATCCAGTTCCATGCGACGAATTACGGGATCAACGTCCTCGGCCACCTGAAGACGCCGAAATGGGTTGACCATGCCATCGCCCTGCTGACGGGCGGCGAGGCCTTCCATGATCACCACCACGAGCAGCCGGTCTCGGCCCTTCACCGCCCTCGCAAGGGCCTCTGGAACCGGATCGTCGACTATAACGGCACGATGCTGCTCCTCTACGAAAAGCTCGGCTGGGTGCGGAACCTGAAGATCGCGCCGCAATTCGCTTGAGCAAGGCCGGTCCCGGCAGCCGGGTGAAGATCATCGGACAGACCATCCTGTCCGATGACTGGGCCACCCTGACCAAATACGCCTTCGACTATCAGCGCCGCGACGGCCAGTGGGAGCGCCAGGACCGGGAAGTGTACCACCGCGGCGACTCTGTCGCTGTCCTGCCCTTTGATCCCAACCGCAACACCGTGCTGTTGCTGCGCCAGTTCCGGCTGGCCGCCGCGCTCAATGAGGATGGCGGTGCCATGATCGAAGCCTGCGCCGGGGCGGTCGAAGATGAAAGCTTGGACGTCACGGTACACCGCGAGGCGCTCGAGGAACTCGGATACCGCCTCAACAAGGTCACGCGAGCCTTCATGGCCTACTCCACACCCGGGAGCATGACCGAGCGGATCTACTGCTACACGGCCCATTATACGCCAACCGACAAGGTCGAGAATGGCGGCGGCAGAGCCGATGAAGGCGAGGATATCGAGGTGCTGGAAATGCCGCTCGACGAGGCATACGCCATGGTCGCCAGCGGCACGATCATGGATGCAAAGACCATCCTGCTCCTGCAGCATCTCAAACTCTCGCTCGGCTAAACTTGCCAAACCATGCCGCGCCCCGCCATTATCGCCGCAAGCGAGGTGAGGGACGCGAATGAAACTTGGAGTGACAATCGGGCTGGCCGCGCTGGCACTGGGCGAGCTGGCAGCCCAACCGGCAAGCGCGCAGGACAGCTTCACATGCAACATGAATGCGGAAGACGCCGCTAACGGCCTTCGCCGGGCCGTGGCCGCTTCACCGAAATCAGCGACGGCCGAACTGGCCCAGCTCGATCAGATGGTCGAAACCTGTCCCACGGACCGCGGCGTGATCGCCTATGCCGCCGAATCCTGGCTTCGCCATGCCTATGCCGGCATACCCGACGAGGACGCCTTCAGCGCCGTGTCGCATGTCTGGGACATGCTCTATCAGGCCGATGCCATCGCCCGCGATCCTGAGGCCGGCGGGCCAAGCCGCGACTATGGCAAGATTTTCTACGAATTGCGCAAGCCGGCCGCCCAGGGGCTGATCAAGTTTCACGACGTTCGCGGGCTGAAACACCCGCTGTTCGAGTCTGATGAACCCTTCGATCGTTGCCTGGTCTGGAGCGGGAACCTCGGACAGACGCTGCTCTACGATTTCGATGACACGTGGCAGGGGCGCGGAACCGTCCTGATGCTGCGCAGGCTGGCGAGGGCCTGCCCCACGGACAAGCAGAACCAGGCCTATCCGTGGTGGCTCAAGGCGGCATCAGGCGTTGCCGGGCATACCGAGGACGCGGCCTTCGCACTTGAGCTGCTTGAGGAAGCCCGTCTCGACGGCAAGGCTTATCTCAATGGGAAGGACGCCGCTTATCAGTGGACCAGCGAAGACCAGGCGAAACTGGAAAGCCAGTATGACATGTTTCGCCTCGCCGGCATGACGGAGGCTGACCTTATCCCCGTGGCCGCGCTGTTCACACCCGAACACCTGGGTACCGAAGAGGCGGCCCGTTCGATCGGCTGGCGGCTCGACCAGGCCTGGGGGGCTTTGGACACGTCCGCCGACGGCGCGGCGGCATCTGACGAAAACCTCGCCCGGATGAAAGCGTACACGCTGGCCCTGACCCCGATGTACCATGCCGCGAAAGCCGCAGGCCCCGAGGCGCGCAAATTTCTCTTCGAAATCGCGGAGGCGCATGCGGCCGGGCAGAAATGGCGCCGCGCGGAAACGCAAGGCATACCAGGTCCCAAGGACTATATGTATATCTGGGTAGACCCGGATTACGCGCCGGGCGGTTCAGACAATTGAGACAACGCCCCGGATGAAAAAGACCGCCCGTCTGGTAAAACGAGCGGTCCTTGATTGTTTGGGCGGGCCTGCCCGTGGGCGCTAGACTTCAGCGACCGGTGCGGCCGGTGCGTTCTTCTTCACCGACTCCACGCCATTGTCGCGGCCGGATTCGCTCTTGTAGCTCTGCGAGGTGCCGATCACCTGGCCGTTGGCGGCTTTCAGGTTGAAGCTGAACTTGCCGCTGGAACCTTCCTTCTTCTCATAACGCGCATCGTTCGCCGCGTTCTTCTTGACGGATTCAATACCGTTCATGGCGCTGGCGCGTTTTTTGTAGCCCTCGCTGCTCAGGATGATTTCGCCGTTTCCAGCCTTGAGGCGAAACCGGAATTCGCCAGCCTTGTCGCTGTAGAGCTCAAACTTTCCAGCCATGTTCTGTTCCTTTTGCTACAGGTCTAGAAGATCCACCTGCCCTTTTGGTTGCCCTGCCGCCCGGAAAAGTCAAGCAAAGTGCCGGGCGGGCCGTTCAACCCATGAGGAGAAAGCCCCGCAGGGCATAGGCAACAGCGGCCACGGCGGTCAGGCTGGCGATGGCCAGCCCGGCAAACCAGAGAAGCTGGCGCGACAGCGGCTTGCTGCTTTCGCCTGATTCGTCGGGGCCCTGCGGCTCGAACAGCCTAGTCATGATAGCCGTCTCCCGGTTGGACCTTTCCCCAGAACAGCGAATAGACATAGCCGGTGTAGATCAGGATGACCGGCAGCATGATCCCGGCGCCGACCAGCATCAGGCCGAGCGCATTGTCCCGCGCCGCCGCCTGCCAGATATCGACCTCGAACGGGACGATGGTCGGGAACAGGCTGACCGCCAGCCCGAGATAACCTGTCAGGAAGATACCGGCGGAATAGACATAGGGCCGCCAGTCAGGCGCGTTTACGTCCCAGAGAAGGTCGCGCGCGGCAAGAATGACGAGCGCCATGCCGGCCAGCGGAATGGGCGCCAGCGGCAGCAGCTTGGCCGGGTTGATATGGTCCATCGAGAAGCCCCAGCGCTCGGTCACACGCGGGTCGATCGACAGGGTCGCGAGGCTCACCGCCGCAAAGCAGAGCGCCACACCGGCCAGGGCATAGAGCGCGAACCGCCGCGCACGCTTCTGCTCCTCGCCCTGCGTCTTCAGCACCAGCCAGCAGGCGCCGAGCAGGCTGTAGCCGATCGCCACGGAGATCGCGACCAGGATGGTGAAAGGCGACAGCCAGTCGAACGCACCGCCTGCAAAGCTGCGGCCTTCGACCTCAACGCCCTGGATGAAGCCGCCGAGGATCAACCCCTGTGCCAGCGCGGCCGCGAGCGAGCCGCCAAAGAACGCGCCGTTCCAGAACAGCCGTGTCGGCTTGCGCACCGCCTTGTGGCGGAATTCAAAAGCCACGCCCCGGAAGATCAGCGCGGCGAGCATCAGGAGAACCGGCAGGTAGAAGGCCGGCATCAGGATCGCATAGGCCAGCGGAAAAGCGGCAAACAGACCGCCGCCGCCAAGGATCAGCCAGGTCTCGTTGCCATCCCAGACCGGCTCGATGGAGGCGGTCATGAGATTTCGTTCTTCATCGCTGCGGGCAAGGCCGGTGAGGATGCCGACGCCAAGGTCCATGCCGTCGAGCAGGACATATAGCATGACGGCCGTGGCGATCAGGACAGACCAGATAAGCGGTAGATCCATTTCCATCTCTCCTATTCAGCCGGCTTGGTATCATAGGGCAGTTCGGCAGGCTCCGACACGGAGCCGAGCGGAGAGCCCGGTGCCCGGTGTTCGCGTTTTGGCGGCCCGGTCTCATCGTCATCGAAGCCGCGTGTTGCGATGCGCGCCATGTAGACGGTACCGGCGGTAAAGACGATGGCGTAGACGACCATGAAGATCAGCAGCGATGTCGCGACCTGACCGGCGCTGACCGGCGCGACGCTGTCCTCGGTGCGCAGGAAGCCGTAGACGGTATAGGGCTGGCGGCCGACCTCTGCCACGATCCACCCGGTCACGACCGAGATGAAGCCAAGCGATCCGGCTGGCACGGCCAGCATGTGGAACAGCCCCGGCTTGTCGATACGCCCGCGCCACCAGAGCACACAGCCCCACAGGCCGAGGGCCAGCATGACAAGGCCCGCGCCGACCATGATCCGGAAACTCCAGAAGACCGGCAGGACCGGCGGGCGGTCTGCTTCCGGGAAAGCCTTCAGCCCTTCCAGCTGCCCCTCGGCTTTCGGGAACAGGATGGGGCTCGTATTCGGAATGGCGATTTCGCCATGGTTCTTTTCTGCCGCCTCGTCGGGCCAGCCGAACAGGACAGTCGGCTGTACGTCGCGCGTCTCCCACCAGCCTTCCATGGCGGCGATCTTCGCGGGCTGGTGCTCATGCGCGACTTCGCCGGACCAGTGGCCGGCCCAGATCTGCAACGGCATGAGAACCGCCAGCGTGCCCGCCGCCATCCGGATCTGGAACCGGGTCGGCTCGGAGGAATGGCCGCGAATGACCTGCCAGGCGCCGGCCGCCATGATCACCGCTGCGGTGGTGATGAAGGCCGCCAGCATCATGTGGACATAGCGCGACGGGAAGCTCGGATTGAAGATCACGGCCAGCCAGTCGGTCGCATAGAAATTGCCGGTTTCAGGATCGGTGGCAAAGCCCGCCGGGGTCTGCATCCAGCTGTTTGCCGAGAGGATCCAGAAGGCCGAGATGGTCGTGCCAACAGCGACAGCGCAGGTTGCAATGAAGTGCAGGCGGTTGCCGACCCGCTTCCAGCCGAACAGCATCACGCCCAGGAAGGTCGCTTCCAGGAAGAAGGCGGTCAGCACTTCGTAGCCCAGCAACGGCCCGATCACACTGCCGGCCTTGTCGGAAAAGACAGACCAGTTGGTGCCGAACTGGTAGGACATGACGACGCCGGAGACGACGCCCATGGCGAAGGCCAGCGCGAAGATCTTCACCCAGTGAAGGTAGAGCCGCTTGAAGACATCCCGCTTTGTCCACAGCCACAGCCCTTCGCACACCGCAAGGAAGGCGGCGAGACCGATGGTAAAGGCGGGAAACAGGATGTGGAACGCGACCACAAACGCGAATTGCAGGCGGGACAAGATGAGGGCGTCAAGTTCCATCAGCCAAGCTCCAGATTTTCTAAGATCAGCTTATAGATTCTCTGCGAAACATTCAAAACCGCACTTTGCGCCGCGCGTCAGATTAGCGCGGACTGGATTTGCGCTGGCGCGCGCAATAGGTCAGATGCGCAAATGGAGAGCACATTGAGCACGCTGAAACACAAAGTCATCGCCTGGGATTTCGATGGGGTCCTCAATGCAAATGTCCAGAATGGCATCTTCCTCTGGATGACCACCTTCGAGCAGGATACCGGCCTGTCGATCCGCTCGCTCGCTTCCTACCTTTTCTCCGGGCGCTTTCAGCAGGCCATGGTCGGCCAGGCCGACCTGCACGAACTGGTTGGCGACTGGGCCGAGCAGGAAGGCGTGCCGCATCGCGCCTCGGAAGTCATCGATTACTGGTTCGACAAGGACCATATCCCGGATGAGAAGACGCTGGACCTCGTCCGCCGGGCCCGCGCCGCCGGTGCCGTCAACGTCATTGCGACCAACAATGAAGTCTACCGTGCCGACTGGATCGAGGAGATGGGTTTTGGCGAGCATATGCACGATGTCTTCGCCGCCGGCCGGATGCGCCTCGCCAAGCCGGACCTTGCCTATTTCAGGCATATCGAGGACGCGCTGGGCTATACGGGCAAGGACGTCATCCTGATCGATGACATGGAAGAGAATGTCGAAGCGGCGCGTCGGCATGGCTGGGACGCACACCTCTTTGCGCCAGACAATCACGCCGAGGTCGCCGCCGCCATCGGCCTGCCGGAAAAAGACTGAAAACCGTTTGCGCTCCCGCGCGCTCGCCGACCTGCCGTTAGGTCACCGTCCTTGCCAATTCAGACAGCATCGGCCTAACTAAATTTTTTGGCGTGGAAGAGGTGGGGCCAGCTTGCGAGGGGTGGATTTTGTTTGCGCGACTTACTCCATGTCGTCATTCGCGGAGCTGAGAGACGCCTGCGTGGCGCAGTACCAGTCACTTGGCGTCACGATGATCAGCTACCACCATCTGCCGCCCATAGGAGCTACCGATTTCCGCGAGACCCTTGACGTGTTGACAATCGGATTTCCAGACGACTGGGTTAGGAACTATCTCAAGAAGGAATACTACAAGTGCGATCCGATAACGCGCCTTGTCTATTCCAGGGCGAATCCGCTGCGCTGGTCGGATGTCTACGACATGCCTGGCCTTTCGGCGGAGGAGCGTGACTATCTGAATGTCCTCAGAGCAGCCGATTTCGGCGACGGCCTCGCCATTCCGCTTTACGGTCCCATGGGACGTAACGGCTATAATGGCTTTGGGTTCGGCAAGGGCGCGCCGCACTGCGATGATCACACCATGGCCGAATTGTGGATCAGCGCCCAGGCTGCGCATCTGCGATACTGCCACCTGCTGAGGGAACAGGCGGCCCATGCGATCAGCCTTTCGAAACGCGAAAAGCAGGTGCTGGAGAAGATCCTGCGCGGGCGCAGCAATCCCCAGATTGCTCAGGACACCGGTGTGACGCTGAACACGATCGATACATATGTCCGCCGCATCTTCGATAAGCTGGACGTCACAGACCGCACCACTGCGGCCCTGCGGGCGCTCGCGCTCGGCCTGATCTAGCCTGCCCCCTTTCATGCCGGGGCAGCCGCCAGCGCAGGTTGCGCCCTGACAAGCGCGCCCAAATCCCCTATATCGCGCGCTTCACACAGTTTTCTGCTTCGGGCCTTGAACCCGCTGGAGGATGAGAATGACTAATCCGAAGACCGCCTGGACCGGCGGGCTGAACTCGCTTGGCTTTGCCAAGCCGCCATCCGAAACCCGTGTTGTGGCCGCCATGTCCGGCGGCGTCGACAGCTCTGTCGTCGCCGCGATGCTGGCCGATGAGGGCTATGACGTGGTCGGTATCACGCTGCAGCTCTACGATCACGGCGCCGCCATCGAGAAGAAGGGTGCCTGCTGCGCCGGGCAGGACATCCACGATGCGCGCAATGTTGCCGACCGGATCGGCATCCCGCATTACGTCCTCGACTATGAAAGCCGCTTCAGGGAACAGGTGATGGAGGATTTCGCCGACACCTACCTGTCCGGCTCGACGCCCATCCCGTGCATCCGCTGCAACCAGACTGTGAAGTTTTCGGACCTTCTGGCGACAGCCAAGGAGCTCGGCGCCGACTGCCTTGCGACCGGCCATTATATCCGCCGCACCGACGGCGCGCACGGACCGGAGCTGCACCGCGCCGCCGACTCGTCACGCGACCAGTCCTACTTCCTGTTCGCTACCACACGCGAACAGCTTGGCTATCTGCGCTTCCCGCTGGGCGGCCTGCCAAAGACCGAGGTGCGGGAGCTGGCGGAAAAGTACGACCTGCCGGTTGCCGCGAAGCCTGACAGCCAGGACATCTGCTTCGTGCCGAGCGGGTCCTATGCCGATGTCGTCAAGAAGCTGCGCCCCGGTTCGGGACGCGGCGGCGAGATCGTGCACCTGGACGGCCGGGTGCTGGGCGAACATGACGGTGTGATCCATTATACGATCGGCCAGCGCCGCGGCCTCGGTATCGCGACGGGCGAGCCGCTGTTCGTGGTGAAGATCGATGCGCCGGCGCGCCGGGTCATTGTCGGCCCGCGCGAGGCCCTGCTGACCGCTGCCCTGACCATGGAAGAGCTGAACTGGCTCGGCGACGGCACACTCGAAGACGCCTGCAATGAAGAAAGACCGGTTCTGGCCCGCGTACGCTCGACCCGCGACCCGCTGCCGGCAAAGCTCGGCTGGTCCGGAAATCAACCTGCAGTTTTCTTCTCCGTGCCCGAAGAAGGTGTCGCGAAGGGCCAGGCCTGCGTCCTGTACGAAACTTCATGTGAAACTCGTGTAATGGGCGGCGGATTTATTTCGTCCACAATTGCCGCCGATCAGCGCGTTTCGGCCTGAAATCGGATAAAACTGTTCAGTTTCAGCACAAAGTGACCCAAGCCGGGACAGGTTCACAAACGCTCACTTAACGGGCTCGGCGAGAACGTTTTGAATTTTCATGAAAACTCACAGGCCTCGCTGAAACCTGATTTAATTTGGCTGCTGTAGAGAAGATGCATGGGCGCAGAAGCGTCTACGACATCAACCGCTAATAATGGTGGATCTCATGGCACAGCAGAATGCTAAGACATTGAGTGTGAAGGGCCCGGATGGCCAACCCCTCACCTGGGAAGACCTTCCGCCCCCGGGCATTAGCCGCTGGGTAACTCGCCGCAAGGCTGAAGTTGTCGCGGCTGTCCGGGGGGGCCTGCTCTCCCGCAAGGAAGCCTGCGACCGGTATTCGCTCTCGGAAGAAGAGCTGAATGGCTGGGACAAGCTCTATGACCGGCACGGCACCAAGGGCCTGCGTACGACCCGCCTGCAGCAATACCGCACCAACTGACCCGTTTCGGCATCTGGCACTCCATCACCGGCGCCCCTGACTGCCACCGTTAAAGCGCCGTTTACGCTGATACGCCTAGTTTTCTGACGAGTTCGCCGTGCATTTCACACGGAAGCCGTCAGCAGAGCGAAGCGATGTCAGCAACAAAGTCCAACATGCCAACAGGCACGCGGCAAGCGGCGCTGATAGCGTTGTGTCTCGCCGCGTGCCTTTTCGCATGGCGCGGCAACATCCTGCTGACCGGCGACACGCCAGGATCGTCGCAAGCCCCTCTGGAAGCTCAATCGCAAACCCTGCACGCCCTGCTCGAGCCCGTTCTCGGGCGCGACGCCTTCCGCACGGCCATCCATACCGGCGAGGACGGCCACCGCACCGTCCTTATCCTCGTCGACGCGCCGGCAGACCGGTTCGAACTGACCGCCGGCCTGCGTGAGCGCATCGAACTGATCCTCGCCGCGGCCACGGGCTTTGACACCGAGCGCGACAGCCTGCAGATCCAGCCTTTCGTTTTCGCCGAAAGCGCCCGCAGCGGCTTGACGCAGGCCGACCTTCTCGAACTTGGCGGGCTTGGCCTGATCACGGCCCTGCTCGGCTTTGTTGTGCTGGCCTCTGGCGAGCGCCGCGTGCAGCCGCACCAGCCGGCCGCCAATGATGCCGTCAGCCAGCCGGTGAACCTGCCGTCTGCGCCCACCCGAAGCATGCCGCAGGAGAGCGACACGGCGCATGACGCGTCTGGCGAGATCCAGCGTCTCGTCCGGGAAGACCCGAAACGGGCAGCGCGCATCATCAAGAACTGGATGAACGACGGGGGGGCCCAGTGAGCCTTCCGGCAACCACATCCCCAGCCTATCCCGCCCCGCCAGCCGGCACGCTGCGCGCGGCACGACTGATGCGGGCCCTTGGACCGGCTGCGAGCGCGGTCTGGTCAGAACTGGAGCCCGACGACGCCGACCGTCTCAGCCAGGCGATGACACAAACAGCCGGTGAGCCGCGTTCGCCCGCGTCGGACGCGGAAAAATTCCTCAGCGCCATTCGCCAGCACAACGAAGACACAGCAGGTACGCGCACGATCTGGTCCGCCCTTGGCGAGGTTGAACCCTCCGCCATTGCGTCCGTCCTGGGCTGTGAACACCCCCAGCTCATTGCTGTCGTCCTCTCCCGCCTGCCCGCCGGCAAGGCCGCCCAGACAGTCAGGATCCTGCCACGCGACCTCGCCACCGAGGCGCTGAAGCGGATCATGACGCTAGGCCGTGTGCGCCCCGAAACCATGGCGCTGATCGAGACCGCCATGCAGGACCTTCTGACCGCCCGCCGCAGCCAGGGGGCTGGCGACGGCGTCGAGAATGTCGCGCGCATCTTCGATCAGATGGATCCGCGCATCGAACAGGGCCTGATGGACTCGCTGGATGAAACCGAGCCCGGCAGCGCAGCCCGTATCCGGGCGCTGATGTTTACCTTTGAAGACCTCGCAGACCTCGATGCAGCCGCGATCCAGACCATCCTGTCGAGTATCGACCGGGCCGATCTCGCCATCGCGCTGAAGGGGGCCAAGCCCGCCGTGCGGCAGGCTTTCCTCGACAACATGACCAAGCGCGCGGGCGAGATGCTCACCGCCGAGATCGAAGCCGCCGGCCCGGTCCGCCGCTCAGAGATCGAGAGCGCCCGCCGCGAGATCATCGCGATTGCGCGCACGCTCGCCCGCCGCGGCGACATCCTGTCTGATGAGGACGAAATGGACGAGCTGATTGAATGAGCAGCCAGCCGGTCAAATCCGTCACCCCTTTCGACTTCCGCAGCGATTTCGAGCAGCAGAGCACCGAGCCGGACAAGATATCGCTGACCGTCGCCGAGCTTGCCGGCCTGCTAGAAGATGCCCGCCGCACGACCGCAGACATGCTCCGGAACGAGCAGGTCCAGCAGCAGGCCGACGCCATGCGCGCTTCATCCGAAGCGCTGAAGACGGCGCTTGCACAGATTGTTCAGTTGGCGGAACTTCTTGAAACCGCTTCATTTTCAGACGAAATCCGCGACGAAGCCCTGACCCGTGTGCGCGCGCTTGCTGCAGAACTGATTGACGGACAGGGCAATCTCTTCCACCCCTGAGCCCGGTTGCCCGCACAGGTGATCCGTTCATTTCTCGGAAACCAATGCGGGCCAGTTTGCTGATTCGCCCGACCAAGACTGAGGTAGATTCCATGGCAGATACGCCCGCCGCCAATTCCGGTCTTTTCGACGTCCCTGTCCGGGTCGATGTCGTGCTGGGCGAAGCGCGCATGCCGGTCGAAGACCTCTTGAATCTCAGCGAGGGCGAGATTGTCGAGCTGCAGAAGCGTACCAACGAGCCGATCGACATCTATGTCTCCGATCGCCTCATGGCGCGCGGACGCCTGGTCGTTGCCGACGGGCAGCTGGGCGTAAAGCTTTCAGAAATTGTCGACGAGAAACGCGCCGCCTGAGCCGGGTGCCTTCCGCTGCGGTTGCCGCAGCAGACAGCGAAGCGCTTTGTTCACAAGGGCTAAGCGCTTTCCTAACAAATTAACAGATTTCGTTAACCTTTTGGCGCGAGGGTGTGATTCCGGAAGTGGAGTGTATTGCCCATGCGCATGAAAATGTTCGCAGCAGAGACGCTGGAAGCCGCCAAGGCGATGATCTTCGCCGAGATGGGCGAAGATGCGATTATTCTGTCCGAGCGCGAAGTTCCCGGCGGTGTCGAGGTTCGCGCGGCAACTGACAAGCTTGGCGGCGGCATGGTGCCGAGCGAGCCGCGCTTCGTTGCGCGCCTGAACCGGAATGGCGCGCCCGGACGCCCGCAGGACAACCCGCTGCGCAACCGCGTACGCGATGCGCTGATCTGGCACGGCGCCCCGGAACGCTTTGCCGAACGCGTTGCCGATGCAGGCATGCCGATGAGCTCCAAGACGCAGGACCCGGCAGAGATCATGGCCTCCGGCCTCGATGCACTGATCACCTGCGACCCCATTCCCGCCATGCCGAACCGCGACGTGCTGCTGGTCGGCCCGCCCGGACATGGCCGCACGGCCACCGCCGCAAAGATGACACGCCGCGCCGCCGTCACGAATTCCCAGATCCTGCCCGTCGCTGCCGATCTCGACTCGACAGCCGGCGGCGCCCAGCTGGCGGCCTATCTAGAGCTGGAGCAGCGCCAGATCCGCGCGGCGACTTCGCCGGACGCCCTTTTCGATCTGCTTCGCACCTGCCGGTCGGACGGTTATCGCTGTGTCATTGACCTGCCGGCCATCGTCCCCTTCGACGAAGAGGACCTGGCCAGCCTGAAAGACCTGATCAACGTCATCGATGCCGAGCCCGTCCTCGTCATGTCGGCGGAAGGCCATCCTGACGATCAGGCCGAAGCTGCCCGCGCCTTCGCCTCGGTTGGCGTGCGCCGGGCCATTGTCACCAAACTTGATGTTACACGACGGCGTGGAGGCGTCGTTGCCGCCCTGTCCGGGGCCGGTATCGCCTTCGCCCACCTCGCTGTAACGCCTTTCATCGGCGGCGGCCTCGTACCGGCTGCGCCTGGAAGGCTTTCTAGGATCCTGCTGGAAGAAGCGCCGGCAGATATCGCCCTGAAAGGAGCTGCATGACATGAGCTTCATGCTTCCAAAATCCATGGACCGGCCCACCGGCTCGCAAGGGAAAATCCCGCCGCGCCGCGCCAAGCAGGGCCAGATCATCTCCGTCGCGTCCGGCAAGGGCGGCGTCGGCAAGACCTTCATGTCCATCACACTCGCCAGCGCCTTCGCACAGGCCGGACAACGCACGCTGCTCGTTGACGGCGACCTTGGCCTCGCCAATGTCGACGTCCAGCTCGGCATCGCGCCGGAGACCGACCTGGCGGCCGTCATTGCCGGCTGGATCGAACTTGAAGACGCCGTGATCAATGTCGACGGCGGCGCAGGACAGGGCGGCTTCGACGTCCTGCCCGGCCGATCCGGTTCAGGTGCGCTGGCAGAGCTTTCCTCGGAAGAAGTCGCCCGCCTCGCTGCGGGTCTTTCCGCGCTTGCGCTGCAATACGACAAGGTCGTGCTCGACCTCGGGGCGGGAATCGAGGCCAACTGCATGCGTCTCGCACGCGCATCCGACAGGGCCATGATGGTAATCACCGACGATCCTTCCTCGATGACCGACGGCTACGCCTTCATCAAGGTGCTGCGCGGCTATGCGCCCGATGTCGAACAGGGGATCATCATCAACCAGGCCAACACGCGCGCCATGGGTCAGCAGACCTATGAAGCCATCGCCCGTGCCTGCAAGCAGTTCCTCGGATTCCGTCCGCCGCTCGCCGGTATCGTCATGCGCGACGAAAAGGTGCGCGAGGCGATCCGCAGCCAGCGTACGCTGATCTCGACGGATCCGTCCGCCCAGCCAGTGCAGGATGCCATCGCCATCGCCCAGACCCTTATCGGGGCACCGCCGGGCGAAGACCTTCACTGTTAAGAGATATGAACAAAAATGGCCGCAGAGTTATCCACGTTAAACTCTTGGTAATTAACGGCCCGTAGATTCACATTGGTTAACGGGGCGGCTAGGGTGTCGCTAGAGTGATTCGGGAGCAATGACATGCGAGTTCTTCTAATCGAAGACGACAACTCGGTGGCCCGCAGCATAGAGCTGATGCTCAAAGCGGCAGGCTTCAATATCTATACGACTGACCTGGGCGAGGAAGGCGTCGATCTCGGCAAGGTGTACGAGTATGACATCATCATCCTCGACCTGTCGCTGCCCGATATCTCCGGCTACGAAGTGCTGAAGCAGCTGCGCATGGCACGCATCAACACCCCGGTGCTGATCCTGTCCGGCAATCCGGACATTGAAGCGAAAGTTAAGACGCTCGGCTACGGTGCAGACGATTACCTCACCAAGCCGTTTAACAAGGACGAGCTGATTGCACGGATCACGGCAATCGTTCGCCGGTCCAAGGGCCATGCCGAGAGCGTCATCCGCACCGGCGAGATCCTGGTCAACCTGGATGCCAAGACCGTCGAGGTCGAGGGCGAGCGCGTCCACCTGACCGGCAAGGAATACCAGATGTTCGAGCTGCTCTCCCTGCGCAAGGGCACGACGCTCACCAAGGAAATGTTCCTCAACCACCTTTATGGCGGCATGGACGAGCCGGAACTGAAGATCATCGACGTCTTCATCTGCAAGCTCCGCAAGAAGCTCGCCAAGGCGACCGCTACCGCCGACAATCCGGGCGGTGAACACTATATCGAAACCGTCTGGGGCCGCGGCTATGTCTTGCGCGACCCGAAGAAGAAGGAAGAGGCGATCGCCGCCTGACCGTCTTTTTGACAACCGAACACTCAGGAAGAGCCCTGGCCACCGTGCCGGGGTTTTTCTTTGCCCGCGACAGCACGCAGGCTCTTCAGGAAGCTGTCGAGATCGCGGTTCGATGCCCCCTTCATGAACTCCTTCAGCGTTTCGGGCGTCCAGCCCTCAGGCGGTAAGAGATCGTCCTCCAGCGCCTGCAGACGCTCGTGCTGCGAGGCCGTCAATGTCAGGCGCGACGCCGTGCGCAGCAGTGCCAGCATCTCATGAATGGTCCGCATGGCGCGGAAGGCCTCACTCATGGGCTCAAGAAGCGAGGGGTCGTCGCGCCAGCTGCGCCCGCCGAACAGGTCCTGGACAACGCGCTGACCGGCCCCCTGGCAGTCATACTGTACGCATCCGGCAAAGCCCGCTTCTTCGAGGTGGTCGTGGATCGTGCAGGTATGATCCTGTGCCAGGTGGCGACAAGGCACGCCGGCCGGCTTGTCAAAGGCGAACTTGTCGGACTTGTCGAATGACAGCGTGACACAGCACAGGGCGGCACATCGTGAGCAATCCGCGGTGAGGTCCGGTTTGCTCATGGCGCTGCCCCAAACAGGATTGCGTCCGGGCGATCAGAGGCATCGGCGAACGCCCTATTCGCCCTCATCACCCCCGTCCTTGTCGGCCGTCTCGTCTTCGACACCACGCCCATGCGGGTGAGGCCCGCGCCTGCGGGTCGCTCCGCGGCGCCTGGACGCCTGCACGCTGTTGCTTTCGTGTTTTTCCGGGATATCGCCTTCATCGACGTCTTCCGTGCTTTCTGCATCCTCATCGGCCGGTGGCTCGAACGGTTCCGGCGCGAAACCATCCGGCAGTTTCTCGAAATAGAGCGACCTGCTCGGGAAGGCAAAACTGGCGCCCGCTTCCTCGACTGTCTTCTTGATGAAGAAAGCAAGCTGCTCCTTGATCGCAAGCCATTCTCCCCACGCCGTCGTCTTGGTAAAGCAGTAGACCATGATGTTCACGGCACTGTCGGCGAACTCGTCGATGTGCACGAAGGTGGAAACATCAACCGCTGGCGCGAAGTCGTCGTTCGCCTCGATATAATTCTCGATCGCCTTGCGGATATTGGTCAGCTGCTCATCGGTCGTGCGGTATTCAAGGCCGATTTTCCAGTAGATCCGGCGATGCGTCATCCGCGAGAAATTGATCAGCGGATTGTCGGCAAGCTTTGCGTTCGGCACGTAGACGGGCGCCTTGTCGAACCGGCGCACTGTGGTCGAGCGGAAGCTGACATCCTCGACGATCCCTTCCACGACACCGTCGACCACGATCCAGTCGCCCTTGGACAGGCGCCGTTCACCGATGATGGTCATGCCGCCGATCAGGTTCTTGAACAGGTCCTGCGCGCCGAGCGCGACCGCAACGGACAGGAGCGACAGTGAGGCCAGGAAAGGCAGGACCGGTACGCCCCAGACGTCCAGGACTGCCGCGCCGCCCACAAAGAAGATGACCGCCTTCACGATCCGCTTCATCCAGTCGAGGAAGGTCTCCCCCATGATCCGCCGCGCACGCTTCAGCAGGTCCAGCACCGGATCGACCAGACGGAACAGCGTCCAGAAGACAACGACGACGATGATTGACCGGGTCACTTCGGCGACGATCTGGTCGACTTCGCCGCGTGCGCCCAGCGCCTGCGCCGCAAAATAGACGCCCGCCGCGATCGGCAGCAGCGCCAGCGGTTTCTTCAGGGCCTCGACCAGCTTGTCGTCGAAATCCGTTTTCGTGCGCCCGGCAATCTTGCCGATCGAGGCGGCGATGACGTGGGCAATCAGCCCGCGCAGCAGGAAGGCGAGGACCAGGATCACGATGGCAAGGACACCCTTGCCGACAGGCTGGCCGAGGAAGCCGGTCGTGAAGACCTCTTCCACATGCGACCAGAATTCCTGCAGCGATGCGATCACGCCGATCTCTTCAAGGGTCTCTTCCATGGCCGGTCCTGTCCTCGTGCCTGTATCCGCCTGCGCCGCGGACCTATAGCAAAGCGCCCCGCAAAAGCTCTTGCGGGGCGCCTGATTTTAGTCGCTTTCGAAGGGTTTAGGCCGACTTGCGGTCGTCGTCCACTTCCTCGAAGTCCGCATCGACGACGTCATCGTCACCATCGGCGCCCGCGTCGGCCTTTGCATCGGCTTCCGCCGTTTCAGCCTGCTGGCTGGCATAGATCGCCTCGCCGAGCTTCATGGCGGCTGTCATCAGGGCCTGATGCTTGGCCTGGATATCCTCGAGGTTCTCGCCTTCGGCAGCCTTCTTGAGCTCCTCGGCGGCAGCCTCGATCTCGGCCTTCACCTCGGTCGCGACCTTGTCGCCATGCTCTGCGAGCTGCTTCTCGGTCTGATGGACGAGGGCTTCTGCGCCGTTCTTGGCCTCGACCAGGTCGCGGCGCTTCTTGTCGGCCTCGGCATTGGATTCTGCATCCTTCATCATCTGGTTGATCTCGTCTTCCGAGAGACCGCCCGATGCCTGGATGGTGATCTTCTGCTCCTTGTTCGTCGCCTTGTCCTTGGCGGACACGTTGACGATGCCGTTGGCGTCGATGTCGAACGTCACCTCGATCTGCGGCACACCGCGCGGGGCGGCCGGAATACCTTCGAGATTGAACTGGCCGAGGATCTTGTTGTCGGCCGCCATCTCACGCTCGCCCTGGAAGACACGGATCGTCACGGCCGGCTGGTTGTCTTCAGCCGTCGAGAAGGTTTGCGACTTCTTGGTCGGGATCGTGGTGTTGCGGTCGATCAGGCGCGTGAACACACCGCCCAGCGTTTCGATACCGAGCGAGAGCGGGGTCACGTCGAGAAGGACAACATCCTTCACGTCGCCCTGCAGAACGCCGCCCTGAATGGCCGCACCGATGGCAACCACCTCGTCCGGGTTCACACCTTTGTGCGGCTCCTTGCCGAAGAATTCCTTCACGGCAGCTTGCACGGCCGGCATGCGCGTCATGCCGCCGACGAGCACGACATCGTCGATCTCGGAGGTCGACTTGCCGGCATCGGCCAGCGCCTTCTTGCACGGCTCGATGGTGCGCTTGACGAGGTCGTCGACAAGGCTCTCGAACTTGGCGCGCGTCAGCTTGATGTTCAGGTGCTTCGGACCGGACTGGTCGGCCGTGATGAAGGGCAGGTTCACTTCGTATTGCGAAGCGGACGACAGCTCCTTCTTGGCCTTCTCGGCTTCTTCCTTCAGGCGTTGCAGGGCAAGCTTGTCCTTGGACAGGTCAATGCCCTGGTCCTTCTTGAACTCGCTGACGAGGAAATCGACGATACGAAGGTCGAAGTCCTCACCGCCGAGGAAGGTGTCGCCATTGGTCGACAGCACTTCGAAGACGCCATCGCCGATTTCGAGGATCGAGACGTCGAACGTACCACCGCCAAGGTCGTAGACGGCGATCGTCTTGCCGTCCTGCTTGTCGAGGCCATAGGCCAGCGCAGCAGCGGTCGGCTCGTTGATGATGCGGAGCACTTCGAGGCCCGCAATCTTGCCGGCATCCTTGGTGGCCTGACGCTGGGCGTCGTTGAAGTAGGCCGGGACCGTGATAACGGCCTGGGTGACTTCCTCACCGAGATAGGCCTCGGCGGTTTCCTTCATCTTGGTCAGGATGAAAGCGGAGATTTCCTGCGGGGCATAGTCCTTGTCGCGGCCTTTGACCCAGGCGTCACCATTGGAGCCCTTCACGATCTCGAAGGGGGAAATTTCCTTGTCCTTCTGCGCGGTCGGGTCGTCGAACTGACGGCCGATCAGGCGCTTGATCGCATAAAAGGTGAAATCCGGGTTGGTGACAGCCTGCCGGCGAGCCGGCATGCCGATGAGGCGTTCGCCGCCTTCGGTGAAGGCCACGACGGACGGGGTTGTCCGCGCACCTTCTGCGTTTTCGATGACCTTGGCTTCCTTGCCATCCATCACGGCGACACAGCTATTGGTGGTGCCGAGGTCGATACCGATGATCTTTCCCATTTTCGTTCACTCTCTCTTTCTCTAGCCGCCACCGTTTCGTTTCATTGGCCTGTCCGGCAGCGCCCGAAACAGCAGCTCTATGGATTGTGAATGATGCGCCCTGTCTGATGAGCACATCCTCAGGCTGCGATATGGGAAGGCCTTTCGCTGGCTCAAGAGGTTGCCTCACATTTGAGTGATAAGGCAGCCCTGAAGGCCTCATATTCCCGCATGCAATACGCAATGACACTTACCGGAACGGAAATACGCAAAGGCCCCTTATCAATCCAGTCTATAGAGCCAAGCAGAACGATTGATTTGAAAACCATTCTCAATCGCACAATTTCTTCTGGACTAGACCAGACGAGGATGAGCGATGTCACGCGGCTTGCTGAAAACCCTGACCTACAGCCTGATGCACCTGACGGTCGCGATTGCGGTCGCTTATGCGCTGACCGGCAACTGGACCATCGCACTCAGCATCGGCTTGATTGAGCCCTTCATTCAAACCATCGCCTACTCAGTACACGAGCGCCTTTGGGACAGGTGGATTCCCGGACGCAGCTCGCCGGTTCAATCGATTCATGCCTGCGCAATCACGCTGGAGAGGATTGAGATGCACGCCCGCACGCACGACGCCTCGGGCAGGCGGGGCGCGGCGCCGGCCTGACCGATCGCAGCCTTGTGCTTCGATACAGCAAAAAAAAGCGCCCCAGGCCAAAGCGTCCATAAGTAGAAGACTGGCCAAACCGGATTAACCATAATTATATGCGTCCCAGCAGTTCTGTGGGAGGGACGCACCATGTTGAAACTGATCCGTGCCGCGATGGTCGCTGGCACACTCATGACCGCACCGTACATCGCTCTGGCCCAGGATATTGATGGCGCCATCGAACATCCGATGATCGAGCGCTATCCAGGTCAGGTCATCGCCTGGCAGCACATCGAAAACTATCAGCCCTTCAAAGTGCCCGTCGGTCCCGTCACAGGCTATCGCTACATCGACGACGTGATCGAGACCGAAGGCCGGGTCACGCGCACCTTCTACAAGTATGAAGGCACCGACCGCACCTTCTCGGAAGTCTATTCCAATTATCTCGACGCGCTTGAGGCCGAAGACTTCGAGATTCTCGGAAAAGGCATGTCAGCAGACAGGCGCGGCGCCGGTGTGGGATCGCGCAGCTGGAGCGAAGTCTACTTCATCCAGAACCCGATTTCGAAAGGCGGCGAGGCCAATACGATGACCGCCGGCACAGCCACAGCGGGCGGCGCGGGGACCATCGTGGCGAAAAAGGAGCGCGCGGGCGGGACCGCCTATGTCACGATCCATGTGGAGCAGCATGCAGAGGACTATATCGGCGCGCTGATCGATATCGTCGAAGTGGAAGCGGCCGAAACAGGCCTGGTCGTCGTCGATGCTGAAGCCATGGGATCAGACATGGAAGACTACGGCCGTGTGGTTCTGGATGGCATTGTCTTCGACTTCGACAAGGCGACGCTCAAGCCGGAATCGAAAGCCGCGCTGGATGCCATCGCCGAATTCCTCAACGCCCACCCGGACAAGAGCTTCTATGTCGTCGGCCATACCGACGCCAAAGGCACATTCGCCTATAACCGCAAACTCTCATCCGATCGCGCCATGGCCGTCGCCGATGCGCTGAAACAGGATTACGACATCGCTTCAGACCGCCTGGAACCGCACGGCGTCGGGCCTCTCTCACCGGTCTTCTCGAACGCCAGCGACGCCGGCCGCGAACAGAACCGGCGCGTGGAGCTGGTGGAGAAGTAGGGACGCGCCTAGCTCGGTTTCCCCGCACTCACGGCGACCATGGCGGCGCGCAGGACGCGTTCGCCGATCTTCCAGCCGGTCTGGAAGGTTTCGGCGATGGTGCCGGATGGCTGGTCGGACGGGATCTGGCTGACAGCCTGGTGGTGGTTCGGGTCGAAGGCGGCGCCGGGCGCAGCATCGATCGCCGTCACGCCATGGCGGGCGAGCACGGTGTGCAGCTCCTTCTGCGTCATCTCGATGCCGCCGAGCAGGTTCTTGCCGGCCTCGGTCAGCGCGTCGCGTTCCTCATCAGGCAGCGCCCCGAGCGCGCGGGCGAGATTGTCCGATACGTTCAGCAGGTCACCCGCGAACTTCTCGACAGCATAGACGCGCGCATCGACGACTTCCTTGGCCGTGCGCTTGCGGACATTGTCCATCTCCGCATGGGCGCGCAGGACCTGGTCCTTCAGCCCCTGCACCTCGCCTTCAAGCTCGGCAATACGCGTCTCCGGATCGGGATCCCGATTGTCCGCGGCGGCGGCCTCTTCCAGCTTTTCGGACTCCGGCGATCCGGCGTCCAGCGTTTCGGTTTCAACGGCCTCTTCCGGCCTCTTCTGATCTTCGTTCATGCCCTCAATACTCTCACGTCTTATGGCGTTCGGCGAGAATCTGACCGACAATACGCGCGGTATAATCCACCATCGGGATTACCCTTGCATAGTTGAGCCGCGTCGGTCCGATCACGCCGAGTGCGCCGATTACCTGTCTCGTGGCGTTCATATAGGGAGCGACAATCAGGCTTGAACCAGACAACGGAAAAAGCCTGTTCTCCGAACCGATAAAAAGCCGCACGCCTTCCGCTTCCCGCGTGGAATCCAGAACATCCAGCAGGCCCTGCTGGCGCTCAAGGATATCGAAGAGCTGGCGCACCTGCTCCATGTTTTCCGCTGCGCCGGGATCGTTCAGCAGGTTGGCGCGGCCATGCACGATCAGCGCACGCTCCTCGCCCGGCACCTCCCCGCCCCATTCGGCCAGCCCCTGCTCCACCAGCGATGCGGCGGCCTGGTCGAGCTGCGCGCGGCGTTCCTGGATTTCCTCGCGCACGGCCTGCGAGGCTTCGCGCAGTGTGCGGCCCTTCATGCGCGCGGCGAGATAGTTGCCCGCCTCCATGAGTGTTGTCGCCGGCAGGCCCGGCGGGACTTTCACCAGCCGGTTTTCGACGTCTCCCATCTCGTCGACGAGGATGCAGAGCGCCTCGCCTGTCGCCAGCGGGACGAATTCGACGTGCCGAACGGGGCGTTCGCGCGTCGGCGAGCTGACCAGGCCCGCGCCGCCTGCGAGGCCCGACAGGATGGAGGACGCCTCTTTAAGAAGGCCCTGCAGATCGCGTCCGCCAGAGCGCAGCCGGTCCTCGATTTCGGCGCGGTCATCCTCCGATGGCTGGCCGATCTCGAGGAAGCCATCGACGAACAGGCGCAGGCCGACATGCGTCGGCATACGGCCGGCGGAAATATGCGGGCTGTCCAGCAGGCCCATATCGGTCAGGTCCGCCATGACATTACGGATCGAGGCGGGCGAGAGGCTGATGCCGCTCTTCGACAGGGTCCGCGAGCCAACCGGTTCACCGGTTTCGAGATACGTCTCGACGATCTCGCGAAAGATGGTGCGCGAGCGCTCATCGAGGCTCTGGAGCAGGCCGCTGAGGGGTTTGTCTTCACTCATTCCGTTGAATTTCCCGGAATTGCAATCACCAGTTTCAATAAGACTTTTTGCTTTCACACCGTCAACAAATCGGGTTCCATGGCGTCCATGACAAGCGTGCCAGCAAAGCTGCCCCTTCCGCAAGTTGTCGCATACGGTTCGGTCGGCATTCCATTCGGTGCCGTGGGTCTTCCCATGGCTGTGTTCATCGCCCCATTCTATGCCGAGCAGATGGGCCTGGGAACGGCCCTGGTGGGCCTGATCTTCATGGTCCTGCGCTTCTGGGACCTGTTCTCCGACCCGGTCATGGGATGGCTGGTCGATACCAAGCCGTCGCGCCTCGGCAAGATTCGCCATTGGCTGCTGATTGCCGTGCCGATCCTGCTGCCAGCGGTCTGGTTCCTCTACAATCCGGTCGGCCCGCCGGTCTCGCCGCTCTTTCTCGCGGTCATCCTCTTCATCTTCTACATCGGCACGACGATGATCGTGACGCCGCACCAGGCCTGGGCGCCATCGATTGCGAAGACCTATGACGAACGCTCGCGGCTGTTCATGTGGCGCGAGCTGTTCACCATCTCCACCATGCTGGTGATGCTTGCCCTGCCATCCCTGCTGGAACAGTTCGGCGGCATAAGCTTCGCCGAGCAGATCTCGATCATGGGCTGGTTCCTGATCATTGCCCTGCCCGTGACGGTCGGCGCGGCGGTCTGGCTGGTGCCCGACCCGAAGCCGGATGCCAGTGCGCCGCGCGCCAGCTTTCATCCAAAGGCCATTCTGGCCGCCCTTAAGCAACAGACACTCTGGCGCCTGCTCGCGACCGAAATCTTCATCGGGATCGCGATTGCCGGCACGGCGGGCACCTTCCTGTTTGCGTCCCTCTGGGGCTTCGGCGTCGGCCACGGCACCGCCTCTCTCATCCTGATGGCGCACTTCATCGCCGGCTTCGCCGCCATGCCGGTCTGGGTCTGGATCTCCAAACGCACAGAGAAATACATCGCCATGCGGTCGGTCTGCCTGTGGTCGGCCCTGACCTATGTCTGCTACATGCCGCTCGCCCTGATGGGCGGCGGGGCGGTGTCGCTCCTCATCGCTGCGATCATATCCGGCTTTGGCTATGGCTCGCCCTTTATCCTGGTCCGCTCGATGATGGCAGACCTTGTCGAGGCGGAAGAAGCCCGCGGCGGTGGCAACCGCGCCGGCCTGTTCTATTCGCTGATGTCCGGCGCCTACAAGACCGGCGCCAGCTTCGCCATCGGCATCCCCTACATCCTGCTCGGCGTGCTGGTCGGCTTCAATCCGGCGACAGACAACTCGCCGGAAACCGTGCGCGGGCTGATGCTGGTCTTTGTGGGCGTACCGGTCGTTTCCTACGCCCTCGCTGCGCTGCTCATCTGGCGCTATCCGATCACGCGGGCCGACCAGGAGAAAGCAGCTGAGGCCATCAATGCGGGTGGACAAGCCAACCTTGAATCGCTTCACCCCCCGGTGAACAAAGGAGACGCTCCATGACCAACCTTGTGCGCCCCTCAGGCCGCGCTGCCGACCAGCTCCGCGATATCGTGCTCGAGACGAATGTGACCCGCTATGCCGAAGGCTCCTGCCTCGCAAAGTTCGGCCACACCCACGTGCTGTGCACCGCCAGCTGGTCCGACAGCGTCCCGCCTTGGCTGCGCGGACAGGGCAAGGGCTGGGTCACGGGCGAGTATGGCATGCTGCCCCGCGCCACCCACACCCGCGGTAATCGCGAGGCCGCCCGCGGCAAGCAATCCGGCCGCACGCAGGAAATCCAGCGGCTGATCGGCCGCTCCCTGCGTTCCGTGGTCGATCTCAAGGCCCTCGGCGAAAACCAGCTCACCATCGATTGCGATGTCCTGCAGGCCGATGGCGGCACGCGCACGGCGTCCATTACCGGCGGCTTCGTCGCCATGGCGCTGGCGCTCAAATACCTGCGCGAGGAAGGCGTGATCAGCGCCGACCCGATCCAGAAACAGGCGGCCGCCATCTCCGTCGGCCTGTTCCAGGATCAGCCCGTGCTCGACCTCGACTACCCGGAAGACTCCGGCGGCGAGGGCGACATGAACGTGGTGATGAGCTCCGATGGCGGCTTCATCGAGATTCAAGGCACGGGCGAGGAGCGCCCGATGACACGGGCCGAAGTCGAGGAACTGATGCGACTGGCGGAGAAGGGCTGTAATGAGCTGTTCGAAGCGCAGAGAGCGGCAATCGGCTAGCGACACCTCTGCAGGGTTTCGACCCCGAAATAGGCATATTGCAGGCTCTGGGCGATGCGTTCGGCGCGGTCCATGAAATAGTCGACCGTTTCCTGGGAGGGCGAAATCTCCTCCAGCGTCAGGTAGAAAAGGCCGAGCCATTGGCCGAAATGTTCAGGCCGGACGCCGTCGAGCTTCATGTGGGCGGGGACCGGCTTGCCGGAATAGCGCCCGGCATTCATGGCGACCGATGCCCAGAAATCCTTGAGCTTGGCAAGGTGCGCCGGCCAGTCATCAATGACGCGCTCGAAGATGGGCCCCAGATTCTCGTGGTCACGCACCCGCGCATAGAACGTCTCGACAAGCTGCGAGATGAACGCATCGTCAATACCGAGGCGGGCGGCATTCTCTTGGATATCCTGCCGGCGTTCGGCAGCTGAGCGGACAGTGTAAGCCATGCTCGCAGCATTGCGGGTGTTGCGGCGACAAATCCATAAGTAGAATTACGCAGGGCCTGGCAAAATCAGGCTATTGGCCCTGCCTTGCTACAGCTTCGGCAGCGAGCGCCTCGGCTCCGAAGCCGAAGGCATCCATACGAAGCACACCATAGGTCGCGCTTTTGTGTAGGCGCATTGCCTTGTCGGCGCCCGCCGCCCCCAGCGCCACGAAGAGCGGCAGGATATGGTCCGGCGTCGGGTGGTTGAGTTTCGCCGCTGGCAGCTGGCTGATCGCCTGCACAGCCTCGTCATGGCCCCGCACGATGAGAATATCGCCGAGTTCGTCGGCAAAGCCGTCGACCCAGTCCGGCGAGGCATCGTTGATCCTGTAATTGCCGTTGAAGAAGGCGCGCAGATTGTGCGTTGTGCCACCGGACCCGACGATCAACACCCCGTCATCGCGTAGCGGCGCCAGCGCCTGGCCGAGCCGATAGTGCCAGTCCGGCGACTGGTTCATGCTGATCGACAGCTGGACGACCGGAACGTCGGCGTCCGGATAGACCAGCTTGAGCGGCACCCAGGCGCCATGATCAAGGCCACGGCGCTCATCGCTTGCCGCGTCGAAACCGGCGCTCCGCAGGATCGTCACAACCTCGCCCGCCAAGGTCGGATCGCCCGGTGCGGGGTATTGCATGGCATGCATCTCCGGCCCGAAGCCACCAAAGTCATGGATGGTTTCAGGCTGCGGTGAGGCTGTCACGGTGGGCTGAGCCGCGTTGAAATGCGCGGAAATGACCAGTACGGCGCGCGGTCGGCCAAGACGCGGGCCCAGCGCCGACAGGAAATCGCGGGCCGGTGATGGGTCAAGCACGAGCGTCGGGGCGCCATGTGAGATGAAGAGGCTGGGCTGCTTTGTCATGCCCGAGCATGTGTCGCCGGGCAGGCCGTCAGACAAGCGTCTGCGCCGAATGAGACTTATTCCGGTATGATGATGCGGCGGGCGATGCCGCGCCTAGGCGGCTTCCTCGTCGTCGGCGGCCGCGCTGCCATCGTCTTCCTCGTCGAAGACCAGGATGTCACCGGGCTGGCAGTCAAGCTCCCGGCACAGCGATTCCAGGGTCGAGAAGCGCACCGCCTTGGCCTTCCCGGTCTTCAGGATGGACAGGTTGGCGAGGGTCACGCCGACACGGTCCGAGAGTTCTGTCAGGGACATGCGGCGCTCAAGAAGAACGCGGTCGAGGGTTACGCGAATGGCCATGTTTTACCGGCCTCCTAAATCGTCATCTTTTCTTCCTCACGCAACCGGGAGCCTTCCCGGAAAACCTGCGCAAGGATGAAAAGCGCTACCACCGCTGCCCAGGCGGCAAGATTGATACTGAGCCTGACGGGCTGTTCTGTCCCGAGGTCCACAAGAGCATTTAGAAGGATAACGGTCAGATAGCGCGCAAGCTCCACAAGACCGATTGCAAGTGCAATCCGGGTGAGGCGCGGACCGTTTTCCGGCACGAACGGATCGCCCGCCGCCAGCGTCGACAGGATGCGGCGCAGCTGCAGGCAGACATAGATGATGCCGGGCGCGAAGACGGCGAGGCTTGCCAGCCCTGCGACGAAATGGCCGGGCGTCACCCCTTCGACATAGGCCTGCATGCCGGGCGCTTCCATCACCCCGCCATTCAGGCTGCCGAGCAGGCCGATGGCCAGAAGCAGGAAGGCGATGACGCCTGCAATAACGGCCAGCCAGATGATGGCGAGCATCAGCATCGACAGAAAAGCAGCCATGGAGTTTTGCTGGCGGATCGTCATATGAGTGTCTTCGAAGTTTCGTTCATGAGCGGGCTATTATGGGTTCGAACCGGTAATTTACCGTTAAACGATAATACTATTCAGCAAGAAAGCAAGATTGGAGCCACATACATCCATGACTCGCAAGCTTGGAAAAGGCCGACTTGTCGCGGCAACCCACAACAATGGAAAAGTGAGAGAGCTCAAGGACCTGTTCGAACCGGCCGGCCTCGAAGTGGTTTCCGCCATCGAACTGGGCCTGCCCGAACCCGAAGAGACCGAACAGACCTTCGCCGGCAATGCCCTGATCAAGGCCCGCGCAGCGGCCGAGGCGACCGGTCAGCCGGCCCTCTCGGACGATAGCGGGCTGGAGGTCACAGCGCTTGGCGGCATGCCGGGTGTACACACCGCGATCTGGGCCGGTGAGCCGCGCGACTTCTACAAGGCGATGGAGAAGGTCGAGAACCTGCTGCAGGAGATCGAGGCCACCGACCGCAGCGCGCGCTTTGTCTCGACCCTCGCCGTGGTCTGGCCCGACGGGCATGAAGAAGTGTTCGAGGGCGAAGTGCATGGCACGCTGGTGTGGCCGCCGCGCGGCGAGAAGGGCTTCGGCTTCGACCCGGTCTTCGTCGCGGACGGAGAGACAGAGACGTTCGGCGAGATGGACCCGGCGAAGAAGCACGCGATGAGCCACCGCGCCGACGCCTTCCGCAAGCTGAAGACCGCCCTGCTCTGATGGCCGCCGGCGCCCTGCCCGCCGGGCCGGCCTATGGCTTCGGCCTCTATGTCCACTGGCCGTACTGCACGCGCATCTGTCCCTATTGCGACTTCAACGTCTACGCTGCGAAGGACCGGGACAATGGTGCGCTGGTCAAGGCGCTGCGCGATGACCTTGTCCGCCATGCGCGCTGGCTCCCGGAGCATCCGAAACTCGGCTCGATCTATTTCGGCGGCGGCACGCCCTCCCTGATGGCTGCGGCGGACCTGGCCGCGCTGCTGGAAGACGCTGAAAAACTGTTCGGTATTGAGGCCGGGGCGGAGATTACACTCGAAGCCAATCCGAACGATGTGCTGGCCGGCGATCTCGAAGGCTGGGCGGCGGCGGGGATCAACCGGCTCTCCATCGGCATCCAGTCGCTCGACGAGGCGGCGCTCGCCTTTCTCGGGCGCGACCATGATGTATCCAGCGCCCGCGAGGCCGTGGCGCGCGCGGGCCGTCATTTCCCCAACCATTCGATCGACCTGATCTATGCCCGCCCCGGCC
This sequence comes from Henriciella mobilis, assembly GCF_003576315.1. Lineage (GTDB taxonomy): Bacteria > Pseudomonadota > Alphaproteobacteria > Caulobacterales > Hyphomonadaceae > Henriciella > Henriciella mobilis. The sequence goes on along the minus strand of NZ_QWFZ01000017.1, from coordinate 190,520 downwards.
AGTCCCCCGCCGAATGGGAGACCGAACTGTCAGAGGCGCTCGCCCTCGGCGCCCCGCACCTGTCGCTCTATGAACTCACCATCGCCGAGCGTACCGCCTTCGGAAAACGCGCCGGCCGCGGCGAGCTTGTGCCCATGCCGGATGACGACCAGGCTGACCTTTACGAGCTGACCCAGCAGGTGGCCGATGCCCATGGCCTGCCGGCGTATGAAGTGTCGAACCATGCCCGCTCGGTGGATGTGCAGTCACGCCATAACCTGACCTATTGGCGCGGTGGTGACTGGATCGGAATCGGCCCCGGCGCGCACGGACGGCTGACCTTGGGCGGCCAGCGCATTGCCACGCACGCGGCCCTGAAACCGGCGGACTATCAGGCCAGCGTGGCGAAGACCGAAAAGCCGGAGGGCGAAACGCTCTCGCCAATCGACAATGCCCGTGAGCTACTGGCGCTCGGCCTCAGGCCCGGTGAAGGCTTCGATGCCGCACGGATCGAAGCCCTGACGGGCACGCCCTTGCTTAATGACGCCCTGGAGACCTTCGTGGAACAGGGCCTTGTCCTGCGAGAAGGAACGCGCATCGCGCTCACGCCTGAGGGGCGCCTGCTGGCAGACCGGATCGCCGCGGAGCTGTCGCCCTAGCGCGCCTCTGCCGGTCTTCAGTCGTTTTCCATCTTCCGGAAGCGCTTTGACTGGCGTTTCATCAGTTCCCGGCCGAGCGGCTCGGGCAGGATGCGCGTCAGGGTCGCCACGCCCTTGTTCACGGCCCCCGGGACAACGACCGGATGGCCGCGCGTGACGCCGTCAATCCCGGCTTCGACGACCGGCCCGGCCTCCATCCACATCCATTTCGGCGACTCATTGGCCATGTCGCGCGTACCGTTCACATCGTGGAATTCGGTAAAGGTGAAGCCCGGACAGAGCGCGGTGCAGTGAATGTCGAGTTCGGCATCCTTCGCCTCGGCATGGATGCTCTCGGAGAACTTGATCAGGCCCGCCTTCACGCTGGCATAGAGCGTGTGGCCGCCCGTGCCCGGCGCATAACCGGCGAGCGAGGCGACATTGATGATCCGCCCGAAATTGCGCTCGGCCATGCCGGGCAGCAGCTTGTGCACCAGCTCGATCGGCGCGGTATAGAGCACGCGGATGAACTGTGCCTGATCCTTCCAGCTCGTATTGAAGAAGGTCCCGGGCAGGCCATAGCCGGCATTATTGACCAGCGCGTCGACATGCCGGCCTGCTTCTTTCAATTCGTGCAGGATGGAATCGACGCTTTTGACGAGCGCAAGGTCCTGCGTGATCACCAGCGTGGCGACCTTGTATTTCTCCTCGATCTCGCGAGCGAGCTTGTCGAGACGGTCGGCCCGCCGGGCGGTCAGCGCGACATCCCAGCCCTTCTCGGCATATTGGCGCGCAAATTCTGCCCCCAAACCGGCCGATGCGCCTGTTATCAGTGCAAGTCTGTTGTTTGTCATGCCCAATATCCGATTAAATCGTGCCCAATCTCGCGGCACACCTGTCACATAAACGACACGCTTCCGAGCGCATCTCTCCTGCCACCTTGTTTCGCCCGACAACCTACTCGATTTCAAGCCCGCAGATTTGGACGAGGAATCTGTACCCAACTGTATCGAGTTGAGAGGCAAAACAGTGAAAAACTTCAAAAAACAGCTTCTGGCAGCCGCACCCCTGGCGCTGCTACTGGCGTCCCCGGCGCTGGCCCAGGAAGAAACGAGCGGCGGCGACGAACTCCGCCAGTCACAGATTGTAGTAACCGGTACGCGGTCGGCAGACCGCACCGCCCTTGAAACCGCCGTGCCGGTCGATGTGTTTCCGGTCGAGGAACTGACCGACACCGGCCGTGTCGAGCTGAACCAGATCCTGACGACGACGGTTCCGAGCTTCAACTTCAACCAGACCGCCATCAATGACGGCACCGACATTGTCCGCCCTGCCACGCTGCGCGGCCTCGCGCCCGACCAGACGCTGGTCCTGGTCAATGGCAAGCGCCGCCACAGCGCCGCGCTGGTCAACATCAACGGGTCGGTTGGCCGCGGTTCGGCCGCCGTCGACCTCAACACCATCCCGACCACGGCCATCGGCAGCGTCCAGGTCCTGCGGGACGGCGCGTCGGCCCAGTATGGCTCCGATGCCATTGCCGGCGTGATCAACGTCCTGCTGCGTGAGGAAAGCTCCGGCGGCGGCGTGAATGTCCGCTACGGCGCGCACGTCACCGATCCGGAAGGCCTGAACCGCAGCGAGATCGACGGCCAGACGACGACGGTCGGCGGCTGGGCCGGCTTCGGCCTCGGTGAAGACGGCTTCCTGACCGTCTCGGCTGAATACTCCCTGCGCAAGCGCACCAACCGCGCTGGCCTGGACCCGCGCCAGCAATTCCCGGACCTGCCGGAATTCGATGAGGCCGAGCGTACCTTCAACCGCCTCAACCACAATTACGGCAATGGCCGCGCGGAGAACATCAACGGCTTCTTCAATGCCGGCTACACGCTCGACAATGGCGCCGAGCTCTATGCCTTTGGCGGTGTCCAGGACCGTGAAGGCGAAAGCCCCGGCTTCTACCGCCGCGCCATCGACGCGCGCAATATTGCCGAGATCTATCCCGCCGGCTTCCTGCCGGTCATCGGCGGCGACGTGCTCGACTACAGCCTCGGCGGCGGTATCCGCGGCACGGCGAATGAGTGGGACTATGACGTCTCCGTCGTGAAGGGCTCCAACGAGCTCGACTATTCGGTGAACAACTCGCTCAACGCCTCGCTTGGCCCGACGAGCCAGACGAGCTTCGATGCCGGTTCGCTGAAATTCGACCAGCTGACCTTCAACGCCGACATCGTGCGTACCTTCGACACCCTGCTGCCGGGCACGACGACGCTCGCCTTCGGTGCCGAATACCGCGACGAGAACTTCGAGATCGAAGCCGGCGAGGAAGCCTCCTGGATCCAGGGGCCGTTCCCGGCCACCGACTATTTCGGCAACCCGATCTCGCCGACAGCCGCAGCCGGCAGCCAGGTCTTCCCGGGCTTCACGCCGGAATCGGCTGTTGATGAAGGCCGCGATGCAAGCAGCATCTATGGCGAAGTCGAATGGGAACCGAATGACAGGACGCTGCTGTCAGCCGCCCTGCGCTATGAGGACTATTCCGACTTCGGTGACACGACCACCGGCAAGATCGCCGGCCGGTACGACTTCACCGACCAGGTCGCCATTCGCGGTGCCATCTCGACCGGCTTCCGCGCCCCGAGCCTGCAACAGCAATACTTCACGGCCATCTCGACCAACTTCATCGACGGTGTGCCCTTCGAAGTCGGCACTTTCCCGGCAACCTCCCCGGCCGCCATCGCCCTCGGCGGCGGCCAGCTGCAGGCTGAAGAGTCCGTGAGCTACTCGCTCGGTACGGTCATCACGCCGACGCCGGACTGGTTCGTCACCATCGATGCCTACCGCATCGACATCGACGACCAGATCTTCCTGACGGAAAACCTGGGCGGTGCTGAAGTCCAGCAAGTGCTGGCCGATGCCGGCGTGAACGCGCAGCTGGTGCGCTTCTTCCAGAATGGCATCAAGACGGAAACAACCGGTATCGACATCGTCACCAAGTATGACTTCGATTTTGGCGACATGGGCGATCTCGGCGTGTCCGCGGCGTTCAACTACTCCAAGACCGAAGTAACCGACGTGCCGCAGAACCAGGTCATTCCGAGCCTGACCCTGTTCGGGCGTGACCGGACTCTGACGCTTGAGGAATCGGCGCCTGAAACGAAGCTGATCCTGTCGGCCGACTATGGCTACAAGATCGCGGACTTCAATGTCCGTGCGACCCGCTTCGGCGACGTCGTCGACCCGTCGAACAATCCGGACAACGACTTCACGCTTGAAGCCGACTGGATCATCGACGCCTCTGTCGACTTCCAGGTGTCCGAGCGTGTTTCGCTGGGCCTTGGTGCTGACAACGTCCTCGACGAATACCCGACGATGACGCCGAGCAATCAGAGCTTCAACGGCATCTTCCCGTATTCGAGCCGCAGCCCCTACGGCTTCTCGGGCCGCTATGTCTACGCTCGTGCGAGCTATAGCTGGTAAGCAACCGGTCCATCACCTGACAGGAAATGCCGCTCCCCCGGGGGCGGCATTTTCATATCCGGATCAGGCTTTGCGCCAGACATTCACCTTGGTGAGGAAGGCGTTCTCAGTCTTCTCCAGTGAAAAGCCAGCCTTGTTCATCGGCGGGGTGAAATCCCAGCCGAGATAGGCCTTGTAGTAGGGCTCATGGAAGCCTTCCGGGAAGTATTCGAGGATGCCGTCGAGGCCCTCATTGTCCCCGAATTGCAGGCTGTCGGCGATGATGAAGGCCCCGCCCGGCTTCAGCACGCGGGCGGCCTCGCGCATCACCTCCCGGCGGGTCTTCTCCGGCAGCTCGTGGAACAGGTAGATGCTGACGATCACATCCTGCGAGGCGTCTTCCAGCGGCAGGATTTCGGCCTGGCCCTCAAGGATCTCGACATGCGGCCAGGGGGCAACCTGCTGGCGCGCGCGCTCGGCATAGTTTGGCGACAGGTCCAGGCCGCGCGCATCGAGCCGCGGGAAGGCCCGCATTGTCTCGCGCAGGAAACGGCCCGTCCCGCAGGCAAGATCGAGCAGCGCCACCTCGCGCTGGTCGCGGCCCTTCACTTCGCGCGCAATCGCCGCCAGCGCCTGTCTGCGCATCGCATCGGCCGAGCCGGTAAACAGCGCTTCGACCTGGTGATCGTAGAGTTTCGCGCTCTCATCAGACAGCCAGCCATCGGTCTGGTAGTGGAAGTTCTGGCGGTAATAGGCCGGATAGCGGTTGGAGCCTTCCAGCGTCTCGCGCACCTCGACGCCATCGCGCGCGACGCGGCGGCGGTCGACTTCGGCGACATCCTTCAGGAAATACCCGGCCCGGCGCACAGCCTTGCCGAGATCGGCGACGCGGACATCCTCCGGCGCGGGGTAGAGCCCGGCCTCGATATTCGCCCTGTCCTGTGCAAACAGCCGGAAATAGGCCGCGCGCAGCTCTTTCGTGTCGACCGGGTTCTGCGGCTTGAAAGGGGGCTCACCGGGCCGGTTGAACCCGGCCGAGCGCCGCTTGGCGATCATGTATTGCGCGCCATACCAGGCAGACCGCAGCCCTTGCGCAGCTGTGTACCGCGCCCGCCCGATCCGCTTTCCCGTCTCATCAAGAACACTCATATGCATAATATTGGCCACAGGGCGCCATCCGTCCAGTGGCACGGATAATGCTCGACTGGCCTCATGCAGGGCCTTCAGCCTGCGTTCAGGTTGGTCTGATAGGGTGCAGCCTGGAGGTGAAGGGCCTGACCTGGCCCGACGCCCGCGAAAGGAGTTTTTGATCCATGATCCGCATGGCTTGTCTCGGTAGCGCCGCCGCGCTGGCTTTCAGCCTTCCGGCTGCTGCCCAAAACTATTCCTACTCCGGCTATGGCTATGATGGCTACGGCTATGACAACCAGGGCTACTACCAGTCCAATTGCGACCGCGAGCGCAGCAGCAATCAGGCCGCCGGCACGATTGTCGGCGCGATTGCGGGCGGCCTGATCGGCGCAGCCATTGCCGATGATGGTGACGGCCATCACAGCCGGCGCGGTCATCACCGCTACAAGCGCGGCTACGGTTACGGGTATCGCGGCTATGGCCATGGCTACCGCCGCCATGATGATGGCGACAAGGTTGCCGGCGCGCTGATTGGCGGCGTGGTCGGTGCCATTGCCGGCAATGCCATCGCCGGGAGCGCCTCGAATGACTGCGTCGAGCGGGTCTATAACAGCCCGCAGGGCAATGCCCGCTATGGCGGCATGAACGTACCCGCCCCGACGCGCCAGCCCTATGGCCAGAACTGGGATAATGACGCCCAGCCGGTCCGTCTGAACAATGGCTATGGCGGCCAGGGCGAGTACGGCCTGCGCCCGGGCGAGGAACTCTATGGCGGCGGATCGTCCTACAATGACAACCCGGCCTGGAGCGACCCGGAATATGGCGCAACTGTCGGCGGCTACAATGCCGGCTACAGCGCCCCGCGCGACACAGGCGAATGCCGCACCGTCTATCGCGACCGTTACATCAACGGCCAACGCGTCAGCGAACCCGCCACCGCCTGCAATGTCGGCGGCGACCGGTGGGAGTTTGTAGAGTAGTGTAAATTGGCCGGAGACATCCCTGTCTGGGCCTGTCCCGGGACAAGGGCCGCGAGCAATCGCGGCCCTTTTTTGTTGGCGCCAGGCCCCACCCCGACCCTCCCCAGGGGGGAGGGGGTAGCGTTGCGTTTTGGTTGGATGTCAGTGCATAAGGCCGCGGGCTTAGGAACGGTGAAGCGTGCGCCCCCTCCCCCCTGGGGAGGGTCGGGGTGGGGCTTCAGGCCTAACCCGGCACGATCGCCGCGATGAGCCGTGGGCCGGTCTGCTTCATGGCCTCCTCGAACGCCGCATCGAAATCCTCTGCGGTCGTCACCGCCGTCGCGGGCACGCCCATCGACTCAGACAGGCTGACCCAGTCGATGTCCGGGCCGCCAATCTCCAGCATGTCCTTGGCCGTGGGGCCTGGATTGCCGGCGCCGGTGCGGGCGAGTTCGATATTGAGGATACGGTAGGTGTGATTGACGAAGACCACGGTGGTCACATCGGTCTGCTCGCGCGCCATGCTCCACAGCGCCTGCACGGTGTACATGCCCGCGCCATCGCCGGTCAGCGCGATGACCTTGCGATCGGGTGCCGCCACAGCTGCGCCGAGCGCCAACGGCAGGCCCTGGCCGATCGCTCCGCCTGTCAGGCCCATCCAGTCATGCGGCTCGGCCTTGATGGTCGACAGGAAGACCGGCATCGAATTGGAAACACCATCATCCGACACAATCGCATTCTCCGGCATGTGACGCGCCACACTCTTGCCAACCGCGCGGGCATCGAGCGCCCCGGTCGGCGCGTCAGGCTTGTCGAGCGGTGCTGACGGGGCAGCCTCATTGGCGCCCATCGCATCGGCCAGCGCAGCCAGCGTCTTCGCACTGTCCGTATCGGCCCCGCCAAGATCGAGCACGGTGCAGCCCTCCGGCACCAGCAGGCTGGGCTTGCCCGGATAGGCGAAGAAGGCGGCCGGCTTGTGCGTGCCGGCGAGGATCATCAGATCGCTACCTTCCAGGTCGTCCATCGCGCCTTCGGCGAAATACTGCATCCGATCGGGTGCAAACACGCCCGCGCCGCGGCGCATCTTGGCGTAGAAGGTGTCGGTGATGATCCGTACACCCGCCTTTTTCAGCCGGGCGGCATGGCCAAGGCCCTCTTCGCTGAGCGCGGTGCCGTTGATCAGGATCACCGGCTGGCTGGCCCGGCCGATGGCAGCGGCGGCCGCCTCGATCTTCTCCGGCGGTGTCTGGCGCAGGGACGGGCGCCGGGCCGCGCCGCCCTTCACACCGCCTTCGGTCCAGGCCGAGTCAGCTGGCAGGATCAGCGAGACCGGCCCCGGCTCAGGCCCGAAGCTCGCCGCCCAGGCTTCAGCCGCCAGCTTGCCCGTCGCGCCAACGCTGTCGGCGGACTTGATCCAGATCGAATTCGGCCCGGCGAGCCCCATGATGTCGGAATTCAGCGGCGCGTCATATTTGCGGTGATCGACGGCATGGTCGCCGATGACATTGACCATCGGCGTCTTGGCGCGCTTGGCATTGTGGATGTTCGCTCCGCCATTGAGGTAACCCGCGCCAAGGTGCAGCAGCGTCATCGCCGGCTCGCCCTTGACCCGGCCATAGCCATCGGCCGCCCCCGTCGCCACGCCCTCAAAAAGACAGAGGACGGAGTTTATCCGCGTCTCCCGGTCGAGCGCGGTAACGAGGTGCATCTCCGAGGTGCCGGGATTGGCGAAGCAGGCCGTCACGCCATGATCGGCCAGGGTAGAAACCAGCGCATCCGCGCCGGTCATCGTTGTCGTCTCGCTATCGGCCATGAATAATGCTCCCTGTACGGACGGTGTTGATTGACCGTCGCTATTTGATCTCGATAATCTCGTCGTCATACGGCCTGGAATAAAGCCGTTTCACGTCGCCCTCGCGGAGCGCCTGGACGCGGCCCTGATTGATGTAGCCCTTCTCGGTGATCTCCCCGGCATCGGGTTTGGGCTGGTCCTTCTCGAGCAGGATGCGGGCAATGCGCTTGGCAGAGTTCGGATTGGCGCGGTTATAGGCCATCAGGCCATCCTTCACCGCGCCGCGCACCGTCTCGTCTTCGGCGAGTTCCGCCAGCCCGACATTGCGGCCCGTCTTGCGCCGGCACCAGCCCTCATTGAGGAAGCCGAGCAGCGCGATCTCATCCTGGTTCAGCCCGCAGACAACCACGTCCGACAGGGCGCCATTCACGGCCTCGACCGCCTTCACGCGCACCGTCCCCGCTGACACCCATGTGCCGCTGGCGAGCTTGAACTCCTCAGCGATCCGCCCGTCAAAGGCGAGGCCCTTGTCGGGGTTTTCCGGGTCCTTGAACTTCACCGCATCGCCGAGCTTGTAGAAGCCTTCCTCGTCGAAGGCTTCGGCGGTCTTGTCCGGATCGCGGAAATAGCCCTGCGTGATGCCCTCGCCCCGCACCCGGCATTCCATCTTCTCGCCGACCGGGGCCAGCTTGAACTCGCAGCCGGGCAGCGGCAGGCCGATAAGGCCCATCGTATCGCTCGGCCAATGGACATTGGAGATGGTGGGCGAGGTCTCGGTCGCGCCATAGCCAGCGCTGAGGCTGATCCGCTCGCCGGTCACCTCGACGGCGACTTTCTGGATCCGCTCATAGATGTCCTGGCCCATCGAGGCCCCGCCATAGGCCATGACCAGGATGCGCGAGAAGAAGGTTTTCGCCAGTTCCCGGTCCTGCTCGAGTTCCGTCGCAATCGCAGCCCAGGCGGCAGGGACGGTCGTGTGCTGGGTCGGCGCGATTTCCTTGAGGTTTCGCAGCATTTCCGGCAGGCGTGCAGGCGTCGGCCCGCCCCAGTCGATGTAGAGTGTGCCGCCCCAGTCCAGCATGGAGTGCAGGATGGAGTGGGCGCCATAAGTGTGGCTCCAGGGCAGGAACGAGATCATCACCTGCGGCCCCTGGCTGATCTCCTCCAGCCGCTCCACATCCCAGACCGAGCGGATCATCTTCACCATCGAGGCGACGTTGAGGTGGGTGTTGATCACCGCCTTCGGCTCGCCGGTGGAGCCGGATGTCAGCATGTATTTGGCGACCATGTCGGGCGCGAGCCGGTCATAGGCGAGGTCCACCGCGCTCGTCGGCGGGGACGCGAAGTCCTCGAGCGACTGGCTGGTCACGCCGCCCGGCCGGCTCTTGCGGTAGAGGACGAGCCGGTCGCCCACCCCAATGCCATCGAGGCCGCGCTGGTATTCGGCGCCATCCTCGACATAGATGATCGCGGGCGTGGTGAGCCTGTCGATATGCTTCAGCCGGGCGAAATCCTCGCTGAGCGTGGCATAGGCCGGCGTCACGGGGACGACCGGGCTGCCCGCCCACATCGCGGCATACATGACGAGCGCATTCTCGATCGCATTGCGCGAGAGGATCATGACCGGCCTGTCCGGCCCGGCGCCCGAATCGAGGAAGCCCTGCGCCAGCGCGCGCACACGGGCCAGCGCCTCGCCATAGGTAATGGTCACCCAGCCCGGTTTTGATGGCGTCTCCGGATCGCGCTGGGCAAGGAAGACCTGGTCCGGCCGCGCGCTTGCCCAGTAGACCAGCGGCGCCAGCATGTGCGGCGGGTGCGGGCGCTTGGGCTGTCCGTTGCGCAGCAGGATACAGCCATCGTCGCGATGCTCCACGACCAGCCTCTGGGGAAGATAGGGAACTTCGCGAAACGGAATCTCTGAACTCATGAAAGCCCTTCTGTCCTGATCTTTATCGGTGCGCCGCAATGCTTGCAGTGGATCGCATCACGGTCATGCCGCGTGAGCCCGCACGTCTCACATTCCTGCTCCACCTTATGGTCCGGCTCGACGATGGCACGCAAGAGCTGCAGGAAGAGCGAGAGGCCGAGCACCATGACGAGGATCGCCACGATCCGCCCGATCTGGCCTTCCAGCAAGACGTCGCCATAGCCGGTCGTGGTCAGGCTCGTGACCGTGAAATAGAGCGCATCGACATAGGTATGGATGTCCTGATTGCGGCCGACCTGCGTGGCATAGACGATGGCCGCGGTGACAAAGACGAACACGATGAGGTTCGTCACCTTGTCGATGATCCGCTCATGGCGCTGGAAGAAGGGCGTTACCCCCTTCACGCGCCGGATGAAGGTGAAGGCCCGCACGGCCCGCACCGCCCGCAATATCCGGAGGAAGGCGAAGTTCGAGACCAGCAGCGGCGCGATCATGGTCACGACGACGACCATGTCGGCCCAGTTGATCCATTTCAGGAAGAAGCGGTGCTTGTGGCGCTCGATATAGAAGCGCGCCGCCAGGTCGAGCCCGATGACGGCGCCGATGATGTAGTCGATCGTGTAATGGCCGCGATCGCGCGTATCGAACGGCGCCCAGAGGAAATAGCCGATGGTCAGGAAGTCGAAGGCGAGCAGCGCCCAGCGGAACCAGAAGGATACCGTGCCCGTGCCCTCATAGAGCCAGAACAACTGCCTGTTCAGACCTTTGCGGTCACTCATCTGAGCCAGCCTCCAGCCGCTTTCCCGGGCCTGTCCCGGCTGTTCGGAACAGGTGCGCCCACATCTAGACTGCTCCGGCGCCGGCTGACAAATCGTCTGGCGCGTGTCTCTGCAGCTTGACCCGTCATCACACCATGGGCCCTATAGCGCAGAAGTTTAATTCTCAGGGTCATTCGCATGTCACGTCAATCCATCTCCATCCTTCCGCTACTTGCGTCTGCCGCCTTCATGACGCTTGCCGCCTGCGGTGGCGGCGGTGGCGGCGGATCGGCCGGCGCGGCTCCATCGCCGCCTCCTCCACCGCCCCCGCCGCCGAGCGGGACGACCTATCAGCCCGGCGTCTATCCAGCCTCCAGCCAGTTCGAGGCGCAGTGCCAGAACCCGAGGTCCGGCGTCGATATCGAGGGCAATCCCTTCCCGGACGAGCAGGGCACGCTCGCAGAGGAGCTGTTCTGGCTGCGCTCCTGGACCAATGAGACCTATCTCTGGAATGACGAGGTCACTGACCGCAATCCGAACGATTACAATGACCGGCTGGTCTTCTTCGGCCTGCTTAAAACCAATGCGACGACGCCATCGGGCGCCCCGAAGGACGACTTCCATTTCAGCGAGCCGACCGAGGATTATCTCGCCTCTCGCAACTCCGCGCCGCAGCCGGGCTACGGCGCGAATTTCGCCATCCTGCAGAGCACACCGCCGCGAGATGTCCGCGTCGTCTACACCGAACCGGGCTCCCCGGCTGCCGAGCTCGACGCCGGTCAGCCCAAACTCATCCGCGGTAGCAAGGTGCTGTCCGTCGATGGCGTCGACATGATCAATTCGAACAATGTCGATGCGCTGAACAACGGCCTGTTCCCGGACACAGCCGGCGAGGTCCATGAGTTTGTCGTTCAGGATCCGGGCGCCTCTTCCTCGCGCACGGTGCAGCTGACTGCCGCGCAGGTCGTGCGCCAGCCGGTGCAATCGACCGCCGTCATCCCGACCCCGACAGGCGATGTCGGCTACATCCATTTCACGACATTCAGCCCCTTCTCCTCGGAAGAGCAGATCATCGATGCCATGCAGCAGATGGCCGATGCCGGGGTCAGCGACCTTGTGCTGGACCTGCGCTACAATGGCGGCGGGCTGCTCGCTGTCGCCAGCCAGCTCAGCTACATGATCGCCGGCAGCGCGCAGACCAGCGGCGCGACCTTCGAGGCGCTGGAGTTCAATAGCGGCACGGGCGGCATCAACCCGGTCACCGGGGCGGTCAACAACCCGATCCCCTTCTATTCGCAGACGCTCGGCTTCTCGACCGTTGAAGGCCAGTCGCTGCCATCGCTCAACCTCGACACGGTCTACGTCCTGTCGACCGGCAGTACCTGCTCGGCCAGCGAAGCGGTGATCAACGGGCTGCGCGGGGTGGATGTGAATGTCGTGCTCATCGGCAACATCACCTGCGGCAAGCCCTACGGCTTCTACCCGACCGACAATTGCGGCCAGACCTACTACACGATCCAGTTCCAGGGCGTGAACGACAAGGGCTTCGGCGACTATGCCGACGGCTTCGTGCCGGAGAATTCGAGCTTCACCTTCGGCGCCCGCGCGCCCGGCTGCGTGGCGTCCGACGATTTCGGCCACCAGCTTGGCGATCCGGCCGAGAACCTGCTCGCCACCGCGCTCGGCTATCGCGAGACCGGCAGCTGCCCGAGCACGACCACGTCCGAGAGCACCGAGAAGGCGCCGGCCAGCGCCAAGGCAGAGCCCGAAGGCCCGGCCCTCACCAGGCCGGAATCCCCGATTTTCGAGCGCAACCGTGACATGTCGATGCCGGGCGACTACAGAGGGCGCACGAAATGACCGGAAAAACGCTCTCTCTCGCGCTCGCCTGCTGCGCCGGCCTTCTCACCGGCGCCTGCCAGACCAGTGGCGCCACGCGACCAGCCACGCTGGAAACCGCTGACGAGGCCACTCTGGCGCGCGTAAAGGCCGTCGCGGCTGAAGCGGTCGGACGCGCGCAGATCAGGCTCGGCGAAGGCGACCTCACCGAAACGTCGACGCTGACCGTCCTGCCACCGCCGCTCGGGCCGAACGAGACGGCGAGCCCCGCCATGCCGACCGTGTTCGACATTGTCACCCATGGCAGCGACTGCCTGCTCGTGAACCGCTCGACCGGCGAGCAGTTCACGATTGAGGGTGTGAGCTGCGTGGCGGTCGAGGGTTAGGCGTCCGGGCCTGCCAGGGTTTTCAGCATCACATACCAGTGGTCGAGACCGCCATAGAAGCTGTCGACCGGCACGCGCTCATTCAGGCCGTGCGCATAGGTATCGTTCGGCTTGGAGGCTGAGGCGCTGACGCCATAAGTGTCATAGCCGAGATTGCGATAGTGCATGCCGTCCGTGCCGCCCGCCGACATGTGCGGGATGATCGGCACATCGACGCCGCGCTCGGCGAGGGCAGCTTTCACCGCTGCCAGGACATCCTCGCGCATGCCGGATTCCGGGCTGTCCGGGAAGTCCGAGATCAGGTTGAACTGGACCTCTTCATTGCCGACCACCTCGCGCAGCGTGGCCTCGGTCTCTTCAATGGTCACGCCCGGGAAGATACGGCAATTGACGGTCGCCGTGGCCGATTGCGGCAGGGCATTCTCGGCATGGCCGGCGCGCAGCATGGTCGCGACGCAGGTCGTGCCCGTCTGGCCGATCAGCGAGGGGTCGGCGCGCAGCGTGGCGACGGCGTCCGCATCGGTCGGGTCGGCCGCGAAGGCGCGCATGGCGAGACCCAGCTTGTCGAGGCGCTTGCGGCCGGCAGCCTCCAGCGAAGCCAGCGTCAGCTCGCTGTAACGGACCGGGAAGTCATAGGCCTCGATGGCCTTGAGCGCGCTGGCCAGTTCATAGATCGCATTGTCCTTGCGCGGCGTGGAGGAGTGTCCGCCCGGATTGGTGACGGTGATTTCCCAGGTCGCATAGGTCTTCTCGGCGCCCTGGATGCCATAGTCGAGCGGCTCGCCATTCGTCCCGAGCGTCAAGCCGCCCGCGTCGGAGTTCAGGATGAAGGCCGGGTCGATGGTCTCCGCGACATATGTTGCCTGGGCGCGGGTCGAGACCATGTCGGTCTCCTCATCGCCCGAGAGCACCATGACGAGGTCGCGCGTCGGCTCGAAGCCCTCTTCTTTCAGGCGGATGAAGGTCTGCACCAGATTGGTCAGGCCATACTTGTTGTCCGCCGTGCCGCGGCCGAAGAAATAGCCCTCTTCCTCGGTCAGGGTGAACGGGTCGCGCACCCAGTCCTCGGCCAGCGCATCGACGACATCCATATGGGCGAGCAGCACGATCGGCTTTTCGGCCGGCTCGCCCTCGGCGCGGTACCAGACCACCAGGCCCTGGGTGGGTTCGCCTTTGGAATCATAGTCGGTGACCATCAGGTCGTCGTCACTGAAACCGGACGCTTTCAGCTCGCCCACCAGATAGTCGACAACTTCGGGGACCTTTTCCTGCCCGCGCGCCGACCGGATCGCGATGACGTTCGCATAGATGTCGCGCGCCTGCTGCTCATGCGCCGAGCGCTCCTGGGCAAACGAGGCGGGCGTCAGGCAGCTGGCGGCGAGAAAAGCGGAGGCGGCAAACAGCGAGTGGCGGGCAATCATGGTCTATCCTTATGGCAAGGCGCGGCGAGACCCGCGCGGCAATGCCAACGACCATACCCATAACTGGCAAAGAGTCAGCGGGGATATTATCTCAGGAGCCGGCCTGACCCTTCCCGGCCTCGTTCAGTGTCATGGCCGTCCCCTATTCAATCGCGTGCAACCTGTCCCAGAGATCTATGGGCGGGACGTCCGTCATCATGCCGGCCACCATCTCGACGAAGCCCGGATTGAAATAGCCCTGGCAGACCTGCCAGAGCGCCCGGCCGCGTTCAGTGCCAAGAACGAAGAAGATCACGCCGCGATAGGTCTCCCAGGACTCCTTTGTGATCGCGCCATTCTGGAATTGCAGCCACTCATATTCGCGCGCCCGCATCTGGCCGATCATCCAGAAGAAGAGCTTGGTCTTCTCCTCGAAGCTTGGCGTTTCGGTTTGCGAGAAGATGCGCCCCAGTTCCGGGAAGTCGACGAATTTGTAGACGCCTGTCTGGTCATAGGTGAGCTGCGCCTGCCGCGCTTCGGACCGCATCTGCTGCGCGCCCTGATGCACCTGCAGGGCAAGATAGATGAGCGTCGCGGCGACGACCACGACGCCAACGATCTGCGCAATGAGAGCCGCCTGTTCGAGGGTCATGACGACATCTCCAGAAGCGGCGCCGTCGGCCCGGCCTTGATCAGCGCATCGACAAGCTCCCGGAAGGCCGGCGGGAAGTGGTGCTTCCGGGCCGCCCAGAAGCCCTGATAATACTTCGAGGCGAGGTGGTCGCGAAAATGGTTCTGGGTGTGGCGCCAGAAATCCTCCTCGAACACCTTCTTCCCGGCCTGGTAGTGCAGCACCTGATAGCCCCGCGTCACCATGGTGTAGAACACATTCAGCCGGGTCCTGTCGGCCGCCTCGAAGGCATCGGGAGCCGTCTCCAGGCCGCGCAGGAAGAGGTCGACCATGCCCGCCTCGCTGAGGATTTTCATATGGTCGCGGAAGATGTCGTAATAGCCGCTGGCGGTCTCGATTCTCTGCTGGTTGGCGGCATGGCGCAGCTGGAAGCCGACAAAGATCAGTGACGCGATGACGGCCACCGACGACACAATTCCAGCGATGAAGTAAAACTGCTCAAGCGTCATGGCCCGTCCCCCCGGAACGCCCAGACTAGCCAAAGAAATTCAGATGTGTACCGAAATCTTGCCGGGCTATACCGCCACCGGCTCCAGCGTCTCGTTGAAGCGGACCGGTTTGCCGCCGCCCTTCTGGGTGATCTCGCCGTCGCGCATGACGAAGTTGCCGCGGATGATGGTCGCGATGGGCCAGCCCTGCGCCTCGAAACCGGCATAGGGGGTCCAGCCGCATTTGGCCTTCGACCATTCTTCCGTGATCGTCTCTTTCCGTTTGAGGTCGACAATGGTGAAGTCGGCGTCATAGCCCTCGGCGATCCGGCCCTTGGTGGCGATGCCGAAGACGCGCTGCGGGCCCGCGCTGGTCAGCTCGACGAAGCGGCGAAGGCTCAGCTTGCCATTGTTCACATGGGTCAGCATCACCGGCACGAAGGTCTGCACGCCCGGCATGCCGGACGGCGAGGCCGGATAGGGCCGCTCCTTCTCTTCGCGGGTGTGCGGGGCGTGGTCAGTCGCTACGACATCCACGATCCCGGCATTGAGCGCACGCCAGAGCGCGTCCTGATGGCGCTGCTCGCGCACCGGCGGGTTCTGCTGGGCAAAGCCCTTGAGGCGGTCATAGCAGTCGGGCGCCGCCAGCGTCAGATGGTTCGGCAGCACTTCGACCGAAGCAACATCCTTGGCATCGCGCAACAGCTCCATCTCCTCGGCCGTCGAGATATGCAGCACGTGGATACGCTTGCCGGTCTTTCTTGCCAGACGAAGAAGGCGGCGGGTCGAGCTGACGGCGGCCTCGACATCGCGCACCTCGATATGGCTGTGCCAGTCGCCCTGGCGGGCAAGGTGGCGGCGCTCTTCCAGGCGGTATTCGTCTTCGGAGTGGAAGGCCGCCCGGCGCTTGATTGCGCGCAGCACGGCTTCGACGCCTTCATCATCCTTGACCAGCAGGTCGCCCGTCGAGGCGCCCATGAACACCTTCACCCCGCAGCAGCCCTGCATCTGCTCCATCTCGGCCAGCAGGTGCGGGTTCTCATTGGTCGCGCCGGCATAGAAGGCATGGTCGACATCCATGCGGCCCTTCGCCCGGTTCAGCTTGTCGGTCAGCATGTCCGGCGTTGTCGTCGACGGGTTGGTGTTCGGCATCTCGAACACCGCCGTCACCCCGCCAAGCGCGGCCGAGCGCGCTTCGGTCTCGAGGTCGGCCTTATGGGTGAGGCCCGGCTCACGGAAGTGGACCTGGCTGTCGATCACGCCGGGCAGGATGTGCAGGCCGGTCGCGTCATAGGTCTCGCCCGCCTGGCTTTCATCGAACTTGCCAATGGCGACGATCTTCTCGCCGCGCACGGCGACATCCACTCGGTCTTCCCCGCCCGGTGTCACCACCGTGCCGTTCTTCAGGATCAGGTCATAGGTCTGGCTCATGGCGCTTATATGCGCCCGGAGGGCTTCAATGTCATCCCGCCTAACAGCATTGCCTTGCCTGAAGGCCTGATCCGGCCGCCGACCGGGCGCTGACACGAGCGTGATCAGAAACACTTGCTTGTGTGATGTTCGTGAGCGGCCGCGTCGCTAGACCCCTGAGGGCACAACCTGAAGGGACATCCAATGATCCGACTATCCGCACTCGCCGCCGCCACAGCACTCGGCCTGCCGCAACTGGCCTCAGCGCAGGGCCTGTTCGACTTCGATGCCGCCGAATCCGGCTTCTATGCCGGCCTCTTCGCGGGCGGGGCGTTTCCGGGCGACGCCGACTTCAACGGGCAGCTGACCTCTGCCGGCTCCGCCCCGATTCTCGGCGCCCGCAATGACTTCGCCTTCGAAGACACCGGCACCTACGGGGTCTTTGCCGGTTACCAGCTGCCTTTCCGGTACTGGACCTATTTCCATCCGCGCCTCGAATTTGAAATCTCGGGGTTCGACAGCGACCTCGAAAATGCGCGCGTGTTCGGGGCGCCGCAATCGGTTAGCGGCAGCCAGTCGGTCACCTTTTTCCTGATCAACACCTATTCCGACATTGTCTGGCGCGACGACCAGACACTCGTGCCCTACCTTGGCGGCGGTATCGGGCTTGCCGAGGTCGATGTTTCCACCGGCACCGTGCCGGCGAGCGATCCTTCGAGCGCGTATCGCATCAATGACGAGGCCTCTGCCCTGGCCAGCACGTTCGCAGGCGGCGTGAGCTATCGGTTCAACAGCCGCTTCGAGGTCTACACCGAAGCACGCTATTACACGGTCTACGATGTGGATCTCGACCAGACCTTCACGACCTCCGGTACGCCCGCCTTCAGCGGTCGTGTCACCGACGATCTCGATGGCAGCACGCTGACAGCCGGGCTGAGGGTCCGGTTCTGAGGCCCGCCTAGTTCACCAGCCGGTTGAACTTGCTGATCAGCTCGTCGATCTGCTGGCCGGTCTCCTCATAGCTGTAGAAGTAGCCATTATAGGTCGACGGCTCGGGCGGGTTCAGGCGGTAGCCCTGCGCATAGGGCACGCAGGCATCGGGCCGCCAGAGATCGATGGCGCGGTTGAAGTCGGCGCGCCGGTAGATGTGCTCCTGGCGCAGCGCCTCCATCTCGGCAAGCCAGGCTTCGGCATGGCACTCACCGGTCACCCGGCCGCAATCGTCGTAGGCGAGGAAGCCGGCCTTCAGGCGCGGGCGCAGGTCTTCGAGATAGCCGCCGGTGTCCCGGATAGACTGTTTCAGGCGCTCGACATCGCTCTCGCAGGCTGCGCGCGACTTTTGCGTCGTGTTGCAGCCGGCGGGTATGAGCAGCAGCGCGATGGCTGCCAGACTTGCCAGATGTCTCAATTTTTGCGTCTCCCGGCCCTCGAAGGTGCCGCGCGAATCAGCGCGCGGATCGAGCCGATTGTTCGGGGAGGTCCGGCATTAGGCAAGGCCGCCTGTCGGGCGCGATGTCGGTGTCAGACCCGGATCAGACTGAAAATGGACCGGAATCATACTGGAATTGTACTGGAATTGTACGGAAATCGTACTGTCTTCGCCCCCTCGGCTTTCGTGGAATTTTGCTGGAGATTCCGGGGAGCAATTCCTAAATCCCCTCCATGCAGACACGCCTCGTTCCCAACCGCTCCATCCTCGTCCTCGACGGACCGGACACGATCGCCCTGCTCGAACGGCTGGTGACCAACAATACCGGCAACTGGCAGCCCGGCGAGGCCCGCTATGGCGCGCTGCTGACGCCGCAGGGCAAGGTGATCGCCGATTTCGTGGCCCATCGCATCGACACCGGCGCGTTGCTCGACGTCGCCACCAATGCCGTTGGCGACCTCTCCAAGCGGCTGAAAATGTTCCGGCTGCGCGCCAAGGTCGAGATCGATGTCGATGGCAAACTCGCCGCCGCCATTACAGATGACGGCGTGCCCGACCCGCGTTCTGCCGCCTTGCCCCAGCACCGTATCGTCGAGGCCGGCTCGGTGCCGGAGATGAGCCAGGCCGAATGGGATGCGATCCGCATTCCAGCAGGCGTCGCCGAATGGGGCTCGGACTTTGTCGGCGCCGAGGTGTTTCCATGGGAAATCAACATGGACAGGCAAGGCGGGGTCGATCTCAAGAAGGGCTGTTTTGTCGGCCAGGAAGTCGTCTCCCGCACCCATCGGCGCGGCAAGCTGCGCAAGCGGACGGTCGTGATCGAAGGCAAAAACCTGCAGTCAGGACAAGAGGTTACGGCTGGCGTCCCCGTCGGCGAGATCACCAGCGCAACAGACACGCACGCACTCGCGCGTCTGCGGACGGATCGTCTCGCCAAGGCGCTGCAGGCGGGGGAAACCCTGTCGGTTGATGGGCAGCCCGTCCAACACATCAAAACCGATTGGCTTGAAGAAGAATTGGCGGCATCCTTGGGCGATGGGACTGAATCTCTCGCCTGACGAAACGCTGCATTGCCGCTGGGCACCGGCCGACGACCCGCTCTACCGCGCCTATCATGACGAGGAATGGGGCGTGCCGGAATACGACCCCCGCGCGCTCTGGGAGAAGCTGCAGCTCGACGGCATGCAGGCTGGTCTGTCCTGGGTGACCATCCTCAGGAAACGCGAAACGATCCGGGAGGAGTTTGACGGGTTCGTGCCCGAGCGCGTTGCCCGCTGGGACCAGGAACGTATCGAGAAAGCGCTGCAGAATCCGGGGATTATCCGCAGCCCCAAGAAGATCCAGGCGACGATTGGCAACGCGCAGGCCTATCTCGACATGATGGACGCCGGTGAGGATTTTTCGCACTGGCTATGGTCGTTCACGGGCGGCGCGCCGATCGTCAACCAGCTCGATGACGTCTCCAACGTCCCCGCCAAGACGCCGCTTTCCGAAGAGCTGTCGAAGGCGCTGAAGAAGAAGGGCTTCAAGTTCTGCGGCCCGGTCATCGTCTATGCGTTCATGCAGGCGGTCGGTATGGTCAACGATCATGAGACGCGCTGTCCGCGCCACAAGGAAGTACAGGAGTTCTACAAATGAAAACAATGACGTGCCTGGTGTTGGCCAGCGCCTTCCTGGCCGCAGGCTGCTCGACGATGGGCCGGCCCTATATCGGCGGCAATGACTGCGATGAAATCGTCGATGCACGTGCCCGCCTCGACTGCCTGGAACGGGCCGACCGGGCCGAATCCGAATGGCGCGAGGAGCTTCGCCGCGAGCAGGAAGAGAAAGAGAAGGAAAAGACCGACAAGGACTGACAAGGCGCAGTCCCCGGTCTCGACGCCGCTGCTCGCTTGTGTCTAATTGCGCGCCAAATCAGGTCACTGGCCACCCTCGAGGCCAGGCATCGGGAGGGCGTATAGTCAATGAAACCCGTTATTTCCGCGACCGGTCTTTGGACCCCGCCAGAATCCGTCACCAATGCTGAGCTGGTTGAAAGCTTCAATGCCTGGGCTGACCGGTGGAATGCCGAGCACGAAGCCGATATCGCTGCCGGCCTGGCCGAAGCCAAGACGCATTCGTCGGTCGAGTTCATCGAGAAGGCGTCAGGCATCAAGTCGCGCTATGTCGTCAACAAGTCCGGCGTCACCGATCCGGCCCTGATGCGGCCGGTCATCCCTGAGCGATCCAATGAGGAGATATCCATCCTCGCCGAGATCGCAGTGAAAGCCGCCCGCCAGGCGCTTGAGCGCGCAGGCCGCGACCCGAAAGACGTCGATGCCGTGATCTGTGCGGCTTCCAACATGCAACGCGCCTATCCGGCGATGGCGATCGAGGTGCAGGAAGCGCTCGGCATCGAGGGCTTCTCCTTCGACATGAATGTCGCCTGCTCGTCGGCGACTTTCGGGATCCAGACAGCGGCTGATTTCGTGCGTGCGGGCCATGCAAAGTCCGTCCTCATGGTCAATCCGGAGATCACGTCCGGCCACCTCAACTGGACCGACCGCGACAGCCATTTCATCTTCGGCGATGTTGCCACAGCCGTGCTGGTGGAGGATGAATCGATTGCGCCCAAGGATCACTGGAAGATCCTCGGCACGCAGCTCAAGACCAAATTCTCCAACAATATCAGGAACAATTTCGGCTTCCTGAACCGCGCCGACCCGTCCGGTGAGGGGGCGCCGGATAAGCTGTTCGTGCAGGAAGGACGCAAGGTCTTCAAGGAAGTCGTGCCGATGGTGTCGGAGATGATCATCACCGAACTCGACCGGCTTTCGCTGAAGCCCGAGCAGCTGCGCCGCCTCTGGCTGCACCAGGCCAATGCCAACATGAACCGGCTGATCTCGTCCAAGGTTCTCGGCCATGAGGCGAGCGACGATGAGAGCCCGACCGTGCTGGATGAGTATGCCAACACCTCGTCGGCCGGATCGATCATCGCCTTCCACAAGCATTCAGCCGACTTCAAGCCCGGCGAGAAAGGCCTGATCTGCTCGTTCGGCGCAGGATACTCGGTCGGTGCCGTCTTCGTGGAAAAGGCCGGCTGAGCGACCTATCTGTCTTCCCATGACCGACAGATCCATCAAGGCGGTACACGCCGCCTATCGCGACGATATTGCCGACCTCATCACGCGCCGCCCCGTGCCAGGGCCCGCTGTGGACCAGGTCGATCCGTTCCTGTTCCTCAACCATCATGGGCCGCAGACCTACAGGCCCGGCAATAATGGCCTGCCTTTCGGCCCCCATCCGCACCGCGGGTTCGAGACGGTGACCTTCATCCTCGAAGGCAGTCTCGCGCACATGGATACGGGCGGACATGAGAGCATCATCCATGCGGGCGGTGTCCAGTGGATGACCGCAGGCTCCGGCCTCATCCATGCGGAGCTGTCACCGCCCGAATTCAAACGCGATGGCGGCGACATGGAAATCCTGCAGCTCTGGGTGAACCTGCCCTCGAAGCTGAAAATGACAACGCCGCGCTATACCGGCGTGCAGGCCGACGGCATCCCCTCAATTCCGGCAGGTGAGAGTGCGATCCTGCATCTCGTTTCCGGCGAATATGAGGGCAAGACCGGGCCGGTCGATTCCCTGACCGGGGTCTTCATGTCGATGGTCTCCCTGCCCGCTGGCGCCAGGGTGGCACTGCCAGCGCCGAAGGATCGCAGCGTGTTCTTCTACGTCGTGCGCGGCCATGTCTCGATGGGCGAGGCGAGCGCCAAGGCCTTCGACCTGGTCGAATTTGCGCATGATGGCGAGGCCGTCACTGTTTCCTCCAGCGATGGTGCTTTCCTGCTCTTTGGCCATGCCGACCCGATCGGCGAACCAGTCGTCGCGCACGGCCCGTTCGTGATGAACACTGCGCAGGAAATCCGGGACGCGATCGCCGACTACCAGGCCGGCAAGTTCAACCGCGCCCCGGAAAATGCCTGACCCGGCCTATCCGCCGAACTGCCAGCTGGCGGCAACCTTGTAGTTGCGGCCGGGCTGGTAGACGCCTTCGAAGACGCGCTCGAAGCGCTCGTCAAACACATTGTCGATACCGGCATCGATCCGCACGCCATTGGCAAAACCCGGCGTCCAGCTCGCATAGACATCGGCCACCGTATAGGCGTCGCGCGTCTCCGCGACGGTGAAGCCGCCGGCGCCATCACTCTCGCGGCGCGTGAAGTCTGAGGCGTGCTGGATGCGGAGTCCGAAGATCGCATCCCATTCATGGGCTTTCAGGCCAAGGTCGAGAGCAACCCGGTCTGGCGTGAGCGTACCAAGGTCGGACCCGGTCGCGAGGTCCGTGCCTTCAATCGAGGTGTAACTGGCACGGACATAAGACCGGTCACTGTCATAGCGTAGCTCCCCCTCTACGCCCTCCAGCTCGGCGCTGGCGACATTGGCCGACCGGGTCGTGCCCGCCGTGCAGGGGAAGAAGGGCGGCGCAAAGCAGGTCCCGTCATAGGCAAAGTCCACAGACAGGTTGATCAGGTCCTCAACATCGCTCTCATACCAGGACAGTTTGGCCTGCAGGCGATCACCGGAGGCAACCACATCCTGGAAATCGAGGCCCGCGCCGAACTCGACCGTCTCTGTTTTCTCGGGCTTCAGACCGGCATTCGGAATGAACTCATTGGTGACGAAGACGAAGGAACCCATTCCCGGATTGAAAAGCACCGGGTGCGGCACCTCGAAATGGGTGCCGTCCAGGTAAAGCTCGTTGACAGACGGCGCGCGGAAACCTTCGGCATAGCTGCCGAATATGCGGAACCAGCCCGCCGGACCATAGCTCGCCGCGATGCGCGGTGAGAGCGCATCATCTTCATTCTTCCCGGTGACACTGCTGGATTCGGAGCTGAATTCATCATGGCGCAGGCCGGGAATAACGATCAGTTCGCCGGGCAGTCCAAATGGCCGCTCGGTCACCAGTTCCAGCTGCGCGAAGAGCCCCATGAATTCCGATTCCGCGTCCGGCACACCGCCGCGAACGCCGTCAGTGGCCGCGCTATCAAAGCCGGACTGCTCGTCGCGATACCAGTCCGCGCCGATCGTGAATGTCGTCTGCACTGGGCCGAGATCGAAGCGCGAGGCATTGCGCGCGCTGAGACCGGTCGTCTCGATCTTGCGGGAAATGGATCGCGGGACCGTCGCGTCGAACTCATCGACTTCGGTGATGGTCTGATAGGCCGTGAGGTGGGCATCGATGAGGTCGCTGACCGGATTGAACCCGGCGCCGAGACGGTAAGTGTCGGTTGTGATGTCCTTGTCGACATTCCGGTCGAGCACCGAGTCGCCCGTCCCGAGCGTGCCCTGGCCGTTGTTCGGCTCGAAGGCGGAATTGTCGAAACGCTGCCAGGACGCCTCCAGCGACAACGCGTCTGTAACATCGTACCGCCCCTTGATCAGGCCGGTCATGATCTCGTCGTCCGACGGCAGGGTGGAGCCGTCGCCCAGCTCGATATCGCCGGACTGGCGCAGGCCAATCGAAGCGAGGCCGTCAAATGCGCCTGTATTGGTGTAGGCCGTGAAACTGGTCAGCGTTTCCTCGTTCACCGACTGGTAGCCTGCCCGCAGCCGCGCGCCCCAGCTTTCTCCATCTCGCAGCAGGTCTTCGGCGTCGGCACTTTCCAGGGCCAGCACGCCGCCGACCGCGCCCGAACCGTAAAGTGCCGAGGCCGGTCCGCGCACAATTTCCACCGAGCCCAGCAGGGCCGGGTCGACAAAAAAGCGGCCATCATGCGCAGACGTGAAGGACTGGCGCGCCCCATCGAGCAGGATCAGGACGTTCTGGCCGCTAAAGCCGCGCAGGCTCGGCACCTCGCCCGTGCGCCTCGGACCGCCGGAGAACGCCAAACCCGGAACATCCCGCAGCAGGTCCGACACGGTCGACGGCGCCCGAAGCTCAATGTCGTCGTTTGTGATGACACTGACCTGGCCCGGATACTCGAAGGCCGGAAGCGGGTTTGACGTGCCATAAACCGTGACGATCTCCTGGCGTTGCTCAGCTTCGAAGGCCTCACCGGCCGGATCGCCAGCCTGCGCGGAGGCGACACCCGACAGGGCCATCGCGCCGGCCGACGCGGCTGCCAAGCACATCCCTCGCGATCGCCCTGCCCGCCCGGTGCGCTGTTCAGCGTCGCTAGCCTCCTGTCCGCCATCAGCCGCGCGCCCCTCACATTTCATCATTCGCTCATTCCTTCCATAACAATTGAGAATTATTCGCATTCTCATGACATGGTGGATTTTATATTGCAAATGATTCTTAGTTTCATTATCAATCAGGGCTGCTTTGAAGCCTGAAAATCGAGGAACCCGCATGCCCGAAATCACCCGTTCTGCAGCCGCCATTACACTTCTCGGCGTCCTCTCAATGACCGCCATGGCACAGTCGCCCAACCCGGATGCCACTTTTGAGCAGGACCGCGAGGCGATCCTCGCCATGGCCGGCGACTACAAGGTGACGTTTGACTTTCGTGAGACGGTTCCGCTGACAGAGGGCTACACGCTGAAAGACCCGAAGCTGTCAGGCGGCTATGAGATCGTCCGCGTCATCGAAGACCGCGGCGACTTCATCAGCCTGCAGCACATCCTCGTCGTCGGCGAGGAAGGCGAGGAGTTCCCGATCAAGCACTGGCGCCAGGACTGGACCTATGAGCCTGCCGAAGTGCTCAGCTTTGTCGGCGGCAATGCTTGGGAGATGCGCCCTGTCAGTGAAGCTGATGCCGATGGAGCCTGGGCGCAGGAGGTCTATCAGGTCGACGATTCCCCGCGCTATGGCGCCGTGGGTGACTGGACGCATGATAACCACGTTTCGCAGTGGACGCCGCCCGCCGAGTGGCGCCCGCTGCCGCGCCGCGACATGACCACCCGTGACGACTATGACGCCGTCCTTGCCGTCAACCGTCACACCATTACGCCGGATGGCTGGGTGCATGAGCAGACCAATTCAAAGCTGGTGCTCGACGAGGATCCGAATGTCCTGGTACGCGAAATCGGCGTGAACACCTACATCAAGGACAACGCCTTCCCGGTCGAGGTCGGCGACGCTTACTGGGCAGCCACGCAGGATTACTGGGCGGGCGTCCGCGAGGATTGGGAGGCGCTTGAGGCGGCCGGCGCGCCCTTCGGCCTGACCATGCAGGGTGAACCGGAAGCGCTTTATCAGCCGCTGCTCGCGCTCGCCGGAGAGGTCGAGGACGGCACCAAGACAGTCGAGGACGCGATTGCCGAAGCGGGCGATGTCATCGCTGAATACACCACGACGGATATCGGCACGCTTGAAGAGCGCGTCGATCGCACGTCCGAAAAGCAGGACGGGGCCTATTAGGCCCCGTTGCAATCGCAGTCTTTGAGCAAGCTTGGCACCAGTCTCGCGAGGCCTAGTCCTCGAACTCGTCCTCGCCAATGTCCCCCCAGAGGACCTTGCGGCTGGAACGGGCGGCCTCGATTACAACGATCAGGGCCGCCCCAGCCAGTACCCACCATGCCGTTGCAGGATTGGCTGCAACGTCCATCACCATTTCCACCATCGTCTTTACGCCTCGGGCTTGTTGTTCGTCCGTTGATCCGGTTATCGCTGTCACGTCTTAACGGGAGCTGAGCAAACCCCATGCCGAGCAGTCGGAATGGTAAGCGAAATGCGGGCTTTTCTTTACCCGGCTTGCCAATGGATTAAAGAGGGCGCCATGAGTACGCGCCCCAAACCCGTCCCGCGAAATGCCCCCGCACGCGTCTGGCAGCGCATGCTGTCGGGCCGGCGCCTCGACCTGCTTGATCCGTCGCCGGTCGACGTGGAGGTTGACGATATCGCCCATGGTCTGGCGCGTGTTGCGCGCTGGAATGGGCAGACGATTGGTGACCACGCCTTCTCGGTGGCCCAGCACAGTGTCATTGTCGAACAGGTCTGTGCCCGGCTCGAGCCTGGCCTGCGCCCCTCCGAACGCCTGATGGCGCTGCATCATGATGCGGCCGAATATGTCATCGGCGACATGATCTCTCCCTTCAAGGCAGTGCTTGGCGATGGCTACAAGGAAATCGAGAACCGTCTGTCCGAGGCGATCCATATCCGCTTCGGCCTGCCCGCGCGCCTGCCCGCCAGCCTGAAGCGGCTGATCAAGCGGGCTGACAATATATGTGCCTGGTATGAAGCGACGCAGCTCGCCGGGTTCGGCACGACCGAGGCTGACCGCTTCTTCGGCTCACCGCCGCGCACGATCCAACTCGACCTGATGCCCGAAGCGCCCAACACGGCCCAGGCCAGTTTCACCGCCCGCCACGAGGCCCTGCTGAAAGAGATGGAGGCCCGCCGGTGACAACAGCGCTGATCATTGGCCTGTCGGTCGTGATTGTTGCTGCAGACGGCGAGACGCCATGCGTTCTCGTCACGCGCCGCGACGGCGGGCTGGCTGGCCTGCCCTTCGGTACGTTCGATCCCGCGCGCCATCGCACGTTCGAACTGGCCCTGCGCGGCTGGGTGCGTGAGCAGACCGGCTTCGATCTCGGTTATGTCGAACAGCTCTACACCTTTGGTGACCGGGACCGCGAAACGCCGGAAGCCACGCTCGCCGATGCGCCGGCGAATGCGCGCGTCGTTTCAGTCGGCTATCTCGGTCTGACACCGGACCCGACCAAGCCGCCAGAGGCCCTCGATGCGCGCTGGCGCGGCTGGTACAGCCTCTTTCCGTGGGAGGATCACCGCAATGGCCGCCCGGCTATCATCGATGAGGTCATTGCCCCGCGCCTGTCGACCTGGGCGGCGGGCAATGAGCCGCGCCAGCTGCGCGCCAATCTCGCCTTCGGTCTCGACGGGCAGGACTGGATCGATGACCGCGTGCTGGAACGCTATGAACTGCTGTATGAGGCTGGGCTCGTCACGGAATGCGCGCGCGATGCGGGCCTGCCGCTGCCGGATGTGAAGCTCGGCGAGCCAATGGCGTCCGACCACCGGCGCATCCTCGCAACGGCCATGGGCCGCCTGCGCGGCAAGATTCGCTACCGCCCTGTGATCTTTGAGCTGATGCCGGAGCGTTTCACCCTCTCGGCACTGCAGATGACCTGCGAGGGCATACTCGGACTGAAACTGCACAAGCAGAATTTCCGCCGGGCGCTCGACCGGACGGACCTCGTCGAAGGCACCGGCGAGATGATGGACCGCACTGGCGGCCGGCCGGCCGAACTTTACCGCTTCCGGCGCGAGAAGCTGCGCCGCAGCGCGGCCCTCGGCATCACGACACCGGCCATCCGGCGCGACAGCTAGCGCAGCCGGTCAGCCACAGCTGGATTGAAGACGCGAAGCAGGATCGGGAACAGGATAAACCCGCCCGCCAGGCCGCCAAGGTGCGCGGCCCAGGCGATGCCTATCCCGAAGATCGAGCCGATGACGGCTGTCCCTGCAAAAGCGATCACGAGGTTGATGATCAGCCAAGGAATGGAGATCCTCACCGCCTGCCTGAACCCACCCATCAGCCAGCCAACCGCCGGCAGGAAGCCTGACAGGCCCGAAGACGCGCCGATCATCATTTGCGACTGGCCGCTGGAGACGGCCCAGACCGTTTCCGCGAGCGCGCCAGCAATCGAAGCGCCTGCGAAGAAGAGGAGAAAGCCGATCGCCCCCTTGGTGCCTCGCCCGAACGCCATGGCAATCGGGGGGCCGAAGGCGATCATGGCCGTCATGTTCATTGCCAGGTGAAAGAAATTACCGTGCAGCAGGACGTGGAGGATGTATGGCGCCAGCGGCCCGAACGGCCGGGGCAGACCCTCATATTGCGGCCCGGCGACCACGGCACCCGCCCTCAGCATCCAGTCTTCCAGATAGGGCTGCGCCATGAACAGGACGGTACTGGTCCCGATGATCACGGCGCTGAGAATCAGCACCACGGCCGGGAAGCGATTGAATATTGGTTCGCGCGGACGAAGGTCCTCAGAAGGGTCGTATCGGTACACCCGGGAGATATGGGGCCACCGGGCCTGCATTAAAGCCTGTGCCTGATGCGCCATCCCCCGACGTCACGAATTGATTTCGCCGCCCGCGCCGACATTCTCGGCGCATGAGCAAATATCGTGACATCACTTTCGACAGTCTCCGCCCGCCCGCGCCCTGGATGGACGAGACCCATTCCATCTGGCGCAACTCCGTCCGCGCGTTCGTGGACAAGGAACTGGTCCCCCATATCGAGGAGTGGGAGGCCGCAGGCGAAATCCCGCGCGATGTCTATCCCAAGGCAGCCGAGGCCGGCCTCATCGGCATGGGCTATCCTGAGAAGTATGGCGGTGCCGGCACAGACTTCGACCGCTTCCACGGCACCGTCACGTCAGAGGAACTGGCGCGCATGGGCGCTGGCGGCGTGTCCTCGGCGCTGATGATCCACGGCATCGGTCTGCCGCCCGTCATGGCGCTCGGCACGGAGGAGATGAAACAGGAGATCGCGCCGCAGGTCCTCTCCGGCAAGAAGCAGATCAGCCTCGGCATTACCGAACCGGGCGGCGGGTCCGACGTCGCACAGCTCAAGACGAATGCGAAACGCTCGGGCAATGGCTGGGTGGTGAACGGCTCGAAGACCTACATCACCGGCGGCTGCACCTCGAAGTGGCTCACGACAGCTGTGCGCACGGGTGGGCCAGGCATGGGCGGAATCTCGCTGATGCTGATCGACCTGGAAGCCGAAGGCGTCTCGCGCACATCCCTGCCCAAGATGGGCTGGTGGGCCTCCGACACCGCAACCATCCACTTTGACGACGTCTTCGTGCCCCCGGAAAACCTGATCGGCGAAGTCGACAGGGGCTTCTATGGCATCATGGCCAATTTCAATGGCGAACGCCTCGGCATGGCGGCGCAAGCCACGGCCTGTGCCCGCGTCTGCATCGAGGAGGCTGCCGCATGGGCGCAGCAGCGCGAGACCTTCGGCAAGCGCCTCGCCGACCACCAGGTCATCCGTCACAAGATATCCAGCATGTGCCAGCGCGTCTGGGCATCCACCGCGATGCTCGACCAGCTGACCTGGCGCGTCCAGAATGGCGAGCAGCCCGTGGCAGAGCTCGCCATGCTGAAGGTGCAGGCCACAGAGACGATGGAGTACTGCGCGCGCGAAGCCATGCAGATCCTTGGCGGCGCCGGTTTTATCCGTGGCCACCGGGTCGAGCGCATCTACCGCGAGGTCCGCGTCATGGCGATTGGCGGCGGCTCGGAAGAAATCATGCGGGACCTGACAGCCAGGCAGCTGGGGCTTTGACGCCCTTGAATTCAGGTGCGGCGCCGACCACTACACGGCCTTCCCTTCCGCAAAAGAATAAGGCGGGGGCCCCCAGCAACAAGGGCTCCCCGCCATCTCCAGCCTGTAGGGAGTGACAGGCTAGAATCTGTATCCGAGACCAACCCCGACAATCACCGGGTTGATATCGACGTCGGCCTGGACCTTCACGGTGTCGACACCGAGCGACGAGCCAAGCGCGCTGGACAGGTTCACTGTCACATCGGGCTCGATCCAGACTTTCTTGACGTCGGCATTGATCGCCCAGCCGCCGAATTCGCCGTCAAGGTCATAGTCGAAGCCAGCCTGCAGAGCGAAGCCGACCGTCGGGTCGTATTCGATCCCGTCCGCAACCGGGCCTTCATCCTCGTTGAAGAAGAAGGTGGCGTTCACGCCAGCCCCGACATAGGGCTTGAAGGACGAGCCGGTATCGAAGTGGTATTGCAGGGTGAGCGTCGGCGGCAGAAGCCAGACATCGCCCAGGTCCACGGTCGCATCATCCAGCACACCCGGCACCGTAACGCCGGTTGCCTTCACATCGTGCGGTGTCACGCCGAGGATCAGCTCGGCAGCGATGTTCTTCGTGAAGAAGTAGGTGATATCGAGTTCCGGCACATACTGGTCGGAAATGTCGACAGTGCCCGGCAGGGCGCCACCACCAACCCTTAGCGATGCGCCTTCATCCGGCAGGACGCCGATGACCCGGCCACGGACCATCCAGTCGCCTGGCTCAGCCACGGCCGTCGATGCTCCCCAGACAGCAGATGCCGCCATCAGAGCCGCTAGCAGACCACGTTTCATAAAAAGCCTCCTCAACAAGTGCTGAGGCGAGCTAACCTGCTGGAATAAAAAACGATATTGGCCCGTTTGCCGCGCGCCGAAGCACCGCGCGACATGTGCGCTCAACTAGGGATTAGCCCTTATCGACATGCCGCACCGCAGGCGCAATTGTGAGCACATGGCCGCCTCGTTTCTGGCCCCATCCAGGCCCCTTTCAACTGAAGGGGGCTGGAAATCCCGGCGAAATCGTCCGACATTGGCCTGATGGCGCACGCTCATCCTGATACGCACGCACACGTCAACACGCCCTGCAGCCCGCAGGACGTCGAAGCGTTCCTTGAACAGGCAGAGCTGCTCGCCGAGCGAAATGGCCAGCGGCTGACAAAGATCCGGCGCAAGGTCCTGCGCCTGCTGCTGGAAAGTTCCGAACCGTCGAAAGCCTACGACCTTCTGGCCAATCTCGATGGGGAAGGTTCGGCCAAGCCGCCGACGGTCTATCGCGCGCTCGACTTCCTCCAGGAGGTCGGCCTTGCCCACAAGATCGAGAGCCTCAACGCCTATGTCGCCTGCGGGCATGCCAGCCACAAGCACTCGGCGGTCTTCCTGATCTGCGATGAATGCGGCGCGGCTGAGGAACTTCACGCCGTTGCGACGACCGAAGCGTTGCGCTCGGAGACCGAAGGCGCCGGCTTTCGCATGCATCATGCCGTGATCGAGGTTCGCGGCATCTGCCGGGCCTGCACGTCATGAAACGGCTTTTCCTCGCCGGCCTTCTCTGGCTTGGCGGGTTGTCGGCCGCAGCGAGCGAGTCGGCCTTCGATGCCGCGGTCCAGGCCGGAAGCTGGCAGGGCTGCGTCTATGAAGAGGGCTACACGCCCTATCCCATCCGCCTGACGGTGCGCGGTGAGGATTTCTTCGTGTCCTACCCAGAGCTGGACTGCATTGGCGGCCACAATGCCGGACTGAAACCCGACGGGTTCGACGCCATGGAGGTGATCGTCGTGAACACCGCCCAGCGCTGCGCGACGAACCTGCCGCTTCGCTACACGCTGCGTCCTGACGGACTTCGGATCGACTACTTTGCCGGTGCGCGGGGAACTTATGCCTTGCTGCACCCGTCCCTGCCCGGAACGCCAGCGCCGGAATGTGACGAACCGGACGCGGTCTCCTGAACCCTGCCTGCCCTGGCCAAAGCTTTCGATTCGACTTGCCGACATCATCCGCTATGACGGGCGCAAAGTGGGCGACCTCCGATTCGCCCGACAGAAATCTGGACCGAAGCAGGAAAAGCCGCGGCTGACATGATCGATCTTTGGAAGGGAATCGCCAACACCTGGGACTGTGACGAGATGGGGCACATGAATGTGCGCGTCTATGTCGAGAAGGCCTTCGAAGGGCTGGGGACGCTGGCGGGCCATTGCCATCTCTCGCATGCCTATCAGGAGAATGCGCCCTCCACCCTCGTCCCGCTGGAACAGCACATCCGGTTCATGCGCGAAGTCCACCCCGGCCGCCCGCTGTCCATGACAGGCTGCGTCCTGGACGTGGATGAGACCACGGTGACTGTCTACCAGCAACTGAACCACGGCGACGGCTCGGTCGCGGCGGCCTTCCGCACCCGGCTGCAACACGCCGCCAGCCATGACGGCAAGGCGTTCGCGTGGAGCCAGCGGACCCGTGAGACGCTGGAAGCGCTCAAGGATACGCCGCCAAAGGAGACTGCGCCGCGTGGCCTCGATATTAACGCAGAACCGCTGGCCGACAGCGAAGTCTCGAAGGCGGTGGCCGATGCCCAAGGGGTCAAGACACCCGGTCTGGGCATGGTTCCTCGGCAGCATTGCGACATCTTCGGCCGCATGATCCCGTCATGGTTCATCGGCCGGGTGTCGGATGCGGTGCCCAACCTGCTTTACGACTGGCGCCTGAAAGTGGCCGGGGGCGAAGGCGGGCAACGGATGGGCGCCGCCGTGCTGGAGTACCGGCTGATCTATCGCCGCTGGCCGAGGCCCGGCGACGGGTTCGAGATCCGCACCGCCTTTGCCAGCGCGCAGGAAAAGACCCATTCACTCGTTCACTGGATGCTTGACCCGCAGAGCGGTCGGCCATGGATGACGAGCCAGGCGGTTGCCGTCACCTTCGATCTCGACACCCGAAAGGCGATGAAGACACCCAAGGATTTGATGGACGATCTCGAACGGATCGCACCGGGAAAGATCGCGCTCTAGCCGGTCCCGTGCAGGCTGCGCCGCATCGGGCCTTCATCGCCTGCCGAAAACCCTTCAATCAGACGCGCAATCGCCGTGGAAAGCTCGTCACGCACTTCATAGGGCGCTTCCATCGGATGGAAGTGTGACGTGTTCGGGCGGTCCTTGAGGACAAGGTTCGGATACTTGTCCAGTATCATGTCGGCGACCTTGTCAGTCATGACCGGCGCGATTTCAGGCCGAAGGATAACGACCGGCATGTTGAGCTTCTTGACCTTGGACAGCGCGCCCCAGGGCTGGTTGCGCTGGGCATTGAAGGTTGCCGCTTCCCAAGCCGGATCGCAGGTCAGGCGCCAGCGCTGGTCCTCGCTGCCATAGGGGTTCTCGTCGACGCGCTTGAGGCCGTCCATCAGATAGTCATCGAGAAACGGCTCGCGCCAGGATTTGAAGGCGCCCTTGCCCTTGTAGGATTCGCGGGCCGCTTCCATGCTCGGGAACTCTGCGCGGCGTTTCTTGGCTTGGCGCGCCATCTGGTTGCCGCCCCCGATGATCGGCGTCAGGAAAGGCAGCAAGTGCTTGATGAAATAATAGCGCCGCGTGAGGATCACCGGGTCGACGAGTACCAGACCCTTGACGAGGTCTGGCCGCTTGCCAGCGACCAGCAGGGCCACGCAACCGCCCATGGAATGACCGCCGAGGACCACAGGCCGCGTCGCATTGCGCTCAAGAAAGGCGATCACATCGTCGCGATATTTGTGCCAGGACTTCAGCTTTTTTGGCTCGGCCGCAAGCGTCGTGCGGCCATGGCCGCGCATGTCCAGCGCCGTCACCTTGGTACGAAGGCCGAGCGGCGCCAGAAGCGACTGGTAGGTCATCGCATTGAAGCCCGTCGCATGCAGCCAGAGCGCCGCCATTTCGAGCGCCGGGTTTCCGAAGTCGATGGCCTGCATTTCGCCGTCGGCAAATTCTGTCCGGTATCTGCGCATCAGCGGGCCCCAAATACCTTGCGCAGGAGTTCGGTCGTCCGCGCGACGGGGTTTTCCCGGATCTTCTGCTCTTCGACGGCGAGATAGTCGAACATGCCATCAAGGCCGAGACTGACGGCGTGATCGGTCAGGGACGTCTTGTAGTCGACCGCGGCCACAGCAAGTAGCGGCACGGACGATGTCACGGAATCGAGTGTCTGATAGGCGCCCGATGCCTCCAGCGCCTGCTCGACATAGGGCTTGAAGGTTGCGCGCAGCGAGGTCTCCGTCCGCCCGCGCAGGAAGTCGGTCGCGGCCGTATCGCCACCGTTCAGGATGGAAACTGCGTCCTGGATCGTGATGGACCTCACCGCGTCGATAACAATCTTCTTGCCGGCCGGCACAGCGTCTTCGGCGGCCCGGTTCATGCGCAGCTGCAAATCATCCAGCGGCGCCGACAGGCCAACTCTGGCCAGCTCGCGCTGGGCTTCCCCAAGCCGCCCGGGAAGTGGGATGCGGATTTTCGGGTCTGCCCAGTAGCCATCGGTCACACCGATCTGGCTGGCGACGCGTTCCGTGCCGATTTCGAGGGCCTGACGCAGGCCGGCTTCGATCTCCGCCCGGGTCAGTGCGCCCTGGCTCGTGCCGCTGGTCCCCGGATAGCCGGAAATGCCACCAAGGACGTCACCCAATCCACCGACAGACCCGTCGCTTTCACAAGCCGCCGGAAGGAAACATGCGAGAATGGCTCCCAGAATGACGCGCCGCATGTTTGTCCTCTCCTACTCTACCCGCCTGTCTTGAAACGATTTTCAACGTCCCGTTAAACCGGTCGGTCCTCGCTGGGCAGAGTCTGCACAGACCCCGTGAGACTTGTAAAGCGCTGTCGGGCTCAGGCCTGTTGTCGCAGCGCAGCCTCAGGCTTTGTCGGCCAGCCGGAATATGGCCGTGGCTTTCAGCAGGACCTTGCCGCCGCAGCTCAGGCTTCCATTCATGAAGGCAAGTGTGCGGGTCTGCCGGTCGACCTCGGTCTGGATGGCAACCTCGCCGCCCTGGAAGGCCGTGCCTGTCATGTCGAGGCTGACAGAGACGGTGTGGGCGGCTCGATCCCCGGCAATGCTCTCGGCCAGGGAACGCAGGCCCTGGATTATCAGCGCCGCCAGCAACTCGTCCGAAGCGTCGGGCAATGTCGCGGTGCCGTTACCGGGCGATGCGTAATTGATGGCGGGGAAGATGGATGCGGGCGCAGCGGTGTCTGTCATGACCGGTTGCTAGATCGCCCGCCGGAAAAAGAAAAGGCCTGCCGCACGGAGAGTGCAGGACAGGCCCTTCCATTGGAGCTTGTGTGGCGAGGCCGGTCAGGCGACGGCTGTGCGGCGCTCTTCGCCTGCGGACGGATCGGTAACGATCAGGTCGCCGAGATGGCCAATGCCGCTGACACTGTAGGTCTTTTCCATATGCTCGCCGACGCACTGCAGCAGCTGGGCGATCTGTGAGTGGCCGAGCCCGATCTTGTGCAGGCTGGCAAACATGGACAGCGAAACGTGCTGGCGCCCGCCCGGTGTCTGTTCAATGAGGCGAGCGATTGTGCCGGTCGCCGCGCCGCTCTGGGCGCCTGTGGTCGCAGAAAGGGTCCGCGCGCCGGGCATGCGGGAGAAGACTTTCTCGATCAGCGGCGCGCCTTGTCGTTCGGCGGTGTTGAAGAGTACGCCGAGCGCGTCGCGCGCCTGGCTTTCGTCCAGTCCTGTTTTCTCGGACGTGGTTCTGATCAGGTCGTTCAGCATGTCAGCCTCCTCAACACTTAGCCTCGCAGGCTTAAGAGGCTAGGCGCCGTCGGTTAGCCGACCGTAAAGAGCCGCCCCTGATTCGTTCACTTTTTCAGGGCGAATCCTTAAAACGCGTTAGGGCCGGGTAAAAATTTTCAGGGGTTCCGTTAACGAATCGCCGATCTACATCCGCTCCGGCGCTTCGATTCCGAGGATACCAAGGCCGGCTTCGAGCTGTTTCAGCACCGCCTCGCAAAGCCCAAGTCGGGAGGCGCGGACAGCCGCATCTGCCTCATTCGCGATCGGCGCATCGGCATAGAGCGCGCTGAAAGCCTGGGCGAGCGTGTAGACATGTTCGCACAGGATATGCGGCTGGCGTTTGGCATGCGACTGGGCGAGCGCATTGGCAAATCCATCCATGGCGAGCACGAGCGCACGTTCTGTATCGCGTTCGATGGTGACCGGCCCCGGCTCGTGACCGGCCTCTCTGGCCCGCCGCAGCAGAGATTTGATCCGCACCGCCGCATACAGCATGTACGGCCCCGTCTTGCCTTCGAAGCTGGTGAAGCGCTCAAGGTCGAAGACGTAATTGGTCGTTCTGACATTCTGAAGATCTGCAAACCGCAGCGCGGCACGCGCGACGAGCATGGCAATCCTGCCGCGTTCCTCATCGCCAATATCGCCGGAAAGCCCCGTCTCGCCGATCTTCTTCTCAGCCTCCTCAAGCGCCATGCGGTTGAGGTCCGACAGGCGGAGCACACCACCCTCGCGGGTCTTGAAGGGCTTTCCGTCGGTCCCGTTGACCGTGCCGAAGCCGATATGCTCCATCCGCTCCTCGGCCATCAGCCCGGCCATGTCGGCCGCACGGAAGACCTGTTCGAAGTGCAGCGCCTGACGCTGATCGACGACGTACAGCATCCGGTCGGGGTGAAGCGTCTCGATCCGGTCGACGATCGTCGCAAGATCGGTGGCGTGATAGCCGGTGCCACCGCGCGAGTTGATGAGCAAGAAGGGCGGCATCTCCTTCTTGTCGCTCTCGCGCGAGACATCGATGATCCAGGCCCCGTCATCAAGCTTCGCCAGCCCTTTTGCCTTGAGGTCCTCGACCATACCGGGGATCAGGTCATCGACATCGCTCTCACCCTTCCACAGGTCGAATTCGACCCCCAGGAAGCTGTAATCCACCTTCAGCGCCTCGACAGAGACATTGATGAAATGGCGCAGCAGTGCGCGATAACCCGGATGGCCAGCCTGCATCTCCGCGACGGCCAGCTGGCTCGCCTCATTGCGCTGGGGATCTTCCTTCGCCTTGGCCGAGGCCTGCGGATAAAGCCGGCCGAGGTCCTCGATCGTGACCGGCGGCTCGTCCGGATAGGGGCCTTTGAAGTCCGGATCGAAATAGACAAGGTCCGGCTGCTCAGCGAACAGTTCGGTGATGAGATGGCCCATCTGCAGGCCCCAATCGCCGAGGTGGGCATCGCCCGTCACATCATCGCCGAGGAAACGGAACAGCCGCACCAGCGTATCGCCGATCACGGCCGAGCGCAGGTGGCCGACATGCATCGGTTTGGCGACATTCGGCCCGCCAAAGTCGATCACGACCTTTTCGGTGGCCTCCAGCTTGCCGCCGCCAGCCTGCGCATCGGTGCGGATGAATTCGGTCTGCCGCGAGAGGGCCTCGCCGGAGACGCGGATGTTTAGGAAGCCCGGCCCCGCAACATCGACGCGCTCGATCGGTCCCTTCCCGCCGATCCGTTCTGCGATCTTTGCGGCCAGGTCACGCGGAACGAGGCCCTGCGACTTTGCCGCGCCCATGCAGCCATTGCACTGGAAGTCGGCCAGCTCCGGCCGGTCGGAACGGCGCACAGCGCCCCAGCGCGCTTCAAAACCTTCGGCTTCAAAGGCAGCGGCACACGCCGCCGAGAGTTCAGTGGCGAGATCGCTCATCCTGGTCCCCGGTTTTCTTCTTTAGGATCTACTGGCCCGCATCCAGGCGGAAACGGCGGCCTTGCCGGTTGAACGCCAGCTGGTCGTCGGTCAGGTCGAAACCGACGACGACCTCGAAGTTCGCGCCGGAAATCGTCGAATCGGCCCGTGGAATGATGATGTCTTCCACGGTAACCGTCTGCCCCGTGACCTTCTCGCCTGCGAAATTCGCATCCACGGAGAAGTACTGCTTGGCGAGCACTTTCGAGCTGCGGCGCGTCACCGCGACCCAGTAACGATATTCGTGACGATTGGCGTCCGCTTTCGGCCCCTTGCCGAAGGCAAAGTCCAGTTCGAGATTGGCGCGCAGCGGCTGGTCATCGACATAGCGGCAGAACAGGCGGATGCCATTCAGCTCACCTGTATAGGTGATGTTGCTGAAATTCGGCTCCTCGCCTTCCAGCTCGACAATGCGCGATGCATCATAAAGGACCGCAGCTGGCGGACAGGGTCCGGCATTGTTTCTGGTGTCGAATGCCCGGGTGACAGCGTTGCTCGAACACGAAGCAAGCATCAGTCCGGCTGCAATTCCCGCAAATACGCGCATGTTGAATGCCTTGTCACTCTTGGCCTGAGCCTTCAGGCTGTCCATCTGGAACGGGGAGTGTTACCGGGCACCTGAAGATGGCGCAACGTCCCATCTGCCTTACGGTGCAGCAAGGAGCGATATGCAAGGCCGCAAACTCGAAATCAGGCTCGCCGCACCGCGCGGATTCTGCGCTGGCGTCGACCGTGCCATCCAGATCGTCGAAGAGGCGCTCGGAAAATGGGGCGCCCCTGTCTATGTCCGCCATGAGATCGTGCACAACCAGCATGTCGTCTCACGGCTGGAGGGCATGGGCGCCGTCTTCGTCGAGGAGCTGGACGAATGCCCGCCGGACCGGCCCGTGGTCTTTTCTGCCCATGGTGTGCCGAAAGCGGTCCCTGCAGAAGCCGAGCGCCGCGAGATGGTTTATGTCGACGCGACCTGCCCGCTGGTGTCCAAGGTGCATGTCGAGGCCGAACGCCACCACAAGGCTGGCCGCGAGATCGTGCTCATCGGCCATGCCGGCCATCCGGAAGTCATCGGCACGATGGGGCAATTGCCCGACGGCGCGATCACGCTGATCGAGACAGAAGACGATGCCCGCGCCTTCGAGCCGAAGAACGCCGCGAATGTCGCTTTCGTCACCCAGACCACGCTTTCGGTCGATGACACCGCCGATATCGTCGCCATCCTGCAGGACCGCTTT
The DNA here is from genome assembly GCF_003576315.1 of Henriciella mobilis. GTDB lineage: Bacteria > Pseudomonadota > Alphaproteobacteria > Caulobacterales > Hyphomonadaceae > Henriciella > Henriciella mobilis. Next base: position 152,097 of record NZ_QWFZ01000017.1, on the reverse strand, counting down.
CCGGACATCAGCGCGCCGCACAAGGAAGATATCTGCTACGCCACCACCAATCGCCAGGAAGCGGTGAAAGCCATGGCCGAAGGCTGTGACCTTTTCCTCGTTATCGGGGCTGAGACCTCTTCGAATTCCAAACGCCTTGTGGAAGTCGCGAAACGCGCCGGCGCGAAAGATTCCAGGCTGGTCGCGAGCGCATCGAATGTCGACTGGGACTGGTTCCAGGGCGTGGAAACGCTCGGCCTCACGGCTGGCGCCTCAGCCCCTGAAGACCTTGTCCAGGGCCTCATCGCCGCCTGCCGCGCACGCTTCGACATCGAGGTCGTGCCCGTGACGACAGCGCGGGAAACGGTGACGTTCAAATTGCCAAGGGTGCTGGCCGCGGAAGTCTAGGACTTGCCCCTTCTGCCCATCGGCGTAGAACGCGCGGCAAGAACGGAGAGGCCCGATGATTCCACGCTATGCCCGCCCTGAGATGACCGCGATCTGGTCGCCGGAAGAAAAGTACGGCATCTGGCTGGAAATCGAGACGCTGGCCGCCGAGGCGATGGAAGAGCTGGGCCAGATCCCGGCAGGCACCTCTGCCGCCGTGCGCGAGAAGGCAAGCTTCGAGGTCAACCGCATCGACGAGATCGAGGCCGAGGTGAAGCATGACGTCATCGCCTTCCTGACCAATGTCGCCGAACATGTCGGTGAGCCCGCGCGCTTCCTGCACAAGGGCATGACGTCGTCCGACGTGCTCGACACCTGCCTCAACGTGCAGCTGGTGCGCGCCGCTGACCTGCTTCTCGTCGGCATGGACCGCGTCCTCGCCGCCCTCAAGACACGCGCCAAGGAGCACAAATACACGCCCAAGATCGGCCGCAGCCATGGCATCCATGCCGAGCCGACAACCTTCGGCGTCACGCTCGCCACCTTCTATGCTGAGTTCGCGCGGGGCCGCGAGCGGCTTGTCGCCGCCCGCAAGGAAGTTGCCACCTGCGCCATCTCCGGCGCGGTCGGCACCTTCGCAAATATCGATCCGCGCATTGAGGAATATGTCGCCGAGAAGCTCGGTTTCGAGCCGGAGCCGGTCTCCACGCAGGTCATCCCGCGCGACCGCCACGCCATGTACTTTGCCACGCTGGGCGTGATTGCCTCATCGATCGAACGCCTTGCGACCGAAGTGCGCCACCTGCAGCGCACAGAAGTGCTGGAAGCCGAGGAGTTCTTCTCGAAGGGCCAGAAGGGCAGCTCGGCCATGCCACACAAGCGCAACCCGGTGCTGACCGAAAACCTGACCGGCCTTGCGCGTCTCGTCCGCTCGGCTGTGACCCCGGCGCTGGAGAATGTCGCCCTCTGGCATGAGCGCGACATCTCGCACTCTTCGGTCGAGCGTGGCATCGGACCGGACGCGACCATTCACCTTGATTTTGCCCTTCACCGCCTCGCGGGCGTGGTCGAGAACCTGCTTATCTATCCCGACCGGATGATCGGGAACATGGAGCGCCTCGGCGGGCTGCATAACTCCCAGCGCGTGCTTCTGGCCCTCGTCGAGGCCGGCGTCAGCCGCGAGGATTCCTATCGCCTCGTCCAGCGCAATGCGATGAAGACCTGGGCCGGCGAAGGCGCTTTCCTCGATTTCCTGAAGGCCGATGACGAAGTCTCTTCCAAGCTCAGCGATGAGCAGCTCGAAGCCCTGTTCGATCTCGACTATCACTTCAAGCGCGTCGACCTGATCTTCGACCGGGTCTTCGGCTAGATCGAATTTTCCTGAAATTCAAAATCGCGCGCACACGCCGCGCCAAGACTGATCGCCTCTAATGACCCTTCCTGACAAGGAGGGCTGATCATGAGTGCATCCTGGAACATGGCCGTTGGCGAGACCTCGCGCCTGACAGCCACCCATGAGGATAATCTCCACCAGCCATCCGGCATGGGCAGCCTCGCCAATCTGGCCGACACGTTCGCGCGCCAGCTCTTCTGCGCCGCATTCGAGTGGGATGTCAGCGCGCCGCCTGCGATCACCGGCTATGATGCCGTCGATGGCGAAGGCCGGCGCTTTCGCATCAAGGGGCGCAAGCTGACGCCGTTTGACGGCTCGTGCCAGCTATCGGCCATCCGGAACCTGTCGAATGCGCCCTTCGACTATCTCGCCGCCGTCCTGTTCGATGCCAGCAGCCAGGTCCTGCGCGCGGCCATTGTGCCCGTCGACCTGCTACCCGAGTTTGCCACCTACCGGCGCAGCGTGAACGCGCATTTCGTCCATCTCGGCGACGCGGTGTGGCAGAGCCCGCGCGTGCAGGATGTTACGGCACACCTGCAGGCGGCGCTGCTGCGCCACCGCTGACACCCCTCCCTCAGGACGGGTGCCGGCTCGGCCGCTCAGTGAGCTGCCAGGCGGACTTGTCGATATCCAGGTCGTCGAACTTTTCCGGGTCGAAAACCGGGATCTTCACGCCGGCTTTTCGCTGATCATCGAAGTCCTTCATGACACGCAAGCCGATCGGGAAGAGCATGGCCACCGCAATCAGGTTGACGATGGCAAGCAGGCCCATGGTGACATCGGCAAAGCCGAACACAGAAGACAGGTCCAGCACCGCGCCAACCAGCACGAAGCCGATGACGATGAACCGGTAGGTCATGAAAGCTGTCTGGTTGTCCGGGATGTAGTAATCGACCGCCGTCTCACCGAGATAGTAGGAATACATGATCGAGGAGAAGGCGAAGAGGAACAGCGCGACGGCGATGAAATACTCCGCCCACCCCCCGATATGGTCGGAAAGGGCAACCTGCGTCATCACGACCCCGTCCACATCCGCACCGTAATAGGTCTGATGCGACAGGATGATGATCAGCGCCGTCACTGTGCACATGACGATCGTGTCGATGAAGACCGACAGCGACTGCACCATGCCCTGCTGGGCCGGGTGCTCGACATAGGCCACCGCCGCGACGTTGGGCGCCGAACCGAGACCGGCCTCGTTCGAGAACAGGCCGCGCCGTACGCCCTGCATGATGGCCGCGCCTATACCGCCGCCAATCGCTTCGTTCAGTCCGAAGGCGCTGGTCACGATCGTGGTAAGCGCGGCGGGAATCTCGGTGATATGCAGGCTGAGGACGAGGATGCCGACCAGCGCATAGAACACCGCCATGACGGGCACGATGAACTCCACGACGCTGGCGATCCGGTGCAGGCCGCCGAGGATGACCACGCCGACCATCACAGCCAGGACCACGCCCGAGCCCATGCGCGGCAGCTCGAATGCGCTCTCGACCGAGCTCGTCATCGCAAAGCTCTGGAAGCAGATGAAGGCAAAACCGAAGGTCACAAGCAGCAGCAGCGAGTAGACAAAGCCCATGATCGGGGCTGCCGGGCCAAGCTTCTTTCCAAGGCCGTGCTTGATGTAATAGGCTGGCCCGCCGCGGAAATCGCCATTCGGTTCCTTCTGCTTGTAGAGCTGGGCCAGCGAGCATTCGAAATAACTCGTCGCCATGCCGACCAGGCCGACAATCCACATCCAGAAGATCGCCCCCGGCCCGCCAAGCGCAATGGCCACCGCCACGCCTGCTATGTTGCCGCCGCCGACGCGTCCGGCAACGGACAGGGCCAGCGCCTGGAAGGAAGAGGGCTGGTCCGTCTCATGCTGGAAGCCCTGCCCCAGCACGGAAAACATGGATCCGAACAGTCTGAACTGGACGCCCCTCGACCAGAGTGTGAAGATCAGGCCGATCGGGATGAGGGTGAAGATGAGGATTTTTCCCCAGATGAGATCGTTCAGGAAAGCGAGCATGACATCCTTGTTAAGTCTGGCTTGGACCCGTCTTAGAGGCCGGGCACGCGGGAGTAAAACCGCCCGCTGTATCGGGGCTGGTCTAATCATAGGCCTGCTTGCTCCGCAGGCGAGTTTTGCCGAAGCGAAACTGAAACTGATCACACTCACGGCCGACTGGTGCGCGAAATGCCACGTTCTCGAACCGGCCCTGTCCCGGGCGTTGCAGACGATACCATCCGGAACGGTCGACTATGTCGAAATCGACCTGACGCATATGCGCGACGGACCCGAGGCGCGGCAGGGTGTCAGCGCAGCAAGCGCGGCCCGCCTCGCCATTCACAAGGCTGGCTGGATCTGGGAGGCCTATGGCGAGCGAACTGGCTTCGCCTTTCTCATCGACGCTCGTTCGGGGGAGCCTTTCGCCTGCCTGACCAGCGCCATCCCGGCCGAAACCATGGCATCGCAGCTCAAGCTTGCCTCCCGGATGGCCGAAGACACAGAAAGCATACCTTACAGCAAGAGCGGCCCTGACTGCCCCGCCCTGATCGGCTAGGCATGAATTCGGCAGGTTATCGGACTGTGCGGCAGGTTCATCTCGCCTTCAGCCTGCCTCATTTAGAGCGCATAGCGCTGCCGGAATTTCAGGAAGATCCCGACTGGAAGGACCTACGTGGCCGCTAAACCGACGCAACGGACCGCAACACACCGTGCCCGCGCATCCGGCGGCGGCTGGTTTTCGGCGATCCTGCGCGGAAAGCCGATCCTGAAATGGAGCCTGATTACCAGCCTGGTCGCCATGATGATCGCAGGCGCTGCAGGCTGGATCTACTGGCAAAGCCTCTATCGCGGCATGCCGGAGCTGCCCTCCAATGAGGCCCTCTGGGCCAGCGGTCGCGAGCAGGCCATCGAATTTGTCGATGCCAATGGCCAGACCATCGCCATCCGTGGCCCGCGCTACGGCCGCGCCATCAAGCTGGAGGACCTGCCGCCGCACGTCCCGCAGGCGTTCATCGCGGCCGAGGACAAGCGCTTCTACGAACATGACGGCGCCGACACCCGCGCCATCATCCGCGCCGTGTGGGCCAATGTCACATCTGGCGAGACCGTGTCGGGTGCCTCGACCATCACCCAGCAGCTGATCAAGAACCTGGTGCTGACGCCGGAGCAGACGCTGAAACGCAAGGCGCAGGAAATCCGCCTCGCCCGCCGGCTTGAAGAACGGCTGAGCAAGGAGCAGATTCTCGAGCTTTATCTCAACCGCGTCTATTTTGGCGCCGGGTTCTACGGCCTCGGCGCCGCTTCACGCTTCTATTTCGGCAAGCAGCCAGAGGAATTGAGCATCGCAGAGGCCTCCCTGCTGGCGACGCTTCCGCAAGCACCCTCGCGCCTCGCGCTGACCAACAACATGACCGACGCAAAGACCCGCCAGCGCTATGTGCTGAAGGAAATGGTCGATGCTGGCTTCATCACCGCGCCGCAGGCCGCAGCCGCCGAGATCGAGGAAGTTTCGCTCGCCGAAGCGCCCGAACGCGACCCGCAATTCGGGTATGCCCTCGATGTCGCGACCGAGAAGATCGACGAGATCCTGCCCACCGTACCAGGCGACCTGATCGTCCAGCTGACCATCGATGCGGACCTGCAGTCGGCCATGGACGAAGCGTTCACCGCGCGCATGGAAGAGGAAGGCACCAAGGTGAATGCGAGTCAGGCAGCCGGCATTGTGCTCGATACCAAGGGCCGGATCCTCGCCATGTATGGCGGCGTCGATTACACCGAAAACCAGTTCAACCGCGCGACGCAGGCGCTGCGCCAGCCCGGCTCCTCCTTCAAGCCTTTCGTCTATGCCGCCGCCATCCAGATGGGCCTGTCGCCCTATGAGGTGCGCCGCGACGAAGAAATCACCATCGATGACTGGACGCCGGAGAATTACAGCCGCGTCTTCCACGGGCCGATGACGCTGTCGGAAGCCCTTAAGGACTCCGTCAACACGATTGCCGCCCAGCTTGCCCAGGAAGTCGGTGAAGAGACGATCATTGCGCTTGCGCGGCGTTTCGGCATGGCGAGCGCCGACAAGATGCGGCCCCTGCCCTCCATTGCGCTCGGCTCGCAGGAAGTCACCCTGCAGGACCTCGCGCGGGGCTATGGCGTGTTCATGACCGGCGGGAAGCGGATCGACCCGTACATCGTGGAGAAGATCTCGAACTCGCGCGGGGATGTCCTTTATGAGCGCCCGCAATACGATTTCGAACAGGTCTATGAGCGCGACAATGCCGAAACCATGGTCGCCATGATGGAACGGGTCATTACGGACGGCACCGGGACCCGCGCCCGTCTCGATGGCTGGCAGGTCGCAGGCAAGACCGGCACCAGCCAGGACTTCCGCGACGCCTGGTTCGCTGGCTTCTCAGCTGCCCGCGTCGGCGCAGTCTGGGTCGGCAATGACGATGACAGCCCGATGAAGGAAGTCACCGGCGGCGGCCTGCCCGCATCGCTCTGGCATGATATGATGGTGCTCGCCCATGACGGGCTGAAGCCGCAGCCGCTGGCCGGGGCCGGCACGCTGATCACCCTCTCCCCGCAGGTTCAGGAACGCATCGCCTTCTACCGCGACCTCAGCATGGCGTTCGAAGGCGCGTTGACCAACTAGCCTGTTTTGGCCGGACCGCCTCAGCGCACGGGGGCGAAGCTGCCCGCCTGGGCCATCGACCATTCGCGCCTCAGCGATGTGCTCTCGGGGTCTTCGAGCAGGACGCCCGGCTTGAGCAGCTTGTAGGCGATGTGGCCCGGCTCGGTGATGTCCTCGGTGACCCGGTGCATGATATGGCGCGGCGTCAACTCGCTCGGGTGGCTGCACCCAGCTGCACCGACCACTTCCATCAGAGCGCGCACCGTATTGCGATGGAAATTGTAGACCCGCTCGGCCTTGTCGGAAACGACAAGCCCGCTCTGACGGGATGGATTGGTCGTCGCAATGCCGGTTGGGCAGGTATTCTTGTGGCAGTTGAGCGACTGGATGCAGCCCAGCGAAAACATGAAACCACGCGCCGTGTTGATCCAGTCGGCACCGAGCGCCATGCTTGCTGCCATGGCGAAGGCCGATATCTGCTTGCCGCTGGCGGCCAGGCGGATCTCGTCCTTGAGGCCGCAGCCGACCAGTGCATTGCGCACCAGCACCAGGCCCTGGCGCAGCGGCGCGCCGATATGGTCCATGAATTCGGCCGGCGCCGCACCGGTGCCCCCCTCGGCGCCATCGACGACGATGAAGTCAGGTTTGATCTCCGTCTCGAGAATGGCCTTGCAGATGGCAAGGACTTCCCAGCGATTACCGACGCAGAGCTTCATGCCCACCGGCTTGCCACCGGACAGCTCGCGCAGTTCGCCCACCCATTCCATCAGGCCTGTCGGGGTGGAAAAGGCGGTATGGGCGGGCGGCGAAAAACAGGTCTCGCCAATCGGAATGCCGCGTGCCTCCGCAATTTCTGCAGTGACCTTGGAGCCGGGCAGCACGCCGCCATGACCGGGTTTGGCCCCCTGGCTGAGCTTGATCTCGATCATCTTGATCTGGTCGGAAGCGGCTACATCCGCAAAGCGCTCGCGGTCGAACCCGCCATCCCTCGCCCGGCAGCCGAAATAACCCGAGCCCAGCTCCCAGACGAGATCGCCGCCACCGGCCCGGTGATACTTTGAAACACCGCCCTCGCCGGTGTCGTGATAAAAGCCGCCTTTTGCCGCGCCCCGGTTGAGGGCCTCGATGGCATGGGCGCCGAGCGAGCCGAAGCTCATCGCAGATATGTTCAGCACGCTCGCCGAATAGGGCTTGGCTGTCCCAAGCGCGCCGACCATCACACGCGGGTCTTCGTCCTCATTGTGACGCGCGGCGATCGAGTGCGAGAGCCATTCATAGGGCGGCTTGTCGATATCGAGCTGGCTGCCGAACGGCTCCACCGAGGACACATCCTTGGACCGGCGGTACACCATCGTCCGCTCTTCATGGTTGAACGGTCGGCCTTCGGTCTCGCTCTCGACGATGTAGGACCGCAGGAAGGGCCGCAACTCTTCGGCAATCCACCTTATCCGGGCGAGGATCGGATAGTTGCGCCACAGCGTGTGGCTTGTCTGCAGGAGATCATAAAGGCCAAGCAGCGAGAGCGCGGCAAAAAAGACGACACCGATCGCGAACCAGGGGCTGATGGCCATGAGCGCGGCGAAGGCGCCGGTCAGCAGGATGACAATGGCGAGCGGCAGGAAGCGGTACATGACGAATCAAACCTCGCTGGATGGCCCGCGCAACTTAGCCCGGCGCTGCGAGTCTGCAATGCGGCATGCATGTGAAGCCGGCTCGCTGGCGAGTAATCCGCAGCCCCGATGGAACTGGCGCGTTCTGCACCTGTTGTTACTGTTCCAGACGCGATCTGGTGGCCGTGCGTGCGAAACCGGACCATTCTCATGCGCACGGCTGACGGGCTGGAGCTCTCGAATAGGGCTCCAGCCCGTTTGAATTCATGCCATTGCTTCGATGCTAGAAATCGTTCAGCCGCGCGAACCGGTCGCGGTGAAAACTCGCCGACCCCAGCAGCGCTTCCTGTACCCGAGCCCGCTTCATATAGAAGCCGGCATCGTGGTCGTCGGTCATCCCGATACCACCATGCAGCTGCACCGTATCGTTCGACACCAGATGGACCGTCTCACCGGCCCGCGCCTTGGCGAGGCTGGCCAGTTCGGCAAGGTCATTGCGCTGCTCATCCACTGCCGAAAGCGCTGCTGACACGCAGGACGTCGTCAGTTCGATCTCGGTGAACATCTTCGCCGCGCGATGCTGCAGGGCCTGGAAGGACCCGATCAACTGGCCGAACTGCTTGCGCGTCTGGAGGTACTCGTGGGTCATCTCAAACGCAGCGATTGACGAGCCGAGCATTTCTGCGGCCAACGCAATCCGTCCACGATCCAGCACCGGCTCCAGCAAGTCGTGGCCCTTGTCCGGGGCGCCGAGGACATGGCTGTCATCGACGTGCACGCCATCCAGCGTCAGGTGAGCGGCGCCATGGCTGTCCACCGTCTTCAGCGTCTGGACCGTCAGCCCTTTTGCGTCGCGCGGCACCAGGAACAGCGTCAGGCCGTGCGTATCGCCGGCTTCGCCAAAGGTGCGGGCGACCACGATGAACACGTCTGCGTGATGGCCGTCCTGGACGTATTTCTTCGCTCCGTTCAGCGTGTAGCCCTGCCCGTCGCGTTCCGCTTCAGTGGCAACGCCCGTCGGGTTGTGGTGGGTGCCCTCATCGAGGGCCAGCGCTGTCGTGATCTCACCGGAGGCGATCTTCGGCAGCCATTCCTTTTTCTGCGCCTCGGTGCCACCCAGCAGGATGGCTGATGCGCCGATGCAGGCAGTCTGCAGGAGCGGCGTCGAAGCCAGGGTGCGCCCCTGGGCTTCCATGACCTGGCCAAGCGCGACCATGCCCATGCCGACGCCGTCATACTCTTCCGGGATCAGCACACCGAAAAAGCCAAGCTCGGCGAGCTGGTTGCGCGCGTCGGGGTCGACGCCATTCTTGCCGCTGTCACGCAGGGTCCGCAGGTGTTTCACCGGCAGCTCGTCACGCGTGAAATTCATCGCAGTGTCGCGCAGCATCTCCTGGTCTTCAGTCAGGACAAATGTCATCTCGTATTTCCTCTTTCCTTTGAGGGCGCGCCATCTGTAGGCGCGCGCCGGAACCTTGCTTTGGGCGTCCTACTGGTGATCGCGCAGGCCAAGGACCCGCTTGGCCACGACGTTGAGATTGATCTCGCTCGTGCCGCCCTCGATGGAGTTGCCCTTCGAGCGCAGCCATCCACGGGTCGCCATCTTCGCGCCCTTGTCGAAGCCCTCGCCTTCCCAGCCGAGGCCTTCGGTGCCGAGCGCCTCGATCATCAGCTCGAACTTGTCCTGGTTCATCTTCGCCGCGGCATATTTGATGATGGAGGCCGTGTGACCGACTTCCTGACCGGCCTTGGCCTGCTCACCGGACCGCTTGACCGTCAGATTGAACGCCTTGGCATACATCATGTGGTCGGCGATGCGCCCGCGCAGGTCGCCATCGAGCACCTTGCCATCCTTGTCGGTGCCGACATGGATCTTGGCATACTCTTCCGGGCCCAGCATGCCCGAGCCGCGCGTGGAGCCAAAGCCGCCCGCGGAAATTGAGGAGCGCTCATGCTGCAGCAGGCGTTTGGCGATCTTCCAGCCGCCATTCACCTCGCCGACAAGCTGGTCCTTGGGCACTTTCACATCGTTGAAGAAGGTCTCGCAGAAGGGCGAGGAGCCGGAGATCAGTTTGATCGGACGGGTCTCGACGCCTTCGCTTTCCATGTCGAACAGGATGAAGCTGATGCCTTCATGCTTCTTGGACGTGTCAGTGCGCACCAGGCAGAAAATCCAGTCGGCCTGATCGGCATAGGAGGTCCAGACCTTCTGGCCGTTGATCAGGTAATGGTCGCCCTTGTCCTCGCACTTGGTCTGCAGACCGGCGAGGTCGGAGCCGGCGCCCGGCTCGGAATAGCCCTGGCACCAGCGCGTCCTGCCCATCACGATATCGGGCAGGAAACGTTTCTTCTGCTCTTCATTGCCGAATTCGATGAGGGCCGGGCCAAACATCCAGAGGCCAAAGGAAAAGAGCGGCGGGCGCGCATGAATCCGCGCCATTTCCTGCTCAAGCACCTTGGCCTGGTCGCGCGTCAGGCCGCCACCGCCATATTCCTTGGGCCATGTCGGTGCGGTCCAGCCTTTTTCACCCATCCGCTCCAGCCAGACTTTCGAGTCCGGATTCTTGAACTTTTCCCGGCGCCCGCCCCAGACAACCTCGTCTTCGGTCATCGGCGTTCGCATGGATGGCGGACAGTTTTTCTCAAGCCATTCGCGCACTTCCGCACGGAACGCTTCAAGTTCAGCAGGGCTATCATAGGCCATGTCAATTCTCCTCCGGACAGTCTTGTTTTCGCTTCTGTCGAATTATTAGCGCCCGACGTGTGAAAGCGCCACGATTTCCTCGACGTCACCATGCGACCAGATGTGCAGTCGCCCTAACTGTAGGGGCGTCTACATTAGTGCCTAGCGCCCACGGCCGAGCAGGCTGTGCTCCGGCCCGGTCTCGAGACCGACGAGGTTTATGCCGTGAACCATGGCGAGGAAGCCCACGAGGACACAGCCGACCATCACGAGGCCCCAGGGCACCTGGTTGGGACGGCCATCCTTGCGCACACCGCCCATCTTCTGGCTGGCGAAAAAGACGCCGCTGCCGGCGGCGACGAAAACGAGGATGGTGACGATAAGGGCGGCCATGCGTCGAGCGTGCGCTCCAGCTCCACTATTCAGGTTGGTGAGGCGTCTTTGCCCAGAAGTACGGCCTGACCGCAAGTCCGTATAGCGCGGCAAATGCAGCAAGTGTCTGAAGCGGCCAGTAGAGCGGGCGGGACAAGGTGGCGAGCAGACGTGAAAACCGCCAGCGGCCGGGCGCCAGCACATCGCCGAGCGTGCTGCAGGCCCAGCCAAAACCGAACAGGGCAAAACTGTAGGGGTCGACGAGGTCACCCGGGAAGGCCAGCGCGACAAGAATGAATACGGTTGTCGGCCCGTATAGCAGCGCGCTCAGTATGGATGCACCGAGCGTCATCTGAAGGCTGATCCAGGCGGACAGTCCTAGTTCCCGCAACAGGCGGAAGGGGTTCCGCATGCAGACCAGCCAAGTCTGGATATAGCCCTTGATCCAACGCGTGCGCTGCTTGAACCAGACCGGCAGCGTTTCCGGCGCAGTTTCAAGCGTTGGCGGCGATATTGTCATCGTCCGCCCGCCGAGCCGCGCAGCCCTCAGGCCAAGATCGGCATCCTCGGTCACGTTCCACGCATCCCAGCCGCCAAACGCAATCAGGTCGGCGCGACGGAAATGGTTGCTTGTCCCGCCCAGCATGATCGGGTGTCCCCAGCCAGCCAGTGCCGGCAGGTAGAGATTGAAGTGAACGGCATATTCGAGCGCCCATTGCGCCGCGACCCAACCGGCTGCGCCATTGGTGGCGGTCAGCGGCGCCTGCAGGCAAAGCACGTCAGCCGGCGCGCTGAGAAAGGTGGCATAGGCAGCCTTGAGCTGGCCGGAATGCGGCCGGTCCTCGGCATCATAGATGGTGACATAGGTCCCGGTCGCGTGCGCCAGACCATAGTTCAGCGCCCTCGGCTTGGTCAGCGGCTTGCCCGGTGGAACCGTCAAAACCATTGTGCCGAGCGGAAACGGCGCCTTTAGGGCCGCGTCCCGCGTCGCATCATCATCCGCCTCGACCAGGAGGATCACCTCGAGCTTGTCAGCCGGCCAGTCCAGACCACGCAGGCAGGCGGCGAGCTGGGGCATCATCGCCGCTTCATCCCGCAAGGCGATCAGCACCGAGTAGACGGGCCGCTGTACAACCGGGACGTCGCTCGGTAGCCGGGCCGGCTTTTCGCGGAATCGGTGGAAAAGTCCGGCCACGACGAAACAAAACCGCCAGAGCACGATCAGGAAGAATCCAAACCAGAACAGGAATCCGAGCGTGTACCCGGCAAGGTCTGGCCGTTCATGGAAAGCCCAACCCGCAAGGACCAGCATCAGAACGAACGACGCGAGCTGCATTAAGCTTGGCACGCTGCGCGCGCTCAGTTTCGGGGAAAGAGCCTTCGATTGCGCCAGCGCAGACAATGGGCCGGGAACACTGTTCCATTCACCCTCATGCCCGCCCTTTTTGCCGCGCCCGCCTGCAATAGCGGGGTCCGGTTCGCCCCTCATGCCCTCACCCATGGCGGAACCTAAGCGCGTTTTTTCTTACACTTCAAGTTGTTCCGAAACGTCTGCGAAGAAAGCGGCAAAGGCCTCGCCGCTGTTCCAGGCCGCCTCGACACGCGGTCCGCTGCGCCAGTCCCCGATTGTAGCGATCCGCTTTGCATCATCCCATCCAAAGGGAGACCGCGCCGCCCGGTCGACTTTGGCGTAAAGCCAGCGATGCGCTGCCGCGAAGACGGGCGCCCCAGCTCCGGTCATCTCCCGGAATTCACCGGCCAGGATATCGATGACCGCGTCTGGCGGAAGATCGACATGCTCGCGGCTCCAGTCTGGCGACGCGTGCAGGACCCAGCTCTCGACGTCGCCGCGGCCAGGCTTGCTGGAATTCCTGGCTATCCAGGAGAGCGCGCCTCCACTCACATTGGCACCATCCCACGATACTGGGATCGCGGCATCATAGGCCAGCATAACCGTCCAGCATGGCGCCGTCACAGCCTGTCCGGCTTCAAGTGCAAGCTCCGGACTAACCTCCTGCAACAAGGCTGCGGCCTGTTCAGCCGGCAAGGCGCTGACGACTGTGTCATAGGGGCCTTCCTGCGAGCCATCTTCGAATATCAGCACTTTCTGGCGACCGGTCATGGTGATGCCGGTGACACGACGCCCCCAATGGACCTGCTGGTCAGCTGCGAGCGCCTTGATGACCGCATTCATCGATGGCGTTCCGACAAAGACGGTTTCACGGCTCGGATCGGATGGGCGCACGCCGACCGTCCAGCCTGCCGCGCGCCGGCGTATATCAGCCAGGCCGGGATGCCAGGCGGCCAGGGCGCCAGCATCGCGAAGGGCGACGATCACGGATTGGAAACCGCTCGACCGCGCGGTGAAAAACTGCGCCCCATGGTCCCAGCGTACTTCGCCGAGCGGTGTCTCTGCCCTGCGGGTCGACATCCGCCCGCCCGGTCCGCGCCCCTTGTCGAACAGGGTGACGGGTTCACCGCTTGCCGCCAATGCCCGTGCCGCGCTCAAGCCGGCGATGCCCGCCCCGATAATTGCCGTCGTCATGTGAATTCCCAGACCTAGTTCAGCGCATGGAACTAGAATTCTCATGCAGATGGCAAGCCACCCGGCGCGGCAATTCACCCCGCCGGCTGCGCAAGGAGGGCAAAAGCGATGGCACGGCGCAGACACGGCAGGCCGGCAAAAGGCGTGGGGCGGGCGGGAAAGGGACAGTTACCCGAAAAGACATGCGCCGCCTGCGGGCGCCCCTTCGAATGGCGAAAGAAGTGGGAAAAGGTCTGGAATGAGGTGAAATTCTGCTCCGATCGGTGCCGAAAGCGGGGCGATTCTACCCCAAAGACCTGAGATTATCGAAAAACAATAAAAATAGTGCCTTGATTTTATTATATTTCACCGTTTTTCGGAAAAAAGTTATTGATTTTCGATAATTCCTATCCTAACTCTTCTTCATCGGCGGCAACGAAACAACAAATCGCCGACACAAAGAAAGAAACCAAACCAACCGGCATAAAGACCGGAACATTGCAACGAAGGAGAATACTAGATGTACCCGCTCGCCTCCCAGAGCTCCGCCGCTTCGGCCCACCCCGTTGAAGCGTCGTCCATGGCCCAGACCGTCCCGACGATCTCCCCCAAGGTCGAGTTCGCGGCCAACGACAACTCGGCAGCCTGGAAACCCAGCCTGCTGGTCCAGCGCCGCCGCAGGCTCAATCGCCGCGCGGTACGCTAGTCAAAGTCGGGGACCTGGCACGGAATACTCCTTGCGCCGCTCCTGCCAGTACCCGTTTCGAACCGCCCTGCCCCGCCTGGCAGGGCGGTTTTTGATTCAGGCGAGGTTTTTCGGTTTGACGAAATCGACCAGCTTGAACAGGACCGGCACATAAGGCCCGTCATCTTCCTGTTCGAAGAAGGCGGCCGCCGAGGTTGGCAGTTTCGCCGCAAGCTTCATCGCCGCGCGGTGGTTTTCGCTGCCGGCCTGGCGAAGGATCGATCCTGACAGCTCATGCAGCCCCGGATTGTGGCCGATCACGATCAGTGTCGAAGCCTCCGGCGCATGTTTCGAAATCAGCTTTTCTATGGCCGGAATGCCCGCCAGGTAGAGGTCGTCGGAGAGGATCTTGCGGCACTGGGGAAAGGCCAGCGCCAGATGCTGCCAAGTCTCGCGCGTACGCCGGGCGCTCGACACCAGCGCAAGGTCTGGGATCCAGCCTTCCTGCTGTAACGCCACACCCATGGCTTCTGCATCCCCATGTCCACGGGGCGTCAGGATGCGGTCACGGTCTTCAACGCCTTCATTCCAGGGTTCGGTTTTTGCGTGGCGCATCAGGATAAGGCGTTTCATACGCGGGCGGCTGCCTTTCGAAGCTTAGTAAAATTAAACACCGGAATCAGCACGCAAAGCTTGTTGCCCCGCCACCTCCGGACCATCTTCCGCGGCAAGATAAAGCAATTACTGGAGAATTCCATGAGCCTGCTGCTTGGCGACATCGCCCCTGACTTTGAAGCCGAAACCACCGAAGGCAAGATAAAATTCCATGACTGGATCGGCGACGACTGGGTTATCTTCTTCTCGCACCCCGCCGACTTCACGCCTGTCTGCACGACCGAGCTGGGCTATACGGCGAAGCTCAAGGACAAGCTGGCCGCGCGCGGCGCGAAGGCCATCGTGATTTCCGCCGACAGTCTCGAAGATCACAAGGCATGGATTGGCGACATCGAGGAAACGCAAGGGTGCACCGTCGACTTCCCGATCATTGCCGATCCCGACAAGAAAGTCGCAACGCTTTACAACATGATCCACCCGAACGCCGACCCGAAGGTCACGGTCCGGGCGGTCTATGTCATTGACCCGAACAAGAAGATCCGGGCCTCGATCATCTACCCGCCGAGTGCGGGCCGGAACTTCGATGAAATCCTGCGTCTTCTCGACTCGCTGCAGCTGACCGATGGCTACAAGGTCGCGACGCCTGTGAACTGGCAGCAGGGCGAGGATGTGATCATCGTTCCGAGCGTGTCCAATGAAGACGCCGACAAGCTCTTCCCGAAGGGCTACAAGACAATCAAGCCTTACCTGCGGACCACGCCGCAGCCCAACAAATAGGCATCGGCTCTTAAAAGAAGAAAGCCGCACCGGTCTGGACCGGTGCGGCTTTTTTATTGCGTCACGCCAAAGGCGCCGGGTCAGGCGACAGGATGTTTCACCCGGCCGTTTACCAGGTCGGAATAGTCCGTCACCAGGGCCTCGGTCACCGCGCCCGGCTTGTACTCGACTTCACCGATGGAGCGGACCGGCGTGATCTCGGCGGCGCTGCCCGTGATGAAGCATTCCGAGAAGGTAGGCAGCTCTTCCGGCAGGATGGTCCGTTCGACAATCTCGATGTTGCGGGCCTCGGCCAGCTTGATCGCCGTCTGGCGGGTGATGCCGTTCAGGAAGCAGTCGGGTGTCGGCGTGTGCAGCGCGCCGTCACGCAGGAAGAAGATGTTCGCGCCGGTCGCCTCGGCCACATGGCCGCGCCAGTCGAGCATCAGCGCATCAGCAAAGCCTTCACGCTCGGCGGCGTGCTTGGACAGGGTGCAGATCATGTAGAGACCCGCGGCCTTGGCTTCGCATGGCGCGGTTTTCGGATCGGGCCGGCGCCATTTTGCGTGGGTGAGCGCGATGCCTTTCATCTTGTCGGCAAAATAGTCGCCCCAGGCCCAGACAGCGACGGCCAGGTGGATCGTATTGTTCTGCGCAGAGACGCCCATCATCTCGCTGCCGCGCCAGGAAAAGGCGCGCACATAGGCATTCTCCAGGCCGGATTTGGCCAGCGCTTCCTTCTTGACGTCTTCCAGCTCATCGACCGTTCCTGGCACCTTGAAGTCCAGGATTTCACCGGAACGGTGGAGCCGCTGCGAGTGCCGGCGCGATTCGAAGATCTTGCCGCCATAGGCGCGCTCGCCTTCGAAGACGCTGGACGCGTAGTGGAGCCCATGTGTCAGGACGTGAATGTTCGCCTCGCGCCACGGGACAAACTCACCATCCATCCAGATGTATCCGTCGCGATCATGATACGGGATGGAAGTCATTTTTTTAGTCCTTGCTTGAACTTCTACAGGAAAACCGCTCCATTCTCAGATTGTGGCATCCGAAGTCAACCAGAAGCCGGGCGAAACGGGGCGGGTAGATCCGCGGCTCTTCCTCAGGGAGGAGGAGCTCGACAATGGTATTGCGCTTTTGCTTGCAAGCGAACGCATAATATCAGCGGCCCTTCGACGCAATCAGGAGCGTATCGGGCTCAACATGCCGGCGCTCCGCCTGATGGTGACGATTCGCTTCCAGCCCGGACTGACAGTCTCTGAATTGCGCGACGCGACCGGTGCAACGACCCCGACGCTTGCGCGCCTGCTCGGCGAGCTCGACAAGCGCCAGCTGATCCACAAGAAGACGGGCGGGCGCGATGCCAGACGGCGGCGCCTGTCCCTGTCGGAAGAAGGCAACAAGCTCATCGGACCCCTCATCCTGGACCTGCGCTCGGCCATGCGTGAGGCCTATCGCGAGGCGGGCGCGAGCGCCGTCGCCGGCACACGATCGGTGCTTGAGGCGCTGACGCGATGAGTGAGCCGCCGCACATCCTGGTCGTCGATGACGATGACCGCATCCGCTCGCTGCTGAAGCAGTATCTTGAAAAGCTGGACTACCGCGTCACGACGGCGGCGCAGCCGGCCAGCGCTCGCAAGCTGCTCGCAACGCTCGATTTCGACCTCGCGGTCTTCGACATCATGATGCCGGGTGAGACCGGCCTCGACCTGCTGCGTTCGATCCGCAGCGACGGACTGAAAACGCCGGTCCTCCTGCTGACCGCGCGCGGCGATACCTCCGACCGAATCGAGGGCCTGAAGGCTGGCGCCGATGACTACCTGGCCAAGCCTTTCGAGCCTGAGGAACTGTCCCTGCGCGTCGGCGCCATCTTGCGGCGCACCCATGTCGAGCCGGCGCCGGAGGAGATCGAGATGTCGGGCATGGTGTTCAACGCCAAGCGCGGCGAGCTCACGGAAGGTGACCGGCGGATCAAGCTCACCGAAGCCGAGCTTCAGTTGCTGACCATGCTGGCCGCGCATGCCGGCGAACCGGTCAGCCGCGAGGAGCTGGCCTCACGGTCGCCCGGAAGCACCGAACGCTCCATCGATGTCCAGGTGACGCGCCTGCGCCGCAAGATCGAGCCGGACCCGAAAATGCCGCTGCACATCCAGACCGTGCGTGGTATCGGCTACCGGCTGATGCCCGACTGACGACAGGATCGATGTCCAAACGCTTTCCTCTTCGCCTGAGAGACATCACGCCGCGCGGGCTCTATCCGAGGTCGGTTCTGATGGTCGTCCTGCCGGTCATCCTGCTGCTGACGGCCGTGACCTATATCTTCTATGACAGCCACTGGCGCCACACCTCGCGCAAGCTCAGCCAGACCATATCCAGCGAGATCGAATTCATGATCGCGCTGCGCCACCAATATCCCGATGAATTCGACTCGATCCGTGAAGACGCCCGCAGGGCGATGCAGATGGACGTGACCGTCCTTGAGGATACGCAGCTGCCGACCGAGCAAAAACAGCTCTTCTTCACGGCCCTGGATGACATTCTAAGCCGTGAACTCGACGTCTCGCTGGAGCAGCCCTACTGGTTCGACATTTCCGGTTATGGTGCGACGGTGGAAATCCAGGTCCAGGACGGGCCCGACGTGCTCCGGATCATGGCCGAGCGTGACCGGACCTTCTCGACCACCGGACATATCTTCATCGTCTGGGTAATCGGCGCGACCGGCATTCTCATTGCGCTCGCCCTCGGCTTCCTGCGCAATCAGGTCCGCTCCATCCTGAAGCTCACCGAGGCGGCAAAATCCTATGGGCGCGGGCGCGACGTGGAAAACTTCCGCCCGGCTGGCGCGACCGAAATCCGCGATGCGGCCCGTGCCGTCATGGATATGCGCACCCGGCTGACCACTTTCGCCGAAGAACGCACCACCATGCTCGCCGGGATCAGCCATGACCTGCGCACGCCGCTGACGCGCCTGAAACTGCAGCTCGCCATGATGGAGGACAGCGAGGACATCCGCGCCGCCAAGGCTGACCTCACCGAGATGTCGGCCATGCTGGAGGAATATCTCGCCTTCGCCAGCGGCAAGGAGGGCGAACAGCCCGAAACGCTGCGCTTTGACACGCTCGTCAGGGATGTCGCCGGCGGGCTTGAGGGCGAGATCACGCTTCGGCGGATGGACTCTGTCGAGATCATCGCGCGGCCGGGCTCGGTCCGCCGGGCCGTGTCGAACCTGTTGTCCAATGCGCTCGGTTTCGGCACGCATGTGGAGGTCGACGTCATCGACGGCCCGCACATGGCCGAACTGGTGGTCGATGATGACGGCCCGGGCATCCCGACAGAACAGCGCGAGGAAGCCTTCAAACCCTTCCACCGGCTCGACGCGTCCCGCAGCCAGAATGTGCCCGGCACCGGCCTCGGCCTTTCCATCGCTCGCGACACGGCCCGCCAGCATGGCGGCGACATCCGGCTTGAAGACGGCCCGCTGGGCGGCTTGCGGGTAAGGCTCCGGCTGCCGCGCTAGAAACCGACGGGCGCTGGCAGATCAGGGGCGCTGAGACAGATGACCTTGAACCGGCTGCCCATTTCCGCCGGGTCGACCAGCCGGCTGACACCTGCATGGATCGCCTCGGCCTTGTCCGGATTGGCCCGGATCAGCGCCTGCATACGCGCCTCAGCGCCCAGCGACAGGAGGAACGGCCCCTGCGCGACCGGTCCGCTGACATGCAAGCCGGCCGCCCCGGCCAGCCGCGACAGGCGCGCGAAATCGACATCGACAGTCAGATCGCTCTCACCCGGCATGGCGAGCGGATCGACTTGCCGGCCATCCTTGAAGGCACGCAGCGTATCGCCTGGCGCGCCCTGCACAGTGCCGTAGTCGATGAAGAGCGCCCGTCCGGGCGCGCTGGCGAAGGCTTCGCGCAGGACATCGACCAGGGTGTCCAGTGCCGGCTGCATATCCACCTGAACATGCGCTGCGCCGGGCACGCTGTCGGCGGGGGCGGCGTCCGCGGCAAGGCCAAAGGTGAGCTCGCCCGCCTCGTCGAGGCCGACAACCTGCTCGTGCCAGCGCTCACCTTTGGCAAGGAACTGGCGGGCTGGCAGGCAGTCCAGCCATTCATTCGCGAGGAGGATAAAGGGCGCATCGCCAAGCGTGTCGAAGCCGCCGAGAAAGTCCGGGTGGAAGGCCGCCAGCGCATTTGTCTGCCGCGCAGCATGGACGGGGCTCGCCTCATTCATCGCCAGCGTGAACGCTTCGCCGCCGCCCGCGGCGCGGATGGCGCGCATCATGTCGGCCATCATCGTGCCGCGCCCGCCGCCGACTTCGACAAGCCGCGCCGGGGCCGGGCTGCCCATGGCCTGCCACTCATACAGCGCCCAGACGCCGAGCAATTCGCCGAAGACCTGGCTGATTTCAGGGGCAGTAATGAAATCCCGGCCGATACCGGGCCGGGTCGCGTAATAGCCGTGCCGCGGGTCGTGCAGGCAGGCATTCATATAAGCCGAGACAGGCAGCGGCCCGCCCGCCTGGATAAGGGCTTTCAGCTCGTCCTTGAGGCTCAAGCCGAGACCTGTACCGGCGGTTTGCGAAGCGCATTCCAGACGAGGAAGGCCCCGCCAATCCACATCGGCAGCGACAGGAGCTGGCCCATGGTCAGCCAGTCCGGCATCACGCCCCAGGTAAAGCTGTCGGGCTCACGGAACTGTTCGGAGATCGACCGCCCGACGCCGTAGAACAGCAGGAACAGGCCTGCCGCCAGGCCCGGCCGTTTCAAAAGTCCGAAGCGCCAGACCAGGATCGAGATGATGATCGCCGGGACGAGGCCCTCCAACGTGGCCTCGTAGAGCTGGCTCGGATGGCGCGCGACCTCATTGCCGGTATAGACCCACTCATGGGTCTGCCAGTTATAGGCCGACGGCGTGCCGCCCGCGCGGCCTTCGGGAAACACCATGCCGATCGGCGCATCGGTCGGCCGGCCATAGAGTTCAGCATTGATGAAGTTCGCGCACCGCCCGAGGAACAGGCCGATCGGCGTCACGACACCTGCAATGTCGGCGATCGGCATCAGCTTGATGCCGCGCTGCTTGGCGATGATCAGGATCGCGATGGTTACACCCAGCAGGCCACCATGGAAGGACATGCCGCCCTCCCAGATGCGTAACAGGCTCATCGGGTCACGCTGGACAACGTCGAACTGGAAAGGCAGCTGGTAGAACAGGATATAGCCGATCCGTCCGCCAAGGATCACGCCGAGCGTCGCATAGAACAGCAGGTCGTCGATATCGTCTTTTGTCGCCGGGCTCTTGCCGCCCCAAAGCGCCGGGCGCCGGACGAGGGCCAGCGCATAGCGCCAGCCGATGACGAGGCCGGCGATATAGGCCAGCGCATACCAGCGGATCGGGAACTTGCCGAGCCCGAGAAAGCCGAGATCGATCTCTATCAGCGCCGGGCTGAAGCCGGGAAAACTCAGAGCGGCGGTTGTCAGTTCGTGCATGCGGCGTCTTTCCCCTGTCTGCCACCCGTCCTATCTGCTAGGCATTCCGGGTAAACAGTCCCTCTCAACGCGGCAAGGAGTAACCGCATGGCGAGCTCGAATCCACTACTCGATGATCTTGCAGGCCTGATGACAGGCGCCATGGGCGCGGCCCGCGCCGCCGGTGACGAAGCGCGCACCGCCATGCAGGCGCGTGTACGCTCCATGGTCGCTGACATGGATCTTGCCGAACGCGACGAGGTCGAGGCACTGAAAGCCATTGCCGTGAAGGCACTGGAGCGGGTTGAAGAGCTCGAAAAGCGCGTCGCGGCGCTGGAGAAGAAGAAGGGCTAGGCCCGCTTCAACCTAATCAGCAAAGCTCATCGTTTTCACGAGGGCGAAAACCTCCAAACCCTCCATAAGCCCAAGCTCTGCGAGTGATGCCCGTGTGATCCGCGCCCTGAGCTGGCCTTTACCAATGGCGACGACGATATCGGCATAGGGGCGGCTGGCGTTCTTCTCGATTGCCTTGATCTGCCCCGGCAGGATATTGCGGATGCTGATCCCTTCGGGCCGCGCCGTCGCCAGGGCGACATCGCTCGCATCCACGAAAAGACGCACCGTACGCCCCCTCTCAAGACGCTCATCCAGCGGCAGGCTAAGCGGCGTGCCGGCAAGGTCGAGCTGGGTGACGCCAAGCGCGGTATCATGCCCGGTAACGGTCGCTTCGATCAGGCTGCCGGTCGTGCCGTCGGCGAGCAGAGGCCCAAGATCCAGCGTCTGAAGGACATCGCCAAGCGCCCCGTGCGCGGTAACCTTGCCGTCATCCAAAACGAGGATCCGGTTCGCCAGTGCCGTCACTTCCTCAATGTCGTGACTGACGAAAAGCGCGGGAATGCCGAACCGCGCGGGCACATCGCGAAGGTAGGGCATGATCTCGCGCTTGGCCGCCCGGTCGAGCCCGGTGAGCGGCTCGTCCAGCAGGAGGAGACGCGGACGCGCCAGCAGGGTCCGGGCCAGCGCGACCCGCTGGCGTTCACCACCCGATAGCCCGCCAATATTGCGCGATAGCAGGTCTGACAGCCCCGTCGCGGCGACCACATCCTCAAAGGCAATGGCATCGCCCTGATGCCCGCTGCGCTTGTCGGCGAAGGCGAGATTACCCGCTACGGAAAGGTGGCCGAACAGACGCGCATCCTGGAAAAGATAACCTGCCCCGCGCCGATGCGGCTTAATGGACCGGCGCGTGTCGGTGTCGAACCAGACATCGTCACCAAAGACGATCCGCCCCTGCGCTGGACGGTCCAGCCCGGCAATCGCGCGCAGGAGGCTTGTCTTGCCGCTGCCGCTGCGCCCGAAAACGGCCGTGACCCCGTCGAGCGCGATCGTCTCGTCGAGACGCAGGCGGAAATCGCCCCGCTCCAGCAGGAGGCTGAACGTCAGGGAACTAACCGGTCCGGACACGCCAGCTCCTGTTCAGGACATAGACGGCGATCAGCACCAGAAAGGCAAAGACCAGCATGCCTGCCGACAGCCAGTGCGCCTCGGCATAGCTCTGCTCCTCGACATGTTCGAAAATGGCGATGGAGACGACGCGTGTGCGCTCGGGAATGTTGCCACCAATCATCAGCACGACGCCGAACTCACCGATCGTGTGCGCGAAAGTCAGCACGCAAGCCGTGATGAGCCCGCGCATGGACTGCGGCAGCACCACGTTGAAGAAGGCATCCAGTTTCGAGGCCCGTAGCATGGCAGCCGCTTCGACGGGGCCCTTTCCGACATTCTCAAAGGCGGACTGGAGCGGCTGCACCATGAAAGGCAGCGAATAGACAATCGAGCCGACAACGAGGCCCGCGAACGAGAAAGTCAGCGTGTCACCGGTCATCGACACCCAGAAGGCCCCGATGGGCGCCTGCGGGTTGAGCGCGATAAGGAGGTAGAAGCCGATCACGGTCGGCGGCAGGACAAGCGGCAGGGCCGTCACCGCCTCGGCCACCGGCTTGAAGACAGACCGGGTCGTCGCCAGCCACCAGGCCAGCGGCAGGGCCAGCACCAGCAGAAGAACCGTGGTCACGGCGGCAAGCTGCAGGCTGAGAAGGACGGGGCCGAGATCAGGCATGGCGGTCAGTCCGTCTCATAGCCGAATTGCGCGATGGTTGCGCGCCCCTTCTCGCTCCTGAGATAGGCAAGGAAGGCGCGAGCCGCTTCATTCGAACTTGCCCGCTCCAGCAGGACCGCATCCTGACGGATCGGACTGTAGAGGTCCGATGGCACCTGCCAGAACGACCCGCCGGCATTGTCCGCGAGCTGCACCGTCTGCGACAGGGCAACCAGCCCCAGCTCGGCATTGCCGCTGGAGACCATCGCGAAAGCCTGGCCGACCGTCTGGCCGCGCACCAGCTTGCCGGCGAGCGCGTCAGACAGGCCGAGACCGGTAAGCACCTCCATGGCGGCCGTGCCATAGGGGGCCAGATCCGGGTTCGCGATGGCCAGCCTTCGGAAGGCGCCCGACCGAAGAACGGCCTCGCCCGAGACGCCGCTCAGCAAGGCCTCATCGGCGCTCCACAGGACCAGTTTGCCGGTCGCGTAGGTAAACAGGCTGTCGGCACCTGCCAGCCCATCCTCGACCAGCATTTGCGGGCGGCGCCGGTCGGCTGACAGCATGACGTCATAGGGCGCACCGTTCTGGATCTGGGCGTAGAGCTGCCCTGTCGCGCCAGCGGCCAGCGAAATTTCATAGCCCGACTCCGCTTCGAAATCGGCCTCCAGGCGCATGGCTGCTTCGCGGAAATTGGTGGCCACGGCAATGAGCGCGTCGCCGGAGGGGCGCCCGTCATGACAGGCTGCCATGCCAGCCAAAAGCAGGAGCGCAAGACTGCGCAGGATTTTCCCGGCCATGACGTCGCCTAGCACCCTGATTTTGCAACGGCAACTACGGGCCTTGCGCATTCGCGCCGATACGAAGGCTGCGGTTATGGATTGAAGACTGGCCCGATGCATGCAAAGCGGGTCTGGGGGCTTCCACAACCCATAGGAGAAGGCCGGTTGCAGCCGCACCGCCTCGTGTTACCGTCCCCTCTAATGGCGCTGTCGCCATGTTGATTCGGAAGGACCAAGCGCATGAGCCTCGACCTTCATTCCCATGATATTTCCGCCGATCCGCTCGATCTTGTTGAAGCGTGTCTCGAAAACGCAGGCTGGGAACACCAGCGCGAGGATGACACTGCCATCCAGTGCATCGCGCAAAGCCGCTGGGGTGAGATGGGCGCGCTGTTCGCGGCCCGTCAGCAACCGCCAGCCCTGCACTTTACCCTGACACTCGACCTCAAGCCGACCGCCGCCCGCCAGACCGCGATTTCAAAACTGATCCTGATGGCAAATGAACGCCTGTGGCTCGGCCACTTCGATTACTGGATCGAGGACCAGGTCGTCCTGTTCCGTCATACCCTTCCGATGCTCGACCGGGTCGAGCCTGATCCCGGTGAAATCCGCGCCGTCCTCGCGGCTGCAACCGATGCGGTGAACATGTTCGTGCCCGCGTTCAACTTTGTGATCTGGGCCGGCAAGTCGCCTGAAGAAGCGATCGACGCAGCGCTATTCGAGACCGATGGCGAAGCCTGAGCCGGGTATTACCCTTATCGGCGGCGGGCGTATGGGCTCGGCGCTGGCTGGTGGCTGGATAAAGGCCGGCCAGTCGGGTCCCATTGCGATCCACGATCCCGGCCCGTCCGACCTGCTGAAGGGCTGGCAAGCCGATGGCAAGATCGCGCTGAACCCGGCACCGGAACCCGCCTCGACCCTGGTCGTCGCGGTCAAGCCTCAGGTCTTCGGCTCCATCGCCGATGATATCCGCAAACATGTCGGACCCGACACGCTTGTCCTGTCGATCATGGCAGGCATCACGCTGGATGGCCTGTCGCGAACGCTTCAGACCAAACGGGTGGCCCGCGCCATGCCGAACACGCCCGGCCTTGTCGGCAAAGGCATGACGCTGCTTTGCCTGCCGGACGACGCCTCTTCGGAAGATGCAGCCTATCTGAAAGAGCTGCTTACGCCGCTGGGCGATGTCGAAGGCCCGATTGGCGAGGACAAGATTTCAGCAGCCACGGCCATATCCGGCTGCGGGCCGGCCTACGCCTTTCTGCTCGCAGAAGTCATGGCAGCCGCCGGCAAGGCCCACGGCCTCGACGAGGCGCTTGCCCTCCGCCTTGCCAAAAAGACGGTCGAAGGCGCTGGCGCGCTGATGATGGATGCCGCCGAGCCTCCTTCCAAGCTTCGCGAGAACGTCACCTCACCGGGCGGCGTCACGAAAGCCGCGCTCGACGTCTTGATGCGCGAGGGCGCGATGCCATCTCTCATGGAAGAAGCTGTCGGGGCGGCGATCAAACGGGATCGCGAACTCTCAGGAGACTGAGCCTTGGTCGAAGACCGCAGGAGTATTCTCGAAATGGGCGTCCGCGCGGCGCTCAAGCTGGCGGCTGAAACGCCGTGGGGCGAGCTGACCCTGGCCGAGATCGCAGACGAAGCCGGGATCCCGCTCGAACAATTCCACGGCGTTGCCGACAAGGACACCATCGCCGACTCGGTGGAGCGCTATTTCGACCGCGCGATGAGCGAAGGCTCCTTCGACGAGGAAGAAACCCCGCGCACCCGCCTGTTCGATGTGATCATGCTGCGCTTCGAGGCGATGGAAGACTATCGCACCGGCCTGCTCTCCCTGATGAAATGGCGCCAGACCCAGCCTGCGCGCCTGCTGGCGCTGGTGGCTGCGCGTCACGCCTCGGCCAGCTGGGCCCTGGTCTGCGCCGGGCTCGACAAATCCGAGACCCTGCCAAAACCGCTTCGTGCTACCGCCATCGCCTGGTGCATCGCGCAGGCCGAACTTGCCTGGCGCAAGGAAGAGTCTGCCGATCTCTCACGCACCATGGCCAAGCTCGACGGCGAACTGCGCAAGATGGAAGAGCGCGCTGGCTGGTTTACCGGCCGCCGCCGGAAGAAACAGCGGGCCGAAGACGAGGTTGAGCCCGCAGCCGATGCGTCCACGGACCAGGCTGAGTGATCGCGGCGTTTGCATTTTTAGTATTTGGCCCTAGGCCCTCTGCATGACCGTCATTCCGCACACCCTCGCCCCGCACCTTGCCAGCATGAAAGGCATACGCCACGGCTTCTTCGGCCGTCAGGGCGGCACGTCCGAGGGCATTTATGAAAGCCTCAATCTGGGTATCGGCTCGGATGACAAGCCCAAAGCGGTGATGCGCAACCGGCGGCGCGTGGCCGACACGATTGGCGTGAAGGAGGTCGACCTTCTCCTCTCCTGCCACCAGATCCATTCCGACCGCGCCATCCTTGCCACCATGCCTTGGGGAAAGGACCGCCCGCAGGCCGACGGCATGGTAACGGACCTGCCCGGCATTGCCCTCTGCATCCTCACGGCTGACTGCGTCCCCGTCCTCTTTGCCGACCGCAAGGCCGGGGTGATCGGCGCCTGCCATGCCGGCTGGAAGGGCGCGCTTGGCGGCATTTGCGAAGCGACCATCGCCAAGATGGAAGAGATCGGCGCCCACCGTAAAGATATCCACGCCGCCATCGGCCCCTGCATCGGCCAGGAAAGCTACGAAGTCGGCCCGGAATTTCGCGACGAGTTCCTCAAGCAGGCCCCGTGGAGCGGCAACCTCTTCCATGCCGGACAAGGCGACCGGTTCCACTTCAATATCGAGACCTTCGTGAAGAACCGGCTACTTCAAACCAAGATCGCCTGGGTCGACGTCATCGGCCACGACACCTGCGCCATGGACGAGATGTACTTCTCCAACCGCCGCCGCAATCACCTGGGCGAACCCGACTATGGCCGCCAGGGCTCGGTGATCATGCTGGAAGGGTGAGGCCCCTGCGCCCCACCTGCACCCTTTTCCTTGCGACTCGGCGCGCCTTGTTCCAAAAGCACCGCAAACGGACTAACGGGAAGGGCTGACCTGAGCGATGAAACTGATTTCCTGCAATGCCAACCGGCCGCTCGCAGAAGCCATCGCCGACCATCTCGACTGCCCGCTCTCGAATGCCGAGATCAAGAATTTCGCAGACAATGAGATCTTCGTGCGCATCAACGAGAATGTGCGCGGCGAGGACGTCTTCGTCATACAGTCGACCTCCAAGCCGGCCAATGACAACCTCATGGAACTGCTGATCTGCATTGATGCGCTGGTGCGGGCATCAGCCAGCCGCATCACGGCCGTCATCCCCTATTTCGGTTATGCCCGGCAGGATCGCAAAACCGACGGCCGCACGCCGATTTCAGCCAAGCTGGTCGCCAATCTTATCGCCAAGGCCGGCGCCGACCGCGTCCTGACCATGGACCTGCATGCTGGCCAGATCCAGGGCTTCTTCGACGTTCCGACGGACAACCTCGTCGCCATGCCGGTGATCGAAAAGGATATCCGCACCAGCCATGCGAGCGATGATGTCATGGTCGTCTCACCCGATGTCGGCGGCGTGGTGCGGGCGCGCAACCTCGCCAACCGGCTGGGTGTCGATCTTGCCATCGTCGACAAGCGCCGCCCGGAAGCCGGCAAGTCGGAAGTGATGAACATTATCGGCGATGTCTCGGGCCGCCACTGCATCATGGTCGACGATATCTGCGATTCCGGTGGCACGCTGGTCAACGCGGCAGCCGCGCTCAAGGACAAGGGCGCCAGCGGCGTCAGCGCCTATGTCACCCACGGCGTGCTGTCGAACAATGCGGTCAAGCGGATCGAGAAGTCCGTCATGGACGAGATCGTGATCTGCGACACGATCCGCCCGACCGAAGAGGACTTCAAGTCCAAGAGCCTGCGCGTGCTGTCGGTCGCGCCGCTGCTCGGCGAAGCGATCCGCCGCATCGCCAATAATGAGAGCGTCTCGAAACTCTTCGACTGATGTAAAGTCACCCCTGCGGCATTATCGCGGGAACAGGCCCCTCCTCCTGGTGTTGGTTTCGTAACGAACCAGCAACAAGGAAGGGCCAAGAAATGGCTGACAGTCAAAGACTGGGCGACATGCTCACCACCATCAATCCCGCAACCGGCGAAGAGCTGGAACGCTATCCGCTCATGGGCGACAGCGATGTGGAGAACACGATCCGGAAGTGCCATGAGGCATTCCTGGACTGGCGCCATGAAAGCCCGGAAAAGCGCGCCGAGATCATCAAGGCCATCGGGGACGGGCTGCGCTCGAAGAAGAAAGACCTTTCGCGCCTGATGACCAACGAGATGGGAAAGCTCGTCAAACAGGGCGAGCAGGAAGTCGATCTCTGCGCCGGCATCTGCGACTGGACGGCGGCCAACGGCCCGAAGGAACTCGCTTCCGAGGAGCGAGAGTTGCCGAATGGCGGCAAGGGCCGGATCGCCTATTCGCCGATCGGCGTGGTCTACGGCATCCAGCCCTGGAACTTCCCGACCTATCAGGTCATCCGCTATGCCATCGCAAACCTCATGGCGGGCAATGGCGTCCTGCTGAAGCATGCGGAGTCGGTGACCGGCTCCGGCCTGATGCTGGAGAAAATCTTCCGCGAGGCCGGCCTGCCGGACAACCTCTTTTCGGTCCTGCGCATCAGCCATGACCAGTCCGACGCCGTCATCGCGCACAAGCTGGTGCGCGGCGTGACGTTGACGGGCAGCGCGTCTGCGGGCCGGATCATTGCCAAACAGGCGGGCGAGAAGCTGAAGAAGACCGTCCTCGAGCTCGGCTCGAACGACGCCTACATCGTGCTCGCCGATGCCGATCTTGAGAAGGCCGTGCGCCAGTGCGTCATGGGCCGCGTCTACAATAATGGCGAGACCTGCGTGGCCGCCAAGCGCTTTATCGTCGTCGACGAGATCTTCGATGCCTTCCGCCATGAATTCGTGAAGGCGATGAAGGACGTCAAAATGGGCGACCCGCTTACCAATGAGGGTGATATCGGCCCGATGGCGCGTAAAGACCTGCGCGATGACCTGCATGAGCAGGTCGGCAAGAGCGTGGAAAAGGGCGCGCGCATCCAGTGTGGCGGCGAAGTGCCTGATGAGGATGGCTGGTGGTATCCGGCAACCGTCCTCGACAATGTCCAGCCCGGCCAGCCGGCCTATGACGATGAGCTGTTCGGGCCCGTCGCTTCGCTCATCCGCGCGAAGGATGCCGAGGAAGCCATGCGCATTGCCAATGACAGCCGGTTCGGCCTCGGCGGCGGCATCTTCACCGAAGACACCGACAGGGCGATCGAACTGGCCGAGAAGCATTTCGACACCGGCATGGTGTTCATCAACGGCTTCGGCCTCGCCCAACCCAACATGCCCTTCGGCGGCGTGAAGGATTCAGGCTATGGCCGCGAGCATGGCGGCTTCGGCCTGAAGGAGTTCGTCAACGTGAAAGCCATCAATGTGATGGGCTGAGGCATTCAAAAGGAAAGGCTCTCTTGCCATCGGGGCAAGAGAGCCTTTCACCTGATAGAAATCTAATCTAACCGTTCGTATAGAGCACGAGGCCAGCGGTCTTTCGCGGGTCGACCGGGCTCATCTTCACATCGCCTGTCTCAGGGTCGAGCGTCGGTTCCCAATGCTCGAGATGCAGGTGCGGCCCCGTCGCGCGGCCAGACATGCCGACATGACCGATGACCGATCCGGCCGTCACCTCTTCGCCATGATGCACGAAACGTTCGGACAGCTGCGCAAACCGCATCTTGCTGCCATCGCCATAAGCGACCTCGATGGTTTCGCCATAGCCATCCTTGTAGCCGGAGAAAATGACCTTGCCGCAGGCCGGCGCGTGGACCGGGGTACCCAGCGGCGCGCCGATATCGGTGCCATTGTGGAAGGCAATCTTCTTCTTGATCGGATCCTTGCGCTCGCCAAAGTCTGAGGTGACGCGCGCCTCCGGGCTGAGCAGGACAGCGAAGTCGAACGAGGCTTTCTTGCCCTTTTCAGACGATGCGATGACGTCATCCCCGCCGGCCTGGGCGAGAGCGAGCGGCGAGAGCGCCAGCGCGACCAGGCTGGCGCCGAGCGCCATGATCGGACGCGACTGCGCGGGGCTTGGCTCCAGCAGGCGGCTGAGGCGCCGGGGAAGACTCTTGCGGCGCGGCAGGATAAAGGCGGCCACTGGCAGGGCACGCAGGGGCGCGGCAATCCGTGCGGCCTGAGCCAGCGTCCGGGCATAGCCGATGCGGTCACCGCTGAGGTCTGATGCAATCTCGTCGCAGACAGCCTCGCGCCAGAAATCCAGCTGGCGGCGCATCATCCAGGAAAATGGTGAGAACCAGAACACATCCGCCACGATCCGCTCGAGCGGCCGGGTGATAAGGTCACCGCGCTTGAGGTGAACACATTCATGGATCGCGATCTGGCGCAGGTCCCGCGGCTCGGTGAGCGCTTCCGGAACGTAGATTTCCCGCCGCAGAAAGCCCGCGATGAAGGGCGAGCCGCCGGGGATGCTGCGGATAGCGGGGACCCGCTCAAGGCCCAGCTCTGTCAGGGGCAAGGCGTCGATAAGGTGCCGTTTGGGCGTCGAGCGGGATTTCAGCCGCTGCAGGTGGGCCTGCGCGAGGAGGGCTGCGCCGAACCGTACCGTCCAGCCTGCCGCCAGCACGATCATCAGGGCTGGCACGGTCCAGGACCATTCAGGGCCTGACACGGCGGTCTTCAGGCTTGTGGTGGCGCTGGTCATCAGACCAGCGGCCGGTTCGACATAGGGAATGTCCGGCAAGGCTGCCGGCAGCCTGGCGGGTATCAGCTTCGACAATCCGATCACAGCCAGCGGCGCAACCGACAGCAGGGCCGCGCCGCGCCAGACCAGCTGGGCAAACCGCGCCTGCACGCGCCCGGATGTCACCAGGCTGGCGATACCGGCCAGGAAGCCGGTCCAGAGGATAATGAAGATAACCAGCCAGGCGATGCTCATTTTTTCTCGTCCCCTTTGGCGTTTTCCTTGTCTTCGGCGGCGTTGATGATCGCGTCGAGTTCGTCGAGTTCCTCTTCCGACAGGTGCGGGCTATCGGCGAACAGCGCAGCGGGCACCGGTCCTTTCAGGTCCAGCACCTGGCGGGCAAGCTGGCGGACCAGACCGCCCAGCGTTTCGACCCGGTCCAACACGGCAACATAAAAGGCAGCCGCTTCCGGCGACTCGCCGTCGCGCTTCACCCAGCCTTTGGTTTCCATGCGATTGATAACGGTACGCGTCGTCGAGAGCTGCCAGTCGCGCGCCGGACCGACGGCATCGTGGATCTCACGTGCCGTGCGCCGTCCTGCCGACCACAGATATTTCAGGATGACGAGTTCTGATGAGTTTGGTTTGGACATTGTGTGGTGACCCTTCCACGTTACAGCTGTCACTTTACTGATTTATGTGTGACAGCTGTAACGTATTGCGTCAAGCCCGATTCAGTGGGCCGGTTGTCAGGTCCGGCTGCTTCGTGTAATGGCCCACGCTTCAGAAAGGGCGGCGCAAGGCCGTTCCTGTCAGGCTGTCACCGGCGGAAGGTTCCGCAGGCGGACTTCAGGGCGAAAGGAAAGAACATGTCCAGCAAGATCAGTCTCAATGTGACCGTGCGCGAGCGCACCGGCAAGGGCGGCGCACGCGAAGCCCGCCGCAATGGCTACGTCCCCGGCGTCCTTTATGGCGGCGGCGAAGACCCGGTCGCGATCAATCTGAAACTCAACGAAGTGATCCGCGCCGTGAATTCCGGCCAGTTCCTGACCTCGACGGCCAACCTGGTCCATGACGGCAAGAAACAGCTGGTCATCCCGCAAGCGATCCAGATGCACCCGGTCACCGACATGCCGCAGCACGTTGATCTCTATCGCGTGAAGGCGAGCCAGGTCATCTCCGTTGAAGTGCCCGTCCACTTCCACAATGAAGAGAAGTCGCCGGGCCTCAAGCGCGGCGGTGCGCTCAACATCGTTCGCCACGCGGTCGAACTGCATGTGCGCGCCGACAGCATTCCGGAACAACTCGATGCCGACCTGACCGGCCTGGATATCGGCGACAACGTCAAGATTTCCGACATCACCCTGCCGGAAGGCGCCGAGCCGACCATCACCGATCGTGACTTCACCATCGCAACGATTGCTGGCCGCATGGCTCAGCCGGCAACCGAGGATGAAGAGGCACCGGAAGCCGACGAAGTCGAGGCCATCAAGCAGGACGAAGAAGAAGGCGGCGAAGAAGAGAGCGGCGAATCCGAGGAATAGTCACCCGGATACTGGGCTGGCTGACTGGCCAGCCCAGGCCCACAGGGCCTGACACGGGTGCGAGCGCGGAGCCTGTCATGCAGATTCTTGCAGGCCAGGGAAATCCCGGCGCGAAGTATGCCGGAAACCGGCACAATCTCGGTTTCATGGTACTTGACCGTATCGCATCCGACCATGGCTTCGGCCCATGGAAGCAGCGTTTCCAGAGTGAGGCCGCTGAAGGCACCATCCAGACCGCGAACGGTCCGGTGAAGCTGCTCCTGCTGAAACCGCAGACCTTCTACAATGAAAGCGGCCGCGCCGCTGGCGAAGCTGCGCGTTTCTACAAGCTGCCGGCAGAGGCCGTCACTGTCTTCCATGACGAGATCGATCTAGCGCCCGGCCGTGTGCGCGTGAAGCGCGGCGGCGGGCATTCCGGCAATAATGGTATCCGCTCCATGCTGGCGCATCTTGGCCCGGACGTGCGCCGCATCCGGCTCGGTGTCGGCCATCCTGGCGACAAGACCAAGGTGATGCCCTATGTGCTCGCCGATTTCGCGAAGGCAGAGAAGGAATGGGTCGAGGCCCTGCTGGACGCCTGCTCCCGCGCACTGCCCTATCTCGTCGAGGGCAATGACGAGCGTTATCAGACGGAAGTCCTGAGACTGGCGCCGGCGCCCAAGTCCGATCCGCGCAAGGACGCGCGCGAAAGCTAGCGGCCGCGGCCTATTCGGCCGGTTCTGCCTCTTCGGTATCGTCGATGATCGGCCCAGTGCGCAGCGGCGGAATCTCAATGAGTGAGCGCGGCACCTGGCCGGGCGGACAGACATCCATCACGACAGGCCGCGCATTGGCGATCGCCGGCATGCCGGCCGCCGGCGCACTCGCCGTCGTTGTCGAGCGGAAAGCGTAGGCCAGCAGCATCATCAGGACGATGCCGGCGATGATCGGGCCAAGCATGACCCAGCCGATCTCCTGACGGTCTTCATCGCGCAGCGACGGTTCGGCCGGGCGCCGATACGGCATCGCGGACGGCGAGACAGGCGGGTTCAGCTTGATCTTCGGAACGAGGTTGTCGGTATTCGGCGTTTCCGGCGCGGCCGTATCCTTGGCTGGCGCCGCGTCGGACGCTGCCGGTGTGCTGGCACCCGCCGCTTTGGTCGCAGTCTTGCTGGCCGTGGTCTTCTTCGCAGCCGGCTTCTTGGTCGCCGCTTTCTTCTTCGCCGCAGCAGCCTTGCCTGCAAGCGAAATCGGGTCGCGCGGATGCGCCTTCTTCCACGCATCCTTGGCTTCGGTGTCGCCCGCGGCGATCTTCAGAAAGTCCGACAGGTCCTTGCGGCGCTGCTTCTTGCCCAGCGCGTCGGCCAGGTCGAACAGCCCGTTCGGGATTCGCTTCGGGCCCATGCCTGTCAGCTTGAACCGCTCATCCTTGTCGAATGGCTCGTCTGGAGTCGTCGCGTCGAGATCGGCCTGGAACAGGGCGTTCCTGCGCGAGCGCGCAAGGTGCGCAATCGAATGCACCCAGTCGCTGTCGCCTGTGCTCGTGTCACACGCCGCCTTCGACCACAGCACCAGCACGGCGCCGGACCTGTTCGCATCGTTCAGGTCGCGCGTGGTCGGCGTGGTGTGCTCACGCTTGGCGTCGTAGCGGACCCTGAATTTCAGCGACCGCAAGCGCTTTGCGACCAGTTCAGCTTTCGCCTTGTCCGCCATGGCAGACGCGATCATCACGTCATAAGCCATCGATAGTCCTCCGGGTTTTACCCACACCTGATGCAAGCTTTGCGCCTGTCTTCAGCCCTGAATACCAGTTTCTACACACAAAACACCCTGTCCTGCTGCGCAAAATGCGCTATGCCGCTCGCCGCAAGACCAGCCGGAGGAGTGTTCCATGGGATTCAAGTGCGGCATCGTCGGCCTGCCGAATGTTGGCAAGTCCACCCTGTTCAATGCGCTGACCCAGACGGCGGCCGCCCAGGCGGCGAACTATCCGTTCTGCACGATCGAGCCGAATGTTGGCGAGGTCGCCGTGCCTGAACCGCGCCTTGCCGAGCTGGCCAAAATTGCCGGATCCAAGGAAATCATTCCGGCGCGGATGAACTTTGTCGATATTGCCGGCCTCGTCGAAGGTGCCTCCAAGGGCGAAGGCCTCGGCAACCAGTTCCTTGCCAATATCCGCGAAACCGACGCGATCATCTACGTCCTGCGCTGCTTCGAGGATGACGACATCACGCATGTCGCCGGCCGCGTCGATCCCATCGCCGACCTCGATATCGTCGAGACCGAGCTGATGATCGCCGACATGGAGAGCCTGGAGAAGCGCCGCGCAGGCGTCGAGAAGAAAGCCAAGTCCGGCGAGAAGGAAGCGAAGGAAACCCTGGCCCTGCTCGACCTTGCGCTCGCCGAACTCAATGAAGGCCGCCCGGCGCGCATGGCCGATGTGCCGAAGGAAGACCGCAAGGCGTGGCGGATGCTGCAGCTGCTGACCGCCAAGCCGGTCCTGCTGGTCGCCAATGTCGATGAGGAGAGCGCGGCCACAGGCAACAAGTATTCAGAGGCCGTCATGGAACGCGCTGCAAAGGAAGGCGCCGAGGCCGTTGTCATATCGGCCCAGATCGAGGCCGAGATGGCCGTTCTGGACCCAGCCGAGCGGGCCGAGTTCCTGGAAATGCAGGGCCTCGAAGAGCCGGGCCTCAACCGTCTCATCCACGCCGGCTACAAGCTGCTCGGCCTGCAGACCTATTTCACGGTCGGCCCGAAGGAGGCCCGCGCCTGGACCATTCGCAAGGGCTGGACGGCCCCGCAGGCCGCTGGCGTCATCCATGGCGACTTCGAGAAAGGCTTCATCCGCGCCGAGACCATCGCCTATGACGATTTCATCGCCTGTGGCGGTGAAACGGCGGCCAAGGAAGCGGGCAAGATGCGCGCGGAAGGCAAGGAATACGTCGTCCAGGAAGGCGACGTGATGCACTTCCGATTCAACGTCTGAGGCGGTTTGGACCACCCCCTCAGATTGATCTGAAATTCACTGGAACACGCTCCGGTTGCCCTCCGTTGGTTGGGCATCAAAGAAAGGAGCCAACCATGACACTCAGCAAACATTTCTTTTCCGCCCTTCTCGCCTCAACCGCCCTTGGCGCAGCCATCACGATTGCGCCGGCACCGGCATCAGCCGAATCCGAAGCGACCGACGACACCTATCAGTGGCGCACCTTCGAAGATGTCGATGTTGACCGCAGCGGTTTTGTCGAAGACGGCGAGTACTATGCCTATGCATTCGGCATGGCCGACTGGGACAATGACGGCTATCTCGAAGACACCGAATGGGTCTCCTTCACCGAAACCTTCCATGACGACTGGGACCTCGATGAGGAGGCTTACATCGAATACGACTCCGATGGTGATGGCATGATCGACTTCGTCGAATATGCCGATGCCACGAACGATGCCGACCTGTTCGACGACTGGGACTTCAATGATGACGACGCCGTCGACACTCAGGACTGGGATCAGGTCCGCGTCAAATATTACGATGACGAGTAAATCGGTCCGATGACCCAGACGCCATTCGAGCCGAATGGCGCGCCGCCCGCCTGCCCGACCCTGTGCAGGCGGGCTTTTTGTGATCTGCAGGAGTCCCGCTAGACAGCGAGAACCAAACACAATGCGGTTGCCACGCCATGCCCAAACTCCTCATCATCTACTTCTCCCGCACCGGCGGCGCCAAGCAGATGGCCAAAGCCGCCTTCGAGGCCGCGCAGTCCGAAGACGGCACCGAGGCTATCCTGAAATGGGCTGAAGACGCCGGGCCGGACGACCTGCTCGCCGCCGACGGCTATATCTTCTGCGCACCGGAGAACCTCGCCGCCATTGCCGGCGGCATGAAGGAGTTCTTCGACCGCTCCTATTATAGCGTCCTCGGCAAGATCGAAGGCCGGCCCTACGCCCAGATGATCTGCGCCGGCTCCGATGGCGAAAACGCGATGAAACAGACCGCCCGGATCGCGACCGGCTGGCGGCTAAAAGTAGCGCAGGAGCCGTTCATCATCTGCACCCACGCCCAGACAACCGAGCAGATCCTCGCCGACAAGACCATCGGCGAGGAAGACCTGCAAAAGTGCCGCGAGCTCGGCGAAGCGATGGCCGCCGGGCTCGCCATGGGCGTCTTCTAGCGCGGCTTGTCCGGCGCCTGGTACATGGACAGGGTGTGGCCGTCGGGGTCGGCGAAATCAGCCGTCAGGCCGCCGTCCGGGGCGTGCGAGACCGGGGTCACAATCGTCACCCCCTTTGACGCCAACCCCTCAACGATCGCCTCGATCCCGCCCTCCGCGAGCTCGAAGACGGGGACCGGACTGTCGCCCTGCTTGCCCGGCATCTGGAAGAAGATGAGGCTGACACCATTGGCCATGCCGGCCATCAGCCAGTCAGCCCCGCCGCTTTCGCCCGGTTCGCCGGGCATGCGGTTCAGGTCCAGGCCGAGGGTCTCCCTGTAGAACGCCTCCGTCCGGTCGATGTCCGAGACATAGAAAACGATGGCGCCGATATTCATTTTTGCGAGCATGGATGTCTCCCCTTTTCTGGTGGCTCACCCTGCTGTTGCCGCGTGGCCGGCTTTTGTGAGCTGGCAATGACAAATAAATGCCCGTCCGGGTCATGGCTGGCGAGGAAACCGCCGCGCGCCTTCAGCCGCTCGACCATGCTGCGCCGGAGCGCACCAAAGGGTAGCGCACCCTGCAGCGCCGGGCCGCCCTCGCCTTCCGGCAAACCGTCCAGGGCGCGTTTCAGCTGCGATATCCGCTGGCGCAGCGCGGTATCCGACAGGCCGAGAAGCCAGGCGATTTCCGGCCGCGTCGCCCCGGCAAAGGCAAGCAAGGCGACCAGCCGCAGCGAACGCGGCAGCGCGGACACATCCGGCAGGCCAGCGGTGCTGCGTTCAATGGTCAGAGCTGCCCCGTCCTGCCAGGCTGTCTCGCGGGCCTTGCGGCGCACCGCTCCGCGAGCCGCCATGCGAGCCTTGTTGCGGATCACGCCTTTCAGCCAGGCCCGTGTCTGTCCGGATGTAAAATCCGTTCGCCCGGCCTCGATCGCGGCCAGCAGCGCCTGCTGGACAAGATCGTCCGCCTCATCCGCCGACCGGGCATGCCGGCGCGCCACAGCCTTCAATGACGGGTCCATACTCGCGATCATGCCCCACCCTGCCTGCCGCTCCACACTGGACGGCGCCATTTGTTCCTTGTATGTTCTGAGCGCTTGCGGACAAGAGAGTCAAGCCGAATCGGACTAGGAATAATGCCATGGACGCTTTCATCACCATCGGCTCGGTCGGCCTCGACCTTATCCACCTCATCCTTTTCGTCACAGCGGCCGCGCTGGCCGGCGTCCTGATCTGGATGCGCGGCGAGCTGCAGACGCGCGCGGGCGACGTTGAGCGGGACCTCGCCCACACACAGGACTTGCTCGAAACGGCCAAGGCCGAGCGCGAGGATTTGCGTCAGCAGCTGAAGACACAGGCAGCGGTGGCCGAAGAGGCAAAGATCGCTCTCGCCCGCGCCGAAGCGCGCAGTGAGGAAGACGAGAAGAAGTTCGCCGACCTCGCCCAGCGCGTGCTCGACCAGTCGAGCCGGCGCTTCCTGACTCAGGCCGATGAGCATTTCAAACGCCACAAGGAAGGCGCGCAGTCCAACCTCAAGGAGCTGATGAGCCCGATCAACAAGAACCTTGAGGACTTTGCGAAAAAGGTCGCTGACCTCGAAAAGGTCCGGGCTCAGGACAAGTCCGCCATTCAGGAACAGGTCAAGGCCATTGGCGAGAGCCTGAAGATGCACACGACCGAGACCAACAAGCTCGTCACCGCGCTGTCTGCCCCGAAAGGCGGCGGTCGCTGGGGCGAGACGACGCTGCGCAATGTCATGGAGCATGCCGGCCTGTCGGCCCATTGCGACTTCTCCGAACAGGTGCATGACCGCGTCGACGACAAGTCGATCCGCCCGGACGTGATCATCAAGCTGCCCGGCGGACGCGAGATCGTGGTCGACTCAAAGGTCTCCATTGAGGACTATCTGAAAGCGCTCGACGAGACCGACCCGGCTCGTCGCGCGGCCTATCTCAAGGCGCATGGCCAGAAGGTTCGAGAACACATCAAGCGCCTTGGCTCGAAGGACTATCAGAGCGCCTTTTCCAAGCGCGTGGACTTCGTCGCCCTCTTCATCCCGGGCGAGAATTTCTACGTCGCCGCCCTCGAGCACGAGCCGGACCTGTTCGACTTTGCCGCCGCACGCCAGGTCATCGTGGTGACGCCCTCCACCCTGCTCGCCCTCGCCAAGGCGGTCGCCTATGGCTGGCGCCAGGAACAGGCAACCGAGAATGCCCGCCAGGCCGCGGAGCTAGGCCGTGATCTCTATGCCCGTCTCACCACGCTGGGCGGCCATGTCGAGAAGGTCGGCAAGTCGCTGAATGGCGCCGTGGACGCCTATAACAAGCTCGGCTCCAGCCTGACCTCTCGCGTCCTGCCAGCGGCCCGCAAGTTCGAGGATTTGCAGATCGCCCCCCCGGAAAAATCGGTCCCGGAGATCGAGACCATCGAGAAACGCGCCATGCTGCCGGACCGCACCGGCGAGCTCGATTTCTCCAGCGCCGACAATGAGGATGAGGAGGATGCGGCGTAGTCAGCCACCAGCGTTGATTTTCCGCCGCCCGCCACCTATTTTCTCCGCATGGCCATTCGTGAAATCATCACCGTCCCGGACCCGCGTCTGAAGGAAGTCTCCAAGCCCGTCGAAGGCGGCGTCACGGATGAAATCCGCGCGCTGATGGATGACATGCTGGAGACCATGTACGACGCCCCCGGCATCGGCCTTGCGGCGATCCAGATCGGCGTGCCCCAGCGCGTCATCGTGATGGACCTTGCCGGCGAAGGCGAGGAGCCCAATCCGCGCTATTTCGTGAACCCGGAAATCCTGCCGCTGACCGAAGACCTGGCGCCTTATGAAGAAGGCTGCCTGTCGGTGCCGGACGTGTTCGACGAGGTTGAGCGCCCGACGCGCTGCCGTGTCAGGTACCTCGATTACAATGGCAAGGAAGTCGAGGAGATTGCCGAGGGCATGTATGCGGTCTGCATCCAGCACGAGATGGACCACCTCGAAGGCACGCTCTTCATCGACCACCTGTCGCGGCTGAAACGCCAGCGCGCCATCGACAAGGTGAAGAAGGCGAACCGCCTGAACGCCAAGGCCTCGAAGTCGCGTGCTCGTTCCACACCGGCCACGGTGGCCTAGGACAGATTATTGCTGGGCAATTGACATTTGACGCCTCACCACGGCTGGACCGTGGTGCCCATCTCCAATGGTCGATTTTCCTGAGAACTCCGGGGATGGACCGAACGGTCAAGCCGCAGGGCCGCGTCGGTTTTCACCGAGCCGCTTGCACTTCCCCGCCGCTTCGCTAGACCCCGCCACATGACGACACCCCTGCGCATCGCCTTCATGGGCAGCCCTGATTTCTCCGTGCCGGTCCTCGCCGCCCTCGTCGAGGCGGGTCACGAGATTGCCTGCGTCTATTCCCAACCGCCCCGCCCGGCAGGCCGTGGCAAGAAGCTGCGCCCGACCCCCGTGCATGCCTGGGCAGAAGACCATGGGTTTGAGGTGCGCACGCCCAAATCCCTCAAACCCGCCGAGGAGAAAGCCCGCTTTGCCGCCCTCGACCTCGATGCCGCCGTCGTCGTCGCCTATGGCCTGATCCTGCCACAGGCGGTGCTCGATGCGCCGCGCCTTGGCTGCCTGAACATGCACGCCTCGCTGCTGCCGCGATGGCGCGGCGCCGCGCCGATCCAGCGCGCCATCATGGCCGGGGACGAGATGACCGGCGTGCAGGCAATGATGATGGAAGCCGGCCTCGATACCGGCCCCGTGCTCGCCAGCGAGGAGACGCGCATCTTTCCCTTCGACACGGCCGGCAGCCTGCACGACAAGCTCGCCGACCTCGCCGCCGACCTCGCCCCGCGCGCGCTGGAAGGCCTGGCCGATGGCAGCCTGAAACCGGTTCCTCAGGCCGAGGACGGCGTCACCTATGCTTCGAAGATCACCGCCGCCGACCAGCGCATCGACTGGTCGCAGCCGGCCCACGCGGTCGACTGTCAGATCCGGGGGCTTTCGCCCTTCCCCGGCGCCTGGTTTCACTGGACGCCTGCGGGCGAGACCGAACCGCTGCGGATCAAGGCCCTGTCCAGCCGCCTCACAGACGAAACCCATGACCAGCCGCCAGGCACCGTGCTGGACGACACGCTGCACGTGGCCTGCGGCGATGGCGGCGCGGTGCGCCTGCACGCCTTGCAGAAACCCGGTTCGCGCGCCATGGAGGCAGACGACTTCCTGCGCGGTAACAAGGTGGCGAAAGGCACCCGCTTCGAATGAGAGACATCTGGACCCGCCTCGCCCGCCCGGAAGACGCCGACGCCATCGCCGCGCTCAATACCGAGGCCTTCGGCTCACCGGCCGAGGCCAACATCGTCGCCCGCCTCGCTGAAGACGGCGACAGCCTCGCCTCGCTGGTTGCCCATGACGACCGCGACATTCTCGGCCACATCCAGTTCTTCCGCATCCTCGTCGATGGCAATGACATCGCCGCCGGGCTCGGCCCGATGAGCGTGAAGCCGGGCCGGCAGGCATCGGGGATCGGACGCGGGCTCATCAAGCTTGGCATGACGATGATGGAAGGCCAGGGCCGCGGGCTGGTCTTCGTGCTCGGCCATGCCGACTATTATCCGAAATTCGGCTTCTCGCCCGCCGTCGCCGCCCGCTACCAGGCGCCATGGTCGGGCCCGGCCTTCATGGGCATCGAACTGCGCGAGGACGCCCCGCGCGAAGGTGAGCTCACCTATCCGAAAGCCTTCACGGCACCCGCATGAGCCAGCGTGTCCGCCTCCTGATCGAATATGACGGCCGGCCCTTCTATGGCTGGCAGCGTCAGGACGACCAGCCGACCGTACAGGGCGCGCTGGAAGACGCCTGCGCCATGCTCGACGGCGCGCCGGTCCTGGTGCAGGGCGCCGGGCGCACCGATGCTGGCGTCCACGCCACAGGTCAGGTCGCGCATATCGACCTCCTAAAGCCGAGGCCGATCCGCAAGATCGCCGACGCGCTGAACTTCCACCT
Source organism: Henriciella mobilis (assembly GCF_003576315.1). Lineage (GTDB taxonomy): Bacteria > Pseudomonadota > Alphaproteobacteria > Caulobacterales > Hyphomonadaceae > Henriciella > Henriciella mobilis. The sequence goes on along the minus strand of NZ_QWFZ01000017.1, from coordinate 110,686 downwards.
GCGGCCCAAACCGGTCGCCGTGCTGAAGGCCGAGGAAGTCGACCAGAATTTCCATGCCCGTTTCTCCGCAACGGGGCGGGCCTATCGCTATATCATCGTCAACCGGCGCGCGGACCTCACCGTCGACAAGGGCCTTGTCTGGCGCGTGCCCCAGCAGCTCGACACCGATGCCATGCAGGCCGCCGCCCGCCACCTGATCGGCGAACATGACTTCTCAACCTTCCGCGATGCCGAGTGCCAGGCAGCCAGCCCCGTCAAGACGCTCGACACGCTCGAGGTTCACCGGATGGCGGGCCGGGTGGAGATCACAGCCACGGCCCGCAGCTTCCTGCACCGGCAGGTCCGCTCCATTGTCGGCAGCCTGGTCGAGGTCGGCCGGGGCGTGCGAGATCCGGGCTGGATGAAGGAGATCCTGGAAGCATGTGAGCGCTCAGCCTGCGGGCCGGTCGCTCCGCCGGACGGGCTCTATCTTGAGCGGGTGATGTATGAAGACCATCCCTGGGGTCAGGCGACAGGAAAGTGAGGCCAGGTGAGAGACCGGCGCCGGATCGTGATCTCGGGCTGCTCTTCGGGCGGCAAGTCCTCCCTGCTGGGCGAACTGTCAGCGCGCGGGTATCACACCGTCGAGGAGCCTGGCCGGAATATTGTGCGCGAGGCGCTGGCGACGGGCGGGGACGCGTTGCCATGGATCAACCCCGAAGCCTTTGTGCGCAAGGCGATCGAGTATGCGCACGAGACCCTGCATGCTGTTGCGAACCTCGACGCGCCCGTTTTCTTCGACCGGTCCGCCGTCGACGCACTGGCGCATTTCGAGCGGCTGTCGATTTCCGCGCCGCCTGAGCTGAAGGCGATCGGAGAGGCCTGCCTTTATTCCAACCCTGTCTTCTTCGCTCCGCCCTGGGAAGCACTCTACGAACAGGATGACGAGCGCCCGCTACCCTTCGACATCGCCGTGCTCGAATATCAGTGGCTGCGCCATGCCTATCCGAAACGCGGCTATGCCATCATTGACCTGCCAAAAGCAAGCGTGGCGACACGGGCGGACTTCATGCTACGAGCACTCGGCCTGACACTCACGAAAAAGACCTGAGCCATGCCCAAGATCGACCTTGCCGCTGTGCCCGAAAAGAGCGGTACGAATTATCCCGATCCACATGCCATGAAGGTAAAGGCGCGGCGCTGGAAGCCCGTCGGCGATGCGGGCGGTCTCAGCCTGATCGGCGTAAACTATTGCACCATCCCGCCGGGCACATGGTCGAGCCAGATGCATGACCACAGCCATGAGGATGAATTCGTGATCATCCTTTCAGGCGAAGGCCGGCTCGTCACCAGCAAGGGCGAGGACATTTTGAAACCGGGGGAGATGGCGGCCTTCCCGGCCGGGGGCGAGGCCCATCATATTCGGAATGAAGGCAGCGAAGACCTTGTCTTTCTCGTTGTCAGCAACCGGAACGAGATGGATGGCTGCACCTATCCCGGCCTCGACATGAAGGTCGGCCCGGACGGCATCTACCGCCATGAGGACGGAACGCCCTACTGATCAGGCCAGCCGCTTCTCCATCGCCCAGTTGTGGATCGAGACGCCGTCGACATTCAGCTCCCGGCGGCGAAGAATGAGAAAGCCCGCCTTCCGGAAGACAGGCTTTGCCGCTTCGCTGGCCTCCGTGAATAGCCGGTCGATCCCGACAGAGCGCGCATTGCTTTCCACTGCTTCCAGCAAAGCCGTCGCAACGCCTTGCCGGGCAAAGGCCGGATCGCAATAGAGCATGTCGATATGACCGTCGGCGGCATGGTCGCTGAAGGCGATGGCCCGGTCCTCGCGGTCCGTCGCGATGAAGGTTACCCGGCCGTCGGAATAGAGCCCATCGAGGCGTTCGGCACTGACGCGCGGGCCCGACCAGGCCGCGACCTGCTCGGCTGAATAGAATTCCCGGCCGATCTTGCGGACCGCTCGCAGGAAGATGTCTTCCATGCGGCCGGCATCCTCAGGCTGGTAGGGGCGGATCTTCATGTCTTTCTCAGAAATCCGGCAAGAACCAGCGCTGTCCCCGCCAGCATGGCCAGCGTCAGCGAGAGCAGCATAACCGAGACAATCGCTTCCTGCCATCCCGGCGCCGTGGGATCCGGCGAAATAATCGGCGTCAGCTGTCCCGTGCCCCAGAAAGCCGCAAGACTTGTCGCCAGCCAGTTGGCGACCGTCCCGAAAGCCAGGAGCCAGAAGCAGAGCGGTTCGAGCTTTTCGCCCAGCGAAACATGCGGCCAGGCTGCGCCCAGTGCGATCAGGAACATGCCATTGGTGAGCCCCTGCATGTGCGCCGACAGGCCCATTCGGGGATTGGCCATGATCCCCGGAAGCAGGCCGGAGACCAGTCCGAGCAGGAACAGCGCCGCCCCCAGCACCAGAAACCGCTTTTGAATTGTCATGTCTTCCTCCCTGTTATTCGTCACGCGGAGGCAAGCAGGGGGCTCACTCATCCCTTCTTGCGACGCATCAGCTTGAGGCCCGACCAGTCGGCATCGACCGCACAGACCTTCACATCGACCAGACCCATAGGCAGCGCCACACGGCGCACATCGTCCTCGGTCATGTCGCGCCACAGCTTCGAGGATTTCTTTGGCCACGACACCCAGATCATTCCGCCTTCCGCCAGATGCGCGAAAACCGGCGCCAGTCCGGCTTCGAGGTCGGCGGTCTCGCGGCAGAAGAGATGAAGGAACGCCCAGTCCCCCTCCAGCCTGTCGGAGGCCGGCACATGGGTGACCGGAAAGGCGTCGATCAGCGCGTCATACTGTTCGGGCGCGGCAATCACGGCGGCCTGCATACCGTCTTTCAGGCCCAGCTTCTGTGCCAGAGGCTTTCCTGAATATCCGGCGGTCTGGGCCATTCGTCCTGCCTCCTACTCGGTGTTGAGAGCTGCCTCAAAATCCTCGAGCGGGAACTGCGCCCGGTCGCACATCGAGGTGCGGTAGACGCCATTGCTGCCCTGCGCCAGCAACAGCACCTGCGCCCCCGGGCGATAGCGCACGCCGCAGGCCGGCATGCCGGGGTCCATCGATTTCACGACCACGTGACGCGACATCTCACCCTTCAGCACACTCTGCACATGCATCATGGTAAGGTGCGACCCGATCACATAAGGCGCCGGCCGGTAGGTGGACTGGCTGTAGAAATTGTCCATGAAGTCCGCCAGCGGCGGCACATCCTCGCCCGCCGCCAGCGCCTCTGCATAGGTCCGTAGCGCCTCGGCCTTCTCGTCCTGGTACGACTTGTACGCCTCGGCCTCCGCCGTCTCGCTCTCGGATTCCAGCGCCCAGCTTTCGCCGACTGTGACCACGGCGACGAGGTCATACCCGGCCGCCTGGGCCTCGGCGCTTTCGGCCGGTGCGCAGGAGCAGGCCAGCGCTGGCCCGGCGCCGAGGGCCAGCACGGCGGCGGCGATCAGGCCGGCACGTCGAATATTCCGGATAATTTTCACGCCTGCCCCCTCATCTCAGCCTGCCGGCCAGTAAGGTCCGTCGCGGCGCCGGGGTCAAGGCGGCGTTCAATTCAGGCGCGCGCGCAGCCAGCCGAGCACCGTCTCCATCGCCCGCTTGCGGTCGGTGTCGTCGAGCAGCTCATGATAGCCGCCCTTGAATTCCTCAAGCGTCTTGTCGCTGGCCGGCACCGTCTCGACAAAGCGGCGGCTGCCGCTGATCGGAACGAGCCGGTCCGCATCGCCGTGGATGACGAGCACTGGCAGCTGCCAGCCCTCAAATTCGCGCCAGGCCCGATCGAGTACCTTGAAGGCCGTCGCTCCCGTCCGGGCAGCCGGTGCGCGCTTTATGACCATCGGATCGTCGCGATAGGCGTTGACGACAGCGGCGTCGCGGGAGATGGCATCGGCGTCCAGCGGCGGGGTCAGACGGGCTGTCGGCGCGATGGCCGCGACGGCCCCGGCAATCGCACGGAGCACTGGATTGACGTCGATCTCCAAGGCGGGCGCGCTCAGCACGACGCCGGCTGTTCCGTCAGGATCGTGCGCAGCGCTGGCCGCCGTCACCAGGCCGCCGAGCGAGTGGCCGAACAGGAAGAGCGGGCGGCGATCGCCTGCCAGGGTCTTGCGCGCGGCCAGATGGTGCGAGACGGCCCGTTTCAGGTCGATCATCCCGCGCGGACCGGGTGTGCGGCCATGGCCGATGGCGTCATAGGCATAGACGCTGATCCCGGCCGCGTTCAGCGCCGGAATAAGGCCGCCATGGCCCGTAACGAACCGCTCGGCATATTCGCCATAGCCATGATGCAGCAACAGGTTGGCTTTCGGCTGGTCTGCTGGCCAGGCATAGCCGACAACCGGCGCTCCGGAGGTCCATCTTTCAGTCGCGGCCATGGGCGTTCTCCTTGTTCAGCTCAAGGCGTTGTGCAGCAGTTGCAGCGCCTCATAGGCAAACCGGCGCATATTCTCTTCGCGATCGGACAAGCCCGTCTCCAGCGTGCGGGACAGTTCGAGCGGGCCGGTCTCGTCTTCGCCGATCAGCGCGACGCAGGTATGACCAGCGGCATCGCCATATGGATTGCCGGACGGCCCGGATGCACCGGTCTCACAAAGGCCCCAGCTGGCGTCCAGCTTGCCGCGAATGGTACGCGCCAGGACGCGGGCATAGGGCTCGGTCGATGAGCGCATGCCCTCGATGTCGGCCCGGCCAAGCCCCATCAGTCCGCGAAAGGCCTGCGGCGTATAGATGACACCGCCGCCGCGATAGAACGCCGATGCGCCCGGCTGTGCCAGCAGCGCCGCCGAAATCAGGCCGCCAGACGACGATTCGGATATGGCGACGGTCTCGCCACGCGCTTTCAGCCGCTCGCCGATCTCGGCTGCGATGGGAAGAAGTGTATTCATCCACCGCTTGAAGCAGCCGCCCCGCGCCTTGGCAAGCCGGACTGCCGTACCGTCAGGCTTGGCGGAAGGCGGGCGCTTCGTCATTTAGGGCCTTCAGGAAACCATCGAGGACAGGGAATGAAGTATTTCGAGGATCTGGAAATCGGTACCATCACGCGCTCGCCGCGCAGCTATGAGGTGACGCGCGAGGAAGTCATCGAATTTGCGGGCAAGTACGATCCCCAGCCCTTCCACCTCGATGACGAGGCTGCAAAGCAGACCTTTTTCGGGCGGCTGTCCGCATCGGGCTGGCATACGGCGGCGATGACGATGCGCCTGATGGTCGAGACCTTCCAGGCCGGCGAGCCGCAGGCCGGCCTTGGCTCACCCGGCATTGACGAGCTGAAATGGATCAAGCCGGTCTATCCGGGCGACACGCTGCGCACTGAGTCGGAGCTGATTTCCAAACGGCGGATGAAGAGCCGGCCCGATATGGGGCTTACCAAATCCGAAACACGTGTCTTCAACCAGGATGACGAGCTGGTCATGAGCATGATCGGCAATGGCCTCATCCGGGTGCGCGACCCGGACGCGCCTGTCGAGGACTAGTCGGCCGGCGCCCCGGCCCGGCTGATCCCGCACTCGAAGCGCTTGCGATAGGCGTGCGGGGTGATGCCCGCAATTTCTCGGAAAGCGGCGCGGAAGGTCTCGAAGGAACCGAACCCGCACTGGTGCGAAACATCAGACAGCGGAAGCTGCGTCTTTTCCAGCAGGCTCATTGCCCGCAGGACGCGCTCGCGGCGTAGCCATTTTAGCGGCGTTGTACCCGTCCCCTCTCGGAAGCGGCGCAGGAAGGTGCGCTCGCTCATGCCGGAGAAGGCCGCCATCTCGCCAATCTCGATGACCTGATCGAGGCGCTCGCGGGCCCAGTCGAGGACAACAGCGACAGACTGGCCAGCCCGCTCCTGGTAAGGCGCTTCGATGTATTGGGCCTGACTGCCTTCGCGATGGGGCGGCGTGACAAGGCTGCGCGCAATGCGATTGGCGATCTCACTGCCAAAGTCAGTGCGAATGATATGAAGGCTGGCATCGAGGGCCGCGCTGCTGCCTGCTGACGTAATGATCTCACCATCATCGACGTAGAGCACGTCCTCGGTCGCCTTGGTGTCGGGAAAGGCCTGTTTGAAGCCCTGCATGTAGCGCCAGTGCGTGGTTGCCCGTCGCCCTTTCAGCAGGCCGGCATGCCCGAGCACGAAACTACCTGTACAGTAGGAAACGATCCGTGCGCCCGCCTTGTGCGCGCGGCGAACCGCCTCGAGGACGTCGTCCGGCGGGATTTCATCGACCTCCCGCCAGGCCGGGACGATGAGCGTGTCGGCCTCAGCCGCAATGTCATAGCAATGATCCGGCGTCAGCGAGAAAGCGCCGAGGCTTCGCACAGGCCCGCCCGGACCGGCGACCTTGAAGTCATACCAGGGGATGCCGAGGATTTCCGGCCGCGACCAGCCGAATACCTCGACCGCGATCCCGAACTCGAACGGCCAGAACCGGTCATAGACGAGGGTCACGATGCGGTGCGGCTTTGCGGCGCCGTCAGCCATGGCTTCCTCCTCGTGTCGGGCCTCACTTTGGCGAAAATCCACCAACTGTTGGCATTATTGCCAATACAGGCGCCGGCTTCAACCCCCTAGTTTCGATGCAGACAAGGACGGAACCTGCAGAGGAGACGAGAGATGACCCAGGTGAACACGAGCCGCTTGGCTGGGCTGGGAAGAGAACTGGTCCTCGCGGTCCTCACCGCCTCGATCCTTGCGCCCGTGATCATCGGCGCGGCCAGCATCATCTCGGACGAACCCGGGCTTCACACCGGCGAAGCGGTAGACGCGGTGCAATGCTACCGCCTGGCCGGTGGGGTCCTTGAGCAACACGCAACCACTCTGGAGCTGCAGGAACAGCGCCGCGCCGTTCGCAACCCCATCGCGAAATAGGCCGCGGCCGCTGGGCTGCCCGGCTGGCCTGTAACGAGGGGCCATGCCGGGCAGCCGCTCTTGGCGCTCTCGTCCGGGCGGAACCTTCGTGCCCTGAAGACATTGCCCTTGCGTGTCCGGTTCGCCAGGAGAGGTCCGTCCATTTCGCTCGAAATCGCCATTGCAATCCTGATCGCCGCCGCCGGTGTGGTGACGCTGGCCGGTGTCGCGATCACCGGTGAAGCCGACCGGCTGGCCGACCGGACAGGCCTTGGCGAAGCGGTGTTTGGCGGGGTCCTGCTGGGGGGGAGCACATCGCTCTCCGGCATCGTGACGTCGGTAACCGCCGCGCTGGATGGACAGGCGTCGCTCGCCCTCTCCAATGCGGTTGGCGGGATCACCGCGCAGACGACCTTCCTCGTCCTCGCTGACATGCTGCACCGGCGGGCCAATCTTGAGCATGCCGCCGCTGACGCGAACAACCTCCTGATGGCGGCGATGCTCGTCCTGATGGTGGCGCTGCCGCTTGGCGCGGCCTATGCTCCGCCGGTCACGCTGTTCGCGATCCACCCGGTCTCCATCCTGCTCTTCGTGATCTACCTGTTCGGGGCGCGTGCCGCCGTGTCATTGAACAACACGCCGATGTGGCGCCCGCAAAGCACGCCCGAAACCCGCGCCGATGCCCCTGATGAAGCCGCCGCCCATGCCCGCCCGCTCTGGCTGATGGCCGCGACATTTGCCGGGCTCAGCCTGATCCTTGCCGTCAGCGGCTTCGCCATTGCGCGGGCCGGCGAGACGATCTCGGTGGAACTCGGCATTTCGCAGACCGTGGTCGGCGCGTTGATGACCGCGGTTGCCACCTCCCTGCCCGAACTCGTCACGACGATGGCGGCCGTGCGGCGCGGTGCGCTGCAGCTGGCAGTCGGCGGGATCATCGGCGGCAACACCTTCGACGTCCTCTTCCTGTCCCTGTCGGATGCGGCCTATCGCGATGGCTCGATCTATCATGCGATGTCGCAGGCCGACGGACTGATGATGATGGGTGCGATCATCATCACCGCCATCCTCCTGATGGGCCTGATCATGCGCGAGCGCCGCGGCATTGGCTTCGAGGGTGCGGCCATCCTGGTCACCTATTTCGGTCTCGCGGCGGTGCAGGTCAGCCTGGGCTGATCGAAAGCGCCCCCTGTCAGGGGCGTGCATCCTCCAGCTCGCCGCGCAGGAAGGCGCGCATGTCTTCGCTGATCGCTTCGAGAGACGGCTCGTGCAGGTACATCATGTGGCCGGCCGGATAGTAGCTCATCGTCACCCGGTCCTGCGGAATACCATAGCGCGCAAAGGTCATCTCGGCATCGAAGAAGGGCGTGATCATGTCGTAATAGCCATTCGCCACCCAGACCTGCATCGCCGTGTTACGGCGCATGGCCGTGGTCAGCTGCCGGGCGGAATTCACATAGTGCGGTTCCCAGGCGCCATCCTCCGGGCCGTATTTCCAGCCGCTGCCGACCTCACCGCTGGAGGCGATATAGGGCCGGTCCATCTCAACCTTGAGATCACCGAGAAGGTACTGGTTCATCAGCGCCGAATAGGCCGAGGACACGAAATAGCTCGCCGCGTCGCCGGACGGGGTTTCGGCGGCGTCATCGGCTTCATCGCCTGCATAGCGACCGTCGAGGCGCCCGATGGCGAGGCCCTCATCGCGCAGCAGCTCTTTCTGGAAGCGCGGCATCAGGATGCGCAGGTCGGAGGTCTCGATATAGGCCGGATCAAGGCCGGTGAAGTAGGCAAGCCGGTCGCGGATGCGCGCATGCTCGGTCTCCGTCAGCCGCGCACCTTTCAGCAGGGCCGGGCCATAGTCGTCACGCGCGAACGTGCGGGCTTCGGCCAGGAACTGGTCCTGAGGCACGCCCTGCCCGGCCTTGCCGTGATACTGCGCGGCCGCCGCCATGCTCGGCAGGTAGGTGATGTAGGAATAGACATTGTCGTGGACCGAGGTCGAGCCCTGATAGTCCAGCGCCTGCGAGATCAGCAGCAGGCCATTGAGGGCGATATCGACATCCCCGGTCGACAATTCTTCGGCCAGATAGGCCGCGCGCGTCGTGCCGAAGCTTTCCCCAATGATGTATTTCGGCGCATTCCAGCGCTTGTGCTTGTTCAGCCAGAGGCGGATGAACTCGGCAATCGAGCCCTTGTCGCCATCCTCGTTCCAGTAATCCTTGCCTTCACCCTCACCGATGGCCCGGCTGAAGCCGGTGCCGACCGGGTCGATGAAGACAAGGTCGGAGACATCGAGCAGGCTTTCTGGATTGTCGACCATGCGATAGGGCGCTGCGCCATCATCGGCGTCGGCATTGCTCGCAACGACGGCGCGCTTTGGCCCGAGCAGTCCAAGATGCAGCAAGACCGAGGCCGAGCCCGGCCCGCCATTGAACACGAAGGCCACAGGCCGCTGCGGGCCCGCACCCTCTTTCACATAGGAGATGGTGAAGAGGCTTGCGGCCGGCTCGCCATCTTCATTGTCGATATAGGTTTCGCCGGCCTCGACCGTGTAGTTGACCCGCGTGCCGTTGAACGTGCCGCGATGGGCCGTCTCGAACATCACCGGTTCGGGGATGGGCTCTGCCGCCGCTTCGGCCTTGTCTGCTCCAGCCTCATCGGCCCAGGCAAGACCCGCCGCCGACGTCGCCACCAGGCAGGCCACCAGAAATCTGCGCATGATCGATCCCCTCAACTCAAATTCGGATGGCTCCATTCACACGCTAATCAGCAGGCGGGCAAGGGCGCTATCCGACGCGGGTCAGCGAGAAGTAGCCGTCGTCACCCTCACAGCCGCACGTATCCGGCTTGAGGCAGGGCATATGCCATTTGCCCTCATAGCGCTCGCCCTCGGTCTTCGCTTCGCCGGTACAGAAAAAGGGGGAAACGCTGAGCGTGCCCTCATGCATATGCAGGTCGAGCAGGACGAGATTGCCGGTCAGCTCACCCTCGACATCGGCCTCGACGCTGTATTTTGTGACATCCCCGATCTGGAAATCCACGGTGGTCTGTCCGCTGAAAGCACTGTCGATCTGGACGAAATCCGCGATGGCCCGGAGGTCGACGACGGAGTTCGACGAGACCAGCCGGTATGCCAGGTGCACCTCCCACCGACCGGCCTCTTCCGGCGCAGGATCACCGATCATGGCGAGTGCCGATGGCCGGGTGAGGGTGTCAGGGTTGCCTGCCATAGGACATCCATAGGCAGATCGCTCACCGAGCTCCAGCCCCGGTTCATTCCTGCGACCTATGGCAGGCCGACCCGGCCCTCGAGCCCGTCTGTCAGCCGCTTCGGATCGTATGCGCGTCCGGCCTTGAACACGATTTCGATGTTGCGAATGGCCGCCGGGTCCGCCTCAATGTCTCCAACGACCAGGACCAGGTCAGCCCGATAGCCCGGCTCGATCCGCCCGATCTCATCATCGAGGCCCAGCGCCCGCGCACCATTGAGCGACATGATGGCAATCGTCTGCGAGGTCGAGAATCCTGCTTCCCGCAGGAGCTCGAAGTTTCGCTGATCGCCAAGGCCCGGCAAGACGTGGCGCCCGGTATCCGGCCCCGCCAGCAGCCGCCCGCCCGCCTCCACAAAGCGGCGCTCGAACGCCGTCAGGAGGCTCCAATAGGCCGGGTCAGTCGATGGCGTTGCTGCGCTCTCATTCATCGCCTTCGTCCGCGCGCGGGCGGCGTCGGCCAGTTGTGGCGCAAGCAGCTTTAGTGCGCGCTCATCTGCCTGCGGACGATGCGGAAAACGCGACTCCAGGATGGCCAGTGTCGACGTCAATTCGACACCCTTGCTGACCAGCGTCTCGATCAGGGAGCGGATCTGCGGATCGTCAATGTCCATCGCTGCCTTTGCGTCGAGACTGGGCACACAGACGCCACGGGGTTTGTCCGGCACCATGTCGCTCGCCGGGTGCAAGCCGTGCTCCAGGCCATCGATGCCCATTTCGGCAGCCTCTGCATAGGTGATCGAACAGAGATGGCCCGTCACACGCAGACCGCGCTTGTGCGCCTGGTCGATGATGATGGCTGCGATGTCGGAGTCGGTATGCCGGTAGAGCTTGATTGTGCTGACCCCGCGATCAGCCCATTCGTCCACGAAGCGGCGCGCGGCCTCCGCATCGGCGGGCTTGTCCATCGGCGCATTGCCGCCTGGCCCGGTGATGTACGGCGCTGAGGCCAGGATTCGGGGGCCGGGGACAGTTCCCCGCTCAATCTCCCGGGCAAGCCTCAACTCCCCAATCGGATCAGCGCTGCCGGCCGTCTGGATCGTCGTCACGCCCGAGGCAAGGTAGAGGCGGGCCGCAACATCGCCCATGGATGGCGCGCCGGGCATATGCAGATGATTATGCATGCCGACAAGGCCGGGCAGCAGCGACTTGCCGCGCCCGTCTATGCGCAAGACGTGGTCGGGTGCCGCGAGCGTTCCGGCAGCGCCCAGTCCGGCTATCCGACCGTTCAGGAACAGAATGTCCCGGGGGACGCGGCCAGTATCGTCCTCAAAACCGGGGATCATCACGCCATTGATCAGGAAGTCGTCGCCCGGTGCGACCAGATAAGGCGCGAGAAGGTTCTCTCTGGTTTGCGCAACGACTTGCCCCTGAACGCCTGCTGCTACGAATGACAGCGCCACGGCGGCCCGACGGACAAATCCGAAAATCGTGATCAGGATGGACACTCTCGCTGATTCGCTACACTTGTAACAAACCTCTTGTCTCCTGCTTCGATCTGCCCGTCAAGACGCCAGAACAACGTCAAGGCCGAAGGAGTTCGTTGATGCCGGTCTTGCTGCGCGTGCGCTCATCCACGGTCTTGATGATCACCGCGCAATAAAGGCTCGGGCCCTTATTGTCGCCGGACGGCATGGTGCCCGGCACGATCACCGAATAAGGCGGAACCTCGCCCATGAAAACCTCACCGGTCTGGCGGTGCACGATCTTGGTCGATTGCGACAGGAACGTCCCCATCGCCAGCACCGAGCCCTCACGCACGATGACGCCCTCGGCGACCTCGGCACGCGCGCCGATGAAGCAATTGTCCTCGATGATCGTTGGATTGGCCTGCAGCGGCTCCAGCACGCCGCCAATGCCCGCGCCGCCCGACAGGTGCACGCCCTTGCCGATCTGCGCGCACGAGCCGACCGTCGCCCAGGTATCGACCATGGTGCCCTCATCGACATAGGCGCCAATGTTCACGAAGCTCGGCATCAGCACGACGCCGGAGGCAATGTAGGAGCCGCGGCGCGCAACGGCGCTCGGCACGGCGCGCAGGCCGGAGGCTGCGAAGTCATCCGCGCTCCAGCCGTCGAACTTGCTCGGCACCTTGTCCCACCAGGTCGAACCGTCCGGCCCGCCCTTGATCGGGCCATTGGCGTTGAGGCGGAAGGAGAGGAGCACAGCCTTCTTGAGCCACTGGTTCACAACCCAGTCGCCATCAGCGCCCTTCTCGGCCACACGCGCCTTGCCGGAATCCAGCATCGCCAGCGCTTCCTCGACGCTGTCGCGCACCTCGCCTTTGGTGTCGGTAGAGACATTGGCCCGCTCGTCCCAGGCTTTTTCGATAATGCTTTCAAGCTTCGCGGTCATGGCGCGCTCTCCGTCTTGGTCTTTTCAGGTGCTGGCGTGTTCAATCGCGATTGAGGCCATGCCACAAGGTCGCCGGTGACATAGTCCATCTGGCCGGGGGCGTCATCCCCTTCTCTCGCGAATGGCCCATTCGGCGAGACCGCCTTCCCTCTTCTAACGAAACCGTAATGACAAGGCGCCGCGATCGGCTTGATCGCCGCGATGCGAAATCTAGTTCGCTGGATCGAGGGAGAGCAAAACAACGGTTAACAGGAGAAACCGATGACCTTTGGAAGAAGCCTTCTTTTCGCATCTGCCGCCTTCATGCTTGCCGGAACCGCCCATGCCGATGGCTGGTATATTGGCGGCTCCATCGGCCTGAACAATCAGTCCGATTCCGACAATTCAGGCTCCACAGGCGCCTTCACCACGGGCAATCTCGGCGACGGGACGACCCTCGATGTCGCCTCCGGCACATCCTATGGCTGGACGACGGAGTTCGACAGCGGCATGGCCTATTCGCTGGAAGCGGGGCTGCGCTATGATACAGGCTGGCGCTCGGGCATCGAGATCACCCGCACCGACGCCGATGTGGACACCCACAAGAATGTCGCCCTGGGCGGCTCACCGATCGGCACGCTGGACGCCGCCGCAATCGCCGGCTCGCCGACACCGCTGGGTGTCAGCATCGCCGATGTCGTAGCCGATGGCCGGGGCGACATCACCAATACCGGCCTCTTCGTGAACGTCTATTATGACTTCAATCGCGGCAATGCGTTCGAGCCCTATCTCGGTGCCGGTCTCGGCTATGCCGACGTCGAAGTGACCTACAACCCGTCGGGCATCGGCGTCATCAATGGCAGCGAAAGCAAGTTCGCCTACCAGGCCAAGGCCGGCGCAACCTATGCGATCAACCCCGACTGGGGCGTCTATGCCGAATATGCCTACCGGGCGACCGAGGATATCGAGCTGCAGAACCAGCTCTTCCCGGGCAGTCTCGAAATCGAGAACACCCAGCACATCCTCTCCATCGGGGCCCGCTACCGCTTCGGCGGCCTCTAGACTGAGGAAACGACAGGACGCCCCGGCCTCAAGCGCCGGGGCGTTCCTGCTTTTAGGACGACTTCCGGCCGGTAATCATGGCCCGCACCAGGTTCTCGCCATGCGCGAGGCTTGAGGCGATCACACCAATCACATGCAGGCCAACAAGGACGAGTGTCAGATAGACAAAGGTGGAGTGCAGGCCCTCGATCACTTCGCCCGCTTCACTCTCGCCATATTCGCCGTGCTCTTCATGTTCGTCATGATCATCGTCCTCATACACGCTTCGACCTGCCTCAGAATCCGTAGCAGCACCGGGCGCATCGACCGCGATGATGCCGGCGAGCGGACCTTCCCCCTTTTCCACGGCCAGCAGCGCCATGCCGGTGCCGGCTGTGCCGGCCAGTGAAATCAGGAGAGCGACAATCATCGCAGCGCCGGCCGGGTTGTGGCCGAGATGCCGCTCGGCCTTTCCCGACAGAAGCCCGCGCAGATAGCCAAGGACAGCCGCGGGCCCACGCACGAAAGAGGCGAACCGGGCATGCCTTGTCCCGACAACACCCCAGGCAAGGCGGACCACCACCAGCACAGCGACCGTATACCCCGCCCAGGTGTGAAGGCCCGGCAGTTCGTCACCCGTCAAATAGGCGGTAAAAAACGCGATCACGACGCCCCAGTGGACAAGCCGGACGATGGGGTCCCAGACCCTGATGGTTTTTCTTTCCGGCTCGGTGCCGGTTGCTGATGTCGCTGCCATGGCATTCACCTTTCCTCATTAGGTGAATTCTCTGATGGGACCGCCAGCCGTGTTGCGCCATACGTCATTCGACAGGCCATCCGGCCCTGGTGCATTGGAGGGACAGCCATGTCAGATGACAGGGGCAGCCATTTCATCCGTCTGATCTCGGCAACCGTGTTTGGCGTGATCGCCGTCCTGATCGCGTTGGACCTGCTGCTGGACAGCCGCGACGGCGTTGGCTGGCTGCACGTGATCCTCGAAGGCAGCGTGCTGGTTGCCGCGCTCATCGGCATGCTGGCCATGCTGCACCGTTTCGGTCGGGTGAGTGTGGATCTCGACACGGCCCGGATCGATGCCGAGCGCTGGCGTGCGGAACATCAGGCCATCCTGCAGGGACTGGCCGCCGCGATCACACGCCAGTTCGAAGCCTGGCAGCTGACAGAAGCGGAAGCCGAGATCGGCTTCCTGCTGCTCAAGGGGCTGAGCCATCAGGAGATTGCGCAGGTCCGGGGCACGAGCGAACGAACCGTGCGCGAACAGGCCCGCAGCCTGTACCGCAAATCAGGCCTCACCGGGCGAAGCCAACTCTCGGCCTTCTTCCTGGAAGACCTGCTGCAACCGGCTTGAACACGGAACCCGCCTAACCCGCGCGCGCCTCGCGGTGCTGGACCAGATCGCGATAGGCATGCCAGCTGGCCAAGCCGATCCATGGAAACACGATGACGAGGCCGACCAGCGCCAGCGCCATGCCGAGCGCCGTCAGCGCTGCAATGAGGAACGCCCAGAACAGCATCACCGGCAGGTTGGCAAGGACGCTGCGCGCGCTGGTGATCACCGAAATGAAGACGTCGCTGTCGCGCGCGAGCAGCATCGGCGCGGAGACGACGACCAGCGTAAAGGCGAAGAAGGCGATCACCCCGCCCACCGCGCTGCCGATCAGGCCCATGCGAAGTCCTTCGGGCGTGGTCAGCAGGAAGGCCAGGAAGTCGGCTACGGATGTGTGCACCGAATAGGTCGACAGCCCGTAGATGATGTAGGCCGCCTCCGCCCAGATCCCGAACAGCACGAACAGCGCGACACCCAGCAGGACCGTGTCGGCCCGCAGCACGCCCTTCGGAAAAACCATGTCACCCAGCCCTGGCGCCTCACCCTCCCCCAGCATGGCCGCCGCCCTGTAAAGGCCCATGCCGAGCAGCGGCGCCACAATCAGAAAGCCGCCCGCCATGACAAGGAACCATGTGAACTGGCCCGTGAGATACAGCGTCGCCGTCACGGCAAAGCTGATGAGGGCGAGCCCCACGCCATAAGCGAGGCACACGCCCGGCGCGCGCCACAAATCCTGCCATCCGCGCGCCAGCCAGGTCATCGGCGCGTTCATCGGGACACGGTTGATCCCCGGCAGCTGAAACGGTTCAGACATGCCCCCTCCCTTGCTTTTTGAGAAGGTTAGCGGGCGATTCCACAAACGCCAATCAGGAAGGGTCCGTATGAGCTAGTCTCGTTCCAGCGCCGCCAGCGCCCGCGGCGAAACAGGTGCCGATATCCCGGCGGCAATCATGTCGATCAGCGTCTCGACCTCGAATTCGAAATCCGCCGACGCGCCAATATCGCGTGCCTCGAAAGAGGCCAGCGCGGAGACGCACTGCTCGCTGGCCAGCAATAGGCGGGCCTCTGCAATCGCTTCAGGAAAATAACGCATGGTCTCCGACAGGTGGGTGATCGTTTCCATCCAGGCTGTCATCAGGTCTGGCGGCGCAAGCTCAATCGCCAGCAGACGCTCGCGGGCTGCCCGAGTCAGGAACTGGAGATAATGATTACCTTCCGGGCGCGGGCGCAGCTCCTCGGCCATTGGCCAGACCATCACCTCCACCAGGGCACGGACATCATGGATTCGGCCTGCCTTGCGGACCTCGTCCAGCGCTGCCTGCCGGCGGGGATTGATGACAGCCATGCGCAGCGCAAACACCGCCTCGACCAGGCGGTCGCGCGAGCCGAAATGATATTGAATGGCGGAGGTATTCTTCTGGCCGGCCGCCTCGCTGATCTGGCGCAGCGACGCACCATGGAGGCCATAGTCCGCAAACATCTTTTCCGCCGCCACGAGGATTGTGTGACGGCTATCCCGCTGTTCTGTCTTTGTATTCGGCATTAACGCGATCACCTTAAATGATGACGATCAAGTCATGAATTTACCCTATATTGTTTCTTTTCATTTGCCAAATTAATGCGGGTGAATTAATTTGGTTGTGTTGGATTGCCGAAAGAAGGGAGACACGGCCATGCCCGAAGACACGTTCACGCTTGCTGATGCGGGGTGGATCTATATCGCCACGCTGGTCATCCTCGTCCTCGAGGCGGTCACGGGGCAGCTGAAGGGCTGCACCCGGCGCGACTTTGGGCTGACGGCGTTGTGTTTCGTGGTCAATTCGGTGGTGACCCGCCCCCTTGTCGGGCTAGGCATGGGCGTCTTGGCCGCCTGGCTCGTCCCGGCCTTTGCAGGCGCAGGCGCCACCGTACCGCTCTGGCAGGCCGTTCTGATCAGCTTCGTATCGCTGGAATTTGTCTTCTACTGGGTTCACCGCTGGTCGCATGAAGGCCAGAAAAAGGGCCACTGGCTGGAGTGGCTATGGAAGATTCATCGCACCCATCATTCGGCGACAGAGATCAATGTCACCGTTGTCCAGCGCCAGAACATCTTCTGGGCCCTGTTCAGCCCGCATATCTGGATGGTCGCGCTTTTCACCTATTTTGGCATGGTCTCAGGCGTGGCGATCTCAATGGTTGTTCTCTATGTCTGGAATCTGCTGACCCACACCCACTGGCGCTTTGATCAGGCCCTTTTGAAGTATCCTGCCTTCCGCGCCATCATGCACATTGTCATCACGCCGAGCATGCATCACGCCCATCACGGCTTTGGCAAGAACGGCAAGATGTACCGCAATTACGGCCTCTGCCTGTCCGTATTCGACTGGATGTTCGGCACGCTTTTCGTTCCGGATGGCAAGCCCTCGCGCTACGGCGTGCCCGGCGAACAGCCCCACTGGGCGGAGGAAGCCTTTTACCCGCTCAACCTGCTCACACCGACGCAGAAAAAGGAGGCTCCCGCAAAGGCCTGAGGCGCGCTGCCCTATTTCTTCCGGCCGCCGAGCACGGCGACGAGTTCGTCGACCTTGGCCTGGCGGTCTTCGAGATCGCTGGCGCTCAGCGCATGATCGACGCAGGTGTCGATATGGTCGGCGAGGATGACCTGTTCGAGGCCGGACAGGGCCGCCTTCACGGCCTGCACCTGGCGGACAATGTCGATGCAGTACTTGTCCTCCTGCACCATTTTCGAAATGCCGCGCACCTGGCCCTCAATCCGGGCGAGGCGCCGGACGGCCGATTGCTGGGTATCAGGTTTCATCTTGCATCCTCGCGAGGGTCAAAGCTTCAGGGTTCTCAGCCGCAGCGCATTGCCGATCACGGAGACCGAGCTGAGGCTCATCGCGCCGGCCGCAATCATCGGGCTGAGCAGCAGGCCGAAAAACGGATAGAGAATACCCGCCGCGATGGGAACGCCAAGTGCGTTGTAGACGAAGGCGAAGAACAGGTTCTGGCGGATATTACGCATGGTCGCGTGGCTGAGCTCGCGCGCCTTGGCAACGCCGATCAGATCGCCCTTGACCAGCGTCACGCCCGCACTTTCCATGGCGACGTCGGTGCCGGTGCCCATGGCAATGCCGACATCGGCCTGGGCGAGCGCTGGCGCATCATTGATCCCGTCGCCGCACATCGCGACGCGCGCGCCGCCCGTCTGCAACTCCGACACGATGCGGTGCTTGTCTTCGGGCGACACATCGGCGTGGACCTCGTCGATGCCGACCTTGTCTGCGACAGCGCGGGCCGTCTTCTCATTGTCGCCGGTCAGCATGACGATCTTCAGCCCCTCGGCGTGAAGCCGCTTGATGGCTTCCGGCGTCTTCTCCTTGATCGGGTCAGCCACGGAGACGAGGCCGGCGGGCTTTGCGTCGACAGCGACGAACATCACGGTCTGGCCTTCGGCGCGGTACTGGTCAGCGCTGGAGCCAAGCGCGTCCGACCAGCCGCCGATGCGCTCCATCATTTTACGATTGCCGATGGCGACGGTCTGTCCGTCGACGCTGGCCTGTGCGCCTTCGCCGGTAACCGATTCAAAGCCGCTTGCGTCCTTGCGGGGCGCGCCTTTGGCGTCTGCGCCGCGGACAATGGCTTCGGCCAGCGGGTGCTCGCTCGAGCGTTCGACGGCGGCAACGAGACTGAGCAGCCCAGCCTCGTCAAAGCCTTCAGCGGGTTCGACATGGATTAGCTCCGGGCGGCCGAGCGTCAGCGTCCCGGTCTTGTCGACCACCACCGTGTCCACCTTCTCGAAGGTTTCGAGCGCTTCGGCATTCTTGATCAGGATACCGTTCGAGGCGCCCTTGCCGGTGCCCACCATGATCGACATCGGCGTGGCAAGGCCGAGCGCACAGGGACAGGCGATGATCAGAACCGCGACCGCATTGACGATAGCAAAGGCCATGGCCGGGTCCGGTCCGAAGGCAGCCCAGAGAATGAAGGTGAGGATGGCCACACCGATCACTGTCGGCACGAAGATCGAGGAGACGACATCGGCGAGCCGCTGGATCGGCGCACGCGAGCGCTGGGCGGCGGCGACCATCTGAACGATCTGCGAGAGCAACGTGTCCTCACCGACATGCGTCGCCGTCATCACCAGAGATCCGGTGCCGTTCACCGTGCCGCCGGTTACCCGGTCGCCGGCCGATTTCTCGACTGGAACGGGCTCGCCCGTCACCATGGATTCATCCACGCTGCCATGGCCTTCAAGAACCTCGCCGTCGACGGGGACCTTCTCGCCCGGGCGCACGCGCAGCCGGTCGCCGGCCTGGACATGGGCCAGGTCGACCTCTTCCTCGCTGCCATCTTCGGCAATCCGCCGCGCCATTGGCGGCGCGAGTTCGAGCAAGGCGCGGATGGCTCCGGAGGTCGCGTTGCGGGCGCGCAGCTCAAGCACCTGGCCGAGCAGGACAAGCGTCACGATAACGGCCGCAGCCTCGTAATAGACAGCCACACTGCCACCATGCCCCCGGAACGACCCCGGGAAGATGCCGGGCGCAACGGTGGCCACCAGCGAATAGATGTAGGCCACGCCCACGCCCATCGCGATCAGCGTGAACATGTTGAGGCTACCCCGTTTTACCGATTGCCAGCCGCGCTGGAAGAAAGGCAGCCCTGCCCAGAGCACGACCGGCGTTGCGAGCGCGAATTGCAGCCACGCGCCCCAGCTCGGATCCACCCAGTCCTTCAGCGGGCTGCCGGGGATCATCTCGCCCATGGTCAGGATGAGGAGCGGTGCCGACAGCGCCAGCCCCACCCAGAAGCGGCGCGTCATGTCATCGAGTTCGCTCGTATCCTGCTCGGCGGTGACCGTTTCCGGCTCCAGCGCCATGCCGCAGATCGGGCAGCCCGTATTCGACGTCTCGCGCACCTGCGGGTGCATCGGACAGGTCCAGACCGTGCCGGAATAGTCCTCTGGGATATTGTCATAGGCATCATCCGGCTTGTCCGGCGCGGCGTGCGCATGATGGTGGCAGCTATGGCCGTGATCATGTTGGTGGTGTGTGTGCTCTTGCGCCATGGCATAGGCCTCCTGACCGGATGTCCGGTGTTCGCAAGCAGCAGACATAATACCCCCTAGGGGTATATTCAAGCACACGCACTTTTCCCCTGCGGCACTGGCTGAGCGGCGGCCGCCTGCAATGCCTGATCAAGCGAGAGGACTAGCCGCCCGCTGGTTCGTCCTGGATCGAGATGAGATAGGCGAGCACGGAATCGGTGCCGATCGGGCCGAAATCGAAGTCCGGCATGTCCTTGTGGCCGACATGGATCCCTTCACGGAAATCGTCGGCGAGGGCGTCGGGATCATAATCGGCAAGCACCGATCTCAGCGGCGGGGCATCGGTGCGCGGGCTTTCGCCTTCGGCGCCAATGGCATGGCAGAACGCGCATTGCATCTCCGCGATCTCGCGGCCGTTCTCGATCATCGCGGGATCGTCATAGACAGCATCCACAGGCGCGCTTTCCGCCGATTCTTCCGGCGCGGTTTCAGGCGGCGGGCTGCAGGCGGCAAGGCCTAGCAGTGTCAGCCCGGCCAGCAAAACCAGCCCCTGACCGGCTGAGCGCATTTTCGGAAACTGCTTCATGATGTGCGGTCCTTTTTCGCGCGCCCGCGGAAGCGGGACACCGTCACTCTCCTTATGGATGAGGGACCGCCTCCGGTGCAAGGACGTGGTGTTTACAGCTAGTGCCAGCGGCCTGGGCTCCAGTACCAGCCATTGCGGGTCTCGACCCAGTGGCCGGCCGTCCAGCGCTTTCCGCGCGGCGGGTTACGTTCCCAGTAGCCATCGACCCAGCGGAACTCGACCCCGCTCCATTCCCAGTAGCCGCTGATCCAGATCGCCCCGCTCACCGGGCGCGGCGGAATGGTGACTCGGCGCGACGGCGGCGGCGCTTTCTGGATGTAGACGACATGCGTCCCGGGCCCCGGCCCCGGTGGGCCATAGCCATGATGCCCCCAGGCACAGCCCCCCAGCACAACCAGGCAAGCGCCCGCGACCAGAAGGCTCAAGCGACCTCGCTTCATGTCTCATTCCTCCAGCAGACGTGTCACTGGATGATCCGATAGGCACCGCTCGTTCGCCTGCCTTGATTTGGGTCAATTCATGGTCCGGCGGACGCATCAGCCGCCGGTGTCACCACCTGCAGCACGTCCTGCAGGAAGCCTGTCAGGTCGGCGGTGAGGTAGTCGACATGCGGGTGGTCGGCGTCTTCCGGGCCGGCGGGGCGGGCCTCGACCGGCTCATGGCTCCAGTCCTTGCTCGAATGGACCAGCACGGTGGCAAAGCCCATCGCATGCGCCGGGGCGAGGTTGCGCTCCAGGTCCTCGAACAGGATGGCGCGCGCCGGGTCGACATCATGGGCCGCGCAGAAGGCGTCATAGGCATCCTGCGAGGGCTTCGGATGAAAGCCTGCATCCTCGATCCCGAACATCCCGTCAAAGGCGGTGTGGACCTGCATGTATTTGGTCACCCGCTCGGCATGGCGGCGCGAGCCATTTGTGTAGACCAGCTTGCGGCCCGGCAGCGCGGCGATGGCGGTGCAGAGGTCCGGCTTGATGGGCAGCGGCGAGAGGTCGATCTCGTGGACATGCGCGAGGAACTCGTCCGGCGACATGCCGTGCATCGTCATCAGGCCCTTCAGCGTCGTGCCATGCTCGGCATAATACTTCTTCTGCAGCGCCCGCGCCTCTGCCCGCTCCAGCCTCAGGAAACGCGCGACGAAATCGGTCATGCGCTGGTCGATCTGGGCGAAGAGGTCGCACTCGGCCGGGTAAAGCGTGTTGTCGAGATCGAAGACCCAGACATCACGGCTTGTCAGTGGCGAGAGGTCAGCTCCGTTGGCGCTCACGACTCCGGCTCTTTGAAATCGCGGTCGAAGAATTCGAACAGCAGGCGGCGGTTCTCGGCTGGCGGGGTCGCCTCGAACAGCGCCTCGCGATAGGCGGCCGCGGTGCAGTCCTTGCGCCCCATTATGGCAAACTGGGTGCGCGAGACACAGAACGGGTCAGTCGCGTTTTTCAGCGTGCGCGTGCCGTTCTCGGTCTCCATCTCGGCGAAGACGAAATGTTCCGCTGTCAGCAGCGGCTCATCGATCACGCGGGCACAGCCGCCGCTTTCCAGCAGCCACCACCCGCGGCTCTCCCAGCCCTCGCCCTTGCGACGGGCAATCGCCGACCAGATGCGGTTGCGCGTGCGGTTGCAGAGCGTCAGGCCGATATTGCGCCCACGCTCCTGCGCGATCTGCTCGAGCACGTCGATCAGGTCCGCGTCGGAAGTGTCGGCGTCGAGGCTGTTCTGGCTAAGGAACTCGCCGATCGCCGCGCGTGTCTTGCGGCCGATATAGCCGTCGATATTGCCATTGTAGATGCCGGCATCGGCCAACAGGCGCTGTACGCCGGCCGCGCCGGCCTTCTCCATGTCGAATTCCTCGGTCTCGGTCAGCGAGGTTTTCCAGCCATTGCGGTTCTCGATCAGCACCGGGCGGAAGTCGCGGCTTTCAAGCCCCATCGTGGTGCATTCCTTCGGGCTTTCGACCGAGAAGCTGCCTGTCGTATCGATGCAGAGCGGGAAGTCTCCGCCCCAGATACGCCGCCCGCCGCGATGGGCATTGGACGAGCGCGCGAAGAGATAGTGGATGCCGGGCCGCAGCGGGCCTTCCAGCGCCGTCTCGCAGGAGCCCGGCCGTAACCGGCGCCAGCCCTCGACGACGACACCCTGGCCTTCATAGCGCCCGACGGATGCCTCGATCACATAGCTTGTCTTGTTGCAGAGCTGCCAGCCCTTGGCTGCCTGCGCATCCGCCGCGCCAGCGCCAAGGCCGGTCAGCCACAGCGCACCCAGCGCCGCAGCAGCAGCGCAAACCTTAGAGAACAATCGTGCCGGCACCATGTTCGGTAAACAGCTCCATGAGCAGGGCGTGTTTCGCGCGGCCATCGAGTATGACTGCGCCTCCGACACCATTCTTGACGGCGTTTGTGGCGGTTTCAAGTTTGGGAATCATCCCACCTGAAACAGTCCCGTCCGCGATCAGCCCATCAAGGTCATCGGCGCGGATTTCGCGGATCAGCTGCTTGTCCTTGTCGAGCACGCCGGCGACATCGGTCAGCAGCAGCAGGCGCGAGGCGCCCAGCGCGCTGGCAATCGCCCCGGCAGCCGTGTCGGCATTGACATTGTAGCGCTTGCCCTCGCCATCGAAGCCGACCGGCGCGATGACGGGGATGAAGTCGTAATCATAGTCGGTGAGCAGCTTCAGCACCGAGACATCGACCCGTTCCGGCTCACCGACAAAGCCGAGATCGATCAGCTGCTCGACCTGGCTGTCCGGGTCCTTCTTGGTGCGCGAGGCGCGCCTGACCTTCATCAGGTCGGCGTCCGAGCCCGACAGGCCGACCGCCTTGCCGCCCGCCTTGTTGATCGCCCGCACGATGGATTTGTTGATCGGGCCGGAGAGGACCATCTCGACCACTTCCATGGTCGCATCATCGGTGACGCGCAGGCCGTCGCGGAATTCCGACTTGATGCCGAGGCGCTCCAGCAAGCTGGCGATCTGCGGGCCGCCGCCATGCACGATGACCGGGTTCACGCCGAGATGCTTCAGCAGCACCACATCGCGTGCGAACGCCTCCGACAGCGCCTCGTCCACCATGGCATGCCCGCCATATTTGATGACCACGGTCTGGCGGTCATAGCGCTGGATGAAAGGCAGCGCCTCCGACAGGGTCGAGGCGGCATAATGGGCTGGGGTCTTGGTCTCGTCGTTCATGGAAGCGGCGTGTAGCGGGTTTCGGGGGACACGTTAAGTGGCTTCCCCCGAAATGCAGGGCGTGTCTGCGTCCCGCCCGTCAATTGTCCATCCAGAAGCGGACATCCCGGCTGCAGGCCAGGATGGCATCGTCCATTTCGGAAAAGAAAAAGCTCGGATCGGTCACAAGCGAAAGAAGGCCGCTCGATTTCTGCGAGCTCAGCAGCTTGACCGGGACAGACATGCCGAGGTCGCTCCACTGGTCCCGACAGCGCATATCAATCGTCTGAAGCGCCCCGAGTATGCTGTCGCCCCATCGGTATTCCAGGTCCCGGAAATCCATCACGACGCACAGGGCATCGATACAGGTCATCCAGTAAACCGTCTGCGCGGCGATGTACCGGCCGTGATCCTTGCCTTTCGATCCGTCAGGCATCTTGCCGTGAAAGCTTACCACCGCGATCATGTCATGCAGGTCGACGGACTTGTGCACGCGGTAGAATTTCGCGCGAACCCCTTTGGGCGCACGCGGCTTTTTCGCAGGCTTGAGCAATGACATGGGCAATCATCCGTTTGCCGGGGATTTAAAGACTATCGCCGAAGGATCAATCGGAGCCATTGCCCCCGTGAGCGGCCACGCACACCTGTCCGGGAAACCCGCAAGGCGGGCAGGCGAACGGCTTTAAACCCTGTCGCGGCCCCAGCTGGACAGTATCTTCGCCCGGATATCGTCGATTTCGCCTTGCGGGACGGCGGCGGTGGCGGCCTGCTCCAGCGCATCGAAATGGAAGATGTAGAGCCGCGAGGCGAAGTCCGCGATCGACACCGAGGATTCCCCGTAATTCTCACCATTGCCGGCCGTCGAGACGACAATGCCATCGCCCCAGTCCTGACCGCTGTCATTATTGGGGTTGAAGAAGTAGACACGCACCTCGCCGGACGGATCGCGCGCCACACGGATAATCGCAATGGCATGCCAGCCAACAAAACGCGCGGCGCTGTCCGTCACGGCAATACCGGCCGGGCTTGGATGGATGACGGGCTGATTGCCATTATAGTGGGGATGGAAGGCGGTGTAGAAACGGCGAACAAAGCCATCCACATCGACGAGCTTGCCGGTCGGCACATCCACGACGATGTCGAAATCGCGCGCCACCCACCAGCCGTGCATCTCCGGATTGATCCAGCGATGCGGGTCGCCTTCACGGCCCGCACACAGCCGGCCCATCTCCATGTAGATGCGGTCAAGGTGGGGCACGAGGATGGCCGAGACCGGATCAACCTCCACAAGCGGTCCTTTCGCCAGGGCCGTTGTCAGGTCGCGCGAGGAGACCGGCTGGCCCTCGAAGGGCATGCGGATTTCATTGTCGCGCGCCGCCCAGGTGACCAGCTGCAGCAGGTAGTCGGGATCGACATAGGACCACATCGCAATCGCGCGCGCGGCCTGGCAGGTCGGATTGTTGCCCTGCCCCACACCAAGCGGCTGGCCGAGGACGCTGATCACGCCCGCGAGTAGCCATGCCTCTGCATCCGGGGCCGGTCCGAAACTCGCGGCTATGCGCTGGCGCGTCTCCGGTGAAAGGTTGAGCTTCAGCTGGCGCCACAGGGCCGGGGCCGTGGGCGGCAGGTGCAGGATACCGCGCTCAAGCATGAGCGAGAGGCCATAGATAGCCTGCGCGGTCTCGACATGGATGGCTTTCTCGGCCAGCGCCTGAATGAGCGGGGCAAAGGAGCCGTAATTCTCACGCCCCGTTGCCGACAGGCCGAGACAGTCGGGGATCAGCTCCCGGCGATGCTGGAGCAGGTGGCGCAGCAAGACGGCGTGATAGGCCGATACCAGCCCCGTATCGTGCATCGCCCGCGCCATCGCCGTGGCTTCCTGCGACAGCGCTTTGTCATCGATGGCAGCAAGGCGCTCGGCATAGCGCTCGATGCCCGGATCCTCTCGGCACTCATTGGTCGGGCCGAACAGCGCACTGACGAGCCGGTCAGCGCCCCAGCCCGAAGGCGGCTGTTCGCTGGACGCCTCGCCGGACCAGGTCGCAAGCTGGGCGATCATGGCCTTGATCCGGTCTGTCTGGATCGGACGCTGCGCGAGGATGCGCCAGATCTCGGTGATGACGGCATCGAAAATCCGGCTGTAGCCGATCTCTTCCGCGATCAGCTTGAACAGGCCGTTGATCGCCTGCGCCCAGTCATCCCCGATCTGCCGCGAGACTTCCGTGCCACCGCCAAACAGCCGCTCGAGATTGAGGCCGAGAACCTGGGCCAGGAAATGGTGCGCCTCCTCGGCCGAAAGCGTTTCCAGCGCATAGTCGCCACGCGCGACCGCAAGGAAACGAAGCTCGCTCAGCGTCTCAAGGGTGAGAGCATCGGGCGCGCCTGCCTCGAAGGTGTGACGCACCAGGACCGGCTTGAGGTGGGCCGGATCATTCCAGTCCGTGCCCGCGAAGATACCGGCTTGATCGAGCGCCTGGATACGGTCCAGGCAATCGCCAAGCCCGCCCGCCGAGCGCAGCACCTTGCCGGCCTGGTCGATCGCGCCCGGCTGGTAGGTCGCTTTCAGCAAGTCGCTTGCATTCGCAAGCCGGGCGATGGCGCTGTCCAGACGCTTCAGGTGCATCGCATCAGTGCCCGGAGCGGGCTGGTTTCCGTCTGCCTGGCTCACCGTATCTGGCCCTTCGAATCCATGCAGGGAGGCTAGCGAAGGCACATCGGCCTGACTACAGGCCGTGAGCGCCTACACATAGAAGTCGACCTCTTCCTGGCGTTTCAGCAGGTCGCGCATCTCGGTGGCGTCCTCACCATGGAAGTAGACGAGACCCCAATGGGTTCCGAAGGCGGAGCGCTTGGACACTTTGGTCTCCATCGGCTCGCCCAGCTCGTGCCAGTCGAAATAGGCATGGTCCTCGGTCTCCTTCGGGATTTCCAGCCGCGAAACGACCCGGTTGCGCGGATAGACGCCGAAACAGCCGGCATAGCCATTCGCATCCTCGACCGGCGTCGGCAGGAAATTCTCGATCTCCTCCTCGGTAGTCTTCGGATCGAACATCATGACCATCGCCTGATAGGCATTGAAACCATAGACGCGCTCAAGCAGCTCGAACACCTTGAAGCCCGGCGGGCGGTAGGCGACCTCGCCGAAATACATGACATCGTCCGGCCCGATGAAATATTCCGGGTGGATGAAGCCGAACTTGATGTCGAACGTCTTGATCAGTTTCTCGATCTCGGCCTTCACCTTGTCGCGCATGGCTTCCAGCTCGGGGCTGGCCGGCACGAAGACCGAATAGCCGAGGCGCACATATTCGGAGATGTTGAGGAAGCGCACCTTGCCATCGTGGATCCACGCCTCGGCGGCGAACTCCCAGCCATCGAGGTGGCTTTCCATGAGGACGGGAAAGTCGCTGTCGGGGATTTCATCGACATCCTCAACCGTGCGCACGACCCGGTGACCCATGCAGCCGGCCAGGTCGAACGCCTTGATGTGGATCGGATCATTATCGTCGCCTTCCTGCTTCAGAAGGGTCTGGTTTACGCGGCGCAGGAAGCGGGCGACGTCGTCGCGGTCATGCGCTTCCTCGAAAATGCCGACCCGGATGCCGCCAAGCTGCGCGCGGCGCTTCATCAGCGACTTGTCGCGAAACAGCATGGACTGGCCGAGCAGGCGCGGATTGTCGAGCAGGACGGCATTGACCGCGCCGGCCCATTCCACCGTCTCCTCATAGAGCGGGACGGCGACATCGACGCCCTCATCCTTCAGCATCTGCGCGATCTCGAAGGAGTTCTCGTTCAGGCGCTCGAAATTCCAGGACATGAAGGGAATGTCGTTCTTCTCGGCATATTCCTTCGCCCAGCTCGGCGCGACGACGATGTAGCGCCGGTCGAATTTCTTCATCGCGTCGATGGCGTTGATGCTCCAGCCAAGGAGCGCGATATAGCCTTTGTCGGGATTGTAATCAGTCATTTGACCTCCAGGGGTCTTTAAAATAATCGGTTTGCGAATAGTCGGGCTGCATGGCGCTGGAATGGCCAGCTCGCGCCTGTGTCATGCACCCAGCCGGACGGTTGGAGCGCTGTATGTCATGCAGTTCATGGATGCCCTGAACCTAGGCATTGACGCCGCAGTGTCAAACCGGCGGACACCGCGGGGTGAACAATTTGCGGGCAAAGCCAGCGTCATCGGCCCGGACCGCTCTTGCCTGCCACTGCGGCGCGCCGCATGCTGACGGCCTGCGCGAGAGAGATGAGAGAGGGCGCCATGACCAACAGGACCATCATTCGGGGGGCGATGCTTGCTTCAGGGCTCGGCCTTGCCGCCGCCTGCACGACGGCGCCCGCCGGCCCGGCCTTTGACGGCGAAGCCGAAGCTGCGGAGATCGACCAGCTGCGCGCCGACTTTATGGCCGCGATGGCGGCGCAGGATTTTGCCGCCCTCGGCGCGCTCAGCCATCCGGACTTCCAGCAGACCGTGCCCGGTGGCCCGGCGCATCTGGAGATGCTCGCGGCAGCCGGCAACGCGCCCTTCCCGCCTGGCTACCAGCTCGACATCACGCCGAAGGAGCTCGTCATCATCAATGAGGACTGGGCCTACGAATACGGCACCACCGTGCAGTCATACCTGCCCGAAGGCGCGAGCGAGCGGGTCGAGATCCCGAACACCTATCTCCTGATCCTAAAGAAGCACAAGGGACAATGGACCCCCTACCGAGAGGTCGCCAGCGCCCTGCCGCCGCCCGGCGGCTGGCCAACGGCAGACTAGCCTGATCCGCGAGGCCCCTCCTGCCGTAGACAGTCCAACATCTCGCAGCAGACGGACCCTCCCATGAAATATGCCCTGACGACCGCCGCCCTTCTTTTGGGCAGCGTCGCCCTCGCCTTCCCTTCCCAGGCCCAGGAACGAGAGCCACTCAAAGGCTGGCAAGTCAGCGTCGGCGCGGGCGTCCTCACCTCGCCCACCTATGAGGGCGACGATGACTATGACCTGAAAGTTCTCCCCAATCTCCAGTTCCGTTATGGCGAGCGCTTCTTCGCGTCAGTCCAGGAAGGCGTCGGTTACCGGTTGTTCAACTCGGAGACTTTTTCCGCCGGCCCGATCGCGAAGATCCGCTTCTCGCGCGATGAGGATGGCGACCAGACCTTCTCCGTCACAGGTGGCGAGACCGATGACCTGCGCGGCCTCGGCGATATCGACACCACGATTGAGGCGGGCGGCTTTGCCGAATGGACGGTGGGCGACATCACCCTCTCTGGCGAAGTCCGACAGGGCATTGGTGGCCATGAAGGCCTCGTCGCAGACCTCGGCGCCTCATATGGCGGACGGCTTACTGGCTTTGGCCCTCCCGTCTTCTGGTCCGCCGGTCCGAATATCCGGCTTGCAGACAGCGACTACACCTCCGCCTATTTCGGCGTGACGCCGCTCCAGTCGGCCCGCTCCGGCCTGCCGCAATATGAGGCCGATGGCGGGCTCTACTCCTATGGGCTCAGCGCCAGCGCCTTCGTCCCGCTCGACCGGGACAATCGCTGGTCGCTCGTCATGATTGCTGGCTATGACCAGCTCGCAGGTGATGCCGGCGACGCCCCGCTGGTCGACCTGCGCGGCTCACGCGACCAATTTACCTTTGGTGCGTTTCTCTCCCGCACCTTCCAGTAAACAGGAGCCGCCCGCATGAAACTCGCTCTCCGCGCCGTCGCCCTCGCCTCGCTCATCCCCTTCGCCGCCGGCTGCGCCAGTCTCAGCCAGCCTGACTATCGCGAAGAAAGCGCCCCGCCGCCCACCGTCGAAAGTGTCGACCTTGAGCGCTATGCCGGCCTCTGGCACGAAATCGCCCGCTACCCCAACAGCTTCGAGGAAGGCTGCACCGATACCACCGCCGACTATGCCCTACGCGATGACGGCCGCATCTCGGTAACCAATGCCTGCACCAAGGAAAAGACCGGCAAGCGCGATGTCGCCGAAGGTGTCGCGAAAGCCGTAGACGGCTCGAACAACTCAAAACTGAAGGTAAAATTCGCCCCCGAATGGGTCCCCTTCGCCTGGGGAGACTACTGGATCCTCCACCTCGAAGCCGACTACTCCGCCGCGCTCGTCGGCTCACCCGATGGTAGGTACCTCTGGATACTGGCGCGGGAAAAACAGCCGGACGAGGCGGTAATCGAAAAGATCGTGAACCGGGCACAAGAGCTGGGATACGAAACCTCGCCGCTAAAGTTTGCGAGGTGAGACGAGGCAGGCGACAAATACCCATCCCGCTCATCAGCGTCACACCTGACCACTCGTGAGCAGCAAGACAGCCGAAGCCATGTAAACCACCGCCGTCGCGACACTGCCGAGCGTGCGGACGTGGTTCAGCCGCGTCCAGTCGCGGCCATAGCGTGCCCAGTAGGCCTGCGCATCCGGCGAGGTGTGGTCGAGCCGGTCGAGCCGGTTGTTCATGGGCACATTGCCAATGATCGTCATCAGGAACACGCTCGGCACATAGACCAGCGGCGCAGCGATCAACGCGGCGAGGGCGGCGCCTTCGAAGACGGTCAGGCTGTACAGCGCGAACAGTATGGAAGCCGGCGCGATCAACAGGATGCCGGCGACGAACTGGGTTCTGATCACGGTCTTGTTGATCTGCTGCATCGACTCGATGCCGCCGGCCGGTTCGGCCCTGAGAAGCGCGGCCATGATGAATTCGGAAAAGGCAGAGAACACGCCGCCGATCACAGCGCTCCACAGGGCGAGGAATAGGCAGAGATAAAGCGTCCATTCATAGGTCATGAGCCTGGGTCCTTGGTTCGGTTTGAGAAAGGTGAAGCGTGGTCCGGGAGCGGGCAGCCCGCTCCCGGACAGTGGCGGGCTAGACGGCGATGTTGTGGTAGCGGCCTCCGGCCGGCTGCTGCCGGGATGCGGTATTCATCCACAGGACGGCCAGCACGGCTGCAATGCCGAGTTCGACCAGCATTGCCACGATCAGGGACTGCGACGGCACGCCGTGCAGCGCCATGCTGACAAGACGGCCGGCGCCATATGTGCCGTACGCGATCACGCCAGCGGCAAGCCCTGCATTGGCGAAACGCAGCCTGACCGCGCCGAGGATCATCAGTGCGCCGGTGACGAGCAAGATGCCGGCGGGCGCCGACAGTTCCGACATCAGGCCGGGGTCATGGTCGACCAATATGCCGCTCGTCTCGAGGAACGCCCGCGGCGACGCCAGGAGCGCGCTGCCGATCAGGCCGAGGATCGTCCCGGACCCGGCCAGGGCTAGGCGCGTCAGAACGCGGCTCATGCTGCTGTCCTCCAAACGCCGGTTGCCGCGACATCGCGGGCATAGTCGGCGAAGTCCTTTGGCGGGCGGCCGAGTGCGCGCTGGATGCCATCGGTCAGGTGGGCGTTGCGCCCATCGAGCACGGTGGAAAACAGATAATCCAGCATCCAGACGACATCCTTCGGTGCGCCGGAGGCGGCGACCTCGGCGACGAATCCATCGTGTGGCACGTCCACATAGGTGATCTCGCGGCCTGTGGCCCGCGAGAGGTCGGCGGCCACATCGGCGAGCGTCATCAGGCGCGGCCCGGTTACTTCATAGACCTGGCCATGGTGGTGGTCTTCGGTGAGCGCGGCGGCGGCGACATCGGCGATGTCGTCAACGTCGACAAAGGGCTCGGCCTGATCACCAGCCGGCAGGGTGATCACGCCGCTGAGGACCATGTCGACAAAGGCGCCTTCGGAGAAATTCTGGTTGAACCAGCTTGCCCGCACGATCGTCCATTCGAGGCCGGCCGCGATCACGATTCGCTCGCAGGCCTGGGCTTCCTCTTCGCCGCGGCCGGACAGGAGGACCAGCCGCTTGACGCCGCGCCGCTTCGCCAGGTCGACAAAGGCCTGGATCGCATCCTTCGCGCCCGGCATGGCAAGGTCGGGTGCGTAGGTGATGTAGACCGCCGTGACACCCTTGAGGCTCGCCTCCCAGCTTTTCTCATTGTCCCAGTCAAAGGACGGGACACGCGAGCGTGAGCCGATACGGACGTCGCGGCCCATGGCTTTCAGGCGCTCGGCGACGCGGCGGCCGGTCTTGCCCGTCCCGCCCAGCACGAGGGTAAGGGGTTTCTTTCTGTTGAGGAAATTCATTGGGTCGCTCCTTTCTTTGAATAAGCGAGCCAATGAATAGGGCAGGCACAGCGCCGCGTTCTTGCCACAGCGCGACGGAGTTTTGTCAGATCACGACAAATGACGCCTCTGGCGGACTATTGGGCGGTGAGGCGGTAGGATCTCGGCGTCTGGCCGGACCAGCGCTTGAAGGCGCGCGTGAAGCCGCTCTGTTCGGCAAAGCCCGTCAGGAAGGCGATTTCGGCCAGGCTGTAATCGGTCTCGCGCAGCAGCTGGCGGGAGAGTTCGCGGCGTGCCGCATCGACCGCGGACTGGAAAGACTGCCCTTCATCGGCCAGCCGCCGCTGCAGCGTGCGCGCGCCCATGCCGAGGGCCTCGGCGACGCCCGACAGCGTGGGCACGCCGTCACTCAGCTGCTGCGCCACGACCTGACGCACCTGCTCATCGAGGGCCTCCTCGCGGGCCTTGCCGGCCAGCTCCTCCTTCAGGCGGCGGTCGAAATAGGCCGACAGGCCCTTGTCGCTCAGCCGGTTCTTCGCCTTGAGGCGTTCGGCTGAAACGAGCAGCGCGTCGCGGTCGGCGCCGAAATGAACCGCGCAGCCGAAATGGGATTCGTGAGCGTCGGTCCGTCCGGGGGCGTCATGCCTGAAATACACCGCACGCGGCACGAACGGGGTTTCCGACACTTCATGGCTGATGGCCGCGACACTGGCGATGGTCGCCTCATTCGACAGCCTGAGGCCGAGATGACGGTCACCGGCGCGATGGAGGTGAAGGAAGGCGCCGTCCTGCACATGTTCCACCGTATAGGAGGAGACAGTGGTGAGCCTGCGTCCGAATTGCTCGGCCCGCTCATAGGAGCCGGCCAGCGTCGTCGCCGTCTTCCACGCAAAGCCGAACGCGCCATAATCATCGCACCGCATCGACGCCCCGACGCGAAGCGGCAGGGTCAGGCCGTCCGGGTCCCTTCGCGCGAGGTCTGCGAAGAAATCGTAATAGGCATGCGACGCGACCATCTGTGAGGAGTCGACCGGTTCATCCGGCTGCAGGCCGAGGGATTTCAGCGCGTCGCCCGTCTCAACGCCCGGACTGACCTGCCGGGCAACCTTGTGCGCAAAGAGTGACGTGATCTCCCCCATCGCCCGAGTTTACGGCCGCAGGCGCGGTATTCAAGCGCGCCTTCCGTAATCCCTACGCCGTGATCCGCCGGAAAAGCCTGGAGGTGTCGACACTCCGAAGACCGGCTCCTCCGCCCGTCCTGAACGCCCCTCGCCTGACAACCCCTCTTACTGACCGCGCCGCCCCTGACCCGGCGCCGCGCGCGGTTGTGCTGGCGGACAGAAAAAAGCGGCGCCCCGGAGAGCGCCGCTTCCTGTCATGGTTTCGGGCTTGCCCGCTTATTTGTGAAGGTCGAAGCGATCCGCTTCCATGACCTTCGTCCAGGCCTTCACAAAGTCCTTCACGAACTTCGCGCCATTGTCGGACTGGGCATAGACCTCGGCCAGCGCCCGCAGCTGCGAGTTGGAACCGAAGACAAGGTCAACCCGGCTGGCGGTCCATTTCAGGTCGCCGGTCTTGCGGTCATGGCCTTCATAGAGCTGCTCGGCATTGGCCATCGGCTTCCACTCGGTGCCCATGTCGAGCAGGTTGACGAACCAGTCATTCGTCAGCTGGCCGACACGGTTGGTGAAGACGCCGTGCTTGCTGCCCTTGTAGTTGGCACCGAGCACCCGCATGCCGCCGACCAGCACCGTCATTTCCGGTGCCGACAGGGTCAGCAGCTGGGCACGGTCGACCATCAGCTCTTCCGTCGGGACCTTGATGCCGTCGCGCATATAGTTGCGGAACGCGTCAGCATGCGGCTCCAGCGGGCCGAAGCTCTCGGCATCGGTCATCTCGTCGGACGCATCGGTGCGACCCGGCGTGAACGGCACCGTGACTGCGTGGCCGGCATCCTTGGCGGCCTTCTCGACACCCGCCGAACCAGCGAGCACGATCAGGTCGGCCAGCGAGATCTTCTTGCCGCCCGAGGCGGAGCTGTTGAAGTCCTTCTGGATGCCTTCCAGCGTCGAGAGGACGCGCGACAGCTCGCCCGGCTCGTTGACCGTCCAGTTCTTCATCGGCTCAAGGCGGATACGGGCACCATTGGCGCCGCCGCGCTTGTCGGAACCACGGAAGGTCGAGGCCGAGGCCCAGGCCGTCTTGACGAGGTCAGAGACGGACAGGCCGGAGGCAAGCACCTTGTCCTTGAGGGCGGCGATGTCGCTGTCATCGACCAGCTTGTGGTCGACCGGCGGCACCGGGTCCTGCCAGATCAGGTCTTCTTCCGGCACTTCAGGGCCGAGATAGCGGGTCTTCGGACCCATGTCGCGGTGGAGCAGCTTGAACCAGGCCTTGGCGAAAGCCTCCTGGAACTCTTCCGGGTTTTCCTGGAAGTGCTTGGAGATCTTGCGGTATTCCGGGTCCTCGCGCATCGCCATGTCGGCGGTCGACATGAAGATCGGGACCTTCTTGTTCGGGTCCGCCGCATCCGGGGCCATGTCCTCTTCCTTGAGGTTCTTCGGCGTCCAGACATTTGCGCCGGCCGGGCTCTTGGTCAGCTCCCACTCATACTTGAACAGCACGTCGAAGTAGGAATAGTCCCACTTGATCGGGTTCGGCGTCCACGCACCTTCGAGGCCGGAGGTGATCGTGTCAGCGCCCTTGCCCGACTTGTATGTCGACATCCAGCCGAAGCCCTGCGCCTCGATCGGTGCGCCTTCCGGCTCCGGGCCGACCAGGGAAGCATCGCCAGCGCCGTGCATCTTGCCGAAGGTGTGGCCACCAGCGGTCAGGGCGACGGTTTCATAGTCGTTCATCGCCATGCGGGCGAAGGTCTCACGGATGTCCTGGCCAGAGGCTTTCGGATCGGGATTGCCGTCCGGGCCTTCCGGGTTGACGTAGATGAGGCCCATCTGGACCGCGGCGAGCGGGTTCTCCAGCGCGACAGCGTCGGCGCCGCCCTTGTCGAGGTCGCGGCGACCGCCATAGCGGCTTTCCGGATTGTCGGAGATGGCGAGCCACTCGCTTTCGGAGCCCCAGTAGGTGTCCTCTTCCGGTTCCCAGACGTCGGCGCGGCCACCGGCAAAGCCGAACGTCTTGCCGCCCATCGACTCGATGGCGACATTGCCGGCGAGCACGAGCAGGTCAGCCCAGGAAATCGAATTGCCGTATTTCTGCTTGATCGGCCAGAGCAGGCGGCGGGCCTTGTCGAGGTTGCCATTGTCCGGCCAGGAGTTGAGCGGCGCGAAGCGCTGCATGCCGGTACCGGCACCGCCGCGGCCATCGCCGATCCGGTAGGTACCGGCCGCGTGCCAGGTCATGCGGATGAAGAGACCGCCATAGTGGCCATAGTCAGCCGGCCACCACTCCTGGCTGTCGGTCATCAGGTCCGTCAGGTCCTTCTTGAGCGCCTTGAGGTCGAGCTTCTTGAACGCCTCGGCATAATCGAAATCGGGGTCCATCGGATCCGCTGCAGGCGGGTTCTGATGGAGGATTTTCAGATTGAGCTGGCTCGGCCACCAGTCCTCGTTCTGGGTGCCCCGGAATACCCAGTGCCGGTCACCTCCGCCGGTAAACGGACACTTCATATCGTCAGCCATGGTCGCTCCCTTTCATGTCGGATTTAGGACTGATGCCGGGATAGCACCGAGGTTTCCATCGAACAAATCGATTTCATGGGAATGAGTTATTGAATAAAGTTATGGTTAGCGAGTCTCGCGCTCTGCGCCCCGCCCTGCCTAGGCGAAAGTGTATACCATGAACACTGAATTGGGATCGTCGCGATAGCCTTCGAATGGCCCGCAATAGGCAAAGCCTGCCGACTCATAAAGCTTGCGCGCAGGATAGAAGGCATCCTGGCTGCCGGTCTCAAGGTAGACGCGGGCGTAATAGCGTGAGCGCGCCTCCGCGAGCAGGTGGTTCAGCATGCGCCGGCCAAGGCCCCCTTTTCGGAACTGGGCGACCGTGTGCATCGCCTTGATCTCGCCCGAGCGGCCATCCGAGAGTCGCTTCAGCGCCCCGCAGCCGATCAGCATGCCATTCTCGCGCATATCCCAGACGGTGATACCGGGCGCCTTGAGCCCGTCGATCAGCAGGGCATGCGAACTTTCCGGCGGCGTTGTCTCAAGCATGAGCGCCTTGTGGGCCTGGATCAGGCTCCTGAAATCCTCCGCATCGAGGTTTGCAAGGTCAATGACGACGCTCATGAGACAAGTGTCGTACAGCTGCAATCTGCGTCAAGACGGGATTCGCCCCGGCCTCTGCGGGCCGGGGCATTCCGGGTCAAAGGGCCGCCGGCCTAAAAGGACTTGCGGATGCGCGCGCCGTAGAAGATCGGCTGGCCGGCAATGAAGGTGGGGATGCCGAAGCCATCGCCAGTATTGCCCGCATCGATGATGTAATCCTCGCCCAGCAGGTTCGTCGCATAGGCTTCGATGCCGAAACCGTTTTCCAGGTTGAGCTGGACGTTGAGGTTCATCAGGCCATAGGCGTCCTGGCTGATGGCTTCGCGCTCGGTGTTGTCGAAATAGACATCCGACTGCCAGGTATAGCTCGGCACGAGGACGAGTTCGCCAAAGCCGCCGTCCGCCAGGATGATCCGGGCCGACACCGCCGCCTTGTGGTCGGGTGACAGCCGCAGCTTGTTGCCGTCGAACGAGCCGGTCTCGAAGCGGGCCTTGTTGTAGCCGTAGGAGGCGACGAGGTTCAGCATGTCATTGACGAACCAGTTGGCCTGCGCCTCGAAGCCTTCGGCCGTCGCGTCGCCGGCATTGATCGGCTCGATCAGGCCTTCATCGGTGATCCGCGTCGACTGGAAGTTGGTGTAGTCATAGTAGAAGACAGACGCATCCAGGTTCAGGTCCCCGCCGAGGAAGGCACCCTTGAGGCCGGCCTCGTAGGCATCGACGATCTCGGCATCGAGCACCGCGAAGCCAGCCGCTGGCGCCGAGGCCGAGGCGGTGATGACTTCCGGGCGGCGCCCGCGCGCATAGTTGGCGAAGAGATTGACGGTATCGGTCAGCTCATACTTCGCCGCGGCCCGCCAGGTCAGGTCGTCAAAGGTCTCGCTGCGGGA
The DNA here is from genome assembly GCF_003576315.1 of Henriciella mobilis. GTDB lineage: Bacteria > Pseudomonadota > Alphaproteobacteria > Caulobacterales > Hyphomonadaceae > Henriciella > Henriciella mobilis. Next base: position 73,897 of record NZ_QWFZ01000017.1, on the reverse strand, counting down.
GATGGTGCCATTGGTCGGCTGCACGAACAGGCCGGCGCCGGTCACCGCGCTCGGGCCGTTCAGCAGCTGGACATTGAGGCCGCTGGTCTTGTCTTCTGTCGTGTAACGAAGACCGGCGGTCAGCTGCAGGCGATCGGTGACATCGACCGTACCGTCGGCAAAGACTTCCGCCGCCTGGGTGTCACCGTAATTGGTGAACTTCTCATTGTGGATCGGCTTCAGCGGGATGATGGTGCCGTCGGTCAGGAAGGCCGTCAGGTTGATGGCCGGGAAAGCGCTGGCCGGCGGCGCGTCGGGAGCCGGGATCAGGCCGCCGAGCAGGGCCTGGACAGACCGCTCATCAAAGGTCAGCGGCACGCCCTGCTCGCCTTCCTCGTCGAAATAGCTCGCGCCGACAAAGCCGCGCACGCGCCCGCCATTGTCATAGTTTAGGCGCAGTTCCTGGCTCAGCTGTTCGCCCTTGGCATCTTCCGCGAAGATCAGGAGGTCGAGGCCGAATCCGTCCGGGTCGAACACTTCCAGGCTGTCAAAGTCGCGCCAGCCGGTGATCGAGGACAGCGACAGGGCGTCCGAGATCTGCCAGTTGCCGAGCAGGGTGACGCTTCTCACTTCCCGATCCAGGCCGAGCTTCTTGCCGCCAAGAAAGTCACCGAACGTATTCAGATTGGCCGGCTCCCATGGGTCGGAGGACCGGCCCGGCAGCGGATCGAAGGCCTTCGACTTGAAGCTCGTGCCTGACGGGGTGTCTTCCTGGTAGTTGGCGATGAGGTCGAAGCGCAGATCAGCCGACGGCTCAAAGGCGAGCGATGCGCGCACCGCCTTCATGTCCTGGCTGTTGAAGTCTTCCTCGGCCGGGTTGAGGCTCTCGACATAGCCGTCGCGCTCACGCAGGCGGCCGGCGAGGCGGAAGGCGACCTTGTCGCCCAGCAGAGGGCCCGTGACGTGGCCGTCGAGATAGCGCTCGTCATAATTGCCGACCCCGGCCGTTGCCTGGCCAGAGAACTCGAATTCCGGTTTGGCCTGGATGACGTTCACCCCGCCGATCAGCGCGCCGCGGCCGAACAGGGTTGGCTGCGGGCCCTTGGCCACCTCGACGCGCTCAAGATCGAACAGTTCGACGATCGACCCGCGTGACCGCGACAGGGACACACCGTCCTGGAAGATCGCGATGCGCGGCTCGATATTCGCCTCGCCGCTGTCGGAGGTGATGCCACGGATCACGAAGCCTGGATTGTTCGGGCTCTGCTCCTGCACTTCGAAGCCCGGAACATAGCGGGCGAGTTCGCTGAACTCATCGAGGCCGAGATCGTCCATCAGCGTCTCGTCGATCGCCGACACGGCCACCGGCACATCGCGCAGATTCTCGGCGCGTTTCTGCACGGTGACCGTAACCGTGGTCTGGCGTAACTCGCCATCGGTGCTGCCGTCCTGGGCGGCGGCGGGCATTGTCAGTGCACCGATCAATATCAGGGAGGTGGATGCAAGGAGAACAGGTTTCATTGGGAGGCTCCGCTATCTTGTTTGCGGCGCTCATAGGCGGATCGTGCGACAATCAGACGACGGATGGACGACAGTGCTGTGACGGTCTGGCTGTGTGTCCTGCCGGGCACAGCGCGTGCACCGCAAATCGAGCATTCTGTTCATGATGCGCTCATCGCCGGCCCGCTAGTCTCTTGCGATTATGAGGAAAACGGGCAAAAGTCGGGGAATGCAGATCATGCGGAAACATGTTGGATGGGCAGTTGGCGCAGTGGCGCTGGGCGCCCTTGGCGGCTGTACGACAGCTGAACTTGAGGCGATATCGGCCGGGCTGAGCGCAGGCATGGCGGACGCCGCCTACACCTCCAGCCAGTATGGCTATGGCGCGCAGCCGGCCTATGGCGGGCGCTACTGGTCCCCCAATACGTTCGGTAGCTATGGCGGCTGGCCGGCGAACTATTCCTATGGCGACTGGGTTGGTTACAACCAGTGCCGCAATACCGGAAGCTTCTACACCTGCGACAGTAATGGCGACGGTTATGCCGACATGTACGGCAATACCGATGATGGCTCCTATGCCTCATCCTCGCTGCGCGTGAACGGGCGGGGCGAGGCCTTCACCTGGGGCAGCGACTGTGGCTGCTGGGAACGCAATCGTGCCTATGATGGCCCGCGACAGCCCGATGAGATCATCATCTATGATGGCGACTAGGTTGATCCGGACCTCCTACCCAGAGCGCTGCGTTTGAACCGCTGGATCACCTTCCTTCGCGGTGTGAATGTCGGCTCCGGCAAGCGGCTTCCGATGAAGGCGCTTGCCGCCGCTCTCGAAGAAGCCGGCTACACTAATGTCGCGACCTATATCCAGAGCGGGAACATCGTCTTTGATTCCGAGCACGACAATTACTGGGATGTCTCTGCAGACCTGACCGACCTGCTGCGCGAAAACTTCGACATCACCCCGCGCAGCCAGGTCTATGCCCCACAGGACCTTGTGCGCATCATCACACTTAATCCGTATAAGGATGAAGGCCTGGAAGAACCGAAGTCGGTTCATTTCTTCCTGCTGGCCGAGCCGGCGGAAGAAGCACGCCTTGATGACCTTCAGGAGATCAAGGCGCATAACGAAGCCTTCGAGCTGACCGATGAGGCCTTCTACCTCCTTGCCCCTGATGGCATTGGGCGCTCGAAACTGGTCGAGAAGCTGGACCGGCTGCTCGGCGTCCCGATGACCGGTCGCAACATGCGCACCATCTACAAGGTCGCCGAACTGGCCGGACTGGATGTCGAGGCGCTCTAGGCCGCCTCCAGCTTCTGCTTCATCTCGCGATTTTCCTGAAACATCTGCGTCATCGCCTTGAAGACACCCGCTTCATAATACGCCAGCAGCGGAAGAGCCTTGCGGTCCACGCTGAAGGCTTTGGCATAGTGGTCGATCAGGGTGTCACTGTCGGCCATATAGGTGCCGGGCGAGGTCTCGACGGCCGGGAAGGTCGCCTCCGGCGCGCACTTCTCCAGGGTGGCTTTGGCTTCGTCATAGGCCCGTGTGCCCTCTTCGAAGACGTCGAAGACAAACTGGTCTGCGATCCCGGCTTCGGTCACGAAAATCCTGAATTTCAGGGAGAACGGGCAATCCAGCTTGAGCACGGCCCGGATGGGTGTGTTGTCAGTTTTCGTCATGGTCTTGCTCCTTGTATCTGACATAAGGAGCGTCCTCAGCGGCCTCGGTGTTCCGAGCGTCCGCAGTCGTCAGCGAGGCCAGCGGGCCCGATGCCCGGCTGAACGCGCATTCATGCGCCAGTCAGGTGGCTTGTCTTAACCTTCGGACAAACAGGACAGATCCGAAAGGCCCATGATGAGCGAACGACACACACGCAGATGGACCCGTCCGGCGCTTGCCCTGGGCGTAATGTCCATGGGGCTGCTGGCGACGGGCTGCGTCGCCTATGACTATTACGACCCGTATTATGGCGACGGCTATTACGATGATGGCTATTATGGCGACGGGTACTATTACACCCCCGGCTATTATTACGGCGAGACCTATTACTACTACCCGTCCTATCCGCGAAACAGCGGTCATCACGGACATTATCGCGGCGGCCATGACGGCAAGGACGGCCACCACAACCGGGACCAGCGCGGAGGTCATCAAGGCCATCATGGCAATCGCGACCAGCGCGACCATCATGGCGACAGGGGTGATCGCGGGCACCGTGGCGACAGGGACCGGGGCGATCGCGGACACAGGGGTGATCGCGGCCAGAGGGGCGACCGGGGCCATGGCCCGCGGGCCGAGAATCCAGCGCCCAAGGCCCCGCCGCAGGCGCGCCCGCCGCGCGACCGCTCACAATCGGCCGCCCGGCAGAACCGCTCTCGGGACGACCGCCCGGCCTATAGGGGATCACGCCAGGAGCTGCTCGGCGACCGCGAGGACCGCTAGGCGGAAAGGCCGAGGATTTCGGCCCGCAATTCCGGCAGGCCCCATCCCTTCTCGGCTGAGGTCAGCCGGATGACCGGATGGGCGGCGGCGCGTTTGGCCAGCGCCTTCTCGATCTTGGCGCGGGTCGCCTCGGCTTCGGTCTTCTTGATCTTGTCGGCCTTGGTCATGACGACCTGATAGGTCACCGCGGCCGTATCGAGCATGTCCATGACCTCAAGGTCTGTGTCCATCAGCCCACGCCGGCTGTCGACCAGCAGGAAGACACGGCGAAGGTTCACCCGGCCCTGCAGGTAGCGAAGGGTCAGGCGCTGCCACTCCTGCGCCTGGCTGCGCGAGACCTTGGCATAGCCAAAGCCCGGCAGGTCAACCAGCCACAGGCGCCCTTCACCGAGGTCGAAATAATTGAGCTCGCGCGTGCGGCCCGGCTCTGAGGAAGCGCGCGCCAGATTCTTGCGGTTGAGCAGCGCATTGATGAGGCTGGACTTGCCGACATTGGAGCGCCCGGCAAAGGCGATCTCCGGCCGGTCGGCCGCCGGCAGCTGGGTCAGGGACGCGGCGCCGAGGACAAAATCACACGGCCCGGCGCACAGGATACGCGCCGCTTCCAGTGTGTCTTCATCAAACTCGGGCGTCTCGCTCACGCCTCTTCCTTCTGCCGGCCCAGCAGGCGGGCAATCAGCTTGTCGAGCTCGGTCTCAACGCCATTACGCCGCATGATGAAGTATTGCTGGATCAGCGACAGCGTGTTCGACCAGACCCAGTACATGACGAGGCCCGCGGCGAAGCCGGCGAAGACGAACATGAAGATCAGCGGCAGGAAGCGCATGATCATCTTCTGCGTCGCATCGGTCGGCGGCGGCGACAGCGCCTGGATGGCCGACATCGTCACGCCGTAGAGGATCGGCAGGATACCAATGCCGATCACCAGGCCGATGATCGGGATCGACTTCACGTCAGCCGCCGCCCAGGGCAAGAGGCCGAACAGATTGCCAATGGCCGTCGGATCCGGCGCCGAGAGGTCGCTGATGAAGGCAAAGGACGAGTGGCGCATCTCGATGGTGACGTAGAGCACCTTGTAGAGCGCGAAGAAGACCGGGATGGTCAGCAGGATCGGGATACAGCCGGCAATCGGGTTGGCCTTTTCCCGCTGGTAGAGCTTCATGATCTCCTGCTGGCGGCGCTGCGGATCGGCGGCAAAGCGCTCCTGGATTTCCTTCATCGGCTCGGCGAGCTTCTTCATCTTCGCCATCGACTTGTAGGACTGGTTGTAGAGCGGCACGAGCGGCAGGCGCACGAGGACCGTCAGCGCCAGGATGGCCCAGCCAAAGGTGCCGAGATTGTGCTCAAGCCAGTAAAGTAGCGAGAAGAGCGGCTTGGTGACGTAGTAGAGAATGTTGCCCCAGTCGATCGCATCCTCGAAACGCGGGATGCCGGCATCCTCATAGTCGCGCAGGACGGCATATTCCTTGGCGCCAGAGAAAATGCGGTTCTTGGAGGTGATGGTCTCGCCCGGCTGAATGACGCGTCCTGCACTGGTTGCCGTAATCTGCAGGATCGGCCCGTTTGCGCGCGACAGGCGTTCGTAGCGGCCGGCAAATTCATATTGCTGTTCGGGAATAAGGCTGGTGAGCCAGTATTTGTCGGTAAAGCCGAGCCAGCCGCCTTCAGAGGCGCGGCGGATACCCTGATCGTCAGCCTTCTTCAGCCCCTTGCCCTTGTCGAGGTTCTTGTAGTTGCGCCAGGTCAGCTCGCTGTCGAACACGCCGAGCAGGCCCTGAAGCGCCATGCCGGATGTGCGCGAGGAGCCGGGATCGGTGGCTTCCAGGAAGCCTTTCCATTCGCCATGGCGCCGGATCGAGCCAAGCGGCGAGAGGGTCCGCGCTTCGCTTCCTGTATTGGTGATGCGGTCGGCGAAGGTGAACATGTAGTTCTCATCGACGCTGATCGTACGCTCGATGGCAATGCCGTCCGAGGTGTAGGTCATGGTCACCGGCGAGCCGGTGGTGAGGGTGTCATTGCCCTCGACCTGCCACCGCGCAGACGGGCCGGCGACAGGCTGGCTGCCGTCGAACCAGTACCAGCCGGCATAATAGCCATACTCGGCATTTGTCGGGCGCAGGAGACGCAGCTCATTGACCTTCTCCACCGTGGTGTAGTGGTCCTTCAGCCGCAGATCATCAAGAATGCCGCCCGTCAGGCGGATCGATCCATCGACCCGCTCGCCATCGATGGTCAGGCGTTGGTTGGCCTGCAGGGCTTCCTCGACGGATGGCGCGATCTCGATGGACGGCTGCCCGCTTTCAACGCTTGCACTCGTATCGACCCCGGCGCTTTCCTGTTGCTGTTCGGCCAGCTCCTGGGCGGCCTGGCGCTTTTCCTGCTGGGGCTGGACGACCAGCGCCTGATAGCCAAACACGAAGGCAATCATCAGCACCATGGCGATGATGAAGTTGCGCTGGTCCTGCGGGTCCATCCCCTGATTCATGTCGAGTTCCGCGGTCTTTACATAATAAAAGGGGGTCAGGCCGTGCCCGACCCCTGTTTCAAGGTTGCGGCGAGGCTTATCAGCGCGCTTTCCATATCGTCAAGCAAGCGCTGCCAGCCAATGCCAGCGGTGTCCATCCGGGCGATGAAGACGTAATCGGCTCCGGGCACGCCCAGCCGGGGCAGCAACTCGCGTGCGGCGGCCTTGAGACGGCGCCGTGCCCTGTTGCGGATAACGGCGTTTCCGGTCTTCTTGGTGGCAGTGAACCCTTCCCCGATATGGCTGCTCGGATCGCCGCGCATCCGGGCCTGGATCACCAGGCTCTTGCGGCGCTCGGACAATCCGCCGCGCACAAAAAGAAACTGAGGCCGCACGGCAAGCCGTACGACCTCAGTGACCTGTTCATCTGTCCGTGCCATGGGGATACCCCCATCAGGCGCGCCGGAGCGCTCAGGCAGAAAGCGTCTTGCGGCCCTTGGCGCGGCGGCGAGCCAGCACCTTGCGGCCATTCTTGGTGGCCATGCGGGAGCGGAAGCCGTGGCGGCGGGCGCGCTTCAGGCGGCTGGGCTGAAATGTACGTTTCATGGGCTTGCGCCTTGATCTTGTGATTGACCGAAATCGGAAACCGCGGCTGATACAGCCACAGGGCGGCATGGTCAAGGCTGCGATGTGCGTGAGATGCGGCTCACGCGACTGTGATGGCGCTTTCGCGGGTCGTGACGTGTAAGACTGCCCGCTTAGGGCTATATCGCGGCCATGAACACAGTCCTCCCCCGCGCATCAAGCCTTGTCCGCACAATCCTGTCCGCCATCGTCCTCCTGGCAGGCGCACCCTTGGCCATGGCCAAATCGACCAGCATCTCCCACGCGCCATGGGGCGCGCTGCTGGAGACCTATGTCGAGCCTGGCGCCGACGGCGTGAACCGGGTGGATTACGCCGCCCTAAAGGCCAACCAGGCCGACCGTGACGCCCTCGACACCTATATCGCGCAATATGCCGATCTCGATTTCGATGCCCTGACGCGCGACGAACAGTTCGCCGCCTGGGCCAATCTCTACAATGCGGTCACGGTTCGCTACATCGTCGAGGAATATCCCCTCTCCACGATCAAGCCCTGGTACTCGCGCGGGCCATGGAAGAAGATCAAGGTGATCGCGGATGGCGAGGAGATCTCCCTCGACGGGATCGAACATGGCGTCCTGCGCCAGCAATGGGCCGACGATCCGCGCCTGCACTATGCGATCAATTGCGCCTCCTATGGCTGCCCGAATTTGCGCGTTGAACCGTGGCAGGCCGAAACGCTGAACGCAGACCTCGATGAGGCCGCCCGCGACTACATCAACCATCCGCGCGGCGTGAGCGTCCTCAAGAATGGCCTGCGCGTTTCGTCCATCTATGACTGGTTCGAAGCCGATTTCGGCGGCAGCGAAGAGGCCGTGATCGCGCATCTGCTGAGCTATGCAGGCCCGGCACTGGCGGAAAAGATCCGGGCAAACCCAGACATCCGCGACCATGACTATGACTGGTCGCTCAACGACACCTCGAAATAAGACGGCCGCAAGCAACACGGCCACTGGCGACAGGAAGGAACGGGCCCAAATGCCCTCAGAAACAAACAACTCCGAATCGGCAGACGTCACCACGCAGGCGGACAAGAAACCCTCGACCTCGATCTGGATCCGCCTCTGGCCGGTCTATGTCATCGCGCTCGGCCTCGTCGCAGCCTGGCAGTTCGGCCTGTTCAGCTACCTGTCGATCGACACGCTGCGCGAACAGAACGAGACGCTACAGGCCTTCGTCGCCGACAACCTGATCATTGCCGTGCTGGCCTATATCCTCATCTATGCCGCCGCGACCGTGTTCATGCTGCCCGGCGCGCTCTGGATCACCATTTCGGGCGGGCTGCTGTTCGGCCTCATTGGCGGCTCGGCGGTCACCGTCGCAGGTGCGACTCTCGGCGCGAGCACGCTGTTCTTCGCTGCGCGAACCTCAATCGGTGCCGCCTTCCGCGAACGCGCCGGCCGGTTCGTGAAGCGGATGGAAGCTGGCTTCCGGGAGAATGCCATCTCCTACATGTTCGCCCTGCGCCTGATGCCGGTCGTCCCCTTCCCCGTGGCGAACATCGCCCCGGCCCTGCTCGGCGCGCGCTACAGGGATTATGCAGTCACCACGGCACTTGGGATCATTCCGGGCGTTGTGGCCTATACATGGATCGGGGCGAGCCTCGGTGCGACCTTCGATGCCGGCGAGACAGAGAACCTGTTCGATGTGGTGAAGAATTTCTTCCCCGCGCTTCTCGCCCTTGGCGTCGTGGCCCTTTTGCCGGTCGCCTACAAGAAAATAGCTGGCCGCAAGGCGGCCCGGCTTGAGGAAGCAGCACAATGAAAGAGGACATCGCAGGAATCCCAGCTGTACCGGGCAGCGCCGGGCAACCACCGGAGAAGCGCAAGGCAGACCTGGTCGTCATCGGCGCCGGGTCCGGCGGTCTTTCGGCGGCAGCCGGTGCTGCGATGCTGGGCCTCGATGTGGTGCTCTTTGAAAAGGGCGAGATGGGCGGGGATTGCCTGAACAGCGGATGCGTGCCGTCCAAGGCGCTCCTGTCGGCGGCCAAGTACGCCGCGGCCGCCCGCGAAAGCAGCGCCTACGGCGTCATGTCCGGCGAACCGGTCACCGACTGGGAGGCGGTCAAGGCGCATATCCGCAAGACGATCGACACGATTGCCCCCGTCGACAGCCGGGAGCGGTTCGAAGGCCTCGGTGTGACCGTGATCCGCGAGCACGCCCATTTCACCAATCCGAACACGGTTGCCTCGGCCAGCGTCGCCGTCTCGGCCAAACGGATCGTGATCGCGACCGGCTCGCGCGCGGCCATCCCGCCCGTGCCCGGCCTTGCCGATGTGAACTACCTCACGAACGAGACCATCTTCACCGTCCCGTCCCTGCCCTCACATTTGATCATCCTCGGCGGCGGCCCGATCGGCATGGAAATGGCGCAGGCCTTCCGCCGGCTGGGCTCGGAGGTCACGGTCATAGAGATGGACCGCGTGCTCGCCCGCGCCGACCAGGCGCATGCAGAGATCGCGTCCGAGGCCCTGCGCAAGGAAGGCGTCTCCATCCTCGACAGGCACCGTGCCGTGAAAGTCTGGAAGGACGCCGGCAAGGTCAGTGTCGATGCCGAGGGCGAAGACGGCACGAAAACCATCAGCGGCACTCACCTGCTCGTCGCGACCGGCCGCAAGCCGGTGACCGACGGTCTTGCCCTGGAGGCTGGCGACGTCGATTTCGACCAGCATGGCATCAGGGTGTCGGACAAGCTGCGATCGATTTCCAACAAGCATGTCTGGGCCGTGGGCGATGTGGCCGGCAAAGGCCAGTTCACCCACCTTGCCGGCTGGCACGCTTCGGTGCTCGTCCGCCGCGCCTTCTTCAAACAGGGCTCGACGTCATCCTCGCTGCCGCTCCCGGCGGTCACCTACACGGCTCCGGAAGTCGCCCAGGTCGGCCTCACCGAACACGAAGCGCGCGAGCGGTTCGGCGACAAGGTCCAGGTCACGCGCTTTGCGTTCGACGAGAATGACCGCGCCATCGCAGAGGGCAAGACCGAGGGCGAATGCAAGCTCATCCTGAAGAAAGGCAAGCTGGTCGGCGCGTCCATCGTTGGCGAGGGCGCAGGCGATATCATCCAGCTTGTCGGCTATGCGATGTCGAACAAGATGAAGCTCACTTCGCTGACCAATTTCATCTCGCCCTATCCGACCCGGACCGAGGTGGTGAAGCGGGCGGCCAGCGCGCATTTCTCCGATGCTGTGTTCGGCAAACCGGCCCGCCTGCTGGTAAGCTTGCTTCAGCGCATTCTCTGACCTATTCCGGCTGGCGTGTCTGACGCCCCGTCATCTTCCGTGCGAAACGGCCGATCCAGCTGGTTTGAAAGCCTGTCGGCACGGCTGTTCGTTGTCACCATCTTCGCCATCCTCGTCGTCGAATTCGTCGTCTTCCTGCCAAGCGCGGCGAGCTACCGTCAGAACTGGCTGAACGAGCGCATCCAGGCCGCCCGCATCGCCGCCCTCTCACTGGAAGCGGCCCCCAGCCGGATGGTATCGGAAGAGCTGTCCAACGAGCTGCTGGAGCGCGCCGAAGTGCTGGCCGTTGCCGAGCTCAGCGACGATATGCGCGAGCAGATCCTGCCGCCGACCATGCCGCTCGATGGGCCGACCAAGCAGATCGACCTGATGGAAGAAGGCATGCTGGGCGCGATCGGCGAGACGATTGCGACATGGGGCGCGCCGGATGACCGGATGCTGATCATCCGCGCCATGGGGTCGGCGCCGGGGCGTGTGCTGGAAATCGTCGTCCCGGAATCCCCGCTGAAGCATGGCCTCATCGCCTTCGGCTGGCGCATCCTCGGCCTGTCGCTACTCATCTCGCTGACCGCCGGCGGGATCATCTACCTCCTGCTCTTCTTCCTGGTCGTGCGGCCGATGCAGCGGGTCACCGCGTCTGTCATCCAGTTCCAGAAGGACCCGGCCTCCTGGACCAAACGCCTCTCGCCCACCCCGCGGCGCGACGAGATCGGCCTGGCACAGAACGCCCTTGCCGACATGGAGAGCGCCGTCTCCGACACGCTGCGCCAGCGCGAACGCCTCGCCCTGCTCGGCGAGGCGGTAGCAAAGATCAACCACGACCTGCGCAACACGCTAGCGACCGCGCAGCTGGCCTCCGATGCGCTCTCAACCTCGGACGACCCGCGCGTACAGCGCTCGGTTCCCCGGCTCGAGCGGGCGCTGGAGCGGGCGATCAAGCTCGCCAGCGAGACGCTGAAATATGGCCGGTCCAATACGCCGGAGCCGCGGCTGCAGACGGTGAACCTGCATCAGGCCACGACAGAAGCGGCGCAGGAAGCGCTCAGCCAGCAGCCCGATACACGGTTCGAAAATACTGTGCCGGACCATACCGACGCGACTGCCGATCCGGACCATCTTCACCGCATCCTCGCCAACCTGATCCGCAATGCCGCCGAAGCCCAGGACGGTCATGGGGAGGTCATGGTCCGCCAATGCGAGAAGGGCCTCGAAATCTGCGACAGGGGGCCTGGCCTGCCGGCCAAGACGCTGGAAAACCTGTTCAAGCCTTTCGCCGCCTCGTCCCGCCGCGACGGCTCAGGCCTCGGCCTTGCACTCTCGCGCGATCTCGCTCGGTCCATGGGCGGCGATCTCGAACTGATCGAGACCGGCCCGGAAGGCACCTGTTTCCGGCTGGTCCTGCCCTAGGGCCTGAAGCCTCTTGCAACGCCCTCGCGGCGCCGGTCGGAGCCGCCTTCGAGGCCGTCATCGCGCACAAGGATGGTGTTGAGCCCGGAATTCTCGCCTTCGCGCTCCTGCACCTCATAGCCCATCGCCGACAGCGTATCGGCCCATTCCTGGCCCTTCGGCACGCCGGTCTCGACCCGCACCTCCTTGCCGCGCGCGATCACGTTCGGCAGGTCGATCGCCTCCTGGACGGAGAGGTTCCATTCGAGGATGCCGATGATGGTCTTCGACACATAGGCGACGATGGAATTGCCGCCCGGCGAACCGGTAACGAGCAGGAGGTCGCCATTCTCGTCGAAGACAATGCTCGGCGAGAGCGATGAGCGCGGGCGCTTGCCAGCGTCCGGCGCATTGGCGACGAGCTTACCATTGATGCGCGGCTGGCGGGAGAAGTCCGTCAGCTCATTGTTGAGCAGGTAGCCGTTCACCATGCGCGAATTGCCGAAGGGCGCCTCGACGGTGGCGGTGAAAGAGACGGCGTTGCCATACTGGTCGACGATGGAGATGTGCGTCGTGCCGCCCTTCTCCTCGGTCATGTCGCGGCCCCACATCCCGATCATCGGGCCGCGGCCCAGCACTTCGCCGGGATCGCCGGGCTGCTGGGTGGCATCCATCGGGGCCATCTGGCCCACGCGAGCATCGAGATAGTCCGGATTGATCAGGTCCTCGGCCGGCACTTTCACGAAGTCGGCATCGGCGACGTAATGGTCGCGGTCGGCATAGGCGAGCCGCTGGGCCTCGACCCAGGCGAGCAGGACGTCCTCTTCAGCGAGGTCCATATTGTTCGGCAGGGCCCGGTTGTAGAGCCCGTAGATCATGTTCTGGGTAACACCGCCCGAGGCCGGCGGCGGCGCCGAACAGATGCGGATCCGGTCATGGTCGCCGCACAAGGCCGGGCGGACCTTGGCTTCATAGCTGGCAATATCCTCCACCGTCATTTCGCCGGGCAGCGGCTCCTCGGCCACGGTCGCGACAATCGCTTCTGCGTTGGCGCCCTTGTAGAAGGCGTCCGGGCCCTCTTTCGCCACCGCCGTCAATATGTCGGCATAGGGCTGGTTGGTGCGCACCGCGCCCGTCGCAAGCGGCTCGCCATCCGGATAGAAATAGGCGGCGCTCGCCTCATGATCATCAAGGCGCGTCGCCGCGCGGATCTGCGGATTGGCCAGGAAGCCCGCCAGCCGGGGCGAGACTTCGAAGCCCTGCGTCGCCAGGTCGATGGCCGGCTGGAACACGCTTGCCCAGTCGGCCTGCCCTTCGGCGTCATGCGCGGTCTTGTAGAGGGAGACGATGCCCGGCACGCCCGGCGAGCGGCCCGATTGCCAGGCCGGGACGAAATCCAGCACCTCTCCGTCAATGACAAACAGGTTTTCATCGGCGGCCGCCGGCGCCGTCTCGCGCCCGTCATAGACGCTCAGCCGGTCATCCTGGAAATCGTAATAGACAAGGAAACCGCCCCCGCCGAGGCCCGAGCTCTGCGGCTCGACAAGGCCGAGGACAGTATGAACGGCGATGGCCGCATCGATCGCGTTGCCGCCCGCCTGCAGGATCTCGAGGCCAGCTTCCACCGCGCGCGGATCGGCTGCCGCCACCATCGCGCCCCTGGTCCAGCTGCGCGTCTCCTCTGCCGGTTCGACCGGGGCATCGGCAACCGTGTTCTCGGCCGGTGGCGGTGCCTCAGGCGCGGGCTGGCACGCGGCGGCCGCTGCAAGAGAAATCACTGCGGAGAGGAAAAAAGGCTGTTTCATGCTTGGGCGCCGTTCCTGTTCTGTGGTTCAAGGCTACCGACCGGATTCAATCCTCAAAGTAAAGGTGGTTTACTGCACATGTCACGACCCGGACCGCGAAACCTGATTACCGATGTCCCCGGCCTGACCGTGGGCAATGCCGAGGACAGGGACGTCCTCACCGGAACAACGGTCATCGTGGCGGATGAGCCCTCCACGGCGGCCTGTTCGGTGGCTGGCGGCGGGCCCGGCACCCGAGAGACAGACCTCCTGCGCGCCGACACCATGGTCGAGCAGGTCGACGCGATCGTCCTGTCGGGCGGCAGCGCCTACGGCCTCGCCGCCGCTGACGGGGTCACGGCAAAGCTTGGCGCGATGGGGCGCGGCTATGGCCTGAAGGACCTGCCGGGCGTGCCCAAGACGCCGATCGTGCCGTCTGCGATCCTCTATGACCTCGCCAATGGCGGCAACAAGGCCTGGGGCGAGGCCCCGCCCTATCGCGCGCTCGGCGAGGAAGCCTTCGAGAATCGCGCGGCGAGTTTCCCGCTCGGCAATGTCGGCTGCGGCCTCGGCGCCAATGCCGGCGCGCATGCCGGCGGGCTCGGCTCGGCCTCGCTGCGCACGAATGACGGCTTTACCGTCGGGGCGATTGCGGGGGTCAACTGCTTCGGTTCTGTCTTCATGCCCGGCACGACCAGCTTCTGGGCCTGGCCCTACGAACTCAATGGCGAATTTGGCGGGCACCGTCCGGGCGCCGACTATGAGTGCGATCCGGAGGAATGGGGCGACGCCAAGATGAACCCGCAGCCCGGCCAGAACACCACCATTGCCTGTATTGCAACCGATGTCGCCCTGACGCCGGCGCAGGCGCAGCGGGTCTCGCAGATCGCGCTGGCCGGCTTTGCGCGCGCCATCCGCCCCGTCTTCGCTCCCTTCGATGGCGACGCCCTGTTCGTGCTCTCCACCGGCCGCGTCGCGCTGGAGGAACCAACACCGATACAGCTCACGCGGATCGGTGAACTTGCCGCCTCGACCCTTGCCCGGGCCATTGCGCGCGGGGTATATGAGGCAGATCAGAAGAGTGCAGCATAAGCGCTTGCATCGGGCGCGGCGCGCCGCTATGTGTCCGCCCTCGAAACGGAGCACCCGTAGCTCAGCTGGATAGAGCACCAGACTACGAATCTGGGGGTCAGAGGTTCGAATCCTCTCGGGTGTGCCATTTCGCTTCCATGACAATCCACCGCAGCGTCAATGATTAACGCCGCGCTCCGCCAGCGCAGTCGCGCCTGTGCTTGAATTCTGTGCGCGGGGCCCGGATTTCCAATCGGACTGGCCGGAATATTCGACAATTCTCAAGGGGCTTTCCCTGATCGAATTAGACCGCTTAACTGCTGTAATCACAGCAGTTTCAGGCTACAGAGAAGCAACCCTTCCGAGCCCTCACGCGACAAAATGCGATCATTGCGGCTTGGTAACGTCTTTACCTGCGGACGATCCGCCCGTTACAACCATTATGGTTAATAGTCAGGGGTGACGCTTTTGATCAGGGTTCGATTTCCAACAAGGTCCGGGTTCCTGGGACTGGTTATGGCGGGGTCTGCGATTGCACTTTCGGCATGCGAGAGCGCGCCGGTCCAGGCACAGACGCAGACTGCATCAGCAGGATGCACGGAATGGGTGGCACCGTCAGGGACGGCGGAAGACGTTGCGCGGCGGTGCCGTGACCGCGCCGACGATTCAGACATTTTGGGCCGGGAAGCCGGGCTGTCCTATTATCACGCCGCCAACGCCTATGACGTGCTCGGCGACAGCGCCGCGGCTGCCGACATGGTCGAGCGTTCCTTCAACGAACTGGCAACGTCCGACCGCTGGCTGACCACGCCGCCGAACGGCCTGTCCGAGGAAGACCAGCGCGACTGGCTGGCCCAGCGCCGGCAGTTCCAGCTGGAGCGGCTGATGCTGGCTGCAGATGCCTATCGGGGCCTGGCGGAGGCCTACACCCAGTCACCGACATCATCCTTCTCGAACCGTTGCGCGAGCCGGCTCGACTGCCTGTCGAAGGCGATCGGCCACCTGGCCGATGGTGAGGCGATTGCCGCCCGGCTAGCGAGTGTCAGCCGCGAGCCGCTTTATGACCGCTATCACCTGGCGCTGGGAGACCTCTATGAAGCGCGCAACCGGCCGGGCGACAGCGAAGCGGCGATCCGAGCCTATCAGACGGTCGCCAGCAGCCCGCTCGCCGGGCCGGCCCCGGCCACGGCGCGCGCCAACCTGGCAGGCCTGACGACACGGCTTGCCCATGACGCGCTTGAGCGTGGCGGCGCGGCGGATGTCGTGCAGGCGATCCGCTACTTCAACCTCGCGCGCGATGCCGATCCGACGAATGCCGAGGCCCCCCTCGGGCTTGGCCAGATCTATCTCGACGGCGGCACGGCGGCGAACGACCTCGCACAGCTCGGCCGGGCCGAAAATGCCTTTTCCGACGCCCTCGCGCTCAGCACGCAGGCCAGCCAGAAAGCAGCGGCCTATATGGGCCGCGGTGCCGCGCGCAGCCGCATCGCCAGCCTCAACGGCACATCCGCCCAGGCTGCGATTGCCGACTATCAGGCGGCCGCCCAGCTCGCCGATTCCGCCGAGACGTTCCTTGTGCTCGCCCGCTCGTGCAAGGCGAGCCGCGACTGGCAATGTGCCGACGAGAATTTCGCGCGCGGTATCTCCCGCCTGCAATCGGAGAATGCCTCCGGCGAGGCGCTGTCTGCGGCCCTGCTCGAACAGGCCGATGTCCGCGAGCGCATGTCGATTTACGGGCCGGGCGATGTCCGGGCGCTGCTGCAGCAGGCCGTGAATGCCGCGCCTGCTTCTGGCGAAGCCAATATGGAGCTGGCGCGTCACGACATGGCGCACGAGAACTGGAACGGCGCCGAGACCGGCTTCAAGCGCGTCGTGCAACCCTCGACCACAGGCAGCGACCTGCTGAAAGCCGAAGCCTATGGCGCCCTGGCGCGTCTCGGTGCGTCGCGTCCCGGCGGGAACCTCGAACAGGCGATCGGCTATATCGAACGGGCCGCCGACCTCGACAAGGCCAATCCGGACTATCCGCGCGAGCTTTGCATTGCCCGGATCTATCGCGGCGGGTCCAGCGTGACGGCCAGCCGCAACGCCCGCACCTGCGACCTCGGGGCCAGCACGGGCAGCCTTCTCCTGCAGGCCATGTTCGACATGCGCCGCGCGCAGTATGCCGGCGCGAGCACGGCCGCCCAGATCCGCCGCACGGCGCGCGACCATATCAACCGCGCGCTCGACGTGACCGGTCCTGATCACATCACCGATTATGACTGGCCGCTTGAGGACAGCCTGCCGCCGGTGAAGACCCGCGCCATCCTCCTTTACCTGAAGGAGGCGACGCTAGCCTGCGGCGGCAACTACACATTCTACCTGCCCGAAGCCAATGGCATCACGTCCACCGACTATTCGGCCGCGCGTGACTTCCTCGATTTCTACAGGTCACGACTATGCACCTGAGGCGCCGGTTGAAACCCATTTACGCGACGATCAGAATGCAGAGAGTCACAGCTTCAGGCTCAGCAGGAGGGGACCATGTCTAATCAGCCGCCCGGACACACGCCGGCGCTTTACGAAGACCGCACACTGTTTCCAACACCCGTTCAGGAACCGCCCGGTCATCACAATAATGGCGGGCCATCCGGCGGAGGGATTTCCGCGATCGGTGTGATCATCGTCGCCTTCATCGCCGCCGCGGTGGCCGGCGGCATCGTCTGGTTCGCATCCTCGTCGAGCGGCGGTGGCGGCGGGGGCACGACGAATTCGCAGATCGCCGCGCTGCAGGAAGAAAATGCCCGGCTGGCCGGCATGATCAAGGAGTTCGAAGAGAACCAGGAGCAGGAGCAGATCGCCAGCTATGAGGAAAAGATCGCCGCGCTCGAAGCCCAGGTCGCGAATTTCGGGTCTTATGGTAGACTGGCCGAACTGGAACAGCAGATTGCCGAGCAGAAGGCCGAGATAGAACGCCTGATCGCCCAGCCGGAACGCCAGCGCATGCCGGCGAGCGCCCGCGAAATCCCGGAGCCGGAAAACGATACCGACTGGGTGTCCCGCGTGGAAGACGAACTCGAAGCCTATCTCAAGGTCCTTGAAGACCGGGTGGAATGGGTCGCCTCCTGGCCAGCCCGCAATCCGCCACCGCCTTGTTCGGACCCGGAAAATTGCTGAGGAAACAGAGCCATGAGTGATGTCAAAATGCTCTTCGACAAAGCCGAAGAGATCGAGTCCGGCAGCAATGCCTTTCCCGATATCGAAAAGCTCGAGCAGGAGTTCAACGAGAGCGGCGAGTCCGACTGGACGATCCCCGAGGCGTTCTTGTGCCTGCTGCTGGAAGCGGCCTTCTCCGACGGCAGCATCGCCCCGGAGGAACGCGAGGAGATCGCTGCGCTGGTCAAACGCTCACGCACGATGAAGCGGCTGAGCCCACAGCAGATGGCCGCGGTGAACCAGACGGTGAACGAGCGCATGGGCGAGCGGAACGAAGGCCTGCGAGAAGCCTGTCTCACCCTGCCGGCCGACATGCGCCTGTCGGTCTATGCCCACTGCGTCGACATCGTCCTGGCCGACCGCCAGCTGCGCGAGGGCGAGGAAACCTTCCTCAAGCAGATCGAGGAATACATGCACCTCGAGCCGGAAATGGTGAAGGCAATCCGCGCGGTGATGCTGATCAAGAACCGCTACTAGGTTTCGTATCCACCAGTTGATGTTGCAACCTAAGAGTGTAGGCTGATCGAAAGGTCAGGAGTTCTCAATGGTTCGTTTTGTGCGAAGAGCCTCAGCTTTGGTTATATCCTCAGCATTGCTAATTTGTTCACCGGCTTCGGGACAGAGTTTTCCATCTGATCCGAACGAACAACAAAAAATAATTGGCGCATTTGTTGAAATAAATGATGTTTGGAATGAACTAATTCCAACTGTTAACGAGTTGGAGGAGCTGCTTCCGCTTCTTGTGTCGCTTGACCAAGGAGAGATTACCAAGTCCACCTACCTCAGCGAAGTAACTAGAAAGCGCGATAAACTTAAGAGCAATCTGCGCTTCGCAAAAAGCCAAGTACGTGAAATCGTCAATCGAGAATATGGCGAATCTAGTTGGGCAACAAGAATTGAACAGTATGAAACTGAACTCGATGGCATGTTTCGCCAGCTGGAGGCGCTGTTCGATACGACCAATGATTTCTTCATAAGTGCTCCGTCTCTCGATGCTGAAACTGAGGCGTACTATTCGGAGATCATGGTCGACAAGATTAGGATTGTGACCCAACTCTCAAACCTATCCCTGCGAGGGGATATTGCGATGTTGGGTGAAGAACATCCGAATGTTTTTATTCTTCGTTCTTGGGAGCACCAGAGTAACGTGTTCGCAAACTTGTTTGAACTCGATCACATATTTTACTACGGCTCCGACGATGATGTAGACCGCTACTTTCAGCTGATTGATCGATCTAAGGCTGAACTGGACAACTTTCAGAATACTAAAGCCGCTGGCTTGGCCGCAAACGAAGAAATGAAATCCGAATACAGCCACCTGAGCCTTGGTGCTACGGCTCAAGAACGAGAGCTGATTGATCTGGTTTTGCAACTGAACGATTCATTTTCGCAGGCTTGGTCAACTGAACAGGATATCGCCGACAAATATCGACGCCAACTAACACTTTACGAAACAATGCCGGATCCTTTTCCCAGCGATGAAATTGAGAAATTGGATCAGAAAATAGTGGTATTGGAAGACACTAGGTGGGCGCTTTTCGACGAAAGACTGGAATTGGCCCAAGATTTGGTGAATAGGGCAGCTGATTAGTCGAGAGCACGCGCCCTCTTGCGCCGCGTCAGCCCTTGGACATAGGGCTGACGCGCGCTACTGTCTGACACAGAGAATGGAGAGCCGCCGCCCATGTTCATGAAATTCTTCAACGAGCTGCGTCAGCAGAAAGTGCCCGTCACGCTCAAGGAATACCTCACACTGCTCGAGGCGATGGACAAGGATGTCATCGGCATGGACGTCGAGGACTTCTACTATCTCTCCCGCGCCGCGCTGGTGAAGGATGAGCGCAACCTCGACAAGTTCGACCGCGTCTTCTCCCACGTCTTCAAGGGCCTCGACACCATGCAGGACGCCGTCGACGTGCAGGACCTGCCGGAAGAGTGGCTGCGCAAGATGTCGGAGAAATTCCTCACCAAGGAGGAGATGGACGAGATCGAGGCGATGGGCGGCTTCGAGAAGCTGATGGAGACGCTGAAAGAGCGCCTCGAAGAGCAGAAGAAGCGCCATGAGGGCGGCAACAAATGGATCGGTACGGGCGGCACCTCGCCCTTCGGCGCGAATGGCTACAATCCCGAAGGCGTGCGCATCGGGCAGGAAAAGTCCCGCCACCGCCGGGCCGTAAAAGTCTGGGACAAGCGCGAATTCAAGAATTACGATGACAGCGTCGAGCTGGGCACGCGCAACATCAAGGTCGCGATGAAGCGGCTGCGCAAATGGGCGCGCGAGGGCGCCGACGAGGAACTCGACCTCGATGCCACCATCCGCAACACCGCCAAGCAGGGCTATCTCGACATCGAGATGCGCCCGGAAAAGCGCAACACGGTCTCGGTGCTGCTGCTGATGGATGTCGGCGGCTCGATGGACCCGCACGTCAAGGTCATGGAAGAGCTGTTCTCGGCCGCGCGTTCGGAGATCAAGAACCTCGAATATTTCTACTTCCACAACTGCCCGTATGAAGGCCTCTGGAAGGACAATCGCCGCCGCATGAACGAGCGCATCCCGACCTGGGACGTGCTGCACAAATACCCCTCGGACTACAAGGTCATCATTGTCGGCGACGCCACGATGAGCCCGTATGAGATCACCTATGCGGGCGGCTCGGTCGAGCACTGGAACGAGGAAGCCGGCGGTGTCTGGATCCAGCGCATCGTGCAGCAATTCCCGAACCTTGTCTGGCTGAACCCGGTCAAGTCCGGCGCCTGGGAGTACACCGGCTCGATCAAGCTCATCAACGAGCTGATCGGACCGGGACGCATGTTCGAGCTGACCATCAAGGGCCTCGAAGAGGCGATGAAAGAGCTGAGCCGGTAATAGGTAGATGACCCAAAAGCAAGCTCTGGAAACGCGCACAGAAAAAGCGCTGAAACAAAGCGCCAGTGATTTTTATAGAGCACGCCAAAGCTGGTCACTGTTCATTTCAAGCAATGGGCCTTTCGATAGCCCCAAAAGATCACTCCATGAAATCGTGAACAAAGCGAACCTTGGTTTCTCGTTCAACGCTATTCAAAATCTGTCAATTAGTGATTGCATTCTTTCTATATGTAGATTGACAGACAGTGTATCTGACGACCGGCTGAACATTTGCCTGTTGCGCCGGGACATGGAAAAGCATCGCAACCTTTTTCTGGAGAATGCCGAGGCATTCTTCGCTGATCCAGGCAATTTGATTCATGGTCGCTCGTGTCAAGTCGAGTTGCTGCGATATTGTGGCCAATTTATCTATACTTTGACACTTATTGATGAATTTATCGCATCACGTAGCCTGAAAACGATCAGAAGTCACCGAAACAAGGTGCTCGCTCATTCCCTCAAATCGAAAGCAGACGTACCGAAGGTCTCAGATGTTGAAGATGCTTTGACCGCAGCCGGCAAAGTAATCGCTGCATTGTATTTGGTGCTGCAACATTCCACGTTGGTCGTGGATGAGTTGGAGAGCCAATATCTACGGAAATTCGATAAATTCTGGGACGCCGTCGAATTGGGCGCTCAAGAGCAACCAAAGCGGCAGGCGCAGAAGTTTCAGGAAATGCTACAGAGAGCGCAAAAAACGTAATCCAATTCCGCGAACTGATCACATACATCGCTCGGCAAGTGAGCGAGTGTGGATCCGCCTAATCCAGAAATACGACTAACAAGGTCTCCGTCCGAACATAGCCTCACACTTGGAGCGCTTGAGCTTTGTGCTGACACGCCTAGTCTGTTGCACAAACAGGGAGAGACATATGCCGCGCATCGAAGCCAACGGAATCGAGATCGAATACGAGGAATACGGCAAGCCGGACGACCCGATGCTGCTGCTGGTTTCCGGCTTTTCCGGGCAGATGATCACCTGGCCGGACGCCTTCAAGCAAGGCCTTGCGGAGGCCGGGCGCCGCGTGGTGATCTTCGACAATCGCGACATCGGCCTGTCGACCGAGTTCACCAATGAGGTGCCGCCAGCCCCGCGCGACATCGTCAAGGGCGTCATGGCCGGCGAGCCAATGCATGAGAAGGTGCCCTACATCCTCAACGACATGGCCGCCGACGCGGCCGGACTGGTCCAGGCGCTCGGCGCCAACAAGGCAGATGTCATGGGCTTTTCCATGGGCGGCATGATTGTCCAGCTGATGGCGCTCAACCATCCAGAGCGCGTGCGCACCCTCATCCCCGTCATGACGACGTCAGGCGATCCGGCCCTTCCGCCAGCCACGCCCGAAGCACAGCAGGCGCTGACAGCCGTTCCGGAGGTGCGCAACGCCGACGCCATCGGCGATCTTGCCGCTCAGTCGCGCCGGGTCATCGGCTCGCATGAAACCGTCCGCAATTCCGATGAGGCCGTGAAAGCCATGGCCATCCGGGCGTTCGAGCGCTCCGACCGGCCGATGGGCGTTGCCCGGCAATATGCCGCCATCCTCGCCCAGCCGCGCTGGCACGAACGGCTGGCCGGCGTCTCGCACCCCACCCTCGTCCTGCACGGCGCGCAAGACCCCCTGATTCGTCCCGCCGCCGGCCAGGACATTGCCGAGCGCATCCCCGGCGCCGAGATCGAGATCATCGAGAAATGGGGCCATGACCTGCCGGAGAAGATGGTGCCTGTCCTGCTCAACCGGATCGTCCCCTTCCTCGGCAAGCATGTGCCGGAAGAGGCCCGCGCGGATGTGAACTGAGATGGCCGATACCGTCCTGACTGCGCGCGATGGCGACATCTTCACCGTTACCATAAACCGGCCGGCGGCCCGCAATGCGGTCGACCGCGACACGGCGCAGGCGCTCTATGACGCCTTCAACGCTTTCAATGACGACGGGGTGCTTTCGGTCGCCATCCTGACCGGCGCGGCGGGAAATTTCTGCGCCGGGGCGGACCTGAAAGCCGTCTCCGAGGGCAATGGCAACGTCACCACCGCGCGCGGCGATATGGGGCCGATGGGGCCGACGCGGTTAAGCCTCGGCAAGCCTGTCATTGCGGCGGTTGAGGGCTACGCCGTGGCAGGCGGACTGGAGCTGGCGCTCTGGTGCGACCTGCGGGTCATCTCCGAGACGGCGCGTTTCGGCGTCTTCTGCCGGCGCTTCGGTGTACCGCTGATCGATGGCGGAACCGTCCGCCTGCCGCGCCTCATCGGCCACTCGCATGCGATGGACATGATCCTGACCGGCCGGGAGGTCGCCCCCGACGAGGCGATGGCGATGGGCCTCGCCAACCGGCGGGCCGAGGCGGGCGGTGCGCTCAAGGCCGCAAAGGCACTGGCAAGCCAGATCGCCGGCTTCCCGCAGCTCTGCATGCGGGCCGACCGTCGTTCGGCGCTCGACCAGTGGAGCCTCGACGAGAAGACCGCCCTGATGGCCGAGATTTCCGGCGGCATGGACGTCATCCGCTCCGGCGAGACGGCCAAGGGCGCAACGGCCTTCTCATCCGGCAAGGGTCGGCACGGGGAATTCTGAGCGGCCCCACCCCGACCCTCCCCTGAGGGGAGGGGGCGCAAGCCTCGCCGTTCCAGAGCCCGCATGGTGAGCGAAGTCGAACCACGCGGGCGTATGCGCGAACGTCTCAAGGAGAACCATTCGGCTGCCCTGCCGCAGAGGCGCGTTTTTACCAGCCGCCCCCGCCGCCGCCGCCACCGCCGCCGCCGGAGAAGCCGCCACCGCCCGAGCCGGACGAGCTGGAGCTTTGCGGCATGGAGCTGGTGACCGCCGAACTCATCGTCGAGACCATCGACTTGTTCATGCTGGCAAAGGAACCGTGCCGGCCCATATGGCTCCAGCCCGGATTATAGGCCGCTGCCTCTTCCGGCAGGAGCTTTTCGAAATGCTTCGTCCATGGCTCTTCGACGCCGAGCGCGATCGCATAGGGCA
This sequence comes from Henriciella mobilis, assembly GCF_003576315.1. GTDB lineage: Bacteria > Pseudomonadota > Alphaproteobacteria > Caulobacterales > Hyphomonadaceae > Henriciella > Henriciella mobilis. The sequence continues at coordinate 50,306 of NZ_QWFZ01000017.1, read as the reverse complement.
GGAACTTCTCGTAGCGCTCCACCGTCATTGGCGGCTCCTGGCCTGAGCCGACCTCGAAGGCGTTGAGCTGCAGTTTCTCGGCCTTTTCCAGGTAGAGCTTGAAGCCCTCAATCTCCGTGCGGACATCCTGGCCCTTCGGGGTCGGCGCCGGCATCAGGTACATGAAAACACCGTTCAGGATGACCAGCGCCCCAACCAGCAGCGTCATCGCCAGCGTCCAGCCCGGCGCCTGGATGATCGCCCAGGCAATCGCCGCGCCCGACAGCAACACGGCGAAGATCGTGTAGCCGACATTCCATTTGAAATAGGCCGAGCCGAATCGGTCCGAAACACGCTTGCGGAACGCCATATAGGCGGTGGTGAACGTCTTGTTGTACTTGTCGCCAAGCGTCATCGTCCCGTGCGAGAGCAGCTTGCGGTCGAGCAGCCGCTCCTCGATGGGCAAGGTTTCGCCGTCGGCAGTCTTCGGCGTCAGCACCGTCTTCTTCTTGTCTTCGGCATCGATCTCGACAAAGCCCTTGATGCCGAGATTGACCAGCGTCGCGATCAGCGCGTCATGCTGGTGAAAGCCGCGATGATAGATGTGGTGCACGGCGGCCGGGGAATAGCCCATCGGCGGCTCGTAGCGGGCAAAGACCGGCCCCTTGGGCGGGTCGACACCAACCGTCTGCCAGGAGCGGTAGAGGAAGTAGAACACCCCGCACAGCGAGGTCAGCAGGATGACGACCGCGCCATAGCGTTGCCACCAGAGGGCGGTCTTGTCGGCCGCGCTCGGCGGGTCGATCACGCCCTTGTCCATCGTCAGGGAGATGGTCAGCCCCTCCCGGACCCGCAGCGGCTCGGTCGTCTCGAACATATAGGCGCGCCCGTCACGGCTGAACCGGTAGGCGCTGCCCGTGTCGCCCTGCCCGCCCGTATAACCATTCTGCTCGATCATCCGGGCGCCCTCGGGCAAGATGACCCGCGCGCTCGCGACAAGGATCGGGAAGTTCCAGTACGTGCCGGTGACGTTCCAGTAGATCTCGTCGAAGTCCTCGAAATAGCGGATCTGGTTCTTCACCCGGTAGCGGATGACGTAGACATGTTCGCCCCGGCTCAGGAAATGGTCCTCATCACCGATCCGGATGCGCCAGGCATTGCCCTCCGTGCTGGTTTCATAGGGCTCACGCTGGCCGTTGCGCTGAATGGACAGGACCTTGTAATCATAGCGCAGCCGGTCGCCGTCACTCTCGAAATAGCGCGGCAGATCGCGGAAGATGCCGCGGCGGATCTGGTTGCCCTCGGCCGTCACGGTGATCGTCTCGGTCAGGATGATGTCGCCATCGGTCTCGACCTCGATCCCGACATCGAACCGGTTGATGACCTCCTCGGCCAGGACCGGGAAAGCAACACACAGGCTGGCGAGGAGGACGAAGAGCAGCCGCGCCATCAGGCCTCGCCCCCGAAGTCGACGCCCGGCAGCGCCCGGTCAGAGGTTTCGATCTCGAAGAAGTCGGCCTGTCTGAAGCCGAAGGGCCCGGCCACGAGATTGGACGGGAAGCTCTCGATCAGCGTGTTCATCTCGCGTACTGCGCCATTATAGAAGCGCCGCGCCATCTCGATCTTGGTTTCGGTCTCTGACAGCTCATCCTGCAGCTGGCGGAAATTATCGCTCGCCTTGAGGTCGGGATAGGCTTCGGCGACCGCCATCAGCTTGCTGACAGGCTGCGACAGCGCGCTTTCGGCGGCGCCGCGCTCGCGCGTGTCATCACCGGCCTGCTGCGCCTTTGCGCGCTTCTCGGTGATCTCCTCGAAGAGCTGGCGCTCATGCTTGGCATAGCCTTTGACGGTCTCGACCAGGCTCGGAATGAGGTTGGCGCGGCGCTTCAGCTGCACGTCGATATCAGCCCAGCCATTACGCACCATCTGCCGCTTTCCGACCAGAAGGTTGTAAACGACGATCAGGCCGATCAGCGCGGCCACGGCAATCACGCCGATGATAAGAACACCCGTCATGGCTTTTCCCCTTATCCTGCAGACGCCACGGCGCGACTATCGGGCAAGTCGGCGGGCCTGTTAAGGGTTGAATCGACACGAGCTTGCCGCCTGGCCGCAATTGACTTGCCATGAGCAGCGCACACCCGCTCTGGCCACCCGCCGCAATCTGGGGCATCGCAGCGGGTGATGCCGACCACGCTTCGCCTCTTCCTTGTCACCGCGCTCGCCATGACGGCGTTCGCGGCGAATTCCGTCCTGGCGCGGCTTGCCATGGCGACCGGCGAGGCGGGACCGTGGACCTTCACGCTCATCCGCATTGTGTCCGGCGCCGTGGTGCTGGGCCTGATCGCATCGCCGGTGCGCGCGATCCGGTCTGGCAGCTGGGCGTCGGGAGCGGCGCTCTTTGTCTATGCCGCCGCCTTTTCGATCGCCTATCTGACACTCGCCACAGGGACGGGCGCGCTGATCCTGTTCGCGCTGGTCCAGATCACTATGATCGGCTGGGCGCTTGTCTCTGGCGAGCGGCTGTCGGCAGCGCGCTGGGCCGGGTTCATGCTGGCCATTACCGGCCTTGTCTGGCTGCTGCTGCCGGGCCTGGAAGCACCGCCGCTCGAAGGCGCAGCTCTGATGGCCGCTGCCGGCGTCGCCTGGGGCATCTACTCCCTGCGCGGGCGCGGCCAGGGCCAGCCAACCGCACAGACCGCCGGCAACTTCCTGCGGGCCGGTGTCATCGTGCTTGCGCTCAGCCTGCCTGCCTTCATGCTTGCCGGCGAGGCGACGCCAAGCTGGGCCGGCATTGGCTATGCGCTTGCCTCCGGTGCGATCACATCCGGTCTCGGCTATGCCATCTGGTACGCCGCCCTGCGCGAGCTGACCGCGAGCCTTGCCGGCATTGCCCAGCTCTCGGTTCCCGCCATTGCGGCCGCCGGAGGCATGGTCTTCCTCGCCGAGCCGCTGACGATCCGGTTTGCCATCGCCACCGCGCTCATCCTGGGCGGCGTCGGCATCGCCAGCCTGTCACGCCGCAAAGCGGCCTGAGGGCTCGTCTGCCTGTCGCGTCTCGATGCCGTGAAGGACTAAGTCCAGCACCTCGCGCCCAATCACCGATTGACGCGCCAACCGATCCCGGCCATGTCGCTTGCCCATGACCGAGGCACCCGCCATTCGAAAACATGGGAAGAATGCTTTCCTGTTCGTCATCGTCTGCGTGGCGATGGACATGATCGGGTTCGGCATCATCATTCCCGTCATGCCCTCCCTGCTCGAGGAGCTGACGGGCAATCCGGCCGAGGAAACCATCGTCATCGGCGGGTATCTGATGGCGACTTATGGCCTCCTGAATTTTGCGGCCATGCCGACCATCGGCAACCTGTCCGACCGGTTCGGGCGGCGTCCTGTCCTGCTTGTCTCGATTGCGACGCTGGGCATGGATTTCATCATCATGGGGCTGGCCGACAGTGTCTGGCTGCTCTTTGTCGGGCGTGCCCTGACGGGTATTTCATCTGCCACCTTCTCAACCGCCAATGCCTACATCGCCGACGTCACCGAACCGGAAGAGCGCGGCAAGGCATTCGGGATGATCGGGGCGGCGTTTGGCATCGGCTTCATCGTCGGCCCGGCGCTTGGTGGCTTTCTCGGCTCGATCGACACGCGCCTGCCCTTCTTCGGGGCGGCTGCGCTGTCGCTGATCAACTTCCTGTACGGCTATTTCGTCCTGCCGGAATCGCTTGCGCGTGAGGATCGACGGCCATTCCGGATCGCGCGCGCCAACCCCTTCGGCGCGGTGAAACACTTCTCGAAAATCCCGAAAGTCGCCTGGTTCATCGTGACCTTCGGCATCTTCCAGTTCGCCCATAGCGTCTTTCCGTCGACCTGGAACTTCTATGCCGACATCCGCTATGACTGGTCGGAAGCCCAGATCGGCCTGTCGCTGGCCGCGGTCGGGATCGGGTCTGCGGTGACGCAGGTCGTGCTGATTGGCCCGGCGATCAACACTTTCGGCCCCCTGAGGACCGCGCTCGGCGGCATACTGATCACGATTTTCGCGCTCGCCCTCTTCGCCTTCGCGGTGAATGGCTGGATGATCTATGCCATCATTCCGCTGAGCGCGCTCGGGGGCGTGTTCGGCCCGTCGTTGAACCAGATCATGTCCGGCCTCACGCCGCGCAATGCGCAGGGCGAGTTGCAGGGGGCCACGGCCAGCCTCAACGCGTTCTCGATCATCCTCGCGCCGCTGCTGATGACGCAGACGCTGCACGCCTTCTCGGCCCCCGGCGCGCCGGTCTATTTCCCGGGCGCCGCCTTCCTGCTGGCGTCGATCCTGACGGCCGTGGCGCTGGTCCCCTTCATGCTGGGCGTGCGCGCCAACCGGGACAAGGTCGCAGACCTCGCCCCGGCCGAGTAGACGCCCTGGCGCAGCTTCAGGATTTCGACTTCATCACCATGCCGGCGACCACGCCAAGGATGCCGCCGCCGACACCGCCTTCCAGCAGGTCCTGGATATGGCTCATGATGCCGCTGCCGAGCAGGTTTCCGATGCCGGCCGCATCGGCGCCGTAATGCGCGCCGATCCCGCCGATCACGCCGCCCAGCAGGCCGCCCGTGCCGGTTCCGCCGAGCAGTTTTGCGACGATCGGCCCGAGGGCCCCGCCGCCAACCGCACTCAGGATCAGGGGTATGAATTGTTCCATTTTGACTCCTCCCTTGCAGGGGACCGGTTATCTGGTCTGGTCTCCCTGAGTGTGCAGAAAACCCCAAATTGGCGGGTGACACCAGTGAAACTTTGGCATCTGGCCGGGCCCGCCGGAACCGTTTATGGACGTTGACCGATGACCAATCGACGCCCTGCCCTCTTCCTCGACCGCGACGGCGTGCTGAACGTCGACCGCGGCTATGTCAGCCGGATCGAGGATTTCGAGTGGATCGACGGCGCCATCGATTGCGTGAAGAATTTCAAGGCGCGCGGCTGGTTCGTTTTCGTTGTCACCAACCAGTCCGGCATCGCCCGCGGCCTCTATACCGAAGCCGATATGCGCACACTGCATGCCTTCATGGAAAAGGAACTCGCGGCACACGGCACCGCCATCGACCGGATCTATCATGCCCCCTGGCATGAGGAAGGCGAAGTTGCGCAGTACCGGCGCGCCAGCATCGACCGCAAGCCCGGCCCCGGCATGCTGCTACACGCCATGGCGGAATTCCCGGTCAATCGCGAGGCAAGCTTCCTGATCGGTGACAAGCAGACCGACATGGAGGCGGCCAAGGCGGCCGGTGTCGGCGCCTTCCTGTTTACCGGCGGGAACCTCGCCACGTTTGCAGAATGGGCGCTGGCGAGCTTCGAAGACGGGGTGCGCGGCTAGCGGCCGCTTCTCAGAGCGGCTTCAGCATCTTCCCGTCCAGCCCGCCCATGCGACAGACTTCCATCCATTCGTCTTCCTTCACCGGCTGGACCGAGAGGCGGAAGGATGTGACCAGCGCCATGTCGGCGAGCTTCTCGTTTGCCTTCACATCCTTCAGCGTCACCGGTTTGGGCATGTCGCAGACGGCGCGCAGGTCGACACAGTCCCAGCGCTCATCATCAGTCGTCTTGTCCTGCGCACTCTCGGCAGAAACCTCGACGATCCCGACAACTTCGAGACCCTTGTTGGAGTGGTAGAAGAAGCCCTTGTCGCCAACTTTCATGTCGCGCATGAAATTGCGCGCCTGGTAGTTGCGCACGCCAGTCCACTGGGTGCCCTTCTTGCCCGCCTTCTTCTGATCGTCCCAGCCCCATTTGAACGGTTCGGACTTGAACAGCCAGTATGCCATGAAACCTCCGTCGAATCGTCAGCCAAGCGTTTCACATAGCGTGGATCGCCCTGATTGCGACAGGGGTCAGCTGCCGGGCGGCAGGTCGGTGCCGTCGCTTTTGCCGAGCCGGCCGCGCGCCGACATCTTTCGGCCCTTTGCCGGTATGAGACGTCCCGCCTGGCCAAGACCGGCCACCGGCATGTTGTTGTAGACCGCCTCGAAATCTCCCGCCCTGACCAGATAGGTTTCATGCCAGATACCGACATCACCGTTGGATGCGACGGCACGGTTGAAGGCCCGCCAGGCCGGCAGGTGCGCATTGTCCGGACTGGTCGCATAGGCATGCAACTGTTCAAAGCTCCGCCAGTACTGGACGACCATCGTGTTGCGCAGGCCAAACTTGTTATAGGCGTGAAGCAGGCCGAGCTGCGGCTTCTTTTCGAGTTCGACCAGCATGCGCGGCATCGCCATGGCGACAGGCCACCACTTCCAGACTTTCCAGAGCTTGTTCACCCGCATGCCGATCAGGAAGACGACGAAGTCGCCTTCAAGCTCGACGGTCATCCGTTCGGCTATGATTTTTGCCATGGTCCGCCCCTCCGGAGGCGTCTTCTATGAAGCGCCGGCCGATTGCCGGCAGGCCTGGCGCACCAGCGGCTCCAGCTGGTCCCAGCCCTTATAGGCGCGGATTTCCGGCGCCGTGCCGATCCAGGCATCCTCGAAGGCCTCGCGCACATCCGGATCGGCGAGTATCGGCAGGAGCGGGTCCATGCAGACCCGGATCGTGAAGCAGATCGCCTCGGTCTCCGGCAGCTTGCGGATGGTCTGACGCTCGACGCGCAGGAAGAGCTGTTCGGGCGTGATCCCTTCTGCCGCGGGACGCTCGGGCGTGTGGCGGGTGCCTTCGGCCTGGACCGTCCAGTTGAAGCGTTCCAGCACCTTGCCGGGCTGGAGATTGTCGAAGACGCGGTTGATCCGGCGCGCGAGATGCGGATCGCCGCCCGGCACCGGATGGTGCAGGCCGAACAGCGAGCGGCCGATCTGCTCATCCGGCCACCAGTATGTCGGCGCGGCGACAACAGCGGCGGTCAGGATCCAGTCGCCCTCATCATCCTGTTCGAGCAGGCAGAGATCGTCGGAGACGAGCGAGGCAGCCGCTTCGAGGGCATTGTCCCAGCTGTGATGCGGGGAGTCGCCAAGCGCCTCGCCGATCAGCGATAGAAGCTCGCGCGCATGCTCGCCGTCAGTGTCGCCCAGCACGGTATCGTGCGGGCGCGTCGCCATGATGATCCGCTTGCCCGGCAGCCAGGCCTCTTCCTCGGTGTCCGGCAGCAGCCACTTGCTCTCCGGGATCGGCTTCAGCCCGACTGCGATGTCCGGCGGGCCGGTCAGGAAGGGCATGTAAGGCGGGCGTCGGGGCGGCGAACTCATCTGGGCTGGCTCATGAAATCCGCGCAGCGCCCCAGCTGACAAAGCCAGCGATCTTCGGCGTGTTCGGCAGGTACATCGTCTCCATGCCTTCAAGCGCAAAGCCTGCCTGCGCGAGCATCAGGCCGGTGTCGCGCGTCAGGTGGCAGCCGCCCGCAAGCGGCTTCCAGATGGGTTCGATGCGGCGCTGCCACTTGGCGACGCCTTCATCGGGTGCAAGGCCATGTTCGGAAAACAGGACCTGTCCGTCCGGTTTCAGCACGCGCCGCGCCTCCTTGAGGGCGCCCTCCCAGTCGGGAATGGTGCAGAGCACGAAGGTGATGACGACCGTATCGATGGAATTGTCGTCCAGTTCGACGGATTCGGCGCCGGTCTCCAGGAAATCGATCCGGTTGCCCCAGCCAAGCGTCAGCGCCTTCTTCTTGGCCCGCTTGATCATGCCTTTGGACGGTTCGAGCGCGTAGAGGCGTTCAATCTCATTATGAGCGTAGAAGTCGAAATTCGTCCCTGAGCCGCAACCGATCTCCAGCACATTGCCATAGGCCCGCGGGACCACCTTGGCGCGCTGCTTCATGATCGGCTTGGACGCACAGGCGCATGAGACCAGGGGCGGAACGACATATCTCTCCCAAAGCCCCATTTCAGTCCCTCCGATTGATCGCCTGCTGGGTCAGCGCGTTGCCGGGCTGCAGCGTCAGCGCATCCTGCGTCATGATTACATCATAGCTCAGCCCGTCGCCCATCGGGGCATAGACGGCCGAACCGAACTGCGTCCCGCTCATGCCGAAGCGTGAGCCCTCTTCCTTGGCCAGCGCATAGACGTCGAGACCGGGATTCTTCGACAGGGCCCGGCCATTGGTCGTCGCCTCGGTGACCGTGGCGGTATTGTAGCGCTTGGTGTTGCGCCCTTCCATGTATTCCAGCCGGTAGACGCTGTCATAGCCGAGCATGTTGGCCATCGGCTCGAAGGTAATGACGCGCGCGCCCATGGAGAACTCGTCGCCGCGCAGGATACAGTCTTCCTCGCTGCCATCGCTGACAAAGCAGGTCACCGTGCCGCCCTCGGCAAGGTTCACCTTCACCCGATAGGCATTCTCCTCGCCCGCCAGCGCATCGAAGCTGACCTGGGCGACCGCGCGCTCATAGGTCAGGCGCTTGTAGGTCTGCAGGTTGAGGCCGGCGAATGTGCCGATGCCGGCGGCGCCGAGAAAGCCGATGCCGAACAGGAAACGCATCCCGCCGGCCGCCAGGCGCAGCTTCATCAGACGCCCAAGCCCGGCAAAGGTCAGCATCAAGCCGATAACACCAGCCAGTCCAGGCAGGATCCACCAGATCAGTCCCATACAATCACCCTTGTCTTCCCGGCTCGCTGCAGGCCGTTTCCACAACTTGTAGCGCAGCGCCTGAATTTACCAAACACGACATTGGGGATGCTGGCAATTTCCGCCGATTCTGAGGCAGGACTGCACGCCAGCTGCAGTCAACAGTCCCGGCCGCCACAGGCGCACACGGGATGCGCACACCTCCGGCGGATGCGGCCCCTTCCGGCTTTATGCACCACCCGCAGCAAAATAAATTCTGGTTTAACCAATCTCGCAGAACGTCAAAGAGATCACTCAGAAAGAGACACGACCATGCAAGCTCCCGCCAACGCAGAAAACCGCGGTAAGGAAGCCGATTTCCGGCTGAACGAGTTGTTCTTTTCCCGCACCGATCCAGGCGGGATCATCAAGGCGGGCAACAGCATTTTCCAGCGCGTCAGCGAGTATGAAGCCCAGGACCTGTGGGACAAGCCGCACAAGCTGATCCGTCATCCCGACACCCCGCGCGGGGTGTTTTACAAGCTGTGGTCGACCATCAAGGCGGGCCAGCCGATCGGTGCCTATGTCAAGAATTCCTCCAAAAGCGGCAAGTATTACTGGGTCTATGCCGTGGTCGCCCCGGTCGATGGCGGCTACCTGTCGATCAGGCTGAAGCCGACCAGCAGCCTCTTCGACAAGGTCCGGGACCTCTACATCGTGCAGGCCGGGCGCGAACGCACCGAAGGGCTCGACCCGGCGCAAAGCGCCGACGAAATCGATCAGGCGCTCGGCAAACTGGGCTTTGAATCCTATGAAGCCTTCATGTCCCAGGCCCTGAAGCAGGAACTCGATGCACGCGACCGGGGGCTGGGGCGCAGCACCTCCACGCTGAGTTCGAACTTCGATCGCCTGCACAAAAGTGCAAACGTCCTGCTGGACGACATCAAGGCGATTTCCGCGTCGCTGGACTCGGTCAAGAACACGCCGTTCAACCTGCGGATCTTTGCCAGCCAGATGGGCGATGAAGGCGAGGGCCTGGCCGTTATCGCGGCCAATTACGTCACGCTCCTGGAAGAGCTGCGGGCCCTGCTCAGCGAGTTCGACAATACGGCGACCGACATTGCCAATTCGCTCGACGAAGCCCTGCTCCTCAACTTCATCGTGCAGTTGCAGCGCGAAATGATCGACTTTTTCCAGAGCGAGGAAGGCGCGACCGACGGCGTCGACAAGGAGGCCGAGACCGACCAGCTGGAACGGCTGAGCGGCACGTTCAACGAACGCGCCCAGCTGGCGCTCAACACGGTCCGCGCGCGCTGCATGAACCTGCCCGGCGCCTGCCAGGCCATGAAGCGCCAGGCCACGGCCCTTGATGTGATCCGGTTGATGGCGAAGGTCGAGATGTCGAACAATGACCAGAATAGCGGCATTATCCTGGAGCTCGAACAGCGCCTGGAAGCCTGCCAGGAAACCCTGCAGTCCGCGCTCAACAATATTGCCCGCGAAAGCATGCAGACGCTGAACGCCATCCGTGACATGGCGCGCCTCAATGAAATCGCCACCCGGGACGCTGGCACCAGCCAGGCACTGGCCAAGGCTAGTTAGGACAGAGCGCGGCCGGCCCGCGCGGCGCGATCTGTCGTTCCACCAGCACGCCTTGCCTCAAGCCAGCGCGCAGCACATGTTAGCCTGCAGACAGCCCAGTGGGCGGGTTCATACGTTACGACCCGTCCAGTCAGGACAAGGAAACAGGCCACTATATGACGACCACTGACGATCTCGACGCCCTCATCGCCGCCCTGCCCAAGGCCGAGCTGCACCTGCACCTGGAAGGCAGCCTTGAGCCGGAACAGCTGATGATGTTCGCCGAGCGCAATGGCGTGGACATCCCCTTCAAGACGCTGGAAGACGTGCGCGCGGCCTATGATTTCTCGAACCTGCAGGACTTCCTCGACATCTACTATCAGGGCATGTCGGTGCTGCAGACCGAGGCCGACTTCCACGACCTGACGGATGCCTATCTGAAACGCGTGGCGGCCGACAATGTCCGCCATGTCGAGGTCTTCTTCGACCCGCAGGGCCATACCGAACGCGGCCTGCCCTTCGACGTGCCGATCGGCGGCATCCTGAAGGCTCTTGACGCGGCGGAGGAAAAATACGGCATCACCTACCGGCTGATCATGTGCTTCCTGCGCCACCTGCCGGAAGAGGATGCCTTCGAGACATTGGCGCAGGCCGAACCCTGGCTCGACCGCATCCACGGCGTCGGGCTCGATTCTTCAGAGGTCGGCCATCCGCCCTCAAAGTTCGAGCGCGTCTTCGCCGCGGCGCGCGAGAAGGGGCTGAAGCTTGTCGCCCATGCCGGCGAGGAAGGCCCGCCGGACTACGTCTACGAGGCGCTGGACCTCCTGAAGATCGACCGGATCGACCATGGCAACCGCTCGCTCGAGGACGATGCCCTCACCGCCCGCATCCGCGAGGCCGGGCTGACGCTGACCGTCTGTCCGCTGTCGAACCTGTCGCTCTGCGTCGTCGATGACCTCAAGGATCATCCGATGAAGAAGATGCTCGCGCTCGGCCTGAAGGCGACGATCAATTCCGACGATCCGGCCTATTTCGGCGGCTATATGAACCAGAATTTCCGCGAGACGGCGAAGGCGGTCGGCCTGACGCGCGAGGAGATCATCCAGCTGGCGAAGAACAGTTTCACCGGCGCCTTCCTGCCGGAAGCCGAGCAGGCAAGACACCTGGCCGAAATCGACAAGGTCGCAGCTTCAATGGTCTAGGGTGGCTGCGCCTACGGCCCGGTCAGGCGTTTTTGCTCCGGCCGGGTCGGGTTGGTGCCGACTTTCTCGACCCAGCCCATCGCCTTGTAGGCGCGCATGGCAAAGTCGTTCTGCACGTCGACATCAAGGCTGAGCGGCGCGCGGGCGAGGTCGCGGGCCACCGCCAGCAAGCCGGACCCGACCCCGCAAAGGCGCCAGTCGGCATCGACAAAGAGGTGCGAAACATAGGCTTTCGGGCGCTCCAGGACGAGGAAGCCAACGAGGCCAGCCTGCTTTTCCTGCGCAATCAGACAGTCTGAAACGCTGAGCGCATGGCGAAGGCGGATGATTTCCTCGGTCTCCTGTCCGCGCCAGGTGAAGGCGGTCAGGCAATCACGAAACAGGTTCTCAATTCGGGAATTGTCCGATTTCAATCTCAAACGGATCGACCAGCCAGCGGCCCGATGCGACATCAAGTCCATATGGCAACTTTATGACGCAAACGGAGGATGGTCGATATGGCGGCTGCAGATTCAATCGTCAGGCGAATTCCGCGCCGCCCCGACAGGCAATTGCCAGCGCCGCGTCCAGCGTCAATACTCCCGTCACGGAGGACAGCACCCATGCTCAGACAAGCGATTGTGACCGTATCCCTGGCCGGGCTGGCTGCAACAGCCAGTGGCGAAATTGTCTCCGCCACACCGGACCATTACACGCTGCGCCATGAGGCCACCTCCCCCATCGCGCCGGACAAGCTCTGGGAACGGCTGCTGATGCCGGATAGCTGGTGGCATCCGGATCATACCTATTCCGGCAATGCCCACCATCTCTGGCTGAACCCGCAGGCAGGCGGTGTGTGGCTGGAAAGCTGGGAGGGCAATTCAGTTGAGCACGGGCGGGTCCTGGCGGTCATGGACGGCAGGATGCTGCGTCTCGATGCGCCTTTCGGCCCGCTGCAGGGCATGGGTGTGCAGGTCATCTGGACGATCACGCTGGAGCCGCTGGAGGACGGCGCGGGCACGCGGGTCGTCTTCGACGAGGTCGCCAATGGCTCTTTGGCCAGCGGCCTCGACCAGCTCGCGCCGGCCGTCGATGGCGTCAAGCGTGAAGCCATAGAAAGGCTGACCGATCCCAGCGTGAAGAACTGAAACCGGCCAGCCTGGAGCCGTGATGGTCGGCTCTAATCGATGGACGAGAGAAGCTCCGGCGCGGTCACCAGCTGGCGCACGCCGTGGGAGTGATCTTCCTCGAAGACATTGCCCATTTCGGCCCATTCATGGACCGTCGCGATGTCGACTTTTGCGCATTGCGGACGCACGCTCCAGGTCACCTTGGCCGGCGAGCATTGCGACTGGTTGTAGCTCGGGCCGGTGGTCGAGCCGAGATAGACGACCGGCGTGCCCGTATTGGACGGGATGACGCCCGGCTGGAAGTAGCCGCCGCCATGCTTGACGCTGACCATGTCCATGAAATCCAGCGCATAACGGTCATTCACGACAAGAAAGGTCTGCGCCTCGACGCGCAGGACCGGGTTCTCGCAACCCTCCGGCACGCAGGACCCGAGCCCCGGGCCAGGCTCTGCCGTGCAGGTCGTGTGCACCCAGTGGACCTCGATCGTATCGCCCGGCGCAACGCCATGAAACTCGCCCTCGAGCGGCTCGAGCTCGGCCTCGCTCAGCGACCCGGTCTCGTTGCAGGCATAGCCGCCATGCTCGCCATCACTGACGAAGACGCTGTAGCCCGGCCCCTTGTGCTCGGCATTGGTGTGCGTGTGGATATTACAAAGTTCCATTTCAGTACGCGGTGGCGCCAGACCGAATACAACCGGATTGATGCCGTCCACCTTTGAAATATCCCGCGGCGACTGCGGCCCGAAGGTGAGGCAAAGCGCGCCATCATCGTCTGCCACCGACTGGTGGGCCTTCTCCTCGGCCTGCGCCGGCCCTGCATAGGCGACGCATACGCCGATTGCTGCGGCGATGGACGCCGCACTGATCCGATTGTTCATCTGTTTCCCCTCAGTTCCCCTTGCCCATTTTTTTGTGGCAAGCGTGACAGAAAGACAGACGTTCTGATTACCAACCGATGAACAGCACTGCGCCGTCCCGGCCGGTCCGGTGGCCGGGAAGAACGATCAGGCAATTATCATTCACCGTCGGCGGCCTGATCGGTACGGGCGGCGATGTCGAAGGCCGCACAGGCTCCTTCTCCATGCATATCAAGGATGGTGCGGGCACCGGCGCCGGCCTCTGGCGCGAATAGGCCGGGCGCACTGCCTGCCGGGGGACAGGCAGCTGCTTGCCGGACGGGGAGGCGGCCTCAGGCGTTCGCAGCTGCCTTGGCCGCCTTCTTCCGCTCGTGCGGGTCGAGGTGGATCTTGCGCAGGCGGATCGATTTCGGCGTGACCTCGACCAGCTCATCGTCGGCGATGTAGGCGAGCGAGCGCTCCAGCGTCATCTGCAGCGGCGGGGTGAGGCGCACGGCCTCATCGGTGCCCGAAGCGCGCACGTTGGAGAGCTTCTTGCCCTTCAGCACGTTTACTTCCAGGTCGTTGTCGCGATTGTGCTCGCCGATGATCATGCCCTGATAGACCTTGTCGCCGGGGTGGATCATCATCGGCCCGCGGTCTTCCAGGTTCCACAGTGCGAACGCCACCGCCTCGCCCTGCTCCATGGAGACCAGCACGCCCGTATGACGGCCTTTGATCGGGCCCTTGTAAGGTGCGTATTCGAGGAAGACGCGGTTCATGATCGCGGTGCCGCGCGTGTCGGAGAGAAGCTCGCCCTGATAGCCGATCAGGCCGCGCGTCGGCGCGTGGAAGACCAGCCGCGTACGGCCGGCCCCTGACGGCTTCATCTCCATCATGTCGGCTTTGCGCTCATTGAGCTTCTGCACGATGATGCCGGTATGCTCGTCGTCGACATCGATGACGACTTCCTCGATCGGCTCCAGCTTTTCGCCCGAATCGGGGTCTTCCTTCATCACGACCTTCGGGCGCATCACGCCAAGCTCGAAGCCTTCGCGGCGCATCGTCTCGATCAGCACGGCGAGCTGAAGTTCGCCCCGGCCGGACACGGTGAAGGCTTCGGCCTCGGCCGAGCGCTCGACCTTCAGCGCGACATTGCCTTCGGCCTCTTTCACCAGCCGGTCCCAGATCATCCGCGAGGTGACCTTCGTGCCCTCGGTGCCGGCCAGCGGGCTGTCATTGACACGGAAGGTCATGGACAGGGTCGGCGGGTCGATGGGCTGGGCCTCGATCGGCTCGGAGACGGACGGGTCGACGAAGGTGTCGGCCACATTGGCCTTGGTGAGGCCGGAAATGGACACGATGTCGCCGGCGACGCCTTCGTCGATGGGTTCGCGGCCAAGGCCCCGGAAGGCGAGCACCTTGGAGACACGCCCCTGCTCGACCAGCTCGCCATCGCGCGAGAGCACCTTAACCGTTTGGTTCGGCTTCACCGTGCCGGACGTGATGCGGCCGGTGAGGATGCGGCCGAGGAAATTATCTGCCGAAATGGTGGTGGCCAGCATGCGGAACGGGCCGTCCTCGGTCTTCGGTTCGGGGACGTGCTTGATGACCAGGTCGAACAGCGCGGCCATGTCCGTTTCCGGCTTTTCATGGTCGAGGCTCATCCAGCCATTCTTGGCCGAACCGTATAGGATCGGGAAATCGAGCTGCTCGTCATCGGCGCCGAGGTCGGCGAAGAGGTCGAACACTTCGTTGATGACATAGTCGGGCCGGCTATCCGGCTTGTCGATCTTGTTGACGGCCACGATGGGGCGAAGACCCACTTTCAGCGCCTTGGACACCACGAACTTGGTCTGCGGCATCGGGCCTTCGGCGGCGTCGACCAGCACGATGGCGCCGTCCACCATGTTGAGGATCCGCTCCACCTCGCCGCCAAAGTCGGCGTGGCCGGGCGTGTCGACAATGTTGACGCGCGTATCGCCCCAGACGACAGAGGTCGTCTTGGCGAGGATGGTGATGCCCCGCTCGCGCTCCAGGTCATTGGAGTCCATCATCCGGTCTTCGGTCTGCTCGTTTTCGCGGAACGTGCCGGACTGCTTCAGCAGGCAATCGACCAGTGTCGTCTTGCCATGGTCAACGTGGGCGATGATCGCAATGTTGCGAAGCGCGGTGGGCTCAGTCATGGGAGGGAGTGCTTTCGGAAGGGCTTTGTATGGCGGGCCATGTACACGGAACTGCCCTTATTGGCGAGGCTTGTCTCGCATGTCATGGGAACGGGGTTAAGGTACGGGCCGTTCAATCCGGTGCTGCCAGCGAGGAGTCGAAGGTCATATGCGCTATATCGAAAAGAGCCTGTCGGAGAATGAGCAGGTCCTGCATTGGGGCAAGTTCCACTGGCTGTGGTATGCGCGGGCCTGGCTGGTGCTGATCGTCTTCGGCATCCTGATCATCGGCATCATCTGGTTCATCTATGAGATGCTGCGCCTCAATACGACGGAGTTCGCCGTCACCAACAGGCGCATCGTGATGAAGAAGGGCATCCTGTCGGCGCATGTCGACCAGCTCTCGCTCTCCTCCATCGAAGGGGCCGACCTCGACCAGGGGATCATCGGCCGGCTGTTCGGCTTTGGCACGCTGCTGATCGAAGGGCGCGGCGAGGGCGAAATCCAGTTTCCACCAATGGCGAAACCCGGCGCCTTCCTGAAGGCGGCCAACAAGGCGGCAGAGGATCACGAAATGGCTTCGGTCGACCGCCTCGCCGAGGATATCGAGCGCCACGAGCATCATTAGCGCTGCCGGCGAGCGCGCCTGCCGGGAACGCTTGCCGCCATGCCTCGTTAATCTCCTGATCCCGGCAGGGCCCGCCTGACAGCGCGCGATGCCGTCCCGCCCGCCTGCCCAGGAGACAGATCGTCATGACGGCGCCCCAGGACCCTTCCCCCGCAAAACAGTCTACCTCTGGAACGCGACCCCGCCCGCCTTCGTTGTTCAGGCAGATGGCGCATCGACTGATCGCCGCCATGATCCGCAAGAAACTCAGAAGGAGATTCAAATGACCCAGAGAGCTGAAGGACGAACCGTAGCCATCCTCGCCGCTGACGGCTTTGAGGAAGTCGAGCTGACATCGCCCAAGGAAGCCATCGAGAATGCCGGCGGTGTCGCGCTGGTCGTTTCGCCGGAAGACGGCGAGGTAAAAGCCAACCGCCACCGCGAACACGGCATCAAGGTGCCTGTCGACCAGAAGCTGGATGAGGCCAAGGCCGAGGATTTCGACGCCCTGCTCATCCCTGGCGGCCTGTTCAATCCCGATGCGCTTCGCGTCAACCAGAAGGCGCTGGATTTCGCCTCCGCCTTCTTCGCGCAGAAGAAGCCCGTCTTCTCCATCTGCCATGGCCCGCAGGTGCTGATTTCCGCCGGACTTGTGAATGGCCGCAAGATGACCGGCTTCAAGGCAATCCAGCAGGACCTCAAGAATGCCGGGGCCGTCGTCTCCGATGAGCCGGTGGTCGTGGACTCCGGTCTGGTGACCTCACGCAACCCGGACGACCTTCCCGCGTTTAACGACAAGATCGTGGAAGAACTCTGCGAGGGCAAACACCAGGCCCAGAAACAATCGGTCGTCGCTTAGCCTCATCCCCTCCTCGAACGACCGGTTGGAGCGTCTCCCAGAAAAGGAGGCGCTCTTTTTTGTGCGCATTTCATAATTAGCTTGACCGCTAATTACTATTCTTGCTAATTAGCAGGAATGGCAACTAGTGTCTTCAATGCGCTGGGCCATCCGCTGCGCCGCAAGGTCATGATGGTGTTGCGGAAGGGCCCGAAGACATCCGGCGACCTCGCCGGGATGTTCGATGCCAGCTGGCCGACGGTCAGCCGGCACCTCAACGTCCTGAAAGAGGCCGACCTGATCACCGCCGAGCGCAAGGGGACGAGCATTGTCTACCGCGCCAATACGAGCGTGCTGGAAGACGCAGCCGCCGCGATCCTGGCCCTGGTCGGCCGGGACGATGGCGATGACAGGGATGACGACATGAAGGAGGCAGCCGAATGATCCGCACAGGTCTCATCGCAACCGCGCTGGCCGTTGCCGCAATGGCGGGTGCCGTGGCCTGGGTCGCGAACATGATCGCGCCGGGCACCTATGTGCCGATCCACTGGAACGGCGAGTTCTTCATCAAGGGCGCCGACACACGTGAGCAGGCCCTGATCGTGATGAGCGTGTTCCCCCTTGCGGCCCTGCTCCTGTCCGGCCTGTTCAGCCTGCTGCCCGCGCTGGAGCCGTGGCGGGTGAACCTGTTCAGCAGCCGGAAACTGCTTCTCGGCACATGGATCGGCGTGATGGTGCTGCTGACGGGGATCTGTTTCGGGTTCGGCGTCGCCTTCGTGCGCAGCGTCGAGAACTATATGAATGACGTCTTCCCGATCATTCGCGCCATCATTGCCGGATCGGCGGCCCTGTTTGTCGTGATCGGCAATTACCTGCCGAAATCGCGGCGCAACTGGTTTGTCGGCATCCGCACGCCGTGGACCATGTCGAGCGACGACACATGGGAAAAGACGCACCGCCTGACGGGCCTGCTGCTCAGCGGCGCTGGCCTGGTCGGCATCGTCCTGGCCTTCGTGCTGAACGGGCTGGCCCTCGCCCTGATGCTGCCGGCCTTGATCCTGCCCGTCATACTGTTCGGCGCGGTGTATTCTTACTTCGTCTGGCGCAAGGCGAACGATCATGACCTCGACCCTGAACTGATCGTCTAGCCAGGGCGATGGCGCCAACACGCCGGTCCGCGTGCCGGCCGGGCAAAGAAGAACGAAGACAAGCAGAGTGAGATGAAGGAGGTCGCCAAATGATCCGTACAGGACTTATCTGGTCCGCAGGGGCCATCGCCGTCATGCTGGGCACACTCTACTGGGCGTTCGGCGCCTTGCCGGCCGGCGAACAGATACCGGTTCACTGGGGGCCTGACGGGACGGCTGACCGCTTCGCCGACAAGGATGGCGCGCTGCTTGTCCTCATGATCCTGCCGGGCGCTGCCCTCTTCGTGACGGGCGTGCTCGCGCTCGCGCCCTTCATCGATCCGTTCCGGGAGAATTTGCGCCGCTCGCGCAAGGCTTATGTCGCAATCTGGGCATCCACGATGGTTCTGCTTGCGGCCCTCACCGGCGGCATTGCGGTGATGATGGCGCGCGGCGGCGAAGCCTCCTCCTCGAATGAATTCGTCCGCTTCGTGATGGCGGGCTGCGGCCTGCTCTTCATCGTCATCGGCAACTACCTGCCGAAGACGCGCAAGACCTTCTTCCTCGGAATCCGCACGCCGTGGACGCTGACCAGCGACTATACGTGGGAGAAGACCCACCGCCTCGTCGGCCCGCTTTACATCCTTGCCGGCCTCGCCGGTATCGTGATCGCCTTCACCCTGAACGGCATCTGGATGGTCTTCACCTTTGTCGGCGCCGTGATGAGCGTGACCCTGTTCGGCGCGGCCTATTCCTGGTGGGTCTGGCGCCACGCATCGGACAGGAATGAAGGGGCCGACTACGTCGTCTAGGACGGCGCTGGCCGCAACATTTCCTGCACATGGCGCAGTTTCACACTTGCATCATGACAGATGTAACGCATAGAAGGTTGAATTATCGATATTCGACGAGAGCCTTATCTATGCAAAGACCCGTATCGGCAGCGTTGTGCCTGCTCGCCACGCTCGTAGCGGGGGCTGGCGCCGCCAGTGCCCAGACCAGTGCACAATGCTACTGGGACGACCTCGAATGCCGGACGGTCGAGGGCGGCCTTGCGGCCGCTTCGCCAGGCCAGATCGACACGGTCGCCGATGCAATCACCGGGACGCGGGCGCGGTTCGAGACCCATTTCGGGCGCCCGGCCCCGCAGGTCGCCGTCGTGGAAGGTACCGGCCGCCTGGACGCGCAGCGCGGCCAGCTGGAAACAGATGGCTACCCGGCTGCCCTGCCCTGGATCACCCGGGCCCAGAAGGAGGACCTCAAGACCGCAGCCATCCGCAAGCAGGTCGTGGACCAGCTGCCACCGGGCACGCCCGACGCGGTCATCAATGGCGCCGTGCAGCAGGCCCTGTCGAAGATCAGCAAGGTCTCAGGTGAGAGTGAAGACGAGATCGCCGCCGCGAAAGCCAGCGAAGCGAGCGCCCTAAACCACGAGATCGGGCATGTCCTCTTCATGGAAGCCTACTGGCCGGACCGCGAGAGCAGCGGCGGCAAGCATTATGGCGGGCCCGCGCCGGACTGGTTCGATGAAACCGCCGCCCTCCTAATGGAGGATGACAGCATGCAGCAAGGCCGTTGGGACCGGCTGCTGGACACCTATGCCGAGCCGGACGGCTTCATCCCGCTGGACCAGCTTTTCAGCATGCAGCATCCGCTGCTTGCCGCCGTGCAGGCCTATCGCGGCAAGGACGGCGCAACCGGCAGCCAGACCGGCGCGATCGTGATCACCGGCGAGGAAGCAGACCGCCTGCTCAGGGCCGCCGATATCCCCGATCCGGAACTCTTCTACCGCCAGGGCCTCGGCCTAGCCCGCTACATGATGGAGACGAGCGGCAACCCGGCCATTTTCGGCGCGATTGCCGAAGGGCTTGCCAGTGGCGAGACGATGGAAAGCTGGCTTGCCGCAGACGGCGCCGCAGCGGGCCTGCCGGGAACGGTGGAAGCGCTGGAGGCCGCCTTTCTCGACTGGCTCTCGACCAACGCGGCCGACCGGCCCTAGAGCGACTCCAGCAGGGCGGGCAGGCGTTCGATACTGCTGATCTTGCGGAAGCGCTCGGCGCCTTCCGGCGGCTCGGCCCGTTCCAGCTCCCAGGTCAGCCCGTGCGGGACATGCACGCCCCAGCTGCCGGCCTCAATGGCCGGGATGACGTCCGACTTCAGCGAATTGCCGACCATCATGGCTTTCGCGGGGCCGCCCTCGGTCGCCCCGAAGATGCGCTCATAGACGGCGGGTGTCTTGTCGGAGACGATCTCGACCCCGTCGAACCAGTCACCGAGGCCGGACTGGGCAAGCTTGCGTTCCTGGTCGAACAGGTCGCCCTTGGTGATCAGGATCAGCGAATAGTGCGGCGCGACCTCCTCCAGCGTGTCATGCACGCCGGGCAGCGTCTCGACCGGATGGGACAGCATCGCGCGGCCCGCCTCGAGGATTTCCTTGATGGTCGAGGCCGGCACCTTGCCGCTCGTCACCTCGATGGCCGTCTCGATCATCGACAGGGTGAACCCCTTCACCCCGAAGCCGTAGAGCCCGAGATTGCGCCGCTCGGCCTCCAGCAGCTTCTGCCCGATCGTGTCCGGATCGGCATGCTCGGACAGCATGTCGAAGATCTGTTCCTGGGTGAGCCGGAAGACGCTCTCATTATGCCAGAGCGTATCGTCGGCATCGAAACCGATCGTGGTGATGGGGCGCGTCATGGCATGTCCGATAAAGCCGCTCGCGGCGCGACGCAATTGCTTGTGCCGCGCCCCATTCCGGAGAATAGTCACACGGCAGGGGCAGGCCGGGGGGCGGTATCCGATGAGTTTGCAAGAAACAGAGACACCGGCCGAAACACCGGCCGCGCTGCCGCGCTGGACCTGGGACCGCACCAATCGCTGGCTGACCCTGGCCGCGAATATCGGCGTCCTGCTTGGTCTCATCGTGCTGATCGTTGAGGTCCGGCAGAACGCGGCGTTGACGCGGCTATCTCAGGAGACTGGGAAAGCGGCCATGTTCGCGCAGATCGAATTGAGCCTTGCGACACCGGCCGCATCCGCCGCGTGGATGAAGGCGATCCATACGCCGGAAGACCTTACCGACAGCGAGTTGCGGATGGCCGAAACCCAGCTGGTGGCGATCATGCAGCAATGGGACACGCTGATCAGCATGGAGCAGGAAGGGCTGGTCGATCGTGCGCGGGTCAAGATGCATATCCGGAACACCGCGCCGTTTTTCTTCGGCAGCCGTTTCGCCAAGCGCTGGTGGGAGCGCGAGGAGATCGGATGGACCGGCACCCCGATGTTCGAGGTCGCAGACCCAATCATCAAGGCCATCGACCCCAACTTTCTGGTTGAACACTATGCCTTCATCCGCGCGCCCTTCATCGAGAGCGAGGGCGATGACGCATCCAGAACCGTTCTGGAAAACGAAACGGGCATCAACGAGGCCACCCCATGATCCTCCAGCGCCTCGCCACGTCCATCCGCAAGCAGGACTGGTTCACCGTCCTGATCGAGACGCTGATCGTTGTGTTTGGTGTGTTTATCGGTCTTCAGGTCAACAACTGGAACGGCGCCCGGCAAGATAGGGCGGCCGGGCTCTATTATCTCTCAAGCATCGGAGAGGACATCGCCAGCGACGCGGTGCAACTTGAAGCGCATATTGATGGCCTCAGCCGGGAAGCCGAGCATGCAGAGATCATTGTGCGCTATCTGGAAGGGGAAGATGTCGGTCTCAGCGACTGGGCAATGTTCCAGCTGATCTACTTTCGAGCCGGCTGGACACCCTTCACGCCGAACAGCGTGACTTATGATGAATTGGTCAGTGCCGGTCAGTTCAAACTGTTGCCCGATGCTGCGCTTCGCCGGGAAATTGGCGACTATTATGCCGGTCTGGAAGATTTCTCGATCTTCTACGCGTTCCAGCCGCCCTTGCGAGAGATTATTCGTGGCAAGTACTCGCCCGAGACGCAGGCCTATATGTGGCAGACCTGTTTCACCAATGCCAATTACAGGCTCGGCTACGGCTCGATAACAGATTGCCCTGCGTTTGACGATCCGGACCAGATCGCGCGGACGCTTCAGATACTGAAGCAGACCGACGGGCTCGCCGACGCGGTGCGCTACACCCAGTCGATCCGGCTTATCGTGCTGAACGGAGCACCAACTGATCTGGAAGAGGCGCGTATGCTGTCTGCGAAAATTGCAGGAGTCGCCCCATGATCCTCCAGCGCCTCGCCACCTCTATCCGCAAGCAGGACTGGTTCACCGTCCTGATCGAGACGCTGATCGTCGTGCTGGGTGTCTTCCTCGGTATCCAGCTCGGCAATCTGAATCAGGCGCGGGTCGAGCGAAACAGCGAGCAGGTCCTGCTCTTGCGCCTGCAGGAGGAGACCCGCTCACTTCTGGACACACAGAAAGAAGAGCTGGCCGTACATGGCCCTCGCATTGAGCTGGCCACAGACGCGAATGCCGTCATGTTCTCGCTCACCCCGTCACGGCCACTGACCAATGATGAG
This sequence comes from Henriciella mobilis, assembly GCF_003576315.1. Taxonomy (GTDB): domain Bacteria; phylum Pseudomonadota; class Alphaproteobacteria; order Caulobacterales; family Hyphomonadaceae; genus Henriciella; species Henriciella mobilis. Next base: position 27,850 of record NZ_QWFZ01000017.1, on the reverse strand, counting down.
TGCTGGGCTGTGCTCGTTTCACACTGGATTCCCTCGCCCACCGAAGCATTGTCGAGCCTTGATGAGCTCATTTCATCCGGCCGGTTTGACCTGATTTCCAACCCTTCCGTGAAGTCGGCCCTGCGCGACTATGCTGTTGTGCAGGAACGGTCCCGGGCTGCGCGGGCAGAAGCGGTCAACGAACTTTTCCGGCTTCACGTCCGATATCCGGACGCCATCTGGCTTGAAGTGGGGGGTGCGGAAGATGCAGGCTACGTTTCTCCAAGTGCGGGCCGTGACGACAAAGGCCTGGTGTGGCGATATAATTGTGACATCGACCAGATACGCGGGAACAAAGGCCTCCTCAGCGAGTACAGCGACAACATCGCGCGCCTGGAGTCATTCCTCGACCGGTACGAACACCGCATTGCGGTCCTGACCGTGCTGGATGCTGAACTGACGAAGGAACTGGGCACGTCCGGCTCGCGCCGCGAGAGCGATGCCGCGCCATGATCAACAAACCGACCCTTCGCGAAGCGGTTTCAGACGCAGACTATGCCGGTTTCGGAGACCTGATCAGCGAGTATGTGGTCTGGTGCCGGGAGCGCTACGCGGCTGATCCCTGGCTGGTCGACATGGCATTCAGTTACCAGTCGCTGGACAGGGAATTGGAGCAATTGCGCGTGTCCTACGGACCGCCAAACGGTCGAACACTCATCGCGCTGGACGCAAACCGCGTCATCGGCGGCGTCGCCTACCGCGTGATCGGGCCCGATACGTGCGAGATGAAGCGAATGTATGTGCGCACAAACGAGGCGGGCAGAGGGACCGGTCGGCTCTTGTGCGAGGCGCTGCTCGAACTCGCCGCAGCGAACGGCTTCGGCCGAATGGTGCTCGATACGAGCCGCGACATGACTGAGGCCATCGGTCTCTATCGGTCCTGCGGGTTCATCGATTGTGCGCCATATGTCGACTATCCTGAGCGCATGCAGCCGATGATGCTGTTCATGGAAAAAGCGCTGGAGGCGAAACAATGATCCTCCAGCGTCTCGCCACCTCCATTCGCAAGCAGGACTGGTTCACCGTCCTCATCGAAACGCTGATCGTCGTCCTCGGTGTCTTCCTCGGTCTCCAGCTCGGCAACTGGAACGAGGCGCGGGCGGACAGGGCGCGGGAAACCGAACTGCTCCAGGCGCTTCATCAGGAAATCGAATTCTCCATTCGCCTCACCGAGCAGAAAGCCGACGCCGTCCGACAGGTGGTCGCAGCCGGCAAACGCTCGCTCGACTTCCTTGAAGCGGGCGAAGACTGCGCAGACGAATGCTGGCCTGTCCTGGTTGATTTCTTCCACGCTTCCCAATGGCAATCGATCGAGGTCAACCGGTCAACTTATGACGAGATGCGCCGGCAGGGCTTTCCACGCTCGCGGGACGTCGTCGATGCCGTCGAAGGATACCTTGCCCAGAACGCGACCTTGTCGGTCACAAACGTCTTGCCCGGTTATCGCTCACGCGTGCGCCAGCTCATCCCGTTCGACGCTCAGGACTTCTATTGGGAACATTGTTATGTGCTGAACGATGGCGCGGAAACCTATGTCCTCGACTGCCCGAAGGGCATCAGCGACGAGGCCGCCGCACAAGCCATCACACGGATCGCCGATACGCCCGATATCGGGCTCCTGCTCACCGAATGGGCGGGCCTCAACAGCGCTACGCCCACCGATCTGGCAGAGCAGAACAAGGCGGCACAACGCGCACTCGCAGTGATCGAGGAAGAGCTGGCGCGCCGGCAATAAAAAGCCCCCGCTCGCTTCAGGGGGCGAGCGGGGGCCAGCTCAAGGTGACAAACGAGGAGCCGGGTCAGTCACCTTTTCGCTGTTTCACATCCTCTTCCTGGGCGACGGCGCGATCTTCCTCGTCGAATTCGATCTCCGCCTCCTCGCCCTTGCCATAGTCGCGGGACTTCTTGGCCAGGCGCGACATCGACTCCTGCATCGTGCCGGCGCCCATCGCCATGGTCTTGCTGGCCGAGACGCCAACGCCTTCGGCATCATCGAACTTGGCGAATTCGGCGCCGAGGAAAACCACTTCCCAGCCCTTCGCCTCGACGCGGTCGAGCGCGGCTTTCGCGCCTTCCTTGGTGATCTCCTTGGAGGAGTTTTCCAGCCCGTCGGTCATGATGACGATGACGGCCTTTTCCGGATTGTCGGCTTCCGCCGTCGCGACGATGCGGCCGATCGCGTCGAAGAGCGGGGTCATGCCGCGCGGGCTGACCTCGTCATTGGTGACCGTCTGCCACTGGCCAGGCTCCACGTCCTTGCGCAGCACGTCGTATTGCAGGCTTTCCTGGTAGTCGAAGACGGCGAGCGTCACGGACGTTTCCAGGTCGTCGGTCTCGCCTTCCTCGGCCTTGCCGACTTCGGAGGCATAGGCATTTACAGAGCCGAGCGCCTCGTCCCAGATGGACGACATCGACCCGGTGCGGTCGAGAAGAATGTATGAGTGCACTTCATTGCCCCCCGTCAGTGTAGCTGGTTGTGTCTCGTCCGGCGCCGGGGCCGGATTGGCCGCGCAGGCCCCGAAGCTTGCGGCGGCAGCGATGGTGGTGAGTATGGTTTTCTTGAACATTGGGTGTCTCCTCTCGTCTCCCTCGAAGCCCCACCCTTGCCAAGGAGCTTCCATGAAGGAGACGCTGCGCCCCGAATGCGGCGGCGAGGGGGCAGGTTTTAGGTGAAAGGTCGGTAATCTCTGGGCACGGCCGGTCTGGCCTGCCCTCCCGCAAAAGCCCATCCGCCGGAACCAATGACCCGCTCGCCGGTTCGTCTGAAACACATGCAAAGGGAGGGTCTCATGGATCCGGTAGGAATTCTTCTCTGGCTCGTCATTGGCGGCGTTGCCGGCTGGCTCGCAGGCAAGGTCATGCGCGGCGCAGGCTTCGGCATCGTCGGCAATATCATTGTCGGGATTGTCGGCGCCGTGCTCGGCGGCTTCGTTTTCGGCGCGATCGGCATCAGCTTTGCCGGGATCATCGGCAGCCTGATCGGCGCCTTCCTCGGCGCCTGCATCCTGCTCTTCCTGATCAGCCTCGTGAAACGGGCCTGACGCCAGCACCACCTGACACGACAAGCCCCGGCCCTACCGCCGGGGCTTTTTCATTTTCCCAGCGCGTAGAGAACGCCACTTGCCCCACACACACTTCTGAATATGGTGCGCGCCGAACACACCACCCCTGCCCGGAGCCCGCGCAAACCATGGCCACGCCCACCACCCCGCCGAAGAAAGTCGTCCTTGCCTATTCCGGGGGCCTCGACACCTCGATCATCCTGAAATGGCTGCAGACCGAGTTCGGCTGCGAGGTCGTCACCTTCACCGCCGATCTCGGCCAGGGCGAGGAGCTGGAGCCGGCGCGCGCAAAGGCGCTGAAGATGGGCATCAAGGAAGAGAACATCTTCATCGAGGACCTGCGCGAAGATTTCGTGCGCGACTATGTCTTCCCGATGTTCCGCGCCAATGCCGTCTATGAAGGCGTCTACCTGCTCGGCACCTCGATTGCCCGCCCGCTCATCGCCAAGCGCCAGATCGAGATCGCGCAGGCCGTCGGCGCCGATGCGGTCTGCCATGGCGCAACCGGCAAGGGCAATGACCAGGTCCGCTTCGAGCTTGGCTATTACGCCCTGCAGCCGGACATCCGCGTCATCGCCCCGTGGCGCGACTGGGACTTCAAGGGCCGCTCCGACCTCATCAAGTTCGCCGAGGAGCATGGCATTCCCGTTCCGGCCGACAAGCGCGGCGAGGCGCCCTTCTCGGTCGATGCGAACCTGCTGCACACCTCGTCCGAGGGCAAGGCGCTGGAGGACCCGGCCGTCGAGACGCCGGACTTTGTCTACCAGCGCACCGTCTCTCCGGAAGAGGCCCCGGATACGCCGGAATACATCACCATCCAGTTCGAGAAGGGCGACCCGGTCGCCATCAACAACGAAGCCATGTCGCCGGCCACCCTGCTCACAAAGCTCAACGAGTATGGCGGCAAGCACGGCATCGGCCGGCTGGACCTGCTGGAGAACCGCTTCGTCGGCATGAAGTCGCGCGGCATGTATGAGACGCCGGGCGGCACCATCCTGCTGACGGCGCATCGCGGCATCGAGCAGGCCGCCCTCGACAAGGGCGCGGCCCACCTCAAGGACGAGCTGATGCCGAAATATGCCGAGCTCATTTACAACGGCTTCTGGTGGAGCCCGGAGCGCGAAATGCTGCAGGCCGCCATCGATGCGAGCCAGCGCTATGTCACCGGCGAGGTCCGCCTGAAGCTCTACAAGGGCAACACGATCCTGGTCGGCCGCTCATCGCCCTACTCGCTCTATTCGGAAAAGATCGTCACCTTCGAAGACGACCGCGGCGCCTATGACCAGAAAGACGCCGAAGGCTTCATCAAGCTCAACGCGCTGCGGCTAAGGCTGCTCGCCGGGCGGGATAAGGAAGCGGGGCGGAATTAGGGATCCGCACAGCACAATTCCAAACTCTAAACCTGGCGCCTCCCCGTGGCTTGACCACGGGGTCCATCGCCCGTCCTTGCGTCTGAACGCTCCCTAACTTCAAGTCTGGATGGCGACCTCCTAACGCTCCAGAACGGACCTTCCGCCCATATCGTCCCCGTAGGAGATGGACCCCGCGATCAAGTCGCGGGGAGGCGCATCTGGGGAGCGTGCGGCAAACCGCAAACAGCCCACTCAATATGGGGTCAGTGACATCGTCAGGTCATCCCAATGCGGATTACTCTTCTCGATCAGTTCGATCTTCCAGCGCCGTTTCCACTCCTTCATCCGTCGTTCCGCTGCCAACGCCGGCGCCATCTCCGGAAAGCGCTCGAACCAGACCAGTCGTGTCACGGCGTACTTGCTTGTGAAGCGAGAACCCTGGCCGCTCTTGTGCTGCGCCATGCGGGCAATCAGATCCGAGGTCGAACCAACATATAGCGTACCGTTCTTCCGGTTGGCCAACAGATAGACCGCGATGAAATCGTATCTTGGCAAACGATCACCTCAAAATCGTACTGACAGACTTGCGCTTGAAACGCCGTAGTCAAGCCGGGCTTTCTTCAATCTTGACACCCCAACCCTGCCCCGCTATCTCCCCGCTCCATGACACTTATGACGCTCTATTATTGTTGCTGCTAGCAGTCTGACGCGCCCCATCGGGGACGCGACCTGAGCCATATTGTCTTCAACCCTTACAATCTGATCGCTGACGCCTGATCCGGGCGCGACCACCCTTCCCCTCTCCTTGGGGAGAGGGATTAGGGGTGCGGGGGCGTGCCAGTGCCGCCATGTGCGGAGCGCGCCGTGATGGCGTTTTCATCTCCGCAAACGCAGCGCAGGGCCGAGGCCCTGTTCCCCCTCTCCCCCGGCCCCTCTCCCGAGGGAGAGGGGGGAAGGAGCGATCACCAGGAACCATAACGGCCGCCGCCTCCATGCCGCGCTGCAAACGCGGTCCCTTCCCAAGGTGGAGTGGCAGGGCAATGGGGTTCGATTCCCCGGCGGCCGTCCAATACGCAATCCTACGGATTGCCCCCGCCATTGGATGAGCCGAGCCTCCGCCCCAAGGCTTCAAGAGGAGGCAGGGGAATGCAAATCGGGAATCTCACCATCGACCCGCTCGCCGTCGGCGCGCTGGTCGGCTTCGGTTCGCTGCTGGTCATCATGTTCATCCTGATCATCTGGATCTGGCGCAAGGCCGGCAAGGGCCCCGGCGAGATCTAGCACGGCGTCGCAGCCCGGTTGACGGATTGGCCTTTCTCGGCCACCTGCCCTGTCCATGCCAATCCGTCCTTTCCAGCCCGAAGACCTTGCCGCGCTCTATGCCATCAACCAGGCGTCCACGCCGGGTGTCGGGCATGAGGATGATGCCGCCGGACTCGGCGCCCTCTTCGACATGGGCACCTGCCTTGTCGCCACGGATGACGCCGATACCCCGCTCGGCTTCATCAACCTCGTCGAGCCGGGCACCATGGCCTATACGAGCGACAATCTGCGCTGGCTCGAACGCTGGATGGCCGAGCATGACACCACCATCCACTATGTCGACCGCATCGCGGTTGCCGAGGCCGCGCGCGGACAGCGCATCGGCCAGCAGCTCTACGAGGCCGCCTTCGCGCTGACCCGGTCGAAGGGGCGCCAGTGGCTGACCTGCGAGGTCAACACCGATCCCGACAATCCCGGCTCGCACCGTTTCCATGCCCGCCTCGGCTTTGTACGCATCGGCGAAGCCCGCTTCGCACCCGACTATGCCGTCGCCTTCTACGCCCGCGGGATAGACGGCTAGGTGTCCAATCCCCGCGCCAGGTCCATCTCGCGCCGGTCTCGAACAGGGCCGATCATGCCTCTGGCGGCAAGGGTGTGGGAGCGTTTCGGGAGCGATTTCGCAGGAGCCCTGTCCTGACGGGCCGGAGGGGCGGGAGAGGCCCGGGGACGCGGCGCAGCGAGCCCCCGGCCACCCTCAAATCAGACGGTTTTCGTACCGGAATCAGACTGGAATCATACGGAAATTGTACCGCTTCCAGACTCCCCGGGAGCGAGGAATTTTTCCAGGCCGCCAAACGCCGCGTCTTCGGAATTTCCTACGGATATTTTCAGTCGAGCAGCTGCACCATGGCATAGCGGTTGAGCGCCGCCTCATCGATGCCAAAGCCCGGATCCTTGAGCTGGCGGTGCTTGCCGTAATTCATCTGCGCCTCGAACGCAGCCTGCGGTACGCCCAGCGCAACCAGCGCCTTCTCGACCTCGGCGGCGCGCTGGCGGCAGGCCACTGCCAGCCCCTCCTGCGGCGTGCAGCCTGAGACGACGCGCAGATGGCCTGCGCGCTCATCCATCACATGCGGGCGCGCGACATAGGTCGCAAAGGCTTTGAGGTTGCTCAAGGCGCCCGCGTCCAGGCTGGCGGAGTCCGGCTCGAAGAAGACAAAAAGCGCCTCGTCGAGACGGTCGTATTCCGGTGCACCATCAACCGTCCGCGCCATGAACGCGGCGCGCCCGGCGGTCTGCATCACATCCTTGCGCCACGGCTTGATGAGGTCGGTGAGCAGCGTGTCGACGCCAAGCGCAGCCTTCACCTGGCCCTCGCTGAGTTGTTTCTGCTCGGGCTCCTTCATCGCCATCTGTTGTGGCGGCGGGCCTTGCGGCACCGAGTATTGCTCTGGCTCCTGACCCTTGGCGACGCCTTCGAAAACGCTGAGATCGGGCTCGGCCGGCGTATCCGAAACGCTCGTATCGCGCATCGAGACCTCCGTCACCTGAGGCGCCTCCAGCTGTTCGATCCGGGCCTCGACGAGGCTGCGATTGCGCGAGTCCGGGAAGGCCGCCAGGAAGCTCTCCAGCACACCCACACTGTTCGACGACAGCGACGCGGTGAGCGCGGCGGCCTCGGAGCGTTCCTCTTCGCTGGACTCGCAGCCGGCAAAGCAGAAGTCCGCGTTGCCGCGCAGGCCGCTTTCGACCCATGGCTGCTGGCGGTAACCGGTGCGCTGCTCGACGCGGGTGGCGACCCGGCGGAACAGGGTCTCGGCCGCGATACCCGGCGTCGAGATGAGCTCCGACAGGGCAAGCGTGAACTCGCTGTTTCCCTGCGTGCCATCCTCGGCGACAGCGCCCGGCGCGGTCGAATAGGCGATCAGCGTGCCGCGCACCCGGCCCGTCGCGGCCAGTCCGCCTGCCGTGCTGCGCACCGCCGCGGGCAGCGGGTTGTTGCGGCAGGCATCCAGCACGATGAAATTGGCCGCATTGCCAGCGTTTTCGAGATAGCGGAACAGCAGCTCCAGGCGCGGGGCATTGGCCCAGATATCCGCCTCATTATAGGCAACAAGGTCCGTCGGGATGAGGTAGTTCAGCCCCTCCGACTGCACGCCATGACCGGCAAAGAAAAAGAAACCCGTCGCCTCCGGCCCCGCCTCACGCAGGCGTGCGCCGAAGTCCGAGAAGGCCTGTTCCATCTGGTCTTCATCGGCGTTGAGGACGATGTCGACATCGAAGCCGAGCCCCTCCAGCGCGGCCTTCATGATCTGTGCGTCGCGCGCGGGATTTTCCAGTGACCATCCCGGTGTCTCATAGGCCGAATTGCCGATGACCAGCGCGACCCGCGGCTCATGGCCAGGCGCAGGCATCGCTGCCGGCATGGCGGCGGCTGCCACGGCGAAGACGCCAAAACAGATTGTAAGAAGCCAGGTGCGCATCGTCTCTCTCCCACCTCGTGACGGCAGGAGTTTAAGCGCTTTTCAGGCCGTGTGGAAAGTTTATCGGGAAATCCATCCCCCAAATGCGGACGAGGGGCGCCTGGCCTGGATTGGCCGGCGCCCTCTCGCTCCCCCGGGAGGCCGTCAGGCCTCCGCGATGCTGCCGACAGCGCTCTTGGCGCGGCGGTTTCCAAGACGGAAAACGGCCGGGCGTTCGTATAGCGCAATCAGCGGCGTACCCTTTATGAAACGGTGGAAAATCAGCGGTGCAGCGACCGCAAAGACCAGGACAGCGAGGCTGGCCGTACCGATATCCGGAATCAGGCCGGTCGAAGCCAAGGCCTTCTGCGCGACTTTCATCGGGATGAAGAAGGTCAGGTAGATGACGATGGAATGCTTGCCCGCATATCGAAGCATCCCGCCAACCTTGAAGCGCGCAAGCAGCGCGGCAACCGTCACGATGGCCATCGCACCGGCAAAGGCCATCACAAGGCTGACGCCCGGCATCTCGCTCCAGCCGAGGCTGACGAATTCGAAGTTCCAGAAACCCCAGGCAATCAGTGCGGCCACGGCCACTTCCCAGCTTTTTGCGACACGACTGGCCAGTGCGAAGACGAAAGGCGCGAAGGCGTAGCCGGCGAAGAAGAAGACGTACCAGTTGGCAAAACGGTTGGTGACCGACCAGCCGGTATCCACAGCGCCCGCATAAAAGGCGATGTGCAGCAGGCAGGCGCCCATGAACACGCCAATGACAGGCACGTCCTTGAGCAGCCGGGTGACCACGTAGAAGACCAGAAGCTGGTGGATAAACCACAGGCTGGAGGCCGGGAAGATCAGTTGCTTGGCGAAGATCGCGGCCACGGCGGCCGGATCGCTGAGCAGCAGGTCAGCCTCGAAGGCGAGCGTCTGCAGGCCAAGCCAGAGGATGTAGAAATAGGCGAAGTGGACGACCTTGCGGTCGATGTATTCCGGCAGCGCGCCATGGATGGAACGCGACAGGAAGAGGCCCGCGATGAGGAAGAAGTCCGGCATGCGGAACGGCTTTGCGAAGGCCACCACGTCATGCATCCAGCCGGTGCCGTGCACCATCTCGCCATAGTTCAGCGTGGAGTGCATCATCACGACAAGGATGATGCAGATGCCTTTGCCGTAATCGACCCAGTTGACGCGGTTCTCCGCCATGCCCCAGCTCCTCGGGAAACTATCCTGAGAGGCGAGACGCAAGAAACGTGCACACTTTTCAGGGGTCTGGTGTCCCCGAATGTGACAAGACGGGACAGTTCGCCCTTGAAATGTCTTGGTTTAAGCCAAGCCCTGCCACAGGATGACGGTTCAGTAATAAGATGCCAGGGGCTTCCGGTGCGGGCCAAACCATGTTTGAAACGCTACCGATTATCCGCCCCGGCGCGGAAGACGGGTTTGAAGGAGGCACAATGGCAACGCTGGCTCTGGTCGATGATGACGAGAACATTGTCGCATCGCTGAAAATGTTCTTCGAGGCGGAAGGCTACACGGTAAAGACCTATTATGACGGGCTTGCCGCCCTGTCGGGCCTGACTGAGACCCCGCCGGATCTCGCCATCCTCGATGTGAAGATGCCGAAAATGGACGGTATGGAGCTCTTGCGCCGGCTGCGCCAGACCTCCGAGCTTCCAGTCATCTTCCTGACCTCGAAGGATGAAGAGATCGACGAGGTGATCGGTTTCAATATCGGCGCCGACGATTTCGTCCGCAAACCATGCTCCAACCGCCTCCTGTCGGAACGGGTGAAAGCCGTGCTGCGCCGCTCGCGTGCCGGCGAACCGGGTTCGGAAGAAAACGACCAGAAGCCGATCGTGCGCGGCCGCCTGACCCTCGATCCCAACCGTCATGCCTGCTCCTGGGATGGCGAGCCGGTGCGCCTGACGGTCACCGAATTCCTGATCCTGCAGTCGCTTGCCCAGCGGCCCGGCTATGTGAAGTCGCGCGACCAGCTGATGGACGCGGCCTATGATGACCAGATCTATGTCGACGACCGCACCATCGACAGCCACATCAAGCGGCTGCGCAAGAAGTTCCGCGAAGTCGATGACGAGTTCGACGCGATCGAGACGCTCTACGGCGTTGGATACCGCTATAATGAGAGCTGAGCGGGGCCTGCGCAGAGTTTAGCGGATCACGAAGTCGAAATAGGTGTCGGGATAGGGCTCATCCACCAGGGTGAAATGCCACCATTCCTCCCGCAATCCCTTGAAACCATGCGCGGTCATGATGGCGTTGAGAAAGGCGCGGTTTGCCCGCTGCTGCTTGCTGGGGCGCGGATCCGACGGCCATGACAGAGGATCGAACAGATCAAAGGGCGAGCCCATGTCGATCGCTTCAAGGCTCGCCAGATCCACGATTGTAAGGTCCATGGTGCTGCCGCGCGAATGGCCGGACTTTTCGGCGATGTAGCCCAACTCGAACAGCTGCGACTTCTCCACATTGGGGTAGTAGACGGGCTTGGTTGACTGGTCATCGAGATCGCGGGCCCAGCGGGCAAAATGCGCGACAGCCCGCGCCGGGCGATAGCAGTCGAAGACCTTTAGCCCCAGGCCAAAACCCGCAAGCTCGGCCTGCACCTCGCCCAGCGCATCGGCAGCCTCACGTGTCAGCAGGCAGACCGGCGCTTCATAGCCGTCAATCGGCGCACCGACGAAATTGTCGGCGGTGTGATAGCGCACGTCCTCAATGAGGCCGGGCACATGCTCGGCCACCCTCACAAATCCGTCCGGCCTCACCGTTTCGCTCTCCCGTTCCTCGATGGATGCGCAAGCCACCAGGCTGAAGAGCGCGATCCACAGCAGCGCCTTCACCGGATTAATCGACATCCCTGCCTGTGGTCCCGACAGGCGGGATAGGCTGTGCGCGCAATTCGGGGATGGGCTCGGCAGCGATCTTGTCTTTCAGATAGGAAAGCGCCGTGCTGAGCTGATTGTCCGCGCCGCGATAGGTGGCGAGGGGCGGATTGGTCGCCTCGATATCGGGCGAGACACCGCGCCCTTCGAGCAGCCAGCGTCCGTCCATGCCGTACTGCGCATACTCGGCGACACGCGCCTGCCCACCATCCTGTAGCCGGTTGCGGTCCGACAGCCAGATGCCGGCCCCAGCCGTGCGCGTTCCGATCAGCGGCGCAAGGCCAAGCGCCTTGACCCCGGCAGAGAAAGTCTCGCCGTCGGAATAGGTCCCCTCGTCGATCAGGACAACGAGGTGGCCCCGGAAGGCCTGCTGCATGTTGGTGTAGGCGGGCCCGCCCTCCAAGCCCTGCCAGAAGGCCCAGGCCCGGCGCAGCAGCGTTGCCATGATCCAGCTGTCAATATTGCCGCCGCGATTGCCGCGCACATCGATGATCAGACCGTCCTTGTCGAAATGCTCGTAGAAATCACGGGCAAAACTCTCGATATCGCTCGCCCCCATGGCCCGCAGGTGCAGGTAGCCAATCGCGTTTCCGGATGCCTCTGCAACCGTCCGGCGGTTCATCTCCACCCAGTGCTGGTAGCGCAGCATCGCCTCATTCCAGCCGCCACCCGGCACAACGATCTCCTCGAAGGTCTCGCCGTCGCGGTCCAGTCCCAGCAGGACCTGTTGGCCAGCACGCTTGTCGAGCGCGCGGGCAAGATCGGCCATGGTACGGACAGGCTGGCCATCGACCCTTTGGACGACATCGCCAGCGCGCACATCGATGCCCGGCTTCAGTAGCGGGCCCAGCGTATCCGGCCGGTCACGCTCGCCTTGCCAGATCGTCTCGATGCGCAGGCCATTGCGGACCGGCATGAAATCGGCACCAAGGAAGGCCGGGTCGCCGGACTCACCATCACGGGGCACCTCGCCCTGCCGGATCTGGCTGTGCAGGATGCCAAGCTCCGACGACATCTGCGCCAGAAGGTCATTCAGCTCGGTGCGGTGACCGAGACGCTCGGCCATGGGCAGGTAATGATCGCCAACGGCCTGCCAGTCGACCCCGCGCAGATTGGGGTCGAAGGCGAAGTCTCGGTGCAGCCGCCAGGCATCCTCAGCCATCTGCTGCCACTCAGCATCCGGATCGATGCGAAGCGACCAGTCGCCAAGACGGACAGCCTCTTCGGACGGATTGGACGGGAAGTCCTTCTTGGCATCGGCAATGACATAGTTCGCATTGCGGCCGTCGCCGGTCTGGACGAACAGCTTGCTGGCATCCGCCGACAGGGCAAAGCGGCGCACGTCGGAGGCATAGGTCTCCAGTTTTGCACCTTCATCCTTGATCTCGGCCCGTTTCAGGACGGTGTCCTGACGGCCCGAATAGACGAGATCGCTGCCGCCGCCTTCCAGTACGAAGAGATGTCCCTCGCTCGCAGCGAGCTGGGCAAAGGCGCCGCTGCCGAGTGGCACTTCCCAGAGTCGGGAGGACACACCGTCAAAATCGATCGTAACGGTTTTGGACTCTTCATCCTCATCATCCGACTTCTTTTTCTCGCTGTCCTTCTTCTCGTCCTTTTCCTTCTTTTCTTCAGCCTTGCGTTTGGCGTCGAGCTCATCGTCGGGCTGGAAGGGGAAACTGGCCTCGGGGTCGAGCTGCAGGGCGTAGATCTTGCCGCGCGCCTGGAAGGCCGGCCCCATGTTCCGGTCGCCCCAGGGCGAGCTTGGGGTCGCATCGAACTGGCGGTTTGAGATGAAGTAAAGCCATTTGCCATCGCGCGCGAAGACGGGTGCGAACGACTCGTACTTGCCGGATGTCAGGACATGCTTCTTCTTGTCCTTGGTGTCGTAGACAGCGACCTGCGCGATATCGCGGCCATCATAGAAACTGTAGGCAATGTAGCGGCCATCCGAAGACCAGTTGAAGTCACCGAAGGCGAAGTCGGAGCTGCCGGCGGTTTCGTCGATCAGCGTGCTGCGGCCGGTGTCCGGATCGAGATGGAAGAGCCGCCCGCGCTTGTCTGAATAGAGCAGCGTCTCATCATGTGGCGATGGCCAGATCGCCCAGACATAGACCTTGGAGCCTGTGGTCAGCGCCTTGCCGGCGCCACTCCCGTCAGCTGGCATCTGCCAGATCTCGCCGCGCTCTCCACCGTCAAGGATCGCGTAGACCTTTTCGCCCGCATGACCGATGGCGGCGGATCGCGCGCGCGTTGTGTCCGGCAAGGCATATTCAACACGCCGGCGCGGCCCCTGGAACGCTGTCACAAATGCGCCGCGCGCCGTGAGCGTGACGCTCTCGCCATCCGGAGAAAACCGGGCGCTTTCGACATAATCGAGCGGGTGCTCGATCCACCGGTCACGCTGATAGTCTGCATCGCTGGCGAGCCAGATATCCAGTTTCGAGGTCGTATTCGCCACAATATTGTAGACATAGACGTCGGCGCCGCTCTGATAGGCAATCTTGCCATTGTCGAGGTAGGAGTCGTCCATCAGCCAGCGCTCGGACCGGGTGTGCTGGCGAAGGTCACCGCCTTGCGGATCCATCGACCAGATATTGTCCGCACCGGACTTGTCGGAGATGAAATAGACCCGGCCATTCCACCACATGGGATGGCGGATGGGCGCACCGAAATCCGCCGCCAGACGGACCGCCTCAGCGTCGCTGCCCATCGTATAGCGCCAGAGCTGCGCCATCCGGCCGCCGCGATACTGGACGGCATGGTCGTTGAACATGGACAGGCCAAAGCGTGTGAAGAACAGGGTTTCACCGTCATCCGACAGGGCCGCCTCATCCGCATCCGCGAGCGGGATGTCCGCCTCCGTGCCGCTCGTAATGTTGATGGTCCGCAGCAGGTAGGGGACGGTGCCCGGAATATTGCCGGTATTGTAGAGGACCGTATTGTCATCCAGCCAGCCGCGCACGGAGACGCGCCCGCCTTCAGCGGTCAGGCGGCGTGGCTCACCCCCCGTGACCGGCATGAGGTAGATCTCGGTCGGGCCGTCATAGCTGGCTTCAAACGCAATCCAGCGGCCATCGGGCGACAGTTTGGGTGCGCTTTCGACTTCCGGATGCGTTGTAAGGCGCTGCGCGGTGCCGCCATCCGGCGCCACCCAGAAAAGGTCCCCTTCGCTCTGGAAGACCATGACATTGTCGTTGAATGCCGGGGACTGGTAATACCCGACCGATTGCGCCGACGCTGCCTGCAACAGCGTTGCACCAAGACCCGCGACCAGGCCCGCCAGAACTCGCACCATTGTGCCCCCTTGATTTGCTGGGGGGAGATAAGCATCCGGTTTTCCAGCAGGCAAGAAGGCCGCTGAAGGTTCAGCCCTTGCCGGGCGTCAGGCCTTCAACTGCATCTGGCCCATATAGTCCCGCTTACCGAGCGGCACGCCCTGCATGCGCAGGATGTTGTAAGCTGTCGTCGCGTGGAAATAGGCATTCGGCTTGGAAAAGGACAAGAGGAATCCTTCCGCTGTGAATGGCATTTCGCGTGGACCGATCTTGAAAATCACATCCTTGCCCTGACAGGCATTCAGGGCGTCCGCATCGACAGACGCAAGATCCTGACTGGCTTTCTCCAGCGTTGCCTCGAAGCCGGCGAAGTCCAGTTCTGCCAGACCGGACGGTGGTGCAAACGTTCCAGTTTTCACGCCATTGATCGCACCGATGCTGTGGTGGGCCACCGAATGCAGCTGGAAGGTCAGGGGCAGCATGTCTTCGTGGATGCGCAGGCGGAGCAGGTCGTCCGGGCTGCGTCCGTCAGCCCTGTAGTGATCGGCCCCCTTTTTCAGGATGCCCTGAACGCTTCCGACAACCTGGCGGAATGGCGGGACAACGATGTCATAGAGTGACAGGCTCATGGGTGGCTCCTCCGGTTTCCTGCTTTTCCGATGCAGCTAACTCCCCTCCCACGCCGAAGCAAGCGAATGCGATGGGGGCTTTGCTCATGGCTCTGCCCGGCTTATGCCGGAACGAGACAATTCAATGGAGAAGCAACCCATGGCAGACCCCGAAAACACGATCCTCATGGAAACCACCCAAGGCCCGGTGAAAATCGAACTTCGTCCCGACCTTGCCCCCAACCATGTCGCCCGCATCAAGGAGCTGGCGCGCGAGGGCTTCTATGACGGCATCGTTTTCCACCGCGTGATTGATGGTTTCATGGCGCAGGTCGGCTGCCCGAACGGCACCGGCACGGGCGGATCCGACAAGCCGGACCTGAAGGCCGAGTTCAATGCCGAGCCGCACGTGCGCGGTATCTGCTCCATGGCCCGCACCAATCAGCCGCACTCGGCCAATTCGCAATTCTTCATCGTGTTCGACGATGCCCGCTTCCTGGACAAGCAGTACACCGTATGGGGCAAGGTCGTCGAAGGCATGGAAAATGTCGACAAGCTGAAACGCGGCGAGCCCGTGCGCGATCCCGATTCCATCGTGTCCATGAAAGTCGCCGCGGACGCCTGAGGCGGCTCTCGAGGGGACAGGCATAACGCATGGCCAGGCAGGACAAGTCAGACAAGCGGGGCATCCAGGAACGCGGCAAGCAGGTCTTCGGATCACGCATTGCCCGGCTGATCTTCGCGTCCAACCTGGCCGGGCTCGCCATCCTGATCGTCGGTGCCATGGTGCTGAACGAGATGCGGGCGAGCTTCGTCGTTGCCAAGAAACAGGACCTGGTCGGCCAGGCACAGGTCTTCTCGAACCTGCTGGCCGAAGGGGCGACCTTCGGCCAGCCACAGCCCGTCATGGACGAAGACCTCGCCCGCGCTACGCTGGCCGATCTGTCCCTGCCGGTCTCGGTACGCGGCAAGGTCTATTCCGCCGACGGCGAGCTGATCGGTGACAGCTATTTCCTGTCTGACCGGGTCATTGTCTCGGCGCTGCCGCCCATCCAGGAGCCGAGCCAGCTTTCAAAAATCGGCCGGTCACTGTCTGAATGGGCGGTCTCGACCTTCGGGGCCCTGATCCCCAATCGCGGCGGCGATGCGGTGCGAACGCAGACCTTCCAGCAGGAATTTACCGTCGCTCTCGGTGGCGGCGAGGCGGCGAGCCAGCGTTTCAATGATCGCGGCCAGCGGATTATTTCCGTCTCGGTTCCGGTCCAGCACGTCTCGGCCGTGGTTGGCGTGCTGACACTGGAATCGAACGATATCGACGACATCATACGGGCCGAACGCGCCGCGCTGATCCCGTTCATCGGGGTGGCGGTCCTTGTCGCGATGATCACCTCGGGGCTGTTGACCGTCGGCATTGCCAGCCCGCTGCGCCGCCTGGCGCGCGCGGCTGACGATGTCGGATCGGGCACCACCCAGACCCTCGACCTGCCAAAGGTCACGCGCCGGCGCGACGAGATCGGTGCCCTCGCCAATTCCATGCAGCAGATGACCGAGGCGCTGTTCGAACGAATTACCTCAAATGAACGCTTCGCGGCAGACGTTGCCCATGAGCTGAAGAACCCTCTGACTTCGATCCGCTCCGCTGTCGAAACAGCCGAGCGCGTCAAGGACAATCCCGAGGCGATGCAGAAGCTCCACAAGGTGATCGCCCAGGATGTCGGCCGGCTCGACAGGCTGATTACCGACATTTCCAACGCATCGCGCCTTGAAGCGGAGATCACCCGTGTCCCGACCGAGACGCTGAACATCTCCCGTTTTGTCGAAGATATCGTCTCGACCTATGAACACCTCGCCCTGGACGGCGGTCGGGCGACTGTAGCCTTCCGCGATGAAACGATGGGCGCTGGCCTTCGCGTGCGCGGCCGTGAAGGCCCGCTCGGTCAGGTCATCCGCAACCTGATCGACAATGCCCTGTCCTTCTCGCCGGAAACGGGAACCGTCACTGTCAGGCTCGAACAGGGACGTGTCGGCCCGCAGACGACGGCCCTCATTTCCGTTGAAGATGAAGGACCGGGCATTCCGGAAGACAAGCTGGAGAAGATCTTTGACCGGTTCTACACTGACCGGCCAAAAGGCTCTGCTTTTGGCAAGAATTCGGGGCTGGGCCTGTCGATCGTCCAGCAGATTGCCACGACACATATGGGGCGGGTATGGGCCGAGAACCGCTCTGAAGGCGGTGCCCGCTTCGTTGTCGAGCTGCCCGCGATATAATCCGGTCACAGCCGATTCCGCTTGACCTGTGAAAAACCCGTGTCAGCATCATGGGTTTGGGGCCGGTTGGTAAGAGTGAATGATTGGTATTGTAGTCGTCAGCCATGGCAAGCTGGCACGCGAATTGGTCCGGGCGACCGAGCATGTTGTCGGCGAGCAGGAATACTTCCGGTCGATATCGATCGAGGCGGAAGACGATATCGATGCGAGGCGCGAACAGATCCGTGAAACCGTAGCGGCCTGCAATACCGGCAAAGGCGTCATCATCGTCACCGACATGTTTGGCGGCACGCCATCCAACCTGGCCATTTCCGTCATGCCGGACGCCCGGATTGATGTCATCGCAGGGGTCAACCTGCCGATGCTGATCAAGCTGATCGAGGTTCGTGACCAGGTGAAGTTCGAAGAGGCCGTCCGCGTGGGGCGCGATGCCGGCCAGAAATACATTCGCGTTGCCTCGGAAGTCATGGACCGGACAGCGTGAACCAGGCGGATACCGAAA
The DNA here is from genome assembly GCF_003576315.1 of Henriciella mobilis. Lineage (GTDB taxonomy): Bacteria > Pseudomonadota > Alphaproteobacteria > Caulobacterales > Hyphomonadaceae > Henriciella > Henriciella mobilis. The sequence continues at coordinate 10,122 of NZ_QWFZ01000017.1, read as the reverse complement.
TCGAACAGACCGTCCGGATCGTGAACCGGAAAGGCTTGCATGCGCGCGCGTCGGCCAAGCTCGCCAAACTGGCGGTCACGCTGCCGGCGCAGGTCTTCGTCATGCGCGAAGGCGAAGTCGCCAACGCTCATTCGATCATGGACTTACTGATGCTGGCCGCCCACCAGGGCAGCGAAGTCACCGTCAAGGCGAGCGGCAAGGATGCCGGGCCGTCCGTCGAGGCGGTCGTCGACCTGATTGCCGACGGCTTTGGCGAACGCGACGAAGACGACTGAACTCCCGCACAGGACTACAGGACCAGCGGCGCGATCCAGTAGCCGATGGCCGCAATGATGACGATGCCTGCAAGGTTGATCCGGAGGCCGCGTTTCATCATCTGCGCCATGCTGACTTCGCCGCTGGCATAGACAATGGCATTGGGCGCTGTCGCGACCGGCAGCATGAACGCACATGATGCCGCCACTGCCGCCGGGCCGAGCAGGCTTTCAGGCGCGACACCGACGCCAACCGCCAGTGCACCGAGGATCGGCGCGAGCGTTGTCATCGTCGCGACATTGGATGTCAGCTCCGTCAGGAAGATGACGAGGGTCACCACCGCTGCGATGAAGAAAAGGGGCGGCAAGCTATGCAGCACGCCGAGCTGTTCACCGATCCACGTCGAAAGGCCCGTGCGCGAGACCGCATTGCCAAGTGCGATACCGCCCCCGAACAGGATCAGCACACCCCATGGCAGCCGCTCCGCCTCCTGCCAGTTGAGAAGAGCGCGCTTCTCTCCGGCGCCTGCCGGAACAAGGAACATCAGGACCGCGCCAAATATCGCAATCATCATGTCGACCTGGGCGCCGCTATAGGTCGACAGCAGAGACCAGCCCGCCGCGTCGAGCCAGCCGACAATCAGGAGCCGCAGGACCCAGAGCGTCGCCACCACGCCGAAAACAGCCGCGGCGCGCATCTCTGGCGTTGTCGTCCGGCCAAGCGCATCGAGCTGGCGATAGATATCGCCGCGCATGGCCTCACCACCCGCCAGTTTCGGCAGACCGCGCGTAACGCTCCACCAGGCCACGGGGATGAGCAGGACGGCCGCCGGGATGCCGAACGCCATCCATTGCGGAAATCCGATCGTGGCGCCGGCTTCGGCCTGCAGCCAGTTGATGGCGATGAGATTGGTTGGCGTACCGATGGGCGTCGCCACCCCGCCGATGGAGGCTGCATAGCAGATGCCCAGCAGCAAGGCGGCCGTCAGCTTGTGCGAATCCCCACCGAGAGCCGCCGCTGCCGATAGGGCGATAGGCATCATCATCAGCGTCGTCGCCGTGTTGGAGATCCACATCGACAACAGCGCTGTCGCGATCATGAAACCGAGAATGAGGGCTTTCGGGGCCGTTCCGACCCGGGCGACGACATTGAGCGCAATCCGCTTGTGCAGGTCCCAGCGCTCAATCCCCATAGCAACGACAAAGCCGCCAAGCAGCAGGACGACGATATGGTTCATGTAATCGGCGCCCACCGTCTTGGGGCTGCCGGCATCGATCAGCGGCAGGACAACCAGTGGCAGCAGCGAAGTCGCCGGAATGGGTATCGCCTCGGTTGCCCACCAGATCGCCATCCAGACAAGCAGGCAGGCGGTGCCCCATGCCGCGAAACTCAAGCCTTCGGGTGTCCCAGCCAGAAGCATGGTGAGCGCCACGGCCGGGCCAAGAACGCGGCCAACTGATTTTGCTGTTATCTTGCTGTCTCCCATCGCCGCGCAATGGGCCAGCCAGCGGCTGCAAGGTCAAGCAAATTCAAAGCGTTTCAGCGTTCCAGAACGAGGTCATCCCTGTGAATGACGGCCGGGCGGCCCCTATAGCCGAGGCGGGCTTCGATATCGTCGCTGTGAGCACCTGCCAGCCGCTGGATGTCGGCAGCCTCGTACGCGGTGACCCCTTTGGCGACAACTTCGCCCGTCGGCGCCTTGATAGCCACTGCAGCGCCCTTCTCGAACCGGCCTTCGACACCAGTGACGCCGACCGCCAGCAGGCTGGAACCATTGATTAGCGCTTTAACCGCCCCTGCATCGATCAGGACAGCCCCTTCTGGCGTGAGATGACCTTTCAGCCAGGTTTGTCTCGCGGTTGCCGGTGAAACCGGCGGGATGATCCAGGTGGCCCGCTCGCCAGCCTGCAAAGCGCCGATCGGGCTGGCGCGCTCACCGAGCGTGATTGCCGTGGCACACCCTGCCCCAAAGGCAATGCGCGCTGCCGACAGCTTGGTCGCCATGCCGCCCGATCCAACGCCGGCCTCGGCATTGGCCGCGCCGGCCATGGCTTCATGCTCATCGGTGAGCTCACGCAGCTCGGGGATATGGCTTGCCGAAGGCTCCTTGCGTGGATCGGCGGTGTAAAGACCATCGATATCGGATAGCAGGACCAGAGCGTCTGCGCTCAGCATCTGCGCGACGCGGGCTGCGAGGCGATCATTGTCGCCATACCGGATTTCCTCGGTCGCCACCGTATCGTTCTCATTGATGATCGGGACGGCGCCAGCCGCAAGCAGGGTATCGAGCGTCGCACGAGCGTTCAGCCAGCGCCGGCGACGTTCGGTATCTTCAAGGGTCAGCAGGGCTTGGGCGGCCTTGACGCCGTGCGGCGCGAACGCCTCGGCAATCGCCGACATGAGCAACGGCTGGCCGAGGGCGGCGGCGGCCTGCTTCTCTTCGAGCTTCTTGTGGGCGCCCTTCCCAAGATGTGGACGGCCAAGCGCGACAGCCCCCGATGAGACCCAGACGACTTCACGGCCCTCGGCCTTCAGCGCCGCGATATCGCCAGCCAGCCCTGCCAGCCATTCACGGCGCGGCGCGCCTTTTGCGGCGATCAGCGATGAACCGGTCTTGATGACGATCCGGCGGGCAGTATCGAGCGGCGAAGGCATCAGGGCCGCCAGCCCTCATCGGGGCCGTCATCCTCATGCTCCAGCTCATCAAGGTGGCCGAGTTCCCTGGCGATCAGGCCAAGCGCCTTGCGAACGCCGGTCCCCGCGACGGACGAAATCCGCAGCGGCTCCTGCCCGCAAACGGCTTTCAGCGCAGCAGCCTGCTCATCCACCATATCCTCGGTCAGCGCATCGACCTTGGTCAGCGCGACGATTTCGGGCTTGTCGGCCATGGCCGGATCGTACTCTTCCAGCTCATGGCGGATGGTCTGCCAGGCGCCGGCGACGTCGTCTTGTGTGCAATCGACCAGATGCAGCAGGACCTTGCAGCGCTCGACATGGCCGAGAAAGCGGTGTCCGAGACCGGCGCCTTCCGCTGCGCCTTCGATCAGGCCGGGAATATCGGCCAGAACGAAGCGTGTGCCGGGTCCCAGATCGACCACGCCAAGCCCCGGATGGAGCGTGGTGAAAGGATAGTCCGCCACTTTCGGCTTTGCGGCTGTCGCCGCCCTGATGAAGGTCGACTTGCCGGCATTCGGCAGGCCGAGAAGACCGGCATCGGCGATGAGTTTCAGGCGCAGCCAGACCGTACGCTCCTCGCCCTCCTCGCCCGGATTGGCGCGGCGCGGTGCCCGATTGGTCGAGGATTTGAAGTGCAGGTTTCCCCAGCCGCCATTGCCGCCGCGCGCCAGCAAAACACGCTGTCCGACCTCTGTAAGGTCCGCAATGAGGGTTTCCTGGTCTTCCTCGAAGATCTGCGTGCCGACCGGCAGCTTGATGATCTTGTCCTCGCCGCCCTTGCCGTGGCGCTGCTTGCCCATGCCATGCCCACCGCGGCCAGCCTTGTGGTGCTGCTGGTAGCGGTAGTCGATGAGCGTATTGAGCCCCTCGACCGCTTCAGCGTAGACGTGGCCGCCACGCCCGCCATCGCCGCCGTCCGGGCCACCGAACTCGACATAGGCTTCGCGGCGGAAGGAGGATGAGCCCCGTCCGCCGTCGCCGGCCTTGATATAGATCTTGCACTGATCGAGGAATTTCATGCCCGCGTCTTTAACGCGTTCTTCGGCTGCGCGCTATGGCGGGTTACGTCAGGCGGTGCGTTCGGCGGTTTTCTTTCCCGGCATCGGAATCGCAACCGACTGTTCCTGGTTGAGGAACCATTTGCGCGACAGCTTCTGTAGCCAGATTTCGGGGCCGGTCATGATCGCCCAGGCGGATGCCAGGATGATCGACATCACAGCAACAAGTAGCAGCACCTCGTTCTGGATGTAGCCCGCAAGCCACGGCGTCAGGCACATGCCGAAGGTGAAGTGGTTGAGGTAGAGCGGATAGGTCATCAGACCCGCTTTCTTCACCCACTCGGCACCGATGGCCTTGGCGACGACCTCGCTGCGGAAAACGCTGAAGAGCATGACCGCCATCGCTGCCAGCCAGATGCCGATCGCCATGGTGATGCGATAGGTTTCGCTGGCAAATCCGCCGGCGCCGGCCAGCACATTGTTGGCAATCTCAAACAGGCAGAAGACAGTGAAGACCGCAGCAAAGCCGTATTCCATGCCGGACAGCCGGTCCCGCGCCGCCTTGTAGATCAGCATGCCGAGCGCGAAGAAGACCCCGTGCCACAGCAGGGCGACCTTGAACGGGAAGCGCAACAGCGTTTCCGTGATGCCAAGCCCCATGGCGTCCGCGGCGATGTAGGCCGTGATGAACAGTACGCTGACCGAGCCGAGCAGCAGGCCGCCAAGATCGAGCAGGTTCCGGCCAAGCCGGGCACCGATCAGGATCAGCCCCGCAATGTAGACGTAGAACACCGCCTCCAGGACCAGCGTCCAGACGACGCCATCAATATAAGGGCCCTGAGGCGAGAGGATGATGCTGCGCAGGAAGGCGCCCAGCGCCTCGGCCGGCGCCATGCCCCAAGCCAGTGTTACGCCGAGTGCGATAATGGAACAGACCCACAGCGCCGGGAAAACACGAATGGCCCGCTTGATAAGGAAGGTCAGCGCGGTCGCATTGCGCGCACTTGCCGCGATGACGAAGCCGGAAATGACGAAAAACACCTCGACACCAACCCAGCCGCTCGTGCCCACCCAGCCAAGCCAGTCAAATGGCCGCTCATCCGGCGTTGTGACATGCGAAGGCGCGATTGAGCTGAACGTGCTGAGGTGAAACAGCAGAACAATGAAGGCCGAGCCGAACCGGACAAGGTCCAGTCCGTAGAGATGTTGTTTCTTCACCCGCTTTCGTCCCCTTTGAGGTTCGGCTGCACCTGGCTGAACGGCAAGGCGTCCAGCTGGGCACAGCCAACGGTTCCTTTTGGGAAGACGAGGGAAGCAAGACCTATACCAGCGCCTGGCCGGTCCGTTTCATGAAGACGTGATCAATCTCGCGGCCACGCCCGAGGCAGTAAACAGGCCCGGTTTCGGTGACCTCGAAACCAAGCTTCTCGAGCACGCGGCCGGATGCGGGATTGTCGGCGAAGTGGCCAGATACAAGCGTGCCCGCCTGACCGCGCGCATCGAGCCAGCCGATCAGGGCGCGGGCAGCCTCTGTCGCGACGCCACGTCCCCAGGCGTGTGGTGCGATCCAGTAGCCGATCTCGAACGGCTCGCTTGTGGCTGGCCGGTGCGCTCCGACCGTGCCAATCACTTCGCCTGTCTCGACTATGAGAAAGACGTGGTCGGTGCCCAGCTCATTTCCCCGCTGGCCGTTCAGGATCCATTTGCCGGTTTGTTCAACGCTCTGTCCGGGCGGGATACGGGCGACCTTCTCATAAATGCGAGGGTCGCGCACAAGCTCCGTAATCCGCTCCGCATCCGCCAGTGCAGGCGGGCGCAAGAGAAAGCACTGCGTCCTGATCTCCCCTGTGACCATGCTATTCCCCAATACCGCTCAAACGAAAAGGGGAGACAGTTTCCTGTCTCCCCTTCGAAACGTCCAGCGTGCAAGCCTGCCTGGGCCTACTCCGCAGCATCCGCAACCGGAGACACCGACACATATTGCCGATTGCCACGCGACCGCTTGAACTCGACGCGGCCCTCTTCGAGCGCGTAGAGCGTGTGATCCTTGCCCATGCCGACACCCTTGCCCGGATAGGTCTTGGTGCCGCGCTGGCGGATGATGATGTTGCCAGGAACAACATGCTGGCCGCCGAACTTCTTCACGCCGAGGTATTTCGGGTTTGAGTCGCGGCCGTTACGGGATGAACCGCCTGATTTCTTGTGTGCCATCGTGGCGCTCCTTCAAATCGTCTTGAAGCCTGTACCAGACTTCAGGCGTCCTTTGCCAGTTGCTTGGCCTGCTTGACCCACTCGTCGCGCTCGATGCGACCGCCGAGACCGGCTTCCTCGTCGAGTTCGGCAATCTGGGCCTTCTTCAGGTCAGCGATCTGCCAGAAGTGGAATACACCGGCAGCATTAAGTTTCTTTTCCATGGCCGGGCCGACACCGGAAATCTGCTTGAGATCATCCTTCTTGCCGACAGCCTTTTCGAGGCGGCCGCGCTCATCGGTCTGCGGCTTGGCGTCTGCCTTGGCCTCAGCCTTCTTGGGCGCAGCTTCCTTCTTGGCGGCCGGGGCAGCTTCCTTCTTCGGAGCGGCCTCTTTCTTCGGCGCAGCTTCAGCCTTCTTCGGCTCGGCCTTGGCTTCCGGCTTGGGCGCCTCTTCCTTCTTCGGCGCAGCAGCCTTCTTCGCCGGGGCTTTCTTGCCGTCGGTCAGGATCGAGGTGATCGTGACGACGCTTTCCAGCTGGCGGTGGCCGGCCTTGCGGCGATAGGTGTTGCGCGGGCGCTTCTTCATGATGGTGACCTTGTCGCCCTTACGCTGGGCAGCAATCTCACCAACAACACTTGCACCATCGACGAGCGGTGCGCCGACCTTAACATTCTTCCCGTCGCCCAGCATCAGCACGTCAAAGGTGACGTCCGCGCCGGCGTCGGCCGCGAGTTTCTCGACAACAATCTGGTCGCCTTCGGCAACCTTATACTGTTTGCCACCAGTCTTGATGACCGCGAACATGGCCTCGTCCTTCCGGCAGGGTAAATTCATAAACCTTGGGTCCGCACGCGCATGGCGCCGGACATGAAGGCGCGGATAAACACTATCAGCCTTCTCATGTCAAACCCTGACATGCATGAAATCCGGGGCTTGCACGCATTCCCTACGCACGCTATCTCCCCGCCCCACGGAGAGGTGCTAGAGTGGTTGAATAGGACGGTCTCGAAAACCGTTGAGCGCGCAAGCGTTCCGAGGGTTCGAATCCCTCTCTCTCCGCCACGCAGACCAGAATTCAGAGCCCAGATCTGGGATTCCCGCAAAATGCCCTCCACTGGTGGGCTTTTTCTTGGGCTGCGGTCTCTACCCGCCGGATTTTCCCTGCTCTTCCCCGCAATTTAGCCAAGCGTCTCTAGCGACCACTTTCACCAGATCTCTTAGGCCCATTTTGCCTGATCTTGCCCGATTTACAGGGAATTTCGCACAATTAGCAGGGATCAGCCTGAAACACGCGCCCCATAATCACAGTAATTACAGGGTGTTACAGGGTGATTTCCCTAAAGGTCGGAACAGGGAAATTATTTTGAAGAACAGGGAATTGGATTTCAGGAACAGGGTAAGCGTCCAATAGTGACACGCTTGTGCGCGGTAGCGGGCATTCGATCTCTTTCGGCTGGTGTTCAAAAGCTGAAAGGAGATACCGATGCCGAAACTCAAGACGAAGAAACGTGCCGCGCTGGAAGCGTTCTGGCGGGCCCATCATGAGGCCTGGAAACGCAGTGACTTGAATCAACGCGAATATTGCGAAGTGAACGGCTTGCCGCTGAAGCGGTTCGGCAACTGGCGCGCCCAGTTCAAGCGGGAGCCGCGGCCTGAGCCAGTGGACCTGCTTTACCGGCGCGGAGGCCTAAGTCATAGCTTTAGTCATAGGCTTAGTCATACCCTTAGTCATAAGCTAAGTCATAGGCTTAGTCCTAAGTTGGACTACCAGGCTGAGATCCGGCCGACGCCAAATCGCGATCCGATTCTCCAGCCTCTTCAGGAAGGACGCCGGCGCAAGTTCAGCGCCTCAGACAAGAACGCGATCGTCAGGGCGGCCTGCCGACCGGGGGCTGTCATTTCAGATGTTGCTCGCCACTATGGCGTTGCCCCGCGGGTTCTGTTCCGTTGGAAATCGGAGCTGGCTGTTGCTGACACGGGCGTGCGGTTCCTCACGGTCGAGGTGGCATCATGACCTTGCTTCCAGAAGGTGTGCGGGTGCACCTGGCGGTCGGCTATACCGACATGCGCAAGGGGATCGATGGACTGTCGATGATGGTCCAGGAGGTGCTGAAGCGCGATCCGTTCACCGGGCATCTCTTCGTGTTCCGCGGCCGCAAGGCCAATCTGATCAAGATCGTCTACTGGGACGGGACCGGGCTCTGCCTGTTCACAAAGCGGCTCGAGCATGGCGTTTTCCCCTGGCCGTCAGAAAACGAGCCTGGCAAATCCATCGTCCTGACCTCTGAGAAGTTATCGATGCTGATCGACGGGATCGACTGGCGATCACCGGACGAGCGCTGGCGTCCTGATCGGGCGGGCTGAAACGCAGATGCGACCGATTGAATCAGGCCGCAGAAAGCTGTGCGAAGCGAGCTGATTCCAGCGTAATCTCCATGCCATGGAGCTTGATCTCACCGCCCTGCCTGAAGACGTGGATGTGCTGCATGGCATGATCCGCGAGCTGGCCGCGGCGCGCGAAAGCGAGCGCGCTGAGACACGGGCGGAGATCGAGCGACTGCGCCAGATGGTGAAGACGCTGCAGCGCAGCCAGTTCGGCCGCCGGGCCGAAGGCCTCGATCCCGGTCAGCTCCAGCTCAGCCTGGAGGATCTCGATGGTGATGTCGCCCGGCTCGAAGCGGCTTTTCCCGACTTGGCAGCTGAAACTGCAGCGCGCCTATCCCGTACCCGCGCGTTCAGCCTGCCGGACCACCTTCCGCGCGAGGATGTCGCGATCGAGACCGAGACCAGCGCCTGTCTATGCTGCGGCGGCGCGCTGCACTTCATCGGCGAGACGGTCAGCGAGATGCTGGATCATGTGCCGGCGCGGTTGCGGGTCCTGCGGATCAAGCGCCCGCGCTATGGCTGCAGAGGCTGCGGGAAGATCCACCAGGCGCCGGCCCCGGAGCGCCCGATCGCGAAGGGGCTCGCCACGCCCGGCCTGCTCGCGCATGTCATCGTCAGCAAATATTGCGATCACCTGCCACTCTATCGCCAGTCGCAGATCTTTGCCCGCCAGGGCGTGAAGCTGAACCGGTCGACGCTCGCCAACTGGGTCGGCGGTGCAAGCTGGTGGCTGGAAGCGCTGCATGAGCGTCTGGCGAAACATGTCTTCGCGTCGACCATGCTGTTCGCCGATGACACGCCGCTGCCCGTGCTCGATCCCGGCCGGGGCCGCACGCGCACCGGCCGGCTCTGGGTCTATGCCCGTGATGATCGGCCCTGGAATGGGCCCGGTCCGCCGGCCGCGGTCTACATGTACAGCCCGGACCGGCGCGCCGAACGACCGGAAGACCATCTGAAAGACTTCAACGGTGTGCTGCAGGTCGATGGCTATGCCGGGTTCGAGCGGCTGACTGCTGGCGGGGACATCGCGCTCGCTGCCTGCTGGGCCCATACCCGGCGCAAGTTCTACGAGGTCCACCAGGCGACGGGCTCGCCGATCGCAGCCGAAGCGTTGCAGCGGATCACAGAGCTTTATGCCATCGATGCGGCTATCCGGGGCCAGAGTGCGGACAAGCGCCGGATCGTGCGGGCCCGGAAATCCCGCCCGCTCGTCAGGGCCATGAAGGTCTGGCTGGAAACCGAACTCCAGCGTATCCCACCGCGCAGCGGGCTCGGCGATGCGATCCGCTATGCGCTGACCCGCTGGGCTGAGCTCAGCCGGTTCCTGGATGATGGCCGGATCGAACTTGACACAAACACGGTTGAGCGTGCCATCCGCCCGGTCGCACTGGGCCGAAAGAACCACCTGTTCGCCGGCTCCGAAGGCGGCGCTCAAAGATGGGCCGTCATCGCCTCGCTGCTGACCACGGCAAAGCTCAATGATGTCGAGCCGCATGCCTATCTCAGTGATGTCCTCGACCGTCTCAGCCAGGGCCATCCGATGAACCGGGTCGATGATCTGCTGCCTTGGAACTGGGCGGGCTCACACAAGGACGTGTGAGAACTGGACGCTTACG
>NZ_QWFZ01000016.1 GCF_003576315.1 Henriciella mobilis | reverse complement strand
GCAACCGGCACGCCGAGCGAATTATAGATAAAGGCAAAGAACAGGTTTTCGCGAATATTGCCCATCGTCGCGCGGCTCAGCCGCTGCGCGCGGGCGACACCGCGAAGATCGCCTTTGACCAGGGTGACACTGGCGCTCTCCATGGCCACATCTGTACCGGTTCCCATGGCTATTCCGATATCCGCTTGAGCAAGGGCAGGCGCGTCATTGATGCCGTCGCCGCACATGGCGACGACCGCACCTTTCGATTGGAGTTCGCGCACGATCCGGTTTTTGTCTTCTGGTGACACATCGGCCTCTACCTCATCAATGCCGATTTGGCGTGCAACCGCTTGTGCTGTTGCCAGGCTGTCGCCTGTCAGCATGACGACTTTCATGCCAGCCTTGTGCAAGGCGGCTATGGCTTCAGGGGTCGTTTCTTTGATTGGATCGGCGACACCAATCAGGCCCGCCGGTTTGCCGTCCAGAGCGGCGAACATCACCGTCTGGCCGTCGCGGCGATAGGTTTCAGCATGGGCTTTCAGTGTTTCGTCAAAAGCACCGACCCGGCGCATCATCTTGGCGTTGCCGATGGCGAAAAGCTTTCCATCGACCCGGCCCTGCGCGCCTTCTCCGGTGACTGATTCAAAATCGGTCGACTTCAGGCGCGCTGCGCCGCGCTCTTCGGCCCCGTTGACGATGGCTTGCGCAAGAGGGTGCTCGCTCCCGCGTTCAATCGCGGCAGCGTAAGCCAGGAAGTCTGCTTCTGCGAGACCACTCGCAGGCTCGACTGTCACAAGTTTGGGGTGGCCCTCTGTCAAAGTGCCGGTCTTATCGACGACGATCGTGTCGACTTTTTCAAACGTCTCGAGCGCTTCAGCATTTTTGATCAGAATGCCGCTCTGTGCGCCCTTTCCTGTGGCGACCATAATTGACATCGGCGTTGCAAGGCCAAGCGCGCAGGGACACGCAATAATTAACACAGCCACGGCGTTGACGATCGCAAAAGCCATGGCCGGGTGAGGCCCAAAAATCGCCCAGACGATGAAAGTGATAATCGCGATCACGACGACGGCCGGGACAAACAGGCCGGCCACTGTGTCGGCGAGCTTCTGGATGGGCGCGCGTGAGCGCTGAGCTTCGGCGACCATGCGTACGATTTGCGATAGCATTGTATCTTCGCCGACGCGCGTCGCGGCCATGACGAGTGATCCGGTGCCGTTAACTGTACCGCCGGTAATCGGATCCCCTGCTGCTTTCTCGACTGGAATAGGTTCTCCAGTGATCATGGACTCGTCGACATTCGAACGCCCTTCAACAACTTCGCCGTCGACAGGTACTTTTTCGCCTGGCCGGACCCGTAGCCGGTCACCGCTCTGGACATCGTCGACGGAAACCTCTTCTTCCTGTCCGTCCGCCACGATTCGGTTTGCTGTCGGCGGGGTGAGTTCCAGGAGCGCGCGGATTGCTCCCGATGTTGCGCTTCGGGCTCGCAGCTCAAGAACCTGCCCGAGCAATACGAGCGTCGTGATCACCGCGGCCGCTTCATAATATACAGCGACTTCGCCAGCCTCATTGCGAAATGCGTGCGGAAAGATGCCTGGCAAAGCTGTTGCAACAAGCGAGAAGACAAAAGCAACGCCTACGCCGAGAGAGATAAGGGTGAACATGTTGAGGTTCATCGTCCGTACCGACCGAACACCACGGACGAAGAATGGCCATCCGCCCCAGAGGACGACAGGAGCCGCCAGCACGAATTGAGCCCATTGGGACCAACCGGCGGGCAAAAGCCCTTCGAGGGGTTTGCCGGAGATCAGGTCACCCATGGCGTAAATGGCAAGCGGGATGGTGAAGATGGCGCTGATCCAGAATCTACGGGTCATATCGTCGAGTTCTGAAGTGTCTTCTTCGCCTACGACAACACCTTCTGGCTCCAGCGCCATGCCGCAGATAGGGCACCCGGAGTTTCGGACGTCGCGAACGTTTGGATGCATCGGGCATGTATAGACCGTGCCTGTGTAGCCCTGCGGGACGAGATCATATTTGCCGTCCGCGCCGGCATCGGCGTCTCCGCCACCATGGCAACAATCATGATCATCCCCGTGGTGGTGATCATGATGTCCATGCTCGTGATGTTTATGATCGGTATTGGTCATATCCGCCCCTCCGGGGTTTGGCTTCAGTGTCACTCTTAAAGGTCAACGCCCGGGTTGGGCGGCTGATCTTTAATGGAGTTCTTGCATTAGGCTTTTTGGCGATTGAACAGCCGGTAGAGCGGTACGAAGACAAGCGCGATATACCAGCCGTAAACGTAGGACTCGATGAGGCCGAGGAAGAAGCTTGAAACCGAAATGAATTCAAATCCGGGTAGGAGCTCTTCCCACGCACCGTGCATGTGGAGACTAGGCGGTGCGACCAACCCCCATGCGATACAGAGCGTAAACGTGATGGCGAGAAAAATGGATAGGGCGTGCCCAGTGGGGATGAGGCGCATGGTGTTTTCCTTCTCTTTGGTTGTTGCCGCCACATAATTCGTGCGACAGCGATGCGTTGCTTCGAAAATGAGTTAATACCCATAGGGGGTATTGGTTACTCCGTATATATACTTAGGGCCCGCATCGTTGTCTTGAGCAAGACAAGCGCGCCGACCAATCCGCGTTGGGTGAGGGATCAGCTGAGATCATCGACGGACACCTCCAAACCCGACAGGCCAATTTTTGGGGTCACCCCGAACCATTGTTGCAGTCGGCGAGTGAAATGCGCCTGGTCAGCAAAACCGCCCGCGGCCGCTGCATCAGCGAGACTGGACGACGCCTCCATTGCCTTAGCGGCGCCGAGCAATTGCAACCATTGCAATAGGTTGCTGGGCGGAACACCGAAGTCCGCCTTGACGATCTCTCGCAGCCGAGTTGGAGACAGCGCGAGCTCGCGCGCCAGAGCGGCGGGATTGGCGAGTGCGCGAACGTTGCCAAGGGCTTTTTGTAGGCGTGAATCTATGGCCGAACCAGGCAACCGGCCCGCGAACCTTTTCGCCCAATCGCGCGCCTGATTAGTGTCGGTGATGTGCTCCAGAGCGGCTGATAGATCATCCGAAAGGCAGGCAGGCTGATTGCATTGCTGATCGTTTCGAATTCCGGAAAAGCGCGGGTCAATATAGATCGAGCGCGTCAGGCGTCCCTCAGGACCGATGGAATGGGTCTGCCCAGTAGGGATGTGAATAGCCTTGCCGGTCGGGGCTACTATCTCTGAGTTTGTCGTCACCACGACTGCGCCATCCAGCCCGAGTATGGCCTGATGTGCCAAATGAGCATGTGCCGTGTTCTTGCCAAGGCGAGCGTCGAGCGCGGCCCAGCCGACCCCGATGGCCAACGCGCCAGACCAGGGCGCCGCGCTCATTTCAATCTCCCCTGAGTGTCAGGCTCGGTTGCTTTAAGAAAAGCGTAGATCGCTGTTTCGCATTGACCGCACGCGGTCCCGAGCCTGTTCGGGCTGTTGCTCGTCGTTTCCAGCGAGGCTCTTTCAAGGCCTCTGAAAATACCTGCCATCGCTCGTAGTGCCCTGAGGAGATTTTCTCGGCGGTGTTCGATCGACTTCGCAAATGCCTCAGAAAGAAGAATGCACACCTCGGCCGTCATGAATGCCATTTCTGCAAACTTAGTTGCGGGTGTGTTTTCAGATGCGCTGCTTATAAGCTTCTCAAATTGGCTTTGAGCCCGAAGCAATGTTTCAATCAGTGAATGCGACGCGGAGGTCATGCGGCCACCTCCGGCGATACGGTTTTTTGGTTTATCGAGCGGGCGCGCAGCTTCAGAGCAAGCACTGGCTTTTCGATGACATGCCACGAAGTGGCCGCGACGAGCAGAATGAGCGGCGCGGTCATTATAGCCAGGACAGCGGGGCTAACATCTGGTTGTCCAACCAGAAATACCTGCAAAAGCGGGTAGTGCCAGATATAAATCCCGTACGAATAGTCCGGAATTTTGGCGATGCGGACGGACGCACGTTTTGGCAATCCAGCTCGAAGCATTAGGCTTGTGAGGGCAAGGGTCGCAAACAATTCGCCGAGGGGGCCGCCGCCAAGGAGCGCGAACGCTGCAATCAGACCTGCGACCGCCAAGAGGGGCGGTCTGCGCAAAATAGGCCACTGCCAAAGCGTCATTCCGAGCAGAAAGGCCGATGAGAGGCGGAGCAAGGACATCACGCTCGGCGGGAGCGCACTCGTATCGATGAACAAAGGCGCGCTAAGATAGACCGATTGCACAAGCAAGAAGACGCTAAGAACACGCCATGGGCCGTTGACGGTGCCAAACATGAACGCGATGCCCGCTAGGATGTACGCTGCTAGCTCGAACCGAATGGTCCAGAGCGGCCCGTTAAAGTCGGTTTCCAAATTCTGAGAGAATATCTGTGCGGGCGCGCTGTCGGGATCGCCAAGCGCCAAGACTTTGTAGGTGTATTGCCAGGTCTCCGGCTGAAACAATGATCCGCCGCCCTCGGCCGAATAGACAGGCGCGAAGACGAGGACAAAAGCCGCAAGTATAATCACCAGAGCTGGGTAGATCCGCAGAAACCGTGAAACTGCATAAGCCTTCATATCGCGCCTTGTATGAAGACTCTTGGCAATCAAGAGGCCTGACAGGACGAAGAACCCGTTCACGGCCATATAGCTGGCAGTCCATTCGTGGATGCGAAACGGTTCGAACCCTGTCGTGAGGAGCCAGATATGACCGAGTACTACAGCGATCGCCAACACCCACCGCACCGCGGTGAAGTGGTTTTGACCCATCAGCGGGTCCGCAAGCTGTGTTTGGCCACCCCCAGCCATTTATCAGTGCTCGTGATCTTCGGTGATCGGCGCGGATGACCAATGGACATGGTGAATCTTCCAGACCCCAGCGTCGCGTTTGAGAACCATGGTTTCCATAGCTTGGCGGTGCACGGGCTCGCCTCTATAGGCGCCATTAATCTCCGATTGAGAGATCACCGTAGCGATATCGCTATTCTCGAGAATGTTTCGGTCTTTGAGATCGAATGAAACCGCGGCTGTATAAGCCATGTCTGCGGGCATATGATGGCCGGCATACTCTTCGAATGAGCGCTCGGCGCCGCCGCCCTCAGCGATCACGACGTCGGGGGAAAACAGCGCGCGCAGCGCCGCCTCATCACCTGCTTTTAACGCTTCGCCGAAAGCGTCAGCGACGCTCGCCGGCGATCCAGCTTGTGGCGCGGGTGTTGTGGACGGGCTGTCTCCATCATGGTGCCCATCACTATTGTCATGACTGATTGGAGCGACGTCGTGATGGCCATCGGAGTTTTCATGGGCAGCCGCGGTCGGCGCTAAATCTGGCATGGGATCCATATCATGATCTGCCGTGACGCCGCCGCCGCCATGATCATGGTCGTGGCCATCTCCTGTCACCTGCGGCAGGCTTTTGACCCCAAGGCCGTAGCCATAGACGATTTTGCCGCCCCACCAGGCCGTGACGGTTAAGGCGAGCGCGGCCGCAGCCAAGCCTGTGACGAAAATGCCTGAGGCGGCTTTTGCTCTTCCCGTCCATCGCCAGGCCGCCAATAGGAGGATGGCGAGGCCGGATGGTACAGCCCAGTTGCGGTGGGTGGTCATCGCTGCATGCGACGGCGCGTCATGATCTACCGTGTAATAGGCTTGAAATCCTGCCGCGATTGTCAGCACGATTGCGATCGCACTAAAGGCCAGCATCCAGTCCGCGGCCGGGCGCAGAGTCTCTCGCCATCGCTCGACAGGCGAAAAGGCGGCCAACACATAAGAGGCCAAAGCCGTGAGGCTAAGCGCATAGGCAAAATGCACCAGAATCGGATGCAGGTTCGGTTCAATCAAATCGCCCAAAAGCGCCTCCCAGTTAGCCATATGCGTGAGCGTCGCTATCTTCAGCGACTGGCATTGTCTGGGTGATACGCCGGACACTTGCCTGACCCCTCAAGAATTGTGGGGTCTGCAAGCGGCGTTAGCTCAGGTCTTTCATGCGACGATCAAATTCTTCCTTGTCTATTTCGCCGCGCGCATATCGTCGCCGGAGGATATCGACCGGGTCGTTGGACTTGGAGTCCGCCCCGTCCCGATTGATGGTCGCACGCACAGCGACATAGATCAGCAATGCCAGGACGCCCCAAAAAATCAGCGCGCCAAGATTGCCGAAAATCATATGCCCCATATCGGCCAATTTAGATCTCCATCATGTTTAGAACCAGGTTCGCACACCGACGAGCAATGCCGTTTGATCTTTTTCGCCTCCAGACGCCTCAATGAAGTCTGCGGTATCGCCAATAGCGCTTTGCCATTCGACGCCAATATATGGCGCGAATTCGCGAACAATTTCGTAGCGAAGGCGCAGGCCGGCATCAACGCTGGTTAAACCAGAACTGAGTTGCAGGTCAGGCATATCCTGAGCAGAAAGGCTCGCTTCTAAGCGGGGTTGAAGGATCAGACGCTGGGTTAGCAGCAACTCATATTCGGCCTCGACCCGTGCCGTGACGTCGCCTTCGGTGCTCACAAAAGCAGCAGCGTCAGCTTCAAACCAATGTCCAGCCCGCACTTTATGGGCCAGTTTGAAGTAGGGTTTCTGGGGGAAGGACAGGACAGTCATGACCTAATACCCATATGGGGTATACTCAATATCATCGCCGCTTGCCGATTGCATTTCAACTTGGCCAGCACGCGGCAGTTTGGATTTCCTCCTTATCGCGGCGCACGAGAGGACGAGTGCGTGTGAATGACCTGCCAGGTGCCGGCGACCTTGCGGAACAGCACCGTTTGTTTCCCGATACGCTCCAGGCGTTCGCCATTGGAGCTGAACGTTCCACTGATCGCTGTGTCCGCGACAGCCCATGCAAAGTCACTTCCCTCGAATTGCACGTCTATATTCGAGAAGTCGAGTTCGAGATCCGGAATGGTATCTTTTTCGGGCTCGACATGATTTTCGACAAGGTCGAGCAGGCCAGTATTCTCGCCGCCTGACTCAAAGTACCGGGCGCCTGACCAGTCGAGAAAGTTCTGTCGGAACAGTTCGCCATCGCCGGTCTCCCAACCGGTTTCGATCGCGGCCATGATATCCAGGATCGCCTGTTCATCAGTCGAGACCGGTTTGGTGTCGTGATGGCCGTCGGAGTTGTCGTGTCCGGCGGGGACCGTGCCTGACATTTCTCGATCAGCTGCACCGTCGGTATGGTCGTGATCATGTCCATCGCCGCTCGCCGATGATCCATCCATCGTGTCGGATGGAGGCGCTCCGTGAGCGTCTTGATGATCGTCTGTTGAATTTACGGTGCCTTGGTCGCCATGACCGGCTCCGCCGCCATGATCATGATCGTGGCCTGGCCCGCTGGCTTCAGGAAGGGTCTGCACGCCAAGTCCGTACTTGTAGACAATTGTGCCTCCCCACCACGCTGTAACCGTCAAAAGACCTGCCACCGCCAGGGCACTGATCGCAAATACCGGGCCGGGCGACGAGGCCCTTCTCAGCCAGCGCCAACCGGCGAGGGCCAGTAATGCGAGGCCCGTGGGAACAGCCCAGTTGCGATGGGTTGTCATCGCTTCATGGGACGGCGCATCGTGAGCAACGCTGTAATAGGCCTGAAACCCGGCCGCGATGGTGGCCAGAACCGCCAAGGCAGCCAATGCCAGCATCCAGTCGGCGGCCGGTCGAAGGCTGTCGCGCCAGCGGCCTGCAGGTACGAGGAGGCCAGCCACATATGCCAAGGCTGCAGATGTGCCGAGGGCATAGGTAAAATGCACCAGCACGGGGTGAATATTGGGTTCTATGAAACCGCCCATTTTGTTCTCCTAATACCAGGTCCGCAGGCCCACGAGAAAGACGATATCGTCGCCTTCACCGCCTGCGGCTTTGATCATGTCGCGTGTCTCACCGAAGGCGCTTTGCCATTCGACGCCGACATAAGGCGCAAACTCCCTCCTGATTTCATAACGAAGCCGCAAGCCGGCATCGAGTGTGCTAAGTCCCGCGCCCGTTTCCCTTTCCGGTATGTCCTGCGCGGAAAGATTTGCTTCGATCCGAGGCTGCAAGATCAACCGCTGGGTCAGGAGCAACTCATATTCAGCCTCGATGCGGGCCGTTACATCGCCTTTTTCACTGAGAAAGGCGGAAGCGTCGACTTCGAACCAGTAGGGCGCCAGACCATTCAGTGCGACGACCCCATGCGCGAGACTATCCGGTTCGATGTCGTAGCGAACGCCCGCCTGAACATTCCAGAAAGGCGCAACCGCGCGGGAATAGAGCGCCTGGATCTCGGCATCATCCACGCCCTCTCCATTCAGAGAGGCGCGGCCCTCGCTCTTGAACCAGAGCTTGTTGATATCGCCCCCATACCAAGCCTGTCCGTTCCAGTACAAACTGTCGCCCTCGTCAGACATCTGAGCCTCGAGCTGGTTGAAGAGGATGTAGAAGCTCTTCTGGTCTCCGCCTTCCGCAAGAACGTCCCGGCGAGCGTCCGCCATTGCATCCTCGCCGTAGATGGCGTCGGCCTGATCCCAGGGCGGGGTTTGATTTGTGTCTTCCGCGAACGCGCTGCCGGTCGCGTAGAGCGCGAAGCCGAGGAGGAGAGGGGCTGCCAAATTCGGTTTCATCATGATTTTCCCTCCCCATGGTTCATGCCGTGATGGTCCATGGGCATATTCATCTGACCTGCCGGCATTTTTTCAGCTGGTGTCGTATCGTCTGCTGGCGGAATGACGCTGACGACCTGCATCATGCCAGCGTGCATGTGGTAAAGCAGATGGCAGTGGAACGCCCAGTCACCGACATGTTCTGCGGTGATGTCGACGCTGACCCTGTCTGCAGGCTTGACCGTTACTGTGTGCTTTCGAGGCATGTGATGACCACCGCCATTCACGAGATCGAAAAACATGCCGTGCAAATGGATCGGGTGTGGCATCATTGTATCGTTTACGAGCGTCAGGCGAACACGTTCACCCTCGTAGAACTTGATTGACTCGGTTACCTCGGAGAATTTTACACCGTCGAACGACCACATGTAGCGTTCCATGTTCGACGTCAGATGAATGACAATTTCGCGGCCAGGCGGGCGATGGTCCTCATTCATGTCGAGCGCGCGAAGCTGGTTGTAGGTGAGCGTGCGGTGGGGGACATCATCAAGCCCGAGACCGGGTTCGCCCAAGCGGCTCATCGTCATGCCTGATACTTTTGCGACACCGGGGCCGCGCTCTATATCTGCTTCAATCTTGACGGGCTGGACCGCCGGACCATGAGGATCGGGCATCATCGACATGGCACCCATGTCGTGGCCTTTCATGTCGTCCCCGGCCGTCGCGGTGTCCGGACCATGATCCATTCTCCCCATGCCTGACATGCCCGCCATGTCTCCATGGGCCATTCCCATGTCCCGCATGGTCAGCATCGGCACAGCTCGAAGCGCAGGCGCATCGACCCGCATACCGGCACGCGGGCCGAGCGTGGCGACGGCCTGGCCGGAGCGGTCGATCGATTCGGCAACAAAGGCGTAGGCGCGCGCTTCGGTCGGCGCGATGATGACATCATACGTCTCGGCCACGCCCATCTGGAACTCGTCGGTCTCAACCGGCTGGACATTCAGACCGTCGGCCTGGACCACCGTCATCGGCAAGCCCGGGAGGCGGACATTGAAGAGGGTCATGGCGGAGGCGTTGATAATGCGCAGGCGAACCCGCTCGCCCGGCTGGAAGACCATATTGAAATTATCGGCCGTCGAATGGCCATTGATCAGGTAGGTGTAGGTTTCGCCGGTCACGTCTGCGAGATCGCGCGGGCTCATTCGCATCTGCCCCCACATGCCGCCAAGTCCGGTTGGGTTCGACAGGGTCGGGCGGTTGAAATTCAGGCTCTCGGCATTCTTCTTGAGCTTGTCGAAGATCCGGTGCGGATGCGTGAAACTCCAGTCGCTGAGGACGAGCACATATTCCCGGTCATAAGCCACTGGGTCTGTACCTGCCGGATCTATGACGATCGGACCGTAATGGCCGAGTTGTTCCTGCAGACCAGAATGGGAGTGATACCAGTAAGTGCCATTTTGCGGCACCTTGAACTGATATTTGAACGTTTCGCCCGGTTTGATGCCCGGGAAGCTGACGCCCGGCACGCCGTCCATATGGAAGGGGACAAGCAGTCCGTGCCAATGGATCGAAGTGTCTTCGGCAAGCCGGTTGGTGACGTTCATTGTAACGTCATCGCCCTCGCGCAACCGCAAGAGCGGACCGGGAAGTGTGCCATTGATTCCGGTTGCCATACCGACTTTGCCGTTGAGCCTGACCGGGAACTGCCCGATTTCGAGGTCGAAGCGCGTGCCCGAAAGTGAGGGCACACCAAGGTTTCCGTTGCTGGAAGATTTTGCCCAAGCGGGCAGGAGGCTGCTTGCCCCCAAGGTTGCGCCGGTGCCGAGCACCGTCTGCAACATACGTCGTCTGTTCAACATAATCGTCTCCATGAGGTGAATTTATGCAATCGGGCTGCTAATGCAGCGACGCACGAAATCAGCTCAGGGAACGCACCTTCAATGTGACTGGCGTTTGTTGCAGCAGGTAACTTCGGACCTCAGGCCAGGGCGTGCGGACATTGACGACGCGCTTCCATGCGTGTTGCCATGAGGGTGTAGCAAGCCCGATGGGCGTCGTATCGCCTAATACGTGCTGGACCGGGTTCGCCGTCTTGTCGGCTTGGGCGACCGTTGCTGTCTGAAGCTTGCAGTGATCAGTCTCATCATTGCAGGGCGCCTCAGGCCCATCGGCGGGCGCCTGGTGAGAATGAGCGGTGAACTCGGTTGCCATGCTATTCGTCGCCGACATATCGACGGGACACGCGCAGAGCACCTGCGACAGGCTGAAAAATACCGTCACGAGAGTTGCGACAACAAAGTTCATGACTACCACTTATACCCCATAGGGGTTTAAATCAAGAAAGAACCTCTGAGCACTCAAGGTTTGTCGTAACGGAGCAGGATCAACCCAGACCCGCGGGTCAGTCCCGAGCGAAAAGTTGCATGGCTACGCTCCAGCGCGAATTTGAACGGCCAGCAAATCATGTTAGCGATGTGAATGTCGTTGATAGGCAGCGTCGAACTTTGACAACACGAAAGGGCTGCACCACAGTTTGCACTACAAATTGCAAACAATCTGCACAACAAGCGAAGTTTTGAGTGCCATAGTGCGTTGAATTAATTTAATTTCAAGCACGATTACTGGGCGCGTCACTCGCGGTTCGGAATCCATTGTCGGCTCTTGGCGAAAGGGCAACCTGGTTTCGCTGCGTACGAGCTTCAATTCATAAATAAATTGGACCCCAGACCCTTTTGTTTAGTACGGATTGTGCCATTCCGGTGATTAAGAGACCTGCTTCCTCATTCTATAAAACATCGTAAAATCAATATCTTGCACCTGTGTCGAGAGTATTTATTGTCTTTGTTGTGCATGACTTTTTAATAAGAAATGTTGCATAATATGGAGCATGACCCCTATATTGTGGGTGATGGAGACAGAACATGACCGCGCTTGCAAAACTAAAAAGGAAATTGCGCCCCGGACAGGTGTACCGGCGCAAGGAGCTTGCGACCTGGTCAAACGCTGTCGATCGACATGTTGGACAGCTGCTTGACGAAGGACGCCTCGAAAAGGTTGGGGCAGGGCTCTATATGGCTCCGAAGAAAACTCGGTTCGGGCAGGCACCCGCCAAGCCGGAGAAGCTGGTTGAGTCATTCCTGGGGGATGACCGGTTTCTTATGGTTTCGCCAAACGCCTATAACAGCCTCGAATTGGGAACGACGCAGCTCTACAATGAGCCGGTAGTTTATAATCGCAAACGGCACGGCCATTTCGAGCTGGATGGCCGACGCTATGACTTCCGCATGCGGACCTCTGTTCCTTCAAACCTCAGCGAAGAATTCCTCCTGGTGGATCTGTTGCACAACCTCGATCGGCTTCCCGAGGAAAAGGCAGCAGTGCTTCCCAAGGCACTTAGGCGTGCGCGACGTATGGACCGCGCGCGACTGTCACGTGCGGTGAAGGATTTCGGATCGGCGCGGGCTGCAAGGCTCCTCAAGCCTGTATTGAACCCTGATCAGGCGTCAGCCACGTGACGCTTCTGCACGAGCTGCCTGACTTTGCCGACCTGATCGCTGTTGCTGCGCGAAACAACACCATCGACCCGGGGCTCATCGAAAAGGACTATTGGCTGATGCACTGCCTCTGGGGACTGCAGCAGCTTGACTATAAGTTTGAGCTGAAAGGCGGAACTTCGCTGTCAAAGGGATACGGCCTCATCGACCGTTTTTCGGAAGACATCGACATCCTGATCCACCCAGAGACCGACCTTCAGTATGGTCCAAACCACAATAAGCCTGCGCAGGTACAAGCGCGTCTCGAATTCTTCAACGGTCTGGCCGAAGCCATCAAAATTCCCGGCATTATCGAAGTGGTCCGCGACGAAGAGTTCGACGACACACGCCATTATCGCGGCGCGGGCATTCGATTGAAGTATGAGTCGGTGAATCCACTACCAGAAGGGCTGAAGGCAGGCATCCTGCTCGAAGTCGGGTTCGACCAGGTGGCGCCGAACCGGCCATGTACGATTTCGTCCTGGGCTTACGAACTTGCAGTCGAGAGTGGGATTGCAGACCTGACCGACACCCGCGCGGTCGATGTGCCTTGCTATGAGCCGGGCTATACTTTTGTCGAAAAGCTCCAGACCATCTCAACGAAATTCCGAAAGCAGCAGGCGGACGGCGACATGCCTGTCAATTTCATGCGCCACTATTATGACGTGTACTGCCTGCTCGCTGACGCCTCAGTGAAAGAGTTCATCGGAACAGACGCGTACAAGGACCACAAGGCCAAAAGGTTCCGCAAGGCAGATGAACCGGACCTCACCAGGAACGAAGCCTTTCTGTTGAGCGACGCAGAAACGCGAAAGGCGTACGCGGACGCTTATGCGAAGTCACGAGCGCTTTACTACAGGGAGCCTGCACTCTTTGACGATATTCTGGCGCGCATCAGCGAGCGCCTGCCGGAACTTTGAATGATCGTTGCTTGCAGGGAAATCTCTAACCTTCTGAAATAAAAGGAATTACTAGCTTACTCTTTTGTTGGGTGCGCCCTCCCGCACCCAATAGCGCCCTTGGCTTCGGCCAGGGGCGTTTTCTTTTGCCGGAAATGCCGGACACACCTCACGCCCCTGTGCTAGGCTCACGCCAGTTGCCTGAGTGATAACAAGGAGCGCTGTTGCGATGCCTGCAGATGGAGAGACAGACCTCAAGGAAACAGTTACGGAGCAAGTCCTGCTGGAACGAGCCTCCAACTGGTACGACGAACTTTCCAGCCGCGCCGACGAAATCGAGCAGGGGCGCAAGCTCCCGCAGGATATAGCCGACCGGCTGGCCGCAGACGGCTTCTATGCCATGTGCAACCCGCCCGAATGGGGCGGTGCCGGCGCGTCGCCGCTCGACTATGCCCAAACAATCGAGACGCTCGCGCGCGCAGATGCCTCGGCGGCTTGGTGCGCCTTCATTGCAACGACGGCCGCCTACAGTATGTCTTTCGCGAATACGCAGGCGGTACAGCGGCTGCTGCAAGAGCCCGGTGTGATCGCGGCCGGCATCTTTGCCCCTATAGGCCTTGCCACCCCGACGCTCCACGAGGGCGTTGACGGCTATGTCGTCAATGGCCGCTGGGCCTGGGGGTCTGGTTCGCAGAATGCGCACTGGATCAGTGCGGGGTGCTTCCTTGCGGACGAAAGCGGGAAGATCGTGCCTGATGAGAAAGGCCGTCCGCAGCATCTTTCGGCAATCTTCGCCGCAGACCAGCTGACCTTCATCGATACCTGGACAGTGACCGGATTGCAGGGAACCGGATCGACGGATTTCGAGGTCAGCGATGCCTTTGTTCCCGAAGACAGGATTGTCCGAGGGCTCGGCACGGCCCGCAGCGACGCGCCGATTTTCCGTTTCCCGGCCTTCGGCATGCTTGCCATCGGGATTGGCGCTGTGGCACTTGGCGCTGCGCGCGGCGCGCTCGACGACATCTATGAGCTTGCAGTCGGCAAGGTCCCGGCAGGCTCACGCAGCCCGCTGGCGGAAAAGTCCTCCACACACCGGGATGTCGCGCGCGCTGAGGCCTATTTGCGCCAGGGCCGCGCCTTCCTGCATGAGGCGATCGATGCGGCCTGGTACGAAGCGCAGTCTGGCGCCGTCCCTGTTGCGCTCAAGCGGGATCTCAGGCTGGCGACGACCAGCGCTGTCGAGTCGGCCAAACAATCGGTCGACCTCATCTATGAACTGGCAGGCGGAACGGCCGTTTACCGGACATCTCCCATCCAGCGCCGCTTTCGTGACGTGCACGTCGCAACCCAGCACATGATGGTCAAGCAGCAGACCTATGAACTCGCCGGCCGGCTGTTCATGAACCAGCCCACCGATACCTCGCAGCTCTGAGAGGCGGCGCGGTCATTCCTCGCGGTCGCTTTGCTTTGCGTCTTCCTGTCCCTCGCCCTCAGGCTGTGAGGGCTGATCGCTTTGGGCGTCCGGAGGGCTGTCCGTCCCGTTGCCCGGCCCGGTCGTATTGCCCGAAATGCCGGGGAAGACACCGTCATCGAAATCGCGCTTCCACTGGATGGAGATATGCTGGCCATCTTCAGTACTGGTCGCCGCTTCGACTTCGATATTTGTGACCGGTTCCCACTCGATCGCGACGCCGGGCGCGCCCGTCGCGCCCGAGCGGACTTCAAGATAGACGTCTTCCGTCAGATACTTGCCGCTCGTCACCTGCACGTCGCCATTTGTGCCGGAGCCGACATCGAACGTATCGAGGCCGAGCGCCCTCTCCAGCCCGCCAAGCAGGTCGAACCCGCCGCCACCAGACAGCTGTGCCAGCGCGGCCGCAAGCCGGGCGGCCTCGAGCCCGCTCAGCTGGGTCGGGGAACGCCCGAAGAGGACCCGCGAGAGCACCTCGTCCTCGGGCAGGGCCGGATCTGATGTAAGGGAGACTTCCGGACGGTTGATCGTGCCGTCCACGTTGAGAATTGCGGTGATATCGTCGCGCGTCTCATGTGTGGCGGAAATATCGAGCGGGGATGCGCCGATATCGGGCGACAGCCGTACGGTGCTGTCGGCAAACTGGAAGCGCTTGCCGATCAGGTCGAAACGTCCGCGAACAATCGACGCCGACCCGGTAATGACGGGCTTGCCCAGCGAACCGCGGATCTCTGCGTCCATGGACAGCTCAGCATTGACGCCGCGCCCGCGCACGTCGATCCGGCCGGGCGCTGTGAGCTGGATATCGAGCCGGGTAGCCGCCTCGTCTTCTTCCTCATCGGCCGGTGCGACCGGCTCGGAGAAATTGACGTCCAGGGTTGGCGGGCCGCCGGTCGGCAGATTCTCGATATTGATCTCGCCTTTGTCGACGGTGAGATCGCCGATGATCTCCAGGAGATCTGGCTGCTGGCGCAGCTGCATCGTGCCGCTGACGGTAGCGCGTCCCTCGCGCCGTTCAGTCACGACAAGCTGGCGCGCTTCGATGCTGACATCGCTTTGCGCGGACCCATCGACAGCCATCGTGCCGCTGCCGGTCAGCGTACCGCCTGAACGGCCTTTGGCGCTGAGGCTTGTCAGATCGACCGTGCCGCCGCCGAGCTTCGCGGCTGCATCGATCTGATTGAGCACCATGCCGAGGTCGCCATGCTCGAACTGGCCGTCGGAGAAGGCGAGAGAACCGGTGAAGCTTTCATTGAGGTCCGGCAGGCGGCCCGACATTTCGAGGTCCACGATGCCGCGCAGCAGCATGTTCGGCGGAACGATCAGTGCAGAAACGGCTTCGATCTGGCCATTGACGGACGCCTGAAAGGGAATCTCAGCATTGTCCTGCAGCTGGATGAGCGGTGCTGCCGGCATCGTCCGTACCGGGATGGTGAAATCCCACGCCGCTTCCAGGCTCTCATTGTCGCCCGCACGAATATCCGTCACGAGTTCGGTCGGGTGCAGATCTCCGGAAAGGATGAGGTCGATCGGTGGAAGCTGAGAATCAGGGCGGCCGACCGATATCAGTTCTGCGCTGAACGGCCCGGCAAGACCGCCGTCCACCTCGTCGAAGGCAACATCGATATTTAGGGTGCCATCCAGGCCGGGGCGGCCTGCAATGATGAGCAGTGGCGCAATCTTGAGATTTTCCCCGTTCAGGCGGATGGCCGTCTCGCCGCGTGCAGTCACATTGGGGCTGAGCGTTCCGCCGAGTGCGGCGAAGCGGGCGCTGGCTTCGAAACCATCGTCATATTGCGTATACCGGATCGGATCCTGCGTGGTCAGTCCGATATCGCCAAGAACGGCCGACAGGGACGTTGTAAGATCGAGTTGTCCGCTTGTCAGTCCGCTCAGCTTGCCGTCCATGTTGAAAGCTGTCTCATAGCTCAGCGCATCAATCCTGGTACTGCCCTCGAGCTCGGCGACAAAGTCGATATCGTCCGGTGTCCCGTTGGCGCGCAGAACGAAGGCATCAGCTTCTGTCGGCCCGAAGGCAACGGTCTGGAGCGAGGCATCGAGGACCAGCTGTTCGCCGGCGATTTGCGCATCGGCGGATACAGACCGTGCCGGCAGGCCCGGTGGCAGGTCCCCGCTAAGGGCCAGCTCGCCGCGAATCTCCCCAATCCTGCCACCGCGTCCCGACAGGTTCGCAACGGCTTCAAGTTCGCCCCACTGGCCTTCAAACCCGCTGACTTGCCAGCGGGCACCGTCGAGCGAGAAGGCGGTCGATAGCGATATCGGTCCATTGTTGGAGGTCTCCGACTCCAGCTCTGCATCGGCTGACAGCTTTCCTTGGCCATAGCGCCCGTCGGCCAGCAGGCTGATATTGCTGAACCGGATACTGGAGTTCGCCAGAGAAGGCGCCGTGAGGCGGGTGTCGAAGGCGAGGTCCGAGAACGGACCGTTGAGGCTTGTACGCCCGCTCACGCTCTCCAGCCGCAGCCCGGCGAAACTGGCCTCGCCCGCACTCAGGTCGGCATCGGCTGAGAGGACGCCTCCGCTCAGCTGGCCGGCACCATCGAGCCGCAGCGTGCCCGAGCGCAGCGAAAAGGCAGACAGTTGCACGCCGCCGCCGGCGAACGCCCCGCGCGCGGAAATACGGGCCGTTCCGTCGCTCCACTGGTTGAGCGGCGTTGGCAGGGAGCCAAACCGGGTCAGCTGCGAGTTCAGCGAGAAACCTGTGCGTCCGGGGCCAGCCCGGTCCGCCTTGAACTGGCCATTCAGCTTGACCGGTCTTGCGAGATTGGCGGCGGCGCCATCGATGGAAAAACTCCCGGCAAGATTTGCCGTGAAGGCCGGGCTGAACCGCAGCGTGCCCGCAGCGCTCACCCGGCCGGCCTTGCCGTTGACAATGGTCTCGCGCAGGTCGAGCGAGCGGTTTTCGAGGCTGTACAGCGCGTTCAGCTTGAGCGTTGGCTGCGCGCCGGCAACCCGCCCCGCGACGCCCGGAAGGACGGCGCTCTCGCCGGATAGCGTGGAGCGGATGAGAACGGTGGGCCTGTCGTAAACCGCGCTCAGAGGACCTGACACCATATCGGCTTCGAAGGACGGCACATCGACGCCCGTCGCCTCGATATTGCCCTCGAACCGGGCCGCGCCGTCGCCATAGACCAAGACGCCGTCCAGTAGGGCCCGGTCGACCTTGATGCTTTCGCGCCCGGCATAACGTGTTGGCTCGTCGACGGTCAGCTGTACATCGGCGCTGTAGGCGCCGTCCTGGGGCGGGCCAGCCTGGGCGCGCAGCTTCAGGCCCTCGGCACTGGCAGTGAGGTCCAGCAAGGCGCGGTCCTCCTCATCTCTGAGCAGGCTGCCTTCAATTGTCAGCGTATCGCCGAGCGTGTTCGAAATCGCGCGGGCAAGCGGATGGCGGCCGGGATAGGCGACCAGGTCAAACGCAATCGCGTCCTCCTGGGTGCCAGCGTCTGCCGTGATCGCCGGTTCATCATCGATTGTGATCCTCGCATCGCCCGACCAGTCGTCGCGCGTGCCATTCGCGGTCAGCTGCGCAGCGATGGATTGGCCGGGCTCAAGCCGGGCGAGGGATGCGAACAGTCCTCCGGCCGGTCCGTCCAGGTCCAGCGTGCCCTGCAGGCGCAGATCGTGCGACCAGGTCAGGTCCGCAGTCAGCGTATCCCCGTCTCCCTCGGTCGGCAGGACAGAGAGTTTTGTGTTGCCGCCATCCTGGCCGACTCGGCCCTGGCCATTGATTTCGAGGCTGAGCGCGCGCGGCAGGACACCGGCCTCGGTGCGCAATTCACCGATCCGCAGCTTGTCCAGCTCGCCAGCACGTAGCGGCATCGACCCACCGCCGTCGGATGATGATCCGCTGGAGACAATGTGCGGGCGCCGCTGGACATGGATAAGATCAGCTTCCAGCGTTTCGACAAGCAGGGCTCGCTTGCGCAGGGCGAGTGGTTTCCAGTCCGCCAGGACATTCTCGGCGACCAGCCACACGCCTTCATCATCAGAAACTGACAGACGCCTGATCCTGAACGTGCCGAGCAGGTCCCCGGAAAGGCCTTCGAGTTCGATATCCTGGCCGGAGGGATCGGCGGCTTCGATACGTTTCTCGACAAACTGGCGGCCGAACTCCGATTGTGCAGCAAAGCGCAGGGCGAGCAGGAAGGCCAGCACAAGGCCAAGCAGCGCGCCAAGGGCGATCAGGCTCCATTTCAGGATGGGCCTGCGCTTTCTGTCCTTGGTGGGGGCGGTCTCGTCGCTCATCAGAAGGCCTGCCCGAATGAGATGTAGATCTGGACCGGGTCATCGAAGTCCGACGGGTTGAGCGGGGCCGCGATATCCAGACGGATCGGACCTGCAGGCGTGTTGTAGCGAAGCCCGATACCGGCGCCGAACTTCGCGTCGTCGAAATTGGAGAACTCGTCGGTTGAAACGCTGCCGGCATCAACGAAGGCCACGAGGCCTATGTTCTTTCGCCAGGCAAAGCGTGCTTCCAGCGATGCCTCGACGACCGACTTGCCGCCCAGCGGCGTGTTGTCCGCTCCGCGCGGGCCAATCGCCTGGTAGGCAAAACCCCGAACGCTGCCGCCGCCGCCGGAATAGAAACGGTCGTCCACCGGAATGTCGGCCGCGTTCGCACCGAGCACGGCGCCCGCCTTGAATCGTCCGGCGAGGACAAAACGCTTGTCCTCGTCGAAAGGAACATAAGCGCTGACCTGACCGACCGAGCGCACATAGGGATTGGACTCGTCGCCAAAGGTATAGCTCGGCTCTACCCGGCCATTGATCCGCCAGCCTTCGCGTGGGTCCAGTACGCTGTCGCTCTTGTCGAGGCGCGCATCGGTGAAGACAGAGAAAATCTGAAGGTCGCGTTCGCCCAGCTCGTCCTGCTCGCGCACCAACTCGGCATTGACGCCATAGGAATAGGTGAAGTCGGTGCTTCTGGCGACTTCGAAACTCGCGCCGAGCATTACGGCTTCGCGCTCATAGGCGTCGGTCGTTTCGGCAATCAGGCCGCCATTCAGGACGAGCCCGCGGCCATAACCGAATTCGTTCGGACGGCGCCAGAGGACGTTGAGCGACTGTTCAAGCTCGGCCAGGGTCAGGCTGGTAATCAGCGAGTCGCCACGCCGGCTGAGGTTGCGGCGGGCGTACTCCGCCTGCAGGCCGTAGCCTTCGGCGGTGGAATAGCTTGTCCCCAGGGCGATCGTATTGCGCTGGCGCTCAGCGACGGTCACGATCACGTCTCGCGTTTCGGTGCCATCTTCGTCGATCGCGCTCGGCTCATCAGCGAGGGACGCACGCGCCACGCGGAACAGACGCGTTTCGACCAGGCGTGTGTTGAAGGAGGAGAGCTTGCCCGGACTGTAGATCTCGCCAGCTTTATAGGGGATCAGGCGTTCCAGGTACGTCGCCTTGGTGACCATCTCATGCTCGGGCAGGATCGTCTCGCCGATGCGCACGCGCGGACCCGAGCGGACCAGATAGGTTACCTCGATTGTTTCGGCTTCCCGGTCTCCGATGACGCGCTTTTCGCGAATCTCGGCATAGGGATACCCCTGTTCGCGCAGTTGGGAGACGATCCAGCGCTCCGCATCGAGGACCCGGGCCGGAATGGCAGGCTGGCCCTGGCTCACCGGCAGGTCTGCACGGATATCGGTGGCAATCGCTTCAAGTGGGGGTGAGCCGTTGAAATCCACGGCGACCGGACCGAGCGAAAAACGCGGGCCGGGATCGATCCTCAACTGGGCTGAAGGCGGCTCGCTGCTTTCGATCCCAAGGTCGATCCGGGGGGCGTAATGGCCAAGGCTGTTCAGTGTCTTGCGGGCTGCGCTGACGGCGCGGCGGCCTTGTCGGCGGGCTTCAAGAACCGTGGTCGGACTGCTTTCGTCCGGCATGGCGCTGCGCACTTGCGACATGACCTCGTCGCTGGCGTCGTCGCCGACGAATTGCACCTGCACGGGCGCAGCCGCTGCTGGCAATGCCAGCAACGTCACAGCAGCGACAAGGACTGTTGTGCGTATCGTCATCCACTTCGAGCCGTGCTGGCACATCCGTGTTGTCTCATGCAAAATCTGCACGAGATCGGATGCACCCGGACCGGCCATTCTCTACTTCAAACCGAACCTGCCCTCCAACAACGCCTTTTCCAGTCCGGCGTTGCGAAAGGACGCTGCAAATGTAAGGCGCCCACGCGTGTTTCGCCTGCATTATCAGCAGTGAGGCACCGGTTGACCGGGGCGGTTGCGCGCAGTCGTTCATACCGACGGTCTTACGCACAAAGCTGTGTCGAAAGTCTTGAAAACATGGGTCGATTCCAAGGCAGCCGGGATTGAAGGCGTTGCCAGCAGGCCAGCAGGGCGTTAGCGGGGCCACATGACAAGCTTACCTGTCTGGGTCCATTCGGAACGATCGGCGGATGATATCGCATACCAACCGGTGGGCGATAGCGAGCAGGCGCGTGCAGCGCGGCTGATCAGTCCTGAGACCGCCCAGAACTTCCTGCACGCGCGCAATGTGATGCGCAAGCTGGTGGCCGATGAGTGCGGACTCGCGGCCGATGAGGTGCAGCTTCGTGCCTATGACGATGCTCGTTCATCGGTGAAGGGCATTGATAAGATTAGTGTTTCCTGGTCACGATCAGGTCCGCACGCCTTCGCAGCCCTGCTGCGCGACGGACGCGTCGGGGCGGATATCGAACAGCTGCGGCCGCTGAATACCGGACCAGTTTTGCAGATGATTGCAAACGAGGACGAGCGCCGCGTCCTGGAGACGCTGGGCAATGGTGATGCGGCGCTTTGCGGTTTCTACCGCCTCTGGTGCGCCAAGGAAGCGGTACTGAAATGGCGGGGAAAAGGCCTTCGCGGCGGGCCGAAATCCGTCGTGGTGCCGGGGCCTTTCATATCCGGCGAGAAACCAGACATGGATTTTGAAGAGGCGGGCCGGCAAGTGCACCTGAAGGCCATACAGCCTTCAGATGACTGGGTCGCTGTGCTGGCCTTCAGCGGCTGAAAACGGATTTGAACATCCAGCCAGCAAGCGACTTGCCGCTGGTGTGACGCTCATCGCGCATGTCGAACACCATCAGCGCGACCGTTCCGAAGGGCGCTGCCTCAATGCCTTCCTTCATCACGTCGAAGCCCATCGAGGCGTAGAATTCCCGCATGCTTGGCTCGGCCAGGATTGCGATGTAGCGGCGGTTTTCCTGCGCGACGAAGTCGAGGATGGCGCGCATGACAGGGCCGAGGGTCTTGGAGCCGCGCCGATCGGGAGCGGTGACGAGCTTGGACACGATAACCGCCCCATGGTCCGGGCGGGGCAGGGCATGACGAAGATCAAAAACCGAAAATCTTTCAGGGGCCTGCAGCGGATCAACTGGGATGACCTGCGCGCTGGAGACAAGCTCTGCGCCATCGAAAAGCGCGAAGGTGACACCGAGCGTATCGGTCTCGTCATAGAGCATGCGCGCTTCGTGGTCGGCGCCTTTCATGGCGAACTGCTTTTCGGCGCAATAGACCCTGTAGCGCAGGTGCTGAACCAGCGGGCGCGTGCGATCATCCACCACGATCAGTTCGATATTACTCATACGCATCATCCATGACGGCCCATGCGCGGGCTTTGGAATCGAAGCGCAAAGCGTAACGGTGGCGGCCATCCGGTCCAATGGCGAATGGCGGCTCGTAGCGGACTTTGCGCGGGTGGATCCCCCATTTACGGGCGAAATGTTCCTTCACGGCGACGGCCCGGACGAGCTCGCTGCCGGTTAGTCCTTCGCAGCCCCAGGCGGTGGCGACGGTGCCGGGCAGCCAGTCGCAGGCGATGACATCGGCGGGGGAAAGCCGCGTGCATGTCCCGTCAAAGCGGCTCAGCGGGGCGGGATGGTCGTTGCTGGCGCCCGTCAGAAAATCGCGCCGTTCCAGCGGGTTAAGCGTTGCAAGCGGGCCTTTCGGATAGGCCTTCTCGATCAGGTCGAGCCGTGCCCAGAGATCGCTCCCGAGGAAAGCCTCGATCGTCACGGGCAGGTCGCCGGTTGCCGGGTCGCGCTGGCCGGGGACGCCGCGGATGACGAGCGCTCCGGTCTCCGGCAGGTCAGAACAGATGATCAGGCGTTCGATGCGGACGGGATAGATCGCGCAATCCTCCACACCATCGAACCACACTTCCGGGCGCTCATGCGGCGGGCCATGGACCAGCGCATCGAGGATGACGGCGTCGAAGGCATCCCCCGGACTGGCGGCCAGCGACAGGTCCACCACCGCCTCGAATCCCCTGGCGTCACGGCGCATTTCGGTGACCGGCCTGAGGCCGGGCCCATGAAAAAGATCGGCTGTTTCATACGGGTCGGGCAGTGGTTTTCCGTGATCAGCCTCGAGCAGGCGCGGGGCAGACGGACGGGTGCGGCCGACAATTGTTCCAGAGGAGAGAATGCGGAAAGCCTGGTCGGGCTGGTCTGCATCCCGCCCCCTGAGCCGCGCAGCGCCATCCGCGCCAACATGGGCTTCGACAAACAGGCCAGCCTCCGTCACATTCGCCCACTGGCGAGGCGAAAAGCCATTGATTTCAATGGGGTAGGATTTGACGTTCCTTGTCCAGGCTTGCCGCAGCAGCATGCCGGCCTGTGAGAGAAGCGGAAGGGCCGGGACTGTATGGGTTGGGCGATGGGCACCGACCCAGGCCGGATAGGAGGGTCTTAAAACAGTACAATTCCGGTATGATTCCAGTCTGGTTCTGGCGCGAAGGCGGACGCTCATGCCGCGCATCTCGTAAATCCGCAGACCATCGACCCAGAGAGATCCCGTCCCGAGGATGATCGTCTCTTCATCCCCCGTTTCGACCCTGTCGATTTCCACGGTTGCCGTCACCTGTTTCGCCGTGGGTGTAACCTGGCCGCGATAGGTCCAGGTGACTTCTTCACCGGGCGCGATCGGTTCCCAGACGGGATGGTCGAAACGCTCCCCCAGCCCTTTCAGGTCACCGGCACGGGCGAGCAGCTGAACGAGCATGTCGAGGCCGAGAGAACCCGGCTGGACAGGATCGGAGAAGAAGTGCGCCCTGAAATACCACGCATACGGATCAACGCTCTGGCGCGCGCGGATGCGGCCGAGGCCGCTGGCCCCGCCGTCAGCCTCGAACCGGTCGATCAGGTCGAACAGGGCCAGCCGGCCGGACGAGACCGGCAGGCGGGTCGCTTCCTCGCTGGGCGGATCGGCCGGCGCGTCGAGGAAGGCCCGGGCCTCGTCGCTTGATTTCAGGCCCGCCTGTGCGGCGAGCGAGGCCTTGGTGAAGAATCCGAAGCTCGTCTCCAGCGACACCACGGGCGTTCCGTCGGCGAGCGTCGCCTCCAGCTCGAAGAAAACGATCGTCATCGGCCCGACGCGCGAGCAGCGGGTTAGTGTCGTCCGGGTGCGGATTGTCCCGTCGCCGGGTTTGATGTGCCGGGCCGTTGTGCCCCTGCCGTCGAGGTTGCGGAACCGCGTTTCGCCTGAAAGGGCAAAGCCTGAATAGGAGGCCAGCCAGCCGCAGGGCTGCAGGATGACCTCGGTCAGCACCGAGAAGGGCATCGTGCCCGAACCGCCGTCGAGGAAGTACCAGGCGTCGGGCGGCACATCGTATTCGGCAATCGCCGTCAGCCCGGCTTTCTGCTGGCCGGACGGGCCTGTGACAGAGAGGACGCGGCTGACCATGTGGTAGGGCGGTTGAGGCAAGCGTGGCACGGCGCCGCGCGTGTCGAATGGCGCATACATCGAGCCGAAGGCGTTGCTTGGTGCACCGGAGCCGCATTCGATCATGGCCGCCTCGTCACCGCGCACATCGCACTCGTCATTGACGTAGTGCGGGATGTTGGCCGCCTTTTTCATCTGCGGCCAGGCGCGGCGCAGGCGTACGCCAAAGCGCGGGCAGTAGAACACTTTCCGACCATCGGACCGTGCCAGAAGGCTTGCGAAAACAACAGGTTCTTCGCCATCGATCACCTCGTCCACAAAGACCTCATAGGTCACGTCATGGTCGGCATCGGGGATCACCTGGCCGCGGCAATAGAAGGTTGCCGCCTCGCCGGGCATGGGCTCGAAGACATGGCTGTCGCGGTCGATGGTCAGGCCCATGGCGGCGGCGGTGAATTCCAGCGCCTGTACGGCGGCTTCGGCCATCAGCGTGCCCGGCATGCAGGGGTCTTCATGGAAATGCCCGTCATAGAACCAGGCGTCCTTAGGGACCGATTGGTCCGCTTTGAGGTAACCGCGCTCCCACGGCCCGCCCTCCGGCTCGAAGGTCTCGACTGTGTCGAACAGGGCAAGCCGGCCACCCGGCAGGCGGGCTGGCCGGGTCTGCGGCGCGGCGCGCTCGAAGCCATCACCGAAGCAGCGGAAGGTATCGCCGGCACGAAAGGCCGCCACATCGGCGGCGCTGAAGGTGCGTTTCGCGCTCGGGGCCGTCCGGTCCAGAACGGGGTCTGCCGTTGGTGCTCCGTCGGTGCCGGCATCCCAGAGCACGCCCTTCGAATTGGCCAGTTCCTCATCAGTGAAGAAGCCGGCCTGGCCGTTGCGGACGGACAGCACCAGCCGGTCATCGGCATAGCCGTCATATTCGAAGAAGAACATGCGAACGCCAGAGAGTTCCGCATGCCCCTTGATCGATATCTGGAAGCGGACCGTTTCGCCGACCTTTGGCAGGCCGCCCTCATGGAAGGTCAGCTCGCAGCCGAGCAGGCGGTAAACGCGGTCCGAACAGTTCAGCATGTCCGCGCCCATCCATGAGATGAGGGCGAGATCCGCCTGTCCGGCCTCGATCAGTGGGCCGGGGCGCAGGCGCCCATCGCTGACGGCCCAGTGACCCGCGGTGACGTCGGTTTCGGTCCAGATCGTGCCCTTGCCCTGCACCAGCGCTTCGGCGTCGATGCCGGTAATCCGGTCGCAGAGCAGCAGCGGCGGGCGCGGCATGCGCACCTGCCTGCGGAACCCGTCCTGCGCTGCGAACTGGTCGCCGAAGACCTCGGAGATATTGCCCGCTGCGGCCTGTTCCAGCTCGGCGCGTGAGAAGGCAGGGCCGGTTGGCGTGCGGCGCTCAAGCGGTTGGACCGGGCGTTTTGCGACCGGTGCAGGCTTGGGGGCCACGCGGCGTAGCGGCGCGCGGTCTGGCCGGTCGAGGACCGCCGTCCCGGCGCCGCCTGCCGGGCGCGGAGCGGTCCAGTCTGTGCCGGGTGCAGGCGGCAGCACGCGGCCTGTCATGGGTTTGACCGGCGGCGGCATGAAGGGCTTCAGCGCTGTCTTTGGTGCGAGCGGCAGTTGCCTCTGGCCACCCCGCCGCCTGGGCAGGACAGGTGCGGTCGGATGCGCCGGGAAGGTCAACTCGTCTAACGCCTTTGTCCGAAGACGGATGGCATTGTTGCGGGCATCGCTGAGGCGCGTTTTCAGCCAGTCTATGTCGACACCATGCCCGGCAGCGAAGACCGTCGCCGCAACGGCTGCGATGTCGTTCTGCGCGGGCTGGCCGAACCGGTCCATGGCGACGGCCTGAACGCCCTCACCCAGCGTCTCGCGGATGGCGCCGGTCAGCGTGTCGCGCGGGCCGATCTCGATGAATGTTCGCACGCCGTCCGCATGGGCCTGCGCAAGCGTCTTCGGGAAGTTGACCTCCGCAACGGCCTGCCCGGTCAGCATGTCTGCGACCATGTCCGCGTCAGGCGTGTAGGCGCCATTGATTGCGTTGGCATAGAATCGCACGCCCTTCGGCGCCTTCGTCCTGCGATGGTGCAGCCGGCGCCAGGTCTGCTCGTAAGAAGCCATCATCGGCGTATGCACGACAAGGTCATGCGGCACGCGGATGGCCTGTCCGCCGAGCTGTTTCAGCACGCGCTGGCAGGCGCCCGCATCGCCGGCGATGACGCCGTCGCTCGGGCTGTAGAGGATGGTGAGGTCGCAGCGCGGCTCGCTCGCGAGGGCCGCACGGAAATCACGCTCGGCGGCGCGGACGCGCCACGTCTCCCAATGAACCGGTGCGTCATCCTTCCAGGCCGCCTGCGCTGTTTTGAAGGCGCCGGCGAGATCGTCGGTGTACATGCCGCTCTCGCCAATCGTGCCCATCAGCCCGTCGGCATCGGCCCACGCCCCGAAGGCGATGAGCGAATTGGTCTCGCCGGAGGAAAGCCCCATCGCAACGGATGGCTTCATGCCAAGCAGCCTGGTCAGCAAGAGATGCTGGGCCTGGGAGATCAGCGTGGTGGCGCGCAGCTGGTCGTAGGCGGGCGCGAGGTCGCTGGCGAGCAGGCGGGCAACATGCTGCGCAGCCGGGAACTTCGCCGTCATCATGGGGCCAAGCTCGGGGACACCGGCAAACAGGCCCTGACCCATTCCGGAATAGGCCGCCGCTGCGCCGGTAAAGACGAAGGCGAGATCGCCAGCCGGCTTGCCCGCGCCATAATGTATGCCATCGCCAGACGGGTCGTGCCCAGCCTTGAGAGCGGCAATAGCCTTGCTGCGCTGGTCGGCGAGGGCTGTTTCATCGTTTGCGATCAAGGCGATGCGGCACGCTCCCGATGTGCCCTGTTGGCCAATATCTATTGCCTTGGCCAGCGCTTCAGGCGTCGCGGCGCCATAGGTTTCCAGCAGCGGTGCCGGGCGCAGCAGGTCGGGGGCGGGCTTGGGGCTCGCCTTGAGCTTGAGCTTGCCGCCGGACAGCTCGATGCCGCGTGCGTCGCGGTAGAGTTCCGGGGCAAGGCCGTCGCTCTCCAGCCGGTGGCCGCGCGCGGCGAGTTCCGTTTCCACGGCCAGCCGCGCAAGCCCGCCTGCTGCATGTGAATGGCC
Organism: Henriciella mobilis; assembly: GCF_003576315.1. Lineage (GTDB taxonomy): Bacteria > Pseudomonadota > Alphaproteobacteria > Caulobacterales > Hyphomonadaceae > Henriciella > Henriciella mobilis. Next base: position 74,189 of record NZ_QWFZ01000016.1, on the reverse strand, counting down.
GTAGAGCCGCTCGAGCAAAGTGTCCGGGGCCGGTTTGCCGGTGAGCTTGAGCGCCTTGAGGGTGACACCGTCCGCTTCGCCAACGCGTTTCAGGATCAGCGCCGCCGCCGCGTCTCCGCCGCTCTCGCCTGTGGCCGCTTCGTGCACCGGGTCCGCCGAGAGGTCGGCCGCAGCGACAATCGCGGCATCGATCTCTCCCGCCTCAAGCGCCCGCATGGCCAGCTCCAGCGCGCGCAGGCCGGAGGCCTCTTCCTCCATCACGGCAAAGCCCTGGGCGCGCCAGTCGCCGCGTACATTGATGCGGTTGGCCGAGACATTCGGCATCGCGCCCAGCACGTCGCCAGCCTTGAGCGGCGGGGCGACGCCATTGCGCGCGGCATCCGTCTCCGGCGTCTGCGGGTCGAGGCCGAGCCGTTTGGCAATCCGCGCGCGCAGCATCCAGCGGGCCGCTTCCGGCGCGCAGGCAAAGCCGGTGAACACGCCGACGCGAGCGCCGTCTTCCAACGGATGGCGGGCGAGGGCTTCGTCGACGGCGTCATAGAGCGCAAGCTGCTGGCCTTGTGCCGCGCCAAGCTCTGACGGCGGTGTGCGCAGCGGCTTCGGACGAGCGGTCACCTCGGACATCGGCCCGCGCGGCTGCTTCGGTGGACGCGCGAGGCGTTGCAGCACCGCCGTCACACCCCGGTCAGGCCCCATGCAGAGGCCGGTGGCGCAGATCACGGCTTCGGTCTTTGCGGCCTTGCGCTTGCGGGCCTTCGGGCGCGTGCCGTCATCGGCGGCGAGGATCAGGTGGGCATTGTTGCCGCCAAAGCCGAAATTGCTGATGGCTGCGATGCGTGGGCGATCCTTGGGCCAGGCCGCTTTTTGCGCTGGCACCGTGGTCGAGCCGGCAAACCCGTCCAGCGCTTCGCCATCGAGCCGCGTTGGCGGGATGACGCTCTCATTGATCGCAAAGCTCATCTTGATCAGGCTGGCCAGGCCGGCGGCCGTGATGAGGTGGCCGAGATTGCCTTTCAGGGAGCCGATGGGCAGGCCTTCGACACCTGCAAAATGCTTCGCCGTCGCCATCAGCTCGACCTTGTCGCCCGTCGGCGTTCCGGTGGCATGGGCCTCGATGAGGCCGATGTCGCGGGACGGATCCAAGCCAGACATCGCCCATGCCGCCGCCATCGCTTCGGCCTGTCCGCCTTCATCCGGCGCGAGCAGCGATTTGCGGCGGCCATCATTGGAGAGGCCGATGCCGCGAATGACGCCGTGTATGGTCTCGCCAACCGTGCAGTCGGCCAGCCGTTTCAGGACGACAGCGGCGGCCCCTTCCGCCGGGACGAGGCCATCGGCGCCCTTGACGAAGGGCCGCGAGCGCCCGCTCGGGCTGAGCGCATTCAGCGCCGAGAAACCCTGGTGAAGGATGAGATTGTCGGCCCCGTTCACGGCTGCTGCCACCGCGACATCGAGCGAGCGATCCTGCAGCCGGTCGCAGGCGAGTTTCACCGCATAGAGTGAGGAGGCGCAGGCGGCATCGAGGGCGAAGGCCGGCCCCTTGGCGCCGAGGGCGCGGGCCAGCAGCCGGGCCGGTCCGCCCGTATTGAATCGGTTGAACGGGTCGATGCCGGACGTGCCGTTTTCCCAGACATCGCTCGCAAAATCGCTCAGCGCGCGGCTCGGATACCCGAGATTGCCGGCGATCACACCGAGCTTCTTTCGCTTCACTTTCGGCGCGCCGGCATCAGCCCAGGCCTCGTGTCCGGCATAGAGCAGCCACTGGAAAAGCGGATCGAGACCGGCGGCATCGATCTCGCCGAGGTCAAAGGCGGATGGGTCGAAGACGGTTTCGAAACCGGAGACGAACCCACCGCGATAGCCCATGGCCTGCTGCTCACTGTCGGTGACGCCCCATTTTCCGGGCGGTGCGGGCGAGAGCAGGTCGCGATTGTCGAGGACCGCGTCCCAGAGCGCGGCAGGCGACAGCGCGCCGGGCAGGGCGCAGCCCATGCCGACAATCGCGATCGGTTCGAAGTCCCGATCAGCCATGCGCGATCTCTGATCCGACGATCAGTTCGACCGGGCAGCTGCTACCGGCGAGCACCGCATCGGCGAAGAGCCGCGCACCAGCATCACGCGGGATGAGCGCCACGCCCATTTCGGCGAACTTCGCTTTCAGGCTGTCATCGACCATGCCGCCATCCCAAGGGCCCCAGCCGATCGAGGTGACCGCGGCATCCGGATGCGCAGCCTTCAGCCAGTGCGCCATCCGGTTCAGGATCTCATTGGCCATGGCGTAGTCGGCCTGTCCGGCATTGCCGTAGCGCGCAGCGACCGAGGAAAAGAAGGCGATGGTCTTCAGCTGGCCGGTGTCGAGCACGGACATGAGCGCCTCGAGCCCGGCAATCTTCGGTGCGAACACCGTTTCGACCTGCGCACGCGTCTTCTCGCGGATCAGCTTGTCGGCCAGCACGCCCGCGCCATGGACGAGGCCGGTGACGGGCCCAAGGGTCGACTGAGTATTGTCGAGGGCCGCCTTCAGCGCGGCCGGGTCAGCCACATCCGTTGGAACGTAAAGCGCCTGTCCGCCGGCCTGTTCGATGGCCGTCAGCGTGGCGCGGATTTCGGCGCCCGAGAGCAGGGCGCGGGCTTGCTTGTTCAGGGCAGCAGGCGAGACTTTCTCTCCCTTTGCCTTGGCGCGGGCAGCCAGCGCGCCGCGCAAGGCCTTCTCATCCAGGCCCGCTTCAAGATCGTCTGGCCAGGGCGTAATCGCCGAACGCCCGAGCAGGGCAAAGCGTGCTTTCGTCCGTGCCGCCAGTTCGATGATGCAGGTCGCCGTCACACCGCGCGCGCCGCCGGTCACCAGGATGACATCCTGCGGGCCGATCAGGCCGGGCCGGTTGCCGGGCAGTGTGAGCAGGCCATCGGTGGGGACCAGCCGGCCCTGCGCCGAGAGGCCGACGCAAGGCGCCGCACCACCACTCAGCAACTCCTCGATCAGCCTGTCCGCCGCCGGCTTCAGGCCGAGTCCGGAAATATCGATATCGATGGACCGGACCGTCGCCTTCGGGAATTCGCGCATGGCCGTGCGGGCAAGGCCTGTCAGGCCGCCGCGCCAGGCGCGATGGTCGAGCGGTTGGAAGGCTCCGCCTGTGTCCTGTAGGAGGACCAGCGTGCCACCGCGGGCTTCGAAGCGCTTCGCCTCGGCCGAGAGGGCTTCGAGCGCGCCAGCGTGGCAGTCGAAGGTGGCACCGGCAAGGCCGTGGGCCAGCACCAGCGCGTCTGCTTTTCCGGAGGGCGCTGTGACCTCGCGGACCACCAGTCCGGCTTCGAGCATGGCCTGGACGAAAGCCTGCCCAATCTCGGCGTCATTGCCGACATATTCGATCAGCCGCGCGTCGCGAAGACCGGGGGTTACCCGACCGATGGCGGCTTGCGGCTCATAGTTAACAGCGCGCAGTGCCAGCGCGTCCGCGGGCTTGGCAATGTCTGCGACGGGGCGGGCAGCGCGTTCAGGCGCCGGCGCGCCCCCTAGCCAAAAAAATCGGCGATTTTCCGGATCGACCGGAGCTCTGCAATCTGTTCGGGCTCGACTTCCGGCAGGTTCGGCATCGCCTCGCGCAGGGCTGAGAGGATTTCCACCTGCTTGATGGAATCCACGCCAAGCTCGCCTTCAAGGTCCATGTCGTCTTCCAGCATTTCAGGCGGATAGCCGGTCTTGTCGGCGATCAGGCTGCGGACCAGCTCGGCCATGTCGCCTTGCGGGGCCGCGGCGGGCGCGGGCGATGGCGCGGCAGGGGCTGCTGGCGCCTGGGCCGGCGCGGCGTGGTAACCATTGCCATTCCCGTTGCCATTGGTGTGGTGGCCGTTTCCATTGCCGTTGGGCGCAGGTGCGGCGGGGCTGCCGCCGCCGGGGGCGAGGAAATCGGCAATCTTGCGGATCGTGCGCAGCTCGGCGATCTGCTCAGGCTCGACTTCCGGCAGGTCCGGCATGCTCTCGCGCAGGGCCGAGAGGATTTCGACCTGCTTGATGGAGTCGACGCCAAGCTCGCCTTCTAGATCCATGTCGGGTTCGAGCATGTCGACTGGATAGCCGGTCTTCTCGGCGACGAGGGATGCGACGAGGCCGCTGAAGTCCTGCGCAGGCGCTGCGGCTTGCGGTGCCGGGGCGGCCGCGGCTGGTGCAGCGGGCGCCGGGGCGGGCTGAGGCGTAGGCGCCGGCGGTGTTGGTGCTGGCTCGGGCGCGGCCGCAGCAGGCGCTTGCGGCTGGGCCTGCGGGGCCGGCGTTGGAGCAGGCGCCGCAGCCGGGGCAGGCGGCGGTGCGAGCTGGCGGCGTTGCTGCGGGGCGTGCTCAATGAGTTGTCCCGCCGAGGCCGCGCCAAGGAGGCTTGCACTTGCCTGCAGGTATTGCGCATGAGCCGCACGCAGTGCCTCGATATAGTCGGCATGGGCCGCGGACATATTGGCATGGATGCGCTCTGCAGCGTCGCTGGCGGGAGATGTGGGCTGGGTCACGGTGGTGGCTCCTGAGGGAGAGTGTGTCGGTGTCTGCGGTGTAGCGGCCAGGTCGGGCGAGCCGGGCTGGCTGGGCTGCGGTGCGGGTCTGGAGACCGCTTCTGGCGAGGCGCGTGTTTCAGCCTGGGCGGGCTGTGGCCGGGCCGGATTGGGCGGTGGCAGGTCTGCAGCGCCGCCAGCGGGCGGATAGGGCTTCTTGTAGTTTGCGCCGGTCAGGTCGATTGCATGTTTCGAGCGCGGTGCGCGCGGCTGGGGCGGCGGCATGTTCGCAAACAGCGCCTTGAAGTCGACCTTGTGGCCAAGCACGGCAAGCCTTCCGAGACCGGCGAGGAAGGCGGCGAGCCCGTCGCCCTTGCGGTCATCCAGCGCGACGGCGTTGGCTTTGCCCGGCAGGATCTGCCCAACCAGCGCGGTGAGCACTGTGCCGGGGCCAGCCTCGACAAAGGTCGTCACGCCGTCTTCGGCCATCGCCTCGATAATGGAGCGGAAGCGGACCGGGCTCTCGATCTGTGTCGCCAGCACGTCGCGCTGCTTGGCATAGGCGAGCGGATAGCGCTTTGCCGACACGTTCGCATAGACCGGGAAGCGCGCCTTGGCGAAGTCGACCTTGTCCAGCGCCTTGCGGAACGGATCGACCGCGCCGGCGACAATCGGCGAATGGAAGGCCGAGGCGACCGGCAGGCGGCGCGCCTTGATCCCGGCGGCCTCGATCGCGACACGCGCCGCCTCGATGGCCTGCACGGGGCCGGAGAGGACAGTCTGGGTCGGCGCATTGTCATTGGCGATAACGACGTCCGGATGGCTTTCCAGGATGGGCGCGAGGGTCTCTGCGGCAGCCTGGGTGGCGAGCATTGCGCCTTCATTAGACGCAGCAGCCTTCGCCATCAGGCTGGCGCGCTTGTGGGCGATTGTGAGTGCGTCTTTCGTACTGAGCGTGCCGGCCGCCTGCAGCGCCATGATCTCGCCGAAGCTGTGGCCGGCGGCCATGTCGGGGCTGACCCCGGCCTTGTCGAGCACGGCGAGCACGGCCAGCGATGCGGCGGCGAGGGCAGGCTGCGCGTTTTCCATCGCGGTCAGCCGGTCGGCCTGCTCGACGGCGGCTTCGGGCGTGAACGCCGAGGGCGGGAAGGCGAGATTGTGCAGCGCCTGCTTGCCGGTTTTCTTGTGGCTGGCGGCCATGTCCCAGGCGGCGCGTGCTTCGGGGAAGGCGAGCGCAAGATCCCGGCCCATGCCGACATACTGGCTACCCTGGCCGGGCATCAGGAAGGCCAGCTTGCCCGGCTTTGCAGCAGAAAGTGAGACGCTGACCCCCTTTGGAAGCGGCGCCTTTTCGGCCTGTCCCGAGCTGATTAGCCAGGCGAGCTTTCCGGCCTTCTCGGCATAATCCTCATTGTCGCTCGCGACGATGGCGGCGCGGCAGGCTGCGTCCGGATCGAAGGCGGCGTGCGTCTCCGTAGCGATGATGGCGAGGTCTTCCTCATGCTCGAGGCGCTGGGCCACGGCTTCGAGGCCGGCTTCGAGGCTGGCCGGTGTATCGCCGGAAATCATGAAGAGTTCAGATGACAGGGTGCGCTCGGGCAGCGCGGCATTCGGCCCGTCATACTCTTCAAGGGTGATATGGAAGTTCGAGCCGCCAAAGCCGAATGAGCTGACGGCGGCGCGGCGCTTGTGGTCCGATTTACGAACCCAGGGGCGCAGCTCGCGGTTGGCATAGAAGGGCGAGCCAGCCAGCGCCGGGGCGGGTGCGTCGATCTTCAGTGTTGGCGGATAGGCCTTGCGGTTGAGTGCCATTACGGTCTTCACCAGGCTGGCCGAACCGGCGGCCGCCTTGGTATGGCCGATCTGCGACTTCACAGAGCCGATGGCGCACCAGGGCTCATCGACCGCCTCGCCATCCGGCGAGAAGACGAGTTTCAACCCGGCAAGCTCCGCCGCATCCCCGGCCTTGGTGCCGGTGCCATGCGCTTCGACAAGCTCCACGGTTCGTGGATCGTACCCAGCCTGCTCGTAGGCCCGGCGCAGCGCCCTGGCCTGGCCCTCGGGCAGCGGGGCATAGATCGCGGTGGCGCGCCCGTCCGAACCGGCGCCAATCCCCTTGATGACGGCATGGATGCGGTTGCCATCGCGCTCGGCATCTTCCAGCCGGCGCAGGGCGAGAATGCCGATCCCTTCGCCCAGCATCGTGCCGTCGGCCTTGTCCGAGAACGGCCGGCAGTCTTCGGTGGGCGACAGGGCCGGCGTCTTGGAAAAGCACATATACATCAGGATGTCGTTCAGCGTGTCGACGCCGCCGGCGAGCACCATGTCACTGTCACCCGCATGCAGCTCATGCAGCGCGACCTGCACCGCTGACAGAGATGAGGCGCAGGCTGCATCGGTCACATAGTTTGCCCCGCCAAGATCCATCCGGTTAGCGATGCGTCCGGCGACGACATTGCCGAGCAGGCCCGGAAAGGTGCTTTCCTTCCACTCGGAGAAATTGGACTCGATCCGGCTGGCAATATCCTGGACCTGGTCTTCCGGCAGGCCAGCTTCGCGCAGGCCCTTGATCCAGGCTGGCCGCTGCAGGCGCCCGGACATGTGGCCGACAAGCTCGGTCGCCGAGGCGACGCCCAGCACGCAGCTGGTGCGCGAGCGGTCGATGACGCCGTTCGATGCGGCTTCGGCTTCATCCAGCGCCTGCTGGGCCACGATCAGCGCCAGAAGCTGGGCGGTATCTGTTGCCTCGATCTGGTTCGGTGGAATGCCGAAGGCGAGCGGGTCGAACCCCTTGGGCGAAAGGAAGCCGCCGCGCCGGCCATAGGTGCGGTCCTTCGTGCGCGGGTCAGCGTCGTAATAGTCCTCGATCAGCCAATGGGTCGGCGGAACCGGCCCCAGCGTGTCGACGCCCTCGGCGATATCGCGCCAGAATCCGAGCGTATCACCGCGTCCCGGAAACATGGCGCCCATTCCGACTATCGCGATATCGGCGGGCTTCTTGCTCATGCTGCTCATTCTGACCAGCCTCTCACTAATCAAAGGTTACTCAAATAGGCCTGCCTGGTAACTAAATGCTGACGCAGGCACATCGTGTCCGGTGGCGCGCAAGCCTTGCATCCTCGTTAGATGCGCCGCGCCATCCAGCAGGTTCCAGGCAATCTGGCGGACCGTCCGGTTCTCCAGCGGATCGAGCGGTGTGCCCTTCACCCACTCGTTGAACGCGCCCATGGCCGGGCCGCACCAGATCTGGAAGTCGCGAAGCCGCGCCGTCTTGCCGTCGCGGGCCCATTGCGCCCCGAAGAAGAGATAGCGGCGGAAGACAAGCGCCATCTGGCGGCGCGGGTCTGCTTCGGCGAGCGCCAGTTCCCTGGGATTGGCGCCCTGCATATAGGCTTTCGTTCGTGCCCAGGCGGCCTCGAAACTTTCACCGAGCGCAGTCTCTACAAATTTCCGTTCGTTCGGCGTGCACGCCTCGAAGCCTGCGCGCGTCTTGTAGATTTCCCACATCCGCTTGCCGCGCATCGCGAAGAGCGTACCGCGCTTGAGAACCTGTACTTCGACGCCCTGTTCGAACATGTCAGCGGCGGGCGCCATGGCGACGTCGGCCGGGCCGGCCTCGGCGAGCAGCTTGCGGCCCGCCAGCGACAGGCCGGACTCGACGGCAGCCTGATTGACCGAGCCGGTAAGAATGTAGGCCGCGCCCATCTGGAAAGCGGCGGCGGCCGCCCATGGCGTGCCGATGCCGCCGGCCAGGCCGATCCGGATATCGTTCGCGGATAGCCCATGTTCGGCGCAGACGTCTTCGCGCGTGCGTAGAAGTGACGAGAAGAGCGGCCCGGCAGGGCGGTTGTCGGTATGACCGCCGCTATCGGATTCGCCGGTGATGTCGGCCGCGACAGGGACCTGGCGGGCGAGGTCGACCTGCTCGGCCGTGATGTCGCCGGCTGCGGCGAGGTCCTGCAGCAGCTTGCTTGGTGCAGGCGCCATGAAGTGTTTCGCGACCTCAGCGCGCGACACCTTGGCGAAAACATGCGTCGACCGGGCGATGCGGCCATCGGCGCCGCGCGAAAGCCCGCGCGCACTGTAGCGGACGATCTCTTTCGACAAGGTCATGAAGGCGGATGCCGAGACGCGGGTCACGGCGCGCTCAAGAAATAGATCGACAACGGCGCGCTCATAACCGGGCTGCTGCGGCGAGTGGATGAGATTGGCGCCCCAGGCGGACGCGCCCTTGCCGAGGCCGGCTTCAATCTCGTCAAGGCCGGCGGCAATTGTCTCTGGCCGGAGGCCAGCGCTGCCATAAAAGCCGACAAGCCCGGCCCTGACGGCTTCTACGACCATGTGCGGGGTCGCGATTCCGCGCGCCATTTCGCCGACGACATAGGCAAAGCGGCTACCATGCTGGCGGGTGAAGGTTGGGTCTCCGAGCCACTCCGGGTGAACGGTGTAGGGGCCCGTCATGGCGGCGTCTTCAGCAAATGCGCGCCTGCCTTCAACCTTGCCGGTTGAGCCTTCTTTTCCCGAATGAAGTGACGGTGAGCTGATCACGTGACTTCGATTCCCCTTCTGGTTGCAAACCTATGCTGTTTTGCTGCTGCATAGCAATGCAAATTCCGCACAAGTACGGGCGGGCAGCGCCCAACTGCCGCATTTTCCGGCAGGACTGCCTGAAGGCTGCTGCATTCGTAATATCGATTACAGATTGCAGCTTGATGACACTAATTTGTCGACAAGCCCGTCATTGTTAGCCCCACGCACCGAAGGCGTGACAATTGGCGACCGAAATCCGCCGTACAAGTTCGCCCGAGAGACGAAGCGGTTCGATGATTTCCTTGTGGAGCTGATCGTAGCCGGCCGCGCTTGACCGGGCCTGCTCATAGCCCTGTTCTGACACACCGGAGATCAGGGCTGTATCGTCACGGGACGCAGGATAGATGGTTTCGAGCATGTCCACCGCGTCGTCGATCTGCAGATTGAGCACCAGGCCGACAATATCCTCGAGGCTGGTGTCATGCCGGGTGGAGAGGTTCCGGAGCCGCCCGACCAGGCTGAGCGCATACATCATCACGGCTTGCCGGATGCCATGCAATGCATGGGTTTCCAGACGCGCTTCATGGCGCGCCTCGACGGATGGTGCATCGTCGAGCGAGGCCAGCAGCTGGTCGAAATGAATGAGATCGACCGCCAGCATGTTCGTGATCCGCTTTATGCTGGTATTGGTCTCGTAGCCGGTAAGCGATTGCGCCACGCGGCGCAGCGCGTCGTCATGTTTGATCCGGCCATGCTTGGCGAGGGCCAGCCACACTTCCGGGTCGTAGACATTCGCATAGCCGCGTAGCGAGGGCAGGCTGGTCAGCATGCGGGCCTGCGTCGCCAGCAGGACAAGCGCGTGCAGGCGTGGCGAGGCGTTGATGAGGTCTTTCAGTCGCTCGGTCTCGCGCGGCATGGCCGAACCGATCCCGCAGGCCGAGTTCAGCGGAACGCCGAGCTGCTGCAGCATCGCATTGTGCGAGATGGCGCGAATGGAGGACGGGCCGGAAATCCCGCCTGCGCGCTTGACCGGCCTCGACCCGGCCTTGACCAGGAAACCGGACGCAAAGCCGCCCAGAAGCTTGGCATAGTCGCTTTCGCCGAACAGCGTCTCATGCCAGCTGCGCAGGGCGCGATAGGTGTCCCAGACAAAATCCGTATGTTCGTAGAACGGGTCGTTGCTGGCACTTTCGGTCGGCGAAAGGATGTGTTCGCAGAAGGCGGCATAGGTGGCCTGCGAAAGTTCCGGCGTGCCGAAATGCATGAAGCCGTCGCCGCCCTGAAAGCTGACCTCGTGCATCGGGTGCAGGCCGCGCCGCACGAGGCCCGCCCGGTTCCAGCGGGTCAGGAGGTGATCGAAGCGCTGCTCGAAACTGCCGGGATAGGCCCCGCGGCCCATCGACTCGCCGTGCGTGTTGAAGAAGAGCAGGCCGACGCCAGGCAGCTTTTCACCGAGCGCCCGGCCGATCAGATTGTGAATCCGCTCGATCGCCATGTTGCCGGCGATCTGGCCGATGAAGCGGCCGGAGTCCGAAAAGCCGAGCTGGATGGAGAGATAGCCGCGCGCCTTCACATAGTCGATGAAGGCCGGCTCCTCCAGCAGGCGTTCAACGAACCGTCCGCCGGTTTCAAGCGCTTCCGGCGTCTCGAAGAGTGGTGAGATGTCGAGCGCATGGTCAACACCATACTGGCGGGCCAGATGCAGGGCGCCCATGACGGTTGCGGGATTCTCGCTTTCGGCGATCAGGAACCGGATCGGGGAGTCCGCATCGATATGTTTCAGGATCTGCGCGCACATCATGAACTGGCGGCGCGCGGTCGACTGCTCGAGGAACAGGTCGGCAAAGTTCACCGGGCGGATCTGGTTTGAGCCGGCCATTTCCGACAGCTGGCTCAACGCCTGGCGCCCAAGGTCATTGTCCTCGGTCTCAAGGTTAAGGTCACGCGAGAGGACGGTGCGCACTTGGGCAGCGTTGACCCGCAGGTGGATGCGGGCGGTGCCAAGGTGCAGGGCCTCGACTTCCGCGCGGAGCACCATGAGTTCGGCAGCAGCCGCATCGGGAGTTGCCGCGTCTGCGATCAGCGCATCGAGCGCCCGGGTGATTTCGGCGGAGCTCACCAGCTTGTCGGCGCTCTCGGCGGTGAGGAAGTTTGCGGCATCGACCAGGATTTCCGGATCGAAAAGGTCGCCCTCGAACCGCTTTGCCGCCTCGGCTGTGTGGGCGCGGGCGCTGGCGAGTTTTGCGCGCAGGTCCGAGAGCTTGTCGGCAGCTGCCACCTCGGTAAGGCGCGACTCGTAATAGCCGAGCTGGGCTTCCTTTTCGTGCAGGCGCAGCGCGATGGATTGCGACCAGTGAATGTCGGTCCGGCCGTCCAGGTCATAGCCGACCCAGCTCGCAATCGTCGGCAGCACCGGGCGCAGCGCGCGCCACTGATCCGGGAAGGCCTTCTGCGCGACTTTGAGGACGCGGCCGGCATAACTGCGCGCCGCATCGCGGGCATTGGCGATGGCCAGCTGGGCTTCTTCATGTTCGCTCAGCAGGGTGATCTGGTTCGGCCAGTCCCGGTTCGGATCGTTGGCAGCGGCGCGCAGGTCATCCCGGCTGGTCTCGTCATCGCTGGAGACATACGCGGCGAAGGCTTCCCGCAGGGAGCGGGACAGCGCGAAGGTCGGGTGGGCGGTGAAGACGATCCCGCCATGCGCCTTGCACGCGGCAGCGGTGAAAGCGTCGAGGCCCTCGCTGGCAGCCGCTTCAAGCCGGGCTTCGACGGTGCTCCACGGTGCGCCGCCGCCAACCTCGGCATGCTGCTTTCGGAACCGTTCGGCGCGGTCGCAGAGCAGCTGGAAGTGGATCGTATCGACAAGGCCGGTCAGCTCGTCCAGCGAGTGCGCGCCCGTATCAAGGTCCTGCAGCAGGGCCTGAGCCAGCGAGAAGACGGAATTGGTCAGCGGATCGGTATCGATCTCGCCCGCATAGCCGCGAAGCCTGTCGAGGAAGGCGTCTAGGTCGAGGGGCACGGGCGATGTCGTCTGGCCGTTCACGTCTGGCATCCGGTCTCCATTGAGTTGGTCGGGCAAGCATTGCCGCTACGTGACCCAGCAGTGCGTCGATGAGTGCAAAGCTGTCAAGCGCGGCGCCCGCATGGCTGTCCTGAATAACCGGGTGCGACCAGTTTGGTTGCACGACAAGAGGCTGGTTCGGAGGATTCTGTCTCCTTTCGCGATTGACGCCATGTCAGCATGGCGCTTCAGGCCAATCCATGGCTGTATAGGGTAGAAAAGCCCGCAAAGACGGGGCCGGAAAGGGGAGGATTAGATGCCCAGGCTGAAGCAGGTCGCCCGCAAGGATGCCGATCCGTTTGCGCAGAAACTCTATGACGTCCTGTTTGGCGACCGCGATCCGGTCGAGCAGCCAGGTACCGCGACAGGCACGCCGGGCAACTGGTGGACGGTGTTCGCCCTGGTCCCCGATGCGTTCAGGCATACGACGGAAGGCTTTCAGTTCTACCGGTCGAAGAACCGCAAGATCGACCCGAAGCTGCGCGAACTCGGCCAGATCCGGGCCGGTTGGGCGCGCGGGTCGCAATTCGTCTTCTCGCAGCATTGCAAGGCCTGCCGCGATGTCGGCCTGTCGGAGGAGCAGATCGAGGCGATCCCCCACTGGCCGGTCGCCGATTGCTGGTCACCCGTCGAGCGGGCCGTGCTGGCCTATACCGATTGTCTGGTCCTGCAGGGCGGACGCGTGCCCGATGGAATTTTTGACGCCCTCAAGGCGAACCTGTCGGACGAGGAAATCCTCGAGCTGACCTATGTGACGGCGACCTATGATATGCATGCGACAATGAGCCGGGCGCTGCGGCTGGAATATGACGATGTCGATGAGCGCATTGTCGAAGTCCCCGCGCCGGACGGATCGAGCGACGATGTGATGAGCATGGTCGACGACAAGAAGAAAAGGGAGGACTGAAATGGGCTATCATCACCTCGCGCTGGCGGCGCGTGACATCAAGAAGCTGCACGCCTTCTATGAGGGCGTGATGGGTTTTGAGCTTGTGAAGGTCGAGGTCGGCCCGTCACCGGGCGGCGGCTGGGCCAAGCACTTCTTCTACCGGATGGAAGACGACAACAAGTTCATCGCCTTCTGGGAAATGCACGACATGCCCGGGACGGAGAATTTCGAGTCCAACATCTCGAAAGCCGCCGGCCTGCCGGACCATATCAACCACATCTCCTTCGACGTGGCTGATGAGGCCGACTATGAGCGCCGCAAGCAGCAATGGCTCGGCGCCGGGCTGGATGTGATGGAAGTCGACCACAACTGGTGCAAGTCGATCTACACCAAGGACCCGAACGACAATCTCGTCGAATTCTGCCTGACCACGGGCAGCTTCAGCGAAGAGGACCGCAAGACGGCCCTGGCCGAGCTGGAGACCAAGGCCCCGAACTTCTCAAAGCCGCCGGCGAGCATGCAGGTTCACAAGGCAGAAAAGGCGGACGCCTAGAGCGACAGCCCGCCATCGACGATGAGCGTATGGCCGCACACATAGGCGGCGAGCGGTGACGCCAGGAAGATCGCCGCGCCCGCCATGTCGGACGGCTCACCGGCCCGGCCAACCGGTATGGCCCGCAGGGCACCTTCCATGCGCTTGGGGTTTTCCGTCGTCACCTTGGTGAGCTTGGTATCGACCAGCCCCGGCGCGAGGCCGTTCACGCGGATGCCGTCGCGCGCCCAGGCCTGGCCCAGTGTCTTGGTCAGGCTGATCGCCGCAGCTTTCGAGGCGGCATAGGCCGGGTTGCCAATATTGGCGCTGAGGCCGGAGATCGAGCTCACGATGATGATCGAGCCTTTGGTCTTCATGAGCATGTCGTGAAACTTGCGGGAGATGTGCATCAGGCTGTCGATATTGACGCTCATCACCTTGTCCCAGCCCGGCCGCTCGAATTCGGCGCGCTTGTAGGCCACGATACCCTGGCTCTGCACGAGCACATCGAGCGTGTCGAAGGTTGCCTTGGCCGCTTCGATCTGGTCGGGGTCGCCGACATCGACCTGCGTATAGGTGAGGCCTGACAGGTCGCTGCCGTCTTCGGCGCTATAGTCGCTTGCGCTGGCCCGCGTGCCCCAGACGTGCACATCGGCGCCGCGCGCCTTGAAGCCATGCGCGATACCGTTGCCGATGCCGCTCGAGCCGCCCACGACAAGCACAGTCTTTCCGGTGAAATCGGTATCCTCAACCATGTCTGGCCTCCCTGATTATCCTTTTTTTTGAAGTCGTAGCGTGTGTAGCCGTGGCTGACAGCCCGTCCCGCAGGGGCAGGGTCCGCTAGACTGCCCCCTCGATCTCCACACGCCGGCCGTCCACGCGCGCCTGCACACCATAGATCTCGGCCATGCGCGCGGCAGTCAGTGTCTCTTCCGGTGCACCATCGGCGACAATCCGGCCTTGCTTCATCCAGATCATGCGCGAGGCATATCGCGCCGCGAGCGTGATATCGTGCAAGACGACAAGCGCTCCGCCACCGGCGGCGACGAAGTCGGCGATGATATCCATGATGCGGAACTGGTGACGCGGATCGAGGGCTGCGACCGGCTCGTCGGCGATGAGTAGCGGGGCCTCGGCGGCAAAGGCGCGAGCGCAGTGGACGCGGGCAAGCTCACCGCCGGAAAGCGTATCGGTCTGGCGCTGGGCGAGGGCGGTGAGGTCGCAGCGCGCTATAGCGGCGTCGACGGCGGCGGCGTCCTCGGCGCTCAGCCGGCCCGGCGCGGCGCCATAGGCGTAACGGCCGAGCGAGACGACATCGCGCACCGTATTCGGCCAGGCCAGCGGGCGCTGCTGTGGCAGGTAGGCTATGTGACGGGCGCGCTGCATGGGCGAGAGGGCGGCCGTGTCGGAACCGTCAATCGTGGCGCGGCCGATGACTTTTTTCTCCAGGCCGAGACTGGCCCTCAGCAAGCTGGTCTTGCCCGCGCCATTTGGGCCGAGCAAGGCGACGAACTCACCCGGAACGAGGCGGATGCTGGCGCCGTCGACCAGGCGCTGGTTGCCAGCCTCGACGCTGAGGCCATGGGTGCAGAGCTCAGCCATTCAGCGCGCGCCTCCTCATCGCGATCCAGACGAAGGCGGGTGCGCCGATCAGGGCGGCCACCACGCCGAGCTTCAGCTCGTTCGTCGTTGGCATGAGGCGCACACCAATATCGGCAAGGACGAGGATCAGCCCGGCCAGCAGGGCGGACGGGACAAGCGAGCGGGCCGGGTCGTGGCCGACGAAGGGGCGGACAATGTGCGGCGCGACAATGCCGACAAAGCCGATGGCACCCGCGAGCGCGACCGATCCGCCAGTTGCGATCCCCGCGCCGAGGACGGTGAGGATGCGCTGGCGGCGAAGGTCTAGACCGATGCCGCTGGCCGCTTCCTCTCCAAGGGTGAGGGCAGACAGGCCGCGCCGCGACGCAAGCAGGATGACCGCGCCAGCGAGCAGGAAAGGCGCGGCAAAGCCGATCTCCCGGAAGCTGCGATTGGCGACCGAGCCGAGCATCCAGTTGATCATGTCGGACAGGGTGAAGGGCGTCGGAGCGAGGTTCATGAGCAGGCTCATCGCCGCGCCCGCGAAGGACGAGATACCGACGCCGATCAGGATCAGCGTGACGACCGACCGGGTGGCGATGGCGGCAACGGCGATGAGGGCCGTCGCGATCAGAGCGCCGATGATGGCCGCGAGCGGCAGGACCCAGGGCGAAAGCGCTGCGAGGCCGTAATAGAGCGAGAAGGTCGCGACCAGCGAGGCTGAGGCCGACACGCCGAGTACGCCCGGTTCGGCGAGCGGATTGCGTAACAGGCCCTGTAGCGCGGCCCCGCTGAGGCCGAGCGCGGCACCGGCGACGTAAGCCGCCAGAGCGCGCGGCAGGCGGATCGACCAGACGACCAGTTCGTCGCTGGCATCGGCGGCGCCGAACAGGGCGGCCAGGACGCGCCCGGCCGGCATCGGCGTCGAGCCGAGCAGGCAGGCGGCGAAGATCGCCAGAATGGATGCGCCGATCAGGCCGGGCAGAAGAAGGCGGGAAAGGCTCATGGCGCGCCGCCTTCCGAGAGCGCTTCGATGGCATCAATCAGGAACCAGCCGCCGCAGGCTGTCCAGGCGCCCTCCAGCTTGACGACCGGCCTTTGCTCTAGCTGCGCGCGCGCAATCGGATGCTTGGCGGGGCTCCAGGCGTCCGGCGTCTCCAGCCCGTTGCCGAAGAGGGCCGGGGCGACGAGGTCTGGCTGCTCATGCGCAAGGCGTTCAAGCGGGATAGGGTGCCAGCCGGGCGCCTGCTGGAAGTTCTCGTAACCGGCAGCCTGCAGCATCTGGTGGACGAGCGAACCGGGGCCGGTGGTGACCCCGCCTGTCGTCATGTAGAGCGCCGAGCGGCCCTCGCCTTGCGGCTCGATGGCGGCGAGACGGGCCTTGAAGTCGGCGACGAGCGCTTCGCCGCGTTTACCCTGGGCAAGCCCGTCAGCCATGTGCTGGATGACGCCGGGGATGGACGTCATCCCGGCGCCATCGATACTCGACGTCCAGCCGACATTCAGCACGGGGATGCCGGCCCGCTCGAAGAAGGCTTGCGCATTCGGTCCGCCGCCATAGGAGCGCACGATCAGGTCCGGCTTCAGGACAAGGACGTTCTCCGCCGTCGGCCGCACAGTCGGCAGCCCTTTGGCGGCATCGCGCATATAGGAGAAGTCCTTCGATGCGTCTGGCGACAGGGCAAGGACCTGCTCGCGGTCGGCAAGATTCAGGACGTACTGGTCGGCACAATAGTCGAGACTGACGATCCGCATCGGCTTGTCATTGGCCCGCACCTGCTCGGCCCGCGTTGCGCCGCAGGCAGCAAGCCCGATCAGGCCAAGGATGAGGAGCGCCAGTCTCGCCATCGCCTATCTTAGCCTCAAGCCGATAAAGGCGCCTGCGCCCGGCCCGCGATAGCCAAAGACGTCGGTGACCTCCTCGTCGAACAGGTTTTCCCCGCGCAGCGTGATGGCCAGGCGCTCGCTGACCGGGATTTGCGCCGTCAGCGAGGCCAGGACGTAGGCGTCCAGCGTCTCGCGGGTAGACGGGAAGGTGCCGAAATTGAAATCGTCCTGCTCGCCAACATAGTCGAACGCGGCGCCAATACGCAGGCCGCTGTCATTCACCGCCCAGTCAGCTGCGAGGCTGGCCGTGTTTTCGGGTACGCGGATCTCGTCGCTGCCATCATCGGACTCGCTGGAGAGGCTGGTGAACTGGCCGGAAACCGAGAGGCTATCTGTCGGCGTCCAGCGCGCAGCGAATTCGAGGCCGGAGCGCTTGCTGTCGCCGGCCCGGTTGGCTGCCGTCGACCGGAAGTCCGGCGTGTAGGCAGTGTAGATTTCGTCTTCAAGCTCGGCCTCGAACCAGGTGATGGAGCCGCTGAACGTCTCCCAGTCCTGGTCCCAGCCTATTTCCCAGCTGGTCGACTTTTCCGGCGTCAGGTCCGGATTGCCGACAAAGCTGTCGGGATAGAAGCCGAAGAGTTCAGTGAAGGTCGGGTTCTTTACCCCGGTTCCGACAGAGGCCCGCGCGCGGCCGCCGAAGTCGAAGAGCCAGGCCGCCCCGGCCCGCCAGGTCTCAGCATCGTCGAAACGGCCATCATTGTCGTCGAACCGCGCGGAAACCTTGGCCCGCAACCGGTCCAGCTGCAGCCGGTACTCGCCGGCCACGCCGAGAGTTTCGAAGCTCTGGCTCTGGTTCGGGTCGCCAAAGGCAAGGTCAGTGGAGCGGCGCTCATAGTCTTCCTGCTCATAATCGAGCAGGGCGCTGAAGGTCTGGGTGAAGCTTTCGCTGCCGGTCGAGACCGAGGGGCTCCAGGACAGTTTGGTCCGTTCGCCAAGGGTTGAGTCCGTATAGGTGCCATCGGCGCGGTTGGTCCGGTCGACGCGGTTGAAACTGGCGCCGAAGCGGTGGCTGACCGGGCCGGTCTCGCCCGAAAGAGAGGCGCCGAGGATCGACTGTTCGCTGTCGGTTTCGCGGTCGACATTGTCCAGGAGACCGTCGAAATCGGTGTCGCTGTCGAACTGGGAGTCCGACTCCCGGTAGGTCGCGAGGAGCGAAAGGTCCCAGTCATCCGGCAGGGCGATGGCGCCGCGCAGCAGCGCCGAGCCGCTGGCCGAGCCGTCTTTCTCGCCATCGAGGCCGGCGCTGTCGACGCCGTCGGTTGCGAAGCCGGCGACCGAGCCGCCGACGCGGAACGGGCCATCGCCCGCGCTGAAGCCGGCTGATCCGCGGACGGTCCCGCGTGAGCCAGCTTCGGCTTCGGCGTCGAGGCCGTCCTGACCGGAGGTGTAAATGCCGATGACGCCACCAATCGCGTCCGAGCCATAAAGCGAGGACTGTTCTCCGCGCAGAACTTCGATGCGGGCAATGTCGAGCCCTGACAGCAGGCCGAAATCGGTCTCGCCGGTCACCGGGTCGGAGAACTCGATACCGTCAAGGAAGACAAGGGTGTGATTTGCCTCGGCGCCGCGGATGCGGACCTGCGTCAGCCCGCCGACCGAGCCGGATCGCGAAACGCCAATGCCGGGCGCGGCGCGCAGCTGATCGACCGCGAAAGGCGTGGCGCGAATGGCAAGATCGTCTTCATCGAGGACGGTGACATCTTCGGTCAGGCTGTCATCGGCGACGGGCCTGAGCCCAGATACGGTCACCGTGTCCAGCCTTGTTTCGGCCAGCGTCTGGGCTGAGGCAGTTCCGGAAAGGACAAGCATGGCCGATCCGGCCAATAATGAGGATCTGAACAATCTTCATACTCCGTTTTGCGCGCCTTGCGGGCGCGCCTGATGCAATGCGTGACTGGACCTCATGAGGGCGCAGCCGGCGAATTGTCGTGAAACGGAGAGTGCTCCGCCGCCCGCTGGCTATCCCCGGCCTTGGGCAAACGACGCGATGGCAGGTCTCCTGGCTCGCCGATCAACGCTTTCTGGCCGCCTTCCCGGAGCATGGGGCTCCAGTGGCATGAGTGGCCATCAGCTCCTGGCTGACAGTTGCGGGTACAGCGCCGGATTCGAACCGGCTTCCCTCTTAGCCCGCTGTCGGGCGGGCACCATCTGATCTGCCTGATGTTTCAGGCGGGCGGTTGTGTCAATAGAGTGCCGCAAGGGAAGCGACTTCGCCAGCGCCCGTCGACCGATGCTCTGCGTCTTGGAAATTAGATTAAAATTCATCCATTCAACTGAACCATAACTCCATCTCTGTGTGCCATATCGGGTCGTAGCGAAATGACCCAAACGGGCGGCAACACGGGTGAAGATGATGGCGAAGACAGTCCTTGTAATCGACGACGATCCGACGCAACGCAGGCTGATCCAGGCTGCTGTCGAGAAGGCCGGCTTTGCCTGCCGCACCGCGCCGGATGGCGAGACCGGCTTCACCGCAGCGACCGAAGCGGGCGCCGATGTCATCCTGCTGGATCTCACCATGCCGGGCCTTTCGGGGATGGAAACGCTTGAGCGCCTGTCGGAACGCGTTCCCGACGTGCCGGTCATCATGCTGACGGCGACGTCCGGCATCGACACAATCGTCACCACCATGCGCGCCGGCGCTGTCGACTTCATCGTCAAGCCGGCCAATCCGGAACGTGTGGTCGTCTCGATCCGCAATGCACTGAAGATGTCGTCGCTGACCGGCGAAGTGAAACGCCTGACCCGCAAGACCGAAGGCGGCATGAGTTTCGACGACATGATCGGCTCGGCGACCGCGATGCGCCAGGTGATCCGCCTGGGCCAGCGCGCGGCGAGTTCGGACATTCCGGTGCTGATCCTCGGTGAGAGCGGTGTGGGTAAGGAAGTCGTCGCCCGCTGCATCCAGGGCGCCTCCGACCGTGCAGGCAAGCCGTTCGTGACCGTCAACTGTGGCGCGATCCCGGAGAACCTGGTCGAGAGCATCCTGTTCGGCCATGAGAAGGGCGCGTTTACGGGCGCTGTCTCCAAGTCGCTTGGCAAGTTCGTCGAGGCCGATGGCGGCACGCTGTTCCTCGACGAGGTCGGCGAACTGCCGCTCGACATGCAGGTGAAATTGCTGCGGGCGCTGCAGGAAAGCGAGGTCGATGCTGTTGGCTCGCGCCGCCCGACCAAGGTCGACGTCCGGATCATCTCGGCGACCAACAAGGACCTTGCAGAGCAGGTGAAGTCCGGCGGCTTCCGCGAGGACCTCTATTACCGCCTCAACGTCTTCCCGATCGACATGCCGTCCCTGCGCGAGCGCAAGGATGATGTCCCGGCCCTCGTCGAGCACTTCATCTCCCGCTTCAATGCGTCGGAAGGGCTCAACATTGCCGGGGTCAGCGAGGAAACGCTTCAGGTGCTTTGCGCTTATGACTGGCCGGGCAATGTCCGGCAGCTGGAAAACGCGGTCTTCCGCGCGATGATCCTCTGCGAAGGCAATGAGCTTCTGCCGCACGACTTCCCGCAAATCTCGGGCGTCATGCCGGAAATGGCGGACCTGCCACCGGTGCCGCAATCGGCAAAGCCGGCGAATGACCAGTCGGAATATAGCGAAGCCCCGAGCCCGGTCGCGATCAAGGACGGCACAGGCGAGCTGCGCACCCTGTCGGAAATCGAACGCGATGTGATCGAATATGCGATCGACTTTTATCAGGGCCACATGTCCGAAGTCAGCCGCCGCCTCGGCATCGGCCGTTCGACGCTCTACCGCAAGCTGCGTGAGTATGAGCTGGAGCCTGAAGCGAAGAAGGTCGGCTAAACGTCCGGTACAGATCTATCGGAATTGGCGGTGCGTTCTGGCGTGCCGCCATTCTAATTGCGGCTATTGCATTTCAATGCCGCAAGAAACGGGTGGCGGCGCGCCTTTGAACGCGCCACATTCGGCCCATGACGACGACGCTTTCATCCCTTTCGGAGCGATCGGCTGCCTATGAGCGCATGGCCGAAGCCCTCGAGCACCTCGGCGATACCTGGCGCGACTGGCCGGACCTGACCCAATGTGCCCGCGCCATGGGCCTCTCGCCGCACCACTTCCAGCGCGAATTCACACGCTGGGCCGGGGTAAGCCCGAAACAGTTCCAGGCCGCGCTGGCTCATGCCGAAGCGGGAGACCTGCTGAGGCAGGGGGCGAGCGTCATGGATGCGGCGTTTGAAGCTGGCCTGTCCGGCCCATCGCGCCTGCACGACCTCTTCATCGCGCATGAAGGCTTAAGCCCCGGAGAAGCGAAAACCGGCGGAGCGGGCGCGCAGCTGACGATTGGCGAGGCGCCGACGCCGTTTGGTACCGGTGTCTTCCTGGTCTCGTCCCGGGGGCTTTGCGGGCTCGGCTTTGCCGATGATGCCGCCGCGTCGAAGACCGGCTTCGAACATCCCGGTTATACAAAGGACGCCGTGCTCGCGGACCTCGCCAGCCGCTATGAGAACGCAGAGACGCGGCGCGACGACGCCGAGGCGGCCCGCTGGGCGGCCCGCATCTTCCAGTCCGATAAGCCAATTCCCGTCGCTCTCTACGGGACGCCCTTCCGCCGCCAGATCTGGCGCGCCCTGCTCGACATCCCGGCCGGCGAGACCCGGACCTATGGCGAGGTGGCGGCCGCTGCCGGCCAGCCAAAAGCGGCGCGGGCGGCTGGTACGGCCATCGGGGCGAACAACATCTCCTGGCTCATCCCCTGCCACCGCGCTCTTGCTTCGGACGGAAGGTTACATAATTACCATTGGGGTGTGGCGCGCAAACGCGCCATGCTGACATTCGAGCGTGCCCACGCGGCCTGACGCCTGTTCCGGGTGACGGCGCGCGGCACGCGCCAGAGACCACGGGACCGGAGATGACACTCACAATCTATGCGCTAATGTTTGCGGCGCTGGGGATCTGGGGGGCGTACCTGCTAATGAAGTGGCGCGAGCTGCCGCACTTCTCCAACGCTGTGTACAACTCGATGCGCGAAAAGGGCCTGTTATCGGAAAAGGTCGAACGCGAGGACTTCCAGGAAGCCTTCATCAAGTGCGAAGCGCCGCTCGCCGCGAGCTATCGCTGGTTCGCAGCGCTGGTCAGCCTGTCGGGTCTGCCCATGCTGGTGTCCGGCTTCAACTTCCTCTGGGATTCGATCTGGCGGTTCAGCGGCGCACAGCCGGGTCCGCTGGAAAGTGGCTACATGTTCCACATCTTCATGACCTTTCTGGTCGTGATGGGTGTGGTGGTCGGTTTCCTTTATCTCGTGACGTCCCATTATTACAGGAACGCGCCGCCCTCGCTGAAATCCGAGATCCGGCGGCTGGAAGGAGACCAGGAATGAGCGTTGAATACCTGCACACCATGATCCGTATCAGTGATGTCGATGCCGCTTTGAAGTTCTTTTGCGACGGCCTTGGCCTGCAGGAGGTTCGCCGCGTCGACAATGAGGGCGGTCGCTTCACGCTGGTCTTTCTTGCGTCGCCTGAAGATCTTGCCCGCTTCCAGGCCAATCCGAGCGACGAGAAGGGCTTGCCGCCCGGCCTGCCGATGATCGAGCTGACCCACAACTGGGACCCTGAAGAGCTGGAAGGCGGGCGCAATTTCGGCCACCTCGCCTACAAGGTCGATGACATCTACGCCGCCACCGAGCGTTTCCAGAAGCTTGGCGTCACCATCAACCGCCCGCCACGTGACGGGCGCATGTGTTTCGTGCGTTCGCCGGATGGCATTTCCGTCGAGCTGCTGCAGAAGGGCGACCCGCTGCCTCCGAAGGAACCATGGGCCAGCGCCGAGAACATCGGGACGTGGTGAGCGGAGGCATATGACCGAAGACCGCGATCCCGAACGCAACCGCTTTTCCGCGCGCCTGATGCGAACCGCGCAGGTGGGCGGCAACCTGTCCGGCGCAGGCCTGAGCTTTGCGGCCAACCGGCTTTTTGGCGGCGACGATAGCCAGAACCGCAATGCGAAGGCCCTGGCTGCGGCGCTCGGCAAGACCAAGGGCCCGTTGATGAAGGTCGCGCAGATCCTGTCGACCATTCCCGATTTCCTGCCGTCCGAATATGCCGATGAGCTCTCGCAGCTGCAGGCCCACGCGCCGGCCATGGGCTGGCCGTTCGTCAAGCGCCGCATGCGCGCCGAACTCGGGCCGGGCTGGCAGGACAGGTTCGCCGAGTTCGGCAAGGAGGCTGCTCATGCCGCCTCGCTCGGCCAGGTCCACCGTGCGCGCCTGCATGATGACCGCGAGGTCGCCTGCAAGCTGCAATATCCCGACATGTCCAGCGCGGTTGAAAGCGATGTCGCCCAGCTGAGAAACCTGCTCGGCCTCTTCAAGCGCATGGATGGCTCGATCGACGCCGAGGAGATCATCGAGGAAATCGGTGACCGGCTGCGCGAGGAACTCGACTATGAGCGTGAACGCAAGGCCATGTCGCTGTATCGCGAAATGCTGGAGCCGAAGGACTTCGTGCACATTCCTGAACCCGTTGCAGAGCTGTCCACCGACCGCCTCCTGACCATGGAATGGGTCACCGGCGAACGCCTGGTCGACTATCAGGACGCCTCTCAGGACGTCCGCAACGGAATTGCCGAGCGCCTGTTCTGGACCTGGTGGCTGCCGGTGAACTCCTATGCCGTCATCCATGGTGACCCGCATCTCGGCAATTACCAGGTGCGCGATGGCGGGGCTGGGCTCAACCTCCTCGACTTTGGTTGCATCCGCATCTTCCCGCCGAACTTTGTCGGTGGTGTCGTCGATCTCTACCGCGCCATGCTGGCCGAGGATTTCGATGCGACCTATGCGGCCTATGAGAAGTGGGGCTTCCGCAATCTCAACAAGGACCTGGTCGAGATCCTGAACATCTGGGCGGGCTTCATCTATGGTCCACTGCTTGAAGACCGGGTGCGGACTGTCGCCGATGGGGTCGCACCGGGCGAGTATGGCCGCAAGCAGGCCTTCGAGGTGCGCAAGCGGCTGAAGGAAAAGGGGCCGGTCCGGATTCCGCGTGAGTTCGTCTTCCTCGACCGGGCCGCTATCGGCCTCGGTGCAGCCTATCTGCGCCTTGGGGCAGAGCTGAACTTCCACCGCCTCTTCGAAGAAAGCCTGGAAGGCTTTTCCGAAGCGGCCGTCGCAGACCGCCAGCGGCAAGCCCTGCAGCGTGCCGGTCTGGCGGAGGTAGAAGCCTAGTTCATTTCGTACCGGATCGGGATCGATTTCGGTCCGCTGACGAAATTTGCCTTCACGCGGGTCGGCTTGCCCGCCAGTTCCACGGATTTAAGACGCGGGAGCAATTCTTCCCAGAGAATCCGCATTTCCATCCGGCCGAGATGCTGGCCGAGACAGACATGCGCGCCATACCCGAAAGCGACGTGCTTGTTCGGTGAGCGGTCGATCCTGAAGCTGTAGGGGTCGTCGAATACGTCCTCGTCGCGATTGCCCGACGGGTAGGCCAGGAACAGCCAGTCTCCCTTCCTGATCTTCTTGCCGTGAACCTCCGTGTCGTCGGTGGCGGTGCGCATGAAGTGCTTCACCGGTGTTTCCCATCGGATGGATTCTTCCACCATGGACGGGATCAGCGACAGGTCTTCCTTGAGCCTGCGGAACTGGTCCTGGTTCTCGGCAAGGGCCCAGAGCGCCCCGGCAGTGGTGTTGGACGTCGTGTCATGGCCGGCCGTTGCGGCGATGATGTAATAGCTCATGGCTTCGAGGTGGCCGAGCGGCTTGCCATAGACTTCGCCGTTCGCGATGACGCTGGCGAGGTCTTCGCGCGGGTTCCGGCGGCGGTCCTCGGTCATTTCCATGAAGTAGGTGAAGAAGTCCGCGACCGTGGCCTGGATGTTGGCGAGGCCGGTATCGGCATCTGAGATTTCCTGCCCGGATCGGTTCACCTCCGGGTCCTGCGCGCCGAACAGTTCCTGCGTCAGCTTCAGCATGCGCGGCTCATCAATTTCCGGCACGCCGAGTACTTCCATGATGACGTGCAGCGGATAGAGGAAGGCCACATCGCGGGCAAAATCGCACTCGCCGTTTTTGTCCGCCATCTTGTCGATGAAGCCGCGGGCAATCTCGCGAATCCGGTCTTCCAGCTTGCGCAAATTCTGCGGCATGAACCAGGCCTGCGTCAGGCGGCGATACTGCATGTGGTCCGGATTATCCATCTGCACCAGCGAGCGCAGGAGGTTGGGTGAGCCACCCATCATCTCGCGGACCTTCTTGTCGGTCTCGATATTGGTCAGCGTCGCCGAGCGGTCCTCATTGTGGAAGAGGTCGTTCTGGCGCTCGATGGCCTGGATGTCGGCATGTTTGCTGACGACCCAGAACGGATCAAATCCTTCTATTTCAGCCACATCGAGCGGGGCATTCTTTCTCAGCCAGGCAAAGGCTTCGTGCGAACGGTCCCAGTCGGCATAGGCCTTCGGGTCGACCACGGATTCGGCGATATGGGCAGGTATTGTCATTTGATCCCTCCGGAGATGTGCGCAGCTGGCGGCGCCTCTGACAGGGTCACTAACACATACTTGCTATACAGCCAACAAATATGTTAGCAGTGAGCATGGCTGAATCGAGCACCTTCACCCGTAAACATGATGGCCGGCCCACCCAGGCAGAGCGGCGTGAGCGGTCTGAACAGGAATTGCTGGAAGCCACATTGCGCGTGGTTTCCGGGCAGGGTGTGTCCGCGGCGACATTCGACACGATCGGAAAGGAGGCCGGTTATTCGCGCGGCCTCGTCACGCAGCGTTTCGGGTCAAAGGATGGCCTGATCCGCGCTTTGATCGCGCACCTCCATACCTGGCAGCAAGCGGCACTCGACCGCGACCGGGTGGACAGTATGGACGGTCTCTCCGCGCTTTGTGCCTTCGTCGACCTTCACTGCCAGGTTCTCGACGGTCATGAAGAGGTCACCGCCTATTACATGTTGCTTTCGGCCGCCGTCGCGGACCAGCTCGAAACGCGCGAGGCTTTTGCCGACGAGCACGAGATCGAGCGGGTCCTGATCCGCCAGATCATCGAAAGGGGGCAGGCGGACGGTAGCATCAGGGCCGATGCCGACGCGGACGCCGCCGCCCTGATGACGGGTTGTTCCCTGATTGGCATTCGCATGCAGAGCCTGATCGATCCGAACACCGATATCGCGCCGATCAGGGACGAATTGATCCGCTCGCTGCGGGCGCGACTTTCACTGGACTAAGGAGAGGGCCATGGCCGAGGAAGCCTTCAAGACGTGGCAATGCCGAACGTGTGGCTACATCTATGATGAAGCCGAGGGTGACGAAAGCGAAGGGCTCGCCCCGGGGACGCGCTGGCGCGACATACCGGAGGACTGGGTATGCCCGCTTTGCGGAACGCCCAAATCCGATTTTGACATGATCGAGATGTAGAGCGCTTTCAGCAGGAAGCGCTTTCCAAAGCCGGTCTCGTTGGATAAGCCGGACCGCATGGAATCCGGTCCCTACAACACGCCCATGGCGCTGCACCGCGAGCCGTTCAGTGCGGTCTTCTGGGTCCTCTGCGCTCCCTTTCTCATTCCCGTCGCCGGGTCCGCGCTGATCGTCCTGGCGTGGCCGGGCTATTTCGATGTGATCCAGAACAAGTCCGCCGGCCGCGAGGCCATCGGCCAGGTCTGGATGGCGCTGGCCGGGATCCAGATCATCTATTTCGGCCTGCTCAGCCTGTGGAGCGAACATGTCGGCGCCGGTGCCTTTGCCGGCCAGATGCGAGCGTCGCAGAACTGGATCATTGCAGCCATCCTGCTGGGGCCTGTCGTGCTGCTGGCGCCGCAATTCCTCATCGCGGCTTTTTTTGGCGGCGCTGAGGGGTGGCAGTATAGCGGGGACGTGAACGAGACGCTTTTCGCACCGGAAAACTGGGGCGCGTCCTACCTCGTTTATGTTCTCCTGCTCGCGCCGTTTATCGAGGAAGTGACTTTCAGGGGTGTCGCCATGGGGGCGCTGCTGGTACGCGGCGTGCCGCCTGTCATGAGCATGGCGATTTCAAGCGCAGCCTTCACCTTCATCCATCTGCAATACTCGGTCGCGGCGCTGGTGGTGGTTTTCATTGCGGGGATGGGGTTTGCCTGGCTGCGGCTGAAAAGCGGAACGATCCTGGTGCCGATCCTGGCTCACATCTCGGCCAACGGTTTCATAACCTTCCTGGCCAGCCTGGCACCGCCATCGACCTGAACCAGGGTCGCGCGCAGCCTTTTCGCCGGGGCAGGGCTTGCCGGTTCCGTGCACCTCCGGCAAATCCCGTCGCCTGATGACTGACGATTTTACAAAATCCCAGAGTTTCGACGTTCCCGACGGATTCGAACTCCTGCCCTGGCACCGGGGCTTTGGCCGGCAGGTCGGCCCGCTTTTCCAGAAGCGCGATGGAACGGATGTGACGCGCGGCTTCCGGGTCGAGGAACACCATACCAATGGCATGATGAATGCGCACGGTGGCATGCTGATGACCTTCGCAGACATGGCCTGGGGCTCGGCCATCGAAAATGATGAGAGCACCTGGTGGGTGACGGTCCGCCTGCTTTGCGACTTCCTGTCCGGCGCGAAGCTAGGAGACTGGGTCGAGGGCGCAGGCAAAGTCGTCGGTGAGGTTGATGGCATCTACACGGTTGAAGGCCGGATCTGGGCGGGTGAGCGCACACTCCTGACCGGGACGGGCGTCTTCAAGGTCATCGAGCGCCGCCCGGGCGGGGTAGCCTGATGCGAAACCCTTCCGACGACACGGCGCCAGTCCGCACGCGTTCAGCGCCCAGTGAGGCAGATTTCCTGCTGAAACCCTATAGCGGGGCCCGCCCTGCCGCGCCGGACTGGTTCAGGCGGGCCCTGGCTGCGCCTGTCCGTACCGGCGAGACCACAGTCGATGGCGCGGTGATCCGATGGCGTCAGTGGGGCGATCCGTCGAAACCAGGCCTGTTGCTGGCGCACGGCAATGGCGCCCACGCCCACTGGTGGGACTTCATCGCGCCTTTTCTGGCCGAGGACTGGAACGTTGTCGCGCCGGACTTCTCGGGCATGGGCGACAGCGACTGGCGCGAATCCTATACCTTCTCGACATTCGCCAATGAGCAGGTTGCGGTCAGCGAGGCGGCCGGCCTGTTCGACCATGCCCGCAAGCCCATCATCGTCGCGCACAGCTTTGGCGGTTTTGTTGCCATGACGGCGGCCATTCGGCACGGAGACCGCTTCGCCGGTGCTGTTGTCGTGGACACTCATATCGAGCCTCCGGGCAGTGACCGGCCGCGCCCGCCGCAGCGCCGCAATCCAAACCCGGTTTATCCTGATGTCACCGCTGCGCTCGCCCGGTTCAGGCTTGCGCCGCCGCAGCCCTGCGCCAACCATTTCGTTGTCGACTATATCGCCCGCCACAGCCTGCGAGAGGCAACGGCCGACGATGGCACAAACGGTGTGACCTGGAAGTTCGACCCCTTCATCTTCTCGAAACTGATCGCGGAATGGGACAAGATGGACCTGACGCGGCTCGACACGAAATGTCCGATCGCCTTCATGCGCGGCGAACTCTCGGAGCTGGTCCCGCCTGCGGCGGCCGCCAGTATGCAGGCAATCCAGGACCCGCCCATCCCGATGATCACAATTCCGGATGCCTACCACCATGTGATGCTCGACCAGCCGCTTGCCTTTATATCGGCGGTGCGCGGCCTACTGGCCGGATGGCCGCACGATTAGGGAAAAGCCGTTTGCAAGCGGGGCCGCTGCGCCCTAAACACCCGCCCCATGATCGAAATCCTCCCAGAAACGCCGGACATTCACGCCGAAGCGATTGAAGACCTGTTCGACCGCACCTTCGGTCCTGGCCACTTTGCCAAGACGGCTGAGCGGTTGCGTGAGTATTCTGCCTCGATACCTGAGGTGAACCGCGTGGCCGTGGTCGACAATCTCGTTGTCGGGGTCTGCCGTGTCTGGCCGCTGTTGGTCGGCGAGCGCCGCGACCGGGCGCTGTTCTACGGACCGGTGGCCGTGTCTCCGGCCTGGCGGGGGGCGAGTCTGGGCCTGCAGGTCACCGAGGCGGCGATGGAGGCCGGTAAGGCAGCCGGCTGGCCAGCGGCGGTGCTGATTGGCGCGCCGGAATACTTCGGCCGGATTGGTTTTACCGTCACGCCCAGAAACCGGCTCACTTTCCCCGGCCCGCAAGACCAGTCGCGTGTCATGGTCTGCGATCTCGCCGGCGACGCCAGTGCGCTCGAAGGCCTGGTAACGGCTCCCTAAAGACCGTCAAAATCTGTATTACGGTTCTCGTCCAGCCACTTGCGAAGAGCCTGCAGCGGCTGGAGTAGTGCTTCAGCCTGCGCCCGATCGAGCGCCCCTGTAACGTCCCGGAAAAGCGGGGCGGCCGCGGCGACACCATCCTCGCGCGCCGTCTTCCCCGCTTCTGTAAGGTAGACGCGCTTCGAGCGGCCATCCTTCGGATCTGGCTCGGTGCGGATAAAGCCTTTGGATTCAAGGCGTGAAAGCGTCGATGTCATTGTTCCGCGTGTGACCTGAAAGGCGGCAGCCAGCCGCGCCGGTGTCTGTCCATCACCCAGTCGCACGCAATGATTTAGCACGCCGAACTGCGCCGCGGTCAGGCCATGCGGCAGGGCCTTCTCGAAGGCCGAGGACGACAGCTGGCTGATGATGCCGATCTCGTTGAACAACTGGAAATAGAGCGCCTCTGTGGGCGTGGAGTCCGTCGGCGTTCCTGAAGTGTCAGACAAGATGAGCGTCCAGTCCTCGTCGCGGTGTTGGCATGATCTTCGGGCCATAGCCAATCCGCACCAGCATCTGCAAGCGTTCGCCACCGCCGACAAGGTCATGGACCTCACGGTACAGCTCAGCCATTTCTGGATATTCCTGCAGGGACTGGCTCCAGGGGTGGATGCCAATGCCAAGTTCGGTGGCTTTCAGGTTGAGCCTCGCATAGGCGCGCCCCGCATTGATCTGGTCCTGACGCGTCGCGTTGGAATTGCTGATCCAGGCAAAGCCGCGCGCAGACATCGCCATGGCGCGGTACATGTCCAGGCCCTGACGGAAAGCGCTTGATGACGGATCGGCCAACGTCTTGCGATTGACCAGGCCGAGCAGCCTGCCGGCCGCGATCATTGGTCCTTCCAGCTCGATACCGTCCGGACTGTTTGTGACTTCCTTCGCACCGATGCGCATAAGGTCGAGTGATTCCTGGTAGGTATAGTCAGTCATAACTTCCACCTGATGCGCTCGCCATGTCAGGTCCCGCAACTTTACTGCCAGGAGGTCATTGCCGATACAGCCAGCTGTCTGGCCATAAACGGCGCCAGCCGCTACCAGCGCATTGCGCTTGTCGGTATCAACGTCCCTGTTTTCATAGACTTCCTTGTTGGACCTGCGGGCGAGGATGTGCGCAAAGAGCGGATCTGGCCTGGCTCGTCCGGCGTGGAAGGTCACGCGCGCCACGGGGCGGCGGTCGAGTGCCTGCAGGTCGCTTCCATCAGGAAAGGCTGTGATTTCCGTCCTGTAACCGTCTTCTGCCGCTGCGATGGACAGCAGTTCAAGAAAAGCGCCGCAGCCAATCGTGATCTGGCGATCGTATGGATCGGTCGCCGGAAGGCGCCGTTCCGGATCATGGTAGAGTGTAAGCGCGTCTTTTCCATCGAGCGAGACCTGCCATGGCTGCAGATTGTGCGGATTGGGCGCGAGCAAGGCGTACGAAAGTGCTCGCTTGCGATAGGACTCGTACAGGCCTGCCTGCCGCCATGGTTCGCGCGCGGCCCTTGACGGCCCATTCATTGCGACGAAAGTGCCCACGCTGCCTGCGGCCAGCACGGTTCCGCCTCCAACCAGTTTCAGCACACCTCGCCGCGAAACCATGACAATCTCCATTTAGTTTGATATCAAGCGAATATTGTATGATATCAAACTAGTCAAGCTCAGTTCAGTGCGTAACGCGTGGTTCGGGCGCTATGGAGGGTCGTGAACACAATCGCTTGACACATTTCGATAATTCAACGATATTAGAAATGTGAGAGTTGAAACAGCTATTTCGGGATTGTCAGCGCTGGCCCAGGAGGGACGGCTTGCCGTGTTCCGCCGACTGGTCAAAGCCGGCAAATCCGGGCTTGCGGCCGGGGCAATCGCTGACGCCGTTGGCGTTCCCGCCAATACGCTGTCGGCCCAGCTCAACATCCTGTCTCAGGCGGGACTACTCGAGAAGCGCCGTGACGGCCGGTCAATCATCTACTCGGTGAATTTCGAGGCTGTCAGCGACCTGATCGTCTGGCTGATGGAGGACTGCTGCGCCGGTGATGCGGCCATTGCCGGACCGGTCGAGCAGGCTGCCAGTCGATGCTGCTTCCCCACGAATTTCCAAGGAGCCCCACAATGAAACGCCTTCACGTCCATATCGCCGTTGACGACCTCGCGCAGGCGACGCGCTTCTACTCGACGCTGTTTGCGGCCGAACCGGCGGTCAGCAAGCCGGACTATGCCAAATGGATGCTCGACGATCCGCGCCTGAACCTTGCGATCAGCCAGCGCGGGGCCAAGGCCGGGGTCGAGCATCTGGGCATCCAGGTCGAGGACGATGCCGAACTCGCAGAGGTCTATCAGCGCCTCGCCGATGCCGATGCGCCCGTTTTCGAGGAAGGCGAGACCACGTGCTGCTATGCCAACTCCAACAAGAGCTGGATCAGCGATCCGGCCGGTGTCCCCTGGGAGGTTTTCCTCACACATGGCGACGCGGCGACCTATGGCGGCGGAGACGAGGCGGAGGGCGGACGCCTGTCCCAGACGCCGACCGGAATGCCGAAAAGCGCCTGCTGCGGGGCTTGATCGAAAATGGGGGCCTTTGAACGTTTCCTGTCGCTATGGGTAGCGCTGGCGATTGCCGCCGGTATCGCGCTCGGCCAGCTTCTGCCCGGCGTCTTCGGCGCCCTGGCCGGTTTCGAATATGCCAGCGTGAACCTCGCCGTCGCGGTGCTCATCTGGGCCATGGTCTGGCCGATGATGATCGGCGTCGACTTCTCCAGCCTCCGGCGCGTCGGCGAAAAGCCGAAAGGGCTTCTCATCACGCTGGCCGTCAACTGGCTGATCAAGCCTTTTACCATGGCGGCGCTGGGGGTCCTGTTCTTCCGCTACGTCTTCGCCGGATTCATCCCGCCAGCCGAGGCGGAAGGCTATCTGGCAGGGCTCATCCTGCTCGGCGCGGCGCCCTGTACCGCCATGGTTTTCGTCTGGTCACAGCTGACGCGCGGCGACCCGAACTACACGCTTGTCCAGGTCAGTCTCAACGATGCGATCATGGTCCTCGCCTTCGCGCCGATTGTCGCTTTCCTGCTGGGCGTGACGGACATTGCGGTGCCGTGGGAGACGCTGATCCTGTCGGTCGTGCTCTATGTCGTGGTGCCGCTGATCGCCGGGGTCGTGACCCGCTCGCTGCTGATCCAGCGGGGCGGGCAGGCGGCGGTGGACGGCTTCATGGCGCGGGTCAAACCGGCTTCGGTCGCCGGCCTGCTGGTGACCGTGATCCTTCTGTTTGGCTTCCAGGGCGATGTGATCCTGTCGCGCCCGCTGGTGATCGCGATGATCGCCGTGCCGATCCTCCTGCAGTCCTACGGCATCTTTGCCCTGGCCTATGGCGCCGCGATGGCGCTGCGGGTGCCGCACAATATCGCCGCGCCCTGCGCCCTGATCGGCACCTCCAACTTCTTCGAACTGGCCGTCGCCGTGGCGATCAGCCTCTACGGGCTGAACTCGGCCGCCGCGCTCGCGACCGTTGTCGGCGTGCTGGTCGAGGTGCCGGTGATGCTGTCACTGGTGGCGCTCGCCAACCGGACGAAGGCGCGGTTTCCCGCTTCGGCCTGACAGGGCGGGCGTCCCGCCCCAGCACGTGCGGCCGCTCGATCCCGGGGACCAGCGGCGGTGTGATTGGGTTCGGAAAGGGCAGCGTCAGGGCGGGGCGCGCACGCGGGTGCCAGACAGTACGAAGACAGTCTGATGGCGGTACGGAAACAGTACAATTCCGGTCCGATTCCAGCCTGGCTGGATCTCGCCCGCAAAAGCCGGCGCATCGAGCGGCAGGCGGGCCCAGGGCGCGGCGTCAAACCCGGCCGGCAGCTCGCCCCGGGCCGCGCGCTCGGCGGCGCTCGCATCCATGTACGAGACCCGGATGACGCCGTTCTTCTCAAGATGCCACATGAAGCCCTTGCGCCCCTCGGCGCGGGCGAGCGCGGCGGTCGCCTCAAGCCGGGCGAGGTAATGCCACAGCACCGGCCAATACCAGACCGGCACGAAAAGGTGGCATCTGAGGATCATCCGCCCATCGAGCATGACGGAGAGGATAGGGCCGGTTCAGGGGGAGGGGGAAAGTCGGGGAGAACCCCTGGACCCATATCAACCCAGAGAAGCAATTAACTTCTGGATTCTCGTCAGCTTTTCACCTTCGCCATTGCGAAGCCCTTCGTCTTCGCCCCTGAGCATGGCCAGCGTGTCGAACTCCCATTGCCGCAGCAGGGTGATCTTTTCGGCATCCGACAGCCAGGAGACCTGAGCCACGGCTTCCGGCGTGGCCAGCGCTTTTGCATCCGCGCCGATATCGTGGATATGGATGTCGCGCGCACCGGCGGCTTTAAGAATGTCCGTCGCCGTGCGCTCATCCTCCGGTGTCCATGTGCGGACCCAGAGCAGGATGCCGCCATGTTCGAGCTGGGTGTCGATGAAGTCCACGTGCTGCTTGTCCACAAACCGGGCAAGGACAGCCCCCACGGCGGCGCCAGCGCCCATGCCGGCCGCGACCGCAGCAAGCGTTATCGCCAGCGGTCCGCCGGCCACGGCCGCCATGCCGGCAGCGGTCACGCCGAATATGTACATCGGGATACCAATCAGCGCGCCTTCCGCATCGCCAAGGGTTTCCCTCGAGATAAAGGCCACCGAGGGCGCTGCCGGATCGTCTTCAAGCTCTTCAACCCGCCGATAGGCATGGCCGAGCTTTTCCTCGATGGCCTTCTGGCCCGCCAGCAGGCTCAGCTCGCCCCGATCAAAACCGGACGACAACAGGGTGTCGATGGCTTGCTCCAGTCTCTTCTCGCTGTCGAAGACGCCAACGGCTTCCTTCAGTTCGTGTCCCGCTTTCATGGCCCATTTCCTCCTGTTCCGGGTCCGGCTCGTCCTGGGTGCAGTTAAACCGGCGCGGCCGGGGCTGGAAATAGGGAGATACGCCTATGTCCGCCCGCCGCACCGGGCTGGCAACCGGAGGCATTCGAAGCGACTTTCGACGGCCGCGTGACTGCCAAGGAGCGTGAAAGCGGGCGAGGGGAGCTGGGTCAGGGGAGGGGATGGAGGGGGGAATTCGTGATCGAAATCTGTCCGCCTTGGGCGCAGAACCAGTTTAGTCTTCCAGACTGAAACATGGTTTCGCTCTTGCCTTGGCTCGAACCATTCGGATAACGCTACCTCATGGAAGAACCTCAAGACTTCGAAACCCGGTTCAGTGAGGTTTTTCAGCCCCTCTTCCTCTGGGGCGTTGGTGCCTTTGAGCTGACCCTTGTCATCTACACGCTGTATATGGAATTCGTGACGGGCACGGGCCCGTCATTGCTTTCGACGGTCTTGCCTTTGAGTGTCGTCATCGCGGTCGTCTGGGCCATCCTGGCCGTACTGATCACGCTCGCCTTTATTGGACTGAAGAACCGCGCCAGTCGCGCAAGGCACTGATTGCTTTTGCGAAAATCCTTTTACAACCGCGCTTGACCAGATCCCGCTGCCCTGACCCCGCTCCCGCAATTAGCGAGAGGGAAAGGCGCGAAGCTGGGCCCAGCACGTAGAGACGGCATCTGGAGACCATCAAGCCATCTAGTAGCTTGGGAAGAACGGGGCGTGAGTTGAGGGCGACAGTGCTGATGGCCTAATGTAATGCGTAGGACGCAATGGCAGGTTTCTCCCTCCGCATTTCTCAGGCAGTATTGTGCCACGTTAAGTCTGAGAATGTAGGAATTCTTCGTGGCCCAATTGTTAGATGAATACGACTTTAGACTGTCATCAGATGGGTGTGGCCACTTACACTACCTAATCGACTTTGACGGTTCCCCAACCCCGCACGATATAGAACTGGATTTGTACGACTGTCCTGCCTTATCAGTCGATTTGAAGAATGATCACATAGTACTGCACGCAAGAGATATTGCGGCTGGCCCACCTCTCGTCCATCTAAATTTTCGCTATAGAAAAATTAGACAGCTTATACTCGAAGGCTTTGGTACTGCGGCCATTCGAGACGAGGAGTCGGCGCTGCGTTTCGTTGAATCTGAGTTGCCAAGCCAGTTTAGGCAAAGCCTAAGAGACGGACTTGGTTTAGAACACCAGTACACTTCTTTGGTCGAGGAAATTGAAGATGGTTGCAGCGCGCACCGAATGATTGTTTCAAGGAACAGACCTTCTCAACTCGACAGCAAAATTAATGCTCTTGTGCTATCGGAGCGAGACTTCCAAGAAGTATGTCGGCAAATCGACGATCTTCGTTATCGGTCAAAGCAGAAACTTTACTCCGACCAACGCAATGCAGTTTACAATCACTTTGCACCGTTTTTGGCGCGACAAGATAAGCCTCGACAACTATCCAAAGCTCGCGTCATTCAAGATATCGAATCAGTATTTGAGAATGAACCAATAGAGGCAACATCAAAGCTCGCAGGCTTCATTGGCAGCTCGGCAAATACGCTAATCGACCGGATTCCGGAACGAATAAAAGTAATTAGAGAACGGGTCGAATTAGCCTTCTTGGATGCATTCATCGAGAAATTTGAAAATCGCATCACGGAAAACTTGCCGGAGGCTGACTGGCAGAAATTCTTCATCGATAATCCGATTGCACTTTCCTCGATGTTCAATAGTTCCGTACTGATGATAAGTGACAGACCATTTGTTGGTGGAACCGACATCGAGGGTAGAGGCGGAAAAAAGTCTGACTTTTTATTCAAAAATTATCTAACCGGGAATCTTAGCTTCATTGAAATCAAGACGCCTCAAAAGGAAGTTGTCAGTGCGCGCGACGATTACAGCAACGGAATGTATCCCGCCCATAGCGATCTTTCATTGGCGGTCAGCCAAGTGATCGACCAGCGAAATAAGTTTCAAGATGAGTTCGCTACGCTTTTCTTGAAATCTCCGGACAAGCAACTCACAAGCTATGCGATCCGATGTTACGCTGTAATCGGCACGGTTCCACTTGAGGACGATCGGAAAAAAAGTTTTGAACATGTGCGCGACAATTTTAAACACGTCACAGTGGTTACGTTTGATGAGTTGCTGTCGCGGTTGAAGCAGCTGCGGCAAATTCTTGCTGATGTCGTTTGAGTGTCGAGAGCAACTACCGCCCCTCACGCCGCCAGGCCAGCAGCAGGAAGGCCACAATCGCCAGCGCCGCGAGCAGCCCCGGCAGGAGCGGCAGGCTGGTGGAGCTTCGCACGGCATAGGCGCCGCGTTCCCTGAGGCCGAGCCAGTTGCCGCCTTCGGCATCGGCGCCGCGGCCGACGCGGCGGATGTCGGGGATGCGGTCGCCGGGGCGGTCCAGGGTCCAGACGCCGCCGCCGGTCAGGCTGGCGAGCGGTTCAAGCACCTCGCCGGTCGCCTCCAGCGCAGCATATTCCTTCGGATTGGCGGGGCCATTCAGCGTCACGGCCTCAAGCCCGCCCGAGCGCGCCCGGAAGAGACCGAGCCGGTCAATCGGCGCCTCGGCGACAAACTCGCCCGGCCCGGCGGCCTGCCAGGTGGGCTCCATGATCGAGCCGTCCGGTGTCTCGATCGAGAGCGGCGGGGCATTGTCCGACAGGGTGCGCAGCGTCGCGCGCAGCGTGTCGCCCTGGGCTTCGAGGCGCAGCTGGCGCTCTTCCAGTTCCGGCTCCTTCATCAGCCAGTGCACCATGCGGCGGATCAGCTCGGCGAAGGGTCCGCCGCCATCATGGCCGCGCGCCCAGAGCCAGATCTGGCCTGAGAGCAGCTGCGCGACCCGGCCTTCGCCAACCCGGTCGACGACCAGCAGCGGGTCGCCATCGCGCGCCGTCATCAGCACGTCGCCGGCCTCGGCGGTCGCCTTGATATAGCGCACCCAGCCGCCCCAGCTCTGCCCGTCCAGGGACTGGGTCACGGTGTGGCGCTTGCCCGTGTCGGAGAGTTCCGGCGTGAAGGCGCCGACCTCGATCGTGCCGGTCGGGAGCGCGGGCAGCACCCCGGCGAGCGGCGTGTTGGCGAGGCTGGCCGGGCCGGCAAAGTCCTCGCCGGCCGCGATCAGCAGCGCCCCGCCATCGGCGACATAGCGCGCCATATTGGCGAGGTAGCTCATCGTGATGACGGTGCGCCGCTCATACTGGTCGAAGATGATGAGGTCGAACTCATTGAGCTTGCCCTCGAACAGTTCCTCGGTCGGGAAGGCGATGAGCGCCATTTCCTCAAGCGGAGTGATGTCCTGCTTGAAGGGGGGCCTGAGGATGGTGAAGTGGACGAGATCGACCGACGGGTCGGATTTCAACAGGTCGCGCCAGACCCGGCCCGCAGCGTTCGGCTTGCCGGTGATCAGCAGCACGCGCAGCCGGTCGCGCACGCCTGAGAGGGTCGCGGCGGTGCGGTTGTTGGCGAGCGTCAGCTCCTGCTCGCCGGCCGGCGTCTCGACCACGACGATATTGTCGCCGCGCCGCTCGATCTCGATAGGCAGCGGCGTGTCCTCGCCGGTTGCGACCGTCATGCGCCGGGGCAGGCCGCCATTTACCGAAACGGTGACGGTTGCCGTTTGCGAGACCGGATCGTCGACACGCACCAGGAATTGCGCTTCCTCTCCGACGATGCCGAAATCGGGCGACTGGACGAGCGAGATCCGGCGGTCTCCGCTGTCGGGGTCGCCGGTGATGAGGGCATGGACGGGGCCGAGTTCGCCGAGGCGGGCCATGTCCTCGGGCACGTCGTGGACCTGGCCATCGGTGATCAGCACCGCCCCGGCGATCCGGTCGCGCGGGACGTCCGCCATCAGGCCTTCGAGGGCACCGATGAGGTTGGTGCCGTCGGTGCGGCTGTCGGTCTCGATGATCCGGACTTCAAGCGAAGCGTCCGCGTCCATTTCCGTCAGGAGCTGCTCGCGCACGGTCTCGGCGATCTGCGTGCGCTGGCCGAAGCTCATGCTTTCGGAGCCATCGACAACCACCGCGGCGACCGAGGGCAGCGGCTCGCGCTCCTCGCGGACATAGGCGGGATTGGCCAGGGCGGCAGCGAGGGCCGTCAGGGCAGCAGCGCGTGTCAGCCAGGCCCGGCCGCGCCAGCGCAGATAGGCGAGATAGGCCAGCGCGCACAGGACGAGCAGCGCGAACAGGACCGGCCAGCCGAGCAGCGGGTCGAGGCTTATGCGTCCAGCTTCGGTCAGTTGGGACCTCCGTCGGGCGAGGGCGGAATATTGTTGAAGTCAAACTGGTCGGGTGAGGGCGTGTCCCCCGTGCCCTCGCCGAGGCGTTCGAGCAAGGCAGGCAGGTGGACCTGGTCTTCCTTGTAGTTGCCGGTCAGCACATACATGATCAGATTGACGCCGAAGCGGCGCGCCATTTCGCGTTGCTCATCCCCGCCATCGACGGAGTAGACCGGCCGGCCGCGTTCATCCACGGCCCAGGCGGCGAGATAGTCCGCATCGCCTATGATCAGCCGCGAAACGCCATCGCCGCGCCGCTCGGTCTTCTCGCCAACGCCGGAAGATTCGATCCACAGGCGGCGGTCCTGGTAGCGGCCGGGGAAGCTGTCGAGCAGGTAGAAGCTGCGGGTCAGTACGTGGTCCTGCGGCACGGGCGCGAGCGGCGGCGTGTCGAGGCCCGGCAGGACGCGGTCGAGGTCGTCGAAGCTGTCACCGCTTGCCATGTCACCGCCATTGCGCGTGTCGATCACCAGCGCGCCGCCATTGCGCAGATAGGCGTTCAGCCGCTCGACGGCGAGTGAGCTCAGCGGCGTGGCATTGTCCGGCAGGCCGAGGAAGATCACGGGGTAGACGTCCAGCGCATCGGTTTCCGGATCGACGGCATGCGGCTCGGCCGGCTCGACCGAGGTGCGCCGGTAGAGGATGAGCGAGATGCCGCGCAGGCCATTGCGCGTGGCGTCATCGACCGCTGTGTCGCCCGTCTCGATATAGGCAAGGCGCATTTCCAGCGCCGCTTCGGTCGCCTTGTCGATCTCGCCGGTGACGTTCATGTCGACGCCATAGCCGGGGCTGGTGCGGTAGCTGTAGGGGCTGGGATTGAGGTCGAATTGCTGGGCCTGCGCCTCTGGCTCCATCACGCCGCTTGCCGGCAGGAGGACCAGTCCGGCAAAGGCGGCCATGGCGGCCCGGTTGAAGAAGGGCAGGCGCCCGGCAATCGCGAGGGCGATGATGAGGTCGATGGCGAGCAGCAGGCCTGCCAGCCCGAGCAGAGGCCCGGCAAGGCGCATGGATTTCGCTTCCGCGTCGCCCAGCAGGCGGACCCCGGCGGGCCAGTCGGTCATCAGCTCGGCCTCATAGTCCGCCGCAGCATTGATCGCGCGCGTTCCGGAGGGCCCGCGATAAAGGCCGGGTGGATGGGTCTCCGACGGCACGATCCCGGAAAAGTCGCTGGCGGCGACCGGGGTTGCATTGGAGTCGGGCGAGACAAGCCGCCCATAGCCGTTGAGGACAATGTCGGGCGAGTAGGTGCCGTCGCCATCATTGACGGCCTCGCCCCGGCCAGCGGCGATGGCGCGGCGGAGCATTTCGACGAAGGTGCCGGAGTAAGGCAGGTCCGACCAGTCCGGCCCGGCGGTAACGTGGAAGAGGATCAGCATACCCTGGCCGCGCGGTGCGGCGGTCACCAGCGGTGAGCCGTCGGTGAGGCGCGCCCATGTGCGATTGGCGAGCTCCGGGTCCGGCCGGGCGAGCACCTGCTGGCGCACCTTTATGTCGGCCGGGGCCTTCAGGCCGATGAAGGGAGAGGTGTCAGGAAAGCCGCCAATCGATTGCGGTTCCTCCCAGGTCAGCGCCCCGCCAATAGCCCTTGAGGCTCTCCGCAGCGGCGTCGGCACCAGCGTGTCAGTGTGCGTGGCCATGCGTGGGCCGGCAAAGCGGATCAGCGCGCCGCCCTTTTGCACCCATTCCTCGACACTGGTTTCAAGGTCGGGCGCCAGCTGGCCGATATCGGTCATGATGATGGCGTCGGGATTGGCAGCGATCAGGTCTGCCAGCTCGCCTTCGGTGATCGTGGCGAACGGCTCCAGCGCCTTGCGGACATAGTGCATGTCCGAAAGCAGCGGCTGGGCGGTTGCATCGCCGGAGACAAGGCCGACGCGGCGCGAGCGGGCCGCCGAATCCCAGAGCCAGACACTGCCGGCGCCTTCCGATCCGGTAATGGTGAACCGCGCGATCCGGGCGAGCGCGGCCGCCGGGATATCGAAGACGGCGGTGGCTTCGGCCTCGCCATCTGCAAAGCTGGCCTCGGAGGTTGCGAGCGCCGCGCCATCGAGGGTGAGGGCCGAGACATAACGGTCCGCCGTACCGTCCGGATTGGCGCGGGTCACCACGACATTCGCGCCCTCGGCATCTGACGAGAGGCCGGTAATCGCAGACGGGCCACGCGGCGGGGCGGCATAAACGGTCAGCGGCGCCATGGCGGCGAGCGCCCGTGCAAAGGGTTCGGCGGTCTGCGGGTCGAGCCCGTCCGTCACCCAGAAGATACGTCCTGGCTCGACGCCGGAGGCTTCAAGCCGCTCCAGCGCGTCTTCGCGGTCAACGCCCCAGGCCACCGGGTCGAGCGAGTTTACGCGCTGCGGCAGCTCGGTCTTGGACAGCCGCTCGGCCGGGTCGGCATTCAGCGATTTCGGGGCGGTCAGCAGCAAGTGGCCCGCCGTGTTGCGGCCTTCACCGTCGAGCGCGCCAGCGGCCGCAGAGCGGATCTCGCTCCAGCGGGCCGCACTGGTCCAGCCATTGTCGACAACAATCAGAACCGGTCCGGCCGCTTCGCCCTCGGGGCTTGCGCCGGGTGCATAGACGGGCTGGGAGAGGCCGATGATTACAGCGGCGGCGGCAACAAGGCGCAGCAGCAGGATCCACCATGGCGTGCGCGCCGGGGTCTCGTCGCGCGGGGTGACGTCGTCGAGCAGGCGCAGCGAGGGTAGGGCCGCTTCCTGCGGGGCGGGCGGTGTCGCGCGCAGCACCCACCAGACCACCGGCAGGGCGATCAGGCCCAGCAGCGCCAGCGGTGCGCCGAACAGGAACGGGCCGAGCATCATAGCCGCGCACCGAACAGTTCGAGCGCCTGTTTGAGATCGGAGGCGCAGCGCTGCAGCGGCGTGCCTGTCGAATGCCGGATGAGCTGCCAGCCCATCCCGGCGGCCAGCGCTTCAAGAGCCTCGAAGTGCGCCTTGTAGCGGGCGAGATAGTCCTCACGGATCGACTCGGTGCGGCCAAAAATCCGGGACAGCGAGGCGCCGGGCCGGGAAAAGCGCACGCGGCCCTTCCACGGGAAGGCTTCCTCGATCGGGTCGCGCACAGCGATCAGGACGCCTTCCTTCGACTTTGCCGCCAATGGGGCCAGCCGGTCGCGCCAGACGTCGATCGGGTCGTAGAAGTCACTCGCGATGACGAAGATGGACTGGTAGCGCGGCGGCGGCGGGAAAGCCTCGCCATTGCCCAAGGTCAGGTCCTCGGCGAGCTTGTCGACAGCGGCCTTGCCGAAGCTGGGCGCACGGCTGCCGGCCAGCGCGCCGATGCGTTCGCCGGCCTTGGACAGGATGAGGCCGGCGGCGAGCATGCAGACCCGCGCGGCATCGGCCTTGTGCAGGCGGGTCGGCTCGCCTGACCAGTCGAAGCCCTGATGCGGATCGCTCCAGAAGAGGACCGTTCGCGAGGTTTCCAGTTCGGACTCGCGCACATAGAGGTCGTCACCGCGTGCAGAGCGGCGCCAGTCGATCCGCTGGGCAGCGTCTTCATGCGCATAATGACGGTACTGCCAGAACTGTTCGCCGGTCCCGGCCCGCTTGCGGCCAGCTGCGCCGAGATGGGCCGCGTCGGCGGCGCGGGCATTGAGACCCACACCCGGCAGGGCGCGGGCGAGGGCCTCGGCTTCGGCGCGCAGGGTGGCGGCATCCATCATGGCGCCAGCCTTCCGGCGCAGTTGAGCGCCCGGCTGACATGGTCCCGCCAGGCTTCCGGCGCGTCTGCGGCAGCCGAGAGGGCTGAGAGCTTCTCCTGCTCGCTGAGGCCGGCTTCGGCATCTATACCCTCGAGAAAGGCGACCGCCCGGGGCGCCTCTTCAGCAAACTGGGCCGCGCTGATGG
Organism: Henriciella mobilis; assembly: GCF_003576315.1. Classification (GTDB taxonomy): domain Bacteria; phylum Pseudomonadota; class Alphaproteobacteria; order Caulobacterales; family Hyphomonadaceae; genus Henriciella; species Henriciella mobilis. Next base: position 31,960 of record NZ_QWFZ01000016.1, on the reverse strand, counting down.
AAAGGCCCTCTTCCTGTGCCCAGACATGCAGCAGGCGGTGATCGGCGTCTTCCAGCTGGCGGCGCGCCGCCGAGCGTTCTTCATAAGTCATGACCGGCCCGGCCACCTGCACGGCGAGGGTCGCCCGCTGGATCGTGCGGTGGCACTGGGCCAGGGCCTGCGCGTCCACGCCGTCATCGCCGCGTGCACAGCCCTGCAGCGCGCTTGCGCCTGCGAGGCCGATGCCGGCGAGCATGCAAGTGGAACGCAGCGCGAAGCTCATCTTCAGACAGCGGCCTTTGCGAGATCTCCAATCAGGTCGCGCAGCGGCGGGGCTTGTCCGGTCGGGTCATAGCGCATCGCCATACGGTGTCCGAGGCAGGGTTCGGCCAGTGCCTCGACGTCTTCCAGAGATGGCGCAAGGCGTCCACGCAGCAGGGCGCGGGCGCGGCAGGCCAGCATCAGCGCCTGACCGGCGCGCGGGCTCGGCCCCCAGTCGACGAAGCGTTTCACGCGCTCGTCGGATGTCTGTTCGGGCCGGGCCTCGCGAATGGTTGCAAGGATGGCTGCGAGCACTTTTTCCCCGACCGGCATCTGGCGCACCAGCGCCTGGAGTTTCTGCAATTCTTCTCCGGAAAGGGCCGCCTCGACCTCGGCCTCGTTCGCGCCGGTCGTCTCGATCAGGATTTTCCGCTCGGTGTCGATATCGGGATAGGTGACGTCGATCTTCAGCAGGAAACGGTCGAGCTGGGCTTCAGGCAGCGGATAGGTGCCTTCCTGCTCGATCGGGTTCTGGGTGGCGAGGACATGGAACGGGGCGGGCAGGTCGTAGCGCACGCCGGCGACGGTGACATGGCGCTCCTGCATGGCCTGCAGCAGGGCTGACTGTGTGCGCGGGCTGGCGCGGTTGATTTCGTCGGCCATCAGCAGCTGGGTAAAGATCGGGCCCTTGATGAAGCGGAAGCTGCGCTCGCCGCTGGCGGTTTCGTCCAGCACTTCGGAGCCGAGAATGTCCGATGGCATCAGGTCCGGCGTGAACTGTATGCGGGCTTCATCGAGGCCGAGCGCGGTGCCCATCGCCTCGACGAGGCGTGTCTTGGCAAGGCCCGGCGCGCCGATCAGCAGGGCATGCCCGCCGGCCAGGATGGCGGACAGCGCCAGCTCGATCACCCGGTCCTGTCCGAACACCGCCTTGGCGATCTCTTCCTTCACCTTCGCAAGCGTTTCGCTCGCGGCTTCTGCGTCTTGTACGATGGCCTGATTATCGTCTGCCATAAGGTCTCCGTCTTCACTCCCGCCTACAACAGACCTAGGTCTGGGGTCGATACTTCATTCTTTGGCCTGTCACTCCGACAAAAGAATTGAATATGGACCCTAGGCAAAATGATGGCGGAGCGCGACGTGAAATCCAATCAGAACACTGCAATCAGTCTCGAAGAGCTGCTGAAACAGATCGCACCCGATCCGTCCGGGCGGAAATTGCCTCCCGTGGACAAGTGGAATCCGGAGCGGTCGGCCGATATCGACATGGAAATCCGGGCCGATGGCAGCTGGTGGCATGAAGGCTCGCGAATCAACCGCAAGAAGCTTGTCCGCCTGTTCTCGACCATCCTGCGCCGCGATGAGGATGGCTCGTACTGGCTGGTGACGCCGTATGAGAAAGTCGTCGTGCATGTCGAGGACGCGCCTTTTGTCGCAGTGCGGGTCGACCGGGCCGAGGAGGAAGGCACGGGCCAGAGCCTCGCCTTCAGCACCAATCTCGGCGATATCGCCGTAGCCGGCCCGGACCACCCGATCCGCATCGAAACAGACGGGGAGACAGGCGAACCGGCGCCATACATCCACATAAGAGGCCGGCTGGAGGCCAAGCTGTCACGGCCTGTCTTCTATGAACTGGCCGGGCTGGCCGAACCGGACCCGGACGGCGGCGAGATGCTGGGCGTCTGGTCAAAAGGGGTTTTCTTTCCGCTCGGCCCGGCTGAATAGACGCCCATGTCCTTTGTCGATCTCGATGACTTTCTTGCGCGTGCGCGCCTGCGCCTCGACCCGGTCGAGGGCCGCGAGCGCCTGCCTGAAGGTGGCGACATCGAGTTCCTGGATGCATCCGCCATCGAGAATATCCGCCCGGCGGCGGTGCTCGTGCCGATCATTCCCCGGCCTGGCGGGCCCACAGCCCTGCTCACCCACCGCCCCGACACGATGCCAACCCATCCCGGTCAGGTGGCTTTTCCGGGTGGCAAGGTCGACCCGGCCGATGCCGACGAAATCGAGGCCGCGCTGCGTGAGGCCGAGGAGGAGGTCGGCGTCGATCCGTCGACCGTGCAGTTGATTGCGCGCGGATCGCCCTATCTCACAGGGACAGCCTTCCGGATCGTGCCCGTGATCGGCGTCCTGCCAGCGGATTTCGAGCCGAAGCCGGATCCGACAGAGGTGGCCGATGTCTTCGAAACCCCGCTTTCCTTCCTGATGAGCGCGCGCAACCATCACAAGCGGTCCGCCGACTGGGGCGGGCAGACCCGGCACTATTTCGAGATGCCGTATGAGGGCCACCGGATATGGGGCGTGACGGCAGGGATCATACGCGCTTTATATGAACGGCTGTACGAGTCGGAGGAGGAAACCGAGGCGTGACTTACAGGCTGATATTCGAACTGGTCATTTTCCTGTCGCCCTTCGCGGCTTTCGGGCTCTGGCGGCTGGCCACGCAGGAAGCGATTGAGGAGGGCCGCAAGCCCTGGCCGATTGCGGTGCTGTTCGGTGTCGGGGCGTTCCTGGCGATCGCGGCCTGGGTTGTCCTTATCTTCATGGACCGGGGCGGTCGCGAGATGTGCTACGAGCCGCGACGGCTGGTCGATGGGAAGATGGTCGGCGGGCAGGAAGTGCCGTGCGAGAAGATCAAGAACGACCTTGGCCGTCCGGCAAGCCGCGACCCGGGCGGGCAGGCGCACGGTCTTGGCGAAACAGATCCGGCAGGCCCGAATATCCCGGCCGGGCCGGTAGAAGAGCGCCCGGAAGGCGATCCGCCGGCCTCGGATACGCTACCTGACAATTCCGAATTGCCAGAATGATCTCCATTTCTGGACAGGACTGGCTGACCGATCCGAGAACCCTCGCCGTCATGGCTGCGCTTGAGGCTGTCCGGCCGGGCGGGGCGCGATTTGTCGGCGGCTGCGTGCGCAATGCGATCATGGACCGGCCCGTCGACGATATCGACATTGCCACCCAGATCGAGCCCGAGAGCGTCATCAAGGCGCTGGAGGCGGCGGGCATCCGCGCCATACCGACCGGGATCGACCATGGCACGATCACGGCGGTCATCGATGGCAAGCCGTTCGAGATCACCACGCTGCGCCGCGATGTCGAGACGGACGGGCGCCGCGCTGTCGTCGCCTTCACCGAGGACTGGGCCGAGGATGCCGGGCGGCGCGACTTCCGCCTCAATGCGCTTTATGCCGACCGCGACGGGACGGTGCACGACCCGGTCGGCGGTGGGATCGAGGATGCCGAGGCAGGCCGCGTCATCTTCATCGGCGATGCGGACATGCGCCTGCGTGAGGATTTCCTGCGCATCCTGCGCTTCTTCCGCTTCAATGCCTGGTATGGCGCCGGCATCGACGCGGACGGCCTGGCCGCCTGCGCGCGCCAGAAAGAGGGCCTGAAGAAGATCGCCGCTGAGCGAATCTGGAAGGAGCTGCACAAGCTGCTCGCCGCGCCCGACCCGACAGAGGCGGTCACCGCGATGCAGGATAGCGGCGTGCTGGCGATCTTCCTGCCGGAAGCCGAAACGCTGGACGGGCTGCACGATTTGCGCGTCAGCCAGACGCTGGCTGGCGTGCAGGCCGACCCGATGCTGCGCCTGATGGCGTTGATCCATCGCAGCGCCAATTCGGTGCTGGCGGTGTCGAAACGCCTGCGCCTGTCGAATGCGGAGGCCAACCGGCTGACCATGTGGGCCGCCGACAACCTGCCCGATGTGTCAGGCATGAACGGGCGCCAGCTGAGGCAGGCGCTCTACTGGCATGGCAAGCAGGCCGTCGTCGACCGGGCGCTGACCTCGGGCCGGGATGTGCGCGACCTGCTGTTTGCGGTGCGTGCCTGGAAGCGGCCGGAGTTTCCCGTCGGCGGGGACGACGCACTGGCCGCCGGCCTCAAGGGTCCGGAAATCGGACAGGCTTTGCGCAAACTCGAAGAGTGGTGGATGGCCGAGGACTTCCAGCCAGGCCGCGATCAGCTGCTGGAGCGGCTGGGCAAGTTGAGCTGATTGCTCGTTAAAGATGAGCGTGTTATAACTTTTGTTCTAACTCAAGGACGCTCGCCATGACGGATCGCAAGACAGACAAGGGTTTGAGGGAAGCTGGCAAGGCCCCGCTGACGCCGCCGGTGTCTGCCAGCATGAAAGTCCGCAAGATCGGGAATTCGTTGGGCGTGATCCTGCCGCGCGACATTCTCAATACCCTTGGTGTTGAGGAAGGCGATACGGTCGATATCGTCCAGACGGAGGATGGCCGGATCGAATTGGCCGTAGTCGACCGCGAAGCGGACGATCTCATGTCCATGGCGGAAGAGATCATGGCGGAGAATCGCGCCGTCCTGAGGGCGATCGCCAAATGAAGGAGCCGCGATGGCTCGACAAGGCGTTCATCCTGCAAGTTCACGACAGACAGCTCGCCTTGCATGGCGGTGCTGGAGGGACACGCGATGAAGGTCTCCTGGATAGCGCCCTTGCGCGGCCGCTGAACGCGTTCGGCTACGGGGAACATGACCTCTGCACGCTCGGGGCGCTCTATGCTGGCTGGATTATCCAGAACCATCCCTTCATCGATGGCAACCAGCGGACGGGCTATGTCGCGTGCCTCACTTTCCTGCGGGCAAATGGCCTGAAACTTGTTGCGCCGATGGCCGACCGGCTCGCCTGGACGCTGATGCTGGCAGCGGGTGAAATCGATTACCAGCCTTATGCCAACTGGCTGCGGGAGAATACCGAGCCTGCCTGACGCCTCAAGGCCACTTCACCACGGGCGGCATGGAGGACAGGATCGAGTTCACGTTTCCGCCGGTCTTCAGCCCGAAGGTGGTGCCACGGTCATAGAGCAGGTTGAACTCGACATAGCGTCCGCGCCGGATCAGCTGTTCCTCGCGCTGCTCCGGCGTCCAGCTTTCGACCATGCGCCGGCGCACGAGCTGCGGATAGATGTCGGCAAAGGCGCGCCCGACATCCTGGGTGAAGGCGAAGTCTGCCTCCCAGTCACCGGTATTGTGGCGGTCGTAGAAGATGCCGCCCGTGCCGCGCGGCTCTGAGCGGTGGGGCAGGTAGAAATACTCGTCGCACTGCTGCTTCATGCGCGGATAATATTCCGGATCGTGCTTGTCGCAGGCGGCCTTGAAGGCGGCGTGAAAGTCGACCGTGTCCGGAAAATCCTCTTCGCGCTGATAGTCGAGCAGGGGCGTCAGGTCACCGCCGCCTCCGAACCAGCTGTCGGCGGTGACCAGCATGCGCGTATTCATGTGAACGGCCGGCACGCGCGGATTGTGCATGTGCGCGATAAGCGAGATGCCGGAGGCCCAGAACTTGCCGCCCGACTTGTCGGCGCCGGGGATCTGCGCGCGGAAAGCTTCGGAGAAGTCGCCATAGACGCAGGAGACATGCACGCCGACCTTCTCGAAGAGCTTGCCCTTCATGATCGCCATGGTGCCGCCGCCAAGGTCTTCAGACCCGTCGCCGCGCGTCCAGGGCGTTTTCACGAATCGGCCGGGTTCGCCGTGATAGAGCGGCGGCTGGGCTTCGTCTTCCAGCGCCTCGAACCGGGCGATGATGTCGCCCTGAAGTGATTCGAACCACGCACGGGCTTTTTGCTTGCGGTCTTCCAACATGAGGGAGGTGATGGCCGTTCTGCCGGCTGCGGTAAAGGCCACGATGGCCGCGAACGGCAAAAAACGCCTACGGACAGATACATATGCGACGCGATGCCGCTTGTCCGGGGCTGTACCAAATGCAGCTTCAATGGCGTCTTGGCGTCGCAGGCCGACATGCGTGGCTTGCATTGCTGGAGCGGGCGCGCTAACCGCAGCCGCAGACGTGCTCGGGGAGGGCATTTTTTGCGGCGTTGCGCCGCAATGAAATCCTTGCCCGATACTGTATGCATCTCGGAGTAATCCTTGGCCAGAGGACCGGAAGAGTGAGCGAAGCGCAAACGACTACCCACGAGACGATCGACGAAGATCGCCGTGATTTCATCCACATCGCGACAGCCGCGACTGCTGCTGCCGGCGCAGGTGCGCTGGCTTATGTGTTCATCGACCAGATGAATGCGGCGAGCGACACCAAGGCGGCATCCAGCCTTGAGGTGGACATCTCCAAGGTCCCGCTGGGCGGTGAGATCCGGGTGCTGATCGGCGGACAGCCTTTCTTTATCCGCCACCGTACGGAAGCGGAAATCCGCTCGGCCGAAAGTGTCGATGTCGGTAGCCTGCGCGACCCGCAGACCGATGACGAGCGCCTCGTGCCTATGCAGGACGGCTCGCTGAACCGGGCCATCCTGGTGACCTCCGGCAGCTGTACCCACCTTGGCTGCGTGCCGGTCGGCCCGGCCCAGGGTAATACGGGTGACTATGGCGGCTGGTACTGCCCGTGCCATGGTTCGCACTACGATACGTCGGGCCGTATCCGGAAGGGGCCTGCGCCCTCCAACCTGCCGGTGCCTGACTATCGCTATGTCAGCCCCACCGTGATCAACATTTCGCTTTAAGAGAGGACGCCAGACAGATGAGCGGACATCCCTCTACCTACGAGCCGAAAACCGGTTTCACGAAGTGGCTCGATTCGCGCCTGCCGATTGTCCGGCTGGCTTATGACAGCTTTGTCGATTTCCCGACGCCAAAGAACCTGAACTACTGGTACACGTTCGGCGGCATTCTCGCGGTCTGCCTGATGACGCAGATCCTGACAGGCGTCGTCCTGGCCATGCACTACACGCCAACCGTCGACGGGGCCTTCGCCTCGGTCGAGCGGATCATGCGCGACGTGCCTTTTGGCTGGCTGATCCGTTACATCCACGCCAATGGCGCCTCGATGTTCTTCCTCGCGGTCTACATCCACATGTTCCGCGGCCTGTATTACGGCTCCTACAAGGCCCCGCGCGAAATCCTCTGGATTCTCGGCTGCGTGATCTTCTTCCTGATGATGGGCACGGCCTTCCTCGGCTACGTCCTGCCATGGGGCCAGATGTCCTATCACGGCGCCAACGTCATCACCGGCCTGATCGGCGCCCTGCCGGTCGTCGGCGACAGCATCAAGGCCTGGCTGATGGGCGGACCGTCAATCGGTAACCAGACCATCCAGCGCTTCTTCTCGCTGCACTACCTGCTGCCGTTCATGATTGCCGGTGTGGTTATCCTGCACATCTGGGCGCTGCACGTGCCGGGCAACAACAACCCGACCGGCGTCGAAGCCCGCAAGGATCCGGAAGGCCTGAAGAAGGACACCGTCCCGTTCCACCCGTACTACACGGTGAAGGACGCCTTCGCGATTGTCGTCTTCCTGCTGATCTTCGCAGCCTTCGTCTTCTACATGCCGAACGTGCTCGGCCATGCCGACAACTATATCGAGGCCAACCCGCTGGTGACGCCGGCGCACATCGTGCCTGAATGGTATCTGCTGCCGTTCTACGCCATCCTGCGCGCCATCACTTTCGACATCGGCCCGATCGACGCGAAACTGCTCGGTGTCATCGCGATGTTCGGCTCGATTGCCATCCTGTTCGTGCTGCCCTGGCTGGACACGTCCAAGGTCAAGTCGATGCGCTACCGTCCGGTTGCCCGTCAGTTCTTCTTCGGCTTTGTCGTTGCCGGCCTGCTGCTCGGCTGGTGCGGTGCGTCCAACCCGGACGATCCGATCATTCCGATGGGCTCGGACAAGCTGGTGGTCAGCTACACCGATGCGAACGGCAACGAAGCCACGCAGACCTATGACGAGTACGAGCCGGCGGCGACATTCCGCGACCAGAAGGTCGAGGAAGGCGTGGATGCGTCCATTGCGGTGCAAAAGGCCCCGGCCTTCCGCTTCGTGCACCTCGCCCAGATCCTGACGCTCTACTACTTCGCCTACTTCCTCGTGATCCTGCCGCTGCTCGGCCTGCGCGAGAAGCCGAAGGACGAGCCGACTTCCATCCACAAGGCTGTGCTCGGTTCACATGACCGTGCAGCGCCTGCGCCCGCCGAATAAGAGGTTTGGACATGAAATTCATGCGTTTCATTTCTGCTGGACTGGGTGCGGCGGCGCTGGCCCTCAGCGCTCAGGCTGCCGGTGGCGCCAAGCACCCTCACGCGCCGGAAGGCGGCTGGGACTTCCAGGGCCCGCTGGGCGAGCTCGACATGGACAGTGTCCAGCGCGGCTATCAGGTCTATCGCGAGGTCTGCGCCTCCTGTCACTCGATGCGCCTGCTGCATTATCGCAACCTCGGTGAGCCGGGCGGCCCGTTCTACGATCCGGAATATCCGAACGCGAACGACAACCCGCTGGTGAAAGCTTTTGCTGCGCAGGACGAAATCCTCTCGACCGAGCCGAACGATGTTGGCGACTACGACTACCGTCCGGCGCGTACGTCCGATCCGTTCAAGTCACCTTATCCGAACGAGCAGGCTGCGCGCGCGGCCAATGGCGGCGCCTATCCGCCGGACCTGTCGGTCATCACCAAGGCCCGCGCGGGCGGTGCCAGCTACATCTACAGCCTGCTGGTCGGCTATCCGGAAGAGGCCGCGATCGCGACTGATACAATTGAGACCGAAGGCGAGGATGGCGAGACCGTCACAGAACAGCAGACGCTCATCGAAGTTGGAGAGATGGCCGTCTTCGAACATGGCGACAGCCATTATGAAGGCGAGCTCGTCCAGCCGGTCGGACAGTACTACAATCCGTACTTTGCCGGTGACACGACGCCTCAGTGGCAGGGCGATCCGCGCCATGCACCGCCCGGCGGCTTCCTGGCCATGCCGCCGCAGCTGACACCGGGCCGCGTCGAATATCTCGACGGCACGGAAGCGACCGTCAGCCAGATGGCTGAAGACGTTGCCGCCTTCCTGCAATGGGCCGGCGAGCCGAAGCAGACCCAGCGCAAGTCGACCGGTCTTGCGGCGATGATCTATCTCGCCATCCTGGCCGTGCTGCTCTGGTTTTCCTTCCACCGCATCTGGCGGAAGGTCGACCACTAGGGGCCTGCCTGAACCGTCCACGACATCAAGGCCATCCGCACCGTGCGGGTGGCCTTTTCCGTTTCAGGCATAGGCAGGCCTCGCGCCCATCAGTCGAAGGTGTAGCGCAGCGACTGGACGCCGGAGTACATGCCGTACATGCCGATGGCAGCTGCCGAGACCAGGAATAGCAGGAAACCGAAGGGCTGGCCGCGAATCCAGCCCAGCGTCGCCGCCAGTCCGCGAATATCGCTTTCGTCGGCAGTCACCCCGCCGAGCAGGAGAAACAGGCCGACCAGCAGGAAAAGCATGCCGCGCCCTGCAATCGCGAAGGCGATGAAGCCAGTGAGGGAGGCGGCCCAGCCCGAAAGGTCGAGACTGCGTTTCCACTGGCCGGAGCTTGCCCGCCAGGCCTGTGCGCAGCCAATCGCCATCAGCGTCATCCCGCCAAGGGCGACCAGCCAGCGCCCATAGGGCTGTTCCATCAGCCAGCGGGCAGTTTCGGCTGTCTTGCCGCCAGTCGAGCCACCGCGATCATTCTCGCCGAGCGTGACGGCGAACGCCGCAATGCCGACGAGCAGGTAACTTGCGCCGGAGGACATCATGCCGAGGCGCGCCAGCATGCCTTTGGCGTCACGCCCTCGCGCATCGGTATCGAGGATGGCCTGCTGGAACCGCCATAGCGCGTAAAGAAACAGACCGGCGGCGAGCGCGACCAGCAGGATTCGTCCGCCGAGCTGGGTTTCGATGGCCCGGAAGGCTTCGCCGGGGCTGGCGCCGTCATCCGGCCGGGCGCCAACCGCCCCCAGGGCGAGCAGCCAGGCCACGGCAAGATAGACAAATGCTCGTGCGCCGAGGCCGGTCCGCGCGATCCATTCCGTCGCCGGCGCAGGAATTGCCTTGTCTGCCATCCTCCAACAGACGCAGGGGCAGGCCTCCCGGTTCCCCGGCGACGGCCCTCACGCCGACTTGATTTCCCATCGCGGGCCTGCTTCTGCAACAGGACGCAGGACATCAGGGAAGTGACAGCATGAGCAAGTGGACAATCGGTGTGATCGGTGGCTCGGGCCTCTATGAAATCGACGGGCTGGAGGGGGCGGAGGCCTTGTCGATCGACACGCCTTGGGGCGCGCCGTCCGACCCGCTGATGCGCGGGCGCATCGGCGATGTCACGCTGGTTTTCCTGCCGCGGCATGGCAAGGGCCACAGGCTCACCCCGACAGCGGTTCCCTACCGCGCCAATATCGACGCCCTGAAGCGGGCCGGCTGCACCGATGTCCTGTCCATTTCCGCCTGCGGCTCGCTCAAGCAGGCCTATGCGCCGGGTGACTATGTCATGGTCGACCAGTTCATCGACCGCACCTTTGCGCGCGAGAAATCCTTTTTCGGCCCGGGCATGGTGGCGCATGTCTCCATGGCTGACCCGGTCTGTTCGCGCCTGTCCGGCCTGGCCGGTGACGCCGCCGAGCGGGTCGGTGCGACGGTCCATCGCGGCGGGACCTACCTTGCCATGGAAGGCCCGCAATTCTCCTCGCGGGCCGAGAGCAACCTCTATCGCCAGTGGGGCTGCGACGTCATCGGCATGACCAACATGCCGGAAGCGAAACTCGCCCGCGAGGCCGAACTGCCCTATGCGACGATTGCCATGGTGACCGATTATGACTGCTGGTTCGACGAGGTTGAGGCGGTCTCGGTGTCGAATGTCCTGGAGGTCATGCGGCAGAATACCGAGCGGGCAAAGCAGGCGATTTTGGAGCTGGCGAGCGGCCTGAACGGGGTCGAGCGCTCACCCTCGCCGCAAGGGATCGAGACCTGTCTCGACTTTGCGATGATCACCGCGCCGGAGGCGCGCGATCCGGAAATCCTGGCCCGGCTGGATGCTGTCGCCGGCCGCGTTCTGTGATCGTCCTGCTACAGCGGATGGCTGGCGGGGGCTTCAACGAAAAGGAATTGTCGACGCCCGAGTCACCATTTGCTAACCTTTCACCAAATCGGGTGAGAGATGATGAGCGGGACATATTTTGAGACCTTTCTGGTTGGCGGGCTGGGACTGCTCGTTACAGCCGCTCTGGCGATAACCTGGCTGCTCTGGCGCCAGGACGATACGCGCCAGGAAGCCATAAAGCTTTCACTGGAAGGCATCGGGCACGAATTCCGGTTCAACATGTTCCAGACGGTGCGCGAGCTGGCTGATGTCTGCGAGGGCCGTATCCGGCTGTCGCGCGATATTCCGGTGATCGAGCACCCGCAGCTCAATGCGGTGCTGGCGACCATCATGGCCACCGACAAGCGCCCGCTGGCCGCCGTGCAGGCGACCTATCAGGCCATCGAGGCGGCCAAGCGCCGGTTGCGCTATGCGATGGACCAGGGCGAGGCGATCGATGAGCCGCTTGAGGCTGCGAAGACCGCGGCGGTCAATGGCATTTCGACCCTGTATCTCTGGGAGAAGCATGAAGGCCGCCCGCCCGAACGGGCGCGGTCGACCCGCAGCTGGTGGGTGCGCGACTGGATGAAGAAGCACGGCTTCCACCAGGACCTGCTGCCCGGCCTGTACCTGCGCGATGCGGTGGTCGAGGACCTTCGCGAGTCCGGAATGGTGTTGACGCCAAAGCCGCTGATGCTCAGCGCGCACGAATATTATTCGCGCCATTATGACCGCAAGGCCGATCCGCGCGGGGTGTTCGGCAGGCGCAAGACCCCGAAGGCCGCGCCAGCGGCGATGGATGAGGAAGCCGAAGCCGATGCCGAGATCGAGGCCGATGCCGACTTCCAGCCGGCGCCTGAGCCTGCCGAGGCCGAAGTGTCTGCCGAAGCCGTGAGCGAAGCGCCGACGACGGCAGAAGACGAGGCGCCAGAAGCGCCAGAGCCGGAGACGCCGGTCTACGACGAACCAGCCGCTGAAGAACCAGCCGCCGAAGAACCGGCACCCGAAGAGCCGGTCGCCGCCGAAGCCTCGCCAGAGGAACCGGCTTCCAACGTGTCCCCGTTTCGCGATGAGGCCGAAGCTGTCGAGGCCGAGCCGGCCGAGGAGCCGGCAGAGACGGCCGTCGAAGACGAGCGGGCGGGCGAAGACGATCATGATGACGAAGAGGCATCGGACACCACGCCCCAGCGAGGAAGCGGTCTTTGATCGACTACAAGTCGAAGATCCGCACCATACCGGACTATCCCGCCAAGGGCATCATGTTCCGGGACGTCACCACGCTGATGAGCGACAGCGAGGCGCTGGCCGCCGCCATCGAGGATCTGTGCCGGCCGTTCGAGCGCATGAACGTGTCCAAGGTCGCGGGCATCGATGCGCGCGGCTTCATCCTGGGCGGGGCGATGGCCGTGCGGCTCGGCGCCGGCTTCCTGCCGCTTCGAAAGCCCGGCAAGCTTCCATATGAAACCTGGAGCGAGTCCTACGCCCTCGAATATGGCAGTGACGCGCTGCACATGCATACCGATGGCGTGGAAGAGGGCGAACAGGTACTGCTTGTCGATGACCTCATTGCGACAGGCGGAACGGCCGAGGCCGGCGTGAAACTGCTGCGCAAGGGCAAGGCAGATATCGTCGCCGCTACCTTCCTGATCGACCTTCCGGATCTTGGCGGCGCTCGCACCCTTCGCGAACTTGGCGTTGAAGTCATGAGCCTTGTAACGTTTACTGGTCACTGAACAGGAAAAGGACCGCACCCATGAAGACAGTCTCATCGCTGAGCGCGCTCTTTCTCGCCGGGGTGCTTGCAGCCTGCGGCAATGGCAAGGACGAACCGGCCCCTGATGCGCCGGCCCCGCCAGCCGAATCCGACGTGTCGGCCGGTGAATGGCAGGAATCGATCGCCAGCCTCCAGGCGCTCGCTGGCGAGGCCTTCAGCCTCGAGGACCAGCTGGAGGCCGACCTCCAGCCGATCAATGATGCGCTGCCCGACCTGCTGTCGATCAGCTGGGACGACAAGTCCCTCGACCCGACCTCTGGCGCGACCGTCTTCACGGGCCTGAAGGTAACCATCGCCACCGAGCCTGAATTCGGCATCCAGGCCGAGGAAGCAGAGCTCTGGGGCCTCAATACCGATTTGGTTTCAGCCCGCCTGCGGGGCGAGCGGCTGGACGAAACGGGCCTCGCCTTTAACCGTCTTGAAGCCCGCAACGTCTCCTATTTCGGCGTCGCGAACGCCTTCAACACGCTGTTCGATGCCATGGAAGAATCCATTGAGGACGATTCCGGCACCGACGTGGATTTCGGCTTCGACACCTTCGAATCCAATACCGCCGAGATGGTGCTGAGCAATGTCTCGCTGCGCCCCTATGAGCTGGTTCCCATCTCCGACACCTTCTTTGAAGACCTGGTTCCGGACGAGGAAATCAGTGATGAGGACCGCGAGGAGATGGCGGTTGCGACAGAGGCTGTGCGCCTTGCGCAGCAGGTGGTCGCCGTGGTCCGCACGCTTTCGGTCGAGAGCGGGGCGTCATACGATTCCAAGGCGACCTTCGTGATGGACCAGCCCGGCATGAAGCAGTCGGTCGATGTCAGCTGGGACTTCTCCGGCTATGAGAATATGAGCGGGTTCGACATTGGCCGCGTCGTGATGGTCAATACGCGCCAGGCGCAGACCATGGAATTCACCAATGAGAACGGCGAATTCGACGAGCTGAACCTTGAGGATGTCGAATTCGACCAACTCGAGACAACCGCCTACATGGCCTACAAGGATTTCCGGCTCGACAAGCTGGCCGGCTTCCTGGCGCGCGCCGAGTTTCCCGGTATGGACGAACGCGACCTGATGAGCCTCGGCAGCTGGGAAGCGCGCGATTACAAGCTGCGGTTCAATGATGGCGACGTCTTCGAAGTTGACCACGCTGAATTCAGTGCCGACCAGTTCGCCTGGTTCTTCCCCGAAGCGATCAGCCTCGACATGACCGGCGCACAGCTGGACATCCAGGAAGTCGGTGAGGTGGTGCTGGCCTTCATTCCTGAAGAGGCCGTCGAGGAGATGGCCGAGGGCGACGGAACCGACGAGGCCGAAGCGTCCGGCGAGGACATGAAGGAAAGCCTGCGCACAGCGATCAGCAAGCTCGAGGAAACCGGGCTGGACACGCTGCCCTTCGATATTGCGGTCAACTGGCGCTGGGGCGCCGATACGGGCGAGACGGCCCTCTCCTTCGACAGCAGCTCGGAAGGCTTCGGCACGGGCGCCTTCTCCGTCGACGTCACCCTTCCGGACTATGCCCGCGCGCAGGCCGCCTTCGAGTCCGAGGACAAGGAAACCGCCTTCGAGGAAGCCTTCGAAGAGGCGTTCGCGTTCCGCGGGGCGCGCTTCTTCGAGTCCGATGATGGCGGCTATGACAAGCTGTTCGCCTATGCCAGCGCGATCGGCAAGCTCTACCCGCAGGAAGGCTGGGGCGCGACGCTGGGCGGCATGGAGCCGCAGCAGATGCGCACCTTCATCGCCACCATGATCCGCGCTGGCAAGCAGCCGGCGACGCAGGAATTCCCGCCCGCCGTCGACTGGATCGAGTCGGTGGCGCAGTATTATGAAGCGTCCGGCGGCAGCATCGAACTGAAGTCGGCTCCACCCACTCCGGTCACCGTTGAATACTTCGACGCCCTCGATCCGGACGTGGCACCTGAACAAATTGTGGAGGATTTGGGCCTCTCGGTCACGCATGCGCCCGAATAGGGCAGCAAGGCGCTTGACCGGAAGCGCGGGGCGTCTCACCTATGGCAAAGACTGTTTTGACGGAGGGATGATGCCCCAGCTCGACTACCAAACGATGCCGACGCTTGACGACGAACAAGATGCCAAGCCGATGAGCGAGCCGAACGCCTTTCTTGAAGAGGCATTGTTCAAGGCCCGCACCATCCTCCTGACGGGCGGCATTGACGACAAGCAGGCGCGCCGCGTCTGCGAACGGCTGCTGGCGCTTGGGTCCGACAGCGACAAGCCGATCCTGCTGGTGATTTCATCGCCGGGCGGCCACGTCGAATCCGGCGACATGATCCATGACATGATCAAGTTCGTCGATGCGCCGGTCAAAGTGCTCGGCTCCGGCTGGGTCGCGTCTGCAGGCGCGCTGATCTATGCGGCGGCCAAGAAGGAAAACCGCTACTCGCTGCCGAATACGCGCTTCCTGCTTCATGAACCGCGCGGCGGCTTTGGCGGCCAGGCCTCCGACATTGACATCCAGGTCCGCGAGATCGTGCGGATGCGCGAGCGGCTGAACAAGATTTTCGCTGCCGCCACCGGGCAGCCCTTCGAAAAGATCAAGGCTGACACCGATCGCGACTACTGGATGAGCGCCGAGGAAGCGGTTGAATACGGCCTCGTTGGCAAGATCGTCACCAGCAAGAAAGAGATCACCTGACCTTCGGCTGACACTCAGTCAGCCATGGCAGCGTGCGGCGTCTTCTCATAGAAGCGCATGATGTGGCGCGCCGTGCGTTCCGGTTCCGAGAAGGGGAAGAGGTGTGCGGCATCCGGGAGGATGCGGTGATCGGCATTCGGCAGGAAGGCCGAGAGCTGCGCGGCGTTCGATGGCGGTATGATCCGGTCGCGCGACCCGGCGAGCACCAGCGTGGGTGACTTCACCATTGGCAGGAATGCCAGGCTCGTCCAGCCGGCAAAGGATGCGAACTGGCTGGCGACAGAGGCCGGCGTCGGCTGGATCAGAGTGTTGAGATGAGGCCCGATCAGGTCGCTGATCAGGTCATTCATGACGACGGCCAGCGGGTTCATCGTCCACATCAGGCGGTCGGCCATCCAGTCGTGCGGCAGCATGGTATAGCCGCTGCACGTGCCGGCCAGGACCAGCCGGGCGACACGGTCGCGATATTGCCAGGCAATCTGCTGGGCCAGCGCGCCGCCGATCGACAGGCCAATCAGGTCGAACTGGTAGGCGCCAAGCTGGCTGGCGGCTTCCACCGCGAATCGGGCGAGCAGGGCCGGGGGCAGGGGAATGGAGGTGTTCGCCGTCAGGCCGGATCCGGGCATCTCGATCGCGATGAAGCGCCGGCCGGAAAACTGCTCGGCCAGAGGCGCCGCGATTTCGAGGCTCGTGCCGATACCGTTCAGGAAGACGATGGGCAGGCCCTGGCGGTCCTCGTTCCAGACTTTCGCCCGCAACAGAAGGCCGCCGGTCTCGCACCAGTAGTCTGGCGGGAGCCCCCCTTCATCGAGATTGTCTGAGCGTGTTTTATCCAGCACCGGCATACCTTGGTTCGATTCGGACCTGCGCGGCTCCCACCAGGTGCAGGTCCCTTTGACAGGGTGCTCGAGTGCAAGAAGAGGACCAAAAGAAAAAGGGAGACCAGACAGGTCTCCCTTCAACACTCTACGCGTTTACTCTACCAATACAGGTAAAGTACGCACACTCGCGAGCTTTGCCAACCCTTCGCTTGCAAAGGATTGTGTAAATCCTGAACGGTTACATGGACGTAATTAACGCTGGCATTGAAAGTCAGGGATTTGCCCGTCCTTCAAGCCCGGCGGCAAATGCCAGGCGCAGGGCCGCCGACAAATTGTCGACGCCCAGTTTTTCCATCAGATTTGCGCGGTGTATCTCGACCGTTCGTGGTGAGATATCGAGCGTATTGGCAATCGCCTTGTTGGTCAGCCCGTCAACCAGACCTTCAAGCACTTCCGCCTCGCGCGGTGTGAGATGGGCCAGTCTTTTTTCAGCGTCCGCCTTCTTCAGCGCGCCGCGCGACTGGTTTGCCAGCTGTTCGAAGGCCTCTTCCAGGGCCTTCAGCAGGACCTGTTTCTCATAGGGCTTCTCGACGAAATTGACGGCGCCGGCCTTCATGGCCTGCACCGCGACGGAGACATCGCCATGCCCGGTCAGGACAACGACCGGCATTTCGCAGCCGCGTACATTCAGCTCCTTCTGGACGGCAATGCCATTCATCTTGGGCATCTGCACGTCAAGCAGGATGCAGCCCGATTCGAGACCGGGCAGCGCCTCAAGGAAGCTCACGCCATCCTTGTGGGTCTGCACACGATATCCCGCCAGCCGAAGCATGAAGCTCGCCGAATGGCGGATGGCCTCATCATCATCGATCAGATGTACGAGGGGTTTTTCCGATTCACTCATCAGTCCTGTCTGCCAGCTCGACGGTAAAGACGAACCGGGTCCCTGCCGTTTCCATTGGCATTGCTTCTATCGTGCCGCCATGGGCTTCGACAATAGTCTTGCAGATAGACAGACCCAGCCCCATCCCAGTCGACTTGGAACTGGCGAGCGGTTTGAAGAGCTGGTCGGCGACTTCCCGGTCGATGCCGGGGCCATTGTCCTCGATGGTGACCATGGCCAGGCCGCCGCTGACGCTGGCCGCCCGGATCTCGACCTTCGGGTCATCCTGGCCTTCCATCGCCTCGAGCGCATTGCGAACAAGGTTGATGATGACCTGCTGGATCTGGATCGGGTCCGCCATGATGTCGGAAATGCCTTCCTCGACGCTGACGGCGATCTCGCCATTGGTGCTGCTCATCTCGGCCTGGATGAGGGCGACGGCATCGCCGATCAGCGGGACCAGCTGTGTCGGGCGTTTCTCGATCTCCCCGCGGGAGACATAGTCGCGCAGCTTGCGCACGATCTGGCCGGCGCGCACCGACTGCTTGGCAGCCTCGTTGAGGGCTTCCTGCACCATGTCCATGGTTTCGGGGTCAGGCGATTCGAGCAGGTCGCGGGCCGCCTCGAGATAGTTGGTAACAACGGTCAGCGGCTGGTTCAGCTCATGCGCGAGGGCTGACGCCATGGTGCCGACGGAACTCAGCCGCGAGAAATGGACGAGCTCGGCCTGCAGCGCCTTCATGCGCGATTCGTTTCGCCGTTGCTCTGTCAGGTCTCGCATGAATGCCGTGAAGAGGAAGTGGTCACCGATCTTCGCTTCGCCGATCTTGAGATCGATCGGGAAGAGTGAACCATCGGCGCGGCGCGCGGTGACCGTCCGTCCGATGCCGATGATACGCCGTTCGCCCGTTCGCAGGTAGCGCGAGATATGCCCGTCATGCTGGGCCTTGTCGGAGGGCGCCATGAGGACGCTGACATTGCGGCCGAGCAGGTCGTTGGCATCATAGCCGAACAGGGTCTCCGCCGCCTTGCTGAAAGCGGTGATGATCCCGGCGTCATTGATGACGACCATGGCATCCGGAACCGACTGGAGAATGGACCGGAAGTGCTGGTGGAGCGCGTCAACGTCCATCTCCGCCATGTCGTATATGAGTTGCTGACGATCCAGCGCACAAACCTCCGACTTCCAGCTTACCGGAATGCGGCAAGCTGGACCCCGAGGTCAATACACGCAGGCGGCGGAATCTGCTTGTCATGACAGGCGCACGCGCACCAGGCGGCGGCTGAGCCGGTGAACAGGAAGCGCCAGGCTGAGCGTCATGGCGGTGATTCCCGCCAGCAGGGCCGGGCAGGCAGCACAATGCATGGCGAAGATGCCGGCATCCGGCGCTGCATTTCCTGCCGAGGAACACCAGGCCAGCTGCATGATTTCTGCGCGGGCATGATGGGCCAGCACCTGCGGTGTCGAAACCACCGTAGTGACCAGTCCTGCAAGGAAAAATGCGATCTTGTACATGGCTGCTCTGCCTCCCTGATGAGGCGGATTAAGCCACAGTGCGACGTGCTGGCCCATACGTAGGAGCCCGTATAACCAAACTGGACGGTCCCGGATAATCCCTCGAACACGCACCCAACCTGCTGTAATGGTTAATGCGGGTTCATTGATTGAGGGGAAGGGAAATTGAGCACGACCACACTCCGAAAGGGTGGCATGGATACGAGCACGGTCATTGTGGCCACAATGCTCGGCATCTTCGCCATTCTCGCCGTCTTCATAGCCGGCAACGCCACGGATCGTCTCATGGGTATCCATGCGACAGTCTTCTTCGCCGCCGTCGCCGCCTGGCTGCTCGGCATTGGTCTCTGGGCAGGCAAGCTCGGCGACCGTGATCCGTTCGACCAGACGAAGTATGAAGATACGCTCGTCAAGTTCGGCATTTTCACATCGATGTTCTGGGGCATCGCCGGCTTCCTCGTCGGCATCGTGATTGCCCTGCAGCTGACCTGGCCGAACATCTTCTATTTCGAGCAATGGGGCTTCACCAATTTCGGCCGCCTGCGCCCGCTGCACACCTCTGCGGTGATTTTTGCGTTTGGCGGCAACGTGCTGCTGGCGACCAGCTTTCACGTTGTCCAGCGCACCACGCGGGCGCGCCTGTTCGGGGGCATGCTTCCCTGGTTCGTGTTCTGGGGCTACCAGCTCTTCATCGTCATTGCCGCGACCGGCTATCTGATGGGCATCACCCAGTCGAAGGAATATGCCGAGCCGGAGTGGTATGCCGACCTGTGGCTGACCGTGGTCTGGGTGGCCTATCTCCTCGTCTTCCTCGGCACGCTGTGGAAGCGCAAGGAGCCGCATATCTATGTGGCGAACTGGTTCTACCTGTCCTTCATCGTGACCATCGCGATGCTGCACATCGTCAACAATTTGTCGCTGCCGGTCTCGCTCGGCTCCTCGAAGAGCTACCAGCTGTTCGCGGGCGTGCAGGATGCGCTGACCCAGTGGTGGTATGGCCACAACGCCGTCGGCTTCTTCCTGACGACCGGCTTCCTGGCGATCATGTACTACTTCATTCCGAAGCGGGTTGAGCGTCCGGTCTATTCCTACCGGCTGTCCATCGTGCACTTCTGGTCGCTGATCTTCATCTATATCTGGGCCGGGCCGCACCACCTGCATTACACCGCGCTGCCGCAATGGGCGCAGACGCTGGGCATGACCTTCTCGATCATGCTGTGGATGCCGAGCTGGGGTGGCATGATCAACGGTGTGATGACCCTGTCGGGCGCGTGGGACAAGCTGCGCACCGACCCGGTTGTCCGCATGATGATCGTCTCGTTGGCCTTCTACGGCATGTCGACCTTCGAAGGCCCGCTGATGTCGGTCCGCGCCGTGAACTCGCTCAGCCACTATACCGAATGGGGCATCGGCCACGTGCACTCCGGTGCGCTCGGCTGGGTTGGCTTCATCTCCTTCGGCGCGCTCTACTGCCTCACGCAGTGGCTGTGGAAGCGCAAGAGCCTCTACTCGGTCGCCCTGGTCGAGTGGCACTTCTGGCTCGCGACAATCGGGATCGTCTTCTACATGGTCTCGATGTGGTTCGCCGGCATTACCGAAGGTCTGATGTGGCGCGCCTATAACGAGTTCGGCTTCCTGGAATACTCCTTCGTGGAGACCGTCGAAGCCAAGCATATCAGCTACATCATCCGGATGGCGGGCGGTCTGCTCTACTTCTCCGGGGCGGCGATCATGGTCTACAACCTGGTCCGCACAGCCATCGGACATGAGCGTATCAACCAGCCGGCCAGTGCGCCGTCGGTCAGCAGTCCGCCGGCCGCTGCATCCCTCCAACCTGCTGAATAGGAGCCTAGTGAGATGGGACTCATGAACAATCACGGCGTTCTCGAACGCCACTCGCTCCTGCTCACCATCGGCATCCTGATTACGGTGTCGATTGGCGGGATCATCCAGATGGCGCCTCTGTTCTACATGGAGAACACCATCGAGAAGGTGGAAGGCATGCGCCCGTACACCCCGCTCGAGCTGGCTGGCCGCAACATCTATATCCGCGAGGGCTGTTATGTCTGCCACTCGCAGATGGTGCGCCCGCTGCGCGATGAGGTGGAACGCTACGGCCACTATTCACTGGCGGCCGAGAGCATGTACGACCACCCCTTCCAGTGGGGCTCCAAGCGGACCGGTCCGGACCTTGCCCGCGTTGGCGGCAAGTATTCCGACGAGTGGCACCTCGATCACCTGATCGATCCGCGCGCACTGGTGCCGGAATCGATCATGCCGCCCTATGCCTTCCTTGCCGAGAAGTCGCTCGACTATGAGAACATCGCGCAGGACCTGAAGGCGCTCCGCATGGTCGGTGTCGACTATACCGACGAGATGATCGAGAACGCTGTGATCGATCTCGAGGCCCAGGTCGACCCGGACATCTATTTCGACGAGCAGGATGCCCTGGTCGCCCGCTACACCGAAGCGGCCGGGCGCGAAGGAACGGTCCAGATCCGTGACTTCGACCGCGATCCTGACCGGATCACCGAGATGGATGCGCTCATCGCCTACCTTCAGATGACCGGCACGCTGGTGGATTTCTCCACCTACGAAGCCGAAGACCTGATGAACCGGCGCTAGGAGGCGGACATGTACGAGAAACTCTCGCATTTCGCGCAGACTGGCGGGTTGATCTACTTCTTCGCCATCTTCGCCGTCGTCCTCGCCTACGCCCTCTGGCCACGAAACCAGAAGCGCTTCGACGAGGCAGCCCAACTTCCACTTCAAGACCGGGAGCCCGGAGATGAGTGACCACACCAAGGATATCGATGAGACGACCGGCGTTGAAACCACCGGTCATGAGTGGGACGGCATCAAGGAGCTGAACAACCCGCTCCCGCGCTGGTGGCTCTATATCTGGTACGGCACGATCGCCTTTTCGATCGCGTACATGATCGCCATGCCGGCCCTTCCGGCGCTGCCGGGCCTCGGCACCAATACCCGCGGCGTACTCGGTGCGTCCGACCGGGTCGCAGTGGCCGAGCAGGTCGACAAGATGCGGGCCGACCGGATGGCCGCCGGCACGGCGTTGCTGAGTGCAAGTCTCGAGGAAATCGAGACCGACCGCTCGCTGCAGCAATTCGCCATGGCGGCCGGTGAAAGCGCCTTCGGTGACAATTGTGCGACCTGCCATGGTGCCGGCGGACGCGGGGCGATCGGTTATCCGACCCTGGCCGACGATGTCTGGCTCTGGGACGGCACGCTGGATGGAATCGAATACACGATCCGCCACGGCATCCGTCATGAGGAAGACCCGGAGACCCGCTTCTCGCAGATGCCGGCCTTCGGTCGTGACGGCCTGCTCACCCGCGCGCAGATCGACGATGTCGTGAACCACGTCCTTACGCTGTCTGGCCGCGAGGCCGAAAGCGAAGACGCCGCTGGCCGCGGTGCCGATATCTTCGCCGCCCAGTGCGCGCTCTGCCACGGGCCCAATGGTACCGGCGACCGCACCCAGGGGGCACCCAACCTGACCGACCAGACCTGGCTGTTCGGCAGCGAATACCGTGACATCTACAATTCCGTCTACAACGCCCGGAACGCCCACATGCCGGCCTGGGGTGAGCGGCTGGACGATGCCACGATCAAGTCGCTCGCCGTCTATGTCCACTCGCTGGGCGGTGGGGAATAAAGGACCCGAGACATGAACCGCGTGACCCTCATCTCGTCGAAGTCGCCGCCACCGGTCCCGCCGCCGCAGGACCTGTATTCGAAGCGCAAGCAGATCTATCCGAAGCTCGCCCATGGCAAGTTCCGGACGGTGAAGTGGGCTGCGATGGCGGTGCTTCTCGGGATCTACTATCTCGTGCCCTGGCTGCGCTGGGACCGGGGTGAGGGTGTGCCGGACCAGGCTGTCCTGGCCGACTTTGGCGGCGAGCGGTTCTTCTTCTTCGGCATCGAGATCTGGCCGCAGGAGGCGTACTACCTTGCCGGCCTGATGATCGTCGCTGCGCTGGGCCTGTTCCTGGTGACGTCGCTCTTCGGGCGGGTCTGGTGCGGCTATGCCTGTCCGCAGACGGTCTGGACCGACCTTTACATCTGGGTCGAGCGGGCCTTCGAGGGCGACCGCGCCAAGCGCATGCGGCTCGACAATGCGCCAATGAGCTTCAACAAGCTGTGGCGCAAGGTCGGCAAGCACATTGTCTGGCTGATCATCGCCTTCCTGACGGGCGGCGCGTTCATCCTGTACTTCCACGACTCGCACATGATCCTGCAAACCTTCTTCATCGGCGAGGCGCCGCTGTCGGCCTACTGGTTTGCCGGCATCCTGACCTTCACCACCTATGCGCTTGCCGGCACCATGCGCGAGCAGGTCTGCACCTATCTCTGCCCATGGCCGCGTATCCAGGGTGCGCTGACCGACGAGGACGCGCTCAACGTTACCTATCGCTATGACCGCGGCGAGCCGCGCGGCCCCCACCGCAAGGGCGAAAGCTGGGAAGGACGCGGCGACTGCATCGACTGCAAGCAGTGCGTCCAGGTCTGCCCGATGGGGATCGATATTCGCGACGGACCGCAGTTGGAATGCATTCACTGCGCGCTGTGCATCGATGCCTGCGACCAGATGATGAAGACGGTCGGCCGGCCGACGGGACTCATCGCTTATGATACCGATACGGCCGTTGCCCAGCGCGCCTGCGGCCAGACGCCGAAATACCGGCTGATCCGTGCGCGCACCGTGCTCTATGCGCTGCTGATCGGGATGATTTCCGCGCTGATCGCCTTCGGCCTGTTCAATCGCGGTACGTTTGAGGTCAACGTCCTCAAGGACCGTTCGCCGCCTTTCGTGCGCCTGTCTAATGGCGACATCCGCAACGGCTATGCGCTGAAACTGGTCAACAAGGCGGGCGAAGCACGCGAGATGACGCTGACGGCGAATGGCATCGAAGGTCTCGAGATCGAGGTTGTCGGCCTTGAAGCCGAGCCGGGTGAAGACCTGGTCCTGCCCGTCGCGTCCAATGGCGTCGACCGTTACCGGATGCTGGTCACCGTGCCCGAAGGGGCTGCCGATGGCCGGCGCTACTTCCAGCTGGTTCTCACCGACACCGAAACCGGCGAAGTGCATACCAACCGTACCAGCTTCATGGCTGCAGGAGACTGAACATGATGGCCGCCCCTCAATACAAGCAAGGCCCCGACGCGAAACTCAAAGGCTGGCATGTCCTGCTGATCATGCTCGGCTTTTTCGGTGTGATGTTCACCGTGAACGGGATCTTCCTCTATTCGGCCATCACCAGTTTCCCGGGTGAGGATGTCGAGAAGTCCTACCTGCAGGGCCTGCACTATAACGACACGCTGGAAGCACGCCGCGAGCAGGCCGAGCTTGGCTGGACGCTGCGGGCAGGGCTCGTCGAAGGGCCCGAGCGCCTGCTTCGGGTCGAGGCGAGCGATGCCTATGACGCACCGCTCTCCGCGCTCGAGATTTCGGCCCGGCTACGCCGCCAGGCGACGACAGCCGACGACGTCCATCTGACCCTTCAGCCGTCCGGCCTGCGCGGGACCTATGAAATCGCCCTGCCTGCAGACCTCGCCAAAGGCCTCTGGGATGTCGAGATCCAGGCCCGCTCGGCGCGCGGCGAACAAGCGTTCACGGCGACCAAGTCGATTGTCGTGCCATGACCACGCTGACTGACGTCAACGAGGCCGGCTGCCCGAGCGGGCTGGCCCCGGCCACGGCTGGCACCGGGACGGATGTCTCCGCCTTTGTCAACGAGAAGGGCGGCGTCAAATCGCTCAGCCTTTCGGTGCGCGGGGCGAAGTGCGCCGGGTGCCTTTCCAAGATTGAAGGCGGCATCGGCGCGATGCCGGGCGTCAGCACCGCGCGCCTTAACCTGTCCAGCGGCCGGCTGGATGTGCGCTGGTCGGGTGATCTCGATGCCAATGCCATCGCCGCCAAGGTCGCCGACCTTGGCTATGGCGTCTCAGCTTTCGATCCGGACAAGGGCGATGCGGCCGCCAAGAAGGAAGAGCGCGACCTGCTGATCGCGATGGGCGTTGCGGCCTTCGCGGCGGCCAATGTCATGCTGCTGTCGGTGTCGGTCTGGGCTGGCCACGGTGAGATGGGCGAAACCACCCGCCGCGCCATGCACGCCATATCCGGCGCGATTGCCATTCCTGCTGCGCTGTTTTCAGGCCGGGTCTTCTTCAAGTCGGCGTGGAACGTCCTGAGACGCGGACACGCCAATATGGACGTGCCGATCTCGCTGGCCGTCCTGCTCGCCCTCGGCGTCAGCGTGGCGGAGACGATCCGCGGCGGCGAACATGCCTATTTCGACGCCTCCGTGATGCTGCTCTTCTTCCTGCTGATCGGCCGCTTCCTCGATGCGCGCCTGCGCCGGCGGACCCATGCGGCTGCGCATGACCTTGCGGCGCTGCAGTCCCACACGGTCACGCGCCTTGATGCGACTGGCGTTGCGCGCTCTGTCCGGGCGAGCGAGGTTTCCGCCAGCGACACGATCCTCATCGCACCCGGCGAGCGCCTGGCGGTCGACATCGATGTGATCGACGGCAAGGGCGAGGTGGATGAAAGCCTGGTGAGCGGCGAGAGCCTGCCGCGCGCCATCGCGCCGGGTGCGCGTATCTTCGCCGGGTCGGTCAATCTCGGCCAGTCCATCCGCGGCCGCGCCATCTCACCGGCGAGCGACTCGCTCCTGGCCGATATCGGCCGCATGCTGGAAGCCGGCGAACAACGCCGCTCGGCCTATCGCCGGATCGCGGACAAGGCCGTCTCGCTATACGTGCCGCTGGTCCACACCACCGCCGCGCTGACCTTTATCGGCTGGATGCTGGCGGGCGCAGGCGTGCGCGAAGCGCTGCTGATTGCGGTCTCGACGCTGATCATCACCTGCCCCTGTGCGCTCGCCCTGGCCGCGCCGGTCGTGCAGGTCGTGACCGCCGGGCGCCTGTTCCGCAAGGGCGTCTACCTCAAGTCCGGCGATGCGCTCGAGCGGCTGGCAACAGCCGATCACGTCGTCTTCGACAAGACCGGAACGCTCACGCTTGGCGATGCAAAACTCATTGCAGGCAGTGCCCCGCGTGAGATCGTGCTGAAGGCGGCCCGCCTGGCACGCGCCTCGCGCCATCCGCTGTCACGGGCCATCGTCGCCGCGGCCGGACCGGGACCGGTTGCCGATCATGTGACCGAACATGCCGGCCTCGGCCTCGAAGCCGAGATTGACGGCGAGACCGCTCGCCTCGGGTCTGCAGACTGGGTCGGTGCGGACGATGCCCCGGAGGATGGAAAGCTGCACATCTGGTACAGCGAAGCCGGCGGCCTGCTCTGCCGGTTCGACTTCGAGGATGCGCTGCGGCCCGAGTCCGAAGCGATCGCCGCCAGCCTGAAGGCGCGGGGCCTCGGCCTTGAAATCCTCTCCGGCGACCGTGCACCGGCCGTCGAGGATGTTGCCAACCGCCTCGGAATCAAGCGCTGGACGGCAGGCGCCAGCCCGGCGCAGAAGGCCGCCCGCCTGGATGCGCTGAAGGCGGAAGGCCGCAAGGTGCTGATGATCGGTGACGGGCTCAACGATGCAGGTTCGCTCGCCCTCGCGCATGCCTCGCTGGCGCCCGGCGGTGCGATGGATGTCAGCCAGTCGGCGAGCGATGCGGTCTATACTGGCACCGGGCTTGGCGCGATCCTCGCCATCATCGATACAGCGCGCGGCGCCCGTATCCGCATGCTGCAGAATTTCAGCCTCGCCGCGCTCTACAACATGGTTGCCGTGCCCATCGCGGTGGCCGGATTTGCCACCCCGCTGGTCGCAGCCATCGCCATGTCGGCCTCATCGGTTATAGTAACGCTGAACGCGATACGACCCACCAGATCGAAGGAGCCAATCTCATGACCGGGCTCATCTATCTCATCCCGCTTGCCCTGCTGCTCGGCGCGACCGGCCTCGGGGCCTTTCTCTGGGCTGTCAACTCGGGCCAGTTCGACGATCCGGAAGGTGCCAGCCAGCGCATCCTGATCGATGAGGACCACCCGCTCTAGCGCGAAGCGCGCGCGTTCGATCGCACGTGCTCTAACGTCAGGGCTTCCTGACACCGGCAATGCCAATTAGTCTCCCTTCCAAACGATAGAGAGGGAGGACCAGCCATGAAAGCTGGATGGCTTGCGATACTGACCGTTGCACTGGCGGCTTGCGGACAGCCACAGCCTGATGCCCCGGACGCGGGCGAGGCCCCGGATGCACCGCCCGCAGGGCAGGCCACACAGGCCACAGCCGATGCGAATGCGGCCGTAGCAGCCCGCCTGCCGCTCGGCGATGAGGGTGACGCAGAGGACGCGGCGCGCGGCTTCCTCGCAGCCATCGAGGCCGATGCCATCCTCAACGATGACGGCGGCGTCGTCTGGTCTATCCCGCAATTCGATTTCATCGAGGGCGAAGCCCCGGCCACCGTCAATCCGTCGCTCTGGCGCCAGTCGGGCCTCGCCGCGAAACATGGCCTGTTCGAGGTCGCCGACGGGATCTGGCAGGTGCGCGGCTATGACCTGTCGGTGATGAGCGTGATCGAGGGTGAGACCGGCTGGATCATCGTCGACCCGCTGACCGTGAGGGAGACCGCTGCGGCTGGCCTCAAGCTCGTCAATGACACGCTGGGTGAACGGCCGGTGACGGGCGTCATCTACACGCACTCGCATGCTGACCATTTCGGCGGCGCGCGGGGTGTCGTCTCCGAAGCCGACATTGCCGAACGCGGCGTACCCGTGATCGCGCCGGAAGGCTTCACCGAGAGCGCCGTTGCCGAGAACCTGCTGGCGGGTAATCTCATGCAGCGCCGGGCCGTCCTGATGTTCGGCAACACCATTCCGCGATCGGCCGAGGCGGTGGTCGGCACCGGGCTTGGCCCCGGCCTGCCGCAGGGCACGACCGGCCTCGTCCTGCCGACCGAGGAAGTCGGCGGCTGGGGCACGGTGCGCGTGATTGACGGGGTGACCTTCGAATTCATGGATGCGGGCGGCACCGAGGCGCCGGCCGAATTCATGTTCTACCTGCCGGAAAAGCGCGCGCTCTGCTCGGCCGAGGTGGCGACCGCGACGTTCCACAATGTGCTGACCCCGCGCGGCGCGAAGGTCCGCGATGCGCGCAAGTGGAGCCGGGTCATCGACCGCGCGCTCGCCGATTATGGCGACCGGTCCGACCTCGTTTTCGCTTCCCACCACTGGCCGACCTGGGGGCAGGCGAATGTCCAGCAGTTCCTCAAGCACCAGCGCGACGTCTACCGCTATGTCCATGACCAGACCCTGCGGCGCGCCAATGCCGGGGCGACAATGACGGAAGCCGCCGAGACCATCCCCGAGCCGGGCTTCAGCACCGAGGACTTCTCCACGCGCGGCTATTACGGCACGCTGAACCACAATTCCAAGGCGGTCTACCAGTTCTATTATGGCTGGTGGAGCGGGGTGCCGGCCGACTATCACGCCCTGCCGCGCGAGGAGACGGCGAGCCGCTATGTCGAGGCGATGGGCGGGCTGGACGCGGTCCTGTCGCGCGGAGCTGAAGCCTTTGAAGATGGCGACTATCGCTGGGCGGCAGAGCTGTTCAACCAGGCTGTCTTCGCTGCGCCGGAGAGCCAGCCGGCAAAGGACTGGCTGGCGGGCGCCTATGAGCAGCTCGGTTTCCAGGCCGAGAGCGGCGCCTGGCGCAGCTATTATCTCACGGCCGCTTCCGAACTGCGCAATGGCGTGCCGGATGCCGGCGCGCCCAATCTCGGCAATGCGGACTTCCTGAAGGCGGTCCCCACGCTCGACCTCTTCGATGCGCTGGCCAGCCGCTACAATCCGGAGAAGCTCGCCATCGACCCGTTCTCGCTTGTCTTCGCGTTCACCGATACCGGCGAGGTCGTGACGGTTGAGGTCGGCCGCGATGTCGCTGTGCCGCGGCTTGCGGACGGGGAGGGCGCGGCGCGCCTGTCGCTGACACGGGGCGACTTCAACCGGCTGATCCTGGGGCAGACAAGCGCCCGCGCGCTGATCGAGTCCGAGGCGATGACGCTGGAAGGGCAGATGACGGCGCCGGCGGCCTTCCTGGGTGCGCTCGACCAGCCGGCCTTCTGGTTCCCGGTGGTCACGCCCTGAGGCGATCTGCGATCAGAGGAGATTGGCCTCTTGCCCGGGCGCGAGCATGCGGTTAGTCAGCAGACTGGCGCGGAGAGGTGGCCGAGTGGCTGAAGGCGCTCCCCTGCTAAGGGAGTATACGTTAATCGCGTATCGAGGGTTCGAATCCCTTCCTCTCCGCCAGCCAGTTTCCCGAAAATCAGCGAATTCGAGACGTCTCGGAATAGTCCCGACATTTCCGGGACTTGCCGGCGCTATCAGCGACTGATTTCGACATTTCCCGTCTCCATTCGGAACCAATTGTGGCCTTTCAAGCAAAAGTCTCCGCGGCCGATTTTTTCAGTCAAGTTTGGCCGCAATTTCCCTGATAACCGTCGATTTACAGGGAAATTTGCAAATTTAACAGGGATTGTCGGATTTTAGCCCCTCCAGATCGCCCGCCACCATTGGGGTTTCCGGCGAAATTCCCTAAACGACAGAACAGGGAATTTAATCTCAGGAACAGGGAATTTTTCCGAGATAACAGGTAAGCGTCCAATAGTGACACGCTTGTGCGCGGTAGCGGGCATTCGATCTCTTTCGGCTGGTGTTCAAAAGCTGAAAGGAGATACCGATGCCGAAACTCAAGACGAAGAAACGTGCCGCGCTGGAAGCGTTCTGGCGGGCCCATCATGAGGCCTGGAAACGCAGTGACTTGAATCAACGCGAATATTGCGAAGTGAACGGCTTGCCGCTGAAGCGGTTCGGCAACTGGCGCGCCCAGTTCAAGCGGGAGCCGCGGCCTGAGCCAGTGGACCTGCTTTACCGGCGCGGAGGCCTAAGTCATAGCTTTAGTCATAGGCTTAGTCATACCCTTAGTCATAAGCTAAGTCATAGGCTTAGTCCTAAGTTGGACTACCAGGCTGAGATCCGGCCGACGCCAAATCGCGATCCGATTCTCCAGCCTCTTCAGGAAGGACGCCGGCGCAAGTTCAGCGCCTCAGACAAGAACGCGATCGTCAGGGCGGCCTGCCGACCGGGGGCTGTCATTTCAGATGTTGCTCGCCACTATGGCGTTGCCCCGCGGGTTCTGTTCCGTTGGAAATCGGAGCTGGCTGTTGCTGACACGGGCGTGCGGTTCCTCACGGTCGAGGTGGCATCATGACCTTGCTTCCAGAAGGTGTGCGGGTGCA
Source organism: Henriciella mobilis (assembly GCF_003576315.1). Classification (GTDB taxonomy): domain Bacteria; phylum Pseudomonadota; class Alphaproteobacteria; order Caulobacterales; family Hyphomonadaceae; genus Henriciella; species Henriciella mobilis. The sequence goes on along the minus strand of NZ_QWFZ01000016.1, from coordinate 1,959 downwards.
CCTGGCGGTCGGCTATACCGACATGCGCAAGGGGATCGATGGACTGTCGATGATGGTCCAGGAGGTGCTGAAGCGCGATCCGTTCACCGGGCATCTCTTCGTGTTCCGCGGCCGCAAGGCCAATCTGATCAAGATCGTCTACTGGGACGGGACCGGGCTCTGCCTGTTCACAAAGCGGCTCGAGCATGGCGTTTTCCCCTGGCCGTCAGAAAACGAGCCTGGCAAATCCATCGTCCTGACCTCTGAGAAGTTATCGATGCTGATCGACGGGATCGACTGGCGATCACCGGACGAGCGCTGGCGTCCTGATCGGGCGGGCTGAAACGCAGATGCGACCGATTGAATCAGGCCGCAGAAAGCTGTGCGAAGCGAGCTGATTCCAGCGTAATCTCCATGCCATGGAGCTTGATCTCACCGCCCTGCCTGAAGACGTGGATGTGCTGCATGGCATGATCCGCGAGCTGGCCGCGGCGCGCGAAAGCGAGCGCGCTGAGACACGGGCGGAGATCGAGCGACTGCGCCAGATGGTGAAGACGCTGCAGCGCAGCCAGTTCGGCCGCCGGGCCGAAGGCCTCGATCCCGGTCAGCTCCAGCTCAGCCTGGAGGATCTCGATGGTGATGTCGCCCGGCTCGAAGCGGCTTTTCCCGACTTGGCAGCTGAAACTGCAGCGCGCCTATCCCGTACCCGCGCGTTCAGCCTGCCGGACCACCTTCCGCGCGAGGATGTCGCGATCGAGACCGAGACCAGCGCCTGTCTATGCTGCGGCGGCGCGCTGCACTTCATCGGCGAGACGGTCAGCGAGATGCTGGATCATGTGCCGGCGCGGTTGCGGGTCCTGCGGATCAAGCGCCCGCGCTATGGCTGCAGAGGCTGCGGGAAGATCCACCAGGCGCCGGCCCCGGAGCGCCCGATCGCGAAGGGGCTCGCCACGCCCGGCCTGCTCGCGCATGTCATCGTCAGCAAATATTGCGATCACCTGCCACTCTATCGCCAGTCGCAGATCTTTGCCCGCCAGGGCGTGAAGCTGAACCGGTCGACGCTCGCCAACTGGGTCGGCGGTGCAAGCTGGTGGCTGGAAGCGCTGCATGAGCGTCTGGCGAAACATGTCTTCGCGTCGACCATGCTGTTCGCCGATGACACGCCGCTGCCCGTGCTCGATCCCGGCCGGGGCCGCACGCGCACCGGCCGGCTCTGGGTCTATGCCCGTGATGATCGGCCCTGGAATGGGCCCGGTCCGCCGGCCGCGGTCTACATGTACAGCCCGGACCGGCGCGCCGAACGACCGGAAGACCATCTGAAAGACTTCAACGGTGTGCTGCAGGTCGATGGCTATGCCGGGTTCGAGCGGCTGACTGCTGGCGGGGACATCGCGCTCGCTGCCTGCTGGGCCCATACCCGGCGCAAGTTCTACGAGGTCCACCAGGCGACGGGCTCGCCGATCGCAGCCGAAGCGTTGCAGCGGATCACAGAGCTTTATGCCATCGATGCGGCTATCCGGGGCCAGAGTGCGGACAAGCGCCGGATCGTGCGGGCCCGGAAATCCCGCCCGCTCGTCAGGGCCATGAAGGTCTGGCTGGAAACCGAACTCCAGCGTATCCCACCGCGCAGCGGGCTCGGCGATGCGATCCGCTATGCGCTGACCCGCTGGGCTGAGCTCAGCCGGTTCCTGGATGATGGCCGGATCGAACTTGACACAAACACGGTTGAGCGTGCCATCCGCCCGGTCGCACTGGGCCGAAAGAACCACCTGTTCGCCGGCTCCGAAGGCGGCGCTCAAAGATGGGCCGTCATCGCCTCGCTGCTGACCACGGCAAAGCTCAATGATGTCGAGCCGCATGCCTATCTCAGTGATGTCCTCGACCGTCTCAGCCAGGGCCATCCGATGAACCGGGTCGATGATCTGCTGCCTTGGAACTGGGCGGGCTCACACAAGGACGTGTGAGAACTGGACGCTTACG
>NZ_QWFZ01000015.1 GCF_003576315.1 Henriciella mobilis | reverse complement strand
CAGTAATAGAGCGGCAGCAGGGCCAGCGTTTCAAGAATCCAGGCGCGGGTCAGCATGCCTGGAATTGGAGCATGGGTTTCAGAGGGGTGGGAAACTTTTCTGAGCTTCCCGGGGAAATCCGCCGTCCCCGTAGATACCTGCTTTCGCAGGCATCTGCGGCAAGCGTGGCGATCCCCTCACCCCTGCCCCTCTCCCCGTGGGAGAGGGGAAAGGCGTCGTGCCCCCTTCCGGGTCAGGCCGGTTCGGCGATAGCAGCGGGACAGTAGGATTTCAGATAGTCCTCATGCGCCGGCAGGCCGTTCGCGGTGCGGTTCACATTCTCGATGATGTAATCGAGGAATCTGGTGATCTCGGCTTCGCTCATCACGTCTGCCACCGGATGATGGGTCTCAGGCATCAGTCCCTGGCCCAGCATCACCTGCGTCCAGGAGTTCTCGGCAAACAGCTCGTCATTGGCGCGGAAGACCCGCCCCGTCTCGCGGAAAAGGCGCATGCGGTGCGCGAGGCTTTCAGGGATCTCCATCGACCGGACATGGCGCCAGAACGGCGTGTCGGTGCGGTTGGTCAGGTGGTAGTGCAGAATGATGAAGTCGCGGATATGGTCGGTCTCATAGGCCGTCTGCGCGTTGAATTCATCGACATCGGGCTGGTGCACGCCATGTTGCGGGAACATCCGCATCAGCCGCATGACGGAGCGCTGGATAAGGTGGATGCTGGTCGATTCAAGCGGCTCGATGAAGCCGCTCGAGAGGCCGATGGCGATACAGTTGCGGTGCCAGTGCTGACGGCGCATGCCGGTCCGGAAGCGCAGCACGCGCGGCTCTGTAAGCGGGCGCCCTTCAATGTCGTTCAGCAGCTTCGCCTGTGCCTCGTCATCGCTCAGATACTTGCTGCAGTAGACCGTGCCATTGCCGGTGCGGTGCTGCAGCGGAATCTGCCAGCGCCAGCCCGCCTCATGTGCGATGGAGCGGGTATAGGGCCGCGGCGCGCGCACGGATTCCGTCTGCACGGCAATCGCCCGGTCGCACGGCAGCCAGTGCGTCCAGTCATCATAGCCGACCCCCAGCGCGCCCTCGATCAGCAGCGCCCGGAAGCCTGTGCAATCGACGAACAGGTCGCCGTCCAGCGCCGCGCCATCGTCAAGGACAAGGCTGGTAATGTCGCCATTGGCGGCCCGGCGGACCTCGGCAATCCGGCCTTCGCGGCGTTTCACACCGTGGCGTTCGGCGATCTCGCGCAGGAAGCCGGCATAGGCCGTTGCGTCGATATGGTAGGCATAGTTGAGGCCAAGGTCCGGCAGGTGGGCAAACCGGTCCTTCTCGGCGGCGATCAGTTCAAGGCAATAGTCGCCGAACTCCCTGGCGACGCCCAGTTCGCGGCCGCGGTGCCAGAAATGCTGGAAGCCAGCCGTCCAGTGATCCTTGCCCGTAATCCCGAAGGAGTGGATGTAGCGGTGATTGAGGTCGGTCCAGTTCTCGAAGGCGATGCCGAGCTTGAAGGTGCCCTTCACCGCGCTCATCCATTTGGCCTCATCCAGCCCGATCAGCCGGTTATAGGTCACCAGCGTCGGGATGGTCGCCTCACCCACGCCGACCGTTCCGATGGCGTCGGATTCGACCAGCGTGACATCGCAAACCTTCTCTAGCACCTTGCCCAGCGCCGCTGCCGTCATCCAGCCGGCGGTCCCGCCGCCAGCGATAATGACCTTCTGTTTTGCCTGTCCGTCTTTCATCACGCTCACCGGTTCAGCCGTTCTCTCAGGAAAGCCCGCACGCGGGCCGCGACACTGCTTGTCACGGGGCCCATGATACCGCGGGCGTGGGTCGGGATATGCTCGCTTTCGGACCCGTCCGTATCGAAGACATAGTGCTCGAACATATGTTTCCAGATCCGCTTCTCGTCCGGCGGCAGGTCGCGGAGGGTCATCATCGCGTGGTTCAGCACATCCTGCGGCGTGCCGAGATGCGCCGGGCTGGTGCGCCACCAGTAATTGACGAGGATGTTCACGCTGCCGCTCGCCTCGACATGGTGCCACCACATGGACGGGATGAAGATCGCGTCGCCGGGGTCCAGGTCTGCGATCTGGGCGGTTTTCACCGCCTGTTCGAACTTCGGGAAACGCTCAAGGTCGGGCTCGGCGAAATCGACCAGGCTGACGGGCCGTCCGGCCGGCGTCAGCTCGAACGGGCCGACATAGAGATTGGGCGTCTGGTCCGGCGGAAACAGGGTGAAGCGCCGCTTGCCGGCGGCCACGCAGGCAATGTTGAGCGGCAGGTCATTATGGGCGGCAACGCGCGTGCGCGTACCGATCCAGACGCTGCGCAGCGGCGCAAGATCGCCGAAGTCGACATCGTTCTCATTGCGAAAGCCGGGCATCACCTCATCGACATCGGTCGAGGCGAGATAGATGAGCGGCGGCGGGTCGGCCGGGCCGTACTTGAACACCCGGTCGAGGAACATGGTGAAGGTCGCATTGCCGCGATCGACATTCATGCCGGTGAAGCTGTCATTGTAGAACAGGCGGCCATCGAGCTCTGCCGGGCCGGCGGAGATCGGCACGACGGCGCCCTTGTCGAAGCGGTTCATATAGGCCTGAAGCGCCGTATCGGATGTCCGGGCCGCATCGACCACGGGCCAGTCATCGACGAAGCCGCGCAGGATCACCGGGACCTGCGAGGCCGTGATCTCGTCAATGGCTGCATCTTTGCGGTGGCAGCGCACCTCGCGGACACGCTGGGCCTGGTCGAATATGCCGGTGCGATCTGTTGTGCAGATCATCGCTTACTCCCTTCAGCCCTTCTTACAGCATTGGATCAGCCAGCAACACCTGCCCGGCTGACCCTGATGTCATGGAAGGGAAGACACCCGCCAGCCCGGAGGCCGGCGGGTGCACAGAGACGGATCAGAAGGTGTACCGCGCGCCGATATTGTACCTCGAGCCCGTCTGGGTCGCGAAGTTCACATAGGCGGGGGTGCGGCCAACCGTCCGGCTGGTCTCGTCGGTCACGTTGATCCCTTCCACGAAGAGGGTCACGCCGTCATAGACTTCATAACTGACATTGAAGTCGATCTGGCCGTAATCCTCGACATAGAGCGGATTGTTGGGCGTGCCGCTGACACCGACGGTCGAGGTCAGGAACTTGTCGCGCCAGTTATACGCGATCCGCGCCTGGAGACCGTCCTTGTCGTAGAAACCGATCAGGTTGTAGCTGTCCGACAGGCCGGTGACCGCAAATTGCGGATCGCCGCTCGAGGGCACCTGGTTGTTGTCGAACGCAACATCGCCATCAACGATCGTATAGTTCGCGATGAAGCCGAAGCCGCTGTCACCGAAGAAGTGCTGCCAGGCAAATTCCCAGCCATCGATGGTGGCGTCTTCCTGGTTGACCGGGGTCGCAATGTCGAAGGTCAGCAGTGGATCCTCACCCGGAACACCGAAGATGTTACCGGTGAAGTTACCACTGGAATCGGTTCCTGTGATCTCGAAGGTCGAGGGGTCCGCATTTTCGAAGATCCACTGGCGGATCGCTCCGATATCGTCACCGACCGCGGCGACCGCCGCGTTGTACCGCTCGCCGCCGAAGGGCGTGTAGACCTCGAACGGTGTCTGGGTGACGACACCCGAACCGATGAAGTTCTCGACATCCTTGCGGAAGTAGCCGGCCGACACATAGGAGCCGAGATCGTTGTAGTACCACTCGGCGGAGAGGTCGAAGTTCTCCGAGAGGAACGGCCTCAGATTGGTGTTGCCATTGGTGCCGTTACCGCCATCGACGCGGAAGATCTGCGCCACCGACAGGCCACCGGCAATGTCGGCATAGCCAGGCCGCGTGAGCGTCTTGCTATAGGAGGCCCGCAGGACGACATCGTCGCGCGGCTCAAGCCGGAAGTCGATCGCCGGCAGCCAGTAGTCATACTCGCCGGTGAATTCCTGAACGACGACATTGTCCGGATTGTCCAGCCCGATCAGGCCGAACTCGTTGGCGGCAACCCATTGGGTACCGGTCGGAGTCGTGACCTGCGATGGCGAGGTGATGTCGGTCTTCTCGTAGCGAAGGCCCGCCGTGATGTTGGCCGGCATCAGGCCGATGTCGAAATCCTTGCTGACCTCGAAGAAGCCGGCATAGCTTTCTTCCTCGATGCGGCGGTCGATCAGGAAGTCGTCGGAACGGCAGACGCCGTCGCCGCCGCACGCCTCGTTGAACGGATCGCCAGCGCTGTCGATGATGTCGACCATGCGGTCGAAATCGAAGACGAAGAACTCCTTCTGGGTCTGCCCGGCACCGCTGAACTGGTCGAAGTTCTCAGCGATGTTGACCCGCTTGAAGATGTCGTCCGGCAGATCGTCTGCCGTGCCGACACCGCCCCAGGTATCGCGCTGGGCATTGGCAAAGGCCGAACGGACCTTGTTGTTGGTCGCCGAGACGCCGAAGTCGACGCTGTCGATGAACCGGTCGAGCTCATAACGGCCATTCACCTGGAACTGGTCGATTTCGGTCTTGATGTAGCTATTGGAGAAGACCGAGCCGGTGGAGATCATCCGAGATGGGTCGATCCCGGTGAACGGATCCTGGAATCCGATCTCCAGCACAGGGATATCCTTGGTGAAGTCGACCGCCTGCGTGCGCAGCTCGAAATCCGCCGTCGAGATGACGGAGCTGGTGCCGTATGGGCTGTCCTGGCCATTCTCGGCGCTCGAGGAGTGGGCGTCGAAGGTAAAGCTCAGGCGGTCGGTGGCCTGCCAGTCGAGATTGAGGCCGATGGACTGGTTCTCAGCCTTCGTGGCGTACTTCGCCCCGCCCATGGAAAGGTCGGTGCCCAGATCGCCAAAGTCCTCATTGTAGAAGAGCGGGCTAGCGATCGGCCCGTCCGTCCAGCCGCTCGTCACGTCGCCATGGTTGAACCAGACCGACATGTCGGACCGCTCGGTCGCGACCTTGTTCTGGGTGTAGAAATAGTCGAGCGTCGCGGTGAAGTTCGAATTCGGGCTGTACTGGAACGTCGCCTGCCCATTGATCCGTTCACGGTTCACATTGGTCAGGCTGTAGTTGACGTTCTGCGGGGTCGAATAGATATCATTCGGACCCGGACGGTTCGTGACCTGCGTATCGTTCGGCGGCTGCGGGAGCGTACCCCAATTGTTTTCCGCGCCAAGAAACGCCCCGCGCCAGCCGCTTGTCGTGCCGACCTGGGCGAAACCGGAATCGCGCTCCTGATAACTGCCGACCAGCGCAACGCCGAACTTGTCGTCACCAAAGGTGTTCGAGAAGATGCCGGAGATTTCCGGCGTCAGTTCGGTGTCGCCGAGATTGGTGACCGAGTTGTCGTAAACGCCCTTCGCGCCAACCGAATAGCGCAGGCCCGGCGCATCGAGCGGGCGGGCCGTCTTGATGTTCAGCGTCGAGCCGATACCGCCGGTCGGGATCGAGGCGAGGCCGGTCTTGTAGACCTCGACCGCCGCAATGCCTTCGGAGGCAAGATTGCCGAAGTCAAAACTGCGCGACGAAGGCGCGCCGCCTTCAAGGAAGGCTGTCGGCATCTGCCGGCCGTTCAGCAGGACGAGGTTGAAGCCCGGGCCGAAGCCACGGACAGTCACTTCGCTGCCTTCGCCGTTCTGGCGGTTGATCGACACACCCGTGATCCGCTGAAGCGACTCCGCGAGGTTCGTATCGGGGAACTTGCCCATGTCCTCATTGGTGATCGCGTCGACAACGCCCTGGGCGTTGCGCTTGATGTCGGTCGCCTCGACGAGGCTTCCGCGAATGCCTTCGACGACGACGACGTCCTGACGAAGGTCTTCGCCCTCCTCGTCGGCCTCCTGGGCATGCGCCGAGTGGGCCAGTGCCAGCGCCGATGCGCTGCCGAGGAGCGCCAAGGATACCTGGCGCCATGTAAACAGTCCTGAATGTCTCACTTTCTTCCTCCCAGTAGACTTCGTGGATTCGTTGCTGATTGTTTTCACCGGGCCTGCACCTCCCAGGGCCCCTTTGGCGTGCCAGCCCACGCCTGCCGGTCGAAACAGGACAGCCCCGTTTCGAGATCACCTGCGCACTGCTCGACCTTCACCCAGTCCACGAGCAGTTCGGCCGGAAACGAGTCCGGATCGAAGCCTGCTTCATTGGATTTTTCAGGCAGGTTCCCGCCCGCAGCGAGGTTGAGCATGAGATAGAAAGGCTGGTCGAATGGTGCGTAGGGCCGGCCGTCCGCATTGGCGGAGCCGGTGTACCAGTCATCGGCGTCGAGGCGCATGAACACCTCGCCATCGACAAGCCATTGCATTTCGCCCGCGCCCCATTCGAGTGTGTAGACACGCCACTCATCGGCCGGGCTTTCAGGCGTTTCGCCTGGTATTTTCAGGAAAAGATAGGTGTTGTCGGGCGGCACGTCCCCGAAATGGGCGGCGCCGGATGTGCGGTTTTCGATGCCGGTCGGACAGTCCTCGCAAGGCGTGCCGAGATTGACTGCCTCCATGATGTCGATCTCACCCGAAAGCGGCCAGCGGCCATAGATGCTCGCCGAGGGCATCATCCAGAAGGCGGGCCATGTGCCCTGCCCTTCCGGCAGTTTCATGCGCGCCGAGAAACGGCCATAGGTCCAGTCGGCCAGGCCGCGCGTGCGGATTTTCCCGGAGGTGTAGGGCTGCTCGCGCTCCTCGCTGCCATGCTGGTCGGCGCGCAGCGGACCGGTATAGGTCTCTTTCCGGGCGATCAGGCGCAGGATGCCGTCCTCGACCTGGATATTGGCCGGGCGGTCGGTATAGCACTGGCGTTCATTATTGCCGCCGCCCCAGCACGACTCCTCAGGCGCCCAACGCTCGCGGTCGAGGGAGTCGCCATCGAAATCATCAAACCAGACCGTCTCCCAGTGCGGCGTGCCTGCAGCGCCCGCCGGGCCAGCTTCGGCTTCCGGCGTGGACGGCGCGGCCGCGCACGCAGCCAGTGCGATGGCTGCGGAACTGCAAAGTCCGGCTACTGAATAATTGCGCATACGACTCCGCCCCTTTTGGGGTCTGGTTACTCCCTTGATTGCACCGTTAAGGCGGCGGGCAGGCCATACAACGCCGGTGCGGTGAAGCGTCTGCGCCGTGCGACAAATGGGAAGCCAGGGCGGAGAAACCGGGCGCAAACCCGCCCGCCTGCCTGATAAAAAAGACTGCGGCAGGCTTTCGCCGCCGCAGTCACTCAACCACCTGCCAGGAGGATTTGCCTATTCGGAGGCGGGCCGGGGTTGATAGTCGATCTGTTGGGTGAGGCTCGCTGCGGATGATCCGCCAACGTACAGGTCAATCAGGCCGGCCTCGACCAGGAACTCGCCCTGGCCATTATAGAAGCCAAGCTCATCGGGACCGAGCGTGAAGGCGACCTCGCGCGCCTCGCCCGGCGCAAGAGCGATTTTCTGGAAGCCCTTCAGCTCCCGCACGGGCCGGGCGACACTGGCGGCGCGGTCATGGATGTAGAGCTGCACGACGTCCTCGCCTGCCACTTCGCCGGTGTTCGCCACAGTCAGGCTGACGGCGACCTCATTACCGTTGGCCTCGGCGCTGAAGCCTGAATAGTCGAAATCGGTGTAGCTGAGGCCATGGCCGAACGGATAGAGCGGGCTGTTCTCCTCGTCGATGTAGTGCGACCAGAAGACTTCCGGGATTTCGTCCGGGCGGCCGGTGCTGAGATGATTGTAGTAAAGCGGCAGCTGGCCGACCGAACGCGGGAAGCTCATCGGCAGCTTGCCGCTCGGATTGTAGGCGCCGGTCAGCACATTGGTCAGCGCGTGTCCGCTCTCGCTGCCAAGGTGCCAGGCCTGCACGATCGAGGGGACATTCTCGTCGGCCCAGTTGAGCACAAGCGGGCGTCCGCTCATCACGACGAGGATGACGTTCTCATTGGCCGCGTGAACCGCTTCAAGCAGCTCCTGCTGGACGCCCGGGAAATCGAGCCGCGTGCGGCTGCGCCCCTCGCCGGACTGGCGGGCATCTTCGCCAAGGACGATCACGACCTTGTCGGCCCCGCGTGCGGCCTCGACCGCCGCATCGAAACCGGAGCGGTCATCGGTATTCACGACGACCGGGTTGGCGAAACCGGCGTCGCCGATCTCCAGATCCGCGCCTTTTTCATAGACAAAGTCGAGCCCGGCAGCCTCGAAGCCCTCGACCACTGAGACGGCGGAATGCGCCTCGGCCATGCCGCGCCAGTTGCCGAGCGGGGTGTCCTTGTCGCCGGCCAGCGAACCGATCAGGGCGATGCGCTCGCCTTGCTTGAGCGGCAGCAGGCTCGGCTCGTTCTTCAGGAGGACAACAGACCGCTCAGCCATGCGGCGCGCCGCATCGAGGTGTTCCGGCGCCAGCAGGACCTGCTCGGCGCGCGCTTCGTCGATATAGCGGTAAGGGTCTTCGAACAGGCCAAGCTCGGCCTTCACACGCAGTACGCGGCGCACGGCATCATCGACCAGGCTTTCAGGCACCTCGCCGCGCTCGACCAGGCCGGCAAGGTGCTGGGCGTAGACATTGCTTTCCATGTCCATGTCGGAACCGGCGAGAATGGCCAGTTTCGCGGCCTCTTCCCCGTCCGCGGCAAAGCCGTGATCGATCATCTCGATGCCCGAGCCCCAGTCGGAAATGATAAAGCCGTCAAAGCCCCATTCGTCTTTCAGGATGTCGCGCTGGAGATAGGCGTCGCCAGTGGCGGGAATGCCGTTCAGGACATTGAAGGCGTTCATAACCGTGCGGGCATCGGCGCGCTCGATGGCGGCCTTGAAGGGCGGCAGCACGATGTTGAACAGGGTCACCGTGCCGATATCCACCGTGTTGTAGTCCCGCCCGGCCTCGGCGAAGCCGTAAGCGGCGAAATGCTTGACCGTTGAGACGATGGTATCGGGCGCAGACAGGTCCTCGCCCTGGAAGCCGCGCACGCGGGCGACTGCGATTTCAGAGCCGAGATAGGGGTCTTCCCCCGCGCCTTCCATGACCCGGCCCCAGCGCGCATCGCGCGAGATGTCAGCCATGGGCGCGAAGGTCCAGTGCAGGCCGTCGGCCGCGGCTTCTCTCGCGGCGATGCGGGCGGTCTCCTCCATCATGGCAAGATCCCAGCTCGCGGCTTCGGCGAGCGGCAGCGGGAAGCTGGTGCGGTAGCCATGGACGACGTCGAAGCCGAATATGACGGGAATGCCGAGGCGCGATTCCTCGACTGCGTATTCCTGGATCGTACGGATATCGTCGAGGCCGATGACGTTCAGCATCGAGCCGACCGTCCCGGAGCGGACCATGTCCATCTTCTGGCGCTGGGTCTCGTCGTCGGGGAGCGGGCCGGTCGTATCGCCGACATCGGAATACTGGGTCAGCTGCCCGACCTTTTCTTCCAGCGTCATCTCGGCGATCAGCGCCTCGATGTGCTGGTCTGCCGATACCTTGTCCTTGGCCTGCGCGGCGCAGGATGAAATCACGACGGACATTGCGGCCATGCCCAGCCAGCCAGCGATGGGTTTCACGACGATACCTCCCGGTTATTGCGGGTTTCAGACACCCTTTTGGAGGGTATTCAACGAAACCGGCTCCGGTCGGCAACTGCCTGCGCGCCGTGTCGCCCGCTTCCTGCGGCGAATGGGATCAGGACACGGCGAGACGGGCGCGTTCTCAGATTCCGTCGACCAGTTTCTGGACCACGTCCCTGTAGCTGCGGCTGGCGCGAACGGTGATGTCATTGTCCAGGAGAATCTGTGCCTCACCCTTCTGCATCATCCTGATTTCGCGGATATGCGGCACCGAGATGATCGCCGAGCGGTGCACGCGGACAAAGACGTCCGCAGGCAGCTCATTCTCCAGCAGCTTGATCGGCCGGCGGACCGCCGCCTCCTTCTCTTCGGTGTGAAGCAGGGAATAGTCGCCTGCCGCCTCGATCCAGATGACGTCTTCCTGCGGAATGAAATAGAACCGGCCGGCATCCCTGATCCGCAGCATGGAGAGCTGGTCAGCGCGGGTGCCCTCCTCCTCCGGCACGGTATCCAGCTCACTCTCCGCGATCAGGCGATGGAGCCGCTCGGCCTTCTCGACTGCCTTCGAAACGCGGTTCGGATCGAGCGGTTTCAGGATGTAGTCGATCGCATCGATACCGAAGGCCTCGACGGCGTACTCCGGATGGGCTGTTGCGAAGACAAGCAGCGGCTTCGGGTCAGCGAGGATCCCGGCGGCCGCTTCCACGCCGCTCAGCTCGGGCATCTCGATATCGAAGACGGCCAGGTCGATACCGCCGGCATTGATCCGCTCGACCGCTTCGCGCGCCGAGGCGAAGGCGCCCTCGACAGCGATGCTTCCGGTATCGAGCAGCATCGCTTTCATCAGTTCCAGCGCGGGCGCCTCGTCATCGCAGATGATCGTTCTGAGCATGGTCTTGCGGTCCTCGGGCCGGCAGGTTTGAGCATGGAATTTAGCGCATCGGCTTGATCGGAACACCATTTTCAATGTCATTAGGGTCATGACCGCCATCGAATCCCCCAACAGCATGTTCCGGACTCTGGGTATCGGCATGGAGTCGAATGCCCGCCAATACTGGCTTTTCCAGGTGGCCGGCTGGAGCGCCATGGGCCTGCTCAGCTATCTCAGCCTGACGCTCTGGTACAATCCCGGCCAGCTGGCCCCGGTGATCCACACGGTGTTGCAATCGGTGCTCGGTATCTTTGTCAGCCATCCGCTGCGCTGGGTTGCATCCGGGACCTGGAACATGCCGATGGTCCGGCGGGTCATCATCAACTCCATCGCCGTGCTGACCGCATCGCTCGTCTGGACGCTGCTTCGGCTCTATTCCTTCACCTGGCTGACGGGCGAGCCGATCCCGCTTTCCGACTGGGGCGGCTGGATGTTCGCCTCCATCGTCGTCTTCGGCGCCTGGACGTTCTGCTATTATGCGCTGAAATATTACCGCCACTGGATCATGGAGCACCAGCGTGCCGTGGAGGCGCAGAACGAAGCCCTGCGGGCCAGCGAGATCGCCCAGCGCGAGACACTGCGGCGCCTGGAAGCCGAGAAGCTCATCCGCGACACGCAGCTGCGCATGCTGAAGTACCAGCTCAATCCGCACTTCCTGTTCAATGCGCTCAACTCTGTCTCCTGGCTCGTGCGCAAGGGCGATGCACCCGGCGCGACCGACATGCTGGCGAAGATCGGGAACTATCTGCGCGTCACGCTCGATCATTCGGACGAGATCCAGCACACGCTTGAAGAGGAGCTGGAAACGCTGGACCTCTATCTCGGCATTGAGAAAGTGCGCTTCGGCGACCGGCTCAATATCTCGCTGGACGTGGAGGACCGGGTGCGCGAGGCCGCTGTGCCAAGCCTCCTGCTGCAGCCGCTGTTCGAGAACAGCATCAAGTTCGCCGTCAGCCGTACGGTCGAGCCGACCACGATCCACCTCGATGCGAAACTGGTCGACGGGCGCCTGCACCTCCAGGTGCGCGACAACGGTCCCGGGGCTTTGCTGCCGGCCGACAACCAGAATGAGGAGCCCCAGGGCATCGGCCTGCTGAATGTCGAGCAACGCCTGCAGTCTGCCTTCGGGGATGAATGCGAGATCAGCTTCGACCGGCTTCAACCCAACGGGTTCGTCGTCGATATCGGCATGCCTGCCCAGACCCTCAGCGGACGGCCGCTTACCCCATAGCCCGCCTCCCTTCAGAGGCCGTGATCCCAGTCCGGTTCGACCTCGCAGCGTTGGTCTGCGGAGCGCAGCCCGGCTTCCAGCACCGCCATGACATCAAGCGCATCCCGGGTCGCGACAGGGTTGCTGCCTGTCCCGGCATAGGCATCGCGCAGCCCCGCATAGAACTGGCGGAAATCACCCCTGCGATTTGGCACGCGCCGGCGCTCGCCGCCGGTCGATACGAACTCACCCTCGACAGGATCCAAGCCCCAGTCTCCCTCACCCGGCTTCAGCCCGGCCCTCGACTGGTCTTCCTGCCGGTCAAGTCCGTGCTTGATCCAGCTGCCAAGTGTTCCGTGCACGCAATATCGCAGGCCATGGGCCGGGACGGACTGGGACATGTGGAGAATGATGCGGGCCTGCGGATAGCGCAGCAGCACGTGGGCATAGTCGGCCATTTCACCATTCGGTTTCAGGGCCGTGATGTCAGCATAGACCGATTGCGGCCGCCCGAACAGGCAAAGGGCCTGGTCGACAATATGCGCCCCGAGATCGAACCAGATGCCGCCCGGACGGCGATCTTTCCAGCGCTGGCCGGACTGTGGCTTGAACCGGTCATAATGCGCGTCGAACTGGACAATGTCCCCGAGGGCGCGAGTGTCAATCAGCCCTCTCAGCGTCAGGAAGTCGGCGTCCCAGCGCCGGTTGTGGAAGACACTCACCAGCTTGCCGCACTGGCTGGCAAGCGAGGCGACGTCCCGGGCTTCTGCCAGCGTCGGCGCGAACGGCTTGTCGACGACGACATGCCGGCCCGCCTTCAGCGCAGCGCTGGCCAGCGGCGCGTGCAGCTCATCGGGGCACGCCAGCACGATGGCGTCGACGGCCGGGTCTTCCAGCGCGTCATCGAGCGAACCGAAAACCTTTGTGTCCGGATGGTCGGCGATCACTTTGGCTGGATCGCTGGACACTGCCCCGACAAGATCGAGCCCGGGTGTCGCGGCAATCAGCGGGGCATGGAAGACCCTTCCGGCCAGGCCATAGCCGACCACGCACAGTCCGAACCGTCTATCCATGAAGCTCACCTCTCCCCTGCTCGGGCTTTGCCAGGGCTCATACCGATGGTCCTTGCCGTTTCTGGTCCAGACCGTCCCGGGCGGCAAGGGTGCAGGCTGACGGTTGGCGGTCGTCTCTTCCTGACAGAGCAGACCGTCCGTCCACGTTGAACAGCCTCTTCAAAGCCGCTCGCAAAATTCGCCTCTCAGGCGAAAAATGTGACACTTAAAATTTAGGGTTTACAAAGGTTAACAAGGCCCTACTTTCATCGGTTGAGTGCTGGAGCTCGCACTCGGGGACAATGGGACACACGAAGCTCAGGGGACGTACAACCTACTTCAGCAGATTATCGTTTTACCTTTCGCCATGCCAATGCGCAGCCATTGGTAGCGACTTCATATCTCCCATTGCCGCGAAAAATCGCCGGACGGCCAAGGCTGTGCGGTTAAAACTGGCCGGACGCTGACGCAGAGCAGCACCGGTCGCTCATTAATACGACTCCGTGAAGTCGCGGCGTCTCGGATTCTAAAGCGACTTCGATTGGTGGGGTCCTCCGATTAAGGGAACTAAAACGAATGAAGAAACTAGCATTTGCATCAGTGGCCGCTATTGCCCTGGCAGGCACAGCCTCCGCAGAGTTCATTCAGGCGCCTTCCGGCGGAAGCGCTGAGCTGGAAGTCGAAATCAACGGCGAGGTCGAGGAAATCTGCGGCATCACCGCAACGAGCAGCAGCCTGCTGATCGAATTCGACGATCTGGCCGACACGGACGGTTCGCTCAAATACCCGTTCGATTTCGGGGTTGTCTGCAATTCGGCTGGCGGCGCAATCCTCAGCGCAACCTCCGCCAATAGCGGCGCCCTCCTGCGCAACGGCACGGAAACCGGTGCCGGCAACGAGATCAGCTACAAGCTCAATATCGACCGCGGCGTCGATGGCCTGCCCTACACGACCGGCACCCCGCCGAAAGGCCTGGCTTCCCCGATCTCCTACACGATCAACGGGTCGACCGCGCTGCGCGAAGGCGCTGAAGTCGGTGGTCAGTTCGAGCTCAACGGCGTGAAGGGCCCGGACTTCCAGGGCGCACCGACCACGACGGTCTATGCCGGTGTGTACTCCGACACCGTCACGATCGCGCTGAGCGCACAATAAAAGCTGCCTTTGCAGACAGGTGGGGCCGGTCCGGACAGGATCGGCCCCATTATTGCTTGAACGATGCGGGGAGACGTCAGGAGTAGAGTTAACAATGCGCGACAGACTTGTAACGGCCGCAATCCTTTCCTTCGCCGCGCTGCTGGCGCCACTGGCTGCCTCCGCGTTCGAAGTCCAGCCCATGCGCCACTCCGTCTACCCTGCCAACGGGCAGACGGACGGGCTTCTGACCGTCAAGAATACGCGCAGCAAACCGCTGCCGGTCGAACTGGTCGTGGAGAAGCGGGTCTTCGGTGAAAATGGCGAGATCACGCTCGTTCCGGCTGAAGAAGACTTCGTTATCTTCCCCTTCCAGGCGCTGATCGAACCCGGCGGCTCACAGGCCTTCCGCTTCCAGTATATCGGCGACCAGGCCCCCGAAGAGGAAGCGGCCTATACCATCCATGTCCGGGAGGTGCCCGTTGACCTGGAAGGCGGCTTCACGGGGCTGCGGTATGTCTACAGTTTCGGCGTCGTGGTCTATGTCGAGGACCAGCAGGCCCAATCGGATCTCTCGGTTTCCGAGGTGACCCGCGATGGCGACGCCCTGCGGATTTCGCTGGTCAATTCAAGCCCCTCCTTCGCCCGCCTGACCAATGACCGGATCACGCTCTCACAGGGCGACCAGAAATTCGTTCTGGAGGGCGATTCCCTGATGAGTATTGCCGATCAGGTTGTCATTCCGCCGAACAGTGAGGCGATGCTGACCCTGAATCTCACCGATCTCGACGTGCAACCGGGAGACGTAAGTGTCGCGCTTCGAGAAACGCCGGACTGAGGGGGCCGCTCCGCGAGCATCTCCTGGGCAGACGCGGCGAGGGTCCCGGCTGGCCCTTCTGCTTGGCACGGCCGCAACCATTACCTGCCCCGTCGCCCTCGCGGACGATGTTTCCGAAACCGCCCGTCTGAATGAAGACATGCTGGTGGCGCTGAGGCCGCCGGCAACCGGCCCGGCCCGGCTGACGCCAAGGGCGGCCGACTATCTGAGCCTTGATGAGGCCGATATCGAGCCCGTCTCGAACGCCTTGCCCGACCTGCCCAGGACGCGCCTTGAGCCGTTCACGGACGATACGCGCAATATCCCGGCAAAACCGCCCGCAGCCCCGCCCAGCGTCCAGCCCTACCGCAAGGAAGAGGCCAAGCGCAGACGGTCCGACAGCGGCTCGGCAAAGCTGATCACCACTTTCGGCGGGCGGACAATCGGCTCTGTGTCGGTCGAGACATCGCACTCCGATATCCTGTCAGTGAACGGTTCGGAGCTGGAGCAGCAACTCGCGCCGCTTCTCGACGACACGACGCGGCTGCTCCTGTCCCAATTCAGGAATGGCCCGGTCTCGCTGGTGCAGCTTCGCGCCATCGGCATCGAAGCGGAGCTGAATTCCGCGGCAATGACGCTGGACCTCTCCATCCCGTCCGGACGCGATGCCACGCTGGCCATCTATGCAGACCCTTCGGACACGGTAGAGGCCGCTAACCTCTCCATTCCGGCAGACCCGGCGGCGTGGGCACCTCCGACCATCCGTCCGGATACGAGTTTCGCGCCATCCCAAGCGGGCAATCCTTCGGCGGCGGTGTCCGGGTTCGACAGCGAGCCCGGCAACGCTGCGCAAGGCTTCGACGACGGATGGTCGCTGACCTTCGAGAACAGCGCCGATGCCGGCCAGCCCGATGCCGGCAAGGCGCCGCAATTCATCGCCTTTCCGGAGACGGCGCTCGACCAGGAGGACGGCCGGCGGGCTGTCGAGGACGCGCGCCGCCAGTCTCCCTCCGACGGGGTGCAGCCGGTCCGCTTCTTCACGCTCGACACTGTGCCGCCGCCGCCATCCTCGCCGGTCCGCTCCCAGCCCTCCCCGATGGAGGCGTTCCGGGAGAAGCAGTCGAAAGTCGTCACGATCGAGCTGATGACCACTTATCAGGGCCGCTCCATCGGGCCGATGGCGGTCGACACGACGCTGTCCGAAGTCGTGGCCGTGAACGCGCTGCACCTGCAGCAGAAGCTCGGGCCCCTGCTCGATGCCTCGACGCAGCTTCTTCTGTCGCAATTCGAGAGCGGCGCGATCCCGGTAGACCAGTTGCGGGCCATCGGCGTCGAGGCCGAGCTGGATCCGGCCACGCTGACCATGAGCATCGAGGCGCCGGCAAAACCGAACGGCCCGCTGGAGCTGAACCTTGGCGGGCGCGAGGCCCCTGAGGGCACCGAGACGGCCTATCCGGCGAAGGTCGCCGCCGGCCTCACCTCCACCTTTCTCTACAACCAGGATTTCGAAGACCCCGACAGCAGCACGCTGTCATCGGCCTTTTCGGGTTTCGTGAATTTTGGCGGGCCAACCGGGCTCAATCTCGACTATGGCGGCATCCTGACATTCGACGACGGGACGGGCGAGAGCCGGTACAATGCCGATCGCACCATCCTGTTCATGGACCGGCCCGACGAGGCGCTGAGATTCGAGGCGGGGACGCTCTTCTCGCCCTTGTCCAACCTCGCCGGGGAGGCCGATTTTCTCGGCGTCGGCGTGACCAAGTCGTACCGGCAATTGCAGCCGACCCGCGTGCTGAGGCCGCTGGGCCAGCGCGCCTTCCAACTCAACCGCGCCAGCGAAGTGACCGTGCTGGTCGATGGCCAGGAGATTTCCCGCTTCAATGCGCCCGCCGGACCTGTCGAACTGAACGATATCCCGCTGGCCAATCTTTCGAACCGTGTTTCCATCGTCGTCGAAGACGAATTCGGCCGCCGCGAGACCGAGAGTTTCAGCATCGCATCCGATACGCTCCTCCTGCAGCCGGGCGTGTCGGAATACTCCTTCGGCATCGGCCAGAAGCGCGACCAGAGCCGGTCCGGCTTTCAGTATGAAGACCAGACTATCGCGCTCGGCAGTTTCCAGTATGGCCTGACCCCCAATCTCACGGTGGGGGCCTATGGCTACGCGTCCGATGAGCAATCCCTTGCCGGAACACAGTCCGTGTTCGGGGTTCTGGACGGCATTGCACAGCTCGATTTCAGCGTCTCGGACTCCGATACGTCCGGATCGGGTTTCGCCTCCTCGGTCGACTATCGCTGGAACAGTTCACCATCCGAGCCGCGCGCGCAGAGTTTTGCGGTTGCCGTCGACTACCGGGACGAGAACTACGCCCCGGCGGGATCCTTCTTTGGGTCGGGCCAGAAGCTTGAAGCCTCGGCCTTTTACGAACGCCAGCTCAGCGAACGGGTCCGGGTCAGCCTGGCGGGGAACTATTCCGAGAACTATTTCACCGACTCGCCGTCCCATAGCGTCTCGATCGGCTCCAGCTACCAGCTCGGGCGCTTCTTTATCGGCGCGGGCGCGCGGGCTGGAACGCTGTCCAATGGAGAGGACGAGGTCGGCGGCTTCCTGACCGTGACACGCCGCCTCGGCCGGCGCAGCTCGCTGAATGGGCGCTACGACACAAGGAACGACTATAGCAGCCTGAGATACCGGCAGCCCTCGACGAACGATGTCGGCAGCTTCGGGTTCGAATCCGAGATCAGCCGCCGGAGCGGAGACGAAATGCTTCGCGGCGCGGCCGACTACACCGCCAACCGGTATCGCTCCCGTCTGGCGCTCACCCATGCCCAGCGGGACGGCGCCATGGACAACAGTACAACAATGTCGGCGCGCTTCCAGACGGGGCTCGCCTTCGCCGACGGCAAGCTCGGTCTCGGCCGCGATCCGGGACGCGGCTTCGTCATGGTCGACCGGCACAAAAGCCTCGAAGATGCGCAGGTTTCCATCCGCTCGCGCGGGCGCGATGGCGTCCGGGCGACATCCGGCCTGTTCGGACCGGCCGTCTCCCAGGTCAATTCGCCCTTCGTGCCGACGACGACACTGGTGGATGTGAGCGATGCGCCGATCGGCTACAATATTGGCGAAGGATCGTATTACAGCGTGCCGGGTGCGCGCTCGGGCATCAGCATCACCGTCGGCGCCGATGACTTCCGCAGCGCGGTCGTCACCTTCCTGGCCTATGGTGAACCCGTCAGCCTGACAGCCGGCACCGTCACCAACCTCGAGACCGGCGAGACCCAAGTCACATTTACAAACCGGGCCGGCCGGGCCTTGATATCAAACCTCGTACCCGGCAGGTACAGGCTTGAGTTTGCAGGGACCAAGCTCGCCTTTGAATTCGACGTCGAAAAAGATAGCGACGCCTTCACAAATCTCGGTACGGTCGATCTAACCGAAGGGGACATGCCATGAAGACTGCCGCAGCCGCCATCTCTGCCCTGTGCTTGCTGGTGCCGGCAGGCGCCGCTCATGCATGCACCGAGTTCAACCTGGTCGCGCAGCAGATCGGCGAGACGGGATACAATCCCAATGGCCTCTCTCCGGTGGCCATGCAGATCGAGCTGTTCCTGCTCGACGGGCCTGCCGACCAATCGTGCGCGTCCAATACAGTGGAAATCACCAGCCAGACGACCCAGGGCGTGCGCGATCTCGTCATGGGCGGGTCGGTCATCGCCGGAACGACGCCGCCCGGCCAGTCCGTCTTCTCTTCCTACACTGACAAGACGCTGCGGCTGTCACCGCAGGCGGTCGACCAGCTGGTCTCGGCCGGCCGGCTCGTCTTCGACTATACCTGGATCGAGCCTGGCAGTTTCTATCCGGCCGGCCTCTATACCAGCCTCCTGAGTGTCGACGTGAACGGCATTGAAATGGCGACGGTCGAACCGGATGTGACGGTCTACCCCGCCGTGCGCCTGCTCGGCGAAGCCTCGAACGGCTACAAGAAGGTCGATTTCGAGACGCTTCAGAGCCATGAGGAAATCACCACAGACTTCGTCTACCAGTCGAATGCGAAGCTCACCGTGACCGCGCACTCGCTGAACAATGGCGCGCTGGTCCACGAGGATGGCGTGAACATCTACTCGGTGCCGTATTCGGCGTTCATAAACGACCAGAAGATTGCAACGAATGGCGCCCAGTCCCTCAACCTGAACACCCAGGCGGGCCAGGCTGGCAGCAGCTCGATCCGTCTGCGGCTTGGCGATATCGGCGCGCCAGTGGCTGGTCAGTATGCTGACGTCCTGACGCTGAGCATCACGACCGACTGACCGGCCTCTTCCTCAGCTGGCCTCGACACCAATGGCGAGGCTGGCAAGGTCTGCCGGGTCATTGGTAAAATCGATCTCGATAATCTGGACGCCGGGCCGGTCCGGACTGACCTCGATGCCTGCTGGCGACACCGACGGGGTCTGCCCGGCATTCTGGAAGGGGCGGACTGCCGAAACATCGAGGTTAGGCACGCCGTCCAGTGTCAGCATGAAGCTGTTCGCATTGCAGGCCGTCTCCACACGCAGCTGGCTGCCGGACGCGCTTGGAAGCGGCTCGACGTTTGCGACCACGCAGCGCGTGGGCACAACGGCGCCGAGGCTCAGGGTCAGGTCATCCTGCGCCATCGCCGCCGCGGAGGCAGAAGACGCCATCAGCAGCGCGAAGACTGAAACCTTCAATATGTTATCGGTTCGCATAGGGGACACGATTAGCAGCGGGACATTTCAAATCACTTACACGTGTAAGGCGAAATGGCCACAGATGCGAACCAAAAACTGGAGACTATCAACAACATTCTGTTTTGCGCGGCTGCGACGGTCATGCTGACGACGGCGTGGCCAGATTTTGCGTTGTCAGAATGAGGCCGGCCCCCGGTCTCTGACGACACCCCGTCCACGGACGCCGCCCTCCCCCATTTGCCGGCATATGGCCGTGGGCGCGCTTCATGGTACACTGATGCCATGAGCTATGATGTTGGTGCTGGCGATCTGGTGCTCTGCGTGAACGCAGCCCCGAACCATGTAACGGGCGAAGCTGTACCGCTTGTTGCAGGAGAGACCTATCGGGTCCTGGGCATCATGCCATTCCTTTGCCCTTGCGGGCGGTCCGATGCCCTGCTCGATGTCGGCATCGGTTTTGCCTGGTGCCAGACGCGTTTCCGGCTGCTGCCCAAGCCGAAGGCGAAGACGCGGATACGCAAGGCTTCGACCCCGAAGGAACTCGAAAAGACGAGATGAAACGTGCCTCGGCGAGCGTGGCTTCGCCTGTACCGGTCGGGCACGGCTGGAAGCGCGGGCGCATACCATGAAACCGGCCTAATCGTCATTCGGGCCCCGGACAAATTCGTCTCTGAGCCGACATATTGCGCCGCGAAATTCGCCCCTTGCACGAACATCTGCGCCGTAAAAAAATTTAGGGTTTACAAAGGTTAACTACCCTCTAAATTCGTAGGCTGAGTGTTTGAGCTAGCACTCGGGGACAATGGGACACTCGAAGCTCAGGGGACGTACAGCCAGTTCGGCAAACCAACGCCATTCAGCGTATTCGTTTCCGGAAGCATCCGCTTCTGGTGAGCGATGCCATCGTCCCGACGCCCAGGCCTGAAGGCAGACCGCCTCCATGTCCGGCGCGAGACAGGCTGAATCCTTGCCGGCGGGCCGCTGCGCCGCCGGACAAAGAGCAGGTGAGGTGTTCCGGCTAGTGGAGTAAGCGAATGAAAAAGGTCGCAATCGTATCTATGGCAACGCTTGCCCTGGCGGGCACGGCGTCAGCCGAATTCAACCAGGCGCCTCCGGGCGGAAGCGCTGAACTGACCATCGAGATTACCGGCGAGGTCGAAGAGATCTGCGGGATCACAGCCTCAAGCAACAGTCTCTCCATCGATTTCGGCGAGCTGTCCGGCACTGACGCGCAGATCACCAGGGGCATCACATTCGGCCTGCTCTGCAACGCGGCGGGCGGCGCGCGTGTGGAAGTCTCCTCCGCCAATGACGGCTACCTGCTGCGCGACGGCACGGAGACAGGTCCCGGCAACCAGATCCCCTACACCTTCGATCTCGACAAGGGACCGGACGAGTTCTCCTACGCGCTCGGCACGCGCCCGGTCAGCCTGGAGACCGACCGCACCTTCAACATTGCGGGATCAGAAGCCCTGCGTGAGGGCCGTGATGTCGGCGCCTATATCGTCGTGCGCGGCGTGAAGGGCCCGGACTTCCAGGGCGCGCCGACCACGACGGTCTATGCCGGCTCCTATTACGACATCGTCACCGTTTCCCTGTCTGCGCAATAGGCACGGCAGACTCGGTATTCAGGCGCTGACTTCGCTCCTGAACGCACCCGGCGTTTTTCCCACCCACCGCTTGAACGCGCGCGTAAAGGCGCTCTGTTCGGAAAAGCCGGTGAGGAACGCGATCTCCGCGAGCGAATAGCTGGTTTCACCCATCAGGGACTGCGCGAGTTCCAGGCGGGCCTGATTGACCAGGTTCTGATAGGTGACCCCGCTATCGGCGAGGCGCCGCTGCAAGGTCCGCGCGCTCATACCAAGACTTTCCGCGACCTGCCCCAGGGGCGGCACGCCTTCTGTCAGAAGGTCCGCTATCTGCAGCACGAGCTGGCGCTCGAACGGCACCTCTTCCTCGGGCAGGTTTTCCTCGACATGCGAGGCAAAGAAATTCCAGATGCTCTCGTCCCCGACGAGGTTCGGCATGTCGAGGCGCGCCGCCGGCAGGACGATGGCGTCGACATCCGCGCCAAAGGTTACAGGGCACCGGAAATGCGCCTCGAGGGCTTTCTGGCTGCCGATGGCCTGGTGGCGAAATTGCACCGCTTGCGGACGGTTTTGCGCGCCGGTCGCTTCGCGGCAGATATTCACATACGTCGCCAGGGCCCCCTCATTGGAGAGATACATGCCCAGCCGGTCCGGCGTCGTGCGTGTATGGGTCCACAGATACGTGTCGCCATTCTCGACCAGTTCGAATGACGACGCCGTATTATAGAGTCGCGAGTACCGGTCCATCCGCCGGAACGACCGGCGAAGGTCCGGCGCCGATTTCCAGGCCAGCCCCACAGCACCGAGGTCCGCGCAGCTGATCGACCGCGAAACGCGGATGTGAAACCCGATATCGGGCCGCTCATGTTCCGCGATCGTCTCCAGCAGGCTGTAATAGTCCGTATCTGACACCATGACCGTCTGGTCCGGCGGCGACGCCATGTCCAGGCCACAGGACCGGAACAGGGCTTCGCGGTCGAGCTGCGGCCCTGCCTCACTGATCATCCTGACGGCAAACAGAGCCGACACTTGCGCCATTACATTCCGCAGCCGACCTGCCACGCCCCCTGACCATCACGCCTCAGCGCACTCACTTTAGGGGCTTTCTTCGAAGGTTCAAACGTTCCGCCGGGCGAAGTTGACGCGCGCGGTCAAAAACATGTCGCACGCCGTCAATACGGGCAGGCCTGCCCGCCGATAGCTTTGCCACACCTTGAACCGGTCAGCAGACATACGGGCTAGAGAGGCCTCACTGCGAACCGGCTCGAGACTTGTGCAAAACCGACCTGGAGACCTGTTGCCATGCCTAATCCGAACCCCAAATCCGCCCCGATCATGACGATCGTCGTATCCGCCACGGTTGCGATTTCCGTCTATGCCGGCGCCGCAACCGCGCAGGCTGAAAAGAGCCGGGCGGCGACCGCGACACTGCCGCCGATCAATGACGGCCTGCCCATGCCGGGCTTCGACATCGTTCCCGGTGAAACCGCCATCGTGGTGACCGATCCGCAAAACGACTTCCTTTCACCCCAAGGCGTCACCTGGAGCGTCGTCGGCCAGAGCATTACGGAAAACCGCACCGTCCAGAACATCGAGGCCCTGTTCAAGGCATCCGGCGAGACGGGCATGCCGCTCTTCATCTCGCCGCACTATTACTATGAGCACGACCATCGCTGGGAATTTGAAGGCACGCTCGAGACGCTGATGCACTCCATCGGCATGTTCGACCGCCCGAATGCACTGGACCTCGAAGGCTTTGAAGGGTCCGGCGCCGACTGGCTGGAGCAGTACAAGCCTTATATCGAGAACGGCAAGACTGTCGTGACAAGTCCGCACAAGGTCTACGGCCCCGACAGCAATGACCTTGCCCTGCAACTTCGCAAGGCCGGCATTTCGAAAGTGATCCTCGCCGGCATGTCGTCGAACCTGTGCACCGAGTCGCACATGCGCGGCCTGATCGAACAGGGCTTTGAGGTCATGGTTGTCACGGACGCGACCGCCGGCGCGATCACCGAGCACTACAATGGCTACGAAGCCTCGCTCACCAACTTCCGGATGATCGCCAGCAAGGTCGACAACACCGCCAATACGGTGAAGGCGATCAAGGCTGCCTATCGCCGGTAACCCGCCCCCTGAAGGTCATCCGGTCCGCTCCCCGAACTCCTCGTGACCCGGATGACCCTCTCGCGCCCGGCTGGCACACCGCCGTTCTCCCCGCCGGCCGGGCGCCTCCCATCCCTTTCGCCAGCGTCACCAAACGCCCCGTGTCGCTGAACGAAGCCCTGCTGTGCCGTTCGCTCCCCGCAACCCACAGCGCCCTCAGACCGGCTGCGCCCCTGCAGCCTCAAACTCAAAAGGAATAGACCAATGACTTCCAGACTTCTTCTTGCCGGTACGATGCTGGCGCTTGCTTGCGTTCCAGCCCTGCCAAGCTTTGCCGAGGATGAGCACAATGTCTCAACAGGCATCACCGCGTCCGGCGCCCCGCTCGGCGTGCATGGTGTCGATACCGTTGCGCTTTCAACGCTGAATGCGGTTGCCGAAGGCGATGCCGCGCACACGGTCGTCAACGATGGCGTCGCCTACTATTTCGCGTCCGAGGAATCAGCTCGCCGCTTCAAGGCCGACCCTGCCAAGTACAAGCCGCAATATGGCGGGTTCTGCGCCTATGCCGTCGCTGTCGGCAAGAAGTTCGATGGAGACCCGCACTATGCCGACATCGTGGACGGCAAGCTCTACCTCTTCGTCAACGCCGCCATCTTCGAGAAGTACAAGAAAGACCGCAAGGGCACGATCGCCAAGGCCGAGAAAACCTGGCCCAGCATCAAGCACAAGGCTGTTGGCGACCTGTAGCGCCCGGCCAGGCGGCCCGGCACGTCCGGGCCGCCGCCCCACCCCTCAATTCCCGGAGAAGACCGATGCGCAAGCCCCTTCCCCCCTTCAGCCTTGAAACCGCGACAGAGAAAGTCCGCCTCGCCGAAGATGGCTGGAACAGCCGCGATCCCGAAAAGGTGTCGATGGCCTATGCAACCGACAGCCTCTGGCGCAACCGGCGGCTGTTCATCTACGGCCGCTGCGAGATCGTCCGCTTCCTCGAATGGAAATGGCGCCAGGAGCACGACTACCGCCTCGTCAAGGAGCTCTTCGCCTTCCACGAAAACCGCATCGCTGTGCGCTACGCCTATGAGTACCACAATGATGAGGGCGACTGGTTCCGCGCTTACGGCAACGAAAACTGGGAGTTCAATGAAGACGGCCTGATGAAACGCCGCCATGCCAGCATCAACGACCTACCGATCCGCGAGGAGGAAAGACTGCTCTACTGGCCGCTCGGCCGCCGCCCGGATTCCTATCCAGGTCTGACCGAGCTCGGTCTATAGACAGGTGCCCGCGTCGCGGACCCGTCAGAAGGCGTACTTGCTAGGCGGCACACCGAACGCCTTCTGGAACATGGCGCAGAAGGCGCTCGGGCTTTCATAGCCGACATCCATGGCAACGGACGTGACCGGCGATCCGGTGGACAGCAGCGACAGCGCTTCAAGCAGGCGGACCTGCTGGCGCCAGACCGCGACCCCCATCCCCGTCTCGCGCTTGAAGGCGCGGGTGAAGGAACGCCGGCTCATCCCGGCCACCGCCGCCCATTCATTCGTGTCGCGTGGATCGGACGGATCTTCCAGGATCTGGCGGCAGACCCGCACCAGGCGCCGGTCATTCGGCATCGGCGCCGCATAGGGGATCTTCGGGGAATCGAGCAACTCCCGGATCAGAAGGTTGATGACCTGCTCGTCGCGCGCGCTGAGTTCGACATCGAGCGGAAT
The DNA here is from genome assembly GCF_003576315.1 of Henriciella mobilis. Lineage (GTDB taxonomy): Bacteria > Pseudomonadota > Alphaproteobacteria > Caulobacterales > Hyphomonadaceae > Henriciella > Henriciella mobilis. The sequence continues at coordinate 87,736 of NZ_QWFZ01000015.1, read as the reverse complement.
CTGGGTGACTTCGATGATCAGCGCTTTCAGCAGCTGGCTGACCTCGACGATGTGGCAATAGGGGTCGCCGCGCTCATAACGCGGATCGATGTAGAGCGAGCGCAGCGATACCGGGCCGCGGCAGGAGACTTCATGCGGCACGCCGCTCGGAATCCAGACGGCGCGCTGGGGCGGGATCACATAGCTGGTGGTGTCGGTCACAACCGACATCACGCCCGCGCTGGCATAGAGCAGCTGGATGCGTTCGTGTGAGTGGGCAGGGTCCCGGAAGCTGGCGGGATATTCATCGGCCAGGCCAACGACGGCCCTGCAGTCCAGATCGATATCAACGGTGCTCTTCATGGCAGGCTCATTTCTTCTCGACAGGCCCCGGATGATGCCGGCCGCAGGAGACATGACAATTCAGTGACGCCGTAAGTGGCCCAATAGAAACAATATATGACCTGATTGCACGCCGATGGCCACATTCATGACCGCCAGTGCCGCCTGTTTGTGCAGGCGTCAGGCTTTGCAGGACCGCTAGGGGATGCGTGTCAGCGCATGCTCATCGAGCGTCTCGCCATCATAGAGATGACCATGCTTCATGACGAAGCGCACGTTTTCAATGGCCCGGATGTCGGCGGTGGGATCACCTTCCAGCACGACAAGATCGGCGACCTTGCCAGCCTCCAGGCTGCCCAGGCTGTCATCGCGGGCAATCGTGCCGGCACTGCCCATCGTGGCCGCCCAGAGTGCTTCTGCGGGCGCCCATCCACCCTCGACATAGGCTTCGATCTCCCAGATCGTGCCGAGCGCCGGAAGATCCCCGTGCGCACCGACGCCAACGAGGCCGCCCGCCTCAAAGATGCGATGGGCGCTGGCCGCAACCGTCTTGTAAAGGAAGGCGTCCTCATCAGGTGCCTGGACGCCGGCGAATTCGCGCTCAATGAACCAGTCCGGCGCGAAGCGCGCATATTTGGTGTCCTCAAGCGGCTGTCGGCGGGCGATGAAGCTGGTATCAGCCGGCGTGCCGCCATGCGTGATCATCAGGGTCAATGTGCTGCTTGTCCCGCTCTGCGCGAACAGCTCCGTCACATCCCGGTGCAGCACAGGCGGCGGCAGGGCATGCTCATTGCCTGAGTACCCGTCCAGGATCTGGCTGAGCCCCAGCTTGAAGGACAGCGCGCCCTCCGTGGTTGGCGTCATGCCGAGCCTGTTCGCGGCATCGGCAAACCACTGGCGCACGCGCCGGTTACCGACGCGGTACTGCTTCAAGTTCCGGGTGCGGTAGTGGTCGCGATAGCGCGTCAGCACGGCCTCGACCTCGGCCAGCGACCGGAAATCATGATAGTCGAAGATCGCCGGCCCGGTAGAATAGAGCCGCGAGCCGATGACCGCGCCGCTCGCGACAAGGTCCTCATAGGTGAACATGTCGATGGTCAGCGAGGACGGGTCGAACAGGGTGGTGATGCCGTAGGCGAGATTGGTCTTCAGCCCCCAGGCATCGAACTGCAGGACATCCCTGCGAATATCGGCGACGTGGTAGTGCGCGTCGATGAGACCGGGAATGACGTAATTGCCCGAGAGGTCGATGCGCGCGGCGCCTTGATCGGCGCTCACTGTCCCCTCGGGCCCAATGGCAGCGATCCGGCCATCCTTCAACAACATCTCCGCGCCTTCGATCCTTCGGGCGGGATCGGAGCGATCATCCATCGGGAAAACGGTCGCGCCGGTCAGCAACACCTGCTGTCCGGGCCTCTCTCTCGGCACAGTGATCGCGATGTCGCGGACATCGTCATAGCCGCGTTCGACCGGGACCGGCCTGTCACTGCGCGGTGCACCAAAGTCGATATCGCCGAGCGGCAGCCGGTACAGCGTCGGGCCGACGGTCCAGAACAGACAGTCGCCATTGCAGCTCCAGCCAAAATAGTCGGCACCGATATCGGTGATGCGGACATGCTGGGTGGCGGGCGCGGACAGGTTCACCGTCTCGCCCGGCGTTTGAGGCAGCCGGTAGAGGTGCAGCTGCTGGGCGATCTGGGCGAGTGCCCATTGCCCGTCCGGCGAGACGCGGAGGTCATCGGCAGCGGCCGCGCCTTCGGCGAAATACCAGTTCGCGCCTTCAGCCTGTGTGACAACGGTACGCTCGCCGGTTTCCAGCGAGACCGCTTCCGCGCCCTTGCCGGAATTGAACAGGACGCGCCCCGGCTCGCCCGAGAAATGCGGACGCCCGCCAAGACGGCCGGAGGCGAGGATGCGCGGCCCGCTGCCATCAAGCGGGATGAGCACGAGCTCAGCCTCGCGCAGATGGCCATACTCCATGTAGGTTTCACGCCGGTCATCCGCGCTGGAGCGAACGGCGATGATCGCCGTCCCGTCAGGCGTGAAGACAGGGTGGGTATAGAACGCCGCCTCGGCGGTTACCTGCTGCAGCGCCGTGCCATCTGGCCGGGATGTCCAGACCTGGCCGCCATCGGCCCTGGACCAGCTGACGAAGGCGAGCCGTGTACCGTCCGCCGACCAGGCGGGATGATAGGTCGACTCCATGGCTTCGGTCAGCCGCTTCGGCGCGCCCTCGCCCATCAACGGCGCTGTGTAGACGTTGCCAAGCGCCGAGAAGGCGATCGCATCGCCATCCGGCGACATCGAAGGCGACATGAGCAGGCGCGCACGGACAGGGCCGCTCTCAAGCGGAATCTGAGAGCGCACCAGGGGCCCGAGCGGCTGGTCGACCTCGGCGGTGAAAGCAATATCCGATGGCCCTTCACCTGAAAGCGGGAAGCTTGTGATCTGGCCACCTGTATTGGCAATCAGCGCCGAGCCATCGGGGGTGAAATCGAAACGCGGCACGCCGTCATGCCAGAGGCTGGCCTGCAGGGAATCCGGATCCAGCATGCCAATCGTTTCCGTCTCGCCGCTCGCAAGGTCGAGCAGCTGAAGGCGTGTCGTATTGCCATGGCGTTCAGCATAGGCGAGCTGGCGGGCATTCGGAGACAGGCGCGGACGGAAAGCGGGGTGGTCCTTGCTGCCGGCCAGGACGGTTTCATCGCCAGTGTCTGTATCGAGCGAAATCACTTTCCAGGCCGAGAGTTCGTCGAAGGCAGCCGTCTCTTCGCTGAGAGAGGCGAGATAGAGCGTGCGCCCGTCGGGCGCGAACTGGGCGCCGAGCGAACTGACGGGTTCGCCCTCCTCATTATCCGGCCCGGTCGACCGCAGGACGCGGCCCATGGCGCCCGGCGCGGTGTCGAACTGCCAGAGCTCGTAGGCATTCCGGTCCGACCAGAAGCGCGACACGGTGACGGTGTTCCCGTCCGGGCCCCATTCAGGCGAGATCCAGACAGGGTTGTCGTCGTGGAAGGAAATCTGGCGCACATTCGCGCCGTCCCTGTCCATGATCCAGAGGTTTTCAGCGCCTGAGCGGTCGCTCAGGAAGGCGATCGAACCGCCATCGGGCGAGAAGACCGGCTGGGTGTCGAGCGCCAGCCCCCGGGTCAGCGCGTCTGCCTCACCGCCATTGATCGGCAGGCGGTAGATGTCGCCCAGCATGTCGAAGACAATGGACTCGCCGTCAGGCGAAACGTCCAGCGAGAGGTGGGTGCCCTCCCCAGTCGTGAACGACACGGTGCGGGACGCCTCAAGTGGCAAGGTCTGCCCCGGGCGTGCCGCGGGCGTGGCAGGCTTGCCGGATGTACCGGGTGTTTCAACGCGCTCGGGCTGGACCGTTGCGGGCTGCGTGCCGTCCTGCCGGATGCAGCCCGGCGCCACGCTGAGCAGCATGGCGCCGAGTGTGCAAATCAGTCTGGTCGAAAGACGGGAGGACCGGTCTGGCGTCTCGTGTGTCATACGGTCGGCCTGTCCTCCCCTTTCATCAGAACTTCCGCGTCACCGTCGCGATGACCTGGCGTCCAGCGCCATACGTACAGCCGGCCGGGCCAGAGCAGCGGGCGACATACTCTTCGTCGAGTATGTTGGAGCCGTTGATGGCAAACCGCCAGCTCTCATAATCGTAGCGGATGATGGCATCGACCAGGGTGGATTCCTCACCGGTATAGATGACCGGGTTGAACGGGCCTGGCAGCGCGCCTTCACTCTCACTGGTGTAGCGGACGCCTGCCCCGATGCCGAAGCCGGCGAGCGGGCCGTCGATGATGGAGTAATCGGCGAAGATCGACGCCTTGTTCTCCGGCGTCACCGGAAGCGGCGCACCGACTTCCTGCGGCGTGGAGCTCTTCACCACTTCGCTGTCGGTGTAGCTGTAAGAGGCGTTGATCGACAGCTGGTCGTTGATCCGGCTGACGAGTTCGATCTCGGCACCCTGGACCTCGACCTCGCCGGTCTGGGTCCCGAAGACCGGGGTGACTGACGGGGCTGTGCTCACGACATTGGTCTGCGTGATCTGGTAGATCGCGCCGGTCAGCAGAAGCTCATAGCCCTCCGGCAGGCCGCGCGCGTCGAACTTGACGCCAGCCTCGATCTGCTCGCCTTCGCTCGGGTCGAAATCATTGCCCGTCACCGAGTCCGTGCCGATCACCGGCTCGAACGAGGTCGCATAGCTGATATAGGGCGCGATGCCGCTGTCGAAGACATAGTTGGCGCCGACGCGATAGGTGAACGCGTCCTGCTGCGTCTCCGTACCGGTTGCATTGTTCTCGATCGTGACATCGTCATAGCGCCCGCTCAGCGTGAAGAACAGGTTGCCGATCCCGATATGATCCTGCGCGTATAGCCCGGAATGCTGGAGCGTCTGGTTGTTGAACGCGGACGGATAGCCGGGTGTCAGGTCCGCCGGATAGTCGTAGACCGGATCGAACAGGTCGATCGTGTCGGTGCCGTAGAAAAAGCCGAAATCGGCAACGTTCTCGACGTCGCGGTAGTCGTAGCCGACAATGATGTCATGCGTGACGCCGCCTGTTTCGAGGTTGATGTCGAAGCGGTTGTCCGTGGCAAAGCTCTCGACGCTTTCGCGATAGGTGAAGTTCGACTGCAGCACCGTGCGGAAATCATCCGGCGTGCCGTCGAAATCATTGTCGATGAGGCCGCCCGACCCGTAGATCCCGGTCGGGGTGTCCTCGTCATAGTCGCTCAGCTTCGAGTTGGAGATGAAGCTCACCATCTCGTTGAACCTGTGCTCGAACTCGTAACCGAGGCCCCACTGCTCCCGGTCGAAGCGGTTGTTCGGGTTGCCGAGATTGGTCGAGGGATCGATCTTCCCGACAGGGTTCGGAAGCAGCGTGCCATAGACCGGCAGGAAGCCGTTCGTGTCACCCATGACTTCGTCCGACTGATAGTAGCCAAGCAGCGTCAGCTCGGTGTCGGGCGTGATGTCCACTTTGAGGGCGGGAGCGAACAATTCGCGATTGGCTGAGACAAGGTCGCGCTCGGCATCGCGGTCGCGCACCAGGCCGGTCAGCCGGAAGCTGACATTATCGCCAAGCGGACCGGTGAAGGTGCCAGCCACCTGCTTGTAATTGTCGGTGCCATACTGGGCTGATAGCTCGCCGCTGAACTCGTCTTCCGGCCGGCGGGTCGTCTGGTTGTAGAGGCCGCCGGGCGGCGAGTTGCCGTACAGGGCCGCAGACGGGCCCTTGAGCACATCGAAGGATTCAAAGGCGTAGAGGTCGAGGCCGACGCTATAGATGGAGGTCGAGACCGGTGCGGCCAGGCCATCGATGTACTGCTTCGGCGTAAACCCGCGAACCGTCACGAAATCAAAGCGCAGGTCGGGGCCGTAATTCTCGCCAAAAACGCCGGAGGTGTAGCGGACGGCCTGCTGGGCATCGATAAAGTTGAGCAGGTCGATCTGGTCGCGCGTGATGACGGAGACAGACTGCGGCGTCTCGATCAGGGCGATATCGCTCTTGTTTGCGCTCTGGCCTTCGCTTGGCACGAAGTCCGGGGCGATGACATAGATAGTGTCCTGGACGGCGACCTCGTCCTCGCTGGTGTCTTCCTGGGCCACTGCCGCCGGCGCAATCAGCGCGGCGAGCATCGTGGTTGCAAGCAGGACTGCTCGCGTATTCAGCGGTCGTTCAATCGGATTCAGTGCCATTTTATCCCTCTGGATTTGCTTGCGCCACATGCCGCTCCTGTCATCAAAATGTATCAGGGCCCGTGCGCGCTGAATTTTGGCTTTGGGTCGCATAGTTCTCATTTTTGGCCATTCCGCAGCATCGCAAATGCGAGTTATTCGCAATTGCCGACCCATTCAAGACAAATTTCGACCCTGACTGCGTATGGCTCCTGGCGCTGCGTTTCGCTTATCCTTCATGTCGAGAAATCCGGAGCATTCCTGCGATATGAGCACAGCCCTTCCTTCAAACACCTGGCTCTTCCTGCATCGCTGGTTCGGCGTCCTGATGGCCCTCTTCCTGTTCCTCGCGGCGGTTTCGGGATCGCTGCTGACCATGCGCGAGTCACTCGATCGCTGGGTGAATGCGGACCTCATGATATTCCAGGGCGCGGCGAGCGAGCGCCTCGATACGGTCGAGGCGGTATCGCGTTTCGAGGCGCAGGCGCCGCATGTCCAGGTGGTCGAGTTCCCGCTCAATCCTCACACGGATGAAACCATACCGGTGAAGGTTGTCCCCGCCCCCGGCGCGCCCGCGCTCGACCATGACGAGGTGTTCCTCGATCCGGCGTCTGGCGACGTCATCGGGACACGCAGCACCGAGCCCGGCCTCTCCGGGCGCCAGATCATCCCGCTCATCCTCGGCTTTCACGAGAACTTCCTGCTCGGCGATACCGGCCGCATCTTCCTCGGCTTCATCGCGCTCGGCTGGCTGCTGAGCTCGCTGGTCGGCCTGTATCTGACCTTTCCCAAGCGCGGCCCCGTCTTCAAGAAGTGGCTGGCCGCCTGGACCTACAGCCCGAAACGCTCCTTTGCCCGTCAGATGCTGGACATCCACCAGGCCAGCGGCCTGTGGCTCTTTGCTTTTGTGGTGATCCTCGCCTTCACATCGGTGGCCCTGAACTTCTTCTTCGAGTTCTGGGCGCCCTTCGCAGAGATGATCGCACCGACCGGCGAATCCTATTTCGACCAGCCGGTCCTCTTTCCTGAAGGCACACAGCCTGACCTCTCCTTCCAGCAGGCCCTGGCGCGCACGCAGGAGCAGATCGCAGCCGCCGGTGTGTCCTGGCAGCCCGCCACGATGCTCTACTACCCCGACTACAACCTCTATGGTGCAACGCTGACCGATGATGGCGTGCTGAACTACAAGGCGCTGGGGCCGATCTACTACCATTTCGACGCGGCCACGGGCGCCTTCGTCCAGCAGGTCAATCCCTATGACAACAGCACCGGCCTTGCCCTGATGCGCTCGGTCTATCCCCTGCACAGCGGCGAAGTCGGCGGACCGGTGACGGTGTTCATCGTCTTCCTCACAGGCCTTGCGACGGCTGAAATGTGCGTCACCGGGCTTTGGGTCTGGCTGAAGAAGCGCGGACCGAGGATCGCAGCCCGCAAGAAGCGGCTTGCCGCGGCAGAGCAGCACGGCGCCTGAGCCCTCCGTCTATTCCGACCCCCTACGTGAGAGAGACTTTCATGAGCGCTTCTTCCCAGACGCAGGCCGACGATCTCGAACCCGAAGTCCGGCGGTTCGTGGAAGATGTCACCAAACGCTCTGCAGAACTCGCGGGCGACGGCCCGCTCAGCTTGCAGGCTCGCCGGGCCGTCGCCGAAAAAATTCGCGAACCCTGGCGTGAAGGCGGGCCGCAGATGCAGGCGGTCCGCGAGATCACGCTGCCGCAAACGGGCCGGACGCTGCGGATCTACATTCCTGAAAGCGGCGCGGGCGCAGGCACGCTCCTCTATCTCCATGGCGGCGGCTGGATGCTCTTCAGCCTCGACACCCATGACCGACTGATGCGGGAATATGCCGATGCTGCAGGCTGCGCGGTGGTCGGCCTCGATTATTCGCTTGCGCCAGAGCATCCGTTCCCGGCGGCGCTCAACGAAACGGTCGACTGCGTGAACTGGCTTCAAGACGAAGGCAGCGCGCATGGACTCAATACAGGCAAATTGCTGATTGGCGGCGACTCGGCCGGCGGCAACCTCGCGCTCGCGGCTACAAAGTTGCTGCGCGACACGGGCGCGAGAGTCCCGGACGGCGTCCTGATCAATTACGGCGCCCTCGACACCGAACATCGTACATCGCACCAACGCTATAACGGCCTGCCCTACATGCTCGACGTCAGCGAGATGGATGATTTCTGGCAGGCCTATGTGGCCGAGACCGAGCTTGAGAGCCCCTATGCGAGGGTGCTGCTGGGTGAGCTGGGTGGGCTGCCGCCAACGCATCTGTGTATCGCCGAATGCGATATCCTGCTCGATGAGAACAAGGAGCTGGTGCGGCGGCTGGAAGCGGCCGGCGTCGAAGCGAGCGCGATAATCTATCCCGGCGCGACCCACAGCTTTCTGGAGGCAATGTCCATTTCTCCGCTGGCACAGCGCGCCATCGCCGACAGTGCCGCCTGGATGAAGCGGATCCTGGCCTCATGAGCGCGGATTTCAGCAAGGTTCCTACTCGCGATATCCTCGACTTTGCCGCAGCCTATCCACTTGCCTGGATTGTACCCGCAGCCGACCCGTCAACGGCCTTGCTGATGCCCCTGCTCATCGAGACCGATGCAGATGGCACCCCCCTTTCCATCCTCGGCCACATGCCGATGCGCGCGCCCGCGAGCGACGTCCTTCGGCGAGACGGCAAGGCTGTCTTCCTGTTCCTTGGCGCAAATGCCTACATCCCGCCGGGCTGGGTCTCGCAAAAGGATTGGGCGCCGACCTGGAATTTCCTGTCGCTCAAGATTGAGGCTGCGACGATGCAGGTCGACGAGGCGCTGACGAAGCCGGCTGTCGAAGCGCTGGTCCGCCATATGGAAGCGCGGGCCGGATCAGGCTGGACCGTCGACCGGATCGGGCCACGTTACGAGACACTGCTAGCCGGCATTACCGGCTTCCGTGCCCCGATCAGCAAGATCGAGCCCCGCTTCAAGCTCGGCCAGGACGAAAGCGAGACGGTCCATGATGAGATCAAGAGAGGCCTCGGGGATCATCCTCTAGCCGACTGGATGGAGTAGGCCATGGACATGATTACCGGATTTGCCGACGCGCTGGGCTCTGCGCTGGCCAGCGCGGTTTTCTATTCGGTCACCCTTTTCGGGGTCGAGGTCCAGCTCATTGTGCTCTGGCTGTTTGCAGCCATGGTGTTTTTCACGATCCGGCTGGGCTTCCTGAACCTTCGCGGGTTCGCAACGGGCTGGAAGGTCCTCGCCGGGCGCTACGAAGACCCCGATGCTCCGGGAGAGCTCTCGCCCTTCCAGGCCCTTTCAACGGCCCTCGCGAGCACGGTCGGCCTCGGCAATATTGCCGGCGTTGCCATCGCCATTGCGATGGGCGGACCGGGCGCGGCGTTCTGGATGATCATCATCGGCTTTTTTGCCATGAGCCTGAAATATGCCGAGGTGACGCTGGCCGTGCGCTACCGGGTCATCAATGATGACGGCACTGTCTCGGGCGGTCCGATGTGGTATCTCAGCCGCGGCCTTGCCGAGCGCCGGATGCCGCTTCTCGGCAAGGTGCTGGCGACCGCCTATGCGGTGTTTGCACTATTCGCCTTCGTACAGGTCATCCAGGTCAACCAGTCCTACGCGCAGCTGAGCGAGGTTGTCGGCCTCGAACGCGATGCGGGCTGGGCGCTCGCCTATGGCATCGTGATCGCCGCGATTGCGGCACTGGTCCTGATTGGCGGCGTGCACTCAATCGGTGAGGTGACCTCGAGGCTGATACCCTTCATGTGCGCGCTGTATGTATGCGGTGTCCTTGTTGTGCTGGCCGTCAATCTGGAGGCTGTGCCGGGCGCCATCGTGACCATGGTGCATGACGCCTTCAGCGCCGATGCGGCGGCCGGCGGACTGGCGGGGAGTTTCGTGGCGGGTATGCGCCGGGCCGCCTACTCCAATGAGGCTGGCATCGGCAGCGCGTCCATTGCCCACTCGGCGGCCCGCACAAGACATCCGGCCTCGCAAGGCCATGTCGCCCTGATCGAGCCCTTCATCGACACGATCGTCATCTGCGCCGCCACCGCCCTGGTCATCATCACGACAGGGGTCTGGGACAAGGGGTATGACGACATCGCCATGACGTCTGCAGCCTTCGGGACGGTGTCGGCCTGGTTTCCATATGTCCTTGCCGTGGCGGTCAGCCTGTTTGCTTTCTCGACCATTCTGGCGGCGGGTTATTACAGCCTGCAGGTCATCGACTATTTCTCGCGCCATTCGATCTGGATGCGCCGCATCTATCTCTGCTTCTTCTGCGGCCTTCTACCGGTCGGCGCGATGGTCGACGTGACCACCGTCACCAACCTGATCGACAGCCTGTTCTTCATGCTCTCGCTGCCGAACCTGATCGGGCTCTACCTATTGCAGAAGGTCGTCGGTGAGGAAACGGCGCTATTCCGCGCAAGGCTGGGCAAGCTGCCGGACACGCGCTGAGCGAGAACCGCTCAGCAATCAGCCGGACACTGACAGCGTCATGCCGACCGCGATACCGCTGTCGCGGAAGCGAGCCACGGCGCCGTTGCGAATCTCGTCGGCATAGCTCTCTGCGTCAGCAGCCTCGGCACGGGCAAATATCCCGAACTCGACATTGTCCGAAACCGCCCTGGAGGCACCGATCTCCGCACCAAGATAGGAGCGGTTCGCCGAACCATCGCCCGGGACAACGAACCCGGCGCGGCCGAGCGCATAACTCGTCCATCCGCCGACATCCCAGCTGGGGCCGGCAGACACTTCGACGCCCCAGTCCTCGAAGTCGGCATCGTAGAAGCCGGTGACATTCGGCGAGTACGGCGCGTTGAAGTCGAAAGCGCCGACGAGTTCGAGGCTGGCCTCGGCGCCCTCGCCCGGATAGGTCAGCCAGTTCGCCGAGAGGTCTGCAACAACTGTGTCATTCTCGAGCACGATACCGGCCGTGTAATCAGCCTCGTCATCGAAGGCCTCCTGGTCGGAACCGACCGGCAGCAACCGGTAGAAGGCGGCATAGACCGTGGCGCCGGAGACGGTCGTCTCCGCTGTGGCGCCGAATTCCAGCGTCGGCCCGCCAATCTGTTCGCCGCGGTCGAAAAGGCTGGATGATGCGGCAAAGTCTGCCGACAGCCGGACTTTTTCGTCAGCGCCGGCGACCTCGGCAAACAAGGCGGCTGCACCCAGCATGGCGGGGAACCGAACCCCGTTCGTCAACTGCTCGCCAATGCCTCGACCCTGATGCATGCCTTCGTCCTATTTGCTGGTAACCTGTCCAGTAACCTAGCGATGCGGGGCAGAAAGCAATTGTGCCATCAGGTCTTTCTGTTCATCCTTCGGGCCAGACGCCGAGACTAGCGCCATCCCTGCGGATCATGTTGCGCCTCAGAATTCGCGGCCAATAAAGACCTTGGCCATGCTGTCATCGGCGCCCCCGGTGATCCCGACGCGCACGGCGGACTGTACAAAAACGCCGTTGTCCCAGCCGATCTTCACCACAGGCCCGACCTGGTGGGCCTGGTCGTCGAAACCCGGAATGTTGCGGCTGTTGCCGAGCTCGCTGAACACTTCAACACCCAGCCGCCAGTCATCTGAGCCGAGCGCCGAAACGTTTACGGCGCGCGAGATCTGTCCGCGCAGCTCGAGGTCCACGCCGCCGTCGCTTCCGTCCCCTGCCTCGATCTCCGCAATGAGATTCGACCGCCATTCCCAGTCGCCCGCGAACTTGTCCGTCAGGGTAAGACGCACTTCGGCCTCGTCAGGGCCGTCATCCTTGGCGAAGCCGTAGGCAAATCTCAGCCCGCCATTGAAGCCGGAATTGTCTGCCTGCTCCTCGCTCCACTGGAACCAGTTCTCGACGGTCAGGCCTGTGAGATCCCAGTCTTCACTGTCAGGCTTCGAGAAGGAGCCGATCAGGCGGAGCTGGTACCAGTCGGTGAATGCATTGTCATAGTGAATGCGGCTTGCGGCATTACCTTCATCATCCAGCCCCAGACGCGCCTCGACCGACTGCTCCGCTTTCGTCACACCTGCCGAGCCGACATTACCCGTCAGGGACTGCGCCTGGGCCGGCAGCATTGCCAGGCCGGTCACGAAGCTGATTGTGGCGACAAACTTGAAAAATCGGGTGGTCATGAAATTCAACGCTTTCATTTATTTTCACTTGCTGGACGAGACCTTCGATACGGCGCGAGCCGTCACCTGGTTTAAAAAAATCGAAGGGGCCTGCGCGGATGGCAGGCCCCTTCTTCCTGCGCCGGCTCAGGCTTACTCGATCGGAGAAAGGAGTTCCGGTGCCGTCACAAGCTGGCGAACGCCGTGCGACTTGGTTTCGTTGAAGACATTGCCTTCTTCAGCCCAGGCATGCAGCGAGTTGATGTCGAGCTTGGTGCATTGCGGACGGACGCTCCAGGTGACCTGTGCGGGTGAGCACTGCATCTGGTTGTAGCTCGGCCCCGTGGTCGAGCCGCGGAAGCTGACCGGCGTACCCGTGGTTGATGGAATGCCACCCGGCTGCCAGACGCCGCCCGCCTGGCGAACCGCCGCCAGCTCGGTGAAATCGGCTGCAGACTCGTCGTTCACCACGAGGAAGACCTGCGCCTCAACACGAAGCAGCGGATCGGTGCAGGTTTCCGGGACACACGCCCCGAGGCCTTCGCCCGGCGCAGCGTCGCAAGTCGTGTGCACCCAGTGAACCTCGATCGTGTCGCCCGGCTTCACCTTGCCATAGGCGCCCTCTACAGGCGTGAGCTCGGCTTCGGTAAGGTCCTCTGTCGCGTTGCAGGCATAGCCGCCATAGTCGCTGTCATTCACGAACACGCTGAAGTCCGGCCCTTTGTGCTCGGCATTGGTATGCGTGTGGATGTTGCAGAGGTTCATCTCGGTGGATGGCGGGGCTTTCGGGAAGGTCACTGAGTTGAGACCGTACACGCCCGCAATGTCGCGCGGTGTCTGCGGCCCGGCGTCGAGGCAGAGGCCGGCCTGTTCAACCGTTTCGACTTGCGCCGACACATCGGCTTCCGTTGCCGCGTCCGTTTCTGCCGCAATTGTCTCATTCGCACAGCCTGCCAGCGCCAGGGCACAGGATGCCATTATCGCTGATGCTGCGACTTTCCTTTTCGTCATCATGTTGTCTTTCTCCGATTGACCTGGTTTTCGAGAAACCGGGACTAGAGATGAAGACGCGTGACAAAAGGACAAATACCAAGAAAATCAATTCTTGATAGTTTTTAGCTATAATATAGGTACGGCCAAAGGGCGATGCCCCAAAGGCAATGACCCGCCATCCCTTATCCAGGATGGCGGGCCGAAAATGCGCCTAATGAATGAGATCAGCTGGCGAGCTGCACAGACGAAGCGCCGGTCCGCCGCTGCTCGGCCCCGGCCATCATCAGCATGGCGACACCCATCAGGGCCGACATGAGCGAACCAAGCAGGACGCCCAGGCGGACCTGATCGAGCTGTGCGGCGCTGTCAAACGCCAGTGTTCCGATAAACAGGCTCATTGTGAAGCCGATACCGGTCAGGCACGCCACGCCATAGAGGTGCATCCAGGATGCCCCTTCCGGACGGCGCGCAATGCCCGCTTTCACCGCGAGAACGGTGGCGCCGAAGACCCCGATCTGCTTTCCGACAAACAGGCCTGCAGCAATCCCCAGGGGCAGCGGCGACAGGAGATCGTCAAGCGACACGCCGGACAACGACACGCCCGCATTGGCAAACGCAAAGACCGGCAAGACCCCATAGGCGACCCATGGATGCAGCCCATGTTCGAGCTTGTGCAACGGCGACTGGGAGTCCGCCGTCTTGCCGTAAATCGGCACAGCCAGGGCCGTCACGACACCGGCCAGCGTCGCATGGACGCCCGACTTCAAGACGCAGACCCAGATGAATGTGCCGATCAGCGCATAGGGCGCGATCGTCTTCACCCCCATCCTGTTGAGCGCCACCAGCGAGGCGACACCAAGCGCGGCCCAGCCAAGCGCCATGAGGGAGAGATCCGCCGTATAGAAGAGCGCGATGATCATGATGGCCCCAAGGTCATCTATGATCGCGATGGCCAGCAGGAAGATCTTCAACGATACCGGCACCCGGCTGCCGAGCAGCATCAGCACGCCCAGGGCAAAGGCAATGTCGGTCGCGGCGGGAATGGCCCAGCCATTCAGGCTTTCCGGGCTGTTCGCATTGAGCGCGATGAACACCAGCGCCGGACCGGCCATACCGCCAACCGCCGCAAATATGGGAAGCGCTGCCTTGTCGAAACTCGACAGCTCGCCCTGCAGGATTTCACGCTTTATCTCCAGGCCGATCAGGAAGAAGAAGATCGCCATCAGGCCGTCATTGATCCAGAGAATAAGCGGCTTGGCGATTTCAAGCGCGCCAACCTGGACTTCAACTGGGGTCGACAGCAGGCCGGTATAATAGCCTACAAGCGGAGAATTGCTCGCGACCAGCGCCAGCACCGCCGCGATCATGAGCAAAATGCCAGCGGAGGACTCCAGCCGCAGGAAATTCTGTATGCGTGCAACTATAAAGGTCATGCCCCACCTTTCGGGATTGGTTTCAGGATGTGTCGGACGGGAGCCCCAGATCGAGATCACAAGACCCGAGCGGAACGGTGCGCTCCCTTGACGCTGCCACGGAGACTTGGATGTCCTGGTTCATCTGATCCAATCTTCACTTTCTAAGGAAACAATAGGATTAAACTATGTTTCATGCCGCAGCTGCGAAGGAAGGTATTGACGGCCCGCCGACAGGCGCTCTTGGCGGCACATTGCTTTATGAACGCCCTCGTCCGGCCAGGATCAGGGGGAACAAATCCCGCGGCAGAAATCGGACGGCGGCGATCAGTCAGACGCCAGTTCGGAGACCTCTTTCCAGCGGGTCATCCGCTCGAGTCCTCTGCGTGCACTGTCAACGAGCTGGTTGCGATCGGCGTACGGCCCGAAATAGCGGAACCTGCAGAGCATCCAGCGCTCGCCGGTCTCATCCTCTACCGGCTGGGGCAAACCCAGTATTTCAATCGGCGCCCAGCTGATCAGCGATTCCGTGTGAAAAAAGAGAGAGCGGGGAGACCTGTCCCAGCGCGCCAGCAACCAGAATTCGTCGGGTGAGCGCGGTGATCTGGGCAGGGCTCTTGCGGCCTTCCTTTGCCCGGCCTTTCCATGGGTCAGATAGGCAAGACGTATGGGCTTGGCCGGGACGGGCGCCTGGCGGGGTGGCGAGAACATGGGCAACTCCTTTCAAGTCGCCTCATATTTGTGGCCCGCTATAGATTTTGAAAATTCAAATAACGAGTTCAGCTGATTGCTTTAGACTATGCAATAACTGCGCACTTACGAAACCCTTCCAGCCCGCCCGACCAGGACCGAAACCGCTGCTGCGCGCAGCTCTTCGGCCAGTTTCTCAAGCCGGTCGGCCAGCGGCGATGTTTGCCGCCAGATGAGCGAGATTTCGCGCCGCGCCATCGGATCGTCGATCCTGCGCACAACAAGATCAGGGTCCCTGCGAGCTTCAGTGAGGGCATAGAGGCTCGGAAAGACCGCAACGCCGGCGCCCATTTCCGCCATCTGCCTGATCGCATCGAGACTGGTGCCCTGATACTCGCTGCTCACATGGGCCCCGGCAGCCTCGGCGAGAGACTGGATGATGTGGTAGAAGCGGTGGCCATAGCCGAGCGTCAGCAGGGAACGGCCCTTCAGGTCAGCCAGCTTCACATCCCCGGCCGACTGGGCCAGCTCGTCATCCGGGGCCGCGCACACCCACAAATTCTCCTCGAATAGCGGCGCGTGACCGGCGTCGGAATGGTCCTCGATGGTGGAGATGACGGTATCGAGCCGGCCATCATGAAGATGCGCCTCGAGGTCAATTGTCCTCTCCTCGCGAACGCTGAGACGGAAATCGGGGTACTTGGCATGCAGATGCCGCGTCGCCGCCGGAAGCAGGTAAGGACCGATCGTCGGTAGCACGCCGAGACGAATCCGGCCGGCCAGCGATGCGCCGCCTGACTGCACGACGGCCTTCAGGTCTTCGACATCCCTGAGGATCATCCGCGCGCGCCGAACCGCTTCCTCCCCTGTTGGCGTCATGAAGGCGCCATGACGGCCGCGCTCGATGAGCACGGTCCCGAGATGCGCTTCCATTTCCGCGATCTGTGCAGACAGGCTGGGCTGGCTGACATTCACACGCTTGGCAGCGTCACCGAATTTCCCGGTATCTGCGATGGCGACCAGGTATTGCAGCTGTCGAAGCGTCGGTCTCATGTTTCATAATCCATGGCTATGGAGAGGAGAGATATTTTCGTTTTGAACTATTCCTGTCTCTGATCCAAATCAAGGTCGACCGCAACGAAACGGTCGATAAAGGAGAAAAAAATGAAAAACTTGCCCGGCTCAAATCCTCCCAGCGCTGACCGCACGCGTCAGCTCATCGAAGGCGTGACGCCCGCATTCCTGCGGCGTCAGTGGCGCATGAGACGCCGAAAACGCTACGCAGCGCCTCTGAACGCCTGATCCTCTCTCTCCGGCGCTCTTGGGTGCTGAACACTCTCCAGACAGGGACAGCCCCTTACCTCCCCCACCCCTGCACATCCCTGATCTGGACACCGCCTGGAACACTGTTTCCAGGCGGTTTTCTTTTTTCAGGGAAGACTGCCCCGCCCGATATCACGGACCTTGAAATTTGGCCTCAGGGGCAGCCCGCCGCGCGGCAAAGGCGGATAGCACCATCAGAAATAGCCAGCCTGTTTCTGGCTTTCCAACGAGCCGTCATCGCTAATCCGGCCATTGCGCTCCGAGTTGGCGCTGGTGAGCGTTTCCTTGACGACGGAACGAAGATCGGACGCCGTCGATGGAAGGGCCGCCGTCACCGGCCAGCAGCCGAGGGAGCGGAAGCGGACATGTTCCTCCGCGTCGATTGTCAGGCCCAGCGCTTCAGCCCGCGCTTCATTGTCGATCACGATCCGCTGGCCCTGCCGAAGACTGACCGGGCGCTTGTCTGCGAAATAAAGCGGACACAGCCGGATGTTCTTCTTGAGGATGTAGGCCCACAGGTCGAATTCGGTCCAGTTCGACAGCGGATAGACCCTCAGTGTCTGACCGGACGAGCGGCGCCAGTTGTAGAGCGACCAGAGTTCTGGTCTTTGCCGGCGCGGGTCCCAGCCATGGCCGGCACTGCGGACGGACACAATGCGCTCCTTGGCGCGGCTGGCTTCTTCATCGCGCCGGGCGCCGCCGAAGATGACGTCATAATTGCCGGCATCGAGGGCCTGCTTCAGCGCGTCCGTGCGCATGATCGTGGTGTAGAGCGCGCCATGTTCGACCGGGTTCAGCCCCTGCCTGCGCCCCTCCTCATTATGATGCAGGACGATTTCAAACCTGTGCTCAGCCGCGAAGCGGTTGCGGAACTCGACCACTTCGCGAAACTCCCAGGTCGAGTCCACATGCAGAAGCGGCATGGGCGGACGCGAGGGATGGAACGCTTCAAGCGCCAGGTGCGCGAGGACCGTGGAGTCCTTGCCCCCGGAGAAGAGAAGGACCGGACGGTCAGCCTGGGCAACACCATCCCGCAATATCTGGATGGCTTCAGCCTCGAGCCGGTCGAGATGCGTCAGGTCGGTCATGCCGCGACCTCGTCATGCACGGCTGGGGACGTCGCGAAGGCCTGTTCCCATTGACCGTCACCCGCATAGCGCCAGGCGAGATGGCCGGCATCATCCATCGCGAACAGGTGCAGCCAGTGATTGTCGAACAGCGCGCGCACGCTCTCATGCCGGTTCAGGATCTCGGTGATCGCTTCGCGCGGCGCCTCGATACAGACCGAAAGCCGAACCGGGACGTGGCGGAAGTCGATACCATCGCTGACGGACTGGAGCGGCAGGCCGCTGCGCAGCGAGCCGCCATTGCCTTCGAGCACGCCAAATCCGCCCACGACATTGTGAAGCAGCTTGTTGCCCGCCCCGAAAACCTCTGGCGCCACCGTTGATCCATAATACTGGAGATTGATCCAGCTCGCGACCACGACGGGCGCAGTCAGGATGAGCTCAAGCACCTTGAAGCCGTCATCGTCGCGCCAGTCATAGGAGTGCAGGAATGAGCGGCCTGACAGGTCCTTTCCTGCGGTCCGCGACCTGGGCGCTGCGATAAAAGCGCTGCAGCCGGCCAAGCCCCATTCCTGGCGCGTCTGGGACCAGCTCTTGCCGCGGCGCTTCAGCTTGCCCGGACGTGCCACGCGCGGCAGTGCCGGTGCCCGCTCGGCCCGGGCTCGCTCACCTGCGAGGTCGAGCAGCTCTTTCGCCGCCTCAATGTCCTTGGAATGCGCCGCCGATGGCGTGTCGTCGTGAAGCGACACCTGATCGGAGGTCGTATCATGCAGACCGCCGACGAAATGGGTGTCTTCAGGAATGACAATGCCGCGCTTTTCAAGCTCGGCGCGCACGCCGGTTTCATTCAGCAGGCCAGCAAGCAGGCGCGCATTGACGTCGCCCGCATACCCACCGCAGGCGCCGCACTGGAGCGCACTGGCATGCGGATTATTGGTGACCGCAGCGCCATGTCCGACCAGGAGAACAAGCCGGGCAAAATTCCGCGTCAGCGACATCGCCCGCAGGATCGTCTCTGCCGCGTCTGTCCTGGCCTCGAGCGGCATGGATTCCGCGATACGCGGGACGGGCGACCGCTTCGACTTGCCGGACTTCAGGCCGAGCGCGCCTTGCAGCAGCTTCGGCACATAGATCGGACCAG
Source organism: Henriciella mobilis (assembly GCF_003576315.1). Lineage (GTDB taxonomy): Bacteria > Pseudomonadota > Alphaproteobacteria > Caulobacterales > Hyphomonadaceae > Henriciella > Henriciella mobilis. The sequence continues at coordinate 68,999 of NZ_QWFZ01000015.1, read as the reverse complement.
CCGACTCCACGAAAGCAAAGGACGACACCGCTGCCAGCTTGAACCGCCCCCAGGCCCGGACAGCCCGCAGCCGGAAACGCTTCTCGCGATCTGCCTTGGCGTTGTTTTCAACCGTTTCGACCGTGTTCAGGGACGGGTTAAGCAGGACCGGCAGGCGGTGCTCTTCCGTGTCGGAAGCAAATGCCTTGTGATTGACGCCGAGACCGAAAAACCCGGCGAAGCCCAGGGTTTCGACCGAGCTGGACGCGCCTTCCAGCGCGCGGCGGAAGACTTCCGAGCGGACATCGATACAGAAAGCTGCCTGAATGGCCGGCCGCTGATCAACCTGTCCGGCGTCCCGAGGCGCGGCCATCGTCGCTTCCAGACGCCGTTGCTCGGCATGATCCAGCGCGTACTGCAGGATTTCCAGGAGCTGGGCGTGCTGTGGCAGCTTGCCCGAATTTTCCCGCTCGCGGCAGGCGCGCTTCCAGTCGAGGGCGATTGCCTCGCCATGTGCGCGGAAGGCGAAGACTTCCCACGCCACCGCAATGGCGAGCAGTTCGGTCATGACCGGACTGGTTTCGCCTGCCATCTCTGCTTTCCACAGCCGGTAGCGGCCTAGTTGTGACCAGCCGCCGAGATCGAAAAGAAGCTGTGTCAGATAGGCAGGCAGCGCTGCGTCCTTGAGGCCAAGCTCCTGCGTCATGGACGCCACGAAGTGGGCCGCATCATCTGGCAGGCTGGATGCGAACTGGCAGAAATCGCTCAGCCCCAGGACTTCCGGCGTCAGGTCATTGGTCGCAAAGGCGCGCCATGAAGACCACACAGTGCCGCGTCCGTTCACCTGCCACAGCGCCTGACCTTCATCGAAATAGTTCGATGCCCAGGCGGTGACGCGGTCGGTCATGATAGCACGCAGGTCCACTCCGCTGCCTTCACCGGCGAGGTCGAGCACAGTGGGAATGCGCCCTTCCCCGGTTGCGTCTTTCGCCCTGAGGCGCTGACGGATCTTTTCCGGCGTCAGCCCCGGACCGGCGCCGTAGGCCTTGATGGCCTTGGCAAGGTCGCTATCGCCAATCTTGCCGCTATCGAGTTTCTGCTGGAACCAGGCCTCCTTCATGAACAGGGACTGTCCTGTCATGGATGCGAACCTGGCGTGGGTCGCGCCCAGCGACGCCACACTCGAGCCGAGGAAGGGATTGACGGCGACGGTCGCTTCGAGCGGCCACATGGGCGGGATGGTGCGCGCGGCTTCATCGATCGCTGTGTTGACGGCAGCGAGGTGCTTTGACGGTGTCTTGCTCATGATTTCAATCCTTGTTCGCTAAGGTCTGTCAGGCCTGCGGCCGGCCGGAATGGCGCCAGCCGCCGAGGATGCGGTCCCAGACAGCATTGATGTAAAAACCGTTGGTGAGGTGGACGCGCAGGCCGCGCACAGCCGGATGGCTCGCCCAGAGCGGGAAGGTCGCCTGCGCGAAGGCCACGAGCGCGAAACTGAACAGCGCCAGTGCGATCAGCGCCCATTCCAGTCCGTCGGGTGACGGCGGGGCGGGAAGCGTCGGATAGGCGAGATAAGCCGCCGCCGACTGCAGGGCGAAGTAGGCCAGCGTGACTGCCACCGAGTAGCCTGCCGTGTAGAGTCCCAGCTGACGCGGCGCCTTGTCGGCCAGCCCTTGCGCCAGCATGTAGGCCACGCCGAAGACAAGGATGGCGCCGAGCGCAATCGCCTGCGGCGACTTGCCTTCAAGCCCCACAAGCAGCGTGGTGGCGGCATAGATCGCGATGGCCGTCAGGAAGGCCGTGCCCACCGTCCGCAGCCCCGGAAGGGCAATCGGGCCGGGCCGGCGGATGGATGCGACCTGCTTGACCGCGTCGCCGGAGCCCAGAAACGCGTGGGCCTTGTACAGCGAGTGCAGGACGATGTGCAGCAGGGCCAGCGGGAAAAGCGCAAGGCCGCACTGGAAGATCATGAAGCCCATCTGGCTGATCGTCGACCAGGCCAGCGATGTCTTCACGGCCGGCTGGGTCAGCATGACCAGGCCGCCAAAGAGCGCCGTAAAGCCACCGACCAGAACCAGCAGGGCGAGGACACCCGGCGCGAGCAGCATGACGTCGGCAAAGCGGATCAGAAGGAAGCCGCCGGCATTGATGATTCCCGCATGGAGCAGAGCAGACACGGGCGTCGGCGTTTCCATGACCTCGGTCAGCCAGCCATGGAACGGGAATTGCGCCGATTTGAGGATCGCGACCCCGGCCAGCATCAGCGCTGCCATCGTCGTGGCGAGACTGCCTGGCTCACCACCGGCGCGGGCCATTTCATTGATTTCGGCAATGTTGCCGGTGTCATAATGCATCCAGAGCAGAATGCCTGCGCCCGCCAGCAGGACATCGCCTGCGCGTGCGAAGACGAACTTCTTGCGGGCCGCCCTCTGCGCACCCCGCCGGCCGGGATAGAAAAGCAACAACCGGTGAAGGCAAAGGCTCGTTGTGACCCAGAAGACGAAAACCTGGATCATATGTCCCGACATGACCAGCATGAGGACCGACGCCATGGCCAGCATCAGCCATGACATGAAGCGCCCCTGCCCTGCCTCGCCTTCGAGGTATTCCCCGCTATAGGCCAGCACGATAGCGCCCACGAAGCCGACCAGCGCAACGAGAACCGCGCTGACCAGGTCAAAACGCACGAACATGAGGTCGAAACCCTCAATGTTCAGCGGCAGGGTTGCGGCGCCCGTCCAGGCATAGACCGCCAGCGAACCGACCGAAGCCGCACCGATCAGGACGGCGGCAAACGGCATCGCCTTGCGGATGGGCGGGTATGGTGCGGTCTGGAAGAAAGAAACGATTGCGAGCAGTGCGAGCGCGACCGAGGGCGCGAGCAGCAACATGAGCGTGAGCGACATACCGGGTCTCCAAAATCTGATGGCCCCTCGCTAGCAAAGCGCTATTGTTTAGTATAATACAATATATCTCTCTTTTCGTTCTGTTTTGGAGAACGGTTTTGCTGAACTACAACCATCTGCGCTATTTCTGGATTGTCGCGAAGGAGGGGCATCTGACGCGCGCTGCGGAGTCGCTGAACCTGTCCCAGTCCGCCCTGTCCACCCAGATCAAGAAGCTTGAGGAAAGCCTTGGCCATGCCCTCTTCGAACGCCGCGGCCGGTCGCTGACGCTGACGGAAGCAGGACAGATCGCGCTTGATCACTCGGAGGCGATTTTCTCCACCGGCGACGAGATGATCGGGCGGCTGCGCAATGCCGAACGCCTCAGCAAGAAGATCCTGCGGGTCGGGGCCCTTTCCACGCTTTCGCGCAACTTCCAGATCGGTTTTCTCCGGCCGGCCGTGCAGGATCCGGGTATCGAGGTGATAATCCGTTCGGGCACGATTGCCGAACTCCTGGCAGCCCTGGAGGCGCACCGGCTCGACGTGGTTCTGGTCAATCAGGTGCCCTTGCGCGATTCGGCAACGCCATGGTCATCACGCATCATTGCAGAGCAGGATATCAGCCTGGTCGGCACGCCCGAGCGGATTGGCGGGCGCAGCGATCTGATCGAACTCCTGTCCAGCGAACCGGTCATCCTGCCAACTGCCGATAGCGGCTTCCGCAATGGCGTGGATGTCATGTTCGAACAGCTCTCCCTGTCACCGACCGTGGCGGCGGAAGTCGACGATATGGCGATGATGCGTCTTTTGACGCGGGAGGATATCGGGCTTGCGATCCTGCCGCCAATTGTCGTGACCGACGAGCTTGCAAATGGGCGCCTTGTCGAGGCCTGCAAGCTCAGCGCGATCCAGGAAACCTTTGCCGCGATCACCATGAAACGGCGGTTGCCGAACCCGGCGCTCGAAACCCTGTTCGCCAGCCGAGAGCTGGATGCGCATGCAAGCTGAGCACCGGGACGCCATCGGGCGTGGATGCCGACGCTCTTGCCATAGGCTTTAGCTATCAAACTCTTCTGAAAATCATATTGTTCTCATCATGAGACAGCCAGTAGCGTCCCGTCGCACTGATCCTTGGGAATGAAGCCAGGCCGTTTTTCGGGTTCGGCCCTGACGGTTCGCCGGGATGTAGGGCTGAGCAAGAGCATGAGCGAAACAGTTTCGAGCCCGGCCGGGCACCCTATCCAGAGCGCGACGGCTCGTCTTGGACAGAGCTTTGGCACGTTCGGATACAGGTCCTTCGTGCTGATGTCCCTGACGCTGGTCTACACCTTCAATTTCATCGACCGGATCCTGATCAGCGTCGTCAGCGTGCCGATCATCAACGAATTCCAGCTCTCGCAATTCCAGTTCGGCCTGCTGTCGGGCATCGGTTTCGCCCTCTTCTACACACTGCTCGGTATCCCGATCGCGAACCTCTCCGAGCGAATGAGCCGCAAGCTGATCATCGGCATCTGTGTCATCCTCTGGTCGCTGGCCACCGTCCTCTGCGGTTTCACGACAGGCTTCGTCACGCTGCTGCTCGCCCGAATGCTTGTCGGTGTCGGCGAAGCGGGCTGCACGCCTCCAGCCAACTCCATGATCAGCGACTATTACGCGCCGGCTGTCCGCCCGACGGCGCTTGGCATTTACGCCATGGGCGTCACGGCCGGCGGCGTCCTCGCCCAGGTCTTCGGCGGCGTCATCCTCGATATATTCACCTGGCGCGAAGCGTTCATCTTTGTCGGCGCGCCGGGGATCCTTCTCGGGCTCATCTTCCTGCTCACCGTGAAAGAGCCGCCCCGCGGCTACTCCGATCCGCCGGGAACCGAAAAAGTCGAGCGCGCAAGTTTTCGCGATGCCATCAAGGAGATCGTCTCGAAGCGCACTTTCTGGATCATGACCGCTGGCGCCACCCTGGCGGCCTTTGCAGGCTACGCCCTGGTCGGCCTTCAACCGCAGCATGTCGTCTTCACGCACGGCTACACGCCAGCGCAGACGGCGCTCATGTTCATGGCCCCTGTCGGACTCGCCGGCACGCTTGGCGCCTTTCTCGGCGGCTTCCTGACCGAGAAAGCCTCAAGACGTTCAGAGACAGCAGCCACCTGGGTGCCGGGGATCGCCTTCCTGGTCTGCGCCCCGCTTTATGCCTCGGCTTTCCTGGTCGGCGGCAGCACGCTGATGCTGGTCTTGCTGATGGTCGCCAGCGTGCTGCAATATTTCTATCTCGGCGCGCAGTACAACATTGCGCAGGCTGTGGTCAGCCTGCGCGTACGGGCGACGTCGGTCGCCATATTGCTCTTCATCGTCAATCTGATCGGCTACGGCGCCGGCCCGCCAGCGCTTGGAATCGTGGCCGACCTGATGTCCGCGAGCTGGATCGGCGCCAATGACCTGGCCGGCCAGATCACGGCCTCCTGCAGCCTGACCGATGCAAGCCTCTCCGAAGAACTCGTCGCAGCCTGCCGCGACGCGCGCGCCTATGGCGTGAAGTGGGCCTGCGTGGTTGCCACCGGCCTGTTTGCCTTCGCTGGCCTTTTCTTCCTCGCGGCGGGCCGGACCTTCATCCGCGACCTGTACGCCAATCGCCGGGCAATGGCGGCCGCCTAGCGTGTCGGCGGGAGGCGTTGGGGACAGCGTCAGCGCGCCAGCTTACCGGGATGCCTTCACCGCTTCGGTCAGGATCGCCAGGCCCTCATCCAGCACCTCGAACGGAATCGTCAGAGGCATGAGGAAGCGGATGACATTCGCCCGCACACCGCAGGACAGGAGCAGAAGTCCGCGCTCGCGCGCTTCGTGAACGATCCGTTTTGTCCGGTCAGGATCAGGCTGCGAGGCATCGCCGTCATAGATCATTTCCATCGCTGCCATCGCGCCGAGCGAACGGATGTCACCGATCCCCCTGTCCGACTGGCGAAGCGCATTACAGTGACGGGTCACCCGGTCTCCGATTTCGACGGCCCGCTCGCAAAGCCCCTCTTCCCGAATGACATCGAGCACAGCGAGGCCTGCCGCACAGCCGAGCGGTGAGCCGCCATAAGTGCCGCCGAGACCGCCGGGCGCGGGGGCGTCCATGATATCTTTCTTGCCGATGACGCCAGAGATCGGGAACCCGCCAGCCATGGCTTTCGCGATCGTCATCAGGTCAGGTTCGATGTCGGCATACTCGGTCGCGAAGACGCGGCCCGTGCGGGCGAAACCGGTCTGGATTTCGTCGCAGATAAGCAAGATGCCATGCTCGTCGCAAATCGCGCGTAGCGTCTGCATGAAAGCGGGGCTTGCCGCGTAAAAGCCACCCTCGCCCTGCACCGGCTCGATGATGATCGCCGCGATCCGGCCGGGCTCGACATCGGCCTTGAACAGGTTTTCGAGCGCCTTCAGCGAGTCCGCCTCGGTGACGCCATGATACGGCACTGGAAACGGCACATGCCAGACATCGGCCGGGAACGGGCCAAAGCCAATCTTGTATGGCGCGACCTTCCCCGTAAGGGCCATCGTCATCATCGTGCGGCCATGAAACCCGCCACCGAACGCGATGACGCCCGGCCGGCCCGTTGCGGCCCGCGCGATCTTCACGGCGTTCTCGACGGCTTCAGCCCCTGTCGTCAGGAAGATGGTCTTCTTCGGTGTGGGGCCGGGTGCCAGTGCCGATAGCTTCTCAGCCAGCTCGATGTAGGGCGCGTAAGGCGTCACCTGGAAGCATACATGGGAGAAATTGCCGAGCTGTTCAGCCGCTGCCGCTTGCACCCTGGGATGGTTGTGGCCCGTATTGTTCACGGCGATACCGGACGCAAAATCGATGTAGCGCCGGTCTTCTTCATCCCAGATTTCGGAGTTCAGGGCTCTCTTCGCAAAGACCGGGTGCATGCTGCCAATGCCGCGAGGGACAGCGGCTTCGCGTGATTTCAGGAGCGTTTCGTTTTTCATGGCGTATCGCCGGGCTCAGCCGCCCAGCCCTCCTAGCAGGATGTATTTGAGTTCAAGATAGTCATCGAGGCCGTGGCTCGAGCCCTCACGGCCGAGGCCGGATTGCTTCACGCCGCCAAAGGGCGCCGCCGCATTCGACAGCGCGCCGTCATTGATGGCGACCATGCCGTATTCGAGCCCTTCCGAAACGCGGAAGGCCCGGCCGAGGTCATTCGTGAAGGCGTAGGCTGCAAGCCCGTAAACGGTGTCGTTCGCCGCTGCGATGACGTCGCTTTCCGTCTCGAAAGAAATCAGCGGCACAACCGGCCCGAAGATTTCTTCGCGGGCGATCTCCATGTCATGACTTACGTTGGAGAGCACTGTCGGCGCGTAGAACAACTCGCCGGCCTCGTGGCGCGTTCCGCCTTGCACAATGCTGGCCCCGGCTTCAGCCGCGGAATTGACGAGCGCCTCAACCTTTCTCACCGCCTGGCTGTTGATCAGCGGCCCGATCTGCGCGCCCTCTTCCAGGCCGGGCGCGATCTTGAGCGCGGCCACCTTGCTGCGGACAATACTGGCGAACCGGTCCATGACAGAAGCGTGCACGAAGACACGGTTGGCGCAGACACAGGTCTGACCGGCATTGCGGAACTTCGAGGCCATCAGCCCGTCTGCCGCCTTCTCCAGGTCAGCATCGTCGAACACGATGAACGGCGCGTTCCCGCCAAGCTCCATGGAGACCTTCTTGATCGTGCCGGTCGACTGGCGCATCAGAGTGCGGCCGGTATTCGTGGACCCCGTGAAGGTCACTTTCCTGACCCTGTCACTTGTTGTGAGCACTTCACCGATGTCGGCGGGCGCGGTGGTCGGAACAACGTTGAACACGCCAGCCGGCAATCCGGCCCGTTCGCCAAGCGCCGCCATGGCGAGCGCAGAAAGCGGCGTATCCTCTGCGGGTTTGGCAACCATTGTGCAGCCAGCCGCCAGGGCCGCAGCAACCTTTCTCGCCAGCATGGCATTCGGGAAGTTCCAGGGCGTGATCGCGGCGCAGACGCCGACGGGCTGACGGATCACGAGGATACGCTTGTCCGGCGCCGGAGACGGGATTGTCTCTCCATAAATCCGCTTGGCCTCTTCAGCGAACCATTCAAAATAGGACGCGCCGTAGAGGATCTCGCCGCGCGCTTCGGCCAGGGGTTTGCCGTTTTCCAGCGTCAGGATGCGGGCCAGCCGGTCAGCCTCCTCGACCATGAGGTCGCGCCACTTGCGCAGGATGACCGAGCGCTCGCCTGCCGGTTTTGAAGCCCACTGTGACTGTGCTTCGTGCGCTGCGTCGACAGCGGCTTGCGCATCCGCTGCGCTGCAATCGGCAACCCGCGCAATCACGTCTCCAGTGGCCGGATCTCTCACATCAAAGACCTGTCCGGTCTGAGCCGGGCGCCATTCGCCCGCGATGAAAGCCTTTGTCGGGCAGTCGAAACCGATGCCTGGCATTTCTGAACCCCTCAACTATCGATGAGGCCAGACTAGCCGCTGGCTTTATGGGCAATAGTACCAGTTGGGCGGTGTTTATTGCGCCAGAATGCGATCGCGATGGCTGTCCAGATGCCGTGCCGGAAAGAGCATGATGACCATGCTTAGCGCCAGGCCGGCGAGCGCTGTATTGATCAGCGTCGACAGGCCCAGACCAGCGCCGAGAATCCAACCCGCGATGAGAGGGCCTGAGGCCAGCCCCATCTTCGAAATGAACCCGCCAAAAGCCGACGCCCGGCCGGCCTTGTCGAACTCCGCGGTCATGCCGAGCAGATAGGCGACAACGAAGCCCCAGGTGATCCCTGTCCCGCAATTGGCGATCATGTAGGCGGCCGGGCTGGCGCTCCAGTGAAAAACCGCCGTGCCGAAAAGCGTGAGGATCATGGAGGCAAAGAGCAGCCAGAACCGCCCGAATTTCAGGCCGCAGATCATAACGAGGGCCGGCCCCAGCAGGGCGACCCATGTCGCCAGGCCGAGTGCCATTGAGACATATTCACGCTCAAGACCGTACCCAATTCCAAGACGGATGATATAGGCCAGCAATCCCATGTTCGCGGCCTGGAAGACAAAGATCGCAAGCAATGTCATTATCAGCGGGCGCCACTGCATCCGCGGCGACTCCTCAGCGCTTTCAGGGTCTCTTGCCGTCGCCGGATGGGCCGACAGAAACGGCAGCATCAGCAGCGTCGCAAGGCTGAAGGCGGCGAGCGAGAGAAAGAGCGCGCTGGTCCCGTAGAGCGGTGCAAGCGGGGGCAGCAACATGACACCAAGCCCTCCAAGTCCGAATTGAACGAAGAGCAGCATACCGAATGTCCGGTCAGACTTGGCCGTGCGCGCGATGAGGGCAAACGCGGTTCCGGTCAGAAGCCCCCCGATGAAGCCATGAACAGCTCTTGCGGCAAACAGCACCGAAAAACTGTCGATGGCGATCGAACCGAGGTCGATGGCAATCAGGGCGACCAGGCAACTGATGCAGGTCACTCTCCATGGCATCCGGCGCACAGTTGCTGTTGCCAAAAGCGCGCCGGCCGCTGCGCCATAGATGTTGATAGAACCGATCTGACCAGCCTGGCCTTCGGACAGGCCGAGGCCAGCCACCAGGCCGTCGACGATGGCCGCCATGATGTTGACGTAAAAGAGGCCAGCCGTTGCGAGAAAGGCAAGGATGATGGCGGCCGTCCAGCCATCCGGGTCAACGCGAAGCGAGGCACGTGCATGCGGTATCGAGGTGTCGCTCATGGGCGCCCTCCCTTGCAGAAGTTTGAAATCGCACCGGTTTCGAGTGCGGCACCGGCCCAGCGATACGCGCCGCCATCGCTGACATAGTAGTAGGTCACGCCGTTCGGGATGATTGCGGCGACGAGCCCGCCGAAGCCGGACATGAATGGAATGCGCGTTGGAGAATCGCAGCCCCCATAGGCCTGAATGTCGAACGCCCAGAAGCCGTTCCTGTAGAAGAGTGGCGCCTCTGCAGCGGGCAGACCGTCACCCTCTCCCTCCTTCTGAAGGGCCTGTCTGAGCGGCCTTTTCGCGACGACCTGCTCACCGTCGATCTCCCCATCGGCGCCGCCGAGAAATACGAGAAGCTTCGCCAGGTCGCCGCGCTGCATGAACAGGCCCCAGCCGGTGAACGGTTGAGAATCGGCGGACGGCCCGGAACGCCGCGTCTCATCGAGCACTTGCGAGAGACCGAGCCGGCGCCAGAGCGGCTCGACGAGCAGGTCCCTGTAGATGTCCGCCTCCGCTCCCTTTTTCGCGCGAAGGAAGGCCTGCATGGCCGTGCCGAGCAGATAGGTGTCGGAGGTGTGATAGACGAATGTCTTGCCCGGCGCTGTCCGGCGCGGGAACTGCCCGCAGGCGAGCGCAAGCTTGCGCGCTTGAGAGGTCGTCACAAAGAATTCCTGATCGACCGACGCATCTTCATCGGCATCAGGAGCGGCCGACCCGTAATGCCCCGTCGCCATGTTGAGCGCATCGGCAAAGGTGACATCGTTCCAGGAACCTTGCTCCGCACAAGCGGGCACATAGTCGACAATCAGCGCGTCCATGGCACCCGGATAGAGGTGCTCCAGCCGCATCATGCCGAGGCCGGCAAACATCGATTTCGCGAAGGAATAGGACGGAATGACCAGCTCATCACAAAGCGGCATCGGCCCCGCCCGCGTGCCGCACTCGCTCGCATAGTGATGGCCTTCGACCGTCAGCCCGAAGAGTGTCATGTCTTCGGGATCGACGTCGCTTGCAGCGCCGAATGCGCTCGCGTCTATTCCGGGAAAGTCCCGCGCCAGGTCTTGTATAGCGCGAACAGGAAGCCGGCTGTCCAGCTCCCGCTCATAGCCTTCGACGATGGTGGCGGCGTTTTCGACGTCAGCTGCTTCAAACCCAGCCTCCATGAGCCCCCATGCGTCGAACTGAAAATAGGCGCAGGTCTCGGACGCGACCTGCCAAAAGGCCGGCGAGGTGGAGCCATCACCCAGAATATCGAGAACAATCAGACCATTATGGACGCAATTTGCATTCTTTTCGACAAGCGCAAACGGCAGCACCGCGCGCAGGTCGCCCTGCTGGCCAGGCAAGCTCCAGACACGGCCGGTGGTCATAATCAGGTCCCAGTGAGGATTGCCGGTAAGGACCAGATGACGTTTTGCCGGAATGAGGTGACCTCGAGACGTGACGAAATCGATGCTTATCTCGGGCAGCTCACGCTGCGGTGCCAGTTCATCTGCATAGCCGAAGCGGTCAGCCAGGACGTTTGCCTGGACCGATTGCGCATCCGGGCTGAGCGTCAGCCTGCCCTGCATGGATGCTGCGGGCTCGCCTGCTTCCGCAATTGGCTCAAATACGCTCATCGGAAGAAGACTGGACGGCGTCCCTTCTCCATCCAGAATTTGCTCGAGGGCGGCGCGCGCATCAGCGTCGGAGGGTAAGGGCACCTGCCTGACCGCCCGGATATTATCGGCCCAGCAGGTGTCGTTGATGGCATTCCCACCGCTTCGCACCCTGACCGCCATCTGGCTCAGCGGCCCGGCGATGTCTCCCGACACACCCGTCAGCGTAACGCCGTCATCCTGACCGTCGCCAACGCTGCCAATCGTCACCCAAGGCTGTCCGCCTGCGGAGAATTCGAGCAGGCAGGCGTCCGATTTCTCGAGTCCATTGGCTGCAAAGTCTGCCGAAACGACCAGCGTCTCTCCAGCTTCGACAGTGCCTTGTATTGTTCGGCCCGCCCAAGCGTCGCGGCGAAGGCGGATCGAGTAGTTGCCTGCATACTCCGTCAGCTGGATATCGCCCCGCCCCGGGTCTCCGCGCCAGGCTCCGAGCTCACCGGACTGGAAGGTTTCGTCCAGCAGGGTCTGCGCACCGGCGGCCTGCACGCAGGCGATCACGGCAATCACAAGCACGAGACAGGAGAGGACACGCCGCATCAGGTCTGCTCTCCGAGCAGCGCCCTCAAGGGTTTGAGCCCTTCTTCGTAGCGCCGCCACTTGCCGACCGACGAGGCGTAAAGCGGCTGGCGGACTTGCGCTGCGCTCGCCGTTGCAGAGGGTGATGTGTTTTCGTGGAAGGCCAGGCACGCCGGGTCCCAAGCCAGGCCGAGGAAGTCCAGCATGCGTTCGGTCTCAGACCGCAGGTCTGAAACCACCGCCTCATAGTCGATATCAAGGATGCGGCCCGGCAGCAGCGCCCTCCAATGGCGCATCAGCCGGTCCTTCGCATTCATGTAGGCGGCAAGATCATTGAAATCGTAGGAGAATGGATACCCCATCCGGAACAGCGTCTTGTACATCGCGAAGGCATTATCCATCGGATCGCGCCGCATATGGATGATCCGGGCATTGGGCAGGGCCTTCGCGATCAGCCCGATATAGAGGTAATTGAGCGGGGCCTTGTCGATCATGTACCGGCACTTTCCCGACGCCCGCTCTCCGATCCGCTTCAGATAGGCCTGCCCGAGCCGTTCAGGGTCGAGCTTTGCAGCGGCCGGCACAAGGTCTTCTCCTGGAAATCCCTGCCGGCAAAGCGCTGTCAGCGCCATGGGAAAATCGGTCAGCTCACCGAGGCTCTCGACCTCTGCATGGGCGCTCAGAATACGATCGACCAGCGTGGAGCCACTGCGCGGCAGGCCGAGAATGAAGACCGGCCCTTCCGAAGTGTCCCCTTGCGGACCTTCCTGCAGAAAGTCCGCGTCGAAGACGGTTTCAATCTGCTGCATGCGCTGAACGTCACGCTCAACCTTGTACGCCATTCCGGCACGGCGCGCGGCCGCCCCGGACTGAAGGGCCGTGAAACTTTCGGCATACCGGCCGAGCGCCTCCAGCTCGTGGGCAAGCGCATAGTTAAGCTGCACACGGCCCAGGCCCTTGGCGCGGCCGGATCCAAGTGCCGCGCGCATGGCGTCGACGTGATTGTCCTCTTCGGTTGGCTTGCGCAGCGTGGCCCGGTTGTACCAGGCATCAAAGTCATCCGGGTCGCGTTCGATGATGGCGTCGAGTTCGCAGGCGGCGTCTTCGAGCCTTCCGAGGGCTACGAGGGCCGACGACAAGGCGAAGCGGAAGGCGGTTTCGTTCGGCCGGAGCGCCACAGCCCGCCGCGCGCATCGCTCGGCGGCGGCAAAATCACCGCATTGAGACCACGCCTCGCTCAGCCGGCCCAGCCATGCGGCATCGTCAAACGCAGCCAATTCCATCTTCTTCAAGGCGTCTTTCGCCTCCAGGATACGCCCAAGATGGATGAGTGCTTCGGCCTTCATCAGGCCGACGAGTGGAGAGCCCGGTGCCAGCTCGTCCGCCTTCTCCAGGCTTGCGTGCATCGCCTCGAAATCAGCCAGCATCTGCGAGAGACGCGCCCTTGCAATCCAGCCGTCCACCTGGTCCGGCGACGATGCCAGCATTGCTTTGATCAGCTCATTGGCCTGGCCCAGCTGCCGCTGCTTGAGGGCCCTGTCTATGGCGGCAAGTGCGCGCTTGTCTGGTTCCGTGAGCATGGCTGAAGGCATGAAGGTTTCCGGCGTAGCGGAGCAAGTCCGCTACGCCGGCCCTGGCTAGAATTTGTAGCGCACCGTAGCACCAATCGTCCTCGGGAGCGCGATCAGTTGCTTGTTCGCGTTCCCGAAGTAACCGAGGCTTGGCGCCGTGCCCATATAGGCTTCTGTGAACACGCCGGTCACACCGTCTTCGTTCGCAATGTTCTTGATCCATAGCGAGAGGTCGAAGTCGTCATTCGACAGTGTCGTCGTGGCGTTCCAGATCGCAAAGCCATCAAGCGGAACATTGAACCTCGGCGATGTCGTCACGGCATTGCGCGTTTCGGACTGGTAGTAGCCATCGACACGCGAGAACCAGGTCCAGTCCGACCCGACCGTTGTGGTGTAGTCGAGCGCCCAGTTGAGAGCGTGCTCCGGCGTGCCCGGAAGCATGGCCCCGTCCAGCGCGATGGGCGCGGCTGGCGCTGGCCGGTCCGGCGCATAGAAGTCGCTGGTCAGCTCGGCATTCACATAGGCATAGCCGAGCGAATAGTGCCAATTGTCGCTGAGATAGCCGTCGAGGGAGGCTTCAAGGCCATAGGTCTGGGCCTCCTCGCCGTTCTGGACCACGAAGAAGCCCCAGTTGGTCGTGGAGGTGTTCAGCTGCGGGTCCTGCCAGTCGACCAGGAAGGCGCTGACATCATAGCGGATATCGCCCCGCTGGGCATTGTCAAAGGAACTGAAATTACTACTTCGCACCGCAATTTTTTGCCGCCCGTGCGAGGCAAAAATCCAATAAAATCCAGCGCCCTTGGTAGCGGCTTAAGCCCTCGAATACAGTATTTGATTTTCCCCTGACAATACCGCATCAAGCCTTTTAAACACGACAACCAACCTGGCCCAGAAAGCCGAGGCACAACTAGACATTGCTTCGGCTGTGTGGGTACGATCTGTCTAAGTCCGGGGACGCCAGATCATGAAGTCGCTAACTGCCATTATTAGCTTGATGTCCTGTTGCGCGGTTTTTGCGATTGCAAATGCGCAACAAGCGGAGTTGAGCGTTTCTCCAGATGATTTTTCAGAAAGCTTCATGGGAGCGGCCGAGGTCTCCAGCGCAGGCGTGCTTGTCGGTTACTCTGTCGGCACTGATGTGGACTGGAAGGCAAATCAGATCCCAGTCGCGATCCCGAACAACTACGACGGAGAACTCTGCCTGAGAGCGAGCAGTCTGGATGGTCGCTTCTGGTCGTTTAACCCTTACCGCATTTCGGCCTCCTCCACCAAAGTTGAGCTTGGTCCGGTATCACGAGGCTTTATGCAAACGTTGCGACGAATGCCGGATAGCTACATGGCTTTGCGAGCGTCGACCAAGAGCGGCGACGGATGCGACGATCTACGAGAGGTGCGCTTCTTTCCCGTGATTGGCGCCACTTCGGACGAGATATCCTTCCTCGTAAATAGCAGTGGTCGAAAGGCATATGCGCGGATTCGCTTTGATGAAGATACCGTCACAGAAGTCGTGGAGTGTACCCAGATAACCGACGTCATTCCCGTCGCGGCCGACAAGAGGTGCACTCTGGAGCCTTCAGACCGAAAGGGACAGGCGCAGGTCGAGTTCGCTTTCATTGGAAGCACAGGTCAGCCTGAAGTGCTGCAGTACGAAATCAGCGTGCCGTAGAGAAATTACCATCTTCGATAGGGGGAATTCGTGCTGAAGCGATCACTATTTGTGTCGGCCATCCTGGCACTAGCGGGCCTGATTGGCTTGTGGATGCTGCCAAAACCAGATGCGTTGCTGTCGCTTTCGGCGCAGACGAATTATGTCTCGTATCGTGTCATGGACCCGAACGCTTCGGCCTTGCAGCTCATCAATGCGCGTCTGATCCAACGACCATCCGACCCTTTTTCAACGGAGCCTGCGTCAGAAACTTGCGTCTCCGGCCGGCTACTCCCTCAGCTTGGCAATCAAGTGAGCTATGAGACGATCGGATCCGACGTGATATCGATTTCGATTGCCGGAAATGGCCAAGCCGGATCGACCGCAAGAATTGAAACCGTCGATAACCAGATCCTGGAGCTGAGCGAACTCGACCGCCTCGAACTTTCGGCTGAACGCGAAAACTGCAAGTCAGAATTTGGCGCGCTGCCGGTATGGGGGCCTGGCGAGATTGGAAGCGTGCGAACCTTCGGAGCGACGCAGTCGTTCAGCAAGGAACTGCTCAGCGGAGAAATTATCATTTCGGCAAAAGCCATCGAAAAGCTGTTCTTCGTGATCCCCGGCGCAACAGGTCTTTATGAAGCAGGAAGAGTCACTCTTCCTGCCGGCTCTCAGGTTCGTCTGGATGAAGGGGGCTGGATAGGGTCGGTGAGACTGCGTCCCGACGTGGGAGGAACACTGCTTCAGGCTGACTTGTCGACAGAAAGCGATACAGTCTGGTTATGGCGTGCCGGAGCCTCATCGGACGCAGGGGCGATCCCAATTGGCGCGTCGGCATTTGTCCGCCAGACTCGCGACCCTGGCGTGATCGGGCTTCAGATAGCGCTCGCGATGATATTGCTGATAACTCAGACGGTCTCCGGGTTGGCGCAAACTGTCCGGAGTTGATCACGCCATGCTTTTTCCAAACGCCAGTCGTATCTTCGCTATTGGACTTATGGCAGCTCCAGCCAGCGTCTTCCCAATGGGACCTGTTTTGCAGGATGCCGCAAACGCTCAGCCGGTTCGGGTTTTGCGTGCCGACGGCTCAGGCAGCTTCGGTCATGGATATGTATTTGGCGACAGGGCGACTGGCGATTGCAGGATAGTTTTACCGGCGCACGTCGTTCGCACGATCGACGGCCGGCTCTCTTCAGCGTCATTAACAGGCCTGGACGGGACAGGCGGCGCCGCACAAGGGTTTACGCAGCCGGATGCAGACATTGATATAGCTTTTGGTCGCGTGGAAGGCCTCGGAGGCGAGTGTCTGTCCCGTCTCCCTGCACAGCCAATCTCCGACAGCCTACGGGCTGGAACGACTGCACGGCTGACCTTCTCGGATACCGCAGGTGGCGGAACAAGAACGATGCCGGTTCGAATCCGAGACCAGGGATTAAACGGTCATTTCTCAATCGAACCGATCGCCAGCAGCGCGGACGAAAACCCACGGATACTGCCAGGCTTCTCGGGGTCCCTGGTAGACAAGCTTGGAGGGGCGGCGCTCGGGGGCGATCTTCCTCTCGGACTCGTCATAAGCGTCTGTGACGGTGTGGGTGCCTCTGAGGCTGCACTGGATTCCGTCTTCAGCGATGCGCCGTCTGTAGTCGCGTGCGGTGACGGCCACTATGCGACAGTCGTTGGGTTCGACATCATACGTGAGCTCTCGAACCGCGCGCCAACTGTTGGCGCTAAATCAGAATCCAAAACAGCTGATTGGCACATAGTTGGATATGAAGCAGATGTTGTCTCAGGCACTTCAGCAACCCTTGCCAGCGGAGATGACTGCTTTCTCGTAAAACCCCGCTCTGGTGATTCAGCGATCTCGCTTGATTTCAATCTACTTGGAGAAGGTGCATTGACGGCTGTTACGCTGGAGTTCTGCGAAGAGCCTCTCAGGCAAAAAACTGTCAGCGTCGGCTCCGCAGACCGAACCTACAGAACCGTCAATGCAAGCGACCGATCAGTTCAATTCACGGTCGGTCGTCGTCCAAGAATTGAGACCTGGGTAAAGATTACACCTGAAACGACCGACACAACGGTGGGCCTTCGACAGATAACGTTCCATAGCGATCAGTGAGCAAGTACTAACCGTCAGGCTGTGAGGGTTGTTCAATTCAGTTTGATCGAGGCCGCTGCAGAGAAACGAGAGTCTTCGCACTGCATTGTACCCACAAATTCTGGTGCATTTTCGGCCAGTTGGAGGTCGAGCCTGCATTTATCGACCATTCCGGAGACACTGCAGTGATGCTGAAGCGTTACGGAGTCACCCGTCACATTCCCGATAAACGTATAGCGCTCATCCGGTTTGGACGTTCCAGTGAGACACAAACCTTGAATAACTCCAGAGTCTTCATCGTAGCCGCCAATCAGATAGTTAACGGCCGGCCGATACAGCGTGACTGTCAAATAGCTTGAACGAAACTCGCTTTCTACGCTGTCCGGCTTCTCACCCGCGCTCAATCTTCGAGCCTCCTCGGTTGCAAGAGCCTCGGATTTATCAATGCGAACAGAGAATGACTTCTTGGTCTTGAAGAAGTGATTCACCGCGAGAGATCGCACGGTCGAGTCGGCACTTGCGAACGCCTGCGTAAGAGCAAATTCACGAACGGCTTTGGAGTCGTCCGCGAGTGCTTCATCCAATGTACTCAAACGAACGATTGCACTTGCATCATTCAATCCTGCCTCGACAGCAAGAAGCTTGTCCTTCGTTGACTGCGCGTATGACGGAAGTCCCGCAAGCAGCAGACCCGCGACAATGACTCTCTTCCAATTAAACTCAAGCATGTCGGTGCTCCCCCTCACGTTTCCGCAAACGTGCAAAAGTGAATCGCAAAAAGCAACTCTGGATTTCCGATTTCATCGACAACTCGTTTTCTGAGGGAGTGGAAATGACTGGACAGACCTAAGACACGCCTGATCCACGCATCACGCCTTGAAAACCTGCACCACCAAAGCAGCCGGCCTGCTCCAAGGCTCCAATCGGTGCTGTCAGTCTAATGCGAACCCGTCTCCAGCGTCGTTAGGCGCGCCGTCGCTATCCAGCCAAAAGCTGACGCCATTCGAGGAGAGCGGCATCACGCTGGGATTTGAAAGTCTGTCGGCGGTTGATGTGGCGGTCTAGATTGAAGTGATTGTGGAACGAGGCATGGGTCGAGGCGAATTTCTGGAGGCTCGACATCCGCCTGAACCTCAGCATCGCCCGCTCTCGTCGTCGGAATGGAAGGTGGCTGTTTTCAGCCCGATTATTGATGTGGCGACCGACCTCCTGTCGGTCTTGGTTGCCAATCTCTTTCATCGCAGCGCCGTAGGACCGCAGCCGGTCCGTGACGATGGTTCTGGGCGCGCCGTAGCGCTTCATGGCTTTCTTCAGGAAGCGCAAGGCCGCTGATTTATCACGTGTTTTCGTGACGTAGCTTTCGAGGACTTCTCCCTCGTGATCGACTGCACGCCAGAGATAATGCGTCTCGCCTCGGATCTTCACGAAGACCTCGTCGAGGTGCCACTGCCATTGCGTGATTTGGCGCATGTAGCTTGCCCGCCGCACCCGGATCTTGCCGGCAAACATCGGCCCAAACCGATCTACCCAAGTTCGAACACTCTCATGGCAGACGTCAATTCCACGCTCGTGAAGGAGGTCTTCGACGTTGCGAAGGGACAGCGGAAAACGAACGTACATCATGACCGCGAGCTGGATAATCTCGGGCGACGTTTTGAAGTAGCGGAATGGATTGCGGGTCATGAAGCGAAGCTAGCGAGGCTGCCCTCCTCGCTCAATCGGCCTGTTCTCCTGACAATGCCTCACCGCAAGCTGGATGATCTCAGGCGATGTCTTGAAGTAACGAAAAGGCGAGTTGGGCATTCCCTACCCTAGCGGATCCGACGAAATCGGGAAGTTCCGCTGACAATGCCCCCTTCAGAGCAACTCGACAACTGCATCATGATTTCCGCATCGACAGGCGACATCGGACATGCGGGCCTTCACGCCAGTGCCAAGGTCGACCACCGGTTCAGCTCTGACCTGTCTAGATGTCAGTCGAAGCTCATCACCTTCGGCCGAACCTGCCCATTCACGGGAGTCGAGATGGAGGTTGCCGCTCGCACAGTCAAACAGCAGTACCGGTCCAGCAAGAACGCAACGTCGTGCATCTAGACCTGGCATCGCTTTTACATCCTCGTAGGCGTCCGGCCGTGCCCAAATCGTCCTGCCCTTGAACACGCGTGCCGCATCGTGGCCCAACATCTTCAGGCCATCAAGCGTTTCCCTACCAACGCCCATCATCGCCACCGGATTGAATTGACGACTAAGCGATTCAACGCGCCCCGCATCGTACGGGCTGAGATCAGCGTTCGTGCCGTACATTCCCAGAATCTGGACAGCGTATTCGAAGGGTGCAAACTGAATGACTTCTGGTGTCGTCGAAACATTGGTGATCACGCTGCCGGGACTGAAACCGAAACTTTTCAGCGTACGGACCATGTTCACGCCCGCACGGTCGAGTTCGGTCCGGCGCGACCCGTAAAAGTGCATTCTTCCACCGACCGTATAGCTGCCGATGACGTCTGGCCGTGGTGTATTCATGACTTTGTTACCCGTGGAATCTTGTGAGGAGGTCCAAGCTTCAGTAATTCCTGTTCGTCGACGAGCTCGACAATCAGAGGCACACCAATCTCACTGGCGATTTTGTCATGAAGCCGGCCGCGAAGGGCGCCAGGCGACCCCGCAAGTCTCTCGGTGTTATAACCGATGCGAAGTTTCAGCGTGTCCATTTCGCGATGTGTACGGACGATCTGGAACAATGCTGCACGCGTTTCGCTCTCATTCTCAACCAGCCCCATGATTTCGCGAGGCAGAATGGAACGACCCTCAACAAGGATCTGATCCGTGGCGCGACCGAGCAGGTTGAATTTTGCATGAGTGCGTCCGCATCCGCAGGGTGTTCGGTCGATGACAACAAGATCCCCGGTTCGATATCGCACCAGCGGCGAGAGGCGATCCACCAGCGTTGTTACAACGAGTTCGCCAACTTCTCCATCTGCGACCGGTTCAGCAGAGATTGGATCGACGGCCTCAATGAAAGCGAGGTCCTCATACGCATGAAAACCGTCGTGCATGCGACATTGGCTGGCACCAGCAACATCGCCAAGGCTTGTAGTTTCGAAGATTTCCAATCCCCAGGATTTGGTCAAGTTCTTCAGCCTTTCGCCAAGGGGCTCACCGCCAAAGACCGCGCCTTTATAGGACTTGAACACGTCGACAGGATCGTCGCCGGTCTTTTCGAAATATTGCTCCATCGCCAAGATCAATGGTCCTGGGAATATGCTCATTGTGACCGGCCGATAGATTTTTGAAGCCTCGATCAGGCGAGGAATTTCTGTCGGTGACATCGAAAAGGCAATCTCGCACAGACCGAGTTCCATGGATGCACGACGCCTGTGACCTCCGCGAAAAGTGAACATGATATGGCAGATATGATCGCCGGGGCGCGCGCCGATATGCCAAAAATCACGACTGTAACTTTCTTCGGAGGGCATGCGCCGCCAATTGGGCACGGGCGTTGGATCTCCGGTTGTTCCGGACGTCGTTCCAATCGAAACGGTCTGACCCGGAATGCTCACGCTCATTCCACCCGATGGGTCACCGTTACGATCGCGAAACTCGCGGATATCATCCTTGGTGATGAACGGCGCCTTTTCCATGAAATCAGCGGTCGACTTTATGTCGGATGGACTGACCCCCGCTCTTTTCCATACTTCGTTTATCAGGGGGGCATTTTCGAAAGCATGCCGACTCATCGCCCTGATTGCGGCTTCCTGATGCGCGTCGAGGAATGAACGCGGCGCAACTTCGATCGGATCAAGTACGTCTGGCCATTCTGCTTGTGATTGTGACGCCATGATTGGTCGCCTCCTCCTTTTTCGGTGCCGGCTTTAGCCGACTTTTGGATAACCTCCGCCACCGTAGGCTTGGTCAACCTTTGCCCGGTCAACAACTCCGCCTGGACCGCGCGGAAGCGCTTCAGCGAATTCAACAATCTTCGGCTTTTTGTAGGATGCCAGGCGTTGGCGGCAGTGCTCGATGAAGTCCTCGGGCCCATGTTCGCTGCCAGGCTTCCTGACTATGATGGCCTTCACATTCTGGTCCCAGGTCGGGTCCGGCACACCGATGACGCAAACATCAGCGACCCCGTCGTGAGTTTTAAGGCAGGCCTCAACTTCCGCAGGATAAATGTTTTCGATGCCAGATTTGATCATCGTGGTTTTCGGCCCGACGAAAACGATTGATCCATCCTCCAGCCGCTTGCCCAGGTCATTGGTTCGATGCCATCCATTAACGACTCGTCGGGCGTTTTCCTCGGGGCGGTTCCAGTAGCCGCACATAACGAGCGGACCTCGCGCCAGGATTTCTCCCGTCTCGCCAATCGGTAATTCCTCGCCATTATCATCGGCGATCTTTGCCTGGAGGAAAGGCGATGGACGGCCGGCCGCTTCGCCTCCCATCCATTTGGTGATCGTCAGGCCGCCGATTTCCGTCTGGCCGTACCCACCCGGTGCACTCATCATAGGTGATGATCCAGGCATCACCAGAGGGATCCTGTAATCGGACATTTGGGCATCCCTGAAGATGCTCGAAACGTCGTATTTGCCATCCTTGTTGATAGCCCGCATCTGTTCGATCGTAGGCGGCGCAATAAAGGCATGGGTAAGCTTTTCGGATTCGATAATCTGCAGGAGTTCTTCAGGATCAACCCGGGCCACAAAGGCGTTCCGGCCTCCGGCCATGAATGTGGCGAGTGCGCCCATCAGCACACCGACATGAAACATGGGACCTGATACGAGGTAGCCTGATGTTTCCGTAACCCCCTGCCCCACCTGGTTCAACCAGGACACAATCAGCAGGGATTCATGACTGAGCAGAGCTGCGCCGGGTTTGCCGGAAAACCCGGCCGTATAAATCGCCAGCAAAGGCTTTGATGTCTCAACAGGGTCGAACTCCCTTGTCGGGTCGGCAGTCGCAATCAGATCCTCGTAATTCGTTTCGCCTTTACAACCATCATGGCAGATCCAGTTAGAATCAGGACGCCAAGCATCCCGGGCCCCGCGATTGATTTCACCAACGTCCTTATTTTGCCACAGGACGACCTTGGGATCGAAATCATCCAGCGCAAACGCGATCTCTTCAGGCGACCATCTCCAGTTTGCTGGACACATGATTGCGCCGACCCGGGCACTCGCCAGAAGAGCTTCCAGAACGCGGAAGCTATTTTGTCCAAGCCATAGCACCCGGTCACCCCGGCCAACGCCATGATTGCGAAGAACCGTGGCAAGCCGATTTACACGGTCGTCGACTTCTTGGAATGAAAAGCGGTGAGCACCTTCGACGATGGCGGTCAGGTTCGGGCGACACCGCGCCTGTTCTTCCAGCAGATCACCCAGCCCATAGGCATGGACACTGAGATACGGTGCAAGCGCCTGATGCTGTTTCATGACATCTTGCTCCTTAAACTGGTCGGAAAACTGGCAACAGCCAGCCATCCTGAATCGGGTTCCAGTCGACCTTGACCTTCATGCCAATTTCGACTTTCTCCGCGTCGATGCCGACAAGATTTGACACGAGGCGGGCGCCAGGGGCACCGTCAAGATCAACAACAACCGGGACATAGATGAGTGGCTCGCCAGAATATGGCGAGCGGGTGCAAATCGCGAAGCTGAAGACGGTCGCAGTCCCAGGCAGCTCGGGCCAGTTCATTTCCCGACTCTGACACTCAGGACAATAAGGCGTCGGCGGCATACGGAAATGACCGCATTTTGCGCACTGGCAGGCCGTGAGTTTCTTCTCCTTAGCCATCTGCCAGAAGGGCTCTGTCGACGTGTCTGTGCTGATCGCAATCTTGTCGCCGGGCAGCAATTGCGCGGGTCCATATTCCAGAGACATATCAGGCCCTCCTCAGAATGCAGCCGGACACGGGAAGGGACGCTGGCCCACCGGTTACGAGAGCGAATTCGGCGTCGTCGACCTGATTCACGGCAACCCCTCGCAATTGCTCGACCGCCTCGCGGGTATGGGTGGCGCCGATAATGTAGGCTTCCGACAATTGGCCACCATGAGTGTTTACCGGAATCGAACCGCCCTTGTAGCGAATGGCGCCGCTCAGAACGAAATCATTGCCCTCACCCTTTTCGCAGAAGCCGTAGTCTTCAAGCTGCATGAGAACCATCGCGCTGAAATGATCATAGATCAGCGCCACGTCCATATCGGCAGGTTTCAATCCGGATTGTTGCCAAAGGCGATCGCCGATCGGTTTGTGTCCGGAGGATCCGAAATGAGGGTCCGGCATGCCCATCCAGGCAAAGGCTCGCCCCCATTCGCGCTGCCCGCCATGCGCTGCCGCGTGGATGAGGACCGGCTTTTGCTTCAGATCCCTGGCTCTTTCTGTACTCGTCGTGATCCAGGCCACCGCGCCGTCCGTTTCGAGGCAGAAATCGAGTCTGCACAGCGGGTCGGCCAGCATCGGGCTGGCAAAATACTCTTCCTTTGTCAGCGGGGTCCGCCGCATCGCGCCTTCCCGGTTCAAGGCATTCTCACGCTGGCTGATGACGATTTCAGCAAATGCGTCCCGCGTCGTGCCGTAGAGATGCATATGCCGGCGCGCGAGGACGGACATCAGATGGCCCGGCCCGACAAGGCCGGAAGGCTGCAGGAACGAATTTTCAGGGCTGGGCGCGCTCGCGCCGAATACAGTGCCAAGGCGCTGCTTATACTGCTGCAACGCCATGACGGTAACGACATGCGTCGCATCTTCATTCATGATGGCCGCCGTGGCGAGGCCAACAGCTCCAGCTGCACCGCCGCCGCCACTCGTCAGCGCCGCGGTAAATTTCACCTCGGGAATACCGAGCATTTCCATCAGGGACGCTGTGTCAGCCTTGTCTCCATAGCCCATCTGGGCACCAGAATAGTAGGCGAATCCGTCAATCTGTTTGACCGAAATACCGGCATCGTCGCAAGCCTTCAGAATGGCTTCGCCGACCATGTCGTTGATTGTGCGCGGATGGCTCTGTCCGCGGACATAATAGTCCGTTGCCCCGACGCCGACGATTGCGCACCTGTCCTGATTGATCCAGACCAAAGCTGGCCTCCCTATTATCGGATCCTCGGATCACTTATATAACTAGGTTATAGATAGACAGAATGCGCTTTGTCCAGCGCTACACGCCAGAAATTGCGATAAATCGACCTAAGAGAAGTGAAGGCGGCGGTATTTGCCACCAAAGTAGAGCAAGGGGTCTCGCCGCGGCTCAAACTTTGCGCGAAGCACTTCACCAATCAGGATTTCATGGTCGCCACCGTCAACGATCTCCTGTTGGCGGCACTCGAAGTTCGCCAGTGCCCCATTGATGAGAGGCACGTCATGGTTCCCCCGCTGCCAGGGGGTTTGGGCAAACCTGTCTTCACCTGGTTTCGCGAAGGTGTTCGAGATACCTTGCTGCCCTATGTGCAACACGTTGACGCCGAAGTGCGACGCTGCTTTCAGGGAGCTGAGAGAACCGGCCGATTTGGCGATACAGACTAGCAGTAGCGCCGGATCAAGAGACACTGATGTGAAGGAGTTGGCCGTCAGTCCGATTGGCGACTGTTCTCCAGTCATGGCTGTAACGACTGTAACCCCGGTCGCGAAGCAGCCAAGCGCATCCCGAAGGGTTCGCGCATCCGAACCGGATCTATACTCAGGCGTGAACCTCGGAACTCGCCGCTCCAGGAAATCGACAATCGCGGCATTGAAAAGATCTGAGCGTTCTTCTGTTACAAGATGACGCGATTCCTTGATCTCGGCGAATTCCGGATTCTTGAAGCTCTCAAGAAAGCGGGTCGCAGCTTCATGTTCAGTAAGCTCTGAAAGCGCACCCCGGACGAAAAGGACAGGAAGCTTGATATTGGTCGCGCTGCGCGTGATGCGGGCCAGGGTCGACTCGATATCAAATCCATCCAGAAACCGAACATCCCAGGGCAATGATCCGGCGTCCGTTTCAGCGCGTTTCTTGAGCGCATCCGATATCTTCCGAGCCTTCCTCACATCTATTTCGGGCGGCGCATCAACCAAGACCAGACCCGTTGCAAGGTGACTGCCCTCTTCACCAAGTGCGACACTGGCAATCCAGCCGCCAAGCGAGGCTGCAACAATGACCGGCCGCGACCCAAGTTCATTGAGGACGGACTTGAGGTCGCCAACATACGCATCCAGATCGTAGCGCCCGTCTTCGGGCCAGTCGCTTTCACCATGGCCGCGCAGGTCAAGACTGATGACATAGCGACCGGCCTTGACCAGAGACTCCACGGTTGGCTTCCACATGTCCCGTGTCTGGCCTCCGCCATGCAACATCAGGACTGCGGGGTCCTCGGGCCATCCCTGCACATCCGCCTGAAGTCGTGCCCCTGCGAACCCGATATATTCCTGAAGTGGCATAAGATCTTCCTCCCTCATTCATGCTTTCGCAGATGCATCTCTGTTCAACCATTCGGTAATCATTCTGGACCGCCGCTTGATCATGAGACGAGCGATCTCCTCATCTCTCGCTAGTACAGCATCGCAAAGAGCCAACTGGAGCTCGCGGGCGCGGCGGCGATCTTCCACTGTCTGGAAGAAGCGCAGATTCTGTTCCTTGCGACCAAAGGTGTAGCCGATCTCGATAAACAGCATGAAAGCAGGGTTGCCGCTCATTTGCGCCAAGAGCCTGGCCAGCTCTGTTTCCTTCCTGATCAAAAGGTCGGGCGTTTCATCAGTCTGCAGCGCGTTTTCTGCATCCGCTCTGAACATGGCAAGCTTCTGCCAAAGCCCGGCATCGGCACAGCTACACGCCGCGGCAGCCGCTTCTTCTGCGAGAGGAAGAGTGACCGCCTGGATATTTTCAATTGTCGCTCCTTTTAGCCGAAGATACCGGGCGGGCGCCCTGATCACATCAACAGCATTGGGGCGCGATGCAAAGAACCCTCCGCCTTGCCCCTTGCGAACGTCGATCATGCGGTCTGCCGCCACAAGCTTGGCTGCCTGACGCAAGGTTGGGCGGGATACGTCGAAACGAGCGAGCAGGTCTGGCTCGGAACCGAGAAAATCGCCCTCGCCAGCGGTCATGGACATTTCGGTAAGCTGGCGTGCGGTTCGCTCCACGAGCGAAAGCCTTGTTTCATCAGGTTCGTCAAACGGCATCATGCGATCTCCGATATAATAGTTACCTTTTAGGTGAGTGATATCAAATAATCAATGTTGATATTTGTGGCACTTAGTTATATTAGTTACCCATTAAGGCGGACTGGATGAACCGCCCCAACTAAGCGGAGTGTTCCATGCAACCATTCGTATTCAGCGCAGACAGCCATGTCGTCGAACCGAATAGCCTCTTTCTCGACGGACTTCCGGCATCGCTAAAAAAACACGCGATCCACGCCTACAAGAAAGACGATTACATCATCACCGGCACCGAGGACAAAACCATCTACCGACTCCGGGTTGGCAAGAAAGGCGAGAAGGAACTCGGCGACCGCGAACGGCGCGGCGTTCGGGAAATTCCTGGCCGAATCCTCGACATGGAGCTGGATGGCATTGATGCCGAAATAGTGTTCCCATCGCTCGGCCTCTGGCTTTATTGCCTTGATGACCCGGAGGCTGAAGCTGCCTCGTGCCAGGTTTATAATGATTGGAACCATGACTACTTTGCCGACCATCTTGACCGGTTCGTCAGGTGCGGTGTCCTGCCAGTTCTAGATTTCTCAAACACGATGGCTGAAATGAAGCGCCTGGTCGGCATGGGGATCAAAGCGGCGATGCTTCCCGCAGTGACACCGAAAGCGATTGCCAAGTATAATGACCCTGCCTGGGATCCGGTCTTCAATCTGGCAGGCGAGCTTGGCATGGTCTTCGTGCTGCACACTGGCACAGGACTTGAAACCGTAATTCACGAGCGCGGGCCCGGCGCGGCCGTCATCAATTATTCAAATCAGATGAATGACGCCATCAACTCGTGCCAGTACCTCGTCGCCGGCGGTGTGCTCGATCGTAATCCGAAGGCAAAAGTAGCGTTTATCGAAAGCGGCGCAAGCTGGCTCGCAGCCGTTGCCGAACGCATGGACGAAGTCTATGTGGCGCACCATCATTTCGTGCATCCGAAACTCTCAATGATGCCGAGCGAGATCATCAAGCGCCAAGTATACGCCTCCTTTCAGCACGATCGGGCCTGCATCGTCCATCGCCATGAAATCGGCGTTGAAAACATCATGTGGGCGTCGGATTATCCGCATGCAGAAGGCACGTTCCCGAAATCCAAGGAAATCGTCGACGGGCTGTTCGCAGGCATCGATATTCCAGAGCGGGAAAAGCGACTTATTCTCGGCGGGAATGCAGCGCGCCTGTTTGGACTGAAGAATCCCGCTGTCGCCGATCTCGTTGCTAGCTGATCAAGGATTTCGGGAGCAGTCGTTTCTCCTCCCGTCCGGTCTTCACTCTGATCTGCCAAGCGGCGACCTCCGGGGGTGAAGGCTATAACTCGATGGACCTGGCCTCGTGGGCCAGGTCCTTTTTTTTGCTCCGATCATAAAGTTTATTCAGATGGCAACTGTCGCGTTCTCTTTTTCTTTAGCCCGCGCGACTGAACGTGCTGCCATGATGCAGGCAAATGCGCCAACGATCAGGCCACTGCTCATCGTCAGCAGAGCATATCGAAGCGAACTTGCGCCGAATGCCTGCGAATAGGCATCACTTAGCGCACCAGCGACTATGAAGCCGAAACCAATGCCAGACAGAATCACGATGGCATTCATCAGCGAATTAATCGTCGCCCGCATGCGAACCGGAACCAGGGTAAATGTCAGGGCAATTGTTGGCGCCATCCATAGTGTCATGGCAAATTTGAGCACGACAAAACATGCTATCGCAGCATAGGCATTAGGCAGGAGGGCAAACCCAGCTGCGAAAGGCACAGCGATCAGCAAGCCGCTGGCGGCAAGAATAGCATTGAAGCGGGGATGCCTGCTGCCATACCGATCCCCAAGCCAACCGGCCGTCAGATTGCCGGATACAAGTCCGGCAAGGATAGCCCAGCCAAACCAGGTGACCTCCTGCATGTTGAAGCCATGCACACGTTGCAGGAAGGACGGCCCCCACATCAGGAACCCGAACCCGGTCATGGGGACGGCTATACAAAGTAATGCGAGCCAGCGAAGCGCGGGGGTTCCTGCAATGATGCGGACAGCTTCGCCAAGAGGTATTGGAGCATCATCCGTCTTGCTCGAAGACGACGCTTCCAATTTCTCCTTCCGGCGTGGCTCCGCCGCGAGGAAATAAACCAGCAAGGCCAGCAGGATGCCCGGAAGACCGATGGCAATAAATGTGTGTCGCCAAGACAGGAACGTTGCCAGCCAAGCCGTCAGGACGACGCCCACAGACAGACCGATCGAGCTCGCCGCCTGGATCGTTCCAAGAACCAGGACTCTTCTGTTGTCTGGGAAGATTTCAGCGGCCAGAGCAACGCCGGCCGGTCCCGACCCGGACTCGCCGACCGCAATTCCCATCCGGGCAATCGCAATGTGCCAAGCGTTTGCAGCAAGACCGCAGGCGGCTGTCGCCAAGCTCCAGAAACCGAGACAGATCGCTATAACCAGAGGCCTGTCCGTGCGATCGGCGATGCGGGCAATCGGAATTGCCGCCAGGGCATAAATGACGCCAAAGACCAGTCCGCCAATGAGACCAAGAACCGTGTCATTCAGCACGAACTCGGTCTTGATATCTTCCATCAGCACAGTGAAAGCCTGCCGGTCGACGTAATTGATAATGGCGACAAGACCGATGAGCGCCAGCGTCAGATTTCGTCGAAAAGGCGATATCGACTTCGCTGCTTCGCTTTGTGGTCGCGCGGGCAAAGGCTGGGTCGCCATATATCTATCCCCCGATCTCTTTTAGGAGATCGCCAAGCAGATCCGCGGTCTGGTGCTCTCTCAGCGCATCTATCATGGTTGTTGCCCGGCGGCGGACCGCAGCATCGGCATGCCCGTACCCGCCTCGCGTATAAGTCTTCATGTGGGCATCCCACGAATCCAGAAGAAACAAGGCATATAGGCGTCGGGCGTAGTCTTCCTCCAGCTTCACGCCGTGGCGCTGCAAGGACATCAGGTAGGATGATATGAGCTTGTCTTCGAACTCTGCCCTTTGATCGCGAGTGAGGGCTGACAAAACAAAGTAAGCAACATCCCTCATTGCGTGCGACCGGAACACAACCTGCCAATCAAACATTCCGGCTTTTCCATCAGGATAGGCGAAACTGTTTCCAAGATGGCTGTCACCATGAATCAACGTCAACGGTTGGCTGTCCCACCAAGCATAGACGTTTCGAAATACCTCTGACCATGTTCCAAGCAGCGCACGAATATCTTCGGGTAGGGCCTGACCAAGATCCGTCTGCAGATAGGCGCTACGGGCCTGCACGAATGAAGCTTCGTGCCATCGCGCGCCGAATTTCAAAGCGCGGGGTCGCACCCATGCAAGGTCGGTTTGAAAACGGTCGGTTTCCCAATATCGCGCGTGCAATTCTGCGAGGGCCTCAAGAACTGCACATGCATGTTCGAATGAACAGTCATGATGCATCCAGTATGGCTTTAGCCCCCTATCCTCAAGTGCCTCAAGTACTAGAATAAAGCGTCCGCCGGCCCAGGATTTCCCGTAAAAGCTCTGCGGCGCGAGATGCGGAATTTCATCGCGCAGCTCGTTGTAAAAGCGCACTTCAGCTTCCGCCATGTGCAGCATTGACAAGGTTTCCCTGAGATAGGGTTGAGAGGGCGTTGCCTTGATGAAGACAGACGCCGGCAATCCAGCGGCACGGCCCTGCGCATTCCAACTTAGATTCCATTGACGCCGGTCGGTCATTCCATCATGACCTTCCTTCTGCACGGCGTTCTCTAACAAGGCCCCGTCGACATTCCCTCCGATCACGTGCCCAAGCCACTCCGAAGAAATCTTTTCGGCCGTGTGAACCTCTTCGATATCAAGAGAGCGAGCATGGGCCGCTGCCATGTCAGCGACCTCCAGTCGATCAAGCGCCTCACGATGGAGCGCTTCTAGTAATTCTGGCGACATGACACAGCTCCCGATCTCAAAGCATGAAGGCGGGGTCTTCAGGCCCCGCCCTCTGTTCCCCCCGAAATTAGCTCCGGGTTACTGTTGGCCGAAACGGTAGGTCGCCGTGATCCCATAGGTCAAAGGCTCGCGCGGGATAACCGACGCATATCCAAGACCGCCGATCAGGAGCGTATTCACGTACGCGTCTTCGTCCGTGAGGTTCTTGCCCCAGACCGTCAGGTCGAACTGGTCCGTCACTGACAGAGTCGCCCGCGCGCCGAGGATGCCGGCTGCTTCGCCGATCGCTACGTCCGTAACCTGCGGCAAGGCCGGATTATTGAATCCGTCATAAGGGGTTTCGCCCTGCCACGAATAGTCGAGACGAGCTGTGAGGTGACCGAACCGGGTTGGTGTTTCGTAGATGCCAGCCAGGGTGAACATCTCCTCCGGGACATAGGTGAAGTTCTCGTTCGAACGATCATTGCCCTGCCCGTCCACGAATTTGTCGTATTCCGGATTGTTCAATGCAGCCGATGCCTGGAACGTGAAATTGTCACTGAGCAACGCCACCAGCTCGGCTTCGATACCCTGATTTGATGCTTCAGCAGCGTTCTCAAGCAATGTATAATTGATGCCCCGACCATCGGTGAAGATTGTTGACCGCTGCAGGTCCTGCACTTCGTTGATATAAGCAGCGACGTTCAGGCGAACGCGCGACTGCATCAAGTCTGCTTTGAACCCGACCTCGACCTCATCCACGATTTCCGGGTCGAAGGGGGCCTGGGTCTCGGTACTCACGGCGCGAAGCTGCTGGCCACCGGCCCGGTACCCGTGACTGAACTTGCCATAGATGAGCCAGTCATCATTCGGACTATAATCCAGCCCGATCATGTAGGGCACCTCTTCAAATTCGTCCGTGCTCTTGGGCGCGACGCAATCTGGCGGTGTCGCGACATCGACAAGACAGAGATTCACAGCTCCGGTGGCCCGGACAACCCGAACGCCCGACGTGGTGATCCCTTTTTCGTCTTGCGCGAAACGCAAGCCAGCGTTGAGGTTAAGCTTGTCAGTCAGCTCGTAGGTACCCTGAACAAAAAGTCCGAGGCTCTGATTGTCGATGTCACCAAAGAAGGTTGTATCGAGTGGATTGAGCGGGGTCAGAGCGATCGTCGTTGACGAATCAGTACCCCCTTCCTCGAAATAGGTTGCGCCGACAACATAGGAGAGACGACCATCAAACGCCTCTCGAGCAAGCTGGACCTCAGCGCTGAACTGATCGAGCTCCTGTGTCAGCGTCGTTGCGTGAACAGGCCAGGGCGAACCATCAAGGTCGAGCTGGTTCTGATTTTCAACTTTCCGGTAGCCCGTAATGAAGGTCACTTCACCAATGTCGGTCGACCACACCGCCTCACCTGTATAGGTCTCGGTACTGATATCGATGAACGGAGCTGCGTTGAGCGCCACCTTGCTCTTGCCTTCGCTTGGCCCGGTCAGGTCAAGATAATTGTCGACCGTAACGAATGGCGTTGGAATGAATGTACTGAGCAGGCGCGGGCCTGGTGTGGGAGGAAATGGATAAGCATAATCGGTGACAAAGACACCTTGCCTGGTATCTGAATCGTACCATTCACCGGAAACGGTAATGTCCAGGTCGTTGCTCGGCTTCCAGCGGGCCTTGATCCGGCCCTGCGTATTGTCACGGTTCTGGTAATCCTGACCGGTCAGCACGTCTTCAACATAGCCATCACGCTGACTAACTTGCAGCGCGCCGCGAACAGCAAACTTGTCCTCAACGATAGGAATATTGACGACTGCAGTTCCGGTCCTCTCACTCAGATTGCCAACACGCCCCTGCAACATGCCGGAGATACCGCCGCTGAGCACCGGATCGTTTGTATTCAGCAGCACAGCACCGCCAGTCGTATTGCGGCCGAACAGCGTCCCTTGGGGCCCTTTCAGAACCTGGACATTCTGAATGTCGAGCAGATCCTGGTTTAGGCCATATGCCCGTGCCCAGTAGAGCCCATCAACGTAAGTGCCGATGGACGGCTCCAGTGTCGCCAGAACGTCGTTCTGGACTTGTCCGCGAATGGAGAGAGCGAAGGAGCTTGGATTGGCTGTACCCGGCACAGTTGCGAAACCGGGGGTGAAGGCGGCAACATCCGAGAACTCGACAGCCCCTTGAGCCTCAAGCTCCGCCCCATCAAATGCCGTAACAGCGACGGGCACATCCTGGAGGTTTTCTTCGACTTTCCGCGCATTGACCGTAACCGTGCCCAGCCGGCGCGTCTCTTCGGGCGCACCATCGTCGCCTTCTTGAGCATGAGCTGGCGCAAGCGAGACAGTTGACGCCAGAACGGCCAGCGACGCACTGCCAAGCCATATTCTCAGATTTCTCCGCCCGGAACCGGCGCAAAATTCAACTGCAGTGTTTTGTTTAAAAGACATATTTTCCTCCCATGGGTCAGATCAATTGCCCGACCTTCACTACTTGTATAACTAGGTGTACCCTGCAAAACAAGACGCAACGTCAAGCAGGCATCAGTTTTCTTGTTTCGGCTGCGCTTTTTCGATCACACTTATTGCACGCGGAATATCGGCCAGGGCCCTCAGGACATCATTGAGATGCGTGCAGCCGAGTGTGCCGGGAAGGGTCTCGATCACGTCCCGACGAAAAGCGCTTATTCGCTTGCCGAGCAAACGTTCCGTATGCCCCACAGCTCCTGAACATTCTGCATAGGGCAGAATTCTTGGGTCGGCTTCGAGGCTCGTCAGTATGAGATCCTGAGGGTCTATCAGCGCATCAACCCGGTATTCGTGGACTGCAACGCGCCCTCCGCCTGGATCGGTAGCGCTGTCCTGAAACCCTGTTTGGACCGCAATGCCGACACTGGTAGCCGACACATCCAACCAACGCGCCCGCCGCATGCCAACACCGGTCTGCCGCGGACAGACATGCAGGCCATCATGGTCGTCAGGGTTTCTCAGGTCGGGAACAGGCGCGGAGGACTGTATGTCATGTCGGGGCGTACCCTCTTCCGTCAACGATCCGGCACCCGGCCGAAAGCCAGCGCAGATACCAACCATTTTGGGCAATTTCGGCCTATCTGAAGACGAGCGCGATTCCGCCCACAGGTCAGTCCATCTTGACCAAGCCCAACCCGCAACCAGGCTCGCTCCTGCGAAATCGTCGAGCAGCTGATAGATAACTTTCCCATCAGCCTGTTGCTCGGCGAGCGCTTCGGCGAGCAGGGCGCGCGAGTGCCCGCCGGCACGAGCCCCGACGAGCTGTTCAAAGCAACCAACAAGCGGGTCGCACGCTATTTCCAGTATCTCTCGACGCGGCGATGCAGTGATGTCGAAGCGAGCTTCGTCGATCACTTCAAAGCTCGTGGCATCCGATCCCGTGAAAATGTCGCGGCCCAGCCCGACCATCTTCATTGGTCCTTGCCGCCCCTCCGGCCAGCTGGTGTCGATCGATGTCGTGCGCCTGAAGGAGTTTGCCGACCTTGCGGGAATATGACCGCCGGGCGAACGAGGAGCTTGAGAAACCGTATCGGGCAAGTTTTTTTCTTCCATCAGCCTTATCTTGGTGCCATGCGAATGGCGCCATCCAGCCTAATGGTCTGGCCGTTGAAGTATGAGTTGCGAACGAATTCCATGACCAGCGACGCAAACTCTTCCGGATGCCCCAGTCGCTTGGGAAACGGAACTGAAGCCGCAAGCGATTCAAGCACCTTCTCCGGCACCCCGAGCATGGGCGGAGTGCGGAAAATACCCGGCATGATGGAGTTGATCCGAATACCTTCATTCATGAGATCGCGAGCGATTGGCAAGACGAGGCCATTAATCCCAGCCTTTGCCGCAGCATAAGCCACCTGCCCGATCTGTCCGTCTTGCGCAGCGACAGATGCTGTCAGCGTAATGACGCCGCGCTCCCCATCCTCAAGAGGCTCAAGAGTTGCCATGCCGGCGGCGGTCATCGCCGCGCATCTGAAGGACGCTACTGTGTTCAGCTTGATAACCTGTTCAAACCTGTCTGTTGGACACCGCTTGATCGCGCCGGTTTCCTTGTCCCGTGAGATGATCTTGCCAGCATTACCGCCACCGGCGCATCCGACGAAGATCCGCTCCTGACCGTTGGCAGCACGCGCCTTTTCGAAGCCGGCTTCACAGCTGGCTTCGTCCATGACGTTCACCTCACAGAAGACAGCGCCGATTTCTTCGGCGGCAGCCATGCCTTTCTCGGCATCGATGTCGAAAATAGCGACTTTCAGGCCCGCATTCCTCAACGCTCTGGCCGTGGCATTTCCAAGCCCGGACGCCCCACCCGTCACAATAGCAGCCGTGTTTTGATCGACCTTCATTCAGCAGATCTCCTCGTTCACATTTCTCCAGTTATATAACTAGGTGCTACTTTTCGGAGTGGGACGCAAACAATTTCTTGAGCGGCAACGTGGCAGGCTTCATGCTTGGCGTTCGAGGAATGTCATCGACGATGCGGTAGTGAACAGGCACCTGATAGGGAACCAGGCGCTCGCGCAGATAAGCGCGCATGTCGTCACTCTTCAGCGCCTCGGCCCCATCTTTCAGGATAATGGCTGCGGCAGGCACCTCGCCGAGACGTTCGTCAGGGACTCCGACAATTGCTGCTTCGCGAACTGCTGGGTGAGACTCTATCGCCCTGACAATGTCATCCGGATGAACCTTGAAGCCACCGCGAATAATCGCATTGTCAGCGCGCCCTCTGATGAAAAGAAATCTGTCTTCATCAATCACTGCCCGGTCCGTGGTCCGCAGCCAGGACTCGCCCGTCCCGAGCTGGGCCCCTTTGAGTTCCAGCACACCCTCTTGCCCATCTGGCAGGATCTTCCCTGATTCAGGCTCAACAATCCGAGCTTGCAAGCTCGAATGAAGCCGTCCGGCAGCGCCCTTCTTGTCTCTCCAATGGGCCTTGAAATCAGGAAGAGACCAGGCGGCTACGGCGCCTGCGAACTCCGTTGCCCCATAATTAGAAAGGACCGGAACCCCATATTTTTCGAGAAAGGTATCCACGACATCCGGCGATAAAGGCGCCGTTCCACTGATGATCGCCGACAGGCTTGAGAAGTGCTCCCGTGGGAGGTCTGCTTCAATCAGCATTCTGAGCGCGGCTGGTACGGCCGGGGCCACTTTGGGCCTATGACGGGTCACGGCCCGAACCCAGTTTTCCACTGAAAAGCGTTCAACCAGGCAAATCCTCCGGCCCGCCATCAGAGCCCCAATGACACCATAAATGCCACCGATGTGGGTTACCGGATTCAGTATCAGTGTCGTTGAAGAGCGAAGCTTGACCTCTTCATCAGGATCGCGGCTTTTGTCATGGCTCGCAATTGCAGCGAAGCTTGCGTCGAAGGCCGATCGGCTGAGGGGGACGCGTTTTGGTTTGCCAGTGGTCCCGCTTGTCAGCATTTCAATTGCGACATCCCCATTAGAACCAGCTGCCGCATTTCGACCAGTGCGCGCCAGCTTCACCGTCTCGAGGTCTGGAGCAATCTCAATTACGCTAGCATCGAGAAGATCGATCGCAGCCTGAACGCCCACCCGCTCGAGATCTGACGGCTCGCCAATAACAAGTGGAATATCAAGCGCCTGAATATCAGGACCCAGAGTTTCATCCGGATAAACCGGATTAAGAGTGACGAGACAACGATCCGACGCGAGCACCGCGAGTATGGAGGCAACATGACCTGGTCGGTTGTGCAGCAACGCACCAATCCGCGCGCCTTGCGGGAGACCCAGTTCTGCAAAGATCACCTCAATGTCGTCGACTCGGGAAGCAAGTTTCCCCCAATCAATCCATTTTTCATTGAAGTCGATTGCCTTCGCGGCGTGATCAAGTGCCATGACCCGCCTCAGTCTCTCGGTTATCACCGCCATATCTTACGTCTCCTGCCCTCGTACTACCAGCCTACACCTATATGACCTAGTAATCGAGCTATATGACAGGAAACATCGATGCCCGCGCGCGGACCGAAGGCTAGCCATTGTCTATCGCGGACTGAAAACAATTGGCGAGCCACTGTCTTGTCGCTGGATCAAGCGGGCCGGTCATCGACGCGAGCGGCAACAGACTTCGATAGATAAAGAAGCCCGAAGCCACCATCATGACCCGGGCCGCGCGCGTTTCAGCATCATCTTCTCCGAGCCACGCCGATAGCGGCACGACAATCCGATCCTGCAACAAACGCAAAGCCATGGACTGCAGGCCCGCTTCGGCCGTCGAAAATATCAACATTGACAGGGGATTCACCCGACCTCGATCGGGGCTTAAAAAGGCGCTGACCACCTGCTCGCCGAATGATTCACGCGATGCGGGCATGAGTGGACCAGCATCAAGTGAAGCTTCTAGCGCCGCTTCGAAGAGTTTTTCCTTCGATCCAAAATAACGGCTGACAAGGGCGGGATTGGCTCCCGCCTTAGCAGTAATCTCCTTGAGTGATGCCTCTGCATAGGGCCGTCGTGAAAATATTTCCTGCGCGGCAGAAAGGATGGACTGGCGTGTCCGCTCAGGATTCCGCCGCCTGACACTGTCTTCCATGTTTGACCTGGTTAGATACCTATTGACCCGCAAGTAAATCTGAATTTACTTAATGGCACAAGAACGGAAGGGAGAACAAGATGGGCGCGATGCCAGAATCCGACATTCCTGAGCATGTCCCGCGAGAGAGGGTCGTCGAGTTCGATTTCTATAATGACGCACGCATCCAGAAGGACATTCATGATGGTCTGATTGCGTTGCGATCTGAAGCGCCCGGCCTGTTCTGGACCCCTTTCAATGGCGGACACTGGGTCGTTCTGGATACGAGCGCGATCTCGACTGTGCTTCGGACGCCGAAAGTGTTCTCAAGCCGTCAGCTTCAGATTCCACCTCGGCAGAACGCCCCAGTCATGATCCCGGAATCGCTCGATCCCCCTGAGCATTTGCTCTACAGACGCCTCATGATGAGCTGGTTTGAACCGCGCCAGATTGCGCATCTCAAATCTCGCGTCGATCACTGGACCAAACATTTCGTTGCAAACGTAAAGGACAAGGGCGGATGCGAATTCGTCGAGGCTGTCGCCTCCCGCATACCTGTTACGGTTTTCATGGAGTTCGTTGGCTTTCCACTCGACCGACATGAAGACTTTCGAAGTCTGATTGACGGCATGTTCAGGTCCAGCTCACCGGAAGAGTCACAGACCTATGCCATGAAGATCATGGGCGAGCTGCAGACCCTGATTTCGGCGCGCATGGACAAGCGCGAGGATGACCTTCTATCTCGCCTCATCGACGCAGACTTTGAGGGCCGCAAACTCACATTCGAGGAGCTGATGTCGATCGGCTTCCTGCTGTTTCTCGCAGGGCTCGATACGGTGACCAATGCGATGTCATTCGGCACGCGCCATCTCGCCCGATATCCAGACTTCCAGACACAGCTTCGCGCCCATCCTGAACGATGCGCCGAAGCAGCTGAGGAGCTGCTGCGCCGGTATACATTTCCGAACCTGCCAAGGCAGGTCGCCAAAGATACAGAACTCGATGGCGTCGCGCTCAAAGCTGGCGAAATGGTTCTTTGCGTCATCGCCATGGCCGGTCTCGACGAGTCGCTCAACCCAAACGCCACGGACGTCAGGCTGGATCGCGAAAAGCGCAACCATTTCGCATTCGGGTATGGCGGGCATACCTGTCTCGGCCGCCACCTGGCGAAAATGGAGCTTGAAGCTTTCTACCGGCATTGGCTCGCCGAAATTCCACCCTTTCGGATCGATTCCTCAAAGCCACCAAGCGGCGTTCGAGGCGGATCCGTTATGGGTCTCTCATCACTACACCTGACCTGGTCCTGAACCTAAACCCCATCATAGAAGAAACACCCATGCCCGACATAACCGCCCTGGCTCCGATAAAACTGCGCATCGGCCACACTGACATAGAAGAAGGCTCTGGTGGCACTTATCAACACCTCAATCCGGTGACACAAGACGTGCAGGCTTCGTTCCCGCTTGCCGGGAAAAAGGAGATTGACGAAGCAGTAGCAAAGGCGGAGACGGCCCGCGAAGCTTGGCGAACGACGCCCCCCGAAGTGCGCCGGGACATTTTGTTCAGGCTCGCGGATCTCATCGAACAGAACGCCGAGGCCTTTGCACAGCGCGGCGCGATCGATGGCGGCACACCGCTTATCAACGGGTTACGGATGGTGGAAACATCGGTGGCTTGGGCCAGGTATTATGCTGGCTGGTGTGACAAGCTTTCAGGCGAACTCATCTCCACGCTCGATACAAGGGGTGAGTTTTCCTACACAGTGCCCGAGCCAAAGGGCATTGTCGGCATCATCATTACCTGGAATGGCCCCCTCATTTCGCTCTGCATGAAAGTTGTCCCCGCCTTGGCTGCAGGTAATTGCTGTGTGGTCAAACCGGCGGAACTGACGCCGTTTGCACCTGATCTGTTTGCA
The DNA here is from genome assembly GCF_003576315.1 of Henriciella mobilis. Classification (GTDB taxonomy): domain Bacteria; phylum Pseudomonadota; class Alphaproteobacteria; order Caulobacterales; family Hyphomonadaceae; genus Henriciella; species Henriciella mobilis. Next base: position 30,424 of record NZ_QWFZ01000015.1, on the reverse strand, counting down.
ACGCTCTGCCGCGAGGCCGGCATTCCAGATGGCGTTGTCTCAATCCTGCCCGGCACAGGCGAAGCCGGACAGGCGCTGGTTGCGCATCCGAAAGTAGCGCTGATCTCGTTCACCGGTGGTCCGATCACGGCACGGAAGATCATGGCGACCTGCGCCGAGCACATCAAACCGTCGATAATGGAATTGGGTGGCAAATCCGCCTCACTGCTATTTCCAGACGTTGACATCTCGGCAGCTTGTCAGCGCGCCATCTTCTGGACGATTGGCATTATGGCTGGCCAAGGATGCGCGCTGCCAACCCGTCTGCTCGTCCACGAGGACGTCTTTGACGAAACCGTTGAAAAGCTCAAGGCGATTGCGTCTGGGTTCAAGGTCGGCGACCCTTTTGAAGAGGGCGTCTTGGTCGGCCCTGTGATCAACACCGCTGCCCGGGACCGCATCATGGGCATGCTCGAACGGGTCAAGTCGAATAGCGACGGAAACATTGTCTTGGGAGGAAACCTTTGCGGCGGCCCACTTGCCGGGGGCAACTTCATTGAGCCCACAATCATCGTTGACGCTCCACTGGATAGCGAGATTTCCCAGCAGGAAATCTTCGGGCCAGTCTTGCTGGTGAACCGTTTCAAAGATGAGGACGAGGCAGTGGAAATGGCCAATGCAACGGCTTATGGACTGGCCGCCTATATCCAGACCAATGACCTGAAAAGAGCCCATCGTCTCTCGGAAAGACTCGTTGCGGGGGGCGTCTACATCAATGGCGCGACCCAGATCAATCCACACACACCATTCGGCGGCGTCGGTATTTCCGGTTTTGGAAAGGAAGGCGGCCGCGCCGGGATTGATGCTTACCTCCACTACAAGACCGTAACGATAGCCAACAACTAGGGCACCCTTATATGATCAAGCCCACCGCTGTTCATGCTGTGCGTTTCTTGTCGGCAATAGCCTGGCTGCTGACTGCCTTCATGACCGTCCGTGCAATAAGTCAAGCCGGACTATCGGGAGCCGGAGCGCTCTTTTTCGGCGACTTTGTCCATCCATGGCGCGGCCAGTTTAATCTGGATTTCGCATGGCATCTGGTCTTCATGGCTGCCTGGGTTGCGTGGCGTGAAACTGCTTCCGTGAAGCGTATTGTTTTTGGGCTGGCCTGTATCTTCCTTGGGGGCCTCTTTTCGTTCGCCTACATTTTCGCCGCATCTTTTGCGCCAAACGCCTCGATCCGTCGCTTGCTCTTCGGACCTCCCCTCACCACAAACAAAGGATAGCCGATATGGCATTTTCACTCGATCAATTCCGTGTCGACGGGCAGGTCGCCATCGTCACTGGCGCTGGCGGGCGCGGCAATTCAATTGGCCGGGCATATGCACTTGGCCTTGCCAGTGCTGGCGCGAAAGTCGTCGTCGCAGACCTTAACAAAGAAGGTGCGGCAAAGGTCGCCGACGAGATCAGGCAATCGGGTGGAGAGGCGATTTCGGTTCAGGTCGACATTACTGATCGATCCAGCGTGAACGCCATGGTGGCAGAGACCACGGCCGCATTCAGTGGGGTCGATATCCTCGTGAACAATGCCGCCCTCATGGTCGAAATTGTTTCCAAACCGGCCATTCAGATCGATCTTGAATCGTGGAACAAGGCGATTGCGGTCAATCTCACAGGGGCGCTCAACTGCTCTCAGGCAGTCGCGCCGCTTATGGCTGAACGCGGTGGCGGACGCATAGTTAACCAGGTTTCCGGCGGTGCGTTTCCCGCACAAACAGTGTATGGAATCACAAAGATCGCACTCGTTGGACTGACAACCACGCTGTCGCGGGAGCTGGGCAGCCAGAAGATCGCCGTCAACGCCATCGCGCCTGGCAATACCATGTCGGACGCGGGCGCGACCCTGACGCCTGAGGATTCGCCCTTTGTGAAGATGCTTGAAGGTATGGTGACGTTGCGACTGCGCGGTGAACCCGACGAACTGGTCGGTGCACTTCTTCTGCTTGTTTCTCCGGCCGGCGGCTGGATTTCCGGACAGGTCTTACACGTCGATGGCGGCTGGATCCTGCGCCCCTGACATGAATTGGCCTATGGATGCCCTTGCTGAGAATCCGAGCGATCTACGCCGAGACAAGCCCCATAAACATACGCGGCGTAGTCGCTGGCGAGATAGGCCGCGAGCGCACCGAGCGCACGTAGCTTCTTAAGCGGCCCACCGTACGCATAATTGGTCGCGATCGCATTTGCTCTAAGCCTTGGGCCCGACAGTTCAACAAGCGCCTGCCTTGCATCCGTCCCGGCAGGCTCGAGCAGCAAGAATGCACCATTCAGCTCCCTGTTCTCGAGATAAACCGTAAACGCCTTGCCATATGCGGTTGCAGCAACATCCTGGCCGCCAGATGCATGCAGGACGATGGTGACCGGGTCCCTGGCCGCCTTTTCGGCAGCTTCAATTGCGCCAAGCGCGGCGGCCGGGTCTGACGTGATGGGTCCTCGCGCGATCGTTGCGCCGGCCGCCGCTAACTCATGGGCGGCTGCCTCAACCCCATCTCCATGACCAACGACAACGCACACAGGATCATCAAGCCAGCTCGGAACTGTGCGGCTCATACCATTCCCCCATCAAGCCTTAGCCTTTGACCATCGATCTCACGGGCATAGGGAGAACAGAAAAAGGCAACGGCCCATCCGAGCTCGAAGGTCCCGCCGGCCCGGCCCACCAGACCTTCCGCGCCTCGGCATAGATCAACCTCAATATGATTTATCCGAAATTGTCTCGTCCCGTTTGTAACCTGGTCCGATTTACTAGGAGACGAGATGATCACACAGTTTCGCATCATTCCCGGATCGGACGGAACCCCTTCAAAAGCCTTGAGGAATGCCGAAAGCACTTTGTCATCGACGTTAACTGAAACCATGTGGTTTATGGGTCCCAAGTCCCCGGCGGCCTTCCTGAGAAGGCTACTTGGATCTGCTGCCCAGGCTGCCTCGAGGCTCTTTCGGCCATGCCCGGCCGCAATGCCCGAAACCCGTTTTGCGGCCGGTAGGTCGGGCCCGACTGCGGCGACCGATGCGCCTACAGATGCGAACGCATCGGCAATAGCCTGGGCGCTTTCGCTTCCGTCAGACAGGATCATCACAACGTCTTCGGAAAAGACCGCATCTGGCAGAAAATTGCGGTCCGGCCCAAAAGCGGGCGGGTCAAGTTTAAGCACATGTTCGCTCATCGCTTCCGGTCTCCCTTTGCTGGAATTTCGTCTTTAAAGTCCGCGCGCGATCAACACTTTCATGATCTCATTCGACCCGCCGTATATTTTCTGGATTCGGGAATTTCTGAACTGGCGAGCGATGGGGTATTCGTTGACATAACCATAGCCGCCGTGGAGCTGTAGGCATTCGTCAACGACCTCCCACTCGGTATCGGTCACCCACATCTTGGCGATGGCCGAGGTATCATTGTCGAGCGTGCCGGCGATTGCTTTCTCGATGCAATCATTCACGAAGGTTCGCGCTACGACCGCTTTCGCCTTGCAGTCGGCAAGCTTGAATTGCGTGTTCTGAAAGTCAAACACAGGCTGGCCGAACGCCTTGCGCTCCTTTGTGTAATCAATCGTCCAGTTGATCGCCTTTTCCATGGAAATCACGGAATTCACAGCAATGATGAGCCGCTCTCTCGGCAACTCGGCCATGAGCTGGAAGAAGCCCTTTCCTTCTTCCCCACCAAGTAGGTTATCAGCCGGAACGAAAACGTCGTCGAAGAAGAGCTCCGACGTATCCTGTGCTTCGTGACCAATCTTGTCGAGTTTCTTGCCCCGACGGAATCCTTCCAAGCCTTCGGTTTCGATGACCAGGAGCGAGACGCCACGCGCTCCTTTTGTCGGGTCGGTCTTGCAGACAACAACGATAAAGTCAGCAATCTGTCCGTTTGAAATGAACGTCTTTGATCCATTCAACCTGTAGCCATTCCCATCACGAACAGCCGTGGTTCGAATGGCCTGCAGGTCAGAGCCGGCGCCCGGTTCACTCATGGCGATCGCGCATACCCGGTCACCGGAAACGAGTTTCGGAAGCCAGCGTTCCTTTTGCTCTTTTGTGCCGTGGAGCTGGATATAGGGCGTGACGATGACGTTATGCAAAGTAATTGCAAACCCTTCCAGACCTAGGCGCTGGCAGGTCTCGCACAGGACGATATCATGGCGAAAGTCTCCGCCAGGTCCACCATATTCCTCGGGCACGCTAACGCCCAGAAAGCCGGCTTCTCCCACCTCTTTCCAGAATTCACGCTCGACCTGCCCATCCTCGACCCATTTGGACACGCGTTCCGGGGGCGCAGCGCGAGAAAAGAACTTCTGAGCTGCGTCTGCGAACATGCGGATTTCCTCATCCTGCATGAACGCGGCCTCGGGGAGTTTGAGATCGCTCATTCCGGTATCGCCTTCCTATCGCATCTATCGCGGCGGCGCCGCGACCAGCTCAATAGAAAGCACACCTAGTTAAATAACTCAATGCGCAAGGTAGCGTTAGTAGCGACGATTGCGCAGCTCGACCTTGAGCACCTTGCCGTTGTCATTGCGAGGCAACGAATCGATTATCTCAAGAAATTCTGGAATTTTCTGGGAAGCTACGCCTTGCGCACGGTAATGGGCCTGCATTGCGTCCAAATTCATAGTCTCGCCGCTCTCCATCTCGACAAAAAGTTTGATGCGCTCGCCCAGACGGTCATCGGGGACAGCAACCGCCGCCGAATCGCGAACTCCTGATATCAACCGAGCGACATCCTCGACATCACGAGACGAGATATTCTCACCGCCCCTAATGATAATGTCCTTCTTTCGGTCAGTGATCAGAAGGAATCCATCCTCGTCCAGACGACCTACATCGCCGGTGCGATACCATCCCCCCGGAAGAAAGGCCTGCTTGTCGAGGTCCTTGTCCAGATAACCCAGGAAGCGTTCGGGCCCTCGCGTGAGGATTTCCCCGGGCTCGCCAACAGGCAAATCACTTCCAGCCTCGTCGACGATCCGGATTTCGTTTCCGTGCATTGGGCGGCCTTCGGTGTGGAGGCGCTTTTCCAGCGGGTCATCATTAGCCGCCATCGTCACGGTCGGATGCTCACTGGACCCGTATGAGTGAACCGTCACAATCCCTCTATCCTCGCACGCCTGGACCAGCGCAGCAGGCACAGGCGCCGCGCCAAGGACGTAGCTTTGAAGACTGGACAAGCTACGCCCATCCTCTTCTGCCGCGTCAAGCAAGCCAGCCATGTGGAACGGCGTACCGGACGATGTGGTCGCCTTGTGCGTCTCAATCAGCCTGGCGGCTTCCGCTGCGTCCCATTTCTCCATGACAATGAGCGGCGTACCGGAAACCAGAAAGCGCAGCATTTGCAAAGCGCCTGCGACGTGTCCGGGCGGCCAGGGGCAGAGGATAGTCTCGTTGGAAATGTCTGCGCGAGCAGCTTTTTGGGCTTCAATCTCGCCAAGCAATGTGGACGCAGAATGAAGGACGCCTTTCGGAGCCGATGTCGTACCCGATGTGAAGACCATGAAAGCAACGTCGCGACTCGACGTTTCTGCAGGCGTCGTTCCTGCGCTTTCGCTTTCTTCGAGCGCATGCCAACTGCTGGGAGCGGAAGGGTCGACGAGGAAACGGTGATTCAGCGCCGGCAAGTCTCCGCAATCTTCGAGGAGACGCGCATAATCGACGCCCCGATAGCTTGTAGGTGTCACGATGACGGATGCCCGCGACTGGCGAAGGATGAAGCTCAATTCCCGGGTCTTGTAGATTGTCGAAACCGGCATGAACACCGCTCCGGCATAGCTTGCCCCGATAAAGGCCGTCAGCCATTCAGGCCAGCCTGGAAGCATGGTGGCGACCACGTCTCCCTTGCCAATTCCCATGGATTGCAGGGCCCGGCCGACACGGCAGCCCTTCCGGTAGATGTCGACAAGCATCATCACGCGTTCGCCGGCATCGGGTGAATGGAACCGGACCACGGCCTCCGGTTGCTTTTCAGCCGCTACCGCAAAAGCGTTTATAAAGCCCCGGTCAGTAGGCATTAATGGCATCGACGACGCGTTCGCCTTCGCCAGCTCTCGCCCAAGATGCGTGAGCGTTCTTCAGGTGCAGTCGCCAATGCGCCACGGCAGCCTCTTCTTCTTTGTCAGCAATCAGCTTGATAAGCTTGCGATAGGATTTGATCGCACTGTTAAGCCGCTTCTTACGCGCGTCCTTTTCAATGGGGTCACGTCGCATAAGGTCTGCTTTATGGTTGGCCATCAAATCCTGAAGCAGCTGCGTGATCAGGGTAAGAGTCTTGTTCCCTGTCAGCTTCACAAGCAGGCTGTGGAATTCCGCAACGCCTTTAGTAAAGGCGTCTATCCGTTCGTCCTCAATGAGGGTGACAAGGTATTCGCAATGCTCACTGAGGGCCGTCACAGCAGCCTTATTGTTTCGCATCCGGCAAAGGCTTCGTACCGTGAACGGCTCGATTGCCATCTGTGATGCGTAAAGATCTGCAATTGTTGTGCCCTGAGATTGAAGGATATAGCCTGCGTATCGTGCAGCAACTTCGACTTGAGGCTGATGGACTTGCGCGCCTGATCTGGAACCACGAGTTACGCTGATGAAGTTCTCAGCTTCCAGTATACGATAAGCCTCTCGCAGAGTCGGACGTGAAACGCCGAGTGTTTCCATGAGCTGCCCTTCAGGCGGCAGCGTATCACCTTCCACAAGTTCACCTCTGACGATTTGCGCCCGGATCTGGTCAGCAACGACTTCCGATGTCTTGGGTGTGCGAATACGCGGGGTTGTCCCTTTCCGGGCTCCGGTACGGCTACTTACTGCAGTCGTCTTGGTGACCATGTCTCAATTCCTTCCGCCATACCTGTCTATTAAGCAGCGCTCTTTCCGCTTTGTGACATAATATATATAACTAGGTCTAACAGCTTGATCGTTTATTTGCCAGTTTGTGGCGACGGGACAGTCCAGGGAGCAATAGCATGTCGCATCCAAGGGAACACGCCGCGCGAAACCCCGACCATCCAGCCGTAATAATGGCCGCGAGCGCAGATTGTCTGACGTATGGCGATTTGGAGGCAAAAGCAAATCAGGCCGCCCATCTTCTTCGAGAGCTCGGCCTCAATGCCGGCGACACGATTGCCATCTTCCTGAAGAACGGTGTCGACTATTTTGTAGTTTATTGGGCCGCCCAGCGCATCGGCCTTTATATTGCTCCCATTTCAACATCCTTCAACGCAGACGAAGCTGCCTACATCCTGTCCGACAGCGGAGCACGGATATTGGTCACAAGCGCAGACGTGCAGCACGCCAGAAACCTGGCCGAAGACCATCTTCCCGAATGCGTAGAACATGTCTTCTCGATCAATGTCAGCCTCGCGGGCAGTGATGACTGGCATGCCGCGATCTCCGGACAGCCTTCGCATCCGCTTTCGAATGAAACTGCCGGATTCCACATGGTTTATTCATCGGGCACCACCGGCAAGCCGAAGGGCATTCGCCAGCCTCTGTCAGGCGGCCCCGCAACCGCGCCTCACCCGCTCGCCGAAAGGGCGAGGGAGAATTACGGCATAGGACCGGATACCGTCTATCTCAGTCCAGCCCCGCTTTATCATACCGCACCGCTGGCGTTTTCGACCTCATGCCATCGCTTGGGGGCCACGGTAATTGTCATGGAGCGATTCACGCCCGATCGTGCGCTTGCGGCAATCGAAAAATACAAGGTGTCAGTCACCCAGATGGTGCCAACCATGTTCGTCCGTATGCTGCGCATGCCGGAAGAGGAAAGGCTGAGCTACGACGTGTCGAGCCTGACAACAGTCATCCACGCGGCCGCTCCCTGCCCTGTCGACATCAAACACCAGATGATCGAATGGCTCGGTCCCATCCTTCTGGAATATTATGGTGGCTCGGAGGGCAATGGATCGACATCCATCACATCTGAAGAGTGGCTTAAAAAGCCGGGCTCCGTAGGCAGGGCCAATTGGGGCACGATCCACATTTGCTCGGATGATGGAACGGAGCTGCCCGCCGGCGAACCAGGACTTATCTATTTCGAGGGTGGCTGGGACTTCAAATATCTGAACGACGACAAGAAAACCCGCGAGGCACGTCACCCAGATCACCCCGGCTGGTCGACACTGGGTGACGTCGGTTATCTTGATTCAGACGGATATCTGTTCCTGACCGACCGCAAATCGTTCATGATCATATCGGGCGGGGTAAACATCTATCCGCAGGAAATCGAAGACAGGCTGATTTCCCATCCGGGCGTGCTCGACGCGGCCGTAATCGGCGTGCCGAATGCTGAGATGGGCGAAGAGGTGAAAGCCGTAGTTAAGCCAGTCAATGCGACGGATGCGAACCCAGACTTTGCTGACGCGCTCATCGAATGGTGCCGGGCGGATCTGTCAACGGTCAAATGCCCGAGATCAATCGATTTCGCAGCATCGTTGCCGCGTGGCGAGAACGGCAAGCTCTACAAAAAGAAAATTCGCGAAGCCTACTGGGCTGGTCACACTTCAAGGCTCGTCTAACGTTCGGAGCCAGTGCCACCCAGCAAACAGTCGACGGATGGCGCTGGCTCGGAACGTTTTCAATTGTCACGACCTCCCCGTTCGAGCTGACAATCAGGCTAGCTCAGCTGCTCGCGCGGCGACTTGCGACTCCAGACCTGCTCTCTTGAAAAGCCTTGCGGCGTTTCCACCAAGAATGGCCACAAAATCATCTGCACTAGCATCCGGATTTTCTTCCATCATCCGCTGCACAACATTTCTGGAGAACGGGAATGTCCCTTCAGAATGAGGATAGTCGGTCGCGAACAACAGGGCTTCAACGCCGACCCCTTTCCGGGTTGCGACTGATCCCACGTCATTCTGCAGGGCGCAATGAACCTGGTCACGGATGATTTCGCTCGGCAGCCTCGACAGCTTCGGATGCACAACGGGGGCGTGCCCGTGATAAATCTCATCCATCCGCTCGGCCAACCCCCACAGCCAGCCCGCAGAATGCTCGGCAAACAGGATATGGGCGTTCGGGTTACGGTCCAAGACGCCTCCAGCCACCAGCTGGGCAATGATGTCGACCGCGTCATTCATCTGGCGGGTATAGTTGAACATGGCACTGCCCGGCCCTTTCAGGGCCCTTATGTCTGTCACGCCGACGCCAGTATGGAATACAAGCGGAATGCCATGGTTGCCGGCAAAGGCAAAAATCGGGTCCCAACGCGGGTCATTGTAATTGTTCATGCCCTCCCAGAGGCAGAAGGCTGCATAGCCCATGGCGGCGGCGCGCTTGCATTCAACGAGGGCATCTTCAAAATCGATGCAGGGGATCATGGCGGCGGGCACCAAGCGCCCGTCGGACTCTGAACAATAATCCCAGGCCCAGTCATTGTAGACCTTGCAAGCTTCGCGCTGACCGTCGCGGTCAGCTATTCGTGGTAGCATCAGGCCGAGAGACGGAAAGACGAGTTCAGCATCAACCCCGTCTCGGTCCATATCCTCAAAACGCAGATTCAGGTCGCGAGCGCCTCGCCGTGTTGTATCGACGTCATTTGACATCGCCTGCTGAGCAAATCCGGCATCGCTCTGGCCGGTCTTGTGGCTATGAAAATTCGCTTTGACCTTCAGGATGACCTGATCTCCGATCCGCGTAATCCTGTAGTCACCATCTTTCTGGCCATTGATTGCATACTGTTTAAGCGAATCCGGCATGGCACGCGTGAAAAGATCGGGGGGCTCCGCAATGTGCGCGTCGCAGCTGAACACAAAAGGTCTCATCGGCTTTCTCCTTAGACAGTCAGATGACACCCGAAAGAGTAAGCACGCCCCCCAAAACCGGAATAAGGAACACTACGTAATTAGGTACCTTTTAAAGGGCTACATTTAACAATATCAGCTACGAAACGAAATTATCATGACTAATAGAAACCTTTTAAGGAAGTGATGCTCTCATTTTGACGAGTCTGTCATCGAGAATGGCATCCGCCTCGCCAATGATCCGGTCTACAAGTTCCTGAACTGTCGGAATATCGTGGATCAGGCCCTGGACCATGCTTGCCCAAAAGACGCCCTTCGAGAGATCTCCCGTTTTCAGAAGTTCGCGTCCTGCGGAGCCGGCAACAAGTTCTGCTACGTCCTTGAACTTCGAGTCCGGTTCTGCCAGCCGACGTACAACCTCGTCTGACACTTCGCTCTTGCCGACGCGAGCCGTATTCTTGAATTTGCGGAAAATCAGATGCGTGCCGCGCTCGTCATTGTCGACGTAGGCCTGCTTCACATTGGGATGGATTTGCGCTTCCTGGGTTGCGCAAAAACGCGTCCCCATATTGATGCCGTCGGCGCCAAGCGCCAAGGCAGCAACCAGTCCCCGTCCATCCCCAAAACCGCCTGAGGCAATCATGGGAATTTTGACCTGATCAGCAGCGCAGGGAATAAGAACAAGGCCGGGAATATCATCTTCACCGGGATGTCCCGCGCATTCAAAACCATCAATCGATATAGCATCCACACCTTTTCGCTCAGCAGACAGGGAATGGCGCACCGAAGTGCATTTGTGCAGGATGCGAATACCGTGCGGTTTCATCATGTCCCAAAATTCGGCCACCGCTGACGTTCCGGCCGTTTCCACAATCGTCACACCACTCTCGATGATGGCATTCGTATAGGCGGCATAGTCAGGAGAGTTCATCGTGGGAAAAACGGTCAGGTTCACGCCGAATGGCTTGTCCGTCATCGACCGGCATTTCTCGATTTCTTCTCTCAACGCATCGGGAGACGGTTGGGTTAGCGCAGTGAGGATGCCCAGTCCTCCAGCATTTGAAACTGCTGAGGCCAACTCGGCGACGCCAACGCTCTGCATGCCACCCTGTACGATTGGGTGCTCGATATCGAGAAGCTCGGTAATACGTGTCTTGAAGGCCATTTGCAGCTCCCTGAAATTCGACATACTTATATGACTTGGTTATATAATTGTCTATCAAAGAAGGATATGGGGAATGTCGTCGAGAATAGCGCAATTTGGCCTACGCTTACCTCTTATGGCGGCCCCCATGTCGATTGCTTCTGTTCCGGCGCTCATAAAAGCTTGTATGGAAGCCGGCATTATCGGTTGCTTTCCTACCCACAATGCAGCGCAGGATCGCGGTCTGCGCGCCTGGGTCGAGGAGCTGCTCGACTTTCAGCGAACGCTCCGCGACGCAGGCGGGTCACCGCCAACCTTTGCGGTCAATATCAATGTTTCCCGCCACAAGCCCGCTGACCGGCTCAAACATGAGATCTCGGTCTGCAGAGCGTCGAGATTACCAATCATAACCAGCAATGCCGGGAACCCGGCCGAGCTCGTCAAACAGGTGCATGATTGGGGGGGCATCGTCATTCACGATGCAACGACAGTCGAACAGGCCGAGAAGGCGGTCGCTGTCGGCGTCGATGGACTGATGCTGGTCTGCGCAGGTGCCGGCGGCCTTGGCGGCCTGCTCAGCCCCTTCGCCTTTGTGCCCGCAGTCCGCCGCTTCTTCGACGGAATTATCCAGCTGGCAGGCGGTGTCGCCAGTGGTGAAGGCATCGCGGCCGCCGAGCTTCTTGGAGCAGACATGGTCTGCATGGGTACCCGCTTCATCGCGACCAAGGAATCGGGTGTGCCACCGGGTCACAAGCAAATGCTGGCAGAAGCATCACTATCGGACGTCTATTGGACTGAGAGATTGGTTGGGATTGGAGCGAATTTCCTCAAACCCTCGCTTACCAATCATGGAATCGACCCGAACGGCAAAGGCGACGCCCGTTACATCCTACCAGATGGAGTGAAGCCGTGGCGAGACATCTGGAGTGGTGGACACAGCACCGCCCTGGTCGACGACATTCTTTCCGTCGAAGACGTTATTTCGAAACTAGAGCGCGAATATGTCGCCGCTCGATCATACCAGATTGCTCCTGTGGACTGACTACCAACCGGCAAGCGTAGCGGCGCGCTCTCGATGGACTGAGGGACTGCCAAGCACAGCCCGGTCAAAGACCGATCGCCGGAACCAGATATTCAGTCCGTATTCCCACGTGTAACCTATACCGCCATGCGCCGCGATGGCGTCGCGGGTCACCTCGACGAAACGATCACACAAGTGCGCCTTTGCCAGCGCAGCCGTGCGAGATGCATCTTTCTGTTCCTCGTCCCAGGCATGCGCGGCATACCAGACGAGCGAGCGAGACGGCTCCACGTTAAGCGCCATAGTCGACAATTGGTGCTTCAGGGCCTGAAAACGGCCAATCGGCTGACCAAACTGCTCACGTTCCTTCGCATAGGAAACCGACAGATCCGCGCAGTATTGCGCGCCGCCGAGCGCGTCAGCCGCGATCAGGACCAGCGCCGCATCAAAGAGGCGCTGGACCAATGGATCACCCGGCTCGAACAGAGTGTGGGCGGCAGCTTCATCGAACTTAACCGCTGATGCAGGCCTGCTGCGATCAGTCGATCGATGACGATTTATGGCTACCTCGTCGCCCGCTTCAATGAGCGCGATCCCGCCATTCTTTGTGCCAGTCAGGAAGAGACTGGCCGCGTTCGCCGAAGGCACAAAACGCACCTCGCCGCGAGCGCTCTTTCCATCCGATTCGACACTCCAACTCTCCGGCAACCAGTTGCCGCCAAATGCAAATGTCGAGACTGTTTTACCCTTGGCAACCCCATCGAGAAAAGCATCCCTCGCCGTCTCATTGGTTGTGGATGAGAGGGCGATAGCAGTCAGGAACTGACCGATGAATGGCCCCGGGGCCGCAGCACGTCCAAGCGATTCCGATACGAGGGCTGCCTCTAGGAGGCCAAGGCCCGATCCGCCCAGCGCCTCAGGTACCATAAGGCCGAAAAATTCCAGCTCGCTGACCGCAGCCCAGCTATCGGGTTCGAAATCACCTTCGCCATCAATGAATGCATCGAGTTTTTCACGAGTCAGGACTTCTGAGACCACACCGAAGAGCGTGTCCTGTATGGCGATCTGATCGCTGTCGAGATGAAATCTCATTGGCCTCGCTCCATGGCAAGGTCGCGGGGAAGGTCGAGGCCCCGCTCCCCGATAATGTTTCGCTGTATATTGGTCGTGCCGCCAGCGATCGAATTGCCAAGCGAGCCCATGATCTGATCCAGCCACTTTTCAGGGCCGCGCCCACGCGTGCCGGCTGGCGCTGGCTCGACAAGGCCCTCATCACCAATGAGATCCTGCGCAGTCAGCGCGATATCGTGACCGATTTCCGTCAGAAGCAGCTTCATCATCAGCGAGATTATCCCTGCCTCGTCGCCATGAATGGCATTCGACATGATCCGGTATGATGAATATCGGTGAGACATGACCCAGCCCTCGATCCGCGTTAGCGCCTGGCGGACTTCGGGGTCCTTGATGGCCGGCTGCCCGTTGCGGGTCATTTCCTTGGCAAGCTCGACCAGTTTTTCAAATTGATTGCCGAGCATTGCCGCGGAACCGATCGACGCGCGTTCGTGCTTCAGCGTGGTACGCGATACATTCCAGCCCTGCCCACGTTCGCCGACAATCCAACTTGCAGGTGTTTCGGCATTATCAAAGAAGAATTCAAAGAAGCCGCTCTCGCCTGTCATCTGGCGAATGGGTCGGCGTGATACGCCGGGCTGATCCAGATCAATCAGAAGATAGGAAATACCATCATGCTTACCGGCATCTGGCTCCGTGCGGACCAGCGCGAACATGTGTGTTGCCTTGCCGCCCTGGCTCGTCCAGATCTTCTGGCCATTGATGATCCACTTGTCACCAACCAGTTCAGCCCGGGTTCTGACGGACGCCAGATCAGAACCGGTCCCCGGTTCTGAATAGCCCTGTCCCCATACATAATCCCCTGCCATAGTCGGCGGTATGAACAGCCTTTTCTGCTCTTCGGTTCCGCGCTCCAGCAAGGTCGGCACCAGCATGTTCATGCCGTTGCCCGGTACTTCCATGGGCGCCCGTGCCCGGGTAAATTCCTCTCGGATGACCTGCGCCTTGATCACATCTGGAGACTGTTCCGAACCGCCCCACTTTTTTGGAATTGCCCGGTAGAGGTAACCCGCTTCAGTTGCTGCTTTTCTGAAGGCAGCCACATAAGCCTTCATGTCACTTCGTTCGACGGACTGGGGCGCCCATCTTTCCTTGATGAAAGCGCGAACTTCCTTGCGAAACGCTTCCGCAGCCTGACCATAGCTGAGATCCATACCTATCTCCCGGTGATTTTCGTCGCGCGGCGTGTCCAGACGGCATCGAGCAGTTCACGAAGTTCGGCGAGAGCGTGGTCGCGCAGCTCATTCCGTCCGTCAAACCGGCTGGCTGTGACCGTTGCCTCAACATCGTAGCAACTGACTCGAATGCCCTCGAAATCCGTCACGGCTTTTCGCTTTTCATGGCCTTGTAGATCCGAGCCGTCGCTTGCGTCGACAGGCCCATGAAAAGGCTTTCCTGGTCGAGATGGGCTTCAAACTGCGCATCCTCGGCGAGATTGAGATTCGCCTTCATGTAGCGCCAGCCCATCCGCGGCCCGGCCGCCATTTTCTTTGCGAACTTGAGCGATTCCTCGCGCAAGGTTTTGTCCGGAAAGACCCGCGTATAGAGCCCGAACGCGAGCGCGGCGTCCGCATCGAACTTTTCGCCCATGAACATGAGTTCACGCGCCTTCGCTGTGCCGAGAATCTTGGTCCAGAACCATGTCGAACCGAAGTCACCGCCCCCCCCAATCCGGTCAAATGCCGACAGGAAGGTTGCGGACTGGGCCGCGAAGCGAAGATCGCAGGCACCCGCAATGCCGATACCAGCGCCCGCGACTGGACCATTGATCATGGCAATGGTCGGTTTGCCCATTTCGTGCAGAAGACGCGGCGTTTCCATATGAGACCGCAATCTAGCGTGTCCCTGCTCCACAGGACCACCAAGTTCCGGTGTCACATCAGCCGGCGCCCGGTCACCTTTAAGATCGCCGCCCGAACAGAAGCCCCGGCCGGCACCTGTGATCACGACACACCCAACAGCGGGGTCCTGAGCCGCCTCGCGCGTCGCATCCGCCAGCGGCGCCATGATGGAATCGTTAAGAGCGTTGAGCCGGTCTGGCCTGTTCAACGTGATGATCCGGACGCCATCAGTGTCTTCAACGAGGACCGTTTTCTCGTCGCTCATCCCTTTGACAGTTCCCAGTGGCGGGCCATCATTCGCGCCGCTTCTTCAGCAAGGTCAGCCGGAACTTCCGGATACATCGCCATTCTACCTTTCTTGGGCAGCGCGATGGTTGCTGTTGCCTTGACGGTGACCTCATCGCGCTGGTTCACAAACTGCGCCATAACGTCGATCAGCGCTTGGCCGTTTTCCTCGCGCTTGCCGACAACTTCACCCGTGATGAACTGGGTGTCGCCCATATAGTTGAATTTCCGGATTTCATCATGGACGTGCGTGATGATCCCATCGTCTCCGGCCCAGTCCTGTAGATAGTGGAAGAGATAGTTTTCACGCATGACGCCGTAATCATAAGCCATCGGATTACCGATTGCCTGCGCCCAGACCGGATCCCAATGGAGGCGCTGGGCAACGTCAGGAATTCCCTGCTCGTTCTTGATGTAAAAGGGCGCAATGCGCTGTCTGTTCTTGTAGGCAAGCCGACCGACCGTCGGCGCATACGGAACAAATCCGTAGCCTCCGGAATGGAAACAGATAACGTCCGTGACAGTCAGCGGCCCCTTGGCCATTTTGCCGAGACTGTCACCGACCTCCACATCGTCCCAATAGCGGGGCACAGCGCCACGCACCTGTTCCTGCTCATAAACAGCATCGATGGCGGCAATATCCTCATCGGTATAGGTTGCAGGTTCGATATGGCTATACTTGCCCTTTTTCTTCGCAGTCTTGCGCTCTGTCAGAATACGGAGAATTCGATAGACGGCCACTACCTCCGCATTCTGATTGACCTTCACATCCTTTCGGACGCAAATTACAGATCGTCCGCCGAACTCCGAACTTTTTACCTCGCATGTCTCGTCGCCATTGTACGAGTAAATCGTATCTCCAGGCCTCATCGGCCGATAGAAATCCCATTTCGAGCCTGACACGAAAACGTGGATGCCGCGGAAGAGTGACTTTCTCAACTTCTTGATATGGTCGGGCGTCGGGTCGCCTTTCATTGGCGAGTTTACCGAACCAATCATCATCCCAGGCGCGATCACGCCGCCCCAGCGCGTTCCCTGCGCATAGTCCGGATCGCAAAAGAGCGGATTGTCGTCCCCGCAGCCATGCGACCAGTTACGGATATTGTCGACCGTTGCGGTCTGGTTGTACTCGCGATGTTTCGAAGGCGACATGAATCCAAGCAACTGGTTCTGCCGCTCGATATCTTCATCGGTGATCTCGTACTCGGTGGCCTTTTGCCATTCTTCGCTTTCGAGGATGTCAGACTTGCTCTTGGCCATCTCGGGCCTCCCTGTTTTATACGTTTGCGTGATCGTTTTCAGCCGCAAGGAACATGTCCCGGACACCAGGCAAAGCCGGCTTCAGGGACGGAGTGCGCGGAACGTCCTCGACGACCTTCCATCGCACGGGCACCTGGTAGGCAGTGAGGTGTTCCTTAGCGAATGCCTTGAGCTCGTCATCGCTTGGTACTGACGCGCCTTTCTTGAGCATAACCGCACAGACCGGCACAGCACCCAGGCGCCTATCGGGTATACCTACGACGACTGCTTCCCGAATGGCCGGATGCTTTTCCAGGGTCGCGGCGACATCGTCCGGATGGACCTTGAATCCGCCCCTGATAATGGCGTTGTCAGCCCGGCCTCTTATAAAAAGAAATCCGTCTTCGTCGATCACGGCCCGATCAGTCGTCCTTAGCCATTTGTCGCCAATGCCGAACTGGCGTGCCTTCATCTCCAGAACGCCCTCTTCGCCGGGCTTGAGAACTTCACCAGTCTCAGGATCGACGACACGTCCTGTCACACCTGGCTGAAACCGACCGACACTACCGGGTTTGTCCCTGTAATACTTACGAAAGGCACCGAGCGACCACCCGGCCACGGCACCCGAAAATTCCGTCGCCCCATAATTCTGGAGAACCGGTAAGTCGTAGCGGTCAAGGAATTCCTGCGTGATGGCCGGATCAAGTGGCTGCGCACCTGTTCGCAAGGCTTTTAGGCTGGAGAAAACATCCGCCGGCAAGTTTGCGTCGAGGATCATTCGCAGTCCGGTCGGGACAGCGCCAGCGACCACCGGCCGGTGCCGGGTCACAGCGTTGACCCAAGCTTCGACCGAAAACTTTTCGACAATGCAGAGCTTGCGTCCACCGAGTATAGTATTGAGCGCGCCCCAAAGCCCACCAATGTGAGCCATAGGATTTGTCAGCAGCTGTACGCCGCTTCGCAATTGTGGCGGATCATCGGGTGAGCGGTCCTTCTCATAGGACATGGCAGACCGAAAACTCTCGATGAAAGCATCGCGCTTCAAAGGGATACGTTTGGGCGCACCTGTCGTACCACTTGTCAGCATTTCGATGATGACGCCCGGCTGGGTATAGACTGTTTGTGTGCCTGTTATCCGCTCAAATCCAGGCTTCAGACCCGCCCCCTTCAGCACGGATTTTGTCTCTATGACCGCTGTGCCCGCCTTTTTGAGCACGGGCAGGATGCCCGGCCGCTCGAGATCGGAGCGGGTTCCGATGACCACGGGAAGATTCAGGCTCTCGAGGTCTGCCCTAAGCTTGTCTTCCGGGAGCATCGGATTGATCGAGACCATAACCCCATCAATCCCGACCGCGCTTAATACACCGGCCAGCACATCGGGATGATTACGAACAAAAACCCCTATTCTGGCCCCTTCGCCGAGTCCGAGCCCGTCAAGCTCGGCCTTTATTGCCCTGATTGTTCGCGCAAGATCACCCCATGAGTACCACTGGCCCTCATAGTCGATGACATCTTTAGAATGATCAATATCGAGAACGCCATTCAGCAGGTCCGATAGAAATGACATGAGTGAGCCTCCGGGACCATTAAAACCGCGTTCCCGATTTCTTATATAACTAAGTGCACCTTCTGAAAAGGGGCAAGGCTTGAATGTTGTATTTTATTTCAGTTGATCGAACGGTACGCCCTTATCGGCGCGCATTTCTCCCGGCATGCCAAGAACCCGCTCGGAAATCTGGTTTCGAAGCACTTCATCGGCACCGCCTGCGATACGCAGGGCAGTAGACCAGATATAGTCATGCCAGATTTCCCTCGTGGCGACGGCGTCACTATCCGGCGCGAGTGCATCTGTGCCTCGAATCTCCATCGCCAGTCCTGACGTCTTCTGGAGACGGCTTGCATAGGTGAGCTTCATCATCGACGCTAATGCCCCCGGGTTTTCACCGCGTGACACCATGGTTCGCAGACGCGCCTGGAAATACTTCGCAGCGCGCTCTTCTGCATATGCGGTTGCAAGCGAGAGGCGAACAGCTGGATCATCGAGCGCTGTGGCCCCATCCCGCGGCGTCTGCGCCGCATACTGCATCAGCTCCTCGATCCGCCCTTCTTCACCCTGATTGAGCCGCTCGCCCATCAGCACCGTCATGCAGCAGGCCCAGCCCTCACCTTCCGCTCCGATCCTGCAGTCTTCTGGTACTCGGACATCGGTAAGGAAGGTTTCGTTGAAGTCGGATGCGCCGGAAATTTGACGAATGGGTCGCACATCCACGCCCGGCGACTTCATATCGAGAACAAAGAAAGTAAGCCCCTTGTGCTTGACCACTTTGGGATCGGTACGCACGACGAGAATACCCCAATCGGAATGGTGCGCCCAGGACGACCAGACTTTCTGACCGTTCACTACATAGGCATCCCCATCCTTTATCGCCCGCGTGCGAACGGCCGCCAGATCCGAGCCTGCGGCTGGTTCGGAAAACAGTTGGCACCAGGTCAGCTCGCCTTTCAGCGTGGGCTCAACAAACTTTCGGATCTGATCTTCAGTACCATGCTTGCCGATGACCGGGAGCGCCATGCCAAGGCCGATGCCTATATATGGACCTTTTGGCAGATTGTACTTGCGCTCCTCCTCATCGAACACAACGGCTTCAATGATCGTTCCGCCGCGCCCACCAAGCGATTTCGGCAACAGGATACCGGCATAGCCGCCATCATATAGCTCCCGTTGCCAAGCCTTGCCCCGCGCCACTTCCTCGGAGTCGTCCAGCACGGCTCCGTCCGGCAACTCGTGTGCTGGCGCGTGCGCGGCGAGCCAGGCTTTGACCTCAGACCGGAATTCGGCCTCTTCAGCCGTGTCGTTGAAATCCATGTCAAGCGGCCTCCATCTGATTGCCCGGAATCTGGCCGACAAGCCTGTCAGCCCAATACTGGCGCGGCCCGAGTGTGAGCGCGAGCGTGCGTTCGCGGCGATAATGAAAGTGACAGTCGGCCTCGAATGTATAGCCGATGCCGCCATGTATCTGCAGGTTTTCACGAGCTGCCTGCTCATAGGCGTTGCTTGCGCTCAGGCGTGCGGCAGAGGCTGCCACGGCGAGGTCATCCGGCGAGTTATCTGAAGCCCAACCCGCAAAGAATGCATTGGAACGAGCAAATTCGGTTGCTACCAATATATCGGCGAGCTTGTGCTTGATTGCCTGGTAGCTGGCCAAGGGTCGTCCAAAAATCTGGCGATCCATAGCGTAGTCTCGGGCCATGTAGACGCAGGCTTCTGCGCCACCAACGGCTTCAAAGGACGTCTGCACCGATATCCGGTCGATCAGGGATCGGATCGCTTCCTCGTCGTCCACGCTTGCATCCAGCAAGGAGGCGGGCGCGTCATGAAATTCGATCGCATAATGGGCGCGAAGCTGGTCGAAGGAATCAAGCTTCCGGCGCTTTACCCGATCTGAAGTGAGGTCCACCGCCGCGAGTGCGGGCACTCCCTTAACGTTGCAGTAGACAACCGCCATTTCCGCAAGGCCAGCGTCTCCGACAGGTGTCTTGATGCCGGATACTGTACCGTTTTCAAAGCTGACCCCTGCCCCGCGCGGCCACCAACCTTGGCGCCCCTCAGCATGCGCGAGGGTTCCGACGGTGTCACCAGATGCAAGTCGGGGAAGCCAGACCTCTTTCTGATCTGCGCCCCCGAATGTCTGGATCGCGTCTGCGGCGCAGACAATCGACGCATAGAAGGGCACTGCAGCAACGGCGCGCCCCATCTCCTCGCTGATGACGCCAAGGTCCAGAGCACCAAGGCCGAGGCCGCCATACTCTTCGGAAATACTCGCTCCCAGAAAGCCAAGCTCTGCGACGGCGCGCCAGAGCTGCTCGTCCGATTCTGCGTTGCCATCAATAAGCTCGCGAAGCCGGTCCGGCGGGGATAGCTCGGCAAGCAGGCCTCTGGCCTGTTCAGCCAGCATCTTCTGCTCTTCAGCAAGGTCGAAATTCATGCTTGCCTACCCTCCTTGGCGTTTTACGCATAATTACCCACTTATATAACTAGGTCAATTAACACTTCCCGTTTTGAAGGCATCATGTCAATCTGAATAACAGAACAGAAATCCAAGGGAGTCCCTGATGAAATTTGAAACAATCCTGTTCGAGGTGAATGATCACGTCGCCACAGTTACCATCAACAGGCCTGGCGCGATGAACTCATTCACCCGGCAGATGATGTCCGACTTTTCCACAGTCTGGCGTCATATTGCCGAAACGAGTGATATCCACTGCACCGTGTTGCGCGCTGCGCCGGGTCGGGCGTTTTCGAGTGGGGTCGACGTCAAGGCCGCAAACCAGCCAGGCGGCGCTGTGATGCATGACGATATCTGGGTTGCCGAAGATCCGGGAGAACAGCTGGGTCCGAAGTCCAACCGTTGCTGGAAACCTGTCATTTGCGCCGTACACGGAATGGCCGCCGGCGGGGCGTTCTACTGGATCAATGAGAGCGACATCGTAATCTGTTCTGAAGATGCAACCTTTTTCGACCCACATGTCACCTATGGCATGACGGCGGCGCTCGAACCGATCGGCGCCACCTACCGAATGCCGCTCGGCGACGTCATGCGGATGACCCTTCTTGGAAATGACGAGCGCATTTCGGCGCATACCGCGTTGCGGCTCGGTCTTGTTTCTGAGGTTACTCCAAATGAGGAATTATGGTCACGCGCGGCGGAACTGGCGGCAATCATTGCGTCCAAGCCACCGGCTGCAACAGCCGGATCGGTCAAGGCGATCTGGGAATCCCTCGATATGCCACGATCCGTGGCCCTCAGAACCGCGCTGAAATATTGCCAGATCGGTAATCCGATAGGCACTGCACAGGTCGATAGGGCTGCCATTATGGGAAAAGCCAAGTCATTCACAACTCGATGACAGAGATAGATCCATTAGGCTTGCCGAATTCTTTCACTTATGTAACTAGGTAATACAAATAAACCTTGTGTGAGGATTTCGATATGCCGGAAGCATACATTATAGACGCCGTTCGTACCCCGCGAGGCATCGGCAAGGTGGGGAAAGGATCCCTGGCCCATCTTCATCCTCAAGTACTGGGCGCGACCGTGCTCAAGGCCATCAAGGATCGCAACAATCTCAAGACCGATGAAGTCGACGACATCATCTGGGGCTGCGCAACCCAGGTGGACAAGCAGGGCGCGGACCTTGGACGGATGTCCGCCCTTCTTGCAGGATATGATGTGAAAGCCTCTGGTGTCACTCTGGACCGGTTTTGCGGCTCTGGCATTACCTCTGTCAGCTTCGGCGCCGGTCAGATCATGTCAGGCATGGAGGACCTCGTCGTTGCCGGCGGAACTGACATGATGTCCTTCACGGCCTCACTGGCAGATCCGACGCGTCTGCCCCTCATGGACAAGGACAATCCGCAACTTCGGGAACTGCATCCTCAATCCAATCAGGGTGTGTGCGCCGACGCCATTGCAACGATTGAGGGCATCAGCCGCGAAGCAACCGAAGAGCTCGCTGTCGAAAGTCAGAAACGTGCAACAAGAGCCATAGCGGAAGCCCGGTTCGAAAAGAGTCTTGTAGCCGTCCATAACGAAGACGGCTCGGTTGCACTTGATCACGAGGAATTTCCTCGTCCCAACACAACCAGGGAAAGTCTTGCGGGCCTGAAAGCTTCCTTTGCCGCTCTTGCGGACATCCCTGTCGATGACAAGGGCAATACGTATCGGTCGCTGATCAACAAGAAGTATCCCGACGTCGATATCCAGCATATTCACCATGCTGGAAATTCCTCCGGCGTGGTTGATGGATCGGCCGCAATTCTCTTGGCTTCGCCTGAATACGCGAAGAAGCACGGGTGGAGACCGCGGGCCAAGGTCGTGACCGCGGTCAATGTCGGTGACTGCCCGACCCTGATGCTCAACGCGCCCGTCCCTGCTGCGAAAAAGGCCCTTCAGCGTGCCGGTCTGACGAAGAACGATATCGATGTGTGGGAAATCAACGAAGCTTTCGCCGTTGTGGCTGAAAAATTCATCCGGGATCTCGACCTGCCGCGCGACAAGGTCAACATCAATGGTGGCGCGATGGCCCTCGGCCATCCGATCGGCGCGACCGGCTCGATACTTATAGGCACCGCGCTCGACGAACTCGAACGGACAGGAGGCAAGTACGCGCTTGTCACCATGTGCGCTGCGGGCGGCATGGCTCCTGCCATAATCATAGAACGTCTCTGAGCTGCTCCGGCTTCGGTGAACTCAGGAAAAGTCCCTCTGTCGCGATCAAGACTGTCTTTCGTCTCAGAGACGCACTGGTGACACGGTCTTACAAGGTGTGCAGCAAGCTGGAGCATCCGAGTGATCTCACAAACAACAGTCAGAGGCCCGCTCAAGGGTGTGAAGGTCGTGGAATTTGCGAGCATTGGCCCGGGCCCATTCTGCTGCATGCTCCTCTCGGACATGGGGGCCGACATCCTCCGCATCGACCGACCATCTGGTGTTGCTGGAACAGGCCCAAACCCCGTCCTGCAGCGGGGCCGTCCCTCGATTGTTTTGGATCTGAAATCGCGGGACGGCCTGGCGCGCGCGAGGCAGGCTTGCGCAATTGCAGATGTCGTGGTCGAGGGCAATCGGCCCGGCGTCATGGAGCGATTGGGTCTGGGTCCGGACGACCTTCACTCTATCAATCCATCCCTAATCTATGGCCGCATGACGGGCTTTGGACAGGAAGGGCCGGATGCCTCTCATGCCGGCCATGATATCAACTATCTCGCCGCGACCGGCGCACTTCATGAGCTGTCTGAACCTGGTCGGCCACCCAAGCCTCCACTCAACCTGCTTGCCGACTTTGGTGGCGGAGCGCTCTATCTCGCGCTCGGAATTGCGGCAGCTTTATTCGAGCGGACCTCATCCGGAAGAGGACAGATCGTAGATGCAGCCATCGTGGATGGCGTGACCAGTCTTCTTGGAATGGTCACGGGCGCGTACCAATCTGGTTCCTTGAAGCCTGGATATGAGCAGAACATCCTCAGCGGCGCAGCGCCCTTCTATCGCACATATGAATGTTCCGACGGTCGCCATGTCGCCGTCGGCTCGCTCGAACCACAATTCTACGCGCGCTTTTTGCACGCCATGGACGCAACTGACTTTCTTGAATTCGAGCAACGCGACACCGGCCACTGGCCCGCGCTGACCGCGCTGCTTGAATCCAGGTTCAGGAACAAGACAGCCGATGAGTGGATGGAGGTGCTCGTGCCGCTCGACGCCTGCATCAATAAGGTGCTTACGCTCGACGAGGCCCAGAAGAGCCCCGCTTCTCGCGAGCGAGGGATGTATGCGAATATTGGCGGGTTTGAGCAACCCGTTCCCGCTCCCCGTCTTTCGCGCACACCCTCGGCCATTCAGTCACCAGCCGCCGCGCCCGGTGAAGCCGGCGAGCAAACTCTTCTTCGCTGGAAAGAAACGTCACCTAGCAATCCTTAGGAGCCCCCAAGCCATGCCACGTGCCGCTATCGTCAGCCCTGTTCGAACACCAGTTGGTTCCTTCGGAAAATCGCTCCTACCCGTCCCCGTCGAAAAGCTTGGCGGCATTGTTACACGCGAAGTCCTGAAACGTTCCGGTATCGAACCTTCGCTTATCGAGGACGTTGTCTTCGCGCAGTCCTATGCAAACAGCGAAACGCCATGCGTCGGCCGGTGGATAGCGCTTGATGCGGGACTTCCAATCGAAGTACCGGGGCTGCAGATCGACCGCCGCTGCGGGGGCGGCCTTCAGTCCATCGTCACAGCCGCAATGATGGTCGAGTCGGGGGCATGCGACGTCGTCCTTGCTGGCGGCGTCGAAAGCATGTCCAATATCGAATACTACACCACGGATATGCGCTGGGGTGCACGTTCGGGCACCACCCGCTTTTACGACCGACTGGACCGTGGTCGCGAACGATCTCAGCCCGTCGAACGCTTCGGACCGATATCCGGTATGATCGAAACAGCCGAAAACCTGGCGCGCGATTTTCAGATTTCCCGGGAAGACGCCGACGCATTCGCGGCCCGGAGCCATCAGAGAGCCGCAGCGGCCTGGGAGAGCGGCAAATTCGATGATGAAGTCGTTTCCGTCGAAGTTCCTCAACGCAAAGGGGATTCGATTACCTTCGATCGCGACGAGGGTGTCCGTGCCGAAAGCACGCCGGCGTCTCTAAGCAAGCTGCGTGTCCTGATGAAGGACGGAACCGTGACAGCTGGAAATGCTGCGCAGCAGAACGATGCCGCTGCCGCCTGCCTTGTCGTTTCCGAAGACAGACTCCAGGAGTTCGGACTCGAGCCGATGGCCTTTCTGAAGGGGTGGTCGGCGGTAGGATGCGATCCGTCGAGAATGGGTATAGGCCCTGTGCCGGCAACCCGGAAAGTGCTCAAGAAGACCGGCCTTTCAATTCACGACATGGGATTGGTTGAGATAAATGAGGCCTTTGCCGCTCAGGTTCTGGCTTGCCTGAAAAGCTTGGACTGGGATGACCAATCCATCCTCAATGTAAATGGATCCGGCATTTCCCTTGGTCATCCTATTGGCGCTACCGGTGTGCGCATCATGGCCACCCTGTTGCATGAGATGAAGCGTCGGGACGTCCGCTATGGACTTGAAACCATGTGTATTGGCGGTGGGCAGGGAATGGCTGCGATATTCGAAAGAGCCTGATTAATCACGCTGACATCACCAGTTGGCCATCGTGAAAAAGCCGGAAAACTCTAACCGGCAGTGGTCCAGACTTGGGTCTCAAAGCACAAACAATATAAACACGGTCTGACAGTGCGGGGAAGCGCGGGACGAAGGAAAGCAAAGCTTCTCAATGTCTGCTTTCGGGATCTAGCGGACGGCAGAAAGTAAACTCTCAGCTTTTTCGATTTTCCGTACAGCATTTTCGATCCGCTCCCTTAAAGCCGCCAGGCTAAGCGCAATCTCGCGCTTGCCTGACGCCGGCGCCTGCGCCGGAAGACCAGCAACCAACGCCTCCTCCAGCTCGGCCATCGCTTCAACAACCAGTTCGCGAATGGGATCTAGTTCGTCCATGCCGGCAACATGGCGCGACCTCTCGCCGATAGTCCACGCAGCTTTTTCGCGGGTCGCTGGACTTCGCCCGCATTCCGAGCATTGCTGTCTTCGACAACAGGAAGCGTGGCCCGGTATCGGCCCGGGCTTGTCTCAGTGGGAGCGGATGACCGCGCCCGCAACTCCGAAGGAGACAAGCCATGACTGACCAACACACAATCGACGCTCCGAAAGACGGCACGAAGGAAGCGCGCCTGGTCGCGGCCCTGACCGGTAAAGGCCAGACCCTCAAACATCTATCCAACTTGCTTGCCTGGCAGCCACACACGGTCCGCGCTGCGATGACCCGGCTCCGCAAACGCGGTTATGTCATTGACCGCATCGCGAAGACCGAGAAATCCGCTGCCCGGTTCAAGCTGCGCGGAGACAAGGCGTGAGCCGGAACGACTTCGAGCGTCTTTCCCGACAGGAGCTTATCGAGCGCTGGATCGAGATGATCGGTTCAGCGCCGCCGCCCAAGCTCCGCTCGCCCATGATGGCGAAGATCCTGACCTGCGAAAACCAATGGCAAGCCTCGGGTCGGCCACGGGCGGCGCTGGTTCGCAAGCTGCGACGGCTAGCTGGGACCGCGCCTGATAGCACCTTGCCGGCCAGCAGCGGCCAACGCCTCATTCGGGAATGGAACGGCGTCGAGCAAACCGTCGATATCACCGAGGCCGGCTATCGCTGGAACGGCAAGACCTGGCGATCGCTCAGCGCCATTGCGAGGGAGATCACTGGGACCAAGTGGTCTGGGCCTCGCTTCTTTGGTGTGCAGACATGAAGAAGGTTCGCTGCGCAATCTACACGCGGAAGTCCTCCGACGAAGGCCTCGACCAAGCCTTCAACTCGCTGGATGCGCAGCGGGAGGCCTGCGAGGCCTATATCCGGTCGCAACGACACGAAGGCTGGAAGCTTCTGCCGCAGCGATATGATGATGGCGGGATATCCGGCGGGACCATGGACCGCCCTGCCCTGCTGTCCCTGCTCACTGAACTCGAAGCCGGTCGCATCGACATGGTCGTGGTCTACAAGATCGACCGGCTCACCCGTTCGCTGGCCGACTTTGCCCGGCTGGTCGAGCGGTTCGATGCGACAGGGGCGTCCTTCGTCTCTGTGACACAGCAGTTCAACACCGCCTCCAGCATGGGCCGGTTGACGCTGAACGTCCTGCTCTCCTTCGCCCAGTTCGAGCGGGAGGTCACGGCCGAGCGGATCCGCGACAAGATCGCGGCCTCCAAGAAAAAGGGCATGTGGATGGGCGGCGTTCTGCCGCTTGGCTACGACAAGACAGATGCGGGTCTCGTGATCAACAAGGAGGAAGCTGAGACGGTCCAGACCCTATTCAAAACATACATCGACGTCGGCACGGTCCGGAAACTGAAAGACTACGCTGATACCGAAGGCCTGCGGACCAAGCAGCATGTGTTCGCCTCGGGCCGTGTGGCCGGCGGCAAGCCATTCACTACCGGCCATCTCTATCAACTGCTCTCCAATCCACTCTATCGCGGCAAGATCAGGCATCGCGACCAGGTCTATGATGGCCTGCATGAAGCGATCATTTCGGAAGCGCTTTGGGGCCGGGTTCAGGAGACGCTCGCGAACAACCGTGTGGCCAGGACGACAAGGAAGAATGCCGCCAATCCGTCCCCACTCGCTGGCAAAGTGTTCGACGAGAATGGACGGTCGTTCTACGCCCATCATGCTCAAAAAGGGCAGCGGCGATATCGCTACTATGTCTCAGCCGACGATGAGCTCCGCTTACCCGCCAGCGAGCTCGAACAGGCCGCGTTCAGTGCGCTGATCCATCGCCCTGACGTCCGAAAGCTATCGGCGGATCGCGCCCTATCGCAACGCGAAACGCTGGAACAGATCGACCGGCTGGTGGTTGGCTTAACTGAGCTGGAAATCCACGTCGCGGGGCAGGAGAACGCGCACCCGATCCGCGCTCCGTTCACGCAGCGCCGTCGCGGCGTGGAACGGAAAATCGTACTCGAAAATGCTGGCATATCGCGAAAGGTCGACCTGGCCCTTATCCGTCGGATCGTCCAGGCCATGGACTGGCTCGACTCCATCAAGGCCGGGCGCGCGATCAGCGATATCGCGGCCGAGCAGAATGTTTCGCCATCCTACATCACGCATAATATCGATCTGGCATTTCTGTCGCCGCGAATTCTCAAAGCGATCAGTGAAGGCCGCCAGACGCCGCATATCTCAGCGTATCAGCTTTCCAAGATTTCGATCCCGGTGAAGTGGGAAGATCAGGAACCGATTTTTTTGGGCTGATCGGGTTCCCTGATCCATTGGTGAAGCTTCCCTGTTATCGTAAGCGTCCAGTTCTCACACGTCCTTGTGTGAGCCCGCCCAGTTCCAAGGCAGCAGATCATCGACCCGGTTCATCGGATGGCCCTGGCTGAGACGGTCGAGGACATCACTGAGATAGGCATGCGGCTCGACATCATTGAGCTTTGCCGTGGTCAGCAGCGAGGCGATGACGGCCCATCTTTGAGCGCCGCCTTCGGAGCCGGCGAACAGGTGGTTCTTTCGGCCCAGTGCGACCGGGCGGATGGCACGCTCAACCGTGTTTGTGTCAAGTTCGATCCGGCCATCATCCAGGAACCGGCTGAGCTCAGCCCAGCGGGTCAGCGCATAGCGGATCGCATCGCCGAGCCCGCTGCGCGGTGGGATACGCTGGAGTTCGGTTTCCAGCCAGACCTTCATGGCCCTGACGAGCGGGCGGGATTTCCGGGCCCGCACGATCCGGCGCTTGTCCGCACTCTGGCCCCGGATAGCCGCATCGATGGCATAAAGCTCTGTGATCCGCTGCAACGCTTCGGCTGCGATCGGCGAGCCCGTCGCCTGGTGGACCTCGTAGAACTTGCGCCGGGTATGGGCCCAGCAGGCAGCGAGCGCGATGTCCCCGCCAGCAGTCAGCCGCTCGAACCCGGCATAGCCATCGACCTGCAGCACACCGTTGAAGTCTTTCAGATGGTCTTCCGGTCGTTCGGCGCGCCGGTCCGGGCTGTACATGTAGACCGCGGCCGGCGGACCGGGCCCATTCCAGGGCCGATCATCACGGGCATAGACCCAGAGCCGGCCGGTGCGCGTGCGGCCCCGGCCGGGATCGAGCACGGGCAGCGGCGTGTCATCGGCGAACAGCATGGTCGACGCGAAGACATGTTTCGCCAGACGCTCATGCAGCGCTTCCAGCCACCAGCTTGCACCGCCGACCCAGTTGGCGAGCGTCGACCGGTTCAGCTTCACGCCCTGGCGGGCAAAGATCTGCGACTGGCGATAGAGTGGCAGGTGATCGCAATATTTGCTGACGATGACATGCGCGAGCAGGCCGGGCGTGGCGAGCCCCTTCGCGATCGGGCGCTCCGGGGCCGGCGCCTGGTGGATCTTCCCGCAGCCTCTGCAGCCATAGCGCGGGCGCTTGATCCGCAGGACCCGCAACCGCGCCGGCACATGATCCAGCATCTCGCTGACCGTCTCGCCGATGAAGTGCAGCGCGCCGCCGCAGCATAGACAGGCGCTGGTCTCGGTCTCGATCGCGACATCCTCGCGCGGAAGGTGGTCCGGCAGGCTGAACGCGCGGGTACGGGATAGGCGCGCTGCAGTTTCAGCTGCCAAGTCGGGAAAAGCCGCTTCGAGCCGGGCGACATCACCATCGAGATCCTCCAGGCTGAGCTGGAGCTGACCGGGATCGAGGCCTTCGGCCCGGCGGCCGAACTGGCTGCGCTGCAGCGTCTTCACCATCTGGCGCAGTCGCTCGATCTCCGCCCGTGTCTCAGCGCGCTCGCTTTCGCGCGCCGCGGCCAGCTCGCGGATCATGCCATGCAGCACATCCACGTCTTCAGGCAGGGCGGTGAGATCAAGCTCCATGGCATGGAGATTACGCTGGAATCAGCTCGCTTCGCACAGCTTTCTGCGGCCTGATTCAATCGGTCGCATCTGCGTTTCAGCCCGCCCGATCAGGACGCCAGCGCTCGTCCGGTGATCGCCAGTCGATCCCGTCGATCAGCATCGATAACTTCTCAGAGGTCAGGACGATGGATTTGCCAGGCTCGTTTTCTGACGGCCAGGGGAAAACGCCATGCTCGAGCCGCTTTGTGAACAGGCAGAGCCCGGTCCCGTCCCAGTAGACGATCTTGATCAGATTGGCCTTGCGGCCGCGGAACACGAAGAGATGCCCGGTGAACGGATCGCGCTTCAGCACCTCCTGGACCATCATCGACAGTCCATCGATCCCCTTGCGCATGTCGGTATAGCCGACCGCCAGGTGCACCCGCACACCTTCTGGAAGCAAGGTCATGATGCCACCTCGACCGTGAGGAACCGCACGCCCGTGTCAGCAACAGCCAGCTCCGATTTCCAACGGAACAGAACCCGCGGGGCAACGCCATAGTGGCGAGCAACATCTGAAATGACAGCCCCCGGTCGGCAGGCCGCCCTGACGATCGCGTTCTTGTCTGAGGCGCTGAACTTGCGCCGGCGTCCTTCCTGAAGAGGCTGGAGAATCGGATCGCGATTTGGCGTCGGCCGGATCTCAGCCTGGTAGTCCAACTTAGGACTAAGCCTATGACTTAGCTTATGACTAAGGGTATGACTAAGCCTATGACTAAAGCTATGACTTAGGCCTCCGCGCCGGTAAAGCAGGTCCACTGGCTCAGGCCGCGGCTCCCGCTTGAACTGGGCGCGCCAGTTGCCGAACCGCTTCAGCGGCAAGCCGTTCACTTCGCAATATTCGCGTTGATTCAAGTCACTGCGTTTCCAGGCCTCATGATGGGCCCGCCAGAACGCTTCCAGCGCGGCACGTTTCTTCGTCTTGAGTTTCGGCATCGGTATCTCCTTTCAGCTTTTGAACACCAGCCGAAAGAGATCGAATGCCCGCTACCGCGCACAAGCGTGTCACTATTGGACGCTTACC
>NZ_QWFZ01000014.1 GCF_003576315.1 Henriciella mobilis | reverse complement strand
CGCTACGTGGAAACCGCCGGACTAACATTACCGGTGGACCACCCCTGTGGGGCAGAGCAGTTCCCTGATGTTTGCGAGCGCAGTCTAATTCGCTGAGCGAACATCGACCCGAACCTCAGTCTGATTGTTTCCCCTTTCTGCTCAACAACATGACTTTTAGCGTCCCCGTTAATAACCACCCACGGGGTGGTCGATATCTGCTCGCTTTGCTCTGCGGTCGGTTTGGCACGAACAAGCTCTGGAATATCTGCAGCTACAAGGAGTATCGCAGCAGCTGCGACGACTAGAAGTTCCGGATGATAGGGTTCTATCCGGTTTGCAAACATAGCCTGCGCGACTAGCCCTATCGCTGCACTAGACACAGCTAAGACAATTCTCGATGCCAGATGCATTCACCTAACCATATTCAATTAAATGTGAGTCGCGATTATGCAGAGACTCCGGAAGTCTTGCGAATCTTACGTCTGCTTCCGAGATCTAGCAGTCTCTCACCGTCTGGACTGATACGCCAATTGTAGCATTCGTCGGGTCATGGCTTACGACGACCTTCCACAGAAGCTCATGGCGGATGTCACTATGGCACTGGAAGACGCCCATGATGCGGCCGTCCAGGCGCAATCCGAGGAACTCTGCGCGCTGAGGTTCGACCAACTGGCCGCGCTTTCAATCACCAATGCCCACAAGGCGATCGAACTTGCCGAGAGCGCCCTGGAAGCGCATCGCAAAAACCAGCCGGACAGCTGATTTTCGACTGGACTTCCGGGCGCAACGGAGCGTCAGTATGTAGACCCTGGGATAGAAAGACCGGCCAGCCCGTACCTATGACAAGGTCGGGCCTTCAGTCAGTGGGAGCGGATGATCGCTTCCGTAACCAGACTGAAGGAGAACCCCATGGCCAAAGTAACCAAGACCCAATCGAAGAAGAAGCCATTCACCAAGCGTGAGCAGTTGATCCAGCTGCTCGGCAGGGAGAAGGGTGTCACCGTCAACGAGGTGTCGGAAGCCCTCGACTGGCTGCCGCATACGGTGCGGGCGGCCCTCACTCGGGTGCGGGCGGGTGAGCGGAAGCTCGAGAAGCTGCCGCCCGCAGACGGCGAGCGCTGTGCACGCTACCGCCTGGAGAAAGCCTGAGAATGGAGGCGGAGCAACCCTCCGATCTGGAGTCCCTGCGAGAGATGTCCCGCAGGGACCTCCTCGAGATCTGGGAGCAGGCAGGGCTGGGCGTTCTGCCCTACCGGACCAGCACGCCGTTCCTGGCGCGACTTCTCGCCTACGAGCTTCAGGTTCGAAAGCATGGCGGTCTTCGCAAACGGGCCCGGTCAACCCTCACCGCAATTGTATCGAACAAGATGCCAGGGCCCCAAGTTAAAACGGCGACACCTGGCACCCGGCTGGTCCGTGAGTGGAACGGCGTCCGGCATGTCGTCGACGTCACCAAGGCGGGCGCGATCTATCGTGGAAAGGCCTATGGCTCGCTCAGTGCCGTCGCTCGCGAGATTACCGGGACCCGTTGGTCTGGGCCGCGTTTCTTTGGTCTCCAGAGAAGGGCGCGCTGATGGCAAGAACAACGATCCGCTGCGCCATCTACACCCGCAAGTCGAGCGAGGAGGGGCTGGAGCAGAATTTCAACTCGCTCGATGCCCAGTGGGAGGCCTGCAAGGCCTATATAGAAAGCCAGAAGCACGAGGGCTGGAAGCTGATCGAGACCCGCTACGAGGATGGCGGGATCTCCGGCGGGCATCTCGAACGCCCCGGCGTGCGGTCTCTACTTGACGATATCGATGCTGGCCGTATCGACATGGTCGTGGTCTACAAGATTGATCGCCTGACCCGCTCGCTTGCAGATTTCGCACGCCTCGTGGAGCGCTTCGATAAGG
Organism: Henriciella mobilis; assembly: GCF_003576315.1. Taxonomy (GTDB): domain Bacteria; phylum Pseudomonadota; class Alphaproteobacteria; order Caulobacterales; family Hyphomonadaceae; genus Henriciella; species Henriciella mobilis. The sequence goes on along the minus strand of NZ_QWFZ01000014.1, from coordinate 3,975 downwards.
CAAACTGCTCTTTCGTGTCCGTTACCCAGGCCTTCAACACCTCGACCAGCATGGGAAGGCTGACGCTCAATGTCCTGCTCTCCTTTGCCCAGTTCGAACGGGAGGTCACCGCCGAGCGCATTCGGGACAAGCTCGCCGCCTCGGCAAGGCGTGGCCTCTGGATGGGTGGTTTGGCGCCCTTGGGCTATGATCCCCATCCGGATCCGAACACCCGGGAGCTTGTCCTCAACCAAAACGAAGCCGAACAGGTCCAGCGGCTCTTCCATCTGTATGACCAGCATCGCTGTCTGGGCCAAGTTGCCCGACAGGCTGAGCTTGAAGGCATCCGGTCGAAGCGGCGAACTTTCAGGAGCGGCAAATCACTCGGCGGATGCGTGATGTCACGCGGTGCGGTTCATTCCATCCTGACCAACCCGGTCTATCGCGGGATGGTCCGGCACAAGGACAATACCTATCCCGGCAGCCATTCCGCGATCATTGGTGAGGCGCTCTGGGACCGTGTCCAGGAGACGTTGATCAAAAGGAGTGGCCGCCGGCGCGGGCAGGGCGGTCCAGACGAGCAGGCAGGATCGCCGCTCACCAGGCGAGTCTTCGATGAAGCTGGCGATCGTTTGACGCCGACATATGCGACGACGAGGGGAAAGCGCTGGCGGTATTATGTTTCCAGGAGCTTGGTATCGGGCAGCGAAACGTCCTCAGCCGGATGGCGACTGCCGGCTGCAAAGCTCGAGGCGGCCGTCGCGCAAGCGATCAGGAACTGGTTGGGTATAGCATCTGAACGGCTGCTTGCGGAACCGAGTGTGGAGACTTTTGCCAGGGTTCAAGCAGGGTTCGCTCGGATCGGTGAGGAGCTGGCATCAAGCCGGTCATCTATCATTGCCCAACTTGTCGAGCGCATCGATCTGAAACCCGGCGAGATGCGGTTGGCGATGAATCCAGAGTCCATCGCTGAGGCGACTGGACGACCCCTAGAAGAGTTTGCCGCCGGCGCGCTGGTTCATGTTGAAGCTTTCACGGAACGAAAGCGCGGTGTCGAGACGGTTCTCGTTCTCCGGGCCGAGACACCGAACCGGGATGAAACGCTGATCAATGCTGTGGCTCGTGCCCATGCCTGGATGGCTGAATGGCGGGCTGGCGTGTCTCTTCCAACCCTCGCCAAGAAGCTCGGCTGGACCACATCGCCCCTGCGTCAGAGACTGAAGCTTGCCTTTCTCTCGCCGTCAATTGTCCAGGCCATCCTGGATGGCCGCCAGCCCGCCGATCTGAGCCTCGAAAAACTCTTGCGAACAGACCTCCCGCTGGACTGGGATCGCCAGGCTGAAGTGCTTGGATTTGCGTTTCCCTGATCGGTTTTGGAAAATCCCTGTTCCGTAAGCGTCCAGTTCTCACACGTCCTTGTGTGAGCCCGCCCAGTTCCAAGGCAGCAGATCATCGACCCGGTTCATCGGATGGCCCTGGCTGAGACGGTCGAGGACATCACTGAGATAGGCATGCGGCTCGACATCATTGAGCTTTGCCGTGGTCAGCAGCGAGGCGATGACGGCCCATCTTTGAGCGCCGCCTTCGGAGCCGGCGAACAGGTGGTTCTTTCGGCCCAGTGCGACCGGGCGGATGGCACGCTCAACCGTGTTTGTGTCAAGTTCGATCCGGCCATCATCCAGGAACCGGCTGAGCTCAGCCCAGCGGGTCAGCGCATAGCGGATCGCATCGCCGAGCCCGCTGCGCGGTGGGATACGCTGGAGTTCGGTTTCCAGCCAGACCTTCATGGCCCTGACGAGCGGGCGGGATTTCCGGGCCCGCACGATCCGGCGCTTGTCCGCACTCTGGCCCCGGATAGCCGCATCGATGGCATAAAGCTCTGTGATCCGCTGCAACGCTTCGGCTGCGATCGGCGAGCCCGTCGCCTGGTGGACCTCGTAGAACTTGCGCCGGGTATGGGCCCAGCAGGCAGCGAGCGCGATGTCCCCGCCAGCAGTCAGCCGCTCGAACCCGGCATAGCCATCGACCTGCAGCACACCGTTGAAGTCTTTCAGATGGTCTTCCGGTCGTTCGGCGCGCCGGTCCGGGCTGTACATGTAGACCGCGGCCGGCGGACCGGGCCCATTCCAGGGCCGATCATCACGGGCATAGACCCAGAGCCGGCCGGTGCGCGTGCGGCCCCGGCCGGGATCGAGCACGGGCAGCGGCGTGTCATCGGCGAACAGCATGGTCGACGCGAAGACATGTTTCGCCAGACGCTCATGCAGCGCTTCCAGCCACCAGCTTGCACCGCCGACCCAGTTGGCGAGCGTCGACCGGTTCAGCTTCACGCCCTGGCGGGCAAAGATCTGCGACTGGCGATAGAGTGGCAGGTGATCGCAATATTTGCTGACGATGACATGCGCGAGCAGGCCGGGCGTGGCGAGCCCCTTCGCGATCGGGCGCTCCGGGGCCGGCGCCTGGTGGATCTTCCCGCAGCCTCTGCAGCCATAGCGCGGGCGCTTGATCCGCAGGACCCGCAACCGCGCCGGCACATGATCCAGCATCTCGCTGACCGTCTCGCCGATGAAGTGCAGCGCGCCGCCGCAGCATAGACAGGCGCTGGTCTCGGTCTCGATCGCGACATCCTCGCGCGGAAGGTGGTCCGGCAGGCTGAACGCGCGGGTACGGGATAGGCGCGCTGCAGTTTCAGCTGCCAAGTCGGGAAAAGCCGCTTCGAGCCGGGCGACATCACCATCGAGATCCTCCAGGCTGAGCTGGAGCTGACCGGGATCGAGGCCTTCGGCCCGGCGGCCGAACTGGCTGCGCTGCAGCGTCTTCACCATCTGGCGCAGTCGCTCGATCTCCGCCCGTGTCTCAGCGCGCTCGCTTTCGCGCGCCGCGGCCAGCTCGCGGATCATGCCATGCAGCACATCCACGTCTTCAGGCAGGGCGGTGAGATCAAGCTCCATGGCATGGAGATTACGCTGGAATCAGCTCGCTTCGCACAGCTTTCTGCGGCCTGATTCAATCGGTCGCATCTGCGTTTCAGCCCGCCCGATCAGGACGCCAGCGCTCGTCCGGTGATCGCCAGTCGATCCCGTCGATCAGCATCGATAACTTCTCAGAGGTCAGGACGATGGATTTGCCAGGCTCGTTTTCTGACGGCCAGGGGAAAACGCCATGCTCGAGCCGCTTTGTGAACAGGCAGAGCCCGGTCCCGTCCCAGTAGACGATCTTGATCAGATTGGCCTTGCGGCCGCGGAACACGAAGAGATGCCCGGTGAACGGATCGCGCTTCAGCACCTCCTGGACCATCATCGACAGTCCATCGATCCCCTTGCGCATGTCGGTATAGCCGACCGCCAGGTGCACCCGCACACCTTCTGGAAGCAAGGTCATGATGCCACCTCGACCGTGAGGAACCGCACGCCCGTGTCAGCAACAGCCAGCTCCGATTTCCAACGGAACAGAACCCGCGGGGCAACGCCATAGTGGCGAGCAACATCTGAAATGACAGCCCCCGGTCGGCAGGCCGCCCTGACGATCGCGTTCTTGTCTGAGGCGCTGAACTTGCGCCGGCGTCCTTCCTGAAGAGGCTGGAGAATCGGATCGCGATTTGGCGTCGGCCGGATCTCAGCCTGGTAGTCCAACTTAGGACTAAGCCTATGACTTAGCTTATGACTAAGGGTATGACTAAGCCTATGACTAAAGCTATGACTTAGGCCTCCGCGCCGGTAAAGCAGGTCCACTGGCTCAGGCCGCGGCTCCCGCTTGAACTGGGCGCGCCAGTTGCCGAACCGCTTCAGCGGCAAGCCGTTCACTTCGCAATATTCGCGTTGATTCAAGTCACTGCGTTTCCAGGCCTCATGATGGGCCCGCCAGAACGCTTCCAGCGCGGCACGTTTCTTCGTCTTGAGTTTCGGCATCGGTATCTCCTTTCAGCTTTTGAACACCAGCCGAAAGAGATCGAATGCCCGCTACCGCGCACAAGCGTGTCACTATTGGACGCTTACC
>NZ_QWFZ01000013.1 GCF_003576315.1 Henriciella mobilis | reverse complement strand
AAATGGCCAAGGCAAAGTTTGAGCGCAACAAGCCTCACGTGAACATTGGTACGATTGGGCACGTGGACCACGGCAAGACGACGCTGACGGCGGCGATCACGATGACGCTGGCGGAAGTTTATGGTGGTGCGGCGAAGTCCTATGCGGACATCGACAACGCGCCTGAAGAGAAGGCCCGCGGGATCACGATCAACACCGCGCACGTTGAGTATGAGACCGACAAGCGCCACTATGCGCACGTCGACTGCCCCGGCCACGCGGACTATGTGAAGAACATGATCACGGGTGCGGCGCAGATGGACGGCGCGATCCTGGTTGTGAACGCGGCTGACGGCCCGATGCCGCAGACGCGCGAGCACATCCTGCTGGCCCGCCAGGTTGGCGTTCCGGCGCTGGTCGTGTTCCTGAACAAGGTCGACCAGGTCGATGACGAGGAGCTGCTCGAGCTGGTCGAGATGGAAGTTCGCGAACTTCTGTCTTCCTATGACTTCCCGGGCGACGACATTCCGATCATTGCCGGTTCGGCGCTGGCGGCTGTCGAAGGCCGTGACGAAGAGATCGGCAAGAAGAAGATCCTGGAGCTGATGGAAGCGGTCGACGAGTACATCCCGACCCCTGAGCGTCCGCTGGACAAGCCGTTCCTGATGCCGGTCGAGGACGTGTTCTCGATCTCCGGTCGCGGTACGGTTGTGACCGGCCGTGTCGAGACGGGCGTCATCAAGGTTGGCGAGGAAGTCGAGATCGTCGGCATCCGCCCGACGCAGAAGACGACGGTGACCGGTGTGGAGATGTTCCGCAAGCTGCTCGACCAGGGCCAGGCTGGCGACAACATTGGCGCGCTGATCCGCGGTATCGACCGTGAGGGCGTCGAGCGCGGCCAGGTTCTCTGCAAGCCGGGCTCGATCACGCCGCACGCGAAGTTCGAGGCCGAGGCCTACATCCTGACCAAGGAAGAGGGTGGCCGTCACACGCCGTTCTTCACGAACTATCGTCCGCAATTCTACTTCCGGACCACGGACGTGACGGGTGTTGTCACGCTTCCGGCAGACAAGGAAATGGTCCTGCCGGGCGACAACGTGAAGATGGACGTCGAGCTGATCACGCCGATCGCAATGGACCAGGGCCTGCGCTTCGCCATCCGCGAAGGCGGCCGCACCGTCGGCGCCGGCGTCGTCTCGGCGGTCAAGGAATAAGCATCGGACAGGTGCTTGTCGCCCCGCAAGGGGCTGACACAAGACATCAAGGGCCGTTCCTCCGGGAGCGGCCCTTTTTTGTTGATGGGCCATGAGGCTCGTTTCCGGGAATCGGAGGCGCAAATGGGCTCCGATCCAAAAAGCCGAGCCAGAACAGTTTTGGTGACTATTTCAGCTGTGCGGCGCCAAAGGCGGCAGGCAGAAGGTCGGCCATGGTCGTTTCGGTCGTCACGCCATCGGCACCCGCAAGCCTGACCACCACGTCCGGTCCGGCAAATTCGGCCAGTTTCTGGCGGCAGCCGCCGCAGGGGGCGACCGGCGTGTCAGCCTCGGCATACACCAGGACTTCGAAGATTTTCGTATCCCCGGCAGCGACCATGGAGGTGATCGCGCCGCCCTCGGCGCAGATGCCTTCAGGATAGGCCGCATTCTCGACATTGCAGCCGACATGGATGCCGGCCGCCGAGCGGATGGCCGCGCCGACCTTGAAGCCGGAATAGGGCGCATGGGCGTTTTCGCGAACCGCTTTGGCGGCTTCCAGCAACTCGTCTTTCACGGTAAAATCCGCCTCTGCCAGTCCGTGGAACGGCCGTGACCATAGCACCGTTTGAGGTTCAGGCCATCGCGCGCGATCCTGCCGGGTGCAACCCGCTGCAAAGAATCCGTCATGCAGTGTTGACGAGCCCCGAACAATCCCATACACCGCGCCCTTCGAAGGGTCGGCTGTGCCTCTGATCGGCAAACGCTTCCCACCGAACTAGACAATTCAGCCGATTGCGTCCGGGCGCTTCAACGCGTGCGCCTTGGCGCGACATTTCATGTGGACGGGATACCGTACGATGGACAAACAAAATATCCGGATCAGGTTGAAAGCGTTCGACCACCGCGCCCTCGACATGTCGGCGAAAGAGATCGTCTCCACCGCGAAGCGCACCGGCGCTGACGTTCGCGGCCCGATCCCGCTGCCGACCCGTATCGAGCGTTTCACGGTCAACCGCTCGCCTCACATCGACAAGAAGTCCCGCGACCAGTTCGAGATTCGCACGCACAAGCGCATTCTCGACATCGTGGATCCGACCCCGCAAACCGTTGACGCGCTCATGAAGCTCGACCTTTCGGCTGGCGTCGGCATCGAAATCAAACTCGAGGGAGCGCGCTAAGATGGCACTTCCGGCAGAACGCACCGGCGTCATTGCCAAGAAGCTTGGCATGACCCGTATCTTCAACGAAGACGGCCGCCACGTTCCCGTGACGGTTCTTTCGCTTGATGGCTGCCAGGTTGTCGGCCTTCGCACCGATGAGGATCGCGAAGTCTCCGTGAACCGCGGCAAGAAGAAAGAAAAGACCACCGTAACCCGCAATGACGGCTACAAGGCTGTCGTGATGGGTGCCGGTGACGCGAAGGCGAAACGCACCGCCAAGTCGCAGCGCGAAGCGTTTGCGAAGGCGGGCGTTGCCCCGAAGCGCAAGCTGGTCGAGTTCCGCGTCAATGGCGACATGCCTGACGTCGGTGCCGAAGTGCTTGCTGATCACTTCGCGGTTGGCCAGCGTGTCGATATTGCCGGCGTTTCGCTCGGCCGCGGTTTCTCGGGCGCCATGAAGCGCTGGAACTTCGGCGGCCTGCGTGCCTCGCACGGCGTGTCCATCTCCCACCGTGCCCACGGTTCCACTGGCCAATGCCAGGATCCGGGCAAGGTCTTCAAGGGCAAGAAGATGGCTGGCCATTACGGCACCGAGCGCGTCACGATCCAGAACCTGGAAATCGTCCGTACCGATGCCGAACGCGGCCTGATCCTGGTCAAGGGTGCGATCCCCGGCCATGACGGCGCCTATGTTGAAGTTCGCGATGCCGTGAAGAAGGCCCGCCCGGACGATGCGCCGGCCGCTGGCTCCTTCCGTGCCAAGGGTGGCGATGCAAAACCTGCAGACGCCGAGAATGCGGAGGCTGGTGAATAATGGAACTCGCAGTCAAGACACTCGACGGCAAGGCCGCAGGCAAGGCAACGGTTGATCCGGCCATTTTCGGCCTGGAAGACATCCGCTCCGACCTGCTGCACCGCACGGTTCGCTGGCAGCTCGCCAAGCGCCAGGCCGGTACGCACAAGACCCAGTCGCGCGACGAAGTTTCCGTTACGACCAAGAAGTTCATCCGTCAGAAGGGGTCGGGCGGCGCCCGTCACGGTTCGCGCAATGCGCCGATCTTCGTTGGCGGTTCGGTCGCACACGGCCCGCGCGTTCGCAGCCACGCTCACGATCTTCCCAAGAAGATCCGCAAGCTGGCCTTGGCGCATGCCCTGTCGTCCAAGGTCAAGGAAGGCTCGCTCATCGTGCTGAACGAGGCGAAGCTGGACGAAGCCAAGACGAAAGAGCTTTCGGCCAAGTTCAAGGCGCTTGGCGTCGAGAACGCACTGATCATCGGCGGCGCCGAGGTCGATGCGAACTTCGCCAAGGCTGCCCGCAACATCCCGAACATCGATGTCCTGCCGGTCGCTGGCCTTAATGTCTATGACATCCTGCGCCGCAAGCAGCTGGTCATCACCAAGGATGCCCTTGAAGGCATCGGCGCGCGTTTCGACGCGAAGGCCGGGGAAGGGAAGTAAGTCATGGCTGAAGTGAAAGCACAACATTACGACGCGCTCCTGGCGCCGGTGATCACCGAGAAGTCCACACTTCTGTCGGAAGAGAACAAGATCGTTTTCGAGGTTCCGCTGTCCGCCAACAAGAAGGACATCAAGGAAGCTGTTGAGTCGCTGTTCAAGGTCGACGTGACCAAGGTCAACACGATCAAGGTAAAGGGCAAGACCAAGCGCTTCCGCGGCAAGGTCGGCTTCCGCTCCGACTTCAAGAAAGCGATTGTCACCCTGAAGGACGGTCAGTCCGTCGATATCACGACCGGACTGTAGGAGAGCGAGATGGCACTCAAGACTTTCAATCCGACGTCACCCGGCCAGCGCCAGCTGGTCATCGTTGACCGTTCGGAGCTGCACAAGGGTCGCCCCGTCAAGGCGCTGACCGAAGGCCTCACCAAATCTGGCGGCCGCAACAACCGTGGCCGCGTCACGGTTCGCGGTATCGGTGGCGGTGCGAAGCGCCTGTATCGCAAGATCGACTTCAAGCGTAACCGCTGGGACGTTCCGGCGACCGTGGAGCGCCTGGAATACGATCCGAACCGCACGGCATTCATTGCGCTGATCAAGTATGAGGACGGCGACCTGTCCTACATCATCGCGCCGCAACGCCTGGCTGTCGGTGATACGGTCGTCACGTCCAGGACCGCTGACATCAAGCCGGGCAACACCCTGCCGCTGAAGAACATTCCGGTCGGCACAATCGTCCACAATGTCGAGCTGAAGCCTCAGAAGGGCGCCCAGCTCGCGCGTTCGGCCGGCACCTATGTGCAGATCGTTGGTCGCGATGCGGGCTATGCCCAGATCAAGCTGTCCTCCGGCGAGCTTCGCATGGTTCCGGACAGCTGCCTGGCCACCGTCGGCGCCGTGTCCAACCCGGACAACATGAACAGGGTTCTGTCGAAGGCTGGCCGTGCGCGCTACCTCGGCAAGCGCCCGAAAGTCCGCGGTGTTGCGATGAACCCGGTCGACCACCCGCACGGTGGTGGTGAGGGCAAGTCTTCGGGTGGCCGCCACCCGGTTACGCCCTGGGGCAAGAAAACCCGCGGTCCAAAGACCCGCAAGACGAAGGCCTCGGATCGTCTCATCATCCGTCGCCGTAATTCGAAGCGCTAGGGAGCGAAGAGAAGATGCCACGTTCCGTCTGGAAAGGCCCGTTTGTCGATGGCTACCTGCTCAAGAAGGCAGAGAAAGCCCACGCAGCCGAGCGCCGCGAAGTAATCAAGACCTGGTCGCGCCGGTCTACCATCATGCCGCAATTCGTGGGCCTGAACTTTCAGGTGCACAACGGCAACAAGTTCGTGCCGGTCCTCGTCACCGAGGAAATGGTCGGTCACAAGTTCGGCGAGTTTGCGCCGACGCGGACCTATTATGGCCACGGCGCCGACAAGAAAGCGAAGAGGAAGTAAGCCATGGGTAAGGCGAAGAATCCTCCGAAGCAGGCGTCCAACGAGTCGCGCGCAGTGCTGCGCATGTACCGTTCGAGCCCGCAGAAGCTGAACCTCCTGGCTCAGCAGATCCGCGGTCTTCCGGTCCAGCGTGCGATGGACGAGATGAAATTCTCGCGCAAGCGCGCTGCCAAGGACGTGTACAAGGTGCTCTATTCGGCCATGTCGAATGCTGAGAACAATCATGGTCTCGACATTGACAGCCTGGTCGTCGCGGAAGCGCATGTCGGCAAGAACCTGGTCATGAAGCGCATCCGCGCCCGTGCCCGTGGCCGCGCCGCGCGCATCATGAAACCTTTCTCGCAGCTCACCATCGTGCTGCGCGACACATCAGTTGAAGCGGAGGCCGCATAATGGGCCAGAAGATCAATCCCGTCGGTCTGCGTCTCGGTATCAACCGGACCTGGGACAGCCGCTGGTATGCCGATACGGCAGACTATGGCCGTCTTGTCCACGAAGACCTGAAAATCCGCAAGACGATCAAGGACCAGCTGAAGCAGGCCGGTATCTCGCGCATCGTCATCGAGCGTCCGCACAAGAAGTGCATTGTCACGATCCACACCGCCCGTCCGGGCCTTGTGATCGGCAAGAAGGGCGCCGACATCGAAGTGCTTCGCAAGAAGCTGTCGAAGATGACGGAAGATGAGGTTCGCGTGAACCTGGTCGAGATCCGTAAGCCGGAAATCGACGCCACCCTGGTCGCCGAAGACATTGCTCGCCAGCTTGAGCGCCGCGGCTCGTTCCGCCGCGCCATGAAGCGGGCGATCCAGAACTCGATGCGCCTCGGTGCGCTCGGTGTCCGCGTGATGGTTGCTGGCCGCCTTGGCGGTGCAGAAATCGCCCGGACCGAGCAGTATGCCGAAGGTTCGGTGCCGCTGCACACGCTGCGCGCCGACATCGACTACGGTACCGCCGAAGCAGAGACGACCTACGGCATCATCGGTGTGAAGGTCTGGATCTACAAAGGCGAGATCATGGAGCACGACCCGATGGCACAGGACCGCAAGGCCGAAGATTCAGGTCAGGCCCGTGCCCGTTCGACAAACCAGCGCGGCCCGGCTTCCGGTCCGCAAGGTGCAGGAGCGTAAACGATGCTGCAGCCGAAACGCACAAAATACCGCAAGGCTTTCAAGGGCCGGATCAGCAACAAGGCGAAGGGCGGCTATACGCTTTCCTTCGGCAGCTACGGCCTGAAGGCACTCGAGCCGGAGCGCGTCACCGCGCGCCAGATCGAGGCGACCCGCCGTGCCGTGACCCGCGAAATGAAGCGTCAGGGCAAGGTCTGGATCCGCGTGTTCCCGGATACGCCGGTTTCCGCGAAGCCTATCGAAGTCCGCATGGGTAAGGGCAAGGGCTCCGTCGACCGCTGGGTCGCTCGCGTGTCGCCTGGCCGTATCCTGTTCGAGATCGACGGTGTTCCGGACGCTGTGGCTCTGGAGGCTCTGCGCCTCGGCGCCGCCAAGCTGCCGATCAAGACCAAGATCATCAAGCGCATTGAGGGGATCTAGAGATGAGCATCGCTGATTTGCGTTCCAAGAGCACCGACCAGCTGCGCGACCAGCTCAAGCAGCTGAAGAAGGAACAGTTCAACCTCCGTTTCCAGCAGGCCACCGGCCAGCTGGAGAAAACGGCCCGCGTGAAGGAAGTCCGCCGCGAGATCGCGCGCGTGAAGACCCTTCTTGCCGAGCAGGCCAAGACGGAAGCCGAGGCGTAGGAGATAAGATATGCCGAAACGCGTAATGGAAGGCGTCGTGGTTTCCACCAAGCAGGACAAGACGGCTGTGGTCCGTATCGACCGCACCTTCCTGCATCCTGTTCTGAAGAAGATCGTGCGCCGCTCGAAGAAGTATCACGCCCATGACGAGACCAACTCGGCCGTCGAAGGGCAGCGTGTCACCATTCAGGAGTGCCCGCCGCGCTCCAAGCTGAAGACCTGGGAAGTCATTCCGGGCGATGGAGCTGACGCATGATCCAGATGCAATCAAATCTGCGCGTCGCCGACAATTCCGGCGCTCGCCGCGTCCAGTGCATCAAGGTGCTGGGTGGCGCGGGCCGCCGCTATGCGTCGGTTGGCGACATCATCGTGGTCTCGATCAAGGAAGCAATTCCGACCGGCCGCGTGAAGAAGGGCGACGTTCGCCGCGCTGTCGTGGTTCGCGTTGCCAAGGACATTACCCGCCCCGACGGTTCGGTCATCCGGTTCGACACCAATGCTGCTGTGCTGGTGAACAACAATGGCGAACCGATCGGAACCCGGATCTTCGGCCCGGTTCCGCGCGAGCTTCGCGCGAAGAACCACATGAAGATCGTCTCACTGGCTCCGGAGGTGCTGTAACCATGGCTGCCAAGGTGAAAAAAGGTGACCGTGTCGTCGTCACGGCCGGCCGGAACAAGGGCGCCAAGGGCGAAGTCCTGAAGGTGATCCCGGCTGAGAACCGTGTCGTCGTTCAGGGTGTGAATGTCGTGAAGCGTCACCAGAAGCCGGGTCAGATGGACCCGGGTGGTATCAAGACGTTCGAAGCGCCGATCCATGTCTCCAACGTGGCGATCATGGACCCGCGCGACGGCAAGCCGACCCGCGTCGGTTTCAAGGTAGACGAGCATGGCCGCAAGACGCGCTATGCCAAACGTTCGGGCGAGTCGATCGATGTCTGAGAATTATGAACCCCGCCTCAAGGCGAAGTACAAGAAAGAGATCCGCGAGAAGCTGCAGGAGGAGTTCAAATACTCCAACGAGATGCAGGTTCCCAAGCTCGACAAGGTCGTGATCAACATGGGTGTTGGCGAAGCTGTCGCTGACTCCAAGAAGATCAAGACGGCCCTGGCCGAGCTGGAGAAGATCTCCGGCCAGAAGCCTGTGCCGACCAAGGCCCGCAAGTCGATCGCCGGCTTCAAGCTGCGCGAAGGCATGATCATCGGTGCCAAGGTCACGCTTCGCCGCGATCGCATGTATGAGTTCCTCGATCGTCTGACCACGATGGCCCTGCCGCGTGTGAAAGACTTCCGCGGACTGAACGGCAAGAGCTTTGACGGCCGTGGCAACTACGCCATGGGTCTGAAAGAGCAGATCGTCTTCCCGGAAATCAACTATGACGACATCGAAGACATTCGCGGTATGGACATCATTGTCTGCACCACCGCCAAAACGAACGAAGAAGCCAAGGCGCTGCTTGCGCATTGTGGCTTCCCGTTCCGGAACTAGCGCTTGAGGACGAATTGTAATGGCTAAGAAAAGCGCAATTGAAAAGAATGAAAAGCGTCGCCGGATGGTCGCGAAATACGCGGCACGCCGGGCGAAGCTGAAGGCTGCGGCCATGGACGAGGACCGTCCGCTGGAAGAGCGCTTCCAGGCCCGCCTTAAGCTGGCTGAACTACCGCGCAATTCGGCTCCGAGCCGGATCCGCAACCGTTGCGAGGTTACCGGGCGTCCGCGCGGCTACTATCGCAAGATGAAGATGTCGCGCATTGCGCTTCGTGAACTTGGCTCGCTCGGCATGGTGCCGGGCCTCGTGAAGTCCAGCTGGTAGGAAAGGAGGACCAGGATGAACATCTCAGATCCCCTTGGCGATCTCCTGACCCGTATCCGCAATGCGCAGATGCGTGGCATGACGAAAGTCGTCTCGCCTTCGTCGAAACTGCGCATTCGAGTACTCGATGTGCTGCAGAGCGAGGGCTTCATCCGTGGCTACACGGAAGTCGAGAAGGACGGCCATCGCAATGTCGAGATTGAGCTGAAATATTTTGACGGTGCACCGGTCATTTCAGAGATCCGCCGGGTCTCGAAACCAGGCCGCCGTGTCTACTCGTCGGTGAATGATCTGCCACTGGTCCGCAACGGACTGGGTATTTCCATTCTCTCCACGTCCAAGGGTGTCATCTCCGACGCCGTTGCCCGTACTGAGAATGTCGGCGGTGAAATTCTCTGCCGGGTATTCTAGGACGAGGATGAACTGACATGTCCCGTATTGGAAAACTCCCGATCCCGGTCCCGAACGGCACGACAGTGACCGTCGAGGGCAACCAGGTTAAGGCGAAGGGCCCGAAGGGTGAGCTCGCTATCGTTGTCTCCGAGCTGGTTACGGCCAAGCTCGAAGATGGCGAAGTGTCGATCATGCCGCGCGAGAACTTCGTCAAGGAAGCCAATGAGCGTATCAAGGCGAACGAAGCCAAAGGTCGCAAGAAGATGACCTTTGCCGAAGCGCTTGACCCGAAAGTGCGGACCCAGTGGGGCACCGCGCGGGCCAACGCAGCGAATGTCGTCGAAGGTGCAACCAACGGTTTCACCAAGTCGCTCGAGCTCGTCGGCGTCGGTTATCGTGCGCAGATGCAGGGCAACGACCTGAAGCTGTCGCTCGGCTATTCGCATGACGTGATCTTCAAGGCTCCGGACGGCATCAAGATCGAGACGCCGAAGCCGACCGAGATCATCGTGTCCGGCGCGGACCGTCAGGCTGTCGGCCAGGCTGCCGCCGAGATCCGTCAATTCCGCAAGCCCGAGCCTTTCAAGGGCAAGGGTGTCCGTTATGCCGGCGAATATGTCCGTCGCAAGGAAGGCAAGAAGAAGTAATCGCCATGAAGACGACACGCGAAAAGACACTCCGCCGCGCCCAGCGCGTCCGGTCCAAGCTCCGCAAGATTGCCGATGGCAAGCCGCGCCTTTCGGTTGCGCGCTCGCACAAGAATATCTCGGCGCAGATCATCGATGACGAGAACGGCGTTACGGTCGCTTCCGCTTCGACGCTCGAAAAGGACCTGCGCGGCAAGCTGAAGTCGACCAGCGACACGGCTGCCGCCCAGAAGATCGGCGAGCTGATCGCCGAGCGCGCCAAGAAAGCCGGTGTCGAGGACGTTGTCTTCGATCGCGGCGGTTACATGTTCCACGGCCGGGTGAAAGCCCTGGCAGATGCCGCCCGTGAGGGCGGCCTGAAGTTCTAGGAGTCCGATATGGCAGACGAACAGGGCAGAGGTCGCGGCCGCGGACGCGGACGCCGGGATGACCGCCAGGAAGAGCAGAGCGAGATTGTCGACAAGCTGGTTGGGATCAACCGCGTCGCCAAGACCGTGAAGGGCGGCAAGAATTTCGGTTTCGCCGCGCTCGTCGTGGTGGGTGACCAGAAGGGCCGCGCCGGCTTCGGCAAGGGCAAGGCCCGCGAAGTGCCGGAAGCGATCCGCAAGGCGACCGAAGATGCCAAGCGCAACATGGTCCGCGTGCCGCTGCGCGAAGGCCGTACGCTGCACCATGACGGCAAGGGCCGCTGGGGTGCCGGCAAGGTCATCCTGCGCGCAGCGCCTCCCGGTACCGGCGTGATCGCCGGTGGCCCGATGCGCGCCGTTATGGAAGTGCTCGGCATCCAGGACGTTGTCGGCAAGTCGACCGGTTCGTCGAACCCGTACAACATGGTTCGCGCAACCTTCCAGGCGCTCAAGGAACAGGCGAGCCCGCGTTCCGTCGCTTCCAAGCGTGGCCTGAAGGTTCAGGATATCGTTGGCCGCCGCACCGATGGCGCCTCCGAAACCGGCATTTCCGAAACCGCCTGATTTTAGTGAAAGGAACTGATGATGGCGAAGAAGACAGCAGACACGATCAAGCTGCGCCAGACCGGTAGCCCGATCCGCCGCAAGCCGGCCCAGCGCGCAACGCTGGTCGGTCTCGGCCTGAACAAGATTGGCCGCGAAAGCGAGCTGAACGACACCCCGGCCGTGCGTGGCATGATCGCCAAGGTGTCCCACCTTATTGAAGTCGTAGAAGAGTAGGCGTATAGGGGCGACCCTTTCAACGCCAGTCAGGAATAGAGCGATGAAACTCAACGAACTCTCTCCCAATGCGGGCTCGACGCAGAACCGTCACCGCGTTGGCCGTGGCGTCGGCTCCGGCAAGGGCAAGACTGGCGGCCGCGGTGTCAAAGGTCAGAAGGCACGTTCGGGCGTCGCCCTGAACGGGTTCGAAGGCGGCCAGATGCCGGTCTACATGCGTCTGCCGAAGCGCGGCTTTAACGCGCTGAACTCGAAGAACCACGCCTGGGTCAATCTCGGCCGTCTCACCAAGGCGATCGAAGCCGGCAAGCTGAAGGCCGACGACATCACCGAAGAGACGCTGGTTGCGTCCGGCGTTGTCCGCCGCGTCAAGGACGGTATCCGCCTCCTCGCCAAGGGTGAAGCGCCGAAGAAGGCGAACATCACGGTGACCGGTGCCAGCAAGGCTGCGGTCGAAGCGATCGAGAAGGCCGGTGGAAAGGTGACGCTGACGGGACCCGCAGCTGCTGAAAAAGCAGAGTAAGTCGCGGCTTTTTCGTCTACACACCTTCACAAATAGCATTTCGCCGCCAATGTTGGCGGCGATTTCTTTTCCGGGAGGAGGGTCTCTTGGCCACAGCCGCTGAACAAATGGCGCGAAACATGAATTTCGGCACCTTCGCCAAGGCGAAGGACCTTCAGGCCCGAATTCTGTTCACGCTGTTCATTCTCGTTCTTTATCGCCTCGGCACGTTCATTCCTGTGCCTGGCCTCGACGCGGAAGCGTTCTCGCAATACTTCCAGCAACAGTCCGGCGGCATGCTGGGCAGCCTGAACATGTTTGCCGGCGGCGCCGTCGAGCGGATGAGTGTGTTCGCGCTGAACGTGATGCCTTACATCACCGCATCCATCATCGTTCAGATGATGACCAGCGCGGTGCCTTCGCTTGAGAAGCTCAAGAAGGAAGGGGAAGCTGGGCGCAAGCAGATCAACCAGTATACCCGCTACCTGACCGTCGGCTTCGCCTTCTTCCAGGGCTTTGGCATTTCTATGGGGCTTGCCAACTTCGCCCATGAGGGGCTCGCGCCCTGGTTCTTCGTCCTGACCTGTGTGACGACCTTTGTCGGCGGCACCATGTTCCTGATGTGGATGGGTGAGCAGATCACCGCCCGCGGCATCGGTAACGGTATTTCGCTGATCATCTTCGCCGGCATTATTGCGGAGATGCCGAAGGCGATCTTCAACCTGTTTGCCGGTGGCCGCGAGCAGGGGATCAATGTTGTCTTCGTGCTCGCCATCGTGCTGCTCGTCGTGGCGATCCTTCTGTTCATCGTCTTTATCGAACGTTCGCAGCGCCGGATCCTGATCCAGTATCCCAAGCGTCAGGTCGGCAACCAGATGCAGCAAGGGCAGTCTTCCTTCCTGCCGCTGAAGATCAACACATCCGGCGTCATCCCGCCGATCTTCGCGATCGCCATCCTGATGCTTCCGCTGACAGCGGTCGGCCTCGGCGGCGGCAGCACGGTGGACCCGCAGGGCGGCGTGACCGATCCGGGCATCCTGCAATGGCTGGCGCTCCACTTCTCGCCGGGCAGCTGGACCTACATCATCACCTACGGTGTCCTGGTCGCGTTCTTCTGCTTCTTCTACACCTCCATCATGTTCAATCCGGAGGAGACGGCGGACAATCTGCGCAAGTATGGCGGCTTCGTTCCGGGGATTCGTCCGGGCAAGAATACGGCGGCCTATCTCGACTATGTCCTGTCCCGCCTGACGACGATCGGCGCTGTCTATCTCGTCTTTGTCTGTCTCTTGCCAGAAATTCTGAGACGTTACGTACCGGAAATCCCCTTTTACATCGGTGGCACATCGCTTCTAATCGTTGTATCCGTTACGATGGATACAGTGACACAGATCCAGTCCCAGCTGATCGCTCATCAGTATGAAGGGCTGATCAAGAAATCGCGGCTGGGAGGCAAGCGTAGACGATGAACCTGATTTTGTTCGGTCCACCGGCGGCCGGTAAGGGCACGCAGGCCAAGCGGCTTGTCGAGCAGCGCGGCTATGTTCAGCTTTCAACCGGGGACATGCTGCGTGCAGCGCGCGCTTCGGGTTCGGAGCTGGGAAACCGCGTGGCCAGGATCATGGATGAGGGCGGCCTCGTTTCGGACGAGATCGTCATCGACCTGATCGACGAGCAGCTGGAAACGAACAAGTCGGCGGCGGGATTCATCTTCGATGGTTTCCCGCGCACGGTCGGCCAGGCCAAGGCCCTCGACGATCTGCTTGAAAAGCGCGGCTCGAAAGTGGATTGCGTGATCCGTCTGGTCGTCGACGAAACACAGCTGATGGAGCGCGTGACCAAGCGTTTCGCAGAGCAGGGCCGCAAGGACGACAATCCCGAAACCTTCGCGGCGCGGCTCGAGAAATACAACATGGACACCGCTCCGCTGCTGCCGTTCTACGCAGAGCGCGGAATCCTCCGCGAAGTCGACGGAATGGCGAGTATTGAAGAGGTAACAGAAGGCGTCGAACAGGCGCTGAAACAGACCGCATAAAGCCGCAATTCACCAGTTGACGCGGCGATTTGCACGTCTATAACGACGCACTTCGTTAAGAGGTCGGGTTCGCGCGCGCGAGACGTTGGGTTTCGTTTCGCGCCGAGCCCGCTTTCGGCAGTTCAGGAGAGAGGCCCGTGGCCCGTATAGCAGGCGTAAACATTCCGACGAACAAGCGTGTGGAAATCGCGCTTCGTTACATTCACGGCATTGGCCCGGCCAAAGCCCGCGAAATCACCGAGAAGATCGGCATCGAGCCGGCACGCCGCGTGTCGGATCTGACCGATGCGGAAGTGATCCAGATTCGCGAAACGATCGATGCTGACTACATGGTCGAGGGCGACCTCCGCCGTGAAGTTTCGATGAACATCAAGCGCCTGATGGACCTGGGCTGCTATCGTGGCCTTCGCCACCGCAAGCGCCTTCCGGTTCGTGGCCAACGGACCCACACCAATGCCCGCACCCGCAAGGGCCCAGCAAAGCCGATTGCTGGTAAGAAGAAGTAGGATCAGACCGAATGGCTCGTGATACGACCCGCGTTCGCCGCCGTGCCCGCAAGAACATCTCCTCAGGTGTTGTGCATGTGACGTCGAGCTTCAACAATACAATGGTGACCATTACCGACGCGCAGGGAAATGCGATTTCCTGGTCGTCCGCCGGCACGATGGGCTTCAAGGGATCGCGCAAGTCGACCCCTTATGCGGCCCAGGTCGCTGCTGAAGATGCCGCCAAGAAGGCGCAGGAGCATGGTCTCCAGACTGTCGAAGTAAATGTCCGTGGCCCGGGTTCTGGCCGTGAGAGCGCCCTGCGCGCGCTTCAGGCTGCTGGCCTGACGATCACGTCCATCCGTGACACCACCCCGATTCCGCACAATGGATGCCGCCCGCCCAAACGCCGCCGCGTCTAGGCAGCCCGCGACTCCATCAATTCAGCAAGGAGGCCTTGAATGGCCGATACCGCGACCAGTGTGAATGACCGTAACTGGAAAGAACTGATCCGCCCGAACCGTCCGAAGGTCGAGGCGGGCCGGGATCCGCGCCGTCATGCGAAGCTCGTGATCGAGCCGCTTGAGCGCGGTTTTGGTACGACTCTCGGTAACGCGCTTCGCCGCGTGCTCCTGTCCTCGCTTCAGGGCGCTGCCATTACCGGCGTGTCCATTGACGGCGTTGTGCACGAATTCTCGTCCATCCCGGGCGTTCGCGAAGACGTGACCACCATCGTCCTCAACCTCAAGCAGGTCGCCATCGACATGGTTTCGGATACGCCGAAGCGCATGATCCTGAAGGCTGACGGCAAGGGCGAGGTGAAGGCCGGTCAGATCGAGACCTCGGGCGACGTGAAGATCCTCAACCCGGATCTCGTCATCTGCACGCTCGACGACGGCGCTTCGGTCCGCATGGAATTCACGGTTGCGACCGGCAAGGGCTACGTCCCGGCCGACCAGAGCCGTCCGGAAGATGCCCCGATCGGCTTCATCCCGGTCGATGCCATCTACTCGCCGGTTCGCCGCGTAGGCTACACGGTCGAAGACACGCGTGAAGGCACCGTGCTCGACTATGACAAGCTCACGCTGACGGTTGAGACCGACGGTTCGATCACGCCGGAAGACGCCGTGGCTTATGCCGCGCGCATCCTCCAGGACCAGCTTCAGCTCTTCATCACCTTCGACGAGCCGGAAACCGAAACGACGTCCTCGAGCGAGGAAACCGATCTCGGCTTCAACCCGGTTCTTCTCAAGAAGGTCGACGAGCTCGAACTGTCTGTTCGTTCGGCGAACTGCCTGAAGAACGACAACATTGTTTACATTGGTGACCTGATCCAGAAGTCCGAGGCGGAAATGCTCCGTACCCCGAACTTCGGCCGCAAGTCGCTGAACGAGATCAAGGAAGTGCTCGCTGGCATGGGGCTGCACCTCGGCATGGAAGTGCCGGACTGGCCACCGGAAGACATCGAGGCACTTGCCAAGAAATACGACGACCACCTCTAAAAGTCCGCCCGGGAGGGCGCGCAGGAGACCAAGCAAATGGCCCACGCAATTGCACATCGCAAGCTGAACCGCACCTCATCGCACCGCAAGGCGATGTTTGCGAACATGGCCGCTTCGCTCATCGAGCACGAGCAGATCGTGACGACCCTTCCGAAGGCGAAGGAGCTGAAGCCGATCATGGACAAGCTCGTCACGCTCGCGAAGAAGGGTGACCTTTCGGCCCGCCGTCAGGCCATTTCGCAAGTCCGCAACAAGGAAGCGGTCCAGAAGCTCTTCGACGTCTTCGGCGAGCGCTACAAGGACCGCAATGGCGGCTACTGCCGTGTCCTGAAGGCCGGCTTCCGTCATGGCGACAATGCGCCGGTTGCCGTCATCGAGCTGGTTGACCGCGACGAAGACGCCAAGGGCGCAAAGGACCGCGCTCGCCACGAGGCCGAACTCGAGGCGATGGACGAGTAGGTTTCTCGAAGCAATTTAAGATCAGAAAGCCCCGTCAGTGACCTGGCGGGGCTTTTTTTACAGCCCCAGCTGACCCTTGCTGAGGATGTTGCGCTGGATTTCGTTTGAGCCGGCATAGATGGAGCCGGCGCGGTCATTGAGGTATTTGGCCGCCACGGTGACGAGGCTGTCCGGGCCGACAAGACCCTGGTTCGAGCTGTGGTGCGTCACGACCGGGCCGCCCGGGCTGGTATGTTCCGGCTGGAAGGGTTCGACATGGGCGCCGGCAATATCGAGCGCGATTTCGGTGACATGCTGGCTGAGTTCGGTGCCCTTGATCTTCATCATCGAGGCCTTGAGGCCGGGCGTCCCGCCGCCGGCCAGTTCCGACATCATCATCAGCTCTGCCGCCTCCAGGGCACCAGCCTCGATCTCCGCCGCGCTGATCCGGGCATTGAGAGCGGCATCCAGCCGGCCGAGGTCTTTCGCGACACGGCGCAGGGCGCCGAGGCGCTGCAAGAGGCGCGGGCCATAGGACGAGCCGCCGCGCTCGAATTCGAGCAGGTATTTTGCGACCGTCCAGCCCTTGTCGACCTCGCCGACAACATTGGCCTTCGGCACGCGCACATCGTCGAAGAAGACGGCGTTCTGGATATGCTCGCCAGACAGCATGATGATCGGATCGACGCGCACGCCCGGCGTTGTCATGTCGATCAGCAGGAAGGTGATACCCTGCTGCGGCTTGCCCGAGGCATCCGTGCGCACGAGGCAGAACATCATGTTCGCCTCATGGGCATGCGTGGTCCAGATCTTCGAGCCGTTGCAGATGAAGTCGTCACCATCGGCTTCGGCCGACATGGTCAGGGCGGCGAGATCCGAGCCGGCATGCGGCTCGGAATAGCCCTGGCACCAGAAGTCCTCGCCCGACAGGATGCGCGGCAGGTAGTGGGCCTTCTGCGCCTCTGAACCATGGCCGATCAGCGCCGGGCCGCACATGCCGATGCCCATCGGGCTGAGCGGCGGCGCGCCGGATTTCGCCATCTCGATATCGAAGATGTAGTGCTGGGCGACCGACCAGTCGCAGCCGCCATACTCGACGGGCCAGGACGGCGCGGCCCAGCCCTTTTCGACAAGGATGGCCTGCCATTCAAGCGCGACGTCCTTCTGGGCATAGACACTGGTCATGCGGCTCGCATACCGCTTCAGGTCCGGCGTCAGGGCTTCACTTAGAAACGTGCGCACTTCGTCGCGAAAGGATTCTTCGGCCGGGCTGAAAGTCAGGTTCATGGCGAGGGTCCTGTTGCTGGATGACGGATCATCTCATGCAGGCGCGGGGCTGCAAGGCGTGACGCTGCGTCCGCTTCTCCCAAGGGAATGCCCGCTCAGGCCCAGTGTCCCCTGAGCTTCTCTGCCAGCTGGTCGGCCTTCTCGACGACAGACCAGTGCCCGGTATCGGCATGACGGTGCAAAGGCACGCCCAGCGCCTCAGTGAACCGTTCGGCGGTTTCAACCGGGACGAACGGGTCGTCATCACCCCAGAACACCATGCCGCGCTGTGGCAGCCGGTCCATGTCCTGTGTCCACTCTTCGGCAGCATTTCGGGCCGACCGGTAGAGCTTCAGGATGGCTTTGCGCATTTCCGGCGTCCAATGAGAGACTTCCTCCCTGGCCAGGGCTTCCGGCATCCCGGCTTCGGTCAGGGCAGCGGCGAGGCGGTTCTTGCCGGTCATCGCCATGAACATCTCGCCCAGGACCGGCGTCTGCCAGATGCGGGCCGTCCGGTGCCATTTGTACTCTGGCTCGGGCAGGGCATTCGCAACCGCCCAGCTGCGCACCAGGTCCGGCCTCAGCCACGCCGCGCGGATGACGAGCAGCGCGCCCCAGTCATGCCCGACCAGGTCGACCTGTCCGCCTTCGGGGCGATGGGCTTCGATTTCGCTGACCAGCCAGTCAGCATAGGCTTCCTTGGTGCAGTCGAATCCCTCTGGAACGGGCGTGGAAAAGCCCGGCAGGGCAGGGCAGTGTGTCATGGCAGGATCAAGCCCGAGTGCCTCGATCAAAGGGGCCCACATGGCAGGCGTGTCAGGCACGCCATGAACGAAGATTTTCATGTTTTTCTCCTCCCGGTCACAATAGCTTACGCTTGGATCCGCCCCGCCTCAAATACATGGCGTCGAGCTTCCCTACAGGAATGCTTGCGCATTCTGCCGCTGTCTTGGCATTGTGTCTCCAAAGAATGGAGGTACGGACAATGAAAACAGCAATCACGGAGATGTTCGGGATCGAGCATCCGATTGTTCAGGGCGGCATGCACTATGTTGGTTTTGCGGAGATGGCCGCAGCTGTGTCGAATGCCGGCGGGCTGGGGATCATCACGGCCCTCACGCAGAAAACGCCGCAGGACCTCGCCAATGAGATCGCGCGCTGCAAGGACATGACCGACAAGCCGTTCGGGGTGAACATCACCTTCCTGCCATCCACCACGCCGCCCGATTATCCGGGCATCGTGAAGGCGGTCATCGAAGGCGGTGTGAAAGTGGTCGAGACCGCTGGCAATAATCCGCAAGCTGTCCTGCCGCATCTCAAGGATGCCGGCATCAAGGTGATCCACAAGTGCACGGCCGTCCGGCATGCTTTGAAGGCCCAATCCATTGGCTGCGACGCGGTTTCCGTCGATGGCTTCGAATGCGGCGGCCACCCGGGCGAGGACGATGTGCCGAACATGATCCTCCTGCCGCGCGCAGCGGACGAACTGGAAATTCCGTTCGTTTCCTCCGGCGGTCAGGCCGATGGCCGCTCGCTGGTTGCCTCGCTCGCCATGGGCGCTTCGGGCATGAATATGGGCACTCGCTTCATTGCGACGAAGGAGGCCCCGGTCCACCAGAATGTGAAGGACGCCATCGTTGCGGCGAGCGAACTCGACACCCGCCTCGTCATGCGCCCGCTGCGCAACACTGAGCGTGTTCTGAACAATGCCGGCGTTGAGCGCCTGCTCGAGAAGGAGAAGCGGCTCGGCTCCGACATCAAGTTCGAGGACATCATCGAAGAAGTTGCTGGCGTCTATCCGAAGATCATGGTTGAGGGCGATATGGATGCGGGCGCCTGGTCCTGCGGCATGGTCGCTGGTCTCATCCATGATATCCCGACCTGCAAGGAGCTCATCGACCGCATCATGGCCGAAGCGCATGACATCATCGAGAACCGTCTTCGCGGTTTCCTTGGCACGCGCGAGTCTGTACCGGCTGAATAGGCAAAGCCTTGTCAGCAACAGGGAGCTGAAATCCATGACGTCTTATCGAACCGCCGCCTTTCTGGCGGCCGCCATACTTTTACCTGCCGCCTGTACACAGCCAGACCCGGCCGCTAAGGACATCGCGGCCTGCACGGCCATGCTGACCGGCGATGCCGATATCGAGGCCGACCTGTCCGAATACGGTTCCAGCGTCGAAGGCTATTGCGACTGCTATGCCGCAACGCTTGCTGACAAAGGCGAGACGACCCAGGCGACTGTCCGCAAGGTCGTTTCGACGATTGTCGGACTTCGCGAGGATCGAGGCCTCGGCCTTGAAGAGGCCGCCGGGCTGATCGAGGAAGAGGTTGAAGGCCGCACGGAAGAGAAGACGGTTGATATCTCGATGGCCGAGTTCGAGATTGCCGGCGAGTTCGTCGACGGCGTTCGGCGTGATCTGCGCGATAATGAGGGTCAGTGCTCGGTTGTCGCCGGAGAGGCTGGCTGACCGGCCTCTAATCTGTGATCCGGGCCTCGGCGGTACCAAGGCGGGCGAGCTCATCTGCGCGCTCATTGCCTTCGTCGCCGTCGTGGCCCTTCACCCACCGCCACTCGATGTCGTGGCGCTTGCAGGCCTCGTCCAGTTCCTGCCATAGGTCCTTGTTCTTGACTGGCTTTTTCGAGGCGGTCTTCCAGCCATTGCGTTTCCAGCCGTGGATCCACTTGGTGAGGCCGTCCTTCACATAGACAGAATCCGTATGCAGGCGCACCTTTGAGGGCTTCTTCAGCGCGTTGAGCGCTTCGATGGCCGCCATGAGTTCCATGCGGTTATTCGTGGTCTCGGACTCTCCGCCATAGAGTTCCTTGCGGTGATCGCCCCACAACAGAACGGCGCCCCAGCCGCCCGGTCCGGGATTGCCGCTGCAGGCGCCATCAGTCCAGATTTCAATCAGTTTCGACATGGGACGCATCGCTTGCCTCGTTTGCGCCGGGCGTCAAGACATCGCATCCGCCTAGAACACATCCGCAGCAGGCAGGCTCAGCTGTTGTTTCGGCCGGACGATGGCGAGGAAAAGTGAGGCGCATAGCAGGCCCGCGGCACAGCCGATGGCAAGCCCGGTCAGCAAGGCGCCCAGGAAGGCGCCCTGATTTTCCGCCGCGACGCCGAAAATGCCTGTCGGCGCTCCAACCAGCAACGCGCCCCAGATGGCGCCCCAGCGGTAGTAGGGCGCATGTCGGAGAATGCCGCGGCGGGGAAACAGTCCGATCGAGAAGAACAGCATCACCCAGGTTACCGGGATGACGATGTAGAACACGACCCAGTTGAAACCCGCCATCATCACGGCCATGAAGGCGCCGCTCATGAAGTTGCTGCGTTCGCTGAATTCCGCGGCTGGCATGCCGAAGGCAGATGTTGCCGAACTGAAGACGAAAGCTGTGATGGCGGCAATGAGGGCGACGGAGATACTGGCGCAGATGCCACAGAGAAAGCAGGCGAGCAGCACCCGCCGGATTTTCGGCTTCTCATCGGTCAGCGCATAATCCCGGTCAGAAACGGATTCGCCCGACCCTATTGCGGCGCCATTCGGTCCGAACTTGGCCATTGCGTCCCTCCAAGGCGGCCAGCATGCCACGCGGCCTGAAGCATGCAAACGGCACAATCGGGCATGCCGAAGGCTCGCGCGTGGCAAGTTTCAGGCGCCGTATCCGTAATCTGACGCTGATACAGCCTTGCGGTGAAAGGCGAGCCGGGCCGAATAGTCGAGCGGGTTCTTGGGGCGGACAAGTGCGTCAGGCGGGGTGTCCGTCCAGTCGACGAGGCGGGTCATGAAGAAGCGCAGGGCCGCCCCGCGGCAGAGCGTCGGCAGGACGTCGCGCTCGGCTGGTTCGAGCGGACGGACCGACTCATAACCGGCAAGCAGGGCCGCGCCCTTGGAGAAGTTGTACTCACTGCCATCCTCGAAGGCCCAGGCATTCAGGCAGACAGCGATGTCATAGGCCAGCGCGTCCGTGCAGGCGAAGTAGAAGTCGATAACACCGGAGAATTCGTCGCCGATGAAGAAGGCATTGTCCGGAAAGAGATCGGCGTGGATTGTCCCGCGCGGCAAGTCCGGGCTCTGGGCGCGGGCTTTGGCGGTGGCGTCCAGATCGCTTTCGATCAGGGCGGACAGCCCGGGCTGGAGGTCTTCGGCTGTTGCGCTTCTGCCTTTCCAGAGAACAGGCCAGCTTGCCGGGCCGAGCGTGTTGCGCCGCTCCAGGGTGAAGTCCTGAAGGGCCTGGTGCATGCGGGCGAGGTTCTCGCCCAGCGCCCGGCACTGAGCGGCATTGGGGCGGTTGGGCGAAAGGCCATCCAGGAACGACACGATGACAGCCGGGCGCCCTTCAAGTTCGCGCAGGACGACACCGTCCTTGCCCTCGATGGGTTCAGGACAGGGAAAGTCTTTCTTTGCCAGGTGCTGTTTGACCGCCATGAAATAGGGCAGGTCCTTCGGGTCTGCCCGGCGCTCGAACAGGGTCAGGATGAACCGCCCCTTGTCGGTCTCGAGATAGTAGTTCGAGTTCTCGACGCCTTCTGCGATACCCTTGAAGGACACAGCCTTCCCAAGCGAATAATCGCTCAGGAAGGCTGCGAGTTTGTCGTCACTGACGCTGGTATAGACTGCCATGCCTCTCCGCTAGCTGGACTTGATCGTCAAGTCACGCAGCAAGGTCTTGCCAGCGAGAAGATAATGGATGGCAGCCCAGGCATAGAGCGAACAGAAGGCAATGATCGACCAGCGCAGGCCTTCACTGTTTGCGTTCGCGCAAGCGGCGGCCGCTTCGGCCGACAGTTCCGTGGTCACCTTGCAGGCTTCAAGTGTCAGGCCGAGGTCGTTTCCGGCGAGGAACATGCCCTTCAGCGCGGTCGACAGGAATCCGATCAGCGGCGGCCCGAGCCCGTAGCCCAGAAGGTTCACGATGAACAGGGTGATGGCCACCGAGGTCGCCCGCATGCGGCTGTCCACGACCCCGCCAACAATGGCGTACATCGGACCGAGATAGAAATAGTGTAGCGCGGCGGCGGCCATGAGCGGGGGCAGCGCAAGCCAGACGGTCGGGGCCAGGAAACCGACCGCATAGAGCGGTACCGACAGGCCCATCCCCAGCGCCGGCATCCATGACAGCGCCGTTGGATACCGCTTCGCCATCTTGTCCGCCAGGAAGCCCGACATGAAGACACCGAGCGCTGCCATCAGGCCAATGATCACGCCGAACAGGACAGCGGCTGTCTGAAGATCCAGTCCGTGCGTGCGCACGAGGAAGGAGGTTGTGAACTGGGCAACGCCGTAGCCAACAAAAGAGGCGACCGTCGCGCCAGCCACGATGTGCCAGAAGGTCGTCTTCTTCGAAAGGACCTTGAAGGCCTCGCCCATGCTGGCCCGTTCGAGCTGCTGCAACTCCGGCGGGTCGCTGTAGCCACGCGGGGGTTCCTTGATCGTCATCTTGACGATGAAAGCGAGCAGTATGCCTGGAATGCCGACGAGTATGAAGGCGACACGCCAGCCTTCGACATTCTGCCAGTCGGCCAGGCCAAGCGCCCAATTCCAGCCCCAGGCTTCGAACATCGCGGCCAGCGACGGACCGTCGAGATTGCCGACGATGAAACCGGCGAATACAGCTGCGAACATGCCGCCCAGCGGGACGCCGAGGGCGTAGATCGACACCGCTGTCGCCCGGCTGGATGGTGCGAAATAGTCGGCGATCAGAGACTGGGCAGGCGGTGTGCAGCCGGCCTCGCCGACACTCACGCCGACCCGGAACAGGAACAGGACCATGAATGACACTGCGACACCGCAGAGCGCGGTCATCAGGCTCCAGACAAAAACAGAGATCGCAATGATCCAGACCCTGTGAAAGCGTTCGGCCAACCGTGCGATCGGAATGCCTAGCATGGTATAAAGGATCGCGAACGCCGGTCCGCCGAGCAGGCCCATCTGCCAGTCTTCAACCTGGAAGCTCTGCTTGATTGGCTCTGTAAGGATGTTGATGATCGAGCGGTCGATAAAATTGAAGATATAGACCAGCAGGAGCGAGCCGAGCACGAAGCCCCGGTATCCCTTGCTTCCAAAGCCCGTATTAATGTCGCTCACTGTATCGGCAGTCGTGTCGACTGTCGCCATCTCGGCCTCCCGTCTCATTGTGTGGGTCGCTTGTCCGCCGCGACTTTTCAGCAGTTTCAACAAGGAAAGCAGATCGGGATTGCCGAGGCCAGACTTTCCGTAGGGCACAGGTGAAAAAACTTCACCTGTGAAGAAAAGGCCTGGCCACCAGAGCAGGTGGCCAGGCCCGTTTCAAGGTTCTGGCTAGACGCTCATGCCGGCAGCCGGGACGTCGCCGCGATAGCGGTCGCGCCCGAAGGACACTGCAGCCATGAAGTACGAGGCGGCTGCGAGAATCATGAACAGCACGGTGGCCGCCATGGAGTAGCGCAGCCCGTTTGCATAGGCGCGGCAGAGTTCCGGACCCGTCTCGCCGAGCGAGGTGGGATCCGTGCTGCAAAGGCGGGGATTGAAGTCCGCCGCCATGCTCGACAGGCCAGCATTGTTGATCTCCATGCCCATGAAGAAATCACTCATCGCGCCGACGAAGAGCGGCCCGATGCCATTACCGATCAGGCTGACGATGAGCAGCAGGACGGAGATAGTGGTTGCCCGCGATTTCGGGCTCACAATGGCTGTGCCGACCGTGTACTGCGCGCCGAGATAGGCATAGTGGGCGATGGCTGCCACGATCCAGAGCATGAAAGCCAGTGACAGGGTCGGCGCAAAGAAAGCGGCGATATAGAACGGGACGGAAACCAGAAGCCCCACACCGGGCAGCCAGGCAGCCACGCGCGGAAACCGGCCTTCGAGCCTTTCTGACAGGAACCCGCCGAGGAAGGTCCCGCCAGCCGCGACAGCCGCCAGCGGCGCACCGTAGAGCACCGCCGCATCGCGAACGCCGATACCGTGGACCCGCTGCAGGAAGGGCGCCTGGAAGTTGATCAGGCCATACCCGACGAAGGCAACCAAAGCGGCACCAAGGGAAAGCCACCAGAAGGTCGGCTTCTTCCCGAACTCCCGGAAGGCGTCGAAGAAGCCGGCCTTGGTCTGGCTGTCCAGCGAAGGCGGGTCGGAATAGCCGCGCGGCGGCTCCTTGATTGTCAGCAGGATGATCAGCGCAATCACGACGCCGGGCAGGCCCACAACGACGAAAGCGATTCGCCAGCCGCCGACCGTCGACCAGTCAATACCGGGGAAAAGGCCGCCGAGGCCGATCGTTCCCAGCCAGGCACCGAAGTCTTCGCCCTGAATGCCGGCAATCAGGCCGCCGAAGAGCTGCGCCAGGACACCGCCAATCGTGACCCCCATGGAATAGATGCCCAGTGCGCCGGCCCGGCTTCGCGGCGGGTAATAGTCGGTTATGAGGGAGTTGGCGGGCGGGGTGCAGCCTGCCTCACCGACAGCGACACCGACGCGGAAGATCAGGAGCCAGATAAAGCCGCTCGCGATTCCGCACAGCGCCGTCATGACGGACCAGATGATGATGCAGAGTGTGATGATGATGACGCGGTTTGCCCTGTCGGCCCACATCGCAATGGGAATGCCCATCAGCGCGTAGAACAGGGCAAAGGGCGGTCCGGACAGCAGGCCCCACTGGGTATCGTTCAGCTGAAACTCGTTGATGATCGGCTGCGCAACGACCGAGATGAGCGTGCGGTCGATGAAGTTCAGCGTGTAGACCAGCATCAGGGAAAGCAGAACATAGGTGCGGTAGCCCTTGGTCCCGAAGCCGGTGATGTGGCCCTGATGCTGTTGGGCCGTCGTATCAGTCATGTCGCAGTTCCCTCCGTGCCGCCACT
The DNA here is from genome assembly GCF_003576315.1 of Henriciella mobilis. GTDB lineage: Bacteria > Pseudomonadota > Alphaproteobacteria > Caulobacterales > Hyphomonadaceae > Henriciella > Henriciella mobilis. The sequence goes on along the minus strand of NZ_QWFZ01000013.1, from coordinate 31,639 downwards.
CTGCGGGGCAGCTTGTATTGTTCTACTTCTTGACGCTCGCTGATGCGCTGGCAAGTCTCTGCGCCCATAGGGTGAATGGCGCCAGCGTATCCTGCTCATGTTGCATGGACCGGCTAGCGGATGGCCACCGGATTGATGATCGCCTGCACCGTGCCATTGAGACGCGGCACACCCAGCGAGAAGAAGAATTCGCTCACGCCGTCGCCTGCGAGCTCTTCCGTGACCATGCTCTCGAGGATGTAGACGCCATGCTTGGCCAGCAGCGTCTGGTGGACCTCGAAGGGACGGGCAGGGTTTTCAAACGGAATGGCCTCGAGGGCGACCGTGTCAGCGCCCACCGCGACCACGCCAAGACCGGCAAGATAATCCGCACCTTGCACGCCGAGCCCCGGATGGGTGGCCATGAGTTCGGTTGATCCTTCGTGCGCTTCCATTGCGCCGGTGTGGAAGAGGACGACGTCGCCCTTGCCGATCTCCACGCCGGCGAGCTTCGCGGCGTCCTCGATTTCGGCCTGGTTGAAGGCGGTTCCATCCGGCACCGGATCGGCATTGAAGACTTTGGTCATGTCGAGCAGGACGCCGCGCGTCGCGATGGGTGGAATGTCCTGCGTGCCGAGTTGGGTCAGGCCGGCCGGCGTCACGAAATCCGAAACGTGCAGGCCATTATAGTAGTAGTGATCGATGCCCATGTGGCCGAGGCCGTCGATCTGGCTCCCTATCCCGACGAAAGTTTGCACAAGGTCATCATTGCCGACAGCCTTGTTCTCACCCAGCGGCGTGCCAGACCCATCCGAGGGCTGCATGACATAGACATCGTAGCGGCGCGGCGGATAGGCGGGTGTCTCCCGGCTGGTGATTACGCCGAGCGCATAGGTCTTGCCCTCTGTGATAAGCTGGGCTGCCTCAGCTGTCTTTTCCGGGCTGAGATTGGCGACCGCGCCGAGGCGGTCATCCGGGCCATACTTTGAAGGGTACCAGGTGTCGGCCTCCTGAGCGCCCACTGAGCACGCCATAAGGGCCGCCGCTCCTGCAGAAGCGATCCACTTCATGATTGATTCCTCCCGTCCTCGTTTTGGGAGGAAGGTGATGCCTCACTGATTCTGAGTCCAGTGTTTTCCTTGCGGGACCCTGGCGCCTAGCTGCGACCGTGCGGTGCGTCCCAGTCGAGGTCGGGCCCGGCTGGCACGATGCGCGTCGGGTTCACCATGTCGTGGCTCTCATAGTAGTGCCGCTTGGCATGATCGGCATTGACGGTCTCGCGGATGCCCGGCCACTGGTACAGGTCACGAGCATAGGGCCAGAGGTGGGTGTAGTCGGCGAGGCGGCGGATATTGCACTTGAAGTGGCCGTGATAGACCATGTCGAAGCGATAGAGCGTCGTCCAGAGGCGCCAGTCGGCCTCTGTCGGCGTGTCCCCGTTGAGGAAGCGCGAGCGCGACAGGCGCGCATCGAGCCAGTCCAGCGATTCGAACAGGGGGTAGACGGCTTCCTCGTAGGCGGCTTGCGATGTCGCAAAGCCGGACTTGTAAACCCCATTATTCACAGTGTGATAGACGCGTTCATTGATCTCATCGATCTCGCTGCGTTTGTCTTCCGGGTAGTAGTCGCCCGGCGCTGCACCGATTCCGTCAAAGGCCGTATTGAGCATCCGGATAATGTCCGCCGACTCATTGGAGACGATGGTGCCCGTCTTCTTGTCCCAGAGTGTCGGTACGGTGACCCGGCCGGTATAGTGCGGGTCGGCCTTCAGGTAGATCTCGTACATGAATTTCGAGCCGAACAGCTTGTCCCCAACAAGGCCGTCGGGATCTTTTTCGAACGTCCAGCCATTCTCACCCATGAACCAGTGAACGACGGAGACATCGATCATGTCTTCCAGCCCTTTCAGCGTCCTGAAGATCAGGGCCCGGTGGGCCCATGGGCAGGCATAGGAAATATAGAGGTGGTAGCGGCCCGGCTCGGCCTTGAAGCCGCTGTCACCGGTCGGGCCGGCGGCGCCATCGGGCGTGATCCAGTTGCGGAACTGGCTTTCGGACCGCACGAACTTTCCGCCGGTCTTGCCGGTGTCGTACCATTTGTCCTGCCAGATGCCATTGTTCAGAAGGCCCATGCCGATGCTCCAATCGTGTCTCTGTCGATACAGCAACTAAGGCCGCGCGCGCCTCGTTCCAGCCATGGCTGGAGATAAGGCCTATTCGAGGTCTGCATGGCTCAGAAAAAAGGGCGACCCGCCGGGCCGCCCTTCTCGTTTCCGGGTCCTCTGACTTATCAGGTCAGCCTTTGACACAGACGACCTGGCGCAGCGTGTGGACGACGTCCACCAGCGAGGACTGCGCTGCCATCACGGCGTCGATGTCCTTGTAGGCCATCGGCGTTTCGTCGACGACACCGCCATCCTTGCGGCATTCGACACCATCGGTCGCGGCAATGTGGTCATCCACGGTGAAGCGCTTGCGTGCTTCGGTCCGTGACATGGCCCGGCCAGCCCCGTGCGAACAGGAGCAGAAGGAGTCCGCATGGCCCTTGCCACGCACGATGAAGGATTTTGCCCCCATCGAGCCCGGAATGATGCCTAGCTCTCCCTCGCCGGCGCGTACGGCGCCCTTGCGGGTCACCCAGACGTCGGCGCCGAAGTGGTGTTCCTTCTCCACATAGTTGTGGTGGCAGTTCACCGCGTGCTTGTCCGTCGTGAAGCTCGGGAACGTCTCCCGCAGCGCCATGAGGACGCGGGCCATCATCACCTCGCGATTGAGGCGGGCATAGTCCTGCGCCCAGCCAACGGCCTCGACATAGTCGTCGAACAGCGGTTCACCTTCGACGAAGAAGGCGAGGTCACGGTCCGGCACGTGGTAGCCGAGGACGCGGGTTTCCAGCGCGCGGCGGGCCTCTTCGATGAAGTAGGTCCCGATCCGGTTACCGGTCCCGCGCGATCCCGAGTGCAGCATCACCCACACATCACCGGCTTCGTCGAGGCACAGCTCGATGAAGTGGTTCCCGCCGCCCAGCGTGCCGAGCTGCGTGGTGTAGGTGGCGGACTTGATCTTGCCATGCCGCTCGCGAATGCGGTCGAAACGGTCCATCAGGCCGGAGTGCTTGAGCTTCGTCTCGGCCATGGCCGGGACGTGCTTGTGGCTTCCACCCTTGCCATTGCCGACCGGGATCGCCCGTTCGATGGCCCGGCGGACCGGCTTCAGCGTGTCGGGCAGGTGATCTGCCTTCAGGCTGGTCCGGATCGCCATCATGCCGCACCCGATGTCCACGCCGACGGCGGCCGGGATAATGGCCCCCTTCGTCGGGATCACCGAGCCCACGGTCGCGCCGCGCCCGAAGTGCACGTCCGGCATCACCGCCAGGTGGGAATGGACGAAGGGTAGCCCCGCCACATTCTCCAGCTGATTGCGGGCGGCCGGCTCGACCGGAACGCCCTTGACCCAAGCCTTGATCGTCCCGCCGCGCGCGGTCTCGATCACTTCAAAATCACTCATTTGTCTTGCTCGTCAGACGAGCCCTCCTTTGCTTTGGGTGTGAAGTGTGTCGCCAGAGATCATGCAAGTCATGATCTCGTTCATTGCTTGAAACGCTCCACTGGAGCGTCTCATCGCTGGCGCGACCGCACCTCACCCCTCCACGCGGCAACCTGAATGGCAGAGAAAGAAAAACCCTCCAGGCTGAAGCGCGTGGAGGGTGCGTATAAACCGGGGCTTCCCGGCTGGGCTGACAGTCAGCCCGTCATCCAACATCCTCCATGGGCATAAGTTCGCGACCCTGTGGCAGGGCGGCGGGATATGCCTTCAGATTGACCGTGCGATCTCTCATCGCTCGCTCCTGATGTTGAATGAGGCGGGGCAAATGACAGATTGCCGCATCCCGGTCAACCGGATGCAGGAAACAAATCGACCATCAGGCTCCGCTGTGACCTGGAGGGCACAGCGTCCAGTCGGCCCTCAGGATTTTGGGCGCTTGGTTTTCGGCCGCTTGGGCGGGCTCATGCCAGAGGGACCATGGCGATGCTGGTGCTTCTTTGGCTTTGACCGCTTCGCTTTGTCCCGGGGCTGGCTTTCAAGTTCTGAAGGCGGCGTGGGGCGGGGCTTTCGCGGTTTTTCTTCCGGCGACCAGTCGCCCCGGTGCGGTTTGGGCTTCTTCTTCTTTTTCGTCGTGTCGGCAGAAGTTGCGGGCGCCGCGTTTTGCCCGGAATAGGCGGCCCGGCCTGGCGGTTCGTCGCCCTCGCGCCATGCGGTGATCGATTTCTCAAGCCGGCCATCGGCGCCGATCGTGGCAAAGAATGGCTCGACACTGTCGGGTTTCAGCTCGACGCGGCTATGGGACTCCTCGATGCGGATGGCCCCGATCTGAGTGCGGTCTAGCCCTCCGGACTTGCAGAGCATCGGCAACAGCCAGCGCGGCTCGGCTCCTGATTTGCGCCCGACAGACAGGTTGATCCACACGCCATCCTCGAAATCGTCACGGGACTCCCTCGGCGCACGCTGTTCGCGCGGCTTGCGGCGGGCATCGCGATCTCCGTCTCTGGCTGGACCGCGATCCTCCGGCACGGGCATCAGGTCTTCCGGCGCTGACCGCTTCGCGCGGTGGAGTGCGACGAAGGCGGCGGCAACCTGTTCGGCGCCGTGAATGTCGATCAGGGCCTTTGCCATCTCGCTGTCGGCGGCAGAGACCGGTTCGCTGAGTGAAGGGTGGTTCAGCAGGCGCTCATCGTCGCGGCGCTGAATATCCTCAGCGCCCGGCGCCTCTGTCCAGCTTGCCTCGACCTTTGCATCGCCGAGCAGACGTTCGATCCGGCGGCGCGCCTTGAAAGGCACGATGAGCACGCTGATCCCCTTGCGCCCGGCCCGGCCCGTGCGGCCGCTGCGATGAAGCAGGCTTTCCTGGTTTGTCGGCAGGTCGGCGTGGATGACGAGATCAAGGTCCGGCAGGTCGAGCCCGCGCGCGGCGACATCGGTCGCCACGCAGACATTCGCCCGGCCATCACGCAGGGCCTGCAGGGCATGGGTGCGTTCGGTCTGGCTGAGTTCGCCCGAGAGCGCCACGACACTGAGGCCACGATTGTGGAAGCGCGCCAGAAGATGGTTCACATTCGCGCGGGTCTTGCAGAAGACGAGTGCATTCTTCGCTTCATGGAAGCGCAGCACATTGATGATCGCATTCTCGGTATCGGGCGGCGCCACGACATGCGCGCGATACTCGATATCCGCATGGTGGCTCGCTTCCGAGATCGTGTTGACGCGGACCGCGTGACGCTGGAAGTTCGCTGCGAGCCTGGCGATCGGCTTCGACACAGTGGCCGAGAAGAGCAGGGTGCGCCGTCCTTCGGGGGCTGCTTTCAGGATGGTTTCGAGTTCTTCGCGGAAGCCGAGGTTCAACATCTCGTCGGCCTCGTCGAGCACGACCACACGAATGGCGTCGAGCACCAGGCCGCCGCGATTGATATGATCGACGAGCCGTCCCGGTGTCCCGACAACGATATGCGCCCCGCGCGCAAGGGCCCGGCGCTCGTCGCGCGGATCCATGCCTCCGACACAGGAGGCGACCGAGGCGCCGGCCTCGGCGTACAGCCACTGAAGTTCCCGGTGCACCTGAACGGCAAGCTCACGGGTTGGCGCGACGACGAGCGCCAGCGGGTGGCCGGCATGGCCAAGGCGGTCTCCACCAGCCAGCAGCGAGGATGCGACTGCGATCCCGAAGGCAACTGTCTTGCCAGAGCCCGTCTGAGCGGAAACAAGAAGGTCCTGTCCCTCAATCTGCGGGTCGAGCATGGCAGCCTGGACAGGCGTGAGGCTGTCATAGCCACGGGCGGCAAGAGCCTGGCCCAGGGCGGGGGCAATGGCGGGATGGTCGGTCATTAAAAGGCTTCCGGATCGTTTTGGCCGCTCATAATCGGCGGCCTGACAGCGTTGGCGAGGATGACTGCCTCAAACCTGTCGATGCCGTTGCCTTAATGATGTTTCCTGCGCTTGGCCATCTTCGCCATCACCTGCGACTGAGGATGGCTCAGATCAGCCCCTGGGCACGGAAGCTCAGCACACCGGAGCGCGCGGCTATCAGATGGTCATGCACCGTGATCTCGAACGCATCGAGCGCGTCAATCACCTCGCGTGTCATGTCGATGTCGGCGCGAGAGGGGGTCGGGTCACCGGATGGGTGGTTGTGGACCAGGATCAGGCTGGACGCCTGAAGTTCCAGTGCGCGCCGGGCAATCTCACGCGGATAGACTGGCGCATGGTCGACCGTGCCATGGCCCATGGTTTCATCCGCGATCAGCTGGTTTTTACGGTCGAGGAATAGAACGCGGAACTGCTCGCGGCCCTCATGCTGGAGCTCGCGTTTCACATAGTCCTGAAGGGCGGTCCAGCTTGAGATAGCCGGCCGGGATTTCAGTGTTTCACGGCTCGCCCGGGCACCAATCTCTGCGGTGGCTTTGAGATAGGCGGCGACCGTTTCGCCCACGCCGGCCACTTTGGTCAGATCAGCCGGGCGGGCGGCGAGCACTCCGCTGAGCGAACCGAACCGTGCCAGCAGCGCCTTGGCAACCGGCTTCACGTCGCGGCGCGGAATGAAGGCGAAGAGCAGGGTCTCGAGAAGCTCGTAATCTTCGAGCGCATTGGCGCCGCGTTCCACCAGCCTGGTACGCAGGCGGTCGCGATGGCCTTGCCAATGGGGCTTAGGGGCCGAGATCGCCTGAGGCGCATCCAGGCCCAGCAAGGGTGCTTCTTCCACCTGCCTCATCCATACCTCCCAACCAATGCGTGTTCCTTTTATGTTCCGAATGGGGTGGTCGCGTCAAGCTTGCGCGAAGCAGGGCTTTGTGAAAACTGGCGCGCACCGAAAATGGAGTGGAGGGACGACAATGTCGACAAAATGGTTTCTTGCCGCGGCTGCATTGGCGGCGACGGCGGCGTGCGCGCATGCACTTGAACACGAAGGGGTGGCTGAAGTTGCCGACCATCCGGACAAGCTGGTCCGCGCTGAAACGGGTGAGAGCGTCGAGAATCCGTTCCATCCGATCCGCCTTCTGCTCGCCAGCGACGAGTCGGCCGGTGCGGTGACGATTTACGAATTTATCCTTCCGCCGGGCAGCCCGGGCTCGCCGCCGCACACCCATACCCATGAAGACGAATACTTCTACGTCACATCCGGTACGCTCGACGTGCTGTCCAATGGAGAAGTGCTGCGCCTCAACCCTGGTGACTTTGCGGCCCTCAATCGCGGCCATGCGCACATGTTCTGGAACGGTTCAGATGGCGAAACCGAACTGGTCATGATGACGACGGGCAGTTCGTTCGAAGCTTTCATGGAGAGTGTCAGCCCACGCATTGCGGAGGCCCGGCCCGAGTCTGCTGAAGCGGTTGGAGCCGTCATCGGCCAGCTTGCCGCCGAGCACGGGATCATGATTTCCATGGAAATGATGCCGGAGGAAGCTGCGCCCTATTACGCGCCGCCCGAGTAGCCGGTCAGAGCTTCACCGTATGCGGCGTGTGCCAGCCTTTGGGTGAGGTGGTGAACACTTCAACGCCGTCCTTGGTGACGCCGACCGAATGCTCATACTGGGCAGAGAGCTGGCGATCGCGCGTTACGGCCGTCCAGCCATCCGGCAGGATCGCCGCATCCTTGCGGCCGATATTCAGCATCGGCTCGATCGTGAAGAACATGCCGGGCTTCAGTTCCGGCCCGGTGCCGGCGCGCGCAGAGTGCACGACATTCGGCTCGTCGTGGAAGAGTTGCCCGAGGCCGTGGCCGCAGAAGTCCTCGACCACGGACAGGCGGTTCTTGGCTGCGATAGCCGAAATGGCTGCGCCAATGTCCCCGAAGCGATTGCCGGGCTTCACGGCCGCGATCCCGGCCATCAGCGCTTCGTAGGTTACGTCCATCAGCCGCTCGGCTTTGCGCTTTGGCTGGCCGGCCGCATACATGCGCGAGTGGTCGCCATGCCATCCGTCCAGGATCAGCGTGACGTCGATATTGGCGATGTCGCCATCCTTCAGCGGGCGGTCGCCCGGTATACCGTGGCAGATGACGTGGTTGAGCGAGATGCATGAGGCGTGGCGGTAGCCGCGATAGCCGATCGTGGCAGACTGGGCACGATGGTCGAGGACAAATTCGCGGATCAGATCGTCCAGATGGGCGGTCGTCACGCCGGGTTTTACCTCAGGCACGAGCATGTCGAGGCATTCGGCGACAAGCTTGCCAGCCCGGCGCATGCCCTCAAATCCTTCCTCATCGTGGATCCGGATTTCTCCGGTCCGCATAGGCATCATGAGTTCAGCTTCAGTCATGTCGGTCTGGTCCGCGCTTGGTGGGATAGGCATCGCCTTTGATTACGCAATGAATATGGCAGTGTTCGGGTTCGGATTCCACACCCGCAACTGACTCGTGCCTCCAGCGCTCTGGCGCCAGTCTTCCCGGATGGCGCGATTGGGCATAAGCTCGCAAAAAAAACAAGAACAAATGGGAGGAAATCAGATGAACGTCCATGTTGGCGCTGAAGCGTTTGCGCGTTTTGAAGCAAGGCCGCTGACACCGCGGATCGGCGCCGTCTTGCATGGGGTGGATCTGAGCGAGGCGCTCGATGACGCGCTGATCGCCGATATCCGGGCAGCGCTGCTAAAATACAAGGTCGTTTTCTTTCGCGACCAGCAGATCACGGCCGAGCAGCATATCGAGTTTGCCCGCCGCTTCGGGGAGCTGGAAATCCATCCGGCAACACCGAAGGACCAGGAAAACCCGGAGATCCTGCGGATCACCCATAATGCGAAAAATAAGGGACAGGAGAACGCCTGGCATTCTGATGTGACCTGGCGCGAAAAGCCGTCACTCGGCTCCATCCTGCGCGCCATAGATTTACCGGCCGTCGGCGGCGACACGCTTTTCTCGGATATGGTGGCAGCCTATGAGGGCCTGTCGGAGAAGATGAAGGATTTCTGCTGCGGGCTGACAGCGGTGCACGACATCGCCCGCGTATTCGCCCGGCGGCTCGGCAAGGACCCGAAAGAGCTGCACGAGAAGTATCCGCCAATGGAGCATCCGGTCATCCGCACCCATCCGGAAACCGGTGAGCGGTTGATCTATGTGAACACGGCTTTCACCAGTCACATCAAGGAGTTGTCACAAAAGGAGAGCGACTGGCTGCTTGAGCATCTCTACGCCCAGGCCGCCATTCCGGAGTATCAGTGCCGCTTCCGCTGGGCACCGGGCTCCATGGCGTTTTGGGACAATCGCGCCTGCCAGCACTATGCCGCCAGCGACTACTGGCCGGATGTGCGCGTGATGGAGCGTGTGACGATTGCAGGCGACCGGCCTTACTTCGAGCCCTGACGGGCTCTCATTTCAAATCTTCGGCAAAGTGCTTGCGGCCTTGGAGGGTGTGCTTCACGATTACCGCAATGACATAATGTCCGGGGAGGCTTCAATGATCAGACGATCGGGCGCGATGGCGGCCGCCATTGCGGTGCTGGCCGCTTGCGCAGGCTGTGTTACAGGTTCAGGCGCAAGCGCGGTATCGGCTGACTGGCCGGTTCTCGAGGCTGGCGAGTCGGCAGCATTCAGTGATGAGGGGCTGGAAGCCCTGGCAGAAAAGATGCGGGCCTATGTCGATGAGGGCCACGTCATTGGCATGCAGACCCTGCTCGTGAAAGATGGTGCGGTTGCACACTATCAGGCTTATGGCCTGCGCCAGGTTGAGCCGGAAGCACCCGTCACGGACGACACGATCTTCCGGATCTACTCCATGTCGAAACCGATCACGGGCGTCGCGCTGATGCAGCTCTATGAGCTCGATTACTTCGAGCTGGACGACCCGGTGGCCGAGTTCATTCCGGAATTCGCCGATCTCATGGTGCTGGACGGCGAGACTGAAGATGGCATTCCAGTTTTGGTCGAACCCGATCATCCACCGACGATGAAGGAACTGCTGACCCACACCGCAGGCTTTGCCTACGGACTTGGCGGGGCTGACTACGCCAATCGGCAATTCCGGGAACAGAAAGTGCTTACCTCGCCGGACATGGAGACGATGATCGACAAGGTTGCCGCCATTCCGCTCCTGAAACAGCCGGGCAACGAATGGTACTATTCCGTTGCCGTCGATATCCAGGGCTACCTGGTTGAGCACTTCTCGGGCATGCGTTTCGACGACTATCTCAAGGCAAACGTGTTTGGCCCGCTCGGTATGGAAGACACCGATTTCATCGTGCCGGATGAGAAGCGCTCCCGTTTGAGCGACCTGATGGCTTATTCCGAAGAGGAAGAACGGTTTGTGCCGAATGCGTTCCCGCCGGATTTCCTCGGTTTCGAGCTTCGCGAGGAGACGGTTGGCTTCCCGTCTGGCGGTGCTGGCCTTGCATCGACGATTTCGGACTATGCGCGCTTCTGCCAGATGATGCTGGATGGTGGTTCGTTAGGCGATGTCCAGATCATCTCTCCGGAGACGGTCGCGCTCATGACCCGCAACCACCTTCCGGAGGGCACGGGCGTGACCTTCTCGGGTACAACCGCGCTTGAAGAGGCGATGCATGATTTCGGCTTCGATTTCGGTGTCATTACCGATCCGGAAGCGATGAATGCCACTGTCGGGCCCGGCACCTATTACTGGGGCGGAGCTGCCGGCACCTGGTTCTGGATCGACCCCGCCAACGACCTTTTCTTCATCGGAATGGTGCAGCGCTTTGGCGCACTGCCCGGCGAGCCAGCCGACTTTCGCGGCGAGTCTCAAAGGCTGGTTTACGAAGCGCTGCTTCCTGCGGCAGACGGGTTGATCCAGACGGCAGTGGCATCGGCAGATTGAAGGTCACATGATGCTCCAGGGAAATGCCGGCCGCAGCAAAACCTGCCGGTTGCATATCTTGTACTGGCTGTCGGATCATGGCGGCGCTAGAGATAGGCCATGAGCACACCGACAGCCGCAATCTGCCTGATAGGCGATGAACTCCTTTCCGGTCGCACGCGCGACATCAACGTCCAGCATATTGCCGGATTTCTCGGGCCTTATGGCATCCCGGTGGAAGAAGTCCGGATCGTGCCTGATGTGCAGGCGCGCATCGTCGAGGCAGTGAATGCCCTGCGAGAGCGCTACACCTACGTCTTCACGACGGGGGGGATCGGGCCGACGCATGACGATATCACCGCTGACGCCATCGCTGCGGCGTTCGGTGTGGGGATCGGCAAGCATCCTGACGTCATGGCGATGCTGCAGGCCCGCTATGACGAGATCGGTACCGAATTTACCGAAGCGCGCCAGCGCATGGCGCGAATCCCGGACGGCGCGAGCCTGATCGAGAACCCTGTCTCTGGCGCACCGGGTTTCCAGACTGGCAATGTCTTTACGCTGGCCGGCGTGCCTTCGATCGTGCAGGGCATGCTGCAGGATATTGGCCACCGCCTCGAGCGCGGCGTGCCGGTGCGGAGCCTGACGGTGCGGTCGGCCGGCCTTCGCGAAGGCGATGTGGCCGAGAAGCTGTCACGTCTCAATGAGGAGCTGGAAGGGGTCAGTCTCGGCTCATACCCATGGTTCCGCTCTGTGACAGACCACGGCGTTGCGCTGATCGCCCGCTCGACGGATGAGGCGAAGCTCAGGGAAGCGGGAGAAAAACTGGTTGCCCTGGTCAGCGGTGTCGGCCGCGAAAGCGAAGTCATCGAGGGAGAGGCAAGTTGAGTGCATTGCTCAGGTGGCTGACTTCTGTCCCGGCCATCATAGCAAGTTTTGTTCTGATGGTGCTGATCGGCCTTAGTTTCGCGCCGGTGCAGGCGCTGATCGACGGACCGCTGCTCGACATGATCGCAACCGGTGAGGCGGCTCGGGTTCGCCTGGAGGAGATGTCTGCCGTCCAGAAAACCGCGCACTTCTGGGCAAGCGTACTCAATGATACCGCGTATCCGATCGCCTATGGCGCTTTTTTTGCCGGCCTGGCGGGACGGTTCGTGCCCGCGCGCTATCGCGGGTGGGCTATGCTCCCAGCACTCGCAGCGGCAGTTGTGGATCTCTTCGAAAACACAGTGCAGGCGCTTGCATTGTCTGGCAGCGCAGACCTGCTGGATCTGAAAAATGTGCTGACACCACTTAAGTTCGGATTTTTGGTGCTCGCCGCACTGCTGGCGCTCAGCCTGTCCCTGTTGGCGCTGATACGCTGGATCATGCGCCGCGCGGCAAAGGATCGCTAACGGCTCCCAGTTCCGCGATGGCGCGGTGGATGTCACTCACGACCACTGAGCCTTCGCCGACGCTCGAGGCGACCCGCTTGACCGAACCGATCCGGACATCGCCCACAGCGTAGACCCGGGGCCAGCTCGTCTCATAGCGGGTGGGCATGCGATCAAGCGACCAGCCTGCGCGCACAAGGTCGATATTGGCAAGATCCGGCCCGGTTTTCACGAAGCCCTTTTCGTCGCAGCTCATATGCTCTGGCAGCCAGCTCGTGAACGGTGCCGCGCCGATGAACAGGAACACGAAGGGAATCTCGACGCGCCTGCTGTCTCCAGTGGCCTTGCTGTGAAAGGTGGTTGCGATCAGCCTGTCGTCTTCGGGCGCCGCGCCGCCGAGCCCATGCAGGGCTTCGATCTCAGTCGACGGATGGAGATGGATATTCGGCGTTTCTTCCAGGCGCCGGACAAGATACTCCGACATGGTTTCGCGGATGTCTGCGCGCCGGTAGAGCAGGTGCACGGTCCTGGCCGTCTGGCTCAGGAAGACGGCGCCCTGGCCGGCGGAGTTGCCAGCCCCGACGATTGCAACATCCTGGCCGCCACAAAGCTGTGCTTCCATCGGCGTCGCGCCGTAATAGACCCCGCGTCCCTCAAAGCGAGACAGGTTCGGAATCGGTAGCTGGCGGTACTGCGCGCCGGTCGCAATCACGACTGCGCGTGCGCAGATGTTCCGCCCGTCCTCCAAGCCTACGCAATAGATCTCGCCATTCCTGTCGAGCGATATCGCTTTTACTGGCGCGGCAATGCGGGCGCCGAATTTCTGGGCCTGAATTGACGCGCGCGCGGCGAGCTCACGTCCGGACACGCCCATCGGGAAGCCTAGGTAATTCTCGATTTTGGAAGACGTGCCCGCCTGACCGCCCGGGGCGTCGGTATCGAGGGTGATCACGCTGAGACCTTCGGAGGCCGCATAAACCGACGCAGCCAGGCCCGCTGGTCCGGCACCGACCACAATGACATCGACTGTTTCTCCATCAGGCAGCAGGTCGAGGCCAAACGCCTCAGACAGCTCCGACATGCTCGGCCGGGACAGGATCCGCGAGCGCCCCCTGATGACGACGGGGAGCGAGTCGTTGGTGATTTCCCGGGCTTCCATGATCGGCTTGGCCAGCGCATCGGTGGCTGGGTCTAGCCATAGGTGCGGCACCATATGCTTCGACAGAAGGTCCCGGGCGGCGAACACGTCGCGGTCATGCGCATCACCAATGACGATGACAGACCCATGCGCGGCCTCGTGGGCGAAGGCCCGGCGCGCCGTGAGTGTGCGTACGAAGACGTCGGAGATCGCCGAATTCTCGACAAGAAGCCGCTGGAAGTCAGCATGCGCAATATGCAGGACGTCGCCTTCCTCGCCCATCTCGACGCGTGAAAGCGAGGCCTGACCCGTCAGCACCGTGATATCGCCCGCAAACTGCCCGCGCTCCATCCAGCCCATCCGTCGTTCGCCTTCCGGCGTCGAGATGAAGATGTTGGTGTGCCCGGAGAGCGTAACCAGGCAATCGCAACGAGACTCTCCCTCTTCGATGAGCAGGTCGCCCGCCTTGTGGCGGCGGACCTCGCCATAGGCCGACAACTGGTCGAGTTGTGCGTCGTCGAAGGTGTAATTCACATCGGCTGGGGGTTTGGTCATCGATTGCCTATTGGAGATGGGGTAGGGAGCAGTCTAAGTCTTGCCCGAAGAAATTAGTCATGCTGCCGGAGAAAAACCATGTCCGACCCAATTGTCCTCGTCGAAAAGGACGGTCCTGTCGCCGTCGTCACCCTGAACCGCCCGGATGCACTGAATGCGCTCAGCCGGGACCTGCGCCGCGAGATCGTGAAAACCTTTGAGGCGCTGTCGAAGGATGATGATGTCCGGGCCGTCGTACTCACCGGGTCAGGGCGGGCCTTCACCGCCGGGATCGACCTCAAGGAGGCTGGCCAGACCGGTTTCGCGCTTGGTGCCGATGGCGGCGAAATCGACCTCGGCAAGGCGCTGGCGGGCTTCCAGTGGCCGATCATCGGGGCGGTCAATGGATTTGCCATCACGGGCGGTTTTGAACTGGCGCTGATGTGCGACGTGCTGCTGGCGTCAGAGAATGCGAAGTTCGCGGATACGCATGCGCGTGTTGGTATCATGCCGGGCTGGGGGCTGAGCCAGCGCCTGTCGCGCCTGATCGGCATCAGCCGGGCGAAGGAGCTGTCGCTGACCGGCAATTTCCTTGATGCCCAGACGGCCGAGCGCTGGGGTCTGGTGAACCGCGTCTACAAGGCTGATGAATTGCTGCCTGCCGCCATCCAGATGGGACACGACATGGCCAGCTGTCAGCCAGACATGCTGCGGAAGTACAAGAAGGTCATCGACGACGGATTCGCCATCAGCTTCGGCGAGGCGATGAAGATGGAAGTTGAGCGGTCGAAGGCGCACGCCGCCGGCGTCACAGCCGATAGCGTGGAAGAGGCGCGCAAGGCTGTGACCGAACGCGGGCGCGGCCAGAATTAGAACTTCTTCATGAACGGTTATTCAGGAAGTCCAGAACACCGGGCGTGATACGATCGGGGCTACTTGCGTAGAAAACCAAGGAGCCCACCATGCCGTTCGCCAAGCCTCTTGCGACTGTCGCCCTTCCCACTGCACTGGCGCTTTCTGCCGCCGGCCAGATCGCAACCAGTAACGAAAAAGGCGCGACGGGGGCTTACAGCTCCGACGTTGAATCCTCTTTCACATCGGAGAGCCGGTTCGGGCCGCGCACGGCAATCGACGATCTGCGCGCTCATGTCGACCGCGACCGCGAGCAGATCGAGCGTGTGCGCCAGCAGCAGCTTCAGGCAACTGCGCCGCCGCCGCCAGAGAAAATTGAGCCGTTTCTGCCGGGTTCGGCAGAGAATACCGAAGCCTCCGCCCGCAATAAGCCTGCAGCCGCTTCAGAAGAAGGCGAGCCCGACGCGAGCTAGTTGCGACGTCTTCGCTCTTGCCACGGCGCTGAAACTCCAGTGTAACGCACCCCAAAACCTAAGGGAGTGCCATTCATGAGAGACGTCGTTATCTGTTCCCCGCTTCGCACGGCCGTTGGTGGTTTCGGAGGCAGTTTCAAGGACGTCCAGGCGCACGACCTCGCCTCGCATGTCCTGCGTGCGTTGATGGACAAGACACAGATCCCTGCTGAAGCGGTTGAGGATTGCGTGTTTGCGCAATGCTATCCCACAATGGAAGCGCCAGCCTTCGGTCGGATGGTCGCGCTTGATGCCGGCCTGACGATCGAGACGGCCGGTCTCCAGATTGACCGGCGCTGCGGTTCGGGCCTGCAGGCGGTCATCTACGCCATCATGCAAGTCGGGACTGGTGCCAGCGATGTGATGATTGCGGGCGGAGCAGAGAGCATGTCGAATGCCCCATTCTTCTCCAACCATATGCGCTGGCAGATCAAGGGCGACGGGCTGATGATGTACGATGCCTTGACCCGCGGCCGCTACACCGCCGGCGGCAAGAACTACCCCGTCCCCGGTGGCATGATCGAAACGGCGGAAAATCTGCGCCGCGAATACCAGATCACGCGCGAAGCCCAGGACGAGTTTGCTTACAACTCTCACCAGAAAGCGGCCGCTGCCCAGGCGTCCGGCAAGTTCGACCAAGAAATCGTCCCCTATACGATCAAGGGCCGGAAAGGCGATACGGTCGTTACGAAGGATGAGCATATCCGCGCCGATTCCACGCTCGAGAAACTCTCCAGCCTGCGGGCGATCCAGGGTCGCACCGACCCGGAGGCAACGGTTACGGCAGGCAATGCCTCCGGCCAGAATGACGGCGCAGCAGCCTGCATCGTCTGTACCCGAGAGGCGGCAGACAAATATGGCCTGAAACCCCTGGCGCGTCTCGTGTCATGGTCCGTCGCCGGTGTCGGCCCGGCCGTCATGGGGATCGGTCCCGTCCCGTCTTCGCAGAAGGCGATGGACCGTGCCGGGCTCAAGATTTCCGACATCGATGTCATCGAACTCAACGAAGCTTTTGCAGCACAGGTCCTGGCCTGCACGAAAGCGCTCGGTTTCGAGGATGGCGACTATGACCGGCTGAATCCGAACGGTTCCGGTATTTCACTCGGCCACCCGGTCGGCTGTACGGGCGTTCGTATCCTGACCACCATGCTCAACGAGATGGACCGGCGTGAAGCCCGCTATGGGCTGGAAACCATGTGTATCGGGGGTGGGCAGGGGCTGGCCGCCATCTTCGAGCGCGTAGCCTAGCGGGCGCTGGCGCTTTTCCTTGCGGCTTGCCCTGATCTTGTTATGAGGCGAATGGCTGCGAAGCTGTCGGCGGGCGTGGCGAAATTGGTAAACGCAAGGGACTTAAAATCCCTCGGCCGTATGGCCTTGCCGGTTCAAGCCCGGCCGCCCGCACCATGCTGCAGACAGGCCGGCTCCTGGCGCATCAGGAGCTACGGGTGTCCTCTGCATCGTCGCGGCGGGCGATGGCGTCTTCTACCTCGCCCTTGCATTCAGGGATGGTCCGCAGCGAAGATTCTTCGAGAATGATCGCGGAATGGACGTCGCCGCCGTCGTCAGAGACCGGCAGCGCAAATTGCCCCGTCTGGTATCCAAAGTCGGATTCGACCGGGATGAAAGGTAGTCCGAGCTCGCAAGCCTGCACCACTGTTTCGTGCTCTGCCGACGTCAGTTTCATGGAGTCCGCCTGCGCCACGCCTGTTGTGAGGGCGGCGAGGATCAATGCGGAGAAGGAAAGTCTGGAAACGGCCATTCTGACGCTCCCTTTGCTGCTGTATTCACAACAGAAAACGGGGGCCTGCGGGATTCGTTCCCGCGCCGAATCAAAAATCTTAAAAGTGGTTAACGCGGCGTTGGCGGATCCAGGTCGCCGGGATCAGGCCGTTCGGACGAGGATGAAGGCAAAGACTGAATAGAGTGCGGACAGCACGATGAATTTCGACGCGGCCGCCAGGATGAAGGGCCGCAGGTCATGCCAACTGGTTTCCCGGGCGATCCCGGCGACCTCCCTGGCGATTTCTTGAGTCATGTCATCCATTTTGTGGCCGCCAAGCGCCATCATGATCTTCGTCGTGCGTCCGGTCTCCATGCCCTTTGCCTCCGCGAGGACCTGCTCGAAGACGGTCGCAGCGACAACCTCGCTGACAGCCTTGCGTGGGCGCCAGCCATAGTCGTGCAGTTTCGACACCGCGAAACGCGCGCTCGGAAACGTGACAATCACATCGCGAATGAGGAAGATCACGATCAGCACGATCACCGTGATCGAAAATATCGTGTGGTTGTATAGGTCGAGCCGGTAGCCAAGCCATGCCGCCATCAGCAGCATGGCCTTCACGAAGACCGTCGTGACGAAGGTCGCGATGCTTTCGCGGAGATATTCTTCCGCATGCCCGCGGATGCGATGCCGCGCATCCTTCGCGGCCTGCTCGATGATCGACTTCTTTTTCTTGTTGATCGCGCCAGAGATCGCCTTGCGGCCCACGGTCACGCCAGTGGTCAGCGCAGACACGACAAGCAGGGCGGCCCTTAGCATGAGGCGACATCCTCAATTCGGCAGGGCTGGAAGTATCCGGTCTGGTTCTCAGGTTCAGGCATCTGCCTGTTAGATCATTTCATCAATGAGCTTTTGCAAGCCTTTAGCGGTCTGATCAGGATGACGGACGATCAGGTAACCGGCCGCCATCGCCAAGGTGGCCGCGCTGATAGGGCGGCGTTCCACGAGAGAGGCGACGGTGTCGAATGGCAGGTCTGCAAGGAAATCGGCTGTCACATTCTCAAAATCTTCAATTTCCTCCTCGGTCCGCTCGCGAGGCCTGAGAAAGACCACGACGCAGACAAGCGATATCGCCGTGAGCATGCTCGCAACGGCAAAGGTTGCCCAAAAAAGCCCGATCAGCGGGGCGAGCGCTATGACAGCGGCGATTGTGAACGCCGAAAGGCCGGCGAAGCCAAAAAAGGCCGCGCCGGCACCGGCCACGAGACGAAGTTTTGTGGTGTCCATCCGCCAGCCTATTTGCGGCGAAGGGCAGCGAGCAGGACGCCCGTACCAAAAGCAATGCCAACGGCAGCGAGGGGATTTTCCCGGACCTTGTTTTCAACGTAGTCTTTGCCCGTCCGGGCCTTTTCACTGGCTTCGGCGGCATATTTGCGGCCGTTTTCAAGGCCTTTGTCGATCTCGGCGGTTGAACGGCCTTTGACATATGTCGTCGAGTTTCCGGCAAGCGACTGCAGGTCCTCGCGAAGCTTGGCGATGTCGTCCTTGATGGCCTCGACGTCGTTGGCCGCGGCCTTGGCGGCATCGTCCGTCAGGTCCTTGTTCGTTCCATTTGTTCGGGTTGCTGCTTTCGTAGCCATGATTGTTGTCTCCTGAAATCCTAGTGATCCTGTGTAGAAGTAACGGCGGCCGGGCGGGCGTGTTCCATCACCGCCCGATGAATCTTCGGCGATGGTCCAGGTGCGAGTCCTGAGCTTGCGTGTGTTTCAGCCGCCTGTTCGAAGCGCTCGGCTGCAAAAAAGCTCTCTCAGCTTGATCCAGGTTAGAGCTGAAGGTGAAACACCTCGCTATGGTTGTGTGAGGTTTGGAGAATTACACGTGCGCTCGATGACCCCCTCATCAGCCGAGCGCGAGCCGCTCCTGAGACGACTCCGGCGGATCGGATTGATCCTTACGGGGGACCAGAAGCTCGCAGACGGAATCCTCAGCGATGCGTTCGTCCGCGCACGCGGCGCCATCCGGCATGCCGACGACATTGATGAAATGGATGTCTTCAAGCTGGGTTTCGATGCGTTCGAGGATGCCCTTCACAGGAAGGGCGCCGTCATCGTACTGCATCGCGCAGGCCGCGGCGACGGCTCGCTCGGCGATCGCGTTAGCCGTTTGACCTATGTCGAGCGCGTCGCCGTTTCATTGCTGGTGGTCGAGAAGCTGTCGCTCCGAGCCAGTGCCATCCTTTCGGGACGCCCGATCTCTGTTCTTGAGAACGCGCTGACCGACGCCCTGCCAAAGCTGGACGGTGATTTCGTTCAAGGCGAGGGACGGCCCTGAATTCGGACCGGGCCAACGCCGCCGCATCAAGCGGCGGCGACTGATTTTTCCGATGGATGGAAGAACAGGGCCTGGCCGATCGCGGCCTTGACGGTATTCTCCTGGAACGGCTTCGGGATCAGGTAGGTCGGTTCCGGACGCTCACCTGTCAGCAAGCGTTCCGGGAACGCGGTGATAAAGATAACGGGCACGTCGATTTCCTTGAGGATATCGTGCGCGGCATCGATACCTGACGAATTGTCAGCCAGCTGGATGTCGCAGAGCACCAGTCCCGGGGGATTGGCCTTTGCCATGGCAACAGCTTCCGAATGCGTGGTCGCGTTTCCGGTGACTTCGTGACCAAGTTCTTCAACGAGGCTTTCAAGGTCTGCGGCAATAATCGGCTCATCCTCAATGATCAGCACTTTTGTCTTGAGGGTCGATTCAATGTCGCGGTGCGCTTGCGCGATAAGAGACTCGACCTCTTCGACGGTCGTGTCGAGGATCGTCGCCGCCTCGCTCAGCTGAAAGCCTTCGAGCGCGGTCAGCAGGAACGCCTGACGCTCGATCGGAGCAAGGGATTGCAGTCGGGCATCCGGCGAAACCGTGCCATCGTCCATCTTTTCAAGCCGTGCGCCGGTGGTGCCCCAGATCGCATGGAAGAAGCGGTACAAGGCCTGACGGGGAGGCAGATCTTCACTGACCTGGCCTGGATCTTCTGCCAGCGCTGTCAGGGATGCCCTGATATAGGAGTCACCACTTTCCTGACTGCCCGTCAGGGCGCGCGCGTAACGGCGCAGGTAAGGAAGATGCGGACCAAATTTTTCGACGAGACTCATCGCTACCCTCGTAATTGTCTTCACACCAATAACTTGTCTCCTGACATTTGGTTGCAAGGGTGTGCAGTTTTTTTTTGGCAGGATGGAACTTTAGTGTCGGTCGGCGCTTTAATGGGCTGTACGACGACAAATCCAGGGATCCATGAGTTATCGAGCACAGAATATGGGTAGTAAGGAAGTCAAGCCGGACGCCGAGGCAGATCGGTCGCGCCGCGTACGTCAAAAGCGCATCGGTGATCAACTCCGGCGGCTTTATGATGACGTGACAAGCGAGCCCGTTCCCGACGAGTTTCTCAACTTGCTTGAGCAGGCCGACAAATCCAGCGAAAAGAAATAGAGACTGATTTGACCAAGCCGACACTTGATGATCAGGCGTTCAAGGCTGAACTCTCTGATCTCATTCCCCATCTCCGCGCTTTTGCGCGCAGCTTATGCGGTAACGCGACAGCGGCCGACGACCTCGCTCAGGAGGCGATGCTGAAGGCCTGGAAGGCGAGAGAGAGCTATCAAGCCGGCACCAATCTGAAAGCCTGGACGTTCACAATCCTGCGCAATCTCTTCTATTCGGAAAAGCGCCGCAGCTGGCGCCGCCAACAGCTTGATCCGGAAGTTGCAGAAGCAACGCTCGTCGCCAGCGACAATACGTCTTCGGCGCTGGACCTTCTGGCATTGCGAAATGCTCTGGGTGTACTACCCGAAGACCAGCGCGAGGCACTTGTCCTCGTCGGCGCCGGCGGATTGTCCTATGAGGAAACTGCTGAAATCTGCGGCTGTGCAGTCGGCACGATCAAGAGCCGCGTCAGCCGGGCCCGCAAGGCACTGGTTGAAATCATCGACAGCAATCAGGCAAGGTTCTCTGGTGACTCGGAGCTCAGTGCGTCCGAGGCTTTTGAAGACATCATGAGACAGGCGGACGAGCTCTCGCGTGACATCCCGGCAGACGCCAACAACTGACGAGAAGTCGAAGCGGGGTTCGCTCCGGCTGCGTCTTCTGTTTACGATCGCAGCAGCGCTGACGCCGATCCTGATCTTTGCTGGCTTCAGATCGTATCTCAATGCTCAGGACAGCATGGCTGAGCGGCGCAATCAGCTGATTGAAATCGCTGACCGCGCCATCGACGAGATCGAACAAGTCCTGTCGACGGTCGACACGCTCGAACAGATCTACCTCCCTAACCTTGCGCGCGGTGAATGCAGCGCGGTCTATGAAACGCTGGCGCCGCGCATTCCACAGCTTTCGAATATTGTTGCCTTCGATGCCGGTGGCAAAGTCACCTGTTCGGCCGTCGGCCAATCCTCCGGCACAGTTGCCCAGCCGTCCGCTTTCGCCGAACTCAAGGCTGGCAAGCCATCTGTAAGAACGGATGCGTTTTTCGGTCCGCGCAGCCAGGCATGGCTTTTTTCAGTGCTACGCCGGATTGATGACGAGAATGGCGAGTTCGCCGGCGCGGTGGCTTTTCCGCTCAGGACGGACGAGCTGGTGCGAACCATCCGCTTGACGAACCTTCCGGAAGATGTCGAGCTTGCCATTTCCGATGGCGACGGGCAGGTCTTCGGCAGCGCCCGCATCGTTGCGGTCAACGAAGACTGGATCGAGCAGTCGACAGGCGATCCGGATGGCGTCCTCTTCGTGACACCGACGCGCCAGTTCGGGTCACTCGATGTCGTTGTGCGATCGATTGTGGATGACCGCATGTATGCGATCATTTCCCGCCCTTCGCCGGGCCTTTTCAGTGAGTTTTCGCTACAGCCCATCGAGTCCGTCGGTATCCCGTTGCTGTCTTTTTCTCTCGCCCTGCTAGCCGCATGGCTGGCGGTTGACGGCTTGGTGCTGAAATGGCTGGCCCGCCTGCGACGCCTGGCGCTGATCTATGGCGAGGGTCACTACAATTTCCGCATCGGCAATGAGTTTGAGAACGCGCCGGACGAGATTGCCGATTTCGCGCACAGCTTCGATCGCATGGCAAACCGGATTTCGGAGCGCGATGCGTCGCTTCGCGCCGCCATCACGACGCGCGACGCGGCCGTGAAGGAAATCCACCACCGGGTGAAGAACAATCTTCAGATTGTTGCGAGCTTCCTGAATCTGCAGCGCCGGCAGGTCAAGGATAGCGCAGCGCGGGAAGTCATCTCCGCAGCCCGGCACAGGATCGACGCGCTCTCGATCGTCCACCAGACGCTTTACCAGCATGAACGGCTGGAAACTGTCCACATGCAGCCCTTCCTGGAAGCACTCCTGTCCCACTTGGCCGGAGCGCTCGGCATGGATGAAACCGGTGTGCGAATTGACAGCGAGATCGCCGAGATCGACCGGCCAGCGGATGACGCGATCCCGATAGCGCTTTTCATTCTCGAAGCCGTCACCAATGCGACGAAGTATGCTTTCAGCGGCCATGGCGGTGTCATCACGATCCGCCTCTATGAAGACGCAGACGAGATCGTACTCGATGTGATCGACGATGGTGACGGTGTTGATCTGGACGCGTCAGCGGACAATGGATCCACGGGGCTCGGGTCGCGGCTCATGACCGCTTTCGCCAAGCAGCTTCGAGGCTCGATCAAGACGAGTTCCAAGCCGGGGGAGGGGTTCCGTGTCGAGCTGAGAATGCCGGCGCTTCCTCCCGAGAAGAAAGAAACGAACTTCTAGTCCGATTGCGCCGTGACCCTGACATGGGACTCAGGCTGGCCGAAATGCGGGGCCAGCGTATGTGGTTTGGCCGGGACGAAGCGATCACCGTGCAGGTTGTGAACGGTCACGCGGCAAGCGTCCGCGGCCAGGTCGATAACGTTGAAACTGGCCGGATGTTCACGCAGCCGCGTTGAAAGCGTTCCGGACGAGACGGCAACGTAAGCGTCGTCCTTGTGGTCCACGACGGTCACAGAAGGGGCATGGACGTGTCCGGTCAGCAGAAAGCCCACCTTGCTTTGCGTCAGCCGGCGGCTGGCGCGCCTGCCTCGCTTGGTGGCTGTCCGTAGCGGTGCATCCGGCGGCGAGAGGAAAGGGTGGTGGCAGATAAGGAACGAGGTCTTGCCAGCCATTTCCGGAGCATGGGCGTCGGCAATCGCCGATTCCAGATCTTCCAAATTGACGGATCCTTCCGCCCAGTTGCTGCGCGTCTGCCAGCCGCGGGCTGTGTTCATGCCAACAAGGATGGCGCTATCCAGTTCGACCGGGCCGGACAGGTCGGCGAAATAATCGTCATGCCGGTCAAATGGCGAGACCACACGCTCATACAGGTTCAGGAGCGGAGTATCGTGATTGCCTGCAACCACGAGCTTCGGCAGATCAAAACGGTCCAGCCAGTCACGCGCTGCGCGAAATTCCGAACGCTTGCCGCGTTGGGTGAGATCGCCGCAAATGGCGAGAGCACTCGCGCCAAGCTCCGAAATCGATTCCTCGAAGGCCTCGAGCGCGACGGGATTCTCCGTTCCAAAGTGGATATCAGCTATCTGGACGATGCGTGTCATTCATACCCGGCAGATATGGCGCGACCTGCTTTCGCAATACGGTGAAACTCCGTGCCTGACTTAAGTCGCGCAGGTTCCCCGTCCAATGTAAGACGCAGGTCGTAGCCCTTGGAGTCCTCAAGCCGGATGCGAGGTGCTTTCAGCGTGGTAACGCCATTCGCCTCTCTCCAATCGGAAATGAGCGCACCAATGCCAGCCGATGCCAGCTCGAGCGTGTTGTCGGGGTTGATGAAAGCAAATTCGAACTCGCTGTCGCGCTGCGTGCCTACAAATATTGCGGCGGCGGTCGCAACCCCGGACGCCTCCGCGCCTTGGGCATCCTTCATTTTGAACTGCATCGCGTGCGTGAAGTCCAGGACATCTGCACCGGCCAGCCTTTCCACCGCTTCGAACACCCGCCCGCCGCGAAGCGCCTCGCGCGGGCCGGCTAGATCTGTCAGCTTGCCCGCCATGGCTGCGACGTAGAAGCGCCGATCGCCTGCACAGCCGGCTGGAACATCGATTTGCTGTCCTTGTTTCAGGCTTTTCTCCAGACACTCTCGCCAGTCTAGGGCATCGCCGTGAATCTGTTTGTGGAAGAGGTTCATCGTACCGCCCGGCAGCGGCAGGATCGGCGGACCATCGGCGCCCGCGCGTTCAAGAGCGCAGGCGACGGTGCCGTCCCCACTCCAGACGATCACAGCGTCCGGGCGGGTGTCGTAGCATTCGTCGATCGGCTGGCAGATATCCTCCTGGTCGAGAAGCTGGAACTCGGCGGACTCCCCAAGCTCTTCCAGTGCGTGGCGCAATTGGCTTTCCGC
This sequence comes from Henriciella mobilis, assembly GCF_003576315.1. GTDB lineage: Bacteria > Pseudomonadota > Alphaproteobacteria > Caulobacterales > Hyphomonadaceae > Henriciella > Henriciella mobilis. The sequence goes on along the minus strand of NZ_QWFZ01000013.1, from coordinate 7,319 downwards.
GTCGGCTGGAACACTGCCGGACCGTGGATTGATCAGGACCGCCAGGCGACTCATCGGCTGTCCCGGAGTGCTGAAATCAGCTCGCTCTTGTTCATCTTCGAACGTCCATTGATATCCAGTTCCGCAGCCCGGTCGTAAAGCTCGTCGCGGGTCCATTCTTCATATGGTGGATGCTTGCCGCCTTTGCGTCCGGGATGCATGGACGGATTTGCCTCGGCGTTGGCGATACGCGCTGCCGTGCCTTTGGAGTACCCCTCCTCGCGGAGCGCGTCATATACATCGTCATCCTTGATCGAGGGGCCATGTTTGCTGCCCATGAAACAGCCTTTCGAGATTAACCTAGATGCAGACTTTAACGCCGCCACAGAAAAACCGTTCCGACGCCGGGAACTTGCCGCCGACTGGAGCGTATAAGATCGGCATGGCTCAGAGGTTAACCCATCTTAAGCGTCACTACGTCCCGGCGGTTGGGCCGCTCGGGGACCTTGAACGCAGCTTCCGCCGGCTTGGCGGCATGTCCAGGCTGGACGTGGTCTTTTCGATGGTGAGCGTGGCCTGCGTGGCGATCTGGACCTGCCTCCATATTGGCAAGCGCAAGGCCGTCAGGGCATCAATAAAACCCGCCGTCTACCTTCTGACCTACATCCCGTCCGAAAAGCCAACGGAAACCGCCTGAACCCAGGCGGTACGTCAGGAGCCACGCCGCCCACGGCCCAGCTTGGCTTACGCTCAAACAAAAAAGTGCGGCCTTCCAACAGGAAGACCGCACATCGTATCTACTAGCCTGGCTGAATGCCTCAGGAGGCGTCTTCAGCAGCCTGGTCGATTGCGTCACCGGTGGCTTCGACGTCTTCGCCGGCACCTTCAATCGTGTTGCAGGCAGCGGCCATCAGAGCGAGCAGTCCGAGACCAGCGACGAGGAACGGGTTCTTCTTCATGGGGAAGTCCTTTCTTGATGAATAGTGCTGCTTGAACGAAGCCGCCCCGGGAAATGTTCCAAGAATATTTTCGGGAACCCGAAAGACCATGTGGCCGTTTACCAAGCATCGGCGAAAGGCCGACTCATACATACCTCAGAAGGAGTTTATCATGCTTGGTTGGGCACTCACCTTTTTCATTCTTGCAGTCATCGCTGCAGTCTTCGGCTTCGGCGGTATCGCTGGCGCTTCTGCCAGTATCGCGCAGATCCTGTTCTTCGTCTTCCTCGCACTTCTCGTGCTGAGCTTCGTGGCGAGAGCTGTGCGCGGCCGAAGCGTATTGTAGGCCAGCGACGCACATCGTTTCAGACTGGGGCGGCGGTCGAAAGGGCGCCGCCCCATTTCAATTCAATGGAGATAGACATGGCTACTTCCGATACAGCGCCCGCTTCGGGCAGCATACTTGTTATCCTTCTCTCGATCCTCCTGCCGCCGCTCGGTGTGGCGCTGTCGCGCGGGATCGGGACGCAATTCCTCATCAACATCCTGCTGACCATCCTCGGTTATGTGCCGGGTCTGGTGCATGCCGTCTGGCTTGCGGCGCGCCCGGCGCCCTAGTGCGGGCTGATCGCTTCGCCTCAGGATGTGCGGGCGCAGGAAATTTCATCAATTGATGACGAAATCGACTTAGGGCAAAAGCCGGTCCGCAGGGGACCGGCTTTTACTGTCGGGCATCGCGCCTTATGGAGTGTGGATGAGCCTTTACGAGCCACAGTGCGTTGCGCCAACAAGTTGCCTCTTGGGCCAGAGCCCCGTGTGGAGCCCGAGCGAGGGTCTGCTCTGGTGGGTCGACCCCAAGCGCGCCAAGCTTCACCGCTACAACCCGAAGACCACCAATGCCCGGCGATACGACCTGCCGCTCAAGGCCAGTGTCATAACCCTTTCGCAAGGCGAATTGCTGATGGCCGGGGATCTCGAGCTTGGCTTCTTCGACCCGTCGACGGAAGAGTATACGCGCCTCATCACACTGGAGGGGGAGCCGGAGGGCAACAAGATCAACTGCGGCGGCGTGGCGCCCGACAACAGCTTCTGGTTTGCCACCATGGATGGCGACGAGGCTGATGCGAAGAGCGCCTGGTACCGGCTCGCCCCGGACCGGGCGATCGAACCGCTGAACGCGCCGCGCGTGATTATTCCGTCTTCTGTGTGCTTCTCGCCGGATGGGCAGACTTTCTATACCTGCGACGTCACCGAGCAGGAAATCATGGCCTTTGACCATGAAGATACGCGAACCTTGTCAAACCGGCGTGTTTTCGCGACGACGAGCGCCGGGGCGGGCTATCCCGATGGATCGGCCATTGATGAAGAGGGCTGCCTCTGGAATGCCGAGTGGGATGGCAGCCGCCTGGTGCGCTACCGGCCGGACGGGGCCGTTGATCGGATCGTCAAGCTGCCCACCTCGCGTCCGACCGGCTGCTGCTTCGGCGGCAAGGACCTGAAAACCCTTTATGTGACCACCGCCCGGACCGGGCTGACGGCCTGGCAGATGGACGCCCAGCCCTTTGCGGGCAGCCTGTTTGCGCTGCAGGTCGAAACGCCGGGCCTTGCCGGCCGGGAATGGTCAGGCCACTGATGCTGCGCGATAAACTGCTTGTTGCCCGGACTTCCTGCACCCACATGACTTCACATTGAGACCAATGCGGAGTATGGCGTTGCCGGATAGGGCTAAGGCCGATACACACCCCCGACTTTCAGGAATCGTTTGATGGCCGATAAGGACAAGAAAAAAAGCGTGGACCCGGTGACGTTTGTACGTCAGGTCGAGGCAGAAGGCCGCAAGGTCACCTGGACCTCGCCGAGCGAGACTATACAGGCGACGATCATGGTCGTGATCATGTCGATCCTTGTCGCGCTTTTCCTGTTCATGGCTGACCAGATCATCGGCGTGCTGATCCGCATGCTCACCGGTCTGGGCGCATAAAATATTCAAGGAGTGCCACGCACATGGCCGAGGCCAAATGGTATATCGTTCACGCTTATTCGAACTTCGAAAAGAAGGTCGCCCAGGCCATCCGCGATCAGGCTGACCTGAAGAACCTGTCCGGACTGATCGAAGAGATCGAAGTCCCGACTGAAGAGGTTGTCGAAGTCGTCCGCGGCAAGAAGAAGACCGTGGAAAAGCGCTACTTTCCCGGCTACGTGCTGCTGAAGGCCGAGCTGACGGACGATGTTTACCACCTTGTGCGCGACACGCCGAAAGTTTCAGGCTTTCTTGGTGCAGAAGGCGGCAAGCGTCCGCTGCCGGTCCCGCAGCGCGAGGTTGACCGCATTCTGGGCACCGCTGACGAGCCGGCATCCGAGCGCGCCCGTCCGCAAGTCTCCTTCGAGATCGGTGAGCAGGTCCGGGTCAATGAAGGCGCTTTCCAGGGCTTCGAAGGCGGCGTCGAGGAAATCGACGAAGCCAATGGCCGCCTGAAAGTGTCTGTTTCGATTTTTGGCCGCGCCACGCCGGTCGATCTCGACTTCACGCAGGTCGACAAGATCAGTTAAGGCCCGCTGCGAGGCTCGCCATCCCAACAGGAAACCCGGCCATGAGCGTGGCCGGGTTTTTTTTAGTTGCTGGCCCGGCGCAGCGGGCGGCTAAGTCATCTAGTCGTTGAGGTGGGCAATCAGCGAAGCGGTTACGGGATCGTCGGCCTTTTCGCCGCCGGAAAGGGCGGTCTTGAGGCGGCCGGCCATGGTCTTGCCGCGTTCTACGCCCCACTGGTCGAAGCTGTTCACGCCCCAAAGGATGCCCGCAAGGTATGTTCGGTGCTCGAACAGTGCGATCAGGCTGCCGAGCCGGTAGGGATCCAGCGATGGGGCATGCAGGAAGGTCGACGGACGACCACCGGCATGAACCTTTTGCGCGGCGATTTCGATCGGTAGCTCCGGCTCTTCGGCGCGTACTTCTTCGAGGGTGCGGCCATTGGCCAGCACTTCAGCCTGTGCAAGCGCATGCGCCGTCAGGCCGGTGACCCCTTCGGCATCATCTGTTGCGCCCGGCGCCAATACGAACTCCGTCGGCATGATGGCCGGGCTCTGGTGGAGCCATTGATGGTAGGAATGCTGGCCAATCGTGCCTTCGCCGCCCCAGAGAAGCGGAGCGGTTTCCATCCCGACGGATTCGCCGTCTGGTCCCACAGATTTGCCGTTTGATTCCATTTCCAGCTGCTGCAGGTACGCCGGCAGAAGTTTCAGGCGCCGTGAATAGGCGAGTAGCGCTCGCGCCCCGAACCCCATGAAAGAGCTGTTCCAATAGTCGAGTAGCGCGAGGCGGATGGCGAGGTTTTCGCCCATTGGCGCTGTCTGGACATGCGCGTCCATGTCGGCTGCGCCAGCACGGAACGCATCCATGACATCGGATTCCAGGGCGATCGAGCAGGCGACCGAGCCGGCCGACCAGATCGAGAAACGTCCGCCAACTGTTTCAGGAAGGTCAAGAATGGTGCCGTCATCGGTGCCCAGCCAGGCTATCGCACGCGGCGGATTGGCCGTGACCAGGACGAAGTGATGGGCCCACTTGTCGCCGACCGCCGCTTTCACCCACGCGCGCGCCCGCGACAGGTTGTAGAGCGTCTCCTCCGTGCCGAATGATTTGGACACGCCGACAATCAGCGTGCGCGTTGGATCGAGGCCCTCCAGCGCGAGGTCGAGATCCAGCGGATCGAGATTGGCGCAATAGCGAAGCTCCAGCTTCGGCAGCCGCTGGTCATGAAACGCGTCGGCGACGAGACGCGGGCCGAAATCTGACCCGCCAATGCCGATATGGACAATGGCCGAGAAGGGTTTGCCGGAGGGTGTGGTCGCATGACCGTCGGCGATCCTGGCGGCGAAGGCGTCGGCAGTCTTCACCGAATCCCGAACCGCGCTGGCCGCCTCGAAGGCCGGCGCTTTTGCGCGCAGCGCCCAGTGCAGTGCCGCGCGGCCCTCAGACGGGTTCACCGTCTCGCCCGCGAACAGCCTCTCGATTGCTCCGCCCAAATCCTTTTCTGCAGCCGCCTTTGCCAGTTCGGTTTCGGCGGCCTCATCGAGGTAATGTCTCGACAGGTCAGCCTGCCAGCCGGGCGCGCTGACCATGGCTTTGCCGGCCCGGGCTTTCACAAGGGTTTCGAAGGATTCGGCTTTCAGCCGGTCTGCATGGTGCTTGAGTGACATTGAATGGCCTGCCTTTGGAACGTGTGTCAGGAACGGTAGAAGACCGTCAGGGCCTTGCCGGCGGCGCGGCGCATCAGGGAAACAGGATGCTCGGGATTGGCGGCCTCGAAGACGGATTTCTTCTTGTCCCCCGACATCAGGAGCAGGATGTTCCGCGCCTTGCCTACGACGGGATAGGTGAGCGTCATGCGCTCGGTGATTTCACCGGTCACTTTCGACTTTGGCGCGTCGATGGCGGCGACTGAGAGCATATTGCCCGGATCTGTGGCCGCGCCGAGCCCTTTGGCGTTGGCAAACCAGGACAAGGTGTGGCCGTCCTCACCCATGCCGAGCACCAGGACGTCGATGACGCCGGCCGCCTCGCCATAGGTGCGCTCGAGCGCTGCTTCAGCGCCGAATGCGCTGTTGTCCTCGGTCTTCATGGGCAGGAAGGTCGCCGCTTCGGCCTTGTCTTTCAGCAAGGTCCGGCGGACGAGCGCCGCATTGGACGCTTCATGGGTTTCATCGACCCAGCGCTCATCAGCCAGTCCGATCGTCACGTGTTCCCAATCGAGGTTCAGCCCGGAAAGTGCTTCGTAAATTGGGCCCGGCGTGGAGCCGCCGGAGCAGAAGAGGGTGGCCTTCCCGCGCCGGGACAGGGCGTCCTCAAGGCGGGCTTCAATCCAGTCTGCGGCTTCGGTCTCGAAGGTCTCCTTCGTGCCGAAAGCGTGAAATTCTGCTGCACTTGTCATGAGGTTGCAGGGACACGCGGCAGTGCCTGCTGTCAAGTGCGAGGCGGGCTCTTGTGCGTGCGAATTGCGATGGACGCTTGAAAGCACGCGCGCGCGTGTGTATGTCGCCCGCTTCAACGGGAATCAAAGGCCCGCTGTATGGGAAACCCACGAACTGTCCGGCGGGCCGGACTGCAAACAGTTAAGAGGAAGCCATAAATGGCCAAGGCAAAGTTTGAGCGCAACAAGCCTCACGTGAACATTGGTACGATTGGGCACGTGGACCACGGCAAGACGACGCTGACGGCGGCGATCACGATGACGCTGGCGGAAGTTTATGGTGGTGCGGCGAAGTCCTATGCGGACATCGACAACGCGCCTGAAGAGAAGGCCCGCGGGATCACGATCAACACCGCGCACGTTGAGTATGAGACCGACAAGCGCCACTATGCGCACGTCGACTGCCCCGGCCACGCGGACTATGTGAAGAACATGATCACGGGTGCGGCGCAGATGGACGGCGCGATCCTGGTTGTGAACGCGGCTGACGGCCCGATGCCGCAGACGCGCGAGCACATCCTGCTGGCCCGCCAGGTTGGCGTTCCGGCGCTGGTCGTGTTCCTGAACAAGGTCGACCAGGTCGATGACGAGGAGCTGCTCGAGCTGGTCGAGATGGAAGTTCGCGAACTTCTGTCTTCCTATGACTTCCCGGGCGACGACATTCCGATCATTGCCGGTTCGGCGCTGGCGGCTGTCGAAGGCCGTGACGAAGAGATCGGCAAGAAGAAGATCCTGGAGCTGATGGAAGCGGTCGACGAGTACATCCCGACCCCTGAGCGTCCGCTGGACAAGCCGTTCCTGATGCCGGTCGAGGACGTGTTCTCGATCTCCGGTCGCGGTACGGTTGTGACCGGCCGTGTCGAGACGGGCGTCATCAAGGTTGGCGAGGAAGTCGAGATCGTCGGCATCCGCCCGACGCAGAAGACGACGGTGACCGGTGTGGAGATGTTCCGCAAGCTGCTCGACCAGGGCCAGGCTGGCGACAACATTGGCGCGCTGATCCGCGGTATCGACCGTGAGGGCGTCGAGCGCGGCCAGGTTCTCTGCAAGCCGGGCTCGATCACGCCGCACGCGAAGTTCGAGGCCGAGGCCTACATCCTGACCAAGGAAGAGGGTGGCCGTCACACGCCGTTCTTCACGAACTATCGTCCGCAATTCTACTTCCGGACCACGGACGTGACGGGTGTTGTCACGCTTCCGGCAGACAAGGAAATGGTCCTGCCGGGCGACAACGTGAAGATGGACGTCGAGCTGATCACGCCGATCGCAATGGACCAGGGCCTGCGCTTCGCCATCCGCGAAGGCGGCCGCACCGTCGGCGCCGGCGTCGTCTCGGCGGTCAAGGAATAAGCATCGGACAGGTGCTTGTCGCCCCGCAAGGGGCTGACACAAGACATCAAGGGCCGTTCCTCCGGGAGCGGCCCTTTTTTGTTGA
>NZ_QWFZ01000012.1 GCF_003576315.1 Henriciella mobilis | reverse complement strand
AAATGGCCAAGGCAAAGTTTGAGCGCAACAAGCCTCACGTGAACATTGGTACGATTGGGCACGTGGACCACGGCAAGACGACGCTGACGGCGGCGATCACGATGACGCTGGCGGAAGTTTATGGTGGTGCGGCGAAGTCCTATGCGGACATCGACAACGCGCCTGAAGAGAAGGCCCGCGGGATCACGATCAACACCGCGCACGTTGAGTATGAGACCGACAAGCGCCACTATGCGCACGTCGACTGCCCCGGCCACGCGGACTATGTGAAGAACATGATCACGGGTGCGGCGCAGATGGACGGCGCGATCCTGGTTGTGAACGCGGCTGACGGCCCGATGCCGCAGACGCGCGAGCACATCCTGCTGGCCCGCCAGGTTGGCGTTCCGGCGCTGGTCGTGTTCCTGAACAAGGTCGACCAGGTCGATGACGAGGAGCTGCTCGAGCTGGTCGAGATGGAAGTTCGCGAACTTCTGTCTTCCTATGACTTCCCGGGCGACGACATTCCGATCATTGCCGGTTCGGCGCTGGCGGCTGTCGAAGGCCGTGACGAAGAGATCGGCAAGAAGAAGATCCTGGAGCTGATGGAAGCGGTCGACGAGTACATCCCGACCCCTGAGCGTCCGCTGGACAAGCCGTTCCTGATGCCGGTCGAGGACGTGTTCTCGATCTCCGGTCGCGGTACGGTTGTGACCGGCCGTGTCGAGACGGGCGTCATCAAGGTTGGCGAGGAAGTCGAGATCGTCGGCATCCGCCCGACGCAGAAGACGACGGTGACCGGTGTGGAGATGTTCCGCAAGCTGCTCGACCAGGGCCAGGCTGGCGACAACATTGGCGCGCTGATCCGCGGTATCGACCGTGAGGGCGTCGAGCGCGGCCAGGTTCTCTGCAAGCCGGGCTCGATCACGCCGCACGCGAAGTTCGAGGCCGAGGCCTACATCCTGACCAAGGAAGAGGGTGGCCGTCACACGCCGTTCTTCACGAACTATCGTCCGCAATTCTACTTCCGGACCACGGACGTGACGGGTGTTGTCACGCTTCCGGCAGACAAGGAAATGGTCCTGCCGGGCGACAACGTGAAGATGGACGTCGAGCTGATCACGCCGATCGCAATGGACCAGGGCCTGCGCTTCGCCATCCGCGAAGGCGGCCGCACCGTCGGCGCCGGCGTCGTCTCGGCGGTCAAGGAATAAGCATCGGACAGGTGCTTGTCGCCCCGCAAGGGGCTGACACAAGACATCAAGGGCCGTTCCTCCGGGAGCGGCCCTTTTTTGTTGAAGCGACGCCGTGCTTCTGCTGAGTGACACACATGCCAAAGCGTATCGATTTCATGATTGCCGGGGTGCAGAAGGGTGGCACAACCTCGCTGGATGCGTATCTGCGCCAGCATTCGGAAATCTCCATGGCGAAGAAGAAGGAAGTGCACTTCTTCGACAAGCGCCCGCCCACCGGTCTCTCTGCGTTCGACTATTTCATCTACCACCGCCAGTTTCACTGGGACCGTCAGCGCGCCGGAGCGAAACTCGGCGAGGCGACGCCGATCCTGACCTGGTGGCATGGGGCGATGGAGCGGCTCTGGCAGTACAATTCTGACATCAAGGTCATCATGCTGCTTCGCGACCCGGTCGAGCGTGCCTGGTCGCATTTCCGGATGGACCGGCGTCTGCAGCGCGAAGGTGAGACCTTCTCCAGTGCCATCCGTACCGAACGTGAGCGCGCCCGCAGGTCGCTGCCCCGTCAGGACCGCGAACGATCGCAGGTCTCACGCGGCTTTTATGCCCACCAGGTGCGGAACCTGAAACGCCTGTTTCCGGATGAGCAGCTTCTCTTTCTACGCAGTGAGGATCTCTCGGCGAACGCCCAGCCTGAGCTCGACAAGGTCACGGATTTCCTTGGCGTTGACCGCTTTGCCTTCGAGGCAGAGCCCCGCCACAACAGCGCGACCGATTCCGACAGGATGTCTGCCGAGGATCGGGCCTTTCTGGAGGAGATGTTCAGGCTCGACGCGCAGGAGACCCGCCGGCTGCTGGGATGGGACAAGGGCAGCTGGAGCCTCTGAGCGGTTGGGCCCTTTCATTTGCTGCAGCCCGCCGCGCGGTGCCTGTTGCGCTTTTGCCTGCAATCGGGCAGAACGGCGCTTCGCCGGACGGGTATAGCTCAGCTGGTAGAGCAGCGGTCTCCAAAACCGCAGGTCGTGGGTTCGAGTCCTACTGCCCGTGCCAGGCGAATTTCCCCAGAATGTGAACAGGTCCGCCGCGCGTGCCGTATTGCAACGAGCGGGTATTGGCCTAATTTCCCTGATAATGAACGCCGCATGTCGTCTTCTTCTAACCAGCCTTCTGGCGGTGTTGGTCAGCACCGGGCTGATCGGCTGTTCGGTTTTTTCCGCGACAGCCGCAGAAGCACAGACGATGCATGAGGTGGAAAGGCCAGCCGCGATGGCAGGCCATCACCATCATGCGTCGCATGACATGGCGGCCGCCCCAGATAGTGCGCCGGCGCATAACCATGATGACAGCAGCTGCGATGGTTGCACACAGAGCCTGCTCAACCGGATCTCCGTAACGCCGGACACCGCACCCGCCCCATCTTTCGGCAACATGCCCGTCTTCGTCCTGCCAGTAGCGCTTGACCTGGAGAGGCTTGCGCAAGCTCCGGTCCGCGTTGCCTGGCCGCCGGGCAAGGGGCCGCCGCTTGAGCCAATTACGCTCACGCATCTGAAAATCAGCCTGCTCATCTGATCGGCCGGAAAGACTGTCGGGCGCCGCATTGCGCCCTGTTTTTTCGTTCAAGATCAAGATGAAAGCCTGAATTCAAGATGTTTAACAGACGATCTTTCCTCGGTACGGCCCTCGGAACTGGCGCCGCATTCGGTGCGGCCAGCTTGTTGCCGGCATGGGCGCGGTCTGCGTCCCACGGCAATACCGGGCTTACCGCACTGACCGGCAGCGAGTTCAATCTCGATGTCGGAGAGTTCCCCGTCAAAATCGGTGGGCGCCATGGCCATGCGGTTGGCGTAAACGGCACGCTGCCGGCCCCGCTCATCCGCTTCCGCGAAGGCCAGGAAGTCACGCTGAATGTGACAAACCGGCTGAAGGCCGACACCAGCATTCACTGGCACGGCCTGTTGGTGCCGTTCCACATGGATGGTGTTCCGGGCGTTTCTTTCCCCGGCATCAAGCCGGGCGAAACCTTCCAGTACAAGTTCGCCGTGCCGCAGTCTGGCACCTACTGGTACCATTCCCATTCCGGCCTGCAGGAGCAGCAGGGCCACTACGGACCGCTCATCATAGACCCGGCCGGCGCCGACCCTGTTGCCTATGACCGGGAATATGTCCTCGTCCTCTCCGATTGGAGCTTCGAGCATCCGCATCGCATCTTTGCCAAGCTCAAGGCGTCCGCGGAGAGCTACAATTTCAACAAGCGCACCGTTGGCGATTTCCTTGAGGACGCCAGCGAAAAGGGCTTCGATGAAGCCCTCTCCGAGCGGGCGATGTGGGGCGGCATGCGGATGTCGCCACGCGACATCGCAGATGTTACCGGGGCGACTTACACCTATCTCATCAATGGCCATTCGACGCTCGACAACTGGAACGGCGTTTTCACGCCGGGCGAGCGGGTCCGGCTGCGCATCATCAATGCCTCGGCCATGTCGATCTTCAACGTTCGCATGCCCGGCCTTCCGATGACGGTGGTCGCTGCCGACGGCCTGAACGTTGAGCCGGTTGAGACCGACGAGTTCCAGATGGGCGTCGCGGAGACCTATGACGTCATCATCGAGCCGAGGGATGACCGCGCCTATGCCTTCGTGGCCGAGTCCATCGACCGGTCAGGCCAGGCGGTTGCGACCTTTGGGCCGCGGCCGGGCATGCGCGCCGAGGCGCCGACGCTGAGGCCTGTCCCGACGCTGACCATGAAGGACATGGCAATGGACCATGGCGCTCACGGTATGGACGGCATGAGCCATGGCAGCGGCGACATGAAGGATATGTCGCATGAAGGCCATGAAATGTCCGGCATGGATCATTCCGCTCACGGGATGGATGGCATGGATCATGGTGGCCATGACATGGGCGAGATGAAGCATGATATGTCGGCCATGTCTGGCGATGACGCCATGATGACCCATGACCACAAGACGGGGCCGGGCGTTGCGAATACGGCAATGATGCCGGTGAGCCGGCTCGATGAGCCTGGCATCGGTCTCGAGGACGTTGATCACAGGGTCCTGACCTATGCCGACCTGCGCGCGCTGGAACGCAATGCAGACACGCGCCCCCCGGAGCGTGAGCTGCAAATCCACCTCACCTCGAACATGCACCGCTACATGTGGTCCTTCGATGGAGTGAAGTTTTCGGAAGTTACCGAATCCATACGCCTGAACGAGGGCGAACGGGTGCGCTTCAACCTCGTCAACGACACCATGATGCCGCATCCGATCCACCTGCATGGCATGTTCTTCGAACTGGAGAATGGCGGCGGCGACCATCGCCCGCGAAAGCACACCGTCATTGTGAAGCCGGGCGAGAAACTGGCCTTCGACGTGTCATCGGAGCATATCGGCGACTGGGCGTTCCACTGTCACCTCCTCTACCACATGCATGCTGGCATGATGAATGTCGTCTCGGTGATCCCGAACGGCGAGCATGGGGGCATGGCGATGCCGGCCAGTGCGGACGATCCACATGCGGGCCATCACGGCATGGATCACGACAGCCATGACGGGCACCAAGACATGCAGGATGAGCCCCACGACATGGACCACGGCGCCGATCATGGAGGTCACCATTGAGACAGCTCATGACATTCCGGGCGGCGATACTAAGCTGCAGCGCGTTGGCGCTGGTACCGTCGGCCATTGGTGAGGAAGGCGACAAGCCTTGGTCGCAGGCCGATGACATCTGGGGCGAGGAGGCGATGGCCGAGGCACGAGCCGAGGTCCTCGAAAAGCATGGCGATATCCGCTCAACCTACATCCAGGCCGAACGGTTCGAGCTGCAATCGAGCGATGATGAAGACGTCATCCTGCTTGATGGCAACGCCTGGATCGGCGGCGATATCAACAAGCTCTGGATCAAGTCCGAGCTCGAATACCTGCCGGACGAGGGCGAGTTTGAAGAGGCTGAGATCCAGGCGCTCTGGTCGCGGGCGATCTCTCCCTATTTCGACCTGCAAACAGGCGTGCGTTATGATTTCGAGCCTGAGGGGCTGGCGCACCTGGTTATCGGCGCGCAGGGGCTCGCGCCTTACCTGTTCGAGCTCGATAGCGCGGCCTTTCTGTCGGAAGAGGGAGACCTGACTGCCAGGGTGGAAGCCGAGTATGAGCTGCTTCTGTCGCAGCGGTTGATCCTGCAGCCGCGTGCTGAAATTGCGCTGTCAGCGTCCGACATCCCCGAGCGTGAAATCGGTGCGGGCGTTTCCCAGATCGATGCAGGCCTACGCCTGCGATATGAGATCAAGCGGGAGTTCGCGCCGTATATCGGTATCGAGTGGCACCAGCGCTTCGGCCAGACGGCCGACTATATCGAGGCTGAAGGTGGAGAGTCCGGTGAAGCGGTCTTTCTCATTGGCCTGAGGGCCTGGTACTGAGCCGAACCAATAAGCCGGGGGCGGAGGGAACTCTCTGCCCCCGGTCCCGGGGCTGATTTGTCGCAGACCCCTTAGCCGACGATGGCGAAGTAATCCCGTTAGAACCTTGATTGGTGTGAGCATCCCGCCTTTTTGCTTGGCGGGCATGGGTTCTGATTGCTAGGCAGGTGGCTCATGTTGCCGGTCTAGCAGCATGCCAGCGCTCGGTGAGCCGCCGGCAGGGCCGAACAAAGCGACCAGGGAGATCGACTGAAATGAGCCATGAAGTGACCAAGCATCCCGTACCCGAGGCGTTTGCTGCGCAGGCAAACCTGACCCCGGAGACGTACAAGGAGATGTATGCACGTTCGGTGAATGACCCTGAAGGTTTCTGGGCCGAGCATGGCAAGCGCATCCAGTGGATGAAGCCGTTCACACAGGTCAAGGACGTCTCATGGGACAAGGACAACCTGCACGTAAAATGGTTTGCCGATGGCACGCTGAACGTCACTGAAAGCTGCCTGGACCGGCAGCTGGAGACCCGTGGCGACAAGCCGGCAATCATCTGGGAGGGCGATGAGGCCGAAGATGCCCACACGCTGACCTATCGCCAGCTTTACAAGGCGGTCTGCCGCTTCTCCAATGTCCTCAAGGACCTTGGCGTCAGGAAGGGTGACCGGGTCACGATCTACCTGCCGATGATCCCGGAAGCCGCCATGGCGATGTTGGCCTGCGCGCGTATCGGCGCCATACATTCAGTCGTGTTTGGCGGCTTCTCGCCTGAAGCGCTCGCAGGCCGGATCACTGATTGTGAATCCAAGTTCGTTATTACGGCTGACGAAGGCCTTCGCGGGGGGCGCAAGGTCCCGCTGAAGACAAACGCCGACAAGGCCTGTCAGCTGGCGAATGGCATGGTCGAGAAAATGCTGGTCGTGCAACGGACCGGCGGCGACGTCCACATGGAAGAGGGACGTGATTTCTGGCTGCATGAGGTCGGCGCCGAGGTCTCCGACGAATGCGCGCCAGAGCCGATGAATGCAGAGGACCCGCTCTTTATTCTTTATACATCCGGCTCGACCGGCAAACCGAAGGGCGTCCTGCACACCTGTGGCGGCTATCTTGTGTGGGCTTCGATGACGCATGAATACGTCTTCGACCTGAAGGAAAACGATGTCTTCTGGTGCTCTGCCGATGTCGGCTGGGTGACGGGGCACACCTACATCGTCTACGGGCCGCTCGCGAATGGCGCGACGAGCGTGATGTTCGAGGGCGTGCCGACTTATCCGGACGCTTCCCGCTTCTGGGAAGTCTGCGACCGTCACCAGGTCACGATCTTCTACACCGCACCGACGGCCATTCGCGCGCTGATGCGAGAAGGCAGCGACCCTGTCGACAAGACGAGCCGCAAGTCGATCCGGTTGCTCGGGACAGTGGGCGAGCCGATCAATCCCGAGGCCTGGGAATGGTATTTCCACGTCGTCGGCGAAGGATGCTGCCCCATCGTCGATACCTGGTGGCAGACGGAAACCGGCGGCACGATGATTGTGCCGCTTCCGGGCACCACGGACATGAAGCCGGGTGCGGGCTCGCACCCCTTCTTTGGTGTAAAGCCCGAACTGGTGGATGCAGAGGGCAATATCCTGCAGGGCGAGACAGAGGGGAACCTGATCATTACCGATAGCTGGCCGGGCCAGATGCGGACCGTCTATGGCGATCACCAGCGCTTCGTGGACACCTATTTCTCAGCCTATCCGGGGAATTACTTCACGGGTGATGGCTGCCGGCGTGATGCCGATGGGTTCTACTGGATCACCGGCCGCGTCGATGATGTGATCAATGTATCGGGCCACCGTATGGGGACTGCGGAAGTCGAGAGTGCGTTGGTCTCGCACCATGCCGTCGCTGAAGCGGCTGTCGTTGGTTATCCGCACGACATCAAGGGGCAGGGCATCTACGCCTATGTCACCACGGTTGCTGGCGTCGAGATGGACGACGAACTGAAAAAGGACCTGATCAAGCATGTGCGTTACGAGATCGGGCCGATCGCAAGCCCGGACCTGATCCAGTTTGCACCGGGGCTGCCGAAGACGCGTTCAGGCAAGATCATGCGGCGCATTCTGCGGAAAATCGCCGAGGACAGTTTTGATGCTCTTGGCGATACGTCCACGCTCGCGGATCCGGAAGTGGTCGACCAGCTGATCGAGGGCCGGCAGAACCGGTCAGACTGATCGATGGAAACAAAAAAGAGCGCAGACCGGAAAGTCTGCGCTCTTTTCTGATGTGCGATCCTTCGCTCTGGAAGGATAAAGCCAGTTTCTATCCAAGCAGGGACAATTGCGTATGCGCCGGCTGCGCGGAAGGCTCTGCCTTCTGCTGCTTGTCAGCAGGCTCAGCCGAAACACCTAGCCAACCGATAAGAACGGCAATGAAAAAGTCCCGCAGGGCTACGAGAAGGGCAATCATGGTCAGACCCCTATTGAAAATCGATAAGGTTTTATACGCCTGACCGGTTAAGAAAGCAATTGCGTTGAATGCGAAGAATTCCGCGTTCGCCGGTATTTTAACGGCGGAGCAATGAGTTTGCCGCAAGAACATGCCCTGACAGGGATAGGGACGGACAAGCAGCCATGAGCACGGCGAGCGAAATCGACATTGATCACCTTCTCTCCATGACGGGAGGAGATATCGATCTCGCTGAAGAGGTGATCGACATTTTTCGCCAACAGGTCGACATCTGGTCCCGCATGCTGAATCCGGCCGCGCCAGCCTCGCAATGGGCCGATGCCGCGCATACGCTCAAGGGGGCCGCATTGAGTATCGGGGCTCATGAACTCGCCGAGCGCTGCCAGGCTGCCGAGACCGCTGGGCGGGACTTGCCGCCAAGCGCGGCGGGCGCAGCCCTGCTGCTCAACGACATAAAGGATGAAATCGCGGCGACACTCGAAGCGTGCAGCCGTGCCGTTCACACGCTGTCGCGACCGGGCTTGAGGGCGTCGAAGGCTTCAAACTCGTAGGCGATGCAGCGATCGATCAGTTTGCGCCAAACGGGTTCGGCGATGGACGGGGAAAGGCCTTGGCGTGCGGCTTCCTCGACAACTTTGGCAATGACATCCTCGATCCGCTCACGATCGTGAATGCGTGAGCGATCGCCCTTGATGCGCGCAGCGGCGTCCATGAATGACTGCCGCTCGACAAGAAGAGCGACCAGCGCCCGGTCGAGGCGGTCAACCTCGTAGCGGACATCGTCCATCGTCTTTGCCGTCTCGGCCGAGTGGCGTCGGGTATCGGGCGCGACCGCGTCAGTCATGATTGGCTTTCCAGGGTTGCTGCAGGCCTGCCCTATATGGACCAGCCTGCGCCGACAAGGCGTGTGGCGGCTCGTCGCGGATAGCCGCCTTCTCGGCCTATTTCTCGATCAGCAGTGGGCCGCGCGCCTGAACGGGTGAGGATTGCAGCATGCTGCCGCGCTCGATCAGGGCCTGGATGCGGGAATCCTCAAGGATTTCGGCTGCCCGAGCCAGCGTGCCAAGGTCCTCGGCGGACGCTTCTGCCATCGGACCAAAGCCCGGAATGCCGCCCTGCGGGACAGGGTAGAACATGATGCGGGATTTCTCGTCAGCAGGGATGTCGGCGAGATCACGGGCTTTCGAGATCGCATCGACGAGGCCGCCGATCTGGTCGACCAGGCCAACCTCCAGGGCATCCTCACCTGTCCAGACCCGTCCGCGGGCAATCTTGTCGACGTTTTCGACGCTCATGCCGCGTCCTTCTGCGACAAGGCTGGTGAAGCGGTCATAGCCACGTTTCAGCCAGGCATGCAGCATTTCCCGTTCGGTATCGGAGAAGGTGTCGATCGTCGTCATCGCGCCGGCAAACGGACCGCCAACCGAGATTTCGGACGTGTTGATGCCGATCTGGCGAAGTCCGTCTGCGATGGCCAGCTTGCCGCCAAAGATGCCGATCGAACCGGTCAGGGTTCCCTTGTTTGCGATGATCCAGTCGGCGCCGGTCGAGACATAGTAGCCACCGGAAGCGGCGTACGTGCCCATCGAAACGACGACGGGCTTGTCCATTTCCTGCACCATCTTCACGGCGTTCCAGATCTGGTCGGAAGCTGTCGGCGAACCGCCAGGGCTGTCGACACGAAAGACGATCGCCTTGACGCGCTCGTTGCGGCCCGCCTCGAGCAGGGCAGCAGCAATCGTGTCTGATGCGAACTCGGCCGAGCTTGAGAAAAAGTCGCCAGAGCCACCGCCGGTCACGATCGGGCCTTCACCGCCGACAATTGCAATGGCGGGCGCGCCGAGCGGCGCAGACGGGGGGTGATAGGACAGGACGTCTACGAATTCAGCGTCTTCGCCGGCGCGTTCCTTCAGCGATTCCTTTACGGCTTCCGGCCAGTTGATCGAATCGGCAAGTCCGGCCTCGACGAGCGCCTCAGGGCTGAGCGGCCCAGAGGTGAGGGCGGCTTCAACATCGGAAACATCCATCTGCCGGTCCTGAGCGATGTCGGCCAGCGACGTCTGCCAGATCGATTCGGCCAGCGCAGTCATCGCTTCGCGGTGTGCGGCTGTGTAGTCGGTTTCCTTGTAGACATTCGGCGCATTCTTGTACTCGTAGAACTGCTCGATCTCTGCCGACACGCTGAGGCGGTCCAGCAGGCCCTTGAAAAACATGGTCTCGAATGTCACGCCGCCGCCGAGATAGTCGCCGGCGGGCTGAATCACGATTTCATCTGCCGCGGCAATGGCTCGCAGGGAAGACGGGCCGCCGCCATAGGTACCTTGCGAATGGACAACAACAAACTTCCCGGCGTCGCGCAGACCCCGAATGGCGTTGCGCAGCTCTTCGGCCCGCGCTGACCCGACGGAGAATTCGCTGGCGCGAACGAAGACGCCTTTTACGCGCTCATCCGTCCGGGCCGCATCGAGGCGGGTGATGACGTTCACGAATCCCTTCTGGCCGAACAGGGCAGCGATGCCGCTGGTCGGCGGCTGATCGCTGAGGTCCTGGCGCAGGTCGAGGGTCAACACCATGGTCTCGGGATTCTCGCCTCCCGATAGCTGGGACCCGGCAGACTGCATGAACCCGCTGATCGCCATTGACGCGATGAAGAAGAGCAGGACAGCGCCGAGTATGGTGCCGAGAATCGCGCCGCCAAGCGCAGTAAAGAACGTTTTCACGACCGTTTGGCCTCCGAACCGGAATTTTTATCAATAAACGATATGACCCTTATCGAATAAAAGTAAAGGGCTGATGTGAGCCGCACCGATGATTCTCAACAATGCCAACGCATCGGAGAAACATGGGAATCGCTGCGAGCCCAGGGGGAGGTGCCTGTAGCAATCCTGCAAAAATGGAAATGGTCGGAACAGGAGGATTCGAACCTCCGACCCCCGCCTCCCGAAGACGGTGCTCTACCAGGCTGAGCTATGTTCCGAGCCAGAGCGGGCGCCTATATCTCAGCGGCTCCAGCCTGACAAGCGTCAGCCACCGATCTTGTGCAGATGCACCGGCACTGTGATTGACGCAGAACAGGAGTTGCAAGCCGCAAGCGGATTGAGTATGTCCCGGCCTTCCTCGCAGTTGGGGTGTCGCCAAGTGGTAAGGCATCGGTTTTTGGTACCGACATTCCCAGGTTCGAATCCTGGCACCCCAGCCACCTTCCTGTTTCAGTTTATCTTGGGCCATTCGCCCCGGGGCCTGTTCCGCTCGTTGCGGTTGCAGACTGACCGCATTTTGGTCGCTCTGCGGCCTGATCGAACCGTTCGGGCCGCAAACTGTGATGCGTCATTGTGCTTGCACATCAAAACGGTAAGCTTTTTAAACTGTTACCGGTCGGCCATTGATCAGCGAGGTTGCTACTGCTAGCGTCCCGCGCGATGGCTGCCTCGGCGGCCTTCAGGCTCTGCCGGGAAAAACAAGAGAGTGCCATAGAGCATTCCGTAAAATCAGGGAGGCGATGGGTGACAAACTCCGCCAGCCTCCATACTGACGCCCTGTGTGTGACGGGCATGACTGAGAGAGCAGCGGCTCGCCATTTCAGGGGGCATGGCCGCGTTGGAGTTTCACCGTGCTGTCCAAGGCACGACCATTCGGAGAGTAAGAGGCAAACCTCATGAAGAAAGTACTGACACCGGCGCGGGGTGCCATTGCGGCAGCGCTTGTTGCCGGCCTGGCCATGCCAGCTGTTGCACAAAGCCAGCTGCGCCAGGCACTCGATATCGGCGAAGACGCAACCCGCAAGGCTGAGCAGGTACAGGAGCGGATCAACCAGTTGGATGATCAACGCTCCGACATGGTCGCCGAATTCCGTACGCTTCTTCAGCGTACCCAGGCAGCGCAGCTTTACGCGCGCCAGCAGGAGAAAGTCGTCGAAAGCCAGCGCCGTGAGCTGGAATCGCTCCAGGGCCAGCTTGAGCGCGTCGATGAAATCACCGCACAGACCACGCCGATGCTGATCGACATGGTTTCCGATCTCGAAGCGTTCGTTTCGGCCGACCTGCCATTCAAGCTGGAAGACCGTCAGAACCGCATCGATACGCTGCGCGCGGCGATGGAAAACCCGCAGGTTCCGATCGTCGAGCAGTACCGCCTGATCATCGAGGCCTACAAGTCTGAGATGGAATATGGCCGGACGATCCAGACCTGGCCGGAAGTTATCGACATCGACGGCAGCCCCGTCATGGTCGATATGTTCCTCTACGGCCGCGTCGCGCTCGTCTATCTGTCGCCGGATCGCCGTTACGCCGCGCGTTACGATCGTGCCCAGGGTGCCTGGGTCCCGGTCGAGAACCGCTTCAAGGAAAACATCGCTAAGGCCATCAAGGTCGCCAAGGGCACGACGACGCCGAGCGTTCTCTACGCTCCGGCAACGCGTCTTTCCGTGACCGCACCCTAAGCGCCAAGTTCCAGAGGATTATCGAAATGAACCCGATCAAGAAATCTCTGCAGGCCTTCGGCGCAGCCGCGCTGGTCATGGGCTCTGCAATGGCTATTACCGCCCCCGCTGTGGCACAGGATGTGTCGCTGTCCGACATTCTCCGCCGCGTCCAGCAGGACTCCCAGCAAATGTCGGCTGAGGACCAGCGTCGTCTCCAGGAGTTCCGCTCCGACGCCGCCACTCAGCAGCAGAAAATGCAGCAGGCCCGTGCCGACCTGAATGCCGCTGAAGCTCGCGGCCGCCAGCTGTCTGCCGAATTCGACCAGAATGAGCGTCAGATCTCGCAGCTATCTGCTGAACTGGAAACCCAGGCTGGCGATTTCGGCGAACTGCTCGGTCAGTTCCGCAGCGCTGCGGGCGAGACCATGCCGATCATTCGCGAGTCGCTGTCGAACTACGAATACAGCGGCCGTGCCGAAAAGCTCGCCGAAGTGTCCGAAGCCCGTTCGCTTCCGACCCGTGAGGATCTCGACGCGCTGCCGAAGGCAATGCTTCGGGAAATGATTGCTCAGTCCGAAGTGAAGACCTTCACTGCAGATGTGGCTGGTGCAGGCCCGGAAGGCGAGGTGGTTAACACCGAGCTGATGCGCGTCGGTATCTTCACCGCTGCGACGACGGACGACGCCCGCTTCGTCGAAGTCATCACCGACAACACTGACGAACCGTATCTGCGCGTTCTCAAGGCGCAGCCGAGCGGTGACTTCCAGTCGGCCATGAAGAAGCTGATCAATGCTTCCGAAGGCGACGTCGTGATCACGCCGGTCGACCCGACCAAGGGCGACCTGTTCGCCGTTCAGGGTGAAATGCCCGGTATCGGCGAGCGTATCGGTCAGGGCGGTGTCGTTGGTGCCGTGATCCTGGTCCTGCTGGCGATCGGTGCTGCGTTCGCGATCTTCAAGATTGCCACGCTCTTCCTGATGGGCAGCGCGATGCGCAAGACCGCCAAGACCCGCCAGGCCGGTACGGGTAACCCGCTGGCCCGCGTTTTCGAGCAATACGAGAACAACAAGAACCAGGACCTGGAATCGCTTGAGCTGAAGCTCGACGAGCAGATTCTTCGTGAAACGCCGAAGATCGAGCGCTTCAACGATATCGTTAAGGTTCTTGCGGCTGTTGCGCCGCTGCTCGGCCTGCTCGGTACGGTTATCGGTATGATCATCACCTTTACCGCCATCACCAATTTCGGTGCGGGCGATCCGAAGCTGATGGCCGGCGGTATTTCGGTCGCGCTCATGACGACGGTGCTCGGTCTGGTGGCGGCAATCCCGCTGCTTCTCCTGCACGCCGTCGCTGCATCGCTCGCCCGCGGCAACCAGCAGATCCTCGATGAGCAGGCTGCCGGTCTCGTTGCCGAGCGTGCAGAGTCCAACACGGGAGCAGCCTAAGCGCTGCTCCCTCCTTCGGGAGGTGCTGCAATGGATCTAGGACTGAATGATCTTCAGGCCTTTCTTGAGCGCGGCGGACCCGTTCTCCTGGTCATCATGGTTGCCACATTCGTCATGTGGGCCCTGATCCTGGAGCGCCTGTTCTACTTCCGCTTCGCTCACCAATCGGTCGCCGATGAAGCGATTGCCGAATGGAATGCCCGGTCTGACCGCAAGTCGGTGCTGGCGCATTGGGTTCGCGACAAGCTTATATCGGAAGTCCGCGCCAAGGCTGAAGCCAATGTCAGCATGACCAAGGCGATGGTGGCGCTTGCGCCGCTACTTGGTCTGCTCGGCACGGTGACAGGCATGGTGACGGTGTTCGACGTCATGGCCATCACGGACGGTGCCGACGCCAAAGCCATGTCGGGCGGCGTGTCTCGCGCCACCATCCCGACCATGGCCGGCATGGTGGCGTCCATCTCGGGCATCATCTTCACGTCCGGCATGGACAGCAAGGTGAACCGGCTGGTCCAGAAAGTCGAAGACGAGATGGAGATTCGCTGATGCGAGGACGCCAACACAACGCGCCTGAAGAGGCGAGTGTCGACCTCACCCCGATGCTGGATGTGGTGTTCATTCTCCTCATCTTCTTCATCGTGACGTCGACCTTTATCCAGGAGAGGGCGCTTGGCCTCGAGCCACCGCCCCCGCCATCAAACGCGCCGACTGATCCGGACACCCAGGCGATCCTCGTCTATGTGGGTGCCGACAATCTGATCACGGTGAATGGCCGCTTCACCGACCTGAGTGGTGTGCGCGCCAACATGGAGCGGCTTCGGGCGGAAAACCCGGAGAGCTCGCTGATCATCCAGGCCCATCCGCGCGCCCGCACCGGCACGATCATCAAGATCCGTGACGAGGCGTACAATGCGAAGATGGAACGGGTGAACGTCGTCCAGAGTCAGGAATAGGAGGCAGGAATGGCACGAAAAAAACGCAAACTCGCCTCACAAAATTCTGCTGAGGATGATGTAAACCTCACACCGATGCTCGATGTTGTCTTTATCCTGCTGATCTTTTTCATCGTGACGGCCCAGTTCATCAAAGAGCCGGGCGTGGAAATAGAGCGGACTGAAGTTGATAATCTCGACAAGCAGAACCCGCTCGGCATCCTGATCGCGATTGATGAGAACAGCGATATCTACATCGACAAGCAGCAGGTGACGCTGCAGGAAATCGGTTTCCGTATCCGGGAGCTGCGCGAGGAAAACCCGAAGGGCAAACTCGTTCTGCAAGCGGACAAGGACTCGGAAGCGGGGGTGCTTATCTCCCTGCTTGAGACGATCAACAAGGAAGACGGTCTGACCGCTGTTCCTGTGTCGGTCGAGCAGGAATAGGAGGACTGATCCATGTTTAGCAATCCGATTATCCGGCTGGTTATCGGCGTCCCGCTTGCAGCGATCGTTGTCTATGCCCTCTTCACCTTCATGTACTCCATGATCAATCAGGACTACGAACAGCCTGAAGTTGAAGAGCAGCGTGTGCTGGAACGGATCACGCCGTCTGAAGAAGATACGGAAGTCCGGACCCGCAGCCGCAACAAGGCCCAGCGGATCGACTCGGCTGACAAGCCGCCGCCACCGCCAAAAATGTCGGCGTCCCGGTCGGATATCGATCTGCCCACGCCGAACATCCAGGGTGCGGCACCGACGGAACTCAACGTCGACCGTCTCGACTCGCTCGCGATCGATCCGGTCGCTATCTCCGACCGGGATGCGCAGCCGATCCGTCCGCCGGTTCCGACCTATCCGTCCCGCGCAGCCGAGCGCGGTATTGAAGGGTCATGCGACGTCCGCTTCGACGTGGACACGCGGGGCCGCCCTTACAATGTGCAAGCCGATTGCACCGACAGCATCTTCAAGCGTGAAGCCGAACGTGCCGTGAGCCGGGTGGAATTTGCGCCGAAGATTGTCCGGGGGCAGCCGGCCGAACGCCGCAACGTGGTGTATCCGCTGGAGTTCACTCTGCAGGATTGATCCTGAAACAGGCAATTGAAAATCAGAGATGGGCCCCCTTTCGGGGCCCATTTTTTTTGCCGGTAAGCGGGTATGGGGCAGGGGTGGAACCTATCTGCCCAGTCGCCAGGGCGGTCTTGAAGACGGGCCGCATGAGCTTCCGCTTTACAGTCGAAAATGCGCCAACAGAAAGCTTTATGGGCTGCGGAGCCTTTCCTTCGCGCGAGCACTCCGCCCCGCTTAAGCGACAAATTTCGCCCTTTGCTAGAAAACGGTCTTGACGCAGCGGAAAGAAAAATGCAATGATATAACATAAATATATATGGGAGAGTGCTATGTTCCATCACCTATTCATGCGCTCCGGCGTCGGTTTGCCGCTTGCGGCCGGGATCGTCTGGGGCTTGTTCGCGTTCATGACCGCTATGATCCGGGACGATTTCGCACCACCTCCTGCGAGCCCGCAGCCCGAGCTCAGTCCCTTCATCATGCCGCCAGTCGACGCAGAGCCCCCACGGCCGGAGCCTGACTTGCCGATGGAAACAAGGATTGTTCCTCCGCCTGCCATGCCGGCGATTGCGAGCGTCGCGGCCGATGTCGGCCTGCCCGATGTGAACTTCGGCGGGGCGGTGCCGATGACCATCTCAGGCAATCTGGGTGATATCCTGAATGTGACGCCAGTCGCCATTGGTGAGCGGGTGGCCGAGCCACTGGCGCCGCCAGTCGTGGTTTACCCCCAGAGGATGGCGAAGCTGGGCATAGAAGGGCGCTGCGATGTGCGCTTCAGCCTCGACACGATGGGCCGTCCCTTCGACGTCGAAGCCGAATGCACCCATGCCGGATTTTCGGGTGAGGCCGAACGCGCGATCCGCAAGGTCCAGTTCGTGCCAGAAATCGTCGATGGACGCCCGAAAATACGGCAGAATGTCGTGTATCCGCTGGAATTTGAATTGAACGAAGATTGATGCAGTCCGGGGCGAGCAAAGCGTTGACGCCACTCGCTCAACCGCTCATATCTTATTAGTGATTTTTCATGCGATGACGCGCCGTGAATAATAATAGCGACGACGCGGCGGATTCGTAGTTCAGTGTGGGGCAGGTCCGGTGCGATCTCCCCAAGCCAACAATCCGCCGTCACGGCGAAAGGAGTGAGACACCATGGGACTTAGGCCAATCCTGAAAGGCGCGATCTTTGCCGGCGCGATGACAGTTTTCGGCGCATCGGCTGCGATGGCCCAGAACGCGACCTGTGAAGAGACTCAGTTCAGCTCGAAGACGGGTGAAGTCTACCTCAAGGCTGAAACCGAGCTTCTCCAGAACGACAATCCGCAGGCAGCGCTGCAGCACATCAACAAGCTGCGCAGCATGGAACTGAACTGTTACGAGCAGGGCGCCGTCCTGAAGCTTGGCGCTGCTATCAAGATCCAGGCGAATGATTATGCCGGCGCCGCTCGCGACCTTCAGGCAGCCATCGACCAAGGCTATGTGCCGGAAGCCGAAAAGGCGAAAACCTATTACCAGATTTTCCAGATCTATCTCAGCCAGAACGATCTTCAGCGCGCGCTCGATTATTCCAAGCGCTGGATGAATGCAGGTGGCACGCCGGACCGTGATGACATGTGGCGCCTGGCTGTCATGAACCAGAAGCTGGACAATAATCAGGAGTCCCTGAAATGGGCTGAGCGCGTCTTCGAGATCGACGGATCGAATGCGGAACGCGAAGTGTATGACTTCCTGATCTATCTCTATGATGCGACCGGTCAGCGCGCCAAGAAGGCCGCTCTGCTCGAACAGCTGCTCGCCAAGAATCCCAACGAGCGCCGTCTCTGGGATGCGATTGCAGGTGACTACTTCCAGGCCAATGAAGAGCGCAAGGCGTTCGAGGTCCAGAAGGCGATGTATCTTGGTGGTATCCTGCAGAAGGAAGATGAGCTGATGCGCGTCGTGAACTTCTATAACCGGTTCAACGTGCCATATCACGCTGCTCGCGTTCTCGAGAAAGAGATGAACGCCGGACGTATTTCCAAGACTTATGACCGGATGGAGCTACTGGCGAACCTCTATCAGGTGGCCCGCGAATTCGACAAGGCGATCCCGGTCATCGAGGAAGCGGCCCGCATGAACGACAGCGGCGCCATGTATGAGCGTCTTGGCCGCTCCTATGCCGAGCTCCAGAACTGGGAGAAGACCGAAGATGCCATGGTCAAGGCCCTGAACGCTGGCGGTGTGAAGGATCGTGGCCTGGTCTGGGTCCTGATCGGCCAATCCCGCTATGAGCGCGGCGACCGTGATGGCGCCCGCGAGGCTTTCCGCAATGCCAATAATCGTGGCGGCCGCGGCTGGCTCCAGTTCATGGATTCCGAAGAGCGCACGGAAGCAGCGCTTGTGCGGTTCGAGGCCGAGAGCCTCGTACAGGATACCAAGAACGAGAAAGAGCGTTGTGATCGACTTTCGGTTCTTGGCGACGAAGGCCTGCCGGAAGCCTGCAACACGGTGGAGCAGCGCCTGAAAGACGCTCAGGAAGCGGTCAAGGCGCTTGGCAACAGCTAGGCAACCCTTCCAGAAGTATTCAATTCGAAGGAACCCCGGTCGCTTGGCCGGGGTTTTTTCATGCACGGCAAGCGGCACAAGGTTGCTTCGCTCGCGCAAATGGTTTCATTTGAAACCAATTAAAAGAAGGATCCTGACATGAGCAAGCCGAGCAAGCCCTATCGCAAGCGCAAGATTGGCGATCACGTCCTCAAGCCGGAATCCCTCGTCATGGGGTACGGGTTCGACCCGGCCATGTCGGAAGGGTCGATCAAGCCGCCAATCTTCATGACCTCGACCTTCGTCTTCAAATCCGCCCGCGATGGAGAGGCGCTCTTCAGGCGCCTTGCTGGCAAGCAGGAGGAGGGCGATCCTGAAGAGGCGGACCTGATCTATACCCGTTTCAACAACCCCAACATGGAGGTGCTTGAAGACCGGTTGACGCTCTATGATGCGGGCGACCACGCGCTTGTCTTCTCGTCCGGCATGGGCGCGATCACGACAGCACTGTTGGCCTGTGCCGGTGCAGGGACGAGCATTCTGCACTCCAGCCCGCTTTATGGCGGCACGGAAGTTTTCATGCGGACTTTCATGCCCGACTTCGGTGTTACCCCGTTCGAAATGGATGCCTGGGCTACCGAAGAGCAAATCCTGGCAAAGGCGCGCGAAGCCGCGAAGTCCGGCCCGCTCAGCGTCATCTTCACCGAGTCGCCGGCCAATCCCACCTGTGCCCTGGTCGACATCGAAGCCTGTGCGCGCGTTGCCGATACGATCGAGAAGGAGACCGGCCATCGCCCGATCATCATGTGCGACAATACGATGATGGGGCCGATCGGTCATGTGCCGCTCAAGCATGGGGCAGACCTCGCGCTGTATTCGCTCACAAAATACATCGGTGGTCATTCTGACCTCGTGGCAGGGGCGGCCATTGGCAATGAAGATGTCATCGCCAAGATCCGCCGCGTGCGTAACTATCTCGGTACAACGCTTGACGCCCATACCTGCTGGCTGGTGACGCGGTCGCTGGAAACGGTTCGTCTCCGGATGGAGAAGGCCTTCGACAATGCAAGGATCTGCGCGGAATTCCTGCGCGACCATTCGAAGATCGGAAAGGTCATGTATCCGGCCTTTCTCGAAGCGGACGACCCCCAGCGCAAGGTCTATGACGAGCAGTGTGAGGCTGCCGGCTCGACCTTCTCGTTCGATGTGAAGGGCGGAAAGGACGCCGCCTTCCGGATGCTCGACAACCTTCAGCTCATCAAGCTCGCGGTTTCTCTGGGCGGCACGGAAAGCCTGATGTGCCATCCCGGCTCGACAACCCATTCAGGTGTTGACGAGGAGATCCGTAAGCGGATCGGTTTCACCGATGGCCTTATCCGGTTCTCTGTCGGCATTGAGGCAGCTGAGGACCTGCTCGTCGATCTCGAACAGGCCCTTGAAAAGGTCTAGCCGTCCTTCTTGCCGAATGTGTAGACGACCGATGCACGCGTTACGGTGTCGGTCGCCTCGAAACCGGGCGGCGGGTTCGTGTCGTGGCGAACCTCAAAGGAAAAGCGGGCCGACAGCGTATTCGTCAGCGATGCGGTCAGCGCCGAGACGTTGCCGATCTGCGTTGACTCCTCAGCGTAGAGGATATCGGTATCGTTGGAAAAGCGCACTGAATCGTTGAACTGGTGCCTGAATTCCGAGCCGCCGACGAGCGAGAAGGATTCTTCGGTCGACGCCGGCGTCGTGACTGGTGTGCCGTTCACAGTGACGGTGGTTTCCTTCACTTCATCGATTTTCAGGCCCGGGCCGCCTTGGACAGACCAGGTCGTCTTCTCGCCGTCCAGGATCTCGTAGCCGAGACCGCCGCCGACGAACAGACGCGAATCGAAACCGGAAAACTCGTCGCTTTCATAGGAGGAGCGGACAAAGCCGAACAGACGGTCGCCCAGCTGGCGGTCGATCTCGCCGGCGAGAAACCAGCGATTCTTCGTTTCGACTTCGTCGGTCTCGCCATAATCGGCCGCCGCCTCCGCCGAATAGGTCCACAAGCCGGCTTCGCGGTCGAGCTTTACGGCGAGGCCAAGGTCGGTGGTTTCGGTGTTGCCTGTGGTATAACCGGCGCTGAAAGAGCCTTCACCGGACCAGCCATCCTGGGCCGACGCAACCAGGGCGCTACCCGAAAGGCACAGTGCGAGGGTCGCTGTGCTGCGAATCATCATTTCAAATCTCCTGAATGTCCCGGCCCTCATGGCAAAACGGAACGTTCGAGTCGATATGGTACATGGCTCTGAAAATAGGTGCGTCAAACTCGTGAGGCGGGCTTGCAGGAACACAATTCCCATGAAACCAAGAGACATGGCAGACCTGACACTCAAGACCTCTGAAGACGAGGCCATCTGCGAGCGGATCGCTGATGCCGAAGAACGCATGCAGTCGCGAACACTGGACTGGGCGCGGATTAACACAGGAAGCTGGAATCGCGCCGGGCTCGATGCGCTAGCGCCGAAGCTTGCCGATGCCTTTTCCGCGCTCGATGCCGACATCAAGCTGGATGCCTCGCAGCCTTTTGAGAAAGTCAACGCCAAGGGCGAGGCCGAGGATTTCGAGACCGGGCCGATCATCCGCGTTTCATCGCGTCCGGATGCGCCGGTCCAGGTTATCATGAGCGGGCATTATGATACGGTCTTTCCCGAGGGTACTTTTACCGACATCAAGGATCTCGGTGACGGTCGGCTGAACGGGCCGGGCCTCGCTGACATGAAAGGTGGTCTCTCGATCATGCTCGGCGCGCTGGAAGCGTTCGAGGCAGGGCCGCTCAAGGACAAGCTGGGCTATCAGATCGTCATCTCCCCTGACGAGGAGATCGGCAATTTTGCCAGCGCGCCTGTCCTGAAACAGGCCGCCCAGTCCGGTGCGATGATCGGGATGACCTATGAACCGTGCATGGAAACGGGCGCCATGTCCGGTGGGCGCAAAGGCTCGGCCGTGTTTGATGTGGTCCTGCATGGCCGCTCCTCACATGCGGGCCGGGCGAAAGAGGAAGGGCGCAGCGCCATCGAGGCGGCCGCGCACATGGTCGTCGATCTCGAAGCGCTGAACAATCGCCGCGAAGGCGTGTCGTTCAATGTCGGGGCGATCGAGGGTGGCGGGCCGGTCAACATCGTGCCCGATCTCGCCATCGTCCGGTTCGGGGCCCGCGCACCGGACGCCGACGCAGCGCAGTGGGCGACCTGGGAAGTCGAGCGCATCTTCCGAGAGGCCAAGGCGCGCGACGGGATTTCAGGCCACCTGCATGGCGGTTTCTACCGCCCGCCAAAGCCGCGCAACGAGGCACAGCAGGCGCTCTTCACGGCCGTTGCCGAAACCGGTCGCGCGATTGACCTTGCGCTGGAATTCGTCGACACGGGCGGCGTCTGTGAGGGAAACAACATCTTCGCAGCCGGTGTTCCCAATGTGGATACGCTGGGCGTGATGGGCGGGCGCATCCATTCAAATGAGGAATATGTCGTCATGTCGAGCTTCGTCCAGCGTGCAAGCCTTTCAGGGCTGTTGCTGAACCGCCTGGCGGATGGGCGTATTGACGCCAGAAAAATCAAGGCTCTGATGGAATGAGTTCGTCCTATGTCATGCGTCCGGCGCGGCTGGACGATTTCGACATTCTGATGCAATTGGCCGAGGAGTCAGGCCCCGGTTTTACCAGCTTGCCCGTGCACGAGCCGATCATCCGCGAACGGCTTGAAAAGTCAGAGAAGGCTTTTGCCGGCAAGCTTCCGCAGCCGCAATACGGCAAGTACCTCATGATGATGGTCGATCACGAGACCGGCGAGGTTGGCGGCTGCAGTGCCGTCAAGGCAGGTGTCGGCATCGACCAGCCTTTCTTTAATTATCGCGTGATCACAATAGCCCAGGCGAGCCAGGCCGCTGACCGGCGCTTTGACATGGACGCGCTGGTGTTGACGAACGAGTTCGTCGGCTACACCGAAGTCGGTACGCTTTTCCTGCGCAAGGCCCATCGGGGCGGTGGGGCAGGGCGGCTGCTGGCGCAGTCCCGCTACCTGCTCATGGCTGCTGGGCCAGAGCGCTTTGGCGATATGGTTCTGGCCGAGCTTCGCGGCGTCGTCGATCCAGAGGGACGGACCCCGTTCTGGGACGCGATGGGCGCGCACTTCTTCCGCATGGAATTCACCGAAGCAGACATCCTGTCGGCGACCACGGACAACCAGTTCATCCTCGACCTGATGCCGAAATACCCGATTTATGTGGATCTCCTGCCGCCGGAAGCGCGCGAGGTGATTGGCCGGGTGCATGCGGATGGTGTGGGTGCGCTGAAACTGCTTGAATGGGAAGGCTTCCGGTTCGAGCGCACGGTCGATATTTTCGATGGCGGTCCGCTGGTGGCGGCACCGCGCAGCCTTATCCGGACGATCCGGGAAAGCCGCCTTGTGACCCTGCAGGTCGGTGAGGCCAATACTGCAAGCGGGCTTGTATCGAACGACAAGGCCTCCGACATCCGCGTCACCATGGCGGATGGCGAGCTACGCGATGGCGCCGTCTTCGTGACGTCGCCGGATGTGCTCGACCGCCTGAAACTGTCACCGGGTGACACGGCAAGAATCTGGTTGAGGAGCTGATCGATGGCGAAGGGCGCCTACATCGCAGGAAAATGGGCCGCAGGCGACGGAGACTGGTTCGAGAAGACCTGCCCGGCCACGGGAGACACAAGCTGGGAAGGCCAGGCGGCGAGCGCGGCGCAGGTCAATCAGGCCGTCGAGAATGCCCGTGAGGCCGGCAAGTCCTGGCGCCACATGCCACAGCATGACCGGACCCGGATCCTCGAAGTGTATGCTGAGGAGGTCGGCGCGCGGGCGGAACGAATATCCGAAGCGATCAGCCGCGATATGGGGAAGGTGAAATGGGATTCGCTCGGCGAGGCCGCAGCGATGAAAGGCAAGATCGCGGTGTCCATCCAGGCGCAGGTTGAGCGCGCTGGCGGCAAATCCGGCGACACGGCGTTCGGCTCAGCGCACCTGACCCATCGTCCGCATGGCGTGATGGCTGTCTTCGGCCCGTTCAACTTTCCGGGCCACCTTCCCAATGGGCACATCGTCCCGGCGCTCCTGGCGGGCAATACCTGCGTATTCAAACCCTCTGAGTTGGCGCCGGCCGTTGCCGAGATCATGGTCGAATGTTTCGAGGCTGCTGGTCTGCCGCCCGGCGTTGTGAACGTTGTCCATGGTGGGCGCCATACCGGGGCAGCGCTGCTCGAAGCGGATATCAACGGGCTGCTCTTTACCGGCTCCGCCGGAACCGGAACAGCCTTTCACCGTCACTTTGCGGGTCGGCCAGATGTCATCCTCGCGCTCGAAATGGGCGGGAACAATCCGCTGATTGTCTGGGATCCGGCAGATGTCGATGCCGCTGCCGACATTGCCGCCCAGTCTGCCTATCTGACGACGGGCCAGCGCTGCACCTGCGCGCGCCGCATCTTCGTGCCGGACAATGGTTTCGGTGGAAAAGTGATTGATGCGCTGGTCGAGCGGGCCCGCGGTCTCAAGATCGGGGCATGGAATGAAGACGATGTCTTCATGGGGCCGCTCGTCTCCGAAAAGGCGGTTGAGGCGGCTGTCGACTTCCAGACCATGCTGTCCAAGGCTGGCGGCAAGCCGTTGCGCCGGCTCAAGCGGATGGACCGCGGCGGGGGCTTCGTTACCGCTGGCGTCATTGATGTCACTGATGCCTCAAGCATTCCGGATGAAGAGCTGTTCGGACCGCTGGTCCAGGTCACCCGCGTGAAGGATTTCGACACCGCGCTGGCCATGGCCAATGACACCCGGTTCGGCCTCTCGGGCGGCCTTGTGAGTGATGATGATGCGCTCTGGTTGAAGGTGCACAACGAAATGCGTGCGGGCATCCTGAACCGGAACCGGCCGACCGTGGGCGCGGCGGGCAATATGCCATTTGGCGGTCCGGGCCTGTCGGGCAACTCAAGGCCCGGCGCCTACTATGCCGCCGATTATTGTGCCTGGCCGCAGGCAAGCCAGGTCTCCGACAAGGCCGAGCGGCTGGAAGCAAAAGGATTTCCGAAATGACGCGACAGAACGCCAGCAATGCCGACCAGATCGAATACTGGAATGGCAAAGCCGGTGAGAACTGGGCCGCTCAGGCTGACCGTCTCGATGCGATGCTGTCGCCTTACATCGACATCGTCCTCAGTGCGGCGCAGATTGCCTCGGGGCAGCGTGTCCTCGATGTTGGATGCGGCTCCGGGGCACTCAGCCGGGCCGCGCTCGCAGCTGGCGCCGGGCATGTAACGGGTGTCGACGTATCAGGGCCGATGCTCGCGCTCGCCCGCAAACGCGCCGAAGGCCGCAGCGATGCCGAATTCATCCAGGCCGACGCTTCGGTCTGGCAGGCGGACGGCAAGTTCGACCGGCTCATCTCCCGCTTCGGCGTGATGTTCTTTGCTGACCCTCAGGCCGCCTTTGCCAATTTGCGGGCACAGATGGCTCCAGATGGGCGGCTGGCCTTCGTCTGCTGGCAGCCCCTTTCCAGGAATGACTGGGCAGTCGAGCCGCTCAAGGCTGCGCTGTCGCTGACCGATGAAGCGCCAACCCGGCCTGAGCCGGGTGCGCCCGGGCCATTCGCATTCGAGGATGCTGATCGCACAGTGGGCCTGCTGAGTGGTGCTGGGTGGAAAGATGCCACGGCCGCATCCTGGACCGGGAAGATGCGGCTGCCGGGCGATACGGTGGACGAGGCCGCTGCCTTTGCGGTCCGGATGGGACCGGCCGCCAGACTGATCGCCGAGAAGGAGCTCGATTCCGACAAGGTGTTCCAAGTCGTGCGCTCGGCACTGGCGGCGAAAGCGGATACTGACGGCCATGTCAGACTGGATGCCGCCGTCTGGATTGTCACCGCACAAGCCTAGAACGGATTGAGAAAGCGATCGCATGAGCAAAGCACGCGAAGTCAATTTTGATGGCCTGATCGGCCCAAGCCACAACTATGGGGGCATGTCCGAAGGCAATCTAGCGAGTGCGTCGAATGCGGGCGATGTCTCCAATCCCCGCGAAGCTGCGCTGCAAGGTCTGGAGAAAATGCGGTTGCTGGTGAAGGCCGGGCTGACCCAGGCGATCCTTCCGCCCTTGCCGCGACCGAATTTCGACCTGCTCGTCTCGGCCGGCTTTGGCGGGTCGGATGCCGATATTATCGAGAAAGCGGCAAAGACAGCGCCGCAGCTGCTGAAGGCGGCTTACAGCGCCAGCTCGATGTGGGCGGCGAACGCAGCGACGGTTTCGCCATCTGCCGATGCGGCCGACGGACGCTTGCATCTGACCGCCGCGAACCTTTCGACCATGCTGCACCGCTCGACAGAGCATCCCGATACAACCGCAAGCCTCGCGGCGATCTTCGAGGACGAGTCGCGATTTGCCGTTCACGGT
The DNA here is from genome assembly GCF_003576315.1 of Henriciella mobilis. Lineage (GTDB taxonomy): Bacteria > Pseudomonadota > Alphaproteobacteria > Caulobacterales > Hyphomonadaceae > Henriciella > Henriciella mobilis. The sequence continues at coordinate 36,633 of NZ_QWFZ01000012.1, read as the reverse complement.
GCCCTGCCTTGTCATGCGGACTTTGCCGATGAGGGGGCGGCCAATCATGTCCGTCTGTGTGCTGAGCATGGTGGGCCGGGTGTCGAGCTGTTTGTCTTTGGCCGCGAGGCTGGCGAGAGTCTGATCGGCTTCCCGGCGCGCCAGACAAGGCTCGCAAGCGAGAGCATTGCCCGAGCGCACCGGTTGAAGGACAACCGGACGGTTCTGTCGCGGCAGGCCAGGGCTGCCATCGATGCTGGCGCTTTCCACAATGATGTCGTCTGCGTGGGCGCGCTCGATACGCTGTTCTTCCATGAACTTGCCTTTGAAGACACGACGGGCACTTTAGATCAGATCCGCAAGGCGGCGGATGGATTGTTCGAGCTGAAGCCTGTGATGGTGCCTGAGGCCGAGGTGCCAATTGGCGATGCGATCCGGTCCTACCTCTTCAACTCACAGCTCCTGCAATGGCCAGGTGAAGACAGGCTTGTCCTGCTCGCACCGCTTGAGACGCAGGAGACAGACAGCACGCGGACATTCTGTGAGCGGATGGTGTCGGGAAATGGGCCGATCGGGCGCGTGCAGTACGTCGATGTGCGCCAGTCCATGCGCAATGGCGGTGGTCCGGCCTGCCTGCGCCTTCGGGTCGTGATGACCGATGAAGAGATCGCGGCGGCCCATCAGGGCGTGTTCCTCGACGACGACAGGATCGACGCCTTGCAGGATATTGTACGGCGAACCTATCGCGACCGGGTTGCGCCGGCTGATCTGGCCGATCCACAATTCGCCAGCGAGTGCCAGATCGCCCGTGAGGCGCTGCTTGAAGCGCTGGGTCTGACTGGACTGGTCTAGGAACTAGCTCGCGTCTGCAAATCGCCCGCCGGCTTTTGCATAGGCCTGCGTGCCGCGCGTGATCACCTCGTCGCTGTCCAGCACATCCTCAGGTCCATGGGCAAATTTGCCCTGCAGGCGCTCATAGATGGGCGCAAAGTCAGTATCGACCGTGGCGCGGAAAAGCTGGTCATAGGAATCGATGACAAAATAGGTCTGCTGGAAATCATCGATCCGGTAGTCGGTGCGCATCAGGCGCTCGAGGTCGAAACCGATCCGGTTGGGAGACGGGTCTTCGAGCGCAAAAATGCTTTCGGTCTTCGACGAGACGATGCCCGCGCCATAGATGCGAAGGCCCTCATCGGTACGGATGAGTCCGAATTCGACCGTATACCAGTACAGGGCGGCCAGATTCTTCAGGGCCGCATAGTTCAGGCTGCGAAGGCCGCCCTTGCCGTATGCTTCCATATAGTCGGCGAACACCGGATTGGTCAGCATCGGCACGTGGCCGAACACATCGTGGAAGACGTCAGGTTCCTGAAGATAGTCCAGCTCATTCCGTTTGCGGATGAACTGCCCGGCCGGAAACCGGCGATTGGCGAGATGGTCGAAAAAGACGTCATCAGGCACAAGGCCGGGCACCGCGACGACGCGCCAGCCCGTCAGCGCTTCCAGCTCGTCTGATATAACCTCGAAATTCGGAATGCCGCCTCGACCAAGATCAAGCGCCTTCAGCCCGTCGAGGAACTCCGGTGCAGCCCGTCCGGGCAATACTTCCATCTGCCGCTTGTAAAGCAGGTCCCAGACGGCATGTTCTTCATCGGTATAACGAGACCAGTCCTGATCAATCGTCCAGTCCGCGCGGGCATGATCGGGTTTTTCGAAATGGTTGCTCATGAAACTAATATAACGCAAAACGCGCTGAATGAAATGAAAAGCCGCTCGCAGCGTGGCGGAAAACATCAGAGAAAAGGACGCGCACCCCATGAAACTTGCCAGTCTGAAACAGGGCCGTGATGGACGGCTCGTCGTCGTCTCGAAAGACCTTACCCGCTACACCGATGCAGGCCATGTTGCGCCGACTCTGCAGGCGGCGCTCGATACGTGGGACCTGACAGCACCGAAACTCGCCCAGCTGGCCGAGGAGCTTGAGGTCGGGTCTGTGCCGAGTGAGCGCTTCCACGAGCATGACTGCGCCTCGCCGCTGCCGCGGGCCTATCAGTGGGCCGACGGCTCGGCCTATATCAATCACGTCGAACTGGTGAGAAAGGCGCGCGGCGCCGAAGTGCCAGAGAGCTTCTATTCCGACCCACTGATGTATCAGGGTGGCTCTGACAGTTTCCTGGGGCCGCGCGATTCGATCCCGCTCGGCGATCCGGCCTGGGGGCTGGATTTCGAAGCCGAGGTCTGCGTCATTACTGGGGATGTGCCGATGGGCGCGAACCGAGAGGCCGCTCTCGACCAGATCAGGCTTATCCTGATCTGCAATGATGTGAGCCTGCGCGGCCTGATCCCGGGAGAGCTGGCCAAAGGCTTCGGTTTCTTCCAGTCCAAGCCGTCCTCCGCCTTTTCGCCGGTTGCCGTCACGCCAGACGAATTGGGCGATACCTGGTCCGGCGGAAAGCTGCACCTGCCCATGCTCTCGACCTATAACGGCAAACCCTTCGGCAAGCCCGAATGCGATGTCGACATGACCTTCGATTTCGGCACGCTCGTTGCCCATGCGGCGAAGACGCGTCCGCTGGGCGCCGGCTCGATCATCGGCTCGGGCACCATCTCCAACCGAGACCCGGATGGCGGGGCAGGCAAGCCGGTCGCCGATGGCGGGCTTGGCTACTCCTGCATTGCCGAAATCCGCATGATCGAGACGATCCGCGACGGCGAGCCGAAAACCGGCTTCATGCAGGTGGGAGACACGATCCGCATCGAGGTGAAGGACAAGTCCGGGCATACGGTGTTCGGTGCAATCGAGCAGGACGTCGTGAAGGCATGAGCGCGCTGAAACTATACGATTTCTGGCGCTCGTCGGCGGCTTACCGCCTGCGAATCGCCTTCAATCTGAAAGGGGTCGCGTACACATCGGAAACGGTCAACATTGCGCCGGGCGCCGATGAGCAGTACGCGGAGGCCTACAAGGCAGTGAATCCGCAGATGCGCGTGCCCTCGATCGATGTGAACGGGAAGATTGCGAGCCAGTCCATGGCGATCCTCGAATGGCTCGATGAAACTCATCCAGAGCCGCCGCTGCTGCCAGCCGATCCGTGGGAGCGCCTCCGGGTCCGGGCATTTGCGGACCTGATTGCCTGCGACATCCATCCGCTGAACAATCTGGCTGTGCTCACCAAGCTGCGGACGGAGTTCTCAGCCGATGCCGAAACGGTTTCTGCCTGGTATCAGGACTGGATTATCCGGGGATTCACGGCGCTTGAGGCGCAGGCCGCGAGTGCACCTGCCAAGCCCTTTCTTTTCGGTGACAGGCCCACGCTGGCGGAGGTCTGTCTGGTGCCGCAAATGTACAATGCCCGCCGTTTCGACACGCCTCTGGGCGCGTTTCCACGCCTGGTGGAGGTCGATGCAAAGTGTAACGAGATTGACGCTTTCAGGCGGGCCTCGCCCGATGTGGTCAAGCCCGGCTGACCGCTTCTGTCAGTTGGAATGCATCGTCTTCAGCGCATAGCCTTCCGGCGTGCGTTCGAAGAAATGCGGAATGTCCGGGTGCGTGACCGGGTCATCGCTGTCATCGGGGACAAGATTGCCCTCCGATACATAGGCGACATAGTGGGTTTTGTCGTTCTCCGCGAAGAGATGATAGTAAGGCTGGTCCTTCGAGGGACGCATGTCCTCGGGGATGGCCTCATACCACTCATCGGTGTTGGCAAAGAGCGGGTCAACGTCGAAAATGACGCCGCGAAAGTCGAAGATCCGATGCTGGACAACCTGGCCGATCTGGAATTTGGCGCGCCGGTGGTCAATCGCATTGTGGAGGACATCCTCGTCCTCGTGGGGGGCTTCCGCACGCAATGGCTCATCGCTCGCAGGCTCGGCTGGCTGATGAGACTCCTCATGGCCTGCCTTGTTGCGGCGAAACAGTGCGGCGATCCGCTTTCCTATGCCCTGTCCATGGCTCATTAACGCCCAATGTGATAAACCTTTCGGCAACCGACAAGATTTGGGCCGCACATGGCTGAAAAAAAATCGCGCAGGCCGCGGTCGAATGGCCGCCCGCCGCGCAACAGGCAGGGGCCACCGCTTTATGCGGCGGTGGACCTCGGCACGAATAATTGCCGACTTCTGATCGCCGCGCCATCGCGCGATGGCTTCAACGTGGTCGATTCGCATTCCCAGATTGCGAGGCTTGGCGAAGGTCTAGCCCAGAGCGGCCAGCTCTCGGATGTCGCGATGAACCGCGCCTTCGATGCGCTTGAGACAATCTCGCGGAAGCTCAAGGCAAAACGGGTCGGTCGGATTCGCTGCATTGCCACCGAAGCCTGTCGCAAGGCCACGAATGGGCCGGACTTTATCCGCGAAATCCGTGAAAGGACCGGACTGACCTTCAAGATCATCGGTGCGCAGGAAGAGGCGAGGCTGGCCTTGATCGGCTGCCATAACCTGATTGACCCGGACGCATCCCATATCCTGGTCCTCGATATTGGCGGCGGCTCGACCGAGCTTTCGCTCGTCGATGCGGCGAAGGCACGCGAAGGCGGCCTGAACGGCATGCTGAAACGCCCGCCGATCAAGGCGTGGACCAGCATTCCCTATGGGGTCGTCACGCTTACGGAGCGGTTTGGTGACCTTAGCGAAGCTGAAGCCTATCCGAAAATGCGGGAATTGCTGGCCGAATACATTGAGCCGTGGGCCGCAAAGCATGGTGTTCGTGAGGCGCTGGCCGACAAGGCGTCCCACATCGTCGGAACATCGGGTACAGTGACCTGCGTTGCCGGTGTCCATTTCGGTCTGGCGCGCTATCGCCGCGACTTGGTCGACGGCAAGTGGATGGAGTGGGAAGGCTGTCAGGAGACGATGCACGAACTGATCCAGGCCGGGCCGGAAAGGCGCGCTGAATATCCGACTATCGGAGAAGAGCGCGCTGGGCTCATGGTTGCTGGGTGTGCCCTTATGGAAGCCGTCTGGGAACTGGCGCCGACGGCCCGGATGCGCGTCGCTGACCGGGGACTTCGCGAAGGGCTTCTGTTGTCGATGATGCGCGGACCCAAGAAACGCCGGCGCAGTCGCGGTGGCCGGAGCCGAAAGCCGAAACCGGCAGGCGACAATCGGATGGAGGCTGACGGATGAGCGATGACGGAAAACGCCGCTGGAAAGGCCCCCCCAAGAATGACAAGGGTTCGTCCGGCCGGCGCATGGGCGAGCGAAAGATCATCGCCTACAATGCCAAGGACGAAAGTTCCAAGCGCTGGATCGAGCGTCAGCTTTCGGACCCTTATGTCCAGCGGGCCAAGGCCGATGATTTTCGCGCGCGGGCTGCCTACAAGCTGATCGAGATCGACGAGAAGACCGGCGTGCTGAAAGGCGCGACGCGCGTAGTTGATCTTGGCTCTGCGCCCGGCGGCTGGCTGCAGGTCTGTCTGCGCCGCGGGGTGAAGGAAATTGTCGGGATCGACCTCCTGCCGGTCGACCCCATTCCAGGTGCCCACATTGTCCAGGGCGACATCAACGATCCCGACGATGTCGCTGCGATGATGGAAGGACTCTCGGGCCCGCCAGATCTTGTCCTGTCCGACATGGCCGCCAATACGACCGGCCACAAACAGACTGACAGCCTTCGCACCGCGGCCCTGGCCGAGATGGCGCTCTGGTTTGCTGGGGAGCATCTCGCGCCCGGCGGCAATTTCTGTTCGAAGGTCTTCCAGGGCGGGGCAACGCCCGACATGATGAACCAGCTCAAGCAGATGTTTCGGACGGTGAAACACGTCAAACCGCCCGCCAGCCGGGCCGGATCGCCGGAGCTGTTTGTGGTCGCGCAGGGTTTTCGCGGCAAACCGGAATGAGCATTTCCCGCATCGTCCTGAATGAGGCACCCGGCGAAATACGCGCCGCCGCATTCGACGAGGCCGGGCAGGCGGTCCGGCTTTTCCTGCAGCGCTGGTCCGGCGATGGGCAGCCGGTGCGGGCCGGGGAAATTGTCAGCGCGCGGCTGCGCCAGAGTGATGCCAAGGATGGCGGCGCCTTTTTCGAAACAGCTAGCGGCGAGCGCATTTTCGTGCGCGGTGACGTACCGAAAGGGCTGAGCGAAGGCGCTGAAACAACGCTGGAAATCCGCGCCGAAGCCCGCCATGGCAAACTTGCAAGAGGAGCCTTCTCCAAACAGGACCCCACGCCCGCCTTCGACGCGTTCGCGGCCTGGCTGGACGAGTTGCCCGGCAAGCCGCCCAAGCCCGAAACCGCTGCCGACGCCGAAGATCTCGACGCGATCGAGGCAGCCTTTGACGAGGCGCTTGCGCCGGCCGTCGGCCTTGCGCGCGGCGGGCTGATCCGGCTGGACCGGACCGCCGCCCTGATTGCCATCGATATCGACAGCGCCGGGCGCAACCGCAAGGGCAGCGCGGCGGCCCGGGCACTTAGCATCAACAAGGAGGCGGTCGAGACGGCCGCCCGCCAGGTCGCCCTCCGGGACTGGGGCGGCCTGCTGGTCATCGACTGCCTTGCCCCGCTGACCGCCGAGGCTCGCACCCAGCTGCGCGATGCTTTCCTGGCGGCCTTCCAGTCTGTATCCGCGCGCAAGGTCGAGGCGCTGAATCCATCCCGCTTCGGCTTGCTCGAAGCCAAGATCGCCTGGGGCGCATCGCCCATCGAGGACCGGCTGCTGGACGAGACGGGGCAAAAAACTGCCGACACCGAATTGCTCGATCTCTTCCGCGACGCCGCCCGGCAGGCCGCGGCCGATCGCACCGCTTTTTTCAGACTGACCCTGTCACCCCGCGCCCTCAAGGCCTATAACGCGCGCCGGAATGACTGCGACGCGATCCTGAACTCGGCCTGTTCCGGCAGGGTTTCGATTGCCAGCGGTACAGGCGAGCAATCTGTTGTGAGGCGCGCATGAGCAAGGCCAAATGTCCCGTTTGCGAGAAGCAACCCGCCGATCCGGCCTTCCGGCCGTTCTGCTCGAAGCGCTGCGCGGATGTGGATCTTTCGCGCTGGCTGAAGGGCTCCTACGCCATTCCGGGGCGCCCGGCCGACCAGGCCGATGAAGCGCCAAGCTACAAGGAAGAGCGCGACGAATAGGCCTGCGCCTTCATCCGCAAACCGGCCCGGCTTGCGGCATTTTATTCCACATTATCAAGGGCTTCAGCCAGTATCGTACCAAGTCGGCATGACCTCGCTGACAAGGCCCGGCAGGGCGGCCGCGATCAGGCCGAATTCGGCATCGAAGCGGTAGAGCCGCTCCTGCGGCACGCAGATCGGCTTCAGGGCACCCGCTTGCTTTTCGCGGGCCAGCAGGCGCGCCATGCGGCGGGCGGCGCGGGCGGGATCTTCGATCACCGCGCGGAGGGTATGGAAACGGTCCAGAAGGAGTCTGATTCCGGTATGATTCCGGTCTGGCGCGTGAGCGGGAGTTGCGGCCATCCGCTGGAAGGCTTCCGGGTCGAATGTCGCCAGTGGCATCAACTCGAAAACACGGGCACGCCGAACGGGCAATGGCGCCGGGCTCTGGCGGTCTCGCGCGGGGCTTGCCGGGCCTTTTCGGTCTTCCAGCTCAAGCGAGGCAGCGATCAGGACCAGCAGGCGGCGGACCAGCGTCTCGATGGCACGAAGACTCGAATGAAGGCGCCGAGCGGCAGTGCGGGTCAGCGTGTCCGGTGCAAGGTGCAGGCCCGCCCGGTCGCCCGCCGCCTGAAGCGCACGCCCTGCTGTGGCAAGGCCCGTTTCGACAAATCCCTGCATCCGGTCCATGCGGCACACCATAAGTCTACCGCTTGCCCTGTTGGAAAATCGGACCGCTTTCCGCCTGCCGGATCGTCCGGCCAGGTCCGGGTCATGGGGGCGCTCGGCGCCCAACCGGGAACATGTAACTGGATTTCACAAAGGGGCTTTTCGAAGGGCCGCGACTCCCTTATTAGGCCGAAAAGGGAGCTCCCCACATGAAAATCCGACAAGCCATCACCTTCGACGACGTGCTTCTCCAGCCCGGCCCGAGCGAGGTCATGCCCGCCAATGTCAGCACCTCGACCTGGCTGACGAAGTCGATTCCGCTGAACATCCCGCTGCTCTCATCGGCCATGGATACGGTGACCGAGGCGCGGCTCGCCATTGCCATGGCGCAGGCTGGCGGTATCGGCGTCATCCACCGCAATCTCACCTTCGAGGAGCAGGCCGGCCAGGTCACGCAGGTAAAGAAGTACGAGAGCGGCGTGGTGATGAACCCGATCACCATTGCCCCGACCGCCACCCTCAGCGACCTTCAGGCGATCAAGTCGCGCACCGGCTTTTCCGGCATTCCCGTGGTCGAGGAAGACGGCAAGGTTGTCGGTATCATCACCAATCGCGACACCCGCTTTGTCGACGATCCGACGGCGAAAGTGGCCGAGCTGATGACCAGGCAGGTCGTCTCCGTCACCATGGCGACGCCCATCGAGGAAGCCCGCCAGCTCCTGCACAAGCACCGCATCGAGCGGCTCGTCATCGTGGACGATGCCGGCAAGTGCGTCGGCCTGCTGACCGTCAAGGACATGGAGAAGGCGCAGCTCAACCCGAACGCCGCCAAGGACGATCAGGGGCGCCTTCGCGTCGCGGCGGCGTCGACGGTCGGCGATGCGGGTTTCGAGCGTTCGCAGGCGCTGATCGATGCCGGGGTCGACGCGATCGTGATCGACACCGCGCACGGCCATTCGAAATCGGTCCTCGATGCGGTCACGCGGGTGAAGAAGCTCTCCAATTCGGTGCAGGTCATCGCGGGCAATGTCGCTACGGGCGATGCGACCAAGGCGCTGATCGATGCCGGGGCGGACTGTGTGAAGGTCGGCATCGGGCCGGGCTCGATCTGCACGACGCGGATCGTCGCGGGCGTCGGCGTTCCGCAGCTGACGGCCATCGAGGATTGCGCCGAGGCCGCGCAGGCGTCGGGTACGCCGATCATCGCCGATGGCGGCATCAAGTTCTCCGGCGATTTTGCCAAGGCCATGGCGGCTGGTGCGTCTACAGCCATGATGGGCTCGGCCTTTGCCGGCACCGAAGAGGCCCCGGGCGAGGTGTTCCTGTTCCAGGGGCGCAGCTACAAGGCCTATCGCGGCATGGGGTCACTCGGCGCGATGTCGCGCGGCTCGGCGGATCGCTACTTCCAGAAAGAGGTGGAGAGCGACAAGCTCGTGCCGGAAGGCATTGAAGGCCAGGTGCCGTTCAAGGGCCCGGTCGGCAATATCATCCACCAGATGGTTGGCGGGCTTCGGGCCGCGATGGGCTATGTCGGCGCCAGGGATATCAAGGAGCTGCACGAAAAGGCGCAGTTCATCCAGATCACCGGCGCGGGCCTGTCGGAAAGCCACGTGCACGATGTGACCATGACACGCGAGGCGCCGAACTATTCGATCGGACGGTAGTGTAGTACGCTGCCCGAATGTGGGAACAAACCCTAGCTATAATGATCGCAACGATTGTTGGGCCATTGGCTGCAGTCGGGATCACCCTTTGGTATCAAGGGGCGACAAAGAAGCGCGAGCAACAACTCGTCTTGTTGAGAATGCTTTCAGCGACTCGCGGCCTTCCTGGTGATCTAAATCATTCTGCCGCTCTCACCCTCGTTCCAGTCGAATTCGCTGACTCGCCGATCGTCATGGCGAGGCACAAAGCCTATCTGGAAGCCATTTCAAAAAAGGATTCCGACGGTAACTTGGAGAACCCGACAGAAACCGTGAACAAATACCATGATCTTTTGCAGTCGATATTTGAATTCCTAGGATACAAATTTGATCACGAAGCCGTTCGAAATCAGGGTGTGCTCACCAAAGGCTTTATCGACAGAGACAACTTGTATTTAGATTCTCTAAGAGCGAGCATTCATTTAGCGGAGAGCGCCCGAGTTTCGGCCATAGCTAGCGCGAGAATGGCCAATCACGTTGCCGGTCCTCCTGAAGACGATCTGCCCGAAATTTCTGAAAGCAGATCGGACGATCCCGAATAGCAGCCGGGTTCCCTTCTGTATCGGGCGGTAGCTGACCCGTTTGGGCCTTGGGCTGCGCCTCTTGAGTCGGGATACTCGAGATGGCGCAGCATGCAGACTTTCACATTCCGGCGGGGGGCGGCGGGCGCAGCCGTAGAGGTTGCGGTCGACGATCACAATCTCACCGTGACGCGCGGACGGCGGACATCCGTCGTCAACTATGCTGAGCTGACAGGCGTGCGCTGGCTCCATACGGCCAGCCCGCAGCGGGTGGATTTTGGGCTCGTCCTGAAAACCCCCAGGGCCAAGACTGTCATCAATAGCAATAGCCGGGCATCCATGGCCGACCAGGACGCGCTGGCCGATGCGGCCGCGGCCGCCCTGATCGCCATCGAGCATAAACGGCCGGACCTTGAGCTGACCGTTGCCCCGAGCCCAGCTTTTGCCTGGGGGATATTTGCCTGCTTTGCGGTGCCCACCCTGCTGGGCCTTCTCTTCGGCCTGATGTTGATTGCAGAGCCGGGCGGCCTTCTCTATGGCGTTTTTGGGCTTCTCGTCGGCGGGCTTTCCTTGATTTCGGCGTGGAGTGCACGGCCCTGGCGAAAGCCGGCGCGATATTCCCTCGCCGAGTTCGCAAAACGGCTGGCCGCGCCAGCTGCACCAGGCTGAGCGCACAGCTTCCATTCAGCCGGGCGGTAGATCCGGTACGGGCGATGGTTCCAGCGCCACTGGCCCGAGCACGCTGCGCCGGATGAGGATCATCGCTACAAAACCCATACACGCCAGCCCCACGGCCGCCGGGAAGAGGGCCGTTGTCCATGAATAGTGCTCCAGCGCCAGGACGACAAAGCCGTTGCGGATCGCCCCTAGCGTGAAGAAGAGAGCGTTCTCCTCATGCGGCAGGGTCCAGGCCTTGCGGATGGACGGGCCGAAGCCGAGCAGGTCCACGCTGGTGAGGATCAACACAGCGGCGAGCGGATCATTGGTCAGCCACCAGAGCGGCAGCGCCGTTGCGGCCAGGGCGAGGAAAATCCAGTCGGCGCGGTGGATCGAGGTGTCGGCTGATTTCGACAGGGCGAGCAGCGCCACGCCGCCCGTGATCAGCCCAGACACCGCGATGGGCCAGGCGCCGACGCCCGCGCCACCCGCCAGCTGGGCGGTGGCCACCGTGAAGGTCACCGCCGCCCAGATGAACCAGGAGAAGACGTGCGGGCGCGTTTTCCCTTTCAGGATGGCGCGGATATAGGGATAGAAGGCGACAAAGGTCAGCCCCATGGCGATGGCGCTGAAGACCTCATTCGAGAGAAGTGCGCTCATTTTGGCTCACGCCACATTGGGGCCATGAGTGGGCCATCTGGGCCCACCTCGAATTCGGCCACCTTTTCGAAGCCGAACGAAGTGTAGAAGCCGTGATTGGCAGGATTGGAGTTTTCGAGATAGGCGGGCGTGCCAGTGCGGTCGCAGGCGTCCAGCATGGGCCGCATCAGCGCCTTGCCGACACCCTTGCCGCGGGCGGCGACCGTGGTGCCAATAGCGAAGAGGTACATGTGCGGTTCGCCCGGGTGGTGTTTCTCCATAAGGCTCGCGAGGTGAAGGGCCCGCTTCATCGCGCCTCTCTTGCCATGGCGCAGCTGGCCGAGCGCGAAGACGATCTGCGGCCAGGGGCCGAATTTCGGCGCGGCGCCGGGCGGCAGCCACATGGTCGCGCCCTTGTCGTCGAGCAGGTAGCTCTCCCCCACCGGCACATAGACATGATGGGCGAGCACCATCATCGCCGAGCGGACGCCTTCAGCCGTGCCGAAGAGGTAGCGGTTCACCGGATCGTCGCGAAACGCTTCGCCGATGATCTCGCCCACGGCGCGCCAGTCCTGTCTGGCGGCGCGGCGCATGGCGGGAGGAAGGTCGATCTTCATTGCGGGCTCCCGCTGAGAGGCGCTCTTGCTTCGATTTCGCTCAGCATGAGCGCGGGACGGCTTGCAGGGGTCATGTGGGCAGGCCGCTCAGAAGCGCGATGCTGCCGGTGGAGGCGGCAAGGCGGTGTTGCATCAGGGTCTGGTAGTCATCCGACCTGTACCAGGCGAGGGCGCTTTCCCGGTCGGGAAATTCGGCGACGATTGTGCGGGTGCAGTCCCAGTCGCCTTCGAGAACCATCGGTGCTTCCTCGACGGCGAGAAGTTTGCCGCCATGAGGCGCGAAGATGTCCATGAATCCGGCCTCGTATTTGCTATAGGTCTCGCGGTCATGGATGGTGATCTGCGCGGTGATATAGGCGCTCATGGTGTGTCCTCCCTCAAAGACTGGCTTGCATTTAAGGGATTGTCTGCCAGCAAGTAAATCGATGTGGCGTGGCGGACTCCGGCGGTTAGTCGCTACAAAGCCATTCGTTGCTACCCGTTGATCGCCTGCAGGTCGTGAAAAGGGTGGACTCAAACCAGACGATACAGCCATCGAGACGGAAAGAGCATGCTCGCAAGATTGGCGTGGGAAGCTGCTGTCCCTCTCCCAGCACTTGTTCCAGACTGGCCGGGCAATAGCCGTTGGCCTCTTCATACGCGGCAACTTGTTTCACAAGCGTGTCCCCGATCCTCATTGAGTATCGTTCGCTGAAGCGGTCTATCTGAAGCCCGATGAACAGGCACAACAGGAAGATGGCGGGCGCGATGGCATGCAGCAACAAGGCGGCACCTGAGAGAAGACCGGCTCGGGAGGACACCCGCACGGCCTGAAAGACCAGAAAGGCAAGATGGCCAATCGCCAGAAGAGCGAAGGGCGCGATAAGATAGCGGGGCGCTCCCATGCCTTCGGCGCGGCCCGAAAAGGCGACAAAGACAAAGCCGGCAATCAGGTAGAATGCGATAAGCGGCTTGATGCGCATGTCATCTCCATTCAGAACCCCGGCAAGCTGAACAAGAAATAGGGCGATAGTACGCATGCGCGACGGCGGACGAATAGCAGCAGCCATCGATGTCCTCACAGACGTCCTCAACCGGCATCAGCCGGTGAAGTCGGCGGCGCGCGATTGGGGCAAGCGGGCGCGCTATGCCGGCTCCAAGGACCGGGCCTGGGTGTCCGGCCTGGTGCTCGATGCGCTGCGCAAGAAGAACTCGATCGCCCATGCCATGGGCTCGGACGAGCCGCGCGCGCTGGTGCTCGGCGCGCTGGCGCACGCCTGGAAGTGGGACATCATGCGCATCGACTCGGCCATGGATGAGGAGCATGCGCCCTCGAAGCTGACGCTGGATGAGCGCGAGCGGCTGGTCATGGCCCCGGACGTAACGGCCGAACCCTGGGTGTCGGGCGACTATCCGGACTGGATGGAGCCGATGATGGAGCGCGTCTTCGGTGAGGAGAAGGTCGTCGAGGCGCAGGCCATGGCGGTGCGCGCCGATGTCGATATCCGGGTGAACACGCTGAAGGTGGATGCCGAAAAGGCCGGCGGGCCGATGCGCTCGGCCAATGCGGAAGTTTCACCGCTGCTGAAGAATGCCTACCACATCCCGGCGCGAGACCCGTCAGAACGGGAGGCCTCGCTCGAAAGCATTCCGGCCTATTCCAAGGGCTGGGTCGAAGTGCAGGATGCCGGCTCGCAGATCGCGGCGGCCGCGGCCAATGCCCGGCCCGGAGAGCAGGTGCTCGATTACTGCGCGGGCGGGGGCGGCAAGACGCTGGCGCTCGCGGCGATGATGGAGGGCAAGGGCCAGATCCACGCCTACGACATTGACGGGCGCCGGCTGAGCGCGCTGATCCCGCGGCTGAAACGCTCCGGCGCGCACAATGTCCAGCTCGTCCATCCCAGTGAGCCGGAGGCGCTCGAGGCGCTGAAAGGGCAGATGGATCTCGTCTTCGTTGACGCGCCCTGCACGGGCACGGGGACCTGGCGCCGGCGCCCGGATGCCAAGTGGCGCCTGAAGGACAAACAGCTTGCCAAGCGCATCGAGGAGCAGACTGAAATCCTTGAAAAAGCGTCGGAATTCGTAAAGCCCGGCGGGCGGCTGCTCTATGCGACCTGCTCCTTCCTCAAGGAAGAGGATGAGGACCGCGTCGCCGCATTCCTGTCGGCCCATCCCGAATTCACCGAGCAGAACGCCGCCGAATCCGCCATCGCCTCGGGCCTGCTGACCGATGAGGGCGCCGCCAAGGTCCGGGCCGGCTGCAGGACCGGCTCATCGGTCCGCCTGACCCCGCGCACCGCCGCCACGGACGGCTTCTTCTTCTCCGTCATGGTGCGCACTGGCTGAGCGGCGTATGCTCCCTCCAGCTGGAGAGATTCGCATGGATGAACCCCTGAAAGACGAGATGCACTTCGAGGCGAGCAATCGCCAGTACATTGTGCTCGGCGCTGTCAGCGCGCTGCTGGTGGTCCTGTTGACGGCGGTTCGCGAAGTCGACGATGTCGCCACCTATGATGTGAATGTCTGGCTGACTGTCTTCTTTGCCATCGTCACGCTGATTGCCGCTTCAGCGGCGCTGTTCAAGCGCAGCTGGCTGAAGCTCGACCGGGAAGGCTTTTCCTCCAGTGAGTTCAAGGCGCTCGGTCATATTCCCTGGCGTGATGTCTCCGACTTCAAGCTCTATCGCCAGCGCGTCGGCAGGGTACCGGGCACCCACCAGGTTGCCTTCAAACTGACCGCGAGGGACAGGCAGGTCGCCGGTCGTCTGTCCGGTCTGATGACGGCTGGTACGATCCGTATCACGGAGCATTACAGGCTCAAGGGATCCCGGCTCGTCGAGATACTGAATGCCTTCCGGGACCGCGCGCTCAGTGAAAAGGGAGCGGCGTCATAGACTGGGCGGTCATCTTCATTGTCCTGTCCTTCCCGTTATTTTTCGGCGTGCTGTGGTTCGCGATTGTCGGGTTTCTCGCCTGGGTCGGCGGCTGGCGGACACTGGCGAAAACTTATGGGGCGCAGCTTCCAGACGACTTCGAAGGGCGCCGCCTTCGCACGGTGACACTCGGGCATGGGCGGTTTCCACGCGTGCACTATCGCGGCGTTCTCTGGGCGGCGTTCGAGCCGGACCGGCTATTGCTGAAGCCGCATATCCTTTTCCGCTGGGCACAGCCGCCGCTGGTCATCCCACGGTCGGACATTAAGGCGGCTGAGCGGAAGGGCCTTCTGCGGCGGTTCTGCGAGATGCGCACAAGCGCCCATCCGGGCATCAGTTTCCACCTGCCGGTCAAGCATTTCGGCTGGCCGGAGGATATTGCGGGCAGGGCCTAGCGCCTTGCCAGTCCGCCCAGCTTGAACAGTTCGCTGACGAGGTGGCGCTGGCGCGCCGACAGTTCCGGGCGCCAGATCTCGAAGATCAGGACATAGCGCGGCTCATCGCTTTCATTCCAGGCTTCGTGCTCGATCGTGTCGTCGAAAATGAAGACCTCGCCATCCTTCCAGGCGCGTGTCTCATTGCCGACCCGCAAGGCGCACTGGCCCGGCAGGATGACGGGCAGGTGGCAGATCAGGCGCGTATTCAGCATGCCATGATGCGGCGGGATGCGCGCGCCAGCTTCCAGGCGCGAGAACAGGACGGAGAGCGCCGGGGCCGGGGCAGCGTCGTCGCCGATCGCATCGATGGCCGCCATGGTGCGCGGGCAGAGAGCGATATTCTCTTCGACCCGCTCGCCCTGCTTGATGAGGTAGAAGGCGCTCCAGTCGGGATTGTCGAGCAGCGGATGGGAGACGCCCGCGCCTTCGCGGCCCGCCTTCTCGACATAGGGGGCGAACGCCGACGCCTCGAGCGACTGGCGGGCCAGGAGCTCGTCCAGCTCGGCGCGGATTTCCGGCGTCTTCGCGGCGAGCGCGCTGGTCCAGTCGAAGTCTTCGGGCCGATAGAACTGCCGGCTGGGCAGGCCGGGATAGAGATAGCGTGTCGGGCGCGAGACGTAGGAGAGAGCCCGGCCGGCCAGAAGGTCAAGCGACTGCTGGAAGAGGTCGTCCTCGGGATCGTCGCCGACGCCATGGGCGCGGGCGAACTCGTCCACCGGATGCGGGTCCGGCTCGCTGGCCATGCCGACGAAATCGCTGGCGGCGCGGATCAGTTGTTCGATCTCGGCATTGCGATGCTCCAGGGCGCGGGCGCCTTCAAGGCCTTCGAGGAAATGCGGTTCGGCTTCTTCCTGGCGGCCTGCACCGACCAGGGCCTGGCCATAGTGCAGGCGGGCCCGCACGCTGGCCGGGTCCACTTCCAGGGCCTTCTCAAGGGCGCCAAGACGGGCCTCCATGTCACCCAGCAGGGAGTGGGCAAAGGAGCGCGCGATCCAGACATCGGCGCCCGGCCAGCCCATGTCGATGGCGCGGCTGAAAGCCTGCAGCGCAGCCATCCCGTCGGCGCGTTGTAGCGCCTGCATGCCTTCGGCGGCGAGTGATCTTGCCTTCGCAAGGCGCTCGTCCATCGATTCCTCCCTGAAAGCGCATCTGTGGCTCTTCCAGCCTTGGAAATTAGCGGTTAGGAGGCGTCATGGCCAGCACTCCCGATTCCATTGCCGACAAGCACGAACACGTCCTGATTATCGACTTCGGTTCGCAGGTGACGCAGCTGATCGCGCGCAGGCTGCGTGAAAGCGGCGTCTATTGCGAGATCCATCCTTTCAACAAGGTCGATGCGGGTTTCCTCGACCGGTTCGACCCGAAGGCGATCATCCTTTCGGGCGGGCCGTCGAGCGTGACCTGGGACGACAGCCCGCGCGCCGATGAGGCCGTCTTTACGCGCGGCGTGCCGGTGCTCGGCATCTGCTACGGCCAACAGGTGATGATGGAGCAGCTCGGCGGCAAGGTCGAAAGCGGGACCAGCCGCGAATTCGGCCGCGCCTTCATCGAGAAGGTCACGGACAGCGAATTGCTGGACGGGCTGTTCGAGGGCGAGGACCATCGCGAGCAGGTCTGGATGAGCCATGGCGACCATGTCGCCGAACTCGCGCCGGGCTTTGGCGTGATCGCGAGGTCTCCGGGCGCTCCGCTCGCCATCATCGCTGACCTCGAGCGCCGCTTCTATGGCACGCAGTTCCACCCGGAAGTCGTCCACACGGTCCATGGCCGCGACATGCTGCGCAACTTCACCCACAGGATTGCCGGCCTGTCCGGCGACTGGACGATGGCGGCCTATCGCGCCGAGGCCATCGAGAAGATCCGCGCGCAGGTCGGCGATGCGAAGGTTATTTGCGGGCTGTCGGGCGGGGTGGATTCCTCGGTCGCGGCCGTCCTGATCCACGAGGCGATCGGCGACCAGCTGACCTGCGTCTATGTCGATCATGGCCTGATGCGCATGAATGAAAGCGAGCAGGTCGTCGGCCTCTTCCGGGACCATTACAACATCCCGCTTGTGCATGTGGATGCCTCTGATCTTTTCCTCGGCGAGCTGGCGGGCGTCAGTGACCCGGAGAAGAAGCGCAAGACCATCGGCAAGCTGTTCATCGACGTTTTCGAGGAAGAGGCAAAGAAGATTGGCGGCGCCGACTTCCTTGCCCAGGGCACGCTCTATCCGGATGTCATCGAAAGCGTCAGCGCGACGGGCGGGCCGTCCGTCACGATCAAGTCGCACCACAATGTCGGCGGCCTGCCGGAGCGGATGAACATGAAGCTGGTCGAGCCGCTGCGCGACCTGTTCAAGGACGAAGTCCGCGCGCTTGGCCGCGAGCTCGGCCTGCCGGAGGCCTTTGTCGGGCGCCATCCCTTTCCGGGGCCGGGGCTCGCCATCCGCATCCCGGGCGAGATCACGCGCGAAAAGGCCGACACGCTTCGCAAGGCGGACGCGATCTATATCGAGGAGATCCGGAATGCCGGGCTCTATGACGAGATCTGGCAGGCCTTTTCGGTGCTGCTGCCGGTCAACACGGTCGGCGTGATGGGCGACGAGCGCACCTATGAGGCCGTGCTGGCGCTGCGGGCGGTGACGTCCACCGACGGCATGACCGCGGACTACTACCCCTTCGATCACGCCTTCCTCGGCCGTGTCGCCACGCGCATCATCAACGAGGTGAAAGGCGTCAACCGCGTCGTCTATGACGTGACCTCGAAGCCCCCCGGCACGATCGAGTGGGAATGATTCCGCGTCTCTCGCGGACTATCGCGAACGATCAATTAATCAAACAAATACAATAACTTGATACCGATTTTCGTTCGGTGTCTATCGCCTTCTATCGCGGGCCAACGGAACTTTCTGACGGTATCGCCTGACGGTATACAAATTGCCTCTTCCTGCCTAAAGTCAAAATACCGTCAGCCCATTTTGGCGGCCTGACGGTATTTTTTCGGCATAACGCATTGAAAAACAAGTGTTTTGTTGTCGAAAAATGGCCATTTTGGCCTGACGGTAAAATTGGTAGGAAGGAGGCGCAACATGCTGACCGATATTGCAATCAAGTCGTTGAAATCAAAGGATAAACCCTACAAGGTCGCAGACCGGGACGGTCTCTATGTGTCCGTCGCGCCGACGGGCACCAAGACCTTCCGCTACGATTACCGTGTGAACGGGCGCCGGGAGACGCTGACCATTGGGCGTTATGGCAAGTACGGGATCACGCTGGCGGCTGCGCGCGAGAAGCTGATCGATGCGAAGAAGCTCGTGGATGAGGGTGTCTCACCCGCCAAGGAAAAGAAGCGGGCCAAGGCCAAGGCGAAATCCGAAGGGACATTCGGGGAGCTTGCTCAGCGCTGGCTCGCTGAGAGCGAGATGTCGGACTCGACCCGCGACATGCGTCGTCACATTGTCGATCGTGACCTGATCCCGGCGCTGGGCAATTACACCTTGCGCGAAGTGACGAGCGAGGATGTCCGTCAGCTTTGCGACAAGATCAAGAAGCGGGGCGCGCCTTCAACGGCGCTCCACGCCCGTGAGTTCATCAAGCTCATCTTCGCCTACGCCAACCTGCACGGCATCCGCGTCGAGAATCCCGCCGAAGAGGTCGATCCCCGTTCGATCGCGCGTGTCCGGCCCCGCGACCGCTCGCTCACGCCACTAGAGATCAGGGTCCTCTATCGCGTTCTCGAAGAGATCACCGCCAATCCGACGTTGAAGCTCGGCGTGAAATTCATCCTGCTGACGATGAAGCGCAAGACCGAGGTTGCCCATGCGACCTGGGATGAAGTCAGCTTTCAGGATGCGGTCTGGACCATCCCGAAGAAGCGGATGAAGACGGGCCTCGATCACAATGTCTATCTGTCGAACCAGGCGCTCGATATTCTGGTGGCGCTGAAAACATGCGCAGGCGGATCAAAATACGTCTTCCCGTCGCGCTACGACACGTTCCGCCCGATCTCGAATGCGACCTTCAACCGAATCACCGACAGCGCCCACAAGCTGGCCAGTGAGATGGAGCTGCCGCTGGAGCCGTTCACGGTTCATGACCTGCGGCGCACGGGCTCGACGCTGCTCAATGAACTCGGCTTCAACCGCGACTGGATCGAAAAGAGCCTCGCCCATGAAGACCGGCGCTCATCGCGCGGGGTCTACAACAAGGCCGAATATGCCGACCAGCGCCGCCACATGATGCAGGAATGGGCCGACATGATCGACGCCTGGGCCGCCGGCGAAAGCCGCAAGCCGAACATCATCCCGGAGAGCATGGCGGTCTACGCGGCTGATCCTAGGGTGGGGTGAGCTTCAGTCCTCCAGCGGCGCGAAAGAAGACAGTATGTCTTTGGCCGCTGATTAGCGTTAAAATCCAACGGCGCACATTTGCTGCGCCTGTTTGACATTCTGAAACTAGCTTTGTGCGTTGATAGGTAATTTTTTGGCCAAGAAAAAACTATTACAAAAACGACCGCGAACTGGAGCGTCTCATGATCTTACGCACTCGTCGCCAAAACCTGCTTCTCGATCAGGTTCAAATGCAGGCAGAGGCTTTCGCTACCAGGACGCCGTGTCTGCTTGGTTAGCGGTAGAAATATGGGCTGGTCAGCGAGCGCCCGCCATCGTGATCCCGGAAGGTGGTGACGATATCGAGCTGCGCGGCGAAGCAACGAGCTTTCTTCAGGTCAAGAGTCGGCGGGAACACCTTGGGGACTATACAGAAGGCGAGACTGTCGGACACATTCAGGATCTGTGGAACCGGTCACTTGGCTCCGCACTGCGGCCGCAGCGACTGGAACTCGTTCTTGAGCGGGAGGTGGCGGGCCTCAGTCCCCTCGATGACCACCCCGCAGTCCGCCCAATCGAAGGTCCGATCGGCACCAGACTTTCAAAGTTCAGTGGGGCCTCTGATCTTCTCCCAAGAACATCGATTATCGTGGCGACCTCACCGCAGGAATGGGGGATCAGCCTAATAGTAGATCGGTTGAACTGCGCCCCGATTGCGGCCCAGCTGTGCTTTGCCGAACTGCTTGTTCGCGTGGGCTCTTTGGCAGACGCCAATGGCCGGTTGGCGTCGGAGAACTATCGTGGCCTTTCGATCTCTGACACCGAAACGTCAATCCGCGATGTCGTGGCCACCATCGACATTGACGTGATCGAACGCGCCCTCAGGGATGGCGTCTGCGAACCGGTCGATTTTCTCACGCCTCTCAACGATCCGAACTTCTATCTCGGGGTCGATGTAGAACCCGGTCACATCGCGGCAGGTTTGGTGGCCGAACGTCCCCGAAGCAGGTCGGCTTTGGTGGAAGGTATTGAACAACGCCGGGCCGCGTTGATCGTCGGACCGTCGGGGGCCGGGAAATCCGCTTTGATGTGGGAAGCTGCCAACACGCTGCGTCATACGGTGCGGTGGTTTCGTATCCGTCGTTTGAGCGCGGCGGATATTCCATCTCTGCGCCAGTTGGTCCGGACGTTTCGCGCTTCAGAAGACAGTCCCTTGGGCTTTGTCATGGATGATGTCGGCCGGAATGGGCCGGAAAGCTGGGGCGCCTTGCTCAAAGAGGCGATGTCTGTGCCCGGCGTCGTCCTGCTCGGTTCGGTCCGGGAAGAAGATGTGGCCTTGATTGCCGAGCGCGCGCGCGCAGCCGAAATACGCGCCGATCCCGATGACGAACTCGCAGAACGACTCTGGCGAGAACTGCGCGAAGCCGGAAAGACGAACTGGGCGGGTTGGTACGAGCCGTGGAAGATGAGCGATGGTCTTCTTCTCGAATATGTCCATATCCTGACGCGCGGACAGAGGATGCACGAACTCCTCGCCGACCAAGTTGCGGCCAGGATTTCAGATCCGAAGCGTTCCCTTGAACTGGATATTCTGCGATCCGGCGCCTGGGCAGGCACGGCGAATGCTGAAGTCGATGCATCGCGATTGGCGCGCGCGCTTTCGGTCAGTGAGGCCGATCTGTCACGCGCCTTACAGCGCCTCATCCAGGAACATCTGGTTCGTTCACCTGCTCCGGGCGCGGTCACCGGCCTGCACAAGCTGCGATCCGAAAAATTGTTGCAGCTCACACACCAGACAACATTGCCGACCCTCGAAACGAGTTTCGTAAGGACAGTTGCAAGTGTGCCCGCCACCGATCTCGCGCCCTTGGTCGCGGACACGCTATCTGAG
Source organism: Henriciella mobilis (assembly GCF_003576315.1). GTDB lineage: Bacteria > Pseudomonadota > Alphaproteobacteria > Caulobacterales > Hyphomonadaceae > Henriciella > Henriciella mobilis. Next base: position 15,247 of record NZ_QWFZ01000012.1, on the reverse strand, counting down.
CGGCGCTTACCTATTCCGGCGGTGCTCAATGGCTTAATTGCCCGCTTGGAGGGTGAACAGGATGCGCGAGCGTTGGCTTCAGCGCTCCGGGGTCTGGGTTCGGGCCGCGTTTCTTCGGGCGTCGACGAATGGCTGGACACGCCTGAAGCGCGTGCATTGCCGCGAACGCAAGTCGGAAGCGCCGCAATGTTCGGGATCGCGGGTATTGATCTGAGTGGTCTCAGCATCATCCCGAAGGTCCAGGCCGCGGCGAATCGACTTTCGCAGATCAAAGGTTCACCGGAAGATGACCCTCGCCGTCTGTTGATAGAACATTTGGCTCCATCCACTTTGTCCAACTTAGGCAAAAGCGCCGATTTGATAGGTCTTGATGAGCTCCTCAAGGCATTAGTTGGCGTATTCATACCGGAGGTGATGAAGTCCGCTATAGCCCTCCCTCCGTCGGATTTTCTCGTTGCCGATCTGAATCTTGTCGGGTCGATTATGGCTACTCTAGCCGCACTTGACCGTGAAACTGCAACTCGTTGGGTTGAGGAACTGGGGCAAGAAGCACTCTTTGCAAAGATCGAGGAAGAGAGGGCTTGGGCGGGCCCCGTCTCGATTGAATCTGCTGATGATGGAGTGATCGTCCATTGTGATTTTTGGTATGTCGCCGGCTCCGTGCAGGAGAATCCGCATGACGCAGTTGTGAGCTTGTGCGAGTTGATCTTAGCGCTGTGTCCATCAGCTGAAATTGCGGTGTCCAACGCCATTACGGCAAGCGGTGAGCTGGCAGGCCTTGCCCAGTTGCCGCTCGCCACAAAACGAATACCTCGAGAAAATCTCCCGCCAGCCTCTGTACCGCAGTGGAACAAGCAATGGGGAGATCTGATTTCCCGCCGCATCGCTGCTGCTAACTATAGCGACTATCTCGCAAGAGGCGTGGCCGTTCTCGATGCCCTTGTGCCGACGTTGGAGAAGGTCTTCGACGCACATTTTCGAGGAAAGGATGCACTCGGCAACCTCGCCGACAAGCTGAATTCACTCAATGCGGAAACTGAAGCACTGACGCCTCCCGCTGTTTCATCATTGGAAGCGTCAGGCGCGGGGCGCGGAGAGGCCAACACCGCCGTCACCAAGTTCCAGAACCTCCTACACAGCGCAAGCGTCAATCTCGTCAAGAGGTTCGCAATACTGCCCGACCAAGCTGGTGCATACATTGCCTGGTTGAGCGATCTCATCACCGATGTCGACACTGCAATTGCCGAAGAGCCTTGGCATCTCGTCGCCGACGGTCCTCCACCGATGCTTACCCGGCTCAAGACGCTATTGGAGACGTTGCGCGTTCTGGCCGGAGAAGCCCATGAAAGGAAGCGAGCGCCAGCGGTAACTTGGGTCACGCGTGGCAAAGGCGCGCGAGTAGGCAACTCCGTTCGGCTCGTATCCCTCTCTGCCAAAGCTGCCGGGGAAAGACGACTAGCTCAGCGAAAGGCAGAAATTGAGCGCCTGGCAGAGGGAGCCGGGATCGTCGCGCAGTTCCACCTTCGTATTAACGCCAAGGGTATTTTACCGTGGCCGCCAGCAGACGTTCTCGCGCTGTTACCCGCGCCCGACATTGCATATGCGGTGGTCACGCTCGCTGAACAAGCCGAACCCGTGCGGTCATTGGTGGACTCGTCGATCCACCTGACGATCATGCCCAACATTGAGGGTGTCGCGTTCCCGGCGCTCGCAAAGTCTGGTTACCAGACCCTCCTTCCTGACGTTGAGGGCGCTGCCTTCTGGGCTGAACAACTCGGATTGCCACAAGCCCCATCTGCTTTGGCAAGCATGTTCGGGGAAGTGCTGAGCCTTGCCAGCGAACTTGGAGCAATGGATCAAAAACGGCTCGGCAATGAGACTCGTCCCGAAGAAGAGGTTGCTGCCCGTCGGAGCTTGGAGGCCACCTTCGCAAGAAAGTACGAAGAACTGACCCGACGGCTCAATGCGTTTGACCAAGCCGTGCAATCGGATGTGTCCGAATTGATCGAGCATCTGCGAACTGGGGACGTCGAATTCGCTGCAGAAGCGCAGGCTGCGATTGGCGGAACTTCAAGCAATATCGCCGAGGCAGCGGGGTATGTGTCTCTGCTTTTGTTGTCTGCAGAGATCGAAAGTATTCCAGCCGAAGGGCAACCGTCCGAGCGTGTCCAAACGACCTCACCCGAGCGAGCCGGCAATGGCCAAGAGTAAGAACAGAGACGAGTTTTCGCCCGCAACCAAACGGGCCATTGAGCGGCAAGCGCGCGGCCATTGCTCCAACCCGGCATGCCGCCGTTTGACCCACGCCGCCACATCCGATGGCGCGGGTGAAATCAATATCGGCCAAGCCTCGCACATCTGCGCTGCCGCGCCTGGCGGTCCCCGCTACGACGCGCAGATGACGTCTGAAGAGCGCGCGGCTGCTGACAACGGCATCTGGCTTTGCGACGTACACGGACGTGCGGTCGACGCCAAGGATTCAAAATTCACTGTCGAGGAATTGCGCAGGTGGAAGCGACAGACCAACGAAGATTCGTGGCGCAGCGTGATGCACAACGTGCCGTACGGGCCCGGCATGCAAGCTTCCACGCCGGACGAGCTGGGCCGCCGCCTGCGAGCAGCGGCCTCAGCCGACCTGGCCGTGTTCCGTCGAACACCCAAATGGCCGGGCACGAACGTAGCGCTCACGCTGACGTTAAAGGTGAAGCACGTGGACGAGGCGCTCAGCACGCGTGCGCTTGCCAACGCAGTGACCACGCTGGATGACCTGATCCTTGTCGCCGCACCCGGAATGGGAAAGACGACAACCCTCTTTCAGGTCGCCGATGGGCTGTTGGAAATCGGCAACGGCACGCCGCTTATCGTGCCGTTGGGAGATTGGGCCACCGAAGGCGACGCATTGCTCGTATCCATCCTCAAACGCCCCGCATTCAACGGAATTTCCGAGCAGGATTTCCGCGCCGTCGCGGCGAACCCTGGCGTCGTGCTGCTCCTTGACGGCTGGAACGAACTGAATGCCGCCGCACGCGAACGCGCGCGCGTGCAAATCACTGCTCTCAAGGCTGAATTGCCGGAGCTCGGTTTTGTCATTTCCACACGCAAGCAGGCTCTCGACATTCCGTTCGGCGGGACGCGGGTCGACTTACTGCCGCTTGATGACGATCAGCAAATGGAGATCACGCGCGGCATGCGGGGTGACGCTGGCGCACAGCTCGTCGATCAGGCGTGGCGGACAGCGGGTGTCCGGGATCTTGTGACCATCCCACTCTACCTCACGGCACTTCTTTCGCTGCCAGCGGGCGCGCCTTTTCCGACAACAAAGGAAGAAGTGCTACGGCGCTTCATTGCCGCACACGAGCAGGAAGCCCGCCGTGCGGCGGCGCTTCATGCCGTGGCTCTCGGCTTCCAGCAGGATTATTTGGGTGACCTCGCCGTGTTTGCTACGACAACGGCCAACACGGCGATCACGGACAGCAACGCGCGCAAATCGGTCGCCAGCACCGCGCGGGTGCTTGTGGACGACGGACAAATCAGCAACTCCACACAGCCCGACACGTTGCTCGAAACACTTGTTAGCAATCACGTTCTGACGCGCTCCGGCGACACGCCGGGCTACTCGTTCCAGCACCAGCAATTTCAGGAATGGTACGCCTCGCACTACGTTGAACGACTGATGCTACAGGCCGTCAGCGATCCGGCAACACGCGAGAAACTGAAGTTCGACGTGCTCGATCAGCGCCCGTGGGAAGAAGCAGTTCTGTTCGCAGTCGAACGGAGCGCACGCGGAGACGCCATATATAAGACCGCATGCAGCGCCGCCATCCGCGCAGCTTTTGAAGTCGATCCTGTCCTCGCGGGCGAGATGATCTTCCGCGCCACCGACGAGGTATGGGCGCCAATCGGCGCCGAAATGCGGAGCCTCGCCGAGCAGTGGCACGCGCCAGGCAAGGTGGATCGCGCGGTGCGTTTCATGATCACGTCCGGCAGGCCGGAATTCGCCGATTTTCTTTGGCCGCTTATTTCGCACGCAAACACCCAAGTGCACCTGCCCGCCCTCCGGGCGGCGAAGCGATTTCGCTCATCCGTGCTTGGGAACGACGCGCCGGTGCGCATCGCAGCGCTGCCAACGGAAATCCGCAAGAACGTACTGCATGAAATCGCATCGCATGGCGGGATCGACGGCCTCGACCTTGCGACCGCAATCGCGAAAACTGACAGCGACCCGGACGTGAAGGCGACAGTGGTTGATGCGCTCTCATTTCGACGGGCGGATCGCCACGTCGCCGACTTGCTCGCGGACGCGGGCGACGCGACCTACGATATCCTCGCCGAAAAGGGTCACCTCGACGACATTGCAGTCGATGCCGTCCAGCAGGAACTTCGGCGAGCGCGCGAACGGCGCAAGGTTGCTGGAATTTCGCACTTTCAGCGCCTGCGCACGCTCGTTCACGCGCCGGTCGAAGATGACCACGATACCGAGATTACTGAGATTGTTGCCGAAATGGAGATCGACCGGAAACGCGATGGCGAAATGCACTTGTTGTATGAAGCGCGAAAGCGATATCCGGAGGCTATCGCTGAGGGACTACTGCGCCGCGTGCGCGAGCACCGAAATCTCTTCTACGGCGCGGACGATATTCTTGCGGCCGCCGGGTTTGTCCTTGAGGACGACGCGCTGCTCGGGATCGCCGTCGAAGAAACAAGCCGGCACGACGACCGCGCCGAGGCCGCCGCTTCAGTGCTCGGACCAAACGCAGTTGGCCGGCTGATCGACGCGTATCTTGCAGCTGGGAAAGTCGTGCGCGACGCCAGCGGGAAGTACAACCAGGCGGCTGGTGATCGCTATCACGATCTGCGCGCCCGTATCGGCCACACGCCGGGCGCAAGTTTGGTGGCCGCCGTTCAGGCGCGGGCGGTAAGCGCTGACAATGAGGAAATCGTCCAACTGGCCGAGCTGTTTTCCCGTGAGACCTACGGCGACGAAGAGCGGGCGCGACCCTTCAATGTGGAAGGCTTGGCCGCAATCGGAGTGCTGGCGCGCGAATGGGCAGAGCGCATGCTCGCCGCCGGGGATGAGAAGCGTTGGCGAGTGGCTACCATTGCAACGATGATGAGCCACGCACCGTCCGTCGCGCATCTTCCACTCTTGAAGAGCATGCTTGACGACAATTTACGTCGCTATCGGGCTTTCCGCGAGAAAGCTACCGCGAGCGGTTGGAAGGATCGCGACGCGGTGCACGAAGCGCAGCATCCACACATGCATGAGTACCAACGTGCGTTCTTGGCGATCAATGCGCCGGAGACCGCTGCGCTGATGCGTGAATACCTGACGGATGAGCATTTTGGCGAGTTGGCTGCGCGTGTGCTGGCCTCCCAGTGGTTCGAGGCCAACGAACCCAAGGACGACAAGAAATTCCGGAGCGGCGAAGATTTCTCGCGCGTGGAAGAGCGCCGCGAGGCCCGCGCCGTCGATCCCGCAGCGACATCAGCCGAGGCGGAGGCGATCTTCGACGCAATCGACACATTGATTGTCGATGGTTCGACGGATGCGCAGATGAAGCTGGGGGTTGCGCTCGGCGTTGTCGGATCACGGCTCCCCCACGGCCAGCGTGACGTGACGATCCAGAAGCTCATTTCTCTCGCGCCGAGGCAGACGCGCGCAGCGTTGCTGTTGTCGCTGATCCTCTCTGGCGAGGACATCGACATCAAGCTCGTGGCCGACGGCATAGCTGAGACCTTTGAGGCGGCCAAGAAGGAGACCTGGATTCTGACTCAGAGCGACGCGTATCAGCTACGTGCTTGGTGGCGCCTTTTGCCGTTCGCCACGCCTGTCACCGATCTGCCCGCCATCGTGCGCGGTATGCCGGACGCGCAGCGCGACCCACGAATGCTCGAAGAGATGGTCGGCGGGCTCAACAGTTCGTGCTCGGACGACGCAGAAGGCGTGACTTTCACGCTCGCAGAAGAAGACCCGCGTCTCTACCAGAACCATCAGTGGCGCGCGACCGCGTTGAGGTTCGGGACCGTATCCGCCGCGCGCCGCCTTATTGACTTGACGATCAGCGGCGCGCTCGACGGCAAGTCATACGACGGATGGCATTGGCAACGCGAATTGGGTGGATTGATTTCGGAGTTCTCCGAGGTCCGCGCCTATGTCTACGACCTCCTGAAGGATGGGCCGGCAACGAAGCAGCTAGCCTTGCTATCTAGCGCAGTTGCTGAAGACCCTGGCACGGACGGCGTACTGATGCTGATCGATTTTGAAATGACAGCCGGACGTTCGTTCATGACGTGGCAGTCGATCCAAAGCGCGGTCACGGAGCACGTCCCGGCAGAGAACTGGGAGGGTGCTTACAATGTCGTGCCCGTCCCGGCGGCCGAACTGCGCCGGAAGCTGCTGGCGATGACGAGCAGCGGCGGCAAGGATGACCCCGCCGCTCGCTGTCTCAACGTCATAGATAGGCTCCGGGACGAGTACGGTGCTCCAGAATCGGAACCACGCCATCCTGATCTTGCGTCGGGGCGCCCTTGGCCGATTTTGACGCCCGATCCCTTCGCTCAATGGAACTGAATGGGAGAAGCGTAATCGTGGCTAATGTTCGCTTGGACGATAGGCTCTGCTTCGCTCGCTGTCGCTATAGCGTTACGTCCGATTTTGGGATTCTTGATCCCACTCACCGCATCCGATAATCAGGATGCGGTCCGCAGCCTTCGCGACCTTTACGCCGTTGCGCGTCGATCCACTCGAGAACTTCGGCGAGGGGCCAGACGACGCAACGGGGGGTCAGATAGAAGCGCTGTGGGAATTCGCCCTTCTGTTCAAGTTCGTAGATCGTCGTATCAGAGAGCGGCACGAGCTTGCGGAGCTCGGGCCGCCTGACGGTTCGGCGCCTGAAGATATCGGCAGGCGTGATCCGTTCGGGATCGGTTGAAGTGACGGGGGCGGGGGCCTTTGGGGGCGGGTTCAGGTCCCGCGCGAAATCCCTAAGCCCAGTGCGACCGCCCTCCTTTACGCGATGCAACATGACGCACTCCGACTATCCCGTCTTCGCCCTGTTCCAGACCATGACGCCTGTGCCGTCCTTCTCGTTCTCGAAGAAGGCCGCGCGCATGGGGCTGGCAAAGCTCGGATCATCGAGCTTCACGGCGAAATACGGGGTTTCGCCGTCCTTGCTTTCCTGACGCCAGGCCGCGCCGAGTTCGGCGCCGCCGGCATAGAGCCGGAAATCGGGTGCGCCGTCTGATGCTTTGTCCGAGTTGGGAACAAGCTGGGCTTTGACGTTGATGGTCATGGTGCGGATGGTGCCGGTATAGCTGCCATCTTTGAGGGTGAACGTGCCGATCTGTGCCATGGGATTACCTTTCGTTGCTGGCGTTGGAATGAAGGGCGCGGCGCGCCCGCTTGAACCCGGCGTCTGAGGCCAGGAAGCTTTCGATCATGGCGGGGATGAGCGCTTCGGGCTTTTCCTCCGCGCCATAGGTCTGTCGGTAGATTTCGGCATAGTCGCTGAGCGCGCTGGCGAGGTCGGGATCGACCGAAAGGCTCATTCGCACCGGCGTGCGGTCAGGTAATTGTCCAAGACGAAGGGTCATCGTGTGGCTCCTTGGGGGTGGGGTCTGAGAATGAGGTCGCGGGTGACGACCACGCGCACCGGCCAGCCGGGCCGCACGCGGATGGTTGGCTGGATGCCAAGATTACGCTCGACGACGCGCTGACCGGCCTGGTTCACAGTGTCGGTGGTGCCGCGACGGATGGCACGTTCGAGATCGCCGTCGCCGTCTGCACCAAGCTCGGCCCCGACGCCCAGAATGGTCGCCAATCCGGCTGCCACGAACACACGGTCCCAGTGATGGTCGGTGCGGTCAGACAGACCCGCAAAGCCCTGGGCATCAGCACCCGGCGCGGAGATGACGATGGAGGATCCGTCCGGGAAGATGATCCTGTCCCAGGTGACGAGCGCGCGGTCCTGACCGAACGAGACTTCCGACCGGTAGCGCCCGATCAGCCGCGAGCCTTGCGGGATAAGCAAATACTGCCCGGTGACCGTGTCATAGACGGGCTGGGTGACCTGCGCGACGATCGTGCCGGGGAGGTCCGAGTTGATGCCGGTGACCAGCGAGGCCGGGATCAGCGTGCCCGCCATGACCTGATAAGGTGAGGCCGGGTCCTCGACGCCGTGCGGATTGTAGATCTCGCTTTCCGTACCTTCCGCGGCAAAGGCGAGCTTGCGCGACTGGAGATTGGTATCGTTTGGCTGACCGAACGCGGACGGCGCGCCTTGCGGCAGGGCGGCGAGCGCGAGCAGTTCCGAACCAAGATCAAGCGCGGGGTCGCGATAGGCTGGGCGCGTGTCGGTGGCGCTTGCCGTGCCGCTCTGAGAATCGAGCCGGAAGAAGACCGGTGCGCGGGCCGCTTCATCGGCAAGCGCCGCCTCGCGCATGCGTCTTGCGCGTTCGGCCTCATCGGCGGGGTTCGGGTGGAAATCGTCCTCGAACCGGGTCACATATTCGGGTTCGATCCCAAGCTCGCGTTCAGCCCGAAGCATGGTCGCGCCGAGATCGCCGGAGAGTGGCGGGCCAAGGCGCGCAATGCGGTCTTCGACCGGCGCGATGTCGCTATAGCTGGCAGGAAGCGTGGAGAGACCTTCGGGCTTGCGCGTGTTGGTCGTGTTGTAAAGCTCACGCCTTGCATCCGGATCGACAGCGGTCGGCGGCTTGAGCGCAATGCTCATCGCCGCGAACAGGGCGAGCACGCCAAGGCCTGCGCCGACCATCAGGACCTTGCGGTTGATCCGCGTGACCGGCTTCGGGCTGGAACGGATCTTCAGCCGTTCGGCATGCTCATCGAAGGGAATGGGCTCGGACATGGGCTTAGTTCCCGAACAGGCCAGCCAGAGGCGAACGGCGCTCGGTGCGACTGATGCGGACAACGGTCTGGTTCCGCTCGCCGAGGCGCAGTTCCGCCGCGCGGAACAGCCGGTCGACGACATAATAATTGCCGCGCACCCGGTAGTTGACGAGTTCGGCGTCGCCGTCCGCGCCCAGAACAAAGAGCGGCGGCATGTCGGTGGTGGCAATGTCCTCCGGCATCTGGATGAACACCTGCCGTCCATCATCGAACACGCGCACCGGTTTCCAGTCCGGACTGTCGCCGGAGAGGCGATAGTCGAAGTTCAGGCCCTCAAGGGTCAGGCCGCGCTCAATGCTGCCAGCATCCCTTGCGATGGCGCGTTCATTGCGGGCGGTCAGGCCTGCCAGTTCATCTGCCGGATAGCGCCAGGAGAGCGCGGCCATGTATCCGCCGTCGGTGCTCTCCAGTTCCAGATGATAGGTGCGCCGGTCGGTGGCGATCATCAGATTGGTGCGGATGCCGGAGCTGATCGGTTTGACCAGCACATGGGCGCGGGCGGTGTTGCCAGAACCCGAGACCGTGTCGCCAACCACCCAGCGCACCGTGTCGCCGGCCGAGACCGAGACCAGTTCCTCTCCGGGCTGCAGGGCAATGTCGCTGACCTGGCCGGGGCTGGCATAGAGCCGGTAGAGCGCGCCTTCTGTATAGGGATAGACCTGGATCGCGTTCACATAGCCATCGACCGAAGGTTCGATCAGCGCGCTGGTGCGGCCCTGCCTTATCGCCTCAGTGGGAGAAACGGATGGCGCGCTGACGGTTCTCGTATAAGTCCGCGTGACGCTGCCATCGGGATTGGTGGTGACGCGCGCGCCGACCGGCATCATCTGGCCGGGCAGCGGAAGCGCCACGGCGGTCTCGACAATCTCGACGGGATAGTCGGTCTTGTCCTCGACCGGCGTCGCGGCGACGAAGGCGCTGGCATCGATCGGTTCGAGTTCCGTGGTGGCGCAGGCCGAGAGCAAAGCCAGTGCGGAAGCGGCGGTGAGGATACGAAGCATGGGGATCATTCTCCTGTGACAAGGTCCTGACCCCAGTTCAGGGCATGGACATAAAGGCCGAGCGGATTGGCGCGCAGGGTCTCTGCGTCCGTCGGCGGTTGCGTGATGAGGGTAAAATTGCCGGTGAAGCGCTGGGCACGGACCAGCGCGCCATTCTCATAGGTCTTCTCGATCCAGCGGGCCTGGAAACTGTCATCCGAGACGCGCACCACGCTGACCACATCCACCGTGCGCGACCTGCGGCCCACATCGGCAAACGGATCATTGGCCGAGGCGTATTCGTTGAGGGTCGTGGCAGCGCGGTCGGTCACGAAGTCATAGGCGCGCAGCCAGTTCGCGCGCACGACGACGGGATCGACGCTAAGGCCTCTGACATGTTCGATGAAGTTTGCAAGGTGATGGGCGATCTGCGCATCGGTCGGGGTATAGCGCTCCGTTGCCGGAGCAATAGCTCTTGCCGCGCCTGTCTCATCGACCTCGACCACATAGGGCGTGACCGTCGATTGCATCGAGCGCCAGACCAGTGCGCCGGACGTGACAAAACAAAGCCCGAGACAGCCAAGCGCCATGAGCCGCCAGTTCTTCGCCTGCACGCGGGCGGAACCGATACGCTCGTCCCAGATTTGACCCGCCTTCTGGTAAGGCGTTTCAGGGAACGGGCTTGGCCCATAGCTGGAGGAGGATCGCCTGAAAGCCATCGTCTAGTCGTCCTTGTCTTTGAGGGTGGGGTTCGCGCCCGAAGCGCCGCGATCGCCGTCGCGGATCGAATGGGCGGCCATCTGGCCTGCCTGACCCATGCGTTGACTGGTCTGCATACGCCGCGCCCAGCCGGGGCTTTGGGATGAGGATGATCCCGAGCCTGAACTTTCCATAGACGCGGTCGGCGAGCCGCCTGTGGCGCGCCAGGCGCCCTGACTGCCTCGGGCATAGGCCTCGCGCATGGACTGGGCAGGACGGCTTGCAGCCCGGCGCATCGCGTCCCCGCCTGCGCGCGCGACACCCGCAAGGCCTGCGGCCACACCCGCTGCGCCTGATGCGCCGGAGGCGACCGATCCCAGCGTATAGGAGGTGCGCGCCGCGCCGGCCATGCTGGCGCCGGCTTTGACAGCGCTTGATGCACCGCCTGCCACAGCGCCGACAGCAGCGCGGCCGCCCATGCCGGCGACATAAGTCCCCGCCGCGACACCAGCCGTCGCACCCACTGCTGAGCCTGCGCCAAGCTGCGGCGCGCCGGTGATAAGGCCGGAGGCAATGCCGGGCGCAAAGATGCCCATCCAGAAAAAGACAATCGCGGCGAGCACGGTGCCCATGACCTGAGCGAGCGTCACATCATCGCCGGTGCGGAACGCATCGGTCACAGACGAGAAGAGCGTCGAGCCAATGCCGATGATGACGGCCAGCACCATGAGCTTGATGCCCGAGGTGATGACATTGCCGAGCACGCGTTCAGCAAGGAAGGTCGTCTTGTTCCAGAGGGCAAACGGCACGAGCACGAACCCGGCGAGCGTCGTCAGCTTGAACTCCAGGATCGTGATGAAGAGCTGCACGGCGAGGACGAAGAAGGCGACCATGATGATCGCCCAGGCGATGAACATCACCGCGATCAGGATGAAGTTGTGGAAGAAACTGATCGGCCCGAGCATGTCGCCGATCTCTTCCAGCAGCGGCTGACCGGCATCGAGGCCGACGCCCGCAATAAAGCCGGGACGCAGGAGATCATCGGCGGTCATGGTGCCGCCGCCAGCGGTCACGCCGAGCTCGGCGAAACTGTCGAAGACGATATTGGCGAGCAGAGAGAAGTTGCCGATGATGAAGGCGAAGAAGCCGACATAAAGCACTTTCTTGAGGAGCCCGGCGATGACGTCGGTGTTCTGGGACAGCGCCCAGAACAGGCCCGCCAGCGTGATGTCGATGGCAATGAGCGTGGTCGACAGATAGGCGACATCGCCCGCCAGCAGGCCGAACCCGCTGTCAATGTAGGCAATGAACGTTGCCAGGAAGGTGTCGATCACGTCCATGGCGCGCTACTCTCCGAGGAAGGCCCGGGTGCGGGCGCGGCCACGTTCGGCTTCGGCCAGCTGGCGGGCGCGCTCCAGCGCTTCGGCGCGGTAATGGGCCGCCATCATGGCTTCCATCTGCATCAGCTGCTCGGTCTGCAGGGCCTCGATCTGGTTGCCGGCCTGGGTCGCCTGAAGCGCGCCCGCTGCCGACTGGCTGAGATCGACAAGTCCTGCAATTGCAGCCGCATCGGTCTCATTGTCTTCCAGCGCGGTTGCAACCGTCACCAGCGTGTCGCGATAGGCCGAACGGGACTGACGCCAGCGTGCGCGAGCCTCTTCAACCAGCACCGCTTCGCGCGGCGGCGTCTCGCCATAGCTTTCGGGATAGAGGACTTCATACTCGCGCTCGACCTCCTCGACGCCGTAACCGATGCCTTCGGCTTCGCGCATCAGCTCGTGGATGCGCCGGATACGGTCGGCGATGATCGCTTCGGCGACATTGACGGGCAGGGTTTCAAGGTTGCGGGCCATGTTCTCCAGCATCTCGATCTCGTGGGTGAGTTGCTGGATCTGCTGGTTGATTTCCTGAAGCGTTCGGATGCCCTGCAGGATGTTCTGCACATGGTTGACCGGATCATAGACGGCGATCTGCGCTGAAGCCGGTGCGGGCAGTGCCAGACTGAGCGGCGCGGCGCAGATGAGGACAGAGGAGAGAAGACGTTTCATCGGGGGCTCCTATTCGGCAGCGAGGAATTGTGCGGGATGGAAGGGCGTGTGCGGCTCTTCGTCCGGCGCATGGCCGGGCCAGCGGGTGAGCAGCTCAGCCGCCCAGGGCAGGCCTTTTTCGATCAGCCAGCAGGCGGCAAACCCGTCGCCTTCCGTCTCGGCCCAGATGCGGTCCATGCGGGCCTGATCTTCGGGCGAGGACGCGCCGCAGACGGACAATGCAATCGGCCCCAGGCCGAGGTCGAAGACGCGCGCACCGAGCGGTGACTGATAGTAATAGTCGCGTTTCGGCGTGGCTCTGGAGATCAGTTCGATCTGGCGGGCATTGAGGCCAAAGCGCTGATAGGTCTCGCGGGATTGCGGTTCCTGCGCGCGTTCATTCGGCAGGAAGATGCGTGTCGGGCAGGACTCGACCAGGGCTGGCGCGATGCTTGAGTTCGCGATGTCGGCAAGGCTTTGCGTCGCAAACACGACCGACACGTTTTTCTTGCGAAGAGTTTTGAGCCATTCGCGGATGCGCGCGGCGAACATGGGATCATCGAGGAAGAGCCAGGCCTCATCGAGAATGAGCAGCGTTGGTTTGCCGGTGAAGCGTGCTTCGAGCCGGTGGAAGAGATAGGTGATGACAGGCGCGACTGCGCCCTTGGCGTGCATCAGCTCTTCCATCTCGAAGCAGACGGTGTCGGTGAGCGCGAGGCTTTCATGATCAGCATCCAGAAGCCGTCCATGCGGGCCTTCCAGCGTGAACGGATGCAGAGCGGATTTGAGCGTCTCGTCCTGCAGCATCAGGCTGAGGCCTGTCAGCGTCCGCTCGGACTCAGGCGCTGAGCTGAGAGACTGGATCGCTTCCCAGAGCCGGGCCTTGAGCTCCGGCGTCATGGCCACGCCTTCATGGGTGCACAGGCCCGCCAGCCAGTCGGCGGCAAAGCTCGCCCCGTGTCCGGTGTCGATGTCCTTCAGCGGCTGAAGGCTCGGGGCGCGGGCACCGCCGAGATCGATATGTGCGCCGCCCATGGCGAGCGTTGCGGCGCGGGCCGAACGGCCCTTTTCAAAGAGGAAGACCTGCGCGCCTTCATAGCGCTTCCATTGCAGGGCAAGCAGCGACAGGAGCACCGACTTCCCCGCGCCGGTCGGGCCGACCACAAGCGTATGCCCGACATCGCCGATATGCAGGTTCAGCCGGACCGGCGTCGTGCCATCGGTCTGCGCCTGGATCAGCGCCGGGGCGTTGAGATGGCGATTGGTCTCCTCGCCCGCCCAGACCGCCGAGAGCGGCACCATATGGGCAAGGTTCAGCGTGTGCAGGATCGGCTGGCGGACATTGGCGTATGGATGGCCGGGCAATGAGCCGAGCCAGGCATCGACGGCGTTCAGCGTCTCGCGGATCGCGGTAAAGCCGCGGCCATTCACGATGCGCTCGGCAATTCGGATATGGTCATCGACGGTGCGCCGGTCGGGATCGGCAACGGTGATGGTCGTGGTGACATAGCCATAGGAGACAAGATCGGAGCCAAGCTCTTGCAAAGCCGCATCGGCGTCGGCAGCCTTGTTGTCGGCGTCATTGTCAACGAGGGCGGCTTGTTCATTGAACAGGGTCTCGCGCAGGACCGCGCCGATCGATTTGCGCTTGGCGAACCAGTGCCGGCGTTTTTTGCCGAGGACTTTCTCGGCCTCGGCTTTGTCCATCGCGATGAACCGCGTCGCCCAGCGATAGGCAAAGCCCTGCCGGTTGAGCTCATCGAGAATGCCGGGAAGCGTTGAGGCCGGAAAGCCGAGAATGGTCAGCGTGCGCAAATGCGCGTCACCGATCATGGGTTCGAGGCCACCGGCGAAGGGTTCATCGGCGAGAATGGCGTCCAGGAAGACGGGCAACTCGGGCCTCACGACCGGATGGCGCTTCGTGGAAATCGTCGAATGCAGATAAGTCAGCGTCTCGTCATCGGTGAGCTTTGCGATTTCGGCGAGACAGGTGGAGAGGAGATCGAAGACGCGGGCGGCATGTTGCTGGAAGGTCTCCAGGCGATGACGCCAGGTCGCCGCGTCTTCGGTCTCGGCGCGCTGGATCAGGGCTTTCTCGGCCCGGCCCGTGGCATCGGCGGGTGGGAGCCAGAGCAGGGTCAGATAGTAGGCACTTTCGAACCGGGTTCCGGCTTCTTCGGCTTGTAATGCCCGTTCCTGATCGACGAGCCATGACAGCGCGTCGGGGAACTCAGCCTCCGGATAATCATGCACTTCATGGCGCTGCGCTTCGAAGAACAGCGCCCAGCCCGAGCCGAACCGGCGCAGCACATTATTGACCCGCGCCATCACGGAAACGAGTTCTTCGTCTGTCGAGCTTTCGAGGTCAGGGCCGCGATAGCGGAACGTGGTCTGGAAGCTGCCATCCTTGTTGAGGACGACGCCCGGCGCGACGAGACAGGCCCAGGGCAGGTAGTCGGCCAGTAGGACCAGGGTCTCTGCGTATTCTTTCAGGTTCAGCATGTCAGATGCTCCTTGTGCCGCGTGCTCCGGCCGGCAACGGCCATGAAATCCGGATCAGAGCGCGCCATGAACACCGCTGCCGAATGCCCGACCGCCCAGAGAACAAGGCCCGGTATCCAGAGCTGGAGGCC
>NZ_QWFZ01000011.1 GCF_003576315.1 Henriciella mobilis | reverse complement strand
ATGTCGGGTAACAGGTCGGCGTTGCCGCCGACCCGTCCCCTCAGAACCGTGCTTGCAAGTTTCCCCGCACACGGCTCAAGCAAGTCCCTGTTGTGCCGCGCGGCGGCAGTCGGCGTGGACAAGTCGCAGGTTCCGGTAGGAACCGTTCGCCCTGTCCCCATCCACATGAGACATGCGGATGGTTTCGCCATTGTAGAGGCTCTCGCGGCAGGTCGGGCACTTGTGCCGTTGCCGCTGCGCAACCTTCTGCCAACTGCGCGTGAGGTCAGTCCCTCCCATCCGGCGGGCCCGGTTTCGCCAGTAATCGGCGAGAGACGGATCGTCGGGAGAGTTGCGGTGTTTCACCATCGTCCAGCGCACGATTTTGATCGCGGCTGGATGGATCATGAACGCACCAGACTGCTTGTCCATAAAGGTGTAGCTGAAGTTCGGGCAGTTATAGTGCCGCCCGAAGTATTTCCGCATCCACCAGTGTTTCAGCTTCCTCGCATGGGCACGATGGCACCAGCGACGTTGCCGGACATGGACATAGTGTTCGATCCCTGAGAAGATTTTCCCGGCGACACTGTAACGGTAGTAGTTGCACCATCCACGTATTACCGGATTGGCAGCTGCAAGCAGTTGCCCCTGATCCGAGCCGACATGGGCGCGGAACAGGTCCCTGAGCTTCTTCCTAAACGCTTTAACGGCGTCCTTGGAAGGTTTGATCAGGGTCTTCGTGCCAGCGGCGCGGTCTGCCACCTTATAGGAACGGACATTGAAGCCAAGGAAGTCGAAGCCTTCCCGTATGTGCCGGATACTGGTCTTCTCCTCGGAGAGGTTAAGGCCGCGCCCGGCGAGGAATGCAGCAACGCGCTCCCTGGCCTCAAGCGCTTGCGTCTCAGTGTGGCAGATGACGACGAAGTCGTCAGCATACCGCACGAAGACAGGGCAGTGAGGTTTCACGTATGAGGCGCTTGTGCCTCCACGATACTCAATGCCCAGCGCTTCTTCCATTCCATGCAGGGCGATGTTGGCAAGGAGAGGACTAATGACCCCGCCTTGCGGTGTACCCTGCTCGGTGGCGTGGAACACGCCATCTTCCACATAGCCTGCCTTCAGCCAACGGCGGATCATTCCCCTTGCGGGGAAGTTGCCGATAGCCTCCATCAGGGCGTCATGGTCGATATTGTCGAAGCAGCCTTTGATATCGGCATCAAGAACCCAGACCCGTTTGGACCCGGACTTGGTTGCCAGATATATCCGCTCTATGGCGTCATGGACGCCACGACCGGGCCGGAACCCGTAGCTTGTCCCCTCGAACTGCGCTTCCCAACAGGGCTCAAGTGCATTGAGCACAATGGCCTGCTGGCACCGGTCGATGAGGGACGGGATTCCGAGCGGCCGCTTCTTGCCGCTCGCTTTAGGGATATACACCCTCCGGGCTGGAAGCGGTTCCCATGCCTTGAGGTTCACCAACTGGTTCGCAAGGCCGGCCCGCTCGGTCGGCGTCAGTGCGGTTCGCGCATCGACACCGGGAGAGGCTTTCCCACGATTGATCTGGCTGACCCTTCGGATGGAAACGAGCAGGTTCGCCCGGCTGTGCAGCATCAGCTTTTGCAACGAGCGGACCGTTTTCCAGTCCCGCATTTCAGTCGCCCGATAGATTCTCCGGCGCAGCGTCCTGACGGTTCGATAGGCGGCAGGCCAGTCAATGGTCTGCCAGTGAACAGTTCCGTCGCTTACGATCAGGCCTTGCGGCCCGTCCATCTTTTCACGAACGGTTCGGTTGCTGTTCCACGAGATTACGGGGGACTCACCAGTCATCTGTCAGCACCCTTTCAGGTTGGGCATGGCCCTATCCACCGGGTTATGTATTCCCCGTGCCTTTCGGCTGGCGGCATTCGCTTCTGATAACTTCCTACACCCGCTGAGGAGTTGGGCGGCTCTTGCGAGCCGCTTACCGGGCGCTGTTACCAGCGACCGGACCTCATCGGGGTTACTCAGTTCCGCATCTGTGAGATGCGACCGGGTTAGGTGCCTGCTATACGCCGGGGAATATCGACCTTCCGACTGAGGGATCCACGTGCCCCCAGCCCATTCCCTTGCTCCCCGTAAAAGCCACTTCCGGGGGACTGATGGGTAACGACGCATCAACACAGATTCACTTTCGTTCACCATACCGGTCTTCTCCTTGGGCGGTTCACCGGCGTGTGGCTGCCAGCTCCCCGCTCGTTTCCGGAGGCTTCGCACCAGCCAGTTACCCAGCTCGCACGCTCCGGCTAGAAATGGTCGAGAAGGCTCGACCAGAGGCATCCCTGCCTCACTCAACAGATGCGACTTTCTGGTCGCACCATGGATCGCCCATTCCTCGGCGTCGGGCTCCGGCGAATCCGTAAGCATGGCGCGGACCTGTTCCCAAATCTCTTCAGGGGTGGTCGCATCGATCCATCGTCCATGCAGGCAGCCGGAATTGTAGGCTGCAAGGCAGGCCACGTAGATGCGCGGCCTGTCGGGCTGCGCGGGTGCGGCGGTGGCTGCAAGAGGTGCAGCAGTTGCGAGTTGGTCAGTCATGTCAGTCTCCTTCCCCGCCCGCGTTCTTTTCCCGACAGTCGGGTGGGCGGCGAGGAGGTGCTCAGCCGGAGCGCACCAGGGCGGCGCGCAAGGGGAAGCTGTAGGTATGACGCCTAAAGACGATCAGAGCTGACAAAGACCCGCCCCCTTGCGCGGCGACCGCGCTCTGGCAGACGCACCGTCCGCCCACCTGACTGATGGGAACAGATATTGAGGCGGAGGGAGGCTGGAGTGGCTGGAACCGGTTCAGCTGAGATGCCGCCTCGCGTGTGCTGCCTGAGCGGCGGGCAGGTTTTTTTTGAGGAAAGCATCAATTTCGGTGTCAGTTGATGCCTCAAACACCCTGCCGCCGCCATTCCGGTCGAGCACCCTGATGAAGTCCTCGAAGGCGCGGTCATGGCTGTTGAGCCAGGGTTCGTCCCGCAGAAGCCGGATCAGACCGCGCGCAAGAGGCAGGCGAAACGATGTGTTGGCACGGTCGACGAATTGCAGTCGGATGTTCGCGCGCTTCAGCATTTGCCGGAGCACCCCTTCGGGATTCGTAGGATCGATCAGCGACGCGAGGTAGCCGTTCCACCAGAGCCGGCCAAGAGCGTTATCGTCCCGGCATTGCGCCAGACCAGAAGCGAAGAAGTGAAGTTCGATATCCCTCACAGGACTGGTCTCTCCGATCCATCGTTCGTGGGCGTATGCGAGCGCCTCGATGTGGCAGAGCCTCACCCAGACTCTTTCGTCGCGAGCGAGTGCCGGAGTCATACCTCTGATCGAACGGAAGACGTGAAGCGAATTTGCGACCTCTGCTTCGGGATCCCGCGAAGCGAGCAGTGCTTTCGCGAAATCCGGATCAACAGATGCCGTTCTGGTTTCCAGCGCCCAGCCAAGCTCTCTGGCCTCGTCGGCGAAGCCTGCGGTCAGGTAGCGGTCGAGATTCTCCTCAACACTGTCAAACAGTCTTGCGGCTACATCTGCAGAAACGAATCTGACGGGTCCTTCAGCCATTGTAAGTCTCCGTCAGCTTCGTGAGGTCAAGAAAGGGCCTTTCGAGCAGTCGTTGCGCGTCGCCGAACGCCGTCGCTGCTGCGGGCTCAATTTCGAGGCGGCCGCACCTGCGCCTGAAAGGTTCCAGCCAGCGAAAGCCGGCGAAGTCGTCTTCGCCATGCGCTTCGATAGCGGTCAGGACGGTCATAATCGTCGGAATGTACAGGCCGTTCATGACCGCTGCGGAAGCCGGCCCCTTCATCTCCCTCAGCGTATCAACAAGGTGCTTCGTCTGCGGTCCTGCAAGGATTGTGATCCGGTCTCGTCTGAGATCGATTTCAAATTCGCCCTCAGGCTGGTCCTCTGCGACTTTGAGGTCGAAAATCGTCTCAAGGGCGGGCAGGTCTGCCTGCGCGACAGTGATGGCGAATTCGTCTGCCATGGCGACGATGTCCCCGGCGCTGAGGTCCTGCGCGCCGGCGAATTCGGGGTGAACATCACCCGGCTGCCAGCCTGCGAGCTCGCTGAGCATCCAGACAATCGGCCGGAGCAGGACCGTATCGAGCAGCTCGCCGGACGCAAACGTGTATGAAGCCGGAAGGGTCCCCAGTTCGATAAGGCGTCTCAGACCGGTCGCCTCACAGATTACGAAACAGCCAAGCATCGCGCGTCCCGCAGAGATGAGATCCCCGATTGCCGTGGATGTCAGTACGCCTTCAAACCTCAGCTCAACGCCGCCGTCCTGAACGTCTTCTTCAAAACCGATCTCAACCTCGAACCGGCCGCTGCGAAAGTCGTCGCGCCACGAAGCAAGAACCGGATGCGGGAACGTCATCTCATTGGTCAGTCTCATGCCGCATTTCCCTCCTCAAGAGAGAATGACGAGAACTCGACCGGCCCGTCATAGGGCTCAGCGAATGACAGCGATACGGACTGTCTTTCCCCTTCGACAAGGTCGAGGACCAGCAGTCCTCTGGCAATACGACCCTTGTCGGCATTCGCCAGAGTGAGGCGGGTCGGACGGGTCAGACCCGACGCATCAATCCGGATGGCGGCAGTTACCGAAGCTCTTGGGGTAAAGAATATCCGGTGCGTGAATGCCGCGTCAGGCGCTTGCCGTCGGCAACGCTTACCTGAAATTGCAATCTCTTTCGCCTGGCCACGCGTTCCTGCACCACCCGTTCCTGAGCCGGTGCCTTGTCCGGTCCCGCCACCCGTTCCGCCTGACTGCCCCCCGGACGTCCCCGAACCGCCGGTGTCACCCTTTGTGCTTTCAGGTTCTGGTCTCCTGGCTTTGGTCCGTCTAGCCCGCCCGGTGCGGAAACGCTCGGGATCCCGCTCGTTCGCTTTCGCGTTTTCCGCCTGCTGCGGATCGCCCTGAAAGTATCGAGCGAGTTCATCAAGGCTGGTCGATTCGGATTCCCTCACTCCTGCAGCGGAACGGATGGCCTCACGTACAGTTTTGGCGAGCTTCCGGACCTGAGCGCGGGCCTCTCTGATCTCTCTGCTGTCATCAAGCCTTTCAGCCGAGAAATTATCATGCTCGGGATTCTCCATCCGTTTCAGGAACTCACTGAACGCCCTGCCATCCTCGTCGGGCCCGGGTTCCAGAACAGCAACAAACGGCCGGGTGCCGGAGAACGTTCTGAACGCGTCCCCGAAGTCCCTCAGATTGTCCGTTATATACATGCCGTTGCGAACGATCAGGACAGAACGCGGCTGTTCAAGGTCGTCGGCCACCAGAATGCGCAGCTGCGCACCTCGTGTCTTTCCGGTCGGAAGCGTGAGCGTTTCGCTCACGCCGGAAGTGAAACACGAATAGATATCACGGGTCCGGTGCAGAGCGTTGCGTTGTCCGGTTTCCTCCGCAATCTTCTCAAGCTCACTGTCTTTGAGATAGCCGGCCAGAGTACCCCGGTTGATCCTGTACCGTCCGCTGTCGATGCTGAATTCCATCTGGCCATCCATGATGGCACGGAGAAAGTTGGTGATTATGGAGAGGGCCATTCGTCCGGCCCACTGCTCATCCTGTCTGAAACCCACAGCAAAAATCGACGTTCCGCGATCAGATCTCACCAGCCAGTCCGGTAATCCGCCCGGTTCTGTAATCGCGTAGAAGTTCGCTTCGCCCCAGTATCCTTCTGCGGAAAAAGGCTTCCCGTCCCGTTCGTGAGAAATGAGCTGAAACCTGGCCTGGCACGCAAAGGCGCTCACGCCTTCATGTTCAGTAAGGGTCGAATAGAGAACGGTCTGAAGATCTGACACTGCGAAAGCGGCATTCTTGCCAATACCGAACGACCCGCCGGAGTCGGCGTTCTGCTTATTGTTGTCGCCGTCAGCCTTGACCAGAGAATTGAACACAGAACCGGGATCGTCAAACGGGCCGGTGAGTCCCGTCGTGTTGAAGTCTGCAATCTCCAGTACCTGAATTACGTCAGCAGACAGCGTTTCGGCTGCGCGCCTGAAGAAGCGCACTTCGGGGTGCTTCTCGGGGTTGCCGCCACGGCTCGCGCAACGCCGGATGCTCTCGCTAAGGCAAGCCGACACGGTTTCGGCAGCCTCGTCGGCGAAGGGCAGGTCCTCACGGGCGATACTGAGAAGATTGTATTCAAGGCGCACCGGCACTGCGGGCGTGCATGCTTCGCTGTCCTTCAGGCGTGCATCATTTGAGTTCTGCCCGGTTTCGCGCGCACAGCTACGGTACGGGTCATCTCTGAACTGCTGGACATTGCTGCCTGTGAGGCCCTGCGTCTTGCGTGCAGCATTCGGTATGAATTCGATCCTCGGCACCGGAACTACTCCCCCAGCCTGAAGACAGGATTGGACGGCGCACCGGGTTCGCTGAACCTTGATTTGGCTGCATCCAGTCCCTTCTGAAGCGCCCGGAACATCTGCTTCACGTCCTCCTCGCTGTATTCATAGGCGGACCGGTTCGACAGGTTGCCGATCAGCTGCAGTTCTTTCAGGGCCTTGCTGACCCTCGCCTCCGCAAGTTTCACAAACTTTTCCCGTTTGTCAGCCATGCAGCCTCCCACAATTCAACTTCCTAACGGTAATATTACTCACAAACTCGGAATATGTCAACAATATGCAGACAATGTTTGATGCATATGTGCTGTCGCGCAAGCGCGGAAGTGGCCGGGCGGTGGTCTGCCTGGCACGGGGGCGGCGATCAGAGAAACGCCATCACCGCCGCGAGGGCGCCTCAGAACAAATGGTGAACTTTTGCTTGACCGGCGGGACGAATGCTGACATCAGGACATGAAATTTACCATAAAGGGCGATTCGGATGGCGACGGAATTCTCGAAACTCAGACTTCAGACCGGCTGCACGGCCGAGCAACTCGCGGCCGAGCTCGGCTATTCCGAACGCCAGGTCTACCGCTGGGAGACTGGTGAGACGAAGCCGCGCAAGGCGGTTCTTGACCGGGTCCGGGATCTGGCAGGACGACCTGCAGAGCCGGTCCCTTTTGCCGGGTTCACCTTCATCGATCTGTTTGCCGGGATCGGCGGCCTACGCACAGCGTTCGATGATGCCGGCGGGCGCTGCGTCTTCACGTCTGAGTGGGATAAGTACGCCCAGCTTACCTATCAGGCCAATCACCGAGACAACCGGCAGATCGCCGGAGACATCACTGAGGTGCATGTCATGGATATCCCGGCCCACGACATCCTTGTCGCAGGCTTTCCGTGCCAGCCCTTCTCCATTGCCGGTGTCTCAAAGAAGAATGCACTCGGCCGCCAGCACGGGTTTAAGGACGAGACACAGGGCACGCTGTTCTTTGATGTCGCGCGGATCATCGACGCCCATCGCCCTGCAGCCTTTCTGCTGGAGAATGTGAAGAACCTGCAGAACCATGACCGGGGCCGGACGTTCGAGGTGATCAGGCGGACGCTTGAAGATGAGCTTGGGTATGAGCTGCATGTCCGTGTCATCAATGCGAGGCACTTCTCGCCCCAGAACCGGGAGCGCATTGTCATTGTCGGATTCCGCGAGCCCACGGCGTTTTCATGGGATGCCCTGGAGCTGCCGCCGGAGGGTTTGAGGCGGATGCGCGACATTCTTCACCCGGAGGACGGCAGCGAGGCCCCGGAAGGTCATTATACTGTCGGAGAACGCGCTGAGGTCAGCGAAAAATATACGCTGACGGACAAACTCTGGGCCTATCTTCAGGGCTATGCGGACAAGCACAGGGCCGCCGGCAACGGGTTCGGCTTCGGACTGGTCGGGCCGGATGATACCTGCCGGACGCTTTCGGCGCGCTACTTCAAGGACGGATCGGAGATACTGGTCAGCCGGGGGAAAGGCAGAAATCCCCGCCGCCTCACGCCGCGCGAATGCGCCCGCCTGATGGGCCTGCCCGACAGCTTCAGGATTCCGGTTTCCGACACGCAGGCCTATAAACAGTTCGGCAATTCGGTGGCGGTGCCGGTCTTCCGGGAGGTTGCGCGGATCATGACACCGCATGTTCTGGACATCCTCTCCCCGCCGCAGGAAAGCCGTCTGAAACAAAGTGCCTGATGTTCATGACAAGGCGACCCGTAGCCGGAACATGGCTGCGATCAGAGGCTCAGACACCAAGCCTGAGCTTCTGATTCGAGGAGGCCTCCACAGACTGGGGTTCAGATACCGCCTTCACGCCAGAGACCTTCCCGGTCGTCCTGATCTCGTATTTGCGAAGTTCAGAGCCGTTCTCTTTGTTCACGGCTGCTTCTGGCACGGCCATGACTGTGCGCTGTTCAGGCTTCCGCAGACCCGCACTGAGTTCTGGAGACAAAAAATCCGGAGCAACACGGACAGGGATGCCAAATCCGCAGCGGCGCTCGCGGCAGACGGATGGCGCGTCGGAACCATCTGGGAATGCGCGCTGAAGGGACCGGAGCGACTGGACGCCGAAATTGTTGTCGCTGCTGCAGCAGGCTGGCTTCAGGGTAGCGAACCGTCTTTCTGTCTGGCGTCCCGGTCATCTGGTCACGGCCGCTCGCCGCTGCTGCTGACCTGACACCGCTGGTACGAATCCCCGTATTCTGTGTTCTTGTTTTGTAAGGGTTTCAGCGCCGGAATGAATTCGCTTGCTGCACTTATCGGCTTTTTCCGCTCGAAAGGCGCAACGCGTTTCTTTGCCAAGAAGCTCGCGCCGAACGATAACTCCAAGAACCAGATTTATCTCGGTGGGGATTTCTCCGCGCTTGGTCTGATCCCGCATGATGAGGTCCTTATCGATGAAACCGGCATCGCCGGGAGCGTGCGCGACCGCGCCAAAGCGAAAGTGCGCTTTCACTGGTATGCCGGCGGTCAGTTTGCGGCTGCACCGAATGCTCAGCTGATCCTGTATCCGAAATACCCTGAAGTCAGACTGTCTGGTCTTTTGCAGGGGTGCCGGAACGCGCCAAATGACGTCATCGCTGTCCGGGACGAGGGCCGCGTTCTGCTTTTCGCTGTCCATCCGGACGGGACAATCTTCGGTTTTGCCTGTCTCGCCGACCATCCTGTCGCGAGAGAGATTGAGAGTCTCACCGATCCGGAGATGCTTGGCGTTTTCGTGATGCTCACCGGCTATGGCACGGCCCGCAACGATACGCGGGGCGCCCTGATCGAAAAACTCCGGGAGATTCATCTTGAAGGCTGGATCCTGTCGCAGAAGCTCGGTGCGTCGGGGACTCCCGAGCCTTACGCAGCGCGCAACGGCGGAGGCTATACACTTGAAGCGAGACTCGGCATCAGCGCAAACGGCCTTGCAGAACCGGATTATCTCGGCTGGGAGATCAAACAGTTCGGCGTGAACGACCTCGGAAAACCCGTCGCAAAATCGCAGATCACGCTGATGACGCCTGAACCGGTCCGCGGGGTTTACAGGTCAGAGGGGCCTGAAGCATTTGTCCGGCGGTTCGGCTATGCGGACAAGAGCGGCAAACCCGACCGGTGGAATTTCGGTGGCATCTATAAGGTCGGAAAGACGGTCCATGCCGACACCGGACTAATTCTGAAGCTGACAGGGTTTGACCTCGCCAGCGGAAAGATCGACGACATGGCAGGAGCCATCTGTCTTGTTACACCGCAGGGGGAAGAAGCCGCTGCCTGGCCATATACCGCGCTGATTGATCACTGGAACCGTAAGCATGCCCGCGCGGCCTATGTGCCATCGGTGTTTCAGGGTCCGCCCCCGCAGTACAGCTACGGCTCGCTCGTCAGCCTTTATGAGAACACGGATTTTCTGAAGTTCCTCGCTGCCATCGCCGCCGGACACATTGTCTATGACCCGGCGCTTAAGCTTGAGGACGCATCCTCTGCCCGGCCAAAACTGAAGCGCCGCAGTCAGTTCAGGATCAGCCAGCCATCGCTCTCTGTACTTTATGACGATGGCGGGCACGTCGATGTGATGTCCGCGGCCTGACCTTTAAGCCACGGCTTTGAATTCAGCGCCCGCGACCCCTCTGGCGCCAGCCAGTGGGAAGCGCGGGCGCGCGGCCAGCCGGCGAGGCCCAGCACCACGATCTCCAGACGAACTACCGGACCCTCATTGAGCCTCGCC
The DNA here is from genome assembly GCF_003576315.1 of Henriciella mobilis. Classification (GTDB taxonomy): domain Bacteria; phylum Pseudomonadota; class Alphaproteobacteria; order Caulobacterales; family Hyphomonadaceae; genus Henriciella; species Henriciella mobilis. Next base: position 3,476 of record NZ_QWFZ01000011.1, on the reverse strand, counting down.
GGGCCGGTCGGCGCAGGATGGCTCCTGCGGCTCCGGGGCGAGCGCCGGGCGAAGGTCGGCGATCACCTCGGACCGCCCTGTTGCCTCTCATCGGCCTATCCAGCCGGGCGAACAGCCCCGCGCCTTTGGCGTGGGCAGGCCGCAAAGGACTCAGGCTGCCTGACAATCTCCGCCCAGGCGCGCCCCGAGGAGCTCCATCAGATACCCGCCATCGCGCAGGCCTTCGGCTTTGGAGATGACATAGCGGATGGATGCCCGTAGCGAACTGCCATCGACGCCCCATTCCTCGGCGACCGTTTTCGGCCCGTGGAGCAGTGAAGCGATTTCTCTCTGGCTCATCCCGGCCTTCAGGCAATCAAGCGCGATGACGCCATTGCGCAGGATCTGGGTGGTCTTCGTCCAGCGCGCCGCCGATGTGTTCGGTCCCTTTCCATAAAGCCGGAAGGCTTCCTTCTGGAGCTTCAGCTTGCGCTCATAGGCGACCATGTCCGAAATCTGCAGCTTCATGCGTACGGGTTCGAGGCTCAGCAGTGACATGCCTGTGCAGCGCACCTGGACGACGCAGTCATTACCACGGATCAGAAGATATTCCCGGCCCGCGCGGTCGGTAATATGCGTGATATCGCAATGAGGCACGGTGCGATCCCAGATGTCGCAGCTCTGGCCCGGCTTGCGCGGCGTGCAGTTCACCTCGACCTGGTCGGGGAAGACATAGTGGCTCCAGACGGCGTCCGCCTCGAAACCGTTCAGGTCCGGATCGGGCATAAAGACGAGTCCCCAGCGCTCAGCCAGGGTCTGGGGAACGCGCGAACGCAGGATGCGGATGTCAGCGCAATCGGCTTTCTTTTCGGAGATGTCGTCATCGCTGCGATGCGCCGCATCATCGCGAAGATCGTCATTGCGTCTGGCGTACTCCCAGGCCCAGCGGTCTGAAGAAAGCCGGGAGAGATAATCGTAAGCGGCTGTTTCCGCATTGGTTTCAAGTGTGAAGGTCTTCATGCCCTTTTCCTCCTTTCCCGGAGGCAACAGCAAAATTCGTTCCACACGCGATTGTGCCAATTCGAATTATTCCAATGACGGGAAATTCAGTTCGGTCTTGTGACATCGATCGGCGCCAAAAGCGCAATCGTCCGCAGGTCAATTATTGGTGTGATGCCTGACGTGGATTTGCAGAGGACTGCGACAGTCTGCAGTCGCTTGCGCGCAATGGCCGGTTTTCGAACTGATGTGAAGGCGCTGTTGCTGGGATGATTGAGGGGTCCACGAAAGGCCCCGTCCATGTCGCTATCCGCGCAACAAACGCAAACAGAAACCCGCCGCACCGCGATGCTGCGCACGGCCTTCTGCCCGGTGGTGCGCGAGGCGCTGGAAGCGCCTGACACGATCGAAGTGATGGCCAATCCGGACGGCTCGGTCTGGATCGAGAAGGCGGGCATCGGCGTCATCATTTCGCAGCACACACTTGCCCCTTGCGACCGCGAGCGCGTCATCCGCCTGGTCGCCTCAGGAGTTGGAGAGGCCGCTCACGCCAAGTCCCCCATCGTCTCTGCCGAACTCCCCGGCAGCGGCGAGCGGTTTGAGGGGCTTCTCCCACCTGTCTCGACAGCCCCATGCTTTTCGATCCGCAAGCCTGCGACGACGCCGTTTGAACTTGGCGACTATGTCACCCAGGGCGCGCTCGCGCCTGCGCTGGCTACAGCGCTGAAAGACAGTATCGCCAGCCATGCGAACATCCTGATCGCGGGCGGCACGTCCTCTGGCAAGACGACCTTCACGAATGCCTTGCTGGCAGAAGCCTCACTCCACGATGACCGCATCGTCATCCTCGAAGACACGCGCGAGCTGCGCTGCGCTGCGCCCAATGTGGTTCAACTCAGAACCCATCGCGGCAGCACCAGCCTGCAGGACCTTGTCCGCTCGACGCTGCGCCTGCGCCCCGACCGGATCATCGTCGGCGAGGTGCGCGGGGCTGAAGCGCTTGACCTGCTCAAGGCCTGGAACACGGGCCATCCGGGCGGGATCACGACGCTGCATGCCAATTCCGCCCACGGCGCGCTGGCCCGGCTTGAACAGCTGACACTGGAAGCCACACCCCGCGCGCCCTTCGATCTCATCGCCGAGGCGATTGACGTGGTCGTGTTCATGAGCCGCGCGGGCGGCCAGCGGCGCGTCGAAGAGGCGCTGCGCGTCACCGGCTTTGACGGCGAGGGGTACCAGACCGCCCCGCTCGTCTCCCGTTCCCTGTCCCTCGTCCAACATGGAGAAACCCAATGACGCTCTACACCCACCTTCAGGCTGTGAACCGAACGGTTCAGGTCGCGGCCTGTATCGGCCTCGGCCTCATGATCGCCGGTCCCGCCCATGCGGCAGGCTCCGGCATGCCCTGGGAAGGCCCGCTCGATCAGATCCTGACCTCGATCGAGGGCCCGGTCGCGCGGATCGTGGCGGTGATCATCATCACCATTACCGGCCTGACGCTGGCGTTCGGAGAAACTTCCGGCGGCATGCGCAAACTGATCCAGATCGTGTTCGGGCTGTCGATCGCGTTCGCCGCGACCTCGTTCTTCCTGACCTTCTTCTCGTTCGGCGGCGGAGCGCTGGTGTAATGGCCGACGGCTATGAAATCCCCCTCCATCGCTCGCTCACCGAGCCGATCCTGATGGCGGGCGCGCCGAGAACCGCCGCCATCGCCATCGGGACGCTCGCAGCCGCGGTCGGCCTCGGCCTCCAGCTCTGGATACCGGGCCTTGTTCTCTGGGCGGTCGGGCATTCGGCAGCGGTGTTCATGGCGCGCTCTGATCCGGATTTCATGGCCGTTGCCGGCCGGAGCACGCGGCACAAGGAGCATCTGACATGCTGAACCTGAAAGAATACGCAGAGACCCTGGTCCTACTGGCCGACTACCTGCCCTGGGCCTGTCTCGTCGCGCCGGGCGTCGTCCTCAACAAGGATGGCAGCTTCCAGACCACGTTCCGCTATCGCGGCCCTGACCTCGAAAGCTCGACAGACGAAGAACTCGTTTCCGTGATGGCGCGGGTCAATAATGTGCTGCGCCGGTTCGGCTCGGGCTGGGCGCTGTTCTTCGAAGCGCAGCGCCATGAAGTGCATGATTATCCGGAGGCTGAGTTCCCCGACGCGCTGTCATGGCTCGTCGATCAGGAACGGGCATTACAAGCCGAAGAAGCCGGAACCCGGTTCGAAAGTGCCTACTATCTGACCCTGCTCTGGCTCCCACCCGCCGATGCCACGGGCCGGGCCGAGAAAGCCCTGATCCAGCGCGCCGAGACCGAAGACGCGGCGACCTGGCGTCATCGCCTGGAGACCTTCCAGCAACATGCCGCCCGCGTCTTCGATCTCCTCTCCACCTGTCTCGCCGAAATCGCAAAGCTCACCGATGACGAGACGCTGACTTATCTGCATTCGACGATTTCCACGAAGCGCCATCCGGTCGTGAGGCCCGAGTTGCCCGTCTTCCT
>NZ_QWFZ01000010.1 GCF_003576315.1 Henriciella mobilis | reverse complement strand
CTAGCAGGCTGCTGAAAAAGGTCTCGTTTTGCTTTGCGAAGCATGATTCTCTCTTTTGTGTGGAGAGGGAGGCAGAGATGCGTGGTGAAGATCGGACGACGGATCAGTTGTTTTCGTATGTGAACGTAGAAGACCGGATCGCATCGGATCATCCTCTGCGGCAGATACGGCAGCTGGTAAATGACGCGCTGAAGGCTCTGGACGCAGATTTTACGGCACTTTACGCGCAGGATACCGGTCGCCCGTCGATCGCGCCGGAGCGTCTGTTGCGGGCGATGCTGTTGCAGGCGATCTATTCGATCCGGTCTGAGCGCCAGCTGATGGAGCGGCTTGAGTTCGATCTCCTGTTTCGCTGGTTTGTCGGGCTCGGGCCCGATGAGCCGACCTGGGACGCCTCGACGTTTTCAAAGAACCGCGACCGCCTTCTGGATGGGGATATCGCCGCAAAGTTCCTCAACGCCGTCCTGTCGCTTCGGCGAGTGAAGAAGCTGTTGTCGCGTGAGCACTTCAGTGTGGATGGCACCCTGATTGAGGCCTGGGCCAGTACCAAGAGCTTCCGTCCGAAGGATACCGATAGCGGCGGTGGTCCGGATAGTGGAGGTGGTGGTCGCAATGCACCGCACGACTTCCACGGCGAGAAGCGGTCGAACCAGACGCATGCCTCATCGACCGATCCCGATGCTCGGCTCTATCGCAAGGGCCGGGGCAAGCCGGCTCAGTTATGCTACATGGGGCACGTCCTCATGGAGAACCGGCAAGGCCTCGCCGTAGCGACACAACTGACCCATGCAACCGGCAGAGCCGAACGCGAGGCGGCCCTCGAGATGATCAGGAAACGCAAGGTTAAACGCGGCGCCACACTTGGTGCCGACAAAGGCTACAATGCCTGGACCTTCAAGCGCGATCTGGAGCAGGCCGGTGTCAGGCCGCATGTCGCCCTGAAGTCCGAGACCGGGAGGTGCGGCCTGCCCATCAAGACCCCCGAGGGCTATGAGGTCTCCCAGCGCATCCGCAAAAGGATCGAGGAGATCTTCGGGTGGACGAAGACAACTGGCGGCTATGCCAAGACGAAGTTCAGGGGAAAGCGGCGCGTTGCCCTCGGCTTCGATATCGCCATCGCCGCCTACAATCTCGTCCGACTACCGAAGCTACTTGCGGGGGCCGCAGCATGAACGCCACCATCGCCGCTGCTATAGGTCAGCGCATAATCCGTAGAAAGATGGTCTATGCCGAAAGAGTGACCTCAATGCCGGCGGAAACGCGCGTCCCGACGCCAAAACGGCGAAAAAAAGTCTCACAGACCCCAAAAAATCTATACTCCACAACGTGCAAACAGGCTTTTTCAGCAGCCTGCTAGTGGCTGACGGCTATGAAATCCCGCTCCATCGCTCGCTGACCGAGCCGATCCTGATGGCGGGCGCGCCCCGCACGGCCGCCATCGCCATCGGGACGCTCGCCGCTGCTGTCGGCCTGGGCCTCCAGCTCTGGATACCGGGCCTTGTTCTCTGGGCGGTCGGGCATTCGGCAGCGGTGTTCATGGCGCGCTCTGATCCGGATTTCATGGCCGTTGCCGGCCGGAGCACGCGGCACAAGGAGCATCTGACATGCTGAACCTGAAAGAATACGCAGAGACCCTGGTCCTACTGGCCGACTACCTGCCCTGGGCCTGTCTCGTCGCGCCGGGCGTCGTCCTCAACAAGGATGGCAGCTTCCAGACCACGTTCCGCTATCGCGGCCCTGACCTCGAAAGCTCGACAGACGAAGAACTCGTTTCCGTGATGGCGCGGGTCAATAATGTGCTGCGCCGGTTCGGCTCGGGCTGGGCGCTGTTCTTCGAAGCGCAGCGCCATGAAGTGCATGATTATCCGGAGGCTGAGTTCCCCGACGCGCTGTCATGGCTCGTCGATCAGGAACGGGCATTACAAGCCGAAGAAGCCGGAACCCGGTTCGAAAGTGCCTACTATCTGACCCTGCTCTGGCTCCCACCCGCCGATGCCACGGGCCGGGCCGAGAAAGCCCTGATCCAGCGCGCCGAGACCGAAGACGCGGCGACCTGGCGTCATCGCCTGGAGACCTTCCAGCAACATGCCGCCCGCGTCTTCGATCTCCTCTCCACCTGTCTCGCCGAAATCGCAAAGCTCACCGATGACGAGACGCTGACTTATCTGCATTCGACGATTTCCACGAAGCGCCATCCGGTCGTGAGGCCCGAGTTGCCCGTCTTCCT
>NZ_QWFZ01000001.1 GCF_003576315.1 Henriciella mobilis | reverse complement strand
GTCATCATGAAGTTTGTGGCTCTCGCTCTTGCTCTCCTTGCCGTTGGTTGCCATGGCGCCGCTCTGCAGGCCGACGCTCCCTCTCATCTGGAGCATGCTCGCGGTCTCATGAGGCTGTACCTGGATTCAATCAAGACCAGCCTGGAAAACATCGCCGGAAAGATCGACGACGAGGCAGCCAAGAATGCCATCTTGACCCGCACTAACTTCATCCACGATCAGATCCTCAAGCTCCAGGAGCAGGTTGCGCCCTTCACCGACAGCGCCGTGTCAACCCTCGATGACGCCACCCGGGACCTGCGCGCCTCAATCCAAACCGACATTGACACTCTGAAGGCGGAGCTGGAGCCAATGCGCGCCGAACTCCACACAGTGGTCAACAACCACATCGAGGAGTACAAGGCCCTGCTCCAGCCCCACCTGGATGAGTACACGAAGAAGCATGAGGCCGACGTGGCAGCCTGGAAAGAGAAACTCAAGCCCGTGATGACCGAGCTGCAGGAGAAGATCGACAAGAACGTGGAAGAGACCAAGAGCAAACTGATGCCAATCATCGAAAAGATCCGCGGGAAGATCACAGAGCGCGTGATGGCGGTGAAGGAAATGGTGGAGCCCTACGTGCAGGACTACAAAGACCAGATGAAGACGTACTATGACCAGGCCAGTACCTTGAAGGAGACCAACTTCGACGAGGTGAGAGAGAAGCTGATGCCACACTTGACCGCAGTCAAGGATAACCTCGGCAAACTCGCTGAAGAAGTCAAAACCATGTTGGGTCAGTAAGCCGCAGTTTACTCCTTCCTTCATCTACCTTCATCCCCAAATTGTCGGTGCCTTCTGTTGTCATCTGACCTGACGATCCACTGCACAACACCAAAAAAAGCCCAACCTCCAGCAAACTCATAAAATGGTGGGACTCTTGCTTTTACACGGTCTGATGCACAAACCAGCGACACATACAAGCTTATAGCACACACGAGATACAAACGCTTTGAATGATGTATGCTGTAAAAACAAGATAC